>NZ_FNFL01000010.1 GCF_900101125.1 Sediminibacillus albus | reverse complement strand
CTTCATGCGAAGAAAAGTATTACCCGGTATTAGCCCCGGTTTCCCGGGGTTATCCCAGTCTTACAGGCAGGTTGCCCACGTGTTACTCACCCGTCCGCCGCTCGTTCCACAGCTTTCACCCCGAAGGGGTCCGGTTGCTTCACGCGCTCGACTTGCATGTATTAGGCACGCCGCCAGCGTTCGTCCTGAGCCAAGATCAAACTCTCCATAAAATATGAGCTTGCTTGCTCGTTCAAAAAACTAGCTTGTTTCTTACTTGACATACTGGTTGTTTTGTTCAGTTTTCAAAGATCAAAAATTTGTGTGTCGCTCAAAATGGCGACTTAATAAATATAACATGTTGCGAACATTAAGTCAACAACTTTTTTCAAATTCATTTTTCGGTTTGTCGCAAAAAGCAAGTTAGTTATTAATGCAACGCTTAATAATTTACCATGATTATTAACTGAAAGCAAGAGTAAAATTCAAAGAAATAAATGGTAATTATCGTTGCTTAGAAACGCCTCATCAGGCAATAGGTAAGCCCATTACATTTTACAGTAATGGGCTTTGCAAATTATATATACCTATTGTTTCTCTCTGTTTCTCATTTGAGGGAAGAGCAGGACGTCGCGGATTGATGGAGCATTGGTCAAGAGCATAACCAGCCGATCAATGCCAATTCCCAGTCCACCTGTTGGAGGCATACCATACTCTAATGCTTCCAGGAAGTCATCATCCATTTCGTGTGCTTCATCATTCCCTTGTTCCTTCTCTCTAACCTGTGCCTCGAATCGCTCTCTTTGATCGATTGGATCATTTAATTCAGAGAATGCATTGGCATGCTCTCTGCCAACAATGAATAATTCAAACCGATCGGTGAAGCGACTGTCCTCTGGATTTTTCTTAGCCAGCGGGGAAATTTCTACTGGATGACCATAAACAAAAGTAGGTTGAATCAACTTCTCTTCTACTCTTTGTTCAAAGAACTCATTTACTATATGACCAAATGTCATCGTTTCTTTTATTTCAATCCCATTTTCTTTTGCTAACGCTTTTGCTTCTTCATCACTCATTTGTTTCCAAAAATCAACGCCAGTATATTCCTTCACTGCGTCCACCATGTGAAGTCGTGTCCATTGTGGTTCAAGCTTAACTTCATGATCTCCATAATGGACGGTTGTCTTTCCTAACACATCTTTGGCGATGTGGGCTACCATATTTTCAACCAATGACATCACGTCATGAAAATCAGCATACGCCTCATACAGCTCAAGCATAGTGAACTCCGGGTTGTGTCGGGTGGATACACCCTCATTCCGGAAAACTCGCCCGATTTCATAGACCTTTTCCATTCCGCCAACAATCAGGCGTTTTAAGTGCAATTCAATCGCTATTCGCATATAAAGCGAAATATCCAGTGCGTTATGATGAGTGATAAATGGACGGGCAGAAGCACCACCGGCGATTCCATGCATCATTGGCGTTTCTACTTCAAGAAAGCCGCTTTCATCTAAATAGCGCCGCATTGATTGAATAATTTTACTTCTAGTTAAAAATGTTTCTTTGCTTTCAGGGTTTGTTATTAAGTCTAAGTAACGTTGGCGATATCGCTGTTCTACATCCTTCAATCCATGGAACTTTTCTGGAAGCGGACGAAGGGATTTTGTTAGCATAGAAAAACTAGTCGCCTTAACAGATAATTCTCCTACCTTGGTTTTAAATACCGTGCCTGTTACCCCTACAATATCTCCCATATCTGCCGTATTGAACAATTCGTATATTTCTTCTCCCACTTTGTCTTTTCGTACATATAGCTGGATTTGACCGCTTAAATCCTGAATATGAGCAAAACCAGCTTTTCCTTTTCCGCGCTTCGTCATGATTCTTCCAGCAACGGTGGTTTCTATTGCTTTTTCTTCTAATTCCTCTTTTGAAAAACTATCGTAAGCCTCTTTTAAGTCTTCGGCTAGATGGGTCCGTTCAAATTTAGCGCCGAAAGGATCAAGGCCTTTTTCACGGTAATTTTGTAATTTTTCCCTGCGCACGCGCATAAGGTCATTTAACTCTTCTGTCATCGGTCTCACTCCATTTAGAGATTAGATTTCACAGCCAGGCGTTTCCAATTAAAAAACTGCCAGTAAGGCACTGGCAGCATTCTTTACTTAGTTGTTAGTATAGAAAAGGTGCTGCAAAGTGTCAATGTGAAACACTTCTACGAAACTTTCGCTTTTCCTTCGAGGTCCCTTGCAAAACTGTGCAGAATACCCGAGTCTCGATCTGATTGATTTGGCTTCTGTTTTTTTATAGTAATTTCAACTATATTAAACATATATAGCCTGCTTTTTATTTTTTAATATATTTATCCTCTTTAGGAGCCAGTTCTTCGATAGTAATTCCTAAAGCAGCAGTAATTTGATTCAGTAATTCCCAGCCGGGCTTCCGGGTTCCGCGTTCCACTTCTCCAATTATCGAAACTGAGATACCCAGTTTATGAGCAAATTGTATTTGTGTATATCCTTTTAATTTACGATAAGCCTTTATTCTTCTTCCCCATTCTTTTTCACCCATGTCATTACTCCCTTTTTCTCTGTTGTCGGCATCTCATCCAGAATTTCTGAAACACTTTTGTTTTGCGTAGGGATAATGATATCCGGATTGACATCCTGTAAGGGGATCAGTACAAAAGCTCGTTCGTGCATTCTAGGATGAGGTACAAATAGTCGCTCTGATTTAATATTTTCTTGATTATAGAGCAAAATGTCAAGGTCCAATGTGCGAGGCCCCCACCGCTTTTCTCTTTTTCTTCCCAGCCCGCCCTCGATCGATTGGCACAAATCCAAGAGCGGCAAAGGATTGAGCTTTGTACTTATTTCCACTACCATATTCAAAAAATTATTTTGATTTGTATAACCGACCGGAAGTGTTTCATAAATCGCTGATTGATGGACAACTTCAATACCGCTATGTTCATTCAAAGCTGTTATTGCTTTTTCTAAATACATTTCCCTTGGTGCAATATTCGATCCCAGAGCAACATAAGCCGAATTCATTGGCTGCGCTCCCGGTAAATTTCGATGGCCACCGAGTTGTAATGGCCAGGAATGGGAGGGTCAGGTTTTATAACCTTTATTGTGCAAGCCATTAACTTATCAAATTCAGACAGCAGACTCGCGGATATCTTCTCAGCTACATTCTCAATCAGCTTACTAGCTTCTCCCTCGACAATTTCTTTTGTCACTTGATAAATACGTCCATAATCGATTGATTCATCCATGTTATCTGTTTGTCCAGCTTTCTTCAAGTCGAGCTCTAATGCGAGATCAACTAGAAACCTCTGCCCTAATTTGTTTTCTTCAGGAAATAATCCATGATAACCGTAGAATTCCATCTTATTCAAATAAATTTTATCCAATGGTACCCCTCCCCTTGCCAATCAAAGCATCCATCATTTTAGCCATGTCATGGATCATGCCCACGTTGTGAACCCGGACAATATTTACTCCTTTGCTAATGCCAAAACAAACGGTAGCACCAGTGCCTGCATCTCTTTGTTCTGGAGGCACATCTATAATTTTCCCTATCATTGATTTACGGGATGTCCCTAACAGTACGGGGTAGCCAAGCTCCGACAACCGGTCTAAATGCTGCATGACCGTGATGTTATCTGCTGCCGTTTTTGCAAATCCAATGCCAGGGTCTAAAATAATATTTTCATTTTTCACTCCTGCCTGCAAAGCGATATGTATACTTTCCTGCAAATCCTGCTTCATGTCTTCAATAATAGTAGTGTAATAGGCATTATCCCTATTATGCATCAATATTATCGGAACATTACATTCGGCAGCTACATGTGCAATTTCCGGATCCTTTTTTGCTCCCCAAATATCATTAATAATGGAGGCGCCTGCTTCGATAGCCTGCCTGGCGGTCTCCGATTTATAAGTATCTATTGAAATTGGCAGCTGGACATTTTCTTTTACAGCCTGGATGATTGGCAGTACTCTATTCAGTTCCTCTTCAATTGAAATTGGTTCATGCCCAGGTCTTGTCGATTCTCCGCCTATATCGATAATGTCAGCCCCTTCCCTTTCCATTGCAAGAGCCTGCTCAACAGCAGCGTCAACCTCTTTGTATTTACCTCCATCGGAAAATGAGTCGGGAGTGATGTTCAAGATACCCATCACTAACGTTTTTTCGCTTAAATTATATTGTCTTTCCTTGGTATTCAGCCAGTATGGCACTATACTTCATTCCTTTACTTAATCGTTACGTTCATTTTACAACAACTAACAAAATACTTCACTAACCAATCAAGACAGTAAATAGACTGCAAGCAACAGAGCAGAAAAAAACCCCGCTTTTCAGCGGGGCAGAATTGCATTTATTCATTTTCATCGAATTGGTAAAGAGGAGTAGAAAGGTATCTCTCTCCGTTACTTGGAATGACAACCAATACCTTTTTACCTTTTCCAAGTTTGTTAGCCACTTGTTTTGCGGCAAAAATGGCAGCACCGGAAGAAACGCCTCCTAACAACCCATCTTTTTTGGCAGCCTCTCTGGCTGTTGCGTAGGCATCTTCATTACTTACCTGAATTACTTCGTCATATACAGCAGTATCTAATACTTCCGGAACAAAACCAGCGCCAATCCCTTGAATCTTATGCGGACCAGGATTTCCTCCTGATAAAACAGCAGAAGCTTCAGGCTCTACTGCGTATATCTTGATGTCCTGGTATTTTTCTTTTAACACTTTCCCTGCACCAGTAATCGTACCTCCTGTACCAATTCCCGATACAAAAGCATCTAATTGGTCACCCATTTGCTGTATTATTTCTTTTCCGGTCGTGCGGGCGTGCACAGCAGGATTCGCCACGTTATTAAATTGCTGGGGCATGAAGTAACCATTGGCTTCTTGTAATTCTCCAGCCTTTTTAATTGCTCCTTTCATCCCTTCCGCGCCCGGTGTAAGTACTAGCTCTGCACCATAAGCGCGCAATAAATTACGCCGTTCCACACTCATCGTATCTGGCATAACCAGAATAGCTTTATAACCTTTAATCGCAGCAACCAATGCCAACCCAATTCCTGTGTTGCCGCTGGTTGGCTCAATAATGGTATCTCCTGCTTTAATATGTCCATCTTCCTCTGCCGCTTCTATCATTGCTAAGGCAATACGATCTTTAACTGAACTGCCCGGATTCATAAATTCTAACTTAGCATAAATTTCCGCGCCATCCTCATCGGTTGTGCGATTCAATTTAACAATAGGGGTGTTACCTATTAATTCAGCAATTGATTGAGCTACTTTCATTGTTTACCCACTCCCAATTCCTAGTATTTTTGTTGGATTTATACTCAATGTAATGAATTCAAGCCCAAAAGTCAACTGATTCGCTGACAATTCACAGACAATTATAACTATTCAGCGACTGCTTTTTTCATGACTTGATTATAAATTAAGAACAGAACCATCCGAAATGGTTCTGTTGCTCTATATTTATCGCCCTATTCCGTTTTCAATCCTTCAAGTTCTTCTGCCGAAAAATGATATTGCTCATTACAGAAATGGCAAGTTGCTTCTGCTCCGCCATCTTCTTTTATCATTTGTTCTATTTCCTCATCCCCAAGACTTTTAAGTGCATTTTCCACCCGCTCTTTGGAGCACTGGCATTTGAAATGAATCGGGAGCTTTTCATGTAACTTTAAATTTTCTTTTCCGAGCAGTTTTTCTAAAATCTCTTCAGGCGTATTTCCATCCCTGACAAGACTCGAAATAGAGGGTATCTTATGAATGCGTTGTTCCATCAAATCAATCGTCCCATCATCTGCTCCAGGCATTACTTGTAAAATAAAGCCTCCCGAGGCGAGAATCGTGTGATCCGGATTCACTAATACGCCAGCACCAACTGCCGAGGGGATTTGCTCTGAATTAACAAAATAATACGTAAAGTCTTCACTAACTTCTCCGGAGACAATTGGTACTTGTCCGGTAAAATGCTCTCGCATGCCTAAATCCTTTACAATACTTAAATTACCCTGGGTACCTACAGCTCTAGCAACGTCCAGCTTGCCTTTTTCATTTAAATCAAAATCAACATGCGGGTTGGTAATATATCCTCTTACTTCTCCTTTGGCGTTCCCATCAGCAATGACAGGGCCAACAGGACCATCACCTTCCAGTTTAACAGTCAATTTATCATCGCCCTTTAGCATTGCCCCCATCATGGAAGTAATCGTGATTGTTCTTCCGATGGCGGCAGATGCTGTTGCCCAAGTGTCATGCCGTCTTCTAGCTTCCTCCACGGTTTCTGTAGACTGGACAGCATATGCTCTCACTGTCCCATTAAATGCAGTCGCTTTAATTAAATAGTCACTCATGATATATCATTCTCCTTTTAAAACGGTTTGTTCTCGTTCTTTTTGTAAATGAAATGAAGCCCTCTTAAGGTAAGATAAGGGTCTACATAATCAATAGTCGCTGATTCGGGACCTATTAATGAGGCTAGCCCGCCCGTTGCCACCACCTTTGCTGTTGCAGAGGATTGCTGCTGAAGACGCCTGACCACCTCGTCGACTTGCCCGATATATCCAAAATAAACCCCAGACTGCATTGCTTCGACTGTAGAAGAGCCGACAATGCTCTCTGGCCTTTTAATTTCTATTTTGGGCAGTTTGGCTGCATTGGCGTACAATGCTTCGAGAGAAATATTAATACCCGGAGCAATTGCTCCTCCTACATATTCTTTGTTTTCATTTATATAGCAATACGTCGTGGCTGTACCAAAATCAATAATGATTAACGGAGCTCCATAATATTCAATGGCACCCGCGGCATTCACCACTCTATCGGCTCCAATCTCTGCCGGGTTCGGATATTTCATTTGCACTAATGTGTCTACCTTGGCGTCGCCAATGATCATTGGGCGCTTCCCGAAATAACGGCGACACATCCGATCGAGCGCATCCATGATCGGCGGGACCACCGAAGAAATGATAACTCCCTCTATATTGGAAAGTATCAGTCCTTCGTGGTCAAATAAAGCCTTTATCACTACGGCAAACTCGTCCTCTGTTTTATATCTGTCTGTTTTAATTCGCCACTGGAACTTTAATTGATCTTCATGAAAAACACCTAATAC
Source organism: Sediminibacillus albus (assembly GCF_900101125.1). Lineage (GTDB taxonomy): Bacteria > Bacillota > Bacilli > Bacillales > Amphibacillaceae > Sediminibacillus > Sediminibacillus albus. The sequence continues at coordinate 56,796 of NZ_FNFL01000010.1, read as the reverse complement.
GGTATTTGTATTCCCTACATCAAGTACAAAAATCATATTTTTAATTTCCTTTCGAGAACTTTTCCTGCGTTTAATACTATAATCGATTTTACACGGTTATACACGTGAATTGAATTTTTCGGCTTGTCTCCTTCACTATTATGTATTGCCAGGACCGTACATACGTAAAAAACGCCTCCCTTGAAACTCATCCAAGGAAGGCGTTTGTTCTTCACTAACTATTGTTTTTGTCTTGATCAGAATCGCTAGCATTATCTGCATCTGTTGGTTCAGCCGCAGTATTTTCCTCATCTGATTTGGATTGTATATTCACTTTGACATCATTATTGTCAGAAGTCTCCTCTTGCTTGCCTTCTTGCTCTGAAACGACTGGTTCAGGCATTTCACCCTTCTCGAATAGAGATTTTATCTGGCTGGCATCCAGCGTTTCAACCTCTAGCAATGTTTTAGCAACAAGTTCCAATCTCTCTTTATTCTCAGTTAATATCTCCTTAGCTCGGTTATAGCACTGATTAATAAAGTTTTGGATTTCCTGGTCAATTTCATATGCAATAGCGTCACTGTAAGTCGGCTCATTTTGCATATCTCTACCGAGGAACACTTGGCCGCCCGAGCTGCCAAACTGTAACGGACCTATTTTTTCGCTCATTCCGTATTCAGTTACCATTTTACGGGCAATACTCGTCGCTCTTTGGAAGTCATTATGGGCTCCGGTACTAACCTCGCCAAAAATGATTTCTTCGGAAACGCGGCCGCCGAGAAGACCGGTGATTTTGTCCAATAATTCGGGTTTCGTCATAAAGTAACGATCTTCTCTAGGCAGCATAACTGCATAGCCTCCAGCTTGCCCGCGGGGAACGATTGTAACTTTATGAACCATATCTGCATCATCCAGCACCATACCAATAATGGTATGACCACTTTCGTGATATGCGACAATATTTCTTTCCTTCTCGGAAATAACTCTGCTCTTCTTCGCAGGTCCGGCAATTACCCTATCAATAGCTTCATCAACAGAAAGCATATCGATTTTCTGTTTGTCGGTCCTAGCCGCAACAAGCGCTGCTTCATTTAGCAAGTTTTCCAAATCAGCTCCAGAGAAACCAGGTGTCCGCATTGCAATAGTTTTTAACTCTACGGAATCATCCAACGGCTTGTTTCTGGCATGGACTTTAAGCACTTCTTCTCTTCCTTTAAGGTCTGGGCGATCGACAGTGATCTGTCGGTCGAAACGTCCCGGACGTAATAAGGCTGGATCCAAAATGTCAGGACGGTTCGTTGCGGCGATAATGATAATTCCTTCATTTTCACCGAAACCATCCATTTCGACTAATAACTGGTTAAGCGTCTGCTCGCGTTCATCATGTCCGCCGCCGACACCAGCTCCACGCTGTCTTCCGACTGCGTCAATTTCATCAATAAATATAATACAAGGTGCATTCTTTTTGGCATTTTCGAACAAATCACGCACACGTGATGCACCCACACCAACAAACATCTCTACGAAGTCAGAACCACTAATGGAGAAAAACGGCACGCCCGCTTCTCCTGCCACTGCTTGTGCAAGCAATGTTTTACCTGTACCAGGAGGTCCCACTAAAAGGACACCTTTAGGAATCCTTGCTCCGATTACGGAGAACTTGCGTGGATCTTTTAGGAAGTCTACTACCTCTACAAGCTCCTGCTTTTCTTCGTCGGCACCTGCCACATCCTTAAATCTAACCTTCTTCTTCTCTTCACTATAAAGTTTTGCTTTGCTTTTACCAAAGTTCATCACTCGGCTTCCGCCGCCTTGTGCTTGGTTAAGCAAGAAGAAGAATAAAATAAATATGATAACAAACGGAATCATTGTAGTAAGGAATGTTACCCATCCGCTTGGCTGTTCCTCTTCTTCAACATATAAAACATCCTGTTCTGTTGCCTGGTTTGTAATACTGGAAACAATCTCAGGATTATCAGGCACATTAGTTATGAATGTTTCGTTATCACCGCCTGTTAATTCACCGGTAATACGATAAACACCATTGGATGGCTGCATTGTCATCTCAGAAATTTCACCATTATTTAATGCCTGCATAAACTCGTTTACATTATATTCTGTTTCTTGATTATTCTGTCCATTAAATACTCCGACAATCCCGATAACTACAAGGAATATCAGGAAATAAAAAATGACATTACGAAAAATTCGGTTCATTGCCTACCTCCTCCCAAGCGAGAAAACTATAGTAAATAGTACCATATTAAAAAGGACCAATACAACTAATTACCCTTTTAAGATATGTCAAAATTTTGACAGTCATACCTGCAAATCCAGCTGGGTTATTCACCGCCATATATTTTCGGTTTCAAAACACCTACATACGGAAGGTTACGATACTTCTCTTGATAATCCAATCCATAACCTACAACAAACTCGTTTGGCACCTTAAATCCAACGACATCTGCCTTAATATCTACCTTACGCCCTTCAGGCTTATCGAGCAGTGTGACGATCTTAATAGAATTTGCCTTTCTGTATTTAAACAAATCGACAAGATAGCTCAAGGTTAAGCCGCTGTCTATGATGTCTTCTATTATCAAAAGGTCTCTTCCCTCTACCTTTGTATCCAAATCCTTGACGATCTTAACTTCCCCGGATGATCTAGTTTCACCGCCGTAACTTGAAATATCCATAAAATCCATTTCTAAGTACGTTTCCGTAGCGCGCAGGATATCAGACATAAACGGCATGGCGCCCTTTAATACTCCGACTGCTAATGGGAATTTCCCCTCATATTCCTTTGTTAAACGTGAGCCTAACTCTTTACACTTTTCTTTGATTTCTTCTTCGGAAATTAGTATCTTCTCAATGTCATTATGCATCCTTGATCCTCCTAGATGGTACTCTTCTTGTCGTAATGCAATCTCAAAAACTTGACGGCTTTTTCACTATCATTGCCGACCCCTTTTTTCAAACCTGCCAGCCACAGGATGTTTCCTTCACCATCTTCAACAACCGGCCAACTCTCCCTTTGGCTAAGAGGTACTTTTTCATCAATAAATATATCTTTGATCTTTTTTGTCCCGTTCATTCCTCTGACACGCATCTTATCACCGTTTTTTCTGGAACGAACAGACAACGGCCAGCTTATCCGGGCCAAATCATATGTAATATCATAGCGGGAGTCTTCCGTTGGATCATTGGTAATAGAAGCAATCAACTCTGATCCGCCAGGCAATAAAACCCGGTCTGGACCGTCTAAAGTTATGTAAAAGCTTTTCTCCCTATCCTTTTCAAAGTAGAAATTGATGAAATGGTATGCTTTTACCATTTTCAATCCTCCAGGAAGATCGACAGCAGCATTAGCTTTGCTGTTCGAAAGAAGGTTAAAGAACTGTTCCTCGTGGACGTAAGAAAGGTCAGGCGGCATCGAACAATATAGATAATTTAATATTAGATGAAAGGCCCGTCTTTGTAAAGCAATGGGGAACTTGGCAAAGCTTTCTATTTTGAAATTTGCGCTTCTGCTGTGCTCCGGCAGTTCGACTTCCTTTTCAAATAACTTCTGTGCCTCTTGCCCTAAAAACAGCTCATCCTCTACAACAGATTCACTAAGCCGTTGAATATTATTTAAAAAATTCGGGTTTTTCTTCTTCAGCAAGGGGATGATGTGCAGCCTAAAGTAGTTCCGCGTATATGTGTCCTCCATGTTGGAGGGGTCTATTCTCGGCATGATATTATATTTTTGGCAGTAAGCTTCGATTTGTTTTTTTGTAGCGGCCAAAAACGGGCGGACAATCCAGCCGCCTGCGAAGGGGCGCTTTGCCGGGATCCCTTTTAACGCCGATAAGCTTGTTCCTCTCGTTACTCCCATTAACACTGTTTCTGCCTGGTCATCCCCGTGATGGCCCAATGCCAGATAATCTGCTCCAAACCTTTGCATTTGCTCCTCATAAAACTGGTAGCGCAGCTTACGAGCAGACACCTGCGTTCCTAAACCCCGATCCTTCTTATACGAGGGAACGTCCAAGAATGTTTCAACGAACTCAATATTCCATGATTCACAAATCGAACGTACATAATCTACATCCTGTCTCGACTCTTTTCCCCTTAAACCATGGTCTGCCGTCACTGCAATTAATCGAAGGTCCCACTCTTCTTGTAAAGATTGAAAAAAATGAAGCAGCGCCATTGAATCAGGGCCTCCAGAAACTCCGACCAAAATAACGGCATGCTTGTGCAGCAGTTTCTGTTTTTCAATAAATTTATTTACTTCCGTTTCCAACATCATTCGCCCACTCCATTTATAAATCCAGCTTTAGCGCCAGCCGATTCAGGCAGTCTGTTAACCATCCGTGAGTCCGTATTATTGAAAGGCACAGGCAGCATATCATTTTGATGATAATTCAAACACCTTTATCCTATCACTTCCATCTATCCTCTGCAAAAAACAATAATATAAACCATAACTGTTTTTGCATCCTATATGAAAACCATGTGAAACAGATAGAATACTACTGCTGTAACAAGAATTACTATGCTTTCCATAAAGGAATGCTGTGGTTTGACAGCAGCAGCCTTTCGTTGGCCAATCCTGGTAGGTTTTTGCGCTTTGGGAGAATGTTGCATAATCAAAGAGGCTATATCTCTTCTCATTTGCTCACTGGAAGTGTAAGTGCCATATAGTGCTTTTTTTATCGGAGTGTAATATTTCTTTAGCTGGGGCGTGGCAGATAACTTGGTCATCAACATCTTTTCTGGATGGTTACCTTTGTCAAAACGGGCCGGATAGTATATTTGCAGCATAACCATAGCCAGGGCAAACAAATCGTATGAAGGCTCTGCCTTGCGGGTCCCCATTTTCCAGTAGCCTCGATCATAAAATTCCGTGTATTCTTTGATTGATCTTCCAATTTGAGTAGTACCCCCCACATCAATCCAGCGGATTCTTGGTGGTGATGAAGCAACCAATAAGTTTTCCGTCTTTAAATCACCAAACACCCAGCCAGCTTGGTGAAGTTTTTGCAGATCCCCCAATAACTGCATCATGAGGATACCCAGCCACTCGTCGCCATGGCTTTGAATAAATCCACCTAAGTCTTTCCCATTGACATATTCCATCACATAAAAGGAACACCGAGTACCGCCAGGATGCTGCCAATCATCCACATCCAGCAAAGAAGGCCCAAGGCTGCCGTTTCCCTGGACCTTCTGTAAGGTTTTCAACACATTCACTTCCATTGTAATCGAAGAACCGCTGGTACTTATTTTTAATGCAGCTTGTTTCCCATTAAAGTTACAAAGGTAGACAGCCCCTATAGCGCCATAGCCGAGCCGCCGGGTAATGCGATAATTATTTTTATGCCATTTACCAATTATGGATGTGCCTGGCTGCAAGCTTAGTTCAAGCTTCTTCGACGTCTGATTCATGTTCATTTCTAAAGCTCCTTAACAAGCTTTTTTTGCCGAATTGATACATTGCTTCCTTCAAAGCAGGACCAGTTGGTGTGATACCTCCGCTAGTCAACTTAGGAAATACAGATGCTATCGAATCCAAACGCGGTGACCAATCTAGTATTTTATTGATGTTGGATTTCCTTCCCGGAAAAGCAAAAATGGAAAAACGGTTGCGCCCGATTCTTGCATTCAAGCTCACCGATAAGTCAAACAGTGCTTCCTGGACAGTAGGCAGCTTGTCATTCATGCTAGCACTAGTATCAACTAATACGAGCACTTCCAAGTCGCATGTTTCCCCTAAATCCTCTACTACTTCCATTACTTCTCCTCTTTGTTCAGGAGGCAGGTCTTCCAGGCTTTGGTTCGGACCTAATATTTGTTTTAATTCCTGGTTCACCACTCCCTGCAATGTCTGAGTCATCGCCTGCTTGGTAACCGCCTGTACTGTTTGAGATAATACTTGCTGGTAAACAAGCTGACTAACACCTCCGCCGGACAATGCAATATCTTCTACTTCCCGGAGTCCCCCATCACTTTCCCGTTGATTGTCTTCCATGATGCCGATAACATTTACGGTTATTCCTTGTTCAAAAGCTAACGCCGCTACTGCCGAGGGATTTTCTCCCCGATTAGAACACCCATCTGTGATTAACAAAATCTGCTTTAAAGTTCCTTTTTTCATTTATATATTCCTCCTCCGTTCTTCTCAATATTGCTGCATCGCTTTATTAGGTTGAATAGTTCAATAATTATCATCATCATCGACGTTTTGAAGGAACTTTATACCTGTTGGAGGAAGGATCCTGTCAAGCGTGCTGCTGATAAGCAGGAAAAGCAGCCCATTTAGGTTTGTTTATATCAATTCTTGCCACTAGCACCGTCATATCATCTTCAATCTCCCCAGCACGATTCCTTACTACCTCTTCCAAAATCAAATCGGCGATTTCTTGTGGATCATCCGTTTCCATTTCTGCGATTTTTCTTTTCAGCCACATATCGACGTTTTCAATATGTTTTGGCCCTTCAAATATGCCGTCACTCATCATGATTAACAAGTCCCCTGGTTTTAACTGATCACTGACAACGTCTACATCAAATTCCCGGATAATACCGATCGGCAAATTACTGGCTTCCACTTTATGCATATGCCTTCCACTTTTTATAAAGCTTGGTGTTGATCCTATTTTCAAAAAGCGGATAGCAGCATTATGTAAATCGATTACCGCTAAATCTAATGTAGAAAAGATTTCTTCGCTGGTCCTTAATGAAAGAATGGAGTTAATCGACTTGATGGCTATCTGTTCCTGAATCCCCGACTGCAGGATTTGCTGCAGCAGACGCAAGGTTTCTTTGCTTTCTTCATGGGCCCGTTCACCATTTCCCATTCCGTCACTTATCGCCATGGCATACTTCCCGGCTCCTAACTCTATCGTCGAAAAGCTGTCCCCCGATATTAAGCCACCTCCCTTAGCGGCATGGGATACACCAGTTTCTATTGCATACTTTTTGGCAGATCCAAAGGACAAAAAGCATTCTCCATTCGGAAATGGAGAGATGTCTTCCTCCTTAACAATCACTGTTTCTTCCAGAATATCGGAAAGCATGGGAGCTATCAGCTTGGCGCCTTCCCCATGATATTGCGGGAATGTAATATGCATTTCGATATCAATATTGCCTTTTTCCACACTATAAATATCCAACTTTTCTACTTCCATCCCAATTTGCTTTAAAGAAGCAGCTATTTCCTGTTCTTGCTGTTCATGATTCTGTCGTTCTTTCAAGATTTCTTTCGCAAAGTCATCCATAACTTCCGAAACGCCCAATAACTGATCCGCTACAAACCGCCTGCTCTCGCTTACCTGTTTTTTTAGCTTTTGATTTGCTTCATAAAAAGACAGTTCATGCTGCATCGTTTCCACAACCTTTTTAGACTTCACACAATGCCCTTCCAGGTTTTTTTGTAATACTCTATCAGGGCCATTGCCTGTTTCCAGACTACTCTTCAAATCTGTCAAAAGGCCGTAAGTCTTATCAAAGTTTTGAGCCCAGCATCGATCCTTTTTAAAACAGGATTGACAGGTTTTTTCGGTAACATTGCTCAAAAAATAGTCTGTTTCTTTTAGATATTCCTCTTCAACAGGGCTTTGCTGCTGCTGTACAAAGCTTCTTGATAAAGCTTCAAACACATGGGAAAACTGCTCGACGCGGTTGGCAGTCACATCCCGGACCTTCTGCAAGTACTGTTCCTGTTCCATCGAATGCTCCATCGTTCCCGGAATGTATCTTGAGAGTTTTTTCACCCAACTCTGGGGTGTACAAATAAATAAAATTACCGCCATGAAGGTTTCCAGTAAAGAAGGCAAGAGCGACTCGATTCCTTTTCCATAGACGCCAATCATCAGTGTCCCCACAATTAAGCCGATACTCACCCCGACCTTTTTTCCATCTTTCAATAGACCTCCGAGCAAACCAGAGAAAGCCAGTAAACTCATCTGATAAAGACTTGCTACATTGGCAAGGCTCAGAATCAACCCTGCCACTACACCGACAGTGGATCCAATATCTGCTCCTCCGACATACGCGAGCAGCAATACCAGGTATCTGGAGGTTATTTGCTCAATCGATGCCCCTTGGATTTCCCAGCCAATCGTACCTGTCAAAATCGAAGCCAATAGAATGATCATACAAACAATTTCTTCATTTTTAAGTGCTGGTTTGTATCTTTTTGGTGATAATAGCGGTACACTTTGCATAAATATAAGAACAAGCACAGCTCCCAAAATCCCCTCGACTGCAGCAAGCATCCACTCATATGCTGTTAGTTGATTCAGTAAGGAATAGCTGAACAACCGCGGCAATATGCTTGAGACTAGGACAAGGATGGGTAAAAGCTTCTGTTGCTGTTGGACCTTTTTTAATAATGCTGCACTAAAAATAAATATGGACATTGCTGCTAATACATATAGACCGTGCTGCCAATGATAACTAAAAGCACCTACTAGAATCGCAATCATCACCGGAAAAGACTTTTCCTTCCTTACCAACCATACGGAAGCGAGAAAAGAAAGGGCAAAAGGCGACATAGAGGAAAGAACGATAGCCCGTCCCAGTAAAAAGCCGACAAATAGCAGCAGCCAGCCTTTTTCTATGAAAAGCATTTTCACCTTTTCCCCCAACTTCCGCTTCGACTTCTCCAGGGCTTTCTTATTGAATACTGTTTTTGTTTGCTGTCCTGCAACTGTATCCATCATTAAACACCACTCCTTCATTTTTCTATTTAAGCACATCCTCCTTCTATTTTTTGTCAAAACAACAGAAGAGAAATAAAAAATTGTTCGACGGTATTCAAGAGATGCAATCCATTTTCAACATAAAAACCAGACAAGCTGATGATTCGTCTGTCGTTTCGTCCAAACATCACGGCAATTGTTGTCAAAAACCAAAGAACCGCTCTCTATTTAATTGTGATAAAGCGTTTTTTGTTTTTTTTATTGCATTTTTTGAGCAAATGTCTATAATGGTTCTTGTGCTAATTGTTCGCATAAGAACTATTGTTGGTTATATTCTCCTTACTCACTGGTTTGGAGGCAATCAATCTTTAAATAAAGGAGATATAAAAATTTGCAGGATATCGAGAAAATAGAAAAAATCATCTCTTCTTTTCGAGAAGTAAATAAAGTGTTCTACAAACAGGCGTGGCAGAATGCAAACGACCTTGGAGTCACCACTTTGCAGCTGCAAATCCTTAAACTGCTGGAAGAAAGACCTAGTCTAGGCCTGGTGGAAGTGGCAAGCAAACTAAATAATAGCAAAAGCACTATTAGTGGAACCGTGGAACGGCTAGTGAAGGCAGGTTATGTCCAGCGAAAAAGATCAGACCAGGACCGCCGGGCGCTTGTACTAACCCTTACTGATCTGGGATTAAGAAAGAAGCAAGAGGCGTACAGGCATTACTTGGAAAGGCTGGACGGATTGAAAACTATAGATGAACAGGATGCAGAAAAACTGATCGAGCTTCACGGCTTGGTGCTTAGTAAAATCAAATTAGATGGAGATGAATGAAATTGCGCGATAGAACAGCATATATAGATGCATCCCAGGTGGCAAAAGGACCAATAATTTTTATTTTGGTGCTCGGAGCATTTGTTGCTATTTTAAATCAGACATTAATGAATATTGCCCTTCCGGTAATGATGGTAGATTTAGACATAACAGAAAACACAGCCCAATGGCTGACAACTGTCTTCATGTTAGTGAACGGTATTCTTATACCAATTACTGCTTTTCTGATGGAACGATTCAGCACTCGTAAGTTGTTTCTGACAGCGATAAGTTTATTTGCAATCGGTACTTTTATTTGCGGCATATCGCCATCATTCTTTTTAATTATTATCGGCCGCATCGTCCAGGCAGCAGGTGCCGGTATTATGATGCCGCTGCTTACCAATGTTATTTTAAGCCTTTTCCCTCTGGAAAAACGGGGAGGAGCCATGGGGCTCATCGGTCTTGCAATGATGTTTGCCCCAGCGATCGGACCAACTCTTTCTGGTTGGATCGTCCAGAACTATTCATGGCGGCTGCTATTTTTTATTGTTTTACCAATAGCAGTTATTGATCTTATTTTGGCGTATTTCTTATTAAGAAATGTGACGAAGCTTAGCAATCCAAAAGTAGATATTCCTTCCATCATTCTTTCTACCTTCGCCTTTGGAGGACTGTTGTATGGCTTCAGTACAGCAGGAAACAGTGGATGGAGTGATACGGGAGTATTAATTTCCCTGGCGACAGGTACGATGGCTATGGCAATATTTATATTCCGTCAGCTTAAGCTTAGTAACCCAATGCTGGAGTTCCGGGTATTTAAATATAACATGTTCACTTTAACTACTATTATCAATGTAGTTGTTACGATGGCTATGTTTGCTTCCATGATTTTAGTTCCTTTGTACCTGCAAATCGTCCGTGGCTTCACACCGTTGGAATCAGGGCTTCTGCTGCTGCCAGGTGCGATTATTTCTGGAATCATGTCCCCGATTACCGGTAAATTATTCGATAAGATTGGCGCCCGTCCCCTTGCTTTAGTAGGTTTGGGGATTACAGCAGTTACTACTTTCTTTTTCACGGATTTGACCGACTCCACCACTTACATGCATATGATGGTTATTTACAGCGCACGAATGGTCGGTATTTCGATGATTATGATGCCAATAATGACAGCAGGTTTAAATCAGCTGCCAAGGCGTTTGTATTCCCATGGGACTGCCATGGCCAATACACTTCGACAAGTTTCCGGAGCAATTGGCACAGCATTTCTTGTCACCGTTATGAGCAATCGGCGAACCACCCATTTAAGCGAATTTATTCCAAATGAAGCCGCTAATCCCGAATTATATGCCTTTCAGCATGCAACCATAGAAGGAATCAATGACTCTTTCATGGTTGCTACTGCCTTTGCAGTACTGGGCTTTGCTCTTTCCTTCTTTTTGAAGAAGGTGACCCCCGCTGATGAAAATGAAACAGAACAAAAAGCTAGGCAGGAAACAGTACAACCAAACTTGGCTGCGAATCAGTCTGCTTCTCCACAAAAGTAAAAAGGAGGCATCTTTGATTAGATGCCTCTTTTTAATACATTTGTCTTACTACCTGCTGTATTTAGATAAGTGTTCTACTTGATTATAATTATGTATTTTCCACCCTTCTTTTACGAACTGGATATTACTAATACACGCATTGATTAACCTTGTTTTACCTGTGCCGATCTCGCCATTTGAGACAGTAGACAAGATAACATTGATGACTCCTCCATGAGCCACCAATAAAAGCTCTTCATCCAAGTATTTACTTGTAATTTCTTCAATTCCCTGCATTACTCTGTCCCGGAAAGAATCGATTGGCTCCTGTCCCGGGTAATTTCTGTCAGGGTACAATCTATTTCTTTCTTCCATAGACATTCCCTCTGCCAAACCAAATGACCTTTCACGGAAGGCTTCCATCACTTCCATTGGTTTATTCCAATTTTCATTAATAATTTCCGCCGTCTTTCGGGCTCTAACCAGAGGAGTGGTAATAATCCGATCAACTTCTACTTCTTTAAAATAGTCTCGACATTCTTCTGCCTGTTGAATACCCGTATCATTCAGAGGAATATCTGTTTCTCCTTGCAGTTTCCCCTGTAAGTTCCAATCTGTTTCCCCATGACGCACAAGACAAATCATAGTTGCCCCTCCGTTTCACAATAATCTACTGCAATTGCAGAACATACCCTCTCCACTAAGAAGGAAAAAATTAAACCGATACCTCATTTGCCAATTTCTCTTTTTCTATTGACAGTCTTTTCATGCTATTGTATTATATCACTTGTGCCTCAACAACTAAGGCACTATTTTTCACACCATATATTGGTTACTTGGCGGTGTAGCTCAGCTGGCTAGAGCGTACGGTTCATACCCGTGAGGTCGGGGGTTCGATCCCCTCCGCCGCTATCAAGTGTAAGGGTGGTCTCATAAGAGACCATCCTTTTTAATTAGTATCTATGCTTTCCGATAAAAAACTGGTGCCATACCTCGGAGTATGGCACCAGTTTTATTTATATATTAACAGAGTTCATCTCTTACAGCTCTCTCTTAATAGACAGCAAGTTTATCCTTTCTTAGCACCTCGACCTCCGCGTTTAGATTCTGTATTTTTTCTAATAGAAGCCAAGCGGTCCTCTGAATCTTTAAGGAAACGGTTCATTTTAGATTCAAAAGTTTCCGTGCGGTCGCGGTTATTACTTTTGGTAGTAGTATTGCTTTTGCGGCGCCCGGCATTAGGATTGTCTTTAGCTTTTTTAATCGACAAACCAATTTTGCCATCCTTCTCAACATTAATGACCTTAACGGTTACTTCATCTCCGACTGTTAAATGTTCATTAATGTCTTTAACATAGTTATCGGCAACTTCACTAATATGGACCAAACCAGTTGAACCCCCAGGCAGTTCAACAAAAGCTCCAAAATTAGTGATTCCTGTTACCTTACCCTGCAACTTGCTGCCTACTTCGATTGACATAAAAAAAATGCTCCTCCTTAGAATTTTAAAAGTATCCTACTTATATATTATATATAAGCGATAAAATGCGTGTCAATAAGATGGCTTTTCCTCAGGAAGTTTAAAAATTATCTCTCCCTTGTTGGAAAAAAAGTAATTGGTTCTTGCTATTTCCATTACGTATTCTTCATCTTGCAATAATTGCACTTCCTGTTTTAGATCTTTTTCTTCTTCCTTTAGAGAAGTCATTTTCTCTTCCAATTGCTGATACTGCTCTTGCTTTTCAGCATGGAGTGTCCGCTGATTAATGTGGTAAACAGTCAAACCTCCCAGCATTAAAACGACAATCAAAGAGAATAGCATTAATCGGCGGTAAAGTCGCTTCTTCTTTTTCTTCTGCCTTTCCATATGAGCATCATATTGCTTCATATAGCTGGAATCAATTCGTGCTACAGCTTTTTCTTTTCTTGCCACCGGCCGGCTACCTCCTTTTATTATGAATAGAACGCCACCATTTCCTTAATGTATTCTTTATTTTACTATAAAATCCTGCAACTTTGTAAAAGTATTTTTTAAGATATTGCGGCATGAGTGCCCAAACCATCTTAATTAATAGCTGAAATGGAAATATCAGCACTTTTACTATAACCGCTAGCAGCCACAATAAAACTATCCAGAACCCGGTTAAAGCAAGAAAAATCAGCCGAAACAACCCTGTAATCGGCTTAATCACGAGCAGTTTAAACAACCTGGAAAAAAACCGATAAATTAATCTTGTTAAGTCAATCAGCTTTTCCAGCAGTTTTCTGTACATTTGCTCAAACAACGCCTTATATGCAGCGAAGCCACACAAAATAGCTAGGAAAATGTATAAGCGTAATTCACCCTGATTGACGCGGTAGAGGAGGTAAAACAAGATTAGCGTTTGCAAAAGCCAGAAACAGATCTCTAAACTATAGGAAAAAAACAAACGGTGCTTCCAGCCTTTTTCAAATCTGCGGAATGTATCGATAGCTGCTCCCACATACACTCCGCCCGCTATCATGGTTAAAATGGCGGCAAATTGAACCGTGAGTGTCATTTGAACAGCTTGCTAAAGAATCCTTTAGCTTTCTCTCCGTGATGTTCGTCTAAATAAGAAAGCTCCAAAATTTTTCCTTTGATTGATACATTCCCTTCACCGACATCCAGGTTTTTCATCTGTAAATTTTCTCCCCGGACAATCAGGTAGCCCATCACTGTTTGCAAAAGAAATTCCTCATTATCAAAACTATCGACTTCTTTAACACCGGAAATTTCTAAGTTTCTTCTATTATTCATCTTAATATGATGCTCTGCCTGGGCACGAACAGAAGGATCCTTTTCATAATAATTCATTGTACAGCCCTCCCTTTATCGTTATATATGTATGAAGGAAGGGACAGGCTTAGAACATTAGGGACACAATTAATTTATTGAACAAAGCAAGCATCCCACTGGATGCTTGCTTTGTTTGCGCCTACCATGTCCCTTTATATAATTCCTCTACCTGGATCCTTGTCGCGCGGTGGGCTCCATATTTTTCTTTAAGGTCTAGGAACTTTGCTTCCCGTTGTAACTTACGATAGCTTTTATATCTCTCCGATGAAAGTTCGCCGCCATCGATTGCTTCTTTGATTGCACAGCCCGGCTCCTGGTCATGCCGACAATCACGAAACTTGCACCTTTCTGCCAGTGCTTCGATATCACGGAACGTTTGATTGGCAGCATCTTCTCCGGTCCACAGCTGTAATTCCCGCATTCCCGGTGTATCGATAATCACTCCTCCATCAGGAAGCAGGAACAGCTCCCGGTGTGTAGTTGTATGCCGGCCTTTTGCATCATCTTCCCGTATATCCTGCGTTTTTTGGACTTCTTTGCCCAGCAATCGATTAATCAATGTGGATTTCCCCACACCTGATGAACCCAGCAGGGAGATTGTTTTTCCGAGATCAAGAAATCGTTTGATCTGTTCCATTTCATCATTGTTAACGTGAAGTGCATCAACGGTGATAATCGGCACACCAAATGCTATCTCTTCCACTGCTTGGATTTTGTCCGCTACCTCCTGCTCTTCGCATAAATCTTTCTTGGTTAGGATAAATACAGGAGCTGCCCCGCTTTCATATACCTGTGTGAGATAGCGTTCCATTCTTCTAACGTTAAAGTCCTGATTCAAAGCATTTACCAGGAATACCGTATCTACATTCGCAGCCATCAGCTGCTCTTCTTGTTTTTCTCCTGCAGCATGGCGGGAGATCAGGCTTTTTCTGTTTAAAACTTTATGAATCACGCCTTTTAGTTCGTTACTTATCGGCTGGTACAAGACCCAGTCACCGACACAAGGGTAATCCCGCGCCTCTATGGCCATATGGTGAAATTTTCCTGACACTTGTGCCTGCAATTCTCCTTGGGGCGAAAAGATCTTATAAATCCCATTTGCAGCGGTCGCTATTCTTCCAGGCTGATAATCGGCAGATTCTACCTGATTTTCAAAAAACGATTGATATCCTAAAGTATTCAGTTCGTACAATTTTTTTCCTCCTATTCAGGAGAACATTGCTACTAGACAGCTACATCCTCCTTGTCTGTTTGGCTGCTATTCTGGACATTTCGAATGAATACTACGCTCATAAACATCACGCTCCTTTACATGTTGAGGAAAGTTTACCATAAAACGGGAGAAACAACATCCGGTTTTTTACCTGGACAGCCCTGTTTAAATAAAAAATTCATCTAAAATTCAACATCCCGCCTACCGCCGCACACGATAAAAAAGGGCAGACCCGATGTAAAGTCGAGGCCGCCCTTTTGCTATTCGAACATTTAATTAACGGCTTCTTCTTTTTTTACTGTATATAAAGATGCCGCTTCGTCCTTTTTCACTATTTCCCGTAGTGACTCAATTTGTATAGTTAATAACTTCTGTCCAAATTGAATCGTCAATTCATCTCCGACAGCTACATTAGATGAAGCCTTTGCCTGGTTACCGTTAATCGTGATTCGACCCTGGTCGGCAACCTCCTTTGCCAATGTTCTACGTTTGATCAATCTGGAAATTTTCAAGAATTTATCTAACCTCATATGGAAAATGTCACTTCCTTTTTATATTGTTATTCCATTCGTTTTGCTTCATTCCAATATTTATCTAATTCCTCCAATGGCATATCTGTCAGCTGCCTGTCCTGGGCATCGGCTTGTTGTTCAATGTATTGGAATCTCCTTTTAAACTTGCAATTCGTTCTGTGTAATGAAATTTCGGGGTTGATTTTATAATATCTGGCAAGGTTTACAATAGCAAATAAGACATCTCCAAATTCTTTTTCTGCTTCTTCGCTATTTGCCTGCCCGACAGCTTCTTGCCATTCCTTCAATTCCTCGTGCAGCTTTTCCCAGATTGGCTCTTCCTGTTCCCAATCAAAACCAGCTTTCGCCGCTTTTTTCTGCAGCGCTTCAGCTATCAAAAGCTGCGGAAGATCTGCGGGAATACCACTCAGTAAGGATGGGGGCACGTTTTCTTTCTCCCCGGCTTTGATTTGCTGCCAGCTTTCTGCCACCTGTTCTGCCGTTTCAGCAGTTGCTTCTGCAAATACATGAGGATGGCGGCGGATCATTTTAGCCGTTAATGTATTAATTACGTCATCAATACTAAAAAATCCTGCATCTTCTCCAATTTGGCTGTGAAGCATTACTTGTAAAAGGACATCGCCTATTTCCTCCACCATTCCTTCATCGTCCTGATTATTTACAGCTTCAATGAATTCAAACGCTTCTTCGATCAGGTACTGCCTTAATGACTCGTGGGTTTGTTCCTTGTCCCAAGGACAGCCTTCAGGTCCTCTTAATTGCGCAATTACCTCGCGCAATCGGTAAAATTGGTGGTTTAATTGTGTTTCCGCAACTGGTGGAATATAAACACTCGTCAGATTGCTAAGTTTCGCTGTCTGGTCAAGCTCTACCAGCGGAATTGTTTGAATCGTTTCTCCTGTACTGCCCACTGCCTCTACAATTTTTACAGGATGCTCAGGCGGCAGGTCTTCTAACAACGTTAACTTAACTTCGGAGGCAATAAACGCATCGTACACCTGGCAAAATACTAAATGTTGGCGATATTCCAGTTGATTTCGTTTGAATGAGGTGGCATCGACAAATTGAAATCCTTCGATTGGGTCTATTCTCAATGCTGAAAACAATGCATCTAAATAGCTTTGACCGCCAGTTATTTTTACATTAATTCTACTATCCTGCAGCAGTAGCTGCACCGTTTTTTCGGCAAGCATTGGATGACCTGGCACAGCATATACGACATCCTCCCCAGAAGCTGCTTCCACAAGCAAGTCGGTTATCTCCCGATATACAGCATCAAAGGCTTCATTCTTTTCATAAACAGTATCAAACGACGTAAAGGAAACCCCTTCCTTTTGCAAACTATCTATTACTGGATGATCAACTGTTCTTACATAAATGGATTGCTGATGGCTGATCAGCTTACGATAAATCCCTAATGGCAGCTGGTCGATATCACCAGCGCCCAGCCCGATAATTTCTATTGAATTCACCATACTAACTTCCTCCTTTGTTAAAGCGGACCAAAAGTTCTCCCAGCGGAAAAGACCTCAGTTCTTCATTAGTAAATCCATTTAATCTGACAAACAAAGCTGTATAAACTACTCCTCCGGCTAGACAAGCGAGCACGGTATAAGCCGCGTAGTCAGTTCTGGCATTCACCCTTAGTGTGCTTCCTAAGGTATTGTCCATAACCCCCAGCAATATTAGCATGCCGGCTAAAGAAAAAATCAATGATCGCCAATTAAATAACATCAACTTTAATTCGGGCAGCAGCCGTTTTAGCTGCCAAACATTTATTAATAAAATGATCAGTACACTAAAAACAGTAGCAGCGGCGCTGCCTGATATTCCCCATATAGGAACAAGCCATTCATTTAACAGCCACTTACACGCTAAGCCTAAAAGGACAATAACAGCTGTTACTCGAATATATCCCAACCCCTGTAAGATTGAGGCAACCGTCATAGCCAAGGATGCAAACAGGATGGTCAGGGCCAGGATTTGCAGACTAGCGGTTCCTGAACTGTTTTCAAATAATAAAACATTCGCATAAGGGAGAATCGCTATCAGCCCGGCAGCTGCACCTGATGAAAAAAACAAACTAAACTTCCAGGCGCTCTTGACATGTACTTTTAATTGATCACGGTTTTTATCCATTCTTTGTCTGGTAACCGTCGGAACTAAAGCTAGTGCCACGGACGAGCCGAGAACTGTTCCAAGTTGAACCAAGGGCTGTCCTCTATCGAAAACTCCCTTCCAAATTATTGCGTCCTGTTTAGTTACCCCAAACTCGACTAAATTTGGCATTAGTGTAAAAGCATCCGCAAATTGAACCAATAATAGCATCATGTAATTTAAACAAATAATAAACCCATAAAGGAAAATTGTTTCGA
The DNA here is from genome assembly GCF_900101125.1 of Sediminibacillus albus. GTDB lineage: Bacteria > Bacillota > Bacilli > Bacillales > Amphibacillaceae > Sediminibacillus > Sediminibacillus albus. Next base: position 38,847 of record NZ_FNFL01000010.1, on the reverse strand, counting down.
AGTAATACTTCCAACTGATAACGTACTTGTTTTGGTGCCAGGGTTTGCGTTTCACCCAGATAATTAACAAAATCAAAGAGGAAGCACTAATCCCAAGCAAAGATGCTAGTCCAGCTCCGGTTCCTATTTCATAAATATTACCGCCTTGCTCCACCAGGATAAATGCTGAAGCCAAAATGATACTTACTCTGACTAATTGTTCCACTATTTGCGAAACGGCAGTCGGCTTCATATCATTTAACCCTTGAAACAACCCGCGGAAAGCTGAGCTGAATGGTACTACTAAGAAGGTAAATGAGGCAGCATGCAGTGAGGCAGCCAGCCTTGCATCGCCCATCCACTCGGCAATTGTCCCTGCACTTAAATAAAGAATCAAAAACAAGATGACATTAATTATGATTAGCAAAATAAACACTGGTAAGTAAAAAGAGCCAATAGATAGTTTCTTTCCTTGTTTGCGTTCCTCTGCGACAAGCTTGGAAATCGCTGCTGGAAATCCATAGAGAGACAGCATTAGCGCTATACCCAGGAAGGGATAAATCTGCTGGTATATGTAAAAACCCGCATCGCCTGTTATATTTTGTAACGGAATACGATACCCTGCACTTAAGACTTTACTAATCAAGCCTGCCATCGTCAGCAGAAGAGCACCTTTAAACAATTGCTTTGTTTGTTGTTCTTCTTCCATTCTTAACGCCTTTCTATATCAATATCATCATTCGATTTTAAACGGAAATTCCTTGTTATTATAGCATAGTGCTTATAAAAAAAGCCCCGCCTGTTCTCAGGGAACAAAACGGAGCTTACAGTTATTCTCTTTATTGAATAGTAATGATATCTTTCTCGTTCGATTGGACTGTTCCAGAAGCTTTAACAGATACCTCCTGGCCTTCCTCCAGGTTGGTGAATACTATTGGGGTTACAGTTGAAGCAGCATTTTCAGCAATGTAATCAAAATCTGCTTCCATTAAGATCTGCCCTTGCTCCACAAGGTCACCCTCTTGTACTTTGGCATCAAAGCCTTCACCTTTTAATTTCACTGTATCAATGCCGATGTGGAGCAAAATTTCTGTCCCATTGTCTGCCTGCAGGCCGATTGCATGCTTTGTAGGAAAGACATTCAATACTTTACCATTGATAGGTGAAACGATTTTTCCGTCAGTTGGTTTAATCGCAAAGCCATCGCCCATCATCTTTTCGGAAAATACTTGATCAGGAACTTCCGTAATCGGTAGAATTTCACCGGATAACGGACTAGTGAATTCCAAATTGCCCAAATCCACTGGAGCTTCTTCCCCGTCTTTTGCCTTGTCGATAATTTGAGAAACGTCTTCCTTAGATCTAGGAGTTTTTCCGTCGATAATATCCTGCATTTGGCCGCGAAGACTGTCTGACACTGGTCCAAATATTGCTTGAATATTATTTCCTACCTCCATCACCCCAGAAGCGCCTAATTTTTTCAGGCGGTTTTTATCTACTTCATTTTTATCATCGACACTTACTCGTAATCGGGTGATACAAGCATCTAAATGAGTAATGTTTTCTTTTCCGCCCATCGCAGACAGGATTTCATAAGGAAGGTCGCCAATTTCTTCACCATTATCTTCGTCAGCGGCCTCATCTTCCCGTCCTGGAGTCGCCAGGTTGAACTTAAGAATCGCCCAGCGGAATCCAAAGTAATAAATGACTGCAAGAACTAGACCGACGATGATGACCCACCACCAGGCTGTCCGGTTCTGCATAACACCAAACAGCAGGAAGTCAATCAGCCCGCCTGAAAATGTCATACCAATCTTTACATCCAAAAGGTGCATGGTCATAAAGGACAAACCAGCAAAGATAGTATGGATACCGAATAACACGGGAGCTACGAATAAAAATGAGAACTCTAAAGGCTCTGTAATACCCGTCAGGAATGAAGTAAGTGCTGCCGATCCCATAATGCCGGCCACGACTTTTTTCCGTCCAGGCTTGGCTGTATGGTAAATTGCCAAAGCAGCTGCCGGAAGCCCGAACATCATGAACGGAAATTTACCTACCATGAACGTTCCTGCTGTAAACTCAACGCCATCCTTCAATTGGGCAAAGAAGATAGTCTGGTCACCACGGACAATTTCCCCCGCTGCATTTGTATACGAACCAAATTCAAACCAAAACGGAGAATAGAAAATATGGTGCAAACCGAATGGGATTAAGGCACGCTCAATCACTCCGAACACAAAAGTAGAAAGCGTTCGGTTTGTTTCCAACATAAAATGGGATAAAGCATTTAAACCATTTTGCGCATACGGCCAGATAAACAACATGATAATACCTAAAATTAACGCAGAAAATGCAGTGATAATCGGCACAAACCGCTTACCAGCGAAGAAACCTAAAAATTGCGGAAGCTGAATATCGAAAAATTTCCTATACATATAAGATGCTAGTAAGCCAACGATAATCCCGCCGAACACACCTGTTTGCAGCGTTGGATTTCCCAGCACCATGGCATATCCTGGATTATCCTCCGCCATCTGTGGCGTAACATTTCCAAATACACCCATCGTCACATTCATAATTAAGTAGCCAATAATTGCAGCTAGTCCAGCTACCCCATCCCCACCGGCTAGCCCGATGGCAACACCGACAGCAAAGAGCAATGGCAGGTTATCAAAAATAACCCCGCCCGCTTCGGCCATGACAGCTAAAATCTGTTGTACCCACGGAGTCCCGAAGAAAGGGAACTTTTGTACAAACGTATCCTGGGCAAAACTAGTACCGAATGCAAGTAATATACCAGCCGCCGGCAATAAGGCGACCGGAAGCATTAAAGCTTTACCGACTTTTTGTAAAGTACCAAAAGCATTTTTAAACATGTTCTTCCTCCTAAAATTAGTGATATGAAAGTTTGCTAATCTCCTTACACCATAAAACGTTTTCATCTTAACAATAAAAAAAGCATGAGCATTCAAGACTCAGGTCATAAAGGATACACTTATCCTTTATAGTAACCCGAATATCTTTTCATACTCATGCCTGATCGTATCAGTAACACGTATTAGTTAAGATGTGGTTAAACGTTGTAAATGAATCGTCAGATAGAGCACTTCCGACTCATCCACCGATTGATGTAATTGTTGTTGCATGACTTTGACTAACTTCCAAGCAAGATTATAGCACACCGGATATTCTTTTTTCAACATTTCAGCAAGTCTTTTTTCTTTGCCGAGCGTTTCCCCTTTATGGGCACGGTCGATAGCTCTGTGCAAGTGCTGAATGAGCCGGAAATAATTGACGTCCTGCTTGTGCAAACGAATCTTTAAATTTTCTTCGATCAATTCGATCATGGTAGCAATCAATTGATGGTATTGGTTAATATCACGAAGCGTTTTATCAGTGACTGCACTGTGAATATGCAATGCGACAAAACCTACTTCACCCGGAGGAAATGCTACACCCATTCTTTCCTCTACCTTGGTGATTACTTCTACGGCGACTTGGTATTCCTTTGGATAAAGAGCCTCTATTTCAAACAGGAACGGGTTGGAAAAATGCATATCTTTTTTAGCCCGGTTAATCGCAAAGGCTATATGGTCGGTCAATGCCACATGAATATGCTCGTTTAATTGTTTCCCCATTCTCTCCTCGATAAACAGAAGAATGTCATTTATAAATTCAAGGAGCTCCTTGTCAATATAAGGGAGCAGATTGACATACTGTTCCTTCTCCTTTTCATCCTTGAGCAAGAACGTCTTATCTGCTTTGTCGATTGATATTTTATCCCCTTGCTTTCTGTTAAAACCAATCCCTTTTCCGATTAAAACAACTTCTTTGTAGGTCTCGTGTTCTCCGATCACTACATTATTATTCAACACTTTATCAATGATAAGCTGTTCCATATATTCCTCTCCCTGGTATTCCCGCAATACGCTTCTCTTTTACCCATCGTAAAGCCCTGCCTGAGTTTTTACAAGCGAATGTTCCTGAACATGAGATAATCGATGGCTAAACAAAAGGACGACAAATAAAAAGGACTGGCGTTAAGAAGCATTTAAATGCTCTTTGGCCAAGTCCTTTTTCGATAAATTACCACCAAATCATCAATTACTCCATTTGCCTGGCAAGGAAGCTGGCGGCGGTCTCAACAGCTTTTTGCTCTACTGGACCCAATTCGTCATTGGTCTTAGATATAATCATTACACATCCAATAGGATCTCCATTAGCAATAATTGGGCTGAGTGCAAAGGAAGCAATTTTTTCTTCTCTTCCCTCTACTAATTCAATTGTGGCATCCTTATCTGTTACAAGAGTTCGTTCATCCATAGCTTTTTCCATTTGGGAACCGATGTTTTTTCCTAAATATTCCTTTTTCGACTCTCCAGAAATAGCTATGAATTCGTCACGATCACATATAAGTACAGGGGACCCCAGAGAATCAAACAAGGCATCTGCATATTCCTTAGCAAAGTCACCTAACTCACTTATCGGGGAGTATTTTTTCAAAATGACTTCTCCATCTCTATCCACAAAAATTTCTAGTGGATCCCCTTCTCTAATCCTTAATGTTCTTCTAATTTCTTTAGGAATCACCACTCTGCCTAAATCATCAATTCGACGCACAATTCCTGTTGCTTTCATTCTGTGTAGCCTCACTTTCTTTGATGATCATTCTGGCTGTATTTCCACCATCCTTATCTTTAAGCAGAAATAACCAGTTGTGGCTTTAGTATGATTCACGTTGGTAGAACTATACATAAATAAGCTAAATTTAGCTGAATAAAAGGAATCAAAAGACAAGTAAACAAGTAAGCATAAATGTGGTGGAGACGCCGCTACCGCTCTCGCCTTTCCAAAGAACGCAGCGAAATTAGGGTGCCTTTCTTTACTCGGCCGTACCGCTTTTCTTAGTCCCTTTTTGTGTGTTTTAGTCCTTGAATTAGTTCTTCCACGATTTCGTAGCGGCGCAGTTTATTTTGTTTATCCCATTGCAGTACCATTTTCAGGTTCCGGTTTTCTGTACCGAGCTGTACCATCCGGCCGTAACTGGACGCAAACTCAAACAGCTTGGCGCCATCAATGTGCTGACTGGTATCTTCTTCTACTAAAATTTCAATTTTATTTCTTTTTTCACTGACTGCTTCGACACGTTGTTGCCTGGCATTAATTTTTATGCCGGCTACATGGAAGAGATTTTCAACCTCAATCGGATAATCACCGAAACGATCGATTATTTCTTCTTTCAAGTCATAGATATCCTCTTGGGAGCTAATTGCCTGAAACCGTTTATACATATCAATTTTTTGTTTTTCATCGTTGATATAACTGTCAGGGATGTACGCGTCCAAATCTAAATCAAGCTCTACTTCAAATGGTTTCGCTTCTTCGATCGTTTTTCCTGCTTTTTTGGCATCTATCGCCTCTTTAAGCATTTGGGAATACATATCAAAACCGACGGAATCAATGAAGCCGTGCTGCTGGGACCCGAGCAGGTTGCCTGCTCCCCGGATCGATAGGTCACGCATTGCTATTTTAAAGCCAGAACCAAGTTCCGTAAATTCCTTAATTGCCTGTAGTCGTTTTTCAGCTACTTCTGTCAACACTTTATCCGGCTGGTAAGTGAAATAGGAATAAGCGACACGATTGGATCTTCCTACTCGTCCGCGCAGCTGGTATAGCTGGCTTAAGCCCATCTTATCTGCATCATAGACAATTAACGTGTTGACATTCGGAATATCTACCCCTGTTTCGATAATGGTCGTACTTACTAATACGTCAAACTCTCCTTCGAGAAAAGAAAACATAACATTTTCAAGCTCCGACTCATTCATCTGGCCATGGGCGAATGCAACCCGGGCATCATCTACTAAGGCCGAAATTTCTTCTGCCATCCGCTCGATATTTTCCACCCGGTTATACAAGAAAAACACTTGTCCGCCACGGGACATTTCCCGCTCGATGGCTTCTCTTAAAAAGACTGGATTATATTCCAATACATAGGTTTGAATGGGGAATCTATTTTCAGGCGGTGTTTCTATTACAGATAAATCCCGCACTCCGAGCATCGACATATGCAGTGTTCGAGGTATTGGGGTCGCCGTCAACGTCAAAACATCCACATTCGTCTTCAATTGTTTTATCTTCTCCTTATGCTTGACTCCAAACCTTTGTTCTTCGTCTACAATAAGCAGGCCAATACTTTTATACTCTACATCCTTGGATAACAGACGATGCGTTCCAATCACTATATCAACCAAGCCTTTTTTCAATCCATCGAGTGTTTCCTTTTGCTGTTTTCTGGTGCGGAATCGGCTAAGCAGTCCAATATTGACTGCATGGCCTTGGAACCGTTCCATAATTGTTTCATAATGCTGCTGCGCGAGGATGGTAGTCGGCACTAAAATGGCTACTTGCTTCCCTTCTGCAATCGCCTTAAATGCGGCTCTTATCGCTACTTCTGTCTTGCCGTAGCCAACATCGCCGCAAAGCAGCCGATCCATCGGCTGTGGCCTCTCCATATCCTTTTTAATTTCATCAATGCACCGTAATTGATCCTCTGTCTCCTGATAGGGAAACGCGTCTTCAAACTCCCGCTGCATCAATGTATCTTCTGAAAAAGCATGTCCCTTAGTCGCTTCTCTTTCTGCATACAATTTAATCAAATCATCAGCAATATCCTCCACAGAAGATTGAACCTTGCTCTTCACTTTCTTCCATTCACTTCCGCCGAGCTTATAGAGCTTTGGTTCTTTCCCTTCAGACCCAACATATTTCTGTACCAAATCTATCTGATCGATGGGAACAAAGAGCTTGTCATCCCCCATATATTTAAGCAGCATAAAATCTTTATGCAAGCCGTTTACTTCAAGTGTTTCAATACCTAAGTATCTGCCAATCCCGTGGTTGGCATGAACAACATAGTCGCCCACTTTCAACTCTTGATAGTTTTTAATTCTTTCTGCATTCGAGATTTTTTGTTTTCTTTTAGGTCTGCTTGTTCGTTTTTTAAATAGTTCACTTTCTGTTAAGATGGCAACTTTATGGATCGGCAATTCAAACCCGCCGCTAATATTATCGATAATGATTGTCGGTTTTGCTACCGGGAGTTCTATGTTGCTAGGACCCCTGTTAGCTTCCATATCATAATCTGCGAGCACCGCTTGAATTTTTTCAGCCCGCTGTTCATTGGGGGCAAAAATGATAATTGAAAAATCATTTTTTTGCCAACGGGTGATTTCATTTTTTAACAAGTTCATTTGTCCATGAAATTGCTGCATGGCACGACAGGACATATTAACAAGATTTTGCGGATTCGTGTTTGGTATATGCCGAAGGAATACGGACATATATAAGCGTGGCTGTTTCATTTTCGCCCATATCTGATGCCAATCAAAGGAAATAGAAATGTTCCTGACTATTTGGCTGCCTTCAAGCAGGCTATGATGCCAGTCAGCTTCCTCTTCATCCAAGCGATTGGCTGTCTCCTGGATACGACTCATCTCATCTAAAATAACCAATCCATGCTCCGGAAGATAATCTAACAAACTACCAGGCTCCTGGTAAAAGTAGCCGATATATTTATTCATTTCCTGAAAGCGTTCTTGCTGCCTTAACCGGTCTAAATCATGATTGACAACAGCAGCCAGCTTCTCTTTATCTTCTGTTTTTTTTAATTTTTGCAAGGAATTCGCAAGTTCCTCTTCCAATATCCGGGCGCCTGATGTTATATCTGACGGTGTTAATAACAGCTCTGTCGCAGGACCAATCGTCACGTTATCAATTTTTTCCAGAGAACGCTGGGATTCTGCATCAAAATAGCGGATAGAATCTACTTCATCATCAAATAATTCTACCCGTATTGGGTTTGCTTCTGTTAAAGGATATAAATCGATAATTCCGCCACGAAGGCTGATCTCACCCGGTGTTGAGACCATATCCACCCGTTCATAACCCATTTCAATCAAAGCAGATAAATACTTGTCTATATCAATTTCTTTTTCTAATCGAAATTCGAGCTGGTATTTTGTCCAATAAGATGCTGGCGGCAAAATCCGCTTTAATGCGGCTACTGGCGCTATCAGAATTCCTGAATCTTTCGCCATCCACTTATTCAGCGCATCTATACGCTGACTCTTTAACTCTGGGCTGGCAATTGCAATTTCAGAAGCAATTAATTCATTTACCGGGTATAAATGAACGTTATCTTTGTCCGATATTTCCATAAGATCTTCATACAGCTGCTGTGCCTGCATTAGTTGGTGAGTCACCAATAGAATTGGTTTGTTTACAGACTCGCTAATCAATGAAGCGAGTAAGCTTCTTGCCGAACCTGTCAACCCGGAAACCAACTGTTCTTTCAATCCTGCTTCTACCCCGGAAAGAATTGATTTTATATCATCCTGTGATTTTAAATAATGTTTTATTCCTTGCATGGTGCCTCCCCCTAGGATTCTTTCCTTTAAAGCTATACTTTTATAAATTATTGGTATAAGTACAAAAATGCCTTGGCTGCCAACCAAAGCTTTTCCTTCTTTACTATTTCCTTAAAGAGAATAAAGGTCTATTCTATTGAATGAAAAAATCGAGTTCATGGTAATGCGGATGCTGTTCTAAAGAATCCTGACAGTTTTCACAAATCGTCTTCACATGGACATCCCCATTGGCTTGGTGTTGGATCATTTCCGATTTTTCTTCATTATTAAGCGTGTCAAAACCTAATTTTTCTGCTTCAATCATCTGTTGGTCAAGCTCGCCTACGATATTTCTACAATGCTTGCAATGATAAACAATAGACATACGAAAAACCTCCTTAGAAAAACATAAAGATATGTGTTGCCCACACACTTTAAGTTTGTCCTTATGGAAGGTTTCTATACATATGTACCTTCAGTCTATGACCTAACGGTTGAATTCATTCATCACTTCTAAAAAAGGCTTTTGCATCCAAGCCTCGCAGGCATCAGCAGCTTTTTGGATAACTGCATTTGCTTCTTGTTGTTCCTCTTTATTAAAAGTCCCTAACACATAGTCTGGTACTGGTTGAGGAATAGAGGGACGTCCAATCCCTACACGAATCCGTTTAAATTCTTTTGTCCCTAAATGATCGATGATCGATCGAATCCCATTATGGCCTCCATGGCCGCCCTTCTCACGCAAGCGGATTTTTCCAAGCGGAAGATCCAGCTCATCATAGATGACGACTGTATCGCTAATATCTATCCCATAATAGTCAATGAGCGGGCGCAACGACTCACCGGAAAGATTCATATACGTCTGTGGCTCTAAAAGCAGAACCTTTTCCCCATAAATAGTTTCCATCGCATAAAGCCCGTTGAATTTTTTCTTTTTCAGCTTTAATTGATACCGAGCGGCCAACTCATCAATAATCATAAACCCTATATTATGGCGTGTTTGCTCAAATTTTTTCCCTGGGTTGCCCAGACCGACAATACATTTCATAGCATTCACGTCTTTCTTTATATATAGATTGTAACTAATACTTCTCTTATTGTACTTAGTTTCTTCCTAAAAATAAAGCAATACAAAAAACGGTACCAAAAAGACTATTATCAGCTTTCCGGTACCATAATGATTGCCGCTTTTCGTTAAACTCTGGCGAGCATCCTATCCAATGCCAACTTGGCCTTCTCAGCAGTTGCCTGATCAACTGTAATTTGATTCTTTACTGCTCCATGCTCCAAAGACTCTAATGCCCATAAGAGATGCGGCAAATCAATTCGATTCATCGTCAAACATGGGCACATCTGAGGATTAAGTGAAACAATTTCCTTATCTGGATGCTGGCGGATCAACCGTTTCACCAAATTCATCTCTGTCCCTATTGCCCACTTACTTCCAGCTGGCGCTTGATTAATCGTATCAATTATATACTTGGTTGATCCGGCAAAATCAGATAGAGCAACAACCTCTCTACTGCATTCTGGATGGACAATCACATTCATTTGCGAATCGTTCTTGCGAATTTCTTCTACATTATTAATGTGAAAATTTTCATGGACGGAGCAATGGCCTTTCCATAAGATTACTTTTACATCCTCCAGATCACCTTGATATTCAAAGGTGTTCAGGATTGGATTCCACACAGCCATTTGGTCTAATGGAATTCCCAGGTCATATGCCGTATTTCTGCCCAAATGCTGATCGGGGAGAAACAATATTCTTTCCTTTTCGGTAAATGCCCACTCCAGCATTTGTTTTGCATTAGAGGAGGTAACTGTCGCCCCTCCATTTTCGCCGACAAAAGCTTTGATGGCTGCTGTGGAATTCACATATGTCAATGGAAGTATGGTATCTCCGAGGGCTTCCTGCATCCTCTTCCAGCCGCGTTCCGTTTGATGTATATCTGCCATATCTGCCATCGAACATCCAGCCCGTAAATCCGGCAGTATCACTTTTTGATGGGGTTCCGTTAATATATCTGCTGTTTCGGCCATAAAATGAACACCACAAAACACAATAAACTCCGCCGGATTTTCCGCAGATAATTGCGCCAGTTGAAGGGAATCCCCTGCCGCATCAGCGAATTGGACGACTTCATCCTTTTGATAGTGATGTCCAGGGATAAACAGTCTATCACCGAAATGTTCCTTTATTTCCCTTACTCTTTTTTCCATCTCCCTGTCTGTCAAGTTCTTATAGCTTTCCGGCAGTATATTATTGTTTGGCTGTTGAAGCATATCCAGCATCTTCAATGAAATTTCCCCCTATCGATTGGTTATCTACCACCAGACTGATATCTAACGCAGCAGCAGAATGCGTTAGATAACCAAGTGAAATATAATCGACCCCTGTATTTTTGTAATTGGCTAATTGATGGATTGTTATCCCTCCAGAGGCCTCTGTTACGATACCAGCAGGTACATACTTAACAAATTCAGCAACTTCCTCTGAGGAGCGGTTATCAAACATAATGATATCGGCATTCGCGCGAACTGCTTCTAACACTTGCTCTTTTGTTTCTGTTTCTACTTCTATCTTCACCATATGGCCTGCATTGTTTCTGACAGCCTCAATCGCTTTAGTAATTGTGCCGCAAAATTCTATATGATTATCCTTAATCATTACTCCATCATATAAACCAAAACGGTGATTTCTGCCGCCGCCGCAAGTTACTGCATACTTTTCCAGCATACGCAGACCTGGGGTTGTTTTTCTTGTATCGCATATCCTTGTATGATTACTGTCTAATGCACGAACACTGTCGTAAGTTCTGGTGGCAATTCCACTCAGTCGCTGTATTAAATTTAAAATAACCCGCTCTCCTGAAAGTAAGTATGGAACAGGCCCTTCTACTTCTGCTATTTTTTCACCACTATATACTCGTTGGCCATCTTGCTTAAACAGCCTTACCTTAAAGGAGTGATCAAAAAGCCGATAGGCCTCTTCAATTATTTGCAGTCCAGCAATCACACCATCCTGTTTAGCAATGAATATACCGCTTCCCCTGTGAGTTACAGGGAAAATTGCCGTGCTGGTGATGTCTTGTTCTCCTAAGTCTTCTAAAAGAAAGTGTTCAAGCAGTTTGCGCAATTTTATCTTGTTCAATTTTTCTCCCCCTAAATGGTTACTGCAGCCTGTTCTTCCCACTGACGGATGATTCGTTTGCTGTTCCAGCTTTTGCGGGAAACTGGATAATCACTCCGATAATGAGCTCCCCGGCTTTCCTGCCTTGCCAGCGCTGAAGTGGCTATCAGCCAGGAGACTGTCATCATATTGATGATTTCTGCTTGGTTACGATCGGCAGCTTGGACGCTGGTATGTGGATGATAATAGTTTTCCAGCCACTCCTTCAAACCCAGTAAATCTCTTTCATTACGTTCTACACCTGCTAAAAGAGTCATGTTATTGCATATTTGCTGTTTATTTGGCAATGACAATAGCAATTTTTTGGGGATATAAGAAGAATCCGCCAGATGATCCGGCAAGTCAATCGTTTGTTTGGATAAGATTTTTTTTGCTGTTCGATTGCCAAAGACAATTCCTTCTAAAAGGGAGTTGCTGGCAATCCGATTTGCCCCATGTACTCCAGTGCCTGCCGCTTCTCCTACTGCGTATAAACCAGGAATTGAAGTTTCTCCTGAAGTGTTAGTCTTTATTCCGCCCATTAGAAAGTGAGATCCCGGCACGACTGGAAGCAGACCGCTGCCGATATCCAGCTGCTGGTCGCTACACAGCTTGTAAATGGTTGGAAAACGATGTTCGAAGCGATTGACCGGAGTGATATTCAGGTAAACTTGTCTATTTGCCATTATTTCTTTATAAATCTGCCTTGTTACCACATCACGGGGAGCCAGATCCTTAAGCGGATGGATGTCCGACATAATCCTTACTCCGAGATCATTAACCAAGAAAGCTCCCTCCCCGCGAACCGCTTCAGAAACAAGACCGAGAATCTTCCCTTGTTGATATAACATCGTCGGATGGAACTGGATAAATTCCATGTCAACCAGCTCAGCACCTGCCCGGTAAGCCATCGCGATTCCATCGCCAGTAATCGTAGGGTCGTTGGAAGTTAAAGAGTATACTGCTCCGCAGCCGCCAGAAGCTATAATTGTTGCTGATGCCTTATACTGACGGATATGATTGTCTTCATCTAAAGTCAGGACACCGGTACATATGCCATTTTCTATCATAAGGTCAATAACCATTTCCTGTTCGATTAACGTGATATTATCTATTACTTGTTCTAACATAAAGGAAGTCAATGCTTTGCCCGTTGAATCCCCTCCTGCATGGAGGATGCGCCGCCGCAGGTGAGCCCCTTCTTTTCCCAATTGAAAGCTTCCATCTCTGTTGCGGTCAAACTCCATTCCCTGCTCAATTATTTTTTTAAGATAATCAGGCCCTTCCCGGACGAGCGTCTTCACATGTTGAGCATCATTATAAAAACAACCTGCTGCCATTGTATCTTGATAATGATCAGCCCAATGATCCTGACTGCTTAAGGATGCTGCCACTCCCCCTTGCGCTAAAAAGGAATTGCTTGCGGTTCTGCTTCCTTTTGTGAAAATAATCACATTTTTTTCTTTGCTTAATCGATTGGCAGCAGTTAATGCAGCCAACCCACCGCCAATAATTATTACGTCATGTAAAGGCATCTGTACGCCTCCTATGCTTATCACCTGTGCCCGCACTGTTAGCTAAACAAGTATGGTCGGGCAATTGTGTATATCTATCTGTCTTGACACCTATATTTACATATTATTTAATGAATGACAAGAGCTTTGTTTGAATTATTTCACAGGAACTCAAAAAGGAGTGTTTGCATGATTTATTTAGACTATGCTGCCACGACACCAATGTCCGAGGAAGCAATAGAGGTATATACCCGTGTATCCAGGTCCGTCTTTGGCAATCCGAGCAGCTTGCATGATGCAGGTTCACACGCTTTTCATCTCTTAGAGCATTGCCGCGAGGAACTTGCCGAATTACTCCACGCGCATAAAACAGGGATTTATTTTACTGGAGGAGGCAGTGAGTCTAATATTCTAGCACTCCAATCATTAATTGAAGCAAGCACTATAGATAAGGGACATCTCATAACAACAAAGGTGGAGCATCCTTCGATACTGAATTTCTTTGCCCGTTTAGAAGGCCATGGGTATGATGTTACTTACCTATCCGTCGACAAGGAAGGACTTATCGATTTGCAGGAACTGTCTGCAGCCATTCAGGATAACACCATTTTAGCTTCCATACACCATGGCAATGGAGAAATTGGCACTCTCCAGAAAATGGAGGAAATTGGTGATATCCTGCATTCCCGCAATATCTTGTTTCATAGCGACTGTGTCCAGACATTTTGCAAAGTACCGATGAATGTAAATCTGCTCCCGGTTGATTCTCTCTCTTTTTCCAGCCACAAGGTTTACGGTCCGAAAGGAGTAGGAGCTGTCTATATAAGCCCGGAAACACCCTGGCAGCCATACCTGCCGAACACCACACACGAGAAAGGATTCCGCTCCGGGACTGTTAATGTACCAGGGATTGCAGCATTTGTAACCGCAGCCCAAAATCTCCATCAGGAAATGACCGAAGAACAAACACGCCTATCTGCCATCAGACATTTATTTATAAAAGAATTAGCCAGTCTTCCTTACCAAATAAAAATTGAGGGTGCTGTCCATCAGAAGTTGGCTCATATTCTCGGTATGCGCGCGGAAGGTGTACAGGGCCAATATCTCATGCTTGGATGTAACAGGCATGGAATAGCAATTTCTACAGGGTCAGCATGCAGTACTGGACAACAATCCCCGTCTAAGACTATGACGGCAATCGGCAGATCTGAGACAGAGGCACGCCAATTTGTCCGTCTCTCATTCGGTAAATCAACCACCGCCGATCATGTCTATCAAACAGTTAAGACACTTAATGCTTTACTAGAAGAATTCTTTGATACAAAATGATTAGAGAAGAAATTCTCTGCTCATGATGGAAGAAGTGAAGGAGCGAAACATATGAATAACGATCAGAAACTACCAGGAAACAAAAGAAGAGAGTTAATTCTCCAATGGCTAAAGGAGGCAGAGACACCGATAACTGGCAGCGATCTTGCTGAAAAGACAGATGTGAGCAGACAAGTTATCGTCCAGGATGTCTCCTTGTTGAAAGCGAAAAATGAACCAATCATGGCTACCAGCCAAGGATACCTGCTAGTTCGGGAGCATTCTGGCCAAGCTCTTCATCAACAAGTAGTTGCATGTTCACATTCCCCCCAGCAAACCCGAGAGGAACTTTATTTAATAGTCGATCATGGAGTAACAGTCAAAGACGTCCGGATCGAGCATCCTGTTTATGGTGATTTAACTGCATCTATTATGGTCAGCAACAGAAACGAAGTCGACCAGTTTGTTGCTAAAATTCAGCAGACAAACGCTGCCTACTTATCTCAATTAACCGACGGAACCCACCTGCACACATTAGAAGCAGACACCGAAGACAAGCTAACCGCTGCCTGCTCTGCACTCGGTAGAGCAGGAATCCTCATTGATATGTAACGATGGATAAAATAGGAGTAAACGTAAAAAAGTACAGCTTAAAAGCTGTACTTTTTTTATTACTCATATATTCATCTTACTCTTCGTTTGCTTCACCATTAACTAATTCTGGCTCTTTTTGCTCTTCATCAGTGTCTTCTTCCACAGTACCTGAATCTGGGGCAAGGATGGAAACGATAGTTGTTGATTCATCTTCAGTAATTTCATAATCTTTGCTTTCCGGTAAGTCGGAAACTGTAATACTGTCGCCTACTTCAAGCTTAGAAACATCTACTACAATCTCTTCTGGAATATTGCCCGGTTTTGCCCGGATAGCCAAATTATAAAGCGGCTGCTGAAGCACCCCTCCATCTTTAGATCCTTGAGCATCGCCATCTAAATGAATAGGTACCTCTACATCAATAACCTGGGACATATTGACTGCATAAAAATCAGCATGCAATAGCTCGTCCTTGATCGGTTCCACTTGATAATCATGTAGCATTACATCGACTGATTCGCCTGCGACGTTCAGGGAAATTATAGCATTTCGCCCTTCATCGCGCACAGTCTTAAGCAAGTCGATACTATTCACGGCTACAGTCTTTGGTTCTTTTCCTTTACCATATACAACTGCAGGAATTAGTCCTTGTTGTCTAATCGTTCTTGTATGTGATTTTTTTAAATCCTCGCGTTTTTCTGCATTAAGTTTTACTGCCAAGTTAATCACCCTCCATTGAAATTAAAAACAAGTTAATTGTAATTATTTCCCGCTAACCGGCACGCTTAAACATTTTACACGTTGTTAGAACAATTTGATCACTTTCTGGACACCTAATAATTGTCATTAGTTTTCCCTTACCTTAAGTATAACTTCCTTTTATGAAGTTGTGGTGAAGTCCCGGGATCCTCAATAATTTGTTTAGAGCTTTTTTTGCAGGATCTTTCAGTAAACCATCAATCGAACAGGATACTTACAGATTGCAACTCATGTACACGGATTATCGCTTCGCTGATTAACGGAGCTACCGATAATGGTGTGATTTTTTCAATTTGCTTTTCTTCTTTTAACGGAATCGTGTTAGTGACGATTAATTCTTTAATCTTCGATTGATCAATTCTTTCTATAGCGGGGCCAGAAAGAACTGGGTGTGTACAACAAGCATACACTTCTTTTGCTCCATTTTCAATTAATGCATTGGCGGCCAATGTAATTGTCCCTGCTGTATCGATGATATCATCGATCAATATGGCTGTTTTCCCTTCAATATTCCCTACAATATTCATTACTTCAGATACATTAGGACGAGGCCTTCTCTTATCGATGATGGCAATCGGCGCTTTCAAACGGTCAGCCATTTGGCGGGCTCTGGTCACACCGCCATGATCTGGAGATACAATAACCAAGTCTTCCAAGTTCTTTTCCTGAAAGTAATCAGATAGAATTGGCACTCCTACTAACTGATCAACTGGAATGTTGAAAAATCCTTGGATTTGCGGTGCGTGTAAATCCAAAGTTATTACACGAGAAGCACCAGCGGTTTGCAGTAGATCTGCAACTAACTTTGCTGTAATAGGTTCTCTTGCACGTGCCTTTCTATCTTGTCTGGCATAACCATAATAAGGCATTACGATATTAATCGTTTTTGCAGAAGCGCGTTTTAATGCATCAATCATAATCAGCAATTCCATCAGGTGCTGATTGACAGGTTCGCTTGTCGATTGAACGACATAAACATCACAGCCGCGAATGCTTTCCTCAATATTAATTTGCACCTCGCCATCACTAAATGTGGAGACCGAGCATTGGCCTAACTCTGTACCTATATTGGCCGCTATTGCTTCTGCCAGTTCCGGATTGGAATTCAGGGTGAACACCTTCAGTGATGAATCTTTATAACCAGTTGCCATCTGATAAGCCCTCCATTAATCTTTTTTCGGTTTTTTAAAGTTTTTTGCATAGTCATCTTTGTTCGTCTGTCTCGCCCTGGCGATGGAGAGTGCTTCCGCCGGTACATCTTTGTTAATCGTAGAGCCAGCAGCTACATATGCTCCTTTT
The DNA here is from genome assembly GCF_900101125.1 of Sediminibacillus albus. Classification (GTDB taxonomy): domain Bacteria; phylum Bacillota; class Bacilli; order Bacillales; family Amphibacillaceae; genus Sediminibacillus; species Sediminibacillus albus. Next base: position 21,813 of record NZ_FNFL01000010.1, on the reverse strand, counting down.
CCTACAGTAACAGGGGCAATCAAGTTAGAATTACATCCGATAAAGGCGTCATCCTCGATTTTGGTCAAATGTTTCTTCTCACCATCATAATTAACGGTAATGGTGCCACATCCTATATTTACACCTTTGCCTACTTCAGCATCTCCTATATAACTTAAATGAGAAATTTTGCTGTTATCTGCAAGGGAAGCCTTCTTGACTTCAACAAAGTTGCCGACCTTTACTTGATCACCAATCTCGCTTTCCGGCCTTATATGTGCAAACGGGCCGATTTGTACTCGTTGACCTATGTCACTATCCTTAGCAACACTTTGGCGGATTACCGTTTCCTCACCTACCACACAGTTAGCAATTTCTGTATTGGGGCCGATCACTGCATCCTCTTTAATAACAGAATTACCGCTGATTATGCTGCCAGGATATATTACGACATCTTGTTCTATGATGACGTCTCGTTCTATATAAGTGTTTTCTGGATCCGTAATAGTTACTCCATTTTTCATATGCTTCTCATTGATACGCTTTTTCATTAACTTTTCTGCCTGAGAAAGCGCTACACGGTCATTTACCCCAATTGTTTCCTCAAAGGAGCCTGTTTGGAAGGCGCTGACTTTCTCTTCGCTTTGCTTGAGAATCTCTAGAACGTCCGGAAGATAATATTCACCTTGCGCATTATTATTAGAAACCTTTTTCAATGTTTTAAATAAGGCTTGATTATCAAAACAGTAAGTACCAGTATTGATTTCGCTGATGCCTAACTCATCAGGAGAAGCATCCTTATGTTCAACAACTTTTTCTACATCGCTTTGCTGATTGCGGACTACTCTTCCATAACCTGTAGGGTCGGGAGCATTCGCAGTCAGGATTGTCGCCGCCGCACCTTCTTTGTCATGATGGTTCATCAACGCCTCTAATGATTGCTGAGTCAATAAAGGGGTATCACCGCTGACCACAATGGTCGTCCCCTCTTTATCCTTTAGCAGGTCTTCAGCCTGGAGTACAGCATGCCCAGTACCCAGTTGTTCTTCCTGAATAACAAAGCTGGAAGTGCCGCCAATTTGATCTTGTACCTTTTCCGCCCCAAAACCTACCACTGTTATTAGCTTTTCCAACTCTAATTTATTTAACTGATCTACGACATGCTGTACCATCGGCCGGCCCATCACAGGGTGCAATACTTTATACAATTTTGATTTCATCCTAGTGCCCTGGCCTGCTGCCAATACAACTGCATACCTTTTGGTCATGTGGTTACCTCCATTTTTTATTGCTGAGTAAGCTGCGAAAAAAAACGGGCTTATCTTTATTAATTAACACTTTCTAATCACCGATTTACTTCGCTTAAAATATAAATTATCCAGTTATGAATATATCTTAAAATATGCGGTATTTCAACAATGAACCACTAGAGACAAAAGTCATTAAATTCCATCACATAACTGGGAAAGGAGGATAATGGCATATACGTTATTCGCCTTCGATCCCCGCCTCGTTTTCTAAACAATAAAAAGAAGCCTAATCTTAGAAGATTAGACCCCTGCTGCCTCTACGTCTTAAGAAGCGCCCGCTTCTTCATATTCAACTTCCACTTCACCTGCACGATGATACTCTTCTAATACAGCGTCTTGAATCTTTCCTCTGGTATTAGAATTAATCGGGTGTGCGATATCGCGAAATTCCCCATCAGGAGTACGTTTAGAAGGCATTGCAACAAATAACCCGTTGTTTCCATCAATTACTCGAATATCATGGACAACAAACTCCTGATCCAACGTAATAGAAGCAATTGCTCGCATTCTTCCCTCGGTATTAACGCGGCGTAATCTAACGTCTGTTACTTCCATTATGTCTCACCACCTTTTCCCTATTAGAACTTATTACCATACATTCAACAAAATAAGGATAAATCCTGCTTAATTTTAAAAAAAATTTTTAAAAACAGGATATTTTTTGCAGGCAGTCTGTTTGATGCTTCATTAAGCAGGGAGAACAGTTTTATATAGTGAGCAATCTACCTTCTAATTCAGCTCTCGGCGGAAGTAATTCCCTCTTCTCACTTCAATCTGTTTGTTCTTTACATCGACATTGTTTATTTGAATAAGAGAAGTATAGTCGGTTATGACCCTCTCTTCATCCTCATCCTCCGCTTCGGCCAATACTCCAATTGCTACAACTTCAGCCCTGAATTCTTCCATTAAGTTTTTCATACCGTTGACTGTTCCGCCAGCCTTCATGAAATCATCTATAATACATACTCTGGAGCCTTCCTGTAAGCTTCTTTTTGAAAGGACCATCGTCTGGATTTTTTTTGAAGAGCCTGATACATAATTTATACTCACCGTGGATCCTTCGGTTACTTTTGGATCCCTTCGGACGATTACTACCGGAACATTCAAAAAGGAAGCGACAGCATAAGCTAGAGGAATACCCTTCGTAGCGACTGTTACAACTACATCCACTTCCGACGTAGAGAAATAACTTGCAAACAGTCTGCCGATATTTCTGACCTTAGACGGCTCGCCAAGGATATCGCTCATGTATAAATAACCGCCAGGAAGCAGCCGGTCAGGATCCTCGAGTTGTTCACAAAGCTGGTCAATAAATTTTTCGCTATTCGTTCGCGAATAGCTTGGAATATATTTAACTCCGCCGGCAGCCCCCGAGATTGATTCTAAATAGCCAATTCCTTGCTGCTGAAGAATATTATTTACAATAGCCAAATCCTCGCTTATAGAAGATTTGGCCGAGTCAAATTCAGCGGAGAAAAAGGGTAAAGAAACAAGCTGGGAGGGATGTTCTATTAAATGGTTAGTCATTGCCACCAATCGGTCACTTCTTTTCATTTCTGCACCTCAAAAACCGAATATTTTCATCAAATATAACACTTATGTACGTGTTTAATCAAGTGGCTTATGGTATCCAAGCATTCTTACCACGTACACTTCATCACAAAAACCGCGCAAGCTGTTGTAAATCCGGTACGCACGACTTTCCTGGCGCACCAGAGAAAACACTGTCGGCCCGCTCCCGCTCATTAATACAGCGTCTGCACCTGCTAGTTCCATCTGGTTCTTTATCTGCCTGACTTCCGGATACATGGAGAGTGTAACAGATTCCAGCACATTGCCTACTTTATTGCACATGGAGCCAAAGTCTCCTTCTTCAAGGGCAGCTATCATTCCTTCGGTATCCGGATGTTCCACACCTTCTATTTTGAATTCTTGGTAAATCGACTGGGTTGATACGCCGATAGACGGTTTTGCCAATACTACCCAACATGACGGAGGTGCCGGAAGCTCTTTTATCTGTTCTCCTCTGCCTCTTGCCAGGGCAGTGGTATTATATACACAAAAGGATACATCAGATCCTATTTCCGCTCCTAAACCAGCCATTTCCTCCACAGACATGCCCAGATTCCAAAGCCGGTTCAACCCGCGGATTACGGCAGCAGCGTCACTGCTCCCCCCTGCGAGGCCAGCCGCAACCGGGATGTTTTTTTCGATGAATATCTTAACACCCTTATGTACCTTATATGTATCTTTCATCAATTTAGCTGCACGATATGCCAGGTTACGCTCATCGCTCGGCACAAATTGACTTTCAGATTCTATTTTTATAATATTGGACTTTAATCCAGTCAACTCAATGCGGTCTGCTAAGTCGATGGTTGTCATTACCATTTCAATCTCATGGTAATCGTCCGGCCGCTTATATAACACATCCAATGTTAAATTGATTTTCGCCGGTGCCTTCTCAAGTAAATGCATCCTTTCACCTACTTTTGTTTATATCTATAAATTGTATCATATTATATAAAGGCTGTGCCATCACGCAATGTTAATTGCTCTCCCTCTTCCAGTAAAATAAAAAAGGGGGACAAACCCCTGAAATCAGGATTTGTCCCTTTGCAGCTGCTGCTCGGCCATTTCAACTGCACGTTTTACCATATTACCCGCATCACGTGCCTTTATTCCTCCCCAGCCCTCTTGCTGAACGGTGTCGTAAAAACCCAATTCCTTTGCAATTTCCTCTTTCAACTGGTCTGACATAACCCCTCTACGTCTGCCCATGAAAGAAACAACCCCTTTCAAAGTAAGCTTTTTACGACATTTATAGTTTTACCGTGACTCTTAATGTTAGTCCTATTAGTTGTATGTAAATATGGGAATAATTGAGGTTCACTCCAATTAAAGATAGCTTGGCTTACCATTTTAAGGTTTGCACAGCTGTTCTTACGCTCCTAAAAAATAAAAAAGCAGTAAACGTATGTTTACTGCTCCCCAACAACCATTTTGCTCATATCATCGATGAAATTTAATTCTACTGTTTCTGTTAATACGTCCGCATAACTGTAGGAAACTCGCTCAAACGCATTCTCATCTTGATCTAGTTCTACAATAAATACCGAGGGATACGTTTCAGCCAGAGTTCCATACCGTTCGATGGTTTTTCTTCTCCCACCATTAGCTTTAAGCTTCAAGCGTTTACCAATCTGCACATCTAAACCTTGTTTAATTTCCACCAATGTTTTAGCCAATACACTCCACCTCACTATTCTTACTATACCACAAGCTTGTATTCCAGTCAAATAAAATCTTATATTATAACAGTATAACAAAATTACTGTCAATAACAAAAGACGCTTTTTTGCTTAATTACTGTTTATTTTATCTAATTACTGAAAAATTATGTGAAATAACTAAAAAAACAATACGGAATGGGCCAAAAAAACCTACCGTATCCATCCGCCAAAAATGGGGTGACTGAAAAGCTCATTTCCAAAATAAAAACACTTCTTCAGCAAAGCTGCGGAAGTGCTTATGTTATTTATAACTGTTCAGCCTCCTCTTCTTTTAAATATGGCATTCCAGTTCTTAGCAACCCTCTGGTTTCCACGCCCCCTAATCCTTTTTCGCCTGTCATCGTATTGCGCAGTGCTTCCCATACGCTGACTTTTTCCATAAACGGAGTATAAGCAACTTTTGCGGCAATATAGACTGGATCAAGCGCATGAATATTAATTCGTGACGGAGAACTGGCAAAATTGGCGCCAGCGCGTATTAAAGACTCAAAGTGTGACTGGCAGGCACCAGCAAAAATAACTAATTGGTCCAGATGCGGTATTACCTTCCGCGCTTCTCTTACTGTTTCAGCAAAGTATTTGGAATGGCGGTATGCTCGAATATCATTTTTCATCCCTTTGTTTCTGGAGTAGGCATCGTGCCCGGTAATTACAATAATATCCGGCTGGATTTTTTCCACAAGACCCGCAATTTCAAGTGGCATATCTTTTTCATTAAGATGGACTCCATGTACTTGCAAACCAATTTGCTGGTAAACATCTATACATTTTTTTAAATATAAGCGATCTCCATCCAAATGCAGGACACGGGCAGGGATTTGAAAGTAACTCGAGTCATGGTGATAACCCGCTGTCGATTCATAGTCTCTTTTTTCCTTCATCAATTGGTAATCCTGGCGAAAAAGCCGAAAAGAATAATCTTCTTTTTCCTTCACTTGTTTACGCCTTTTTTCTAAATCTCTTTCTTCGACTACTTGCAAATCATCCAGTGGAGCATCAGCAACAAGCCGGACATCCTCGCCATGCAGTAACGCATGAGAATCAGTAATATTATTAATCCGGAACAATATATCATTGTTATAAGATAAACGGGTAACTAACCCACCAGTTGCAGCTTTCATCTTTTCACCTCATCCATCTTGACTGGCGGATATATAGATTGCACCAATCAAAACACTAGTTACTAACTAGCCTATGTCAGGAGTATAAAGATGTGCGCCGCAAAAAGCCTGACGTACGGGTCACCGATTTTCCAAAGCTGAAAAAAAGACGTTCGCTAATTGGGCAAATTCCGTCATATCCAAGGACTCTCCCCTTCTTGTTCCATCAATTCCAGCTTGCTGCAATAATTCTTCTATTATTGTCTTACTTAAACGATCCGCAAAGTGCCTGGCCAAGTTATTTCTTAAAGTTTTTCTTCTTTGGCCAAAACAAGCTTGTACTAAATCAAAGAAAAATGCTTCATCTTCCACATCAACAGGAGGATTCTCCCTAACATGTAAGTGGAGTACAGCAGAGTCTACGTTCGGCTGGGGCATAAAGACTGTTTTAGGTACCGACATAGCGATCTTAGCTTCGGTGTAATACTGGACTGCTATCGTTAATGAACCGTAGCTTTTAGTATTAGGACTGGCAGCCATTCGATCCGCAACTTCCTTTTGGATCATGACCGTAAAGCTCTCTACCGGAAGTTTGTCCATTAATAACTTCATTAAAATCGGTGTCGTAATGTAATATGGTAAATTTGCTGCCACTTTTATTTTTTGACCTTTACGGAAGTTGTCTTTGATGACCTGGTTAATATCTGCCTGTAATATATCCTGGTTAATAATTGTGACATTTTTATAGGCATCTAACGTTTCATTTAAAACCGGAACGAGCCGCTGGTCGATTTCAAAAGCAACGACTTGGTCAGAGTGAATAGCCAATTGCTCCGTCAACGCGCCCATTCCCGGCCCTACTTCTATTGTCCCGGTTTTACTGTCTATTTCAGCATAATCAATAATTTTTTTTAAAATATTTACGTCGATAAGGAAGTTTTGCCCTAAGCTTTTTTTAAACGAAAAACCATATTTAGCCAGTATCTCTTTTGTTTTTAAAGGAGTTGCAATCGCCCTTTCATTATTCATCATTCTCCTCCTTCAGGATTTTTTCCATGGTGTTTATAAAGGTTTCCCGGGAAATCTGAAACATAGTCAATCGCTTCAGAAGTTGTTTTCCATTCGTATAACCAATTTGCAGGATTGCACCTAGTTTCTGACGGCGGACCTTTGCTTGCGGTCCGCCTAGCAATCCATACGTGAATAAATCTTCCCTGGTTAGCTCGCTATCGTATGTAGCTGCTAACTCGTAAACATTCGCCAATGCTTTTTGGAGCGCTTCCTTGGATGCATGCTCTATACCTATTCCCTTATTATGTTTAGCTTTTGCATCTTCACGCGTTAAGAAAGCGTGTTTACAACCAGGAACAGCATTGGCGACAATATGCCTGATTCTTTCTCCAGGATAATCGGGATCCGTAAAGATAATAACCCCCCGTTTTTCCTGGGCGTGCTTTATTTGTTCAATAATTTCACTGTTAACTGCCGAACCGTTGGTTTCGATCGTATCTGCATCCACGGTTTGTTTTATTTTTGCCGTATCATCTTTTCCTTCTACTACGATTATTTCTTTTACTTTTCGTTTATTCATTTAGTTCCTCCGCTAATCCTACGGTATTTATATAAACACTTTATATTGTTACTTTTTAAGGATAAAGCAAAATCTGAATGAATACTATTCCTATTCTGCTTCTTTTCATAAAAAGAACCTTTCTCCTTAACGGAGAAAGGTTCTGCGACTTAATTAATCAAGCACTTTTACTTGGACCTTTTTGCTGCCAAACCTGCTGGCTTCGCTAGGCGAGGATACATGGAGATCGATACGATTTCCTTGGATAGAACCGCCTGTATCACCGGCTATTGCTGTTCCATAGCCTTCTACCCACACCTTGCTTCCCAATGGAATCACCTTCGGGTCCACGGCAATAACTTTAGCATTCGGATTCGCATGTAAATCGATTCCTGTTGCAGTCACACCGGAACACCCGCTGCAATTAGCGGAGTAAGCAGTTGCATGCATATAGTAGGACTTAGCTGACGCTTCGCCGCTTCCCCTGGATACCGTTGTCTGCTTGGCGGCTGAAGCAGTTGTCGCAGAAGGCTGGTTTACTTTAGTTCCGACGGCTACGATTCGTTGTTCACTTTTCTTTGCTACTTCTTCTTTTATTAACGTACGGTCTACTTCTTTGCCGTTTTCCAAAGTTACTTCGAAATGCTTAGCGACTACTCCTTCCTCACCGGGAGCAACTACCTTCTCTTTTCCTTTTTCCAGAGAGGAGTCCTGCTTTGTCACCACAGAGTAATCTGTCTTCTCTTCGACGATATCGGTCACTTTTTCTACACGGGTGACTTCAATAGTTGAATCCTTACTCAACTCTTCATCCTTTTTGACATTTAACCGATCTAATTTTCCCAGTTTAATGTTTTCCCTGTCCAGTAATTCTTCCACTGTCCCGCCGGTCGTCCAGAATTTTTCTTTTTCCCCAGCGTCGTTGATGGTAACTTGGTAGGCTTTCTCAATGCTAACTTTTAGACCATCTGTTAACGCTGCTGATTCTTTATGGGACACTTGATCGTGCTCTGAAATACGGATGTCATTTTCCTTAAATAAATCTTCGATCGTTTCTGAAGTTGTATAGTATGTTTGATTTTGGCCATCGGTAGAAACGGTTACCTTGATGGCTTTTGTATAGTTGATTTTCATGCCTGATGTAAGACTTTCTTCTGGGTTATGAGAGATCTTATCATGTTCCCCCAACTTGATATTCAGGTCTTTTAGAACATCCCCTACAGTCTTTGCGTGTGTGCGCACGGTGATTACTTCACCTTCTGTTTCTACTGAAACTTGGGCTTTTGTCACATGATACGTAAAAATGCCTACAAGAGTAAATACCGCCGCTATACTAGCAATGTAAATGACTAGTTTCGTTCTAAAAGCGGACAATAGCTTTGAATTTAACTTCATGCTCACTTGCCTCCTTTATACCCGTTGTATTATATAAACAACATTTTTACCTGTCAATCTGCCAATACAAGCTATCTAGGTCCTTTAACCCCTGTCATTACTGGAACAAAAGTAGGATTGCAGCCTTATATTTCAAAAATATTAAAATTAAGTTACAAAGGCTGAAGCTGCTTACAAAAGTAGATGTAATATAGTATAGTACAAGGTCTTTTTCCTGTTTATGCTATCCCCCTAGCTGAAGAAAAACTCAGCTCTTACCGAGTTTTTTACTACACGCCCTGCTTTTTTATGTATTAAAAAAAAGAGAGCCAGACAAGTACCGGCTCTCTCATTATGAACGTTGCTGCATCCTATTTAAACTCAAAAATAGTGACATTACAATACAAACAAACCGAATAACTGTCAATCTTTCTTACCCTTTAACAGCTCACTCTTTAATTTGGAAGAATTTTAAGGCGTTATTTGTTGTAGCTTCACTAACTTCCTCGAACGAAATATCTCTCAACTCTGCTATTTTTTCTGCGACTAGTTTGACAAAAGCTGGTTCATTACGCTTTCCTCTGTTAGGGTGGGGAGCTAAAAAAGGACAGTCAGTCTCTATTAATAACCGGTTTAAGGGAACAAGTTTAGCTATCTCTTTTGGATCTTTTGCATTCTTAAACGTAACCGGACCGCCTAAAGATATATAAAAATTCATATCCAGGCACTCCTGTACATACTCAGCCGAGTCGTTGTAACAGTGCATGATACCCCCTACTTCTCCTGCGCCTTCTGCTTTCAGGATTTCAATGATATCTTCTGTAGCTTCTCTGTTATGGATGACGATCGGAAGTTGTACCCTTTTGGCCAGCTGGATTTGTTTGCGGAGCACTTCCTTTTGGATTTCTTTTGGCGATTTGTCCCAATGATAATCCAACCCCATTTCACCGATAGCAACTACTTTTGGGTGGGAAGCAAGCTCTTCAATCCACTCCAAGTCCTTCTCTTCCATATCTATTGCATCAACTGGATGCCAGCCTACAGCAGCATAGATATTCGTATGAGCCTCTGCCAACTCGAGCGCTTTGGGAATTGTTTGCCTGTCAAACCCTACCACTACCATATATTCTACTCCTGCCTCTTTGGCCCTTTGCATTACTTCCTGTCTGTCTTCGTCGAATTGTGTAATATTCAAATGGACGTGCGTATCAAAAAGCATAATTAGTCAACCTCCCAGCATATCAGTTTTACCACTGTCTATTTTTTTAATAGAAAAACGCCTATCCTTCATACATGATAAGCGTTTTTTCTGTATTATTAAAAGATTCAGCCTTTACTTTACTTTTGATCCATTCGGAAGTGAGTCGGCTACTGTAGCCAGAGAAAGCTTTCCGGATTCATCTTCCCCTGACAAGATCATTCCCTGCGACAGCTCACCTCTTAGTTTTACTGGTTTTAAATTGGTAACACAAATTACCTTCCTGCCAATTAATTCTTCTGCCTGGTAATGTTCAGCAATACCAGAAACCACTTGTCTGCGCTCATTGCCTAAATCAATCTGCAGCTTTAACAGCTTATCAGCTTTTTTCATTTTTTCCGCACGTACTACCTCTGCCACCCGCAGGTCCAACTTCATGAAATCATCAAACGTTATTTCTTCTTTCGCTTCCTCCTGCTTTGACTCTTGCTTTTCGGGTTCAGGCTTTTTCATCATTTCTTTAATTACTTGGACCTCTTTTTCAGCGTCCAGACGAGGAAAAATAGGGTCTTTCTTATGAACCTTGGTACCAGCGGCTATTAACCCTTCTTGATGGAGGCTTTCCCATTCTTTCAAAGCTTCTTCCTCCACCCCAAGTTGTTCAAAAATGCTGTAAGGCGTTTCAGTCAAGAATGGCCTTAATAGTACAGCTGCTTTTCGCAAAGCCTCTGCTAAATGAGCCATTACATTTCCAAGCCTCTCCTTATGAGCTTCCTCTTTTGCCAGCACCCACGGCTGGGTTTCATCGATATATTTATTCGTTCTGCTGATATATTGCCAAATCGTTGATAATGCTACAGAAAACTCCATTTTTTCCATTGATTCTTCTACTTTTGCAACTGTTTCCTCGGCCAATTTTTCCAATTGAACATCGAATGTTTCTTCTCCGGCTTTATAGTCAGGAATGACTCCATTAAAGTACTTATCTATCATAGCCACCGTTCTGTTTAGCAGGTTGCCTAAATCATTAGCCAAGTCATAATTGGTCCTCTCCACAAATCCTTCCGGCGTAAATACCCCGTCAGATCCAAATGGCACCTCTCTCAGCAAATAATAACGAAGAGCATCCAAGCCATAACGGTCTGTCAATTGAATAGGGTCTACCACATTTCCTTTTGATTTAGACATCTTGCCATCCTTCATTAATATCCAGCCATGGGCGAATACCTTTTTCGGAAGCGGTAAATCAAGAGCCATCAACATGATTGGCCAATAAATTGTATGGAAGCGGACAATTTCTTTACTCATCAAATGGACGTCTGCAGGCCAGTATTTTTGATAGCGCTCATCATTATCACTGCCGTACCCTAAAGCTGTAATATAATTGGAAAGAGCATCTATCCATACGTAAATTACATGTTTAGGATCGCCGGGTACTTTAACCCCCCAATCAAACGTAGTCCTGGAAACAGCCAAGTCTTCCAAACCGGGCTTAATAAAATTATTGATCATTTCATTCTTACGGCTGGCAGGCTGAATAAAATCAGGGTTTTGTTCGTAATATTCGAGAAGCCTGTCCACGTACTTACTCATTTTAAAGAAATAAGATTCTTCTTTAACTTTCTCTACTGGTCCGCCACAATCTGGGCAGTGACCATTATCTAATTGTCTCTCTGTAAAAAAAGACTCACAGGAAGTACAGTACCAGCCTTCATATTCATCTAAGTAGATATCACCCTGCTCTAGCAGCTGGGCAAAAATCTTTTCAACTGTTTGCTTATGGCGTTCTTCCGTTGTACGAATAAAATCGACGTAAGAAATGTCTAATCGTTTCCATAAATCTTTAATTCCGCTGACAATTTCGTCAACATACTTCTGCGGTGTTACACCCTTTTCATCTGCCTTCTTCTGGATTTTCTGCCCATGTTCATCTGTACCGGTTAAATACATGACATCATATCCACGCAGGCGTTTATACCTGGCCATCGCATCGCCGGCTACGGTTGTATAAGCATGGCCGATGTGTAAATTTCCACTAGGGTAATAAATGGGCGTAGTAATATAAAAAGTCTTCTTTTCCCTTGTCATCACGGAAACCTCCTCTTAACAGCTAACTAAATTATTTCACTAGTATCTTCACGAAGAAAGGAACAGCCTTGTCCTCCGAGATTACCAGGATTCATTCTTTAAATAAATTCAATATGATTACATTGTAGCTATTTTACAGTATTTTTTCCATTATAAACAATAGCGGCAACTATATATCCCAATTGTGAGAGGGAATATTGTGCTTCTGTACCCTGGCACCCGTTGATAGTGATAGAAAACATTCTTACCAAAATAATTATTTGTCGAACAAACCGCCACAAATTGTCGAAATGTGTCGAATTATATGAAGATACATTTATTTCGCTAGTGCCATATTTTGTTATTTAACAGAGGCTAAATACCTGTACTCTGACCACCTGAAAGGGGATAAGTTGAGTATTTAGGCAAAATAGTCATTTTCTTGAAAAAATTAATTGACACTTATGTAAAACACTGGTACGCTATTGCTAAATAGATGTCGAATTCTGACGAAATTAATTGATTGAGGGGAGAAAATTTTATGAAATCTACTGGAATAGTCCGTAAGGTGGATGAGTTAGGCCGGGTTGTAATCCCTATCGAGCTTCGCCGTACGCTAGGTATTAATGAAAAAGACGCGTTAGAGATTTATGTGGACGATGACCGAATTATCCTGAAAAAATATAAGCCTAATATGACTTGTCACATCACTGGTGAAATTTCAGATAATAACTTGTCATTGGCAAATGGTAAGCTTGTACTTAGCCATGAAGGTGCACAAGAACTGCTGAATGAAATTCAATCACGTTTAGACAAATAATTATTCCCGGCCTCTAACTAAGTGTAGAGGCCTTTTTTTCTTCCATTCAATATCCAGCCACTTCAGCCTTGTCCAGTTTCAATCATTTTCTTTTATATGGTACGCCTGGTAGACGTCCCGTTTGGGCACCTGTCTATCTACAGCTGTTTTTTTGATTGCTTCCTTGCTGTTCAAGCCACCGCTTATGTAATATCGCACATGGTCATCAACTGTAAAACTCTCCCACCACTTGTCCTCTTCGAGAGCTTGTCCTGTTCCGCCTTCCACTACAATACAAAATTCTCCCTTTATCTGATGGGCTTCTGTCCAGTCCAGTACTTCTTTTGTTGTGCCGCGGATATACTCTTCATAACGCTTGGTCAGCTCTCTTGCCAATGTTACTCTTTTATCACCTAACTGAGTTAGTATGGATTGCAACGTATCTTTTAAACGATGAGGAGATTCATAAAAAAGCAATGAGGCTCTTACACTTTTCAAGGAATGCAGCTCTTCTTCTCTGTCTTTTTTCTTTCTGGGCAGAAATCCATAGAAATAAAACTCTTTTGGTGAAATACCAGAACCTACCAAAGCACATAACGCAGCATTTGCCCCAGGAAGAACAACTACCGGAAGGCTTTCTGCAATGACAGCGTCAACTATTTCATAGCCGGGATCGGATATCGCTGGCATGCCCGCATCACTTACTAATGCAATGTCTTTCCCTTCGTGAAGAATATTTAAAAGCTTTGTTTCCCTCATTTGTTTATTATGCTCATGATAACTAACCATTGGTTTTTCAATCGAGAAGTGATTCATCAGCTTTTTAGTATTTCGGGTGTCTTCTGCTGCAATGTAATCAACAGTTTTTAATGTATTTAATGCCCGTAAAGTGATGTCTTCCAGATTGCCAATAGGCGTAGGAACGATGTATAATGTTCCCCCATCGAACGAACCCTGGAAACTGCTTTGCAAGTTCATCACTCATCATGCCCTTCTGTATAAGATTTAATCAACCGCTTTTTTTGTATTTTTGGAAGCTTTTTTATTCGGTATTCCTGTTGTAGTGCTTCCTGCTTTGTTGCAAAAGATCTGTAGTAAACCAACTGAAAAGGGCCTCTGCCCCTCGTGTATTTTGCACCTTTACCGCTTTCGTGCCTGGAAATCCTCTTTTCCAAGTCATTTGTATAACCTGTATATAAACTGCCATCTTTGCATTTCAATATATAGACATAATAGTTATTTTTCTTTTCCATACAATATTTCCTCAAGCTCTTTTGTGTAATTGTCTTGTTCATCGAAGGCATAAAGAGGGGGAAGAATTTTCAAATCCGGTTTTCCATCCCTGATTCCTTCAATCAACAAAATATTAGCTTCTTTATTTGCTTTAGGATAAACTAACCGCATTTTTTTAGGTTCGATTTTATACTTTCTGAACAAAGCAAGCAAGTCAACTAGACGGCCCGGTCGGTGCACCATTGCGACTTTTCCTCCTGGACGGACGAGCCTGCTGCACGACTTTACTACATCCTCTAGCGTACAATAGATTTCATGTCTGGCTATAGTCAGATATTCATTGATATTCTGCTCCTTTTTCTGGGGCGTTGTAAAGTATGGCGGATTACAGGTAACTAAATCGAATCCTCCATTTCCAAGCATCTCATGCATTTCCTTCAGATCCCCGTGGACCATATCTATTTGCTCTGACAGGCCATTAAGCTCCACATTTCTTACTGCCATATCATAAAGCCGCTCTTGTATCTCCACTCCCGTAATATGAGCATATGACCGCCTGCTGATCAATAAAGGAATGACTCCATTCCCCGTACAGAGGTCGAGAATCCTGCCCTTCTTTATTGGTACATAGGTGAAGTCAGCCAGAAGGACTGCATCCAGAGAAAAAGCGAATACCTCCGGGCTCTGAATGATCCTCATTTTTTCTTCGGCTAGTAAATAATCAAGCCGTTCTCCTTTTTGCAGTTCAACATCTTTCACTTTTCCAAATCCTTTCATGTAAAAAGAAAGACTGAACCAAAAGAAAATCATCTTCTTTGGATCAGTCCTTACAAAATGTTGGTTTTCGATATTCGTCCGCTCTGTTTGCTTCATAAGTAAGTTGGAACATAACTTATTTGCTCTTATTAAGAAACAATAAGCAAAACAAGCAATCTTCATCCTGGCGAGGACTGCCAAAATGGACATTACAAATATGAAAACCTTCCTCATATAATCGTGCCAAGTTATCGTAACCTTCTCCTACTGCTACCTCTTGGCTGTCATCGCTGCCAGACTTTTCTTTTGTTTGATGATTGTTACTGCTTTCCAAGCGGTTACGGAGGTGATGATTCTCGACGGTAAGCCTGTGGTTTTCTTCCAGCAGCTCACCGAGGTGGTTTTTTAAATCACCTAACTGCTGATAAAGCTGGCCGATTTTTTCTTCCATATCTGTCACTTGTTCAAACACTTCTTTTTTATTCACGCGACCTTCCACCCCATCATTCCGTGGCTTGCGTAGTAATAACTCCTTCATTGATAAGCTCATCTATTGTATATTCAATAACCCGTTCTTTTTCAGGGATTTCAATTTGGACTAACCGTTCAAGAATATTTAACCCGACAACTTTTCCTGAACCATAGTCTGTGTTAATTTCTTCTCCCAGGTCAGGCAATATTTTCTTAGCTGTTTCATAATCGTCATTTTCGTATTTCAAACAACACATTAACCTTCCACATAAACCAGAAATCTTGGCAGGATTTAATGAAAGGTTCTGATCTTTGGCCATTTTGATTGAAACTGGTTCAAAATCTCCAAGGAAGGTGGAACAGCACAACATTCTTCCGCACGGCCCTACACCACCGAGGAGTTTTGCTTCATCCCGTACTCCTATTTGTCTCAATTCAATGCGGGTTTTAAAAACAGACGCCAAATCTTTCACTAAATTTCTAAAATCCACACGTCCATCTGCTGTAAAATAGAATATCACTTTATTCCGGTCAAATGTGTACTCTACCTCTACTAAATTCATATCCAGTTTATGTTCTTTGATCTTTTGCTCACAAACCCGATGAGCTTCACGAGAACTCTCCTGGTTTTCTACGACTGTCAATTTATCCTTATCAGTCGCCAAGCGAATAACTTTCTTTAAAGGGAGAACAACGTCTTCTTCATCAACCTTTTTGTTAGGTATTACTACTTTCCCGAATTCAACCCCGCGGACCGTTTCCACAATCACATAATCATCATTGGAAATGGAATATTCCCCCGGATCGAAATAATATATTTTACCCGCTTTTTTAAAGCGGACGCCAATTACTTCTATCATTTCTTTCACCTCTTTATATGAAGTGTCAGCTGCTCCATTACTAAAGCAGGATGCACATTTTGTTCTAATTTTCGCTTTGCCTCCAATATATTGCGCAATGCATCTGCAGCCTGTTGTTTAGACCAATGCATGGAGGACTGTGTCAGCTTGTCTTGTTCGTTTACGAAAATAATGGCATCGTCGTTGTCTACATGGCTGTACACTATATCTTTAAACCATAATATCAATAAATCCAAACCTCTTTGCAGCTGCTGTCTCTCTTTAAAGTGTGGCAGCCAAAGGTTATTTAGGAATAACATCGCTTCTTCTGGTTTAGTTTGGAGTACTTCTATTAATTGTACCACTAATTTTCTAGCATTAGCAAACCAGTCATCACCACTGATTTCCAGGGCTTCGGAAATATTATTAGTAATCGCAGACATCAGTCTTGCATTAGATAGGGACAGGCCCTCCTCCTGAAGCTGCTTTTCTAAGTTAGATGCATTTAATGGCTTTAATGCCATAATTTGGCACCTGGAACGGATCGTTTGTAAAATGGATTGACTGTTTGATGTAAGTAGCATAGCGGTTGTCTGCTTACTTGGTTCTTCTAAAAATTTCAGCAGTCGATTGGAAGCATTGGCTGTCATTTTTTCGGCGTCTTCTATAATATAAACTTTTTGATTCGATTCTAAGCCTGTATATGTGAACTCCTTTTGCAAATGGAGAATTTGATCTTTTTTAATGGATTGCCCGTCAGGAATTACCCAATGGACATCGGGATGGTTCCCTGATTCAATCCGCTGGCATTCTTTGCAATGCTGGCAAGGCTCTTGACCGTCTTGATGCTGGCAAAATATACTTTTAGCCATTATCATACTGATTGCTTTTTTTCCTGTTCCTCTGTTTCCTTGAAACAAGTATGCATGGGAAACTCTTTGCTTAGCAAGGCTGTTTGTCAACATTTTGGCAGCCAGCGGTTGTATGGAAGCTATTTCTGACCATGTTTTCATATAATTCCATCCTTATAATGAACTTCCTTTTAAAACTTAGGTGTACAAATTCACCAATAATCCCTTGATCTCACCGATTACACCTAAGATGTTTATCGGTTTTTTCTCTTGCTCGATTACCGCTTCGGTCAATTCGACTAACTTTTGGTCAATTTCCTCTACCGTTGTTAACTTGCGGTTATTCCCATCCATATTCCAACTGTGAGAATGCTTTAGTTCCATTCCATATTGGACAGCTTCTTGAACAAAATTCTTAACCATCCGCTTATATTTGGCGAGATCCCGAAAAGAGCGGACGCGTCCTAACCTTTCTCCCTGCACAGTCAAATCTTTCATTAACTTTTGCAGTTCTGTTTCTTTAAGCTTTTGGCTTTGGGACTCGACAACATTCCCAAAGCTTTGCCCTCCCTTGACAGTCTGGGAGACGTTCTTAGGGGAAGCATCCAACTGTGAGCGTATATCTTGTGTGATTTTCATTCCTTTTTCCCCTTTTATTTAAAATTGAAAGAAAGATTCCACTGGAAGAACAAAAACGGTAGCTCCGCCTACTTCGACTTCTATCGGACGGGGGATATAAGAATCTGCATTTCCTCCCATTGGTGAAATAGGTGCCACCATTTGTTCCCTCTGGCTGCAGTTGTCACGAATGATATCAAGTGCCTCGTCGACGTGTTGGTCATCGCACCCTATCATTAGAGTTGTGTTTCCTTCTTTTAAGAAACCGCCGGTGGAAGATAACTTTGTTGTCTTATAGTTCCCCTCACCCAAAGCATCCGTAACACGATTCGTATCCTTATCCTGGACAACTGCTATAATCAGCTTCATTACTCTTCTCTCCTTTATTTTTAATATTCGCCAATTAGCGCGGGCTTTCTTTATAAAAAATAATATTCCTGTTTAATGCAAAAAAGAAACAATTTTTTCATATGCGGCATTTGCCACCATATCGATTGGTTGGTCTGCATTAATCGAATGAATGCGGCCCGGGAATTTATCTAATAGCAATTGGTAAGCCTCATAAACCTTTTCGTGGAATTTTACATTCTCTAAATCCAGGCGGTTTTTTTCCCTCTGTTTATTGGCAGCTATCCGCTTTAGACCTGTTTCTGGTTGAATGTCGAAAAATAAGGTTAAATCTGGCATACACTTGCTTATTGCAAATTTATTGATTTGAAAAACCTCTTCCATGCCAAGACCTCTAGCATAACCCTGATATGCAAGACTGCTATCAATAAAACGATCACATAAAACGATTTTTCCCTCTTGGAGCGCCGGAAGCACTTTTTCGACTAAGTGCTGGCGCCGGGCGGCTGCATAAAGTAAAGCTTCTGTCTTTCCATCCATTTCTGTATGGGAAGGATCCAAAATTATCTGTCTTATATTCTCGGCAATTTCTATTCCGCCTGGTTCCCTGGTAGCAACTACCTCATGCCCGTTTTCCAGTAACCGTTGCTCGACAGCCTTCAATACAGAAGTCTTACCGGCCCCCTCACCGCCTTCGAAGGTAATAAAATATCCTCGCACAATCATTCTCCTTTAGAGTTACTATCTATATAAAACAAATAATGCCTTGTTCAACTTGTTGATTTTGAAAATTTGTCCCTTGCTTTAGTAAGTATTTTATCACCTTTATATGGTTTCCTGTTATTCTCTCTCCCTTAAGGATGAGCGGTATACCCGGTGGATAGGGAACGACAGACTGAGCAGCTATGTTTCCTTCTGCGAGCTGCCAACTAAGAAATTGTTTGTTTCTCTTTTTCATTTGCTGATAAGTTATTTCCAATGACTGAACAGGCTTTTGATTTATCCGTACACTCCCTATTGTACCATGGTTGGGAAGGAATTTTAATTGCCCAGATATCTTTTTCATTGCTTCTTTAAACATTCTCCATTCCTGAAAAGGAGCCAGACCATGGATAAAGAGTACTTGATCATGAGTATATAGTTCTGGATAAATATTCTGTGCTTCAAATAATTTAGCCACATCACGGCCTGAACATCCGTTTGGAACCTCCAAGGTAACTTTCAAGGGATCGTCTATCCCTTGCTCCGGTTCAAGTATTTTCCAGGACATTTCCTTCGCTAATTCTTCCCTTAGGCTGTTAGCGCTATTTATTATTTCATCCACTAACCTTGCAGGCATATTCGCCAGGTAATGCCGGGCTAAATCAAGGCTTGCCATCAATGGGTATGAAGGGCTGCTAGACTGCATCATTTGCAAGTAATAAGCAACATCCTCCCTGTCTATAATCTTTGATTTGATATGAAGAAAAGAAGACATGGTCAACGCCGGGGCCATTTTATGAGCAGATTGGACAACGATATCTGCCCCTAACTCAAGTGCTGATAACGGGAAATATTTTGATAATGAAAAATGGACGCCATGAGCCTCGTCTACTAGTACTGCGATGTCTTTTTGGTGAGCAAAATCGATGATCTCTTTTAAAGCAAAGGTTCTGCCAAAATAATCAGGATAGGTAAGTACAATGGCACAAATAGTCGGATGTTCACTGACTGCCTCTTTGACAGTCTTTAAAGAAGGAGCGTGATAACGGTTCACATTGCTATCGTATTCCGGAGCAACAAAAACGGGCTCCACTCCACCAAGTTCCAATCCATTTAGTATTGATTTATGGGAATTACGCTGTACTAGCATTTTACTCCCATGTGAAGCAGCCGCTAATATCATTGCCAAATTCCCTGCTGTACTCCCTCCTACCAAGAAAAAAGTGGATTCTGCCGAAAACAAATCTGCAGCTAATCGTTGGGCCCTGCTAATCACGCCCTCAGCGGCATGGAGATCATCTAAGCCTGTTAGTTCGGTAACATCCATATTCAATAGGGATTCATAGTATCCCTTTCCCGACTCAGGGAAAATTCGGCCATTTTTATGGCCTGGAACATGAAAGGAAATTGGCTTGCTGCCAGAAAAATTTTTTAAAGCATTAAACAACGGAGTTTGACTTTGGTTATATTTCATTGATTACATCCTTTAATTTAGTAAGCTGGTTCATTAGCAGAATAAGGAGACTATTTGACTTTCTGCTCCTCTTTCTTACATTGTAAACCAAATCGCTATCCTGCCAAGAGATAAATCGAGATAATGAAAATAAAAGGGTCATACCCTTTATACAGTAAAAAAAGCTAGCCTGACTAGAAAAGGAAATTTTAATCGTATGTTAAAACCCTTATCATCCGGGCAGATGACAAGGGCTCTGAAAATCTATGAATATAGGGTTGTTTGTTTCATGTTTTTTAATTTATCGAGATAATGCTGGTACTCTGCTTCACATGGTTCTGTGTGGATCATTTTCTGTTCGCAGTCACAACAAATAAATAAAGTGTACAAATGGATTCCTTTTGGCTTCTCGCGATTACAAATTCCGCACATTTCACTTTTATAATTGTTCTCCAATTTCTCCACCTCCGTTAGCTTAGTCTTTCCTAATCTAACGAAACTATACAATAAACTTAAAAAATACTTATATTGCAGTCTATGAAAAAAGTAACGAAAGTTGTTTGTACAGCAGTAAAAATTTTTAATTACAAAGTAGGATGGTTTTTATTACCAATCAGATATATAATAATCAAAAGTTTGTTCTTTAATTTGGAGGTGGCAACATGGCCGTCGATTTTCATTCCAAAGAAACCCGGCTCTCGTACACTAACCGAGACGTTGATCCTCTTTGGGAAAACATCCTTCTGTCCCGCGTCAATATTGAAGGAAGTACCATATTAGACTTGGGCTGTGGCGGTGGAATATACACAAAAGCTTTGGCCCAGATGGGCGCGAAAAGAATTATAGGATTAGATTATTCAAAAGAAATGCTGCGCACTGCCCGAAAGTACTGTAAAAATGAATTAAATACGGAATTCATTTGGGGTGACGCCGCTAATACCGAGTTGAAAAATGAACAGTTTGACCTAATACTAAATCGGGCAGTCATCCATCACCTTACTGACCTTCCACTCCTGTTTAAAGAAATCCACCGCTTACTAAAGCCAGGCGGAATAGCTTTCATTCAAGATCGGACACTGGAAGATTGCTTATTGCCTGGGAATAAAAATCATATTCGCGGATATTTTTTTGAGGCTTTTCCCAATTTAATTACTTTTGAGCGAGAAAGACGACCTTTGGCAACAGAGGTTGAAAAGTTTCTACATAACTCAGGCTTCTCTCATATCAATACCCTCACATTTTGGGAAACCCGTAAGCATTATAATTCCTTCCGTTGTTTAGAACAGGACATCAAAGCACGGACAGGAAGATCAATCCTTCATGAGTTGAGTGATAAAGAGTTAAATATATTAGTTAATTATATTAAAAGACAGTTGAATTCCGGTAATGAAAGCATTCATGAAAAGGATAGATGGACCATCTGGACAACTTACAAAAATTACACAAGCTAGCAACTTCCGTTATTTTTATAATCCTAGTAAAAAACACCCTTCAAGAGAATCAACTCTTAAAGGGTGTTTTGTTTTTGCCTGGCGGCGTCCTACTCTCGCAGGGGCAAAGCCCCAACTACCATGGGCGCTGAAGAGCTTAACTGCTGTGTTCGGCATGGGAACAGGTGTGGCCTCTTCGCTATTGCCACCAGACCTACGGGACTTAGGTCGTTCTGTGTCGTTCATAGGAAGTGAACGGTTTTAACAGAACTTCCTAAATGGTAAATCAAAAGTTTGCACCTTCAAAACTAGATAAGAAGGAAAGACATCAACGAACACGATTTATTGCTTGTTTTAAGTTAAGTCCTCGATCGATTAGTATCCGTCAGCTGCACGTGTCACCACGCTTCCACCTCGGACCT
>NZ_FNFL01000009.1 GCF_900101125.1 Sediminibacillus albus | reverse complement strand
AGGTCCGAGGTGGAAGCGTGGTGACACGTGCAGCTGACGGATACTAATCGATCGAGGACTTAACTTAAAACAAGCAATAAATCGTGTTCGTTGATGTCTTTCCTTCTTATCTAGTTTTGAAGGTGCAAACTTTTGATTTACCATTTAGGAAGTTCTGTTAAAACCGTTCACTTCCTATGAACGACACAGAACGACCTAAGTCCCGTAGGTCTGGTGGCAATAGCGAAGAGGCCACACCTGTTCCCATGCCGAACACAGCAGTTAAGCTCTTCAGCGCCCATGGTAGTTGGGGCTTTGCCCCTGCGAGAGTAGGACGCCGCCAGGCAAAAACAAAACACCCTTTAAGAGTTGATTCTCTTGAAGGGTGTTTTTTGTATCTCCCAAATCCGCCCCCTTTCTCTGAGGGGCGCTGTAATAAAGTGGCTGTTCCATTTATTTCATTAGAAGAAATAAATATTCATTTGATTATACAACCATCCAATTAGTAAAATAAAAAATAACTATCTTAATAGCCTTTGGTTTAGAAGTACTCATCTCCTAATAAAATAAATGAAACGGTAGTTAGAATTAGTAAGGAAAGGGTACATTAAGTAAAGATACATAGGGATAAGAGGGGGAGACAAATTGGATATAGCTGAATTGTTTAATGATGATTTTATATTAATGATCATCCGGATATCCGTTGCTCTATTACTATCCGGGTTGATAGGTTGGGAAAGGGAATGGAATAACCACGCAGCAGGATTTCGTACACATATCTTAGTGGGAGTCGGTTCCTGTTTAATGATGTTGTTATCCATTTATGGATTTGAAACTTTTATGGAAAAATACGACAATGTCAGATTTGATCCAGCTCGTATCCCTTCTTATGTTATAAGTGGAATTGGTTTTCTAGGCGCAGGTACCATAATGGTTCACGGAAAAAACATTCGCGGGTTAACAACTGCTGCGTCGGTATGGACGGTTGCAGGGTTAGGCTTAGTAGTAGGGGCAGGGATGTATAGCTTAGCAGTTCTAACCACAGTAATTATATTATTAAGCCTGATTTTTTTAAACCGCGTGGAGAATATCTTTTTAAAAAAGAGAAAAAATTTGCACATTCTCCTCATTGTAGAGGAAGGTTTAAGAATGGAAAGCCTTCTTCGAATTTTTGAAAAATTCAACTTAAAAATTGAAAAAATGGAGGTTGCGAGGGAGGATGAAGCTAGGAGTGTTTCTATAGAACTTTTAAACCGAACTCCCATTGATAAACATCAATTAATTGAAGAAATTTCGGCTCTAAAACATGTCAGCCAAGTAAAGGAAACATGACGCTAATTAAACAGTACGTCTAACCTGACAGGTGAAAGTTAATAATTTAATTAGAAAAGTTTATATTGTCCCCTTAAAGTAAAAGATATTAAGGAACGTTATATTTGCATCACTTGAAAAGTTGAGTATAATAAATGTAAAGTCAAAGATAGTCAAAGTCAAAGGCGAGGGGGGAGGGCAAATGAGTAATATATCTGATATTATCGAGAGTTATCTAAAAGAAATTCTTCAAGCAAATAAGCAAAACACAGTGGAAATTAAAAGAAGCGAAATAGCTGATCAATTTCAATGTGTGCCTTCTCAAATAAATTATGTGATTAAAACCCGCTTTACTGTGGAAAGAGGGTATATAGTCGAAAGTAAACGCGGCGGCGGAGGATACATCCGTATTATCCGCATCAAGGATGAAGATAAAGCAAAATTGATTGATGACATTATTAAGATGATCCAGCCGACAGTCACCCAGCAAGCAGCAGTAGATATCCTGGAAAGAATGCTGGAGGAAGAATTGATCACAAAGCGCGAAGCAAAAATGATGGCTGGAGCTATCGATAGAAGCACGCTCGCTTTTCAATTGCCTGTCCGGGACGAAGTAAGATCGCGTATTATGACTGCAATGCTATCAACTCTCAAATATTGAGGAAAAAAAGGGGGAGAGTGGTATGGAATGTCAGGAGTGCCATGAACGTCCAGCTACCTTGCATTTTTCAAAGATAGTAAACGGAAACAAAACAGAAGTGCACGTCTGTGAATATTGTGCTAAAGAAAAAGGTTACATGGGTTATGACGATGAAGCCTACTCTTTGCATAATTTATTATCTGGCTTGTTTAAGTTTGAAAGTACGGGCTTCAGTGACCAACAAGCAAATATTCCTGCACAGCAAGAGTTACAGTGCCCTAAATGCGGCATGAATTACCAAGAGTTTGCGAGAGTAGGGAAGTTTGGGTGTGCTCAATGCTATCAAACGTTTTCTGATAAGTTAAATCCTATTTTCCGTCGGGTCCACAGCGGGAATACTAACCACCACGGGAAAATTCCCACAAGAATAGGAAGCAGTATCCACCAAAAGAAACAATTGTTTGAGTATCGTGAGCAATTAAAACAATTGATTTCCAATGAGGAATTTGAACAAGCGGCAAAAGTCCGGGATCATATAAGGCAGTTAGAACAGGACCTCCACCATGATAGGGACGGTGAGGAAGAATGACATTGCAGCAATTTATGAATGAAGCCATCAGTCCATGGATGAAAGAACAAGGACCAGACAGTGATATTGTGATGAGCAGCCGTATTCGGTTAGCCAGAAACTTCGAACAGATTCCTTTTCCTATTATTGCTGAAAGTGACGACCTTGAGAAGGTTCTTACCTTTATTCACAACGAATACGAAAATAAATCATTTTCAACTTATAACGATTTGGCGCTTGTAAAAATGCGGGAGTTGAAACCAATCGAAAAAAGAGTTCTTGTAGAAAAGCACTTGATTAGCCCCCACTTGGCAGAAAATGATCAGGAAGCTGCAGCATTAATCTCCAAGAATGAACAAGTATCGGTCATGGTCAATGAAGAAGATCACATTCGAATACAATTATATTTTCCGGGTTTTCAGTTGGAAAAGGCTTTAGAACAGGCATTTACTTTTGATGACTGGCTGGAAGAGAAAATTAATTATGCTTTTGATGAAAATAGAGGCTATTTGACAAGTTGTCCTACAAATGTAGGAACAGGTATGCGCGCCTCGGTAATGATGCATCTGCCAGCTTTGGCACTCACTCAAAAAATCAACCGGATGATCCCGGCAATCAGCCAGCTGGGACTTGTCGTAAGAGGAATATATGGCGAGGGCAGTGAAGCGATAGGAAATATATTTCAAATATCGAACCAAATCACTTTGGGAAAATCTGAGCATGATATCGTACAGGATTTGCAAAGCGTGGTAAACCAGCTGATAAATCAAGAAAGAAAAGCACGGCAACTGTTGGTTGAACAGTCGGAAACGGAGTTAGAAGATCGGGTATTCCGATCTTACGGTATTTTACAGCATAGCCGTATCATTGAGTCGAAAGAGGCTGCCAAATGTTTGTCTGATGTCAGGCTTGGTATTGACGTCGGTTATATAGAGGATATTTCCAAAAGTATACTAAATGAGTTAATGATTTTGTCGCAGCCTGGATTTTTGCAACATTACGCACAAAAATCACTTTCACCTAAGGAGAGAGATATACTTAGGGCCTCATTGATTCGTGAACGTTTTAAACTAGAAAACTAACTTTGTAAGGAGGAAGACCTGATGATGTTTGGGCGATTTACTGAAAGAGCACAAAAGGTACTAGCCTTATCTCAAGAAGAGGCGGTTAGATTAGGGCATAATAACATAGGAACAGAACATATTTTATTAGGTTTGGTAAGAGAAGGAGAAGGGATAGCAGCTAAAGCTTTAAGTTCTCTCGGATTGGAAACCGAAAAAATCCAGGAAGAAGTCGAACAACTGATCGGCCGTGGACAAAAGGTTTCACAAACTATCCACTATACCCCTCGTGCTAAGAAAGTGATTGAATTATCCATGGATGAGGCAAGGAAACTCGGCCATTCTTATGTAGGAACTGAGCATATTCTGCTAGGGCTTATCCGTGAGGGAGAAGGAGTAGCAGCCAGGGTTCTTAATAACCTTGGTGTCAGCCTGAATAAAGCGCGTCAGCAAGTATTGCAATTATTGGGAAGCAACGAATCGGCAGCAGGTCAGCATGGGCGAAATGGTTCACAATCGGCAGCTGCTAATACGCCAACCTTGGATTCACTAGCGAGAGACTTAACCACTATTGCCAAAGAAGGCAATGTAGACCCTGTTATCGGACGGGGGAAAGAGATTGAGCGTGTTATCCAAGTGTTAAGCAGGCGAACGAAAAACAACCCGGTATTAATAGGGGAACCAGGTGTTGGTAAGACTGCAGTAGCAGAAGGATTGGCCCAAAAAATAGTTAACAATGATGTGCCGGAAATCTTAAGAGATAAACGTGTGATGACCTTGGATATGGGCACAGTAGTAGCAGGTACAAAGTATCGTGGTGAATTTGAAGACCGTTTGAAAAAAGTAATGGAAGAAATCCGTCAGGCGGGAAATATTATTCTATTCATCGATGAATTGCATACCCTTATCGGAGCGGGAGGAGCAGAAGGCGCAATAGATGCTTCCAACATTTTGAAACCTTCTCTGGCACGTGGAGAGCTTCAATGTATCGGTGCAACTACATTAGATGAGTACAGAAAATATATCGAAAAAGATGCAGCATTGGAGCGTCGTTTCCAGCCTATCCAAGTCGATGAACCAACAATGGATCAATCTACTCAAATTTTACGTGGATTACGGGATCGGTATGAAGCCCATCACCGCGTAACAATTACGGATGAAGCTATTGAAGCTGCAGTAACTTTGTCAGATCGTTATATTACTGACCGATTTTTACCAGATAAAGCTATTGATTTAATTGATGAAGCGGGTTCTAAAGTAAGGCTACGTTCTTACACTGCTCCGCCAAACTTAAAAGATTTGGAACAGAAATTAGAAGAGGTTCGCAAGGAAAAAGATGCAGCTGTACAAAGCCAGGAATTTGAGAAAGCTGCTTCGCTAAGGGACAGCGAACAACGATTAAGAGATGAACTAGAACAAACGAAAGATGAATGGAAAGAACAGCAAGGGCAGGAGAGTTCGGAAGTTACAGTCGAAGACATTGCCAGCGTCGTCTCTACTTGGACTGGTGTACCTGTCTCCAAGCTAACGAAAGATGAGAGTGAACGCCTACTCAACATGGAAGAGGTCCTTCACAATCGTGTGATTGGCCAGGAAGAGGCAGTCAAAGCTGTAGCTAAAGCTATTCGTCGTGCCCGGGCAGGATTAAAGGATCCTAAGCGTCCAATTGGTTCTTTTATCTTCCTGGGTCCTACTGGTGTCGGGAAAACGGAGTTAGCCAGAGCATTAGCTGATTCTATGTTCGGAGACGAAGAAGCGATGATTCGGATAGACATGTCCGAGTATATGGAAAAACATTCGACTTCGAGGCTTGTTGGTTCACCTCCTGGATACGTGGGCTACGAAGAGGGTGGACAGCTGACAGAGAAGGTAAGAAGAAAACCTTATTCTGTTGTCCTGCTTGACGAAGTGGAAAAAGCTCATCCGGAAGTATTCAATGTCTTACTTCAAGTGTTAGAAGATGGGCGTTTGACAGACTCTAAAGGCCGATTGGTCGATTTCCGTAACACCGTATTAATCATGACATCAAACGTCGGAGCCAGTGAGCTGAAACGGAATAAGTATGTAGGCTTCAATGTAGGTGATGAAGACCAGGGATACAAAGGCATGAGAGACAAGGTGATCGATGAACTTAAAAAAGCTTTCCGCCCGGAATTCTTAAATAGAATCGATGAAACCATTGTCTTTCATTCACTTGAAAGAAAGCATATGAATGAAATAGTCACATTAATGGCCCAAGAGCTGCAAAAAAGGCTGGCTGCCCAGGATATTGATTTTACTTTATCCGAAAAAGCAATTGAGAAAATCGCAAGTGAAGGGTTTGACCCTGAATATGGCGCACGTCCGCTACGCCGTTCTATTCAGAAAAACGTCGAGGATCTTTTATCTGAAGAATTATTAAAAGAAACAATCCAAAAAGGGCAAAAAGTTAAAATTGATGTAAATAAGAAAGATGAATTCAGTGTTACCGCTGAATAAAAATAAACAAAAGACTGAAAGATAGATGATCAAAAACGGAAGGCCGGTCCCTTCCGTTTTTTGGTTCCTTTGGTTACTATCAGAGAGATAGAGAAATTTAAATAAATTGATAGATGTCTGTAACTTGTTCGTTATCTCAATCGTATACAATAGGTGAGGAGAGATTTTAATTGGCAAAGAAAAAGACAAAGTATGTTTGCCAGGAATGCGGGTATGAAACACCGAAATGGATGGGAAAGTGCCCAGGATGTCATAATTGGAATACTTTTGTAGAGGAAGTAGAAGCTTCTCAATCTTCTTCCAGGCATACATTTCAAGTACAACCTTCCGCAAAGGCGAAACCAGAAAAAATCAACGCAATTAAGTCTGAAGAGGAACCGCGTGTGACCACGTCTATGCCTGAATTTAATCGGGTTTTAGGTGGAGGTATTGTCGCGGGGTCCTTAGTGTTAATTGGCGGAGACCCAGGCATTGGTAAGTCAACATTGCTTCTACAAGTTTCCTCCCAGCTAGCTGGTAAGCAAATGAATGTTTTGTATATATCTGGGGAGGAATCCGCCAGGCAGACGAAATTAAGGGCCGACCGCTTAGGGGTGCTTTCGGACAGTCTGTATGTATTAGCTGAAACGAACTTATTAGACATTGTTAATCAAATTGAACAGTTGAATCCCTCTTTTGTAGTTATTGACTCGATTCAGACTATATACCGGGAAGAGGTTACCAGTGCCCCTGGCAGCGTCTCACAAGTACGGGAATGTACAAGTGAACTAATGCGTATAGCTAAGAGTAAGGGAATACCAATTTTTATTGTCGGCCACGTAACAAAGGAAGGCTCGATAGCAGGGCCGCGGCTGCTGGAACATATGGTCGATGCTGTTTTATATTTTGAGGGCGAGCGGCATCATACATTTCGTATTTTGAGAGGTGTAAAGAACCGTTTTGGAAGTACCAATGAAATGGGAATTTTTGAAATGAAGGAAGAGGGTTTACGAGAGGTTAGTAATCCTTCAGAAATATTCCTTGAGGAACGTTCGCAAGGGGCAGCCGGCTCTACCGTAGTAGCTTCTATGGAAGGAAGCCGTCCTGTATTGGTAGAAATCCAGGCGCTTATTTCGCCAACCAGTTTTGGGAACCCCCGGCGGATGGCGACGGGAATTGACCATAACCGGGTCCCTCTGTTAATGGCTGTTTTAGAAAAAAGGGTCGGACTCATGCTTCAAAACCAGGATGCCTACGTTAAAGTAGCCGGAGGAGTTAAGTTGGATGAGCCTGCTATTGATTTAGCAGTTGCTGTGAGTATTGCCTCCAGCTTCAGGGATCAGGTTTCAAAGCCTGATGATGTTTTAATAGGTGAAGTAGGCTTAACAGGCGAGGTAAGAAGAGTTGCGCGCATCGACCAAAGAGTTCAGGAAGCTGCAAAATTAGGATTTCAGCGGGCAATTATTCCAAAGAAAAATCTGGATGGATGGACTCCCCCAGCAAATATCGAAATTGTGGGAGTAAATACTGTACACGAAGCGTTGAAAGCTACCCTGGGAGGAGACTAGAGGGAAGAGCCAAGACAATGGAGGTCTGCTGAAGTTTATAGCTGTTTATATACAGATATATTTAGTATCCCATCTATTTTGTTTTATGAGATTATCTCCTGCCACACCAGGGATTACAGCAGCGAATACATTTCTTTACATTGACTAACAGATTTCTCTGTGATAAAATCAATATTTTTGCTCATTTGAC
Organism: Sediminibacillus albus; assembly: GCF_900101125.1. Taxonomy (GTDB): domain Bacteria; phylum Bacillota; class Bacilli; order Bacillales; family Amphibacillaceae; genus Sediminibacillus; species Sediminibacillus albus. Next base: position 57,507 of record NZ_FNFL01000009.1, on the reverse strand, counting down.
TGATTTTGTCAAGTGTGATAACTTATTTTTTAAGGATTCCACCTAGTTTACAAGTTATCATTACAGGCTATAACGGTGGTTTGGTTTTACTTAATTAAATGAAACTCTAATAATCAATGAATTCGGGGATAAAATTTATAAATTTGGAAATACTGACTCATAGGAGGTGACCTTTGGTGTTAAAAAGAATTGTACAGCTGTTTATTATTATAGCAGGTGGAACTATTGGGTATTTGTATATACCAGAAGTATTGAATTTACTAAATCTAACAAATGGAAACTGGGTAGAGTCACCATATGCGGGTCTAGTATTTGGGGCAATTATTCTATACTTAATATCATTTTGGCTGGTAGATTACATTGTTGACTTCTTGAGGTGGGTGGAAGAAACACTCATCAAAGCTCCGGTGGGAGACTTGTTATTTGGAAGTCTTGGACTAATCCTGGGGCTGTTAATTGCGTATTTAATAACAATACCAATCTTAGATATTGATATTAAGCTTGTTTCTCAAGTATTGCCGATTTTTGTGACATTTTTACTTGGCTATTTCGGTTTTCAAGTAGGGTTTAAACGTAGAGATGAATTTTTGAACTTGTTAACATTGGCAAAAAAAGAGAAGGAAAAAAATTCACAAACAGACGTGGAAGCAGATACCGAAAGTGCTCCCAAAGTAAAAATATTAGATACCAGCGTCATTATTGACGGAAGGATCGCTGATATTTGCCAAACAAGTTTCCTGGAAGGAACAGTATTGATTCCTCAATTTGTTCTGGAAGAACTACAGCATATTGCGGACTCTTCTGATGTTCTGAAAAGGAACCGCGGACGTCGGGGGCTTGATGTACTTAACAGAATGCAAAAAGACCTTCCTGTAAATGTAGAAATATATGAAGGCGATTTTGAAGAAATCCAGGAAGTAGACAGCAAGCTTGTTAAACTGGCAAAAGTGATCAATGGCATAGTGGTCACCAATGACTTTAACTTGAACAAAGTTTGTGAATTCCAACATGTGCAAGTATTGAATATTAATGATTTAGCTAATGCGGTGAAACCAGTGGTACTGCCGGGTGAAGAGTTAACTGTTCAAGTAATCAAGGATGGAAAGGAACATAACCAGGGCGTTGCTTACTTGGATGATGGAACGATGATAGTAGTGGAGGAAGGCAAGGATTATATTGGCAAAACGATCGAAGTTTTAATTACTAGCGTATTACAAACGTCGGCAGGCCGGATGATTTTTGCAAAACCGAAATTACTTGAAAAAGCATTATAAAAAAGGTATAACATATAGAGGAAAACAAAAGTGATAACATTATGTTATCGCTTTTGTTGCTTATTGGAGATTTAATTCGTTTTAGCAGTCTCAGTAAAATATTAGGAATAATACATAATGAAATAGCGTCGATACTTGAGGCTATCCAACTATATAAACATAGGATGGTAAAATAATGAGGAGTTATCATGCAATTGTATTGGCAGCTGGCCAAGGCAAACGGATGAAAGCCGGGGAAAACAAACAGTTCATAAAAATTAGAAACAAGCCGCTAATCATACATACTTTGGAATTGTTCAACCGGGACAGCTGGTGTACTTCTATCTCTTTGGTTGTTAATCCAAAAGAGGAAGAACGTATCCGTGATCTAATTAACAATACCGCTTTTCAAAAGAACGTCCAAATTGTAAAGGGTGGTAAAGAACGCCAGCAAAGCGTTTTTGAAGGTTTGAAAAGCATGGAAGGATACAGTGGAATGGTATTTATCCATGATGGAGCACGCCCTTTTGTCTCACTGGATAGTCTTCATGAATTAGCCGAGGCTACCTTTACGCATCAGGCAGCTTTGCTTGCGGTTCCTGTTACTGATACGATTAAACAAGTCAAAAACAATAAATTATTGGAAACACTTGATAGAAGTACACTGTGGGCAGCGCAAACACCCCAAGGCTTTCATTACGACATGATCTTTAAGGCGCATCAGCTCGCAGACGAACAGAATTACACAGGAACGGACGATGCTTCTCTCGTGGAACGAACGGGGCAGCAGGTCGAAATTGTGCAAGGAAGCTATGATAATATTAAAATTACGACACCGGAAGATTTAAAAAGAGCCCAGGCTTTTATTGATCCGGAAGAACCTGAAGAGAAAATATAACGAACCTATAAAGGAGATAATAAACATGTTTCGAATAGGACAGGGATTCGATGTCCATCAATTCGCTGAAGAACGCCCGTGTATTATCGGAGGAGTGCGTATTCCTTTTGAAAAAGGTTTATTGGGTCACTCAGATGCCGATGTGTTATTACATACTATTGCAGACGCATGCTTAGGAGCCATTGGTGAAGGAGATATCGGCAAGCATTTTCCGGATACTGATGCTGCTTTTAAAGATGCAGATTCTGAGAAGCTGCTGGCACATGTTTGGGAGATGGTGAAAGAAAAAGGTTACCTGTTGGGCAATCTCGATTGTACTATTATAGCCCAAGCGCCAAAAATGGCTCCTTACATTGATGAAATCAGGAAAAATGTCTCCAGAATTTTAGCAGTGGACCCTTCGCAAGTTAATATCAAAGCAACCACTACAGAAAAATTAGGTTTTACGGGCAGAAAAGAAGGAATTGCTTCCCAAGCAGTCATCTTACTGCGTAATAATCAACAATAGCCACTTACAATGGTAAAATGATATTAGAATGGAAAAGAAGGATCAGCACAAAAAGCCGAAGTTACTTTTCTTATCTTTTAAAGAAGAAATCAACGTACCGATATAGTGTACAGAGAGTTTGATCAAAGGAAGGAGCTAGACTGTTATGACAAAGGAAGTAAGAGTTCGTTATGCCCCAAGTCCGACTGGCAATTTGCACATAGGGAATGCCCGTACAGCTTTATTTAATTATTTATATGCACGCCATTTAGGCGGAAAGTTTATTATTAGAACGGAAGATACGGATGAAAAAAGAAACGTTGCTGGTGGCGAGGAAAGTCAACTTAACTACTTGAAATGGCTTGGCATAGAATGGGACGAAGGCGCAGATATTGGTGGCGAGTTCGGTCCATATCGACAAACGGAACGGTTGGATATTTACCAAAAGTACGTAGATGAATTATTGGAACGCGGATTGGCTTATAAATGCTATATGACTACAGAGGAACTGGAACAGGAACGCGAGGAGCAACGAGCGAATGGGCAAGTTCCTAAGTATTCGGGAGCGCACAGTAATTTGTCTGAAGAAGAAATTCAACAATTCGAAGCAGAAGGGCGTCAGCCGAGCATTCGTTTTCGAGTGCCAAAGGATGTTACGTATAAATTCGATGATATTGTCCGAGGCGAAATCACGTTTGAGTCCAGTGACTTTGGCGACTGGGTAATCGTAAAGAAAAATGGGATTCCTACCTATAATTTTGCTGTGGCCATTGACGATCACTTAATGGGGATTTCCCATGTACTCCGCGGGGAAGAGCATATCTCAAATACACCAAAGCAAATGATGATATATGATGCCTTCAATTGGGAGCTGCCGCAGTTTGGTCATATGACGTTAATATTAAATGAGAACCGGAAAAAATTAAGTAAACGGGATGAACATATTCTGCAATTTATTGAACAATATAAAAACCTTGGTTATTTGCCAGAGGCGCTGTTTAACTTTATCACCCTGCTGGGTTGGTCCCCTGTCGGAGAAGAAGAGATTTTCAATAAGGAGCAATTCATTGAAATGTTCGACCCAGAGCGGTTATCGACTTCGCCAGCCATCTTTGATCCGCAAAAGCTGAAGTGGATGAATAACCAGTACATCAAAGCGGCTGATTTTGACCATGTGGTTAAGTTGAGCCTGCCTCATTTGATCCACGCGGAAAGACTGCCGGGCAATATGGATAAAGACCAGGAGGATTGGGCGTTAGAGTTAATTGGCCTTTATAAGGAGCAATTAAGCTACGGAGCAGAGATTGTAGAGCTTACGGAGCTTTTCTTCCAGGAAGAAATCAAATATAGTGAGGAAGCTCTTACAGTGTTAAGAGAGGAACAGGTACCTGAAGTGCTTACAGCATTTGCTGAAAATCTTGCTTCCAGTGAAGAATTCACCCCGGAAGCAATTAAGGCACAGATAAAAGCCACGCAGAAACAAACGAAGCAAAAAGGGAAGAAGTTATTTATGCCAATTCGAGTAGCCACAACTGGACAAGCACATGGACCTGAACTACCTAATGCCATCCACTTGTTAGGGAAAGAAACAGTTATCAAAAGGCTGCATTCTGCTGTGGATCAAATAAAAGGATAAAAACTTCACATTTCCACAAAAATGTAATATAGTAATACTACAAATTTGAACGTCGAAGAGGAGAAGTAAAAAGCACCGGTCTTAGCCAGAGAGAATCACCATCGGCTGAAAGTGATTTTAAGGACGGACTTTTGAAATGCACCTCTGAGTCCCTTGTTGAATTAAGTAGATAAGGGCGGGTCTCTGCCGTTAACCGGAGCCTGAGTTGGGGGGATTGTCCCTCAAACAGAGTGGAACCGCGCCAAAGCGTCTCTGTGTTTATGCACAGAGGCGTTTTTTTGATGAATCACATCGTTGATTTTTAATTTATATAGGATATCAGCGGTTTCGCAAATTTTTGGCAGCTTGCCAACTTCTGCCGATTGGCTTGTCGCCATGTTAAGGGAATCTACCATGGAAGGAGGCGGGACGGTATGGGTTTTTTCAAAATGTTGAAAGAAGATATTGGGGTTGTGTTTGATCAAGATCCGGCTGCTCGCACCTATATAGAAGTGATTTTAACTTATTCAGGACTGCATGCTATATGGTCTCATCGGCTGGCTCATGCATTTTATAATTACAAATTTTATTTTATTGCCCGGGTAATTTCACAATTGAGCCGTTTTTTCACCGGAATTGAAATTCACCCAGGGGCAAAGATAGGCAAAAGGTTTTTTATCGACCATGGCATGGGCGTTGTCATAGGTGAAACGTGTGAAATTGGTGATAATGTAACGATTTTTCAGGGAGTGACTTTGGGGGGGACCGGTAAAGAAAAGGGGAAAAGGCATCCCACCATTAAGAATAATGCACTAATTGCCACAGGAGCTAAAGTATTGGGATCTATTATGATTGGAGAAAGCTCCAAGGTTGGGGCTGGATCGGTTGTTTTGCATGATGTCCCGGACCATTCCACAGTTGTTGGAATACCAGGGCGGATAGTAATCCAAAATGGAGAGAGGGTTAGGAGAGATCTGGACCATCATAAATTACCGGACCCCATTTCTGAATTGCTGAAGGAAATGGACTCGGAAATTCGGGAAATGAGAGACGAATTGGATCAGCTAAAAGGAGTGAAAAGTAATGGCAATACACGTGTATAATACGCTGACTCGGCAAAAGGAATTATTTAAAACAATAGAAGAGGGCAAAGTAAGGATGTATGTCTGCGGACCAACTGTCTATAATTATATTCACATAGGCAATGCCCGGCCTGCCATTGTTTTTGATACAGTAAGGAGGTACCTCGAATACCGAGGGTTTGACGTCAATTATGTATTGAATTTCACCGATGTAGACGACAAGATTATCAAGGCAGCCAATCAGCTTGGCGAGGAGGTTCCTGAGATATCGCAGCGCTTCATTGATGCTTACAAAAATGATGTTGCAGCCTTAGGGGTCAAGGAAGCTGTCGAGCACCCACGTGTAACGGAAAGCATGGATGAAATCATTGCATTCATCTCCGTATTGATCGACAAGGGCCATGCCTATGAGGCTGGTGGTGATGTTTATTTTCGAACACGCTCATTTGATAACTATGGAAAACTATCCCATCAGTCCATTGATGAATTGCGTTCCGGTGCAAGAATTCAGATTGGTGAAAAGAAAGAGGACCCATTAGATTTCGCCTTGTGGAAGCAAGCGAAACCGGAGGAAATTTCCTGGGAGGCGCCTTGGGGTGAGGGACGTCCGGGCTGGCATATTGAATGCTCGGCAATGGCAAAGAAATATCTTGGAGAAACGATTGATATTCATGCAGGTGGTCAAGATTTAGCCTTCCCCCACCACGAAAACGAAATAGCTCAATCAGAAGCAGGCAATGGCCAACAGTTCGCCAATTACTGGATGCATAATGGTTATATTAATATAGATAATGAAAAAATGTCCAAATCGCTTGGGAATTTCGTGCTGGCCCATGATTTAATCAAACAACATGACCCGCAAGTCGTCAGGTTCTTCATGTTGAGTGTTCACTACCGCCATCCTATCAATTTTAGCGAGGCTTTACTGGATAGTGCCAAAAATAGTCTTGATCGAATAAAAAATGCTTATTTAAATTTAGAGCACCGCAAGCAATCAAGCACAAATTTGGATGAGAGCAAGCAGGAATGGCTGCAAAAAACAGAAGAATATCAAAAGAGATTCATCGAGGAAATGGATGATGATTTCAATACTGCTAACGCTATTGCTGTATTGTTTGATATCGCTAAAGATGCTAACGTCTACTTACAGTCGCGCCATACATCAGAAGAAGTCATTGACAGCCTGATGAAGGTGCTGGAGGAACAGAGCGAGGTCCTTGGCATAAACCTTAAAACAGAAGAAGAACTGCTAGATCAAGAAGTAGAATCATTAATCGAAAAAAGAATCGAAGCAAGAAAAAACCGTGAGTTCGATGTAGCAGATCAAATTCGTGACGATCTGAAAAAACGGGGGATTATCCTGGAAGATACTCCGCAAGGCACACGTTGGAAACGGGGGTAAGGCCCATGACAGAAATAGAGATTAAGCAGATGAAAAGCCTAACACTAGCTTACATGGGTGATGCTGTCTATGAAATTTATGTACGCCGCCATCTAATTAGTAAAGGCAGCGTAAAGCCGGATCAATTACATCGTTCAGCAGTTGCTTTCGTATCAGCCAAGTCACAAGCTAAAGTTATACTTGAATGGTTGGGGAAACAGGAATTAACAGAAGAAGAGCAGGGCATTGTCCGGAGAGGGAGAAATGCTAAATCTGGAACAGTGCCCAAAAACACCGATGTACAAACTTATCGTTATAGTACGGCATTTGAAGCTTTGCTTGGCTATTTATACCTGGACGGTAAAGAAGAAAGGCTGCAGCAGCTCATAAATTCAGCGATAGAATATGTAGAAGAAAGGAGATGAATGAATATGCCAGAAGAATGGGTTATTGGAAAGAATCCTGTGATGGAAGCATTAAAGTCTGGACGTTCGATTAATAAAGTACTGGTCTCTGACCAATTGCAGCGCCAGGCTTTACAAAAAATTCAATCCCTAGCCAGAACAGGCGGAACAACCGTCCAGCAAGTACCAAAGCGAAAAATCGATCAAATGGTAGAAGGAAACCACCAGGGTGTAGCTGCTTCAGTGGCTGCATATCAATATAGTGAATTGGAAGATTTGTTTGCGGTGGCAGAAAAAAGGGGAGAAGCTCCGTTTTTTATGATTTTGGATGAAATAGAAGACCCGCATAATTTAGGATCCATCTTACGGACAGCAGATGCTGCCGGTGTCCATGGCGTGATTATTCCAAAGCGCCGTTCCGTTGGCTTGACGTCTACTGTGGCCAAAACATCAGCTGGGGCTATTGAATACATTCCTGTAGCTAGAGTGACGAATGTTGCCAAGACTATTGATGAGTTGAAAGAAAGTAATGTCTGGATCGTAGGCACAGCTGCCGATGGCTCAGAAGATTACCGGGAATTGGATGGAAATATGCCAGTCGCTTTAGTAATAGGTAATGAAGGCAAAGGAATGAGCCGTTTAGTTAAGGAAAAATGCGATTGGACAGTAAGGCTATCAATGAAAGGGAAAGTATCTTCTTTAAATGCATCAGTGGCAGCAGGTCTGCTTATGTATGAAGTCTATAGAAAACGGCATCCAATTGGTGAATAAGCGATGGTTGTATTAGTAGTAGACGGTTATAACATTATTGGGGCATGGGAAGAACTGAAAGAATTAAAAGATCATGATCTTTCCCAGGCTCGTGATCTTTTAATAGCCAAGATGGCTGAATACCAAGCTTATAAGGGTGACAGGGTGATCATCGTATTTGATGCTTACTATGTTCAAGGATTGGAAAAGAAGCAGCAGAATTATAAAGTAGAAGTAATTTTCACCAAGGAAAAAGAAACTGCTGATGAATGTATTGAGCGGCTAATCAAAGAGCTCAAAAATGTAAAAAACCAAGTATATGTAGCGACTTCGGACTTTACGGAGCAAAGGACAATTTTTGCCCAGGGAGCACTCAGAAAGTCTGCAAGAGAGCTGTATATAGAAACCCAAAACATTGAAAAAGAAATAGAAGACGAATTAAAAATGTATCGAAAAATCCAAACATCTACAAAAATCCCCATTAAAAAAGATATATTAGAAGTATTTGAAAAATGGCGAAGAGGTGGCAGATAGTTTTACCAGTTATTGACGATTGTGAAACGCTTACTGTATAATAATGTCTATATATTCAACGGCAGTATAGTCGGGGGGAATCCTGGGTGACCATCATACACAAGGAGACAGACAATCAGGAGTTAAACTACGAAATTCTTGAAGATGATGAACTTATCGAGTTAGTTCATAACGGCCAAAGCTACGCCTTGGACTATTTGATTAACAAGTATCGGAATTTCGTAAGAGCGAAGGCACGAACCTATTTCCTGATTGGGGCGGACAGGGAAGATATTGTGCAAGAGGGCATGATCGGGTTATATAAAGCGATTAGAGACTATAAAGGAGACAAGTTGTCATCTTTTAAAGCATTTGCTGAATTATGTATCACCCGGCAAATTATCACCGCTATTAAAACAGCTACCAGGCAAAAGCACATTCCTTTGAATTCCTATGTCTCGTTGGACAAGCCTATTTATGATGAAGAGTCAGACAGGACACTCATGGATGTTATTGCTGGTTCAAAAGCAGTCGATCCCCAAGAACTTATCATCAATCAAGAAAAGTTCGGAGATATGGAATGCAAAATGTCAGAATTGTTAAGCGACTTAGAGCAGCAAGTGCTGACCCTTTACTTGGATGGAAGGTCTTACCAGGAAATCTCCGTCGAATTGAAACGGCATGTTAAATCAATAGACAATGCATTACAAAGGGTAAAAAGAAAATTAGAAAGATACCTGGAAGTAAGTGAAATCAGTTTATAAGCATGACGTTGACAGGCTTATGCAACCGTGCTACATTTGTAAGGGATAAACCCTAAAGCGGGGTGACATAGTGAGACGTAAAGTTGTATTAGCCTGTGCGAAATGTTTAAGCAGAAACTATAGCACAGATAAGAATAAATCGGAGAATTCCGGGCGATTGGAAGTTCGAAAGTTTTGTAAAAGATGTGGAGCTCATACCCTGCATCGGGAAACGAAATAAGGAAAAGCCTGTCTGTAGGCCTAAGTTTGGGGGTACAAGCATGAAACTTATCACATTCTTTAAAAATGTTTCAAGAGAAATGAAGAAAGTAAGCTGGCCAAAAGGTCGAGAGTTAACTAGTTATACGATCACTGTTGTTAGTACAGTTGCATTTGTAGCCGTGTTTTTTGCAATAATCGATCTGGGAATTACTGAAATTCTTAATCTATTTTTTGAATAATCGTTACTAGTTTATGCTATAATAAAGATAATCATAACTTTTACCAGTCAAAACCCGTTGATACGGGTTTTTTAAATTGGCGGAAATATAGATCTCAATAAGGGAGGGAAGGGCAAGGATATTGTCCTGATAACATGGAAAAAAATTGGTATGTAGTCCACACCTATTCTGGATATGAAAACAAAGTGAAGACGAATTTAGAAAAGCGCTTAGAATCAATGGGAATGGAAGATAAAATCTTTCGTGTCCTAGTGCCAGAAGACGAGGAGACGGAAATCAAGAACGGAAAAAAGAAAGTGGCGAAAAAGAAAGTATTCCCTGGTTACGTATTGGCGGAAATGATCATGACAGATGATTCTTGGTATGTAGTGCGGAATACTCCAGGGGTGACAGGATTCGTAGGTTCCACCGGCGCCGGCTCAAAACCTATCCCTCTCTTGCAGGAAGAAGTAGAATTCATTCTTAAACGTATGGGAATGCAGGAACAGGTTACGGAAGTAGACTTCGAAGAAAAAGAAAGTGTTCGGGTGACCGATGGCCCGTTCACTAATTTTACCGGTTCGATAGAACATATCGATCTTGATAAACAGAAAGTCAAAGTTCATGTCAACATGTTCGGAAGAGAAACTCCTGTCGAATTAGAATTCTCCCAAATCGAAAAGTTATAAGAAAAGCGAAGGCGGCCGATCAGCTGCGAAAGCAGTGGACCGAACCGAAGGAGATAAAGGAAACATGCCCCTTCTTAGGGGTATGCCGACGTTGGGCGCAAAGTCCGTTCTTAGTCGGCCTTCCTCAAAGGGCGAATGGATGTTGAACTTATCGGGGCAGGGAGTTGTTGACTAAAACAGCAGTATTAAAACAACCCCTTGCAATTTGTGCGTAAAGATGCTAAAATTCTTATGTTCTTTATGCCCCGAGTATAAAGCTATAATTGAGTGGGAGGGGAAAACCCTATTACCACATCACGGACTTTAAGGAGGTGTGTCTCGTGGCTAAAAAAGTAATTAAAGTTGTTAAACTTCAAATCCCTGCAGGGAAAGCAAACCCGGCACCGCCAGTTGGACCGGCATTGGGTCAAGCAGGCGTTAACATCATGGGATTTTGTAAGGAATTTAATGCCCGTACGCAAGATCAAGCTGGTATGATTATTCCGGTAGAAATTACGGTTTTTGAAGACCGTTCATTTACATTTATCACAAAAACTCCGCCTGCTGCTGTACTTCTAAAGAAAGCAGCTGGAATCGAAACTGGATCAGGTGAACCAAATCGTAATAAAGTTGCGACTGTAAAGCGTGACAAAGTAAAAGAAATTGCGGAAACGAAAATGCCTGATCTAAATGCTGCTAACGTGGAAGCGGCTATGCGTATGGTCGAAGGAACAGCGCGTAGTATGGGGATTGTCATCGAAGACTAATCTTGCAGCGACTCTTATTTAGAGCAGAAGGTTGCGATGGTGGCGGTAAAGCCTTTCGCAACCTTTTTGCAGGATAAGAATAATGGATTGCATTTGCGATCTACAGCGTGGGCCGGCGTAGTGATTTTTAAAGAAAATTGGCGCCGAAGCCTGTTCCGCTTTTTAAAGTGGGAGGTATAACCGTTAAAACCACAATCAAGGAGGAAAAAAACAATGGCTAAGAAAACCAAAAAACAACAAGAAGCACTAAAGCTTGTTGATCGTACAAAAGCTTATGAAATAAAAGAAGCGGTTGAGTTAGTAAAGCAAACTGCTAAAGCGAACTTTGATGAAACAGTAGAAGCAGCTTTCCGTTTGGGAGTAGACCCTAAGAAAGCTGACCAGCAGCTGCGCGGTGCAATGGTATTGCCGCATGGTACTGGTAAAACTCAACGTGTGTTAGTATTTGCTAAAGGCGACAAAGCTAAAGAAGCTGAAAATGCTGGAGCAGATTACGTAGGAGAGCAAGATCTTATTGCTAAAATCAACCAAGGTTGGTTTGATTTCGATGTAGTTGTAGCTACTCCGGACATGATGGCTGAAGTCGGTAAATTAGGACGTGTATTAGGGCCTAAAGGATTAATGCCTAACCCGAAAACAGGAACTGTTACCTTTGAAGTGGAAAAAGCAGTACAAGAAATTAAAGCTGGTAAAGTAGAATACCGCGTCGACAAATCATCAAACGTGCATGTGCCGATCGGTAAAGTCTCTTTCGACCTTGAAAAGCTTGTTGAAAACTTCGAAGCTATTACTGATACTTTGGTGAAGGCTAAACCACAGGCTTCTAAAGGGATTTATATGCGTAACGCTTCTGTAGCGTCTACCATGGGTCCTGGAGTAAAAGTAGACGTTTCAAGTTTCGTGCGATAAAAAACTATTGACTTATGAAAGACACTCAGATATAATTTACAACGTTGCATAAGTTAAAGTAACCAAATATATACGTTATACCGTAGACAGCAGGTGCTCTCTAGAGCTTAATTTCCTGCCGAGGTGTGTGAATAGAAAAGATAACCAGCGGATGGTTATCTCATCGAAAACAGAGCCTCCAAGTCTACTTGGAGGCTCTTTTTCATTGCCTTTTCTTGTTTCGACAATAACATCTAACGGTATGATGAAAAGTCAATAGGAGGTGGAATAATGTCAAGAACAATTGAGCACAAAAAACAAGTTGTAACTGAAATTGCAGACAAGTTCCGTGAAAGCCAATCAACAATTCTAGTCGATTATCGCGGACTTGACGTTTCTGAAGTAACTGAACTTCGTACGCAGCTTCGTGAAGCTGGTGTAGAGTTTAAAGTTTACAAAAACACAATGACCCGCCGTGCGGCAGAAGAAGCTGATTTGGCTGAGCTAAACGATCAATTAGTTGGACCGACTGCTATTGCGTTCAGTAACGATGATGTAGTTGCCCCTGCTAAAATCCTTAACAATTTTGCTAAGGAACACGAGGCTCTGGAAATCAAAGCCGGCATCATTGAAGGTAGTGTTGCAACACTTGAACAAATCAAGGAACTTGCAGATCTTCCAAACTACGAAGGTATGCTTTCTATGCTGCTTAGCGTGCTTCAAGCACCTGTACGTAACTTTGCTTACGCTACAAAAGCAGTGGCAGAACAAAAAGAAGAACAAGGCGCTTAATTACCACCTTCATGTAAGGTGGCCCGTTAAAAGGCCTTTTGTCGAAGCATCGTAAAATATAATAAAATTTCCAAGGAGGAAGTAAACATGTCTAAAGAACAAATTATTGATCAAATTAAAGAAATGTCAGTTCTTGAATTGAATGACCTTGTTAAAGCTATTGAAGAAGAATTTGGAGTAACTGCTGCTGCACCGGTTGCTGCTGCAGGAGCTGCTGGCGGCGGAGAAGCTGCTGCAGAACAAACTGAATTTGATGTTGTTCTTGAAAGTGCTGGATCTTCAAAAATTAAAGTTGTTAAAGCAGTTCGTGAAATCACTGGTCTTGGACTTAAGGATGCTAAAGATCTTGTAGATAATGCTCCAGGAGCAATCAAAGAAGGCATTGCTAAAGAAGAAGCTGAAGAAATGAAAACTAAGCTTGAAGAAGCAGGCGCATCTGTAGAATTGAAGTAAGTAAGTATAAAAGCTCGCCTTAACCGGCGGGCTTTTATTTCACTTAAAACCTTAAATGATTTTTCATCTGAATATTAACCTCATATCCTATGAGTAACTTTTAAAGAGAAAAGCAGGTGCTTATTATGTCCGAGCATTATTTCTCCCGAACTCCGAAATCGGAGAGTGATCCACAAACATGGAGTTACGAGTTAAGAGGGAATCGGTTTTCCTTTACTACTGATCAAGGGGTGTTTTCTAAGAAGGAAGTAGATTTTGGATCTCGCACTTTAATCGAAGCTTTTGTCGAACCCGGGATTGAAGGTCGGTTTTTGGACTTAGGCTGTGGTTATGGACCGATAGGACTATCCTTGGCGAAAGCCTTTCCTCAACGCCATGTGACTTTAAGTGATATTAATGAAAGGGCGCTGGACTTGGCTAGACAGAATGCCTTGGCGAATAATATCGAAAATGTGAATTTTAAAATCAGTGATCGTCTCCAATCCTTCCGAAACGAAACATTTTCAGCTATAGTAACCAATCCTCCAATTCGTGCGGGGAAAAAAGTGATTTACGATATGTTTGAGGAAAGTTTTGAAGCATTGCTTTCCAAAGGTGAATTAACGATAGTGATACAGAAAAAGCAGGGAGCCCCCTCAGCCCAAAAGAAATTAGACGAGTTGTTTGGGAATGTGGAAACACTGAAGAAAGATAAGGGTTATTATATTTTTAGATCTATAAAAGAATAACGATAAATAAAGCTATCTAGAAACTGTTGTGTAAAATCTTGCAGTTGACTCGCAGTTTCTGCTGTGGTAATATTAAAAAATGCCAATAGGCGACTTCCCTTGTCAAGGGTTATTTTCAAAAAAAGATGTATAATCTTATTGATAAAGGAAATAATGGTGAAATCGGCAAAATTTCCCTTTATTATCATAGCTTGCTTCTCAAGCTAGCGAAATGAAGGAGTAATTTAACGTTTTCCCTTTTTAAAAAAATTTAAATTTTTTTAAATGGATTTTAGCATTTATAAGCACAATCAGCTGCAAGGCTGCGAATCTAACGTTAGATGGATGAAAATTGTGATACAACATTCGCCCGTTGCGAATGTCTAAATAAGAATCTTGTGATAGATGTATGACGGTCACAAGTTTGTTCGGTATGTTTGCCGGACAATTTTGCGCTTATTGAAGCAGTCGATTGCAATCATCGGGCTGCAAGAAAGATAAGGGCAGTAACTGCTTGCCTTAAAGTAGTATAGCTATGGCGTCTTACATAAGAGAGCCAGGAAGTTTCTACTATCAACTTTTACAGGCATGCAGCGTTTTTCTAATTCTTGATTTGAGGGGTGAATCAGTTGACAGGTCAACTAGTTCAGTATGGACGACACCGCCAACGTAGAAGTTATGCACGCATTAGTGAAGTACTAGAATTACCAAATCTAATCGAGATACAAACCGCTTCTTATGATTGGTTTCTAGAAGAAGGTTTACGAGAAATGTTCCAGGATATTTCTCCAATAGAAGACTTCACAGGGAATTTATCTTTGGAATTTGTGGATTACAGTCTAGGGGATCCCAAATATCCTGTCGATGAGTCCAAAGAAAGAGACGTTACTTACAACGCTCCTCTTCGTGTCAAAGTTCGTTTGTTGAATAATGAAACAGGCGAAGTGAAAGAGCAAGAAGTATTCATGGGCGATTTCCCGCTTATGACAGATACAGGGACCTTTGTTATCAATGGTGCTGAACGAGTTATTGTTTCGCAATTAGTTCGTTCGCCTAGTGTCTACTATAGTGAAAAACATGACAAAAACGGTAAAAGGGGCTATACGGCTACCGTAATCCCGAACCGTGGCGCTTGGTTGGAATTTGAAACCGATGCAAAAGATGTTGTCCATGTTCGTATCGACCGTACAAGAAAGCTTCCGATTACGGTTCTTTTGCGTGCACTCGGTTTTGGTACCGATCAAGAAATCATTGACTTACTTGGAGACAATGAATACTTAAAGAATACGTTGGAAAAGGACAACACGGAAAACAGTGAAAAGGCATTGCTTGAAATATACGAGCGCCTGCGTCCTGGAGAACCACCGACAGTTGATAATGCAAAGAGTCTTCTTGTTTCACGGTTCTTCGATCCAAAGAGATATGACCTTGCCCACGTTGGGCGTTACAAGATGAATAAAAAACTTCATATAAAGAACCGTTTATTCAATCAAGTATTAGCAGAGACATTAGTTGATGAAGAAACTGGAGAAGTGCTAGCGCAAAAAGGCGACAAAATTGACCGCCGGCTTCTAGATAAACTATTGCCGCACCTCGAAGGCGGAGAAGAAAACTTCGGTGACGATGTGCTTGAGCCGCATGATGGAGTGCTTGAAGAACCAATTAAGATACAGTCAATCAAGATTGTTGATCCAACGGATCCAGAAGGTGAAAGAACGCTTAACGTCATTGGCAATGGCAATGTAGATAAAAGCGTGAAAAATATAGCGCCTGCTGATATCCTGGCTGCTATCAGCTATTTCTTTAATCTGTTGCATCAAGTTGGCGGAACTGATGATATTGACCATTTGGGAAATCGAAGGCTTCGTTCGGTAGGGGAGCTTTTACAAAACCAATTCCGTATCGGCTTATCCAGAATGGAACGTGTTGTTCGTGAACGGATGTCCATCCAGGATACATCCTCAATCACGCCACAACAGTTGATCAATATCAGACCTGTTATAGCTTCGATTAAAGAATTCTTTGGAAGCTCCCAGCTTTCCCAGTTTATGGACCAAACGAATCCATTGGCGGAGTTAACGCATAAACGTCGTTTGTCTGCCCTCGGACCAGGTGGTTTAACAAGGGAACGTGCAGGGATGGAAGTACGTGACGTTCACTATTCCCATTATGGGCGTATGTGTCCAATTGAAACGCCAGAGGGGCCAAACATCGGTCTGATTAACTCTTTGTCATCTTATGCAAAAGTAAACAAATTTGGGTTCATTGAAACACCTTACCGCCGTGTTGATTTAGAAACTGGCAGGGTAACAGAACACATTGATTACTTAACTGCTGATGAAGAGGACAACTATGTAGTTGCTCAGGCAAATGCGCGTCTGAACGAAGACTGGTCATTTACTGACGAAGAGGTAATCGCAAGATTCCGAGGAGAAAACACTGCTGTCCCTCGTGACCGCATTGATTATATGGACGTATCGCCTAAGCAGGTAGTATCAGCTGCAACAGCTTGTATTCCTTTCTTGGAAAACGATGACTCCAATCGTGCGTTGATGGGTGCGAACATGCAGCGACAGGCTGTTCCGTTGATGCAGCCGGAAGCACCGACAGTAGGTACTGGAATGGAATATGTTAATGGTAAAGATTCCGGAGCTGCAGTTATTTGTAAGCATGAAGGTATTGTAGAAAGAGTAGAAGCGAAAGAAGTTTATGTTCGCCGTATCTCTGAAGTGGATGGAAGACAAGTCGAAGGTGACTTAGACCGCTATCGCTTACAGAAGTTCATTCGTTCCAACCAGGGAACTTGTTATAACCAGCGCCCGATTGTTAGTGTCGGCAACCATGTCACCAAAGGCGAAGTTCTTGCAGACGGTCCTTCTATGGAGGATGGAGAGCTCGCCCTAGGCCGAAATGTACTTGTCGGATTTATGACTTGGGAAGGCTATAACTATGAAGATGCTATTATCATGAGTGAACGCTTAGTGAAAGATGATGTTTATACTTCCATCCATATTGAAGAATATGAATCTGAAGCAAGGGATACCAAGTTAGGGCCGGAAGAGATTACGAGAGATATTCCTAACGTAGGGGAAGACGCTTTAAGAGACCTTGATGAGAGGGGGATTATCCGCGTCGGAGCTGAAGTTGGCGACGGAGATTTGCTTGTAGGCAAGGTAACCCCTAAAGGTGTAACTGAGCTATCTGCAGAAGAGCGGTTATTACATGCTATTTTTGGAGAAAAAGCTAGGGAAGTAAGAGATACTTCATTGAGAGTTCCCCATGGAGCTGGCGGTATCGTACTTGATGTGAAAATTTTCAACCGTGAAGATGGAGATGAATTGCCTCCGGGAGTCAACCAGCTTGTCCGTGTTTATATCGTTCAGAAGCGTAAAATCTCTGAAGGGGACAAAATGGCAGGCCGTCACGGTAACAAAGGTGTTATATCGAAAATTTTACCAGAAGAGGATATGCCGTTCTTGCCGGACGGAACTCCGATAGATATTATGCTTAACCCATTAGGCGTACCTTCCCGAATGAATATCGGACAGGTATTGGAACTGCACCTGGGAATGGCAGCAAGGCAGCTTGGCCTTCATGTCGCGACTCCGGTATTTGATGGAGCAAGAGAAGAAGACGTTTGGGAAACACTTGAAGAAGCCGGAATGCCTCGTGATGCTAAAACCGTTTTATATGATGGCAGATCAGGTGAGCCGTTCGACAACCGTGTATCCGTTGGTGTCATGTATATGATCAAGCTGGCTCATATGGTAGACGATAAATTGCACGCACGTTCTACAGGACCTTATTCTCTAGTGACACAACAGCCATTGGGCGGTAAAGCTCAGTTTGGCGGTCAGCGTTTCGGAGAGATGGAGGTATGGGCGCTTGAAGCATATGGAGCCGCTTATACTCTACAGGAAATCCTGACGGTGAAGTCGGATGATGTAGTAGGACGGGTGAAAACATATGAAGCTATCGTCAAAGGCGACAATGTTCCAGAACCAGGCATTCCTGAATCCTTTAAAGTGTTGATTAAAGAATTGCAAAGTCTTGGCATGGATGTAAAAATGCTTTCAGCCGATGAAGAAGAAATTGAGCTTAGGGATATTGAAGAAGAAGATACCCAATCAGCAGATAATCTAAATCTAGAAGTTGAAGAAAGCTAAGTTCAATTCTATGGTTAGAGTTCTATGCTTAGGTTAAAACCTGGATACTAAAAGGGAGGTAGGCCCCTTGCTAGATGTAAATAATTTCGAGTTTATGAAAATAGGTTTAGCTTCTCCTGATAAGATTCGTTCTTGGTCTTTTGGTGAAGTGAAAAAGCCGGAAACAATCAATTATCGTACGCTAAAGCCGGAAAAAGATGGATTGTTTTGTGAGAGAATATTTGGGCCGCAGAAGGACTGGGAATGTCATTGCGGTAAATATAAACGTGTCCGCTACAAAGGGGTAGTGTGTGACCGTTGTGGTGTCGAAGTTACCAAGGCAAAAGTTCGCCGTGAGCGGATGGGGCATATTGAGTTAGCTGCCCCTGTCTCTCACATTTGGTATTTCAAAGGAATACCAAGCCGTATGGGACTTGTTATGGATATGTCTCCGCGGGCACTGGAAGAAGTTATTTATTTTGCAGCATACATTGTTACCGATGCTGGAGATACTGCGCTTGAGAAAAAGCAATTGCTTTCGGAAAAAGAGTACCGTGCTTATCGCGATAAGTACGGCCAATCTTTTCAAGCACAAATGGGTGCCGAGGCTATTAGGAAGCTATTGCAGGACATTGACTTAGATAAAGAAGTAGATCAGTTAAAAGAAGAGTTGAAAACGGCTCAAGGGCAGCGCAGAACACGTGCAATCAAACGATTGGAAGTTCTGGAAGCTTTCCGCAACTCAGGCAACGAACCTTCGTGGATGATTTTAGATGTACTGCCTATCATTCCGCCGGAATTACGTCCTATGGTTCAATTGGACGGCGGACGTTTTGCAACATCTGATTTGAACGATTTATACCGAAGGGTAATCAACCGGAATAACCGCTTGAAGCGATTATTAGATCTTGGAGCGCCAAGCATCATCGTGCAAAACGAAAAGCGTATGCTTCAGGAAGCTGTTGATGCGCTAATTGATAACGGGCGCCGTGGCCGTCCAGTCACAGGTCCGGGGAACCGTCCGCTTAAATCGTTATCTCATATGCTAAAAGGTAAGCAAGGTCGTTTCCGCCAAAACTTACTTGGTAAGCGTGTGGATTACTCAGGCCGTTCTGTTATCGTTGTAGGACCGCATTTGAAAATGTATCAATGTGGATTGCCGAAGGAAATGGCAGTGGAGCTGTTCAAGCCTTTCATTATGAAAGAGCTTGTTGAAAAAGGGCTTGCCCACAACATCAAATCAGCTAAACGTAAAATCGAACGGTTGCATCCGGAAGTATGGGATGTACTTGAAGAAGTAATTAAAGAGCATCCAGTGTTGCTTAACCGTGCGCCGACACTACACAGGCTCGGCATTCAAGCTTTTGAGCCAACGTTGGTGGAAGGTAGAGCTATCAGACTGCATCCGCTTGTTTGTACAGCATATAATGCAGACTTTGACGGTGACCAGATGGCCGTTCACGTACCGTTATCTGCTGAAGCACAAGCTGAGGCCCGTATTTTAATGCTGGCTGCCCAAAACATCTTGAATCCTAAAGATGGTAAGCCAGTAGTAACGCCATCACAGGATATGGTTTTAGGTAACTATTACATTACGATGGAGCGGGAAAATGCTGTCGGCGAAGGAATGATCTTCAAAGATTTAAGTGAAGCCTTGATTGCTTACCAAAATGGCTATGTCCATTTGCATACGAGGATTGCGGTTAGTGCATCCTCCTTAGGAAATGAGACATTCACAGAGGAACAGGCAAGCAAGTTGATTATCACTACAGTAGGTAAGTTGATTTTCAACGATATGCTTCCAAATTCGTTCCCTTATATGAATGAACCGACCCAGGAAAACCTTGAGCTTCACACTCCGGAACAATACTTTGTGGATAAGGGAGCAAATGTGAAGGAAATAATCGCAGAACGTGATATTATTTCTCCATTTAAAAAAGGCATATTGGGTGACATAATTGCAGAAGTCTTTAAACGCTTCAAAATCAGTGAAACATCGAAAATGCTTGATCGCATGAAGGACTTAGGTTTCAGCTATTCTACGAAAGCGGGTATCACAGTTGGTGTATCTGACATTGTAGTATTGGCAGAAAAAGAAGAGATTCTTGATGAAGCCCAGGGCCGTGTAGATAAAGTGTTGAAACAATTCCGCCGTGGTTTAATCACGGAAGAAGAACGTTATGATCGGGTTATCTCCATTTGGTCTCAAGCCAAGGATAATATTCAAGAGAAATTGATGAAATCATTGAACCCGAGGAACCCAATCTTTATGATGAGTGATTCAGGTGCCCGTGGTAATGCCTCTAACTTCACCCAGCTTGCTGGTATGCGTGGGTTGATGGCCAACCCGGCTGGCCGGATTATTGAGTTACCGATCAAATCAAGCTTCCGTGAAGGTTTGACAGTGCTTGAATACTTTATTTCGACTCACGGGGCTCGTAAAGGTCTTGCCGATACAGCATTGAAGACGGCTGACTCTGGTTACTTAACAAGAAGACTTGTTGATGTGGCTCAGGATGTTATTATCCGGGAAGAAGATTGTGGTACAGATAAAGGCTTGACTGTCCAATCGATAACAGAAGGGACAGAAATGATTGAGCCGCTTATCGACCGTTTAATCGGAAGGACTTCGTTCCAGGTAGTACGTAATCCGGATACTAAAGAGGTTCTAGTCGATAAAAATGAAGTGATTTCTGAAGACACAGCTAAGCAAATTGTTGATTCGGGAATCGAAGAAGTTACTATCCGCTCCGTATTTACATGTAATACGAAGCATGGCGCTTGTAAAAAGTGTTACGGAAGAAACCTTGCCACAGGCGATGAAGTAGAAGTTGGCGAGGCAGTAGGTATCATTGCTGCTCAATCTATCGGTGAGCCAGGTACACAGCTTACAATGCGTACCTTCCATACCGGCGGTGTTGCAGGAGACGATATCACCCAAGGTTTGCCGCGTATTCAGGAGCTATTCGAAGCGCGTAATCCTAAGGGTCAAGCGGTAATCAGTGAAATAATCGGAACAATCCAGGATGTAAATGAAATAAAAGACAAACAAGAGATCGTTGTTCAAGGTGAAGTGGAAACACGAACCTATACTTCTCCATATGGAGCAAGGTTGAAGGTTGCTGTCGGGGACAAAGTTGAAGCCGGCCAGGAACTTACTGAAGGATCAGTTGATCCGAAAGAGCTCTTGAAAGTCCAGGGTATCGATGGCGTACAACAATACTTGTTGAAAGAAGTACAGAAAGTGTACAGAATGCAGGGTGTTGAAATTGGTGATAAGCACGTGGAAGTAATGGTTCGCCAAATGCTTCGTAAGGTACGCGTGGCCAATGCCGGGGATACAGAAGTATTGCCAGGATCTCTATTGGAGATTCACCAATTCAGGGATGCCAACCAAAAAGTACTGCTCGAAGGCAAACAGCCAGCAGTCGGAAGACCTGTCATTCTTGGTATCACAAAAGCATCGCTTGAAACGGATTCCTTCTTATCAGCTGCATCCTTCCAGGAAACAACTCGTGTGTTGACTGATGCTGCTATTAAAGGAAAACGTGACGAACTTCTAGGCTTGAAAGAAAATGTTATTATCGGTAAACTCGTGCCAGCTGGTACAGGGATGCCGAAATACCGTAAAATTCAAGCGGAATTAGAAGAAGAAAAAGCGGTCGAAATGCAAGAAACAGAAGAAGTGACACAATAATTACTTTGTAAAAGACAAGGTATAGCAGGGAAGCAGGCAGGAACCTGTTAATGCTCTAAGAGGCATTACAGTTTCCTGCACCCTATATATAATTAAATTCGAATTTTAAGTTGACATTAAAATTCGAGGATGATACTATATTTGAGGTGCTTCCGTTTATCCTTGTTACTTTGGAGGATAGCTAATGTCTTATGAAAAAGTGGCACAGGTTAAAACAGGTTTGATAATTGGAACCAAGCAGACAATGAAAGCCATGAAGAATGGCGAAGTAAGTGAAGTAGTTATTGCCGATGATGCTGATCAGCAAATAACTTCTAAAGTGTCGCGTCTTGCAAATGACTTGGGCATACCATGCGACAGAGTTGATTCAAAGAAAAAACTCGGCGAAGCATGTGGCATAGATGTAGGTACAGCGACAGTGGCAATTAAGCAATAAAGTTTTGGCGAAGAGGAAGATATCGCGAAAACTTTGTTTTTTGCCTTGTTATGAACCACCTGGATATGTGGTATTACAAAACGTTAACGGAAGGAGGAAATTACATGCCTACAATTAATCAATTAGTACGTAAAGGCCGCGTGAGCAAAGGCAAGAAATCTGACTCACCTGCACTTAACAAAGGCTATAACAGCTTTAAGAAAAGCTTGACTGACCAGTCTTCTCCGCAAAAACGCGGTGTATGTACTCGTGTTGGTACTTTGACACCGAAGAAACCGAACTCTGCATTGCGTAAATACGCTCGTGTTCGTTTAACTAACGGGATTGAAGTTACAGCTTACATTCCTGGTATTGGGCACAACCTTCAAGAGCACAGTGTTGTTCTTATTCGCGGAGGACGTGTTAAAGACTTGCCGGGTGTACGTTACCATATTGTTCGGGGTGCTCTTGATACGGCTGGAGTAGAAGGCCGTGCACAAGGACGTTCCAAATATGGTACAAAACGACCTAAAAAATAATGCGGGTTAATCGATAGATAACCATGAAAAGAAGAAAGGAGGAAAT
Source organism: Sediminibacillus albus (assembly GCF_900101125.1). Lineage (GTDB taxonomy): Bacteria > Bacillota > Bacilli > Bacillales > Amphibacillaceae > Sediminibacillus > Sediminibacillus albus. Next base: position 34,824 of record NZ_FNFL01000009.1, on the reverse strand, counting down.
TTAATGCCACGTAAAGGACCAGTAGCAAAACGTGATGTATTACCTGATCCGTTGCACAACTCTAAGCTTGTCACTCGTTTGATCAACCAAATTATGATCGACGGACAACGCGGAAAAGCACAAAAAATCCTATATAGCGCATTTGAACTTGTTCAAGAACGTAGCGGCCAAGACGCTATGGAAGTGTTTGAACAAGCTATGAAAAATGTAATGCCTGTACTTGAAGTACGAGCACGCCGTGTGGGGGGTTCTAACTACCAAGTACCGGTTGAGGTTCGTCCAGAGCGACGCCAAGCCCTAGGCCTTCGTTATATTGTTAACTATTCCCGCCTTCGCGGTGAAAAGACAATGGAAGAACGTCTGGCAAATGAAATTCTTGATGCTTCAAACAACACAGGTGCTTCTGTTAAGAAGCGCGAAGATATGCATAAGATGGCAGAGGCTAACAAAGCATTCGCCCATTACCGCTGGTAATCAAAAAACTAATATTTTTATTAGGAAGGAGAAAGATGCATGGCTAGAGAATTCTCCTTGGAAAAGACACGTAACATCGGTATCATGGCGCATATTGATGCAGGTAAAACCACTGCTACCGAGCGTATTCTTTTCTATACAGGACGTATCCACAAAATTGGTGAAACCCACGAAGGTGCTTCCCAAATGGACTGGATGGAACAAGAACAAGAACGTGGGATTACGATTACTTCCGCAGCGACTACCGCTCAGTGGAAAGGTCATCGTATAAACATTATTGATACTCCAGGACACGTAGACTTCACTGTTGAAGTTGAACGTTCTTTGCGTGTACTTGACGGTTCAGTAGCAGTACTTGATGCTCAATCAGGTGTGGAACCGCAAACCGAAACTGTATGGCGCCAAGCCACTACTTACGGAGTTCCGCGTATCGTATTTGTAAACAAAATGGATAAAGTAGGTGCAGACTTCCTTTATTCTGTAGGCACTCTAAGTGATCGTTTAGGAGCAAATGCTCACCCTGTTCAATTGCCTATTGGGGCGGAGGATAATTTCGAAGGAATTATCGACCTCATTACAATGGAAGCCTATTATTACTTGGATGATTTAGGAACACGAGCAGAAGCTCGACCGATTCCTGATGAATATAAGGATCAAGCGGAAGAATACCGGACTAACTTGTTAGAGGCGGTAGCGGAGCTTGATGAAGATCTAATGATGAAGTACTTGGAAGGCGAAGAGATTTCTAACGAAGAGTTGAAAAACGCTGTTCGTACTGCTACTTTAGGTGTAGATTTCTACCCTGTATTTTGTGGATCCGCCTTTAAAAACAAAGGTGTACAGCTGCTGGTTGATGGTGTTATTGATTACTTGCCAGCGCCGACAGATGTACCTCCAATCGAAGGGCATATACCACAAACAGAAGAAAAAGTAGTGCGTAAAGCAGATGACAGCGAACCATTTTCTGCCTTGGCGTTTAAGGTTGCTACAGACCCTTATGTTGGAAAGCTGACTTTCTTCCGGGTTTACTCAGGCACATTGGATTCCGGTTCATATGTAAAGAACTCTACAAAGGATAAGCGTGAACGTGTAGGACGTATTCTTCAAATGCACGCAAACTCCCGCGAAGAGATTTCTACTGTATATGCTGGAGATATTGCAGGTGCTGTTGGTCTTAAAGACACAAGCACAGGTGATACCTTATGTGATGAAAAATCACTCGTTATCCTTGAGTCTATGGAATTCCCTGAGCCGGTTATCGATGTTGCAATCGAACCTAAAACAAAAGCTGACCAAGATAAAATGGCAGTAGCTTTAGGTAAGCTGGCAGAAGAAGATCCAACTTTCAGAACTGAAACTAATCCTGAAACTGGTCAGACAATTATTTCTGGTATGGGTGAGCTTCACCTTGATATCATTGTTGACCGTTTGAAACGCGAATTTAAAGTTGAAGCTAATGTTGGTGCCCCTCAGGTTGCTTATCGTGAAACTTTCCGTGGCTCTGCTGAAGTTGAAGGAAAGTTTGTACGGCAGTCTGGTGGTAGAGGACAATACGGACACGTTTGGGTTAAATTTGAACCAAACGAAGAAGGCGCTGGCTTTGAGTTCGTTAATAAAATCGTTGGTGGTACTGTACCTCGTGAATACATCCCTTCTGTTGAAGCTGGTATTAAAGAATCAATGGAAAATGGGGTATTGGCAGGCTATCCGCTAATCGATGTGAAAGCTACATTATATGATGGTAGTTATCATGATGTAGACTCGAATGAAATGGCCTTTAAAGTAGCTGCTTCAATGGCGCTTAAAGCCGCTAAGAATAAATGTCAACCAGTTATTCTGGAACCAATGATGAAAGTTGAAGTTATTATTCCAGAAGAATACATGGGAGACATAATGGGTGACGTAACCTCTCGTCGCGGCCGTGTAGAAGGTATGGGTTCACGTGGTAACACGCAAGTAGTTAACGCGTTCGTACCGCTATCTGAAATGTTCGGTTACGCTACAGCCCTTCGTTCAAACACGCAAGGTAGAGGTCAGTACACTATGCACTTTGACCACTATGAAGAAGTGCCGAAAAGCATTTCTGAAGAAATTATTAAAAAAAATGCTGGTGAATAATTGATTTTTTGTCATTCATCGCGTATAACTTGTATTGTAAGCTTAGAAACGGCTTTTAAAGTTGTTTCTAAGCGGCAAATACATTGATTATAAAATCAACACTTTTACTTACTTAAAGGAGGAAATATAAATGGGTAAAGAAAAATTCGATCGCTCCAAAGACCACGTTAATATTGGTACAATTGGTCACGTTGACCACGGTAAAACTACTTTGACTGCTGCTATTACTACAGTGCTGCACAGCCGTTCTGGTTCTGGTACTGCAATGGCATACGATCAAATCGACGGAGCTCCTGAAGAAAAAGAACGTGGAATCACAATTGCAACTTCCCACGTTGAGTATGAAACAGAAAACCGTCACTATGCGCACGTTGACTGCCCAGGTCACGCGGACTATGTTAAAAATATGATCACAGGTGCTGCTCAAATGGATGGTGCTATCCTAGTAGTATCCGCAGCAGACGGTCCAATGCCGCAAACTCGTGAGCATATCCTTCTATCTCGCCAAGTTGGTGTACCGGCAATCGTTGTATTCCTTAACAAAACTGACATGGTTGATGACGAAGAGCTACTAGAATTAGTAGAAATGGAAGTTCGTGACCTATTGTCTGAATATGACTTCCCTGGTGACGATGTACCAGTAGTAAAAGGATCAGCTCTTAAAGCTCTAGAAGGCGACGAAGAGTATGCAAGCAAAATCTTCGAACTAATGGACGCTGTTGATGAGTATATCCCTAGACCAGACCGTGACACTGAGAAGCCATTCATGATGCCAGTTGAGGACGTATTCTCTATCACTGGCCGTGGTACTGTTGCAACAGGACGTGTAGAACGTGGTGTTGTAAAAGTTGGTGACGAAGTAGACATCATTGGTCTTGCTGACGAAGCTAAGAAAACTACTGTAACTGGAGTTGAAATGTTCCGTAAGCTTCTTGATTACGCAGAAGCTGGCGATAACATCGGTGCACTACTACGTGGTGTAGCACGTGATGATATCGGACGTGGCCAAGTACTTGCAAAGCCAGGTTCTATCACTCCTCATACAAAGTTTAAAGCAGAAGTTTATGTTCTTTCTAAAGAAGAGGGTGGACGTCATACTCCATTCTTCGGTAACTACCGTCCACAGTTCTACTTCCGTACAACTGATGTAACTGGTGTTATCACTCTTCCAGAAGGCGTAGAAATGGTTATGCCTGGAGACAACGTAGAGATGAGTGTAGAACTTATTTCTCCAATCGCTATCGAAGATGGAACTAAGTTTTCTATCCGTGAAGGCGGACGTACAGTAGGCGCTGGCGTTGTTGCTTCTATCCAAGAATAAATAAACAATCAACATTTGTACAAACAGACAGCGAAAATTCGCTGTCTGTTTTTTATTGGACAGACTGCTTCCCGAGACTACGAGATAAGTGTACGTTTTTAGACATTAGCGTTTCAAAGATTACTATCTATAGTAATAAAAAATAAAGCTGTGATTGTTCAGCATCTGGGCAGCTAAAATTTTGATATGCTAATTCACATTAATTTCCATGAAAAAAGTTCAGTAAAGCCTTGAAAACCGGGCACTAACTCATGTATAATACGTGAAGTGCCGTTAAATAATTGCTTTAATATATTTACGGTTGCAATGACCACTATTATTCTATATAATAAATAATGTTGGTCATAAAAGGCGATGATGCGGAAGGTTGTTGACACGCCCGGCCCCTTTGCCATGGCGGGTGTGTGAAGGAATTTTCGCGGAGAATGTCTATTACAAAATGGGCGATAAAGGAGGGAAAATAATGGCAAAAGAAAAGATTAGAATTCGTTTAAAGGCGTATGATCACCGTATCCTAGATCAATCTGCTGAGAAAATCGTAGATACAGCGAAGCGTTCAGGTGCAAATGTTTCTGGACCAATCCCGCTGCCTACAGAAAAGTCTGTGTACACAGTGCTTCGTGCTGTGCACAAATATAAAGATGCTCGTGAGCAATTTGAAATGCGCACACATAAACGTCTTATTGATATAGTAAGTCCAACACCACAAACTGTTGACTCGCTAATGCGTCTTGACTTACCGTCCGGTGTGGACATTGAAATCAAATTATAATAGAAATAAAAGAAATTAGGAGGTGTGACGGATGGCGAAAGGAATCTTAGGACGTAAAGTCGGCATGACACAACTTTTCTCTGAAGAAGGAGAATTGACCCCAGTAACTGTGATCCAAGCTGACCCTAACGTTGTTCTTCAAAAGAGAACTTTAGAAAATGACGGGTATGAAGCAATCCAACTGGGTGTAGATGATAGAAAAGAAAATAGAACAAACAAGCCTCAAAAGGGCCATGCTGAAAAAGCAAACACAACACCTAAGCGCTACATTCGTGAAATCCGTAATACTAACCTTGATGAATATGAAGTAGGTCAAGAGGTTAGTGTTGAGATTTTTCAAGCTGGAGACAAAATTGATGTAACTGGTACTTCAAAAGGGAAAGGATTCCAAGGTGCAATCAAGCGCCACAATCAATCCCGCGGACCAATGACTCACGGTTCCCGTTATCATAGAAGACCAGGTACAATGGGTGCTATCGACCCAATGCACGTATTCAAAGGTAAAAAACTACCTGGACAAATGGGCGGAGAACAAGTAACTCTTCAAAATCTTGAGGTTGTTAAAGTTGATGCCGAGCGTAACCTTTTGCTTGTAAAAGGGAACGTACCAGGAGCTAAAAAATCATTCGTTAAAATTACGAGTGCAATAAAGGCTAACTAATCATAAACGAAGGGAGGATATGTCATGCCTAAAGTAGCACTTTTTAACCAAGGCGGTTCACAAGTTGGCGATTTGGAACTTAACGATACCGTTTTTGGAATAGAACCAAACACACATGTATTGCATGAAGCTGTTGTTATGCAACGCGCTTCTTTACGCCAAGGGACACACGATGTCAAAAATCGTTCTGAAGTACGCGGTGGTGGACGTAAACCATGGCGCCAAAAGGGTACAGGTCGTGCTCGCCAAGGATCTATCCGTTCCCCGCAATGGGTAGGCGGTGGAACAGTATTTGGCCCTACACCACGCAGCTATAGCTATAAATTACCTAAGAAGGTACGTAGGTTGGCACTTAGATCTGCACTTTCTTCTAAGGTAAAAGAAGATAGCTTGGTTGCTCTTGAAAGTCTATCTTTTGACGCTCCAAAAACAAAAGAAGTAGTGAGCATGCTTGCTGCTCTTAACGTGGAAGGTAAAGCGTTGATTGTTACTGCTGATCAAGACGAAGTTATTGCGCGTTCTGCCAACAACTTGCAAAACGTAAAAGTTTTAACAGTAAGCGAAGTTAACGTACTAGACTTGCTTACGCATGACAAGCTGATTTTAACTAAAGAAGCAGCTGAAAAAGCAGGGGAGGTGCTTGCATAATGAAGGACCCTCGTGATATTATAAAGCGCCCAATAATAACCGAACACTCTGCTGACCTTATGGCAGAAAAGAAATATACGTTTGAAGTTAGCACAAAGGCTAACAAAACTGAAGTCAAAGATGCAGTTGAACTAATTTTCGGTGTCAAAGTCAAAAAAGTGAACACTATGAACCTAAAAGGTAAATTCAAGCGTATGGGACGTCATGGTGGATACCGTCCAGACCGCAAGAAAGCCGTTGTTCAATTGACAGAAGACAGTAAAGAACTTGAATTCTTTGAAAGTGTATAAATAAAAATCAACAAAAAAGGAGGGAAAACAGATGGCGATTAAAAAGTATAAACCAACCTCAAATGGTAGACGCGGCATGTCTAGTTCTGATTTTGCAGAAATCACAACTAACCAGCCGGAAAAATCCCTGCTAAGCCCGCTTCATAAACGTGGCGGACGTAACAACCAGGGTAAATTAACAGTTCGTCATCAGGGCGGTGGGCATAAGCGTCAATATCGTATTATTGATTTTAAACGCGATAAAGATGGAATACCAGGACGCGTTGCTACGATCGAATATGATCCAAACCGCTCCGCTAACATTGCATTGATCAACTATGTAGATGGTGAAAAGCGTTACATCCTAGCACCAAAAGGCCTTACAGTAGGTACGGAAATCATTTCTGGGCCAGAGGCTGATATTAAACTAGGGAATTCACTTCCTCTACTAAACATTCCTGTTGGTACAATTATTCATAACGTTGAATTGAAGCCGGGCCGCGGTGGGCAGCTTGCTCGTTCTGCAGGTGCGCAAGCTCAAATTCTAGGTCGTGAAGACAAGTACGTACTAGTAAGACTAGTATCCGGGGAAGTTCGTTTAGTACTAGGAACTTGCCGTGCAACAATAGGTCAAGTAGGTAATGTGGAACATGAACTTATTAATGTAGGTAAAGCAGGACGTTCTCGTTGGAAAGGTATGCGCCCGACAGTCCGCGGTTCTGTAATGAACCCTAACGATCACCCGCATGGTGGTGGTGAAGGCCGTGCTCCAATCGGACGTAAATCACCAATGTCACCTTGGGGTAAACCTACGCTTGGTAAGAAAACTCGTAAACGCAACAAACCTACGGATAAATTCATTGTTCGTAAACGTAAAAAATAACGGGATTGAAAGGCGGGCAATCATTCCCGTCTGTCAATCACAAAGGGAGGTTTATGTATGGGTCGCAGCTTAAAAAAAGGACCTTTCGCAGATGACCATTTAATGAAAAAAGTCGAAAAATTGAACGAAGACGATAAAAAACAAGTTGTAAGAACTTGGTCTCGCCGTTCTACTATATTCCCTAATTTCGTTGGTCATACCATCGCTGTATATGATGGTCGCAAACATGTACCGGTTTATATCACTGAAGATATGGTCGGGCACAAATTGGGTGAATTCGCGCCATCCCGCACGTTCAAAGGGCATTCTGGCGATGACAAGAAAACAAAACGCTAATGAGAGGAGGCACTCTTGATGCAAGCAAAAGCCGTTGCAAAATCTGTTCGAATTGCTCCTCGTAAAGTTCGTTTAGTCGTAGATTTAATTCGAGGAAAAAATGTCGGAGAAGCAGTCGCAATATTAAACCATACACAACGTGGCGCATCACCGGTTGTTGAGAAAGTTTTAAGATCAGCTGTTGCTAATGCTGAACACAATTATGAAATGAACCCGGACGATCTAGTAGTTTCTGAAGCATTTGTAAACGAAGGCGTTACTTTGAAACGTTTCCGCCCTCGCGCTATGGGTCGTGCAAGCCAAATCAATAAAAGAACCAGCCATATCACTGTGGTTGTAACAGAAAAGAAGGAGGGATAATCAGTGGGTCAAAAAGTTAATCCTGTAGGACTTCGTGTCGGTGTCATCCGCGATTGGGAATCCAAATGGTACGCTGGCAAAGATTACGCAGATTTATTGCATGAAGACATCAAAATTCGTGAATATATTGAAAAACGCCTGAAAGATGCAGCAGTATCCAGCATTGAAATCGAGCGTGCAGCTAACCGTGTTAATATTTCTATCTCTACTGCGAAACCAGGAATGGTTATCGGTAAAGGCGGTTCTGAAGTAGAAGCACTTCGTAAATCACTTAACGCATTGACTGGCAAAAGAGTTCACATCAACATCGTTGAAGTGAAAAAAGCAGACCTGAATGCAACATTGGTTGCTGAAAACATTGCCCGCCAATTAGAAAATCGTATTTCTTTCCGTCGTGCTCAAAAACAAACGATTCAACGCGCTATGCGTGCAGGAGCTAAAGGTATTCGTACTCAAGTTTCCGGTCGTCTTGGCGGAGCAGACATCGCTCGTGCAGAACATTACAGCGAAGGAACTGTACCACTTCACACACTACGTGCTGATATCGACTACGGTACTGCAGAAGCAGATACTACGTACGGTAAACTAGGTGTAAAAGTGTGGATCTATCGTGGAGAAGTCCTTCCAACTAAAAACAATCAATAAGGAAGGGGGAACGCATTATGTTAATGCCTAAACGTGTAAAATATCGTAAGCAGCATCGCGGCCGCATGAATGGTCAAGCAAAAGGCGGTACGACTGTTGCATTTGGTGAATATGGACTACAAGCTGTTGAAGCTTCTTGGATTACAAGCCGTCAAATCGAGGCTGCTCGTATTGCAATGACTCGTTATATGAAACGTGGCGGTAAAGTTTGGATTAAAATCTTTCCAGACAAACCTTATACTGCTAAACCTCTAGAGGTTCGGATGGGATCCGGTAAAGGTGCTCCTGAAGGATGGGTTGCAGTAGTTAAACCAGGCAAAATCATGTTTGAAATCGCTGGTGTTTCTGAAGAAGTAGCGCGTGAAGCATTGCGTCTTGCTTCTCATAAACTACCGATTAAAACTAAGTTTGTAAAACGCGAAGAAATTGGTGGTGAAATCAATGAAGGCTAATGAAATCAGAGAATTAACCACTGCCGAAATTGAACAAAAAGTCAAATCTTTAAAAGAAGAACTATTTAACCTGCGTTTCCAATTAGCAACAGGCCAGTTGGAAAACACAGCTCGCCTTCGTGAAGTGCGCAAGTCGATTGCGCGTATGAAGACAGTTGTTCGTGAAAGAGAATTGAGCGTTAATAACTAGTAAACCTGAGAGGAGGTTAGCCTCACATGAGTGAACGTAACAATCGTAAGGTCTATAACGGCCGAGTAGTATCAGACAAAATGGATAAAACCATTACTGTATTAGTTGAAACGTATAAATTCCATAAGCTTTATGGAAAACGTGTTAAGTATTCTAAAAAGTTTAAGGTTCATGATGAAAACAACCAGGCTAAAACTGGCGATGTAGTTCGTATTATGGAAACTCGCCCGCTATCAGCTACTAAACGTTTCCGTCTAGTGGAAGTTGTTGAAGAAGCGGTTATTATTTAATAAAGTTCGCTCGGAAGGATTCCGAAGGGAGGTTACAGCAGTATGATTCAACAAGAAACTCGTTTAAAAGTTGCAGATAACTCAGGAGCGCGTGAAGTGCTTACAATCAAAGTACTTGGCGGCTCAGGACGTAAAACTGCCAATATTGGCGATGTGATCGTTTGTACGGTGAAACAAGCAACACCAGGCGGCGTTGTTAAAAAAGGTGAAGTAGTAAGAGCTGTTGTTGTCCGTTCGAAGAGCGGTATGCGCCGTAAAGACGGATCTTATATTCGATTTGATGAAAATGCAGCAGTAATTGTACGGGAAGATAAAAGTCCACGCGGTACTCGTATCTTTGGACCAGTTGCCCGTGAATTGCGTGATGCAAAATTCATGAAAATCGTTTCACTAGCTCCAGAAGTATTATAAGCGAATTAAAAGCCTTGTAAGGAGGTGCAGCAAGTATGCATGTTAAAAAAGGTGACAAAGTTCAAGTGATAGCTGGAAAGGATAGCGGCAAACAAGGCACTATTCTAGAAGCTTATCCTAAGAAAGAACGTGTATTGGTAGAAGGTATCAATGTTGTGAAAAAACACGCTAAACCTTCCCAGGATAACCCGCAAGGCGGAATTCTTAACCAGGAAGCATCTATCCATGTTTCCAATGTGATGCCGATTGATCCTAAATCCGGCGAACCAACTCGTGTTGGTTATGAAGAACGTGACGGTAAGAAAGTCCGTATCGCTAAAAAATCCGGTGAAGCATTAGATAAATAAATTAGCGGCGAAAGGAGGGCTACTCGATGAACGAATTGAAAAAAAGATACCAAGAGGAAATCGTTCCTTCATTGGCAGAGAAATTTAATTATGATTCAGTAATGCAAGTACCGAAAGTAGAAAAAATCGTAATCAACATGGGTGTCGGCGATGCAGTTCAAAACACTAAAGCGTTGGATAACGCTGTTGAGGAACTTTCATTGATCTCAGGCCAACAGCCAATGGTTACTAAAGCAAAGAAATCAATTGCAGGTTTCCGTTTGCGTGAGGGGATGCCTATCGGGGCAAAAGTAACCCTTCGCGGAGAGCGTATGTACGAATTTCTTCAAAAGCTAATAGGGGTATCACTACCACGTGTACGTGACTTCCGTGGTATTTCTAGTAAAGCATTTGACGGACGCGGCAACTACACTCTAGGCGTAAAAGAACAATTGATTTTCCCAGAAATTAATTATGACAAAGTAAATAAAGTGCGCGGCATGGATGTTGTAATTGTAACAACTTCTAATACAGACGAAGAAGCACGTGAACTTTTAGCTCAGCTTGGCATGCCTTTCCAAAAATAAGCGGTAGAGCTAACACAAGGAGGGAAAATAGTGGCTAAAAAATCTATGATTGCGAAACAAAAACGCAAGCAAAAATTTAAAGTACAAGAGTACACACGTTGCGAACGTTGCGGACGTCCACACTCTGTACTACGCAAATTTAAACTTTGCCGTATTTGTTTCCGTGAACTTGCCTATAAAGGTCAAATTCCTGGTGTCAAAAAAGCAAGCTGGTAATCCCCGATCAGGGAAGGAGGTAATGAATAATGGTTATGACAGACCCAATTGCAGATATGCTTACTCGAATTCGTAATGCTAACATGGTCCGCCATGAGAAACTTGAAGTACCTGCATCTAAATTAAAAAAAGAGGTTGCAGACATTCTGAAGCGTGAAGGTTTCGTGCGCGATTACGAATTCATTGAAGATAACAAACAAGGTGTTTTGCGTATTTTCCTTAAATACGGCACAAACGAAGAAAGAGTAATCTCTGGCCTGAAGAGAATTAGTAAGCCTGGATTGCGCGTTTATGCTAAAGCTGATGAAATACCAAAAGTATTGAACGGTCTTGGCATTGCGATTGTTTCCACTTCACAAGGTGTGCTATCTGATAAAGAAGCACGCGCGCAAGCTATCGGCGGCGAAGTGCTCGCATACATTTGGTAATCTATTTAGATAAGATAGGAGGTGCTTTGAATGTCTCGTGTAGGTTTTAAAATATTAGAAATCCCAGAAGGTGTAGAAGTCAAACAAGACGGAAACATCGTTACAGTTAAAGGTCCTAAAGGAGAGCTTACTCGTACTTTCCATCCGGACATCACCATTAAAATCGAAGATAACGTTCTTACTGTTGAACGCCCAAGCGATAATAAAGAACATCGTGCTCTTCATGGAACTACCCGAAGCTTGATCGGCAATATGGTTGAGGGAGTCCATAAAGGATACGAAAAGAGCCTTGAAATTACTGGTGTTGGTTACCGTGCTACTAAGCAAGGGGATAAAGTTATCATTAACGCTGGTTATTCACATCCAGTGGAAGTGGAACAACGCGAAGGAATTGAAATCGAAGTTCCTGCTAACACAAAAGTAACTGTAAAAGGAATCGATAAAGAGCTAGTTGGAGCAGTTGCGGCTAACATTAGAGCTATTCGTCCACCTGAACCTTATAAAGGCAAGGGTATCCGTTACGAAGGTGAATATGTACGTCGTAAAGAAGGTAAAACTGCAAAATAAGGTAGGTTAGGGTACAGAAAGGAGTGACCTAGATGATCACAAAGCCTGATAAGAACGTTGTGCGAAAGAAAAGACACACACGTGTCAGAAAAAATCTGTTTGGTACTGCTGAGCGTCCTCGTTTGAACGTTTACCGCTCTAACAAGCATATCTACGCACAGCTTATAGATGATATCAACAGCAAAACATTGGCCAGCGCATCTACAGTAGATAACGATCTTAGCCTGGATGCGACAGGAAACGTTGAGGCTGCCCAAAAGGTTGGCGAATTAATCGCTAAACGTGCAATAGAGAATGGACACAAGAACGTAGTATTTGACCGCGGAGGTTACTTATACCACGGACGTGTAAAAGCATTAGCAGAAGCTGCTCGCGAAGCAGGTCTTGAATTTTAATAGAAAAAGGAGGGACATATATTGCGTACAAACATTGACCCGAATAAATTAGATCTTGAAGAACGTGTAGTCACTATAAACCGTGTCGCAAAAGTAGTAAAAGGTGGACGTCGTTTCCGCTTTGCTGCACTAGTGGTCGTCGGCGATAAAAACGGTCATGTAGGTTTTGGCACTGGGAAAGCACAAGAAGTACCAGATGCCATCAAAAAGGCAATCGATGATGCGAAGAAAAACCTAGTTAACGTACCAATCGTAGGTACAACTATTCCACATGAAATTACTGGCGGTTTTGGCGCAGGAAACATTCTTATGAAACCCGCTGCAGAAGGTACCGGAGTTATAGCCGGTGGACCTGTACGTGCGGTACTTGAGCTTGCAGGTGTTGGTGATATCCTATCTAAATCATTAGGATCTAACACACCAATCAATATGGTTCGTGCAACTATTAATGGTTTAAGCGAACTTAAGCGTGCAGAAGATGTTGCCAAACTACGCGGCAAGTCAGTAGAAGAACTGTTAGGATAAGGAGGGAAATCACATGGCTAAAAAGTTAGAAATTACCCTCACGCGCAGTGTTATTGGCAGAACTGAAGGACAGAAGGTTACAGTCAAAACACTAGGCTTGAATAAAATTCGTCAGACGGTAGTCCGTGAAGATACTCCTGCCGTAAGAGGCATGATTAACAAAGTATCGCATTTAGTAACGGTAAAAGAAGTATAATTAACGAAAAGCGCAAAGAGGAGGTGCTCGCATGAAACTTCATGAATTGAAGCCAGCAGAAGCTCGTAAAAAACGTAATCGTGTTGGTCGAGGAATGTCTTCAGGTAATGGAAAAACAGCTGGGCGCGGACATAAAGGACAGAAGGCCCGTTCAGGCGGCGGAGTACGTCCAGGTTTCGAAGGCGGTCAAATGCCATTATTCCAACGTTTGCCTAAGCGTGGATTTACCAACATTCATCGCAAAGAATTTGCGATCGTAAACTTGGAAGCTCTAAACCAATTTGATGAAGGCACAGAAGTAACACCTGAGCTTTTACTAGAAACTGGTGTCGTCAGCAAGCTCAAAGCAGGCATTAAAGTTCTTGGAAATGGTAATGTTGAAAAGAAACTTACTGTAAAAGCTCATAAGTTCTCTGCCTCAGCTAAAGAAGCTATTGAGGCAGCGGGCGGTCAAACTGAGGTGATTTAATGTTCCGTACAATCTCCAATTTTGTGCGCGTGGCTGACATTCGAGAAAAAATTGTATTCACTTTGTTGATGCTGATCGTTTTCAGGTTAGGTACCTTTATTCCTGTACCATTTACCAATCGGGAAGCTATTGACTTTATGAATGATCAAAGTGTGTTTGGGTTCTTAAACACGTTTGGCGGCGGTGCATTGCAGAACTTCTCTATTTTTGCAATGGGAATCATGCCATATATCACCGCTTCGATTATCATGCAGTTGTTACAAATGGATGTTGTACCAAAGTTTACAGAATGGAAAAAGCAAGGAGAAGTTGGGCGGAAGAAGTTGGCCCAATTCACTCGGTATGGTACGATAATTCTTGCTTTTATTCAGGCTGCTACAATGTCTGTCGGCTTTAATGCAATGACAGGAGGAGACTTAATTAAAGATCCTGGATTTGGAAAGTTCGCAGTCATTGCCCTTGTATTAACAAGTGGAACTGCATTTCTAATGTGGCTTGGTGAGCAAATCACTGCCAATGGTGTAGGAAATGGAATATCAATCATCATTTTCGCTGGAATTGTTGCGGCAATACCAAATGGCGTAAACCAAATATTTGAACAGTATTTTGGCGGAGATGTCGGCAATGATCTGTTTATTAACATAGTCATTGTCGCATTAATTGTGTTGGTAGTCCTTGCAGTAGTTGTTGGAGTTATCTTCATTCAACAGGCGTTGCGTAAAATACCAATTCAATACGCCAAGCGTTTAGTGAACCGTTCTCCAGTAGGTGGGCAATCCACCCATTTACCATTAAAGGTAAATGCAGCCGGTGTTATTCCAGTCATTTTTGCCATTTCGTTTATTGTGGCACCGCGAACTGTTGCTGGCTTTTTTGAAGGAAACGGTGTAGCTGATAGGATTGAAACGATTTTTGATTACACACAGCCAATTGGAATGGTGATTTACGTAGTATTAATTATAGCCTTCACTTATTTCTATACATTTGTACAGGTAAATCCTGAACAAATGGCTGAAAATCTCAAAAAACAAGGCGGATACGTTCCTGGTATAAGGCCAGGAAAGAATACTGAAACGTATCTAACCCGAGTTATGTACCGGCTTACTTTTGTAGGTGCTCTGTTTTTGGCGGCCGTATCTGTACTTCCATTGATTCTTGGAAACTTGGCTGGTTTGCCTCAAGCGGTACAAATTGGGGGAACAAGTCTCTTAATTGTTGTGGGAGTTGCTTTGCAAACGATGAAACAACTAGAGAGCCAACTTGTTAAACGCCATTACAAAGGCTTTATCAAGTAAGTAGTCAAAGCCACTTGTAAACCATTTGCGGATGGGAAACAAGGCTTGGCAACAAGCTGAGTGTCTTTATAAGAAATGAGAGCGAGGGGAAATTCATTGAATCTAATCCTTATGGGACTGCCGGGTGCCGGGAAAGGTACACAGGCAGAAAAAATAGTTGATAAATATCAAATCCCTCATATCTCAACAGGAGATATGTTCCGTTTAGCTATCAAAGAAGGAACGGAGCTCGGTAAGAAAGCAAAATCTTATATGGATCAAGGGGAGCTTGTCCCTGATGAGGTTACTATTGGTATTGTCCGTGAGCGACTAAGCAAAGACGATTGCCAAAAGGGCTTCCTGTTAGATGGTTTTCCTAGAACAATTGCCCAGGCAAAAGCTCTGGAAGATCTTTTGGCGGATATGGGTGAATCCCTTGATTATGTGTTACATGTTGAAGTGCCAAAAGAACAACTTATCGAGCGTTTAACTGGAAGAAGGATTTGTCCGACTTGCGGAGCAACTTACCATGTCCAGTACAATCCCCCTAAAGTGGAGGGGAAATGTGACAAGGATGGTACAGAGTTAATCCAAAGGGATGACGATAAACCAGACACAGTTAAGAAACGTTTAGAAGTTAATTTAGAACAAACACAGCCAATGCTTGATTATTATAAGCAAAAAGGCTATCTGGCCGCCATTAATGGTGCTCAAGATATTGAACTTGTTTTTCAGGAAATTGATGAAAAGCTCCGGAGTCTTTCTCAATGATTATTTGCAAAACCCCACGCGAGCTTGAGATAATGGGTCAGTCAGGCAAAATTGTCGCGTTGACACATGAAAAACTCAAGAAATTCATTGAACCGGGTATAACTACCAGAGAATTGGATAATATTGCTGAAAAGTTCATTCGCAGCATGGATGCAATTCCATCTTTTAAGGGGTATAATGGATTTCGCGGGAGTATTTGCGCATCAGTGAACGACGAGCTTGTGCATGGTATTCCGGGCAACCGGAAGTTACAAGACGGCGACATTATCAGTATTGATATTGGTGCTAAATATAAATCCTATCATGGCGATTCGGCTTGGACATATCCGGTCGGTAATATTGACGAGGATACAAAGAATTTGCTGCAGGTTACAGAGGCGTCTTTATTAAGAGGTCTTGAACAAGCAAAGCCAGGTGTCCGCCTTTCAAATATATCGCATGCCATTCAAAGTTATGTGGAGCCTAAGGGGTTTAGTATTGTGAGAGAGTATGCCGGACATGGAGTGGGGCGGGAGCTGCACGAAGATCCTAATATCCCTCATTATGGCCCTCCTAATAAAGGCCCGCTTTTGAAGACTGGCATGGTCCTTGCCATTGAACCAATGGTGAATGCAGGAGAAAGGTTTGTTAAAACTCTTGCAGATAATTGGACAGTTGTCACCCAAGATGGTAAAATGTGTGCTCACTTTGAACACACCATTGCCATTACAGAAAAAGGTTTTAAAATATTAACAAAAGCCTAAGTGAAGGTGATTGTGGTTGAGTGAATCAGAGTCGAGTCCGCGAATAGGTCAAGTTGTTCGAATTGCACGAGGACGGGAGGCAGGTCAATTTGCGATTGTCATACAAATTCTTGACGATCGTTTCGTCTTGCTTGCTGATGGAGAGAAAAGAAAATATGATCGGCCGAAGAAGAAGAATTTGCATCATATTGAATTAATGGATTATATTTCTCCGGAAGTCCAGAACAGCCTTCTAGAAACTGGTCGCGTAACAAATGGTAAGCTGCGTTTTGCTCTATCAAAATTTGTCAATGATATAGTGACTGATTTAAAGAAGGGAGATCAACTCGATGGCGAAAGACGATGCAATTGAAGTGGAAGGTACCGTTACTGACACGTTGCCTAATGCAATGTTTAAAGTTGAATTAGAAAACGGTCATACAGTTTTAGCTCATGTCTCAGGTAAAATTCGGATGCATTTTATACGAATCCTGCCAGGGGACAAAGTGACGGTTGAGCTTTCCCCATATGATTTAACTAGAGGACGTATTACGTACCGTTATAAATAAATGCTCCGATCCAAAAGGAGGTATGGATGATGAAGGTAAGACCATCTGTAAAACCAATATGTGAAAAATGTAAAGTAATCCGCCGTAAAGGCAAAGTTATGGTAATCTGCGAAAACCCTAAGCATAAACAAAAACAAGGCTAAATTGAAGGAGGTGCACGTATCTTATGGCACGTATTGCTGGTGTAGATATTCCACGTGATAAGCGTGTAGTTATTTCCTTGACCTATATTTATGGAGTTGGAAAGACTACAGCACAAGAAGTCTTAAAAGAAGCTGGAGTTTCTGAAGATACTCGAGTTCGTGATCTAACTGAAGATGAACTAGGAAAGATTCGTCAAGCAATCGAGACGTATTCTGTTGAAGGTGACCTTCGCCGTGAAGTTTCCCTTAACATTAAACGTTTGATCGAAATTGGTTCTTATCGTGGCATCCGTCATCGTAGAGGGCTTCCATTACGGGGACAAAAGACGAAGAACAACTCTCGTACTCGTAAAGGCCCGCGTCGTACAATCGCTAACAAGAGAAAATAAGTAAAAAGGAGGTTAGTTAATCAATGGCTCGTAAAACAAATACGCGTAAAAAACGTGTGAAAAAGAATATTGACACTGGTATAGCTCACATTCGTTCAACATTCAACAACACTATCGTGACTATCTCTGATGTTCAAGGTAACGTAGTAAGCTGGAGCAGTGCTGGTTCTCTTGGCTTCAAGGGTTCTCGTAAATCCACTCCGTTTGCTGCGCAAATGGCTGCTGAATCTGCAGCAAAATCAGGGATGGAACATGGTTTGAAAACGCTAGAAGTAACTGTTAAGGGTCCTGGTGCTGGACGTGAAGCAGCAATCCGTTCACTTCAAGCAGCAGGTTTAGAAGTTACAGCCATTCGTGACGTAACACCAGTTCCTCACAATGGCTGCCGCCCGCCAAAACGTCGTCGTGTTTAATTTTATCCGTATATAATTTGTCACCCTGTCTATAATGGGTTATGATAGCTAAAAAGTACAGGAAGCCTGAGGAATAGATCAGTGATCTGGTTTCATTGGGCCTCCCTACAGCATCGCAAATGACAGAACACAATACGAAGTTGCATAGTGCAGAGAACGGTAACTGCCTACCTGGGGAATTTCGGTTAGACCATTAACGTCTAACCGGGGTTTCGACGTTTTGAAGGAGGGTTTTAATTAATGATTGAGATTGAAAAGCCAAAGATTGAAACGGTTGAGGTGAGCGACGACGCTACCTTTGGCAAATTCGTAGTAGAACCGCTTGAACGTGGATATGGTACTACACTAGGTAACTCCTTGCGTCGTATCCTTTTATCCTCACTTCCTGGCGCTGCTGTGACATCCATCCAAATCGATGGGGTACTCCATGAATTTTCAACGATTGAAGGAGTCGTTGAAGATGTTACGACTATTATTTTAAACCTGAAAAAACTGGCTCTTAAAATTTATTCCGATGAGGAAAAGACATTGGAAATAGATGTACAGGGAGAAGGAAAAGTTACAGCTGCTGACATTACTTATGATAGTGATGTGGAAGTATTAAACCCTGATCTTCATATTGCTACGTTAGGAAAAAACGCTAATTTACGTATGAAGATTGTAGCTGAAAGAGGTCGCGGATATCGCCCAGCTGAAACAAACAATCATGAAGATCTGCCAATTGGTGTAATTCCGGTCGATTCTATTTTTACACCAGTAGCACGTGTTACTTACCAAGTAGAAAACACTCGCGTTGGCCAGATTACTAACTTTGATAAGTTGACTTTAGATGTTTGGACAGATGGAAGCATAAGACCTGAAGAGGCTGTTTCTTTAGGAGCCAAGATATATACAGAGCATTTGAATATCTTCGTTGGATTGACTGATGAAGCCCAAAGTGCTGAAATCATGATTGAAAAAGAAGAGGACCAGAAAGAGAAAGTTCTGGAAATGACTATTGAAGAATTGGACTTATCTGTCCGTTCTTATAATTGTTTAAAACGTGCTGGTATCAATACAGTGCAAGAGCTTGCTCATAAGTCGGAAGAAGATATGATGAAAGTTCGCAATCTTGGTCGAAAATCGTTAGAAGAAGTAAAACACAAACTAGAGGATCTTGGTCTAGGTCTACGTAACGAAGATTAATAAGTGAATAGACACCTTTAGAAATTCCGGAAAAGGGAGGGATAATCCATGGCTAGAAAACTAGGTCGTACTACTGATACACGTATGGCACTACTTCGCAACCTTGCCACAGACTTGATTATTCATGAACGATTAGAAACTACAGAAGCTAAAGCAAAAGAGCTTCGTTCTGTTGTCGAAAAAATGATTACGCTTGGTAAGCGTGGCGATCTTCATGCCCGTCGTCAAGCAGCTGCATTCCTATATAATGCAGAAGCAAATGAAAATGAAGATGTAATCCAAAAATTATTCTCAGACATTGCTGCACGTTATGATGAGCGTCAAGGCGGTTATACTCGCGTCCTTAAATTGGGACCTCGTCGTGGTGACGGAGCAGAAATGGCGATTATTGAGCTAGTTTAATTTTTTTAGTGTATGCTTGAAGGGCAGGACAGAATCTCTTTCACGAGGTGAATCCCAGCCCTTTTTTGTTGCATACAAAAGAAAGAGATGAACTATTGGGACTGTAAAGTTGTGAGTGAATCCATGATTTTGCGGATTCATTTCTAAAAAGAGTTACCTTTAAAAGCAGCAGCTTTGTGCTTATTTTGGGTGAATTTCCGAATTACATAGAGTCAAAGCCTGTGACTAAGTGATTATTATTTTGTCCAGAACTGGCATTTAAGGTCTTTCGACATGGAGTTGTTATTTCCGGGGAAATATTTACCGCGGTAGTAAGGAGGCCCATAATGGGGTATAACTTTATTGAATTCAAAAATGTATCTTTCCGTTATGGTGAAAACATGCCGTGGGTGCTGGAGAATGTTAGTTTTCAAATTAAGTCTGACGAGTGGATTGCTATTATCGGCCATAATGGATCAGGAAAATCTACTATTGCGAAGCTGATGAATGGTCTGCTGTCTCCTCAAAAAGGTACTATTTTGATTGATGGCATGGAAGTAAATGAGGACACTATTTGGGAAATCCGTAAAAAAATCGGCATGGTTTTTCAAAATCCGGACAACCAGTTTGTCGGTACTACTGTTCAAGATGATGTTGCTTTCGGAATGGAAAACCGAGGAGTCCCTCGCCAGGAAATGCTCAAACGATTGGAAGATAGTTTGTCGGCTGTAGGGATGCAGGACTATGAATTGCGAGAACCGCACCGACTTTCCGGCGGCCAGAAACAGCGGGTGGCAATCGCGGGAGTTCTGGCCATATCGCCACAAGCGATTATTTTGGATGAGGCTACCGCTATGTTGGATCCAAATGGCCGAAAGGAAATTATGGATACTATTCGGTCGGTAAAGAAAAAACATCCATTATCTTTAATAACGATTACACATGATTTAAATGAAGTGACCCTTGTCGATCGGGTGATTGTGATGAATAAAGGGAAGGTTTGGCTGGAAGCATCTCCAAGGCAAGTGTTTTCCAGAAAAAAAGAACTACTGGAAATCGGTCTGGATATACCCTTTATAGCTAAGCTGGCTGGCCATCTGTCGCAACAGGGCATGCCTTTGAAAAATGAACCATTAAGCCATGAAGAGCTTCTGGAGGAATTATGGACATATCATTCAAAAATGTAAGCTATACGTATCAGTTAAACACCCCATTCGAACATAAGGCGATTGAGGATATGAGCTTTAATATACCTTCCGGATCCTTTGTGGCAATAGTAGGGCATACAGGTTCTGGAAAATCGACGTTGATCCAGCATCTCAACGGTTTACTGCAGCCCACAGCTGGGGAAGTCGCGATAGGTTCCTACCGTCTAACAGCAGAGAAAAAGTTAAAAGATTTAAAAGAACTTCGCAGTAAGGTTGGGATTGTTTTTCAATATCCAGAGCATCAGTTATTTGAAGAAACAGTTGCCAAAGACATTGCCTTTGGTCCTTTGAATTTTGGTGTAGAGCAACAGGAAATAGAGAAGCGTACGGCAGAAGCACTAAAAGCGGTGCAATTGCCAGAGGGAATGTTGGAGAGGTCTCCGTTCGAGTTGAGCGGTGGCCAAATGAGAAGAGTGGCGATTGCCGGTGTTCTTGCAGTCCAGCCGGAGGTTCTTATATTGGACGAACCGACTGCCGGGCTAGACCCGCGAGGCCAAAAAGATATGATGGAAATGTTCAAAAGGCTGCATAAACAAGAAGGATTGACCACTATATTGGTTACTCACAGTATGGAGGATGCTCTCGTATATGCTGATCATGTGATGATAATGGACCACGGCAGGAAGTATATGGAGGGCAGTCCGCAAGAAGTCTTTGTAAAGAAAGAGGAATTAAAAAGAGTTGATCTAGACGTTCCTGAAATTATCCAGTTCATCTTTAAGGTTAGAGAAATGTTCCCGACAGATTTGAACTATCATGGGCAAACGATACCAGAATTAGCTGAGGAATTGGGAAGAATCACCAGGGGTGATATCCATGAATAATGCATTCATTATCGGACAGTATGTTCCAGGTGAATCAATTGTTCATCGGTTAGACCCACGAACGAAAATGGTGGTTATTTTCTTGTTTGTCATTATCGTTTTCTTTGCAAATTCTTTTTGGAGTTATGCCCTGCTGGCTGTATTTTCTCTGGCGTGCGCCTTGTTTACCCGGATTAAATTTTCCTATATTATTAAAGGATTAACACCTGTATGGTTTTTAATCATTTTTACTTTTCTTCTACATCTTATTGTGACAAAAGAAGGAGATATTCTCTTCCGGATTTTTACTTACCCTGTATACGCAGGAGGAGTGATGCAAGGGGCTGCAATTTCCTTGCGTTTTTTTCTCTTAATCATGGTTACATCTTTACTAACGTTGACCACGACCCCGATAGAAATCACGGATGCGATTGAAAGTTTATTGCAGCCCTTGAAAAAGATAAGATTCCCTGTTCATGAATTAGCATTGATGATGTCTATTTCCTTAAGATTTATTCCAACCTTGCTGCAAGAAACAGAGAAGATTTCCAAAGCCCAAGCTTCCAGGGGTGTAGATTTTAAAACCGGAAGAGTAAAAGAGCGAATTCAGGCGGTTGTACCGCTGTTAGTCCCTTTATTTGTCAGTGCCTTTAAAAGAGCTGAAGAACTGGCAATGGCAATGGAAGCAAGAGGATATCAAGGCGGAGAAGGACGGACGAAGCTGCGCGAATTAAAAATCCAACAAAGAGATATTCTTGTATTTGGAGTGTTTGCATTACTAATCGTCGGCTTGTTATTCACCCGCGCATAAGAAAGTAGGTCTGTGATAAATTGCAAAGGTTAAAATGTATAATCAGCTACGACGGCACCCATTTTTCCGGGTATCAAATTCAGCCGAATGGCCGGACTGTTCAGGAAGAAATAGAAACGGTGCTTGAGAAAATCCACAAAGGTAAGCATATAAGGATCGTTGCATCCGGCCGGACAGACGCAGGCGTACATGCGAAGGGACAGGTGATTCACTTTGATTCGAATATCGCTATGCCGGAAGCTAATTGGAAAAAAGCAATTAATGCTCTCTTGCCGAAAGATGTACAAGTGAAAAAAGCGGAAAAGGTGTCTGACGATTTTCACTCTAGGTACGATGTAAAAGAAAAAGAATATCGCTACTTTGTATTGAATACAGAAGACAGAGATGTTTTTCAACGCCATTTCAGCTGGCAGCATGCCGGAAATATAGATGTGGGGGCCATTCAGTCAGCCTGTAAACTACTCGAGGGAAAGCATGACTTCTCCTCTTTTTGTTCTGCGAAAACGGATTTAAAGGGAGATAAAATTAGGACAATATATGAGGCATCCTGTTATAAAAAAGAGGATATGCTCGTTTTCTGTTTTAAGGGAAATGGCTTCTTATATAATATGGTGAGAATATTAGTGGGCACTTTGCTGGAAATTGGAAAAGGCAAAAGAAGTGCCAGAGATATCCCTGGCATTATTCGTGCAGAAAATCGTGGAGAAGCAGGAGAAACCGCGCCACCACAAGGATTGTTCTTATGGAATGTTGACTACTGAGATAACCAAAAGAAAATTCCGAAAAAAAATTAGTAAAGCAACGCATCCCCGTGTAACATTTTCTTGACAATATCCTTATATTGTTATAGTATGATTAATGGCATTTTATTTCTATACCACGATTAGCCCCGGAAAGTTAATTCGTGTAGAATAGATGGAAATACGCAAATCTGCCCAATCGCTTTTGGTTTGAATAATTAACTGACAAGCGGGTGTATTACCTGCCTACAGTGATTTTTCTCTAATAGAGTTGGGTAGCGACGCTAGATAAAATTGATTATGGAATATTGAAATTCAGGAGGTAACGGATCATGCGCACAACTTTCATGGCGAATGAAAATAATATTGAACGCAAGTGGCTTGTTGTGGATGCTGAAGGACAAACGCTAGGTCGTTTGGCAAGTGAAGTTGCTGCGATTCTTCGCGGTAAGCATAAACCAACATACACACCGCATGCTGATACAGGTGATCATGTAATCATCGTAAACGCTGAGAAGATTGAACTTACAGGTAACAAGCTTAATGATAAGATGTACTACCGTCATTCTAATCACCCAGGTGGTTTAAAGCAGCGGAATGCGAATGAAATGCGTACAAAATACCCAGAGCAAATGCTTGAACTTACTGTTAAAGGAATGCTTCCTAAAGGCAGCCTTGGCCGTAAAATGGGTAAGAAATTGCACGTGTTTAGAGGACCGGATCATAACCATCAAGCACAAAAACCAGAAGCATACCAGCTTCGCGGATAATTAAAGGAGGTAAAAACAGTGGCACAAGTACAATACTACGGCACCGGACGCCGTAAAAGTTCAACTGCACGCGTACGCTTAGTACCAGGTACTGGACGTATCGTTGTAAATAATCGTGACGCCGAAAGCTATTTCCCATATGAAACATTGCGTACTATCATCAAGCAGCCTTTGGCTATTACTGAAACAGAAGGAAGCTATGATGTACTAGTAAATGTTGATGGTGGAGGATTCACTGGCCAAGCTGGAGCAATCCGCCACGGTGTTGCCCGTGCTCTACTAGAAGCAGATCCAGAATACCGTTCTGCGCTTAAAAGAGAAGGGTACCTTACTCGCGACTCCCGCATGAAAGAACGTAAGAAATACGGTCTTAAAGGCGCTCGTCGTGCACCACAATTCTCGAAGCGTTAATAAACCTTATATACCAAGGGTTTACCCTCTTTGCTCTTATCGAGCAGAGAGGGTTTTTTCATGTCCAAATTTGGAATACCCCTTGAATACCCCAAGTTAAAATTTCATGTACCTCTGGAACATATCGGCTGTTTTCTCCTTCGCTTCATCGGTCACATGAGTATAAATATCCATCGTGGTTTGAATATCGGAATGGCCGAGGCGGACTTGTACATCTTTGATTGAAGCTCCGGCTGCAAACAAAAAACTGGCATGTGTATGCCGGAATGCGTGAACATTTATTTGTGGCAGCTCTGGGTTCTTTAAATAAATCTGCTGGAGTTTTTCATTTAAGTAAGCCAGTCGACAATAATCCATTTCATGTTTTAATTGATTATAAACCGTAAAGACTGGCTGTCTTTCATCAGATTGAAAAGGAGCAGCAAGTTCTAACGTCAAATAGTGCTGTATTTGCTTGCTACGCCATTTTTTCAAAATCGCTAGTTTTATCATCTAGGTTTCACGAGAAACCAGTAACTGAGGGACAAATCTGGTATCGAGATAATTGTATAAGTAGCTGTTGTTTGATTATATAAGAGTCGCATAAGAGAGGAGGAGGCTAAGGGTCAACAGCATCTCTATGTCCCTGTGACCCGGGCAATGTATATTGTTGTAGTTCTGGCTAATAGGTATTTTAAGTATTATGTAATACAATTTTGTAATCAAATTATTGATTATTTAATTGAGATTTTCAGCGGAAAGGCAAAAAAGTTTACCTGAGTAAATACATGTTATAATGTATCATCATAATAATTGTTCTTATCATAAGTAATAGTTTTCTTATGACGTATAGGCTGCATATATATGGACATGGAGAGATAATAAAAATGGCAGAATGGCGGGATTAGTTATGGCTAAAAAAAGCATCAAGACTTTTCGAATCCTAAATTGCAAAAATTATATTACCACTACTTAAAAGAAAAATTATTAAGCTAAACCTGTATTTTAAGCAGCTTTCTGTTTAGAATACCTTTTCGCATATTTGTATTTTATTCGAGAGGTGACATACATGATGAAAATTACAGATAGGATAAATTCTTTATTGGTTGCTTTCTTAATTTTAACCATAACAATAGGAATGCTAACGTATATAAGATTCGAGCAAAGTTTTAGTATATTCCTTGTTACAGGTTTATATATCATAGCATTCCTTATTTTAGGTTCGGTATTAACAATTGCAGTTGATTTTTTGACACAAAAACTCAATGTAGGTAAAACTGTGAATTACTTAATATGCGTAGTGTTTTCTTTATTACTCGCCTTGTTATTTATAGATAGTTATTTAGATATGGCTTTAATATTCATTTATTGTTCAACTATACTATGGGTTAGTAACCAATTTTTTTTAAAACGGACCGAGAATCATAATTGATGAATTAAAAAAGATGTGATTTTGCTCTCACTTTACTAATATTAGTGGTTAGTTAAGTAGCCGAAACATGGTATAAGCCATGTATCCATTCTGAGTCAAAGTAAATTAACAAACATTTAGCATTCCAATTAACATATAAATTGGAATGCTTATTTTTGATAATTTAACAATATTTATACCCAACATGATAGCAAATTGACACTTTAATTAGCAGGTAAGCATGACGATATCTATTTACGTCGATCAATTTAAAAAATAGGTAGGAAGATAAACGGTTGACGGTCAATTTCGAAGCCCCTTTAGGGGCTTCGTTGGTAAAGTGCCTTTATAAGGCGAAACTAAAACCGCCTGTTTTACGGGCGGATAGATATTGTTGATTTTCTCCATGATTAAGTTAAAAAAAGATCTTAAACACACCGAATATCAACAAAGTAAATATCACCTGAATCATAACAAATAGTGCATATCCTTTATTGGGATTTTTTTGTTGGTTTTTTTGATAATATTTAATTACCAGGTACTCATTTGAAAAGCAAGTAATGTTAACGAGTGATAAAAATAAAATTGTTATGATTAAGGCATTGTCATAAGATAAAAAAGAGGTTGAAAAAAGAATAAGCGAAATTACAAGAAAAATGTAAGAGTATCGAAAATTCTTAGGTATTATCGTCATATCTCACAAACTCCTTCTGATGTTATTCGGCCGCGGTATAAGAACCACTGTAAATTAACCCTATTGCTGTGAGGGCATCACCACAACTGAAGCCCATTGTAGATACGACACCTTCTTGCTCATCCATATTGTCTTTCATTTCTTGCGCAATGTCATTAGCTGTTTCTTTTACTACAGTGTCACCGCCTGCCATATAACGATTAAATTTAATGTTGCTTGATCGTAATTGACCAAGGTTAAGTGAAGTGTCCAAGCTTTTAAGATTATGCGCCAATTCATTTTTATTGACGATTTTAATTTGCTTGTTTCCTTCTGAATCTGTGTAATTCTCTAGCTGATTAGAGACAGTTTGCAATAGTTCTAGTTGCTCTTGTGTTAAGTTGCTATTCTTTGTTTTAGAGGGTAAAGCTTGAGCTGATACTGAGCTTCCAACTATTCCGACGAACAACACAGTGGCCATGAATACAAAGGTAAGTTTTTCCACACCCTCAAATACAACATCCTCCTAATAGTTTTCTAGTTTACAATAAGATCCCACGAAACCCTAAAAGGAAAAAACGGTGATTTAAAGCGGTTATCAAATACCATATAACGGAAAATAAACCCGCCTTTGAAAGAACGTAAGAAATACGGTCTTAAAGGCGCTCGTCGTGCACCGCAATTCTCGAAGCGTTAATAAACCTTATATACCAAGGGTTTACCCTCTTTGCTCTTATCGAGCAGAGAGGGTTTTTTCATGTTCGAATTTGGAGTCTCAGTACACATCCTATGAATATCAAGAAGAAACCAAAAAAAGAGGCATTATCACAAGCATGACCCGACGAGGGGACTGCTTTGATAATGCCGTCATTGAAACTTTCTATCCTTCCATAAACTCCGAAGAATTCATCCCTGCTATACGAGGGTTACTACCAATTCTACAGAACGAGAAAAAGTAGAATCAAACATGTATTATTATAATTACTGTCGACCATTTTCAAAATTAAACTGCCAGACTCCTATACAATTCAGAGTCATGGCAGCCTAGGTGTTTTATTTAGTCTTATTTGATTGTGTCGCTCCAAGTTCAGATGAGAGCTTTTCCTACATGAGTGACTCATTTAATTAAGTGATGTTATTTCACCAGTACTTTTACTTACAGCGTACAAGCCTATTTTTTCTTTGAATTGAGAATCATCTTCGCCAACTACGTTATATGCTTTCATAACATAGCTGTCTTTTTCTTGTTCTTTTTCTTCTAAGTGAAGCTCAAAATTGTTGGACGGATGATTTTGCTTCTCCAAGTATCTAAACAATTTCTCTGCAGCCCACTCTTCAGTCATCTTCTCATTGGAACTATTGTCTTCGGTATGATCCTGAACAGTATCTTGCATTTTAATATATATTGTTTCATCACTATTAAAGTTAATGGCTAGCAAGGTAAATACACTAGCAAATAGAATGACACCTATAACGATATATCTTTTCATGATTTATTACCCTCCTATATGAACTTGGCTCTATTGGAGATAATGTAAATATGCCCTCACAGGTGAAAAATTCTATCTACAGGGGGATAGAGCATCCTTAAGTCATTAAACATTTACTGAGCCTTCTGGTAAGATATTTTTAGATTTAGCCAATTAATGGATATCTATGCTCTCTCCATTATAGGTAGGTATCTTGTATTTAAACAATAAAGAAATTATACCGAATCATTTACAGTTTCTCCAATTATAAAATACATTTTCCGTCTACGAAATTATAGAAATGGAACTTACACAATTTTGGTGTAATAGGGGTTCTTATCACCTGGATGTGCAGTATAGCCAGTGATATCACGGTTACGGGGCCCCCTAAAGAGGTAAATATTGAATTATCTTCTACAAGTTCTGCAGATAAGACAAGTGGTAATAATCTTGATAACAACCTTATGATGGCGACGTCAGAGGCAACAGGTACAAAGACGGTAAGTCGAACAACTTTACAGGGTAATGCATACAAAATCACTTATAATCAAGCCGCAACATATTCGTCAACCCCAGCTCGTGAGGCATGGGAGTAAGCGCTTCAGTATCTGATACTATGGTAGATGGCGTTAATTACGAAATAAACATACATTATTATCCAAATACAATTCTTCCAAGCATTGATACTAAAGGATTTCGATTGATTAGGTATCCTCAAGATTTAATTGTATAGTTCTCAAAACGTTAATTGGATTTATCAAACCGAAACCTCTGGCATTAAGCCAGGGGTTTTTTTGTTATCGACGATAAATGCCTCGTTCCTGTAATGCCGCCGGTATTCACGTCAAATTACTGTCATAAACCGTAGCCTTGTCCCATATAGTTGAACAACAGGACGAACGTTTTAGGGGGATAAGACAATGAGAAAGTACGTAAAAGTGACCATTTGGATGATCGGTGTTATTCTGTTGGTCTTATTAATTCAATATCCAATTCAACAATCGACAGATTCCTGGGATTCATGGTCACTGCCATTGTCAGGAAAAGTAATTGTACTGGATCCGGGACATGGAGGACCAGATGGAGGAGCAGAAGGAAGCGATGATACGCAGGAAAAGGAAATCGCGCTGATTGTCGCTAAAAAGCTGCAAAACTACTTGCAGCAGGCAGGTGCATTAGTCTTTTTGACAAGAGAGAATGACCAGGATCTCGCAAGTGAAGGCACAAAAGGGTTATCAAGAAGGAAATCGGAAGACATACGTAACCGTTTGGCCTTCATTAAGGATAAGGAAGCGGATTTCTTTGTAAGTATTCATTTGAACGCCCTCCCGTCTAAGCAATGGTCCGGCGCCCAAACATTTTATTTCCCACCCAAAAAAGAAAATGAAAACTTGGCCAAATTAATTCAGGCAGAGATTAAGCGAAATTTGGAAAACACCAATCGGGAAGCACTTGCTCTTAATAGCATGTATTTGTTAAAGCATGCTTCATCACCAGGGGCCTTGGTGGAAATTGGTTTTTTGTCTAATGAGCATGAGCGGGAATTGTTAAAATCCAACAATTATCAGGAAAAAATGGCTGCCAGTATTTATGAAGGAATCCTTCGCTATGTAACAGAAGGCAAAGAAGATTGAATGGAGAGCACCATACGAATCGATAATCCATATCACTTAGAATCCCTGTGAGATATGTTATACTAGCAGTGAAGGGACAAGCACATCGATTAAAGGATGGTGACACATTTGCTAACACAAGAGCAAGTTTATGAATTATTAAATCCGATTGAGGACCCGTTTTTACATACCACCTTTGAAAAAACCGGCGCGATTGAAGAGGTACGCATTAAGGAAGAGAAGAAGCATGTAAGCGTCAAGATAGCGATTGCCAAAACAAATACAGGCGAACAGATGCAATTGCAGCAGGAGATAGTAAATGTACTAAAGAAAGCAGGTGCAAATACAGTCGGGCTCCGCTTCGACCAACTGCCGGAGGAAGTGATAGAAAAATATCAGCCTGCAGAAGACCAGGATAAGGCACACTCGCTCTTAGGCGAAGGATCCAAAACTAACTTTGTAGCCATTGCCAGCGGTAAAGGCGGGGTAGGGAAATCAACAGTGACCGTAAACCTTGCTGTAGCTTTAACCAGACTAGGAAAAAAAGTTGGAATTATAGACGCAGACATATATGGGTTTAGTATTCCGGATATGATGGGAGTGGAGGAGCGCCCTGTCGTTCGTGGGGAGAAGATTATACCTGTTGAACGCTTCGGTGTTAAACTCGTTTCTATGGGATTTTTTGTGGAAGATAACTCACCGATTATTTGGCGCGGCCCTATGCTCGGAAAAATGCTTACAAGCTTTTTTAAAGAAGTTGAGTGGGGCGAGCTTGACTACCTATTGCTTGATCTGCCGCCAGGTACAGGAGATGTAGCACTTGATGTTCATTCCATGCTGCCGTCTTCTAAAGAAATTATTGTAACAACTCCACATCCAACAGCTGCCTTTGTTGCTGCCAGAGCTGGTCAGATGGCTTTACAGACAGACCATGAAATTATTGGAATAGTTGAAAACATGGCCTATTTTGAAAGTAAAGTAACTGGAGAAAAGGAATATGTTTTTGGAAAAGGCGGCGGAAAGAAGCTTGCGGAATATCTAAAAACGAAAGTAATCGGCCAGTTACCGTTACAGCAGCCTTATGATGAAGATGGAGTGTTTGCTCCTTCGGTTTATCAAGAGGACCATCCTAACGGAAAAGAATACAGGAAAGTTGCTGCGAAAGTAATTGATACTTTTGAATGATCATTTGAAAAATAGCAGGCCTGTTACAAAGGTCTGCTTGCAGGCTGTTCGGGAATTCTCGAATGGCCCTTTTTTTGTTTCGATTAAAAAAAGAAATGAAATCAGGGTTAATGGAAGAAATAATTCTGGAGGAGACAGATAAGCAAGGTTTTATAAGGAGAAGCGGGCGTTCCTTCACGGAAAATGAGCGGTCAGCCCTTCCCTTAAAGAGATAAAAAAGCTTGCAGAAAAACCCTGAGGCTTCTCTACAAGCTGGGCAGACATTGGATCTGCTTTTTAAGGTGCGTTTCGGAAGAAGGGGAAGTGTAGCACTGGCTTATCCGCCACCGCCTTGTCCACCGCCTTCACCTTGTCCTCCACCACCGCCCTGGCCGCCTTGACCACCTTGACCGCCACCTTGACCAGAACCACCACCTTGACCTTGAGAGCCTTGGGTTGGTTTCATCTGTTCAGCGGCTTTCAGGATGATGTCACTCATTTGCGCCTTGAACATTGGGGATTCCATGGTTTCTTGAACCGTCTTTTCTAAATGTTCCCGGAATTGCTGACTTTTTAATGCACTCACCATTTGCTCCGTCATTTCCGGGTTTTGAAATAATTCCATCATCTGCTTTTGGAATGCAGAATCGCTCATTAGTCCCTTCATTACGTCTTTGTGCTGATCTTGAAGGGTCTTAGAGAACGATTCGACAAATTTGGGATCGTCGAACATCTTTGTCCAGAATTTTTTTCCTTCTTCGGAAGTTAATGCTTTATTGACAGAGTCTTTGACGGTGTTACCCTCAATCACATAGGTTTTTTGCATCTCTTCATCAGAGAGAACCTCTGTGATTGCTTTCTTTCCTTCATCGGTTTTCAATATATCGGTAACCATTTTTTTGGTGGTGTCGTAATTGCCTTCTTCTCCACTTGTAGGATTGCCCCCGCCTCCGCAAGAGCTTAGCATAAGCAGAGAAGCACAAATCATCATTGCTGGAATGAGTCTAAACACAAAGGGTCAACTCCTTTTATTCCACTTACTTAATCTTAATATGGTAAGGATCAGAAAAAATATGTATGGGTAAGGAAAAAACTAAGGATTCATGGTAAAATACCAGAGGGACAAGGTACTCGTTAATTAGGAGGATATATAGTGAGCAGCAGAAATTGGGTACATATGTTTTTAACTACACTGTTAGTCGGCGCGGTTTCTACAATTTTAACCAGCTTTTTTGTAAAGGCTAATTCTTATGCTGAATTTTTAAAGCCTATAGATTTATTTGAACTTTTAGGGTTATTGGTATTTTTTACGGCGCTTGGATTAGTATTCAGCTTAATCAGCCAAATGGGTTTTTTCGCATACCTTACGATTAATCAATTTGGTTTGGGAATGTTCAAGGGATTTTGGACTCCTATTCAAGTTGTCTTGGTTTTATTTACTTTGTTTGATTTAATTTATTTTAGATACAAGTCAGCGGACGGAGAAGTTGCCATTTTCATTTATATACTGGTAGCTGTGGTTTTATTAGGTTACAGCTTGATCATTGCTGGGATTAAAGCAAAGGAAACAAACTCCAGGGCATTCATACCTGCTTTGTTTTTTATGTTTGTAGTCACTTCAATTGAATGGGTGCCTGGACTTCGTTCCACTGGCAGCGACTATGCCTGGTTAATGATTATTCCGTTATTAGCATGTAATACATATCAGTTATTGCTGCTGCATCGAATAACAAACCAGAAAGAAGCAACACAAGGAAAAGCATTAACAGCAGAAACAAAACCGAAAAAGAATAAAAAGAAAAAAAGCAAGCGTAGAAATTAAGACGCTTGCTTTTTAATCATTATTCAATTGCCTCTGATTCAGCTTCTGTCCTGGCAATCAACTCGGAGATTGTTACGTAATGAAACCCCTTGTTTTTAAGACCGGGCAAAACAGTTTCAAGAGCGCTGGGCGTCTGCTTCACAGAATCAGAAGCATGCAGTAGGATAATGTCCCCGTTGGCAGTATTTTTAAGAATATTATCGATGATGTTTTGTTCACCCGGATTTTTCCAATCCTGAGGATTTACATTCCACTGGATGACTTTAAACCCAAGTTCTTCGGCCATGGCCAATATCTCCTTATTAAAGTGGCCGCTTGGTGTACGAAGTAACTTGGTTTCCGGGTAACCGAGCTTCCGAAAAACCTCCTTGGCGTAGGTCAAGTCTTTCCTTACTTGTTCCTTCTCCTGGCTTAAATAACTTTTATAACGATAACCGAGCATTCCGATTTCATGTTCATCTTCTGCAATCTTATCCACAATTTCCGGATGCCGTTCGGCCCATTCCCCGCTTAAAAAGAAAGTTGCTTTTGCCTTGTGTTTTTTCAATTGTTCAAGGATTGGTTCCACTTTTTCATTTCCCCAGCTAATGTTAAAGGTTAAGGCGATGTCAGGATCCTGGTCGTTACCTTTGCTTAAGGCGGCGGGACTTTCTTTGCTTGAGAATACCGATAATGTACTTTCGCTATCTATCCATAAGATAAAAGCAGAAAATAGCGCAGCTATCATGATGAACGCCCACCTTTTCCATCGATTCCATTTCAGTACATAAAAATGTTCCATTTCTCCCCTCCTTTTGGACTTGCTCTATTTTATGATGGAAACTCCCTGTTAATGAGCTTGTGGGGAAGGATTGTCTTTGCAGGATTCAAAATTTTATTATTATTCACATTTACAGCGAGCTTACATTTTATTTACCGCTGTCTTTATAAAACGCAGAGAAATGGAAAAAATAATAAATGATTCAACCTGGTAAAGTGAAAATAAGGAGAATCCATTAAGAGGTGATAAGATGCTTGGGTTTATAGTCAATGATATGGAACAAAAGGAGATAGAATATCTTATTAAGAGAGAATTGGAAGAAATGCTTATGGATCTTCAAGATAAGCGGATAGATCATCGGGTAAGAAGAGCAATCAAAGAACGGTACCGGATTCTCTTTCAGCTATTTCGCAGAGTAGCGGAAGAAAAGGAGTGCATAAAGTACATACCTAAGTGACTAATGGATTGTTAGTAACCATTCTGTTAATATGTTATATTCGGTTTACAGCATATAATCTGGATGGAGGATGGTTTATGGCTAAGATAGAAGCGATTATTTATGATCTTGATGGAGTAATCACTGATACTGCTGAATACCATTTCCTAGCATGGAAAACATTGGCCGATGAACTTCACATTCCTTTTGACCGTGCTTTTAATGAACAATTAAAAGGGTTGAGCAGAATAGATTCTTTAAATTTGATTCTTGAGCAGGGCAGCAAGAGTTATACGGAGAAAGAAAAAGAACAACTGGCTGCTAAGAAGAATGAGCATTACCAGACATTGATTAGGAAAATCAGCCCGGACGATTTGCTTCCGGGAGTAGAAGCCTTTATGAAGGAAGTAAAGCAAGCAGGCATAAAAACAGGCCTGGCTTCGGCTAGTAAGAATGCCCAAACAGTTATTCAGAAGCTCGAAATTACAGACTTATTAGATACAGTAGTAGATGCAGCTGAAGTAAAACGGGGAAAACCTGATCCAGAGGTGTTTTTGACTGCAGCAGAACAATTGGGGGCAAATCCGGATAACTGTATAGGGATTGAGGATGCCCGCTCGGGTGTGGCCGCTATTAAGTCGGCTGGCATGTTCGCGGTAGGAATTGGAGACCGGGAGACATTATCCAGGGCTGACTGGATTATTGAAGATAGCAGCCTGTTAAGCTTAAGCCTGCTTAAACAAAAATATGATTGATTAGAGACAGACTTCTGGGGATATATGGTCAGTGAAACTAAGCTGAAATTTGACTGTGGATATCCGCCAGAAGTTTTTAATAATTTCTATTGATAATGGATTATGGATATGTTATATTATTTTTTGTTGCAAGTTGGCGCCGTAATTATTGCTGAATGATTCGTTCAACTTTGGTTACATTTTTATTGAAAAACCGTTGACACTTACATGCAACCATGATATAGTATATTTCGTCGCCAAAAACGGCGGCCCGCAAAATTTGATCTTTGAAAACTGAACAAAACAACCAGTATGTCAAGTAAGAAACAAGCTAGTTTTTTGAACGAGCAAGCAAGCTCATATTTTATGGAGAGTTTGATCTTGGCTCAGGACGAACGCTGGCGGCGTGCCTAATACATGCAAGTCGAGCGCGTGAAGCAGCCGGATCCCTTCGGGGTGAAAGCTGTGGAACGAGCGGCGGACGGGTGAGTAACACGTGGGCAACCTGCCTGTAAGACTGGGATAACCCCGGGAAACCGGGGCTAATACCGGGTAATACTTTTCTTCGCATGAAGAGAAGTTGAAAGGCGGCTTTTCGGAGCTGTCACTTACAGATGGGCCCGCGGCGCATTAG
>NZ_FNFL01000006.1 GCF_900101125.1 Sediminibacillus albus | reverse complement strand
AAAAAATAATTTTTTCCTTGATTTTTTGTGAAAAACATATATAATATTTGTTGTCACGAAAAAATAAGTACACTTGGATGTACGCAAATAATAGTCTGGTGGCAATAGCGAAGAGGTCACACCTGTTCCCATGCCGAACACAGCAGTTAAGCTCTTCAGTGCCCATGGTAGTTGGGGCTTTGCCCCTGCGAGAGTAGGACGCCGCCAGGCAAAATGAAAACACCCTTTGAGAGAATCATCTCTCAAAGGGTGTTTTTTTGATTAATCTTGATGATGAAACTGCTTAAGTAGCCAGAGCTTCCCATGCGGCATTCATGCCTGCAACTCTGCCGGTCACCATCGCAGAGGTAATATTATAGCCTCCCGTATACCCATGAATATCTAGTATTTCTCCACAAAAGTACAAACCATTCATCAGTTTAGACTGCAAAGTATTAGGAATGATTTCTTTCGTTGAAACACCCCCGCCTGTTACAAAAGCCTTTTCAATAGGCTGCGAACCTTCGACTTGGAATTGGAAATGCTTTAAATCGCGAGTAAAATTTATAAACTTTTCCCGGGAAATATTTGCTGCTTTATCTTCTAAGGAGATCGAATTCCTTAAAAGCAGAAAATCAAGAAATCTTTCGGGCACTAACCCTTTACATATATTTTTAAATGTTTTTTTAGGATTTTCTTCCATTTTGCGTTTATATTCATTAACGAAGGAATCTGAAGTCATACCTGGCAGTGCATCGATTTCCATGGTGACCTGCTTATGTCCCTTCAGGAATTCTTTAACAACAAACTGGGAGCATCTAAGTACGGCTGGGCCAGAGACCCCGAAGTGTGTAAAAAGCATATCCATTTGATGAGTGATAATTGGCTTTCCTTTTTCATTGAGTACGGTTAACCGAATATCTCTCAAAGATAATCCTTGTAATTTTTTTTCTTTAATGAAGGGTTCTTTAGACAGCAAAGGAACTTCAGTAGGAAAAATTTTTGTGATAGTATGACCCGCTTTTTTTGCCCATGCATATCCATCACCCGTGCTGCCAGTATGGGGGACAGCTTTTCCTCCAACTGCAATTACTACAGAGTTGGCAGTAACTTTTTGGCCATTCCTAAGAATGAGGGTATGTTGTTTTTCCCCATAATGAACCGCTTCTACCGGGGTGTCTGTTTTTACAGTGACATGCAATTCCTCTAAACGGTTTAGCAGTGCATTGACTACACTTTTTGCTGAATTGCTGACTGGAAACATACGACCATGATCTTCTTCTTTCAGTTGTACCCCTAGACCTTCAAAAAAATCGATGATATCATAATTATCGAATACTGAAAATGCACTATATAAAAAGCGACCATTACCTGGAATGTGTTTGATAACCTCATCCTGGGGAAGCCTGTTTGTAACATTACAACGTCCCCCGCCGGATATAGCTAATTTCTTGCCTAATTTATTCCCTTTGTCAATGAGAAGAGTTTTAGCTCCATTTTCAGCTGCAGCAATTGCAGCCATTAAGCCAGATGGTCCTCCTCCGATAATTGCTACCTGATAAGACAATTTATTCATTCCTTCCTGTTATCTGCCCTTATATAAAGGGTAGGTTACTATTGATAGTCTCTCTATTATCATAACAAATAATGTGCGATGGTAAGCTCCCTCATGCTCCGACACTAGTGAAGGATTGGGTGAGGCTTGGCAAACCAAACAGAAATAAGTCACAATTTCTGTTTGGAGCCGAACTATATGATAAAATAGACTGGTTAGATTAATCAAGAAGATGCGGGTGAAAATATGGCTGTAAATAATATAGTGCGCGGTACGATGCTTTTGACCGCTGCTACTTTTTTTTCAAAATTTTTAGGAATGATCTATGTTATTCCTTTTTATGACTTAGTGGGTACCGAGGGCGGCTCGTTATATCAATATGCCTATATACCTTACAATATATTGATTAGCATATCCACCGTTGGAGTTCCGCTGGCTGTTTCAAAGTTTGTTTCAAAATATAATTCACTTGGAGATTATCAAACAGGAAGAAAAATGTTTAAAGCGGGAATAGGCTTAATGAGCATGACAGGTTTTATCGCTTTTTTAGTTATGTTTTTCGGCGCAGATTTACTTGCTCAAATTTATATACCTGATGATTCGAAAGGAATTTCCGCTTCTGATGTTGCAATGGTTATCAAGATGGTCAGCTTTGCCTTGCTTGTTATTCCGGCAATGAGTATTGTGAGGGGATTTTTTCAAGGCTACGAATCAATGGGCCCAACAGCTGTATCCCAGGTAATCGAGCAGATAGTCAGAATTGTGTTCCTGCTTGTCGCTGTTTATTTAATTATTGAAGTTTTCAATGGAAGCACACGATTAGCCGTTGGGTTTGCAACATTTGCTGCATTCGTCGGTGCCATTGCTTCCTGTATCGTACTATGGTTCTTTTGGAAAAAACGAAAGAAACATTTAGACAGGGAGGTTCAACAACAGGAGTACACCTATGATTTACCGATGAAAGATTTGTTTAAGGAATTGTTCCGTTATGCTGGTCCTTTTGTACTGGTCGGGGTAGCGACTCCTTTATATCAATTCATCGATTCCGTAACATTTAAACGGGCTATAACTGCCATTGGCCAAGGCGATATTGCAGATATAGCCTTATCAAATATCAATTTGTACGGCCATAAATTGGTAATTATTCCCGTAACGCTTGCAACTGGTATGTCACTAGCTGTTCTGCCGGCGATTACTAAGTCGTTTACCGAACAAAACCATCAAAGAATGTTCCAGCAGATTAATCAATCCCTGCAAACAATCATGCTGTTGATTCTTCCAGCTGTGGTCGGACTGTCTCTGCTTTCCAATGAAGCATATGGGGCTCTTTACGGCCTGGATGAGACGTTGGACATAAATGGTCCCCTATTGGGTTGGTATGCCCCTGTAGCTCTGATGTTTGGCTTTTTTACAGTTAGCTCTTCGATTTTGCAGGGAATTAATCAACAGCGTTTTGCTGTTGTCAGCTTAACTGCCGGATTAATGGTAAAGACATTTTTAAATATCCCTTTCATTCATACATTTGGAGCCAAAGGTGCTGTTTTCGCTACGAGCTTAGCTGTATTTACGGCTGTTTGTTTGAATTTGTGGCGGATGAAAAATGCTATTGGGTTTCCAATGAAGCAATTTACCAAACGTTCCATGCTTATAGCTATTTTTTCTGCTATCATGGCTGTTGTCGTTTGGCTGGTAAAATGGATTATCAGCTTTTTTATCACTTATCAGGATGGACGTATCGAGGCAGTTATCGTTCTGGTGATAGGTGTATTAGCTGGCATGGTCGTTTATTTATGGCTTAGTTACGAATCTACTTTGCTGGAAAGAGTGCTAGGCAATAGAGTACGGCTCATAGATAAATTATTTAAAAGAAAGCGCACATAATTGGAGGATAAGAGATGAGGATTGATAAACTGCTCGCCAATATGGGGTATGGCAGTAGAAAAGAAGTAAAAAACCTTCTTAAAAAGGGAAGCGTTAGCTGTAATGGCGAACCAATCAAATCACCGCAAACCCAGGTTGTCCCTGGGCAGGATTCGGTAACCGTGTTTGGAGAAGAAGTAGACTATAAGGAATATATTTACTTAATGATGAATAAGCCTCCAGGTTATCTTTCTGCAACAGAAGACAATCGGGATGCCACTGTTATTGATTTACTTGAACCGGAAGATGTAATCTTTGACCCTTTTCCAGTAGGCAGACTGGATAAAGATACAGAAGGCTTACTTTTAATCACCAATGATGGAAAACTAGCCCACCAGTTACTGTCTCCTAAAAAAGATGTGGGAAAAACTTATTATGCCGTAATAGACGGGAAAGTAGTGGAAGCCGACAAACAAAAATTCAAGGAGGGAGTAGAGCTTGACGATGGCTACGTTACTAGGCCTGCCCACCTCCAAATCCTATCCAGCGGGAATTTTTCAGAAATTGAAATCACTATTACAGAGGGGAAATTCCATCAAGTGAAGCGAATGTTTGAAGCTGTTGGAAAGCGGGTTTCCTATTTAAAGAGAATTTCAATGGGAAAGCTGGCGCTTGACCCGGATTTGGGCAAGGGTGAGTACAGAGAGCTTTCAGATGAGGAGCTTAGCTATTTAGTCCAGACAGTACAAAAAAGTTATGGCTAAACTGGAAGGTCATATATAATCAATCAAAAAAATAGACTGACCATTCTTTGTCAGTCTATGGTTTATTTAATAAAAACAGGTTAAGAAATTTTGACTTTTTTCTTAGTGATTTTCCATCTCCCCCGATTTGGGCTCACTACAAGACCATTATGCTCCAGAACATGAAGATCTCTTTGAACAGTACGATCTGTGATTCCAAATTCTTCCGCTAATTGGGTAGTTGAGACTGTACCATTCTCTCTAATATACAAATAAACAGCCTTAACACGTGTTAGCATTCGGGTTGTTGATTGATTCAAAAAACCACTCCTTAATGTCATTTCATTAGAATTGTGGTGCTAGTGAACCTGAAAGTTTATAATAATTTTACACCTTTTGAACTAAAAACGCTAGAATTTCTGTTCAATTTTACTGATAATTCATTTAATTTTAATAAACAGGGGATGATTATTTGCTTAGAAAATTGATATTAAAGGTGGTTGCCATAAGCAACACAGTTTTGTTCGTCTTCAGTACATTATTAATGCTGCTGGCGTCTGTTTTAATTGTGTTGGTAGAACCAGAAACATTTCCAACTATTTTTGATGGTTTTTGGTGGGTAATGACTACGGTCACTACTGTTGGTTATGGGGACTATTCTCCAGCCACCTTTGGAGGAAGAATGATTGCACTCGTCCTTTATATATTAGGAATAGGCCTAATTGGGGTAGTTATTGGTAAAGTGCTGGATGGAATTGGAAGCTTTCGGAAAAACCGTGAGGAGGGAAATATTGTGTATCGAGAAAAAGGGCATTACATTATTATTGGATGGTCGCATAAGGCAGAGGCTGCCATCAAAGAAATGTTAGAAACAAAAAAAGATACGGAAATTGTCATTGTTGATGATTTAGAAAAAGCACCTATGCTTTCTGAAAATGTCCATTATATAAGAGGAAACGTATCAGAGGGCAGTGTATTGCTTAAAGCCAATATTAAAGAAGCGGCTGCCGTTCTGATATTTGCTGATGAACGCATTCAGGATAAACAATTGGGAGATGGCAGGACATTGTTGATTGCTTCTGCCGTTGAATCGCTGACACACGATGTCCATACGATTGCAGAGGTTATGGAAGAAGCACACATCAAAAATTTTGAATATGCTAACGTTGATGAGTTTATTGTTTCCCATGAGACAATCTCTTCATTATTCGTCCGATCGGCATTCCGCAAAGGAATATCAAATGTTTATAACCAATTGCTGCGCCGTTCTTATGGCGAAGATTTATTTCATGTGCCAACACTTGGTCACTGGCAAACTTATCGGGATGCATTCAATGAACTTTTGGAAGATGGCGCAACTTTGATAGCTGACCATAATAATTTAAGTGTCAATCGGATGCTCGATTCCAAACTTCCAGCCAATGCAGAATTATATGCAATATGTAATCAAGATACATATGAACGAATACAACAGAAGTATAATGGGAATAGAGGTTAAATAGAAAAATATAATAGAGAGGGGATAGAATGACTCAACTAGAAAAAACATACCGTTTCTTCCAAATTTTCTATTTTTTCACCTTTTTTTCTAATGGTGCTTTATTTCCATTACTAGCTGTTTTTCTCGAAGAAGAAAAAGGCTTAAACGGAACACAAATTGGTTTAATCGTTTCGGCGATTCCATTGGTTACTGTATTTATGCAGCCAGTTTGGGGTGCGCTCAGCGACTATACAAAAAACCCGAGAAAGTTATTATTAATTTCCGGATTGACCGCAGGGCTGCTGGGGTTTGTTTATCCATTGTTAACCGGCTATTACCCCTTGGTATTAGGGATTGTTGTAGTAGCTGTCTTTCAATGCGCCCTCATCCCATTGTCCGACAGTTTAACCTTGAATTTTGTCCAGACTCATAATAAGGATTATGGGAATATTCGTTTACTTGGCTCTGTTGGATTTGCGGTAGCAGCTTTTGTACTTGGAAGGCTGACAGATTTATCTGGTTCTATCACGTGGATCTTTTATGCATTTTCGTTGGCAATATTGTTGTCCTTGTTTACCCTGTTCCATTTTCCGAAACGGGGTCAGGGGGTGACGGTTTCATTCCGGACAGGCCTTACAAGTCTTTTTAAACAAAAAGAATTTAGTTTGTTTCTACTGGCCAATTTCTTAGTATTCGGTCCGGTGCTAGCCAATAATTTTTATTTTGGCACATTCCTGCTCACAGCCGGAGGAACCCTGGCAGGTGTAGGTGTTGCCTTCTTACTAGCGGCCGGCAGTGAAGCACCGTTCATGAAATTCACTCAAACGATTATTAATAGAGTCGGATTACTAAACGTTTTAGTAATCAGCGGCCTTGTTTCGAGCGGCAGATGGCTGCTTTACTTTTTCGAACCATCTACAACGGTTGTTTATGCGACAACGATAGTCCAGGGTATTTCGGTAGGGATGTATGTGCCTGCGGCGCTTCTGTTTATTAGGGATATTGCACCGAAAACATTACAAGCGACAGCTGTCGGTGTTTACTCTGCAGTAGGTAATGGAGTAGGTAATGCATTTTTCACCTTTCTTGGTGGAATAATGATAGACGTTGGAACAATTTTTGTTATGTATGGTTTCTTCGCGTTAATTACTTTATCAGGGATTGGATTGCTTGTTTATGTCCAACGCTTAGTAAGAAGCGAAAATCTGCTTACTGTAGGAGGTTAAAGAATGGCGGGAAATTCGCACTATTTCATTGGAGTCCCGATAGATGGCAGCATCCTTGACAGTTTGATTCATGCGCAAAATCAGCTAAAAGAAAATGAACAGGTTGCTTTTAAGAGCTGGACACATCCTTCAGATATGCACATCACGCTTAAATTCCTTGGTCCAGCAGCCGATAATACTATTGAGAGACTTATAAATAATTTACAGCAAATAAATCAATTGGAGAGTTTTTCGCTCACTATAGGCGGTACTGGTTTTTTTGGCAATCCACAATCACCTAGAGTTGTTTGGGCTGGTGTACACAAAACCAGCCCATTGTTGACTCTGCAGAAAAGCGTAGAAAAGGTTTGTGAAGATACAGGGTTTTCGGCAGAACAAAGACCATACCGACCGCATATTACGCTAGCAAAGAAATGGTCCGGAGAACAGACTACCGGGGAACTAATGGGGGACGAGCCGCCGGAACAGAATATGGCTATTACTAAATTCCAACTTTATCAGATCCATCCTTCTCAAACACCTAAATATGAAGTGATTAAAGAATTCAAGTTGAAATGAGGTGAGAG
This sequence comes from Sediminibacillus albus, assembly GCF_900101125.1. Classification (GTDB taxonomy): domain Bacteria; phylum Bacillota; class Bacilli; order Bacillales; family Amphibacillaceae; genus Sediminibacillus; species Sediminibacillus albus. The sequence continues at coordinate 199,495 of NZ_FNFL01000006.1, read as the reverse complement.
TTTGGCACAGTTGATAAAATTGCAAAATTATATTTCAAGATACGAGAGAAACATTTTTCACTACCCAGGACAATTTTCCAGATTGAAAAAGGAAAATTGGCAAAAGGCGGTTACTCAATGGGAAGATCAACAACCAAGCAGCCATCAAAACAAAGAGGAAGATTATTCAGCAGAACAGCCTCTCGCAAAATGGCGAACGGTGTTTAAAAGAAAGCAAAAAGAAGAAGCCTTCGAAACGGAGGAAGAGAAGAGCACTATTCCGTTGACAAAAGAGGAATTAAAACAACGATTTTTGGACCATTTATTTTCCTTTCAATTAAAATGGGCCTCCACCACCGTTTCCAGGATGTCTTTCATTGATCGAGACTTTTACTATGACCAAACCTTGAAGTATTTTCTGCAAAGATTTCCTGATACGAATTTACTGATGTACCGGCCGGTATTTTACTTAAAAAATAGTGAGATTGAGGGAGACCATATTATTATCCACCCTCACGGCATAGAGATTATTAAACTAGCAGAAAAAAAATCGGCAGTGAAAATCACAGCAGAGGATGAACGGCTGTGGCTTGTGGATGAAAACAAAACACCTGTCCGCTTTTTGAGCCCGATGGTTTCATTAAAGAGAACAGAACAAGTAATCAGAAGCATATTGGATTTATATAATATCGATTTCCCCATTAATAAAATTGTATTGTCAAGGACTAATCCGATTGAATATGAAAGAGAACCCTATCTTACTCGGTTTGTTGACAGCACAAACCATGATAAATGGCTGGAGGAAAAAAGAAATGCTGTATCACCTCTAAAGCATGGCCAGCTGAAAGCTTGCAGTGCATTGCTGAAACATTGTCAGACAATCTCTGTTAAACGGCGAGAGTGGGAAGAAGATGACGGATTGGATACGAGCCAGTTATAAGTTAATTTATTTATGAAGCAGTCAGTCAAGGTGGATCACAACGTGCTTCACCAGATTAATTTTTAGGGGATAAGCGAATGTATATATTAATAGTAAATACTTTTTCAGCAAATGGAAAAGGGCTTAAAATTTTAAAAACGCTCGAAGAACATCCACTATTCAAGAAAAGTTACTGCCGCTCATTTAAAACGGAATATGAAGGCCATGCAGAGAAAATAGCGCAGCAAGTAGCGGAAATACATAAGGAACAAATCAATTGTTTTATTGTAATCGGCGGGGATGGTACTCTACATGAAGTAATCAATGGACTAAAGCATTTTAGCAGTCTTCCGATTGGATTTATTCCAGCAGGAACGGGAAATGATTTTGCTAGAGGCTGTGGCTTGGCAGGTGATCCCGTTGATGTCTTTAAAGCCATACTGGCAGGCCGCCGTCAAAGGGATTATTGGCCTGGTGATTATTTAACTGATGATCGCAGCAGAAAATACGGCAGGCAGTTTGTCAATAATATTGGGATCGGGTTAGAAGCTGATGTAGTGGAAGCAGTGAATAATTCAAAATACAAAAAGGTATTTACAAGATTAAGGCTTAACTCGTTAACCTATTCCTTTGCTTTCCTGACGGTTCTAAAGTCGTTTAAGCCTTTGACGATCAGGTTGGAGATAGATGGCCGCGTGAAACGGATGGATAACGTTTGGATGCTTACTGTATCCAATCACCCTTATTACGGCGGGGGGATGAAAATCAATCCGCAGGCCAAGGTTCAACCCAACATATTCTCCGTATTAATAGTCGAAAACATTTCAAGGTGGAAGGTGCTGCTTCTGTTTTTGACGGTTTTTTGGGGAAAACACATAAAAATGAAGGAAGTATCTCATTATTACGCATCTTCTCTTAAAGTTGATTCAGAGACAGCGATCAGCTTTCAAGCAGATGGACAGAATGGAAAGTGTAAGGCTTGTGATATTAGTAAAGAGACAGAAAGAAGAAAAATTTTTGGAGTCTTTACGAAATTATCTTCTTGAAATAACCTGCGGAAATGAGTTAATCTTATGTATGTCTGCTTAATTTAAGAAAGACAACTTTACCCATTTTAAATAAAAATTAGTGAAGTCTTCTTTGGCAATAGGCTTATCAGAGGAGGATTCACATTTCATTAAAGGCTTATCAAAACAGCATCTGTGTATTGAATGGCTTTCTGGATGGAGAAATTCAAGAAAGATTTGAGGAATTGAAGGTGAATTGGTTGGAAAATATATTAGGCGATGATTGGACAATTACTCCTGCAGGTGGATCTACTGGAGAGGCATATTATGCTCATAGTGAGCGGAGACGTCTTTTCTTGAAGAGAAATTCTTCTCCGTTTCTAGCTGTATTGTCTGCAGAAGGAATAGTTCCTAAGCTGGTATGGACCAAGCGAATGGAAAATGGCGATGTTATTACAGCACAGGAATGGCTGGATGGCAGGGAGCTTTCCCCTGAAGAAATGCAGCATCCGCGTGTTGCTAAATTGTTGAGTAAAATACACCATTCGTCTGAGTTACTAGATATGCTGATGCGGATTGGTAAACGGCCAATCAAGCCAGAAGATATTCTTTATGATTTGAAATCGAACGTCAGAATTAACGAAGAAATCGCAACACAGCTCGAAATTCATAAAGCGATGAAACATTTAGAAAAAATGCTTCCAGTTATCCAGTTATATAAACAAGTAGTCTGCCACTGTGACATGAACCATAATAACTGGCTTTTGTCGAGCGATGGCCGTTTGTACTTAATTGACTGGGACAATGCTAAGGTAGCAGATCCTGCAATGGACATAGGGATGATATTATACTGGTACATTCCTGAGCATGATTGGGATGATTGGCTTTCCAGGTATGGGGGAGACAGGGAAAACCATCTAGTGGACCGGATGTACTGGTATTTAATTGCTCAATCTGTCAGTTATATTATATGGCACAATGAACGGGAAGAAATCAAGAAGGCCGCCCAGCGCCTTCAAGAACTTAAGCGGCTTTTGCATCGTGTTACTGCAAGGTGGAAGGACTAATGGCATCAACCCATTGCTGTAGGCTGTCCCGATGAGACTCAATATGGCTGTCTAAATTTTGAACAAGCTCTCCCTGCCGTCCATAGTTATAAATATCAGGCAATAACTGCTGCAATAGGGGATCATCAATGGATTGCTTTGCCATCATCGACTTAACTAATCTTTGGATTTGCTGACATTCTGAAACACTTCCGCAACAATCCTCGGATTGTTCGCTAAGCAAGTCATAAAGAAGGTTTAATTGATTTTGCACATTCGGAGCCATCATAACATCTCCTTTTTTCAGTTATTATTCCGTCCCCAGCAGTATTTATTCATTTCTTCAATACTCACAGAAAAAGGACTGGATGCGCTATTTACATTAAATAGCGCATCCAGTCCTTTTTTGATTAGTCTAAGAGGAATTATCAGAAGATATATGACCTGTTTAAAAGTGCTTAGGCTTTTTCAACTTGTGGTGAGTATTTAATTTGCTTCTCTTTAACTTCTCTGTTTGCTTTTTCATTAAGTTTTTCGAATGGGTAGATAAACAATGCATACCCAGCAAACATTACAGAGAATACAGCTAATACCATCGTTTCTATTATACCGGTTAGTAATTTCAAATTCATTTCACTCCTGTTGATTTGCGTTTTTTATCGCACGACCTTAATCGTACACCTGTAAGCGATTACACTCCAATGGTTATCAGCCTCTGTCAGCCATCGTATATCATGGTTATAGAGCTATAATAAAATTTACCTCGATTATTTCTATATATAAGCCGAATTAGGACAGTATGCTCGTTTATACTTAATATTTGCTAATATCTTTTGTTTTTGTTGAAATAATGGTAAAGTTTTATACGGCAAATACGAGAGGAGCAACTAAATTGCGGTTAAGACATAAACCATGGGCAGATGATTTTTTAAGAGAAAATGACCATATCGTCGTACAGAATCCTTTTGAACAAAAGGGCAAGTGGCAACAAGAGGTGTTTAAAAACAATCATCCTCTTCATATAGAAATAGGAACTGGCAAAGGCCAGTTTATCGCTGGCATGTCACAGCAGCAACAGGATATTAATTTTATCGGGATTGAACAGGCTAAAAGCATTATTGTAAGTGCCGTCCAAAAGGCAAAAGACGCTGATAGCACCAACCTGCGGCTGATAAATGAGAATGCCAAAGATTTGCGCGACTTATTTAGTGAAAATGAAGTCGATAAAATATATTTAAATTTCTCTGATCCTTGGCCAAAAACAAGGCATGAAAAAAGAAGATTAACTTACCATACTTTTTTGGAGCAATATAAAGGGATATTAAAGGATGATGGAGAAATTATTTTAAAGACAGACAACCGCGTCTTTTTTGAATATTCGTTAGTTAGTTTTTCTAAATACGGCTTGATACTAGATGAAGTACTGCTTGATTTGCATAGTTATCAAGACCCATCGAATGTAGAGACCGAATATGAAGAAAAGTTTTCACAAAAAGGACATCCGATTTATCGTTGCAAGGCATATTTTCCTGAAAGCTAGAAAAGGAGTGAGCAGATGGAAACACTTACTATAGGACGAGCTAAACTAACCTGGTTAAATGGAGGTGTAAACCACCTTGATGGCGGTGCTATGTTCGGAGTGGTGCCGAAGCCTTTATGGAGCAGGAAGTATCCGCATAACGAAAAAAACCAAATTGAGTTAAGAACCGACCCGATATTGATAGAAGTAGAGGATAAAAGGTACTTAATCGACTCAGGTATAGGCAACAAGAAACTGTCCGATAAACAAATACGAAACTTTGGAGTCGCAGAAGAGTCAAAGATCGAGATTTCATTACAAGCGTTGGGATTAACTGGCAAAGATATTGATGCGGTATTGATGACCCACTTGCACTTTGACCATGCCTGCGGCTTAACGAAGTGGAATGGAGATGAGCTCACTGCCGCCTTTCCTGGCGTGCCGATCTATGTAAGCAGGACAGAATGGGAGGAAATGAAAAACCCCAATATCCGATCTGCCAATACTTATTGGGAGAATAACTGGAAGCCGATCGAGGACCTTTTTGTACCTTATGATAAAGAAATTACGATTTGTAAGGGTTTAAAGATGATCCATACGAGCGGGCATAGTGATGGGCATGCTATTATCACTTTCCAGGATGGCGAAGATATGTTCATCCATATGGCCGATCTTATGCCAACCCATGCCCATCAAAATGTCCTATGGGTACTAGCCTATGATGATTTTCCTGTTAGTTCTGTCCATCAGAAGAAGAAATGGATGGAAGAAGGCCTTAAAAGGAATGCTTGGTATACTTTTTACCATGATGCCTATTATCGGGCTTTAAAGTTTAATGCTGATGGGGAAATTGTAGATCAATTAGAAAGAACACGTTACGAATATGAGTGAGGATTATCGGATGGTACATAATTATAAAAGGACTGGCTGATAGCCAGTCCTTTACGATTTACGATTGTATTAAGCAGATTGTGCGACATCTAATATAGAACCTGTTTCTGCGTCTACCTTGAATTCATATTGGGTACTTTGTCCATCAATTGTTCTGGTGATTCCACCGCGGTAAACTGTATAGGTCAGACCGTTTTTCTCCATTTCTTCAGGCTTCATATAAATCCACGAACCACTGATAGGACCTTGTTGCTTAAATGCCTCTTTCGCAGATTTCAATGCTTTTTCAGGTGTAACTTTTTGCTGGTTGTCAAGCTGCTGTAAAACAAAATAACCTGCTACAGCGCCAATACCAGCACCGATTGCGATTCTTTTCCAGTTCATGTTAGTCACCTCGGATTTTTTGAATTTAATTGTAGTATACCTGAAACAGCAAAAAATAGAAAATATTATGAAGCAATTTAATAAAAGGCTTCGTGCTCCATTTAAAGTATAATTTGTGGAAACACCGGTTTAGTTTCGATACAATAAGGGCAGTAGGCAAACAAAGTTGGAGGGATACATATGAATAACGAAACACTCTCTTTATTCCGCGAATTGACAGAATTGCAAGGCGCTCCAGGGAATGAGCATATGGTAAGAGCGTTTATGAAAAAACAATTAGATAAATATTCGGACAAAATTATCCAGGATAGGCTCGGCGGGGTATTCGGAGTAAAAGAAGGACAAGGGCCCAAAGTAATGGTTGCCGGACATATGGATGAAGTTGGTTTTATGGTGACCCAAATAACCAAAAACGGAATGCTTCGCTTTCAGCCATTAGGCGGATGGTGGTCACAAGTTCTATTAGCCCAAAGAGTACAGATAATGACTGACAATGGTCCGGTAATTGGAGTCATTGGATCAATCCCTCCGCATAATTTGACGGAAGAACAAAGAAAGAAGCCGATGGAACAAAAAAATATGCTGATCGACATAGGGGCCGACGATGAAGAGGATGTAAAAAGAATCGGAGTTAAGCCAGGCCAGCAAGTTGTACCAGTTACTCCTTTTACCCCCATGGCAAACGAAAAGAAAATCCTTGCCAAAGCATGGGATAATCGCTATGGTTGCGGTCTGGCTATTGAACTGCTAAAGGAATTGCAGAATGAAAAACTTCCTAATCAATTGTTTTCAGGGGCTACTGTCCAGGAAGAGGTAGGGCTTCGCGGTGCTCAGGTTGCTGCAAATATGATCCAGCCGGATATTTTCTATGCACTGGATGCGTCGCCGGCTAACGATATGTCAGGAGATGATAAGGAATTTGGACAACTGGGCAAAGGAGCGTTACTGCGTATTTTTGACAAATCGATGATTACCCATCATGGAATGAGGGAGTTTGTTTTGGACACTGCCGAATCGAATAAAATCCCTTATCAATATTTTATATCTCAAGGCGGCACAGATGCTGGCAGAGTTCATATTTCTAATGAAGGTATTCCTTCAGCGGTTGTGGGAATTTGTTCGCGTTACATCCATACTCATGCATCTATCATCCATGTCGATGATTACGCAGCTGCTAAGGAATTGATTGTAAAATTAGTTAAATCAACAGATCAGGCTGCTGTGGAACAAATTCGTAAACGCGGCTGAATAAATTACAGACTAGCAACCATTTGCCGGCCTGGGGATTTGTCTGGAAGATAGGGAGAGAAGGATGAAAGAGATGAAAATATATATTGGTTCATTGAACCCTGCAAAAGCAAAATCTGTCAGGAATGTGTTTCCTGATGCTGAGGTAGTGGAAGTAGACGTTGCTTCTAAAGTTTCTCTGCAGCCATACTCCGACGAAGAGACGATGGAGGGGGCAGTGAACAGAGCCCGCAAATGTGCTTCAATCAATCAGGGGGCTATTGGTATTGGTCTTGAAGGTGGAGTCATGGAACTTAACGATGAGCTCTTTCTTTGTAATTGGGGTGCATTGATTAACGGCGATGGCGATACTTTCTTGGCAAGTGGTGCCCGGATACCTCTTCCGGAAGAAGTTGCGGTACAGTTAGAAAAAGGTATCGAACTAGGCGAAGTGATGGATGAATATGTCAAAAGGAAAGATGTCCGAAAGAAAGAGGGAGCTGTAGGAATTTTCACGAACGAATTAGTGAGCCGTGAAGAAATGTTTACTCACGTTATGAAATTACTAAAAGGACAGTATGACTACAATAAATAAAGTGGTTGTGACATATAACATACAACCACTTACAAAAATCGGAGATAACAGCAAATGAAGGTTTCAAGGGCCATCTTCAAGCATTCGATTGATGATGCAGGGGTGTAAATGGCGATGTAACAGTAGGTGATTCCTTAATAGTATCGGAAAAGCACTAGTACTGCGCTGCGGAAATACACTACGCTTTCCGTGGGCGGCTGGTGAGCCTCCTCGTGCAGGGTCTCACCGAGGCCTGCCCTCCCGCAGGAGTATCCGTGGATTTCCTCCCATGAAAGTCTGCGTACTGTTTTCAACCAACAGCTCTGTCAGCGCAGCAGAATACGTAGACTACAGTGGAAACAGCACGAGTCTGAAGACTCGAAAAGGAACCGTGCCCACGGAAAGCGGAGTATTTTGCCTGCGCAAGTTTAAGCACCCAACCTTGGTTAGAAGGAAAAAATAGAGTTGTCACTTTGTCCGCAGGTTATCTTAAGCATTAGAAAAGAAAAATCGAACGAGCTCGAATCCTAAGATTTCGAATTATCGTTCGATTTTTGCTTTGGCAACTATACTTTTGTCCCAACCTCTTTTTAAAGCTTTCCTTGGGCTCTAATCCACGCAGGGATAATAAATCGTCCATTTCTTTTATTCATATAGATAGCTGATAATATCTAATGCCTGATCAATCGTTTCTACTGTAACATTTGCTTTGTTGGATAACTCTTTAAGAGGATGAATCAAAGAAGCGGGCCGAATGATTATCGTTGGTTTATTTAAAGTTATAGCTGTTGCTGCATCCATTGCAGTGTTCCATTGTTTATAGTTTTCACCAAACAGGGCAATAACGAAATCCGCTTGTTGCATAAGTACTTGAGTCCTAAAATTATTGATATCAGAAGCTGCATTATCTCTGTATAACTTTCCGGGCTGTTTTCCAAGGATTTTTTCGCCTATGGCGTCCGAGTGCTCATGAGTTTCTTGAGGGCCGACAAAATCAACAGCCAGCCCTTTTTCAGCCGTTTTCTCCTTTAATTCAGCTCTCCAATTGTCATGAATCTGTCCAGCTAAATACACCGTGTAATCTTTCATTTCACCAATCCTTTCCAATTTTTCCTCTATAATATTTAGTATTTTATCATGGCCTTTCATTTTACGTAAACTTCGAAAGCGGGTTATTTTGTTGAATCATTGGAAGGTGGAGTTAGTTACCAACCATTAATTTAGCATGAGCTCTTGCCAAATTGCTGATTAATAGTATTATATAAGAAGAAATGAATAGAACTGGAGTATCAGGAGGAAAGAACGTGAACAAATATAAATTTGGTCAGCTGATCGCCTCTGTTTTGTTTTTAACCTTATTATTTGGTTGTAGTATAAAAGCAGAAAGCAAAGCATTCGATGGTGCACTGACGGCTGCAGAAGCAGCATTAACTAATGAGAAGATAAAACCGAATAACGATTTGCAAAATCTCTCTTTGTATATTCCCAGCCATATAAGCATTAGTGAGGAAACAAATAGTAATTTGATCCTTAAGAATGAAGATCAAACGATTATTCTTTTTTATAATCCACTCGAGTTTGCTACTAGTAAACTAAATTATGAAGAAGCATCCTCAGACGAAGACTATTTAATGCTGGAATCGTTTGAATCCAAAGAGAAATTTGGATATATCAAAATTTCAAGTGGTAAAAAACATACCTATGAATTGCAAATAGGAGCAGGAAGTGTAAAAGTCACCACGCTTACTACTAAAAGCAAACTAGAAGAAGACGCAGCAACAATGATGAAAATAGCCAACTCCATCGAATATAAATAGAAAAGCGGACTCGCCCGGGTAGCGGCGAAGGTGCTGGACGGCACCGTCGGAGATAAAGGAAACACGGAGCGACGCGACGATGTTGACTTATCGTACAGAGGAGCAGGAAGCGGTCAAGCCGGTGGGCGAAGTAGCTGGACACAAAGAAAAGCGGACTCGCCCGGGTAGCGGCGAAGGTGCTGGACGGCACCGTCGGAGATAAAGGAAACACGGAGTGACGCGACGATGTTGACTTATCGTACAGAGGAGCAGGAAGCGGTCAAGCCGGTGGGCGAAGTAGCTGGACAAAGAAAAGCGGACTCGCCCGGGTAGCGGCGAAGGCGCTGGACGGCACCGTTGAATTGCTCTGGCGAAGGAATAAAAAAGGAAAGTCCCTTTCAGGACTTTCCTTTTTTTATCCGCGTTTATTATTTATCTTCTGTTTCTTCGGTGGATGAATGGTTACTTTCCAATACTTCCATATCTTCATCTGGTTGATCTGCTGGTATTCCTTGTTCGATGTCTGAAGGTTCTTCAAGTTCAGGTCCACTATCCAAACTGGCAGCAGCCTCATTATGATCGGAAAGAAGCGTGTCATTATTTAGATAAGAGTCTTCTTCTTCTGATGGCTCTTCTTCAAAGCTTTCTTCACTATCCTCTATTTCCATATGCGCCTCATCGAGGTTAAACTGACTGACTTCCGCTGCGAGTTCTTGCGAGAGACCTTGCAAGTCGACTGCTGCCTGATTAACTTCTTCAATCGATTGAGCCTGCGTTTCACTTGATGCGGCTACTTCCTCGGCCGTGGCAACTGCCTCCTCCGAAATAATACTAATTTGCCGCAGCTTTTCTCGTAAATCATCATTCACACCATTAACGTCAGTAATAGAATCCTTTACTCGATTAATTTTTCCATTCATATCATAAATGTGATTAGCAATGCGATGAAAAGCATCTTTGGTTTGATTTACTGCTTCTGCTTGTTGTTGTTGATACGTATCAAACTTGCCAGCTTCGGCAGATAAATTATTCATTTGATTATGCATGCGGTTGACAAGCTGGTGAATTTCCTGTGCTTCATGTTTAGATCTTTCTGCTAATTTTCTGACTTCATCAGCTACGACAGCAAATCCCAGTCCGCTTTCTCCTGCCCGGGCAGATTCAATTGCTGCGTTTAAAGCTAATAAGTTTGTATTATCTGCAATTTCTTCGATTGCTGAAACGATAGAGGTGATTTGTTTTGATTGGCTTGCTGCTTCTTTTACTTCTGAAGAAAGATGTGATGCCAGTCCGATAAATGATGAAGAAGTACCTTCAAGCGACTTCATCGTTTCAAGTCCAGTATTTCCTTCTGTTTCTGCCAGGCTTAATGCATCGGATATCTCATATGCTGCTCCGGAAGTATTAGAAATAGCGTCTGTTACGGCTTCAATTAGTTGTGTGCTTTCATCGATGCGTGAGGCCTGATTTTGTGAACCTGCTGCTACCTGGTTAATGGCATCATTCACTTCTTCCGTTTGAGCAGATGATTGTTGGGATACAGCAGCAAGATTTGTGGATGAATCACCAAGGACTCTTGAGGCGTTTTTCACCTTAAGCATCGATTGTTCCATTTTTCCAGCCATTAAATTAAATGTGTGAGCCAATTCAGCCATCTCATCTTTGGTAGTAATCGGCACACGATACGCTAAGTCACCTTCTCCAATGGTTTGTGCCCCTTCTTTCAACGTGCGGATAGACTTGCTGATAGAACGTACAAGCAATACGCCTATGACGGACATGAGGAGTAATGCGGCTATGCCAATGGTCGCAAATAGAATTGTCATGCTCTTTTTAGCCTGCTCCTGCTCTGCTGAAATGTGGCTGCTGATGGATTCAGCCTCTGCTTTCACTTCATCGACTTGAGCAGACACGTCTTCAGCAACCTTGGAAAAAGAATCAGTTATTGCCAAGGACTGGGTCTGAGTATTGGCTATTGTATTCAAAGATTGTTGATATTTCAGTAATCCACTGCTTATATTAGCAGTCTCTTGCTCTTCTAGATCTGATTCTTTGATTAAATCTGTAAACGCCCTTGATGCGTTAGTTAGTTTGGCTTCTGCCTCCTCTGTGTTACCGCTTTCTATGTATTCCTGTTCAAGAAGCTTTATTTCCATTAGAGCGTTATTTAATTGCGGATCATCTATTTCCTGAACAAGACTGTCGAATTCATTGAATGTTTCAGTGATCACCTTCAATAATCCCTCGTCTTTACTAAAGCCTACCATCCGGTACATATTAACCATTGGTTCCATTTGTTTTTTATAGGCAGAAGCATTTTCCGCAATGGCTGTGAAATTAGCAGCTATTGATTTATACCCTTTATGGCTTTCGGCAAATGTATTAGCAGAAGATTCTACAGTACTGATTGCCTTCTCCATTTCCTCGGCATTTCCTTCGCTTGGAGAAGCTAGAAACTGCTGTTCCTTTTGTCTAGTTAAAGACATCTCATATCTAATTTCATCGCTATGTATAAGTGCTTCCTGTACCGCTGCTTTTTCCTCTTCCCATTGTGCGAGTTTTTCAGAAAAATAAATAGCGAATGCGCTTAATACTAGAATGCTTGCAATGGATAATATCAGTATTAAACGTACTCTATTACGAATGGATCTCACAAAAAAGCCCCCTTTTGTTATTCTAAGTTTTAATGGCATAGGGTAAAACTCCTATCCTGCATAGGTACAAGGCAGGAGGAAAGAAGTTCTACTATATGTAATAATTATAGAGTTATTCGAATAGAAAGACAATTAATCTTTTGAATATTTTAAAAAAACATTTAGTAATTGAGTTCAATAATCGGTTTGTGTAAGATGAAGCAAAGAGACTGTTTTTAAAGGAGTATGTAGCATGAAAGCATTTTTGCGAAAAAAAGGGGTTACCCTCTCTGCAAGGGAGTATTTTATTACTGCTTTAAGTTTCATGGCGCTAGGACTATTTTCTTCATTAATCATCGGCACGATAATTAATACAATTGGTGACCAGCTTAACATCCCATCGTTAATCGAAATGGGCAGCTTTGCGATGGATTCAAAAATATGGGGAGGAGCGATTGGCGCAGCCATTGCTTATGGATTGAAAGCTCCTCCGTTAGTTGTGTTTGCAGCTTTATTCAGTGGAGCTTTTGGTGCGGAAATGGGCGGGCCGGCAGGTAGTTATGTGTCCGCCTTATTAGCTACTGAGTTTGGAAAACTCGTTTATAAAGAAACCAAAATTGATATTTTATTAACCCCTTTTCTAACTATTGCAGTCGGTTTTTATACTGGCAAATTTATTGGACCGCCAATCCAAACAGCTTTGACATGGTTTGGGGAAGTTGTCAATTGGTCGACAGAACAGCAGCCGCTGATTATGGGGGTTATTGTCGCCGTCCTAATGGGATTGGCACTGACAGCTCCGATTTCCAGTGTAGCAATTGCTCTTATGCTATCCTTGGAAGGACTTGCTGCTGGTGCAGCGACTGTAGGGTGTGCTGCGCAGATGGTAGGCTTTGCTGTGGCAAGTTATCGAGACAACGGTGTTGGGGGGCTTTTGGCACAGGGAATTGGCACCTCTATGCTTCAAGTTGGTAATATTATAAAGAATCCTCTCATCCTTCTCCCTCCAACAATTGCTGGAGCTTTGCTTGCTCCATTTTCAACGATTGTATTTGAATTAGTAAACAATCCTTCAGGGGCAGGAATGGGGACTGCTGGCTTCGTTGGCCAGATTATGACATTTGAGTCGATGGGATTCACGATTGAAATTTTCTGGATTATTATCTTCTTACATATTTTTGGACCGGCGTTGATAAGTCTGCTGCTTGCCGAGTTCCTAAGAAAAAAGGGATGGATCAAGCCTGGAGACATGAAAATTGATTATGAATAGAAACATGCTATGCTAACATAGGGGGTGTTATTATGAAGGAATTACAAACAGAACAGGAATTTTCCGTATGGAAAAACGGTAAGACTATCTTTATGTTTTCAGCAGACTGGTGCCCCGACTGCCGGGTAATAGAACCGTTACTTCCAGAACTTGAAGACCAATACAGTCAATTTTCATTTGTCTATGTCGACAGAGATAAGTTTCTCGATATTTGTTCAGCGTATGACATTTTTGGTATACCTAGTTTCCTTGCTTATGAGAACGGAGAAGAAACAGGACGGCTTGTCAGCAAAAATCGGAAAACAAAGGAAGAAATCCAGGATTTTATAGAAAAATCGTCATTGTCTAAATGACATTAAAAAGCTGATACGGTCAATCAGTTCTCTCAAACAATGTGAGATTGCGGTTTGTTCGTACAGCTTTTTTATTTGGCTGGATTCGTGTTCCGCAACTTCTGAAAAAGCACATACAGAAATCGTTAAAGTTTACTTTCTTTTATAGGAAAGCCATTTAATGATAAAATAATTGATAGCGGTTTTGTTTCCGAAAGGAGGAACGATTATGAGAATGACGAGCATAAAGATGAAAAAGAAATTGGAAGATAGACTGAACCATCCGGAGTGGAATACCTCCTTTAACAGAGATAAAGATACTTTTCGAATAGAGTGGAAGCATTCTCGACAGGGGATTACTGTCACCATCCCAAATATTATTGCTAAATTCGAACGCAGAGGGGAGGAGGCCCTTGACGAGCTGGAAGATCATATTGGCGAGGCTTTACGTATAATGAATCAAACGAATCAATTGACCGGAAAAGAGAAAAATATTTTTCCTGTGATTCGTGCAACTTCATTTCCGAAAAAGACCAAGTCAGGCAAAATGATGGTTTGGTCGGAACATACGGCAGAGACCCGGATTTACTACGCTCTCGATTTGGGTAATTCCTATCAGTTGATAGATGAGGAAATGCTGGAAAAAGAAAGCTGGACCAAAGAAAGGATAGAGGAAGTATCGTCGTTTAATGTACGTTCTCTTTCCAGAGATTTAAAGCACGATAAGGTTGCCGATAATGACTTTTACTTTATGGCCGCCCAGGATGGCTATGATGCGAGCAGAATTTTAAATGAATCATTAATGGAAGAGATGAAAGCAAACAGCAAAGGGGAGCTAGCTGTCGCTGTTCCACACCAGGATGTCCTGATTTTTGCTGACATTCAAAATAAAATGGGTTATGATATTTTAGCGCAAATGACCATGAAATTCTTTGCAGAAGGAAGAGTGCCGATTACTTCATTGCCTTTCCTTTACGAGGACAAGCACTTAGAACCGGTGTTTATTCTAGCGAAAAACCGCCCGGAAAAATAGAATAATACGAGAGAGGATGAATAATAAATGGATGTGTTTTATAATCCTGAAGGAGTTGGCGATGTACTGATCATCCCTATTAAACAAGGAGATCGCAATGCCATAAACCATGAAAAATTTAATAATGTTGTAAAAATCACGGATGAGCATAACGGGGCTGTACTAGGCTATAATATATTTAATGCGGCCAGCCAGCTTGCCATAGCGGAAACGGGAAAGATATCTTTATCAGAAAAATTGGCAGCCAAAATACAAGATGTTTTTTCGGCCAATGGTCTGAATGAAGCATTCGATGTCGATTTAACCCCTAAGTTTGTTGTTGGATTTGTTAAGGACAAACAGCCTCACGAAAACGCAGATAAATTGAGTGTTTGCACAGTTGATACTGGAGACGAAACATTACAGATTGTTTGTGGAGCACCTAATATAGATAAAGACCAAAAAGTGGTCGTAGCAAAAGTGGGGGCTGTCATGCCGAGCGGGATGGAAATTAAACCTACTCAGCTGCGGGGTGTCGATTCCTTTGGGATGATTTGTTCCCAAAAAGAATTGGGATTACCTGATGCCCCAAAAGAAAAAGGTATTTATGTGCTTGATGACAGTTATCGAACTGGACAAGCATTTGATTTTTAAAAGTGATTCATCAAAACCTTTGCCGCTTTCTGATGCAGCAAAGGTTTTTTCGTTTATACCAAATTTGATTCTTATTATTTATCCATTTTCATTAAGAAAACTGATAAAATAAGGTAGTAACTATTGAAGGAAGAAAGAGTGAATAATATGTGGGAGCAATTTAAAAGAAGAATAAAACAGCTGATGGCCAATGAAGAGCCAGAGAATATTGATGAATTACACCAACAGCATGACGAGCATGAACAAGACAGACAAAGTAGTGTACATACACGTGTCTCCTACCAATATCCAAAAGAAAAGTCTTTTAAATTCCCGGTGATTCCGGATGTGTCAGAGGCTGACAGGAATCAAATGCCAGCATATGAAAGAAGAAGCGCAAAAACGAATAATAGAGCGGGCAATGAACAACTAAAAAAGGAACAGACGCAGAAAGATAAAAATCAATTTAATCAACAGCCGCCCTATCAAAAACAAAACAAACAGCCATTCAAGCCGACGGAAGTACCTTCTCCTATATATGGCTTCCGCCAATCGAAAAGAAAGGAACAGGAGCAGGAGCATGGAATTCCAACTTATTTACGTAAAGATAGAGGCACTCCAGTACCAGACGAGGAAATAGTAAGACAGGCGCTCCAGCCTGCTGTTACCAATGAATATAGCGATCAAGAGGATAGTCCTTTTCAGCATGAGCCGGAGCATATGGAGGAATCTGCCGCTAGTCAAACAGAAGATGATTTCCATTTCTATGAAACTCAAAAAACGGACTTCGGAACAAATGGGTCAACACTAACGGAAGACCATCCTATGGAAGAAGGCGAAATGGAAGAACCGGAAAGCGTATTGCCAAAACCGGAGGAAGCACAGGAAAATAGTGAAGAAGAACTTCCAGACAGCCAGGAAAACAACCAGTATGCTGAGATGAAACCGACGGAAGATGGAGAGCTTCAATCGGAACCAGCTTCCCGCAGACAGGAAAGAAGCAGGTCTCGTTCTCCTTTTAATGTTATTATGACACCCAGGGATAAACGGAGCCAACTGCAAAGAAGAGAGCAGCCTGCTTCAAAGAAATCAACGATTCCTCCGGCTCATCTACTAAACGATCCTATATCAAAGTCAAAGGATGACCGTGAATGGGTAGATGAACAAATTGAACTGCTGGAAATGACGTTAGCTCACTTTAATGTGAAAGCAAAGGTAGTCAATGCTATGAGCGGTCCTTCTGTCACCCGTTTTGAAGTTCAGCCGGAATTAGGGGTGAAAGTGAGTAAAATCAAAAACTTAAGCGACGATATTAAATTGAATATGGCGGCAAGGGATATCCGGATGGAAGCCCCAATCCCCGGAAAAAATGCGATTGGCATTGAAGTGCCTAATCCAGTTTCTCAGGCAGTTGGCTTGCAGGAAATCTTTGCTGCCGGCCAATTCATGCATGCGGAATCGCCATTAAGCGTGGCGCTGGGATTGGACATTGCTGGAAAGCCAATCGTTACTAATTTGCAAAAAATGCCGCATGGTCTGATTGCAGGGGCTACTGGTTCAGGTAAGAGTGTATGCATTAATACCATTTTGATTAGCTTGCTTTATAAAGCAAGTCATAAGGATGTAAGATTTTTATTAATTGATCCAAAAATGGTTGAACTTGCCCCTTATAATGGGCTTCCCCATTTAGTCTCACCGGTAATCACAGATGTTAAGGCTGCTACTTCAGCCTTGAAATGGGCAGTCGGAGAAATGGAAGAACGTTATGAAAAATTTGTCAAAGAAGGCGTAAGAGATGTTGAACGGTATAATCAAAAAATGAAACAACAGCAGCGTGCTGATGAACACTTGCCTTACCTTGTCATCGTGATTGATGAATTAGCTGACTTAATGATGGTTTCCCCGCAGGACGTGGAGGATTCCATTTGCCGTATAGCCCAAAAGGCGAGAGCTTGCGGTATTCATTTGTTATTAGCAACCCAGCGGCCATCGGTCGATGTTATAACGGGGTTAATTAAAGCTAATATCCCTACCCGGATCGCTTTCAGTGTTTCCTCCCAAGTGGATTCGCGGACAATCATCGATACTAATGGAGCAGAAAAGCTGCTTGGCAAAGGCGACATGTTGTTTATGGAAAATGGATCGGGCCAATCAATACGGATTCAAGGTGCATTTGTTTCTGACGATGAAATCGAACGCGTTACGAATCATGTCAAAAAAATCGCCCCGCCCCAGTATCTTTTTGAACAAGAGCAACTGCTAAGCCAGGCAACAATAGAAGAAGAGGAAGATCAATTATATGCGGAAGCTGTTGAATTTGTGCTTCACCAAAACGGAGCAAGCGCCTCTTTACTGCAGCGAAGATTTAAAATCGGCTATAACCGTGCAGCCAGACTGATTGATTTAATGGAAGCGAAAGGAATTATATCAGAACAAAAGGGAAGCAAGCCAAGGGACATACTGGTCAGCAGCTCACAGCTGGCTGATTGAGGAGAAATGTCTCCCCCTTGCCCTTAATAATAGGGGCAGGGGGTTTTTACTTCATGAGATACAAAATAGGGAATATTTTAAGAAAAGGTTAAAGCTTTCTGAGCAAAATGATGGATGCAGTAGTGATCGCCATAGATTATTGGCTTTCCTTTACCACTGTATATCTGTGTAATTTTTCAGCTTTTGCCAGGTACATTTTAAAAAACGAAATAACTTGTCCTTAGCCTCAGCATCTTATATGATAGAGAATGAGCAATTATCATAGAAATTCACCATCTCTAAGGAGTAATTGATAATGAAGGAAATTACACAAAAACTAAATGGCGAAATCAGCCGTTTAACCAATAAAACATTTAAATTTGATGAAAGAGTAAGGGAAGGCTGGTTTTCAGCTGTTTATTTTTTAAAGACGAGAGAGATTGCTGAGAAAAAAGTGCCAGATAATTACATAACTATGCAGTTTTTTCAGAAAGAACATGCAGTATTATGCGGTTCAGATGAAGCGATCGCTTTGCTTCATACATTCGCAGACCATCCTGAAGAGCTGGAAATCCATTCACTAAAAGATGGAGATAAGATTAGTCCATTTGAATCGGTTTTAACAGTATCAGGGCCTTACCAGTATTTTGGCTATCTTGAAGGAATTATTGACGGGATACTAGCGCGAAGAACATCGGTGGCTACGAATGTATATAATGTGGTAAAAGCTGCTAGAACCTCTGGAAAACAAAAACCAGTCATTTTTATGGGTGACCGTGATGATCATTTCACACAGCAGGCAGGCGACGGCTATGCAGCATTTATCGGTGGCTCAACCGCCCAGGCTACCCATGCCATGAATGAATGGTGGGGAAAAAAAGGCATGGGTACGATGCCGCATGCGATGATTCAAATGTTTGAAGGGGATATTGTTAAAGCCACTAAAGCTTATTATGATTTATATCCGGAAGATGAGTTGATGGCGTTGGTTGACTATAACAATGATGTCATCACTGATTCTTTGAGAGTCGCCCGGGAATTCGGCGATAAATTGAAGGGAGTCAGGGTAGACACTTCCCGCACACTTGTCGATAAATATTTCCATAGGAATCAACATCTTATGGGCACCTTTGATCCAAGAGGTGTAAATCCTGAGTTAATATTCGCTTTAAGGCGCTCATTAGACGATGAAGGTTTTTCGCACGTTAAAATTATCGTCAGCGGGGGTTTCACTGAAAAGCGGATCAAGGAATTTGAGGAACAGAAAGTACCCGTTGATATGTACGGCATAGGCGGAAGTCTGCTTAAAATCAATATCGGCTTTACGGGGGATAATGTGCTTCTCAATGGAAAGCCGCAAGCAAAGGAAGGCAGACGTTACCGGCCAAATCCACGCTTGGAAAAAGTAGAATATCACGGTGGAAACTAAGCATAAGTTTGAAAAAAATAAATTCGGGAAAATCTTTTTTATTGATTAGCCATCAATTGGTTACAATGTTGTAAGCAGGCTGTGCTAACATGTAAAAGTACATAAAGAGATAAAATTATGGAGGTTCTGTTTTATGACAACTTACCATTTTATTGGTATAAAGGGAACAGGGATGAGTGCTTTGGCGCAAATCCTTAGTGACTCAGGAGAAACTGTTCAGGGGTCTGATGTGGAAAAGCGGTTTTTTACCCAGGACGCCTTGGAGAAAAAAAATATCCCTATCTTTCCTTTTTCAAAGGATAATATAAAAGAAGGGCTTACTATTATCGCAGGAAATGCTTTTAATGATGAACATGAAGAAATCCAGGAGGCTAAGCGCCTTGGATTGACATATTATAGATACCATGACTTTCTAGGTGAATGGTTAAAGCAGTACACTAGCATTGCTGTAACTGGAGCGCACGGGAAGACATCAACATCCGGTTTGCTTGCTCATGTGCTGAAAGAGGCTTATCCAATCTCCTATTTAATCGGAGATGGATCGGGAATGGGACATGCAGACAGTAAGTATTTTGCTTTTGAAGCCTGTGAATACAGACGGCATTTTCTTGCTTACGAACCGGACTATGCTATTATGACTAATGTCGATTTTGACCATCCTGATTATTTTCAAAGCATAGATGATGTAGTGGATGCCTTTCAGGAAATGGCTCTGCAAGTAAAAAAGGGGATTATTGCCTGTGGAGACGATGAGTATCTACAGAAACTCCATGCAAAAGTTCCGGTAATGTATTACGGTTTTTCGGAATCGAACGATTTTCAAGCGCAAAACATTGTAGAAAGCGAGCATGGGACGTCTTTCGATGTTTTTGTAAGGAACACCTTTTATGATACATTCACCATTCCAACCTACGGAAACCATAATGTGCTAAATGCGCTAAGTGTGATAGCCCTATGCCATTACGAAGATATGAAATCCGAGGACATAAAGAAAATAAGCACTTTTGGTGGTGTAAAGCGCAGGTTTACGGAAAAACAAGCCGGCCGCCAAGTGTTAGTCGATGATTATGCACACCATCCGAAAGAAATAGAGGCTACCATCGATTCAGCAAGAAAAAAATACCCTGAGAAATCGATTGTTGCCATTTTTCAGCCACATACTTATTCGCGGACCCAAACGTTCCTTAAGGAATTTGCAGACAGTTTAAAACTTGCAGACAAAGTATTCCTTTGTGATATATTTGGTTCGGCACGAGAAGATAATGGCAATTTAACAATAAATGACTTGATTCATTTAATCGATCATTCTAGTCTTCTAGAAATTGACCAAACGGAAGTTCTTAAGCAATACCAAGACAGTGTTCTTATATTTATGGGAGCCGGCGATATCCAGAAATTCCAGAAAGCTTATGAGGAGAAGTTGAAACTGGCGGATTGATTAATTAATTGCAAAATGAAGGTTATTTCATCAAACATATAGAAGTATGGAAAGAGGAGAGTCCAGGACGATCCTCTTTTTTTGATTGGCAAGCCTTGAAAAATCAGACAGTGAGCGATTCCAATAGTAAATACTTTGAAAGTGGGCAACCATAATAGTAAACTTATGGAGAAGTTTAGTTTTATGTGTACAGGGAATATTGATTCCGTATAAGGAAATGAATATCGTTTATAACGGTATCTTTAAAATGTTTTCCTAATCCCAGTAAGCATTTCTAAATACATAAAAAAGGAGTTGTTGATAGAAAATGGAAAACTTACTATACATTGCTGCAATCATTGCAGCAGTGGCCTTCGCAGTCTTAGTTGTTTATTTAGCGATGGTACTTAAAGCGGCACAGCGGACATTAAATGATGTAGCCTCTACATTGGAAGGCTTGGAAAAACAAATGGAAGGCATCACAGTAGAAAGTACAGCTTTACTAAATAAGACGAACAAACTTGCAGAAGATATCAATGATAAATCGCAAAAACTAAATACGCTTGTCGATGGAATAAAAGGGATAGGCGAATCAGTAAAGGAATTCAACAGTTCTATTCGTTCTGTTTCCAATAAAGTTACAGTAGTGGCGGAACAAAATAAAGAAACAACCGCACAAGCAATGAACTGGGGAACCGTAGTAATGAATTTATGGAAGCAGAGAAAAAGCAACAATCCAAAGAACTTATAAATGGGAGGAATCTAAATGGTTAATCAACAAATGGAAAACGAAACTCAAAACACGAATGGTAAGGATTTTTTAATCGGTTCATTAATTGGCGGCATCGTTGGCGCATCAGTAGCGCTTCTCTTTGCTCCCAAATCTGGCAGGGAAATGCGTAATGATTTGAATGAAGGAGCCGGTTATGTTAAAGATCGTGCTTATGAATGGAAAGATGTTGCTTATGAAAAGAGCTCCGAATGGAGAGAAAAGGCGTCTGTTAAGTCGCAGGATTTAACCAACAAGATGAAAGATACTACAAATTCACTTAGAAACCGGAATCAGAATAGTGAAGAAGAAGCAGAACAGGCTGCTGAGGAAGTAGCACAGGCGATTGAAGAAGCTGCCGAAGAGTTGGAAAGAGAACAAGAAAACAAAGTATAAAAATGTTATAAGGCTGGGGGCTATCGGCTCTGCAGCCTTTTTTATCGGATTACATACTTCAATTACTATGTGGTTACTTTGAATTTCAGGAGTTGATGACAGTGGATGCAGTAGTTATACAAACCCGTGAGGAATTCGAACAGTTAAGCAATCAATATCAAAACTTTATTCTTTTTAAGCATAGTTTGACATGCCCTATTAGCGCTGAAGCAAAGAGAGAATTTGATTTATTCTGCAAAGAAACCGATACCCCAGTTTTCATATTATACGTCCAAAAGGCAAGGGATTTATCAAATGAAATAGCTTTCCTTTACAGTGTTAAGCATGAATCGCCTCAAATCTTAATCTTTAAAAATAATCAAGTGATATGGAGCGATTCGCACAGCAATATAAAACACGATCTAATTACCAGACAAGTCGAACAAACATTGAAATAAACCGCAAAAAAGGTTCCACACCGTTCAAATTCGGGTGGAACCTTTTTGCGGTTTATCAGCTTGTTGATTTACTGCCACTCCAGAGTAATCACATCATGGGGTGCCAGTTCCTCATAAAAGGTGGTTGGATGTCCATTTTTATAGATATGGAAGTTCCCTTTTGCATTGGTGAGATCAATGGTAGTGAAACGAAAGATATCTTGAAAAATAAAAGGGGTTCGTTTTAATACTTCAATATGCAGCTGGTCGCCTGGATAAATGAACTCATCGATCGTCAGCTCTTTGCCGTCTCTGACTGCTTTGATAGCATCCTTTTTCATTGTTATCTGTTCATCATTGAAAGTCACCGTCAGCGAGTACTCCTCATCGTAGCCTAATTTTTTCAGTATATCTCGCAGTACAGGTTTTTCATTGCTTATAAATGAGATATTGTCTCCATTTTTTAAGTAATCATTGATTTGCGCTTTTTGATTATTTTTTCGCAGGGAAGAAGTGAATTCTTCAATAGCTTGTTTCTTTCCATTAACAATGATTGAAAACTGGCCAGCTTCTTTAATAACATCTTCTTTATCTATATGAGCGAGAAAGTCTTTAATTGTTTTTACATTCGTGACCGTGACCTTATCCCGATCTTCAAGCTGTCTTGTCTCTGCGGCAATTTTACCATTCACTCGTATATCTGAGGCAATAGTATATTCATTTCCATTGTATTTAAGGTGCATAACAGGCACCTCGCCAATTAGGTCTTTAATAGTCACTTGAGCTGGCTGCCCATCTTTTCCTTCTTCAATAACAAGCGTATCGCCATGCTTGATAGGGTGACCGACATGAATGATTTCACCATTTAGGCGGATGACCGGTGCAGTTCCATACCTGCCGGGAACTGTTAGGCTTTTGCCATCCAGCTCAACTATTAGCGCCATGCCCGGCAGCCCATACAATTTATCGATATTTATCCCGGCAGCCAATAAACAATCGCCTACTGTTAACTGCTTCATATCAAATAAGCGAACCGCTCTGTCATTGACTGTTACACTGATATAGTGGACAGGATTTTGTTTTGCGGCGATGGCGATACCGATAGGAGTAACGAAGGCAGGGCCAGCTGGCAGGTTGTCTGTCTTGTGGAGGGCTGGAATTGCTTCGATCCCTCTTATCGCTACACGATTGGATGGAAGCTCTAGTCGTGCTGCGATTCGTTCCGTTAACTCAGGAGTCATACTGCCACCGCCAACCAGCATAACGGCTTTAGGCGCTTTATTGTTCAAAAGCATAATTTCTTTGCAAATAGCATCTGCTAACGAATCGATGGACGAGGTGATAGAGTCGACGGCATCCTTATAGTCGACAGACTGCTCAAAACCGAGAATATCAGTAATTTGTACTTCCTGTTTCCTTATTAAGTCCCGTTTCATTTGTTCGGCTTGCGGAAAGTCGAGTAAGTATTGTTCACTAAGCGCTTCAGTAATCTCATCGCCAGCTTGTGGCACCATGCCGTAGGCTGTTACAGTTCCATCGTCTGTCAAAGCAATATCACTCGTTCCCGCTCCGATATCAACTAAAGCCACATTCAATTTTCTCATTGAGGCAGGGATCAATACATCAATAGCTGCGATTGGTTCCAGAGTTAGTGCTTCCATTTCAAGTCCGGCACGTCCCAGGGCGGAAATTAGAGATTCCACTACAACTTTCGGGAGAAAGGTAGCGATGATTTCGACAGAAGCCGTTTTACCTTGTTGATCGATTAAAGAACCAATATTTTGTTCATCTAATTCATAGTACAACACTGAATAACCGACACAATAATACTCTGAACTGACACTGCTTGACTCTTCGTGGGCCAATTCGTATTGCGCCTGTTGGACTGCATTTAGTTCAAGAAAAAGGACATCTTCCTTTTCCATCAATGGCTGTTGAATTATTTCTTTTGATATTTTTGTTCTTCTAGTCTTTAAGGCCCGGCCTGCAGCAGCGACGCAAACACTAGATAATTCGCCGTGCAGTTTTTCCAAGTGGCTTTTTACCTCTTCAATTGTTTGAGCTACCGATACGACATCATGGATTTGTCCATCAAGCATCGCTCTTTCTTCATGTTCCTTTAAATAAAAATCAACTAATTGGTACTTTGATTCTATCTTTTCTAAAATTAGCCCGATCACTGACCTTGTGCCGATATCGAGGGCAAATATTCTTTCATTCATTGTGGTTATTCTCCTTCAATACTATAAAAATTATGAATTATACGAAATATTATAAAACTTACGGATGACAAGTGGTGAAATTTTAGCTATAATTATCCCTAATTATTAAAAATAGCATATTATTATTCTACTACTTTCTATTATTACATAACCAAGGGGGAATTTGACAGTGAGTAATGAACAATTAGATCAGCTGCGCGGCAAACTGGATCAAGTGAATCTGGAAATTCTTGATCTTATTAACAAGAGAGCAGAGCTTGTCCAGGAAATTGGGCAAGTTAAAGATAAACAAGGTGCTAATCGTTTTGACCCTGTCAGGGAAAGGGCAATGTTGGATTTAATTACAGACCACAATAATGGTCCTTTTGAAAACTCTACCTTAGAAGCGCTGTTTAAGGAAATTTTCAAGGCAAGCCTTGAGTTACAAGAAGACGACCATCGTAAAGCGTTGCTTGTTTCCAGAAAGAAAAAGCCGGACAATACCATTATAGATATCAATGGCGAAAAATTTGGAGACGGGGAACAGCACTTTATTATGGGACCTTGTGCCGTAGAAAGTTATGACCAAGTGGCCAAAGTGGCAGATGCTGTCAAAAAGCAGGGATTGAAGCTGTTAAGAGGCGGAGCATTCAAACCAAGAACCTCGCCATATGATTTCCAAGGTTTAGGTTTGGAAGGTTTGCAAATATTGAAAAAGGTAGCTGATGAATTCGGATTAGCTGTAGTAAGTGAAATTGTCAATCCAGCTGATATAGAAAAGGCTGTTGACTATATTGATGTTATTCAGATAGGCGCAAGAAACATGCAGAACTTTGAATTGTTAAAAGCAGCAGGTGAAGTTGATAAGCCTGTCTTGCTAAAAAGAGGACTATCGGCCACGATTTCCGAATTCATTAATGCGGCAGAGTACATTATTTCTAAAGGGAACGGCAATATTATTCTGTGTGAAAGAGGAATTCGTACTTATGAAAAAGCTACAAGGAACACGTTGGACATTACAGCTGTACCTATCTTGAAGCAGGAGACCCACCTTCCAGTCATGGTGGATGTGACCCATTCTACTGGACGGAGAGACTTGTTGCTACCTGCTGCCAAGGCAGCACTCGCTATTGGAGCCGATGGTGTGATGGCAGAAGTTCACCCTGACCCGGCTGTGGCCTTGTCTGACTCTGCGCAGCAAATGGATATTGAAACATTCAATCGTTTTATGGCAGAATTAAAAAAATAATAACAAGATTCATTGCTTTGTATTTGAAGCCCTTGCCTGCTATTATATGGTGAGGGCTTCATAATGTTTAAATGAACAAAAATCAATAAAAAATAGGGCAGGAGGGCTTAAAACGGTTCGTCTTCAAACCGGAGGGTTGTCTTGCGCTTTTACTTAGAAGGAATTGCTCGCCGATCAACTTCTTGTGTCTGCGCTGCATTACTTATTTTTGCTTTATTGGTAATGCAAACATTGCGGAAGCCTGTCGAGTATCGTATTATTAATGAAAAGCAGTTTGCGACAAAGAACTAGATATAGGAGGTTTTTTACTTATGAATATAACAATATATGATGTAGCCAGAGAAGCAAACGTCTCGATGGCGACAGTATCAAGAGTAGTGAATGGAAATCCGAATGTAAAACCGGCTACACGTAAAAAAGTTTTAAATACGATTGAGCGTTTAGGTTATCGTCCAAATGCTGTTGCCCGGGGATTGGCCAGCAAAAAAACAACCACCGTGGGTGCAATCATCCCAGACATTTCCAGTATATTTTTTGCGGAGCTAGCAAGAGGGATTGAAGATATTGCTACCATGTATAATTACAATATTATCTTAAGCAATTCAGACCAAAACAAAGACAAGGAATTACATTTAATTAATACGATGCTGGAAAAACAGGTGGATGGCATTGTCTTTATGGGCGGTAAAATTACCGAAGATCACGTAAACCAATTTAAAAGCTCGCCCGTCCCTGTAGCGCTTGCTGCAACTATAGATGAATCACAAACAGTCCCATCGGTAAATATTGATTATGAACAAGCTGCGTACGAGGCTGCATTTCTTCTGCTTGAGCATGGTAATGAACATCCTGCGTTCGTTTCAGCAACGGAAGAAACGGAAATTAACACCCAGAAATTCAATGGTTACATGAGAGCACTTAAAGAAAAAAATGTCACAGTCAACGAAGATTTGATTATTAAGGGTGACTATACTTACGATTCTGGTATGGAGGCGCTTGATCAGTTAATGTCTTTAGACAAAAAACCGACAAGCATCTTTGTTGCTTCTGATGAAATGGCGCTAGGTGTCATTCATGGTGCGCAGGACAGAGGATTAAAGGTTCCTGAGGATATTGAAGTGTTTGGTTTCGACAATACTCGCTTAGCAACGATGGTTCGCCCGACATTATCGACAATTGTTCAGCCGATGTATGATATTGGTGCAGTTGCAATGAGATTGTTGACCAAATATATGAATAAAGAAGAGGTTAGTGACCAAAACATTATTTTACCCCATCGGATTATTGAGAGAAACTCAACAAAATCCAGTAAGAGCTAATAAACAGGCAGATTTAGTGCCATGCAAGAGGTACTGGCCTTCCAACAAATAAATCCTAATGGTTGGTAAAACCGGGTGCAGGAATATACGACACTTTTGGTTCATTATTAGTTAGGGAGAGAGTGTATGAAAAAAAGAGACATCTTGACTCCAATCGGCATTACCTTAGGTTTCGTCATGCTAATGTTCGGCATTTTGGCAAGTGGGGGCAGTGGTGGATTTTCGTCATTTGTCCAAGTGTCCTCTATATTGATTGTTATCGGCGGACTAGCTGCAGCTATCTTAATTAATTTTAATTTAGAACAGTTAAAGCTGACACGGTATGTATTAAAAGAGGCATTTCATAAAAATGAACAAAGCCTTCCTGAGTTGATTAGCTTGTTTACCCGCTTGTCGGAAAGAGCCAGAAGGGAAGGTTTGCTTACTCTGGAAAATGAGTTAGAAGATGTAGACGATCCTTTTTTGAAAAAAGGGATTCTACTTGCGGTAGATGGAATTGAGCCGGAAATGATAAATGATATTATGAGTGCCGAAATTGCCGCCCTGGAAGAGCGCCACCTAAAAGGGAGAACGATTCTGGAAAAAGCAGGAGAATATGCTCCTGCTTGGGGAATGATTGGAACATTGATCGGTCTTGTGCTTATGCTGAATAACCTGCAGGACCCTTCTACATTAGGCCCTAATATGGCAGTAGCCCTATTAACTACTTTTTATGGGACAGTGCTTGCTAATTTAGTTTTTATTCCGATGGCAGGCAAATTAGAAAATAAGACAGATGAAGAAATATTTTTTAAACAAATAGTAATAGAAGGTGTCATTGGTATTCAATCAGGCCAAAATCCCCGAATTCTTGAAGAAAAGCTTAGCGCCTTCTTATCTAATGAAATGAAACAGAAGGCAGGCAAACAAGCTGAAGAGGAATTCATGGGAGAATCCGTTCATGAAGCTTAGAAAGAAAAGACGGTCGAATAAAGGTACTCCGAAGTGGATGATTACATATGCCGATATGGTCACCTTAATTTTAGTTTTTTTTATTTTGTTGTTTTCTATGTCCCAAATCGACTTAGTAAAGTTCGAGGCATTGGCTGAGTCTTTTAAGAACAACATGATCTTTGATTATTCTCCTTCTCCAGTCCCGATGGAAAACCCTGCCGAGAGTACAGACAAGAGGGACAGTGAAGAGAAAACGGAAGAAGATCAAGTGGAAGAAACAAAAGATGCGGATGATCATCAGGAATCTATTGATGAGCTGTTGAAAAAAGTGACTGCTTTTTTGGATGAAAACGACCTAAATAATGTGATTACTGCTAATCGGACGGACGAGGGTGTTGTGTTGATTTTGCAGGAAAAGGTGCTGTTTGAGTCTGGAGAAGCGAATATTATTGATGAAGGTAAATCCTTACTGGATAAAGTTGATACTTTATTAAGTAACATCCCGAATAAGGTAAGAGTCGAAGGTCATACGGATGACCGGCCGATCTCTAATTATCGCTTTCCTTCCAATTGGGAGCTCTCTTCAGCAAGGGCTAGCAGTGTGATCCGCTATGTCATTGAAAACGGCTCAATTGACGAAAGTCGTTTCAGTGCAGCAGGCTATGGAGATACCAGGCCATTGGTTGCCAATGATTCTCCCGAAAATTGGGCGAAAAACAGGCGCGTGGAAATCGTTATTTTGCAACAGGGAAATCCAGGCTAGGTATAGATCATCAAAGGATGGAATTCATTCCATCCTTTTTTAAATGGAAAAACCTATTTTTCGCAATGGACACTGTTAAAATGCTTTTTATTTCTGCAATATTGTAAGCACTGTTGAAGCATTTTTTCGTTTTTTTCAGTAATCTCCAATTTTCTGGGTATCTTTTGATAGATATCCGAAGCATCATGCCAATCATCCGGCAAGCTGACAGGGGAAAGTTGCTCCCATTTGGCCTTCCATGAAGCAGGCAGCCTTCCGGTAATAATTTCCCCTGTTAGCATCACGCTCCATAGTTGGCCCCAAGCTCTCGGAACTACTCGCCAGATGTCGTACCCGCCTCCCCCTAATGCGATCCACCTGCCTTCACAATATTGATTAGCGAGGCGCCGTGCGAGAAGGGGGATTTGTTCAAATGTTTTCATGGTGGAGCATAGATGGGTTAATGGATCATAACAATGTGCATCTACGCCATTTTGAGTAATAATAACGTCTGGCTGAAAATACTCTGCCACTTCTTTGAAAGCGGATTCATATACTGATAAATAAGATTCATCTTCAGTGAAAGCATCGATTGGAAAGTTAAACGTATATCCATAGCCCGTTTTTAAGCCGCGTTCGTTTATATTTCCTGTACCAGGGAATAAATATCTTCCTGTTTCATGAATGGATAAAGTACATACTTCCGGATCATCGTAAAACAAAGCCTGGACACCATCGCCGTGGTGGGCGTCCGTATCTACGTATAATACCCGCAGATTATAGTTCTCGCGGATATACTTTATTGCTACTGCCCCATCATTATAAAT
Source organism: Sediminibacillus albus (assembly GCF_900101125.1). Taxonomy (GTDB): domain Bacteria; phylum Bacillota; class Bacilli; order Bacillales; family Amphibacillaceae; genus Sediminibacillus; species Sediminibacillus albus. Next base: position 170,106 of record NZ_FNFL01000006.1, on the reverse strand, counting down.
GCAGAAGCCAGAGGCTTTTCTTTTAAAACCGTGATGTAAGCCGCCGCCTAAATTTAACGCATGTGACGCTTGTTTGTTCAACACGGTGTCAACAGCTGTCAAAGTACCGCCTACAAGGAGGGAGGCCGATTCGTGCATATTGCTGAACATGGGAGTATCTTCAGTTCCCAATCCGAACTTCCAGCCTTCTTCCTGGCTAAGGTTCCCATTGCTGGCTTTGATAACGGCTTCAATATAACGCTTATCATGAACAAGGGCTAATTCTTCTACTGTGGCCGTCCGCGGTTTTATTAAATGATTCTCTTTCAGTTGGCCTTCTGCTTCTAACAGTTCTTTCGTCATCACAACCCGCTGCTGATTAAATGGATGATCGGAATTAAAGTGATAATCAGTAAATGCTTCTGAGTAGATAAAGGCAGCCTGTTCTTTATTCATCTTTGGACACCTGTGAATTTGGCCAAAGGACTTCATAGTCAGCAGCCTTTAAGTCTTCAATGATTGGCAGCGGATTCATTGTTTGAAATCTAAAAACGAGTATTTTAAAATTTGGATCATCCTTATATGGATAGATCAGGACAGAAGTTATGTTTGTTTTCCGTTTTCCAAATATACTGGCCACTTCTGGAAGTATCCCTGCCCTGTGGGGAACCTTAACCTCTATTTGTGAGCTTTGAACATTTGTGCCGGTTAATTGTATCATGGTATAAAGCATATCTTTTTCTGTTACCATTCCCACCAGCTTATTATTTCTGACGACTGGCAGACAAGCAAATTCGTGTTCATAGAAGATCGCGGCAATCTCCTCAACAAAATCAAGCGGATGTATAGTATGGACAGGATGGCTCATGATTGTCTTGATTCGGTGCTGTAATTCCCGGAAATGATCACCGCTAGTAAAAATAGAAGGGCTTGCGTCGCGGACATCCCGGTCTGAAACAATTCCAATCACTTGATCGTTTTCATCCACAATTGGGATATGGCGAATATGATAGTGATTAAGAAGTTTCAAGGCTTCTTCGATGGAAGAATCGGGAGATAAGCTGATTACATTGGTATTCATTATTTCTTCAACAAGCATTCAGATTCCCTCCCTTAACGAACGGTATTTCTCTCGCTGTAAGAACCGCAGACGATCGAATTTTTCAATTGAGCTTTCAGGAACATTGCTCCCTATTCTTACCATCAAACAATTAGCTGGATGGGAAACAATTTCCGGATCGTCCGTAGGAGATGGGGTCAAACCGCCGACAAACATCATTTTTTCCATTACTTTTCGGTAATCCCATACACTCAGCTGCTTGCCCTTTAAGTCCCAGTGCCAGTAATATTCTGTTGAGATAACAATATAGTTTTCCATCTCTTCATCTAACATAGAAACCATCAATAAGCGGGAGCCTATTTTGTGGCCGCGAAAAGAGGCAGCTATTTCTATTGCTCCCAATTCTATTAAGTCCTCCATTTTAAATTCTGACCAGCGTTCTAATGGATCGGGATATAAATATGTTACATAGCCAATAATGGTATCCTCGGTACGCGCAATAATTATTCTGCCTTCATCAAAGTCTGCAATCTCTTGGATTGCCTTAAACTGCTTCTTTGCTGGACGGAAGGCGTTCAGCCCTTCGTGAAAGTTAAAATTCATTAACTCTGGAGAAGAAAGTGGTCCTTCGATCGTTATTTCGCCTTTTTCCGTTTCCAGTTTCAAAGATTGGTAGTTTTTTTTATGCTTCACGATTACACCACCTATGGAATCTCGTTCTTTAAATATTATACAGGAAATAAGAAACGATGGAAACAAGGGCAAAGTTAACTAGAAAAACGGTCAGCGGGGGAATAGGGATATCAATGCTCGTTTATCAAACGGTTTGGTCTACTATTATATTGATTGGAACATGTTATTGCTTAGAAAAACCCCCTTGCTTTTCGCGAGGCCCCTGAAAAAGTCCTTTTTAGTCTAAATGGGCTGTCAACGTTTGTTGTTGATTTCACGAACAGCTTGTCGGTCGACGCTTGCCGCGAGCACGGCCTCAACTAACTTGGTCAAGAAGATCACTTGACCAAGTGGAACTTCGGCTCGTGCTGTTCCTGCAGGTGTCACCACCGATTGCCCTTCGCGGAAGCAACAGAGGCCAATTAAAAAACAGCGAATGGAAGCATAGACACGGATATGAGATCGCCTCAACTTCGAATCTCGAAGGATGTGCATTCAAGGGGCAATGGCGATTTTTCACGGCAAATGAAACAGATCGTTAAACGAATGAAGGAATAGAGGGCACAAACCTCTTGAAGTTAGACGAAAAGCGGTCTGTATGGAAATAAAATCCCACACAGACCGCTTTTTTAAAATTCTACCTATCATAGAGCTTCAGCTTTTCAGTCCCCTCCCTTTTCGCAAGGGGTTCTCATTTATTCCTGATCGCCTTGTTGACCACTTTCTTCTTCGTTGGCCTCATCATCGTTTGGTGTTTCCTCGTCCGAAGAACCACTACCTTCGTCTGTTTGTTCCTCTTCATCGGAATTGGAAGAATCATCCTCTTCCTGTTCTTGCTCTTCTTCTTCTTCATCTTCCTGGTTCTTTTCATCCTTGCGTTCCTTGTTTTTCTTTGAATCATCGTCTTCCTTGATATCGCCGATTTGTATTGTTTTTGAAGCTGATGATTCTCTGCCAAAGTAGTCTACAGCTTTCACATGATAGACAGCACCATTGCTTGGAACCTTAAAGCTAGTATCGGTAGTATTGCCTATCAAGCTGAAAGATCCGCCAGACCGATCGGCGCGGAAGATTCGGTAACCTACTACGTCATTACTTGATGACTTCTTCCATTTCAGGTTTTTCCCGCTATTTGAGAGGGAGCCAGGTGCACTTGGCGCTTTCCCATCATCTTTAATATCAGAAGACCTTTTATCTCCCGAGGTAAAAGCAATATCATCCCATCCACCGCTAGCACCTCTTGGCCTTAACAGGGATAAATCACTGAGCGTATTGTACATCGTTTCCTTCAGCCAGTCAGCATTAAATGAAACGCCATCTCCGCTAGTAAACTCGGAAGGGGTATTTTTTCCAGCAGCAACCGTTTTGCCATCTATTTTGACAAAGTTACCACTGACAAGACTATTATCTTCCTTAGCCGGAGTATATTTAGCATTAAAGATATCAGAGCTGACTAAACCAATGTCCTGGCAAAGGTCAGATGGCTTCATTCCCGATGTGCGGCAGAAAGATCTCTCCTGGATGCCATCTGGTCTGCTGAAGTTGTTTTCCGGAGCCATAAGCTCAGGGTCAATTTTTGTTGCTGCATTTACCAATTCCGACCATAGACCGATATTACGATTGCTGTATCCTGTACTACAAGGATACTGCGAATTACAAGTGAGCTCTTTCGGGGTGTCGTAGCCAATCCAGCTACCCATGGTCACATTAGGATTGGTTGCAACAAACCAGGCATCCCACCAATCGACCGATGTACCAGTTTTACCAGCCCAATCTACACCTTTATTAGTTAAGCGGGATTGAGTATAAGTAGCTGTACCACTGTTTAGTACGTCTCTCATCATATCAACTGTGAGATAATTCGTCTGAGGTGAGAAGACCTCAACTTCTTTGGTTTCATGCTCAAAAAGTACTTCGCCTTCATTTGTTTCAATCTTTTCAATCATATAAGCATCGACAAATTTACCATTGTTTCCGAAGGTGGAAAAAGCATTGGTATTCTCTTCAACTGTTACACCTTTGCCCATGGAACCTATCGCAAGTGAAGCATTGGTGTGATCTTCAGCTGTTAAGGATGTAAAACCCATTTTTTCTAAATAATTTGCAGCAGGATCACTATCGATTATTTCTGTATAAGTAGTCACTGCTGGTATGTTGTAAGATTTTTTGAGTGCTTCTCTGGCAGTAACTAGTCCATGGTAATTCCCTGAATAGTTTTTAGGCCAATTCCTAGGGAGTTGTGGATATTTTTGATTAAGGTGGACATCCAGTACAACGGAGCCCGGCTGGATGGCACCGGCTTCCATGGCAGGGCCGTATACCAATAACGGTTTCATTGTACTACCGTTATTTCTTACCGTATCAGTGGCATGGTTAACTTCAGAAGTATCATAGCCTCTGCCGCCAAGAAAACTTATAATCTTTCCCGTTTTATTTTCAATCAGCATTCCAGCTGCCTGTACAGGTTCCATAATGGTTGTTTCTTCGCCAGTCTTTGGGTCAATAATGGTTTCCGGTTTGTCAGGACCGTAATTATCGTATTCTTTTCCTATTCTTTGAAATTCATCATAGATTTCTTTATTTATCGTAGTATGGATTTTATAACCGCTTCTCCGTAAATTACGGTCTGCAAGAATACGGTATTCTTCACGTAAGGACTCGTTATTTTTTATATCTTCTTCCGTATAGCCATCTTGTTCTGCCAGTTGCAGTGTGATAATTTCTTTAGCTCTTTCTTCCACCTCATTTGTTAAATAAGGATATTGATCTAAGGGGGTTTTGGTCGGTTCTGTAAAGTCTGCTGTTATATCATATGCTGACGCTTTCTTGTATTCTTCTTCCGTTATATAGCCAGCTTCAAGCATCCGGCTCAGTACCGACTGCATCCGATTTAATCCAGGCTGGATCGCTTCCTCGCTTTTCTGTTCGCCTCCATTGGTAAATGGAGTATAGTAGGAGGGACTTTGAGGAAGTCCTGCAAGGTATGCCGCTTGTGGCAAATTAACTTCACTAGCATCAATCCCGAAAATCCCTTGGGCCGCTGTTTCAATACCAGCAATATTGTTGCCTGAAGCATCTCTTCCAAATGGTACAATATTCAAATAAGCTTCTAATATTTCATCTTTCGTTAGAGATTTTTCCAGCCTCATGGCCAGCAATATTTCTTTTGCCTTCCTTTCAAAGGAAACCTCGTTCGTCAATATTTGGTTTTTGATTAATTGTTGAGTCAGAGTACTTCCACCGGTTTTTACAGATGAATTGGTTGCTTCTTGAAAGATCGCTCTGAGAATTGCCTTTGGGACTACTCCGTTATGCGTTTCGAAATAGGAGTCCTCTGTAGCTATGATTGCATTCTCTACGTGGTCGGATACTTTTTCTAAAGTTGTTTCTTCTCTATAAAGATCTGAACGAATGTTTCCTAAGTATTTATTATCTGCAAAATATAATTCCGATGTTTCTTCATAATTATAGATTTCTTCCCGCATATCAGCAGAAGATCTAACCGGTTCGTCTTTGACAAGGGAAGCAAAGTAGCCTGCGCCAGTACCTCCCGCAAAGAAAAGCCCAATACAGCCAACAATGAGAAAAAAAAGGACAACATTCCAGACGACGTCATAAGTGATTCGAAAACTTTTTTGAATTTTCCCTTTGTGCCAGAGTTCTTTTACTTTATCTATATATTTGTCCGCAAAATTTTTATAATTCACTGCAAAACCTCCTAAATATCAATCTATATTATAGCATAGCAGTCAACTTGGACACAGTTTTTATACTGTCTTTTATTGCATTTCCTTAAATTATATGGTATTAATGTATCATTAGAAAAAAATCACTCCATAAGAAATACAAAAATTTTAAAATTGTAAATAGATAAGCGAAGATGGAATATAGTAGCAGATTGATTCCCTGTTGACAGAGAGCTGCCGGTTGCTGGAAGGCAGTACATAATTAATTGCGAATTACACTCCTGAGCTTCTTCCATGAAAGTGGAAGACGGCTGGCCTGGCCGTTACTGATCAAGTGGCATTTTTTAAAATGCAACAAGGGTGGTACCGCGAGCAACTCGTCCCTTTTTATGGGAGGAGTTTTTTTGTTCTCTAGATAATACAGCCAAAACGAAAAAGGAGCAGGGTAAGATGGATATATTACAGGATTTGCAAGAGAGAGGTTTGATTCACCAAACAACGGACGATACAGGGATTAAGAAACATTTGCAGGAAAACGTTGTAACACTTTATTGTGGCTTCGATCCAACTGCTGACAGCCTTCATATCGGCCATTTACTTCCTGTTTTAATGTTAAAGAGGTTCCAGCGTGCCGGCCATCGTCCGATTGCATTAATTGGGGGTGGAACAGGGTTAATTGGTGATCCAAGCGGAAGATCTACTGAAAGAGCTTTGAATGAAACGGACGTAGTGAAAGGGTTCAGTGAAAAAATTGAAGCCCAGCTTGCAAAACTACTCGATTTTGAGCAGGGAGAAAATGCAGCCGTAGCCCGGAATAATTTTGAATGGCTATCCAAAATGACAATTATTGACTTTTTAAGGGATACAGGTAAGCATTTTGGCATTAATTATATGCTTGCCAAAGAATCAGTAGAATCAAGAATCCAGCATGGCATATCCTTTACTGAATTCAGCTACATGATTTTACAATCATTGGACTTTCAAAATCTTTATGAGAAGGAGAACTGCACGCTCCAAATCGGCGGCAGTGACCAGTGGGGAAATATTACCGCTGGAATGGAATTAATCCGCCGGACCCGCAGTGAGCAGGAAGAAGAGGCAAAAGTGTACGGTCTGACAATGCCGTTAATTACTAAAGCAGACGGCACCAAATTCGGGAAAACAGCCGGCGGCGCTATCTGGCTTGATCCGGAGAAGACATCGCCTTATGAATTTTACCAGTTCTGGATCAACACAGACGATCGTGATGTGCTGAAGTTTATCAACTACTTTACCTTCCTGGACAAGAATGAAGTTTCTGGCCTGGAACAAGAGTTACAGACAGCACCGGAAAAACGGACGGCCCATACGAGACTTGCCGAAGAAATGACTGAAATGGTCCATGGGCGTGAAGCACTGGAAGAGGCAAAAAGGATATCAAGCGCATTGTTTAGCGGTGATATTAAGTCGCTTAACGGGACAGAAATTGAACAAGGCTTTAAGGACGTGCCTTCCTATCATAAACAGAAGGAAGATGCCAATATTGTTGAACTGCTAGTAGAAGCAGGCATTTCATCCTCGAAGCGCCAGGCGAGAGAAGATGTTAAAAACGGAGCAATTTACATCAATGGCGAGCGACATCAGGAGTTGGACAAGATGATAGGTTCAGAAGAACGCATCGATGACAAATTCACGATTATTAGAAGAGGAAAGAAGAAATATTTTCTCATCCGGTTTGAATAAAAGAACGGCTGTCCATAGAAGGGCAGCCGTTTTTATAACACACGAAACAATCGAAGTTCGGAAAGTAGACAAAGAGAGGGCTGACGGGACTTCCCCGACAGCCTGAAAAAAATAAAAGCTTGGCATTTATGCCAAGCTTTTTTCATTAACTGACGATTAACGAGAGTAGAATTCAACGTTCCACTCAACCCTTGACGTATCAATGTTTATATAGATGTTATTCAGAATTGGCCCCACTTTTGGCCCCACCTAAACTTTCAGAGAATAGCTGAACTGTTTCTTCTTCTAAGTCCTTGTGGTGTATTTCCTAGTATTTCCTAGTATTTCCTATTTTAGGTAAAAATGTAAATTACCGGTATCTAAATTTATGCTTTTATAATTTATTGATGTTATTCCAGTAATAAAAAAAGACGAAGATTAAAGCTAATCTTCATCTTTTTTTCTTTACACTTCTAGTATTTAGAATCCCTAAGAAACACAAGTTGAAGTGCAAGAGTTGTTATAAAGAAAGAGAAAAAACACCATGTACTAAATTTTATAAAAGAAACAGCTAATTATTATATTATTGATGTTTGTTTCAATTCAATAGGTTTGTTAACAGCCAAATAAACATAGATTCCAACCTTCTCCTTCTACTTGATGTCTTCGGTAATGGATTGTGATAAGGTGCCTTTGAGATACATTTATAGCATTTCTATAATTTTCAATAGAGTATCCCAAAATATATGGGATAACTGGATCCATTGATATATCCCAATGAAATAAATAGTTTTCTTCCATGTCGTCCCAATCAAGTGAATATTGTTCATTAAAGCAATGTAGATTATCGAGGACATGCTTTTAAAGCAAAATAGATGCTCTTGTATATTTGTGAAGTAACTTATACTAAAACAAACTAGTGTGTTTGCTTAGTACACTCATCTCTCTCATGTTCAAGTATAGGGCCATTTAATGGAATAAGGGGATTGCTCAATATTATAATATTTGAAATATATGGTATTGTAAGATGGTTATTAATTATATATATAGAGGTGGAATTACATGCCTAAAATTGACAATATGTTAGCAATTCTATGGATGCTTCGTTCAGGTGAAAAAATTACTGCAAAACAAATTTCGGAAAAGTTAGAAATTAATATAAGGACTGTGTATCGTTATATTGATACAATTTCAACAAGTGGCGTACCTATAATTTCAGAACCAGGACATAACGGTGGATACACTTTATTGAACAATTTTATTGAGGCTCCTCTTTTTTTTGATTTTGAGGAGCAAACTTCACTATTTCACGCTGCTGTTTTTGCAGAAGAAGCCGGATATTATGGAGGTGAAGCACTAAATAGGGCCATTTCAAAACTAAGTAAATACTCAAATCAAGAGCAGGAAACAAAGATAAACCAACATTTAACTAGTCTTGAAGTAATAAGTCGATTAAGTTCTCTCTCTATGGAATCTTCTTTGAAGGAGTTGGAGCAGGCCTTAGCTGACGGGTACTCAGTAAAAATTCTTTACCATAAAAGTGGCGAAAAGCAATTAAATTATAGATTGGTCGATCCGTACAGAATTATCTATTGGAATAATAAGTGGTATATGATTGGATTTTGTCATCTTAGAAATGATATCCGTAGTTTTAGAGTAGATCGAATTGAAAGTCTAATGCTAACCGAAAATAAGTTTAACCGGCCAGAAAATTTTCCGGCACGTGACTTTTTTATAAAAAATCTTCTTCCAACTATAGAAGATAAGGAAGGGATTATTTCTTTGGTTATTAATGGGGATAAAAGTGTATTGGCTGATATTTGCCAACATTGGTTTTTAGGACATTATTTACAAGAACGGACTTCAAACCAAGCAGTTTTTCATCTTGAAAAAGATATGATACATACATATGTACCTTATTTACTTTTACCGTACAATAAATCTATTAAAGTTATTGAGCCAATAAGTCTTAAGAAAAGACTTATTGAAGTTCTGTCGGAATTAATAAAATTTCATCAAGAATAATAACTTCCCTGACGTTAACTGTCAGGGAGGTTATATTATAATAGCTATATCAATTGTGATTGGAGTGTTATTGGATGCAAACAAAAAAAGTTTTTCTATATGTATTTAATACAATGTCGGACTGGGAATATGGATATTTAATTGCTGAACTAAACTCAGGAAGATATTTCAAAAAAGATTTAGTACCTTTAAAAGTAATTACAGTAGGAGCTAATAAAGAAATGATTACTACTATGGGAGGACTGAGCATAAAACCAGATATTTTCATTGATGAATGTACTCTTGAGAGTAAAGATCTTTTAATTTTACCAGGAGGTACTACTTGGAATGAAGAAATTCATCAACCTATCTTGGAAAGAATTGGCCAAGCTTTAAAGCTTGGCACTATTGTTGCTGCAATTTGTGGTGCAACTGAGGCCCTTGCGAATATGGGATACTTAGATACTAGAAAGCATACAAGTAATAATTTAGAATACACTAAAATGGTATGTCCTAACTATAAAGGAGAAAGGTTCTATGAGGTGGGATCTGCGGTATCTGATGCGAATTTAGTTACTGCATCAGGAATAGCTCCTCTGGAATTTGCGGTGGAAGTACTGAAAAAATTAGATGTATTTGCACCAGATACATTACACTCATGGTATAACCTAAATAAGACTCATAAACCTGAATACTTCTTCCAGTTAATGAATTCAATAAATAGCTGAGCTAAAAAATCAACTTAGCAGTTTTATATTAGTTCAAATAAAAATAATGTAGTAACTGAAAAGCTCACTTTCTCTATTTTGTTTTGCAGAGAAGTTGGGCTTTTTAATTTGGAATTTCCTTATCGTTGTAAATCCGCATTTTCCTGACGCTACCCCTATATGCAAATATACAAAACCAATTAATGAATTATACTTTGGACAAAAGAAATATCGACTTAATCGAAGAACACACTATCCAACGCTCCCTAAATTTATTATAAGGAATAATAAATACATATATATATAATTACTAATTTCATAATCATTAAAACAGGTTGTTGTGGAATTACGTTCTTCAACTAAACCAGCTAATAGTTTGTCAACATTTTTCAATGAAAAAATTAAATTAATCATGTTACACTAAATTTGGGCATACCAAATAGCCTTCCACTCTTCTGGTTATGGAAGGTTTTGTATTTAGTGGTCAAGTTTATCTTTTAGTCTATATCTTGGAAAGCTGCCTTATTTGTCATAATCGCAAATATCCATCTTAAGAGTTTGCTTACACAGGCTATTATGGCTACTTTGTAAGGTTTCCCTTCTTCTCGTTTCTTATCATAAAAGGCCCTTAACCTTTTATTCCGAGGGATAATCTCATCTGTTGTTTTCTTTTTTCGACAGTAACGAATTGCACACTTTACTGCCATAAATAATGCCTGGCGTAGACGGCTTGAACCTCTTTTGGTTATGCGATTGATCGTGGCTCTGAACTTCCCAGACTCAAAGACACTTGGATCAATTCCTGCGAAGGCTACAAGCAATTTTGGATGACTAAACCGTGGCAAATCACTCTTAGCTTTTTATATGTGATATACACCGTGAATATCAAAATGCAAATGGTGTCAATCACCTTGCAGATTGGTCTGGAATTTTAATGAATATTCCTCGTAAGTATCCTCTTAATATTCATTATACGACTTGCTACTTTCTATCCCTTCACCCATGCTATGATTTTATTGGTCACACTTTGGTCCCAGCTGGCCCCAAATCAAATCAATTCATTATCTTACATTATTTTGCAAACTAAATTAAAAATAAGAACCCTTGAAACATTGATATATCAACGTTTTAAGGGTTCTTTGTGTGTTATCCTGCAAACTGCAAAGATTAACGAGAGTAGAATTCAACGATAAGCGGTTCGTTAATTTCAGCAGGTAATTCAGAACGTTCAGGGTAACGAGTGTACGTTCCTTCAAGAGTATCTTCATTGAAAGAAAGATATTCTGGAACGAAGTTATTTGTTTCCACTGATTCTTTAATAATGTCAAGGTTTTGTGATTTTTCACGAAGGCCAATCACTTGTCCTGGTTTTACGCGGTAAGATGGAATATCGACACGTCCGCCATCCACAGTTACGTGGCCGTGGCCTACAAGCTGGCGAGCTTGTCTACGAGTGCGGGCAAGACCCATACGGTAAACCAAGTTATCCAAACGTGATTCAAGAAGGATCATGAAGTTTTCACCATGGATACCCTTCATGTTTCCTGCCTGGTCAAACAAACGGCGGAATTGACGTTCGTTAATTCCGTACATGAAGCGAAGCTTCTGCTTCTCTTGTAATTGCAGACCATATTCTGATAGTTTACGGCGCTGGTTAGCACCATGTTGTCCTGGCGGGTAAGGGCGCTTATCTAATTCCTTACCAGTACCAGTTAAAGAAATTCCGAGACGACGAGACTTTTTCCATACAGGACCTGTATAGCGAGCCATTGTACATCTTCTCCTTTATATAGTAGATTTGCATAAAATAAGACAGTGTGTTCCCGATCGCTGCCCATTTTGTTTTCATGTACCATCGCTCCAGCAGCAGAGAGTTACACGATACACCTTACTGCTTTGTAAGGAACAAAATGAAACAGGCGGAGGTTCACATAGGCTACCTTTTTTACACAAAGTCCATTATAAGATTATTTAGCGAAGAAGTCAATACGTCGGTAGACAATTAACAATTACTGATAATTAAATAGGATAAATGTAGGAAAAAATTGCTTTTTCGTATATAATTAGGATATATCTCCTATATAATCAAGACTTATTGGATTAAGTTTTTCTTAATAGTTAAAGATTAAATACTAATGAAGGCAACGGACAGGGGATCAACCTTGTCGGCAAAGCCAGTTTATATGATAGGTGAGATTTCATGAAAACCAACAACAGGCAAGCAAGGTTCGAATTTTGGAATTACATAATTGAAGGTTTTATAAATGAAAGCAATGTCTCTGTTGATACAAAAGTAACAGAGATATGCAGAAAAGTTAAGCAGTTTTTGTCATTGGAATATGCTGCTGTTTATTTATATGATCCTTGGAAAAACAGTTATTTTCTTCATACAGATTCGGAAAAAGACGAAGAAGTATTGCTTTCAGAGCTGGCGGAAGAAGCAGTTAACATGAATAATACTCCCTTTGATAATAGGAAGATATTTTCAGGGAAACCTGTGTTAAAAGAGCAGACTTTCTTAGACTCCTTGTTAATTTCATTAGAGGAAGACGAGGTAATTGTTGGCTATTTTTTTGCGGCCACGGTGAATAGCGAGCATATGGAGACTAACATACTGGAATTTCAAGAAGTAGCAGGGGAAATCTCCAGCGTCATAAATAGTATGAATGTGCATGCCAGGATGGCCCAAAATGCAAACAGATTTGAAGTGTTATACCGGGTAACGGCAAAGTTTCATTCCTCTATCAATACCAATCATGTATTAGGAGAAGTGATTAATACATTAAAGGGTGTTTATCCAAGATTTGAATACTTTTTATTTTTATCGCAGGATTTTCCTTCCAATGGGGAACTGCCTATTAAAGAATTGATTTATAATGATAATGTAACAAATAAAGTAAGCGTCCATGCTTTTTTAACGGGGGAAGTGCAAATCGAGGAAGACCATGAAGTAAGTGAAACTTGTCTATACGCTCCCTTGAAGGGTACCCAGGGTGTTTATGGCGTACTGCAAATCATTTCACCCGCGGCTGTCGTTTTCCCTAAAGAAGAAGTCGAGTTTATTACATCACTGGCAAATGCTGCAGGTAATGCATTAGAAAATACGAGGCTTTACCAACAATCTAAGCAGTTAATCGAAGACTTGCAATTAATTAATGAGACCTCCCATACTCTTAATTCTAATCTAAGGTTAATTGAAACAACATCTTTTATGAACAGGCAAATAAAGGATAAATTCGGTGCACAAGAAATTGGGTTTATTTTATATAAAGAAGATGAAGAAGAGGAGTATGAAATTCTTGACGGAAGCACTGACTACTTCCTCCTCAAAGGATCCAACAAATTTCTGCCGACGATTCTTGACCTTTTGCAGAAGCAGCATGATTCCGTTTTTATCGGGGATTTTTCAATCAAATATCCCAATATCCCTTTACCATTTCATTCTGTAATGGCGATACCTATGGTTCAATCGAAACAAATAAAAGGGGCCATTATTGCGCTTCATAAACAACCGTACTATTTTTCATTTGAATCCTTCAAGCTGATTCAGTCCTTAGTCCATCATTCTACGCTTGCGTTTGTCAATTCGATGTTAAGAGAAAAGCTCGAACATTTGGTGATAACTGATTACTTAACTAGCTTGTATTCCAGAAAATATCTTGATGAGCAGCTGCAGGAACATTTGAAATCTGACGAACAGGGCTCCTTTTTGTTGATTGATATTGATGACTTTAAGAAATTTAACGATACATATGGGCACGAGGTTGGAGACGAATTAATTATTCAAGTTGCAAATATTATGAAGGGGCACCTCGGGAAGGAAGACTTTGCTGCCCGGTGGGGTGGAGAAGAGCTGGCGGTATATTTACCGAATGCCTCAATGGAAGATGGGCTGGAAACGGCACATCAGCTGGTCAGACAGGTGGAAGCTTTTACAGAGCCAACAGTAACTATTTCCGTAGGAGTCTCTTCCTGGGAGAAAAACCATAAAGATTTGGCAAGAAGTATTTTCGATAGAGCGGATGAAGCACTTTATGAAGCTAAGAAATTAGGAAAGAATTGTGTAGCTAAAGCAAAACATACAGCAGAATGAAGAAAAGCTGGCCTCCAGGCCAGCTTTTCTTGCTATCAAGACTAAATATACTTTTCAATTATAGCTCCAAACTGTTCTAAAAATTTTTCATCTTCTTCATCAAAACGATTTTTAATAGGGCTGTCAATATCCAGGACACCAAAAATCTCTTTATTTTTAAACAAAGGGACCACAATTTCTGATTGGCTCGCTGCGTCACAGGCAATGTGCCCCGGAAATTGTTCTACATCCTGGACCCGCTGCGTCTTGCCTTGTTGTACAGCTGTTCCACAAACGCCTTTTCCAGCTTTAATCCTTACACAGGCTGGAAGACCTTGAAATGGCCCTAAAACAAGCTCTCCATCTTTCCAAAGGTAAAATCCAACCCAGTTAACTTCTGATAAAAACTGGTTAAGCAAAGCTGATGCATTCGATAAGTTGGCAATCGCATCCTGTTCATCTTCAATAAGTGCTTCCAATTGTTTTAGAAGCAGTTTGTAATCTTTCTCCTTGGATCCTGAATAACTTTTTGCTTCAAACATGTAATCCCACCTTTAAGTATAAGTGTAAAATCCCCTGTCAAAAAACGTTGCTGAACGATTTGGCAACAGCGTTCGACGTTAATCGCCTCCTTAGGAAATCAATCGACTGTCAGCCTGCACGATTTGACGAGCGAAATATGCAGGACTCTCCTCTTATATGTCGTAAAAAGAAAAGAGGAGGTGGTAACCGTGAGCAATAATCAAACAAAACAAAAAGTAATGGATGCGGCTTGTCGATTGTTTTTTACGAAAGGATACCATGGAACTTCCGTACGTGACATTGCAAAGTCTGCTTCAATAAATGTATCTTTGATCAATTACTATTTTAATAGCAAGCAAGGGTTGTTAGAGTCCATCGTCACTTGCTACTATGAACAGTATTTGGGCCAATTAGAGGCAGTGATTACAGATACAAAAGCGATGCCTAAATTAGAGAGGCTGAAAAAAATGATTGCAGTAATTATACAATATAAACAAGCACACCATCAATTTACTTGTTTCATCCATAGAGAGCTTACGTTGGATTCGATTTTTGTCAGGGAAATGATGGTGACGTATTTGGCAAAAGAGAACTATTTACTAAGCTCTGTGTTTAATGAATCCTTGCAGAGAACTTCCCATACCAATTTAGATATGAAATTTCTCTTCATCCAATTTAAAGGTATGTTAAGCAGTCCATTTTCTTCGCCCAATGAATGGCGCAATTTTTTAGAGTGGAATCATTCCCAGGACTTCTTCGCTAAGAAATATACTAGTTTTATATGCAGCTGGATCGACCATTTAGCATCGGAAAATAGATATGAAGAAAGAGGCAATATCCATGTTCAATTCTAATCAAGTAAAAGCCGCGGGATAAGGTTGACGTCAATAAAAACGGCTGTTTTTACTGTTACGGGTTGCCTGCATTTATTTATCATTAGAAAAAAAAGTCGCTATATGAATAAATTTGAAAAAATATAACCAAAAATGTCGGTTCTCATGGTATCATATTAGTAATAATTAGTAATGATTGGATTTTAAAAGATAAATAGGAGAAATGGTTAAGGAGCTTTAAGCTCCTTTATTCCAGTTGGATATTTTATTTCTGGGGAATAAGTGATGGTGAAGGGGATTTAGCTTTTCAAGCATACAGTCTTCATCCTCCTTTTTCGATACATATAGTACTGGATTTAGTCAGGAGGTTATTTATGGCGTACATAATTGGCAGCATTCTTATACTTATAACATTAATTATTTTTGGGTTGATTTGGAGAAAAAGGGTTTATGATGAAGTTGACAGGTTAGAGGCTTGGAAAATGGACATCATGAATCGAAATGTAACGTCGGAATTATCCAAAGTGAAAGCCTTAAATTTATCAGGGGAAACTCAGGAAAACTTCGAAAAATGGAAAGAGCGCTGGGATTCAATTCTGACCAGGGAGCTTCCTGATATGGAAGAATATTTATTTGATGCTGAAGAAGCAGCGGATAAATACCGAATGCCCACAGCAAAACAGAACTTGTTAAATGTAGGAGGGGCGTTAAAAGCAATAGAAGCGGATATTGAGCAGATGTTTATCGAGTTGGAACAACTGCTCGATTCTGAAGAAAACAGCCGTAATGCAGTTGAAGAACTTAAACCGAGGGTGAAGGAACTCCGGAAAAAACTTCTTCAAAACCGCCATAACTTCGGAAATTCGGAAGTGCGTTTTGAATTGGCATTAGATGAGCTGAATCAAATGATCGATAAATACCATCAACTCACCGACGATGGAAATTATTTTGAAGCACAGAAACAGGTAGATGAATTGAAAGGTGAGCTTGACTCGCTGGAGGGTGAAATTGAAGAGTTTCCAGCTATTTATAAAACATGCAAACAAACACTGCCAAACCAGCTGGATGATTTGCTGACAGGAATTATTGGCATGAAAAATGATGGATACCATATAGACCACCTCGGTTTCGAAAAAGAAATTCACAGGTACCAGGCAGAGTTGTTAGAGTGTCTGGAACATCTGGAAAAAGGTGTACTGGATGAAATTCCTCAGTTTATTGAACATGTAGAGGAAAGAATGAAAGAGATGTACCAGCTCTTGGAAAAAGAAGCGATTGCTAAAAACTATGTCCTTAAACAACTGCCAGGTTATCGGAAAGAACTTAAAGAGGAACTTCGGGCTTTGGAGGAAACAAGACTGGAAGTGGAGACGCTGCAGGAGTCTTACTACTTTGAAGATAACGATATGGAAACCCACTTAAGCCTTGAGAAGAAAATGAAGCTGCTGAAGGATCAATTGGAAGAAATCGATAAAGGGCTTAATGAGCAAAAGCTTACCCATATTGAATTAAGAGATAAGGTGGAAGCCGGCTTTAAGGAATTGGAAGATTTGACGGTTTTACACGAGCAATTCAGAAGCCAAATCCAAACATTAAGAAAAGATGAAATAGAGGCAAAAGAACTGATTCTGGATATGCGCAAAGCCATGCAAAACTCCCATCGGATGTTAATGAAGAGTAATATTCCAGGTGTGCCATCTTATATATGGAAACTGTTAGAGGACGCTTCGATTCAAATTGAAGAAGTCACCCATAAGCTGGAAAAACAGCCGTTGGATATTGGCGAAATTCAACACTCGCTGGCCAAAGCTGAGGATGTAGTACACTCCATGACTGAACAGACAGATATGCTTTTGGAGCAAGCACGATTGGTGGAATTGGTGATTCAGTATGCCAACAGATACAGAAGCCAATACCCTTTGCTATCGGCCAGGTTGTCGGAAGCAGAAAGTCTGTTCCGGAAATATGAATATGAATCAGCTTTAGAGGAAGCTGTCCAGGCATTGGAAGATATTGAACCAGGAGCATTGAAGCGTTTGGAAGAGTACAATAAAGTTCCAGGCTAGGTGTGATCAAATTGAAAAAGCTGGTAATCATCTTCAGTTTTACTGTTGTATTCCTTTGGGGTACCTCATGGTGGCTGCTAACGGAAAGCAATATGCAAGAGGACACGGCTCCTGTACGGGATCACTCAACAGGGAAGCGGTCTGAAATACCCTATATAAATACCAGTGCCTTAACTATGGGTGATCGGCTAATAACTGACCAACGCGCACTCGCCAATGAGTCTGACACCGAGAGTGTCCGTGAAAATCGGCGCATATCGATTGACTTTTTATTATCTGCTTTGGATATTGAATAATGAACTAATACTGAAACCCCTGCTGTATAATTGTAGCAGGGGATTATTTGTGGTATTATAATTGATTGCAAATAAAGGGGGCTGCTTACTGCCATGATTTATTTAGATAATAGTGCAACAACTAAGCCGTATATAGAAGTCATCGACAGTTTTAACCAAGTGTCAGAAAAATATTTTGGAAATCCTTCATCGATTCATCCAACAGGTGCAGAAGCGGAAAAGCTGCTTTTGAGAGCAAGACAGCAGGCTGCTAGTGTAATGGATGTTGAAGAGGAAGAAATTGTCTTTACTTCAGGAGGAACGGAAGGGAATAATACAGCCATCAAGGGTATTGCGTTAGCACATCAAACCAGAGGAAAGCACATTATAACCTCGCAAGTGGAGCATCCATCTGTTTTGGAGAGTTGCCGGGCCTTGGAAAAACTGGGGTTTACAGTAACCTATCTGCCTGTTGACCACGTTGGAAGCGTGTCAACAACGGACCTGGAGGCTGCTATTACAGAAGAAACTATTTTAATCAGTATCATGCATGTAAATAACGAAATGGGCACCATACAACCAATCAAGGAAATAGGTTTAATCGCTAAAAAGTACCCGAAATTGCACTTTCACGTAGACAATGTGCAAGGGTTCGGAAAGGTGCCGTTGCGATTAGCAGATAGCGGCATTGATCTTTGTACTGTCTCTGGCCACAAAATCCATGGGTTAAAAGGTACTGGATTTTTGTATGTTAGAAAAGGTACGTTGCTGTTTCCTTTGTTGCATGGGGGAGACCAGGAGATGTCCTATCGGTCAGGAACAGAGAACTTAGCTGGAAATGCAGCACTCGTAAAAGCCATTAGGATAGCCTTAGAAAATCAAACTTCAAAAATCCAGCATCTTTGTCACTTAAAAGAAACACTTTGGAATTATTTATCTGCCTTAGATCAAGTGGTTATAAACTCACCAAAGGACCATGCCCCGCACATTATTAATTTTTCAGTTCCGGGGTTTAAACCTGAAGTTGTTATTCATGCATTAAGTGAAAAAGGTTTTTACATCTCAACAAAGTCGGCGTGCTCCTCAAAACAGGAAGACCAAAGCTCCGTATTGGCTGCTTGCGGGCTGCCTGATTCGAGAAGCAATCATGCCTTGCGAATCAGCCTTTCCTATCAAAATAAACAAACAGAAATTGAAGAATTTTGTAAAGCCTTTAGTGAAGTCTTAAATCAATTAAGTGAAGTAATGGGGTAGATAGAAATGCAATATGAATACATTGTCCTCCGCTATGGAGAGATAGCATTAAAAGGAAAAAACAGAAAAAATTTCACCGTTAAATTACAAGAAAATGTGCGAAATAAATTAAAAGAAGTACCAGATATAAAAATCAAAAGACAAAGAGACCGAATGTATGTCTTACTGAATGGCCAGGACCCTGAACCAATCATCGAGAAATGCCGGCATATTTTCGGTATTCACAGCTTGAGCCTGGCTATTAAAGTAGAAAATGATACAGAAGAAATAAAAAAAGCTGCTCTTTTTGCTCTCGAGGAAGCAGATGGGGTAGAAACTTTTAAAATTACTGCTAAAAGAACGGATAAGTCGTTTCCGATTAAGTCCCAAGACTTGAATCAAGTATTGGGAGGGTATCTGTTGAGTAACACTGATGGCTACACGGTCGATGTCCATTATCCCGATATAGAATTGAGAGTAGAAGTACGCCAGGATGGAACTTATATCACTTCTCAAAAAATTGCAGGAGCAGGAGGACTGCCTGTCGGATCTTCGGGCAAAACGCTTTTGCTTCTTTCTGGCGGCATTGACAGCCCTGTTGCCGGTTACTTAACAATGAAGCGGGGCGTTCAGGTGGAAGCCGTTCACTTTCATTCGCCGCCGTTCACTAGCGAAAGATCGAAGCAAAAAGTATTTGATTTGGCGCGCAAATTAACTGATTATGGCCATTCCATCCGTATTCATGTTGTTCCGTTCACAAAACTGCAGCAGAAAATACACCAATCCATCCCTCACGGTTATTCGATGACAGTGATGCGGCGCATGATGATGAGAGTAAGTGAGAAAATTGCTGAGAGAGAAGGTATTCTTTCATTAACTACCGGGGAAAGCTTGGGACAGGTAGCGAGCCAGACAATGGAGAGTATGCATTCCATCAATGAGGTAACTAACTATCCCGTGCTTCGCCCGTTGATTGCTATGGATAAAGAGGATATTATCGATATATCGCAATCGATTGATACGTATGATATCTCTATTCGACCATATGAAGATTGTTGTACCGTATTTGTGCCTAATGCACCTAAAACTATGCCAAGGCGTGAAAAAGTCAATCAGTTTGAACAATCAGCAGACTTTACCGAAGAATTAAATGAGACACTTGCTAATATAGACATTGTAAGCATTAAGCCTGCCTCTGAAGAGGAACGGGAATTTAGCGATCTCTTGTAATAATACTGGGGTTATTTGCAACAACTACCATTCGCCGTACTGAATGATTCACTTCCTAGAGGATATGATAAAAATGTTATAAGGAGGTGAATCATCATGGCAAATAACAACAATAGCAATCAGCTTTTAGTTCCAGGTGTTGAGCAGGCGCTTAACCAAATGAAAGTGGAAATCGCTCAAGAATTTGGTGTACAGCTTGGTGCTGATACAACTTCCCGTGCTAACGGTTCTGTAGGTGGAGAAATCACTAAACGTTTGGTGTCAACTGCCCAACAACAGTTCCGCGGATAATAATAAATAATATTTTGGCATAAACAAAGGGTAGTGATGCACTACCCTTTTCTTTTATGTCTGAAAAGTTTAAAATGATTAACAATTAAACAACCTTCTTATGGTCTGTAACAGGAGAACAACGCAAAAATTCTTGATCAAGGCCATGTTTATCTTGGAAGTAACTATTATCAATCAACAAAGAAGAAGGTTCGCAAAGGGGAAGAAAAGGCAATGGGAACACTATGGCAAGGCGGCAATATTTATACAATGAAAGCTGAAATGGATAAAGTAGAAGCAGTTTTTACGGCAAACGGTTTGATTCAGGATACTGGATCGCTTTCTGAATTGAGAGCTAAATATCAGGAAGAAATAGACACTGTTCATCATCTGCAGGGGAAAACGATGTTCCCGGGTTTCATTGACAGCCACTTACATATCATCGGCCACGGTGAAAAGTTAATCCATTTGGATTTATCTGCACTGCAATCTCCGGAAGAAGTTCTCCAGGCGCTACGCAGCCGATCAACCCAATTAGCAGCCGGCGAATGGCTGATCGGAGAGGGATGGAACGAGAATCAATGGGAAACACCAAGAATACTGCATAAAGATGAACTGGACGCTATTTGTCCGGAAAATCCGATGGTATTGAACAGAATTTGCAGGCATGCTTTGCTTGCCAATACGGCTGCAATGGAAATGGGAGGTATTAATAGAGATACAGCGGACCCGCAGGGTGGGGTAGTCGTAAGGGATTCAACAGGCGAACCGACTGGCTACTTTCTCGATACGGCGCAAGAGTTTATTAAGGCCGTGGTTCCATCGATGTCAGAAGAACATTTAACAGCTATCGTACAAACGGCGGTAGATGATCTCCATCAGTATGGATTAGTCGGCGGGCATAGTGAAGATTTAAACTATTACGGAGGCTTTACTAAAACATATAATGCTTTTAAAAAAGGAATCGATGGAATCAAGCGTAAATTCCGCGCGCATTTACTCGTGCATCATGAAGTAATCGAGGACATGGCAGCTGCTGGATTGGATTATCACCAGGGAACACCTTACATTGAAATGGGGGCAATGAAAATCTTTTCTGACGGTGCGCTGGGCGGACGAACAGCTTGGTTGTCAGAGCCATATCAGGATGAGCCTGAAAACTCGGGTATCAACATTCATAGCCAGCAAAGATTGGAATCACTTGTTCAGATGGCTCGGAAATATGGCATGCCTGTCGCTGTGCATGCTATTGGCGATAAGGCGGTTGAGGCAGTAGCAAAAACATTACAGAAGTTCCCTCTGGATAATGGCAGGCGGGATCGGATCATTCATGCACAGATCGTAAACGAGGAGCTGTTAGGGCTATTAGAACAATTGGACGTCGTATTAGATATCCAACCGACTTTCGTTGCCTCCGATTTTCCTTGGATAATCGACAGGATTGGAGAGAAACGGTTAAAATATGCTTATGCTTGGAAATCCTTTTTGAATAGACAGATTCCGTGTGCAGCCGGGTCGGATGCACCAATTGAAAGTGTAGACCCGTTACTCGGCATTGAAGCTGCAATCTCAAGAAAATCAACCGCAAATGGAGAAACTTACCAGGATCATGAAAGATTGTCTATGTATGAAGCAATCTCACTATATACGAAGGGAAGTGCCTATGCATCATGCCATGAACATGATCAAGGCAAAATTGAAAGAGGTTATACTGCAGATTTCACCATACTTGACAAGGATCCTTTTACCATTGACCCAGAGCAAATACATACTTTAAAAGTAGAGCAGACAGTAGTGGACGAAGAAGTTGTATATCAAAGAATCCAGTAATTAAAAAGGGCTGTCGGGAGTCCCTCGACAGCTTAGGGAGGTTTCCGGACAGGAAACCTCCTTTTTATATGTTTGGATTATTTTCTAGAGAAATGTCCTTTTCACTCGGTCCCAATAAGAGTTATTTTTCAACTTCACTGTCTTCACGATTTTGTCGCTTAAAGTAACTGTTAAGTCTTTTACGTTCCGGACAGAGTATGCTTCATTGTCAAAACCGATGATTGGATAATCATTACCATCCTGAATAACTTTTAAAGTCAACTTCCTTGTCTTATCAAGAATAAATGAAGATCCCAGTGTGCGATACCTGTTGTTATTTAAAGAAGCCAGCTCAGTTACTTGAAAGCATGGTGTTTTGGGATCAACAACGGCACCATGAGTAGATTTATTGTATCCTGTACTGCCTGTTGGAGTGGCGACAATCAAGCCATCTCCGCGGAACGTTTCAAAATGTTGGTCATCGATAAAAACATCCATAACGATTGTTTTTATCAAAGTGGATCTAATACTAGCTTCATTAAGGCATAGGAAGTGGGCTTGGTTATTGACTAATACATCTATGACGGGAAAGCGGCGAACTTCCATTTCTTCGTGTAACATCGAGTTGACCATTTCGTCATAGTTATCAAGATTGAAATCACAATACAATCCTGCCTCATTCGACTTGGCTATTCCTGTGTATAAACAATCCTGCCTAAATCCGGTTTTTCTTACTGCCTGCAGAAAAGCCCCGTCTCCGCCTACACTTATGATAATGTTGGCATCGGCTGAATTTTCTACAATATTGAATCCGTTATCTTTTGCTAAATTAAATAAAGGTTGTAACCTCTTTTCTAATTCATCTTCTTTTGGATAATAAAAATATAGGTTGCGGCGTTTATCCATCAATGCTTCCTCCTGTCTTACTAGAAACTTGATCCCAGTTTGTCCATTTAAAGGCTGACAATCCGTTCCGCCAGTCGTTTAATGGACAAAGACTAGTATGATCCCATGTTATCATCATTTTTTTAAGATTCCCAGCAGGAAAGTATCTATGAAAGTTAGTTTAACCATCTGTCTTTTTGAAAATACTGGTGAAGACGGAGGTGATCTTGTATGTGGTGGGTATTTTTGATTGGATTAATGATTATTCTTTTAGTGATTTCACTGCTGTTCTTACGTGTGCATACAACTTTTTATTACACATTCAGGGATGGCTCTGACTATCTCAAGCTGGAAATCAAAACGCTTGGGGTCAATATACTTACCAAAGAAATAGAAGTATTAAGCGCCGGCGACAGCCATTCACCTTTTAAACAAAAGAATCCTGTTTCTATAAATATCCAATATCTTAAAAGCAAATGGGAGAAGTTCCGTGAAACAAGGAGGACCATCACAAGTATACTTCCGCACCTTATTGAATTTTTATCTAAAATAACCATAAAAAAACTGACATGGACTTCAAAGCTCGGATTAGACGATGCTACTTTAACCGGAGTAGCTGCCGGTGCTGGCTGGAGTATAAAAGCAATTATTCTCTCCTGGATTAATGAACATGTCTATAAATTAGCTGCCTGTGATGTAGATGTACAGCCATTGTTTCAGCAAGACCGGATTCACACAGAACTAGAGTGTATTTTTTCCATTCGATTGGGACAAGCTATACGCATCTTTCGTCATATAGCGAAGTATCTGCCTAAACAGAATACGCAGGCAACCAAAGAACCTATTAAAACCTAAGGAGGCTAGTCACATGAGTGAACATCCAATTGAAGGGTTAATGACTACAGCCATGGAAAATCTAAAAGATATGGTTGATGTCAATACTATTATTGGTGATCCGGTAGAATCTCCAGACGGTAGTATGATTATTACTGTCTCCAGAGTGGGTTTCGGTTTTGCAGCTGGGGGATCCGAGTTTAAAGGCGGCCAATCTGGCGGCAATTCCAGTTCTGATTCTGACTCTGACTCTGATTCTGAGGGAAGCAGCAAAAGCAGTCTCCCATTTGGCGGCGGCAGCGGCGGGGGCGTATCAATTACACCGATAGCTTTTCTTATTGTCAATCAGAAAGGTGTGCAAATGATCCATCTAGATCAACACACACATCTTTACGAAAAATTGCTTGAATTTGCTCCACAGGCTATGGACAAGATTCAAGAAATAATTGATCAATCCACTGGCAATAGCAATAAAAGTAAAAAGTCCAAAGAGGAAAAGAGCAAGTCTAAGCAGGACAAAGATAAAAGCAAAGACAAAGACAATAGTGAGGATGAGGAAGAGTAGAGGGCGATTTCATTATGTTAGACAATCTTACCCATTGCCTTCATAATTATAAAAGATAAATTAATTTTTGGAGGCTGATAAAATGGCAGAAGTAACTTTTAAAGGAACGCCTATGACTCTAGTTGGTAAAGAAGTAAAGACAGGAGACCAGGCTCCCGACTTCAAGGTATTAGATAATAGCTTGAATGAAGTTAGTTTAGCTGATTACAGCGGCCAGGTAAAACTAATTAGTGTGGTACCATCCGTTGACACAGGAGTATGTGCAGAGCAAACGAAAAGGTTTAATGATGAGGCTGAAAAGCTTGGTAATGTTAAGGTTTTAACTATTAGCATGGACTTGCCTTTTGCTCAAAAACGTTGGAAAGCGGCTAATGATATCCAGCATATAGATATCTTTTCCGACCATAAAGATGCCGACTTTGCAGAAAATTACGGGGTGCTGATGCAAGAGTTACGCTTGCTGGCCCGTTCCGTGTTTGTAATTGATTCAGAAGGAAAAGTAACTTATACAGAGTACGTGAGCGAAGGAACTAACCATCCGAACTATGAAAAAGCCTTGGAAGCTGTCAGAACGACTAATTAATCAGTAATTGATCAAAAGGCTGCCCCAACTGTCAGGGTCTGATTCATTTTAATGCGAGGACACATCGTTTATATTCCTTGCTGTTACTAATGAAAAAGACGAACTTCAGAAGGGCAGCTTTTTTATGTTTTAAATAAGAAAGAGCACAGAGTAAGTAAAAGATACATAGCGAGTATATTGAATTGGTAAACATATTTTTTCGTTGTCTCGGCTTGTTTTGTTAAAATTAAAGGCTGATGAACAGAATGGAATGGGGGAAGTATTTTGGAACACAATAACATTGAACATATTTTCAATTGGCTCGATGGAGCGTCTGAACAGGCACAGCATCAGATGAATATAACTTATTTGGATGGTCTGGCTCTAGTATTGGAATTTTTATTCACGCAGAAAGCAACAGAAGAAATGACTGATTTATTAAAGCAACAACTGCAAAAAAAAGCAACTGAAATTGATATAGACAACTTTGAGAAAGAAGAGATAAGAAAAGGGATACAGCTGGCAGCATTGAAGGGGATGAAGGGAGCCACGCAGCAACAACATTTAATTACGCCTGACACAGTGGCAATGTTTGTCGGATACTTAGCCAATAAGCTCATCCAGTCGAATCAGCAAATACGTTTATTTGACCCTGCGTGTGGAACAGGTAACTTATTGACGGCCGTAATAAATAATTTGCGGGTGAACGCTATTCCTTTTGGGAGTGAAGTAGACCCTTCCCTAATAAAAATTGCATTGATGAGTGCCAATTTGCAGCAAATTGACCTGGAACTTTTTCATCAGGATAGTTTGCGTCCATTTTTAATGGAACCTGGAGACTTGATTGTTTCAGATTTGCCTGTTGGTTATTATCCAGACGATATTGTAGCCAATGATTATGAATTAAAGGCAGATGAAGGACATTCCTATGCGCATCATCTTCTTATAGAGCAAAGCATGAAATACACCAGTCCGGGTGGATATTTGATGTTTATTATCCCGAACTTTCTATTTGACAGTGACGAGGCCTCCAAGTTAAACGCCTTTATCCAAAAAAATGCTCATATACTTGGTCTAGTCCAGTTGCCAACAAGCATTTTTAAAACAGAAAACAATGCGAAAAGCATCTTTATCCTGCAAAAAAAGGGTCAAAATACAAAGCCGCCAAAAGAAGCCCTGATGGCGAAACTGCCATCATTCAAAAATGCATCGGCGATGAACGATATTCTGGTCAAAATCAATCAATGGTTTAAAAAGGAAGGAATATCGCAAACATAAAGAAATAGTTAGAAAATAAAGATTTTAAATGGCAAGCGTTATCATTAAAACCTTGATATTGCAAACTTTCTAAAGCGGTGTTTAAATGAGTAAGGGAAGAATGATAGAACGAAATGTTAGGACGTATTAACGAAAGGGTTGAATCAAATTGAGCAAAATATTAGCTATAAATGCAGGAAGTTCATCACTTAAATTCCAATTGATCGAAATGCCTGCGGAAACAGTATTGGCTAAAGGCTTGGTAGAACGGATAGGAATTGAAAACTCTGTTTTTACTATAGAAGTCGGTGAAAATAAGGATGAAACAACAACAGAAATACCGGATCATGAAGAAGCGGTAAAAATGCTGCTGGAAAAATTGACCTCCTCAGGCGTCATCCAGTCGCTGGAGGAAATTGATGGAATCGGCCATCGTGTCGTCCACGGCGGCGAGCGGTTCAGTGATTCGGTAACTATCACAGAAGAAGTAATCAATGAGATAGAAGAAGTATCCGAACTTGCACCATTGCACAATCCTGCCAACCTTACAGGGATTCGTGCCTTCCGGGATATTTTGCCTGAAGTACCATCAGTTGCAGTATTTGACACAGCTTTTCATCAAACGATGCCAGAGCAATCTTACTTATATAGTCTTCCGTATGAATATTACAAAGAATACGGAATTAGAAAATATGGTTTCCATGGTACTTCCCATAAATATGTTTCACAGCGGGCTTCCGAGTTATTAGGTTTGCCATTGGATCAATTAAGGCTGATTTCCTGTCATTTGGGAAATGGTGCAAGTATTGCTGCTATTGAGAACGGAAAGTCCATTGATACCTCTATGGGCTTTACGCCTTTAGCTGGAGTGACAATGGGGACAAGATCTGGAAATATTGACCCTGCTTTGATTCCATATATTATGGATAAAACAGGTAAAACAGCCAATGAAGTGATGAATGTATTGAACAAAGAAAGTGGAATGCTTGCTCTGTCTGGTTTCTCAAGCGACTTAAGAGATATTACCCAAAGAGCGAAGGATGAAGATGAGCGTGCAGAGCTGGCACTTGAGGTGTTTGCTGAAAGAATCCATAAATATCTTGGTTCCTATGCTGCGAGGATGCATGGGGTAGATGCAATTATTTTCACTGCTGGTGTGGGCGAGAACAGTACCGAAATTCGTGAAAGAGTTCTAAAAGGACTGGAATTCATGGGTGTTTATTGGGACCAGTCATTGAATAATATTCGCGGCAAAGAAGCTTTCATAAACTATCCGCACTCTCCCGTAAAAGTAATTGTTATACCGACGAATGAGGAAGTTATGATTGCAAGAGATACCATCAGGCTTACTCAATAGTATGTTAATACAAGAAACGCAAACCAGGCTAATACAGCCTGGTTTTTTTATCGAGATTTATTTGTTGGAAGGGTCCTGAAAGGCATCAATATGGTAAGATAGAGAAAATACTGGAAGAGGGGTAAACACGGAAGGCGATAAACCAATCGCTCAGGAAATCAAACAAAGGCGATTTCAAGCCGAAGCATGGCAGAAGCTGTTGGATGAAGCTTCTTTTGCATCAGAGTATATATATCAAGGTGAGGTAGAAGTGATCGAATACTCTTGGCTTCATCAGCCTCTAAAACAAGCGTTAAAGTCATTGTTTATTCTATCGTCTAAAAAAAAGGCGGTACAGCGAATCCCGATAGTAGGAGTGGCTGTTGCCGCATCTGCTAACTACCAGATCCCTAAAAAAGTGGGAGAGTTCGCCCTGCGTTTTTATCAAAAACGAGGGATGGCAGAATCACAAGAACAATAGAAACTGATTCTTAGCCTACCCTTTATTTAATAAGGAGATAGGCTATTTATTATTCACTTCTAACGACAAGTACATCACAGGAGGCATAGCGGGTTATACTTTCAGAAACACTGCCAATCAAAAATCTTTCGACTGGATTCATCCCGGTAGCGCCACAAATAATCAAATCTGCCTGATAAGCTTTGGCAACATTCTTGGCGATTTTTATCTTAGGAGAACCATACTCTATGTCTATTTTGATGTCTTTTACACCGGCTGCTGCAGCTTTTTCCTGGTAGCCTGTCAGTAATTCATTCGCATAGGCTTCCGACCGTTCAGCCAGCGAACGATCATAGGCTTCTGCAGTTGCAAACGTGCGATGGTCAATGACGTGAGAAAGAATTAGCTGGCCATCATTCCGTTTAGCTATATTAACCGCTTTGTTAAATGCCAGCTCAGCAGCTTTAGAGCCATCAACCGCGACAACGATATGCTTATATTCAAACTCCATAGCAAATTCTCCTTTCACTCATTGGTACTTTCTTTTAGTATATCATGGAGAAGAATTTCTCCCTAGATTCATTTAAATAGAATTTCAATAAAAGGTAATGTAGGATAAAAGTGAGATTTTTTGTAAGATATCTTGTAGTGGAGGTGCTCGTGTTGGGTCATGCACTAATATCGGCAGGGACAAAAGGGTTAGGCAGGAAGGTAACAGAAGCATTTCTGCAAGCAGGTCATCAAGTAACTGCTACTTATCGGCAAGATAGTACAAAGGCAAGTGAGTTACAACAGAAGTATGGCAGTGATAATTTGTTAATTGTACAAGCTGATGTATTGAAAAAGAATCAATTGAAAGCGTTAATAAATCAGGCAAATGAGACATTCGGAACGATTGACTACTTAATTAATAACGCTGGGCCATATATTTTTGAAAGAAAGAAATTAATGGACTATTCACAAACGGAATGGGATGCTATGATAAAAGGGAATTTAGATTCTGTGTTTCATCTACTCCAGCTGACTGTTCCCGGGATGAGAGCCCAAAACTTCGGACGAGTTATCAACTATGGATTCCAGGGAGCTAACTCTGCGTCTGGATGGCTGTACCGTTCCGCTTTTGCGGCAGCTAAAGTAGGGCTGGTTTCTTTAACGAAAACGTTTGCATACGAAGAGGCTGAATATGGTATTACTTCTAATATGGTATGCCCGGGAAACATAACAGGTGAAATGAAAGAGGCTGGAATAAAGGCAAGCAGAGCGGTCCCGGACAGCAACACTCCAATTGGCAGATCCGGCACCGGAGAAGACATCGCGAGAACCATTTTGTTTCTCTGTGAAGAGGATTCAGATATGATTACTGGATCAGTATTTGAAGTGACAGGCGGGTTAGACGTCATTCATCGATACCGTTGAATGATATTTATACATAAATAGACCTCCTGAAGCCCAAACTGGGTGAGGGAGGAAGAAGACTACTTTGGAGGGGTTAAGATGAATATAGGTATACCAAGAGAAATCAAGAACAATGAAAATCGTGTAGCGATGACACCAGCAGGAGTAATTACTCTGCAGAATGCCGGGCATACTGTGTTTGTTGAAACAACAGCAGGTGAAGGCTCAGGCTTTACGGACGAGCAATATAAAAAAGCAGGCGCGATAATTGTCGAAACAGCAGCCGACGCGTGGAAACAGGAAATGGTAATGAAAGTAAAAGAGCCGCTTCCTGGTGAATATGGCTATTTTTATGAAGGATTGATTTTATTTACATATTTACATTTGGCCCCTGAGCCGGAGTTAACGAAGGCATTGATTGATAAAAAGGTCGTAGCCATTGCCTACGAAACCGTTCAGTTATCTAATGGTTCTCTGCCTTTGCTAACCCCTATGAGTGAAGTAGCCGGCAGAATGGCTTCGCAGATCGGTGCACAATTTTTAGAAAAGCCAAAAGGCGGTAAAGGTGTGCTGCTATCGGGTATTCCCGGCGTTAGAAGAGGCAAAGTGACGATTATTGGAGGTGGCGTAGTTGGCACGAACGCAGCTAAGATCGCGATGGGATTAGGTGCTGATGTGACAATTATGGATTTAAATCCTGACCGTATGCGCCAGCTTGATGATATTTTTGGGTCCTCGATTAATACATTGATGTCTAACCCTTTAAATATTGAGGAAGCTTTGCAGGAATCAGACCTAGTGATTGGTGCTGTCCTTATACCGGGAGCCAAAGCCCCTAAACTTGTAACAGAACAAATGGTACAAGCTATGAAAGAAGGATCTGTCATTGTCGATGTCGCAATCGATCAGGGAGGAATATTTGAAACCACCGATCGGATTACTACGCACGACAACCCTACATACAATAGGCATGGTGTATTGCACTATGCGGTAGCAAACATGCCAGGGGCTGTCCCCCGCACATCGACAATAGGCCTGACGAATGTCACTGTGCCATATGCATTACAATTGGCAAACAAGGGATATCGTCAAGCGTGCAAAGAAAATGCAGCTCTTAGAAAAGGAATAAATACATTAGATGGTTATCTGACATACCAAGCTGTTGCTGAGGCACACCAACTTGAATACGCAGAAGTTCAAGATCTTTTAGAAAGAGCAACAGATTGAATGGATGAAAGGTTTATTGAAAGATTGAAAAGAAAAGTCCTTTTTACAGCGATGATGTTGACTTATCGGACGAAGGTGCAGGAAGTTCACTAGACGCTAGGCGCTGCAGCAGGACATAGAAAAAGAGCGCAGGGCGGCCTAAGAGACTGAAAAACTGAAGCTCAATGATAGTTAGAATTTTAAAAAAGCGGTCTGTGTGGGATTTAATTTCCATACAGACCGCTTTTCGTCTAATTTCAAGAGGTTTGTTCCCTCTATTCATTCATTTGTTTAACGATTCGTATCATATTTGCTGTAAAAATAGCCATAGCACCTTGAATACGTATGCCTTCGAGGCCCACAGATGAGACGACCTCATATCCGTGTCTATGTAAAATCACTCTTTAAGATTGACCTCTGTTGATTCCACAAGGGGCGTTCGTTGGTGACGCCTGCGGGAACAGCACGAGCCGAAGATCCACTTGGTCAAGTGGTCTTCTTGACCAAGTTAGCTGAGGCCGTGCCCGCGGCAAGCATCCACCGACAAGCGATTCGTGGAATCGACAGATGTCGCACTGTGTTTCCTTCCTGCGGGGCAATCCAGTTCCAGCGACGCTGATCAGGCGCTTCCGCTTTTCTTTCATCATCAATCAATTATTTGTAGTGTTTTAGGGAAATTGGTCAGGAGTTCTGGTCCTTTTTTCGTCATAAATAGTTCGTCTTCGATTCGGACTCCGCCAACATTCGGCACGT
This sequence comes from Sediminibacillus albus, assembly GCF_900101125.1. Taxonomy (GTDB): domain Bacteria; phylum Bacillota; class Bacilli; order Bacillales; family Amphibacillaceae; genus Sediminibacillus; species Sediminibacillus albus. The sequence goes on along the minus strand of NZ_FNFL01000006.1, from coordinate 138,734 downwards.
AAATACCAGGTTCAATGGTAAAGCTCATCCCCTCTTGCAATGATAAGTCATTTTCCGAGGTTAACGAAGGATATTCGTGGACATCTACTCCTATTCCATGGCCGATGCGGTGTGTGAAATACTGTCCATACCCTTGGCTGGCAATATGCTCTCGTGCAGACTGATCCATTTTTCCTGCAGCATTTCCGATTTGCGCTTCTTGAATAGCCTTTTCCTGGGCAGCTAATACTGTTTGATAAATTTTTTCCTGGTCTGCTCCAATATTTTTATAGGCCACGGTTCTAGTGATATCGGAACAATAGCCTTCGAAGACCACTCCAAGATCAAACAAGACTAAGTCACCTGGTTCTATTTTATCCTGGCCAGGAGTACCATGTGGAGATGCTGTTTTCTTTCCAGATAAAACCATTGTAGAAAAGGACATTTCTCTTACACCTTGCTTCTTGAGTTCATATTCAATTTTGGCTAGTATTTCCATTTCAGTGATTCCTGCTTTAATAGCTTCTACACCGGTTTTTACACCAAAGTCTGCTAAATCGGCTGCTTGCTTTAAAATCGTATATTCTTTCTTGTCTTTAATAACCCGCAGGCTTGCAAGAATGGAGGTAGCATCAGTTATCTGTGCACCGCTTACTGCCTGTTTTAATTGTTCCAGCCTTGCTACTGAAAAATCCTCTTTTTCAATAGCTATTGTATCAGGTGAGCTTCCCCTGTCTTTCAAATGGTTCTGGAAAAGCACCCAAGGGTTATCCTGGTCTTTATACGTTAGAATGTCACCCTTCCATCCTGCTGCTAATGCATCTTCTTTTTCCATCTCAGGCAGAATAAACAGAGGGTTGCCGGCAGTGTCTACATAAATAGCGATAAGCCGCTCATGAGGATCCGTATAGTGGTTACTTAAATAGTACACATTTGCTTGGGAAGTAACTAGTGCACTCTCATAGTTATTCTCTTTGAGTTGATTGATGACTGACTGTAATCTATCCATTGATTTTCCACCTTTCTTATTTCTGTTGATTAGTATAACAAACTAAGTCCTACGAATGATAACGATACAGGAACGAACGCCAATATGTTTTTTTGTTGGAAAGTTTGTTAACATAAATGAAGCAGGAATAAAAATTGAAATAATGAAACCTTCCTGGAAGTTTTTCCGTATGAAATAATATATAAGGATTAATCCTGGAAAGCAGAGGTGAACAAGTGGGACTGTTCTCTAAACTCTTTAAAAAGAATGAAAGCAATCCACCAATAAAAGAACGTTCAGCATTATCCATCGAAGTTGGTGATATTATTACCTATGAATTGGTTGATTATGAAGTTGTCGGCAAAATAATTTATCGGCAAGATTCATACGAATGGTTTGGTTATCAACTGTTGGAAGGCAAGAATATTATATGGTTGTCTGCAGAAATGGACGACGAGCTGGAGCTTGGTATCTACCAGACAATCAACCTTCCGGTAAATCAGCCTTTTCCAAAACAGCTGACTTATCAGGACAATATTTATTATCTTGATGAAACTGGGGAAGCAAGGGTAGTCGGAGAAGGCAGAAGCAAAAATATAAATGGCAGGCAGATAACTTATGCAGAGTATTATGATGAAGCAGAAGAACATTTTATCAGCTTGGAAGAATGGGGAAGCGAGATAGAGGCGAGCTTTGGCTATGCAATTGAGCCCTATGAAATTAAAATTATTGCAGGTTCGATATAATAAGGAGGAATTTTTTATGTTCAAAATGTTTAAACGTGTAAGTACACTAGTAAATTCAGAACTAAATGCTATGTTGGATAAAGCAGAAGACCCAGTCAAAATGCTGGAGCAATTTATGAGAGATATGGAGTCTGACATTAGAGAAGTAGAAGGCTCTGTTGCCAAACAAATAGCCAATGAAAAAATGTTGAATCGTAAATATAATGATGCACAAGCATTAGTAGACAAAAGACAAGCACAGGCAGAAAAAGCTATCGAGGCAGGAAATGAAGATTTAGCAAGACGTGCTTTAAAAGACAAAAAAGACCAGCAGCAGCAGGCTGATTCACTTAAAGAATCTTGGGAAAGAGCGAAGGCAGACTCAGAAGTGCTTCGTGAAAAACTTGATGAAATGAAGAAAGAATATCAGCAAATGAAGCTGAAGAAAGACTCGCTAAAAGCTCGTGCAGAATCTGCCAAAACAAGAACAAAAATGAACAGGACAATGTCTTCTATCGGAAGTGATGATTCGAAACGCGGATTTGAAAGGATGGAAGAAAAAGTCTTGCAATTTGAAGCGGAGGCAGATACGAGCGACGATCTTTCAACAGAAAGCAAGTCCTTGGATGATGAATTTGAAAGTTTAGAAAAAGATGATGTCGATGATGAATTATCGGCATTGAAAAAAAAGCTTGGCAAGGAATAACAAACCAGTAACCATCCGTAAGTATTAGGATAAGAGACGGATGGAAATGGTTGAACCCTTGTACCCGGCTAGGTTGCAAGGGTTCTTTATTTTCAACAAGAATACCGAAAGGAGGTCTGACTTTTAATATGCCTAAAATCTTAGGAGTGAGCATGCTATCTTTAATATTGATTCTGGCATCATGCGGTCCGCTCAGCAACTCACAGTTATCTGGCTCAGAAGAAAAACCATCCGTATCGGTCGACGAAATTCCAGATGAACCCAGCCAATCAGAATTAAGAGAAAAGCTGGAATCGGCTTCTGACACGGAAATAGAAGCACTTATTTCTAATAACTTTCATCTTTTGGATGTCGTATCAGGTGATGATGGGAATGCCAATGTATATGCTACCAGGCAATTTACCAGGGAAGAACTGGTGTCCCTCATAACCGAAATAAACTCCCCTGATGAGAAAAGTGAAGTGAAAGATAACCAGCAAATGTTAATCTATCCTAATCATTTCGTTACTTTTAAAACAAGTGAAGAGGATAATGAAGTTTTGTTGATCGAAGTTGCTTCAGATCAATTTGTGAGGAGTAATTATTCCCCCAACTACTTAAATGGATTTTTTACATTTCTACTTATCAACAGGATGCTGGGCACTAGCAGCTGGGAAAGATCCCGGATGGATCAGTGCAAAAACAGCAGCTGTTATGGCGGCTACACCACACAAAACCGCGGTGGCCTCAATACAAACAGGGGAATGTCATCATACAGGGGCGGCGGGTCAAGTTCTGGAAAATAATTAGAGGAGGTATTATCGAATGGAACCATTTATTTCTACATTGATTTATTTTATTATTGCTATCCTTGTGGTCCTGGTCGGACTGATAATCTTTGAAATGTTGACAAGAAAGTACAAGGATTGGGAGGAAATTGCAACCGGCAACACTGCAGTTGCTCTATCAGTTTCAGGTAAAATCATAGGGATATGTATTGTTTTAGCTTTTGCTATCTATAACAGCATCAGTATTTGGGAGACAGTTATTTGGGGAGCTTACGGAGTTGTCTTACAGATGATTGCTTATCTTCTATTTGAAGCTTTGACAAGGAAATTTTCCGTCGAGGCTAAGATAAAAGAAAATAATGTAGCTGTTGGTATTGTTTCCATGGCTGTTTCCATAGGGTTAGCATTTGTCATCGGTGCGTCCATTACATAATTTATCAAGAGGCCTGACTTTAAGATAGCTGAGTCAGGCCTGATTTTATTAGGATGCATTGGGTTACGGAATTAATTAGTAAGAATAATCATTACAGAAGTAATGGTTGATTTGATAGACGGAGTGAACAAATTTGGACCAACAATCTATAAGGCAAAGTCATTTTATCTATTGGGCATCCGGAATAGTTTCTATTTGCGGGATTATCTTCGAGGTGTTATTTGGCGCATTAGGGTCTTACATATTAGGAGATGGAGTAAAACAATATACGTTAGTCATCTCTTTCTTTTTGACAGGTATGGGTATTGGCGCGAGCTTAAGTGAAAAAGTAATGAAGAATTTGCTGATTTCTTTTGTGTACATTGAATTCATGGTTGCCTTAATTGGGGGTTTTTCCAGTTTTGCGATGTTTGGCATCACTGCTTTTTCTCCAGAGGGCACCGATGCACTGTTCCTCTATTTAATTACACTCACTGTAGGAGCATTAACAGGGGTGGAACTGCCGATTCTTATCCGTAAAGCGAATGAAATCGGCGTAACACTGAATCGAAGCACGGCTAGAGTATTGTTTTCTGATTATGCAGGTGGTTTAATTGGCGGATTGCTTTTTGTCTTTTTTCTGCGTCCGGAATTAGGAATGGTTAAAAGTGCTTTTTTCGTAGGCTGTATCAACCTGCTGGTTGCTTTGACAGTTTTGTGGTTATTCAGGAAAGAAATAGCGAAAATGGCGATACACTTTGCAATTGGCTGTGTGATTCTGTTGTTTTTGATAATCGGTTTTTTATTTGGAGAAGAAATGGCTTTCTCTTTTGAACAAAAATTATATCAGGATCCTATTATCCATATGGAGGAGAGCCAATACCAAAAAATCATACTAACCAAAGATGGCCAGGATACACGGTTGTATCTAAATGGCGGACTTCAATTAAGTTCAACAGATGAGTACCGGTATCATGAAGTATTGGTGCATCCCGCGATGAGCCAGGCGGAAAACCCGGAAAATGTGTTGATCCTCGGCGGAGGAGACGGTATTGCTGCCAAGGAAGTATTGAAATATGATAATGTGGAAACGGTAACCTTAGTTGACCTCGACCCGGCAGTTGTGAAATTGGCCAATACCAATCCACACCTGTTAAAACTTAACAAGGGTTCCTTGGAAAATGAAAAAATGAAGATCATTCATCAGGATGCCTTTAAGTATTTGGAGGAAACGAACCGTTGGTTTGATGTTATCCTAATCGATCTACCCGACCCGAATGATGAAAGTCTAAATAAACTATATACGAAAGAATTTTACTCTCTGGCAAGAAACCATTTGTCCGTTGATGGAGCAATGATGGTACAAGCAACCAGTCCTGTTTTTGCTCGTGAAGTTTATTGGACGATTTCTGAAACAGTGGCTTCTACCAACTTACATGTTGAAAACCTGCATGTGGATGTACCAAGTTTTGGGAATTGGGGTTATGTAATGGCGAGTCGGGAACCAATTAACATATCAGGCTTAGCCGTTTCAGTCCCTACTCGCTTTGTTACAACAAGCTTGCTCCCGAGCCTGACGGAGTTCGGCAAGGATGAAGATAATCACATTATTGACAAAAACGGAGATTCGAAAGAATTAAAGCCTAACACGCTTATTGATCCTCATTTAATTCAAAAGTATGAGAATGCCTGGGAAAATTATTAATTATAGCCTAAAAAGGGTATAAAGTTTGAAGAAGGCTTATCGTATTGCTACGATGAGGATAAATAACCCAAAGGAGTGAGAGATGATGAAAGTTTCTTTCCATGGCCAGTCAGCCGTACGAATTGTCACAGGCAAGCATACGATTTTAATCGATCCCTTCATTAGCGGAAACGGTACTTCTGATTTGGATGCCAGCAAAGTAGAAGCAGATGTGATTCTGCTTACCCATGGGCACAATGACCATGTTGGAGATACCATCGATATTGCTAAACGAAACGATTCATTAATAGTTGCTCCATTTGAACTGGCAAATTACTTAGAATCCCGCGGATTAAAGACGCATCCAATGCATATTGGAGGCGCTCATACGTTTGATTTCGGCAAAGTGAAGTTCACGCAGGCATTTCATGGATCCGCTTTTACCGATGAAAATGGAGAAAGTATATACACTGGTATGCCCGCAGGAATACTTTTTACTTTTGAAGGCAAAACCATTTACCATGCTGGTGATACAGGGCTGTTTTCTGATTTGAAGTTAATTGGCGAAATGAACAACATTGATCTAGCCTTTCTACCTATTGGCGATAACTTTACCATGGGGCCGGAAGATGCTCTGGTAGCTGCGAAATGGGTGCAAGCTAAGCAGGTAGTTCCGATTCATTACAATACTTTCCCATTGATTGAACAAGATGGAGAAGCCTTTGCCAAGAAAGTGAAGCCAGGTAAAGGTGTGGCCTTGAAACCAGGAGAAAGCATCGAACTTTAAATTTAACTTGCGTAAAATCCTTGTATCTAAACCTTTAGATGCAAGGATTTTTTTATCACTCTCTTTATGAACAAGTGGCTGGACAAAATCATGTCAGCAGACCTTTTTGCATATAATAGCAAAAACAGAGGGGGAAAAAATATGAAACAGTATGCTTTGCTGCGAATTTTGTTGGCTTGCTTCTTTTTATACTTAGCTTGGCCGGCAATCCATCAAGCAGGCGGAACCTTGGCAGCTTACTTTTGGGCAGGCTGGCTGGCGTTTTTTTTGCTGGTAACAGGTGCCAATCTTGCTACCTTGTTAAGGATGACAAAGCCGCCGGTTATGGAACAAGGGATAGACCAAGAACTCCAAGCTGGAAAAAATTGAAGGTATAGCTAATCATCTGTATAATAACAATAGGAGAATTATTATTAGTACAGATGAAAGAATGGTGAAAAAGGTTGGCTACCAAACACGAACAGATCCTATCATTCATAGATTCCCTGACTGTGGGAAATAAAATCTCGGTCAGACAGATTGCAAAAGAACTGAACGTTAGTGAAGGGACCGCTTACCGTGCAATTAAAGAAGCTGAAAATCAAGGCATGGTCAGTACGATTGAACGGGTTGGGACGATTAGAATTGAAAGGAAGCAAAAAGAAAATTTCGAACATCTCACCTTTGCTGAAATTATTAGTATTGTTGATGGACAAGTATTAGGCGGCAGAGAAGGACTTCATAAAACGCTGAACAAATTTGTGATTGGAGCCATGAAACTGGATGCAATGATGAGATATACAGAAAGAGATTCCTTGTTGATTGTTGGTAATAGGGTGGGAGCCCATGAACTAGCAATCCAGGAGGGTGCGGCCGTCTTAATCACCGGCGGTTTTGATACGGAAGACCACGTTAAAAAGCTTGCGGATGAAAAAAAACTGCCGATTATCTCGACAAGTTATGATACATTTACAGTCGCAGCGATGATCAATCGGGCGATTTATGATCAACTGATCAAGAAAGAAATTGTTTTGGTAGGTGATATTTATACTCCGGAACAGGAAGCTTTTTTCATGACAGTTAAAGACAAGCTGGACAAATGGTATCAACTAAATGAGGAAACCACCCATAGTAGATATCCGGTGGTAGATGAAAATAGGCGAGTGATAGGGATGGTTACGTCTAAAGATATCATAGGCAAGGATCGTTCTTTATCGATTGACAAAGTGATGACGAGAAATCCTATGACTGTCCAAAAAGAAACCTCTTTAACTTACGCAGCACATATGATGGTTTGGGAAGGAATTGAGATTATGCCAGTTGTCGGCCAGCATCAAAAACTGGAAGGCTTGGTTTCCAGGCAGGATGTGTTAAAAGCTCTTCAGAACATTCAGAGACAGCCGCATGTGGGAGAAACAATCGATGATATTGTAACAAGCCGATTAGAAGCAGTGACAGATGAAGATAACCAGGCAATTTACCGTTCGATTGTTACTCCGCAGATGACCAACCAGCTTGGAACCTTATCATATGGGGTATTCACCTCTTTTGTTACTGAAGCGTCAAGCAGGCTGCTTCGCCAATATAAAAAGGGAGATTTAGTAGTGGAAAACTTGTCCATTTATTTTATCAAGCCTGTTCAATTGGAGAGTATGTTGGAAATCAAGCCGAGGCTGCTGGAAGCAGGCAGGAAATTTGCTAAAGTAGACATCGAGGTATTCAACAATAAAACATTAGTGGGAAAAGCGTTACTGCTAGCCCAGTTAATAGACCGATAACGCAACATTTTCATTTTTGCCTCTCAACGCAAATAAGTACAAGTGATATTTTCCCTACTGGCTTCGGGTAAATCAAAAACGATACGGGCCGCTGTTAATCTGTCGGCCTGTATCGTTTCATACGACTAGCGTGCTTCCTGCATCGCTTTAAGAATTCTTTTGGCTTTCCTTTATCTTGAAAAAATCAGTCCAGCCCATACGTTGCTACCGCTCGCTTACGCTTTTAGTGTTATCTAGCTTCAGCTCCCAGCAACTAGTGGACTTCCTTCTTTTTTCTTCAATAAGTCAAGCACAAAAGGATAAAGAATTCTTTTGGCTTTCCTTTATCTTGAAAAAATCAGTCCAGCCCATACGTTGCTACCGCTCGCTTACGCTTTTAGTGTCTAGTTTTTTTTGTTCTTTGCGGTAGTGCTTGGCTCGTTTGAATCCGTCCAGGAATTGCATGGCGCCAAGGATTAAAAATACAATGCCTATATATAATGCTAATTGTGTTTGATAATAAAGGTATTGGTTAATTCCGAAGAACCCAATAAACACACCCAATGATATCTTGCCTTTAGCATTCATATAAAGCTGGTTAAGCGTATCGTTGCTTTTTAAGATTGCCACCTTATAATAGACATATAATATTAACGATATAATAATTACAATGGGAAAAACGACCATGGAATATCTACTCCTAACCTAAAATTTCATCGTATCCATTGTAGCTTGTTTTAAGTAGATTTGCTAGAACTATTCCTAGTAACAAGGAGAACCATACATAAAGGAGTGTAAACATGGAAAAAAATACAATCATTCGCAAAATAAAAGATTACCAAACAATCATTATCCATAGGCATGTTAGGCCTGATCCTGATGCCATTGGCTCACAAGCTGGATTAGCAGAAATGATTAAACATTCTTTTCCCAAAAAAAACGTCTATATAGTAGGTGATCAGGATCCTTCACTAAATTTCTTAACGGAGATGGACTTCATACCAGATGAAACTTATGATGATGCGCTGGTAATCGTTTGTGATACTGCTAATCAGGAGCGGGTCGCTGATCAGCGGTATATAAAAGGAAAAGAATTAATCAAGATTGACCACCATCCGAATGTGGACCCTTATGGTGATCATTCATGGGTTGAAACAATCGCTAGTTCGACAAGCGAAATGATTTATGAGTTGTTTTTAGCAGGAAGAGAAGAAGGGTTCCAATTTAATGAAAAGGCGGCACGGCTCATTTATGGCGGAATTGTCGGCGATACTGGAAGGTTCTTATTTCCAAGTACGACGACCAAAACGTTCCAATATGCTTCCGAGCTGGTCAGTTATCCATTCGACCGGAGTAGCCTATACGATGGTATATATAATACTAAGCCCCATATTGCCAGACTCAAGGGATTTATCCTTCAAAATTTCCAAATTAGCGAAGCGGGATTCTGCAGTATAAAGATTTCCCGGCAGACATTAAGCGAATTTGGCATGACTGCCCTTGAAACAAGCCAATTAGTAGGAATCCTAGGGGATATAGAAGGGATTAAGGCATGGGCGTTTTTTGTAGAGGAAGAGGACTTAATCCGTGTCAGACTCCGTTCGAAAGGCCCTGTTGTTAATAAAATCGCGGCAAAATATAATGGTGGCGGTCATCCGATGGCAGCTGGAGCTTCGGTTTCTAATTGGAGCGAGACAGAAGATGTGATCGTTGATTTGGAAAAAGTATGCGGAGAATACAACAAATAAAACTTGATTGTATGCGGAAAGGAGTGCACCCTGCTAGTACGGCGGGTGTCCTTTTTTGCATATTTAGCTTCCAAAATCCAACGATAAGTTCAATTTTAATACCGGAGCAATTACGAGCTGGTTGATGCTTGCGTGGTAATTGATATCTTCTACGCGATAGACGGTGTTTTCAATTGTAGAGATAAGCAGTTGATCGTTCTCCGACAAACTGACAATATCTCGTCCGATAACATTATCTATTTCTGCTTTGATTCTTTCTTCTATTTGGTGGACAATCAGTCGGTCCAGCTTTAATTGTTTTTCATTTTCTATCTTAATACTAATCGACTGAACAACTACTTTTTCTTTTGTTTTCTCATCCAGTTCTTTTTTATTTTCCAGCAGCACTTCGTTTTGCCTCTCCAGCTCAGCTAGCTGCGAACGCAGATCCATGTTGTCTTCCAGCCATTTCTCATAATTCTGGCCGTAGATATATAAATAAACAACGAAAGCGATAATTGCTCCAATGAAGGCACCTGCAAAAAAACGCTGCCAGCTTTCCTGTTTATAATAAGGAGGGATATGCATTAATCAATTTCCTCCTGGGTCAGCCATTCTATGATAAGCAAGGAAGTTTGTACTCCCGCCATGGCAGATACAATTAAAAGAACCTGTTTGACCAAATCGATAGTCGATCCCTCTAAAATACCTTTTTCAAAGTTGGAGATTGCGTCAAAGGTGCCGCCTATCGCGGCAACGATTGCCCAAATGCGTAATCTCCTAGCTATTGTACTAACTGAAGTCAGTGGAGGGTCGCCTGTGGCCAAATAACCGATACAACCAATAATAGACCCTCCCATAATTACTCCTAGAGCGATAAAAAAACAATGGATCAGCGAAAATACAAATCTCTCTTCCATGGGTTTTCCTCCCTTTTCTCTCGCAGGTTATTGATTAGAGAAAATGGCAGCTTATGCTTGTCACCTCCGTTCATTTTATGAGGGAAAAAGACAAGTTATGTTAAGTGTTAATCTTTTAATCTAAACAGCCTATCAGCTATAATAGTTATGAATATAAAGGCAGGTATGATATATGGATTTTACTCATTTACAGATTAGAAGTGGTTACAGCTTGATGAAAAGCACCATTAATGTCCAACGGTTAGTACAAAAAGCCGCTGATTTGGGCTATCATTCACTAGCACTCACAGATGAAGGAGTCTTACACGGTGCAGTATCTTTTTATCAGGAATGTGTCCAGAAAGGAATTAAGCCAATCATTGGGATGACTGTACAATTAGATAGTGAAGACGCCTTTTCTTGTATTCTTCTCGCTGTAGATAATCAAGGATACAGGAATTTGTTGAAGTTAAGTACCTGGGTTCAGCTGCAGGAAAAGAACACGGTTTCCAGGGAAGAACTTGAAAAGTACACGCAGCAGGTCATTGGTGTTTTCGTTGCAAAAGAGAGTGGAGAAGAACAGTGGCTGCAGGACTTAGCCCAGGAGAAGCAAGTCACATCAATAAATGAGTGGAAAACTGCATTCCAGGCAGATCACTTTTATGTAGGGATGAACAGTAATGTGGCTGCTACAGGCCATTTGGCTGACAGGCTGAATAGCATTAGTGATAAAGCTGGAGTCTCCGTAACAGCTGTGAATGATGTAAGGTACTTATCTAAACAAGATCATCATGCGTATGATTGCCTTCAAGCAATCCGCCGGGGAGAGAAATGGACGCCTGCAGAAAGAGATAAGCAGTCCTTTATCACGCATCTGAAGTCTAAAGAAGAAATTCAGGAAGAATACCAGTTATGGCCTGAAGCGGTGAGGAATTCTGCAGCAATTGCCGCGAGATGTGAAGTAGATCTCCGGTTTGATCAACGAATGCTCCCTTCATTCCCTGTACCCGGACAGAGCACTGCAGATGAATATTTGGAGAAGTTATGCTATGATTTTATTCTTGAAAAATATGATTTTGTCACAGCCGAGATAAAAAAACGATTGGATTACGAGTTGAAAGTTATTCAATCCATGCAGTTCAGCGATTATTTTTTAATTGTCTGGGACTTCATCCGCTATGCAAAAGAAAATGGAATCATGGTCGGGCCTGGACGCGGTTCTGCTGCCGGTTCGCTTGTTGCTTTTGTTTTAGGTATTACAGATGTAGATCCGGTTAAATATGACTTATTGTTCGAAAGGTTTCTCAACCCCGAGCGTGTGTCCATGCCTGATATTGACATCGACTTTTCGGATGCGCGGCGGGAAGAAGTCATTCAGTATGTAAAAAATAAATATGGGCATAACCATGTTGCCCAGATCATTACTTATGGCACATTTGCCGCAAGGTCATTGATTAGGGAATTAATTAAGACACTGGAAATCGATCATCAGGACGCAGCTTTTATCCTGAAGGAAATACCTCTACATACTTCCCAGCCGATAACTGAGGTAGTCAAGGCAAGCGAATCAATTACAGCGTATGTAAAGAAAGCACCTAAACTGCAGATATTATTTAAGGTTGCAGCCAAACTTGAAGGGCTTCCCAGGCATCTCTCTACACATGCAGCAGGTATCGTTATCAGTGAGGAACCGTTAGTCAATCATGTTCCGTTGATCGCAGGGCATAACGACGTGGCGCTAACACAATTTGCCATGAAAGAGTTAGAAGCGCTTGGTTTATTAAAAATGGATTTCTTAGGACTTAGGAACTTATCGCTCATGGAAAGAGTCCTATCTTCCATCAACCACAGGAAAAAAGTCGAAATAGAGGTTCAGGATATTCCGCTTGAAGATGAAGCTACCTTTAAACTGCTACGTGAAGGGAAGACCACGGGGATTTTTCAACTGGAATCAAGAGGGATGCAAGGCGTTTTGGTGGATTTAAAGCCGACAAAATTTGAAGATGTTGTAGCCGTCAACGCATTATACCGTCCGGGCCCTATGGAATATATTTCTGTTTATGTAGACCGGAAACATGGACGGGAAGCAATAAATTATCCCCATCCCGACTTGGAACCTATCCTGAGCAGGACCTACGGCGTCCTTGTTTATCAGGAACAAATCATGCAGATTGCCAGTAAAATGGCTGGATTCACGCTAGGCCAGGCAGATATTTTGCGGAGAGCAGTTAGTAAAAAACAAAAGGGTGTTATCGAGCAACAAGAGGAAGCCTTTCTTAAGGGATGTACAGGCAATGGCTATCAGGAATCGACAGCACGTCAAATATTCGACTGGATTGTTCGGTTTTCCAATTATGGGTTCAATCGGAGCCATGCGGTAGCTTATAGTATGATTTCTTATCAACTGGCTTATTTAAAGGCTCATTTTCCAGCCTTCTTCATGGCTGAGCTTATGGGTTCTGTGGCTAATCAGCAGGAGAAGATTCAGCTGTATGTCAGTGAGGCTAAACAACTTGGTATAAGTGTGCTTCCCCCTTCAATAAACCAGAGTTATGGCAGGTTCAGTGTGGAAAACAACCATATTCGAATGGGGTTGTTGTCGATTAAAGGTGTCGGCGGACAAGCAGTAAAAGAAATACTTCAAGCGAGGAAAAAGGGTACTTTCAAAAACCTGTTTGACTTTTGTTTGCGAGTCTCGTTAAAGACTGTTAACCGCCCCGTACTGGAATCACTGGTACTTGCAGGTGCGTTTGATGGAACTTACGCTAATCGGGCCAGTTTGCTGGGGACGATTGACCAGGCAATGGAACAAGGGGAATTGTTTGGCGAATTTGATGATCAACAAACTTTTTTCCAAAGTGATGTCGAGCTTGATGCAGCCTACAAGGAAACAGCAGACTTCTCCGAGATGAAAAAACTTGCCTTTGAAAAAGAAGTCTTAGGCATTTATGTTTCAAGCCATCCATTGGCGAAGTACCGCCAGGATTTGCGGGCGGCTGGTTTTATACGGTTGAGCGAATCAAGCAGGTTTGTCGGAAGGAATAACCTTTCTGCAGGAGCTGTAGTCCAGGAATTAAAGACTATTAGAACAAAGAGAGGCGATCCGATGGCTTTTATGACCGTTGGGGATGAAAGCGGGCAAATAGAGTCAGTAATTTTTCCGGAACTTTTCCGTCAAGTACACAGGTGGCTAGAAGAAGAACAATTGATAGTAATAAAAGGCAAGCCGGAAAAAAGAAATGATCGCATCCAGTGGCTGCTGTCGGAAATAAAACTATTCGAAGAAGATAGTTTGGCAAAAACACCTGAAAAGCAATTATTTATTAAAATATATAGCAGTAATGATCAAGGGATGCTGGAAAAAATTAAAGCAATTGCTGATGAATATCCGGGAAGCAATCCGATTATTGTCTACCATGCCGACCGGAGAAAAACTTATCAGCTCTCAAGCAGCTATCATATCCATATCAATAATAATAGTCTGAACAGCTTGTACAGTATTCTTGGAAAAGATAATGTTGCGATAAAGAGTGAATAAACAAATTCTATACTCGATACGCTGCAAAACAGGATGAAAAACCGAGCCTTTACACCGATATAGCTTTTGTTATAATAGAATAGTTAAGTGGTCAGACCAATTTGATAAGACGGAAAAATATCCGTAAATATAAAAGGAGCGGATTCGAGATGTCTAATTTAAGGGATGAGGCGCTACATATCCATCGAATAAATCAAGGCAAACTCACTACTCAATCAAAAGTGCCAGTGAGAAATTCACGGGATCTTAGCCTTGCATATTCGCCAGGAGTCGCTGAACCGTGTAAAGAGATTTATGATCGAAAAGATGCCGTTTATGAATATACGATGAAAGGTAACATGGTCGCTGTAGTCAGTGACGGGTCCGCTGTTTTAGGCCTTGGAAATATTGGGCCGGAAGCTGCACTGCCGGTCATGGAAGGGAAGTCTGTATTATTTAAAAGTTTTGCCGGAGTTGATTCTTTTCCCATTTGTTTAAACACACACGATGTGGAAGAAATCATTCAAACGGTTAAATTGATGGAACCTACCTTTGGCGGGGTCAATCTGGAAGATATCGCCGCTCCTAATTGTTTTATTATCGAAGAAAGATTAAAAAAAGAGACAAATATCCCTATATTCCATGACGATCAACACGGCACTGCCATTGTAACAGTTGCCGGTCTTTTGAATGCACTGAAGCTTGTCGGCAAAAAGTTTTCTGATATAAAAGTTGTTGCTAATGGGGCTGGCGCTGCCGGTATTGCAATTATCAAACTTCTACATAGTCTTGGCGTGAGAGATAGCATCATGTGCGATTCTAAAGGGGCAATCTTTGAAGGCAGAGCCTACGGGATGAATGGAGTCAAGGATGAAGTTGCCAAAATCACCAATAAAGACAAGAAGGAAGGCAGTCTTGCAGAGGTGATGGAAGGATCTGATGTATTTATCGGTGTCTCCGTCGGCGGCCTCCTATCTGAAGAGATGATTCAGAGCATGAATGAAGACCCGATTATTTTTGCTATGGCCAATCCAGATCCTGAAATAATGCCGGAAGCAGCCAAAAAAGCAGGTGCAAAAGTAATTGGAACTGGGCGGTCTGATTTTCCTAATCAAGTTAATAATGTGCTTGCCTTTCCAGGCATCTTCCGCGGAGCTTTAGATGTAAGGGCAACGCGAATTAATGAAAAAATGAAAATAGCAGCTGCAGAAGCAATCGCAGCTCTTATTAGTGAAGACGAGTTAACTGCTGATTATGTCATCCCGGCTCCATTTGATGTACGGGTAGCTCCAGCTGTAGCAGCAAGTGTCGCAAAAGCTGCCATGGATTCAGGCGTTGCCAGAATCCAAGCTGATCCTGAACAAGTCGCGGAAAAAACAAGACAATTAACCATGATTGAGGAAGAATAGCACTAGCACTATTTAGCGAAGATGCTCATAGAGAAAGGATCTCATTCATCAACTGGATTAGCAGCCTTGGTGCGGCAGCAAGAGCCTTGCATGCCAAGGCTCTCCTTGTTAGGAGGGATACGAATCATTTCCATGCCGGAAAAAAAGAAAGTATATGAGGAAGTCTTGAACGAGATAAGAAATTACATTGAAAAAAATGGTCTGTCTCCTGGGGACAGACTGCCTTCTGAAAGGGAGTTGACGGAGCATTTAAGAGCGAGCCGTTCCTCTGTCAGAGAGGCATTGCGGGCAATCGAATTACTCGGATTAATAGAAACGAGAAGAGGAGAAGGTACCTTTTTAAGAATGTATCAGCCCTATCACACCGTTGAACTTTTATCTGCGTTCATCCTTCAGGACCCCAATACTAGACAGGATATTGTATTTTCGAAGAGCATTATCGAAAAAGAGGCAGCAAAACTTGCTTTCAGCCATGTTACCCATAAAGAGATAAAAGAGTTGCAGAACGTGCTTAATAACCAAAAGCTTGATGAAAAGCAAGCACATTACCAATTTTTTCTTACCATTTTTCAGTACGCTGAAAATTTCTTGCTGAAAAAAATTTGGCTGCTTTTGAATGATTTTTCTTATACAATAGAGAATGTTTCTTATAACAAGCAATTTTATCAATTGCTTGTACATATATATGTTGAGGGGCAATACGAAAAAATTGAAGAACTGTTCAGCGGGCTATTTCGAAAAGGTTGCCTAATGCAGACAGACGAATCATCAGACATTAAATAATGGGCTATTCAAGGATTGGAAACCATTTTTTAAGATTGTAGTTCAAAGGAGGGATTTCCCTTGCTTAAAGACTTTTTTAGCAAGAAGAAAAAGTATGCATCTATACCAAGAGAGGAAGCTAAGCAAGATGTTCCTCAGGGATTAATGCAAAAGTGCAATAGCTGCCAAAAAATTTTTTATGGAAAAGAAATGGCTAAAAATATGAATGTTTGTCCAAATTGCGGATTTCATCACCAAATGACAGCTTATGATAGAATCAATTGTACACTTGATGAAGGATCATTCGTAGAATGGGACAAGCAGTTAATCTCTAGTAATCCTCTTCAATTTCCCGGTTATGAAGAAAAACTGGAGAAAGACAGGAAAAAAACAGAGCTGAATGAAGCAGTTGTCACTGGAAAGGGTACGATTAACGGCTTTGATGCCGTTGTAGCAGTAATGGATGCCAGGTTTCGGATGGGGAGTATGGGCTCGGTAGTAGGAGAAAAGATTGCCAGGGCTGTCGAAAAAGCAAAAGACCAATCCCTGCCTTTCATTATTTTTACTGCATCAGGGGGTGCCAGGATGCAGGAAGGCGTGCTAAGTCTGATGCAGATGAGTAAGACCTCAGTTGCCATTCAACGGTTTAGTGACGCTGGTGGATTGATGGTATCTATTATGACCAACCCTACAACCGGGGGGGTATCAGCAAGTTTCGCCTCGCTCGGTGACTATAATTTCGCTGAGCCTGGAGCTTTAATCGGGTTTGCTGGCAGAAGAGTCATTGAACAGACAATCAGGGAAAAGCTTCCGGATGACTTTCAAACTGCTGAATTCCAGTTGGCACATGGACAGTTAGATAAAGTTGTCGAACGGCAAGCGATTAAAAATACGTTGACATCATTGCTTGATATTCATCAAGCAGGGGGGGAAGTGTCATGAAGCAGGTATTGGAATTTGAGAAGCCTGTGATTGAACTGAGAGAAAAAATTGCTGAACTAAAGACGTTCACCGAGGATAGTGATATCGACTTAACAGATGAAATAACTACCCTTGAAAAAAGACTGGAAAAGCTTGAAAATGATATTTATGGAAACTTAAAGCCGTGGGACCGGGTCCAGATCGCCCGGCATTCCGAACGCCCGACAACCATGGAATACATTGAAAGATTGTTTACAGATTTTATGGAGTTCCACGGAGACAGGCGTTTTGGAGACGATGAGGCAATTATCGCCGGGATTGCTAAATACAAAGGCAGTCCGGTGACCGTGATTGGCCACCAACGTGGAAAAAACACAAAAGAAAACATTAGGCGGAATTTTGGCAGCCCTCATCCAGAAGGATACCGGAAAGCTTTACGGCATATGAAACAGGCGGAAAAATTCCAGCGCCCGGTTATTTGTTTTATTGATACGAAGGGTGCCTATCCTGGAAAGGCTGCAGAAGAACGGGGCCAAAGCGAAGCTATCGCCAGAAATTTAATGGAAATGGCCGGACTAAAGGTTCCGATTATTTGTATCGTTATTGGAGAAGGCGGAAGCGGAGGTGCCTTAGCTTTAGGAGTGGGTGACAAGATACACATGTTGGAGAATTCTACATACTCCGTTATTTCTCCTGAAGGTGCAGCTGCTTTATTATGGAAGGATTCTACCCAGGCGCAGCGGGCTGCCGAAACGATGAAAATTACATCTTATGAGTTAAAAGATTTAAAAATTATCGATGAAATCATTCCGGAAGTTCGCGGCGGTGCCCATAGAGATATCGAAACACAGGCGGCCGCTATAGATAAGGTGCTGAATGATTCTATTAAGGAACTGGTGCCCTTGGAATTTGAGAAATTACTTGAAGCCAGATGGGAAAAATATAAACGTATCGGCGATTATAGCGAGTTAGAACCAGAGTAATGCGCTTTACATGGCATGTGTACAGCTGTCCCTTTACTGATTAGGGACAGCTGTTTCGTGGTTGGCAGCTGATGCGTTCCTTGCTCTTTTCATGTATAATTTTATTTGCTAATATCAGTGTTTAGGATTATCTTGGAATGGGGAGACGGATTAATAGGAATAATCATTATTAAGAGGTGATAACATATGAGGAAAATTGGAGTACTAACAAGCGGCGGCGACTCTCCTGGCATGAACGCTGCGATAAGAGCAGTAGTCCGAAAAGCTATTTACCATGATGTTGAGGTATTTGGGATATACAATGGGTATCAAGGTTTAATCGATGGCAATATTCAACAAATGGATATAGGATCGGTGGGGGACATTATCCAGCGTGGCGGAACTATTTTGTATACGGCCCGCAGTGACGAGTTCCGTACGGAAGAAGGCAGAGAGAAAGCGATCCAGCAATTAAATAAGTTCGGTATAGAAGGACTTATTGTTATTGGCGGAGACGGTTCTTTCCGAGGCGCAGAAAAATTGACCCAAAAAGGCTATCCTTGTATTGGTGTGCCTGGAACTATTGATAATGATATTCCTGGTACTGATTTCACCATCGGATTTGATACGGCCCTGAATACAGTAATAGAAGCAATAGATAAAATCAGGGATACTGCAACCTCCCATGAGCGTACATATGTTGTGGAAGTTATGGGCCGTCATGCAGGAGATATAGCCTTGTGGGCAGGATTGGCCGATGGAGCTGAAAGTATCCTGATCCCAGAACACGCCGATGAATTTGAAGATGTTATTGAGAGGCTGAAAAGGGGAAAGGATAGAGGGAAAAAACATAGTATCATTGTGCTGGCTGAAGGTGTCGGTTCCGGCATGGAATTTGGCCAGCGCATTAAAGATGCCACCAAGCTTGAAACAAGAGTAACTGTCTTGGGCCATACACAACGCGGCGGATCACCTACTGCTTCTGACCGTGTCCTTGCCAGCCGGCTTGGAGCTAAAGCGGTCGATTTGTTATTGGCTGGCCAAGCTGGAAGAGTGGTTGGCATTCAAAACAATAAGCTGGTGGACCATGATATTTTAGAAATACTGGATGAAAAACATGTAGTAGATTTTGAAATGTATCAACTATCTAAACAGCTTTCCATCTAAGAGAAAAAAATGACAAAATAGGGAAATTTGAAAGGAGGAAATCATATGAGAAAAACAAAAATAGTTAGTACAATTGGACCTGCTTCTGAATCAGTAGAAACACTTACCGAGTTAATCAAGGCCGGTATGAATGTTGCCCGATTGAACTTTTCTCATGGAGATTTCGAAGAGCATGGACAACGAATTAAAAATATTAGAGAAGCAGCAGGGAAAACAGGCCATACAGTTGCTATCCTTCTTGATACCAAAGGACCGGAAATTAGAACAGGAACCCTTAAAGGTGGAGAAGCACAGCTGACTAAAGGTGACACTGTTTATGTGGCCATGGAAGATATCGAAGGAAGCGCTGAGCGTATTTCTGTTACTTATCCAGAGTTAATCAATGACGTTCATGTCGGTTCCAAGCTATTGCTGGATGATGGCTTAATTGAGTTGGAAGTTACGGAAATTGATAAAGACAAAAATGAATTGAAAACAACAGCATTGAATTCAGGCCTGCTTAAAAATAAAAAGGGCGTCAATGTCCCAAACGTTAGTGTAAATTTGCCGGGTATAACCGATAAAGATGCGAAGGATATTGAGTTTGGTATTGAACAGGGTGTCGATTTCATTGCCGCTTCCTTTGTAAGACGCGCGACAGACGTATTGGAAATCCGCGATTTATTAGAGAAGAAAAATGCCGGGCACATTCAGATTATTCCTAAGATCGAAAACCAAGAGGGTGTCGATAATTTAGATAATATCCTTCAGGTTAGTGATGGCTTGATGGTCGCCCGTGGGGACTTGGGCGTGGAAATTCCCCCAGAAGAAGTACCATTGGTTCAGAAAAATATGATACGGAAGTGTAATACTGCCGGAAAGCCAGTAATAACAGCCACTCAAATGCTGGATTCTATGCAGCGGAACCCGAGGCCGACAAGGGCTGAAGCTTCAGACGTAGCAAATGCTATTTTCGATGGTTCAGACGCCATCATGCTATCGGGAGAAACAGCTGCAGGTGATTACCCAATCGAAGCAGTACAGACGATGAGTAACATTGCGATGAAAGCCGAAACTGCAATAGACCATAAAGCAATTTTAGACTTGCGTTCTAAAAATAGCGATATGACAATTACAGATGCGATCAGCCAGTCTGTCAATCACTCAGCGATGAATTTAGAAGTCGATGCGATTTTAACGCCAACTGTCAGTGGGCATACGGCTCGTATGATTTCTAAGTACCGTCCCAAAGCACCAATTATAGCAGTGACTTTTGATGAAAAAATCAATCGCAGACTTGCTTTAGTATGGGGAGTTCAAACGATTGTCGGCGAACTTGCCCATTCTACTGATGATGTGCTTGACGTTGCCATCGATCGTGGAGTAAATTCCGGTATCCTGCAAAGAGGCAACCGTGTAATTATCACTGCCGGCGTTCCTGTAGGTGAAAGTGGTACTACCAACCTTATGAAGGTTCATGTAATCGGTGATGTATTAGCGAAAGGACAAGGAGTAGGCAAGGGCAGCAGCTATGGCAGAGTTGTTATCGCCAAAAACGCTGCAGATGCTCTGGAAAAAGTCCAAGAAGATGACATCTTGGTTACTTATGGTACAGACAAAGAAATGATGCCTGCTATTGAAAAAGCAAGCGGGCTGATTACAGAAGAAGGCGGCTTAACTTCCCATGCCGCTGTTGTAGGGTTGAGTCTTGGCATACCTGTTATCGTAGGCGTGGAAAAAGCAATTGACATCATTGAAGATGGCAAAGACATTACGATTGATGCCAGCAAAGGCGATATCTACAAAGGCCATGCAAGTGTTCTATAATATTTAGTAAAAGAAGAGGTTTATACCTCTTCTTTTCACTTTAGCTAAGGAAATTCTTCTCGTAATGGAAGGAATTGCTTCCCGATGTCGGGAGAAGAAGGGAGATTACAATATGTTCCGATGGTTAATCCTTTTAGTCTTGATTGTGCCCGCTTTAGAGGTAGGATTGCTCGTTTGGTCAGGAAACTTGATCGGCCCATGGTGGGTAATTCTTTTAATCATTTCAACAGGCGTATTAGGTGCATGGCTGGCTAAACGGCAAGGATTGGAAACTGTGGCAAGGGCAAAGCAGGCAATGGCTTATGGCCAGCCTCCCAGGGAAGAAATCCTGGATGGAATTTGTATTTTATTAGGTGCTGCAGTACTGTTAACTCCAGGGTTCATCACGGATGCCTTTGGATTTATTCTTTTGCTGCCATTTACACGTAAGCCTGTAAAACAATGGATGCTAAAAATTCTCCGGGCAATGTTAAACAAGGGAACGATTACTATTTTCCGAAAGTGATTATGGAAGGATATGGGTAAGCGAAAAGAATTCAATATCGAAAATCATGACACAAGGATGCTGAAGCGTTTCTTGTGTTTTTGTTTTCTTCCTGGTTCACCCTTTAATATAGTTGGATAATTGAAGAATCACTCCACTTTTAACAAGAGTGACAATAAGGACAAGGATTACCGGTCCAGCAGCTAATCCCCACAGTCCCCATATTTGAAATCCTGCAAATAATGCAACAAGCGTAGCTAACGGATGGATGCCGATTGTGGTAGCTAAGAGCTTTGGTTCGGTTATTTGCCTTTGGACGATGACTACCGCATATAAAATGGCTAAACTGATAGTCATTGCATAATTACCGGAAAAGAACAAGTAACAGATCCAGGGAATGAATATTATTCCTGTACCAAGATAAGGAAGTAAATCAACGGAGGCGGTTATAACAGCTATTGTCAAAGCATGATTCACTTTAAGGATCATGAGACCTGATAACACAATGAGAAAGGTAATGCATATTAAAGTCAGCTGAGCTTTCAGAAATCCAAAAAAAGCATTCTTTAATCCTGTATACACCGCTTCAGCAAACTGAGTGATTGTTTCAGGGAGATAGGTGAACATTGCTTTCTTTAGCTTGTACCAATCCTTGCTAATAAAAAAGGTACCCAAAAGAGAAAATAACCAAATAGACAAGTAGCTGGGAAGACTGGCAAGCGTCATTGTCACGAGTTGGAATAGTCTCTGTAATATAAAAGCGCCAGTAATCGCAGCCTCTTCGCCAATTTTTTTTAATTGGTCATAAACCATGGTTTGTTGCGAAGGTTCAAGCATATCTACGACTGTTAAAACTTTTTCGTATAATGGGGTAATATAGTAAGCAATGAAGTCTTCAAAAAAACGAATCAATTCTTTGTAATAGCCAGGAATCATATCGGCTAAGTAGGCGGTGCCGTTAATCAGTTCAACGATTAGAACCACGATTATCCCTGACATTAATAGCAAAAAGCAGAGCATTGTAAATATTACAGCCAGCGCCCTTGGCATGTTCAATTTTTTTTCTAAACCATTAACAAAAGGGTTCAGTACCATGGCAATAATAATTGCTATAATGAATGGATAGGTATAGCTGGCTATATAAAATATGGAGATCATAGCAGTTGCTGTGGCAGCCAGTACAACGATCAGCCTAAACCATTTGGATAAGTGTGCGTTTATCATGACAACACTTCCCTTTATTCATATTCACATCCAGGTGCCACGGCAGCCTTCCAGTCAATTCAGCTCCAATAAATAGCGGCAAAGGAGAGGTGTTCTTCCTGGAACATTTGAAAACAGATTTCTTTGTGATAGGATAAAAAATGGTCTTATAAAGCATCTAGGTAATGGAGGATTCAGCTATGTTTAATCAATCAACGTTGTTCTTGCTTATATTATTTATATTAGGATACATCGGAAAAAATCAATCAATCATGATTGCCGTTTATGTACTGCTCGGGTTACAGATTTTTCGCCTGGATGAAAAGGTATTTCCTTATTTCGCAGATAAAGGCATCAGTTGGGGTGTTACCATTATTACGATCGCAGTGCTTGTCCCTATCGCTACCGGGGATATTGGGTTTAAGGATTTACTGGACAGCATCAAGTCTTACTATGCATGGATTGCTTTAGCTTCAGGAGTTTTCGTGGCATTAATAGCTAAAAACGGACTTGACCTGCTGGCTAACGATCCGCACCTGACGACAGCCCTGGTAATGGGGACGATTTTGGCAGTAGTTTTTTTCCACGGGGTGGCAGTCGGTCCGCTGATAGGTGCAGGAATCGCTTATATGGCAATGAAGTTTGTCGATTTTTTACTGAAGATCGGTTAAAGAAAACACTTGGTAAAAGGACGTTTTATTAAATGATTACATCCTTTCTATTATATTATTGGCTGTGGATGGAATTTATTACTATGTAAGGCAGTTCCTTCAGCCAGCAGAGGTTGAATTATTTGAAAAATAAATCAACAAAAGGTAGTGTATAAGTGAAAGGAACACTATTGAGAATACATAGGCAGTCAAAAGAAATATGAAAGAAAACGTTTCACTTTACTATCTTTATTGTTTATAATTAACCTTGGGGATGATAAGAAAGCTTTTCTATCAATAATACATTGAAAGTTTTGTCGCTTTCTGACCTTTTACAGCAATGCTGGATAGCTTCGCCTGAAAGCTCGGCACACCGGGTTTTCTTTAATTTTCTTTTAATGGCTATTTCATATAAGGAGTATTTGATAAATAGTCAGCTCACAGGTGAAGTGAAAAGGAAAATACAGAAAAGGAGAGAGATGTCATGTCAACAACGAAAGGGCTGGAAGGAATTGTTGCAACAGAATCATCGATTAGTTCCATTATCGATGACCAATTAACTTATGCTGGATACAAAATTGATGATTTAGCGGAAAATTCTAGTTTTGAGGAAGTTATTTTCCTATTATGGAATACTAAACTTCCTTCTAAAGAAGAACTTAATAGTTTGTCAGAAGATTTAGTTTCCAATATGGAATTGTCTGACGAAATTATTCAACATTTAAAGTCTTATGATCTTTCTAAAGTCCACCCAATGGCTGCATTAAGAACAGCTGTGTCTCTACTTGGGTTGTTTGACGAGGAAGCTGATGTTATGGAAGAGGCAGCAAACAAACGGAAGGCAGTACGTTTGCAAGCTAAAATCTCGTCCGTTGTGGCAGCGTTTGCCCGAATACGTGATGGCAAAGAGCCGGTTGCTCCCAAAAAAGGGTTAAGCTATGCAGCTAACTTCCTGTTTATGTTGAACGGTGAAGAACCGAAAGACCTTGAGGTCGAAGCGATTAACAAAGCTCTTGTCCTACATGCGGACCATGAACTGAATGCATCGACTTTTACTTCACGCGTGTGTGTAGCTACACTTTCAGATGTTTATTCAGGGATTACTGCTGCCATAAGCGCCTTGAAAGGCCCACTACATGGCGGTGCAAACGAACGCGTTATGAAAATGCTAACGGAAATTGGCGAAGTTGATAACGCTATTCCGTATATAAAAGAAAAGCTGGAAAACAAAGAAAAAATAATGGGTATGGGGCACCGGGTGTACCGAAACGGAGATCCAAGAGCCAAACACCTGAAAAAAATGTCCAGAGAGTTAACAGAATTGACCGGACAATCAAAGTGGTATGAAATGTCTGTGAAAATCGAAGATTACATTAAAGAAAATAAAGGGCTTCCGGCAAATGTTGACTTTTATTCAGCTTCTGTTTATCACAGCCTGGGAATTAAACATGATTTATTCACTCCGATTTTTGCTGTAAGCAGAGTTTCCGGATGGCTGGCGCATATATTGGAACAGTATGAAAACAATCGACTTATTCGTCCAAGAGCTGAATATGTCGGACCTAAAAACCAGGAATACAAATCAGTCGAAAACCGGTAGATCAAATAATAAAGCGATTTCTTGGCTGGATTGATTTTTATGCCAGCCATCCTGCTAATCATTGTCGATTTTGCTTCTTTACAGGTTTTAGTTCTTGAATGTAAAACGGCAGATAGTTTATGATACGATTTATTTCTAAGATTAAATAGAGGAGGTCATATAATGACACAAAGCGAAAAAATCACAGTAGAAAATGGTGTAATGAACGTTCCGGACCGTCCGGTGATCCCTTTTATCGAAGGAGACGGGATTGGTCCTGATATCTGGGCGGCAGCAAGAAGAGTAATAGAAGCAGCCGTTGACAAAGCTTATAACGGAAAAAAATCAATTGAGTGGAAAGAGGTTTATGCTGGACAGAAAGCATACGATAAATTTGGCGAATGGCTGCCAGAAGAAACCTTAAATACTATTCGCGATTACAAGATTGCCATTAAAGGGCCATTAACAACTCCTGTCGGTGGTGGTATCCGTTCTTTAAACGTTGCTTTGCGACAAGAGCTGGACTTATTTACATGCCTGCGTCCAGTCCGTTACTTCGACGGGGTGCCTTCACCGGTTAAACGTCCTGAGGATACAGATATGGTCATCTTCCGTGAAAATACAGAAGATATCTATGCAGGAATTGAATGGCAAAAGGGATCTGACGAAGTGAAGAAAGTAATTGAATTTCTTCAAAACGAAATGGGAGTACATAAAATCCGATTCCCTGAAACCTCCGGAATTGGCATAAAGCCGGTATCAGAAGAGGGAACAAAGCGTTTGGTCCGGGCAGCGATCGATTATGCGATCAACGAAGGGCGTAAAAGCGTAACACTTGTCCACAAAGGGAATATTATGAAATTTACCGAAGGTGCCTTTAAAGCGTGGGGATATGAAGTTGCCCAGGAAGAATATGCAGATAAAGTGTTTACTTGGTGGGAATATGACCGAATTGTCGATGAGAAAGGTAAAGAAGCTGCCAATAAAGCACAGGAAGAGGCAGAGAAAGCTGGAAAGATTATCATTAAAGATGCTATTGCAGATATCTTTCTGCAGCAGATTCTTACACGACCAAAAGAATTCGACGTTGTTGCCACAATGAACCTAAATGGCGATTACATTTCTGACGCCTTGGCTGCTCAAGTAGGCGGCATCGGCATTGCGCCGGGAGCGAATATAAATTATGAAACAGGCCATGCCATTTTTGAGGCAACTCATGGTACTGCACCAAAATATGCAGGACAAGATAAGGTGAATCCTTCTTCTGTGATTCTTTCCGGTGTGCTTATGCTCGAGCATTTAGAGTGGAGAGAAGCTGCAGATTTGATCACTAAGTCGATGGATAAAACAATTGCATCAAAAGAAGTTACTTATGACTTCGCCCGTATGATGGAAGGTGCCAAAGAAGTGAAAACTTCAGGTTTTGGTGACGCGCTTATTAAAAATATGCAATAGGCTGATAGGAAGGGGTGCATTACATGACGATAAAAAGAAGAAAAGTATCTGTTATCGGTGGAGGGTTCACTGGAGCAACTACAGCATTAATGATTGCGCAAAAAGAATTGGCTGATGTTGTCTTAGTCGATATCCCGGACATGGAAGACCCGACAAAAGGCAAAGCCCTGGACATGCTTGAGGCCAGCCCTGTGCAAGGGTTTGATGCGAAAATTACCGGAACTGCAGATTACAAAGATACCGAAGGCTCCGATTTAGTTATTATCACAGCTGGTATTGCCCGCAAACCAGGTATGAGCAGGGATGATTTAGTGAGCACCAATGCTAAAATAATGAAAAGTGTTACAAAAGAGATTGTCAAATATTCTCCTGATACGTTTATTTTGGTATTAACTAATCCGGTAGATGCCATGACATACACCGTATTTAAAGAATCAGGATTCCCGAAAAGCCGTGTAATCGGCCAATCTGGTGTACTTGATACCGCTAGATTCCGCACTTTCGTAGCAGAAGAACTTAATTTATCAGTGAAGGATATTACCGGCTTTGTATTAGGCGGGCATGGAGATGATATGGTTCCGCTTATCCGTTATTCATTCGCTGGGGGAATCCCATTAGAAAAATTAATTTCCAAAGAGCGGTTGAATGAAATAGTGGCTCGTACACGAACAGGTGGAGGGGAAATTGTTAATTTGTTAGGGAATGGAAGTGCATATTATGCTCCTGCTG
Organism: Sediminibacillus albus; assembly: GCF_900101125.1. Lineage (GTDB taxonomy): Bacteria > Bacillota > Bacilli > Bacillales > Amphibacillaceae > Sediminibacillus > Sediminibacillus albus. Next base: position 111,680 of record NZ_FNFL01000006.1, on the reverse strand, counting down.
CTTCCCTAACGGTAATGGCTGAAGCAATTTTGAAAGACCAGCGGAGAGTACTTCCGTCAATTGCTTACCTGGAAGGCGAATATGGTTATTCTGATATTTATCTAGGTGTTCCAACCATCATTGGCGGGAATGGGTTAGAAGAAATTATCGAATTGGATTTACTAGAGGATGAGAAAGCTGCACTGGATAAGTCAGCTGAATCTGTAAAAAATGTATTAGAAGTGCTAAATAAGTAAAAATAAGACTGTATGGAAGTAATTTATTCCATACAGTCTTTTCTTTATAGGCAATCATAATTTTTACATTTAACTAAGCGCCTTTATCTCTTTACTGCTTTCCTCTATAATGAAACTAAATCAATAAAGAAAGCGATTACATTTTGAGGAGGATTATGACATGTTAGGGAAAAAACGACCGCTAGGGAAAATGATCGACCAGTTAAAGGTAGGGGACAGTTATCAAACAAGCCATAAAATAGAAGATAAAGAGCTGTTATTGTATTTAGGACTTACCAATGATGCAAACCCTCTGTACCTGCAGCATGATTATGCTTCACAAACCCCATACAAGTGCCCGATTGTACCTTCTGTGCTATTATTCGGAGTAGTATCCTCCATCGTATCGATGAAGCTTCCCGGGCCCGGCAGCCATATTCTACAGCACGACATGGCTTTTTTGAAACCAGTTACTCATTATGCTACAGTAACGTTTCGCTTAGAAATCAAAGAAATCGATATGGAAAACCATCAAGTGATCGTCATTGTAACAGCGACAGATAATCGGGGCGATCATGTACTCAAAGGTTCCTTAGTTGTATGCCCTCCTTATCAGCCAAAGTCGACAATTGCTTCTTCTTTAGAAAATTTTTATTAAGCTTTTCCGGAATGGAATTGTAAAGTTTGTAAACAAAAATTTACAGCAACTTGCCAGAATCCTTAGCCTGTACTGTTCACAGAAGCATCCCTTCATTGTATGATGAGAATAGGATATTATATAGATAAATACATGGGGGTGTTGAGATGAGCCGCAAAGTACTAATTGTAGATGACGAAGAATCAATCGTTACTTTATTGAAATATAATGTAGAACAGGCTGGATTTACTACTGATGTTGCCTATGACGGCCAAGCAGCCATACAAAAAGCCGTTCAGGAAAATTTCGATTTAATCATTTTAGACATCATGTTGCCTGAGCTTGATGGGACAGAAGTTTGCAAGCTTTTGAGGCAAAAGCAGATAGAAACACCTATCCTCATGTTAACAGCCAAGGATGATGAGTTTGATAAGGTACTCGGATTAGAGCTGGGGGCTGATGATTATCTAACCAAACCATTTAGCCCCAAAGAGGTGGTTGCGAGAATAAAGGCTATTCTAAGAAGAGCGAATAAAAAGACGGAAACGGAACTATCTTTTCTTAAAATTGCTGACTTAGTCATCTATCCTGAACAATATGAAGCAGTTTTTCAGGGAGAGACACTCGAGTTTACCAGGAAGGAATTTGAACTGCTTTTGTACTTGGCAAAGCATAAAGGAAAAGTACTATCAAGGGATCAATTGCTGAGCGCTGTTTGGAATTATGACTTTGTTGGCGATACTAGGATTGTGGATGTCCATGTCAGCCACTTAAGGGAAAAAATCGAGCCAGACACAAAACATCCTGTATATATTAAAACCATTCGTGGTTTAGGTTACAAAATGGAGGATCATTTAAATGGGATCGGTTAATATTCGTCCCTTCCTGAGCTATCTTTTCGTTGTTGTGTTAATTTTTGCGGGGATGGGGATTATCATCCTTCCACTTCTGCCTCTCACCGAAAGAATTATTGGAGGTTTTAGTTTACTTGGTGGATTAATCGTCTTTATGGTTTTGATTATCAATATTTTTGAAAAGTACATAAAACCAGTTCAGTCGGCGTCAAGAGTGGCTGATGAATTAGTGAAGGGTAACTATAAAGCCAGAACCTATGTAAGTTATTTTGGGGAAGCGGGAAAGTTGAGCAATGCTATCAATGTCCTGGCCAGAAATCTACAGGAGATTACACTTCAGGAGAAGATGCAAGAAAGCCAAATGAGAACAGTTATTGACAACATGGAAAGCGGATTGATGCTTATAGATGAAAAAGGCTATGTGCATTTAATCAATCGAAAGTTTTTGCAAATATTTGAGGGAGAACCAAAGGATTTTATGGGTTTTCTCTATTATGACGTGCTTGATCAGGAAAGAATACATAAAGCAGTTCAGGAAGCATTTCTTTATGAAGAAAAAGTGAAAGATTCATTCACTATTTCTGGCCAAATAGAAAGAAAATCAATTGAAGTCGTCGGTGCCCCAATATTTAATGAAAAACAAGTATTAAATGGTGCCGTACTGGTGTTCCACGATATTACAGAGTTGAAAAAGCTGGAGGAAATGAGAAAAGACTTTGTTGCGAATGTTTCTCATGAACTGAAAACTCCTATAACTTCCATCAGAGGTTTTGCTGAAACATTATTAGAAGGAGCAATGGAAGATATCCAGCTTCGCAGACAATTTTTAGAGATTATTCTAAAGGAAGGGGAGCGATTGCAAGCTTTAATTTATGACTTATTAGAACTGTCCAAACTCGAAAAGGATGAAATGCGTCTGGAATACCAGAATATTGACCTCTCCTCCTTGGTAGAAGAATTACTTCCGGTTATCAAACAGCAAGCCGTTAAAAAACAAATTGACCTATCCATTAAGCTGCCGGATACATTGGAGATTGTTGCAGATGCAGATAGGCTTAAACAGGTTTTCATCAATCTATTGAATAATGCCGTTAACTATACTTCAGATAATGGAAAGGTACTATTGAAAGTCAGCGAAAAACTGAACCATATTGAAATAACCATTTCGGATACCGGTATTGGGATACCTGATGAAGCTCAGAGCCGTATTTTTGAAAGATTTTACCGTGTGGACCGGGCAAGAAGCAGAAATACAGGCGGTACAGGTTTAGGACTGGCAATTGTCAAACATATCGTCGAAGCACACCATGGAGAAATCAGGCTGGAGAGTCAACTGGAAAAAGGAACTACATTTATTATAAGTCTGCCGAGAAAACCGGAGTATTCTAAGGGGTTATTTTGATAAGGAAGTGTGGACCGGATAATGAGGTTCTTAGGGGAAGCGGAAGCATATGCTCCGCTTTTTTGTATGCTAGGAACTATGCAGTTACTGTTCGTTTTTCCCAAAATAGGACAATTTTCACCATCTGGCCGCATGGATGGGCAGACCACTATTATATTAGCGCAAGACTGACCGTGCGCTGCGAGTGGCAGAAACTTTTTTATCCAGGGCAGAGCGGCTTTTTTCTTCTTTGGTTTAATCGTGGTAAAATAAAGAAAGGTCCGTACGGTTAAATGTTACATAATAAAGAATACATCCTTCACATAGGAAAAGGAGTGCCGAAATAATGAAAAATAAATTGGTTTTAATTGATGGCAACAGTATCGCTTACCGTGCCTTTTTTGCATTGCCTTTATTGAATAATGATAAAGGTGTGTACACGAATGCAGTCTATGGATTTACTAATATGCTTTTGAAGATTCTTGATACCGAAAAGCCTTCCCATATCTTAGTCGCATTTGATGCGGGAAAGACCACCTTCCGCCATAAAACATATAAGGAGTATAAAGGCGGCAGGCAAAAAACGCCGCCGGAATTATCGGAGCAATTTCCACTACTAAAAGAATTACTGGAAGCTTTTAGCATTCCATATTACCAGCTGGAACAGTATGAAGCAGATGATATTATCGGTACATTGGCAAAACAAGGCGAGCAGAAAGACTGGCAAGTCAACGTGATATCCGGAGACAAAGACTTGCTTCAGCTTGTTTCCGATAAAATAACCGTTAGCTTAACTAAGAAAGGATTAAGCGACATAGACGCTTATACCCCATCCTTTATGTTGGATAAAATGGAGATTAGGCCAGACCAGATTATTGATATGAAAGCATTGATGGGGGACAGTTCCGACAATATACCAGGTATCCCAGGTATCGGCCAAAAGACAGCTGTCAAGCTCCTTAAACAGTACGATACATTGGACAATCTATATGAAAATATACCGGAAATAAGCGGAAAAAAACTTAAGGAGAAGCTGGAAGGCCATCAAGCGGATGCATACATGAGCAAAGAACTGGTAACTATTTCATGCAACTCACCTATAGAAATAGGTTTGCAGGATACTGATTATTCAGGCTACCAGGCGCACAAAGTCAGTGCCGTTTTCAAAGATTTAGGGTTCCAATCTTTGTTGAGCAGAATTGGCGAGGAAGATGATCAGGAAGCAGCAGCGGAAGAGCTCCCAGATATAGATGTCACTATTTTAACGGAAGTAAAAGCAGACCTGTTCACTGGCAAGGAAGCGCTTGTTGTGGAGATGCTGAAGGATAACTATCATACAGCACCGATTGAAGGATTCGGAATTGTAAATGAAAATTCCAATTATTTCATTCCGACAGAGGTAGCTGTAAATTCGCAGGAGTTTAAGGAGTGGGCAGAAGACACGACCAAGAAAAAATGGGTGTTCGATGCTAAAAAAACCACAGTAGCTTTATTGAATAAAGGCATCCATATCAATGGGATAAACTTTGATTTATTGCTTGCTTCTTATTTAATCAATCCTTCTGATAATAACCATGATATTCCTGCCATATGCCATCGTATGGGAGAAAAAGGTGTGCTGTTTGACGAGGAAGTGTACGGCAAAGGTGCCAAAATTCAAATCCCTGAACAAAATCAATTAGCGGAACATATTGCAAGAAAGACCCATTTGATATTCCACCTGAAAGAAACAATCGAAAAAAAATTACAGGAAAATCAACAGTACGAATTGTTTAAGGAATTGGAAATGCCTTTAGCTATCATATTGGGAGAGATGGAACATACGGGCGTAAAAGTGGATGTAGATCGTTTGAAAGATATGGGCGCAGAACTACAAAGCCGTTTAAAGCAAATTGAGAAGGAAGTCTTTGAACTTGCTGGGGAACCATTTAATCTGAATTCACCCAAGCAGTTAGGACCAATATTGTTTGAAAAGCTCGGTCTTCCTGTTATAAAAAAGACGAAAACTGGTTACTCCACCTCTGCCGATATTTTGGAGCAATTACAAGACCAACATGAAATTATTCCGAAGCTTCTCTTGTACAGACAGCTTGGAAAACTGCAATCGACATATATTGAAGGCTTGCTCAAGGTGGTACACAAGGATAGTAGTAAAATCCATACCCGATTTAACCAGGCTCTCACGCAGACAGGCAGGCTGAGCTCTACGGATCCTAACTTGCAAAATATCCCGATCAGGCTGGAAGAGGGCAGAAAAATTAGACAAGCATTTACTGCCTCACAAGATGACTGGCTTATTTTCGCAGCGGATTATTCACAAATAGAACTGCGCGTCCTAGCGCATATGTCTAATGATGAAAAACTAATCGAAGCCTTTAATAACGATAAGGACATTCATACTCAGACTGCCATGGAAGTCTTCCACGTATCTGAAAACGAAGTTACTGGCAACATGAGGCGGCAGGCTAAAGCAGTTAATTTTGGTATCGTATATGGTATTAGTGATTATGGATTATCGCAAAGTCTAGGTATTACCCGAAAAGAAGCTAAAAAATTTATCGACCGCTATTTGGACACTTATCTTGGCGTTAGGGATTATATGGAAGAAATTGTTCAAGAGGCTAAGCAAAGCGGTTATGTAACTACACTTATGAATCGCAGGAGATATTTGCCTGATATTAGCAGCCGAAACTTTAATAAACGCAGCTTTGCAGAGCGGACTGCTATGAATACGCCAATTCAAGGTAGTGCAGCAGATGTGATCAAGCTCGCCATGATTAATCTTCATCAAAAACTCTTGGACGAAGGAGTCGAGGCTAGAGTTCTTCTGCAAGTGCATGATGAATTAATATTAGAAGCTCCAAGAGCTGAGATCGATAAATTGAAAAAAATCGTACCTTCTGCGATGGAGGGAGCGGTAGAACTGAATGTACCCCTTAAGGTAGATTACTCTTATGGTGAAACTTGGTACGATGCAAAATAGCAGGGAGAGAGTTAGCAAATGCCGGAGTTACCAGAAGTTGAAACAGTAAGAAAAACGTTGTCAGAATTAGTATTGAAAAAGAAAATCGTCAAAGTAGAAGTTTTTTGGGAAAATATTATAAAGCAACCAGCTGACGTAGATCAATTTAAGGATATGCTGATTGGCCAATCAATTAACGAAATTGGCCGTAAAGGTAAATTTTTATTGTTCGGGCTTGACGACTATACAATAATATCCCATCTGCGGATGGAAGGAAAATATGGAGTGTTTCAAGAAAAAGACCCTGTAGTAAACCATACGCATGTATTGTTTACTTTTAGTGATGGCAGTGAATTGCGCTACAATGACGTAAGGAAATTTGGAACGATGCATGTAGTCGAGAAGGGGAAGGAATTTTCTCAGAAGCCATTAAACCAATTAGGGCCAGATCCCTTTAGCCCTGACTTTAACTTTTCCGTTTTTTATAAAAAAGTGCATAAGAGCGAACGAACCATCAAATCGATTTTGCTGGACCAATCCGTTATAGCAGGTCTGGGAAACATTTATGTTGATGAAACGTTATTTAAAGCGGGCATTCACCCGGAAAAAAAGGGGACGGAGTTATCGGAGCAGGAAGTAAAGAACATCCACTACTTTGCAGTGGAAACATTAGAACAAGCAATTGCCCAAGGTGGAACAACGATTCGCTCTTATGTTAACAGCCAAGGGCAAATTGGGATGTTTCAACAGGAATTATTCGTTTATGGCCAGGAAAAAGAACCTTGCAAGAAATGCGGCGGACCTATTATTAAAATGAAGGTAGGCGGCAGAGGTACCCATATTTGTTTATCTTGCCAAAAATAAGAAAAGCACAAGAGAAATGCTCCATCCATATACTAACTCGTAAAAAAGTATGGATAAAGGAGCTAGTGATATGGCCGAGATTACTACATTTTTACTGCTTGCTTTCGCCGTCAGCCTTGATAGTTTTATGGTTGGTTTTACCTACGGCTTACGAAAATTAATATTGCAAATACGTTCCATTGGACTTATAGCTATTATTTCAGCAGCAGTTTTTTACTTATCCATGTTGATAGGAAACATTATTGCTTCGTTTTTGGCTCCTTCGGCAGCGGAAGTGATGGGTGGAGCAGTATTGATTGTGATTGGAATATGGGTCATATATCAATTTTTCAAGACAGATAAAACGCAAAATGAGCAACCAATTGTGTTTACTTTCGAAATTAAATCACTGGGCATTGTGATTGAAATATTAAAGAAACCAATGACTGCCGACATGGATAATTCAGGAAGGATTGCTGGTATTGAAGCCTTTTTGCTCGGGCTGGCCTTGTCAGTTGATTCTTTTGGAGCGGGTATTGGTGCCGCAATGCTTGGCTTCCCTCCTTTATTAGCCGCATTGGGTATCGGCTTTACAACTGGGTTGTTTTTAGCGATAGGAATGAAAAGTGGATATTTGTTTTCTTATTGGCGCTGGCTGCAACGCCTGACGTTTATTCCTGGGCTTATTCTCATATTCATCGGCATTTTAAAAATAACCTAAAAGGTGGGGATAAACTTGACTATCGTAATCGGCTTGACAGGAAGCATCGCGAGCGGCAAAAGTACCATTGCCCGTATCATTTCCGAATGGGATATTCCTATTATAGACGCAGATGTAATTTCCAGAGAAGTAGTTGAAGCAGGAGAAGAAGCTTATCAGGAAATTGTAAGGGTTTTTGGGGAGAATGTCCTGCAGTCAGATCAATCGTTAGACCGGAAGAAACTTGGCCAAGTTATATTTAAAGATGCAGCTAAACGTGAGCAATTAAACAAGATTGTTCACCCTGCTGTCCGAAAGAAGATGCTTCGGCAGCGGGATAACTATGTAGAAGCCGGAGAATCAGCAGTAGTGCTTGATATTCCACTCCTGTTCGAAAGCAAGCTGACTCATTTAGTTGATAAAGTACTCGTTGTCTTTGTCAATGAACAAACCCAGTTAAAACGGTTAATGGGGCGGAACAATTTTACCAGGGAAGAAGCAGAAGACCGTATTTCTTCTCAAATTTCCATGGAAGATAAGGCCGCTATGGCGGACAAGGTTATTAATAACAACGGAACAATCGAAGAGTCTAAACGACAATTAGAATCAATTTTAGAAGAGTGGCATGTAAAAAAGTCTGGATAATCGAGGGCACTGAAAAACGGAAACTCTATGATAGGTAGAAATTTTAAAAAGCGGTCTGTATGGGATTTAATTTCCATACAGACCGCTTTTCGTCTAACTTCAAGAGGTTTGTGCCCTCTATTCCTTCATTGGACTAACGATTCGTTTCACATTTGCTGTACAAATCGCCATCGCCCTTGAATGCACATGCCTCCCAGACCCGAAGATAAGGCGACCTCATATCCGTGTCTATGTTTGTTCCGCGTTGGGCGATCGGTGGTGACGCCTGCGGAAACAGCACGAGCCGAAGATCCACTTGGTCAAGTGATCTTCTTGACCAAGTTAGCTGAGGCCGTGCCCGCGGCAAGCATCCACCGACAAGCGATTCGTGGCATCAATAACAAACTTTGACAGCCCCTTTAGATTAAAAAGGACTTTTTCAGCGGCCTCGGTTAATCCAGGCTTTTTTTTATTATTCTTAACTAACAATAGTACACACTTTTATTTAATATGATATACTATTATCGCAGTTATTGAATAAAAACATAACACATTAGGAGGTCATTCTGTTGACTACTCGTATAGCGATTAATGGGTTTGGAAGAATAGGGCGTATGGTATTTAGAAAAGCGGCAAAGGACAAAGATATTGAAATTGTTGCCATAAATGCCAGTTACCCGCCAGAAACTATAGCACACCTAATAAAATATGATAGTGTTCATGGGAAATTCAGCGATGAAGTGAAAGCGATTGCAAACGGAATTGAACTAAATGGGAATAAAATACCGCTTATCTCCTATAGAAATCCTTTGGAACTTCCATGGGCGAATTTTGGTGTTGATATTGTAATCGAAGCTACTGGTAAATTTAAATCCAAGGAAGAGGCTGGTAAGCATATAACAGCGGGGGCGAAGAAGGTAATTATTACGGCACCTGGTACAGGGGTGGATGCAACGATTGTTATGGGAGTCAATGAGGAAGACTATCGGCCGGATAGCCATCGGATTATATCCAGTGCATCTTGCACTACCAATTGCTTAACACCTGTTTTGAAAGTATTGGACCAACAATATGGGATTGCTAATGGTTTAATGACCACTGTCCACGCATTTACTAATGACCAAAAAAGTTTGGATAATCCGCATAAGGACTTAAGAAGGGCCAGAGGGTGCACACAATCGATTATTCCGACCTCAACAGGAGCTGCGGAAGCTGTAAAAGAAGTGATGCCCCAGCTGACGGGAAAGATAAAAGGAATGGCATTAAGGGTGCCAACGCCGAATGTTTCTCTTGTTGATTTAGTTGTTGACCTGCACAGCAATGTAACAGAGGAACAAGTCAATCACAGTTTTCAACAGGCAAGCAGGGAGTATTTAAAAGGTATTATCCAATTTAGCGCAGAACCACTTGTGTCTATAGATCATACCACCTGTGAATATTCAGCTGTTATCGATGGGTTATCGACCATGGTAATAGGGTCGAACAAGGTCAAGGTGATTGCCTGGTACGATAATGAATGGGGATATGCCTGCCGGGTTGTTGATTTAGCGAAGTTTATTGGCGCTAAATCAAGCAACAGCAGACAATTTCAGTTTTCCTGATGGGATAAGTCCTGCTAAATATCCAATAATAAGTGCAAGGGTGTAGGTTACACCCTTGTATTCCTCCTTTAAGAGTAAAATATTCTCGAAGATGCTTGCAAAAAGGAAGTAAACCATATATACTTTTTTTGCACCTCAAAAGGTGCTGTTTACGTTTGTTTCCATATAGAAAATATGGTTTTAACAGCACAAAATATGAGGTATACAAGCAAATATGGGAATAAAAATAAACTTAGCAAAATGTAAAACAACAGGATGGCTTAATCATTTGCCTGTTGAGTTTTCTTCTACAGAAGTGTGGCTGAAGACTGCTTTAAGGGTTAGGACCTCTTTGGACTAACTTTCCCCCATGGCGGTTCATGCTTAACAAGAAGAAACTTCTTTACTTTTAAAAGGGGGATTAATTGATGGATACAATGGGCAGGCACGTCATAGCAGAATTATGGGACTGTAATATAGATAAGTTAAATGATATGGGATTAATCGAGCAGGTATTCGTAAATGCGGCTTTAAAAGCTGGCGCAGAAATTAGGGAAGTAGCTTTCCATAAGTTTGCTCCTTATGGTGTGAGCGGGGTAGTCATTATTTCAGAGTCCCATTTAACAATTCACAGCTTTCCGGAACATGGTTATGCCAGCATTGATGTTTATACCTGTGGCGATATCATTGACCCGAATGTAGCTGCAGAATTCATTGCCGATTCGCTTGAATCAAAAAGGAGCGAAAAAGTCGAAGTTCCTCGTGGCATGGGTCCTGTAGACATTAGTCAATTTAAAGCATTATAGTTAGTAGCCCAAACCCCCTTGCTGTTTAGAAAAGCAAGGGGGTTTTTATTCGGAAAGTTTCATGAGGTTTCAGCAAAAGAAACGCTATGAAAATTTTGTTTATCGTTTAATAGTCGAAAACGTGTTAAAATATAAAGTAAATAAACTGTTAAATAGTCGTGAGGTGCTGTGATGAGTTTTCGACAAACGTTTACTAAATATTTTAGCAATCATTCTGAAACAAGTGAGAACCACTGGGATCCAAAATTACAAACCCACTATTTCAAAACCACCAAGGATAAAGGACTGCAAGCGGTCGAAGATTATTTTAAGCGGTCTGATTCTTTTCAAATTGTCGCCCAATCCAAAGAACATGGAGAAATAAGCGTCAATTATACTGGGGGACGGAAGGCATTTATAATTGCGACAGTCATTATGGTGAAACCATATCGTACGGCGATTGACTTTTCGGTAACGACAGAATCGGTGCTGCCTTTTGATTTTGGGTTTAGTCACAATTTGGTTCCGAAGTTATACAGTCAATTGAAAAAGGATCTTATTTTCCTGGAAACTTCTATGACTAAAAACGCGGATATGAATAATTAAATTGCTACAAGAGTGTGGGGTTGATACATAATGAGATGTCCAAATTGCCAATTTAAAAGTACAAAAGTCCTCGACTCACGCCCGATAGAAGAGGGAAGATCAATCAGAAGACGGCGCGAGTGTGAAGAATGCTCCTTCCGCTTCACTACTTTTGAGCGCCTGGAAGAAGTTCCTTTAATTGTAGTGAAAAAAGAAGGGACAAGGGAAGAATACAGCCGGGAAAAATTGATGCGGGGGCTTATTAAGGCATGTGAAAAACGGCCTGTAGCATTGGAGCAAATTGAATCGATTGCAGTGGAAGTTGAAAAAGAATTACGCAATAGAGGCACATCCGAAGTTCAAAGCAAAGAAATCGGTGAAATGGTAATGGATCGATTATCCTCCGTCGATGAGGTAGCTTATGTGCGCTTTGCGTCTGTTTATAGGCAATTTAAGGATATCAGCGTTTTCCTTGATGAACTAAAGGACTTAATCCGGACCGACAAAAATTAATAAACCTGTTTAATTTCTATATATACTTCACAGAAATCTTTTTACGGGACAACCTCATTACTAAAAGAAAGGAGATGAGACTGTGAATCATCAGCATATTGGTAAATTACTTCCGATTGATGGTTTTTATATAAGACTGCCTAAAGATATTACGGCAAATTGTTTTCAATCACTTACCCATTTATACCAGCCGTTAGTAGGGGTTGAGGCGATTTCGTTATATCAAACGCTACTGAGTGAATGCCAATTGAGAAGTAACCAGCAGAATCCCCAAACACATCATTCGTTGATGAATTACCTGTCTCTCCCGCTTGATAGATTATACCAGGCCAGACTAAAACTGGAAGGCATCGGCCTGATGAATACATACAAAGAGGAATCAGGCCAAAATAATGTATACATCTACCAGCTGAATCCGCCGTTTTCACCGGCTGATTTTTTTAATGATGGTATGTTGTCTCAACTGTTATATCATCACCTTGGGGATAAAAAGTTTCTGGATTTAAGAGGCCTTTTCGGAATTGATGAAGAAAATGGAGAAGGCTTTGGTGAAGATGTTACCATGGGATTTGCGGATGTTTTTGATACCTATATCAATCACTTTGCTGCACAAACTTCCCCTGGAGAAGAAAAACCGGCACAAAAAGACCAGGGCTTGTCCTTACCGGAACAGAACATTGATTTTAGTTGGCTGGAGCAAATGCTGAAGCAGCGAATGATTCCCTCAAGGAAAGTCTTAACTTCCTCAAACAGGAAGTTAATCGTCCAAATGGCCGTTTTATACGGACTAACTAGTCAGGATATAGAGAGTGCAGTAATGTGGGCAATTAATGAAGACAATCAATTGGATGGAGGAGAGTTCAAATCAGCTTGCCATGACTTATTTCAAGCCAACACCCGTAAGTCAGATGTCAAACTGGTCGATCGTTCTCATAAAAACAACCAGATAAAAGCAGAACAAAAGCCTGAAACGAAAGAAGGCCAATTTATTCAGATGCTGGAAGAAATCTCTCCAAAGCAATTGTTGGAAGATCTCTCTGGGGGCAATCAAGCGTCAGCCCAGGATTTGAAAGTCATCAGGGATGTAATGACCCAACAAGGACTTGCACCTGGAGTGATGAACGTACTCGTTCATTACGTACTGCTTAAAACAGATATGAAACTTTCCAAAGCCTATTTGGAAAAAATCGCAAGCCACTGGGCCAGAAAAAATGTCAAAAATGTCAAGCAGGCAATGATGCTGGCAAAATCGGAAAATCAAAAGTACCAGCAATGGGGAAATGATAAGCAATATTATAAGAAATCGGGCAAGAAGGAAGTTATTCCGGAATGGTTTAAGGAAAGAAAAGAACAGAAACAATCATCAACTGCGAAAAACCATACAAATCCTGCTGAAGATAACCCTGAGGAGCTAGGGGAGCTGTTAAAGGATTATTTAAAAAATGGCAGCTAGCATTCATGCAGGCGCCGGCTGTTCGTACAAAGTTTCAAATAAGAAGTTTTTATTAAGGAATGATAGCTAATGGAACCTATTCAAGCTTCTCTAAAAAAATGGATGAGAGAAAATCAAAACTTCCAAAAAAATTTCAGTCACTTACGTGAGGATATTTTGAATGACTCACGAGTTAAGGAACTGCTCCTAAGTAATCCTCAATTGGAAGCCAGCGATATTGATAAAAATTTAATGAAGCTGTATGAGTTCAAATCACAATCAAAAAATTGTGAAGACTGTCCAGCTTTGGAGCAGTGCGGCAATATTCTTGCAGGATACTCACCTTATCTGCATGTTGAAGGTAAAAAAATCCGCTTAACTTATGATAAGTGCTACAAAAAAGTACAGAGGGAAGAGCAGGATAAACACAAATCTTTAATCCAAAGTCTTTACATGCCTAAAGATATTTTAAATGCATCGGTTGCAGGATTGGATCATAACTTGGAGCGCGGAGAAGCCATCAAAGCTACTCTTTCCTATTTGCGGTCATTGGGAACGGAACAACAGGAAGACAAAGGTTTGTACTTTTATGGACCTTTCGGAGTAGGCAAAACCCACTTTCTAGGGGCAATAGCAAATGAACTTGCCAAGAAGCGGATTCCGTCCATGGTCATTTATATGCCTGAATTTGTCCGTGAAATCAAAGCTTCTTTAAAAGATGATTCCCTTAATTCAAAAGTAGAGCACTTCAAAAAAATCCCGGTATTAATGCTGGATGATATCGGCGCAGAGTCTCAATCTGCCTGGTTTAGAGATGAAATTTTAGGATCAATCCTGCAATATAGAATGATGGAAAAACTCCCTGTGTTTTTCACTTCTAATTATAGTCTTGAACAGCTGGAAAATCACCTTGCTACTACGACTCGAGGAGATGTAGAGAAAGTGAAAGCGGGCAGGATTATCGAAAGGATTAAGCAAGTAAGCAGAGAAGTCCCTTTGTTTGGGGATAATCGCCGGGGTTAAGAAAGTAAAATATAAGTTTTTTTGGAAAGCGGCATAGAAAAGATGCCGCTTTTTTATACCTATAAAGATAATATAGTTAAATCTATTAGTTTTTCTTTGAATAGATAGTACATTTTTTCATCTTCTCATCCATATAATGTAACAGTTTGATCGTGATGAGGGTGATGATTATTGCTTGAGGTTTATTTTGAGACAAAAGAAGAAACTATGACATTTTGTGACCGAATCGTTCAGTACGGCCTGGATGTGGAGCTGAATTGGAAAACGAGTGACAAATGGGGAAATCAAATTAAAATCCAGGAGAACCGTACGGCTGATGAGCAGCTGTTAAACACAGCCAAAGCGATGGCTGATGTTTTTGTCAAACACAGACAGAACACTTGGATTTTGGAGACAATTAAAGGTGTTTATTACTATAAGGATGAGGAGGAGGTACAACGAATATTAGAATTGGCCCGGTGCATTTTAGCGGAAGAGGACAATGTGGAGGTAACCATTCCTACAGAAATCGATCTTAGAAAAACGTTGCTTGATTCGTTTCAATCCAATATTCATTCCGGGGAAATAGTCCACTTTGACTCGGTTGTCAATTTTCGTCTGCAGACATACAGGGAGGAACTCATCGAGATTATCGGAATGGCTATTGATGAATTCAAGCGAGAAGAGGATTATCAGTCATTTGTTCAATCGCTGCGCGAATATGTGGCAAAAAAGAAGTCAAAATTCCAAGTTGTCCATGTTATTCAAGGACAGCATTTTAAGTTTTATAAGTCATCAGGCAAGCCTTTTTCAAAAATGGAAATCAAAATGCTGATTCAACAGGAGCCTTTGTACATAGTCGGACTGGATGAAGCTGAGCTAAACATTACACCGCTCTTGGCAATGGCTCCCGAGCAGATAATTATTTATGGTGATTATCCTTCTGAGCCTAAGACATTAACAGTAATCAATGTATTTCAGGAGAAAGCAGTATTCGAACCATTTTCAAGGTTTCCATTTCCCAACTATTTAAGAAATCATTAAATTGACTTGATTTTTCTGCTTTGTATCGCTATAATACCTTCATATATAACTTTACAATCGGTTTTGATGAGGATACGATCGAATGAATAGGATGACCATAGAGAGGGAAGTCTGCTGGCTGAAAGCTTCCTGTTCTTCCGGCATTTGATTACCACCTCTGAACCCTGTTTTCGAAATTAACAGTAGACAGCAGCGTATCATCTTCGTTACAGATGCTTAATGAGCCGTATTCGCACAAAATACGGGAATTAGGGTGGAACCACGAGGCCAACGCTCGTCCCTTAGCTGTAAAAGCTGCAGGGATGGGCGTTTTTATTTTAGATGCCTAACTCTGCTAATAATGAAAAGGAGTGACAAACATGTCAGAACAACTAGTAATCACCTTCCCGGATGGCGCCAAAAAGGAGTTTCCTGCTGGTACGACGGGAGAGGACATAGCGGCGTCCATTTCCCCTGGACTAAAAAAACAAGCTTTGGCAGTAAAATTGGATGGAGTTCCTTATGATCTGCGAAGTGAGCTTCCTGGTAATGGCGCCATTGAAATTATTACTAATAAAAATGAAGAGGGCATTGAAATTATGCGGCATTCTGCAGCCCATTTGATGGCGCAAGCAATCAAACGGTTATATGATAATGTTCAATTCGGTGTCGGTCCTGTTATTGAGGATGGTTTCTATTATGACTTTGATATGGAAGAATCCATTACTCCGGAAGATTTGCCAAAAATCGAAAAAGAAATGCAAAAAATTATTGATGAAAATCTTGAGATTATCCGGGAAGAGGTTTCCAGAGAAGAAGCAAAGGAAATGTTCCGGTCGATAGGCGATGAACTGAAAATAGAGTTAATCGACGCTATTCCAGAAGGAGAAACAGTTTCCATTTACCAGCAAGGAGAGTTTTTTGATTTATGCCGGGGTATTCATGTTCCTTCCACTAGCAAAATCAAAGTCTTTAAATTATTAAGCATTTCAGGAGCGTATTGGCGCGGGGACAGCAATAATAAGATGTTGCAGCGCATATATGGAACTGCATTCGAAAAGAAGAGCAGCCTGGAGGAATACTTGCGGCTTCGCGAGGAAGCAAAGGAGCGGGACCATCGTAAGCTAGGTAAGGAACTAGACCTTTTTACCGTTTCTCAAAAAGTGGGACAAGGGCTGCCGCTGTGGCTGCCAAAAGGGGCAACGATCCGCCGTACTATTGAACGCTATATCGTTGATTTAGAAGAAAGATTAGGATATGACCATGTTTATACGCCGGTACTGGGAAGTGTCGACCTTTACAAAACAAGTGGACACTGGGATC
This sequence comes from Sediminibacillus albus, assembly GCF_900101125.1. Lineage (GTDB taxonomy): Bacteria > Bacillota > Bacilli > Bacillales > Amphibacillaceae > Sediminibacillus > Sediminibacillus albus. The sequence continues at coordinate 95,221 of NZ_FNFL01000006.1, read as the reverse complement.
ATTACAAGGATGATATGTTTCCGACTATGGAAATGGACAACGAAGACCTTGTGTTGCGTCCGATGAATTGTCCGCATCACATGATGGTCTTTAAAAATGAGCTGCACAGCTACCGTAATCTTCCTGTCAGAATAGCGGAACTAGGTACGATGCATCGCCACGAGATGTCGGGAGCCTTGGCTGGGTTGCAGCGCGTACGGGCAATGACTTTGAACGATGCACATATTTTTGCAAGGCCTGACCAGTTGAAGGATGAATTTATCCGGGTTGTTCAGCTTGTCCAGGCGGTCTATAAAGATTTCGGAATAAATGATTACTATTTCCGTTTATCTTACCGCGATCCGGAAGATACAGAGAAGTACGTGGACAATGATGAGATGTGGGAAAAAGCCCAGACAATGCTGAAAGAAACCATGGAAGATATGGAGCTAGATTATGTGGAAGCGAAGGGTGAAGCAGCATTCTACGGACCGAAACTAGATGTACAAGTAAAAACTGCCTTGGGAAAAGATGAAACCCTGTCAACGGTTCAGTTAGACTTCCATTTGCCCGAGCGTTTCGACTTGACTTACATTGGCGAAGACGGTAAAGAGCATCGGCCGGTAGTTATTCACCGCGGTGTCGTTTCTACGATGGAACGGTTTGTAGCATTCTTGATTGAGGAATATAAAGGAGCATTTCCTACATGGCTGGCGCCTGTACAAGCGAGAATAATTCCAGTATCTGCTGAAATCCATTTGGATTATGCAAAAAAAGTAGAAGAGGAACTTCGTTATCAAGGTGTGCGGGTAGAGGTTGATGAAAGAGACGAGAAAATCGGCTATAAAATAAGGGAAGCACAAATGCAAAAAATACCTTTTGCATTAGTAGTGGGCGACAAGGAGATCGACAACAAAGCAGTAAATGTCCGTCGCTACGGAGAAAAAAATTCAGAGACAAAACCGTTGGATGATTTTATCACCAGCATAAAATCGGAGATCGGAGAGAAAGCATTGACGAATAAGTAGCCTGGTTGACAAGGGCTCCGACACTGAAACCAGTGTCGGAGCCCTACTCTTCTTATGGTGTCTGTCTGGTGGCGAAAAGCTTCTTGCATTTTAGATGGTTTTTTAGTATTATTGAATAGTCGTTTTCTGAGAAACAAACGGATATTGACATCTTTGTGTAACTATGCTATTATTTTATAGGTGAAATTAAATAATGATCTGAGGCAAGCAGAAGCACCCGCTTCTCACCTGATTGACGCGCAAAGCAGTTGGCAGGTTGCAAATCCTTATTGTAAAGGGAGACGTGTGGGTGCAGTATGTACCGACACTTTTTTTATATTTTAATTTAAAATATAGGAAAATCACGGTTATCTATTAAAACTTGGCATCAGTCGCCAAGTCTTACTAAAGTGCGTCGGTAAAGATCTTATATTTTTTTCTAAACTCTATGGAGGTGGCTCATTATTAGCAAAGATATGAATGTCAATGAGAAAATACGTGCCCGCGAGGTTCGCCTCATTGATTCAAATGGTGACCAACTTGGCGTTAAATCCCGTCAAGAAGCATTAGAAATTGCTCAAACAAGAAATTTGGACTTAGTTCTAGTAGCTCCAAATGCTAAACCACCGGTATGCCGAATCATGGATTACGGTAAATTCCGTTTCGAACAGCAAAAGAAAGAAAAAGAAGCACGTAAGAAGCAAAAAGTTATTAATGTAAAGGAAGTACGCCTGAGCCCCGGCATTGAAGATCACGATTTCAATACAAAACTTCGCAATGCCAGAAAATTTCTTGAAAAGGGCGACAAGGTAAAAGCTTCCATTCGTTTCCGTGGCCGTGCTATTACCCATAAGGAACTAGGCCAAGAGGTTCTTGAAAAGATGGCAGATGAGTGCAAAGATATCTCTACCATTGAAACAAAGCCGAAAATGGAAGGCCGCAGTATGTTCTTGTTGCTTGCCCCGATAAACGAAAAATAATTTAATGACTTTGCCCGCTAAAAAGGGACAATCACTAAAAAGGTTCAAGAGAAGCTTATGCCATAAACTTGGACATTCAATACAAGGAGGAACATACGATGCCAAAAATGAAGACCCACAAAGGTTCTCAAAAACGTTTCCAAAAAACAGGTTCTGGGAAGCTTAAACGCTCTCACGCATATACTAGTCACTTGTTTGCAAACAAGTCTCAAAAGCAAAAGCGTAAGTTGCGCAAAGATGCTTTAGTATCTGCTGGAGATTACAAGCGTATCAAGCAAATGCTTCCAAACAAATAAATCCAAATTCGAAATTGATTCGTTTATATATATTAGGAGGGAATTATTATGCCACGTGTTAAAGGTGGAACAGTTACACGCAGACGTCGTAAGCGCATATTGAAATTAGCAAAGGGTTATTATGGTTCCAAGCATGCGTTATTTAAAACAGCAAAACAACAAGTTATGAAATCAGGTCAATATGCTTACCGTGACCGCAGACAGAAAAAACGCGAATTCCGTAAATTATGGATTGCACGTATTAATGCTGCAGCACGTTTGAATGACCTTTCCTACAGCCGTCTAATGCACGGTCTTAAACAAGCTGGGATTGAAGTGAACCGTAAAATGCTTTCTGAGCTTGCTATCAATGATGAAAAAGCGTTCGCTCAACTAGCTGATAAAGCAAAACAAGCATTGAAATAATGGAAAAGCCATTCTCTTACTAGAGAATGGCTTTTTATATATGTGAAATGTCCGTATACATATGGAAAGAGGTGCGGGATGACGATAAATTTAATTCTATTTGTATACCTTGCTGCTATAAACGTTGCAGCATGGATCGTTATGTGGCTGGATAAAAGAAGGGCAGTAAAACGGCAATGGAGGATTCCTGAAAAAACGCTTTGGCTGCTTGCAATCATTGGTGGTGCTGCGGGAAGCTTTGCAGCTATGCACACCTTTAAGCACAAGACACGCCGGTTCGGTTTCAGGTTTGGCCTTCCTGCCCTTGTATTGCTGCAGCTATACTTGTTTGTTGTTTACTCAAACATGTGATGGCAGTAAGGAATATTCGCGAAAAAAGGACAACCATGAAGGATTGATCTTGTCATAAAGGCTCGTCTTCTGTCATAGAATTAGATGACAAAGTGCAAAAAGGGGGGGGCGGAAATGGAACTTGTAAGCACTTATTTGTTTGCAATAATGGAGACAGGTGGAATATTTGCTCCTCTGCTTTTTATTTGTTTTCATTTGTTTCGTCCGTTGTTTTTCCTGCCAGTAATGATTATTTGCATTTCGGGAGGAATCCTATTTGGAGCTGTAGCTGGAACGGTTTATTCTGTAGTGGGCATTACATTATCAAGTATGGCTTTTTACCGAGTCATACAGTGGATGCCTGGAACTTTGGAAAGATTGGTGAAAATGAAACAAAAAATGGTTGGAAAGAATTCGCAACTAACTACTTCACAAATAGCTGTGCTGCGCCTCGTTCCTTTTATTCACTTTCATTTATTATCTTTATGTTTATTAGAAATCTCAGCTAACTTTAAAGATTACATGCGTTCATCCTTGTATTCCAACATTCCTTTGGCTGTTGTATATACCTCTTTAGGAAAATGGATATCGAGTTTTTCCTTCGCAGCAATGGCGGCTTTTATAGTCGTACTGCTTCCAATGTTTTATTTAATGAGGAGAAAAGAAATAAGTATTAAATGGGAAGAATTTTTCTTAAAAAGAGCCTCTCCTGTGAAATCGAGATAAAAAACTGGCGCTTGATATGTTGCGCCAGTTTTTTAGATGGTGAACCTATTATAACGCTTATTTATTTAATAGCAGCTTATCCATTGGATGTTTCCATTCAACCTCAGCAAAAGGGTACCGGATTAGTACTTCCTTTTCCATAAAATGCAAATCATCTCTCTCCAATCCTTTTAGTTCTGCCGGATGGTGTGCATGGATGCTTATATTAACGACATCAAAGGAATGCTCTGTAGTGCCAAGGTACTTTTCCCCTTCAAACAGAAAACCTTTGTAAGTCATTAAAAAATTCTTTTTTATATTTTCGCTGTCATCCAAAAGGAAAAAATCTTTTTTTTCGCTCGCGACTTCCAATTTTCGCTTCGGATTTATTACATACTTGTAAGCAGTAAAAAGCAGTAAAATAATTGCTATGAAAATTAATAAGCGGAATAATAGAACAATCATATTCACCGTCTCCCGTTTGTCAGAGTCTGTATATTTTACGAATAACAAGCAGCATAGGTTTCACTAAATGAAAGATATCCATGTTATAATCGTAAAAAAAGTGGAAAAAGGAGAAATAACATGTTTTGGGAAGAGCTATTCGGTACACAAAAGCAATTGGATGAACATATCCAAACAAACCATCAACTAAATAAAGAAGATTTATTCGAAAAGAAAGTCTTAGCATTATTAGTAGAAGTAGGCGAGCTGGCAAATGAAACCCGCTGCTTTAAATTTTGGAGCCAAAAGCCCCAAAGCGGGCAATCGGTGATTTTAGAGGAGTATGTCGATGGCTTGCATTTTATTCTTTCCCTTGGGCTTGATACGAAACTAAGGTTCTCTGCTTCTTCTGTATGGAAAAAAACCGGACAAGATGTGACTCAATTATTTCATTTGGTATTTGAACAAATCATAGCATTTAAACAGGAATCGAGCAAAGAAAAATATGAGCAGCTGTTTATCACTTATCTGCAATTAGGAGCTAGTCTGGGATTCGGAGAAAAAGAAATTCAAGAGGCATATCATCATAAGAACCAAGTGAACCATACTAGACAAGATCAAGGGTACTAGAGGGGATTCAACTATTATCAAGATTACCCGTGCGTGGTGAGGAAGGCTATCTTTTGTTTAAATTATCAAAAAACGCTATAATTTAAAGGTGACACTATATAAGGAGGATTTACATATGGCAGAATACAATGAAACGGTATCAATGTTGAAAGAGCTTACAGACGCTAGAGCTATTTCTGGAAATGAAAAAGAAGCTAGACAAGTGATGGAAAAGTACATAACACCCTATGCCGATGAGGTTTTCACCGATAATATTGGAAGCCTGATCGCAAAAAAAACCGGTAAGGAAAACGGACCTAAAATCATGGTTGCCGGCCATTTAGATGAGGTTGGTTTTATGGTAACCAGGATTGATGATAAAGGGTTTGTCTATTTTCAAACAATCGGCGGCTGGTGGAGCCAGGTAATGTTGGCTCAACGAGTGACATTACTGACTAGAAAAGGCGATATCACAGGGATTATTGGCTCAAAACCTCCACATATTCTTCCGGCAGAAGCACGTAAGAAACCGGTTGATATCAAGGAAATGTTTATTGATATCGGGGCGTCAAGCAAAGAAGAAGCTGAGGAGTTTGGCGTTCGTCCAGGAGATTCAATTGTGCCTTACTTTGAATTCACTCAAATGAAAAATGACAAGCTTTTATTAGCTAAAGCCTGGGATAACCGGATTGGCTGTGCGATTGCTATCGAAGTTTTAAAACGCTTGAAAGGCGAAGAACATCCTAATGTCGTATATGGAGTAGGAACAGTGCAAGAGGAAGTTGGATTAAGAGGGGCTCGTACATCTACTCATCGGATTGAACCTGATATCGGTTTTGGTGTGGACGTGGGCATTGCTGGTGACACTCCAGGAGTATCCGATAAAGAAGCAGACAGTAAAATTGGCGAAGGTCCGCAGATTATTCTTTATGACGCATCTGCCATCTCGCACAAAGGCCTGCGTGATTATGTTCTTGATACAGCTGATGAGAAAAAAATCCCTTACCAATATGCAACAATGGCTGCAGGAGGTACGGATACAGGATCTATCCACTTGACAGCTAATGGTGTGCCAGCATTGTCGATTACTATCGCTACAAGGTATATCCATACCCATGCTGCTATTCTTCATCAAGATGACTTCGAAAACGCGGTCAAATTGATTGTAGAAGTCATCAAAGGACTAGATACAGAAAAAGTAAAAGAAATAACATTTAACTAAGAAAAGCGGAAACGACCGGTTAGCTGCGTAGGCACTGGACTGCCCCGCAGGAGATAAAGGAAACATGCCCCTTCATAGGGGTATGCCGACGTTGGGCGCAAAGCCCGATCCTAGTCGGCCTTCCTTCATATTGCGATTCGATGTTGACTTATCGGACGAAGGAGCAGGAAGTGCAGGAGCCGCTGGGAGTTAAAGCTAGCCAAAGAAAAGCGGAAACGAACGGTTAGCTGCGTAGGCACTGGACTGCCCCGCAGGAGATAATACAATTATCAATTGACGATAAGTTATGGAGAAATAGAAAAGGAGCTGTCCAATTGCTGGACAGCTCCTTTTAACATCAAGTTATTTAAACACTATAGGAGCCCAACACTTTTTTGACGTAATTTTGTGTCTCTGTAAAAGGTGGTACTCCATCGTATTTATCTACATTTCCTGGACCTGCATTGTAAGCAGCTAAAGCTAATGTGGTATTTCCGCTGTAACGGTCAAGCATTTGCTTTAGGTACTTGGTGCCCCCCATAATATTTTGCGATGGATCAAAAGCGTTTTGCACCCCAAGCCCTCTTGCTGTTTCAGGCATTAACTGCATTAAGCCTTGTGCGCCAGCATAGCTTGTCGCATTGGCATTGAAATTGGATTCTGTCTTAATGACAGATCTGATTAACTCTTCATCGACTCCGTATTTTTGTGAAGCCTGCTGAATATATGCATCAATACCATTCGAGGAACTGGAAGGCATCTCGTTGTTCACATAGCTGATTTCTGGTGTATATGTATCAACTGGCTGATAGGGCACCGAATAACCAGATGGTTTACCTGTATTAACAGCTGACGCTGAATTATTTGATAGTTGTGATTGCAATAGTTGCTGGAAAGCTGTTTCCATCATAGATGAGTTATTAGATAAAGAAGAATTATTTCCGCTTAAAATTGACATTGCCTGCAATTGCATTAAGTTTTGAAATTGTCTTATTTCCATTTATATTATCCCCCGGGAAAACTTTTCATTTTTATTTATTTTACCTTATATTGCCTGGTTAGGCAATTGCATTTTGAGCGATGATAAAACAATCATTAATAAAAAAGCCGTCCTCTATGAAAGGGACAGCTTTAAAATATCGGTTTTGGAAATGCTATTGAGCTTGCTGTACACCTTTTTCGAGGGCAGAGAGCATCTCTTCTTTGTCTGCTTTATCGGATTGCTGCCAGATAAGTTCAAATAAAACTCCTAGGCCTGGAAGCATTTTTTCTTCTCCACTTTCAATCGCATCTAAAATGGTTGCTTCCAATTGCTCTGTATTATTTTCAGAGACATTTTCCAAAATTGCTTTTCGTAAATTCAAATCCATTTATCCATCACCTCGATTTTTCTTTAAAAAGCTTAATTTACAATTAGTTTGACCAGGATGCATTGGAATATGTATGATAAAGAGGAATTAAATCAAAAGGATGATGAAAGTGATTACGTCTGTTCAAAACGATCGAGTGAAAAGCTGGCAAAAATTAAAAAAAAGAAAAGTGAGAGAAGAGACAAATTGCTTTCTGGTTGAAGGTTACCATATGATTGAAGAAGCATTAAAAAGCGATTGGAAGGTAAAAGAAGTAATTCTGGGCGAAGGTGCAGAAATACCAGTATGGATAAAAGACTTGGATACTTACTTTGTTTCTAATCACATTTTAAAGTCAATTACAGATACTAAAACGCCGCAAGGGATAGCAGCTGTGGTTGAAATGAATCAGCCTGAGAAATTGCAGTTTCAAAAACTGCTATTGGTAGATAAAGTACAGGATCCAGGTAATTTGGGTACGATGGTCCGCACAGCAGACGCAGCAGGGTTCGACGCCGTGTATGTAGGGAGTGGCTCAGTCGATATATTTAATGAGAAAGTACTTAGATCAACGCAAGGCTCCCTTTTCCATTTGCCAATCTTCCAGGAGAACCTGATTCCTGTAATCGAGCAATTGAAAACGGATGGATTTGCAATATGGGCTTCCACGCTGGAGGATGCCAAGCCCTATTCCTCTTTAACAGTCCCTGCCAAGGCAGCATTAGTTGTCGGTAATGAAGGAGCGGGAATAGCGGGGGATATTATCGAAAGGGCGACAGATAAAGTCCAAATTCCTATCTGGGGGAAAGCAGAGTCATTGAACGTAAGTGTCGCAGCAGGCATCCTTATTTATCATCTGGCTCATCTATTTGAAAAATAGGGCCTGCTTTAGGGTTGCAAGTTAGGATTGCTTTTTCTATAATAAGAAAATAACAATTAATAAATTGACAGGCCGTGAAAGAGCCAGTAAATGATTACAAACCGATATACAGGGAGGAAATGCCACAGACTGGAAGCATTTCTATCGCGGTAATGATTGAAATTTCACTCTGGAGCCGACACTTAGACCTTGCCGCCCGGCAAATAAAGGTGTTCCGGATTATTCCGTTATCAAGCTCAAGTGGGTGCATCATAGCATCAACAAGGGTGGTACCGCGATGTTAGTCTCGTCCCTTTTTTAGGGAGGGGCTTTTTTTAATGCATATAAAAACGAAATTGAAAAAGATTGATGAAACCAAGAGGAGGTTCCTATAAATGAAGGAGCGATTGCAAGAATTAAAAGAAGAAGCATTAGCCAAAGCGGAACAGGCCGAAACTCTTTCTGAACTGCAAGAGATTCGGGTTGCTTATCTAGGGAAAAAAGGACCGATTACCGAGGTGCTGCGTGGGATGGGTAAGCTATCCAAAGAAGAGCGGCCGGTCATCGGCGAATTGGCAAATAGAGTTAGAGAATCAATTGCTGATGTGCTTGATACGAAAAAAGAAACATTAGAAGCAAAGCAGCTTGAAGCAAAACTCGAAAAGGAAACAATTGATGTGACTTTGCCAGGACGGCCAGTAAATGTAGGAGGCCCGCACCTGTTAACTTCTATTGTAGAAGAGATAGAGGATTTATTTATTGGAATGGGCTTTGAAGTAAGGGAAGGCCCGGAGGTTGAAACAGATTATTTTAACTTCGAAGCGTTGAATCTTCCGAAAGGACATCCAGCGCGAGATATGCAGGATTCCTTTTATATAACCGAAGAGTTATTGATGCGGACCCATACTTCTCCTGTTCAGGCTCGTACAATGGGAAAGTATGATGGTAAAAAGCCAGTTAAAATGATATGCCCGGGGAAAGTGTACCGGAGAGATACAGATGACGCCACCCATTCCCATCAATTTACGCAAGTAGAAGGGTTGTATGTCGATAAGAACGTACAAATGAGTGATTTGAAAGGGGTATTGAACCGTTTCGCTAAGCAAATGTTCGGTGAAGAGAGGGAAATCCGTCTGCGTCCAAGCTTTTTCCCATTTACTGAACCATCTGTAGAGATGGATATATCCTGTAAAGTATGCAATGGAGAAGGTTGTTCTGTCTGTAAAGGAACAGGCTGGATTGAAATTCTCGGAGGCGGTATGGTCCATCCGCGGGTATTGGAAATGGCCGGGTACGATCCGAAAGAATACACTGGCTTCGCATTCGGAATGGGACCAGAAAGAATTGCTATGTTAAAGTACGGGGTGGACGATATCCGTCACTTTTATACAAACGATATAAGATTCTTAAAGCAATACCATAAAGCGTAAACAGGAGGGAAAGTTATGTTTGTATCACTAAACTGGTTGAAAAATTATGTAGACATCAATCATTTACCGCCAGACGAACTAGCTGAAAAAATAACTAAATCTGGTATAGAAGTCGAAGGTATAGAATATATCGCAGATGATAGCAGCAATGTTGTTGTAGGCTATGTGAAACAATGTGAGAAACATCCAAATGCTGATAAGTTGAACTTATGTCAAGTGGATGTTGGTGAAGAAGATTTGCAAATCATTTGTGGGGCCCCCAACATAAAACAAGGCCAAAAAGTTGCTGTAGCAAAGCCGGGAGCCGTACTGCCGGGAAACTTTAAAATTAAGAAAGCAAAATTACGTGGAGTCGAATCACGAGGAATGATTTGTTCCTTACAAGAATTAGGGATTGAAGAGAAGTTTGTGCCCAAAGAGTTTGCTGACGGGATTTTTGTTTTTCCTGAGAATGCTGAAATAGGGGCAGATGCCTCGCAATTACTTAATTTGGATGACGCTGTTTTGGAACTTGGGTTAACTCCTAATCGTTCGGATGCACTTAGTATGCTAGGTGTGGCTTATGAGACCGCAGCTATATTGGACCAACCATTACAGCTTCCTGATGAGTCGGTTGAATTCACTGCAGAACTTACGGAAGATTACATTGATGTTCGAGTCGAGGCTCCTGATTTAAATCCTTATTATGGTGCTTTTGTCATCAAGGATATTGAAGTGAAACCTTCGCCGCTATGGATTCGAAATTATTTAATTGCTGCTGGAATCCGGCCGATAAACAATGTCGTCGATATTACCAACTATGTACTACTTGAGTATGGACAGCCGCTTCACGCATTTGACTATGACCAATTTGGATCTAAAGAAATTGTTGTCCGACGTGCTTACGACAATGAGTCAATAGTAACCCTTGACGGACAGGAAAGAGAACTGTCTGCTGAACATCTAGTAATTACCAATGGCCAGCAGCCGACTGCGTTGGCAGGTGTTATGGGCGGAGCAGATGCAGAAGTCTCCGAGTCAACAACGACTGTATTGTTAGAAGCTGCTTACTTTTCACCAGTTGCAGTTAGAAAAAGTTCAAGGGATCATGGGTTGAGAAGCGAATCAAGTACAAGATATGAAAAAGGCATAGATCCCGATCGTGTGAAAAGAGCTGGAATCCGCGCTTGTCAGTTGTTAAGCGAATATGCTGGCGGAAAAGTGTTAACCGGCCCTGTTGCATTTGATCAACTAGACCGCTCAGAAGCAAAGGTGGAAATCACCACTAGCAATATAAATGATAGACTCGGTACAGCTATAACCGATCAGGAGATAGCCGGGATATTAAGAAGGTTAAATTTCCATTTCGAAGAAAAAAATAGTGGATTTGTAGTTTCGATTCCTACTCGCCGCGGCGATATAACTATTTTTGAAGATATGGTCGAAGAAGTGGCCAGAATCTATGGCTATGATAACCTTCCATATACACTGCCGCAAGGAGCGTCACAAGCTGGCGGCCTTACAGACAGGCAGACTTTAAAACGAGAAGTGAAACATTATATGGAGGGAGCTGGATTGATGGAAGCTATCACTTATTCATTGACCAGTAAGGAACGGGCTGAAATGCTGACCAGCCCGGAAATAAGTGAAAAGGCTGCTGGTTCAATCCGCTTGTCGATGCCAATGAGTGAAGAGCACAGTAATCTTCGTTTAAGTATCCTCCCAGAACTTTTGGCATCCTTATCCTATAACTTAGCCAGAAAACAACCGAACTTGGCTTATTATGAAATGGGAACTGTTTTTGTTTCCACTGTAGGGGAAAATGTCACTAAACAGCCTCAAGAAGTCCTGAGATTAGCAGCAGCAGTTACAGGTGATTGGCTGGCATATCCGTGGCAGCAGGAAAAGAAACAGGTTGATTTTTTCGTTGTGAAAGGTATAGCTGAAGGATTATTCGATAAGTTAGGCGTACATGTAGAATATAAACAAGCAAAACTCGATGGGATGCATCCTGGGAGAACAGCACAATTATTGTCAAATGGGACTTCAATCGGATTTATTGGACAGATTCATCCAACGGTGCAGAATGACTTTGATTTAAAGGACACTTATGTATTTGACATCGATTTGGAGAAGCTGCTGGAGACGATCCATGTGGAACCTAGTTTTAGTAAGATACCTAGATATCCCTCTATATCCAGAGATATTGCTTTAATGGTCGAAGAAGGTCTGCATGCAGGCGATATTAAGAAAACGATAGAAGCAGCTGGGGGGCCGCTAGTAAAGGATGTACAGGTTTTTGACGTCTACCAAGGGGAACACCTGCCGGCCGGAAGAAAATCAATTGCATTTAACTTGCTCTATCTTGATCCGGAAAAAACATTAAAGGATGAAGAAGTAGAGTCTTCTTACCAAGAGATTTTGTCAGCAGTAAAAGAGGCTCACGGTGCAGAGTTGAGAGGGTAAAACAGGGAACAATATAAAAAAATATTTCATGACAATAAGAGGACCAAATCAGTTGCGATTTGGTCCTCTTTTATTTCGGCCTAAGAGAAGGCCTGTGAAAAGGATAAACAAGGGATATGTTCCTATATAAGAGCCTCTGCTTTCTTTGTATTGGCAAAATGGGTTTTGGCGCATTCGTTTAACGCTTGTTTTCCATGTTTTCCGATAATCGTTGCAGCAGCCTTGTCGACTTTTTGGGAGGCTCCCTTAGGCAGCTCCGTGCCTAGTTTTTCTGAAAGCTTCTCCATTTCTTTTACAAAACTCGCTCTGGCGATAATCGAGCCAGCTGCGACTGCGATTGAATGGCTTTCTGCTTTTGTCATGAAATATACATTGGACTGCAGTTGTTCTTTTTCAGTTGCCAGATGCTTAATATAGACGTTTGGCTCAGAAAATTGGTCGATCAGGATGCCATCCGGTTGTATGGGCGAAATTTTTTGCGAAAGCTTGGTAATGGCATGGTGATGAAGCATGGTTTTCATTTTTCCCTGCGACCAACCTTTACTTTGTAGTTGATTATATTTTTCATTATGTAATACAACTAAGGAGTATGGTATTTTCTGCTTGACTAATTCCTGGGCGATAGAGCGGATTTTTTCATCGGTTAAATGCTTGGAATCCTTGACACCCAAGTCCTTTAGCAGAGGGATTTGATCAGCTGTTATAAAAGCAGCGGCTACGGTAACAGGACCAAAATAGTCACCTGTCCCAGCTTCATCCGATCCAATGTGAGAGCTTATAAATAAACTTTCTGGCGGAATGTACTGATGCTTACTTGTTGAGCTTTTTTTTATTTTCGACGCGGCTGTCTGTTCAGCGGTCCCCCACTTATCTGCTTCATCATTGGGCGTTCTTCCTTGAAACAATACTTTTCCCGATTTATAGGCAGTGATTGAGCAACTAGGTGTTTTAGCAGCGAATACTGATCCGGAAGGTGCTGTTTTTAAATATTTCTGGTAATATGTCTTCATTTTATCCATATCCTGGCTGGTGAGTTTCAGTACAACTTGTGGCAAAACAATCTCCCCAATTCTAATAGAGTATCCCCAGTATAGCAGACTTTCAGCATAATAAAATAATGACATACACAATAGTTTCCTAAATGACAAACTTCGTGTTAATATTAACTTTAGGATTTTATCGCAAAGATGACCTCAGCTTTGGTACTGTGGAGATCAGTGAAATCCCTTGAGGGCAGCAGAACTTCGGTGCTTTTCATCGTTTTATTATGATGTGAAGCAGATATAATATTGGCATTATCGACCTGCAAAACTAATGAATGACAGAATACCGGTTAATGATAAGGACTTATCTGAATCCGGGTTACAATAAGGAAAGTTGAGTTTTTACGACAAGGGGGGAAAAGCGTGTCCCAATCAGACAAAACACGTACTACTGTCGAAATACATAATCGTTCATATACCATTATTGGTGAAGAGCCTGCCCACCATGTAAGAATGGTCGCCAGTCTCGTTGACCAAAAAATGAGAGATATCCATGAATCGAATAAAAGTCTGGATACTACCAGGCTGGCAGTATTGACAGCGGTGAATACGATGAATGATTATTTAAAACTAAAAGAAGAATATACTGAACTGCTCGGTTCAATTAAACAAAAAAAGGAACAAGATAAAAATGATTGATTTAATTTTAATTATAGTACTGATTTTAGGCTTTTTTACAGGCCTGAAACGCGGGTTCATCCTGCAATTATTCCATCTGCTCGGTTTTATTGCAGCATTTATTGTGGCCGCTGCTTATTATGATGATTTAGCTTCAAAGCTGCAGTTATGGATACCATATCCTGATATGCCTGATGATGCTTCATGGGCTTTATTTCTAGAGTCTCTACCATTGGAGACAGCATTTTACAATGCGATAGCATTTGCAATTATCTTTTTTGCTGTACGGATTGCCTTGCAAATCATTGCATCCATGCTCGATTTTGTTGCAGATTTGCCTATTTTGAGTTCTATCAATGGTTTACTTGGCGCCATTCTTGGATTTATAGAAGTTTACTTACTTGTATTTATTCTATTGTATATTGGTGCTTTACTTCCACTAGAGTTTGTGCAAACTATACTGGAACGATCAGTTATAGCGTCATTTATTATTGACCATACCCCGTTTATATCAGCTCAGATCAAAGAACTATGGTTTGAACATGTTTCAGGGTTGTTTGATAAGTGACTGAATGATAAATGGCAGGCCGGCTTGCTTCTGCTAATACTCCCGGCGTAAGAGGCTATTCCATAAGGCAGGTTGTTCTACCACTACATTTGTTGGCTGATAAAGCCCAAAAGCTTGATTGTTGTAGTTTGGCCTGAACCTGTTCCGGGATAGTCTCTTTTTATACTTTTACACAAAGCAGCCAGGCAATTTCAAATAATAACAGTTTATAGGATGGTGATAACGATGGAAGTTAATAAAAAAGATGTTATCAAGTTATTAGAGAATATAGCTGTATATCTGGAGCTGAAAGGGGAGAATCCTTTTAAAATATCCGCCTATCGAAAAGCAGCGCAGGCTTTAGAAACGGATGACAGGTCTCTAAGTGAAATGAATGATTTTACCAAGATAAATGGGATTGGAAAAGGAACTTCAACTGTTATCGAAGAATTTATCCAAAATGGAGAGTCAGATACGCTTAAGCAGTTAGAGGAAGAAGTGCCAGAGGGCCTGGTTCCTCTGCTGAATTTGCCTGGACTGGGCGGGAAAAAATTGGCAAAACTCTACCAGGAGCTTGGTGTAGTTGACGCAGCGACATTAAAAGAAGCTTGTGAAAAGGGAAAAGTAGAAGAACTGAGCGGATTTGGCAAAAAGTCTGCAGAGAAAATCCTGACAGCCTTAGAAGAAGCCTCTAACCGTCCAGAACGTCTTCCCCTAGCTTTTATGCTTCCAATTGCTGAAAAAATTGAAAGCTATTTAAAAGAAATTACCGAAATAAAACGTTTCTCTCGGGCAGGAAGTATGAGGAGAATGAGCGAAACAGTAAGAGATCTGGACTTTATTATTGCTTCTGAAGATCCAGATAAAGTAAGAGACGAACTATTGGCATTGGATAATATTAAAGAGAAAGTCGCCACTGGTGAAACAAAGGTATCGGTTGTTTTGGAAGAAGGTTATGATGTAAATGTCGACTTCAGAATCGTTACCTCCGAGGAGTTTGCGACGACTTTGCATCACTTTACAGGATCAAAGGACCACAATGTCGCTTTGCGGCAATTGGCTAAATCACAAGGCGACAAAATAAATGAATATGGTATTGAAAATAATGAAACAGGAAAAATCACCACTTTTAAAACGGAAGAGGCATTTTTTAATCACTTCGGTTTGCAATATATTCCCCCTGAGGTAAGAGAAAACCATGGAGAGCTCGAGTCCTTCCGTTCATCAGTTCCGTTGATTCAATCATCTGATATCCGCGGGGATTTGCACATGCATACGACTTGGAGTGACGGTGGACAGTCAATGGAAGAGATGGTGATTAAAGCGTGGGATAGAGGATACGAGTATATCGCCATTACCGATCATTCCAAGTATTTAAAAGTAGCCAATGGCTTAAATGAAGAAAGGTTAACAAAGCAAGCGGAAGAGATTGCCAGATTGAATCAGAAATACCCTGATTTTCACATATTCTCCGGGGTAGAGATGGATATCCTGCCAGATGGAACGCTGGATTTTGATGACGAATTTTTGAAAAAGATGGATTATGTTATCGGGGCTATCCATTCTAGTTTTACGCAATCAAGTGAAAAAATAATGGAGCGGCTGTTTGCCGCTCTGGAAAATCCATACGTCCATGTTATTGCGCATCCAACCGGAAGGCTGATTGGGCGCAGGAAAGGCTATGCTGTCGATGTGGAAAAGCTGATCGAAAAAGCAAGGGAAACAGATACAGTACTCGAATTAAATGCTAATCCAAACAGATTGGACTTATCATGGGAGTGGATCCAAAAAGCACAAGAGCAGGGGGTACCTATTGCTATCAATACAGATGCCCATAATTATCATTCATTGGAATTCATGGATATCGGGGTAGGGACCGCTCGAAAAGGCTGGCTTTCACCTGAATCGGTTATCAATACGTGGACGAAAGACGACTTGGTTAAGCGGTTCAACCGTAATAAATAAGTTGAGGAAAGCAGAAATGAAATGAGCTATTTTTAGAAAAAGGGGTTTATACTCATGAACGACCGCATATATCATGTGCTAGAATACAGGAAGATTATTGATATGTTAAAGGATCAGGCTGCTTCCGCATTAGGAAAAGAAAAAACTTTGGCTCTCAAACCTTCCTCGAGCCTCGAACAGGTGAATAAGCTGCAGGAAGAGACAGATGAAGCAGCTCAAGTTTTAAGGTTGAAGGGGCATATTCCTCTTGGTGGAATATTTGACATAAAGCCCAGTATAAAACGAACAGTTATTGGCGGAATATTAAATCCTATGGAGTGCTTGGATATAGCCAGTACCATCTATGGCGGAAAACAGCTGAAATCCTTCATCGCTGATATGGAAGAGCCGGAGCTTCCGATATTAAGGGAGTTAACAGAACAAATCATGCCCTTAAACGATTTAGAGCGGCAAATAAAGAGCTGTATCGATGACCATGGCCATGTAATGGATGGGGCATCGGATAAGCTGCGGACCATCCGCTCAAAAATCAGAACAAATGAAAGCCGGATAAGAGATCGATTGGAAAATTTTACGAGAACTAAAACTAAAATGTTATCAGATGCGATTGTGACCATCCGGAATGATCGTTATGTTCTGCCAGTAAAACAGGAGTACCGTGGCGCTATCGGCGGCATTGTCCATGATCAGTCTTCGTCAGGAGCAACATTATTTATAGAGCCACAGGCAGTAGTTGATTTGAATAACCAGCTTTCCGAAGCCAGGGCTCAAGAGAAAAATGAAATAGAAAGAATCCTACGGGACCTTTCAGAACGGATTGCCGAAGACGAGGCGTTTTTATATAAGAATGTAGAAGTTTTGGCAGAGGTTGATTTTATGTTTGCCAGAGCAAAACTTGGCAAGCTGATGCGAGCTTCCATGCCTAAGATGAATGATCAAGGCTATATCCATATGAAGCAAGCAAGACACCCTCTGATCACCGAAGACGAAGTTGTTCCAAATGACGTAGAGATCGGAAAGGAGTATACTTCAATAGTCATTACAGGACCGAACACTGGGGGTAAAACCGTTACCCTTAAAATGGTCGGTCTCTGCACGTTGATGGCGCAATCAGGACTTCAGATACCGGCTTTAGACGGCTGCGAGCTTGCTGTATTCTCAAACGTTTTTGCAGACATCGGTGACGAGCAGTCGATTGAACAAAGCCTGAGCACTTTTTCTTCACATATGACCAATATAGTCGACATTTTAAAAAATATAGATGACAAGACATTGGTTTTATTTGATGAATTAGGAGCGGGGACAGACCCGCAGGAAGGTGCTGCACTGGCAATGGCTATTCTGGATGAAGTTGTGGGAAGGGGTGCAAGAATTATAGCGACCACCCATTATCCTGAACTCAAGGCATACGGGTATAACCGCAAAGGCGTGATAAACGCTTCTGTTGAGTTTGATATCCAGACTTTGAAACCAACTTACCGATTATTAATCGGCGTTCCAGGCCGAAGCAATGCATTTGAAATATCAAGAAGACTGGGCTTGGAAGAGGATATAATCAACACTGCCAAAAGCCACATAGGTACTGACTCAAAGAGCGTCGAGAATATGATAGCTTCTCTTGAAGAGTCCAGGCGAGGTGCAGAAAGGGATTATGAGGAAGCAGACCGTACATTAGCAGAAGCAGAACAATTGAAAATGGATTTAGAACGGCAGTGGCAGGAATTAGATAATAAGCGAGAAGAATTGTACAAAAAGGCTGAGCAAAAAGCAGAAAAGGCTGTTCAAAAGGCAAGAGAAGAAGCAGAAGCAATTGTGTCGGAATTACGATCAATGAAAAACCAATCTGGATTAAAGGAACACGAATGGATTGAGGCTAGGAAGATGCTGGATGAAGCTCAGCCGGATCTTTCTAAAAAACAGCAGGCAGGTACCCCTAAAGCGAAGGATACAAAACAACAGCTGGAAGCGGGGGATGAAGTCAAATTATTAACCTTGAATCAGAAGGGCACCATTCTGGAGAAAGTGAATGATAAGGAATTTCTCGTCCAGGCTGGGATAATGAAGATAAAAGCCAAGCAAAAAGACTTACAGTTTATTAAAAGAGAACAACCGCTGGTAGAAAAACCGATGGCAACCGTCAAGGGTTCAAGCTACCATGTAAAGACAGAGCTGGATTTGCGCGGGGAGCGTTATGAAAATGCATTACAACAGTTAGAAAAATATGTGGATGATGCTTTGCTTGCAGGCTACCCGCGCGTTTCCATCATTCATGGAAAAGGAACGGGGGCATTGCGGAATGGTGTTCAGGATTTTGCTAAAAAGCATTCACGAATTACCAATTACCGGTCCGGCGGCATGAATGAAGGCGGCAGCGGTGTAACCGTACTGGAGTTTTAAAAAGACGTAACTGCGAGAAGAAACAGAGTTTTTCCAAGGGCTGCGGACATGTATCCCCTTGGAAAACTTACATTAATGGAGAATAAAAAGGATGAGGATATTTTATGACTGGCTTTTGGGAAAATACACTCGTTGAAACTGCTGCTAGATATAGTGTGTCGATACTTTGCTTGATATTATTCCTGGCAATATTCGAAATTGTGACCTCCTATAAAAATTGGGAGGAGATTAGAAATGGAAATCTTTCTGTGGCAATGGCAACCGGCGGTAAAATTTTTGGGATTGCCAATATTTTCAGGTATTCGATAGAACATAATGATACGTTATTACAAAGTATTGGCTGGGGAATATTTGGATTTTTTCTTTTACTGATCGGTTATTTTGTATTTGAATTCTTGACACCCACTTACCGGATTGATGATGAAATTGCCAGCGATAACAGGGCGGTTGGATTTATATCGATGGTGATTTCAGTGGGATTATCGTTTGTTATCGGAGCCAGCATTGGCTGAATTACAGGAGGAAAAGCATGGAAACTTTAGCTAAAATAATGGCTGTAGTGGCTGTTTTATTTGTCATAGTCGGAATAATATATTTGATGATGGCATCCTAAAGGAACCTAATGGTCCGGCATAATTATTATTTGCCGGTTTTTAGGATTAATCTTCCAATATTAAAGACTTTTTTTGGGTAAATAGTCTTAAAGGGAAAGCGTTGGAAAAATAAAAATATTTAAAAAACAACTCGATAAAGTTATAATAGAGATAATAATAAAAAAAGGAGGTAGTTAGATGAATCAAGGAAGTGAGAAACTCTGGCATGCTCAATATCCAGAAGATATTCCAATAACGATCGACTATGACAAGAAACCTCTGCATGATTATTTGAAAGAAAGAGCATCGAAACACCCAAAAATGAAAGCGCTTTATTTTGTGGGGAAAGAGTTGACGTTTGAAGAGGTTTATACCCAGTCGAAAAAAATAGCCGCATATCTGCAATCCCTCGGAGTGGAAAAAGGAGATCGGGTAGCGATTATGCTTCCTAATACTCCGCAGGCAGTGATTAGCTATTATGGAGTATTATTAGCCGGGGGGATAGTGGTACAAACCAATCCCTTATACCAGGAAAGGGAATTAGAGTATCAGGTACAGGATTCAGGGGCAAAAGTGATTATCTGTCTGGACATCTTACTTCCGAAGGTTTCTAATGTCAAAGAAACAACCGGTCTTGAGCATGTGATTGTTACACAAATCAAGGAGTATTTACCATTCCCAAAAAATCTTATCTATCCTTATGTGCAAAAAAAGCAATACAACTTAGTAGTGAAGCTGGAGGAGTCTTCAGATACTCACTTGTGGAACAAAATCCTGCAGAAGAATAATGTACAGATAAAAGAATATGATATTGATCCACAGGAAGATCTGGCTCTTCTTCAATATACAGGGGGAACGACCGGTTATCCGAAAGGAGTTATGCTGACTCATTATAACCTTGTGGCAAACGGGTTGATGTCTATCGCATGGCTCGGAAAGAGAGAAGAACAAGATATTGTGTTAGGAGTGCTTCCGTTTTTCCACGTATATGGAATGACGACAGTAATGAATTACTCGATTATGACCGGAGCTAAAATGATACTGCTGCCTAAGTTCGAACCGGAAGATGTATTGAAGACCATCGAAAAACAACGCCCCACTGTATTTCCAGGTGCTCCGACCATTTATATCGCACTATTAAACCACCCGAAAGTGAAGCAATTTGACTTATCTTCTGTCAATGCTTGTGTAAGTGGATCTGCTCCATTACCTTCCGAGGTTCAGGAACAATTTGAAAAAATTACGAATGGTAACTTGGTAGAAGGCTACGGATTGACCGAATCTTCTCCAGTAACTCACTCTAACTTTTTAAAATTGCGTCGAGTCAATGGAAGTGTCGGGGTACCGTGGCCTGATACCGACGCCCGCATCATGGATATGGAAACAATGGAGGAAGTCGAGCCTGGAGAAATTGGGGAAATCGCTGTTAAAGGCCCGCAAGTTATGAAGGGTTATTGGAATAGAGAAGAAGAAACAAATAATGTGTTAAAGGATGGTTGGCTTTTTACCGGAGATATCGGATATATGGATGAGAAAGGCTACTTCTATGTAGTTGACCGCAAAAAAGATATGATTATTGCCGGTGGGTACAATATTTATCCCCGGGAAGTAGAAGAGGTATTATATGAATTTGAGGGGATTCAGGAAGTAGTAATTGCTGGAATACCAGACCCTTACAGAGGAGAAACCGTCAAAGCTTATGTTGTGGCTAAACAAGGTTGGGATTTGAACGAAGAAGAACTGGATGTTTTTTGCAGAAAACGGCTTGCTGCTTACAAAGTGCCAAGAATATATGAATTTATGGATGAGCTGCCAAAGACTGCAGTTGGAAAAATACTTCGCCGTAAACTCGTGGAAGAAGATAAAAAGAAAATGGAAACAGCCGCTTCCGAATCTGTTTAATTACAGGGAAGCGAGGAATGACTTGGCGAAAAGCCAAGTTACTCTAAAAAAAGACAAGCACCAACTAGTTGACAGAAAAACTGCCTGGTTGTAAAATATGGATGAATGATTATTCATTCATTAATGAGTCAGGTAGGAGAATGAAAAATGAAAAATACCAAACCTAAGTTCAAACAAATAATTGATGCAGCAGTAGAGGTGATTGCTGAAAACGGATATCATTCCTCCCAGGTATCCAAGATAGCAAAAAAAGCAGGGGTAGCCGACGGAACGATTTATTTATATTTTAAAAATAAAGAAGATATTTTAGTCTCCTTATTCCAGGATAAGATGGGGCAATTTATAGCGAGAATCGAAACG
Organism: Sediminibacillus albus; assembly: GCF_900101125.1. Taxonomy (GTDB): domain Bacteria; phylum Bacillota; class Bacilli; order Bacillales; family Amphibacillaceae; genus Sediminibacillus; species Sediminibacillus albus. Next base: position 73,757 of record NZ_FNFL01000006.1, on the reverse strand, counting down.
GAAATTGCTGAAAAGAATAATGCAGAGGATAAGCTCCTAGAGTTAATCAGGCTGCATTTCAGCCAGCTAGGAGCAAATGTCCCTTTGGCAATAGTAACACAATTAGAACTCCGTCAATCAAACCAGGAGCTCCGTCACAAAATAAATGAAGTCCTAAAAAGATATCTTAAGGTAATAGACAGTATCATTGATGAGGGAATACAGGAAGGAGTTTTTCATTCCGAGTTAAATACAAGGCTTGTCAGGCAGATGATATTTGGGACTTTGGATGAAACCGTGACAAACTGGGTAATGAAGGAACAAAAATACAATCTGGCTGATCAGGCAGCAGAAGTACACCAGCTGCTTATAAACGGGTTGTCTAAACAATAGGAATACGGGAATTTATATAGAGCTGTAAGGAGGAGAAAAGAAATGAAGCATATCTTATCTGAAAAAGCAGGATCGGTCACAGAGCTGACGATTAGCAGCCCGCCGGCAAATGCTTTATCGAGAGCTATTTTAGAGGAGTTGTCAGAAATCCTGGACAACTTGGAAAATGATCCCGCTGTTAAAGTGATTGTGTTGAAGGGGGAAGGGCGCTTTTTCTCTGCTGGAGCGGACATTAAAGAATTCACATCCTTGCAGGAAGAAGCAGATTACACCTCGTTAGCAAAATATGGCCAGCAGTTATTCGACCGGATGGAGGCTTTCCCTGTTCCGATCATCGCAGTGATCCACGGAGCTGCCCTCGGGGGTGGGTTGGAGCTAGCGATGGCATGCCATATCCGGTTAGTCAGTGATGAAGCTAAACTCGGACTGCCTGAATTGACGATCGGAATCATTCCTGGATTTGCCGGTACGCAACGTCTCCCTGGTTATGTGGGAAGAGCCAAAGCATATGAAATGATTTTAACCGGAGAGCCGATTAGCGGGAAAGATGCAGCAAAGCTGGGACTTGCTAATCAAAGCTATCCTGAAGCTGATCTGTTTCAACAGGCGGAGAGGCTGGCAGGAAAAATAGCCGAAAAAAGCGGGCCAACCGTTCACCGTGTCATGCAGCTTCTGCCATATGCGAAAAGCAGTCAATTTAAGGAAGGTATCGACGCTGAAGCGAAGGCATTCGGGGAAATATTCGGCAATAATGATGCCAGCGAAGGAATTACTGCTTTCATAGAAAAAAGAAAACCAAGTTTTCAAGATAAGTAGAAAGGAAGGATATAGATGAATATTTATGTTTTATTAAAGCGGACCTTTGATACAGAAGAAAAGATAAATGTTAGCCAAGGGAGCATCGATGAGGAAGGGGCAGAATTTATAATCAACCCCTATGACGAATATGCTGTTGAGGAAGCGATAAACCAGCGTGATCAGCATGGCGGCGAGGTGACAGTGGTAACTGTTGGAGAAGAGGAATCGGAAAAACAGCTGCGGACGGCTTTGGCTATGGGTGCTGATAAGGCAGTTTTAATTAACACAGAAGATGACTTGGAAAAAGGAGATCAATTTACTACCGTAAAAATATTGGAAGCATTCTTCGAAGATAAAGAAGCTGATTTAATCTTAGCTGGAAATGTAGCGATAGATGAAGCTAGCGGCCAAGTAGGACCGAGGTTGGCAGAAAGGCTGGATATAGCTTATGTTACTACCATCACAAAAATGGATATCGAGGGAGAAACTGTCCATATTGAACGCGATGTAGAAGGGGATGTCGAAAAGGTTGATACAACTCTCCCGCTACTAGTAACCTGTCAGCAAGGGCTTAATGAGCCTCGTTATCCTTCGTTGCCGGGAATCATGAAGGCGAAGAAGAAGCCGCTGGAAGAATTGGAAATTGACGATTTAGACCTGGAAGAAGAAGACGTAGAGCCAAAAACGAAAACAATCGAAATATTTCTTCCGCCTGAAAAGGAATCCGGCAAGGTTTTAGAAGGAGATGTTAATGATCAAGTGAAAGAACTTGTCACATTGCTCAAAAATGAAGCGAAAGTTATATAACTACAGGCAGGGAAAGGAGTAAAAAAATGAGCAGAAAAGTATTAGTAATTGGAGAAGCCCGTGATGGGGTATTAAGAAATGTTACTTTTGAAGCAATTGCTGCTGCTAAACAAGTGGGTTCAGGCGGTGAAGTGGTCGCTGTCATTTGTGGGGAAGGTGATCTCAACAGTTTAGCGGAAGAAATGATATTCTATGGAGCAGATAAAGTAAAGGTCGTTCAGCACAGTAAATTGAAAACGTATACATCGGAAGGGTATTCGCAGGCTGTAACCGAGATTATTGAGCAAGAATCTCCTGAAGCTATTATTATGGGACATACAGCAATTGGGAAGGATTTGACTCCTAAACTTGCCGGAAGAATGGAAAGCGGATTAATCTCGGATGCAACAAATATAGAAATAAGCGGTGAGAATGTAGTGTTCACAAGGCCGATTTATTCTGGAAAAGCATTTGAGAAGAAAATCGTTACTGATGGCGTACTGTTTGCGACAATCCGACCAAACAATATCCCTCCTCTAGAAAAGGATTCATCACGCACCGGTGAAATTTCAACAGTTGATATCGAAATTGACGATCTGCGCACGGTTATCACCGATGTAATCAAGAAAGCAGCTGATGGAGTTGATTTATCAGAAGCCAAAGTAATAATTGCCGGCGGTCGCGGGGTGAAAAGCAAAGAAGGATTTGAACCTCTGGAGGAGCTGGCAGAGGTGTTGGGCGGTGCAGTAGGGGCTTCCCGGGGAGCTTGCGATGCCGACTATTGTGATTACTCTTTGCAAATAGGACAGACGGGAAAAGTTGTGACACCTGATTTATATATTGCCTGCGGAATCTCCGGAGCTATTCAACATTTAGCCGGGATGTCCAACTCAAAAGTAATTGTCGCTATTAACAAAGACCCCGAGGCAAATATTTTTAATGTCGCCGATTATGGGATTGTAGGTGATTTATTTGAAGTGATTCCACAATTAATAGAGGAAATTAAACAACTCAAAGTGAATGCATAAACTAAAGTGTAACCGAAGAACTAAACTTCTTCGGTTACACTTTTCTTTCGTGATCAAATAATGTATGGAACTTTTTTAGCAGGAAATGATATTTTTAAGCAAACTATTGGCAAGAAATTAATTAATGATGCTATACTCAAATCGAAATGAATATTTATCCTGTTTTAAATGTCTGTTATACTAGTTAAAAACGACAACTGTTATTCAGGTAGGATTGATGTGTTCATCAACCAATGGAAATGGTTAATCATAAGGAGGAATTATAATGGCAATTGTCACTGCATCTGACCAAAACTTTAATAAAGAAACAAGCGAAGGCGTAGTCTTGGCTGACTTTTGGGCACCATGGTGTGGACCTTGTAAAATGATCGCACCTGTATTGGAAGAAATCGACGATGAGATGAGTGAAAAGGTAAAAATCGTCAAGCTTGATGTCGACGAAAATCAGGAGACTGCTGGCAAATTCGGTGTAATGAGTATCCCGACGCTTCTTCTTTTCAAAGATGGAGAAGTGGTGGATCAAGTAATTGGCTTCCAGCCAAAAGAAGCATTAGTTGAATTGATTAACAAGCACTCCTAATTAGAAAATACCTATTGTTAAAATTCAAATGGTTGAAACTGTCCCTTGTTGCCTTGGCTGTAACAAGGGATTGTTGCGTTTGAGGCAAAGCAGGCTGTATTATTTATAGTTATCATGCATTTGGGGGAAGGTAATTAATGAATGAACGAATAAAAGAAAAGTTGGCAGTTCTTCCCGCACAACCAGGATGTTATTTAATGAAAGACAAGCATGGCACGGTTATCTACGTGGGAAAATCGAAAGCTTTAAAGAATCGCGTGCGGTCCTATTTCACCGGAGCAAACGATCAGAAAACCCAAAGACTAGTACAGGAAATTACTGAATTTGAGTACATTGTTACATCCTCCGAAATAGAAGCCTTGATTCTTGAAATGAACTTAATTAAAAAATATGACCCTAAGTACAATGTTCTATTGAAAGATGATAAGACTTATCCTTATATAAAAATAACTGCTGAGGAGCATCCTCGCTTAATTGTTACCAGGAAAGTGAACAGGGATAAGGCCAAATACTTCGGTCCCTACCCAAACGTTATAGCGGCAAGGGAAACAAAAAAATTATTGGACAGACTATACCCATTAAGAAAGTGCAACAAGATGCCAGACAGGGTTTGTTTATATTATCATATGAACCAGTGTCTCGGTCCATGTGTATATCCAGTTAGCCAGGAAACGAATAAACAAATTGTCCAAAGCATCAGTTCTTTTTTGAGCGGCGGTCATAAAGAAATCAAAAATGAATTGAAGGAAAAAATGTATAAAGCATCAGAAGAGCTTGACTTCGAAAGAGCGAAGGAACTCCGTGATCAAATTCAACATATTGATTCAGTAATGGAACAACAGAAAATGACTTTGAAGGACCAGATAGACAGGGATATCTTTGGGTACTCCTATGATAAAGGCTGGATGTGTGTGCAAGTGTTTTTTGTCCGGCAAGGCAAGTTAATTGAACGCGATGTCTCGATATTTCCGTTCTTTGATGAGCCGGCAGACACATTTCTCAGCTTTATCGGAAGGTTCTATCTCCATCAAAATCATCCAAAACCGAAACAAGTATTGGTACCTGCTCCAACAGATAATGATTTGCTGAAGGAATTGCTGGAAGTCGACGTAACGGTGCCCTATCGCGGAAGAAAAAGAGAATTAGTAGAACTGGCGGAAAAAAACGCAGAAATTGCCCTGGAAGAAAAATTCTCCATTATTGAAAAAGACGAAGAAAGAACGATAAAAGCAGTTGAAGATTTAGGAGACAAACTTCATATTGAAACACCGCATCGGATAGAGGCTTTTGATAACTCCAATATTCAGGGCACGGACCCGGTATCAGCTATGATCGTGTTTATTGATGGCAAGCCTGACAAGAAACAATACCGGAAATATAAAGTAAAAGGAGTAGAAGGACCTGATGACTATGACACTATGAGGGAAGTCGTCAGAAGAAGATATACGCGTGTACTAAAAGAAGGGCTGCCTTTGCCCGATTTAATAGTCATTGATGGCGGTAAGGGACAAATGAAGGCTGCTTCAGATGTGCTGGAAGATGAACTTGGGCTTGATATTCCTTTATGCGGGCTCGCTAAAGATGATAAACACCGTACGAGTGAACTGCTGTACGGGTCCCCTCCAATAGTAGTTAACCTGGATAGGAACTCGAAAGAATTTTATCTTATTCAGCGAATACAGGATGAGGTCCATCGATTTGCCATCACATTTCACCGTCAGCTGCGTGGTAAAAGTGCATTTAAATCAGAGCTTGATAACATTCCTGGCGTTGGAGAAAAAAGAAGAAGATTATTGCTAAGACATTTTAAGTCTATTACTGAAATTAAAAACGCAGAATTAGACGATTTAATCAAGTTAGGAATCCCAACGGGAACCGGTGAAGCTATTTTAGCCCATTTAAATTCAAATAAAACCAACCAGGAAGATTAAGAACAATTTTTATAAAACTGGCTGGCTCAGAGTTAGAACTATCTCTAAGCCAGCCAGTTTGTTATATATTTTCGGTCCACCCTTGGCCAGGAGGGTGGACCTTTTATTTTGGACATGGCTGTCCAGACTATTTCGGCGCTGAACATAGGCTCTTACGCTTTTGATCTTATTTTGTATATACGACGCTAAATTGTACGGTGTTGGTTTTTTGTTTGATTTCTTCGATGCCTTCACATGCTGTTCCTTTTATTTGCTGGATCGACTCGGCTAGAAATCCTGCTTCCAGGCGGTATTCGATGCTGTCAAGATTTGTTTCGTGGCGGTGCTTAATTTGGTCGCCGGTTAACTCCCAAATCATTTCCCTTCTTTTTTCTTTCACTAAATGCAAATCTCCCCAGCCGAATTTAGAAAAGCAGTTGATGACTTCCTCAATCGTGCCAGCTTTTAAATTTCGTGCCAGGTTTTTCCCCATGATATATAGAATGGGAGAGGCCTCTTTGCCTAATAAGTCCGGCAGGCAGACATAGCGCAGAATATCATAACCTGCTCCGGATGTATGTAAACGATCGATAGTTGTTAAATCTATCGGTTGTCTGTTTTTCCCCATGAAATTCATTCCTTTCCTACCAAACTATTATTACCCGATTTTACATTTAGTGCAACCCGGAAATTTCAAATAACGAGAGATAGAAAACTTTACCCGCTAATCGATTTTGCGAATCGTCTTCTTGACGCTTAACCATGATAGAAGTACAATAAGTGTGTCACAAAAATGTGCATTTTTCGAGCAATTTAATGTGCTGGTTTTACTTTTTATAAAGAAATAAAGCGCTTTATTGTTTGCGGATGCACGGTATCATATATGATGATTTTTTGGTGAGGGGGGTACACATGGCGGAGAATCGCGACTTTTTTTATCGTAGGTTACATTCACTCTTAGGGGTAATCCCGATTGGCATTTTCCTGATCCAGCATTTGCTGGTGAATCATTTTGCTGTATATGGGAGAGAAAGCTTTGAACAAGCGGCAGGTTTTATTCATGGATTGCCGTTCCGAATCGTACTGGAATTCGTAGTTATTTATATTCCGATTTTGTTCCATGCGATACTTGGAGTTTATATTGTATTTACTGTTAAATACAATAACAAACGTTATAGTTTTTTTCGCAATTTAATGTTTACATTCCAAAGGATTTCCGGAATTATTACGTTAATTTTCATTACTTGGCATGTATGGGAAACCAGGATAGCCATCGGTTTGGGTTCAGCAGAGCTTAATTACAGCCTGATGGAAAACATTTTGACCCAGCCGTTTATGTTCTGGTTCTATATTGTAGGTGTTGTATCTACAACTTTCCATTTTGCCAACGGGCTATGGAGTTTCCTTGTTACTTGGGGATTTACGATTACACCACGCTCTCAAAGAGTAGCTACATATGCAACTTTAATCGTTTTCCTTGTAGTAACTTATATAGGAATCAGAGCCATTATAGCATTTGCGTACGGGGCTTAAATTGAAACAGAAAATAGTATTTAGTGATATAGGGAGTGAGCAAAAATATGAGTAATCGCAATGTTGTTGTCATCGGGGGCGGTCTTGCCGGACTGATGGCAACTATTAAGGCAGCAGAAACAGGCGTTCATGTTGATCTGTTATCCATCGTGCCAGTAAAACGTTCTCACTCTGTTTGTGCTCAAGGTGGTATTAACGGTGCAGTTAATACAAAAGGAGAAGGCGACTCTCCGTGGGAACACTTTGACGATACAGTTTATGGTGGAGATTTTCTTGCCAATCAACCACCAGTAAAAGCAATGTGCGATGCTGCACCTAGCATTATCCACATGCTGGATCGCATGGGTGTTATGTTTAACAGAACTCCAGAAGGTCTTTTGGATTTCAGGCGTTTTGGTGGTACCCAGCATCACCGTACGGCATATGCTGGCGCTACGACCGGACAGCAATTGCTGTACGCATTAGATGAACAAGTAAGACGGTTTGAAGTAGAAGGACTTGTAACCAAGTATGAAGGCTGGGAATTTTTATCGGCGATTATTGACGATGAAGGTACTGGACGCGGTATAACTGCACAGCATATTCAAACTCATGAAATCAAAGCCTTTAAAGCAGACGCAGTAATATTGGCTACAGGCGGTCCTGGAATAATTTTTGGCAAGTCAACAAACTCGGTTATTAACACAGGATCTGCTGCAGGTGCGCTTTACCAGCAGGGGGCAATTTACGCCAATGGGGAGTTCATCCAAATTCACCCGACCGCCATTCCAGGTGATGACAAACTACGTTTGATGAGTGAGTCTGCTCGGGGAGAAGGCGGAAGAGTTTGGACATATAAAGACGGCGAGCCGTGGTACTTCCTGGAAGAGAAATATCCAGCATATGGAAACCTTGTTCCGCGGGACATAGCTACCAGAGAAATTTTTGATGTTTGTGTAAACCAAAAACTTGGTATTAACGGCGAAAATATGGTCTATCTGGACCTTTCTCATAAAGATCCGAAAGAACTTGACGTTAAACTCGGCGGTATTATTGAAATTTATGAAAAATTTGTCGGCGAAGATCCGCGTAAGGTTCCGATGAAAATATTCCCAGCTGTCCACTACTCAATGGGTGGATTATGGGTAGATTATGACCAGATGACGAACATTCCAGGTATCTTTGCTGCAGGCGAATGCGATTATTCCCAGCATGGCGGTAACCGCTTAGGAGCCAATTCTTTATTATCTTCCATTTATGGAGGAATGGTTGCCGGACCAAGTGCCATAAAATATATCGATGGTCTTGAAAAGACGGCAGACGATCTTCCTTCCACTCTTTTCGATGAAAAACTGAAGGAAGAGCAGGACCAATTTGAGCAGTTAATGAGCATGGATGGCGACGATAATGCCTACCAGATTCATAAAGAATTAGGCGAGTGGATGACAGATAATGTGACAGTTGTTCGTGATAACGAGAAGTTGTTGAAAACCGATGAGAAAATTAAAGAATTAATGGAACGCTGGGACAATATTAATATTAACGATACCTCCCGTTGGAGCAACCAAGGGGTTATGTTTACCCGGCAGTTAAAAAATATGCTTCACTTAGCACGAGTTATTACAATCGGCGCTTACAATCGGAATGAAAGCCGGGGAGCACATTACAAGCCTGAATTCCCCGAACGTAATGATGAAGATTGGTTGAAAACGACAAAGGCCTCATTTGATCCAAATGAAAATGGACCAGTATTTACTTATGATGACGTTGATGTTTCATTAATTAAACCTAGAAAACGCGATTATAGTAAGAAAAAGTAAAGGGGGTAAGTTATTATGGCTGAAAATACAATAACTATGATTATTACTCGTCAGGACAGTCCAGAATCTTCTCCCTATGAGGAAACGTTTAAAATACCTTATCGAGAGAACATGAATGTTATATCTGCATTAATGGAGATTCGCAGAAATCCTGTCAATGCCAATGGGGAAAACACGACTCCTGTATATTGGGAGATGAACTGTTTAGAAGAAGTTTGTGGTGCATGCTCTATGATTATTAATGGGCAGGCCCGACAGTCTTGTGCTACACTTGTTGATAAGCTGGAACAACCAATTCGCTTGGAACCGATGTCTACCTTCCCTGTTATGAGGGACTTATCCGTAGATAGAAGCCGGATGTTTGACTCACTTAAGAAGGTAAAAGCTTGGATTCCAATTGATGGTACACATGATCTCGGCCCTGGGCCGCGCATGCCGGAAAAAAAGCGCCAGTGGGCGTACGAGCTCTCTAAATGTATGACTTGCGGAGTATGCTTGGAGGCTTGTCCGAATGTAAACAGCAACTCAGACTTCATCGGCCCTGCAGCTCTTTCACAAGTTCGCTTATTCAATGCGCACCCCACTGGAGAAATGAATAAAGGGGAACGACTGGAAGCACTTATGGAAGATGGCGGTATTCATGGATGCGGTAATTCACAAAATTGCGTGCAAGTATGTCCGAAAGGGATTCCTTTAACGACTTCGATTGCTGCAATGAATAGAGATACCAACATCCAGGCATTTAAGAATTTCTTCGGCAGTGACCATGTTTATTGATTTTAAAATACTAAACTACTAATGAGAGAGCCTTTACCTGTATGCCTGGTAAAGGCTTCTTTTACACCTTAGAACAGCCTGGAACCCAAAGGAAGCAGGATCTGACCAGGAAATTAGCAAAAGGAGGAAACGATGAAATGAAAGCGGTTAACTATATCGAGGATTTTACGCAATGGAAAAAAGGGTTTGAGTTCTATATTCCCATTAATATAAGGTTCTCTGAAACAGACATGTTTGGACATGTGAACAACATTTCTCCATTTATCTACTTTGAAGAGGCGCGGATTGCATTCTTGAAAAACCTCGGTTTATTTAATGCGTTGGCAGACGAGTCGCAGCAAATACCCATTGTTGCTGATTTACAATGTGATTACCATAGACAAATTTATTTTAATGACAATTTAAAGCTTTATGTTAAAGTAAATCACACTGGTAAAACATCTATCGATATTCACTATCTGGGAATGAATCAAAGGGGAGAAGTCTGCATTACTGGGAGAGGGAGGATGGTACAAGTAGATGTCCAGTCAGGAACCCCAGTCCCTTTTACTGAGAAAGAAAAAATGAAATTAAAGGTGTAAGCGGTATGATTTTCGTTTTAATTTCGGTTAATTTACACGAAACGGATTCACGGGTTGACTTTCTTTTTCATAAAATACATTGACTAAATAAACACCCTTCACCATGTGGCTTTAAAGACAGCAAGGAGGGGTTAACATTTGAATGATAGTGACTACAAGCCGAAGCAATTATTAACCAAGCGCGAGAAAGAAGTATTTGAACTTCTAGTACAGGACAAAACAACAAAAGAAATTGCCCAGGAACTGTTTATATCTCAAAAGACTGTTCGGAATCACATATCAAATGCTATGCAAAAGTTAGGTGTCAAGGGGCGTTCACAAGCAGTCGTAGAGCTCCTTCGTATGGGGGAACTAAAGCTCTAGTAAGAAACCGGCTTTCTTTATGAAGGTCGGTTTTTTAATTTGTATGAAGTAATTTTTATCTGTGCAATCGTTTCAGAGTTCTCTTAGGCATATTTTGTGAGTTGTCTGCTTTACTGATTTAAAATAGTAAAGTCGGGTATGTAATTATCTATAAGGATGTAAGACTTTTACCTTATTCATAATGATTGTGCTCTGCGGCCATCGGTGGCTTTTCATTGGTTGTTTGATTGTCATTTTCTATGAGGGAGTATGCAGTCAAAGTGGAATGCGAGGTGTGCATATTCTGCGCTGATTCAGGGTTCTGCGAGTCTGCTAGCAGCATCCAAGCTGCACCGTTTGGCCATCGCCAGCCGGCCCCATTTAAAAAAGTGGAGAAAATCACCAATGACAAAAAGAGATTGAAACATTACAATACTAAGCAAATTGTGCTTGCGTTTACAGTAGTTAATCATTATATAATAAGTATAAGGTCAAAAGGGGGCTATATATTGCAAAAAACTTCCCAACAAGCAACGATAGCTGAAGTAGAAAAAAATTTAAGGTACATTTCCGGTATCATTAAGCAAAAGGGTAGAGAAATATTAACCCACTATCCCATTACGGCACCTCAATTTGTGGCTTTACAATGGCTGAACGAAGAAGGTGACCTGACGATTGGTGAGTTATCTAATAAAATAAATTTAGCTTTTAGTACAACGACTGACTTAGTAGACAGAATGGAGAAAAACGAGTTAGTTGAGAGAATAAAGGATACAAGTGACAGACGCGTAGTCAGAATCCATTTACTGGAGAAAGGCAAGAGCATCATCCAGGAAGTTATCATCAAGCGGCAGGAATACTTAGGAGAAGTTTTGGAAAGTGTCTCTAATGAAGAGGTTGGTACACTGGAACGGATACTTGACCTGCTCCATCAACAAATGAAAAAAGTCAGCGGAAAATAAAGAAAAGGAGCGAGCACGGTGGATCAACCAATAGGAGTCATTGATTCGGGTGTCGGCGGATTGACTGTAGCAAGAGAACTAATGCGTCAGCTTCCCCGGGAAGAACTCGTATATCTAGGAGATACGCTGCGGTGTCCATATGGACCGCGTACAGAAGAGGAAGTTATCCAATTCACTTGGGAAATGGTGGATTTTTTAATGAACAAAAAAATAAAAATGCTGGTTGTAGCTTGTAATACTGCTACAGCTTTTGCTTTGGAACAATTACAAAGAGAACTTCCAATTCCCGTAATCGGTGTTATTCAGCCCGGAGCCAGGGCTGCAATTAAATCAACACAAAACCTTCATATAGGTGTTATAGGAACGGAAGGGACTATTAAGAGCGAAGCATACCCTCTTGCTTTGAAAAATATAAACGCTAATATCCACATCAATGCTTTGGCATGCCCAAGGTTCGTGCCAATGGTCGAGCAAGGCGTGTTATCAGGAGAAGAAGCTTACAAAGTAGTTTCGGAAACTCTTGTACCCTTAAAGAAAAAGAACCATATAGATACGCTCATTTTAGGGTGTACTCACTATCCCTTACTCCGTGATACTGTTCAAAAGGTAATCGGTGAACACGTAACGATTATTTCTTCTGGGGAAGAAACAGCTCGTGAGGTAAGTGCCATAATGGGCTATCAGGAAAAATTATTTAAAGGAAATAGGGAGCCGCAGCATAAATTTTATACTACGGGAGAGCCAACTGTCTTTGAAACTATAAGCCAAGCATGGCTTGAACAGCCAGTTTCAGAAATAAAAAACGTGAAATTAGCCGAATGACAGGTAACCGATTCTCATAAGAGGATCGGTTATTTTACAGTTGAACAATAATTTGAAACAGAGGATATGATTGTTTTATTGTAAATCTTACCGAAGGACAGCAACAAAATTTTACAATGCTTGGTCTAAATTCGATGGAAGCTCGTATATATAATAGTACAAACCATCGTAGGAGGGGAAAGCATGAGGAAGCAGTCATTGATAATATCAGCAGGTGTTTTGGGCATTGCTTTAGTAATGACAGGTTGTGGGGTTTTCCAGGGCGAACAGACATTGAAGGAAATGGATGCCCCCCCAGAAGAAGCGACCTTTACAGATAATTTGGATGAAGTAGCTGGGGATGAGCCTCAGGAAGATGAAAAAAGCGAAAACGGTGCGGAAGACTCCGAATCTGAGGCAGAAACAACCACGGTAGAGCGGCAGCTTTATTTGTTGGATGCGAATGGTATGGTCGTTCCACAAACATTAGAGCTGCCGAACATGGAATCCAAAGAAGTTGCAAAACAAGCATTGGAATATCTAGTGAAAGACGGGCCTGTAACTGAGTTACTGCCGGATGGTTTTGAAGCGGTGCTTCCAGCTGGTACTGCTATCAATAGTTTGAACCTTAAGGATGGCGTTTTAACAGTCGATGTTTCTAAAGAGTTTGCAGACTATCGCCCAGAGGATGAGCAAAAAATCCTGCAGTCGATGACTTATACACTGACTCAGTTTGATAATGTAGAAAGAGTTAAACTGTGGATCAATGGAGAAGAAAAAAAGGAAATGCCAGTAAGCGGAACACCAATTGGTGAAGGGGTTTCACGTGCGAACGGTATAAATATATATAATGGCGACAATATTGACTTGATGGAAAGTGAAGCGGTAACGCTCTATTATCCGGCCCAGCAAGGAGAACAGCTCTATCATGTCCCTGTTACCCAGCATGTAGAAAAGCAAAGTGCAGAGGACTTTGCTTCCATTGTACAAGCCTTAGTGGAAGGCCCTGCAAATGACTTGAATTTATTGAACGTATTTAATTCAGGTACTTCATTGACAGCAGATCCAACCATCGATGATGGGGTGCTTACGCTGGATTTTAATGAGAATATACTGGAAAATGCGGAGAATGCTTCTATCGCAGATGAAGTAATGGAAACACTCGTCTTAACACTAACGGATCAACCTGGTGTGGAAGCGGTAGATATTAATGTAGGAAACCTGGAGCAAGTATTTAATGAAAAAGGAACAGCATATACAGAACCGGTTACTAGGAATACATTTGTACCTACCGGAAGTTTATAGGATAGAATAGAAAGGAGAGGAGCCGGGTCATTCGGCTCCTTTTTTCCATTCATAAGCAGTCGTTCATTTGGGTTTTGCATGAACTTATATCATTTGGTAAAAATATGTTACGATTAGTGAGTAATTAAAAGGAGGACATAAAGATGAGAAGTAATGATAGAAAAATAAACGAATTGCGACCGATAAATATTGAAGTGAATTATGTAAAACATCCAGAAGGGTCCGTATTGATCACTGTTGGTGAAACAAAGGTAATATGCAATGCGAGCATTGAAGATCGTGTTCCTCCTTTTATGCGCGGTTCCGGAAAGGGATGGATAACTGCTGAATACGCCATGCTGCCTAGAGCTACCGAACAAAGAAATATACGGGAGTCTTCGAAGGGTAAAGTTTCCGGCAGAACGATGGAAATCCAACGGTTAATCGGCAGGTCTCTTCGTGCTGTAGTCGATCTAGAGAAAATTGGGGAGCGGACAGTTTGGGTTGATTGTGATGTCATTCAAGCTGACGGCGGTACGAGAACTGCGTCTATAACAGGCGCTTTTGTTGCGGTTGTACTAGCATTTGGAAATTTACTCAAAAAAAATATATTGAAGCAGCTGCCGGTCAACGATTTTTTAGGCGCTACATCCGTGGGGGTGCTGCCTGATGGTACAGAAATCCTTGATTTACAGTATGAAGAAGACTCACAGGCTCATGTGGATATGAATATTGTCATGACCGGGACCGGTGAGTTTGTAGAAATACAAGGAACGGGTGAAGAGGCTACCTTCTCCATGCCGCAGCTGCAAACCATGCTTGGCCTTGCAAATGAGGGGCTCGAAGAGATTTTTAAGATTCAAAGGAATGCTCTTGGCAACTTGGCTGAGGCAATTGATAAAAATAAAGAAAATGAGGAAGTAACTGGAGGATCTTAATGGAAAAAATGATTATAGCTACTAAGAATAAAGGGAAGGTGCAAGACTTCAAGGAGTTATTTTCAAAATACGGCATTGAAATCAAATCTTTATTAGACCTGGAAGAATCCATCCCTGATATTGAAGAAACCGGAGATTCGTTTGCAGAAAATGCCGCAATTAAAGCAGAGACGATCTCTAAAATGTTCTCGCTTCCCGTACTTGCTGATGATTCAGGAATAGAAGTAGATGCTTTGGATGGCAGACCTGGTATATATTCAGCCAGATACGCGGGCGAAGAAAAAAACGATCAGGCTAATATCGCAAAACTTCTAAACGAGCTTTCCACCGTTCCCTTAGATAAAAGAACGGCACGGTTTGTGTGTGTGTTAGCTGTCGCAAGGCCTGGACAGTCAACCATCTTTAAACGGGGGACTTGTGAAGGGAATATAGCCAACGAACCTCATGGCAATAACGGCTTTGGTTACGACCCTGTGTTTTACCCGAAAGGCTCGGACAAGACAATGGCTCAGCTAAGTTCCCAGGAAAAAAATACAATCAGCCACCGAAAAAATGCAATAATCCAGTTAGAAAAATGGTTGAAAGATAACTAAAAGGAGAGGAGCAAACATGCCAAAAATCCTGATTATGAGCGACAGTCACGGCTTGACTGAAGAAGTTGCAGAAATAAAAAAAAGGCACCACGGAGAAATTGACCAGTATATCCACTGCGGTGATTCCGAGCTGGATGCTGATGCTGGTGAACTAGAAGAGTTTATGAAGGTTGCAGGTAATTGTGACATCGATCCTCGCCTTCCTGAAGAAGTAGATTTTTCTGTAAGTGGTACCCACTTTTACGTAGCCCACGGACACTTACATAGGGTGAAAAGTACGTTAATGCCTCTCTCGTACCGCGCAGATGAACAGGGCGCCCAAGTGGTATGCTTTGGACATACACATATAGCAGGGGCTGAACGGGTGGAAAATAAGTTGTTCATCAACCCTGGCAGTATCATGCTGCCGAGAGGCCGGGCGGAAAAAACTTATGCAATTTTAAGCTGGGAAGAAAAAAGCGACGTAATGGTCGAATTCAAGGACATTAATGGAGAAACTGTCGAAGGGATGACTTATAAAACAGCCCTAAAATAAATTTCCGTTTTTTTCTTGATCTGTATAGGGCCGCTGTTACTGAGGCGGTCCTAAAATTCAAAATATCTTTTAGAAAACTGTTGACAACTATATTCATAATTTATATAATGAATCTTGTCCGTTACAAAGAGAGACTGAAATTGGGCAGATACAGGCACAGTAATTAAATAAAGAGCGTAAGCTATGAAAATCCAATAATGTGCGGGTGTAGTTTAGTGGTAAAACCTCAGTCTTCCAAGCTGATGATGAGGGTTCGATTCCCTTCACCCGCTCCATACATAAAATATGTTATAATGAAGAATACTTAATATCAATTTTAAAAATTAGGTCCCAGTAGCTCAGCAGGATAGAGCAACAGCCTTCTAAGCTGTGGGTCACAGGTTCGAATCCTGTCTGGGACACTCTTTTAAAAAGGGTTCAACTGTAAAGTTGAACCCTTTTTATTCATATTAGTTTTTTGTTGATACTATCAATGTTCTTCACCCAATCGTTATATTGTATTTAATGGGCACAACTTTGTTTTAAATTTTATTTTAAGGGTACAGATAAAAATAGCAGCTAATACATACATCAAAAACGGTTAGGAAGGATGCGCATGAAAACGAAAAATGACAATGTGATTATTTTTCCTAAATGGAAAGATACGCTGGAAGAGGAAAGCCTGCAAGCTTTGAAAGAAAAACGTTATGAAGATGCACTGAAAAAACTTAATGAGCTGATTGGCCATGAAATTTATTCTCATGAAATCTTCACCGGAAAAATAATCTGCTTAATGGAGCTGGGAAAAACAGAAGATGCAGAGGAATTGTGCCGCCGCCTTATAGCTCAGGAAGATGATTATTACTTTGAATACTTACATATTTATTTAACATTGTTGTTTCAGATGAGCGAATATAAACAACTGATTGAAATAATAGAGGATGTCTTTGCCAGCAAGACGGTTGTGGAACCATTTCAATCGCAATTGAAACAGCTATCGGAAATGAGCAAAAAATTAAGCCAGGACAAAATGGACGAACAAGCATATGACTATATTAATGAACTTGGCAAGGCAGTTAAAGCAGGGGATTCGTTCTCACAATGGAGACTTTTAGTGCAATGCCGCGGTTTAGCCGTTGCACCATATATTCAATTTTTGAAAAGGCTTCTCAAAGATCAGCAGATCGATCCTGTAGTCAAAACAGCAATAATAGAATGGATGCAGGAGCAGCAGATTGATGAGGATATAGCAGTAGATAAATTGGGCTTTACTATAACAGTCAATCCTTCAAAATTAAAGGGGATCGACTCGCATGCTGTAACGAAGCAAATACACGTGCTTATGCGTGAGGTGGAACAGGATAATCCTTCGCTTTTCCAACTGTTGGAGAATCTCCTGTACCGTTATTTATATGTAAGATATCCAGTAATGCCGGAGGAAAAGGATTTAGTGGCAATAAGCCATGCATTGAAAATAATGGGTGCGCAATATCTTCAGCTGGAAGCCTTCGAAAATACATATAGAAAAGAAGCTGAAGCTTTTGAAACGGATACATATTTAAAAGAAATAGCTGAGAGCCAAAAACGTTATTTTTCCATTATAGAAGAATAAAGAACTTTTTCAGGAAGCCATCACGGCTGCTGTTGTTTCTGGCTGTTCTAATTGTTGAAAGCACAAATGATTATGTTATAATAAGGTGGTTGCAATTGCGTTCCGCCTTCGTATGATACTATTATACACCGAATGAACGTCAAACAAGACATACTGAATTTATAGATGTTGGAGGGAATTACATGTCAGCAAAATGGGAAAAACAAGAAGGAAACCAGGGAACTTTGACCATCGAAGTTGAAGCGGATAAGTTTGATCAGGCTTTAGATCAAGCCTTCAAAAAAGTGGTTAAGCAAGTACAGGTTCCAGGCTTCCGTAAAGGAAAAATGCCTAGAGGAATGTTCGAACAACGCTTTGGTGTAGAGTCACTATACCAAGATGCAGTAGATATTGTTTTGCCTGAGGCATATACTAACGCTGTAGAAGAAACGGGAATTGAACCGGTTGATCAACCGGAAGTAGATGTAACTCAAATCGAAAAAGGCAAACCGCTAATCTTCACGGCACAAGTTACAGTAAAACCTGAAGTTAAATTGGGTGAATACAAAGGCTTGGGAGTAGAAGAGGAAGAAACAGAAGTAACAGATGAAGACGTTGAACACGAATTGTCTCATATACAAGAACAGCAAGCAGAATTAGTTGTTAAAGAAGAAGGAAAAGTAGAAGACGGTGACACGGTAGTCATTGACTTTGAAGGATTCGTTGATGGGGAAGCATTTGAAGGCGGACAGGCGGAAAACCATCAACTTGAAATCGGCTCTGGATCTTTCATTCCTGGCTTTGAAGAACAATTGGTAGGTAAAGAAACTGGCGTAGATACTGAAGTGAAAGTAACTTTCCCAGAGGAATACCATGCCGAAGAACTAGCTGGAAAAGAAGCAACGTTTAAAGTAAAAATCCACGAAATCAAAGCAAAAGAATTGCCGGAACTTGACGATGAATTTGCAAAAGATGTCGATGAAGAAGTTGAAACGCTGGAACAATTGAAAACCAAAACGAAAGAGCGTCTTAAAGAACAAAAAGAAACAGACGCTGATAATAAAAAACGTGAGTCTTTGATTGAACAAGCTTCAGAAAATGCTGAAGTAGAAATTCCGGAAGCTATGGTAACAACTGAACTCGACCGGATGGTAAAAGAATTTGAACAACGTCTGCAAATGCAGGGAATGACGATGGATATGTATTACCAGTTCTCCGGCACAGATGAAAATGCTTTGAAAGAGCAAATGAAAGAGGATGCCGAAAAGCGGGTTAAAACAAACTTGACCCTCGATGCGATTGCAAACGCAGAAGATGTTCAGCCTACTGATGAAGACGTGGACAAAGAGCTCGAATCAATGGCTTCCATGTATCAGACAGAAGTTGAGCAGCTTAAACAAATGCTTGGCGGTAACACCGATGCTATCAAAGAAGATTTAAGGTTTAAGAAAGCCATTGATTTTCTTGTTGAACACAGCAAAACAAAATAAATCAATACTCTAAAAAACAAGGCGCGATTTTGGTTCGTGCCTTGTTTTCTCTATAAACCAGCAGGGAAAGACTAAAATTTAATCATTCAAATCACTATGGAGAGAAACATATATCACAGCTTTATAATATAATATAATATAATAGACATACATAAATCGTATATTAGTTGACAAATTCATTTCTTCTTACATAATTAAGTTTAAACTGTATGAAATTAAGCGGTTTATTAATTCCGATTGATGGCAACACTTTTGGTAAGTACCTGGATGGGTAAAAATGAATGAGATCATTTTGTTTTAAGGTATTTTACTTTTTTCGAAACGCGTTATCTGATATTATGAGCTAAAGAAAGTAATCTTTTACGTTAAATGTAGATGATTTCTCATATCATTATAGATACTTATAACTTGAGGGGTGAATTAGATGTATAAATTTAATGAGGAAAAAGGGCAGTTAAAATGTTCCTTTTGTGGTAAAAGCCAAGACCAAGTTCGAAAATTAGTTGCTGGACCTGGTGTTTATATATGTGATGAATGTATTGAACTTTGTACGGAAATCGTTGAAGAAGAACTAGGTAATGAAGAAGAAGTGGAATTCAAAGAAATTCCAAAACCACAGGAAATCTGTGAAATCCTAAATGATTATGTGATTGGACAGGAAAAGGCAAAAAAGAATTTATCTGTTGCTGTGTATAATCATTACAAAAGGATTAACTCTGGCAAAAACACGGCTGATGATGTGGAACTATCCAAGAGTAATATAGCGATGATAGGACCTACCGGAAGCGGTAAAACTTTGCTTGCACAAACTCTAGCGCGAATTTTAAATGTACCGTTTGCAATCGCTGATGCTACTTCGCTAACTGAGGCTGGTTATGTAGGGGAAGATGTTGAAAACATCCTTCTAAAATTAATTCAAGCAGCAGATTATGATGTAGAAAAAGCAGAGAAGGGCATTATTTATATCGATGAAATTGATAAAGTAGCTAGAAAATCCGAAAATCCATCGATTACACGTGACGTGTCTGGGGAAGGTGTCCAGCAAGCATTGCTGAAGATTCTGGAAGGTACCGTTGCAAGTGTGCCGCCACAAGGTGGACGTAAGCATCCTCATCAGGAATTCATTCAAATAGACACTACCAATGTTTTATTTATCTGCGGCGGAGCGTTTGATGGGATTGAACAAATCGTTAAGCGCCGTCTAGGTAAAAAAGTTATTGGCTTTGGTTCTGAAGACACGAATCAGGATTTAGACAAGGGAGAACTACTTTCAAAAGTACTGCCGGAAGATATGCTTCGGTTTGGATTGATTCCAGAATTCATCGGCCGTCTTCCTGTAATCGGCAGCCTGGAACCATTAGACGAAGATGCATTGGTTGAGATTCTCACAAAACCGAAAAATGCGCTTGCTAAACAATATCAAAAATTATTCCAAATTGATGATGTTGAATTAGAGTTCGAGGAAGAAGCCCTTGTGGAGATTGCCAAAAAAGCAATCGAACGCAAAACAGGCGCTCGAGGTTTACGTTCCATTATTGAAGGGATCATGCTCGATGTAATGTTTGAACTTCCTTCCAGGGACGACATTGAAAAATGTATTATCACGAAGGATACGGTGTTATTGGAAAACGGCCGTCCGAAGCTGGTTTTGAATGATGGCACTGTCAAAGATGAAAACAAGGAGTCTCCAAAGGAAAGTGCTTAAATAAATTATTTACAATGAATTTTACTTAAATAAACATGATTCATTGGCTGATATAAATCCCTTGTTATTTCATAGCAAGGGATTTATACATGATTAAGGCGATTAAGCATCACGGCAAATGTTTTAAAATAGCGGAAGTCAGGAAATAGTATTAACACTGCAATGTTTGATGATTTACATGGTACAATCTTTTCTTTACACTGGTATAAAAGTGTCGGTTTTGTGAAGTAATAAAGAAATGGGAGTATGGTGTTATTTATCAGTTATCACGGTGTATAAAATGGAGGTGCCAAGAGTGACAGTAGAAAACAAAGTACAAGTTCCCCTCCTGCCATTAAGAGGTTTATTAGTTTTCCCAGCTATGGTTTTGCATCTTGATGTAGGCCGGGAAAAATCTGTGAATGCTCTGGAAAAGGCGATGATGGAAGATCAAAGTATATTTCTTGCAGCCCAAAAAGAAAGCAGTGTAGATGAACCTGCGATCAATGATATTTACAGGGTTGGAACGTTGGCGAAAGTGAAGCAGATGCTGAAGCTGCCCAACGGGACAATACGTGTGCTTGTTGAAGGGCTTTATCGGGGCGAAATAGTTCAATTTGTAGAAGATGATGATCAATTTATCGTCGATATCCAGGAATTTAAGGAAATGAAAGGCGATAAAAATGAAGAACAAGCATTAATGAGATCTTTAATTGAACAATTTGAACAGTACATAAAGATATCGAAGAAGGTGAGCCAGGAAACGTTAGATACAGTGACCGATATCGATGAATCCGGCCGGCTTGCTGATATAATCACTTCGCATTTATCTTTAAAGCTGAAAGATAAGCAGGAATTATTAGAAATGGAAAATGTAAAAGAGCGGTTGAACCGTTTGATTACCATTATTTCGAACGAACGAGAAGTGCTCAATTTAGAGAAGAAAATCGGCCAGCGCGTGAAAAAGTCCATGGAAAAAACCCAAAAAGAGTATTATTTAAGAGAACAAATGAAGGCCATTCAAACAGAGTTGGGCGATAAAGATGGCAAATCGAGCGAAGTGACTCAATTAAAAGAACGAATTGAAAATTCCGATATGCCCGAAAAGATTCAGGAAACAGCATACAAGGAACTTGACCGTTATGAAAAAGTCCCACAAAGCTCAGCGGAAAGCTCTGTTATCCGTAACTATGTGGATTGGCTGCTATCCATTCCGTGGACGAGCAAGACAGCTGATAATTTAGATGTGAACCATGCAGAGAAAATCCTGGATGAGGACCATTACGGACTGGAAAAAGTAAAGGAAAGAGTGCTTGAATACCTGGCAGTACAACAGCTTACCAAAACAATAAAGGGACCTATTTTGTGCCTTGTTGGTCCACCGGGAGTCGGGAAAACGTCATTGGCTAAATCGATTGCCCGGGCAATAAATCGAAACTTTGTGAGAATTTCCCTTGGCGGGGTGCGCGATGAAGCAGAAATACGCGGTCACCGGCGGACCTATGTAGGAGCTATGCCAGGAAGGATCATTCAAGGAATGAAGAAAGCGAAAACAATTAATCCGATCTTCTTATTGGACGAAATTGATAAAATGGCGAGTGACTTTCGTGGAGACCCTTCTTCAGCCATGCTTGAAGTCCTTGATCCAGAACAAAACAGCAATTTCAGCGATCACTTCATCGAAGAAACTTACGACTTATCAAATGTTATGTTTATTGCCACTGCCAATAACCTGGGATCGATTCCTGGCCCCTTACGGGATCGAATGGAGGTTATTTCGATTGCCGGTTATACAGAAGTGGAGAAATTGCATATTGCCAAGGAACATTTACTGCCTAAACAGGTGAAAGAAAATGGACTTAATAAAGGCCAGCTTCAGTTGCGTGATGAAGCCTTAACGAAGTTAATCCGTACCTACACAAGGGAAGCAGGAGTACGAGGACTGGAAAGACAATTAGCTTCTTTATGCAGAAAGGCAGCCAAAATTATTGTCAGCGAAAACAAAAAGAGAGTAGTCGTAACGGAAAAGCAATTGGAAGCACTGCTAGGAAAGCCACTATTCCGTTATGGACGGATGGAAGAGGTGAACCAGGTAGGAGCAGCAACTGGTTTGGCATATACTTCAGCCGGCGGCGACACGCTTTCGATAGAAGTATCATTATATCCTGGAAAAGGTAAGTTAACGTTGACAGGGAAACTTGGCGATGTGATGAAAGAATCTGCCCAGGCTGCATTCAGTTACATTCGGTCCAGAGCCGAGGAATTGAATATTGATCGTGATTTCCACGAGAACAACGATATTCATATCCATGTTCCTGAAGGCGCGACACCTAAGGATGGACCCTCTGCAGGGATTACCATGGCTACAGCTCTGGTTTCTGCTTTGACAGGCCGTCCTGTTAAGAGGGAAGTTGGTATGACGGGAGAAATCACCTTGCGTGGGCGTGTGCTCCCAATCGGCGGATTAAAAGAAAAGTCACTCAGCGCGCATCGGGCTGGTTTAACAACAATCATCATACCTGCCGATAACAAGCGGGATTTAGATGATATCCCTAAAAGCGTCAGAGAAGATTTAACATTCATCCCGGTTGAGCATTTAGATGAAGTGTTGAAACATGCATTAACGGAGGAGAGCAATGAAAGTAACTGAGGCAGAAATCGTTATTAGTGCAGTATCAAAAAAACAATATCCCGGTGATATGCTGCCGGAGATTGCACTTGCAGGAAGATCGAATGTGGGGAAGTCTTCTTTTATCAATAAAATGATCAACCGTAAAAATCTTGCCAGAACCTCATCAAAACCAGGAAAAACGCAAACATTGAATTTTTATAAAATAAATGAAAGCTTTTATTTTGTCGATGTACCTGGCTATGGTTATGCGAAGGTTTCTAAGAAGGAACGGGCAAAATGGGGAGAAATGATGGAAGAATATTTTATGGAACGGGAAAATCTGAAAGCTGCCGTGCTTATTGTGGATATAAGGCACCAGCCAACAGAAGACGATGTGCTGATGTATAACTTCTTAAAGCATTATGAACTTCCTGTTATTGTGATCGCCACGAAATTAGATAAAATTCCTAAGAACAAACGGTCCAGTCATTTGCAAAGAGTAGTAAAAACGTTGGATGCAGACGTGAAAGACATCATCCTTCCCTTTTCATCTGAAACGGCCGAAGGAAAAGAAGAAGCATGGAGAACCATTGAATCATTCATTTGAAAACTTTTTATCCTATCGAAAGCAATCATGAAAGGCTGAAAAAGAGCGGTAGCAGTTCGAAGCAAGTTCGGACACTTCCGCTCTTTTTTATTATTATCATCCTTTCTTGCGGAATAAGAGATAAGCTCCGACCACTATCAGGGTTAGCGGCCAGAAGGTTTCTAAAAAAGCCGCCACTCGATTGACCCACATAAACCAGCCAGGTTTGTTCATAGAGAAGATGGCAAATAGTGCGACAGCTAATAAGATAAGACCGGGCAGTAAACCGTTTTTCGTTTTTTGAAATCTTATCAAAAAGGCGATGCCAATGATTAATGGATAAATACCCCAATGATCAATCCAGAAGGAGTAATGGCGGAGTCCAAAAAAATGCAGGCCAAGACCAAGAAGTACTGTTCCGGGGAATAAATTCTTATATTCTTTGGAAAAGTAACTATGGAATAGAAAGACGATGCCTATAATCATTAACAATGTCGGCCATGAGTAAAAGTCTGTAAAGAAAGGTATTTGGAACTGGCGCAGCAGAAAATACACCCCAATTCCGATTAATAAAAAACCGGTAAATATGTGTTGTTTTTTCACTGGTAATCCTCCATAGATTATAATTATTATTATTTAGTATTAATTTGTTGAATAAATGCTAAGTGTATGATAAAGTACAAAAGGATTAATTTTATGGTTGATGAGCTGACACTACAGTAATATCCTAACATATAGTTTCAAATTCTGTTCACAAAATTCATCAGATAGTTAAATCTATCGTGTTATAATGAAAGTGGAATTATAAGACTTTTAATTAATTATTGGAATAAAAGGATAACTATACGCTGTTTTTTATTTATATGTATTATTGGGGGTAGATAAAAGTGCATATCTTAGTCGTCGGAATAAATCACAGAACAGCCCCTGTGGAAGTAAGGGAAAAGCTTACATTTGAAGAAGAAAATGTTGCTGAAGCAATGAAGTCTTTAAACGGGCAGAAAAGTGTGCTGGAGAACGTGATAATCTCCACTTGCAACCGGACGGAGATTTACGCAGTAGTAGATCAAGTCCACACTGGGCGTTATTACATTAAACAATTTTTAGCAAACTGGTTTAACACGGATAAGGAGTTCTTCTCTCCACATTTGGCCATTTATGAAGCCGATGGTGCGATTGAACATTTATTCAAAGTGACCAGCGGACTTGATTCTATGGTGTTGGGAGAAACCCAGATACTGGGCCAAATGAAAGAAGCCTTTCTTCTTGCCCAGGAGTCAGGGACAACCGGTACCATTTATAATGAGCTATTCAAGCAAGCAATAACGTTGGCAAAGCGGGCGCACAAAGACACGGAAATCGGCGATAATGCTGTATCCGTAAGTTATGCCGCGGTAGAGCTGGCTAAGAAAATTTTTGGCGATTTGTTAAACAAGCATGTCGTCATTCTGGGAGCAGGCAAAATGGGCGAGTTGGCAGCAAAAAACCTTCAAGGCTCCGGAGTAGAAAAAGTGACTGTGATAAACCGCACGCTGGCAAAAGCCGAAACACTTGCCCAGCAATTTAATGGGCAGGCCAAAACAACCGACAGCTTATCTGAAACGTTGAAAGATGCTGATATACTAATTAGTTCTACGGGTTCAAATGATTATGTTTTGGACAAAGAGCTACTTGCGCCAGTCCACAAACAGAGAAAAGGCCGACCCTTATTTCTTGTTGATATAGCTGTGCCGCGGGATTTGGATCCCGAGCTTGGTAATTTTGACAGTGTGTTTTTATATGATATTGATGATCTGCAAGGAATTGTTGATGCTAACCTGGAGACAAGAAAAACAGCTTCTGAAGCAATCGAGTTAATGATTGAAGCAGAAATTGTAGCATTTAATGACTGGCTGCAAACGATTGGTGTTGTGCCTGTTATTTCCGCATTACGCGGAAAAGCTCTGTCCATCCAAGCAGAAACGATGAAAAGCATAGAACGTAAGATGCCGGATCTTTCGGACCGTGAGAAAAAAGTTTTGAATAAGCATACGAAGAGTATCATTAACCAAATGTTGAAACAACCGATTTTACAAGCAAAGGAATTGGCTGCCCAGCCCAATGCTGATGAGTCCCTGCAAATGTTTGTGAAGATTTTCGGTATAGAAGAATTGGTCGAAGAAGAAATAAATAAACAACCGGGAAACCAAGTAATTAGTTTTGGCAACAGCGGTGAAGTTTCTTTTCCGGCTTTGCAAAAAGCATCCACTAACTAGTACAATCATAACGGTATTATCTAAGTTGATTTAAGTAGCGATTAGAGTTTGATTAATGAAAGGATTTCCCATATGCTGGAAATGAAGTGGCTTTATGAACTTATCCTTCTCATATATGGCGCTAGTGTGATGGGATACTTTATTGATTTTATCCAATACAACCGGAAGGTGAATCGTGCTGCCTTCTGGTTGCTTAGTTTGGTTTGGATTTTACAAACCTTTTTTTTATTGTATCAACTAGTAAAGGAAGATAGTTTTCCTGTCTTGAATATGTATGATGGTTTATACTTTTATGCTTGGATATTAGTGACGTTTTCCCTGCTAATAAATAAATTTTTCAGAGTAGATTTCATCGTCTTTTTCACAAATTTGCTCGGGTTTTTTATCATGCTGCTGCATATAGGAGCGACAGCCCAATTCAAAGGTACGGAGCGGGGAGTTCATTTAGTTAGTGAACTGTTAATAGC
The DNA here is from genome assembly GCF_900101125.1 of Sediminibacillus albus. GTDB lineage: Bacteria > Bacillota > Bacilli > Bacillales > Amphibacillaceae > Sediminibacillus > Sediminibacillus albus. The sequence continues at coordinate 47,475 of NZ_FNFL01000006.1, read as the reverse complement.
ACATATTAGCCTGGCTTTGCTATCTTATGGCTTTTTCACTGTTTCTTTCTTGTTTTCGGTGATGTATTTATTGCAGTATCGATTATTAAAGGAGAAGAAGGGCTACAAGTGGTTAAAGCGGTTTGGCGGATTGGACCGCCTGGACAAACTATCTTTTCAGACAGTAACCATTGGCGTGCCGGTTCTTATGATTTCGATTATTTTGGGAGTCGTCTGGGCTTATTCTTCTGGCGCAGAGTTTTACTGGTATGATATTAAAACATTAGGATCATTGTTTGTATTAATGGTTTATATGGTCCATTTATTTTTAAGGATTGTCAAAGGATATCAGGGCAGGTCAATCACTTTGTTCAATACAGGAGCTTTTTTGTTCCTGCTTATCAATTTCTTTCTTTTCAGTACATTGTCTAGCTTTCATTTTTAACTGCCGAATAGATAAATAGATGCAACGATATTTTTCGTATTAGATTATAGTTTACATTGTCAGGAGGACAAAACATGCGCAAAATCGTAATAGGTTCCAGAAAGAGTAATTTGGCACTGACTCAAACCGAATGGGTTATCGACCAGCTCAAAAAGGCGGGGGCTCCTTATGAGTTTGAAATTAAAAAAATAATGACAAAAGGAGATAAAATTCTTGATGTAACCTTGTCAAAGGTGGGCGGTAAAGGCTTGTTTGTCAAGGAAATAGAGCAAGCAATGTTTGATAAAGAAATCGATATGGCTGTACACAGTATGAAAGACATGCCTTCTGAGCTTCCAGAAGGGTTGGCCATTTCTTCCATTCCGGTCAGGGAAGACCATCGGGATGCTTTTGTTTCTAATAATGATATCCTGCTTTCAGAATTACCGGAAGGTGCGATCGTGGGAACAAGCAGCCTGCGTCGGGCTGCACAAGTAAAAGCAGCGCGCCCTGATTTGCAAATTAAATCAATTCGTGGAAATATCGAGACGAGGCTTAGAAAGCTAGAGGAAGAAGACTATGATGCAATCGTGTTGGCAGCAGCCGGACTCATCCGGATGGGATGGGGAGAAGAAATTGTTACTGAATTCCTTGATCCAGAGCTGTGTGTTCCTGCAGTAGGACAGGGAGCTTTAGCTATTGAATGCCGTGAGGACGATCAGGAGTTGAGAGAACTGCTAAGTAAAATCAATGATGAGTACACTGCCCACACAGTGGCTGCTGAGCGGACATTTTTACATTTGCTTAACGGAGGATGCCAAATTCCGATAGCCGGCTATGCATACATGGAGGAAGAAGAGGTCATATTGACGGCTCTCGTTGCTACTTCAGACGGAAAAACAGTTCTTAAGGAAGTTGTCCGGGGGAAAGACCCTGTAGAAGTTGGGAAGGAAGCAGCCGTTCGAATGAAAAAACGCGGCGCACAAGAAATCGTTGATGAAGCTAGAGAGGAGCTTGACCAGTAATGGACAAGTTTCTCTCTGGCAGGAAAATTTTAATTACACGAAGTAAAGAGCAAGCCGACGTTTTTGCGAAAAAAATGAAGAAAGCGGATGCCATCCCGTATATGGTTCCGCTTCTTACATTCCATAAACGTATTTCCGAACCAAATCGAATGATATTTAACCGACTTCACGAATTTACATGGGTGTTTTTTACAAGTGCCAATGGCGTGAAGTTTTTTTTCGAACAATTAAATGATTATAATATAGATATATCCTCCCTTAACTATATGAAGTTTGCTGTAGTAGGCAGGAAAACAGAAAGTAAGTTACATAAGTTAGGTTTTCCTGTTCATTTTATCCCTAACGAATTTGCGGGAGATAAAATGGTAAGTGAATTTTTGGAACAATATGCGTCTCCCGGTAAAGTCCTACTTGCTGCTGGGGGTCTCTCAAGGGAGGACATTGCGTATCAGCTATCAGAACAGCAAGTTTTTTTTCAGAAAGCGGTCGTATATGATACGCTAATTAATGAAGATGTCCAGGAAACGCTGTTAACTTATATTGATCAGGAAAAATTAGATGCATACACTTTTACAAGTCCATCCACTGTAAAAGCTTTTATTTGGCTTACAGCCGCTGCAGAGTCGCTGCAGCGCCGGATTAAAGAAGAAGGTTTGTGTGTATGTATTGGTCCTACAACAAGAGAGGCGGCTGTTAAACACGGCTTCAAAAATATACTGGTGCCTGAGGAGTACACGATTGATGGCATGATTGAAACAATGAACAGATACTTCCATGCGAAAGGAATAAGGTGAATTACATGCAAGATTCTAATTTTAAAAGACATCGCCGGTTAAGAAACTCTACTGCAATGAGAGCTTTAGTAAGAGAAACACAGCTATCAACGGATGATTTAATTTATCCTATTTTTGTTGTCGAAGGAGACAACATCAAGAAAGAAGTTTCATCGATGCCTGGCGTCTTTCAAGTGTCGTTAGATAACCTGACTTCTGAAATGCACGAATTAGTCCAGTTAGGAATCCGCTCTGTCCTGTTGTTTGGCGTTCCTAAACAAAAAGATGAACAGGGGAGCCAGGCTTATTGCGAAACCGGAATTGTCCAGCAAGCATTGCGAAAAATAAAGCAAGAGGTACCGGAATTAATTACAGTTGCCGACACGTGCCTCTGCGAGTACACTTCCCATGGGCATTGCGGCGTAATTGAAGATGGAGATGTGAATAATGATGCTTCTTTGCAATTAATGGTGGAAACAGCAGTCAGTCAGGCAAAGGCTGGGGCGGATATCATCGCGCCTTCCAATATGATGGACGGTTTTGTGGCATCTATTCGCAAAGGCTTGGATGAAGCGGGCTATAGCAATATCCCAATTATGTCCTACGCTGTTAAATATGCTTCCTCTTTCTATGGCCCTTTCCGCGATGCTGCAGAAAGCACGCCGCAATTCGGCGATAGAAAGACGTACCAAATGGACCCGGCTAACCGGCTGGAAGCATTGCGGGAAGCGGAATCTGACATGGAGGAAGGCGCCGACTTCTTAATCGTAAAGCCGGCCTTGGCTTACCTGGATATTATGCGCGAAGTGAAAGATCGCTTTAATGCACCTCTTGTCGCCTATAATGTTAGCGGGGAATATTCGATGGTAAAAGCGGCAGCCCAAAATGGCTGGATCAACGAGAAAGAATTGGTATTGGAAAAATTGACATCTATGAAACGGGCAGGAGCAGATTTGATTGTCACTTATTTCGCTAAAGACGCAGCAAAATGGTTAAATGAATAAGTTGGAGGTTGTGTAAAATGGGAAATTTTGATCGTTCTAAGGATGCTTATAAAGAAGCTGTCGACCTAATGCCTGGTGGGGTGAATTCTCCGGTAAGGGCCTTTAAATCCGTTGGTATGGACCCGTTATTTATGGAACGGGGAAAAGGCTCGAGAATTTGGGATATTGACGGAAACGAGTATATCGATTATGTGCTAAGCTGGGGACCACTGATCCTAGGCCATGCGGATGACCGGGTTGTGAATAAACTAAATGAAGTGACTGCACTTGGTACTAGCTTTGGCGCCCCTACTGAAATTGAAAATAAGCTAGCCAAGCTGGTTATCGATCGGGTTCCCTCGATTGAAATGGTTCGCATGGTGAACTCGGGAACAGAAGCAACGATGAGTGCGTTGCGCTTAGCTCGTGGTTATACTGGAAGGGATAAGATTTTAAAATTTGAAGGAAATTACCATGGCCACGGTGATTCATTGTTGATAAAAGCGGGATCAGGGGTTGCAACACTAGGGCTGCCAGATAGTCCGGGAGTACCGGAATCGATTGCTGAAAATACGATTACTGTGCCATATAATGATACAGAAAGTGTCCGTTATGCTTTTGAACAATACGGAGATGACTTGGCGGCTGTTATAGTGGAACCTGTATCAGGCAATATGGGCGTAGTTCCTCCAGCAGAAAGCTTTTTACAGGAGCTTCGCCAGATTACTGCCGAAAATGGTACGCTTTTAATTTTTGATGAAGTAATGACAGGCTTTCGAGTCGGTTATGAATGTGCCCAGGGTTATTACGGAGTCACTCCTGACCTTACGTGCTTAGGCAAAGTAATAGGGGGCGGACTGCCAGTCGGCGCATATGGCGGTAAGCGGGAAATTATGGAACGGATCGCGCCCGTGGGAGATATTTATCAGGCTGGTACGCTGTCAGGTAATCCGTTGGCAATGACGGCTGGTTATGAAACATTGAGCGCCATGGATGAAGCTGCTTACCAGCAGATCAGTGCCAAGGTAGACAAGCTTGTAGAAGGGTATAAACAGGCAGCAGTAGACTTTAATGTGCCGATAAACATAAACCGTGCAGGGTCTATGGTTGGTATCTTCTTTACCCATGAAGGGGTAGTTAACTATCAAACGGCCAAATCAGCCAACTTAGACCATTTTGCCAGCTATTACCGGACGATGATCGACGAAGGTATTTTCCTGCCGCCATCCCAATTTGAAGGAATCTTTCTTTCTACAGCTCATACAGATGAGGATATCGAAAAAACAATTCAAGCAGTAAGAAAAGCATTTGAAAAGATAAATAACTAAAGAAATTCACCCTAGCCCTGCAGGTTTACCTGCAGGGCTATTATTATGCAGGATAAACTAAGTTGGAGCCAGCCTCTACTAAACACTGGTATATTTTTCGTGGAATGCTCATATATCTGAAGGGAGGAGATTGTTCGAGGTCTATGGGATTTTGAAGGGAGGAGTAAATGTTGACAGAAGATGGTCAATCTGTTTTTACTTTTGATTTGAATGAATCTGTCTGGTTTAAAAAGGGACAGGAAGTTGATGAGATGATGGGTATATCCTTAGAGCCGGAAATATCTATACAGGAGATGGGTGATTTTGTGTCTGTCAGGGGGGTCATCGAGCTAAAAGGGGAATACTTCCAGGTTAGCAAACATGGGAATTTCGAAGAAGACTCGGATCCCTTTCATGATCATCCATCTTATCGTCTGGTAGATCGTATAGAAACTTATGAAGATGGTGTCAATGAATTTTTTCATCATTTTCCTGTGGAAGTGTCTATACCTAAATACCGTGTCCATTCTTTAGAAGATGTCATGGTCGGTATTGAATCTTTCGATTATGAACTCCCGGAATCGAATCAGTTAAAACTGAATGCTTCACTTGCGATTCATGGAGTGGTAGAGCCTCGGGAAAAACCAGAACAAGGGTTTGCATCCATGGACGAGGAAGAGGATACCTCCGAGCAGCAGGAGGAGAGAACGCCATCATTAGCCGAAGAAGAGTTAGCTAATGGCGATACAGCCATGGAGAAACAAGAAGAAGTATTCCGGTTTGATGTGAAAGAAAAAGCTGAAGAGGAAACGGAAGTTGAAAGTCCGGAATCAGCCGATGCGGATACAGAAAAAGAAATTGCCCCCGAACTAAACACTGAAGTTTCCGAGCAGCAACCAGATAAAGACCGATGGAAAAAAAAGACGCAATCATTGGCTGAATTTTTCGGTAAACTGGATGGCGAAGAAAAACTGGAAGAAACAGAAGGAGAGGAAGAAGTTTATTACAGTGAAACGGAAGAATCATATGAATCTCCGGATGAGCTGGAAAAAGACCGTGAGGATGCTCAGGATACCAGATATTTACTAAATATATTCGAGAACAAAGAAGAACGTTTTACTAGTATGAAAATGTGCATTGTCCAGGAAAGTGATACGCTAGCTTCCTTGGCGGAAAAATATAAAATCTCTCCTCTTCATATTTCAAAGTCGAACCGACTTGGCGATGAAGATATTACTGAAGGACAAATTCTTTATATTCCGGCTAAGAAATAAAACTGTTCCAGTAATCTTGCGAAGTAATCCCTTGCCAGAAGTAAGCGGTCAAGGGATTTATTTTGTTTCTATACTTCCATAAGGGTTATTTTCCTCGGGGATTTGCTCACCGCTTGGTTGTCTGTTCATTCCCTAAGTGGGGTGCCGGCATTTAAAAATATGGCAGAAAGTTTGGGGGTGATTGAGCATTGGAAGAGTTAAAACAAGTCCTGAAAGAATATGACATCGGCCCCGCCGAAATCGTACAAATGACCAACCGGCTTTATAAGGTCCATACCTATAACTATACGTTCGCCTTAAAACGTTCCCGGCTGAATCCCCATCAGGCTGTAAACTGGAGGAATGCATACCAACAAGCATACCGCCATGAACTTAAAGCGGTAGTGCCTGTTTATATGACTAGCCGGGGAGAACTGTTTGTGCAACACCAGGGAAGCTATTATTACTTAACACCATGGCAGGAAACTATGGAAAGAGATGAACCTGTTCATGGCATCGAAGCTTTTTTTAGAGAAATTTCTTCGATTCATAAACAGACAATACAGGAAAATGACATATTGTTTGCCGATGTCCAAGAGATAGTAGCAGGCCAGTCGCAGCAAGTCCGTGCAAATAGGAGAAAATTGCTGGAGTATGTGGAACGGTTTGAAGCAAGAAGGTTTATGTCTCCATTTGAATTACAGGTCTGCACCCATTATCGCGACATAGAGCGAGCCTTCACTCAATTGGAATCCTGGCTGGACTATTATCTTGAAGATATCCAGGCAGATAATCGCCAGCGGAAATGCTTATGCCACGGTAATCTCCGTTCTTCGCATATCCTGACTATTAAAGATAACGGTTATCTAGTAAATTGGGAGCATTCATTTACAGGTAATCCCGTTCATGATTTAGTTATCTATTTCAATAATGAATTTCAGTACCACGATAGTTTATTTAGTGAAGTGATGAATTTTTTTCCTTTATACGAAAAAAGAAACCCACTATTGTTAAGCGAGAAATCTTTACTTGCCATATTGCTATTGAACCCTTCCTCTTATCTGGAATTGGTTGAGAAAAATCTACAACAGCAATCAGACAAAGCGCTCCCTTTTCAAGTGAGAGATTTGGAAAGGGCGCACCGCCGTCTTATTCATGGGCTAAAGCTGCAGGGCATCCTGTATGAACAGCGGGAAAAGATTCTTGAAGAGCAATTACAGGAAGATTAAATCCATTCCATATAAAAAGCCACGAATAATCCTACGAACAGGCCTAGCAAGAATACATCCAGTGTAGTTGGAAAGAACAACGTCCTGATTAATTGAAAGATCATTATTGGCAGTGTAGCCCTCTCGCATACTACCAACCAATATCTGCACCAGGGGGGGAGTTTGTAACGATAAAAGCGCGCCAAGTTATTTCACCCCTTTTTTTCTTTTGGTGTATTCTATGAGCCCGGTGACGATTTCGCTACAATTTAACTACAATTAACGTGAGAATTGTGTAAAAGTGTGGTGAAGCGATTCTAAATCTACTGCTTACCTATAAGCAGGGCTTTTGCTAAAAACATTTAATCTTTTTATCTTTAGGTTGACTTGATGGCACCATTTTGGATAAAATAACTAATATAAATTTAACAAGATTAAATGTCGTGATCGGGAAGAGTACAAAGCATCCACCTAAAGAGAGGAAAGCCGCCAGCTGAAAGGTTTTCCAGGATTGCTGCTTTGGAAGGTCGCCCGGGATACAGCTTCTTTGAACCTGTTAGTAGGAGAAGCCGGTTGTCAGCCGTTAAAGCATTCAAGTGTATGGGCAGTATTTTGCCTGTAAACAAAGGTGGTACCACGGAAGCAAAGTCCTTTTCGTCCTTTATGGATGAAAGGACTTTTTTATTTTACTTTACCAGTAATTAACTCCCGAGACACGGCTATTTATTTTAACCAGGAGGTAACCAATGATGGAGGAAAAGAAACAGGAAGTATCCTTGCCCCCGAAATATGATCCTAGTGCTGTCGAAAAAGACCGTTATAAATTTTGGCTCGAAGGAAAATATTTTGAAGCGGATGGAGACAAAGGGAAGGACCCGTTTACGATTGTGATCCCACCGCCAAATGTAACAGGAAGGCTGCATATCGGCCATGCATGGGATTCAACTTTGCAGGATATCATTACCAGAATTAAACGGATGCAGGGGTACGATGTGCTCTGGCTTCCCGGTATGGATCACGCAGGGATTGCTACACAGGCAAAGGTTGAAGCAAAATTAAAGGATCAAGGACAAAGCAGGTATGATTTAGGCCGGGAAGCGTTTATAGAAAAGGCTTGGGAGTGGAAAGGCGAATATGCTGATTTCATTCGCGAACAATGGTCCAAATTGGGATTGGGACTCGACTATTCCCGCGAGCGATTTACATTGGATGAAGGCCTATCCGAGGCAGTAAAGGAAGTATTCGTGTCCTTGTATGAAAAAGGATTGATTTACCGCGGAGAATATATCATCAATTGGGACCCTACGACCAAAACAGCATTATCTGATATTGAAGTCATTCATGAGGAAGTACAAGGCCACTTTTATCATATGAAGTATCCGTTAAAAGATGGAACAGGGCATATTGAAATTGCAACCACAAGACCGGAAACCATGCTTGGTGATACAGCGGTGGCAGTTCACCCTGATGATGAACGCTATCAGCATCTTATTGGAAAACAGGTAGTTTTGCCAATAGTTGGCCGGGAAATTGAAATAGTTGCTGATGATTATGTTGACATGGATTTCGGTTCCGGGGCTGTTAAAATTACACCCGCTCATGATCCAAATGACTTTGAAATTGGCAACCGGCATAGCTTACCGAGGATTCTGGTAATGCATGAAGATGGCACGATGAATGAAAAAGCTGGTAAATACGAAGGCATGGATCGCTTTGAATGCCGAAAACAGCTAGTAAAGGATTTACAGGAAGAAGACGTACTGTTCAAAATAGAAGAGCATATGCATTCAGTTGGACATTCTGAACGAAGCGGGGCTGTAGTAGAGCCTTATTTATCGACCCAATGGTTTGTCAAAATGCAGCCATTAGCTGACGCTGCTGTCGACCTACAGAATAAGCAGGGAGAAAAAGTTAATTTTGTTCCTAACCGTTTTGAACGGACGTATTTAAATTGGATGGAAAATATCCGTGACTGGTGTATTTCACGTCAACTATGGTGGGGGCATCGAATTCCCGCCTGGTATCACAAAGAAACCGGAGAGATGTATGTTGGTAAAGACGCTCCGGAAGATGCAGAGAATTGGGAACAGGATAATGATGTGCTGGACACATGGTTTTCTTCCGCATTATGGCCATTCTCTACCATGCATTGGCCAGATACCGAAGCAGAGGACTTTAAGCGATTTTTCCCAACCAATGTACTAGTTACCGGATATGACATCATTTTCTTCTGGGTAGCGCGGATGATCTTCCAATCCATTGAATTTACCGGGCAGCGTCCATTTAATGACGTATTAATTCATGGGCTAGTGAGGGCTGCAGACGGCAGGAAGATGAGTAAATCTCTTGGCAATGGAGTCGACCCTATGGATGTTATAGATAAATACGGCGCTGATTCGCTACGCTACTTCCTGTCGACAGGGACTACGCCTGGCCAGGATTTGCGATTCCAATGGGAAAAAGTCGAATCTACGTGGAACTTTGCCAACAAAATTTGGAATGCTTCCAGGTTCGCATTAATGAATATGGGCGACATCGCATACAAAGATATAGATTTATCAGGAGAAAAATCGGTTGCTGATGAGTGGATACTAACCAGGCTGAATGAAACGATCGAACAAGTCACCAAGAATACTGATAAATATGAATTTGGAGAAGCCGGCCGCCACTTATATAATTTCATTTGGGATGAATTGTGTGATTGGTATATCGAGATGGCTAAGCTCCCACTATACGGGGAAGATGAAACAGCCAAGCAGACAACAAGATCGGTTCTTGCTTATGTACTGGATCAAACGATGCGGATGCTTCATCCATTTATGCCATTTATTACAGAAGAGATTTGGCAGCACCTTCCACATGAAGGAGAGTCCATTACTCGGGCTCCATGGCCGGTTGTAAGGGAGGATTTCCATAATGAAGCAGCATCGCAAGAGATGCAGCAGCTCGTAGCGATCATTCGATCGGTAAGAAACATCCGCGCAGAGGTCGACACGCCGATGTCAAAACAAGTTCAGCTGCTAGTACAGACGGAAAATCAGGAGATTGCCGAAAAATTAGAGAAAAACCGCCATTACTTGGAGCGTTTTTGTAACACAAATGAGTTGAGGATAGCTACTAGCATTGAGGCACCTGAAAAAGCAATGTCTTCTGTAATCACTGGAGCAGAGTTATATTTACCGCTGGAAGGGTTAATCGATATTGAAAAAGAAGTAGAACGTCTGCAAAATGAATTAGAAAAGTGGAATAAAGAGGTGGAAAGAGTCGAGAAAAAACTTTCTAACGAAGGTTTTGTAAAAAAAGCGCCTGAGAAAGTTGTCGAAGAAGAAAAACAAAAGCAAAAAGATTATTTAGAAAAACGTACAAAAGTCGAAACCCGCCTAAAAGAACTTCAGTCTTAATAAGGGCGAACACGCCCTTACGCCGCTTAACAGGTGTTTTTAATAAAATGGAATAACTAAACAAAAAGTCTGTCCGATTTGTTGGACAGACTTTTTTTAACCATTGATAATTTTGTTGAGATTTGTAGAAAGTTTTTGGAGATATGACCAGCCGAGGGCTATTTCATGAACATCTAGTTCCTCTAGCAACTGCTTATCGACACAGCTTGCACAAAAGGACTCATAAAATTTTCTCGATGGATTATCCTCAAGTACCCAGACAAGCATAGAGTCAGTTCCATCATCTAAAAATCGCTGGACGAGCGTGTCCATAAGCTGGACACCAATTTTCCTGCGCTGATACTCTTTTAGTATGTAAAAACTGTAAATTTCCCCTGTGAATGGATAGTTGTTTGTTCGTTCTTTTCCTCCGTTAATGAATCCTACTACTCCTTCATGTGTTTCTGCAACGAAAAGATAATGGCTAGAGTCCGAAAGCCGTTTTTGCCAGGCAATTTTCCGTTGTTGATAGGAAACCTTATTAAGCACATTTTCTGGCAAAATTCCCTGATAAGTGGTCAACCAAGAATCAACACTTACTTTTGCAATTGCTTTGACATCCTGTTGGACAGCCTGCCTGATAGTGATCAAGATTACCCTCCTATTTGTTCATTAATGAAAGACACATATTTCTCTAATAAATTGACCGAGCTCACCTTACTTAGCGTTCTGCTTCCGACCACATCTTCAATTTCATTGAATAGCAGGCCGCCAGCTGTGTCAAATAAAAAGTCAATTCCTACCATTCCAAACGAAAAGTCATTAATAATTTTTTGTACAAGTTCTTTTTCTTGTGCAGAAATAGGATAGTAGGATGCACTACCCCCAAGTTTGAAGTTAGCACGAAAATCTTCGGCATTTTCGCGGAGCACTGCACCGACAATTTCCTTGCCGACAACAAATATTCGCAAGTCTTTCCCCCGCTGCACATTACATGCTTGGATAAGCAAATCTTTTGCTGACAGTCTCGGTAACGTTTGCTGCCATTCCCGAAGGCTTTCCACCAGGTAGACTTGTTTCCCGCCCCTGCCATCCGCTTCTTTAATGACGAAAGGAGGCGCAATTGGCAGCTGTTCACCTAATTGATGATAGTGCCAAAAAGATGTATCAACCATGGGTATTTCCAGCTGTGCAACTCGTTGGTGGGTAATAGCTTTATTATTGCAGCTAAAAGAAACATCAAATGGATTAAATACTGGAATACCGAGTAATTCCAACTGCCTGGTCAACAAAGGTTCAACTGTCCGGACTACACAAAAATCAGGCTGGGAAGCTATTTGATTATGTAATTTTATTTCGGTTCTTTGTGAGAAGATTCCAATGGTCAATTGATGGCGAAGAATCAACATTAAGGAAATTCCCTGTTTACTGCATTCGTCTATAAACCAGTCGATGTAAGAACTGTTTGCTGCCGCATCTTCTTTTTCATAAATAATCCATCCAGTTCTCCGCATTAAGCTCCCCCCTTGTCTTATTTACTTAGTTTGTCGATGATATAATCTATTATATGGTCAGCTACATTGATTTTTGTACAGTTATATATGTTTTTTATATGGGCGTTGGAATTCACTTCGCATATTAGTGGTTTATTTTCGGGTCCAAATAATAAATCCACTCCGGCAAAGTCAGCGCCAATAGCTTTTGTCGCTTCTATAGCTAACTGGCTTTCTTCACTATTAGGCTGGTAGCTTTCCATCTCCCCCCCTGCACTGACATTTGCACGGAAGTCGCTATGTGAAGTCCGTTTCATAGCGGCTACTACCTTGCTGCCTACTACGTTTAAACGCAAATCCTTCCCAAAGCTTGAAGAAATGAACTTTTGCAGAACAAATGGCTTATCGCCGATTTCTTTTATTTTTTCCAACATTTCACCGCTTGAGTGGACCAGATATACTTGTTCGCCAAATGACCCGAAGGATTCCTTGATTATCAGCGGAAAATCTAATATTTTTCCTGCTTGCAAAAAGCTGTCTTGTTCAATTGCAGTGCTGCCTGGAAATACTTTCGGACTGATGAGCGTTTCTGGAATGGGGAGTTTTTCATTAGCCAGTATTTGATAAGCTGCTGCCTTATCATCGCTAACAGCAATAGCTTCCGCACTATTAAAAACGGGTATCCCCGTTAACTCCAGCTGTTTTGCCAGCAGAATATCCTTATCGCCAAAAACGACAAAATCGGGCTTGGGACCTCCCGATAAACTGGTGATTGTCCCGCCTTCCTGAGAAAGCGTAGGAATCAAGTGGTTATTTTTGATAATGCTCATGTTAATATCTCTTTTAGCTGCAGCCTCCTGAATCCATTCTGCAAAGTCTTTGAACTTATTTCCAGGCAGATGTCCGTTATAAATCACCCATCCAAATTTTACCATGATCTTCTCCTTTTTAAAGCTTTTAATGATAGTATATAATGAGGCTCTTGATAATTAAGATTATATCTGTTTCATTTTAAGCAAGTTTTCAACGTTTTTGAAGTAACAAGCACTTTCATTCAACATTTAAAAGCTATAGAAGTTTGTTGGATCACTTAATCGGTATGCGGAGGAAAAGAAATGTTTAAACAAGTAGAAGAAGTAAGTGACTTCTTGGCGGATAGACGTAACATAGGTATAAGACCCGGATTGGAAAGAGTTTATTTTTTACTAAATAGTCTGGGCAGACCGGAAAAACAGCTAAAAGCAATACACGTAGCTGGAACGAATGGAAAAGGTTCTACGATAGCCTACATAGAAAATATGCTAGTCCAGTCCGGTTGGACAGTGGGTACGTTTACTTCTCCAAGTATATTAGGGCTGCAAGGGGAAATTCGGATTGGGAATAAACCAATAGATAGCAAAAAGATTGTCGATACAATGAATCTTATTTTTCCATACATATCAACTTTGGATGAGCAGCACAATCCACCAAGCGAGTTTGAAATAAAAGTAGTAGCAGCTATTTATATATTAGCTCAAGAGACGCAGATTAGCATTATAGAAACAGGCATGGGTGGAACGGAGGATGCAACAAATTGTATAGATCCGCTGGTGGCGATTATTACCAGCATAGGCAGAGACCATCAACGATTTTTAGGTGATACAATTGCTCAAATAGCCAGCCACAAAGCAGGGATTATTAAACAAGGGATACCAGTTATCCTAGGCAGGGTTCCTGGGGAAGCTGAAGAGATAATTCTGGCTGAAGCTGCTTCTTGCCGTTCGTCCGTGTTTCGTTATGGACATGACTTTGCCGTAAATAATAAAGCAGTTAGCGAAATAAAAGAGGATTTTGAATTTGTGGCCGGAAATCTATCGCTTCCATGCGCCATTACGATGAAAGGGAATCATCAGGTTGACAATGCGGCATTGGCGCTCATGGCTGTCGAATATCTAAAAGAAAAATTCCCTTTTACCTGGAAACAGGCTTTAAAGGGGTTGTTGCATACAACCATCGCAGGCAGATTTGAAAAGGTATATGAACAGCCGACAGTCATACTAGATGCAGCCCATAATCCAGAAGGAATTGAGTCTTTTTTGGAAACCGTCAAGCAGTATTATCCAAATCAAGTAAAGCACTTAGTATTCGCGGCGTTTAAAGATAAAGAGTTGACAGATATGCTGCCGCCCCTGCTGGGAACATTTGACCGAGTATATATGACTACTTTTTCGCATGAAAGAGCGGCCAGGCTGGACCAGCTTAAAGGCATGGCTATGCCAGGTTCCGCTGAGATAGTTTCCGACTGGCATTCACTAGTCAAATCTGAGCTGAAGGAGCCTGAGGGAAAAGTAGTTTTTGTGACAGGTTCCTTGCATTTTATAGAACTAGTCAGAAAATTCTTTGTTAATAGAGGATAAATGTGGTATTTTTAAGTTATCAATAAAATAAGTCTTAAGGCCTAACTGGACATGATAAGAAAGTGATAGAAGAATTTGGGGAGTTGCTGAAGATGGTGAGTAGAAATAAAAGAATTGGTCTATCAATCGCTTGGTTGTTTCTATGGCCTTTATTAGTCTGGTTGACATATCTGCAATGGTCGCCTGAAGTACCGGTAAAGTGGGTAGATATTCTTTTATTCGGCCTGCTGATGTGCAGTGTAGCTTTATTCCCCATAGTGGTCAATCAAACACCGATATTTTTTATAAATGGTGTTAGTCTAGCTGTATTTTTATACTATGGTTTATTCATAGAGGTCATTTTGACACAAGTGGCGATTATATGCCTGCTCGCTGGTATCAGGATCAGAAAGAAAGAGTTCTTCAGGCTGCCGATGAATCTGCTTATGTTTTTATTTGTTTCACTTATCTCTGCATCGGTATACTGGCTGCTTGGCGGCAGCAACGGGGCAGATGTATTACAGAACGCTGATAATATAGTCCCGATTATCGGCTATATTTTTACCTCTTTTATGACAAATCAGTTTACACTACGGTTGATAAAAAGGTTGATTTACGGAATAGAGACGAAGTTCTTTGACCGCGGCCTTATCTGGGAAGCATATACGTTAATTCTTGTCATTCCGATCGGCCTCATCCTATATATGTTCTATGTACAAGATGGATCAAGTGCTATTTTGTTTATTGGTTTTCCGCTAATCAGTATTTCCTATATTTTAAGAATGTATCATTCCAGCCAAAGAGTGAATTTCCATCTCCAGAAAACGAGCGAAATCGGACATCAATTAACAGCCCAAATGGAAGTCAATGAGGTTATTGATTTATTTAACGAACGGATTCAAGATCTGCTGCCCGTTGACTATACGATGGTCTATGAAGTACAGGAGGAGGCCTATCTAAGACTGGTGAGGTTTATTGATGCAGAGCAAAAGCTCGATTTCCCGGAAATCGATATTCTTTATAGACACCAGGGAATCAGCGGGGATGTCTGGGCAAATAAACAGGGGGTCCATTACCACAAAAGAAAACAATGGATCGGACTGGTTGATAAACACTTGGAAATTCCCGGAGAAAGTCTGATTTCCGTACCACTGGAGAGGGATAATAAAGTCGTTGGTGTGATTACTTTAGTTTCTAAAAGGAAGCGGGCATTTGAAAAATCACAATTCATGATGTTAAGAATATTGACTAATTATCTTGCAGTCTCCATTCTAAACGCCAAAAACTATGAAGAAACAAAAACCAGAAGCGAGCGGGACGCGTTGACCCGTTTGTATAATTTCAGATATTTTGAAGATCATCTTTTGGAATACTTTGAAACGCTGCAAAAGAGTACGATAAAGGAGTCAGCTTCGCTGATTTTGCTGGACATGGATCATTTTAAATCGATTAATGATACTTATGGCCATCAGAGCGGAAATGAAATATTAAGAGAATTGGCAGCTCGATTAACAAGAATTGTCGGGCAAAAAGGAGTAGTAGCACGTTACGGCGGGGAAGAATTTGTCATTTTTTTACCGAAAACCAGCAAATCATCTTGTTTATTTATTGCGGAAGTTATTCGAAAGGCAATTTCAGAAGATCCATTCTACGTATCCGACCATATTCTTGACGAAGAGGAAACGATAAAAGTATTTATGACAGCTAGCATTGGCATTGCCTCCTATCCGGATGATTGTGAAGATCCATTGGAGATGGTCCGTCATGCTGACAGAGCTATGTATGTCGGAGCAAAGCAAAAAGGACGGAATAAGGTTGCCGTCTATGAGAAGTAATTTAAAAGACTTGCTGCCAAATCTTTGCGCAGCAGGTTCTAGGTGAAATAGCAAGCTAGTAGTTCAAGGTCCTGGAAAGCTGTTTTCCCCTGTGTATCAATAGAATTTTTAGCGGGAAAGGAAAAGAAGGTGGCTCAGGTATGAGAAATAAACAGCGATACTTACAAAATTCCAGCGGGCTCACTCTAATCGAAATACTGGTCTCCATTACTATCCTATCAATTGTCATCGTATCTTTTTTAACTTTATTTGTGCAAGCAGCCCAAACAAACCATGTCTCCGAAAAAATAATAGACGGTACATATATAGCCGAAACCCACCTGGAAGAAGTTTACCACATTAGTCATAACACAAAAGGATATGAAAAAAGTATAGATGCTCTGCGAGCTAAATACACTTCGGCCAGCAATTCCAATATAGTTTCTAATGACACGGAAGGTTACCATGTAACCGTTGAACTAAAAACGCCCGACCAGGAAAGCCAGCTGGGGAGTGTGATAGTGAAGGTTTATCAAAAAGGATCACCAAATAAACTGGAAGCACAAATGGAATCGATTATTGACTGGGAAAGCCAGAGGGATGGGTTATGAGGAATAACAAAGGATTCACACTTGTAGAATTACTAGCTGCTTTGGCACTTTTAGGGTTAATAGTCGGGCTTGCCAGTTCTGTCCACTTGTTTGGCCAAAAGCAATTCACCAATGAAATAAAGCAGGTAAATAATCAATCGAATGTAAGACTTGTACTTAAACAGATTACCAAAGATATAAGAAGCTCGAATATGCTGGCTATCGAGGGAAATGTCCTCACAGTCGACGGAAATGTATATAAACAAGAAGGGACGCAAATGTTGCGGAACGATCGACTGATGGTGACTGGAATTGCCGAGTTTACCGTCAATCCTACGGAAAATGGGAGTGGAGCCGAGATTACCGTTAAAAGTGTTTCGAACAAACGACAGCAATATTCTTCGGTTAGCACGGTGATTTATGCCAGAGAGTAGGTGAACGAATGCGGTTAATTGATTTGCGGGGCAGGAAGCTTAACAACGAGTCTGGTGCTGCGCTTGTGATGACCCTCTTGGTGATGGTGGTGTTATCTGTTTTGGGCTTTGCGCTGCTAGGTATCATCGTCCATAATACAAACTTAAGTGCAGGAGAGCGAAGTTATCAATCTGCCTATTATATAGCTGAATCCGGAGCTACTGTGAGATTAAATGAAATAGAAGACAAAGTTGAAACTCATTGTTATGCGTACGATTCTGCTTCGGCCTATTGGAATTGTATAGAGGAAGAAATGACGGCGGCCAACACTTACGGAGAGAGATATTTTGAAAAAAATTTCGGCGTTCAGCCTGAAGCGGTTGTCCGCGTGGAAGAAGGAGAAACCGCTAAGGACACGAAGCAGTACACACTCGTTTCTAAAGGAGTTGTAGGCAAGCGTTCCAGAACGGTAGAGCGTCCAATCACAGTAAAGTGGATACCAAAAGGGAACGGAGGGTTACAAGTACCTGAAGATATGGCTGTATACACAAATACAACCATCGAATTAAACGGTGGAGCTAGAATTAAAGGCAATATCGGTACCAACTCAAATGAGGAGCATTCGATTCGCTTTTCCGGTGGAACTGTGTTAGAGAATGGTGCCATCTATGTACCTGAAGGCGCTGAGGATAAAGCAGTAGATGCTCCGCATTACATGGAAGATAACTTGCCAAAACCAGTAGGGAAATCAGAATCTCCGCTGGAACTGCCTGCTTTTCCGGAATTCCCTGTCTTTTCAGCTATAGAGGATCAAAAGCTGCAAGGCGGCAATAATGGTGAAATTAACAATGGCAGGTTATCTATTAACAATGGGAAAGCAACGTACCAGTTGACCTTAAATAAAGATGTATCGTTGGAAGAAATCCATATCGGGAGCAATAATCGCTTGGATATTGATTTAAACGGCCGGGATGTAAGCATGGTTGTCGAACGTTTACATTTGGAAAATGGTCATATCAACCTTGTTAACCCCGGGAAATTAACACTTTATGTTAAGGATAGAATCACTTTTGGTTCCGGTAGTACGCTTAACGATAGTGGTGATATAAAAGATTTGAATGTTTATCTAAAAGGGGCAAATAAAGTAACATTAGCCGGTGCCCAAAAAGTTTCCGGTTCATTATTTGCTGAAGCGGCAGACATAGAACTTACGGGAGGCGGTGACTTTTCCGGGCATATCCTTACTGGTGGTACAAGTGTGAAAATTACTGGCGGAGCCAGAAGTGCCTCTTTGATACTAGCTCCTCATGCAGGGTTTAAGCTGGCAGGAGGCGGGCGGACTGCAGGGGCGGTAATAGCTGATTCATTTCATGGGAGCGGTGGTACAAATGCTGTCTATGAAGCAATCGACTTTGATGACTTTCCGTTTGGAACTAGAGGAGATCATGGCACGGAAGAGGATTTGATTAGCAAGAAGCCGGTCAGAGAAGTAAAGCAATAAGGGATTTATAGGAGGGACAGCATGCCATTAAGAAATAAACAGAAACTTGGCGATTTATTAAAACAATCAGGCCTACTGACCGAAGAGGAGATTTTAGACACGCTTCAAAACAAAAAAGATGGCCAAAAACTTGGTGATGCATTGCTGGAGCGCGGGTTTATAACGGAGCAGCAATTGTTGGAAGTACTAGAGCTGCAGCTCGGAATTCCAAGTGTATCTCTCTATCGTTATCCGATAGATAAAGAATTGACTAGCCTTGTTCCTAGAGAGATGGCTCAGCGCAACGTGTTGATCCCTTTAAACCAAAAAGAACATACGATTACAGTAGCGATGAACGATCCAATGGATTACTTTGCCATAGATGATTTAGAATTATCGACCGGATTTCAGATAAAACCGGTGATTGCTTCCAAAGATGATATCTTACAAGCGATCAACAAATACTATGATTTAGAAGATTTTTCTCTCAAAGAAGGAGAGGAAGAGTTGTCTGAAGATGCCCCGGCTATTCGGATTATGGATCAAATTCTGCAAACAGGGGTTCATCTGAGGGCAAGCGACATACATATTGATCCTGCGGAAGACTGCTTGTCTGTCCGTTACCGTGTCGATGGGATCTTGCATAAGGACCGGACAGTACCAAAAAGACTGCAAAATTCGTTGATTGCCAGAACAAAGATACTTGCCGATTTGAATATTACAGAAACACGCCTTCCACAAGATGGCAGAATTCGATTGGCAGTTGACGAAAAACCGATCGATTTACGGATTTCCATTCTGCCAACGGTTTTTGGAGAAAAAGTCGTCATACGAATTTTGGATTTGTCCAATGTGTTAAAAAAACTATCCGAATTGGATTTTAGTGAGGATAACTATCAGAAATACCAAAAGCTGATTCAACAGCCTTCTGGTCTCATCCTGTTAACTGGGCCGACAGGATCTGGAAAAACCTCTACGTTATATTCATCCATCCATCAATTGAATAAGGAAAATGTCAATATTATAACTGTTGAAGATCCGGTCGAATATCAACTGGAGGGTGTCAATCAAGTACAAGTGCGTTCCTCGGTTGGTTTAACATTTGCAGCAGGTCTGCGCTCTATTTTAAGACAAGATCCCAACATTATTATGGTAGGCGAAATAAGGGATACAGAAACAGCAGAGATTGCTATCAGAGCATCGTTAACCGGACATATGGTGTTCAGTACTTTACATACAAACAGTGCAATAGCTGCTATTCCACGTCTGTTTGATATGAAAATCGAACCTTATCTCGTAGTGTCTTCCCTTTCGGGTATTATGGCCCAACGCCTAGTCAAACGTATATGCAAGGACTGTAAGCAAAGCAGAGAAGTAACCAGAATGGAAAAAGACTTATTCGAAAAACATGGGGTGGAAATTAACGAAATCCAGGAAGGAAAAGGCTGCAATAGCTGCAGGCAGACGGGGTATAAAGGCAGAACAGCCCTCCAGGAATTATTAGTAATTGACGACTCTATCCGCCAATACATGATGAACAATAACTCTTTAACGGAACTAAAACACTATTTAAAAGCAAATGGTATGAAGTTTTTGATTGATGATGGTTTATTGAAAGTGAAGAAAGGCATCACTACCTTAGAAGAGGTATTGCGTGTCGCATCAGAAGAATAGGGAGGGTTTGTTATGATTCGCCTGGACTCATTATTGAAGGATGCATTTGCCAAACATGCTTCCGATATACATATTACTGTTGGATCCCCTCCAGTTTATCGTATAAATGGCGATTTGCTAGCATCTGGAGAAGAAAGCTTGGCACCTGAGGACACCAGAGAAATGGCGAGAAGCGTGTTAAATGATGGCCAATGGGAAAGGCTGAACCGTCAGAGAGAAATAGATTTATCCTATGGCATAGCAGGTATTTCACGATTTCGTATGAATATCTTTTACCAGCGGAATTGTATTTCAATGGCGGTCCGTGTCGTTCCTACTACCATTCCCAGCTTGGCTGAGTTGCAGTTACCGCCAGTTCTCAAGCAGATATCCGCCAGTACACAGGGACTGGTGCTTGTGACAGGTCCTACCGGAAGCGGTAAGAGCACTACGCTAGCGGCAATGATCGATTATATGAACCATACGATGAACAAGCATATTATTACACTGGAGGATCCTATTGAATATTTACACAGCCACCGCACTTGTATTATTGATCAGCGGGAAGTAGGTTTTGATACTGCTAATTTCCATAACGGGCTGCGTGCTTGTCTCCGTCAGGACCCCGATGTAATTCTTGTCGGGGAGATGCGGGACTTGGAAACAATTTCTACTGCTATTACTGCTGCAGAAACAGGTCATTTAGTGTTGGGCACCCTGCATACAACAGACGCTTCCTCGACGATGGATCGGATCATTGATGTATTCCCTGCCCATCAAAAAGAGCAAATAAGAATTCAATTGGCAAATGTCCTGCAGGCGATTGTATCCCAGCGGCTTTTTCAAACAGCTGATAAACAAGGGAGGAGAGCAGCTACAGAAATTTTGAGGAATACAGCAGCCATTAAAAACCTTATCCGTAATGAAAAGATGCACCAAATCCCAAACACGATGCAGGTATCAAGGGACCAGGGCATGCACACCATGACAATGGATATTAAAAAACTGCTGCGCGAGGATGCTATTGCGGAAGAATTTGCGCTTCCTTATTTAAAGGAAAGAGGGTGACCTTCCAATGGCATATTTTCGTTATAAAGGAAGGACAGCTTCTGGTAAATCAAGGCGGGGAAAAGTGAGCGCAGGCTCGCAGCAGGAGGCAATTTCCGCTATTAGTGCACGGGGAATTACAGCTTTTGAGGTCCAGGAGCTGAACAGCTTTCTTTACCAGGATATATATATTGGCAGGCGTGTCAGAAATCGTGATTTTGTCATTTTCCTCCGTCAATTCGCTACATTAATTGATGCAGGTATTCCGTTTGTCGAATCTACCGGTATTCTGGCAGAACAAACAGACAATAAGCACTTGAAGAAAGCATTGGAAAGCATCAGGGAAGAATTGGAAATGGGTGTTTCTTTATCAGAAGCCATGGGCGATTATCCGAAAGTATTTCCGCAATTGTTAGTAAGTATGATTCATGCAGGTGAAGTCAGTGGAAATCTTGATGAAATTTTGAATAATATGGCTGCTTATTTTGAAAAGCAATACCGGTTGAAGCAAAAAGTAATATCAGCAATGACCTATCCACTTGTGGTTGGTTTTATTTCATTGTTGGTCTGTATCTTTCTACTTGTGTTCATTGTACCGGTTTTTACAGAAATGTTCTCATCTTTTGGGGAAGAAGTCCCGGTCTACACCTCTGCAGTTTTGAAAATAAGTAGTTTTGCCCAGTCCTTTTGGTGGGTATTAGTAATAATGGCAATAACCGTTGTATTGCTTTATCGATACGTAAAAGATAAAAGCCCTTATGCCGAAGCACTTGACCAGATGAAACTGCAATTTCCCTTGTTTGGGCGATTTATCCAAAAGGCACTACTGGCCAGGATGACACAGACATTGAGCTCTCTGTTAAATAGCTCTGTTCCTATTTTGCAGGCGGTTGAAATCACCGAACGGGTACTAAATAATCGTGTTTTAAAAAAAGTTTTGCAGGATAGTCAGGCTTCCTTAGAAGAGGGAGAATCGCTAGCTGCTCCGATGAAAGAACATTGGGTATTTCCCAAGCTAGTCACGCAGATGATAGCAGTTGGAGAGAGTTCGGGATCCCTTGATAAAATGTTGAAAAAGGTAGCAGATTTTTATGAGCAGGAACTGGATGAGGCATCCGACAAGCTGAAAACATTAATCGAACCTATCATGGTGGTTTTTTTAGCTGTAATGGTCGGGGCCATTGTGCTAGCAATCATCATTCCAATGTTTTCTATTTTCGAAAATATTTAATTTTCCAAAATTAGTCATAAAGTAATGGACACCTTATTCTTCTATAGTATAATTAAGATAGTTGAGAGAATATTGAGAGAACTAATATTTTAGTTTTGTGAAAAATGGGTCAAGTGCTACATACGCCAAACTTGGCGGTCTAAAATAAGATTTGATAAAAAGGGAGGAAGTTCTGCAAATGATAAGAAAAGTCTGGACAAAGTTGAACAATGCCAAAGGTTTCACACTCGTTGAATTACTCGCCGTTATTGTTATTCTAGGGATTATCGCAGCCATTGCCGTGCCAGCTATCGGGGGAATTATCGATAGTACAGAAGATAAAGCAAATGATGCAGAAATCAAAATGATAGAGGAGGCTGCCAGAATAGCCTATGCAGCTGGTGAGTTTGAAACAGAGATAACGGTAGATGAGTTAGTGGAAAAAGATTATCTTGAAGAAAAAGAGGGTACAGATCTGCCAACAGGAAAAGTGACTTATAATTCGAACCCAGGAGAAGACGAATATAGTTTTGAATTTAGCGAAGGTTCATAAGCTTAATGAGCAGCCCTTCTTAACCAATGTAATCCAAGGAGATCCCTTCTAGGGATCTCTCTACATATTTAGGAGAAAAATATGCAATTATTTTACCTCTGTTACTTTTTTGTCCTCGGTTTAATTCTTGGTTCCTTTTATAGCGTCGTTGGCTTACGAGTTCCTAAACAGGAATTATTTAAATCCCGGCGTTCTTATTGTCCAAACTGCCGCCATTCGTTAGCCTGGTACGAACTTGTTCCTGTTTTTTCTTTCCTTGTTCAAGCGGGTAAATGCCGGTGTTGCAGGCGGTCGATTTCCGTCATGTATCCGCTGGCAGAGTTGATCACTGGTCTGCTTTTTGCCTTTAGTTATTATTATATTGGCATGCAGGGAGAACTTGTTGCAGCTTTGCTGCTAGTCTCCCTGTTAGTTATCATTTTAGTATCAGATCTTCGTTATATGGAAATACCAAATCGTGTGTTGTTGTTTTTTTTACCGTTATTTTTAGTCGTGCGTCTGTTTGTTCCCCTTGATCCATGGTGGTCCCCGTTTTTCGGTTTTGTTTTAGGTATCATTCTCCTGGCGGCTATAATTATTTTCAGCCGAGGCGGGATGGGCGGCGGAGACATGAAGTTATTCGGAGTTATAGGTTTGGTTCTGGGCTGGAAACAGCTTTTATTAGCCTTCTTTTTTTCAACAGTATATGGATCAGTAATTTCAATGGTTTTACTGTCTCTAAAGGTAATTGACAGAAAAGAGCCTGTACCATTTGGTCCCTACATTGTATTAGGAACTCTTACGACATATTTTTTTGGCGATAAAATAATCAACTGGTATTTCACACTTTTTTTCTAAAGTAGGTGGCAACTATGTTAAATAATAGGAAGAAGCAAGTAAATTTGATTATCAAGGACCAGGTAATCCGTTATATGGTTAACAGCCAGTCAACCATTGAAGGGATGGCTGATTACGGAGAAGTGTTTCTCGAGGATGGCGTGATAGCTGATGGAAAGATAATCGATAAGGAAGTATTTTTAGAAAAACTGCATCAATTAGTAAATGAAAAGAAATGGAAAAACTGGCCGTTGTCTTTTTGTGTACCGGACTCTTCTGTAACGATCCGCGAACATTTGGTGCCAAAGCAATTAAAGAAGGAAGAGATAAAGAGTTATATTAATATGGAGTTGCAGGACAGTATAAGGCTGCCATTTAATGATCCTGTCATCGACTTTGTTATCACAGGAGAAGAAGGCAGCCAGTCGAAGATATTATTGTTTGCCTATCCAAGAGAGCGAATATCCGATTTTCTGCAACTGTTCGGCAAAGCTGGCTTAAAGCCATTGGTAGCTGATTTATCTTCTTTATGTTTGTACAGGCTTTATTTTCAGCTTGGCCTTGCTAGCGATAAAGAACATTTATTATTGATACAGTGGGGAAAAGATTCGATTGTATTAACGGCATTTTATCAAAAGAAGCCGGTCTTTACCAGGCAGGTTAAATCGCTGCTTCCTTCCGCAAATTGGGCTTACAGCCCGGAGGAAAATGATTTGGCCTGGCAAGGCAATCAGGAAGAAATCGGTCAATCATTGGAAGAGCAAATGGTGATGGCCGAGCGATTTATGGACTTTTATCAATATTCCGTAATGGATGGAGAACAACAAATAACGAAAGTACTGTTAACTGGTGACTTTCCTTACCTTAACCGTGTGGAAGAATTTATGAAAGAGAATTATCATATTCCCGTTCAGCTAATTAACGAACTGGAAGACAAGATTCCAGTCCCGGGTAAATATGCTGATGTATTAGGTTTGTCGATCAAAAAGTAAAGATTCGGCCAAAGGTGGAGACTTCTGATGACGGTAGAAATAAATTTAATAGCGGAACGAAGAAAGAAACAGCCGTTTACAGTAATTATAACCATATGTATTTTATTAGTTGGGTGTACGACAGCTCTATTATATATACAGCGTTCAAATGCCGAAAACGAGGTGGCACAAATGGAATCGCAATGGCAGTCCAATCGGGAAGAGTTAGCTCATGTGAAAAACAATGAGAACTTTCAGCAAAGCCGAGAGATACTTGCTCAACGGATTGGGGATGTAGAAGCAGCTGTTTTTCCAACGGTAGCCCTACTGGACAAGCTGATCGAGCTGCTGCCGGAACAAGGATACTTTGAAAATTATCAATTTGATCACCTCGAAGGATTAATATTAACAATCCGTGTGCCAAGTATTGGACACACGGCGGCCTATACCCATGAGTTAGAAAAGCAGCCATTTATCGAAGAGGTTTCTGTAACCGACATTGTATCCATGAAAAAGGGTGGTGAGGATGCAAAAACCTCCTATCACTCTACTTATGACATACGAATAGATAAACAGAATTGGCAAGAGGAGGCGGCAGAAGTTGAAAATTAACAGCATAAACCGTCTTTGGCTATGGTTGATAATCTTCGGGGCGGGTTTATCAGTTGCTGTCTACTTTGCCGGCTATCATTTGTTTGTTGCCCCGCTGAACAGCAAGGCAGAAGAGCTCGAAAAGCAACTGGCTGCTCAGCAATCCGAGCTTGAAGAAGGAAATGCCGAGCCAGAGACAGACCGGCTGGAAAGCTCTGCATCATATCAACAGCAGTTGCCAGTAACGAAAGAATTGGACCGTCTGTTAGTCATGATAGAAAAAACAGCTCTCGAAACTGGTAGTGTTATAAATGAAATTGCCTTAACTACTGAAGAGAACAGTGCCTCCAGCCAGGCAAATGAGGAGAGTTCTTTACCAGAACATGTAAATAGTTTCCGGTATCAACTCGAGGTTTCCGCGTCAAGTTACGAAAACATGTATACTTTTTTGGCAAAAATAGAGAAAGCAGACCGCCTTGTTAATATTGATTCTTTGGCGTTTAATACGAAGACAGATAATGGAATTGAATTTTCCTTTATTGTTTCTGCTTTTTATACTTCTGGTTTGGACATATTGATGGGAGAAACATCGATAGAGGAATATGAAAAACCTGCAGAAAAAACAAACCCTTTTTCGGATTAGCAGGAATGATAGAAGATTAGCAAACTATTTGGTGAAAAGAGGAGATTTGCCTTAGACAAATCTCCTCTTACTTTTTGTCCGGTCTATGATAGAGTTGGTGCAAATTCTATTAGAAACGGGGAAACGGTATGGAGAAGCATAAATCTATTACGATTCGCATGAAAGACAAGAAGGATTCTGCCACTAGTAGGAAAGCTGAACATCCGCCCGTCCACACAACTACTTATAAGCAACAAGCAGCTGCATTGGAAAAAGAGGTGGAACATAAAGGTTTTTCCGTTCTCGAACAAGAGGATGGCTGGAAAGCTGAAGAATGGTCTCCTGGTGGAAGTAAACGGAGGAAGGCTGTCCCGCGAATATATAAAGTGTTTGTGTTTGCGGCCATTGCGGCATTAATGATTGGGTTAGCATTGGGATTTATTATGCTGCGGATGTTCGCCGGAATGGATGAAAATGGAAATGACTCGACAGCTAACGGTAATAACCAACCGGTGGATGCGCCAACAGCAGATGGAGCGGATGAACAGCCGAAGCAAGCGGACTTTTCGGTTGAAGGCATGAATGCTTATGTCGTTCAGGGAGGAGTGTTTTCTTCCCAAGCTAAAGCGGAGGAATGGCAGAAGAATTTTTCTGATTCAGGATTGCCTTCCGTTGTTTGGGAACATGAAGGACAATTTTATTTGTTTGCAGGTTTGGGGGATACAGAAGCGGGAGCGAAAAAAACGGCAGAACTAATCGCAGGGAAGCAGTTGGATACGTATGTAAAAGCTTGGCAGACGGAGGGACAAACAAAAGATTTGTCAGACGAAGAGGCAAATTGGCTCCAGGGTTTCCAGGCGTTATGGGATAGCAGTGTGTCATCGCAAGGCGATTTGGCAAAGGATCAATGGAAAGAATGGTTGGACGCATATCCAGATGGATCGCAAGAAATGCTGACCGAACTTCATGGACAAGCAGGGGAACTATTGGATAACATAGGTGACATGAAGCCCATTGATGTACAAGTACAATTGCTCAAGATGTGGAAAACAGTATCGGGCAGTAAATAGTGTAAATTAGATCAATTTTTCATATTGTCTGTATGCAGGGGTCGTTTTTCCGATGAATTGTATAACAAATCTGTAATATATACGAGGTCGCGTTATGTAAATTAGAATATTGCCAATTTGTATGAAGGATATAATCTTGGATAAAATGTGGTTACCCAAATACCAAGGAAAGGATAATCGGTTATGGCACAGCTTATTCTAGCTTCAGGTTCCCCGCGCAGAAAAGCATTATTAAAACAAGCGGGACTCGCTTTTACGGTTAATGTTCCACAGGTAGATGAGAAATCAATAAAGGAGAAAGACCCTGAACGGCTGGTGAAAAAACTCGCAATTTTGAAAGGGGAATCACTCCCGCTTAAACAGGGTCAGGTATTACTAAGCGCCGATACTGTGGTCAGCCATCAGAGAGAAATTCTAACCAAACCTGAAGATGAGAAAGAAGCTTTTGCTATGCTTTCCAGGTTGAATGGAGATACCCATGAAGTTTTTACAGGAGTTTCCATTCGCTCTTATGAGGAGGAAATCGTTTTTGCTGTATGTACGAGGGTACGTTTTTGGTATATGTCAACTGCTGAACTAGTCGCATACATTCAAACAGGCGAACCTTTCGATAAGGCGGGGGGATATGGAATTCAGGGACGCGGAGCTTTACTTGTCAAGGAAATTTCCGGTGATTACTTCAACGTGGTTGGTCTTCCACTATCAACTGTAGTTCGAAAGCTTAAGCCATTTGGGATATTTCCTTACCACCTTGGTAGTTGAGGCTTATGAATAAGGGGTTGATATATCAATGGTTCATGCCAATGTAACCATAAAAAATGTACCAAAACAAGATCGGCCGAGAGAACGGTTGATTGAATACGGGCCGGCACATTTATCGAACCAGGACTTGCTGGCCATTCTGCTTGGTACAGGAACAAAAGATGAGTCAGTAACCACTCTTTCCCAGCGGGTTTTCATGCATTTTGAAGGCTTAAGTCTTTTGAAAGATGCTACGATTGAAGAACTGACTGCCATTAAAGGGATTGGAACAGCAAAAGGGGTCTTGTTATTGGCAGCTATTGAATTCGGCAACAGGATGCACCGTTTCAAACCTGATGAAAGGCATGTCATCCGCAGCCCAGAGGACGGGGCTGACTACGTGATGGAAGAAATGAGAAACTTGAATCAGGAGCATTTCGTTTGTTTATTCCTCAATACAAAAAATCAAATTCTTCATCGCCAAACAATTTTCATCGGCAGCCTTAATTCCTCGATCGTTCATCCTAGAGAAGTATTCCGTGAAGCTGTAAAGCGATCAGCAGCTTCTATTATCTGTGCACATAACCATCCTTCCGGAGACCCTTCTCCTTCCCAGGAAGATATTCACGTTACAAAACGCCTGTTAGAATGTGGAAAAATGATTGGAATAGAACTTTTAGATCACTTAGTTATCGGTGACCGTAAATTTGTCTCATTAAAAGAAAAAGGATATCTGTAACACTATCTATTTTTATTTTTTTTTCGTATAATTATATAGACGGATTATACAGTCAGCGCCATTCCCAAGAATTTTCTTGTGATTGGCGCTTCTTCTCATGCAATATCGCAGTGAAGCCAGCAACTTCGGATCAAGTTCTGTGATAAAGCATGGATATAAAGGACTGGAGAATTATTTAGAAAAACACTATAGGATTAATTGCAAGTTATGTCGGTAATCGATATAGTAAAACATACAAGTGAAAAAAAGCTTATTTCATTATGAAACGTGTCGGAAAGGGAGATTATTTTTGGGAAGATTTAGTTTATCACAAGACTTAGGGATAGATTTAGGAACTGCGAACACTCTTGTTTTTGTAAAAGGCAAAGGAGTGGTAGTCAGAGAACCATCCGTTGTAGCTAAGAATACAGCTACCGGTGAAATAGAGGCTGTTGGAAGTTCAGCAAGGAATATGATCGGCCGTACACCAGGCAATATTTCTGTTATCCGTCCGATGAAAGACGGAGTTATAGCTGATTATGATACAACTGCAGTAATGATGAAATATTATATAAGAAAAGCACAAAAAAACCGTTCTGCTTTTGCCAAGAAGCCGAATGTAATGGTTTGTGTACCCTCTGGTATTACAATGGTGGAAGAGCGCGCAGTAATCGATGCAACTAAACAGGCAGGCGCGAAGGAGGCTTTTCCTATAGCAGAGCCATTTGCAGCCGCCATTGGTGCAGGCTTGCCGGTTTGGGAACCTACAGGAAGTATGATTGTCGATATTGGCGGAGGGACTACTGAAGTGGCGATTATTTCGCTGGGAGGTATAGTTACCAGCCAATCTGTAAGAACTGCCGGCGATGAGATGGATGAAGCAATAATCCAGTATATTAGAAAAAATTATAATTTGATGATTGGGGTACGTTCAGCTGAGTCTATAAAAATGGATATCGGATCAGCTGGTCTACCTGTGGAAAATGAAGAAATGGATATACGAGGCAGAGACCTGCTTACAGGACTTCCGAAGACAATTACGATTACAGCAGAGGAAATTTCTTCTTCCTTAGATGATACAGTGACTTCTATTGTAGAGGCTGTCAAAAATACGCTGGAAAAGACCCCGCCAGAATTAGCGGCAGATATTATGGATCGCGGCATTGTATTATCAGGGGGCGGCGCTTTGTTGAAACGGCTGGATCAAGTCATCAGTGAAGAAACCAAGATGCCTGTATTCGTGGCTGAAGAACCGCTGGACAGTGTAGCTATCGGAACAGGGAAATCTTTAGAGTATATCCATCACTTTAGGTCCCAGCCTAATGTGTCTAATCGATCCTTCATGAAGTAAGTAGGTGTTAATTAATGTCTTTTTTTAGAAGAACGCGTTTATTCATT
Source organism: Sediminibacillus albus (assembly GCF_900101125.1). Classification (GTDB taxonomy): domain Bacteria; phylum Bacillota; class Bacilli; order Bacillales; family Amphibacillaceae; genus Sediminibacillus; species Sediminibacillus albus. The sequence goes on along the minus strand of NZ_FNFL01000006.1, from coordinate 17,587 downwards.
ATTTTGATTGGATTTATCGTCCTTGTTGCTTTTATCGGGTTTTCCTTGAGAGATCGTGATGATTTGACGACCGCTGAAGAATTTTTAAAGGATTCAGTAGGGTGGCTGCAGGGGATCGTGCACCGGCCCGCACAATTTACGAGCAATATCTTTTCAAATATAGATGATATAAAAAATACGTATGAAGAAAATCAACTATTAAAACAACGTCTTGCCGAAAATAAATCCTTGCTTTATGAAATACAGGAATTAAAACAGGATAACGAGGAATTAAGAAGTATCCTTGAGAAGGCGGAATCGATATCCGACTATGAACCGATTCAAGCTTCTGTCCGCAGTCAAAGCCCGGAACCTTTCTTTAAAGAAGTCACCATCAATAAGGGAAAACAGGATGGGGTAAGAGCAAACATGGCTGTGATAACTGGGGAAGGAATGATCGGAAAAATCCAGTCAGCGGCGGAATTTTCTTCGACTGTTCAGCTATTAAGAGGGTTTGACGGATCCAACCGGATTTCTGTCACTGTCTCCCAGGAAGACAAAGAGGATGAAGCTGGTTTTATTATCGGCTATGATGAAGAAAAAGAAGCATTGATGTTGAAGTTGAATTCCTATGATTCTGAAATAGAGGATGGCGCCCTTGTTGTTTCCTCGGGAATGGGCGGGGTATTCCCAAGAGGCTTGGAAATAGGTACAATAGAAGAAGTTACACCAGATAAATATGGACTTACCCAGATGGCTTATGTAACTCCTGCTGCAGATGTGGACAGCATGGACCATGTGATTGTGGTTAATCTCTTAGCAGATCAGCAAGAGGAGGGGGAAGAATAATGAAAAGATTTTATCTTCCTCTTTTTCTTTTATTCTTTCTGATTATTGAAGGTGTGGCTCAGGACTTCTTACCGAACAGCCTTGTAACTGGACAGTGGATGGTAGTTGCTCACTGGGTATTAATATATCTTGTTTTAATAAGTGTTTTTTACGACTTGGAATATACATATTTATCGGTTATGTATGGCATTGTATTTGGCTTAATGATTGATGTGGTTTATACGAGTGTATTAGGCGTTTATATGTTTATCTATCCTTTGGTCGTTTATGCAGTCCATGGTATGAAAAAGATGCTCCATACCAATTTCTTTGTGGCCCTGTTATTAACTGTAATAGCAGTTGGATTGGCCGATACTGGAGTATATATTGTTTATTCTTTTATTGGGATAACAGGGATTTCCTGGCAGGAATTTTTGTATATCCGGTTAATACCAACCTTGCTGGCAAATCTAATATTCTTTTTATTGATTTATCCATTGACCAAGCGCAAGCTTGTCGAATGGTCAAAGGAGCGCTTCAGCAATTCCAACAATCTTTAATTTAATAAAGCAAAAAACCATTAAATTCAATGGCTGCTGAATTGATCTGGTTATTTAATAAATAGTTTGAGGTGAATGATCGTGGCAGGCAGCAAGCAACTTATAACGATTAAAGGAACTAGGGATGGTCTTACCCTGTATATTGATGATACATGCTCGTTCAGCGAGTTGCTGACTGAACTGGAAGAAACGTTATCAACCAATCATGTGGCGGATGATGATCCGATGATTACAGTAACGATTCAATTGGGAAACCGCTATTTGCATCAGGATCAGGAAGAAGAACTAAGGCGAGTGATCCGTAATAAAAATAAATTAGTTGTCCAATCCATCGAGTCTGATGTCATTCCGAAAAAACAGGCTCTGCAATGGTTGGAAGATAGTGAAGTAAAAGTGGTAAATAAGGTGGTCCGTTCAGGACAAGTCCTTGAAGTCACCGGTGATATGCTGTTGATTGGCGATGTGAACCCAGGAGGGAAAATTATAGCCAGCGGCAATATTTTTGTCATGGGTAATCTCCGCGGAGTAGCTCATGCCGGTTTTCCAAATAATCGAGAAGCGATTATTGCTGCCGCATATATGAAACCAACACAGCTGAGGATTGCTGATTATATCAGCCGATCCCCTGATTATGATACAGAAGGTGTCTATATGGAATGCGGGATAATAGATAAAGAGAAAGAAAAGATTATCATTGACCGCCTCCAAGTTCTTTCACGAAAACGACCGGATATAAACGGGTTTGAAAGGAGAATGATTCATGGGTGAAGCAATCGTTATTACTTCAGGTAAGGGTGGAGTTGGCAAGACAACCACCACAGCCAATTTAGGAACAGCACTTGCATTAATGGAGAAAAAAGTTTGTCTTATCGATACAGACATCGGTCTGCGGAATTTGGATGTGGTCATGGGACTGGAAAACCGTATTATCTATGATATAGTCGATGTCATTCAAAAAAGGTGCAAATTAAAGCAAGCTCTGATTAAAGATAAACGGTTTGATTGCTTATACCTGCTGCCAGCTGCCCAAACTAGTGATAAGTCTGATCTGACTCCAGAGGGAATGGAGGAAATTGTCACCGAATTAAAACAGGAGTATGATTACATATTAATAGATTGTCCTGCCGGTATCGAACAAGGCTACAAAAATGCTGTCGCCGGGGCTGATAAAGCAATTGTGGTAACCACTCCTGAGAAATCCAGTGTTCGTGATGCTGATAGAATTATTGGTTTATTGGAAAAAGAAGATATTGAGCCGCCGCATTTAATTGTCAATAGAATCCGAAACCACATGGTCAAAACCGGGGATATGCTTGATGTTGATGAAATTGTTCAAATTTTGTCGATTGAATTGCTCGGTATCGTAGCGGATGATGATGAAGTAATTAAAGCTTCCAATCATGGAGAGCCTGTTGCTTTTCATCCTAATACCAAAGCCTCGCTGGCTTACCGCAATATAACGAGAAGAATCCTCGGAGAAACGGTGCCGCTTTTATCTTTAGAAGAAGATAAAGGCATGTTTTCTAAAATGAAGAAATTCTTTGGTATGCGGTCATAAAAAATCCCGGAATGCAAATGAAACCACTGAAAATTGAAGCTCTATAATAGGTGGAATTTTAAAAAGCTGTCTGTATGGAATTTAATTTCCACACAGACGGCTTTTCGTCTAATTTCAAGAGGTTTGTGCCTTCTACTCATTGATTAGTTTAACAATTCGTTTCACATTTGCCGTAAAAATCGCCATCGCACCTTGAATGCGCATGCCTTATAGAACCCGAAGATGAGGCGACCTCAAATCCGTGTCTATGCAAAATAACTTTTTTCAGATTGGCCTCTGTTGATTCCGCGATAAGCGATCGATGGTGACGCCTGCGGGAACAGCGCGAGCCGAAGACCCACTTTGTCAAGTGATTTTCTTGACCTAGTTAGCTGAGGCCGTGCCCGCGGCAAGCAACCACCAACAAGCGTTTCATGGAATGAACAATAAACGTTGACAGCACCTTTAGATTAAAAAAGACTTTTTCAGCGGCCTCAAACAAATCTCCCTGTTTTTAATAGAAAGCTGGGTGATTTTTATGTTTGTTACTAAATCTTATAATGGGTACATGTTATCGATCCATTTAACAATTATTGTTCCAGGGCCAGCATATCTTTTTTCTTTGTTTCATAGACTTGTACAAATCCCTGCGAAGGAAAGTGAAACGAATGAAAAAAGATGTGCAGCAAGTTAGGAGAAATATTGCTAAAAGAAAAAAAGAAAACCCATTGAGCAGTTCGATACCGAACAGAAGCCATCACACTTCTATCCCACAGGAAGAAGAAAAACATGGTTATATGCCTTTTTCTTCAGATTTTGTTAATCCACAAACATCAAAGGACAGTTTTGCCGGAACTCTGGTAATGAAAGTGATTTTGGCAGCTGTAATATTTTTTGTTGTATCGATGGTTTATCGGATGGATGCTGGTTGGGCAGAGCAGCCGAAACAGTGGACAACCCAGGCATTAAAAGAAGAATTCCCGTTTGCTTCTGTTAATGCCTGGTACCAGGAAAAGTTCGGCAGCCCTTTGGCAGTATCCTCCAACCAGGAAGCTGAGGGAAGCCTTCCAGCTATTTTGCCAGTGAATGGAACTGTCAGTCAGTCATTTCAAACGAACGGTGAGGCAATCCGTATTACTGCTAACGAAAAATCGGAGGTCGTGGCAGTCAATAATGGAATAGTTATTTTCGCAGGCAATAACCGCGAGACCGGAAAAACAATCATTATCCAACATCCTGATAGAAGTAAAAGCATTTATGGCCACTTAAGTGCCATCGATGTATATCAGTATCAATTTGTAGGGGACAATCATGTAATCGGAGAATTTGATCCTTCCCAGGAAAATAAACAGGATATTTACTTCGCTATTCAAAAAAACAATCAATTTTTAGATCCGGTTCAGGTGATGCAAGTTGACGAACAGCAGTAGCATGTTTCCTCAATTGCATATACATCCGGTATTGTGGTTTTTTGCGGTCACTGCAGTAATAACCGGGATGCTGGTAGAATTCGTTGTCATCTTTTTAATAGTCTTTATTCATGAACTCGGCCATTTTGCTGCAGCCCGCAAATTTGGCTGGAGAATTAGGAGGATCAGCTTGTGGGTGTTCGGCGGAGTTATGGAAACGGAAGAGCACAGCACGAAGCCAATGAGGGAAGAGGCCTGGATCATAGCATCTGGCCCGCTTCAGCATATCTGGATATACCTGCTCTTATTGATGTTTTCCAAGTTTGAAGTCCTTCCCCAAGCAGTCATTCAACTCGGCTATTTATATAATACAACGATTCTACTATTTAATCTGCTGCCGATTTGGCCACTGGATGGCGGGCGCATTTATTTTTTGATGTTATCCCGTTTTCTTCCCTTTAGAAAAGCCCATAGTGTGACAATTATCAGCTCCATCATATTTTCGGCGATTGGAGTTTTTTCTTTTCTTATTTTTTATCCATTTACATTAAGTACCGTAATGCTCGCGGGTTTTATAATCTGGGAGAATCGTCTAGAATGGAAACAGCGCTATTATATTTTTATTCGTTTTTTAGTGAAAAGGTATATGGCTAAGCAGAATAAATTAAAAGTCAGACCGTTGGTTGTTGCGCCGGACACACGCTTGATCGATGTATTTTCCAAATTCAAGCGGGCGGAAACCCATCACATTTTTGTGAAACAAGCCGGCAGAACGGAAGGCTGGATGGATGAAAAAGTATGCTTGTACGCATATTTTAAAATAAACCAGTACCAGGCTAGTGCTGGAGAAATAATGCATAGCGATGAGTGAGGATGAACTAAATTGGCAACTGTTTATATTCATGCCGCAACTTCTGAAAAGATCGGAATAGTGGAGGAAAATGGCGAATTAAAAGAGCTTGTGATAGACCGTCCAGGCTTGAGCGGCCAGGTCGGCAATATATATATAGCTAGAGTTGATAAGTTAGAGAAAGGGTTACAAGCTGCTTTCATCGATTATGATGGGGGAAAGCGAGGTTTTTTGCAAAAAAAAGAATTACCAGCGGCAAGAATGGACGCGAATTTAAAGCTTGAAAATATTATCACGGAAGGTCAGAGCATCTTTGTGCAAGTTCAGAAGGCAGCATATGGAAATAAAGGTGCCAAGCTGACAGCTAATGTAACCCTCCCAGGGACGAATATCATTTATCTCCCTTTTGGAAATTACGTAGCTGTCTCGAAAAAAATAAATGAACCTTTAAGAGGAGAACTGCGGGACAGAACTACAGCAATGCTTTCAGGGGAAGAGGGAGCTATCATCCGGACTAGCGGGCATCAGGTGCCTTTTACAGATTTGGAAAATGAGCTGGACCATTTACGTAAACAGTGGAGGATGCTGAGTACTCAAGCCCACTCAAGTAATGTTCCTGCCAGACTATATGAAGACACTGCTGTTCCGGAGCGGCTTCTCCGAAAGTTTTCTCCTGGGACAATTGACTCAGTTATCACAGACAGTTTGGATATGGCCAAAAAAATCAGGGCGGCTTTTGTTGACCTTGCAGCCATCACCCAATGGAATAGGCAATTAGAAACAACCTTGCCAATGTCTATCAATCAGCTTTTAGAACGGGCAGTCAGACGCAAGGTTTCTATGGAAAAAGGAATCGAGTTATATATAGATCAGACAGAGGCATTAACCGTGATAGATGTCAATTCGGCAGCTTTCACAGGCAAAAGCGATAAAGGCCAAACGGCAGTTAGAGTGAATAGGATTGCCGCGAAAGAAATTGTCAGGGAGCTGCGTTTCCGCAACATTTCCGGTATCATTATTATTGATTTCATTAATATGAAATCAACGAAGGATAAAGCAGATCTTATTAAGGAAATGACAGAACAGCTTGCTGCTGATCCAGTCCGGACAGAAATTTATGGTTTTACGAAGCTGGGGCTTCTGGAAATGTCCAGAAAACGGGAGCTATACCCGCTTTCTTATTTATTGCAGGATAGTTCTCAATCAAACCAAAGCTGTTTTTCCCCTTCTACGATTGCGTTTATGATGGAAAGAGAGCTCATCCAACAGGCTGGAGCAAATGCAGAAGTGCTCATAGTTGAAGTGACTGCTGAGGTTCATCGGCAGTTCTTGCAATTGGTTTCTCTGGAAAATCTTGCGGATAATCTGGGGGGGGAATTGTATCTAGTTAAAACTGATCAAATCGGCAGTTTCTTCAAAGTTGTTTATGCAGGAAGCAAGGAATATGCAGGGCAGTATTTGACAGCAAAGCCAACAGAAAGTATTGACAAACTTTTTTAATCTATGGTAACATCAGTATGTTATTCATCGTAGCACCCGCATGCTACAACCGCACAGAACAGGTTTCTAAGTCAACGTCTGTTGACACCTGAATGGCGAGTCTTAGTCTAACGAGGAGGTGCAGAACTATGTACGCAATTATTGAAACTGGTGGTAAACAAGTCAAAGTAGAAGAGGGCCAAGCAATCTACGTAGAAAAAGTGGATGGTGAAGTAGGCGGATCTGTTACATTTGACAAAGTGCTTGTCGTTGGCGGTGACGATGTAAAAGTCGGAGCTCCTTACGTTGATGGTGCTTCTGTCACAGCTAAAGTTGAAAAGCAAGGGCGCGGCAGAAAAGTAACTGTCTTCAAATACAAGCCAAAGAAAAACTACCGTCGTAAACAAGGTCATCGTCAACCTTACACTAAACTAACTATTGATAAAATCAATGCTTAAAGGCTGGTTTAGATGATTAAGGTGACAGTGAACCGTACACAAGGCAATATTGACGCGTTCGAGTTACGAGGCCATGCTGACAGTGTGTCAGAAGGCTATGACTTGGTCTGCGCTGGAGTTTCAGCAGTTTCCTTTGGATCTGTAAATGCTGTAATCTCTCTTTGTGAAATGGAACCAATCATTGAACAAGCAGGTGAAGAAGGCGGTTATTTACGGATGGAACTGCCTGAAGATTTAACAGATGAAAAAAAAGCTAAAGCACATTTACTGCTCGAGGGTATGATGGTATCCTTGGAGACCATAGCAAGAGACTATGGAAAATATATTACCATCTCTGAAAAATAAGGAGGTGCAAACCAAATGCTACGTCTTAATCTGCAATTTTTCTCACAGAAAAAAGGGCAAGGTAGTACAAAAAACGGCCGTGACTCAGAGGCAAAGCGCCTTGGCGCTAAGCGTGCTGACGGACAATTTGTAACTGGTGGATCAATTCTTTACCGTCAACGCGGAACAAAAATCTACCCAGGTGAAAATGTCGGCCGTGGTGGAGACGACACTCTTTTCGCAAAAGCTGACGGTGTTGTTAAGTTTGAAAGATACGGACGCGACCGCAAAAAAGTGAGCGTGTATCCTGTAGCTCAAGAAGCTTAATTTGCTAATGAAAGACTCTAGCCTTTAAGGTTAGAGTCTTTTTTTTGCACAACAGTTTTAACTATTATATTCACTTGACTGGCCAGGATACGGTTTTAGCACCGTGCATTCCTAATCACTTGATATGTCTCTGTTTTAGTCAGCGTTCTTTTTTGCTATAATTTTGATAACAAATAGGGGGCGGTTACATATATGAGATCAGAAGAAGTCGTTAATCTTTTAAGTCACTATCGCCACGACTGGATGAATGAATTACAGTTATTAACTGGATACGCTTCAATGGGAAAATTGGACAAAGTACAGGACAAAATTCAGCAAATCAGTATGGCTATGGAAAAAGAACGGCGGATTTCTAATGCAGGCCTGCCAAGAACAGCACTTTGGGCAATTAGTTTTAATTGGAACTACAGTAATTTCCGCTTGGATTATCAAATTTATCTGGAAAAGAACCAGCATACTGTATATGATGAACAAATAGTGTCCAGATTACAAACGATTACTGATCTGCTTGAAGCACATAGTAATTCAATGGAATTATATGAAGGCGAACTGACACTCAGGTGTGGAAAAGAGGACGCAAACAGCATCGAGGTACAATTGCTATTCACAGGGGCATTTGAAAACCCTGTAGAAATGGAAGAAAAATTGTCGGACATGAGTGACCTATATAAAATATCTATCCTATCAACAGATGAAGAAAAAAATCAATGTACAGTCAAATGGACGTGCAGCTGAAGAGGTGATCAACTGTGTTTGTCGATCAAGTTAAAGTATATGTAAAAGCAGGGGATGGCGGTAACGGCCTTGTAGCCTTCCGCAGAGAAAAATATGTGCCGATGGGGGGACCTGCTGGCGGAGATGGCGGTAATGGCGGAGATATCGTTTTTGAGGTTGATGAGGGATTAAACACCCTGATGGACTTTCGTTATCAAAAACATTTTAAAGCAAAACGCGGAGAAAACGGCATGAGTAAAGGCCAGCACGGGAAGAATTCTGATCCGACAGTGTTAGCTGTCCCGCCTGGTACGACTGTAAGAGATGATGACACAGGGGAAGTTATCGCTGATCTAGTTGAACACAAGCAACGCGCTGTTATTGCCCAGGGGGGCCGCGGCGGTCGCGGAAATATCCGGTTTGCCACACCGAGAAACCCGGCGCCCGAGCTTGCTGAAAATGGCGAGCCAGGTCGGGAAAGGTATATTCAAATTGAACTGAAGCTTATTGCTGATGTCGGTCTCGTTGGATTTCCGAGTGTTGGAAAATCTACGTTGCTCTCAGTGGTAAGTGCAGCGAAACCTAAAATTGCAGATTATCATTTTACCACTCTTTCTCCGAATTTAGGAGTTGTCGAAACAACGGATCAGCGAAGTTTTGTAATGGCTGACCTTCCCGGCTTAATTGAAGGAGCCCATGAGGGGATTGGGCTCGGCCACCAATTTCTAAGGCATGTGGAACGGACAAGAGTCATCGTCCATGTTATCGATATGGCCGCTACAGAGGGCAGGGATCCTTATCAGGACTATTTAGCTATAAATAAAGAGCTGAAGGAATATGACCTGACACTGGAGAATCGTCCGCAAATTATAGCTGCCAATAAGATGGATATGCCAGAAGCAGAAGAAAACTTAAATGCTTTCAAAGCAAAGATGACAGAAGAAGTTTCTGTCTATCCTATTTCGACTATTACAAGGGAAGGGATAAGAGAGCTTATGTTTGCAGTTGCTGACATGCTTGATACCATCCCTAAAGAAACAACACCAATTGAAGAAAAAGAAGAGCGTGTTATTTATCGTTATGAACCAGAGCAAGAAGGATTTCAAGTTACGAGGGATCCTGACGGCGCATTCGTTTTGTCCGGTGAACGGATCGAGAAACTGTTCAAGATGACAGACTTCAACAGAGATGAATCTGTCCGTCGATTTTCCCGGCAAATGCGCGGCATGGGAGTCGATGAAGCGCTGCGCAAAAAAGGGGCAGAGGATGGGGACACAGTCCGTCTGCTTGAGTATGAGTTCGAGTTCATTGAATAGAAGGAAGGGCAAACTTCCGATGGCTGCTTGAAAAGGGAAATAAAAAGGGGAATGATTAATGGCTGAAAAAGAAGAAAAGTTTTATTTAGTGAGAAGCGATATTCTGCCGGAATCCATGAAAAAGACGATTGAAGCAAAGGCATTAATCGAAAGAGGTAAGGTTGAATCCGTTTTTGATGCAGTAAAGCAAGTGGATTTATCGCGTAGTGCTTTTTATAAATATCGTGATGCTGTTTTTCCTTTTCAGGCAATGGTGAAGGAGAGAATGATCACTCTCTTCTTTCATCTGGAAGACAGGGCCGGAACGCTTTCCGATTTGTTGGCCACGGTTGCTAAAGCCGGAGGAAATATATTGACCATTCACCAAACGATTCCGCTTCAGGGAAAGGCGAACGTTACCATTTCTTTAAACACCTCCGGGATGACGACTAATATCGAAACATTAATTCAGCAATTAAAACGGATGGATTTCGTTGATAAGGTTGAAATATTAAGTTCAGGGGCGTAGAACAGGGGGAGAAGTATTGACGAAAAAAATAGGCTACTTGGGACCAAAAGGGACGTTCACAAAGATTGCGGTGGATTCCCTTTTCAATGGAGAAGAAAAGGCTAGTTATGGAACAATACCAGAATGCATCGACGCGGTCGAAAGCAATGAAATCGACATCGGTGTGGTACCGCTGGAAAATGCGATCGAGGGGACTGTCCATTTAACGATTGATTATATGATTCATCAAGTCCGCCTGCCGATTATTGCTGAAGTAGTTGTACCAATAAAGCAGCATTTAATGGTAAGGGAAGGGTTCGATCAATCTTTTTTGGATATAAAGCATGTCTATTCCCATAGTCATGCAATTGCCCAGTGCCATCAATTTCTTCATCACAATCTACAGCATGCCAATGTCCATTATACTACTTCGACAGGCAAAGCGGCCGAAATGGTATCAGAATCTGACTCAACTGCAGCCGCCATTGGCAACGAACTTGCTGCTAAAGAATACGGTTTAAAGGTGCTGAAGAAGAATATCCATGACTATCCAAATAATCATACGCGCTTTGCTGTACTCTCCAAGCAAGCAGATCCGCTTATGGGTGAGCACCATTTGGCAGGAGCTCAAAAGACGACACTGATGATCACCTTGCCGAGTGACTATGCTGGAGCTTTGCATCAAGTGCTATCCGCCTTTGCCTGGCGGAAAATGAATCTTTCAAAAATTGAATCACGACCGATGAAGACAGGACTTGGCAACTATTTTTTTATCATTGATGTTAATCAACCTTATGACCAAGTATTATTTCCTGGCGTTATAGCAGAACTGGAAGCTCTGGGATGTAAAGTAACAATATTGGGTACATATCCGGTCTTTACGATGGATATACAAGCATAAGCAGGCTGTTGGCTGGAGAAACAAATCCGGCTGGACAGCCTGTTTTTCTTGCTTTAATAACTGCTGCTAATAATGGTTTAATCAACAACTTTTTTTAATCTTATTTTCAAACATCTGCATAATTTCATCAACCTTTCTAGGGCATTCGCATATGTTGTTATGGAATTGTTCTGTTATTAGGCTAGTTTGTATCAGCTATTAACTATATAGAAGGGAGTTTCAGAATGAAAATTCATGTAGTGCAAAAAGGAGAAACATTGTGGGAAATCGCCAACAAGTATGGTGTGGATTTTGAAGAGTTAATACAGCTTAATTCTCATCTATCCAACCCAGATATGATCATGCCCGGAATGAAGATAAAAGTTCCAGGAAGCTCGGTTCAAGTGAAAAAAGAGGGCAGTCTCGATAAGGAAATGAAAAAATACCCTGCTAAACCAGAAGAGAAAAAGCAACAAGAAAACAAAGGGACAAAACAATCTCCGCCAAAGCCGAAAGATAAAAAGGAAGGGGAAGCCAAAAAGCATCCTGCTAAACATCCATGGAAAGATACGTCCCCCAAAGCTTTTCCAGTTATTAAAGAGGATGATGGTAAAAAAGGGAAAAAAGAAGGTATCCCAATGAAGCCGATGGACTTTCCCAAGGTGCCAATGATGGAGCAGCATATGGAAAAGTTTCCGGCTAATATGAACATTCCTTCACTTCCAAAGTATGATGCGCCGAAAAAACCAATGGATAGTAAACCAAAAGGTAAAGATGAGCAAAAGAAATGGAAACAGGATGAGTTCGAAATGCCAGCTCCTTCTGCGCCGAGTCACCAGCCTATGATGCCAATCAACTATTATCCGGCAATGCCATACTGCATTCCGGTCAATCCTATGCCAATGCCTATGCCAATGCCGTTACAAAATTACCCGATGACAGAGCCATCCTCGCATCCATGCGGCCCCTTATATGGAGTAGAAAACCATTCTCATGGTTACCAGCAGTATGATTATCCTGCTGTAGAAGGAATCCAGCAAGGGATGGAAGGGCTTATGGAGTCTTCTTCAATGGAAATGCCACAGCTTCCGCAAAACTTGGCAGGTATGTACAGTGATGACTGTGGTTGTGGTGGATCATCTCCCGTACCTTATGCAGACTACGGGCAGCAATATCAACAGCCATTGCAGGGAGGAAATCCAGGTCAATATATGATGAATCAAGGATTTGGCTATCCTGCCCAGAATATGCAGGGAGGATACCCAGGAATGCAGCCAATGGGCGGCCAGTCAATGTACCCATCTTACTACCAATCACCTTCATATCAGCAGCCGTTTGGCCAACAGCAGCCAGGGATGTATCCAGACTATGCGAACTATCCTGGCGGCCAGCAGCCATTTACTGGTATGTCTGATTTTAATCCTCCTTATCCAGCTTATTCCCGGGAGGAAGATGAGGAAGAAGAAAGTGAATAAAACTGATTTAGGAGACGATGCCTTTAAGGATCGTCTCTCTTCCTTTCTTCAAGCTAAGGCGGGGTTATCGCTAATTTCCCTCACCCATATTAAACATGCAGTTTTTATCGCACAAAGTCCTTCAGCGGATAAGTATATTATTAAAGGGATTAAATCCAAGAAATTAGTCATTCAACAAGCAGAATTTTTTGAGGAATTTACTGAAAATTCGTTAATAAGGTTTGTCCCTTTTCCAAATAGGGAACTTTTTTTATATGGTTTCGGCATGTACTGGGTAATTTTTCCGTATCAGCCCGGAAACCCTTTAGCATTCGCAAACAATACGGATCGTCAGCTGGCTGTTACGGCGCTTAGAGAGTTTCATGACAATGCCAGGGGAATCATGCTGTCAAATCTTGTCCTAAGACCGCCGCTCCACGTGAAGTGGGAAAGTCGACTAAAGACTTTCAGCCAAACATTAGGGGATTTCCAGCAAATCGGATATGGTAAATTAGGAAAAGATATCGTAGAAGTAACCTTAGGAATGATGGCTCACTTTAGTAGCGGAGACTGGATAACTCTTGAAGAAGAGGCTGTCAGCAAGTCCTCCTGGACACATGGCGACGTTGCGTCTCATAATTTTTTAAGACATAATAGAAGAAATAAAACTTTTATCATCGATTTAGACATGTTGGCATTAGCTCCTGAAGTATATGACTGGATTCAGCTAGGCCAGCGATTTTTGCCGTATCTAGAAAATAATGCAGAGCGGCTGCTGGCTAGTATGCCTGATTTGTTAGACAGTCAAATTGCTCTGTTTTTGAGAGCCACAGCCATACCTGCTGATTTAATAAGGGAATGGCTGTTGATATATAACCAGCGTATTGCTGACAGCCAACTTGTCAAAGAGCATTTAACGGGATTAGAATACCAGTGGGAACAGAGGCTTAAATTTGTGAAAGACATCGAGGGTATGCTAATATAATCTATTATTATAATGGGAGGAGAAAATACTTATGCAGGAAAAAGTAGAAAAAATTGTCGCCTGGTTACAAGAAAAAATTGCAGAATCCGGAGTAAAAGGACTATTGGTAGGAGTCAGCGGTGGAATCGACTCAGCAGTCGTCGCCCATCTTATCAAACGAGCTGCTCCCGAGCAATCATTAGGTGTTATTCTTCCTTGTAAAAGCAACCCGCAGGATATGGAGGATGCTAAAAAAGTGATTGATAGCTGCGGTATTGATTCCGTTACCGTTGATTTGACAGAAACACATGATGTATTGTTTTCAAACATTCAAACCCAGCTGAAAGAGCAGAAGTCTGTCAATACGGACAATCAACAGCTGGCAGATGCTAACTTGCGTGCACGATTAAGAATGAGTACGCTTTATGCCTTGGCTGCGAACTATCAGTATATGGTAGTAGGAACAGATAACGCGGCAGAGTTCTATACCGGGTATTTTACCAAGTATGGCGATGGCGGTGTTGATTTAGTTCCATTAGTAGACCTTGGGAAAGGAGAAGTCCGGGAAATGGCTAAATATCTCGGTGTACCTGATGATATTGTTCATAAAAAACCTAGCGCCGGGCTTTGGGAAGGGCAAACCGACGAAAATGAAATGGGTACAACTTATGACATGATCGATAAATATCTTAAAGGCGAAGAAATCCCGCAAAAAGATAAAGAAATTATCGATCGTTTGCATAAAAATTCTGCGCACAAGCGTGAAATTGCTCCAGGGCCGTCTTTGTAAAAAATTAAAACAACATCCAAATAATAACTGATTAAAATTGCCTTCCTAATCCATTCTAAGGATTAAGGGAGGTTTTTTAGTGAAAAAGAAGTTGATGTTGTTGTTTAGCACTATTATGTTTGTTATGGCGACTGCTTGCTCAAGAGTACAGGAAGAAGGGCAAGTAATTGATGAAGGCATGGAGGATTCCACCATGCCGATAGAATACAGTACACATGAGGAAGCTGAACGCCGCCTCGAGGATCATTCAAAAGATGGCAGGCAAGAACGAGGCCAGAATTTGAACGGGCACCAGGAAAACCTGCCCCCTGGTCAAGCGTACAATAAAGGGTTTTATAATGAAGAAGCTATCGGAATTTCCGAAGAACTTAATCAATGGGATGAAATACGCCTGAGTCAAGTGTATGCTTCAGGCGACAGGGTAATCGTTTCTTTATGGCTTAACCAGGAATTTGATGACCATGCTGCGACTATTTCTGATCGGGTGTATGCACGGGTGCAGGAACTTACGCAGGATAAAGAAGTGTTGGTGTACACAGGAGATATTTATTGGAACCAGATGCGGGACAGAGATGCAAAGGAAGGATCGACAAACTGAACAATAGTCAGCAAACCAACCTTTGCTGCAGTTTACTGCTGCTGCAAAGGTTTATTTTAATGGCAATCAGTAAGACCGGTTAAGAGTAATCTACTTTTAGCTTCCCTGTTTTTATGTTATATTAATAAAGGAATTTTTTCACACTTTCTTAGGTCATTGCTTTATAAAAGTAATGATTAAATCAGGCAGAAAAAGCTGCTGCTCAAACAGCAATTAGAGAGGAGAATGTCCTATGGCTGGTCATTCTAAATGGAAGAATATTCAACGCCGCAAAAATGCTCAGGATGCAAAACGCGGAAAAATATTTATGAAAATGGCTAAAGAAATATTTGTGGCTGCAAAGCAGGGTGGGGGAGACCCGGAAATGAATCCGGCACTGCGGCTGGCAGTAGATAAAGCTAAAGCTAACAATATGCCTAACGATAATATCGATCGTGCAATAAAAAAAGCAACAGGTGACCTGGAAGGAGTCAATTATGAAGAATTGACGTACGAAGGCTATGGTCCTGGCGGAGTGGCTGTAATGGTTAAAGTTCTAACAGATAATAAAAACCGGACAGCATCTGAGATACGCTATGCTTTCAACAAAAATGGCGGAAATCTAGGGGAGAACGGCTGTGTAGGTTTTATGTTTGACCGCAAAGGTTATCTTGTCGTCGATCGGGAAACAACTGAAGCGGATGAAGATGATATGCTGCTGGCAGTAATTGAAGCAGGAGCAGAGGAAATGGAAACGAGTGAGGATGCTTATGAAATTTATACAGATCCCGACAGTTTTTCTGAGGTAAAAAGTGTTTTGGAAGATAACGGATTCCGTTTTTCAACTGCAGAATTGACGATGATTCCCCAAACGCTTTCCCCATTGGAAGAAGAGGAAGCTAAAAGGATGATCAGGCTGGTGGATATGCTGGAAGACAATGAAGACGTCCAGGACATCTACCATAACCTTGACGCGGATGAAGAAGTATTAGCGCAATTATAATTGCTATTTTAAAGAAACGGCGGACGTCTATGTCGGCCGTTTTTATTATACGAACCCCTGATATTGCTGGCTGAAAAATTTGATTCGAAATGCCTGAATACCAAGGATTCCCCCTTATTTTGGATAAAAATTGTTAAAACGGTCAAACTGACAATAGAAGATTATTCTAAACATGGGGTGAATAAAAGTGAAACGATACCAGTTGCTCCTTATTTGCAGCTTGGCGGTTGTGGGCATAATAACATTTGCAGGATATTTATCGGGGGAAGAGCAAGCAAAAACAATAGAAGACAAAGCAAATCCAGCAGCCAAGAATGAAAATCCGGCACAACGAGAGCCGCTGGAGCTGGAAGTTACTCTTCAAAAACATTACATCGACGGCAAAATCGAAGAAAGTACCCATAAAGAAAAGATTTGGGCAATGGAAGACTTTTGGTCTTACTACCATGACTGGCAGGTGGTAGATCAAAAAGAAGGCGAAATCGTCTTTAAGAAGGAAATCTCTGATATATCGCCTTATATGAAGGAAAACGGATACTTTGGCCTGGCGGAAAATCAGCTGACTATTTTTGAAGGGTTGCCAATTCATGAGCAGGTCATTCAGTCTTTCTACCAAATTGATACCGATGAATTGGAAAGCTATCAGGTCAAGCAGCTTCACGATGGGATTAAAATTGATTCTAAACAAGTTTATCAATATGTTTTAGAGGCGTATCGTGACATGGCGCCATCCCGCTCTGTCAGCAGCTAAACATCAAGGACTCCACTTAATGGATGAGTTGGAGTCTTTTTTGCTTGTCAGTGAATTTGAATTCGCAGGCATTTCCTGTTTCAGCTCTAAAAACTGTTATACGAACATACGCTTGTATGGTAAGATAAAAAGTAGGCTAAAGAAAACAGGGGAGAATCAAAAATATGATTGCATACATAAAAGGTACTTTAGAAGCAGTAAATGAGGAAGCTGTATTTGTTGAAGCCAGTGGAGTAGGCTACGAAATAATTTGTGCCAATCCATTTAATTTTCAAGAAGAGATCGGAGAACAACTTCTTATCTATACTTATCACTATATAAGAGAAGATAATCAGACGCTATATGGCTTTAAAAAAACAGAGGATAAGCTCCTTTTTTCCAAGCTGTTAAACGTTTCTGGAATTGGGCCTAAAGGAGCTTTGGCAGTCCTTGCCTCTGTAAGGGTAGAAGAATTTGTTTCAGCAATAGAAAGAGAAGATGACAAGTTTCTGACACAGTTCCCTGGAGTCGGCAAGAAGACAGCTCGCCAAATGATTTTAGACTTGAAGGGCAAGCTTCCGGCTGGCTTTGAGGCTGCCCAGATGGAGGGCGGTAAAGAGAATAATGCCGACTTAGAAACAGTTGCGGATAATAAGGCTTTGGAGGAAGCAACAGCCGCCATGAAGGCACTAGGATACTCTGAGCGTGAAGTGAAAAGTATCCTGCCAGTATTAAAGCAAGCGGATTATACGAATTCCGACGAGTATATCCGCAAAGGCCTAGCCCTATTGATGAAGTAAGAAAAGCGGAAGCGACCGGTAGCGGTGCAGGCGCTGGACTGCATCGGAGGAGATAAAGGAAACTCGAAGAGCGTCAGCGATTCGAAGTTGACTTATCGTACAGAGAAGCAGGAAGCGCCCA
>NZ_FNFL01000008.1 GCF_900101125.1 Sediminibacillus albus | reverse complement strand
CAAAAGCGGAAGCACCTTGCTCAGTGCCGTAAGAACTGGACTTCCCCGATTGAGATAAAGGAAACACAGAGCGCAGCGACGATGTTGACTTATCGAATTTAGAGGAAGAGATTCCATCCAAAAAAAATCCCCTGCCGACGGCAAGGGACATTATAGCTATGCATGTTCTGTTTTAAACTTTTCAGCAAGTTTAATCAATTCCTTCGCATGTTCTTTCGTTGTTTCGGTTAACTCTGCACCAGTAATCATTCTGCTGATTTCTTCTACGGAGGCTGGGCTATCCAGTTCAACTACAGAAGTGCTCGTTCTTTCGTTGCTTACATGTTTTTCAATGAGTAAATGAGTATCAGCCATTGATGCTACTTGCGGCAAATGGGAAATACAAAGAACTTGAGATCCACTAGAAATACCATAAATTTTTTCAGCGATTGCTTGTGCTACTCTACCACTTACCCCGGTATCCACTTCATCAAAAATCACACTGGTAACGCCCTGGTGCTTGGAAAATATCTTTTTCAAAGCCAGCATAATACGCGATAATTCACCACCGGAGGCAACTTTATTAATTTCTTTCAAAGGCTCTCCAGGATTGGTTGTAATTAGAAATTTGACGATATCAAAACCATTTGGCTGCAAGTTAACCGGAGCACCTTTATATACCGGATCCCCTTCTGTACCTTTTCTAGTACTAATATCAACACCGAAGGATGCTTTTTCCAAATAAAGATCTTTTAATTCCTGGTGTATCGCTGACGCAAGTGTTTCTGCTGCTTGTTTCCTAATATCATGGATATGGCTTGCTTCCAACAAAGCGTCCTGGCCCTGCTCGGAAATTTGGGACTGGAGTTTAGACAAATGGGACTCTCTGTTGTTAATTTGATCAATTTCTTCTTCAATCTCGGCAGCATATTCCAGGATATCGGTAACGGACTGGCCGTATTTCTTCTTCAAGCGGTTAATTTCGTTTAGTCTGCCTTCGATGATATTTAAACGTTCCGGATCATACTCCATGGCATCTAAGGTGTTGCGTAATTCAAAGGTAAATTCCTCTAAAACATAATAATGATTGGAAAACTCTTCTTTCTTGGCTGCCGCTTGCTCCTCATATTCACTGGCACTTTCCAGGCCGTTTAAGGCAAGTGAAAGCCAATCAAGACCTTTTTGTTCGCCATATAATGCATTGTACGCATCATGAAGACCTTGATAAATCTTTTCATAATTATTCAGCTTATTACGTTCTTCCGATAATTCTTCGTCTTCCATGGGCGACAATTCCGCCTCTTGAATCTCTCGTAATTGAAATTCCAGCAAATCAAGCCTTTGAGCCATTTCCTGTTCATTTTCGCTTAATTCACGGAATCTTTTTCTTAAACTTTGATACTTATCAAATAAACGTAAATAGTCTGCTTTCACTTGCTCCAGTTCATTTCTCATATATAAATCCAACAATTCAATATGGCGGTCAACTTCCATCAATGATTGGGTTTCATGCTGGCTATGAATATCGATCAACGTCTTGCCAAATTCCCTAAGTATAGCTAAAGTTACAAGCTTGCCATTGACCCTGCAAATGCTCTTTCCATTGGAAGTAATCGTACGATGCAAGACAACCATGCCATCCTCGTTAATTTCAATGCCAAAATCCTTGCCCTTGGCATATACAGGATGTTTAGAATCCTCAATGATAAACAAGCCTTCGATATCAGCTTTTTTAGTGCCATACCTAACAAATTCAACAGAGCCTCTTCCTCCGGCTAATAGTTGGACCGCATCGATGATAATGGATTTTCCGGCGCCTGTTTCACCCGTCAAGACAGTCAATCCTTCATTGAATGTTATCGATATTTCATTAATAATAGCAAAATCCTTGATAGACAATTCAGTTAACAAGTATAAGCCACCTCATTTTTAATGGATGATGCCCGCTTCAATTAATATCAAGCAGGATACCCATTATTGGTTATTTTCTAAATATCTGCTTTACAACATTTCCAACAATTTGTTCTTGATTTTTATAGTGTCTTTCTCTGTGCGGCAAATAATCAAGCATGTATCATCGCCGCAGATCGTCCCCATTATTTCCGTCCAATCAAGATTATCAATTAAAGCTCCAAGAGCCTGTGCATTGCCTGGAAGCGTCTTTAATACAATAAAATAACCAGCTGTATCTATTCTTACAAAAGCATCCATTATTAAGCGCCTTAACTTTTCCAAAGGATTAAATCGCTGATCTGCAGGAAGACTGTATTTGTATCTTCCCTCGACGGTCGGAACTTTAACAAGATGCAGTTCCTTAATATCCCTCGATACAGTCGCTTGCGTCACATTATATCCCAGGTTCCGCAGGTGTTCGACTAAATCATCCTGCGTTTCTATGTCATTTTCGGTTATTAATTCTCTAATCTTAATATGTCGTTGACCCTTCGTCATCCTAACCCTCCATTCCTTTTTTACATCTTGCCTCTGTCTGTTGGTGGTTCCTATATGTATACTCTTCCAAGAGAGAACTACAAAGGAAAAGGGCTACAGATAGTGTAGCCCTTATGCACGCTTATGATGTGTTTGATGAGCTTCTTCGACTACAAGGTCAATTTCGACATCATCCACGCTTATTCCTTCTTTCTCGCCATTCCATTGGAGGTAAGCAAGAAATTCAATATTTCCGTCACCGCCGGTAATCGGAGAAAAGGTTAATCCCTTGAAAGTAAAGCCCTGCATCAATGCAAAAGAAAGTACATCATGGAGCACCTGCTGATGGACAGCAGCATCTCTTACTATCCCTTTTCTGCCAACTTGTTCCCTGCCGGCTTCAAATTGTGGTTTAATAAGTGCAACTACTTGTCCGCCGGCTTTGATAATCGTAGCTAATACTGGAAGTATTAATTTCAACGAAATGAAGGAAACATCAATGGATGCGAAATCAGGTAAACCCCTGTTAAACATATCAACCGTTACATAACGGAAATTCGTTCTCTCCATAACCTCTACCCGGGCATCATTGCGGAGTTTCCAGTCAAGCTGGTTATAGCCTACATCTATGGCATAACTCATGGTTGCGCCATTCTGCAAAGCGCAATCCGTAAACCCTCCGGTAGATGATCCGATGTCGACCACGGTTTTGCCCGACATATCGATAGAAAAATGTTTGATCGCTTTTTCCAGTTTTAGCCCGCCTCTTCCTACGTAAGGAAAAAGCTTGCCTTTGACTGTCAATGGAATGTCATCGTCCACCTTCATGCCTGGCTTATCCAATCGCGCCTGGCCCGAATAAACCAATCCAGCCATGATCGATCTTTTCGCTTTTTCTCTTGTTTCGATCAATTCCCTATCCACTAACAAAGTATCAAGCCTTGTCTTTTTACTCACTTCGATCATGCCCTTTGCTGTTTACTTGGCAGCATTTGCTGTATGTTTTGAACAGTTTTTTCTTTGGTAAGTCCGATTTCTTCCATCAGCTCTTCCACTTTGCCGTGTTCTATATAGCTGTCCGGAATTCCCATCCGCCTGATAGGTTGGTTGGTATAATTATTTTCTTCAGCAAATTCCAAAATAGAACTTCCGAAGCCGCCTTTTAAAACAGCTTCTTCTATTGTAAGAATAGGGATGTTTTTAGACATCAACCCATGAAGCATTTGTTCATCTAAAGGTTTAATGAATCTTGCGTTGACAACTTGGACAGAATAGCCCTTTGCCTGCAGCTCATTGCTTGCGTCCATCGCCATAGGCAAGGTTGTCCCAAATGTAAGAATTGCTGCATCGTTCCCCTCTCTGAGGGTTTCCCAGCTTCCAATATCAATCTTAGTTAATGTTTCATCCATTGGCACACCTAAACCATTCCCGCGTGGATAACGCAGGGCAATCGGGCCGTCATCATATTCAACTGAAGTATGGACCATGTGTTGGCATTCATTCTCATCCTTAGGCATCATCACTACCATATTTGGGATGCTTCGTAAAAATGCGATATCGAAGACTCCCTGATGCGTTTCGCCGTCTGCACCCACCAAGCCCGCTCGATCAATACCAAATATTACGTTTAGGTTCTGTCTGCAAACATCGTGTACCAATTGATCATAGGCTCTTTGTAAAAATGTTGAGTAAATTGCCAAGAAAGGCTTCATCCCCTGGGTGGCCAATCCTGCCGACATCGTCGTTGCATGCTGCTCTGCTATTCCCACATCAAACAGACGATCGGGAAATTCCTTTTGAAACTTCTCCAATTTTGAACCCAAAATCATTGCAGGTGTAATGACTGTAACCCGTTCATCCGTTCTAGCCTTTTGCTGTAACGTTCCGCTGACAACCTCACTCCATGCTGGCGGAGTATCTACAGGTTTAATTTTTTCCCCAGAATCAATTTTATACGGACCGACACCATGCCACCTGTCCTTCAAATCTGTTTCAGCGGGCTGGTATCCTTTGCCTTTCTGCGTAATCACATGGATTAAAACCGGTCCTTTTGTTTTCTTGGCATACTGCATATTTTCTTGCAAGGCTGAGAAGTCATGGCCGTCGACCGGGCCATAGTAGGTAAACCCAAATTCTTCAAACAACATACCAGGTACCATGAAATATTTCATGCTGTCTTTAACCCTTTCGGCGGTTTGCGCAATCCGGCCGCCAACAGCAGGAATTTTCTTCATTAACCATTCCAATTCATCTTTCACACGATGGTACTTGCCTGCGCTTCTCATTCTCCCTAACGCATTGTGTAAAGCGCCGACATTATTGGCTATGGACATCTCATTATCATTTAAAATTACGATTATATCTTTTTTCTCATGCCCTATATGGTTCAAAGCTTCCAGCGCCATTCCGCCGGTTAGTGCCCCATCCCCTATAATTGGCACTATATGGCTGTTTTCCTTCTTTAAATCCCGGGCAATTGTCATACCCATTGCGGCAGACAAAGAAGTAGAACTATGACCCGTTTCCCATACATCGTGCTCGCTTTCCCGCATCTTAGGGAAGCCGCACAAGCCTTTATACTGTCTTAAAGTATCGAATTGCTGGGATCTTCCTGTCAAAATTTTATGAATATACGATTGATGGCCAACATCAAAAATAAATTTATCTTTGGGGCTGTCAAAATATTTATGGAGTGCTAATGTCAGCTCTACAACTCCTAAGTTGGCACCAAGATGTCCACCTGTGACCGATAATTTTTCAATTAAAAACTGGCGTATATCTGCTGCTAATTGTTCTAATTCTTCGTTCGACATTGTTTTTAAAAACGAAGGATCTTTTATTTCTGTAAGATCCATAACGGGAGTCCTCCCCTACACGATAGTTTTCTTTCACAAATAATCCGGTTCATGCTGGATGTATGAGACGGAAGTAAATATTCATTTCTTTATAGTATAACAAATATCATTTTTTTACGTATCAATAATGATTTACACGAATCGAAACCAACCCTAATTATACCAACTAACTTTTATTAATCAATTGTATTTTAAACTTGGTTTCGATAAAAGCAATTACTTTTCCAACAAAAAAGATGATATTGGTGGAAGCATGGATGGCAAAGTATTTACCGATTGCCTTCCCCCCTACTGTCAATGCAGCGACAAGGCTGGTAAGAATCACTGAAATGACAATTTGAAAGGTGGAGCCTTCTGAATATCCAAAACCATTGGCTACCTGGATAACAACTATTGCCGATGCTGTTCCACTGACTATTCCGGAAATATCTCCAATCACGTCGTTACAAAAGCTGGCAAACCTGTCTGCATTACGGACAATTATCAGCGCTTGCTTGGAACCGCTTACCTTTTCTGCTGCCATTGCGTTGAACGGCACTTCATCAGCAGCTGTAGCAGCTATTCCGAGCATATCGAAAAAAATGCCGATAAGGACAATAACCAATACAATCAATAACCCCAGAATCCAAGCAACACCGCTTAACACCGAGGAGGATATGACTGAAAAAATAGCCGCTAGCACAAATGTGATAACGGCAATACTTAAACTGAATTTTAATGATTTCTGTAGTTGTATTTTCATTATTTACCCCATAATCAACATATATGTAGTCAGGAATGGTCATTTAAAAGGTAAAAACTGCGGCTTAGGTCCAGTAGGTTTTCCCAGATGGATACCGAATGTTGCCATTCTGGCGGTTCCCCTTTAAATCCACCTTAGCTTTGTTGCCAATAGCTAGACTGGATTACCACTTAGTCCGCACTATAATCCCTTTTAAATGTCCATTGGAACAGTCTAGGAGATTTCCTCGGCAGTCTTTGGCCGTTCCCTAGCCTCTTTTGCAGCACTGATTTCAAATGGAGCAAAAGCGGGAAAGAAAGTGGCCACTTTCCTTCCGCTTATACCATTATCCCCTCAGGGCCACTCAAGGCAGGCTACGCTGCGAATAGAGATTCCCTTTCCCTATTGCGCAGGTTCATACCCCATTCCATAGCGGCTACTAGGCTTAGCCTCCGCTACAGAGATGGGCCTCCGCGGAAGCAGGGTCCTCGCCCACATGCCTTTGTGGATCGCCCTGCAACCTTAACTCCCAGCACTGACCCAAGGCTGGGCGCCTCAAGCCAGCACAAGGAACTTCATCGATGTGCCCTTTGGCGGATTTTTAGGCCCGCCTTCAGGAACGGAGGACCGACTAGAATACTGCACCATTCCTTTTAAAGCTATTATAGCACAATTCCCTCTATTTCTCAATCCCGGACAATCGCCCTTACGCGCCATGCAACGTTATTTATCAGCCCTTCATATATGATAATATTTAATGGTCCCTTGAACTGAAATAATCGGTGATTTCCAACAGGATAGAACTTTCAACACCGGCTGCCTTTAATGCCTGTCTAGCCTTGTCCAAGTAAACATCTTTCTGGCGGATGGCTCCCTCTAATCCAAGTAATTTCGGATAAGTGCTTTTAAAGTTGCCCTCATCACTGCCAACTGGTTTTCCAATTAACGCTGGATCTCCATTGATATCCAAAATGTCATCCTGGACCTGGAAAATTAACCCTAGATAATAAGCATATTCTTCCAATGATAATAATTGCTCTTTCGCGGCTCCTCCGATTAATGCTCCTGCTACGACAGCATATTTTAGAAGCTGACCCGTCTTAAGTGTATGAATTTGTTCGAGTTCTTGCAAATTACTTTCCTTGTTTTCCGCCTGCATATCGAGAATTTGTCCGGCAACCATTCCTTTTGGTCCGGCAGCTTCTGATAGAAGCTTGATCAAGGTGACTTTCTGTCCGTCTGTCAATTGTTCTTCTCCTGAAATAATATCAAAACTGTATGTCAGCAGTCCGTCACCTGCCAAAATAGCAGTTGCTTCATCAAATTGTTTGTGATTGGTCGGCTTCCCTCTGCGGACATGGTCATCATCCATGGCTGGGAGGTCATCATGGATAAGCGAGTAGGTATGTACCATCTCCAGGGCAGCTGATGTTGAAAGGGCTGCTGATGTCTTGCCGCCATAAGATTCACAACTGGCTATCAATAAAACAGGCCGGAGCCTTTTCCCACCAGCTTCTGCTGAATATTTCATTGATTCTTTTAATCTGGAAGGGATAGATAACCTGCCGATCCTACTCATTAACTCATCATTGACAAGCTGTTGCTTTTCTTTTAAATATGCTGCTAAACTTCCCGTCACCTATTCGTCCTCCTGGATGGAAAAAGGAACAGAATCTCCCTGTTCGTTTACTATCTTAACCATTTGTTCTTCTACGTTTGACAGCTTATCACCGCAAAGCTTTGAAAGCTTCATGCCTTCCTGGTAATAATTAATCGCTTTTTCAAGCGGCACTTCCCCTTCTTCCAGCTTCTCCACGATTTCTTCTAATTGTTTCATTGCTTCCTCAAAAGAGATTTCCTGTTCACTCATTCTGTCTCCTCCTCAATTCCCCATACCTGGCAGTCCAATTGACCGTCGTATAGTTTCACAGTCACTTGCTCTCCAGGCTGAATATTTTTTGTCGAGGTTAATACTTTCCCGTTTTGATGATAGGAAATGGAATATCCCCTTTTCATCGTATTTAGTGGATTTAGTAAGGATAATTTATCAAGGTTTGTATTAAACCGGTCCTGATGCACCTTAAATTCCTTCTCAAAAGCACGCTGGTTTCTCTGATGTAACTGTAAGAGTTCACGATTCTGGTGATTAATCTGCATTTGCGGATGCTTTTGCATGAGCCGCTTATGCAGGTTTGTCCATCTTTCCTGTTTTTGGGTATATCTAACAGTTAATGCCTTTCGAAGTTTCTCTACATTCCGGTCAAGCTCTTGTTCCTTTTGTTTCAGCAGCTGTCCCGGATAGCGGAATGCATACGACTTTTGAATTTGTGCGAGTCGATCTCTTGCATTGGCCAGCCTTGTTTTTAATGCGCGGTTTAATGACCGGTCCATTGAGAATATTCTTTCTTTAATTTCTACTTGCGAAGGAACAGCAAGCTCGGCAGCTGCCGTTGGAGTTGCCGCCCGAACGTCTGCCGCTAAATCGCTGATTGTAAAGTCAGTTTCATGACCGACTGCCGAAATGATTGGAAGTCGGGAATCGTGAATTGCTCTTGCTACCACTTCCTCATTGAAGCTCCATAGCTCTTCAATGGAACCACCGCCTCTTCCGACAATCAATACATCAAAACCGGAAAAACGATTAGCTGCCTCAATTGCTTTCACTATAGAGGCAGCCGATTGATCGCCCTGCACCAAAACCGGAAACAAAACGACTTTGGCAATGGGAAATCGCCGGTTGATAGTGGTGATAATATCACGTACTGCTGCCCCTGTTGGAGAAGTTATCACACCGATTTGCCGGGGGTAAATAGGAATCCTCTGTTTTATTCTTTCATCAAAAATCCCTTCATTGCTGAGCTTCTCTTTTAATTGTTCATATGCCAGATACAGAGCACCAATTCCGTCAGGCTCCATATGAGTGATGTATAATTGATATTGGCCTTGCGGCTCATAGACACTTAGTTCTCCTCTGATAAGCACATTCATCCCATTTTCTGGTCTGAATTTCAGGGAACGATTGTTTCCTGCAAACATTACCGCCTGAATGCGTGACTTGTCATCTTTTAAGGTCAAGTACATATGTCCCCTGCTGTGGTGCTTGAAATTGGAGATTTCCCCTTTAAGCCATACTTCTTTTAAGTGCTTGTCCATTTCAAACTTCCGCTTAATATATTTCGTTAACGCACTAACTGTTAAATATTTGTCATTCATAGCAAAACACCTGCACATCTGTGGAATATTATTGCGGGCTTACCTTTACAGCTGATGATGTTGTTTAGCTGATTTAATTGTATTATGTAATAGCATTGTAATAGTCATCGGCCCTACGCCCCTGGGTACAGGCGTTATGTAAGACGCCTTTTCCAGCGCTGAGTCAAAATCAACATCACCTGTAAGCTTTCCATTATCCATCCGGTTAACACCAACATCAACCACCACGGCCCCGTCCTTGATATCATCGGCTTGGATAAAGTGAGCTTTACCTACTGCTACAATTAATATATCTGCGTTTTTTGTAAATTCATTCATGTTCTTGGTTCTTGAATGGCAGTAAGTTACCGTTGCGTTTTCGTTTAATAACAGTTGACCGACAGGCTTTCCTACAATGTTGCTCCTACCCACAATTACGACATGTTTTCCTTCGATTTGGATGTTTTTCGATTGGAGCATCGTTAAAATGCCATAGGGTGTGCATGGAAAAAATGTATCCTTTCCCGTGAGCATACGTCCAATATTAATAGGGTGAAAGCCATCAACATCCTTCTCCGGGTTAATCGCTTCGATAACTGCCTGTTCTTCGATATGGTCAGGCAGTGGCAGCTGAACGAGAATTCCATGGACCTCAACATCGTTGTTAAGTTCAGAAATTAGTTGAAGCAGCTCTTCCTGAGAGGTAGACGAAGGCAGTTCGATTAAACGTGAACGAACGCCAACTTCTTCGGAGGCTCTTTGCTTCCCTTTTACATAAGATTGAGAAGCAGGGTCATCACCAATTAAAACTACTGTGAGAGCAGGAATAACACCTTTATCCGCTAATTTTTCTACTTCCTTTTTCATTCCTTGTCTTAAATCCGCTGCTAATTCCTTGCCATAGATAATTTCTGCTACCATTTGTAATCCCCCTATTTTAACATCTTAGAAAGAACGCCATTGATAAATTTACCTGATTTTTCATCACCATAACTGTTCGCCAACTCGATCGCTTCGTTTATGGCTACACTATTCGGTACCTCTTCATTATAAAATAATTCATATGTCGCTATCCGCAGCAAAGTCTTTTCGACAGATGCCAGTCTGTTAAACGTCCAATGTTCCAAGTGTCCATCAATTTTCTGATCGATTTCCTGCCTGTATTTTGTTACCCCATGAACGAGGTCATTGAGAAATGAATCCTCCGAAGGGCCTTCCATGGCATGCTCTATTGCCTCGTCCGGTTCAATATCATTCACATCCATCTGGAAAAGGACTTGGAAGGATTTTTCTCTTGCTGTGCGTCTTTTCATCATTTCATTCTCCTTTTGTTCGTGTTCAAAAAGAAGGATAAACGGGTTAATTAAGAGAGAAAATTTAACTAAACAGTTGTTTCCAAGCTTTTCGAACTTCCGCTTAAGCATTTCTGTTTCAAATGATAACATTTTACATGATACAAAGCCATTTCCAAGCTAAAAACCCCATTAAAGTTTTTATAAATCATTTAACTGGTCATCATCAGCCGATTCAGAGCTCGACTTTTATTATCAAAACTTTCATCAAAAAAGGCCAAGAGACTGCTGCCTCCTTGGCCTTGGCTGACTATTCCATTAGCTCTTCCGTCTCGTCTTTCTGTTCAATTTGTACACCAACGATGTGGATATTGATCTCGTCTATTTCCAGAGCAGTCATATTTCTAAGCGCCTGCCGGATATTTGTTTGTATTTTTTGCGCAACTTCTGGAATGGACGAGCCGTAATCCAGCACAACAAACACATCGATTAAGACGCCGTTTTCTGTTAATTCCACCTTGATGCCTTTTCCGTGGGATTTTTTGCCGAACCTTTCAGCAACACCAGAAGCAAAGTTACCTCTCATAGCGTAAACACCTTTTATTTCTGTTGTCGCAATCCCAGCGATTACTTCAATTACTTCAGGAGCTATTTCCACTTTTCCCAAGTCCGAACCTTCACTCACATTCAATAAAGAGTTATCATTCATTGTGTTCACTCCTTTTTATGCTATTCATCTTCCATTATAGTATATTTCTCCAGGAATTTTGTATTAAAATCGCCATCGATGAATGTTGGATGTTCCATCATTTTGGAATGAAATGGAATAGTCGTATGGACGCCTTCAATAACATACTCGCCCAATGCCCTCTTCATCCTGCTTATCGCTTCTTTCCTGGTAGCTCCGTAGACGATAAGTTTAGCAATCATGGAATCATAATATGGAGGAATCCTATAACCAGGGTAAACAGCCGAATCTACACGAACTCCTAACCCTCCTGGAGGTAGATACATTTCTATCTTTCCAGGCGAAGGCATGAATTGCTTGAATGGATTCTCAGCATTAATTCTGCATTCGATTGCCCAGCCCTCGAATTCGATATCTTCCTGCTTGAATGACAATGGTTCGTTGTTTGCAATTTTAATTTGTTCTTTAATCAAATCGATTCCCGTCACCATCTCAGTCACAGGATGCTCTACTTGAATCCGTGTATTCATTTCCATGAAATAGAAAGTTTCTTCTTTTTTATCAAAAATAAATTCGATGGTCCCCGCTCCGGAGTAATCTACAGCCTTTGCAGCTTTAACCGCTGCGTCTCCCATTTTTTTCCGGATAGCAGGCGTGACTGCCGGCGATGGAGATTCTTCTATCAATTTTTGCAAGCGGCGCTGAATTGTGCAATCCCGTTCGCCTATATGCACGGCATCGCCATGATTGTCGGCTAATACTTGGATCTCTACATGGCGGAAGTCCTCGATATATTTTTCTAAATAAACACCTGGATTCCCAAATGCGGTCTCTGCCTCTTTTTGGGTCACTCGGATTCCTTTAACTAATTCTTCTTCTGTTTTAGCAACACGTATTCCTTTTCCGCCGCCGCCTGCAGTTGCTTTAATGATTACCGGATAGCCGATCTCTTTAGCAACTCTGCGTCCCTCTTCTTCATCAGCGATAATTCCTTCTGAACCAGGTACGATTGGTACCCCTGCAGCTTTCATTGTTTCTCTTGCCACATCTTTTGTACCCATCTTTTGAATGGCATAAGCACTTGGTCCGATAAAAGTGATATTGCAGGCTTTGCAAATTTCAGCAAAGTCGGCATTCTCGGACAAGAAACCATATCCTGGATGGACAGCATCAACTTCAGTCAACGTGGCAACACTCATTATGTTCGTAAAGTTTAAGTAGCTATCTTTACTAAGGATAGGCCCGATGCAATAAGCTTCATCGGCCAACTGTACATGGAGGGACTCCTTATCGCCTTCTGAGTAGATTGCTACTGTTTCTATATCCATTTCTTTACAAGCACGTATGATTCGAACAGCTATTTCTCCCCTGTTCGCAATCAGGATTTTCTTAATCACTTTGTCATCCCCTTACTTTGCCTTCACTCTGAATAATGGTTGTCCATACTCTACCAGCTCACCATTTTCGACGAGCACTTCGACGATTTCCCCGTTAACGTCTGCTTCGATTTCATTAAATAACTTCATTGCTTCAACGATACAGACAATCGTATCTTTAGAGACCGTGTCCCCTTTTCTTACGTATACTTCACTTTCGGGGGTAGGAGAACTATAAAAGGTTCCAACCATTGGCGAGACAATTTCATGGTCATAATTTTTCGCTGTATCCTCCTCCTGAGCAACCGGAGGATTTTCCTTAACCGGCTCTGGCTGTTGGACAGGGCTGGCAGGCACTGTCTCTTGTGGAGAAGCTGCCTCTTGAACAGTGGTTTTCTCCTTGATTTCGCCAGTCTGTTTTTTCATAGAAACCTTTGTTCCGTTTGATTCATAGCTGAATTCATCAATACTAGATTGATCAATCAGTTTAATTATTTCGCGTATTTCTTGTACTTTTAACATGCTTTTCGGCACCCCTTTTTATCTGCAATTTAACAACAGGTACTAATAACTCCTCTTAGTATTTTACGAAAAGCCAGCCAAAACATCAACTATCTGCTTATGAATGAGAATTTTCCCCTCTATATATATGATTATACCAATGTGTATCCGCAATGACTAATTTCTTTTCTTCAGGGTTCCCAACAGGAACCAGCTTTGCCTGGCAGCGGTTAAACAATAAAAAACCGATTCATCCGCTTTTAGCTTTAGGGCGGGAATCGGTTTTTCCAAGACTTCTATTCTAGCAAGTATGATAACTTGTCCTGAATTAATCTACTGGTTGGTACTTAACTTCTATTGTTACTTCTCCAAATTCATCTTTTACCATTTGAATGATATTATTTGCCTCTGTCCGTGATAATTCTTCTGCTTTGACGGTAACAACCACTTCATTATCTTCCGAGCGGACTAGAACATCTTCGTATTGATTCTCTGATAAGATGGTTTCTTCGATAATCGACTCTTTTTTGGCAGCCTCATCGAGTTGCTGCATTTCTTCATAGGCTGCATTTATTTCATCCGTAGAGGCGCTGCTGGAGGCAACAATTTCTTCCAGCCTTTCTTTCATGGAGCTTCTTTCATCCTGGATGTCCATCCGGATAGAGGTGAACAATTCATCAGTGGATGTTTGTGATATGACAGAATCCCCTTCCTCCAGAACTTCTGCATCTCCTTCCGCGGAGTCTGTTGTACTTGTAGATGTCGCTTGTTCCTCATTTCCCTCTGTGGAATTATTTAAAAATGCAAGTTCCTCATTATTAGGAGAACTCATATAAAATACGCTCAACACAATCATTAAACTCAACATTGTCAGTAACCAAACCGTTTGCTTTTTTAGCATTCCAATTCCTCCTTATTTATTTTTAGGCATCACAGAAATTCTGTGAGTCGGAACATCCAGGACTCTGGATACTGCTTCGACAACCCATTGCTTCACCTGCATGTGGTCAACTCCCTTAGCTACTATGAGGACCCCCCTTACATCCGGCTTTTTTGTATGGATAAGAAGCGGAACTTCTTTATCACCTTGTCTGACTAATACAACTTCTTGTTCTCTTGTAGAATCTTCAAGCGTACGTTCTCCCCCATTTTTGTCTGTTTCATCTGTCGTCTGCGTGCCAATGATT
This sequence comes from Sediminibacillus albus, assembly GCF_900101125.1. GTDB lineage: Bacteria > Bacillota > Bacilli > Bacillales > Amphibacillaceae > Sediminibacillus > Sediminibacillus albus. Next base: position 160,087 of record NZ_FNFL01000008.1, on the reverse strand, counting down.
AAATTTTTTTCATATACTTTCTGTTTGGTAGAATCCAAATTAACCATCGTTTCTACTTCTGATACGCCCTGGATTTTTTCAAGCAAGGCTGTCAACTGATTCTCGTAGCTGCCTTCCAAATCGGAGATCGGCTCTTCTTTTTCTGTGTTTTTCTTATTAAGGAAGGCTTCCTGTTCTTCGTTAGCATCGGTATCAGGAGTGACAGAAAGCATCGTATCTTTCTGCGTATTGTCAGATGAAAAAATTCCGCTGACTAATATCAGTAATAGACCAACTAGACCTAGAATAAGCAGATATCCCAACTTAGAAGGTTTGTTCTCATTTCCTTGCTTTAGATTTAAGCGGGAAAGTAATTTCTTAAGTGGATTGTTCACTCTATCCCTCCCTCCAATCAATGTTGATGGTTTGTTTTTCCAATTCCCATTGTTCAAAGAGAAAATTACTGATTTCTCCAGTGTCAGGGAGTTCTTCTTCCGCCGGCTGATCGTCGACGTCTATTACTACTTGTTCAACTTCTCCTTCTGTTGTTTGCAAGCCTTTTTCAACTAGCGTTACATTCACTGCTTGCAACGATTCAAAGGACATTTCCTTCCCCTCGACAAATTGGAAAGCTATATCGGCGATGACAACTCCATACTCTTTCTCCAACCCCTCTTCCACTTCGTTTTTCATTTGGACAGCCATTTCTTCTAAAATATATGCATGTTGGGAGGCTTGTATTTCATTTTTCTTCAAATCAATAGAATTTTTCATATTTTCTTCTGTAACATCCGTCTCCAAGCCATTGAGAGCGTTGGCCATCATGGTATCGATATCCATTTGGAAGAGATGGAATAAAGGTTGTAAGAATATGAGAATCAATATAAGGCCGACAACTACCTTAATATATTTTTTCATCGAGGAATTGGGCATGAGCAGGTCCACCAGCATAGCCAGCAGCAAAAACATGATGATTTGTGTAACCCATTCGGTGAGTGTACTTATAGCAATCCCCTCCCGTTCAGCGCAGCATGACCGTTAGATTGCTGGCGGCCACTAAAATGACTATTGCCAAAAAAAACATTAAGGTTACGATCAGCAGCGCGGCAAAGATATATATAATATGCTTGCTAATACTATCCATGCATTCAATTACCGGACCATCGCCGATAGGCTGTAGCAAAGCAGAAGCAAGTTTATAAATTAGTGCGATCACAAATATTTTTACTGCCGGAAATAAAGCGATACCAAGAACGACAAACACCCCTACAAGCCCGACAGCGTTTTTTAGCAAAAGGGATGCACTGAGCACTGTATCTGCCGCATCAGTAAACATTCTTCCTACAACTGGAATGAAATTCCCTGTCACGAACTTAGCCGTTTTCAGTGCAATCCCATCCTGGATTGCACTTGCAGCGCCCTGGACAGAAATCACCCCCAAAAAGGCAGTTAGAAAAACTCCTAAAAGACCGATTCCGATGTTTTTCAACAGGTCAGCCAACTGTGTTGCTTTATAATTTTCATTAAGCGTGCTGACAATGGAAAGTAGGGCAGAGAGGAAAAATAGCGGCAATACAATGGTGGAAATCAATAAAACACTAATATGAATAAGAAAAATGACAGCAGGATGAAAAAAAGAAACCGCCGCCAAACTTCCGAAAGAGGCCATAAGCCCTAATAAAAGCGGAAGAAGGGCAACCATAAACCCGCTCATCATGTCGATAGATTCCTTTGCATAGGATGCAGCTGAATGAAAACTATTCAGCGCCAACACAATCAATACCAGGTAGACAATTGCATAAGCAATTTTACTAATATTTTGATTTTCAAAAGAAGACTGTAATGTTTGTAAAATAACACAAAACAAAGTTAGAATAATTAACATTCCAAGTAGCTTGCCATTAATAATAACTTCATGGAATAAATATTTTGCTATACCTTGCATCCATTCTTTGAATGATAGCGATTCCTTGTTTTTTATAAATTCGACCAGCGTCGTTTTCTGCAAACCTGGCAAATAGCCCCCATACTCATCGACTATATGGTTCCAATAGCTTCTAATCTCCTCTAAAGATACGGATTCAACTGTTTCCTGATTTAATTCATCCAATTTGTTATTGTCTCCTGTTACGGCGGCAGCTCTAGAAGGTGCTATATTAACAACGATTAGTACGAAGGCAAATAACGCAATTATTTTTACTAAATGATTCATGCACCCGACCAGGCTCCCTTCTTCTACCTTAAACTGGCAAAAACCCGAGAATTGTTTCAATTACAGCTGTTAATATAGGAACAGCTAATACGAGAATAAAGATCTTACCAGCAAGCTCAATTTTAGCCGCTACCGAGCTTAGTCCGGCATCGCGGGTAATATGAGCCCCAAAGTCAGCTATATAAGCAATCCCAATAATTTTAAGGATTGTTTCGATATAAATACCGTTAATACTTGCCTTTTTGCCCAGATTACTTATTAAAGAAAAAACTTCGGCAATTTGTTGGATGACAGACAGGAAGATGAAAATGCCGGTGATCAAAATAAGTATGAAAGCTAGTGATGATTTTTGGTCTTTTAGAAGGATAAAAAGCAGGCTGGCAACAACGCCTAAACTAACAATTTGAAAGATTTCCATCGATTACCCCTGAAACAGGAAAACAGATTTAATTTGTTGAAAAAGATTGGCTATCTCGTCTATGACGATAATCATGACGATAATAAACCCAACCACTGTAGCAAAATGGGCGATATCTTCCTTCCCCATTTGTTTTAAAATGGTATGAATCATTGCAACGATAATGCCAATTCCTGCAATTTGAAATAGAATCGTAGCCTCACCAAGCATCAATCTTTACTCCTTTCCTGTCTATATCAAGAGTAGGACCACCAGTAACCCAGTTAGAAATCCAAGACTTTTAACCATTTTGCTATATTTTAATTGCTGATCCTGAGCTTCCTGCAACTCTCTTTCCAGATGAGTCAGTGCTAAATGGATATGTTTTTGCTGTTGTTCAAAATCATGCTGGCCTAACGTTCTTCCGAACTGGCGCAGGATTTCTTTTTCATTGCCTTTTAATGAAGACAATGGCCAAAACTTATTCAACTGGGATTCCCATGTCTCGTATAAACTAGCGGGATTATCGCGCAAATCTTTGCTGACAGCTTCGAAAAACAAAGCAATTGGATTAGGAAGTTGAAGTGCCAATGTTTCACAAGCGTCAACTAACGGTGCCTGGCTATATAAAATTTCTGCTTCCAAAATTTGCAGTGCGCTTTTTAGTTGTCTAATCTGCTTTGGGCGGTCGGTTAACTTCCTGGAAAATTCAAAGCCTACCCATGTTGTGGCGCAAAGCAGCAGAATTGCTCCTACCCATTTCATTTTGTTTGCACCTCTGTTTCTTTAAGACATTCTCCCCATGTTCATTGAAAATTCCTCTAATCTGGCCAGGAAATTGATTGCGCTCTAAGATCACAAACCGCTGAAAAACTTGTCCGCGGAATAGAGGCTCAAGCGACGGCCTTTTCTTTAAATGGCCAAGGCTGTCGCCATGGATAGAGCAAATAATTCTTACCCCGGCATGCAAGGCCTCCATTAATGCTTGTACATCTTTACTGCTCCCGATTTCATCTACAACCAATACCTCCGGAGACATCGAGCGGATCATCATCATCATTCCTTCTGCTTTAGGACAGGCGTCCATAACATCCGTACGGAGCCCAAGATTATGTTGAGGGATACCGTCAATGCTGCCGCCTAATTCTGAGCGTTCATCGATTACTGCTGTTTTTTTTGCAGGAGCCTTGCTCCACCCACTTGATACAATCCGGGTGATGTCTCTCAACATCGTCGTTTTGCCTGTTTGCGGCGGACCAACTATCAAAGTGTTTAAGTATTCTTTCTCATATAATTCAGGTACTATACTTTCAGCTGTTCCGCGCTTTTCTTTGGCAATTCTTATATTAAACGAAGAGATATGCTTGATTGCTTTGACTGTCCCATCGTTGGTGTTAACTTTGCCGGACAATCCAATTCGGTGCCCGCCTTCGATTGTGATAAACCCTTCTCTCAATTCGTCTTCCAGCCGGTATAGCGAAAATTGACTGAGCTGGTTTAGTAAGAATAAACTATCTTCTTTGAGAGGAATAAGCGATTCTGCCCATTCATATCCATTGTCAAATACCAGTTCGATCGGCCGAAAAATTCTAATCCTGATTTCTTGTAAGCTTGTCCAGCGTTTTTGCAGCACTTCAGCTAATCCAGACTTAATGTTTGAAGAGAATAAACGCAAGATCTCTTCCACCCAATCACCCTCAATCTACTAAATTACTTTTTATAACAGCCATTGGTGAAGATTTGCGATTTCTTGTCCTCCACTTGGAAACAGTTAGTTAACCAAACCCTTACCAACAATGTATGCCGACTGCCATCATTTATGACAAACAAGATAGAGAGAAAAAGGATTAATACAGTTAGAGAATAAAGGCCTATTAGAAACGAAAATACTAGGGTAGAATATAGTGAGGAAAACGATTACTAATAGGACTAACTAAATAAAAAAAGCCTGCTGCATCTTTTGGATGTAGCAGGCTTTTTCATACTAATAAATTTTCTGCTGTTATCAAGCTCTGGAGACATATTTACCGTCTGCAGTGTTAATTAACAATACATCGCCTTCATTTATAAAGAAAGGCACTTGTACACTCAAACCTGTCTCTAATATTGCAGGCTTTGTACCGCCGCTGGCTGTATCTCCTTTTATTCCTGGTTCGGTTTCCGTTACTTTTAATTCTACATTGTTTGGCAGTTCAACTCCAAGAGTTTCTCCCTGATAAGTCATGATGCTGACTTCCATGTTCTCTCTTAGAAATTTCAATTCATATTCAATTTGGCTCGTTTGCAGTTCCAATTGTTCATAAGTGTTGGAATCCATAAAAGTATGTGTATCTCCCGAAGCATATAAATATTGCATTTTATTATTTTCAATGTGCGCCCGGTTAACCTTTTCACCAGCTCTGAAAGTCTTTTCCTGAATATTGCCATTTCTGATATTGCGAAGCTTGGAACGGACAAATGCAGCTCCTTTTCCCGGCTTTACATGCTGGAAGTCAATTACCTGCCAAATACTGTTGTCTACTTCAATTGTTAAGCCTGTTCGAAAATCGTTCACTGATATCATGTAATAATTCCTCCTTCGATCCCTTACCTATAATGTAATCAATTCTTTTGGCGCGAAGCTTAGAGATTCATTGCCGTTTTTAGTTACCAATGTATCATCTTCTATTCGGCACCCGCCCACATTGGGCACGTAAATTCCCGGTTCAACCGTTACGACCATTCCTTCCTCCAGTGTTTGTTCTGACCGGTAGGAGAGCATAGGTCCTTCATGGACATCAAGTCCTAACCCATGGCCTGTAGAGTGGCCAAAGTATTCGCCAAACCCTTTTTCCGCGATATAATCTCTTGTTAATGCATCTGCTTCTTTTCCGGTAATTCCGGCTTTTATTCCTTCCATACCTTTTAATTGAGCTTGCAAAACGGTATCATAAATTGTTTTTAACTCATCGCTTATCTTGCCGACTGCTACTGTCCGTGTAATGTCGGAGGCATACCCCTGATAGAGAGCGCCAAAATCCAATGTTACCAATTCGCCAGATTTTATTTCTTTTTCAGAAGCAACACCGTGCGGCAAAGCTGAACGCAATCCGGAAGCGACAATGATATCAAAACTGGATGAAGCAGCCCCCTGTTTTCTCATGAAAAACTCGAGCTCATTGGATACCTCTATCTCTTTAACTCCAGGCTTTATGAAAGTAAGAATATGCTCAAATGCCGCATCAGCGATTTTTGCTGCGGACTTAATAATATTAAGCTCCTCATGCGACTTAATCAAGCGTAATTTTTCAACAATTCCACTAGTGGGTACGAATTCCGCGTCTACTTTGTCACTGTATTGTTGATATATCCCATATGTAAGATCATTTTTTTCAAAGCCTAAAGTCTTACTTCCCATTTTTTTAAGTTGTTCTGCTACCTCCAGATGGATTGGCTGTTTATGTTCGATGATTTGAAAGTCTTTCACCTGTTCATTGGCTTGTTCGGTATACCGGAAGTCTGTGATGAATAAGGCTTCATCTGCGCTAACTAATGCTACACCTGCAGTTCCTGTAAAACCAGTTATGTATCTGCGGTTTTTAGCACTGGTGATCAACAATGCGTCAATATTGCTTTCCTTAATTGCGGCTCTTAATTTCTCCAATTTCCCCATGGTTTTCATCCTTTCTTCGTTTCTTCCAGAAATGCTAAAGCGGCTAATCGATATCCCATTGTTCCTAGTCCTACAACTTGGCCGCGGCAAACTGGAGCAAGCATCGATGTGTGCCGGAACTCTTCCCGCTGATGTACATTGGAAATATGAACTTCAACAACAGGAACAGATATACTGCTGATGGCATCTCTAATCGCTATGCTTGTATGCGTGTAAGCCCCTGGATTAAAAACGATCCCTTGGTATTTTTCATCAGCTTCCTGCAATTGATCAATTAGATCTCCTTCATGGTTTGATTGGTAGGCATCGAGCTGAAATCCGTAGGAATGAGCAAGTTCCTTTAGATCTGCTACGATATCCTCCAGTGTTTCAGCACCATATATTGAAGGCTCCCGCTTGCCCAATCTGTTAAGATTTGGCCCATTCAACATTAATAAACGTCTCATTGTACCTCCCGCCCAATCACCTTTAAAATCTAATACAACATGTTCAGTTTATCATAACTAACCATTTTTTGAATAATGATTTCCATCACCTCGCTGACCATCCTCATAGTTATAAGAAATGGAATACCCGATGAATGTACCGTATAATAGAAAAAGACAAATCGTAGTTACCACAGTATTACTGTCCAGGCGTGTCATATGAGGGACATTCGGAAACACAGGCTGCAGCAAATAAAACACCAAAAACCACAACGCAATGCCAAACAATGCGCTCGGCCAAATTCCTTCTACCTTTTTCAACAAAAAATAATAGACAGCAGCCGTTCCTATCGATAGCAGTCCAATCATTAGAATGGACAGCAGTTCGCCCATCCATCTATCTGTCCACGCTGCGGTCAACCATGACCTCAAAAGGAAGGTTGCCGGCGTGAATGCCGTAAAATTTAAAAAAGCGGCTATGAAACCGATAATGCTCCAGAGGACACCACCTACAAAGCCAGTGTACAATGCTTTCCTGAAAAACGGGACAGCCTTTTCCTGTTTATTCTGTTCTAATTTTTTATTTTCCATTGAAGACACCTCCATCAGTTAGAGTGGCCCACTTCCCCTGTTTCCATCCATTTTCAGCTGCTTCTTTGCCAAAAAAGAATGTGCTAGTTAAGGAGGGAACGGAAAAACGGAAGCACTATGATAGGTAGAATTTTAAAAAAGCGGTCTGTGTGGGTTTTAATTTCCATACAGACCGCTTTTCGTCTAACTTCAAGAGGTTTGTGCCCTCTATTCCTCATTAGTTTAACGATTCGCCGCGAAAATTGCCATCGCACCTTGAACGCACATGCCTTCGAGACCCGAAGATGAGGCGACATCATATCCGTGTCTATGCTTCCATTCGCTATTTTCAGCTTCAATCTATGACCTCTGTTGCTTCCGCAATGGCGATCGGTGGTGACGCCTGCGGTAACAGTACGAGGCGAAGATTCATTTGTTCAAGTGATTTTCTTGACCAAGTTAGCGGAGACCGTGCCCGCGGCAACCACCGACAAGCGATTCGTGGAATCAACATCAAACTTTGACAGCCCCTTCAGATTAGAAAGGACTTTTTCAGTGGCCTCTAGTTAAGTGATCGTTTTTTTAGTAAAATAAAATAGTAACCAGTAATCTGATCATATAGTGCCCGAGAGGAGATCAGATGAATTGCTGATAATGATGAATATATTTTCTTGATAACGGAAATAATTTAATATGAACAGGGTCACTGTCTATTAATCCAACCAAGGTTATTACTGTTTTTTTTAATAAAGGTGAAAAAAGCAGAAATGAAATTAAAAACTTCATAGCATCAGGTGTACTTTCCTTTTTTTCGGGGAAGTTATACTTACAATACCATCTCATGCATTCAGCTTTTTTATCCCTGCTTATTCCCGCCCTCAAACACCACCCGCAATCGGCGGACCAACCGGTACACAATGGAGCGCTTTCCAAGCTGCAAGAAATATATGAAAAAGTATTGCAAAAGCATGATAAAAAGCTTGAAAACAGTGGTATAAGACATACTAAAGGTAAAATTGTTATACGATAGTGAAAGGAGGAAGTAAATAATGTATCGCAATAAGATGTCCCTCTTAATTTATCTACTGATTGGCCTTGCAATTTTTGGTTTTGCCACACAGTTGTTTACTAATACCGCTTCACTGATTACAAATTTACTAGTGATGGTCGCTGTAGGCGCTGTATTATATGCAGTTGTTTATTACTTTTTTATCAAAAAGCGTACATCAAATGAATTAAAAAAGTATAAAAAAGCAGTCAAGCAATCTAAAATGAAATATAAGGGCGATGAGGCAAACAGCAAGAAAGCATTTTCCCAGGCTGCCAAAAAGCAACCGCCTTTGTTGAAACAGAAAAAAACAAGCCGGACCCGTGCTACTCATCTACGAGTAATTGATGGAAATAAACATAAACGAAAAAATCGAGCTTCTTTGTAAAGCTCGATCTTTTTTTAGGAGAAATATTTGCCGGTCAACCGCCAATAAAAAGAAGTACTGAACACGTGGATTCAATACTTCATTCATCGGTAGTATGATGGAAATTATATGGGTTGTCTAATTATGTAACCTAATCTTCTGCTTTTTGGTGAATGGCTTCAAGCTCCTTAACTCTCTCTGCATCCTCTTCAAAGAATTGCACCAGGTCACCGATCCTATCAATGGAATTCCAGCTTAAATGATGCTCGATACCTTCTACATCTTCGTAAATGTTCTCTTGATTAACGCCAATTAATTCAAGAAATTGTTCTAGTAACTCGTGACGGTATACCAGGCGTTTCCCGATTTTTTTCCCTTTTGGGGTTAAAATCAGCCCTCTATATTTTTCATAATTTAAATACTCATCTTTATCCAGTTTCTGAACCATTTTTGTTACGGAGGATGGATGAACATGCAAGGCTTCTGCTATATCAGAAACTCTGGCATATCCTTTTGCTTCGATTAACATATAAATTTGTTCAATATAATCTTCCATGCTTGGTGTAGGCATTCTAATCCTCCATTCACTTCTTCATTCCAGCTTATACCTCGTCCCTATAATAAAAGGATACAATAGTTTATTTGTGGAAACAAGTTCGTTCTATCAATAGCAAAACTCCGCAAAGTTTCAATTTTTCTGTTCCTGGAACAAGAAATACTCAACAATGCAAAAGATTGATAGTTAGATTTCACTTTTTTTACCGAAAGTGGACGGCCGTTCAAGCCAAACCGTTGGACGCGGAATGTGAGCAGGAAAAAGGCTGCCGAGAAAACTTTCTCGACAGCCTGAAAATGCTGGTGCTGCTAACCTTTTTTATAGTCCGCACTTTAACTGAGCATTGCAATTGGTACAAGTATTACACCCGCCGATATCTTCCACGGTACCTTTACGGCATACTGGACAAGTGTCGCCGACTTCCGATCCAATGGTTACTTTGGTTTTTTCAAGTTCATGAATTGTATCCATTAAAACAACATGCGGTTTATTGCTTTCTTCCTTTTCCCGACCATCTTCATCAAAACTATTGTCTTCTGCTTTTAAAGAAAGGACCTGGGTGTCACGGCTGCCGTCAACATAAACGGTTCCGCCCTTCGCTCCACCATTATAAAGCCTGCGGTATACACTCTCCACTTGTTCTACCGAATAACCCTTAGGTGCATTGACAGTTTTCGATATTGAACTGTCCACCCATTTCTGGATAACGCACTGTGTATCTGCATGAGCTTCTGGAGCCAGCTCCATGGCCGTGACGAACCATTTCGGCAGGTTATCTGCATCTTGTTCCGGATGGTTGTCTAAATATTCCTGGACAATATCTGCTTTCACTTCAATAAACTTGCCTAAACGACCGCTTCGGTAATAGGAGAATGAGAAGTAAGGCTCTAATCCAGTAGATACTCCTACCATCGTTCCTGTACTGCCAGTCGGCGCCACTGTTAATAAGTGTGAATTTCTGATTCCATAATCAAGAATATCCTGTCTGATATCCTCTGGCATCTTCTTCAAATAACCGGTGTTGATAAAGCGTTCACGCAGTTCTTTCGTTTCTTGTTCCGTATCACCTACTAAGAACGGGAAGCTTCCTTTTTCTTTTGCTAATTCAATCGAAGACCGATAAGCTGTTGTGGCAATTGTTTCAAATATTTCATCCACCAGTCGGTTTCCTTCCGCTGAACCGTATTCTGTTTCTGTGTATATTAACAAGTCATGCAGCCCCATAACACCCAAGCCTACCCGGCGCTCGCCCAAGGCTTGCTTCTTGTTTGCTTCAAGGAAGTACGGTGTAGCATCTATCACATTATCCTGCATTCTGACCCCTGTTTCGACAATGCTTCTCAACTTATCAAAATCCACTTTTTTGTTTACTTTATCAGCAACGGAAGCAAGGTTTACAGCAGCCAAATTACAAACCGAATATGGAGCCAGCGGCTGTTCCCCACATGGATTTGTAGCTACTACTTGCTGGCCATATGCCTTAGCATTGGTCATATCATTGGCATTATCAATAAAGAAGATACCAGGCTCTGCTGAGTACGTCGCACAAATGTTAATCAAGTTCCACAGTTCTTTCGCTTTCATCCGGCGATATACACGGATACTGTAGCCTTGCTCTTCCCAACGGCGTACATCCCCTACTTCATGCCAATTCTCATTATAAGCTTTCATCTCTTCTGTTGAATAATTCTCTACATTTGGAAATCGAAGTTCATATTCAGCATCATTCTCTACGGCTTCCATAAACTCTTTAGTCAAACAAACAGATATATTTGCACCGGTAAGGAATTCTGAATTATGCACACTGTATGTACCCCCAGTGTTCAGCTTCTCTTCTGCTTCTTTTATAGCATTTTCCGGGAAGCCGCCAAGGCCCGGCATATTTTTGTAATTAACTATTCCTTGGTAAAGGTCCATTTCCGTAGGTGTCAGCGGAGTGAACTTCAGCTTTTCCTGGGCAAGTCTTTTAATTTGCTCATCTTCGGTATTCTCTATTAGAAAACGTAATATTCGCGGATTTTGCATTTTAGAAATGATAAATTCCACAATATCCGGATGCCAATCTGCTAACATAATCATCTGTGCGCCACGGCGAGATCCTCCCTGTTCAACCAGGTGGGTTAATTTTGCTATATCATCCAACCAGGAAACAGATCCGGATGACTTTCCATTTACCCCACGTGCAAGTGTATTCCTGGGACGTAAAGTGGAACCATTTGTTCCAACTCCACCACCTCTGCTCATGATTTCCATAACCTGCTTTCTATGTTCGGAGATGCCTTCACGGGAATCCTGAATGTATGGCATTACGTAACAATTGAAGTAAGTAACATCTGTCTCGGCACCAGCACCATAAAGTACACGGCCGGCCGGTATGAAATTCATGTTTGATAATTCGTGATAAAAACGTTCAAAAGCTTCGTTTTGCTTTTCTTTTGAAGTTTCTACCTTTGCCAGTCCGGTAGCATTCCTTTTTGCAATTTGCTCATAATAGATCTCCAATGGTTTATCAATTACATCCAATGGGCGGGTAACTACTCCCGTTTTTGCTTCGTCATCATTATCAAGAACGGAAATAAAATCTTTATCCACTTGGATATCAACGAGCTTGTTTTCCCAATCAATTGCTTTGACAAAGCCAAACCCTCTAGCAGGAAACTTCGGGTCTGCTTTGACTGTAAGTACGACGAAATCTCCTTGTTTTAACGTGTTCTTTTCTGTGTCCTTGAATGCATATCTATCCAGCATAACAAGCCGTGAAACGCCTTTATGAGTGATTTTCATGTCCGGGCTGATTGGATGGACTTGTTCAAATAACTCGATATCCTTGTTTAACTGTTCGACATTAATTTTATTTTGTATTTCTGTGATGGTTTTCATATATATCATCACTCCTTATCCCTTGTTCAAATAGTATAGTATTCAATTTACCACATTACGCTCACATAAAACAATATATAGTGCTTGAATTTTTAAAGTCATACTATATATTGTGAGTTAGAACGAAGGAAATCAAGTTTGTCAAAGTAGAGAAAGGGCAAATTCAAATGCTATTAAAAGAAAAAGACAGAAATAAAGCTAATATTTAATACAAACCGCTTTTTTTATTATTTGCATTTATTGTTGAATTTTGTTGAAGACAGATAAAAAACTACTATTGGTACGAAAAAACAAGATTAAGGAAATATCCTTTGAAAAATGGTATAATCATCTCTATAATATAATTTGATGCTATAGAGAAAATGGGGGAACAAAAATGGGATTAGAATTATTGCTGATACTTGCTATTTTAGTTGTGGGTTTCGGTATATATAGATTCTTCAAACAAAGAAAGATTTTAAAAACATTAACAGAAGATGAATTTCGCCAAGGTTACCGTAAAGCTCAATTGATTGACGTGCGGGAACAAAAGGAGTTTAACGGCGGACATATATTAGGGGCTCGCAATATTCCGCTTTCACAGCTGCGGACGAGGATGGGAGAATTACGCAAAGACCAGCCGATATATATGTATTGCCAAAATGGGACCCGGACTGCCAGAGCTGCCTTGCTCTTAAATAAGAAAGGCTATCACGAATTATACCAATTGCAAGGTGGATTCAAGAAATGGAACGGAAAAATTAAAAAGGCGAAAGCACCACAATATTAGCTTCCAATCAGCCTGCAGGGCGATTATCTTCTGCAGGCGTTTTTGTGGGTTTGATAGAAATACCGCATATATATAGTATGACAAATAACAACAGGGCCTGCCGATTATAACGGCAGGCCCTGTTGATTTCATTCTTTTATATAGCGCAGTATTGGTTTACGGGCAGCAGTGGTTTCGTCCATTCGTTTTACTACTGTTGTGTGGGGCGCCTCTTGGACGATTTCCGGATCTTCTTTTGCTTCATTAGAAATTTGTATCATTGTATCAATAAATCCATCCAATGTTTCTTTTGATTCTGTTTCTGTCGGTTCAACCATGAGAGCTTCTTCTACATTTAGCGGAAAATAGATAGTCGGCGGATGGTAGCCAAAGTCCAAGAGACGTTTGGCGATATCCAACGTGCGGACTCCCAATTTCTTTTGGCGTTTGCCGGACAATACAAATTCATGCTTGCAATGCTGCGTATAAGGTAAATCGAATTCCGTCTGCAGCCTTCTCATCATATAATTCGCATTCAAGACAGCAAACTCACTAATCTTTTTCAACCCTTCTGCTCCCATTGTCCGGATATAGGTATATGCCCGTAAGTTAATACCGAAGTTTCCGTAATATGGTTTCACTCTTCCTATCGAATCAGGAAGATCATCATCAAATACATAGCTTCCATTTCTTTCTACCAAGGCAGGCTTTGGCAGGAATCTCGCCAGCTCTTCTGTCACTCCAACCGGGCCTGATCCTGGTCCACCGCCGCCATGTGGTCCCGTAAAGGTTTTATGTAGATTCAGATGAACAACATCGAATCCCATATCGCCAGGGCGGGCATATCCCATAATGGCATTCAGGTTGGCTCCGTCATAATAAAGCTTTCCTCCTGCTTCATGGACAATTGCCGCCATTTCTACGATATTCTCTTCAAATAATCCTAGCGTGTTTGGATTTGTCAACATAAGAGCTGCAGTATCTTCGCCCACCACGCGTTTTAAGTCTTCCAAATCTACTGTGCCGCGTTCGTTCGATTTAACTGTTACCGCATCAAATCCTGCTACCGTAGCTGATGCTGGGTTGGTGCCGTGCGCTGAATCAGGGACTATCACTTTGGTACGCTTTCTATCCCCATTCGCCTCGTGAAAAGCACGGATCATCATTAACCCTGTCCACTCGCCCTGAGCGCCAGCTGCCGGCTGCAAAGTCACTTGATGCATGCCGGTGATTTCCGCCAAAGAGGTTTGCAAGTCATACATCATTTTCATAGCTCCTTGGACTGTTTCAGGTTCCTGATAAGGATGAATGTGGCTGAAACCTTCCATTCTTGCGACCGTTTCATTCATTTTGGGATTATATTTCATGGTGCAAGAGCCTAGCGGATAAAACCCAGAGTCAACGCCGTGATTACGTGTGGACAATGCTGTGTAATGCCTGATGATCTGTAATTCGCTGACTTCCGGCAGTTCAGGTGCCTCGGTACGAATATAGCTGTCATCCAGCTCATCTTCCAAATCAACTTCCGGAACATCTAACTCGGGCAGACTGTAACTGGTTCTACCGTATTTACTATGTTCAAAGATTAAAGGAAAATCCTGCTTATCCATGAATATCCCCCACTTCCTTTACAAAATTGTCGATCTCTTCTTTGCTTCTTATTTCCGTAACAGCAATTAACATATGGCCAGATAATTGGGAATAACACTTACCTAAATCAAAACCGCCGATAAAACCTTTCGGAAGCAAAAGCTGATTAATTTCAGTAATTGGCCGTTGTAAGTCAATCACCAGTTCATTAAAAAACGGGCCTTGATAAACGACAGGAATCCCGCGCTCTTCTAGTTTCTTTTTCAAATATCGGGCTTTTTGCATATTTAACCAGGCCATTTTTTTAATACCCTGCTTGCCAAGCGAGCTCATAGCCACAGAAGAAGCAAGCGCATTCAGTGCCTGATTTGAGCAGATGTTAGAAGTCGCCTTATCTCTGCGGATGTGCTGCTCTCTTGCCTGCAGCGTTAACACGAACCCGCGCCGCCCCTCTTCGTCTGTTGTCTGGCCTACCAAGCGTCCTGGCACTTTCCGCATTAACTTTTTCGTTGTGGCAAAATAACCACAATGCGGGCCGCCGAACTGGGCTGGAATGCCGAATACCTGTGTGTCGCCAACGACAATATCCGCTCCAAATGAGGCTGGAGGAGTTAAATAGCCAAGTGCCAGCGGATTACTGGAAACGATGAACATTGCCTTCTCTGTTTCCAGCAGCTGTTGCACTTCCTGCAACGGTTCGATTTGGCCAAAGAAATTCGGATACTGGACAATGACGCCAGCCGTTTGGTCATCAATCTCAGCTCTTAAGGCTTCCAAATCGATAACACCGTCTTTTTGCCTTATTTCTATCACTTCCAAACCCGGTCCCTTCGCATAAGAATGAATCACCTGTCTGGACTCTGGGTGGACGGTCTCCGCTACTAGTATCTTATTTCGTTTTGTTTGGGAAGCACTAAGGTTAGCAGCTTCTGCCAAAGCTGTGGGACCATCATACATGGAAGAATTAGCTACATCCATTCCAGTCAATTCACAAATCATCGTTTGAAATTCAAAAATTGCCTGCAGCTCGCCTTGGGATATTTCCGGCTGATAAGGAGTATAGGCTGTATAGAATTCTGAACGTGAAATCACATGATCGACAATCGACGGAATGTAATGATCATATACACCAGCTCCCAAAAAGGAAGCATGGGATTTCAGGTTGACATTCTGTTTCGAAAGACTGGATAGCTCTTGTAAAAGCTGAGGTTCACTTGTAGGTTCTTTAATATTTAAGGATCCATTGAAACGGATTTGTGGCGGGACATCAGAAAACAAATCATCCGTAGATTCAATGCCGATCGTCTTAAGCATTTCCTGTTTATCTTCTTCTGTCATCGGTAAATAGCGAAATTCCATGGTTTATCCCCCTTGGCTAGCATTATTTTTTTGAACGTTTATAAAAAGGTGTAGGTACTACCTTCGCTTTTAATCTGCGCTTTCTGACCTGAACGTAAAGCTCTGTTCCCAGCTCTGCATAGTCAGCCTCAATTAACGCTAAACCCACATTTTTCTTCAATGTCGGTGATTGTGTTCCAGTAGTTACAAAACCAATTTTATCTTCGCCTGTGAACACTTCATAGCCAGTGCGCGGAATCCCTTTATCTATCATTTCAATACCTGCCAATTTACGCTCCGCACCTTCTTCCTTCTGAATCTTGAGCGTTTGTTTGCCGATAAAGTCAGCAGACTTATCCGTTTTCACCGCAAAGCCCAGTCCAGCTTCCACTGGGGTAATATCTGCCGTTAACTCTTGGCCGTATAATGCAAGGTTAGCCTCAAATCTTAGCGTATCTCTCGCACCTAACCCAACTGGCCTAATGCCTTCCGCTTCGCCAGCCTGCAATATTTTTTGCCAGAGCCTGACCCCTGCTGCGGGTTCTATGTAAATTTCAAACCCATCCTCGCCTGTGTAGCCCGTTCTCGAAACAATCGCTTCCGTTTCAAGGCCTGAGAAAACTACCTGGTTATCAAACCGAAAAAATTTTATTGCTGATAAGTCCGTTTTCGTCAATTTCTGCAAAATCGCTTCAGCCTTGGGACCCTGAACAGCTAACTGCACATAATCATTCGAGCGATTGCTTACATGAAGTCCATCAGGTTTATGCTCCAACAGCCATTGATGATCTTTGTCTGTATTTGCAGCATTCACTACTAACAGAAAGCTGCTCTCCTCCAGCTTATAAACAATCAAGTCGTCTATTGTTCCCCCGTTTTTGTAACACATAATCGTATATTGCGCCCGCCCGGGGGTAAGCTTGGAAAGATCGTTTGTCAACATTTTTTGCAGAAACTGCTCGCTATTTTCCCCTTCAACCAATATTTCGCCCATATGCGACACATCGAAAAGCCCTGCCGAATTCCTGGTTGCTTCATGTTCTTCCTTAATACTTGAGAACTGCACTGGTAGTTCCCAGCCCCCAAAATCCATCGTTTTGGCCCCGCTCTTTTCATACTCGGGAAATAAAGGGGTCCTCTGTAATTCTGCCATCATACCAACTCCTTTTAATTAATTAAATCAACCTGCCTTACAACCAATAGTACTTGTCGTTCTTTGGCAACGTGAAGACCAGAAACTTGTAAAAGGCAGTCGTTGCCGCTCTTCCCTTAAACAACAAAAAAACAGAGATTTTTCCGTAATTAGAAAAATCCCTGTCCTTGCACCAGAAAGTTTCGTCCTGCATTAGCACAGGGCTTGCTTCTTAGGTGGTTTACAAAGTAAACACTCTCCAGAGTTGCGTCCTATAAGAGTCTTTTTGCCTGAGAGATTCACGTAAAGTTTGCTCCTTCGGCGCTACCAAAAAAGTAGTCTCTCCTCTTATAATCATTCGCCATATTAAATTGTCATCTTTCGGGCATAATAATCATAAACTGTGATCCAATTATTTAGATTACCATTGTCAAAACGTTTCAATTTTTTTAAATTCAGCATTATTATATCACAGCGCCGTGAATCTGTGGGAGTGAATTGAATTTATTTTAAAGGGGGCAAAGCGATGAATATACAACTAAATAAAGACTCTGAATTTATCGAGGAATTCGAAACTGCCTTGAACCATGACGGTCCCTTTTCTTCATGGGACTTATTTCAGATGTCCTACTTATCCTCACAGGCAACCTTGACAACCGAATTTACCGGTTTAATTGCACCTAAGCATTTGCCTCATGTCGAATTCCTTCCTCATCAGCTCGACTGTGCGGAACAAATTGTTGAAGAGATGAATGGCAGAGGCTTGTTAGCAGATGAAGTGGGATTAGGAAAAACGATAGAAGCAGGTCTCATTCTAAAAGAATATATGATTCGAGGCTTGGTAAAAAAGGCTTTAATTCTCGTCCCGGCCTCCTTGGTGAACCAATGGGTCCTGGAACTAACCCAAAAATTTTACATACCAGCAGTCTCTCAGGGAAAGCGTCCTGTATGGGATCAAAACAAAGTGATCGTAAGCTCCATGGATATGGCCAAAAGATCCCCCCACAAGGAAAAAATATTAGACCAGGAATATGATTTCGTTTTAATAGATGAGGCGCATAAGCTTAAAAACCATAAAACGAAAAATTATGAATTCGTCCGTGCATTAAGAAAAAAGTACTGCCTGCTACTTACTGCGACACCCGTACAAAATAAATTGAGCGATATATTTAACCTTGTGTCGATATTAAAGCCAGGCCACCTTGGCAGTTATGAAGATTTCACAGCCAACTTCGGCAGGGACAGAAACAATTTATTTAATGATAGCCACTTAAAACAGTTAATCCAAAAAGTAATGGTAAGAAACAGACGCGGAGATACCAAGGTTGATTGGACAGAGAGGAAGGTCCAGACTGTTTCCATAGAATTCAGCGAGGAGGAGCAGGAAGCATATAACCGGCTCACTGCGATCACCAGGGATGCCAGCACCTTTTCATCGATTACCTTGACCAGGGAATTGTGTTCCTCTAGGGAAGCCTGTTATTTATCAATCAAAAAAATGCTCAGCCAAGACACAGAAATCCCTAATAGACAGGCATACGAGGATTTTCTAAAACAAATAGAGCAATTGCCGCATCACGCAAAGGCTGATAAGGTAATTGAATTACTAAAGGATTCTGATGAGAAGTTTATTATTTTTACTGAATACCGCGCGAGCCAGCTTTATCTGCAATGGTACCTTCAACAGCATGGCATATCGTCTGTCCCTTACCGCGGCGGTTTCAAGCGGGGAAAAAAAGATTGGATGAAGCAGCTTTTTGAAAATCATGCCCAAGTGTTGATAGCTACAGAAGCGGGAGGCGAGGGCATCAATCTTCAGTTTTGCAATAACATGATTAATTATGACCTGCCTTGGAACCCGATGAGGCTGGAACAGCGAATCGGAAGAATCCACCGGTTTGGCCAGCAGCATGATGTCAACATTTATAACTTTGCTGTTAAGAATACCATGGAAGAGCATGTGTTAAGCCTGCTCTACGAAAAAATACATCTCTTTGAACGAGTCGTCGGTAATTTAGACGCTATACTTGCAGAACTGGAAATTAATGATGTGGAACAGGAAATCCAGACAATCTTTACAGAATCAGAAACAGAGGGAGAAGCAAAAATAAAATTAGATAATCTTTCCTCTGTCATCTCACTAACACAGGAACGAATCAATTCAAAGGAGGATTGGAATGGCAATAGAGAATCTTCATGATTTCCTGACGGATTACTTTACAGCCAATCATTGCGGTATTTTAGAAAACGAAAATGGGAAAGTAACCATCCAGCTGACCGATGAAATGGATGAATTGATAATGAATCGTCCGTTTTATTGGCATTATATTAAACAAATCGGGCAGCAGGGCCAGCCAATGAAGGTCACTTTCATTACTAATCCAGATCGGCGGGATGAACAAGGAGAATGGGTCCACTTTGGAAGTCCGAGGCTTCATCAAATTTTCAACACGCTTGGACAGCAGGGGAAAATAACTAGACAATTCGAACAAGTTGATACCGCTATGCAGCGTAGTCCGTTAATCCCATGGCTAGTAATCAATCTAAAAATCATTTACCGCGGAAAACATAAAAAGGATGAACTGCTTTCGTATGGTTTACAGTTGATCAATGGTACATTAGTTAGTCCGATGATGGATAAGCTAATAAAACTTAAGCTTCATACGGGAATTCCTGACTTTTGTTATACGATTACGCCGTTAATCCGCTATAAGAGCGGCTACCAAAGAATTATCCGCTATGTCGAAAAATATTTAAACACCAAAGACTATACGTGGGCTAAGGAATCATGGGAACATTTATATGAGGAAGGAAAACTTTTGGAATACTTTTATAAAGATGTCTCCACTGATGGGGAAAAGCAAGAACAGCTAAAGCAATCCCTTTCGGAAATTGAAAAGCGTTTCCGGCCCAATATCTCCATTGACATTGTTAACGGCGGAATCTTTTACCTAAGCCAGCAAACATCCAATACTATCAGTTCAAATGGTTAATGAACCTTTGAAACGGCAGACTATTAAAAACAGCAGACCTGGTTATCTCGGTCTGCTACTTTTTTCTCTTTATTAATAACCGGAAAGCGAAAGGAATCAAACCAAGCCATTGATCCGAAACATCATCTGGTTCATGCTTTCTGCCACTCTTCCGTTTTTTTCTTTCCTCCTGCGGCGTGTCCATATACTTGACGATCTCCTGAGTCATGAATTTAACATAATCGTTTCCAGACATATAAAACATCCTTTGCTTTTAGTTATATGTCTAGCTTAACCGTATTGCTGTTTTTTTATAAGTTCGATGATTTCATCTGCAATCTGTTCAGGTGTTTTGAAATCTGTCGTTACTCTTACCGTTGCGGCATCCTCATACTTGGCAAGCCGGCTGGTATACAATGCTGTCTTATCATGACGCTTCCATAAAGGGCGTGATTGGTCTTCTGCCAATCTCTTGTTAATCTCTTGGAGGGAAGTATGTAAATAAACGATCGTTCCATTTCTTTTCAGCCATTCCCGGTTTTTTTCCTTCTCCACGATGCCCCCTCCTGTGGCAATCACCGTATCAAGCTTAGGCATTTTTTGAAGGATTTCTGATTCGTACTTTCTAAATGCAGCCTCCCCTTCTTCTTCAAAAATGGCTGGTATCCTCTGCTCTTGTTCTTCTTCAATTGCTTTATCTGTATCTATGTACGGCAGGCCGAGTTTTCTAGCCAGAGAGACCATTACACTAGTCTTGCCGCTCCCCATAAAACCGATTAAAAATAGTGATTTCAATTTATAACCCTCTCCTAAAATGTTTTAAATTTTTTTCATTCCTTGCAGGAAAAATTAATCGTTTGTCGAAACTACCCTTACTCCCAGAAAAAGCGAGGTGATTTTATTATTGAAAACTGCTTCAACTTTTTCCAAAGAATTGCTGCTAACCGCCACTTCATCAAATGCCTCTGACATCCACTTCTTTCCCCGCAAACACCAAACCCACATCTTTTTTCGCATCCATGGCAAAAGAACCTTCCACACCCTTATTCCGAATAAACGGTATGAGATGATGTTAAGTTACTACAAGTTTACATCAGGAATGGATATTGGAGAAGTCAGAAAACCACAAAACGGAACAGTGTTTTTTCAAGATGACGAAAACCACCATTTTTCGCTTCGGTTATCAACACTTCCCGTAACTAACTCTGAAAGCCTGGCAATTAGAATTCTTCCTCAAACACAAGCTCCTCAACTAGAAAAACTTTTCTTGTTTCCGCACCAATTGAATAGAGTGAAACAATGGCTGTCTTATCGTTCAGGTATTATCCTTCTTACCGGACCAACCGGCAGCGGAAAGACGACCACCCTTTACGCGCTGTTACAGGAGTTGTTACATGAGCACTCGCTGCAAGCCATCACCTTGGAAGATCCGATTGAAAAGGAAATGGATAATCTTATTCAAGTACAAGTGAATGAAAAGGCTGGCATTAGCTACCATGCAGGACTGAAAGCTGCCCTCCGGCATGACCCGGATATCTTAATGATTGGAGAAATCCGCGATCACGAAACCGCCCGTTTTGCCTTTCACGCTGCTCTTACCGGCCATTTGGTGCTCTCTACGCTTCACGCCAAGAATGGGTCCGGAACAATTCATCGACTACTGGAAATGGGAATTCCACAAAGAGAATTACAACAAGTCTTAAAAGCTGTTGCTTCCCTGCAGCTGCTCCCTATCGAATTAGGAGGCCGGAAATCACGCGCCGCTATTATGGAGCTGCTGGAAAATGAAAGTCTAACACAAGCAATTAATGGGTTAGATCCTGCTCAGAAGGGCAGCTGTCAATCATTTGCCCAGTTAAGGAGGAAAGCATTTGCGTATGGATATTCAAGCAAGCAGGAAACTCTTACCACGCTCTTTACTTCACCCTAAACTGAAGAGCGGGGATCAGCTGCTTTTCCTTAAAAGGTTAGGAAGACTAATCACCAGCGGTTATCCGCTCATGGAAGCTTTAGCAATGATCGGATGGGATCCAAGACTTTCAGATACTGCCGCTGAAATATCTGATTCTTTATACCACGGACAGCCAATTGACAGAGCTTTTGAAAAAGCCCGTTTCAGCCAGAATATCACTTCCTATTTATACTTTGCCAGGTCTAATGGTGATCTAGAGTCAACAATTAACCTTTGCTCTGAAATGATTGAAAGGCAATTATCGCAATTGCATCAGTTTCAGAAAACAATTAGATATCCTTTATTGCTAATCGGATTATTCACCGTTTTGTTGTATTTTGTTAAAAACTCCGTTTATCCTGCTTTTATCCAGATAATTACCTCATCTGGCGAAGCCCCGGTTATTACTTCTCTTTCTATTCTTATCATCGATATCCTGTTTAACTCGATGATTGTATTTTTTTTAGGTTGTCTGATCGCCATACCTGTCTGGCTTGCTGCAAGACAACACATCCCGATAGATAGACAAATTAAATGGTGTAGCAGGGTTCCGGTTATAAGCAGTTACTTGCGTCTGAAAACTACATTTTTATTTGCTTTGCATTTAGGTTCGCTGTTAAAAACCTCTATCCCGATCAAAGACGCATTTCAAATTCTTAATCATCAGCAGCGGCTCCCCATCCTATCTTTTTATGCCGGCCGTATTGCGTCCAATCTGGAGAATGGCCGCCACATCACCGGTATTTTGCCCTCTCTTATTTTATTTGAACAGGAACTGACTGGAATTTTTCAAAAAAACATCAACGCCAAAGAGCTGGAAAGAGATTTGCATATATATGCCGACTTCCTAACCGATCGGATGCAGGAGAAAATAAACAAGGTAATTGCGCTTATCCAACCAATTGTATTTTGTCTGTTGGCCGGGCTAATTATTTTTGTCTACCTTTCCATTATGCTGCCTATGTTTCAGTTAATAAAAACAATCTAAAGGAGAAAAAAATGAAAAATGACAAAGGCTTTACCCTTATTGAAATGTTAATTGTGCTAACAATCATCTCTGTGCTTCTTATTTTGATCCTTCCCAACCTTTCTGATAAGAACGAGGATGTCCAGTCGAAGGGATGTACAGCATTAGTAGAAATGGCCGCAAGCCAGGTACAGGCTTATCAAATTGATAATGGAATAGAGCCAGACTCTATAGATAAGCTTCTTGAAGACAATTATCTGAAAACAGATACATGTGCCAACGGTTCAAAACAACTTCAGCTTTCGCCAACAGGAGAAGTAACCCTTGTATCTGTCCAGTAATTGGAATAAAAAAGGATATACCTTAGTCGAAGTCATGCTGGTGTTAAGTATTACTGTCTCCCTCATCGCTATTGGATTCTCTCTACCCCGCTACTTCCTCCATACTTTTCAAACCAAGCAATTCTTCCAGCAATTCAATAATGATATTCTCTATCTGCAACAACTCTCTCTGGCTTCTAAAGAAAACATTTATCTTTTGATTGATCCAGAAAACCAGCAGTACACTATTCACCAAGGGGGAACAGGTAAAGTTCTCATCCAACGAAATATTCCAGACCACTGCCATATCGAATTAAGGACCTTAAAAATGCCAATCTCTTTTACCGATAAAGGAAGCCTAAGAAATCCAGGTACGATGATAGTGGATACAGGAAATAACCAATACAAAGTAGTCTTCCCACTAGGGAAAGGGAGGAACTATATTGTTGAGCAATAGAGGGTTTTCAAGCATTGAATTGTTAGCAGCCTTTTCTATATTGATGTTGATAATGATTACATTACTGCCAACCGTATATGTATTAAAAAAAGAGGAACGGATATTAAGCCAAAGAAGAACTGTTCATTCTTCATTGCATGATCATTTGTTGGGTGTACTTCACACCGATAACTTTCATCCCTCCGCGTTCCAAGAAGAAATCGGAACTTTTACTGTCCATTTTACGTTCACCCGGCAAGATCATTTGATAAAAGGATGTGCTTCATGGAATAATGCTAAACAAATGGAAGAAACCTCCTGTCTATATGGATACCCAAGTGAATAACAAGGGATTTACGTTTGTGTCGATGCTTTTAAGCCTGTCCATCTTATTAATAATGCTGCCTTTCTTAGCCTTTATTTACGATTCCCTGCACACGGAGGATTATTTTGATGAGCAATCGGCAAGATTATTTTTTCAGCTCATGGCTGACGAAATTAATCAGTCCAAAAAAGTTGATATCCTAAACAATGAAATCACTCTCGAAAAATTCAACAAGGATACAGTTACCATAACTAGGTATAAAGATGTCATTCGTCGACAAGTGCTGGGAGCCGGGCATGAAATACTGTTAAGGAACATTCAGCAATTTGACGTAGAGGAGCTTCCTTATGGAATAAAAGTGAAGATCGTTTCTTTGGAAGGAGCAACATATGATAAAACTTTCAACTTTCCATAAACAACTTTTAAAAAATGAAAAAGGGTTCGTTTTTCCATTAATCGCTTGGATAGCTATCATGCTTGTCACAGCAATCAGTACGACCGTTTCTCTCCATATGAATAACATGGAGATAACCAAGCAAAATTTTGAACAAGCTAAAATAGAAACAATCCTGCAAATGGGAACAGAGGAGCTTACTGAATATATCAGTGAAACACCAGACAGGGCTGCCGGGGAATTGAAGTTAGATTATCCGTATGGCAATGTCATCGTCCGCTTTCAAACCGAAAGCAGCAATCACATATCCGCTATTTTTTGGATCGAAACAACTAACGGTTCTGTATCTAAAAAAATAAAACATGTTTTATTAAAAAATGAAAGCTAACCAATGTATATTAATTAGTATTACTGCACAATATATGGACGAACTCAATGGGCTATAGCCAAGTGGTAAGGCAGCGGATTTTGATTCCGTCATTCGCTGGTTCGAATCCAGCTAGCCCAGTTCTTTTATTTTTTATAAGCGGTATTTTGGTTTTGTGTAAAATCCCTCTCATATATGATAAGATTGATTTACAATCTTTGTTTACTCGTTTATAATAACGATGATACATAACCTTTGATAAAGGAGGGGAAAGTATGGATAGAATGTATCGTGTTCTTGCTTTTTGGACAGGTATATTTACTGTTATGTTTTATGTTGGCGATATGTACAGCCTAGCCGTCTTATTTTTAGCTCAAACGGTGTTTTTCATAGCTGTAAGTTATTTAAAATTATCCGAACGCATGTATATGTACTTATTCGGTGCCTATTGCACCCTGTTCTTCATCGGTTTTACTTACTATTCCAACTTCATACTCGTTCCCGGATTTGGGCACTAAAAACGAAAGCTCTAAGCCTTTGATCATGGCTTAGAGCTTTTTGCTGCCAATATTGTTGATTGCACGAAGCCTTATTTTATAAAATCATTATCAGCCTTTTCTTCTCCTATTTGAGTAACAGGCCCATGACCAGGATAAACAGTATAATTGTCAGGGAGGGTGAAGAGTTTATATTTGATAGTATTCATTAATAAATCAAAATCTCCGCCCGGCAAATCTGTCCTTCCAATGCCTTTTTGAAACAAGGAATCACCAGAAATGACACCTTTGTCTTCAGGGAATACAAAGGAGACGCCTCCTGGGGAATGTCCGGGTGTCTCGATGACCTCTAACGAAAAATTACTGATTTCCATTTGACCGCTAGTAAAGAATTCATCGGCAGGACGCGCAGTGATCAAATCCATACGGAATAATGCCGATCCATTCAGGTTAGGATTGGAAAGCCAGTCAGACTCTTCTTTATGTACGTACACAGGAATTTGGAAGGTATTTCTCACTTCATCAACAGCTCCAATATGATCAAAATGAGCATGCGTCAGTAAGATTGCCAGAGGCTTTAGTTTTTTTTTCTCCAACCAGTCAATCAACACCTGAGCATCCCCTCCTGGATCAACTATAAGAGCCTCTTCCTCCTTGATTACAATATAACAATTAGTCCCTAGTGGGCCTAGTGACATTTTCTCTATCTTCATTTCATCACTCCTTCTTAAAAATAAGTATAATTGTTCCTGTATATCTCGACAAATCATTCAAATTGTTTTAGAATGTATGAGGAGATCATATCTACTACATATTAATATATGATAGTTCCTATACAATCATAGGGACTCCATAAGGAGGTTTGGAATAATGGTTTTAGCACTAATGCTATTAGTCGTAGCAATTTTATGCGCTCTTGCTGTATTCCGTGAATTAAAAGCTAAAAATATGTTTGCTGTTGCGTTTGCAGGTTTATCCACTTTAGTCTTTGGCTGGTTTTCCATCATGACTATATGGGCTGAATTGTTTCATTAAATCACGCTCTATATAATCCCTTGTTTCCAAGGGATTTTTTCATGCGATTAACCGGGTCATCCAACCCCGCCTACTGCGATTGTCCCTCCTTGATTGGGACAAGCTGCGCCTGCTTATTGAAGAAAAAGCGATAGACCACCAATGTAATAAATATTGCGCTTAAAGATACAGAGGAAAAAATGCTGATCGAAATAATTAGTTGATACTTAATGGCCATTACTGGTTCTATGCCGCCAAGTATCATTCCTGTCATCATCCCAGGCAGCTGGACAAGACCAATCGTTTTTAAACCATCTACATTAGGGATCAAGGAAGCCCGCAATGTTTTTTGGATAATTATTTGTGCTGCCTGCCTGGGAGAAGCACCAAGGGATAAAGCAGCTAACAGCCTCCCATTATTTTCTTTGAATTCACTTTTAATCCTTTCTAACGCTAAGCCCATTGCTACCATACTATTGCCTATCACCATTCCGCTCATCGGAATGACCTCTGATGGCTTAAAACTGATCATATCGAAAATAAGCCATAAGGCCAAGACGCTGGCTTCTATCAATAGAAGACCAATCAAAATAGCAGGAAATACGTACGGAAGCCCTTGCCCTTTATTCCGTGCATGTAAGGAAGCTATCAAAATCATGGCACCAACCATAATTGGAACACCGATGATTGCTCTTAAATCAAACAAAACGTTTAGTAAATAGCCAATAAAAAACAGCTGAGCCGTACCTCTGATTGTCGACCAAACGATGTCCTTATTCATCCCAAGCTGATAGCGGTACGAAAGGCTCAATGGAATTAGCACAAAAATGATTAAGAATAACAACGAATAGTTTGATATATCAGGAGCCATCTCCCCCCTCCTATCTGTTCAAAAAGTTTTTCAGGGTCTCATTTTCCGGACTCGTGAATATTTCTTCAACTGGTTGGTCAACTAACAATTTTCCTTCGCTCATAAACATCCCACGGTCCCCTAACCGCTTAGCTTGGGAAAGATCATGGGTAACCATTATCATCGTAAGGTTTTTCTCTTTGCCCAACATTTTTAATAAATCCTCTATCTCTTCAGTTGTGCGCTCATCCAGAGCACTTGTCGGTTCATCAAGCAATAATACATCCGGTCGATTAGCGAGCGTTCGGGCAAAGGAAATCCTTTGCTTTTCTCCCCCAGAAAGCTGATTAACATTTTTATGAAGGATTGTTTGCGGCAAGGCTACCATTTCCAACAATTCGCTCGCTTGTCCTTCGTCCCAACTTTCAAAAAGAGATGGGCCATACTGTAGATTATCGTAAACAGTTCCCGGAAACAAATGGTGACTCTGCATAACTAGTCCTACCTGTTTTCTTAACGAAGCAACATGGTAATCAGTGATTGGCTTATCTCGATAATGAATCCTTCCTTCTGTTGGATCTTTTAACCGATTAAACAAAAAAAGCAAAGAGCTTTTCCCCGCACCTGAAGGACCGAACAAGACCACTTTTTCGCCTTTGTTGATCTTAAATTCGATATTACTTAGCTGTGGGGTTGATACGCCGGAAAATACAAATACTTCATTGTTCATAAATCATGCACCTTCATTTTCATATTAACGGTATACCATAACTTAGCGGTATAACTACTTCCTTATACATAATAACGGTAATTGATTTTGTTTCATAGGAGGCAAATACAACATAGAAGCCCAAACACGCGTATAACTATTTCCTTTGATGTAATTTTTCCGATTATTTTCTTGTTGAAACTAAAGAATCATCGCCGCTTGGATTTTATTTTCTCGGATAACAAACAAAGAGACCGAAACTTAAAAAAAGATCAAAAAAACAGGCTGGCGAGATTCACCCGCCAGCCTGAGTATTCCCCTAAAGGAAAAACTTTGGTCGTCATTGTTCACTTTCACTGCTTTCGCTTTCGCTATTTCCAAAATCATAAAAACGGAATAAATCTCCATAAATGATTTGGTCAGAATATGATAACTCTTTTTCCACTTTTTCCTTCACAGGCTGGCAAAGGCCTTCAGTATCCTCGGGCTGCTCAAGACCTGTCGGTTCTTTTTCCAATAATTCTCCGGATTGACGATCATAGCACTGGCCTTTACTATAAACATATTTGTCACTAATAAAGTCTCCATTACGTAAGGCAATAAAGTTTTTACGATCCTCAGCAAACAAATCAGTACCAAAGGTGATGTCTTTCTCACTTTCTACTCCCAACAGACTAAGAATAGTAGGCTTTACATCGATTTGGCCAGCGATGTCTGATATGACTCCGCCTTCTTCTCCAGGAATATGGATGAAGAAAGGAACTCGCTGTAACTGAATGTGTTCGTAAGGAGTGATTTCCTTACCTAAATACTGCCCCATCGCTTTATTGTGGAATTCACTAATTCCATAATGGTCACCCATCAGTACAATAATTGAATCTTCATATAAACCAGACTCCTTTAGTTCTTTAAAGAACTGTTCAACAGCTTCGTCTGTATAACGGACTGTTGGAAAGTACTGGTTCAGAGTTTTTGAATTGGAATCATATTGATCAATAGATGCATCTTCTTCACTTAAATCAAATGGATAATGATTGGTCAGCGTAATAAACTTCGAATAAAATGGCTGTTGTTGGGATTCAAGATATTTCATCGATTGTTCAAAGAACGGCTTATCCTTCAAACCCCAGCCAATCGAATTATCTTCCGTAACTTCATAAGAATCTAGATCGAAGAACTTGTCATAACCAATATTGTTATACATCACGTCACGGTTCCAAAAGCTTTTGTTATTAGCATGGAAGACTGAAGTGAAATAACCTTCCTCATTTAAAATCTCAGGGGTTGCATTGTATTCATTTTGGCCATGCGTAAAGAAAACTGCTCCCCGCGATAAAGGATACAAAGAGTTTTCCACTAAAAATTCTGAGTCTGATGTCTTTCCTTGCTCTGTTTGATGGTAGAAATTCTCGAAATAGTAGCTTTCATCAATCAAGTCATTCAGGAAAGGAGTTATTTCTTCCCCATTTACTTCATTGTTGATTACAAAGCTCTGTACGGATTCCAAAGAGACAAAAATCACATTTTTATCCTCTGCTACTCCAAACAGGTCTGACTTCTCTTTGCTTGTCGCTTTCTCCTTCACATACTCCGTTATTTCCGGCATTTCATTGCCATCGGCAAATACCCGCTGCGCCTTTGTTTTTGATTGTAAGGCGGCATCATAAATATGGTAATTAAACAACCCAATATTTTTGACAAGGTACTCCCGGTCAAATGTACGCTGTAATAACTGCGGGCGTTCAATTTCCGCTAATGTGTAGTTGAAAAGCAAGAATAAAAGCGATACACTGAGCGCCAATGTTTTACCTCTTTTTCGGTAACTTGCCGAAATAACGGCAGGGCGCTTCTTACTCAAGTACCAGATAATCGCCACATCTGCAAATAACAGCAGATCCGGTAGATGGACCAGTGAAAAAATACTGGAACCTAAGTCAGCAGCATTGCTGCCTTGGAATAAAACAGGGATGGTAATAAAATCGGTGAAATTCCTATAAAAAATCAGATTGAAATAAATAATAATTGTTCCTAAAAACGCCATATAGCGTAAAAATTTCATTTGCCTTCTTTCTTTAAACCAAACACTGATTGCAAAAATCAAAAAGGCAGAAGCGAATGGATTGATGAACAAAATAAATTCCTGCATCATATTATCCAGCGAAATATTAAATATAAAGCGATATACTACATATGTTTTTAATCCAAATAACACAGTAGCTATAATATACAAGGGTATATTAAAAAGTCTTTTAGACATTGTGCATTTCCTCCTTAAATCCGAGTTCCATTTTCATAGTTTATTATATTAATTGAGAGTTTACGTCCATTTTACATTATTATATTATATTCCACCGATTGAAATAAATAAACACTATTAATAAGACGTTTGTAGTTTCCAGAAGGTTTCATTTTTCTCTGAAAAAATTTTACATCGATTTAATATTTCTATATTTTAATAGACATTCGCAAAAAAATAAACCCTTCCAAGGGATTATTTTCAAAGATACCCGTTTAATATTGTATTTTATTTTCCTAGTTAGCTAGAACCTTGTTGTCTTACTAAATAGGCAGCACCGAGGACCCCGGCGTCGTTCCCTAATTGAGCAATAACAAACTCGCAGCCTTCACTTATTCGGGGCAGTGCGTATCGATCGAATGCTGCCCTTAAAGGTGTCAGTAATTGTCGGCCAGCTTGAGAAACCCCCCCGCCGATGACAATTTTTTCCGGATTGATAATTGTCGCTGCATTCGCTATAGCAAACCCGAGTACATCCGCTGTTTTAGCTACAATTCGTCTGGCAGCTTCATCACCGCTATCTGCTGCTGCAAACACATCTTTAGCATTGATTTCTCCGTTTTTGCGAAAGGTTTCCACTAATATCGTTTCATTACCTGACTCGATAGACCGCATGGCTTGTCTGACAATGCCTGTTGCCGAGGCTACTGTTTCCAAACAGCCATTCCGCCCGCAGTTGCATGGCGCTCCATCAACTTCCGCAGTAATGTGCCCGATTTCTCCTGCTGTTCCATTGACGCCATTCAAAACCTGACCATTGGCAATAATACCGCCGCCCACGCCGGTACCGAGTGTAATTGCAATCAAATTGTCCACTTGATTACCTGATCCCTTCCAGTTTTCTCCTAAAGCGGCTATATTAGCATCATTATCAACGATTACTGGCAGACCTGAAAGGCTTTCCAGTTTTTCTGCCAGCTCGAAATCTTTCCATCCGATATTTACGGCAATCGAAACCACTCCGGTAGCAGGCTCCACAAACCCAGGAGCACCTGCTCCGATGCCGAGCAACTGTTCAAGGCTGATATCGCTATCCATTATCCTTTTCTCCACTGACTTCCAAATATCTGTTGGTATTGATATTCCTTTGTTTTCTTTATTTGTATCGATTTCCCATTTATCTTTAATACTTCCCATTTGATTGATAAACGCCAATTTTACGGTAGTTCCACCGATATCTATACCAACAGCATACTTTTCTGCCATTCGATTATCCCCCTTATTGATCTCGAAGCTTAGCTCGTTCTTGTTTTAAAAGTAATATAGCCATTTGATATTCGGAAGGTTCCATGCACTGGGATTTATACAGCTCTTTTATCTCTTCCTCCATCATTTCTAAATCGGCTATCCGATTTCCTAAATAAATAAAGGTTCCAAACCTTTTTAATAATTGTTGGACGTCATAAATCGTTTTCATCTAATCACCATTGACCATTATACCAATCTTTTTGGCAGTTGGAAACGATAAACCAGCCTAATTTGGAATAATTATTCGCTTTTAAAGTAAAAAGAACCCAGATCGGTTAACGATCTGGGTCCTGTGGATTCAGAAAAGTAGGCCTGCGGTTTTTCAGCGGGATTGGAGCCCGCAATATAACATCTCGAAACGGACGGGCAGAAAAAGGGATAAACGGCCATAAGTAACCAATCCTGAAAGAGTCCATTCTCATAAGGTAAAAGATCCATATAGTAATCCCGGCAACGTATCCTTTAACCCCGAATACAGCAGTGGCGAGCAATAAAATTATCCTGACAAGTCTATTTGCCAGACTTAATTCATAACTTGGTGTTGCAAACGTACCAATGGCAGCTACCGCCAAGTATAACACCACTTCATAGGAAAATAAGCCAACCTCGACAGCAACTTGTCCGATTAGTATGGCGGCAACGAGTCCTAAAGCTGTAGCCAAGGCTGTTGGAGTATGGATAGCAGCCATCCGCAGCATATCAATTCCTGCTTCCGCTACCAAAAACTGAAGAAGGATGGGAATTGTTCCGTCTTCACTTGGACCTATGAATCCCAATTCTTGTGGAAGCAAAGATGGGTCCATGGACAACAAATAATACAGCGGCAATATAAATATCGACGCAATAACAGCTAGAAACCTGACCATTCGCAGATAAGCGCCAACTAGTGGTTTTTGCCTGTATTCTTCTGCATGCTGCAAATGATGCCAAAAGGTTGCCGGCGTTATCATGACACTTGGAGACCCATCGATAATGATAAGGATATGTCCTTCATAAATGTGGGCGGCAGCTGTGTCAGGGCGTTCCGTGTACCGGATAGTGGGGTACGGATTCCAGTGCCTGCCGCACAAATACTCTTCGATTGTCTTTTCAGCCATAGGCAAACCATCGGTATCTATTTTTTTTAGGTGTTTTTTTAATATTTTTACGTTTTGTTTATCAGCAATATCTTCTAAATAACAGACACACACATCTGTCTTGGATCTTCTTCCGATACTTAAGTATTCCATTCTTAGAGACCGATCGCGTATTCTTCTTCTAGTCAAGGCCGTGTTAAATACGATTGTCTCTACGTACCCATCCCTGGATCCGCGGACAACCCTTTCCAAATCAGGTTCTTCCGGTCCTCTAACCGGGTATGTCCGGGCATCGATGATGATGGCGTACTCCAGGCCGTCTACAAATAAAGCAGTAGGACCTGCCAGAACAGTGTCACAGGCTTTATTTAAATCCTGTTCTTTGTCCAGCTCTATATAAGGAATGTGCGTCTTCAACAATTTTTCCAGAGGATCCGGTTCAAGCTGCTCGGGCTCCAGCCTTGATAATAGTTTCATTAATAAATGAAGAATATCATCTTTGACAAAGCCATCGATCATAAATAAAGCCATTTTTTTACCAGCGTATTCCAAATCAAGGTGGATCACGTCAAAGCTTTTGTCAACGCCCAATCTTTCTTTTACATAGGCCACATTGTCATCAATTTTGCGGTATATAGGCAGTTTATTGTTTTCTTTTTCCATGGTCTCATCCTAATTGGTTTATTAATTAGTATTTTGCACGGAAACACAATTACCATACTAAGGTTCAACAAATTAATTTTGGACGAAGTCAATCAGATATCGTTTCTTCTGTTTCATAATAATTAACTTGAACACATATACCTTAACAAACACTTATTATAGGAATTGCGCTTGGTAAATACCAAGCGTTAATTAAAGGAGCATCCTTTATGAGAAAAGCAATTATCTATCTTGCCATCTTTATCATAACAATTTCTGCTATCTATCTGTTTTTCATGAGACAAGAAGATCATGCAGTCATAAAATATTTTCCCTTAGATGAGGATTTAACTTTTACTAAGTATATGACAGACTTGGACATCCTATCTGAAGTGGACATAGATGAGTATGATGTCCAGTGGAAAGCATCCTCTGACATCGACAAAGCTATTTATTTAAGACAGGATGTCTCTTTGTTATATGTCGATGGGCGTTTAAAAGGCATTCTAAGTAAATGGAAAGAAAATGGACAAACCATTGAACAAAAAACCAGAATACATGGAGAAGACAGCAGCCATTTCCAAGCGATTACCTTTCATCATGGAGAACTGCATTACCCTGATGACGAAATCAAGAGCATCCAGGCGATGTCCTATGATGAGTTATATGTAATCGACTCCCCCCATACCGCACTAGAGTCCTTTGATCAACCACTCAATCAAAGCCAGGAAGAGTGGAAGGACACATTGGACCATGCAACAAACCAACAGTTAAGTTTTCACTGGAGACAATTAATCAACCACTTTGATATTCCTGCGGAGACTTATACTATTATCCCGCTCACTGAACTGTACGAGTTCGAGAAAAAACCAATTCCCGGACTAAACATAGAGGAAACACAACAAGTAATCGGCCAGTTATGGGAAGGACTTTACAAAAATTACATTTTGGGGATCACTGGTACCCAAAGTAATCAGCACCCCATCAATACGTTCATTCCGCTCGTTTTATTTGATAATAATGGCAAACACCTAATTGTCCTTTACCAGGACGAAAAGGAAGAAAAGCAACAACTGCTGCAATATTACCCATCCTTTGATAACCGTTGATTCAATGAAGAGAAGTTTTCGTTATCCGGCTGGAGTCTGCTTGCTTTGTCAGCGTGCTGTTTTGCCTTCTCTCCTTTTCCATTGTTCATATACAATAATGCA
This sequence comes from Sediminibacillus albus, assembly GCF_900101125.1. Lineage (GTDB taxonomy): Bacteria > Bacillota > Bacilli > Bacillales > Amphibacillaceae > Sediminibacillus > Sediminibacillus albus. The sequence goes on along the minus strand of NZ_FNFL01000008.1, from coordinate 125,918 downwards.
AGATTATAATGAGCCTCTGCAAAATCAGGCTTTATTTCCACGCATTTCTCCAAATCGCTGATGCTCTCTTGCGTATGGTCAAGATTTAAATGGGCAAGGGATCGGTAAAATAATAATTCAGCCTCATATTTTTTCCCTTTATCCAAGCCTTCATTCGTATAAGCGAGTGTCTGCTGATAGTTTTCTTCCTGGAATGACTGCTGGGCAAGCTGCAGCAAGTTTGTAGCAGAATAATTCCACCCATATATAATCAAAGTACAAATCAAACTAGTATATAGAAGCAATGCAGCAAGCTGGGAGCCCCATTTTTGTTTCTTGGGCAAAGAAACAATCCCAGATGCCAGAAAACCGCCGGACAGTCCACCTAAATGTGCTCCATTATCGATTTGAGGCACAGCCAATCCTAAAACAATGTTGACGCCTAAAATAAATAACAGGCTCCAGCCCATTGTCTGGAAAAATAATTTCTTATATAAAACTCCAAAAAATAGCAACGCTCCAAATAATCCAAAAATAGCTCCAGAAGCTCCTGCTGAAATCTGTATATTAAACGCAAAGCTGGATAACCCACCGGAAATGCCCGCCAATAAATAAATGAAAGTAAACCGGTAATTGCCATAAATCCGTTCTACTGCACTGCCTAAATAATATAGCGCAAGCATATTCATGGCTAAATGCAGAAAGCCTATATGAAGAAACATCGAAGATATAATCCGCCACCATTCCCCTTCTAATATAGCAGGATTGTATTTGGCTCCGAATTCTATCAATGTATTTGTGTTCAGGCTGCCGCCTTTTTGTTCCAATAACAGAAACATAAGTATATTTAAAGCCAGAAGGATATATGTAACCAAGGGTTTCCCTTGATGAAAAACGGCGGCTTCTTCTTTATTCCTGATATACAACTGTTCCCGCAGCCTGCCTCTTACTTCTTCCGTAGTTGCCTCCATTTCCTCTTCTTTGGAAGGGATTGAAATTGGAAGATGATCAATGCCCAAATCCTCATACAAACGGCTTTTTTCCGTTTCTATCCTAATATCGTCCAAATAGTACACTTGCATTTCTATTGGTTTCCTATCTTTTACTATTAATGGTTTTTTTATTGATTCCCACTCATCGACAGGAGCGTGTGTGGATACATATACATTATGAATCTTCACTTTTCTGCCGAGCAGTAGTTTCCGAAGGTTTTTAACCTTGTAGATGACTGTCGCAATATCTTTCTTTAAGTGGTTTTTCCAATCAAAGCTTTGATGGTACAGCCGGACGACATGAGAAGTGTCTTTTATTTGTTTTTCCATCCAGATTTCCTGGTTATCTTTCTCTATATGGAGTAATTCAAAACCATGGTTATCGACCAGGTCTTCAGATAAGCGCAAAAAGTAATACTCTTCTTGTAAATGCATGCTGCCGCTCCCCCTCTCCCTTTCATCATACCATGGATAGATTGGACAATTACATTGAAAGAACCTCAGCCAATGCTTCCACAAATAACCGACCGGCATGTATTTAAACAAAAAAAGAAACGCTCAGCTTATGATGCTGAACGTCCCAAAATAGCAGGCAGAATCTTCGCCCTAACATAAGGCATATTCATTGATACTGTAACAGCCAATTTTCTTAATGTGTTTACTGCCAATAAAGCATTAAGTATCTTAAATCGCTTCTGGAATACCATACTTACGGCAATGATTATAGAACCAGCAATTAAAAATGCTCTCAATATCAGCACCCTTTCTTCTAAGAATGCTGTTAGTTTGCAACAATTACGTGATTTTATGCTTTTCCTTTTTCAATACTTAAAAAAGCAAACCATCCTCTGTAATGATATGATCTACCGGTATGTCATAATCATCCCGCGGACATTCTTCAATCATTTGCTCGTTGCTAGTCAAAGCTAGCGTAAGATTTTGAAAACCAGCTAAATAACGGTCATAATAACCACCGCCATAGCCAACTCTGTATCCGTCACGATCAAAAAACAAACCAGGAACGATTACTAAGTCAATCCTTTGCTTATCTATGGGACAAGTCAACTCAGGATTTGGTTCTAACAAGTCCATATAGACACACTCTAATTGGCTGTAAGATTGCAATTGATAAAAAACTAATTCCGGCTTGGCAGGAAAGCATTTTGGCACACATACTGTTTTGTTTTCCTTCCACGCTTGTTCAATGATGGTGCTGGTATCCCATTCATGTTTTTGTGAAACGGTCAGTGCTACCATATCAGCTGATTGCCAGAATGAGGAGTCGAATAGATGCCTTGCTATCCCTTCCTCAATAGCCCGCCTTCGTTCGGAAGGGAGGTTTTTGAGCATTCTTTTTGCCTGGATTCTTAAGTTCTGCTTATCCATATTTCTCACCAGCCCTATGTATACTTATGTGTCTATATGATAAAAAACCCTTACCAGACATTGGTAAGAGTTTTCATCCCACACGATCTCCGGGTTGCCCCTTCATTAACCGTATGATTATTTTGTTTCACGATGCAACGTATATTTACGCAAACGTGGAGAATATTTTTTAAGCTCTAAACGTTCAGGATGCTTACGCTTGTTTTTAGTGGTAATATAATTGCGGTCACCTGTTTCGGTGCAAGCAAGTGTAATGTTAACACGCATTCGTTATCCCTCCAAACCTCTTCAAATGTAATCAACATTTCAATTCATATCTTTTTTCAGACTTAATAATACTATCAAATAAATAACGAAATATCAACCACTTAGATAGAAAAGCATTCAAATTACGACGATTGTATGGTATAACTGACTATGGACACAATTGGAAAAATTAATTTTTCCAAAAGAAATATATGGGAGAACACCTTTTGTTGTTCTCTGTCTTCTGTTAGGCTAACTTAAGGTCGTTACCTTCTAAATTACGAAAGAAATGAGGAATCACCATGGTTTATACCATTTCTACCCTTCTTGCAGTCGCAATTATCCTGCTGATAATGTCTTTTTTTCTGAACGACAGATTTAAGAATATCGAAAGCCAATTAGAGCAATTTTCCATCTCTTCGATGCAGGAGTCCTACCAACTCAAGAAAAAAATCAAGATACTGGAAGAAGAATTATTGACAGATGATCTCGGTTTTATGGAAGAAACAATACCGGCAGTCGACAAAAACCAACCACCGATGTTTCAAAAAATAGTCGAGATGAACCGTCAAGGGAAAGACATCGATCAAATAGCAAGAGAAACATCGTTGAGTGAACATGATGTCTTTTCTATCATTAATCAGTTTTCCTCTGAGAGATAAGGAGTATTATCATGAAACAACCAATCCGGGCTTTTGCCCTAGGCCTTTTGGCAGCCACGCTATTGTTGGCATTTGCCTTCTATTTTGACGGAAATAAAAACGAACCAGCCAAGGATATGACAGCCTCAGATATGATCAATCACTTAGAACAGGAAGGCTATGTTGTTAAATCAGCTGATGAAATACAAGCGGAACGCCAATCAAACGAACAACAGAAGCAAAAGGAAGAAGAGCAAACAGAAGAGAACAGCCAGGCTGAAAAACAACAAGCTGAGGATAGTCCCGAAAGTATAGAGTTAGAAATTGAATCAGGAACATCAACGGAAGAAATAGTAGATGTCCTTTATCAATCTGGCATAATTGAAGACAAACAGAGCTTTACGAGTTATTTAATTGATAAAAATTATAGTACTAAAGTTCAAATTGGCCAGTTCACCATTCACGAAAGCATGACTTATCAGGAAATAGCGAATGAAATTACCGGTCAGTAACCAAACGAACACATCGGAAGATGTGTTCGTTTGGTTTATTCATTTAAATTTAATGTCTCTCCTTTGACCAAGTAAAGAATGCTTTCTCCGATATTTGTTGTATGGTCCGCAAAACGTTCAATATATCTGGCACTAAACGCCATTTGCATGATATGTTGAATTTTTTGTGGATTGGTAGCTGTTTCCTCGAGCATTTCTCTAATAATTTCTCCATACATACTGTCGACCAGATCATCTAGCTCCGATAACTTTCTGGCCAATGTGATATCTTCATATTCAAAAGCCTTGATGGAAAGATCAACCATTTTTAATGCGATATTTTTCATGTCTGTTAATGCCGGGTGAATGGTTAAACCATGTTCTTCTCCTAAGTGAATGGTTGACTTAGCTATGTTTTTAGCGTTATCCCCCATCCGCTCTAAATCGGAAGAAATTCTCAAAGCGATGATCAGCCTTCTGAGATCGGTAGCAACTGGCTGCTGCCGCGCGATAAGCAATATAGCATCTTCATTAATTTTCAGCTCTTTTTGGTCGAGCTTTGTATCATACGAGATAATATCGTTAGCCATGTCAATGTCCTGGTTATATAAAGCCTCTAATGATTTTTCGAGAAGCTTCTCCGTCTCATGCGCGAGACTAATAATATCCCCTCGTAATTTTGACAACTCTACCTGGAACTGTTCTCTTGCAACCATCGATATCCCTCTTTCCTAAAGTTTATCCAAACCGACCTGAAATATAGTCTTCCGTGCGTCTGTCGACTGGCACAGAAAACAAACTACCTGTATCGGTGGATTCTATGATTTCACCATGTAGAAAAAACGCCGTTTGATCAGATATTCTGGCAGCTTGCTGCATATTATGGGTGACAATAACGATTGTATATTGATTCTTAAGTTCAGAAATCAACTGTTCAATTCTAAGAGTAGAAACGGGATCAAGGGCAGATGTAGGCTCATCCATTAAAACTACCCGCGGCTTAGTGGCAATCGTTCTTGCAATACAAAGACGCTGCTGCTGGCCGCCAGATAAACCAAGCGCAGAACTGTTTAAGCGATCCTTCACTTCGTCCCACAAGGCTACATCTTTTAAAGAACTTTCTACTATCTCATCCAGCTGCTTTTTCTTTTTTACTCCATGGATTCTCGGACCATATGCAACATTATCGTAAACGGATTGAGGGAAGGGATTGCCTTTTTGAAAGATCATGCCAATCTGCTTTCTAAGGTTAACTAAATCGATCCTATCTTTTAAGATATTTTGGCTGTTAAATAAAATGTCTCCAGACATATGAACACCCGGTACTCTTGTTATCATTAAATTAAGGGTCTTGATAAACGTAGACTTGCCACAGCCTGAAGGACCAATAATAGCCGTTACCTGATTTTCGGGTATTTCCAAGTTTAAATTTTTAAGTGCCTGTGTATTTCCGTACCATAAATTCATGTCTTTTACATCAAACACCGTTTTATGTTCAGTTATTGTCTCAGTCATCTTTTTATCCCCCTATCCGAATCTTCCAGAAATATAGTCTTCGGTTTTTCCGTGTGCCGGATTGGTAAATATCTTTTCCGTTTCATCATATTCAATAACCGAGCCATTTAGAAAGAACGCCGTTTTATCAGATATCCTTGAAGCCTGCTGCATATTGTGGGTAACAATAATGATTGAATAATCTTCTTTTAGCTGCAAAATCAACTCTTCAATTTTCGCGTTAGAAATAGGATCTAATGCGGATGATGGCTCATCGAGCAATAACACGTTCGGTTTCATCGCCAGCGTTCTTGCTATGCAAAGCCGCTGCTGCTGTCCCCCTGATAAGGAGAAGGCCGACTCATGCAGACGATCTTTGACTTCATCCCAAAGGGCGGCTTTTCGCAAGCTTTCTTCGACCACTTCATCTAACTGCTTCTTTTTTCTTTTCCCATAAAATTTCAGGGCGTGGGTAATGTTGTTATAGACCGATTTAGGAAAAGGATTCGGTTTTTGAAACACCATGCCTATTTCTTTACGTAAAGCAATGGTATTAATGTTTTTATCTAATAAGTTAATATCCTCGTAAATTATTTGACCTTCATTTCTGGCGATCGGGATTAAGTCGTTCATTCTGTTAATCCCCCGAAGGAAGGTAGATTTCCCGCAGCCTGAAGGTCCAATCAAAGCTGTAATAGCATGCTCGTCAATATCAAATGTGGCGTGTTTGACTGCCTGATTATCCCCATAAAAAATGCTTAAGTCCTTAATTTCTAATATCGTATCTTTTTGCTTATCTATTTCTCTTTTTTTATTTTTATTTGTTTGAGGTTCAATCGTAATAGTACTTGCCATCATTAATACCCCTCTATCTTTAATTATTTACTGGCAGTGACTTTTTTGTGGACGATACTGCCAAGCCATCTAGCCAACAGATTAAAAACCAATACAGATAATACAAGGACAGCAGAAGATCCATTGGCAATTTCTCTAATATCAGGCATAATCCCATTAGTATTTACTGACCAAATATGAACAGCAAGCGTTTCGGCCGGCCTGAAGATGTTTAAGGGCGATGTCTCCGAAAAAGGATTTAAATCCAGATAATCAAGCCTCGGAGTTGATAATCCCGCTGTGAAAAGCAGTGCTGCAGCCTCTCCGAACACTCGTCCAGACGCTAAAATCGCACCGGTTAAAATCCCGGGGAAAGCGGAAGGAATCAGCACGGTTTTAATGGTATGCCAATGGGTAATGCCAAGCGCCAAACCAGCTTCTTTCTGTTCAGGCGGCACGGTACGGATTGCGTCTTCACTAACGCGAACCATTACTGGAATATTAAATATCGTCAAAGCTAATGCACCGCCAATTATTGTATAGCCCCATCCAGTTGTATTGACAAAGACAAGTAAACCAAACATTCCAACGACAATGGACGGCAATGAAGCCAGCATCTCTATACAAGATCTGATGAAGTTAGTGATCTTCCCTGGTTTTGCATACTCTGCCATATAAATTCCGCCGCAAACTCCTAATGGGACAGTAATCAACATCGTAATAAATAAAATATAGAAAGAGTTGAATAGTTGATCCCTGATACCGCCGCCCTCCCGCACTGTACTTGATGGAGTAGTCAGGAATTCCCAGGAAATCTGCGGCACTCCCCTAATCAAAATAAACGAAAATAGTGCAACAAGTACGGCAACGATTATCAATGCTAATGAGGTAAATATACCTGTGGCAATTCTGTCTGCTATCTTGCTGTTCATTATATTTTCCTCCTAGACGACAAGTATCTGACAATCAAAATAAACACGAATGAAATAATTAATAATATTAATCCCATCGACCATAATGTGTTATTCTCGATGCTTCCATAGGTTGTATGGCCCATATTCAACGTAATAATCGTGGTCAAAGTGGCTGATGGATCCAGGAGACTTGAAGGCAGTGCCCTCACATTTCCAATCACCATCTGAACAGCCAAAGCTTCTCCAAATGCCCGCGCCATTCCCAAAACCACTGCTGTCAGCAGTGAAGGCAATGCAGCAGGGATTAATACTTTTTTTATAGTCTGCCAGCGAGTAGCACCCAGCGCTAAAGAACCTTCTCTTAAACTATTGGGCAATGACCCCATGGCATCCGTAGCAATCGTGGTGATTGTCGGAAGGATCATTATAGATAAGACAATTGTTCCGGCAAGGATACTAAACCCTGTTCCTGATGAGTATTCTCTAATAAAAGGCACTAAAACTGTAAGCCCTATGAATCCATAAACAACAGACGGAATTCCGACCAGCAGTTCGATGACTGGCTGTAAAACTTTCTTCCCCCATGACGGGGCTATCTCCGACATAAAGATAGCTCCTCCAATTCCAATCGGTGCAGCTATTAAGGCGGATAAGAAGGTTACCGCAAGAGAACCGAAAATAAATGGGAACGCCCCATAGCCAGGGTTATCTCCCAATGGATTCCAATTGGTACTAGTTAAGAACTCAATGGGACTTACACTATTCACTAAGAATGATTGAAGTCCTTTGGTGGTTAAAAAGACTGTCACGGATATTGTGGCTGTGATCATTATCAAGGCGCACAATGTAACCAGAATTTTTCCCCTTAATTCACCATAAGAATTGTTCTTTTTTGATTTAATCAATCGATCCCTAGCTGATAAAGCCACTTTATTCTCCATCGTTAACACCCCTATAAAGTCATTGTAGGGCAAATGCCTATCAGCATTTACCCTACCTTTCTTTTATTCTTTTATCTCTTATTTATCTGTCTGGTTTCCTTCCGCATCACGTTCTACTTCCATCTTCGTAGCCGCGATATACCCTTGCTCTGGCAATAAACCTGTTTGGATTTCATCACTCATCATGTAATCCAGGAAGGTTTTAGCCAAACCTTCTGCCTCGCCATTTGTGTAAGAGTGTTGATAAGCCCAAATCGGAAATTCTCCACTCTGAACATTTTCATCTGACGCTTCTACCCCATCAATTGACAGAGGTGTTACGGAATCATCGGTGAAATAAGAGAAAGCCAAGTAACCGATCGCACCTTCCGTCTCTCCTATGATTTGTTTGACGGTATTTGATGAATCCTCTGTTACTCCTTCGGCTGGAGTTTCGCCATCAAGTCCAAAGTTCACAAAAGTTGCCCGGGTACCAGAGGAATCTGGACGGTTTACTAAAGTAATATCTACATCCGCTCCACCTAATTCAGACCAGTTAGTGATTTCACCAGTAAATACTTTTTTCAAATCCTCTTTGGAAATATCCTCAATCCCTACTTCTGGATGAACAGCAGCAGTCATGCCAACCACAGCAACTTTATGATCAACTAATTCATCTGCAGGAATGCCATCTTTTTCTTCCGCAAAAACATCAGAATTTCCAATATCAACTGTTCCTTCGGATACTTCACTTAGACCTGTACCTGAGCCGCCGGCATTGACTTGGATGTCTGCTTCAGGATTTTCGCTCATGAATTGTTCTGCAGCAGCTGCTACTAAAGGCTGCATAGCACTAGAACCTGAAATAGTAATGGAACCAGAAGCTGATTCTTCGCTTGCGCCTTCGTCTTCTGAACTTGTATCATCTGAAGCACTTGCTCCGCTGTCCGATTGGTCATTGCCACCTGTTTCTTCATCTTCTCCATTGCCCGAACCGCAAGCTGCCAATAATCCAATCACCAAGATAAGTAATGCAGCAATTGATAATAACTTCGTTTTTTTCATACGTCTGTTCCCCCTACTATTTGTATAGTTTGAATGTTGCCTTTGCCGGCTACAAATTCATCTTAACGTACTAGTTTGAAGTTATAGTTAACTGCTTGTAAAGATAGTGTAAATTTAATAGAACGAAAGAACTATAGGTTGATAGAACCCGTTCAACTATTTCAAAAAACAAAAAAAAGCAGCGCCTGGCATCTGCCACGCGCTGCTTTCCTGTTACTTCTTCTACTATTATTCGTCCTTATCCTCTGCTTCTTGCTCGCCTTCTTCACTTTGTGAAAGTTCCGAATTCACGCCTTCTTTATCTCTTTCTTCCTTCAACTCAAAATATTTACCAATAATCCTTGTGCCGATTTTATGGTTAATATCATATTGGCTATTACTTATTCCATTGTTTGGTACAATAATTGCGAAAGCCACTTCTGGATCATCATAGGGAGCATAGCCAACCAGGCTCAAGTTTTCCGTATCTGCAAGTTTCTTTCCATCCTTATAAACTTCGTTTTCTGCTGTACCGGTCTTGCCAGCCACCTTATATTTTTCACTGTATTGAGCCCAGCCATGATTAGCAGCTGTTCCCTGGGTAAATACTTTGCGGAAACCTTTATGGACCCTGTCAAGGTATTGCTCATTCATCACAATTTTGTTTAGAACATCCGTATTAAAACTTTCTATTACAGGACCAAGCTCGCCTTTTTTTGCTTTTGGCTGTCTGACTTCGTTCACCAGTCGAGGGCGGATCCGATAGCCGTCATTGGCAATTGTCGATACATACTGGGCCAGCTGCATAGTAGTAAATGTATCATACTGACCGATCGCATAGTCCATTAAATTACCAGGCTGCGGCTCTTTGCCAACATAACCGGTCGATTCATAGGGATAATCGATACCTGTTTCCACACCTAGACCAAATTGCTTAAAGTAATTACGCATGGTTGTAAATGATTCCGGGTTAAAAGTAATGGAATTCATTCCATAATGGTAATTAAACTCGCCGCCCAACCGCATGGCGATATGGAACATATAGACGTTCGACGATTTTTCCAATGCTTCTACTTCATCGACATGTCCAATACTGCTGGAATATGAACTTTTTTCCAAATCCTTTATTTTAATTTTGGTATCATTGATGACAGTTCCCGGGCTGATTACTCCGGAATCGAGGCCCGCCAAAACAGAAGCACCTTTAACCGCCGATCCTGGCCTGTGGGCATCATACAATGTCCGGTAGGATTGATTATGGTACTCATCATTCTCCCGGTCATAGTGCTGGCCAGACATTGCCAACACTTCGCCAGTCTGGGGATTCATCATTACGACCAACGCATCTGACATATACTTATTTTTTGCAGGATGCATTTCAATGGCCGTCTTCAGTTCCTCTCTGGCGATTTTGTCGACTGCCTGCTGCAATTCCATATCAATCGACAACATTAAGTCATTGCCGCGCTGTCCTTCCGTAACCACCTCGGAACTGACGATTTTGCCAGCACTGTCGGTGATGTACTCTACCTGTTCTTTTCTACCTTTTAAAACACTTTCATATTGCTCTTCGAGTCCGCTCGTTCCAACACGGTCGTTACGGCTGTATCCCCTGCTCAAATAATACTCAAGGTTTTCACTCGGAATTCCTCGTTCTGAAGTAGAAATATTCCCGATGATGTCCTGGAAGGTTCCCTCCACAGCAGAAATCCTATTCCAATCAATAGTAGCATCGATACCCGTAAGTTCGTTTAAATGCTCAGACACCTGTGCATACTCTTCTTCAGTCACATTTTCATTTTTTACAATATGGGGGGATAACTCTGAGGCAGCATCCAATTCTTTCTTGATGGCTATCACTTCAAGCAGCGAATCATCCCATTCTATTTCCGCTAATTCTTCATCGGTAATTCGGTCAAGCATGGCCTGGTACTGTTCAGATACATCCATGTCTTCTGCTTCTTCAGCAGACAATTTGTCTTCTGATTCTTTTTGGTTCAATAAATACCAGTATTCTTTCTTATCTCTTTCCCTTACTTCATCTTCAGCGTCTTCTATATCAATAAATTCGGCTAATTTTTCTGCTAAGTCGAGCCTTTCTTCGGCTGAAGCTCCTCGTTTAGGCGGTGTATAAGTAATCGACCTGACCGGCTCGTTATCTAGCACAAGGCGCCCAAATCGATCATACATTTTGCCGCGCGGAACAGGAATATCAGAAACAGTATTCTCTGTTCGATTAATTTTGTCTTGCGCTTCTTCTCCATTAAGTATCTGCACGACTCCAAGTTGAAGAATTAACCCAGAAAACAGTAAAAAGACAAACAAAAACAATATATTTAAACGAAAGGGAAGTTGTGCTCGCTTCTTTTTTTTCTTTCCCATATCGCTCCCCCTTTTGTGTTAATAACATTACTACGATTATAACATCTTTAGCAGGAAGCGACTATCCTTTCACTATCTATTCTTTTCTTCAGAAAGTTCTTTAGCTACTGCTGGCTGTTTTCTAGGTTCGGTTACTTTCAGGTCAATATCTTTCACAAAAAAGTAAATGATAAAATGTCCAATTCCTACCACCATTAATAAATATGGGATGGCCGTTTCTGCCGAATAAAAACTAACAGCAATCAGAAACAAGCCAATAGAAGTAATTCTTCCAAAATTGAGGAAGACCTCTCTGACAACAATATACTCTATTCTCATTTCTCCAGCTTTCCTTGCCTTGCCAATCACATCGTATGTCATTGAAGCATAAGGAACAAATAAAATCGGGTAGGAAAAGCCAATGATTCCTGCGTATATTAACAAGGTTGTATAATCCATATGGAGGATAATCAAATAAAGCGATAAATACAATGATAACCCACCCACAAAGATAGCCTTTTTTCGCATCCGCGGCTTGATTAATCGTGTTGCTGCATAATAAAAGAGAAAAGAAAAACCAGAAAAAATTAAATTAAATGTACCAAGCGCCAACTCACTTTGCGTAGTAATAAATACCCACACAGAAATGACAAAAACAAAGACGCCTTCTCTCAATCCTTGAAAGGAATGGGCATAAAGAATTCTTTTCCAGTCTTTATTTCTTTTCCTCTCCTTGAATATTGTAAAAAAACGGAAGTCTCCCTTCGCGGATCTTCGATTCAAGAAAAACGTACAGACGACTGCCGAAATAAATAAGCAGAAGGAAATGGCGAAAATTACAGTATAGCCTTGGAACGATTCGAGGCGAGAAATCACATACCCAGCAAGTATAGGCCCGATCATTCCGCCCAGGGACTGCAAGAGCCCTTGAAATCCATTAAAAAAATCCCTTGTTTCAGGCTCTGTTACTTCAAAAGTCAATACATTAAAAGCAAGCCAGTAAAATCCGTACCCAATTCCAAGCAACCCGCCCAGCATCATATTATAGGTAGCTGCTTGTTCGCCTACGATTAATACAGTCATAAAAAAAAGGGACAGAAAGACTACCCCTAAACGTAATACGATCACCCTATCAACTTTTTTCGCCCACCTGCCGGCTAGTATAAATGTGAGGGGCTGCATAATATAAATAGAAATATTATAAAGTGCAATCGCGACATAATCACCTGATTGTTTCCATAAATAGATATTTACGAAGGTATTGGAAAGAAATATACCTAAAGAATATAACCCGCCTATTGTCAGCAGTAGCTTTAGATCACGGTCTACCTCAATGTCTCCTAGTAACAAGTGCAAAGTTTTCTTCATATTTCCCGTCTCCTTTACTGTTATCTTTATTGTTTTCTAATCCAAGGCAGATATACAAAGGAAATACAGAGAAAACGATTATACAGGAACATTGTCCGTTTGCAGACATAAAAACAAAAAGGGCTGGATGGCAGATGCCATCCAGCCCTTTTATAATTGTAGATTACTTAGCAGCTTCGTAACGCTTAGCCACTTCATCCCAGTTAACAACGTTCCAGAAAGCAGAAACATAGTCAGGACGTTTATTTTGGTACTTAAGATAATAAGCATGCTCCCAAACGTCAAGGCCAAGAATAGGTGTCTTACCCTCCATTACTGGTGAATCTTGATTAGGAGTGCTGGTAATTTCAATTTCACCGTTGTTTACAACAAGCCAAGCCCAGCCAGAACCAAAACGGCCAGTTGCTGCGCTTCCAAACTCTTCTTTAAACTTGTCGAAGCTTCCAAATTTAGCTTTAATTTTATCAGCTAATTCTCCTGATGGTTCGCCGCCGCCATTCGGAGAAAGAATAGTCCAGAATAAAGAGTGGTTCGCATGGCCGCCGCCATTGTTGCGGACAGCTGTACGGATATCAGCAGGAACACTGTCAAGGTCTGCCAGCAATTGTTCTAAAGACTTGCTTTCCAAGTTGCTGTTCCCTTCAATTGCACCATTTAATTTTGTAACATAAGTGTTATGGTGTTTAGTGTGATGAATGTTCATCGTTTCCTTATCAATGTGTGGTTCCAATGCATCATATGCGTATGGTAGCTCTGGTAGTTCAAATTTAGCCATTTCAATTCCTCCTTATTTAGTATGTACAGGAAGGATTTCAATTCTCCCTTCCATTTAACCCAAGATTATCAAAGGGAGTTTTTTCTTGCAACTTTTATGCATTATGGAAATAAAACTTAATGAAGGTTCCATGTTCAGATAAAAACAAAAAAGACAAGCAACTATCTGCTTGTCCGTAAATTTATGTATATCATAAAGTAAAATGGTGGCTCGGGACGGAATCGAACCGCCGACACACGGATTTTCAGTCCGTTGCTCTACCGACTGAGCTACCGAGCCATAGTAAAATGTTCGTTATTTATGTTGCTTGAAGTGTTTCTCCAATGTTCTGTGCGTTAAGTTATAGCTCATCCAGTGAAGAAGCGCTTCTCCCAATCCTGCACATAGCAGGTTTTCGAGAAGATCTCATTGGCTCTCAATTGGCTGAACTGCCGATTCAAGCATTTCTTCGCCGTTCAACATACCTCATTATGTAAATGGAGGAGGATGAGGGATTCGAACCCCCGCGGGCCGCGAAGCCCCTGGCGGTTTTCAAGACCGCTCCCTTCAGCCAGACTTGGGTAATCCTCCTCGAGTAAATGGTGGACCCTGCAGGACTCGAACCTGCGACCGATCGGTTATGAGCCGATAGCTCTAACCAGCTGAGCTAAGGGTCCAGTTTATTAATTATTATGGGGCGACCGGTGGGAATCGAACCCACGAATGCCGGAGCCACAATCCGGTGCGTTAACCACTTCGCCACGACCGCCATAATTATTTGGTAGCGGCGGAGGGGATCGAACCCCCGACCTCACGGGTATGAACCGTACGCTCTAGCCAGCTGAGCTACACCGCCATATGGCTCCACAGGTAGGACTCGAACCTACGACCGATCGGTTAACAGCCGATTGCTCTACCGCTGAGCTACTGTGGAAAATTATTATGCTAATGAACGCTTTGTTTACTAAGTTATTAAGTATTCGATGAAGCGACGAAATATAATTTATCATGTTTATGTAATAATGTCAACGGTTTTAAAGAAAGTTTTTAAATCGGCAACAAAAATAATATAGCACGTCCTCTTACAGCATTCAAGAGTTTTTTACCTTTTTATCAAATTCATTCCGATGTTTATGAATGAGAAAAGGGGCAGAGATTCATCTCCACGCCCCTTTTCCCGACTGTTCATTTATTCACCAAGTACTTCTTCTGCTATATTAACAGCATGATCACCGATACGCTCCAGGTTACTGATAATGTCAACAAAGACAATACCAGCCGGTCCGGAACATGATCCCTCGTTCATCCTAATAATGTGTTTCTTACGGTATGCCCGCTCCATTTGGTCAATCTGGTCTTCTTTTTGGACAACTGCCAATGCTTCTTCTCTATCCATTTCACCAAGAGCTTTAATTGCTTGCTTTACCGTTATTAACGTTAAATCGAACATGTCATTCAAGTCCTGTTGTGCTTGCTCAGTAACAACGACTTTGTTGGAAATTTTATAATCCACTAGTTCGACAATATTTTCAAAGTGATCGCCAATTCTTTCGATGTCCCGCACTGAATCCATTAGCGCTGAGTGTTTCGCGCTGTCCGCATCAGAAAAAGAAGTTCCTGACAGGCTGACTAAATATTCGGTGATTTCCTTGTCAAGATTATTTAGTGCCCCCTCAATTTGCAACGCCATATCTGCATGTTTTTGACTATGATTGTTCAAATATAAGCTGGATTCTTCCAATCCTTTGTGAGCGTACTCGCCCATCCGGATAACTTCTTCCTTTGCCTGGTCAAGGGCAACAGAAGGAGACTGCTGGATAAAAATTGGATCTAGATGTTTTGGCTTATATTCGATAATTGCGTCTTCCCCAGGTATCAGCTTAGTCACAATATAAGCCAACGCTCCTATGAAAGGAAACTGGATGATAGTATTAGCTATATTAAAGCTGCCGTGAGCAAAAGCAATAGTCATTTCCGGGTTAAGATCCCAAGTTTGTTGTAAGTAAACAACAAAGCGTGAGTATAGTCCTAGGAAGATTAAGAAAATACTCGTCCCAACAACATTAAAAATAACATGAGTGAATGCCGCACGTTTTGCAGCAATCGTAGCACCAATTGAAGCTAGAATAGCTGTGATTGTCGTACCGATATTATCTCCGAACAGGACTGGCAGTGCAGCTTGAAGATCAATCGCACCTTGGTCGAACAATCCTTGGAGAATACCGATGGTAGCACTTGAGCTTTGGACTATAAAAGTAAATAGTGTACCAATAACTACCCCTAACACAGGGTTTTCGCTCATGCTTAATGTTAATTCATGAAATGCTTGTACTTCCCGCAACGGAGACATTCCGCTGCTCATTAATTCGAGTCCGTAGAATAATGAACCAAAACCAAAGATAGTTTGTCCAATATAAGATACTTTATTGTTTTTAAAAAAGAAGAGCATGAATGCACCGGCTGCCATGATTGGCAACGCGTATTCTCCTAGATCAATCCCGATGATGAAGGCTGTTACCGTTGTTCCGATGTTAGCACCCATAATGACACCGATCGATTGTCTCAAGGTCATAAATCCTGCATTAACTAAGCCCACCGTCAATACAGTAGTACCGGAACTGCTTTGGATTAAAATAGTAACAATAATACCTGCTAACACACCCATAAATGGGTTGCTAGTAAATCGGTCTAAAATATCCCTAAGCCGGTCGCCTGCTGATTTTTGCAGGCCATCACCCATAAACTTCAGTCCGAGCAGGAATATACCAAGCCCGCCGACAAACTCAAAAATTAAAGCTTGCACATTAATATCCAACGTTCCCCATCCCTTCACATGCTGTTTAAGTTCCAAATGCCCTTCTCATTATTAATTAAACCAGAAGAGTTTGTAAAGATTTTTCGCGAAAATTTACGTTAAATTTACATTTCTCTTAAAAACAAAGCAATTAATTTCCTTAAGGTGGAAAAACAACCAATCTAATACCGGCAATAGTTCGTTATTTTCTCTCTGCTAAATATCTCCTTTCCTTGATATGTACCCCATAAGTTTAGTTGCAATCTTGCCGCATGCAAAAAAATCGATAAATCCGCATAAAAAACTTATAATATCGTAAGAACTGCGGCTGGGCTTAGCCACGGCGCGTCCAAAAAAGCATTACATCCATAGATGTAATGCTTTTTTGTGTTTTATTATCTTGTGTTACTTTGTCTGTTTTGATACAAGAATTTTCGTTCCATCTACTTGAATCACTTGTACAGGGGTGTTTCTTTCAATCCACTGCCCATTGGTTACCGCACTATATTCCGACTCTCCGATTTTAATCGTTCCTACTGGACGCATGTCAGTCAAAGTAAGCCCCTGCCTTCCTAAAAGCATTTCGTAGGTTTGATTCATCGAATTATACCCTTTGTCCCCTGTTAGCTGATCCGCCAAAGCGAGCTTAGTCCACATATCTCTTCTTTTGAAAACCTTAAGAAAAAACAGAGAACAAAAGCCCCCGACAATTACGCCAATTATGCCATAGAGCCCTGCTGTCCAATTGGGAGAACTCAAGCCAATGGATAAAATCATACAAACCGCTCCGATCGTCGCAAGCGTTCCATCATTAAGTAATTTTCCATCAATAATAATTAAGAGTAAACCCACCAGATATATTACCAGCATAGCAATAAACGCGCCAGGCGCTAAATAAGACAGAAAATACACAGTAATAAAGCCTAAACCAAGTAAGCCGAATAAGCCTCGCATGTTTATTAATAATTCCCCGAACAAAAACAGCGTTCCTAATCCAGTTATAATGAAACATATCCAATCAGCCGAAAACCCCTCCATGTAAATCGCTCCCTCTTTAAACGCTTATCTATATTACGAGCGTACATTATTTTTCGTTTCAAAAAAAGGTATTTAAATTTTTTGTAGAAATACTATATAGAAGGCGAGGGGGCAGCAGATAATGGGATTTTTTAAAAAAACTTTTATCTTCATTCTAATTATATTATTTATATCGAGTGTTTATAAGGATTTAACTGTCGGTACTCCTGTTCCAGGAAAAGATAATGGAACGGCTGTTTCAATGCCTGAAAAGCCTGAACAATCTTCGGGAAATAAACAAAAGGAAACCGACGCATTTCAAATATTAGAAGTAAAAGTGCACCCCGGTGATACAGTGCTTACTATTGTAGAGGATATCAATCGGAGAGATACACAACTTTCAATCGAACAGGTAATCAAGGATTTTCAGACACTTAATCCGGACGCTGACCCCCATCAAATAGAACCAGATATGATATATAAGTTTCCAGTATATAATAACCAACCATAGAAATACGTTACTTTTTAAGGTTTGTCACTTCTCATTTCTGCTTTTTCCCCTTATAATAAGCAATGGTACGTAAATTACCACTTTTTTTCGCGATTAAGCAAAGGAGCGATTCATTTATGGCAATAACCCACAGAAAAAATACACGTCCAGTCAAGGTAGGAAATGTGATGGTCGGGGGTAAAAATGAAGTTGTCATCCAATCAATGACAACAACGAAAACACATGATGTTGAAGCAACTGTTAATGAAATAAATCGTTTGGAAGAAGCCGGCTGCCAAATTGTCCGTGTCGCATGCCCGGATGACCGTGCAGCAGATGCGATTCCCGAAATTAAGAAAAGGATTAATATACCATTAGTCGTTGATATTCATTTTAATTATAAGCTTGCCTTGAAAGCAATTGAAGGCGGTGCTGATAAGATTAGAATAAATCCAGGAAATATCGGTAAACGCGATAAAGTCGAGGCTGTTGTCAACGCTGCAAAGGCTAAAGGCATCCCGATTCGGATCGGTGTTAATGCTGGATCATTGGAAAGACATATTATTGAAAAATATGGCTATCCAACTGCCGATGGTATGGTTGAAAGTGCTTTGCACCATATCAAAATTCTGGAAGAGCTTGATTTCCACGATATAGTTGTTTCCATGAAAGCATCTGATGTTCCATTGGCGATCGAAGCTTATGAGAAAGCAGCCGATGCAATTGATTATCCGCTCCATCTCGGCATAACCGAATCCGGTACATTGTTTGCCGGAACAGTCAAGAGTTCTGCCGGTCTGGGAGCTATCCTAAGCAAAGGGATTGGCAACACAATGAGAATTTCCTTGAGTGCTGATCCTGTGGAGGAAGTTAAAGTAGCGAGGGAATTACTAAAATCCTTCGGGCTCGCTTCCAATGCGGCGACATTGATATCCTGCCCTACCTGTGGGCGGATAGAAATTGACTTGATCTCCATTGCTAACGAAGTCGAGGAGTACATCTCGACGATTAAGGCGCCAATAAAAGTAGCAGTGCTAGGTTGTGCTGTTAACGGGCCAGGCGAAGCAAGAGAGGCGGATATTGGCATTGCCGGCGCCCGCGGTGAAGGCTTATTGTTCCGTCACGGAGAAATAATCCGCAAAGTACCGGAAGAAACCATGGTTGATGAATTGAAAATTGAAGTTGACCGGATTGCCGAAGAATATTTTGCTAAGCAAAAAGAAGAAGAAAACAAACAAGAAGCATAAGCAATGAAAAGAGCTGGTTCCAGTAAGGAACCAGCTCTTTCTTTATACAAAGGGGGCTAAAAATAACGAAATAATAATGGAAACAGCACCAGCAATAATTGCTGTGTTTCCTAAAGTGTGTGCACCACGATTTCTTGAAACGAAACCAAAAATGACAGCGGCAGCTCCAAGTACGACTGGAAGCATGAAAAAAGACAGCACTGCCAAAATGACAGCTAACCATCCAAAGCCTGTTTGTACTTCGGATTTCATATTTGTTTCCTTTTCTCCTGAGCTTACCGGCTGATTAAATTCAGTAGCGGTGAGCTCTTGCGCCATTTCTTCGTCCCTTTTATAAGGTTCATCCAGAATATACTGCTCATCTGGATCCCGGGGAGGCATAGACTGGGCGCCTTGTTGTCTTGCTGATACAGGACCTGGTGATTCCTCTCCAAACTTTGGAGCATCCTCTATATCGTCATTTTGTTTGTTTCTTGGCGTCTCATCCATAGTAACATCCTCGCTTTCTTATCAAGGTGCTTCTATAGTTTATGAAGATCAACGCTGATATTACGCGGTAGATAATTCTAATCAAGGAAAAAACAATTAGGGCTGATCTTTTTATAAGGTCAGCCCTAATGTTCGTCAGTCTGCTGAAACAACCGCTTGTTGTGTTTTTGCTTTTGAAAGGATTTCTACAGCATACCAGCTTTTCGCATCTCCGTTTTCCTGTACATATTGTTCTAAACCACCCATCCCTCGATGATAAGCGGTCAAGGCTTCTTCCCAATTTCCATACTCATGATGTAAATAATCTAAATAAACTATCGATAGCTGCATGGAATAATAAGGATCAAATAACAACTCTTCGCTGTATGGAAGTCCTGCCATCTCTGCGACCCATGGTGCGGTGTTTTTCATGAATTGGCCCATTCCATAGGCACGGCCATACTTTGTCTCGGGTCCGACTAATTCTGTGTCAAAAGTTCCTCCTGTTTCCACTTTCAACAATTCATAAACAACTTTTGGGTCAATCTCAAATTTTTGAGACTCCTTCACTAAATAAAGGGCCCAGGACTTTTTGAAATTCCCATTGCTCTCTTCTACAAATGTATCAGCAATTTGTTCTATTTTCGGCCACGTCAAATACCCGCTTTTTTCCTTAGTTTTCACTTCTTCGGTTTGTAGATACTCATTTTGGGACCGTAATTGTTTATTTTCCTGTTTTAATTGCGTGATTTCTTGTTTTATTTCGTTCTTTTCTTGCGCAATTGCATCCATTTCCTGGTTCCCATCTGCATAGCCATTCATAATAAATAATAAGAGTGCACAAAAGATTAATATGGCTAGTGGTTTGGAACCAGTATTATTTCCAAAACCCAAAGTAATTCACTCCTTACTGCTCCAACATATCATCCAATCACAAGAATCCATACTATCGGCTGCTAAAACATATTGCAATTAATTTTACTTATCCTCTTCGGCCGGCACAAATCAACAGGCTGCTTCATACAGTATGAAGAACAGAAAATCCGTATGTAAAAGGTGACTTTAATTATTTACAGATTTCCTAAATGAAGAAAGGGTTTTTGTATGAACAGCATGATAAAAACGATGATTCTGAAAAAATTAAAACAAATAAGTACAGAAGACTTGCTCTATTATAGTGAGCAATATGATATTTCTCTTTCCAGAAAACAAGCAGCTCAAATATCCGCTTACTTACAAAAGGCTGACTTTGATCCATTCAATGAAGAAGACCGAATGATGCTTTTCAAACGCTTGGCCAAAATTACTAACGTGGAAACAGCACAAAAAACAAATCGACTATTTAAACAGCTGACAAAAGAGTACGGAATTGACTCTTGGTTCAATTAATTTCCCTCTTTGTCTGCTAAGTAAACATTTCTTAATTTAATGAAAATTAAAATCAACGAAGAACCGGCACAAGCTAAAATAAAAACAGCTGCCTGTTAACAGGCAGCTGTCCATTCTGATAATTATTGAGTAACTATTTGTTCCTTTAAGTCGGTTACGAACGATTTTCCTTTTAGCATATCAATTTCAAATTTATAAGGAGGCCTTTTACTCTTTTTATCTTCGCCTACATATGGTGTTTCCAAGATTTTAGGCAGTTCTTCCAACTGCGGGTGGTGTACAATATAACGGAGTGCGTCAAATCCAATGTATCCAAACCCAATATTCTCATGGCGGTCTTTTCCGGCTCCGCAGGTATTTTTGCTGTCATTAACGTGGACAACCTTTATCCTTTCCAAGCCTATTATTCGGTCAAACTCATTTAGCACACCATCAAAGTCATTAATAATATCATAGCCTGCATCATGAGTATGACAGGTATCAAAGCATATAGATAGCTTCTCGTTATGAGTAACACCATCAATAATTCTGGCCAGCTGTTCAAAATTCCTGCCAATTTCTGATCCTTTCCCAGCCATTGTTTCTAATGCTATTTGCACTTTCTGGTCTTTATGAAGCACTTCATTTAGCCCTTCAATGATTTTTTCTATTCCTTTTTCTTCCCCGGCTCCAACATGGGCACCTGGATGAAGAACAATCTGATCAGCTCCAATCGCTTCCGTCCGTTCAATTTCACTTCTTAAAAAGTTGACGCCCAATTCAAAAGTCTCTTTTTTATTAGAATTTCCTATATTAATAATATAAGGGGCATGGACGACTATATCTGCTATACCCTTTTCTGTCATGTGCCTGCGTCCCTCTTCAATATTCAATTCTTCAATTGGGCGGCGCCTAGTGTTTTGCGGTGCTCCAGTATAAATCATAAAAGTATTTGAACCATAGGAAGCAGCTTCTTCACTGGAACCTAACAGCATCTTTTTTCCGCTCATGGAAACATGGGAACCTAATTTCAACAATCCCTCCACCTTCTTTCTCTCTTTATCTAAAAAGATTATAACATAATAATGATTATTTTTTGTACTTATTTCTATTTAACTTTTTCTTAACCTTTTGTTGTTCTTGTTTCAATTTCTTTTTATAACCGGGTTTTACTTTTTTAGGTTTTTTAACCTTGCGCCAAGCTTCCTTTTCAGTATCCGATTCTGTTTTCTTTCTTGTACTACGTTCATTCCAAGACTTCGTCTCTATCCATTCACCCTGTTTGATATCATAGCTGGTAAACGTTAACCCTTTTTTCTCCAACTTTTCAATTAACTGAATATCACTGTCCGCGAATAAATTGATAGCTGTTCCTTCCATTCCAGCTCTTGCCGTTCTGCCGACCCGATGGATATAAAATTCTTCCTCTTTGGGAAGCTGTGCGTTGATAACATGGCTGACCCCTTTTATATCAATGCCTCTAGCAGCTAAATCGGTTGCTACGATATACTGATAGCGTAAATTCTGAATCTCTTTTAAAACTCTTTTTCTCTCCCTAGGCGATAATCCGCCATGGATAAGACCCACTTCCATTCCTCTTTCTGTCAATTCCTTGGCCAACTGATTAGCAAGTTCCTTCCCATTCGTAAAAACTATCGCTAAATATGGATGAATTGCCTCAGAAATACGGAAAACCATCTCGGATGTAGAACGATGCCTTAACGGAACCAGCCGGTGTTCCATCGTTTCTGGAGAAAGTTTTTGTTCATCGGCCTTCAAGTATGCCGGACTTTCCAAGTATTTCTTTAAAAATGGCTGAAGCCTTTCAGGGATAGTCGCAGAAAAAACGAGCAGCTGAATTTCCTGGTTTGTTTTGACTAAGATTTGGTCTACTTCTTGAATAAAACCTAAATCAAGCATCAAATCAGCCTCATCGACTACAAATGATTTAGCAGCAGAAAAATCCAAAGCACCCTCATTAACAAGGTCCAGAATTCTCCCAGGAGTACCTACTACAATGTGAGGTTGTTCTTTTAATTTTTCAATTGAACGTTTTTTATCCGTTCCGCCAATTAACAGTTTGGCATGCCAACGGTGATCTTTATTTGCGTAGTGGATAATTTTCCTTACTTCGTCATGGATTTGGATTGCCAATTCCCTAGTAGGGGCAGTTATAACAAATTGCACTTCATTTTTCGCTTCATTTATTTGATTAAATAAAGGTAGTAAATAAGCATGTGTTTTGCCAGACCCTGTATGCGATTGGCCAATCACACTTTCCCCCCTTAAGACCGCCGGAATGACTTTTTCCTGTATAGGGGTTGGTTTATGGAATTCTAAACGATCAATCGTTTCATTTATTATTGGATGCAAAGAATATTGTTTAAATTGGTGACTCTTCATTTACAAACTCCTTTAAGTTGACTTATGCTACTTACCTATTATAGGGCAGACAGGTTTTTTTTGCACGATAATCCTGAAATTTCAATTCAACAAGCCTTTTGCCTTATATATTTTGAACTCCTCTAAGCTTTTCCTTCAATAATTTTTGTCATATACTAGCTTTGCCTTTATAATAAATGTGATGCCCTTAAAAACTAAAAAATGAATGTGCGAATATATATCAGAGGGGGAACCAATCATGGAAGTAATTAAAATAGCCCCGCGCGGTTATTGTTATGGAGTAGTAGATGCAATGGTCATTGCCCAAAATGCTGTAAAGGATCCAAATCTACCTAGGCCTATTTATATTTTAGGAATGATTGTCCATAATTCACATGTGACCAAAGCTTTTGAAAGCGAAGGCGTAATCACGCTAGATGGAAAGAATCGAGCAGATCTCCTTGATGAGATTAATGAAGGCACGGTTGTTTTTACTGCTCACGGAGTTTCACCAGAGGTAAAAGAACGTGCCCGAAATAAAGGGTTAACTGTATTAGATGCTACATGTCCTGACGTAACGAGAACCCATGATCTTATCCGTGAAAAGGTACAAGAAGGCTATGAAGTGGTTTATATCGGGAAAAAGGGCCATCCAGAACCTGAGGGTGCCATCGGAGTTGCACCAGGCCATGTACACCTCGTACAAACGGAAGAAGATGTCGAACACCTGGAAATGGATTTTGAAAAGATCATCGTAACCAACCAAACAACTATGAGTCAATGGGATGTTTATGACGTTATGCAGAAGGTAAAAGAAAAATACCCGCAGACAGAGATGGTCCAGGAAATCTGCATGGCTACTCAGGTGAGGCAGGAAGCTGTCGCAGAACAAGCAAAAGATGCCGATCTTACCCTGGTTGTGGGAGACCCACGCAGCAACAATTCCAATCGGCTTGCCCAGGTTTCACAAGATATTGCGGGCACTAAAGCTTATCGGATTGCAGACGTTTCTGAAATCAAATTAGAATGGTTGGAAGGAGTCAGCAAGGTTGCTGTAACTGCTGGTGCATCAACTCCAACACCAATCACTAAGGAAGTCATTCGTTTCATCGAAAACTTTGAAGCAGCGAATGAAAAAACTTGGGACCTGCAGTCGAAAGTTGAACAAAAGAAAATACTGCCAAAAGTAAAAGTAAAAAAAGCAAAATAAATTTTGGTTAGCAAAAGGCATAACGTGGAACACCCACGTTATGCCTTTTTAAAACAATTATCCTAGACCGGTCCGTCCACTCAATTCGTCGCTAACCGGGTGTCCTCCGTTTTTCTATTGTCTAACTGCGGACACCAGCGACCCGCTTGACTTCCTTCCCTGTCCCTTCAATAAGTCAAGCACAAAAAGTTCAAGCGTCTTTTTGGCTATCCTTTATCTCGGACCGGTCAGTCCACTCAATTCGTCGCTAACCGGGTGTCCTCCGTTTTTCTATTGTCTAACTGCGGACACCAGCGACTGCCTTGACTTCCTTCCCTGTCCCTTCAATAAGTCAAGCACAAAAAGTTCAAGCGTCTTTTTGGCTATCCTTTATCTCGGACCGGTCAGTCCAGTCCATTCGTCGCCAACCAGGTGTCCTCCGTTTTTCTATATAAAATGGAATGGTTCGGTGTTTGCTTTGGATATGATTACTTCTGTATCCACTTGTAATTCCTGTAATAGTTTTTGTAAGTAGTCTTTTACGGCTTGCTTCATAAATTTTTCGACATGGTGTCCTGGGTCAATGATATTTAACCCGGCTTGCCATGCATCCTGTGCTTCGTGAAAGGTTAAATCACCCGTGATATATACATCTGCACCTTGTTGATATGCCTGATTAATAAAATCCTCTCCGCTTCCGCCTAGAACAGCTATTTTTCTCACTTCTTGCTCCAGGTTTCCGACTACTCTGACTGTTGGTACATCCAGCCGTGTTTTGACATGATTGCTTAATTCCTGCAGTGACATGCTCGCTGGAAGGTTGCCGAGACGGCCAACGCCGGTACTTTTCCCTTTATTTTCTAATGGCAGGATATCATATGCCGGTTCTTCGTAAGGATGAGCTTCAGTCAAAGCTGTCAAAACATCGGATAGTTTACTTTTAGGGATAATTGTTTCTAATTTCTCTTCTTCCACGCGCGCCAGTTCATCCTGAGATCCAATGAATGGCTGTGTTCCCTCCTGTGGCTTAAATGTTCCTTCGCCAACTGTGCGGAAGCTGCAATGGCTGTAATTCCCGATATACCCAGCCCCACGGACTGCCATTGCCTCCCTGACACTGTCTGTATAATCTACCGGAACAAATACGGCAACCTTTACCAATTTGTCCTCTCCCGAAGGTACGAGTACAGACGTTTCTTTTATGCCAAGCTTGTCTGCCAAAATATCACTGACACCGCCTCTGGTGATATCTAAGTTAGTATGCGCAGCATAAACCGTAATGTTGTTTTTTATCAGTTTTTCGATGACTTTTCCCTTCGGATCTTCCAAGTTGATTTGTTTCAAGGATTTAAACAGCAGCGGATGATGTGCAATAATCAGGTTCACATCGGCTTCTATCGCTTCATCTACCACATTTTCCAGTACATCTAAGGTAACCATTACTTTGTTGACCGGGTTGGACAAAGTTCCTACTTGCAATCCGACATTATCCCAATCATATGCCAGCTTTTGGGGAGACCACGCCTCGAATAACTCAATGATGTGCTTTCCGGTTGCCAGCTTCCCATTCACGCTAAAACCCCCTTAATAATTTCTATTTCTTCTTTAAATTGGTCGATTTTTGCTTTGTCGGGTGAGGATGCATGGCGCATTTGATAAACTACATTCTCTCTCTTCTTTATTTCTGATTCCCACTTGTTGATGAAAGCCATTGACTTTTCTTTTAATAAAAACGGACCGCAGAGTAATTCTACTTCATTCATAGCCGCTTTCACTTCAGATTTATCAGCTGCTAAAACCTCATATATATGGCCTGCCTCTTCAATTATATCTTCACCTATCAATTTGTACCCATTTTCCTGAAGCCATACACGGATGGATCTTGCCTCTAGATTCGGCTGAGTGATAATCCGGCCAACAGTCGAGAGTTTATTTTTCCCATTTTCAAGTATGTCCGTTATAAGACTGCCACCCATCCCGGCTATAACAACCTGTTCTACTTCATTTGCCTTTAAAATGGACAGGCCATTGCCTTTTCGGACTGCAATCCTAGCCGATAGCCCTTGCTCCTCAACATTTCTTTTTGCACTTTGGAATGGCCCTTCATTTAACTCTCCCGCAATAGCCAAGGCTTGCTGATCCTGCCGGCATACATATACAGGCAGGTAAGCATGGTCTGATCCTATATCCGCAAACACTGCGCCTTCAGGCAAGAAAGAAGCAACACTTTTCAGCCTGTCGGACAATAATCTTCCATTCATCTTGTAACTCCTTTCTAAATAGACAGGTAATTTAGCCTGTATACTACCTGGCAAAAAAGAAAAAGCCTCCTGTATACAGAAAGCTTTTCCTTCTCTGGTTATTGATGTTCTGAGAGCCACTGAGCAAGCAAGTCTGCTTCTTTTTCTTCTACTAAACCGCCCGGCATGGCAGTACCCTCAATGCCATTAATGATGATTTCTTTGATTTCATCCTTCGAGTACCGGCTGCCAACTTCTTGTAAGTTGGGGCCTGCACCACCAGATAAATCTCCGCCATGGCAGCTTGCACAGTTATTTTGGAAAATAGCTTCCGGATCATCCGATGCTGTTTCTTCTCCTCCGCCTTCTCCAGACTCCTCCTGCTGGCTTCCTTCTTCTCCAGCTTCCTGAATATCCTGGTATTGATCAAGTCCAACAATAGATAAAACAATCATAGTAAGTATTCCCAATACTGCGATAATTGCAAAAGGGATAACTGGGTTTCTTTTCATGTCTTTGTCCTCCTTATGTAATCCCCATTCTTGTCCTAGCAGACCAAACTATATTTATTTTACTTGAAAATATAAGAAGAGAAAAGGGAAATGACAAGAAATTTTAATTAATAATATAGAATGTTAACAAAATCATACCAATCATTCCTACTGTAAACAAGTACTTGTCTTTTTGTTTGCGTCCGAGCAGCATCCACCCGACAAATTGGATATACATCATTCCTGCGATTATCCAAATATTCCTGGAAATGAATCCAATTATATAAATGGAAACTAAAAGCGAAATTAGGAGCAAAATGATAAGCGAAAAAGGTATTTTTAAAAATTTGACCTTACTAAAATACTTATAGCAGGCAAATGAACCTGCAAAAAAAATAAATACCAGGAAGATTTGCAATCCCTTTCCGATTTCAGTAAAATTAATGACAAGATATGTTAACGGTAACAACATTATATTAGAAAAGAGCAGCAACAATAGCTTTATGTTTATCGCTGGTAAAACTTTCTCGTCAATTCCCTCTCCTTGAGAATAGAGAGCCAGCAGAAAATCACAATATTTACTTGGCAGCAGCTTACTCTGTTTCCAGCTGATTATTTCCTGTATGATGATTTCTTTTTTATCAT
Organism: Sediminibacillus albus; assembly: GCF_900101125.1. Taxonomy (GTDB): domain Bacteria; phylum Bacillota; class Bacilli; order Bacillales; family Amphibacillaceae; genus Sediminibacillus; species Sediminibacillus albus. The sequence continues at coordinate 98,163 of NZ_FNFL01000008.1, read as the reverse complement.
CGGCCATTTTCTTCCCCCATCCTGTTTGCATTAAGCCAGCCAATAAAGATGTTTTTATGCTTTAAGCTTATCAAATCCCGGCAGAAATTGGAATGCCAAGCAGCTATGAAGACGGATGGGAAAATGGCACTAAAGAAATCGAAGCCATTGCACATAAAGCACAATGACTTATTCCCATATCATGAAAATGGAATGCCAGCCGATTTATTCAAGAAAGTCTTTTAAACGTTTACTGCGGCTAGGGTGGCGCAGCTTGCGAAGAGCCTTAGCTTCTATTTGCCTAATTCGCTCTCTGGTTACGCCGAACACTTTTCCGACCTCTTCCAGTGTCCTGGTTCTTCCATCATCTAAGCCGAAGCGCAGACGCAACACGTTTTCTTCACGATCTGTAAGTGTATCCAATACATCTTCCAGTTGTTCTTTCAGTAATTCGTAAGCAGCATGATCAGAAGGAGAAGTGGCTTCCTGGTCCTCGATAAAGTCTCCTAAATGAGAATCATCTTCTTCTCCAATCGGCGTCTCAAGGGAGACAGGCTCTTGGGCGATTTTCAAGATTTCACGTACTTTATCAGGAGTCAATTCCATTTCTTTTGCTATCTCTTCTGGTATTGGTTCCCTGCCTAAGTCCTGCAGTAATTGCCTTTGTACCCGAATCAACTTATTGATTGTTTCTACCATATGCACCGGAATCCGAATCGTTCTTGCCTGATCAGCGATTGCTCTGGTAATTGCTTGTCTAATCCACCAAGTGGCATACGTACTGAATTTGTAACCCTTACGGTAATCAAATTTTTCAACTGCCTTGATAAGGCCCATATTACCTTCCTGAATAAGATCCAGGAATAGCATTCCCCGACCGACATACCGCTTAGCAATACTAACAACTAATCTAAGGTTAGCCTCAGCCAATCTTCTTTTTGCCTCTTCTTCGCCTTCTTCTATCCGTTTGGCTAAGTCAATTTCATCGGTGGCAGATAGTAAATCTACTCGTCCGATTTCTTTTAAATACATGCGGACAGGATCATTAATCTTGATTCCTAGAGGAACACTCAAATCATTAAGATCAAATTCCTCTTCTTTTGAAAGTTGTTGCATACTCGGATCCTCTTCTGAATCTCCGATAACTTCTACACCTTGTTCATTCAGGTACTCATAAAACTCGTCCATCTGATCTGATTCCAACTCGAAGTTGGACAAACGCTCTGCAACTTCTTCATATGCTAACACCCCGCGTTTTTTTCCCAGCTCAAGCAGTTGATCCTTTGCTTGCTCCAGGGTGAGCTCATTTTCATTTTCTTTAGAACGTGATGGCTTGTTATCTGCCATGAGTCCCCCTCCTTCCAGACTTACTTCTATATCAATGATTTGAATTCTTTAATTGCTTTCTGATCTCTAAGATTTCCATGGCGATTTGGGCAGCCTTGACAGGTTCATTTTGTTTTTCAGCCATCTTTTGCTCCGCCTTTAGAGATTTAATTTTGGCTTCATCACTATGTTCATTACGGATAAGCCTAATATAATCATTAATCTCCCTATCGCTGATATCTTGATGGATAGGCATCATTGCAATTTCCACAACTAAACCTTGGATAGATGGATCAGGTAATTTCTCCACAAAATGGCTGACGTTAGGACCATGACCTTCCTCATAATGGGCATATAAATATGTGACAATCACTTGGTGATTCTCCACATTAAATGCTCCGCCCAATTCTTCTTTTACCTTCTCGGCTATCGTCCGGTCATTCAGCATGTATGAAATCAACTGCTTTTCTGCGTTATGGTAAGCAGGCAGCAGCTTTTTAGCTTTATAAGGAGCTTTTGCCATAATAGTATTGCTCTTTTGGCCTATCTTATCCTGCCTAGGGCCTATCTTTTGCCTTCTCGCCTGTATTTCTTGAGACAAAGTATCCATAGATAATTCAAATTCATTAGCTAACTCTTTTAAATAATGTTCCCTTTCCACTGGTCTTTCAATTAAGGCAACTTCATCAAGTACACTTTCAACATATTGTATGCGATCTCCTTCCAAATTTAGATTATAATCTCTTTTTAAGTATCTCATTAGGAAGGACATGTACGTGTCGCTTAAATCGATTACTTCCGTTTTAAAACGCTCACCGCCGTATTGTTGAATGAACTCATCAGGGTCTGTGCCATCAGGCATGTTGGCGACCTTAACTGTGCATCCAGCGTTTTTTAATATTTTGGCTGCCTTATAAGAAGCCTGGATACCGGCCTTATCTGCATCATAGCAAATAACTACAGTATCTACATATCTCCTAAGCAGTTTGGCCTGCGCTTCGGTTATCGAAGTACCCAATGTTGCCACGCCGTTAGTAACACCGGCTTTGTAGGCTGATATAACGTCTACATAACCTTCAAATAAAACGGCTTCTTCTTTTTTTCTAATATTGCTTCTTGCCAGATCAAAGTTATATAATAATTTTCCTTTATGGAATAACTCTGATTCAGGACTGTTGAGATATTTGGGTTCCTGATTGTTAATTGATCGCCCGCCAAATGCAATGCTTTTTCCTAGATGATTTCTAATGGGAAAGATAACCCTTCCCCGAAACCGATCAGAAATTTGCTGTTGATCATTCATGGACAATAGACCTGCCTTCACCATCGTTTGGGGATGAAAGCCTTTTTTTTCAAGGAATTGCACAATGAATTCCCTTGAACTTGGTGAAAATCCCAACTGAAAAGTATCTATAATATTATCTGTAAAACCTCGATCAATTAAATATTGATACCCTTCCTTACCTTCCTTCGTATGACGAAGTAAATGGTGATAAAGCTTGGTCAGCCATTCATATGCCCGCAGGACGTCCTGGTTTTCTGTGCTGACATTCTGCTGACTGTCTGAGGCTTGATAGCTTTCCGGCAAGGACAGCCCGCTCTTATCAGCCAAGTGCTTTAGTGCATCAAAAAAACTGTAACCTTCGATTTCCATAAGAAAGGTGACGGCATTGCCTCCCTTTCCACATCCAAAACAATGAAAAATCTGCTTGTCCTGTGTCACTGAAAAAGAAGGAGTTTTCTCACCATGAAAAGGGCACAACCCAAAATAGTTTCTACCCTGTTTCTTTAATTGAACGTACTCCCCGACTACATCGACGATATCATTTGATTTTCTGATTTCTTCAATCGTTTCTTCCGGGATTTGGCCACTCATTTAATAATCACCATGCTCTACGTTTATTCTATAAAGACTAAGAAAACCCTGCAAAATTCGACAATCTTTTTTAAAAAAATTTAACTTAGTGATTAATAAATAGTCTTGCAAATTAAATAGCTGGGTCATGCAAAAAGCTATCTAATCATAATGTAACCTTTGAATATGCAAATGAAACCAATCACGCTCTAGGAGGAATTAGTCAAAGCATCAAAAAGGGAAATGACTAGTTTGTTATTCTACATAAAGTAAAATAATCCTTCCTTTTTCCTATCTTTTTATTTTTCAGAATTTATTTACTATCCTGATAGGAAGAACGACGTAAATAAACTTTAATGAAATATATCATAGAAACATTTTTTCACAAAAATTAATTATAATACAGGAAAAAAGAAAATGCTAATATTTTTTCTTTTAATGACGAATAATTTGCGGTGCATGAGGAAACCCCTGCCGCCTATTTCATCATCGCAAGGGTTTCCGGGTCTCACATTACTCTAACTTATAAAGAAGAGTTTTTGGTTATGTTAAGAATAACATTAGCTGTTTCTTCTACTGCTTTATTTGAGACATTGATCACATGGCAGCCAATTCGTTCGACGACTGTTTCAAAGTGCTCCAGCTCTTGCATGATTCTATTCATATTGGCATAACTCGCCTGATTCCCAAGCCCTAATGCCTTCAACCGCTCTTTTCTAATATCATTGAGCTTTTCCGGACTGATTTTCAATCCTATGCAACGGCTTGGATCAACATGAAACAATTCTTCAGGCGGATTGACTTCAGGGACTATGGGGACATTGGCCACCTTCAGCCGTTTGTGGGCAAGATATTGGGACAGCGGCGTTTTAGAAGTCCTGGAAACACCAATCAATACAATGTCCGCCTTTGAAATTCCTCGTGGGTCCCGGCCATCGTCATACCTTACTGCGAACTCAATAGCTTCGACTCTTTGAAAATAATCTTCGTCTAACTTATGAACGAGGCCAGGTTCAAGCTTAGGCTTCTGTTTAAATACCTTTTCCATCGCATCCATCATCGGACCCATAAGATCAATACATTCCACACCCTTGGTTTTGCACTGGTCCAGAACATACTTTCTAAATGCAGGATTAACGAGGGTAAAACCAATAATCCCTCCATTATCACTAGCAAGTTGAATGGTTTCCTCTAATATTTCCATATTTTCAACATAAGGTACTCTGTGAAGTTCTAAATCCCGTCTATTGTCAAACTGGCTTAACGCAGCCTTTACAACCAGCTCTGCGGTCTCTCCAACAGAGTCAGACACTATATAAACGAAAGGTTTTTCCATTTGGCTACCTCCCTATCTCCTGCGATTCCCTGCTAATTCAACTAACGCCTTTGTCATATTTGACTTTGTAATTCTTCCAACTACCTGCAGTCCCTCTGGTGTTTGATCGACAACAGGCAAGCCATCAATCTGTTTCTCAATCAATTTGCTGGCAGCATCTAATAAATAATCATCTTTTTTACAGATAGCCACATTCGGCATTCTGGTCATAATGATATTCACCGGCAGACTGGCTAAATCCTGATTGCCAAGGCTCGCTCTTAGAAGATCTTTTCTGGAAACAACTCCTGTCAGTAACGCCGCCTCATCGATAACAAACAACGTCCCGACATCTTCTAAAAACATCGTACTAATCGCATCATAAACGGAATCATTTTCTTTTATCACGATGGGGATGGATTGATACTCCGCCACTGTTATTTTTTTAAGTTTGTCAGCAAGCAATTCATTTCCTGTTTTCCCTGTAAAGAAATAACCCACACGCGGCCTGGCATCAAGAAAACCAGCCATAGTAAGGACGGATAAATCAGGACGAAGGGTAGCTCTAGTCAAATTCAGTTGATCAGCAATGTGCTCCCCTGTAATTGGTCCGTGTGATTTAACAATTTCAATAATTTGCTGTTGGCGCTTTGAAAGTTCCATCCTTCCACCACCCTCCACTCCCATTGTGGCATGCTTTTATATTATAGACAAACAGAGATACCTTATAAACAGCGGACTGTTAATATTGCTGCTTCCATTGTACTTTTGTCAAGTCGGCATACGTTTGAATCATGATCGCAATACTGTTTAATAAGGCCAGCCGGTTGTTCTTTAGTGCTTCATCCTTTGTCATTACCATTGTATGATCAAAGAAACCATGAATCGGTTGGGCGAGTTCTTCAAGAAAATCCAGAGCTTTTTCAGCTTGACGAGCGGCTATCGCATTTTGATATTGATGTGTTACACGTTGATAAGCTTCATATAGCAGCCTTTCTGATTCATTTTCAAACAACTCGGTTTTAATACGGTCTGTTGTAGCTTTGTCTGCCAAATTAATCGCCCGGACTAAAGCTTCTTGTATCGTTTTAAAATTCTCATCCTGCCGCTTATCCTTTAATAACGATGCTTTTTCGAAAGTGAAATCAAAATAACCAATACCCGCATCCAATGTTGCCTCTATAACGTCCTGTTCGATATTCGCATCCTTCATTATAAAAGATGCACGATGTTTAAAAAACTCTTCTACATCCTTGATGATCTCCCGTTTCTCTCTTGTCGGGATGCCAATAGCTGCAAACTGTTGATACGTTGCTTCAATCAATTGTTCTAGGCGGATTGGCCATTCTCGGACTTTGATAATTTGCAATACTCCCATAGCTTGGCGCCTTAATGCATAGGGGTCCTGAGATCCGCTTGGGATAATACCAACAGATATACATCCAATGATAGTGTCCAGCTTATCCGCAACACTTACCAATGCACCTTCCACTGTTTTTGGCAGATTATCGCCAGCATGGCGCGGCATATAATGCTCATTTATCGCTGCAGCTGTTCTCTCGTCCTCTCCGAACAGGCTTGCATACCTTTCTCCCATGACACCCTGCAATTCAGTAAACTCATTAACCATATTGGTGACTAAGTCAAATTTACTTATTTCAGCAGCCCTGATTGCTCTCTGTCTAGTATTTGCTTCCAAGGCTAATAAGTCTGCAATACTTTCGGTCAGTCTTGTCACACGGTTAGTTTTTTCTGCTATAGTACCTAGCTTTTCCTGGAAAACCATACGTTCCAACTTTTTTAAATTGTTTTCAATCGTTTGCTTTTTATCTTCCTCGTAAAAGAATCTTGCATCCGATAACCTTGCTTTTAACACCTTTTCATTTCCTCGGGCTACCGTATCTAAATAACGATTATCGCCATTTCTGACTCCAATAAAGTTAGGCAGCAGTTTACCTGCCCTCGATCGAACTGGAAAATACCGTTGGTGCTCTTTCATGGAGGTAATTAACGCCTCTTCGGGAATAACCAGGAATTCCTCATCAAATGCGCCGGAAAAAACGGTAGGATATTCCACAAGATGCTTTACTTCATTAAGTAAATCTTGATCTACTGCGACTTGCCACTCATTCTTTGCTTGTAGCTGGTCTATTCCATCTCTTATCATCTTTTCCCGTTCCATTGGTTCCACAATGACATATTGTTCTCTTAATACCGCTTGATAGTCTTCCGCAGAACGAAGCTCTACTGATTCACCTAAAAAGCGGTGCCCGTAAGTAATGTTAGAGGAAGCTGTACCAGCAATCTCTAAAGGTATCACTTTATCGCCATACAAAGCAGCTATCCACCGTATCGGGCGTACATAACGAAGGTTCAAATCACCCCATCGCATACTCTTAGGAAAATTCAAATGAAGGATTACCTCCGCGAAATTGGAAAGTAAATCAAAGGTATGCTGGCCTTCAACAAATTTATTGACAAAGATATATTCTGTTCCTTTAACTTCTTTAGTATAGATATCTTCAACGGATTTTCCTTGCCCCGCAGTAAATCCGACGGCAGCTTTTGTCCATTCTCCTTTATCATCAAGGGCTATCTTCTTTGCAGGCCCTTTCGCCTCTTCCTCGATATCAGGCTGTTTCTCGGCAGCATTTTTAATAATCACTGCCAGACGGCGAGGCGTAACGAAAACAGATATATCTTCATACGGAACACGCAAGTCTTCTAGCCAGGCTTTCGTTTTAACTTCCAACTGATGTTTGGCTTCATCAAGGAAACGCGCTGGAATTTCTTCTAATCCGACTTCAAATAAAATATTAGTTGCTGTCATTTTTTGCTTCCCCCTCTTTCAACATCGGAAAACCTAAGCGCTCCCGCTCTTCCACGTAAAGTTTGGCAATCGCTCTAGCAAGGTTTCTTACCCTCGAAATGTATCCGGTTCTTTCTGTGACCGAAATAACTCCTTTGGCATCAAGCAAATTAAAAGTGTGGGAACATTTTAAAACATAATCATAGGCAGGGAAAACCAGTCCTTTTTCCATTGTCTGTTTTGCTTCTTTTTCATAGGTTGCAAATAGACCAAATAACATATCTGTATCCGATTCTTCGAATGTGTATTTGGAATGTTCAAATTCTGGCTGATAGAAAATATCCCCTACTGTCACACCGTCGTTCCACTCTAAATCGAACACATTTTCTTTATCCTGGATATAAGATGCCAGCCGTTCGATCCCGTATGTCAGTTCAACAGCAACCGGTTTTGCCTCCAAGCCGCCAATTTGCTGGAAATAAGTGAACTGGGTAATTTCCATGCCATCCAGCCATACTTCCCAGCCTAGCCCCGCCGCACCGAGGGTCGGGTTCTCCCAGTTATCTTCAACGAAACGAATGTCATGTTGTAATGGATCAATTCCTAGTGCTTGCAGAGATTGCAAATATAATTCCTGGATATTATCCGGTGAGGGCTTCATAATTACCTGGAATTGATGGTGCTGATAAAGTCTGTTCGGATTTTGGCCATATCTGCCATCAGCAGGACGGCGGGAAGGTTCAACGTATGCCACATTCCAAGGCTCTGGCCCCAAGCTCCTTAATAATGTCATCGGCGACATAGTCCCCGCGCCTTTTTCAACATCATATGCTTGCATCAGTATGCAGTTTTGGTCTGACCAATGCTTTTGCAAGGTTAATATCATTTCCTGGATATTCATTTTCTCATTCCTCCGATTTTCAAGATAACGCAAAAAAACCGTCCCTACGCCTCTTTGAGACGTAGGGACGGGGATAACCGCGGTTCCACCCTACTTGCCTTCCAAAACTTTCTGGAATGCCACTTTATACTATTGCTCAAGTGCGCCTTCCCCGGGTTTTTCTTTTCCAGCTTACACTGTCCTGGATTCGCTTGAAGAAAAAAGTTCCGAGTACTATTCACTATCTACGCAGTATGTAAATTTTGTATTAAACATACTGAAATTTACCCAATTTGTCAACAATTAAGCTAGCGGAGCAAATCAAGCTGTTTCAGAAATTTTTTAGATTTTATAAAGTAGCCTCCGTATTGTTCATAATATGCGTCCATTAACTGTAGTAACAATCGTTTGTTTTCTGGTTTTATGGAAATATTACCGACTCTTTCCATATCAATTGCCGAAAACATGGAAAATACCTTGGCAAGCTTCTCAGGAAGCTGGATTGCATGGTCATCTATATACCTGCATTTCGTACAAAGATATCCTCCTTCTTTAACCGAAAACGCATACGGACCCTGTTTATTCCCACAATTGACACATTCATGGAGCGTTGGAGCAAAGCCCGCTTTTTGGTAAATCTTTAATTCATAAATAATCGTCAATATTTCAGCATCTTTTCCTTCTGAAATCCAGGTAAATGTTTGCAGCAGCTGATGAAATAAAAAAGGATCATAATGCTTTGGCTCGATCAATTTGTCTGTCAGTTCAGCCAAGTATGTTGCATAAGCTGTTTTTACAATATCTTCTCTGATTGGCCGGAAGGAGTTCAACACTTCTCCCTGCTGTAAATTCCCTAAATTCCTTCCTGTTTGAAAGAGGAATTGACCGTGGATGAAAGGCTGCGTTATAGCAGCCATCCTGCTTTTTGGTTTTTTCGCCCCGCGGGCGACTACACCTGTTTTCCCACTTTCTTTTGTTAACAATGTCACAATTTTATGAGTTTCTCCATAATCCTGCGTACGCAGAATAATCCCCTCTGCTTTATCAAACAAAGCCTTCACCAATCCCTTTTATCAAAAGAAAATCTCTATTTGAACACATATAATGGTTTCTTAGACGATAAGCTTTAAATAGAAATTTTGTATCGCCGCAATGGGCGGCAACACCGAACCGTCCGCAAAGCGCTCAGTGCACGTGCTTCTTTCAAACGAAACTCCTGTACCTCCGTCCGATTTAAAAAACAGCAATTTCATACTGCTCAGCGCAGTTCCTTAATCTCCTTTGGCACAGTCCGATTCCTGCACAACTCTTTAAAGTGGTGCACTATACTTCATTGTCTACAGGTTTCTATCTAGTTCTTTCATTTCTTCGTTAAGATCTCTGGCTCCTGTTGATTCTTCATCGTAGTAAGTTTCCATTTCTTTCATTAGCAAATAGGTTTCAATGTTTCCTGTCTGACTGAATACTTTCCAAGAAAAGTCGATCACAAGAAACCCCACCTTTCTATTAACTTAATTATGTTTTGAAGAAATTCGTACTTATAGGATGACCTGCTCCGGACCGAAGCATGTGTTTAAATATTTACCATGTATGATTCACCGACCGTTCACAGCAAAAAGCAGACATTAATATTCGTTACTGTTAAATCCATATTCGTTTAACTGGCTTGGACGGTTGCGCCAATCTTTTTGAACTTTCACCCAAAGCTCCAAATAAATATTTGTACCGAGAAGCGATTCAATATCTTCTCTCGCACGCTGGCCAATTTCTTTTAGCATTGAACCTTGTTTGCCGATAATAATACCCTTTTGCGATTTCCTCTCGGTCACTACAGTAGCCTGGATAAAGACGCTGCCACCCTTGCCCCGTTCCTCAATGTTATCGATAACAACAGCAATCGAGTGAGGAATTTCTTCACGAGTCAACTGCAGTGCCTTTTCCCTAATCAACTCACTAATAATAAACCTTTCCGGGTGATCGGTAATTTGGTCCTCGGGATAATATTGCGGCCCTTCCGGTAAATGCTCCTTTAAAACAGCTAATAAGTGGTCTACATTATTTCCTTGCAGAGCGGATATTGGAATAATTTCTTCAAAATCATATTTATTTTTATATTGTTCAATTAGCGGAAGTAATTCATCCGGGTGGACTTGGTCTATCTTGTTGATGATCAAAAAAACTGGATTCTTAACATTTTCCAGCCTATCCAGAATAAATTGGTCTCCCCGGCCATATCCTTCTGCGGCATTTATCATAAACATGATTGCATCGACTTCATTTAGAGTATTCTCGGCGACTTTTACCATAAAGTCACCAAGCTTATGTTTTGGTTTGTGGATTCCTGGTGTATCTATGAATACAAACTGGGCATCCTTTTCCGTCAAAACACCTTGTATTTTATTTCTGGTAGTCTGGGGTTTATCGCTCATTATAGCTATTTTTTGGCCAATAACCCTGTTCATGAACGTTGACTTTCCGACGTTTGGCCTTCCGATTATTGATATGAACCCTGATTTGAATGTTTCAGCCATGTTGTTTCCTCCATTGTAATCTCGTTTGAATCCATCTTACGTTTCTTCTATTTTACTATAAAAACTCCCCCCTTTCATACTTTCGACAAAACCTCTCTAAAAAAGTTGTAATATATTAACAACACTGAAGTTCATGGAAAGTATGACCTGGTGTGAAAAGGAATTTTATTAGTTTGTTACGATCCGCAATAATTATTGATGATAAAATTCTACCAGCAGTAAAAAAACCTGACAACCTTCGAGGTGCCAGGTTTTTCCTATAATACCTCTTTCCCTTGAAGCGGGAGGTATTTTCATTTAAATTCACGCTAAATCATTAAATATAAAATAGAAATGCATTTATTTTTGGCAGGAATATAATCATTGCTACTAATAACGCAACAATTACTGCCAGTAATACTGCGCCTGCGGATATATCTTTGACTGCACCAGCAAGTGGATGGAATTCCGGTGAAAGATAATCCAGCAATCGTTCAATTGCTGTATTGACTACTTCTAAAGCAAGCACCAACCCAATCACCATTATGATAATGATCCATTCCACGGCTGATAACTGAAGTAAAGCCGCAACTATCAGCGTGAGCGCAGCAGCGCAGAGTTGTATTTGAAAATTTCTCTCGGTAAGTGCTGTTTTTTTCAATCCTCTGGCAGCATAGTTAAAACCAACAGTCCGCTTCTTTTTACTATCTTTGGAGTCCGAATTCATTCAATATTTCCTCTTGTCGTTGAAACATGATTTGTTCGTCTTCTTTCTTTATATGATCATAGCCTAATAAATGCAGAAAACCGTGCAGAGCCAGAAAACCGAATTCTCTTTGCAAGGAATGCTGGTACTCTTTTGCCTGTTCTACAGCTTTGTCTACAGAAATAACGATATCGCCAAGCACAAGCGGAATGTCCTCCCCAATAATCTTCATCTCACCCTCGCCGTCTTCCTGTAAAGCAAATGAAATAACATCTGTCGGATTGTCCTGCTGGCGATAATTTCGGTTAATTATTTGAATTCCTTTATTATCAACGAAATTCATCGACACTTCCGACTCTTTTGTCACGCCCTCTTTTTCTGCTGCGAATGATAGCAGCCTTTGTATTAAATCAATAGTATCTTCTTCTACTTGATTCGTTTCGTCATGAAAATCGATATGCATTAATTTGCCTCCTTTACTTCTTGATTTGTTGGATATTGGATACGGGAATGAAAAATTCCATTTAATGCTTCGCATACAGCCTGGCGGATTTTTTCTAATTCTTTAAAGGTTAGGGGAGAATCGTTAAGCTGGCCATCCATCAGTTTGTCATTAATAATAGAGCTTACTATCTCTGCAATCTTTTCTTTGGTAGGCTCTTTTAATGATCTAACAGCAGCTTCGACGGAATCACATATACAAACAATAGCCCCCTCCTGGGTCTTAGGCAGCGGTCCTGGATAACGGTAATCTGCTTCTTTTACATATTTATTTTGTTCTTTCGCTTTGAAATAAAAATATTTAAGTAAGCTAGTGCCGTGATGCTGTTCAGTTATATGAATGATTTCTTTAGGAAGTTTATGTTTTTTTAATAACTTCCCGCCCGCATAAGGGTGATTGATAATAATCCCAGCGCTTTGTTCCGGCTGCAGCATATCATGCGGGTTTGTAATCCCCATTTGGTTTTCGATAAAATAATGAGCCTTCTCTGTTTTACCGAGATCATGGTAATAAGCTGCGACCCTGGCTAGTAATCCGTTTGCTCCAATTGCTTCACAAGCAGACTCACTTAAGTTTGCTACCATTACACTGTGATGATAAGTGCCCGGCGCTTCGATCAAGATTTTTCTTAATAATGGGTGGTTGGGATTTGATAAGGTTAACAATTTGGTATCGGACAGAATACCCAGCCCAGTTTCAAAAAATGGTAACAGGCCAATCGTGAGAACTGTAGATAAAAAAGCTGCCACTGCTCCAAATCCCATATAAGTAAATACATCTGCCATGGAATATTTCTCAAATGAAAGAAATAAAAATAATAGTACAGTAAGTATGTGTACTAGGGTTATTCCTATTCCCGCTTTTAAAATAGCCATCCGATCCTTCAAATTGACTAAAAAGGCAATTCCAGCCAACTGGGAAAACAAGATAAAAATGCCAGCTTCCATGTTCAGTGAACCAGGAATTTCCGAGTTAAATATCAAACTCGCTAATATGGCATACATCATGGACAATACCAATGCCAACCGTTCATCGAGCAAGATTTTCAGCAGCATTGCTCCCGTGGCAGCAGGAACGATGAAAAACAACTGGTTCACAGAACCGGTGAATAAACTCGTCACCTTCATTACGGCTACCATCAAAACACTTATCAAAATTATCGAAGCAATCTTTCCTGCGTCCAGTTCCCTTTTTGCAGCGTAATTATTCATTTCATAGGAAATCATGGCTCCAATCAGCAAAATTAACAGAATTAAGCCAACTAACGGATAGACATTTCTGTCGTCACTTAACAAACCGACTAACTTCAATTCTTCGTATATTTCGTTAGTTATCGTTTGTCCTTCTGTGACAATTATTTCTCCAGCCCGTATCATGACAGGTTCCACATTACTAGAGGCATGTTTCTGGGCTTCCACCGTTTTTTCAGCATCATAAAATGAATTTTCAACAACGGCAAATTCGCTGATTAAATACAGAACTTCCTTCAAGCTGGCATCCAAGCTGGAATATTGTAATTTCTCTTTAATGTTATCTATCCCCGTCTGCATGTTTTCAGTAGTTACACCGTCATTCATTACATCGTATAAGGAAGTAGTCAACAACTCTTTGCCAAGCGATCGATGATTCGGGCTTGCTGTGATTAATTGAATTAAATCCTCTCTCTGGAGGGCATCGCTTATTTCCGGTGAAATCATTTGCTGCAGGTCTTGTGCTTTCTCTTTGTCGGAGACAGTATTACCGTCATCCCCGCTCTGGCCGGAATCATTCTCTTCCTCATCGATTTTGTCAATCGCTTCAAATAATTCATTGACATAGCCGACTCGTTCTTGGGTTATTTCGGTGGAAATTTCATACCTGTCCTCCACCGACTGAATGGCTGCTCTTCTTTCCCTTTCCGTTTCTTTTTCATTTTCTATAGAAAGCGGTGAGCGTATCGTTTCCTTCGCTTCGGTAAATCTTTCTATGCTATAAGTTTCTGTGTAAACATTAGAGATGGTGATCAGGAAGAAAAAAACACTTAGAAGCAAGGAGGCCAGGCTTATTCTAAACCACTTGTGTTGATAAAAGGGATAGTGCTTAAACCGATACCAATAATTCTTCATCACTTCACCTCTTTTTCTAAAGAGAAGTTTATATAGAAATAAGACCCGTTAATTTGGGTCTTAAATCTAGATTGCCGAAATCAATCTTCTTCATAAGCGTCAATGATCTTCTGAACAAGCGGGTGGCGGACTACATCAGACTGCTTAAGATAGATGAAAGATATTCCTTTTATAGAGGAAAGCCTTTGTTCAACAACCTTAAGTCCTGAAGTAACCCCTTTTGGCAGGTCGACTTGTGTAATGTCGCCTGTAATAACCATTTTCGAGCCAAAGCCAAGCCTGGTCAAAAACATTTTCATTTGGGCAGGGGTGGTATTTTGTGCTTCATCAAGGATAACAAATGCATCATCAAGCGTGCGTCCCCTCATGTAAGCTAAAGGTGCTATCTCAATCGTTCCTCTTTCGATCAGGCGTAATGTATGCTCATTTCCTAATACATCGTGCAGAGCATCGTAAAGAGGCCTCAAATAAGGATCTACCTTCTCCTTCAAGTCACCTGGCAAAAAACCCAGACTCTCTCCAGCTTCCACTGCAGGCCTTGTCAGAATGATTTTCTTTACCAACCCTTTTTTTAGTGCGGTTACTGCCATAACTACTGCTAAATATGTTTTTCCTGTGCCAGCGGGGCCTATTCCGAATACCAAATCATTTGATTTAATTGCATTGACATAGTTCCGCTGTCCCAATGTTTTTACACGGATTGATTTTCCTTTTGCATTTTTTGTGATTTCATCTTCAAATAATGTTTCGAACTGATCTATTTTTCCTTTTTTAGCCAAATCAACGGCATAAACAACATCACGTTCTGAGATAGTCAATCCTTTACGAACGATACCTAGCAAAGCCAACAAAATTTCTTCAATAAGCTTGACATCTTCCGAGCTGCCAGAGACACTTACCTGCTCACCTCTAGTGATGATGGAGATGTTCAGCTGTTCTTCAATTTGTTTTAAATGTCTATCTTCTGTTCCAAATAATGTTAGAGCTTCATTTGGATTTTCTAGTTGTAAATCGATCGTCTTTAAATCTTCAGGCATAATCAATCTCCTTGAGATATTGGTTGGATTTTTGATATATTTTCCTTCGCTTTGAAGTAAAGGATTAATTTAACTTTACCATTCTCTATTCGTTCGTGCAAAACTTTTTGAAAGGAGATATCAGCATCTCTTCCTAATTCTGTCTGCAACTGTTTGGATGCTTGATCAACAGCCGCTGACCTTGCTTCATCTTCCGTCCTCTTTTGTTGATACGATTCCTGTTCATGAACTTGTTCTTCCACAACAGATAGCGGTAATGTCCATTTAAAAAAGTAGATAGGTTTTATATTCGTTTCTTTATATGTTTGTTCGTAATCGGCATCCTTAAATCCCCACACAGGTATTTGGAGATTGCCAAGCTTTAGCCGGTATTTCGCATTGCTTTCACCTGTCAATACTTGATAACTCGTTTCAAGCGGAATCGTTGTTTTCACTCTGTACCAGGTTTCGGCGAAAATATCACCTTCTGCACTAACTAATTGCCCATTCTTGCTATCCGCCGCATCGTCCTTATCTGCATTTTTGTCTTCCTGCTCTTTTTTATCATTAAGTCTTCCAGAAACCAATACTTGTCCAGCTTCGACGACGTCATTAACTTTTACTAACGGAAGCCCTTTAGCAACAAACATATCGACTATCACACCTTTTTTGGCGGCAACAATGTTACTGGGTCCTGTCGCTTTCTGTTCTTCGACAATCGATTTCTCGACGGCTTCTAACTGATAGGTTGTCCCTTTTTCGGTCACACCAACCCATAATAATTCCGGAAGGTCGTCAAGCAGACGCTTCTGGATGGCAGCCGGAGTGCCTAAGGTAAACTTCAGGGCTCCAGGCTGTATGCCATATGCGTCAAGTTTTTGCGAAATTTTCTTTTCAATTTCCGGGTGAACGCCTTTTATCTCTACATCCCAAACGATATTGGATAAAAACACAACAAATAAAAAACTCAACAATAAACCTGCCACAAAAGGTTTTTGGCGAAAAATCTTTTTGATCAAAAACGGCAGCCCTCTCCTGGATGGAAACGAAAGCTTATATACGGTTTTCCTGCGGAGCACTTTAAGTGAAGGTATATCACTTAAGCGGATATTGCCGAGACACTCTGTATCATTTATTTTTTTCACATTCCAGACAGTTATTCCTTCTCTTGCACAAAGGTCGAAAAATAGTTCGGGATGATGGCCCGAAGCTTTTACAGTAACTGATCCAGTAAAAAAAACATCTTGAGTATGTTTCATAACTGCCTCCTTACCATTAGATAGCATCTTGTCATGTTAATCATCTATAAATCTCAGTTCTTTAATTTTTCCTTCCAGAAGAATCTCCTCAGGCAGCATCATTTTCAACACGAAATTTTCCCCCGCTATCCGTAGGTGGCCATCCTTCATACGCAAACGAAGCTCAGTATCCGAAAACAGAATGAGTCCCTTATGGTTTTCTATATAGGCATGTAATTGGCCAATGGTAGTGATTCTAGGCAGTTCGAGGATAACATCGGAAGGAAGTTCAAGATGTTTTGTAAACATGTTCTCGATGCGCTGTTTCCATTTTTTCACCCAGGATGCCCCCTCTCACATCATATGTATGAAAGAAAAGATCAGATAAGAACAGTAATATGCTTACCGAAGAAGTTCAGTCAGCAGTACTGGACGCGGATATTCTCAATCAATGACTAAAAGATTCAGAAAGAACAAAAAACCCTTTCGCCTAATGGCGAAAGGGTTTTTTTCTGGATTATTTAGTTTGCTGACTTCTCTTATAAGGACGTAAAGCCCGAGGTTGGCCAAGTACTTCTGCCATTACAACACTTCCAGCTATCCCATTTCTGGATAGGTTTCTCCGTATCGATAATTCAGAAGAGGAACCATTTGACCTGCTGGCTTTGTTCCGATCCTCTTTAACTGAAGAGGTTCGTTCTGTCCGACTATTATCATTTATAGACGCTCCTTGATTAATCTCGGAGCGATTAATGTTCGTCTGGCCAGTTTTTAACTCGGACATTTTTTCTCTCTTTTTTTCGTAATAAGTTTGTGCTCGGGATTCCTCTCCTGCTTCCATCGCATGTTGCTCAGGATTGCTCTTCCTGGTTTCGGTCTGGGCTGGCCCAGGAGTAGTCTGAGGAGGCTTAGGAACTGGTTGGCCATTGTTCTCCTCTGAATCCTCGTTTTTAAACATCCCAAACAACCACCCAACCACAGCAATAAGTGGAATTATAATGCCTAATAAATCTTCCATCAACAATCCTCCTTAACCGGAGCGTGGGAATTAATTATTTTTCATCATCTTCTTCTTGAGACAGTTTTCCGATTGTGTCACGCATATCCGTATCGGCATTTATGTTTTTATAATTCATATAATCCATGACGCCCATATTACCGGAACGCAACGCTTCTGCAAGAGCAAGCGGTACATCTGCTTCAGCTTCAACAACCTTCGCACGCATTTCCTGCACTCTTGCAACCATTTCCTGCTCTTGAGCCACAGCCATCGCACGACGTTCTTCTGCTTTTGCCTGAGCAATATTTTTATCTGCTTCAGCTTGGTCTGTGGATAGATTAGCACCAATATTTTTGCCGATATCTATATCAGCAATATCAATGGATAAAATTTCAAACGCCGTTCCCGCATCAAGGCCTTTGGAAAGTACGTTATGAGAAATCGAATCAGGGTTTTCTAATACTTTGGTATGGCTGTCAGAGCTACCGATCGTACTGACAATGCCTTCTCCGACTCGGGCGATCACTGTATCTTCTCCCGCGCCACCGACAAGGCGGTCAATGTTAGCGCGAACAGTAATTCTTGCTTTTGCTTTCACTTCAATTCCATCCATCGCTATACCCGCAATAAAAGGAGTTTCAATTACTTTTGGATTAACACTCATTTGAACTGCTTCAAGCACGTCACGGCCTGCTAAGTCAATTGCAGCCGAGCGCTCAAAAGTAAGTTCAATATTGGCCCTTTGAGCCGCGATTAAAGCATTAACTACTCTGTCTACATTACCTCCAGCCAAATAATGGCTTTCCAACTGGTTGGTATTAACGTCCAGTCCTGCCTTATGTGCTTTGATTAATGGGTTGATAACCCTTGATGGCACAACTCTTCTCAAACGCATTCCAACTAAAGTGAAAATACTGACACGAACCCCGGCAGCCAGTGCACTAATCCATAGCATAACTGGAATAAAAGTAAATAGTATAGCAACTACTATTATAATTAGTCCGATAATAATAATTGGTAATAAATCTGCTATTGTCATTTTTCATCCTCCTGTGTTAAGTGATTTTTTATTTGTCTTACCACTATTCGCGAGCCTTCTGTCTTAACTATTTTAACTGGGCTGTCCTTCTCAACAAACGCACCTTCTGTAACCACATCCAGTCGTTCATCATTGAATACAGCCGTCCCGGAAGGGCGCAGCATTGTCAGCGATTTGCCTTCAAGGCCGATGAGGTCCAGCCTGTTTATCGATGAAACATACCCTTGTTCGGTTGTAGTGGCGTCCTTTAAAATAATGTTTTTGAAAAAGCCCTTTTCCAACCCGATTGTTTTAAATAAAATTACAGAAACAATAATCGAGACTATTAAGGCAATCCCAATACTCATTGCCATGTGGCCCATATCAGCAGAGGACATAAACAAGGCACCAACCACAGCTCCTATGCCGAGAAGACCGATAATTCCTCCAGGAACGAAAAGTTCGACGATTATCATTATTATACCCAGCACTAGTAAAATAATAGCTTCATATCCTGCAAGTCCTGCGACAATATGTCCATAGAAAAACAGCACAAGAGATAATAAACCGATAGAACCGGGAATGCCAAACCCTGGTGAATATAATTCCACGATCAAACCGATACTTGCTAGTGATAGCAAAATAGGCACGACTACAGGATTGGTTAAAAACCTGGCTATTTCCTCCGCCAGTGTGGTCTCGGTTTCCACGAGCTCTGCACCCTGCAATCCTAACTTAGCCAAAAGCTCTGTACGATGGTTGACAACCGCTTCCGCATAGCCAACCTCGACAGCCATTGTTGGCCCGAGCGTCAGAAACTCGCCTTCAGGCGCCCCATATTCCGGTAAGTCAATGGCTGGGTTGGCCATTGCTTCCGCGTAAAGGGGATCTCTGTCTTTAGATGTTGCTGCACTTTTCATAGAAGCTATCCAAGCCGACTGTGCTTTTTTATCAGCGGCTGTCCCATCTGAATTTATAACACCGCTAGCTCCCATGGTTGCTTGAGGTTTCATATAAATATTATCAGTGTTCAATGCTATGTATGAACCTGCAGATAGCGCTTCGTTTGTAATAAATGCAGTAGTTGGTATCTCTACATTTTGAAGCATCTCAGCTATTTGCCCCGCTGCATCTACTCGCCCGCCTGGTGTATCAATCTCAAAGACAATGTGATCTGCATTTTCTTCCGCGGCTTCTTGTGTAGTCCTCTGCAGAAATGCTTCAAGCCCTCGTTCTACTTCCTTTTCTACAGGTATGATATAGACAAGCTTTCCTTCCCCTTCTGCAGCCTGAACAGCAGGAATGTGAAATAGATGCGTAAGCAGGCATACGGAAGCGCCGGCCATTAAAACGAAAGCACTGATTATTTTTTTGTTCACCAACTATCCCCCTTTCTAACTCTTCAAGTTTATATACGAATTGCTGGCCTGGTATGTTTCAGTTTAACACAATTCATAGCTAACATTTAGTATACCTTTCTATTATAAAAAATTCACAGAAAAATATGTATGTAAAAAACAACCCCCTGCTTTATTGGCAGGGGGTTGTTTTTTTATGCGCTCACTTGTTTAATTACATGTTCATTAAGACAAATGTTTGGAGACAAGCTGGTTCACTTGGGAACCGTCGGCTTGCCCTTTAACTTTAGGCATGATCGCACTCATTACGGTGCCCATGTCCTTTTTGGAAGTTGCGCCAACTTCTGAAATAGTTGCTTGAACAATTTGCTCAAGCTCTTCTTGTGAAAGCTGTTTCGGCATATATGCTTGTAAAACTTTTATTTCATCATCAAGTTTTTCTGCAAGATCATCGCGTCCAGCTTCTTTAAATTCTTGGAGGGAATCTTTTCTCTGTTTTAATTCTCTTGATAAAACAGTCAATTCTTCTTCTTCAGATAATCCGTCTTTCCCAAGTTTAATAGCCTCATTCTGTAACGAAGCCTTAACCATGCGAATGACACTTAAGGTTTGTTTATCCTTATTTCTCATTGCCTGTTTCATGTCTTGGTTCAGACGTTCAGCTAATGACATATCTCTTTGCACCCTCTTTATTACTTACGCTTTCTAGCAGCCTCAGACTTCTTCTTGCGACGCACGCTAGGTTTTTCATAAAATTCACGCTTACGGTATTCAGACAATGTACCACTTTTAGATACACTGCGTTTAAAGCGACGAAGAGCATCTTCAAGAGACTCGTTTTTACGAACGCGAGTTGTGTTTGACATGCAAATTTCCCTCCCTCCGAAGCATACAACCAGTTTGTGCGACATATGTACCCTTACATATGCCTCCCGCCAATTATAATATATTGGCTTTTTCTGGTCAACTTATTTTCCCATAGATTCCTTAATATTTGTAAATAACCTCTGTGAATTTGCAATTCATTACAGATGCCCCTGTATTTGATGTCCACGGTTATCTTTTTTAATCATGTTTGCCAGGCGTGTCCATATAATATATGGAGGTGAGTTGTTTGGCTGATTTTTTATCATTATCTGCTGTATTTCTAATGTTGTTTTTTCTAGGTTTCCAGGTTTTGCGGACAGGCTTATACCAGCTAACTTTCACAAAAGTCGAAACGCTCCTGGCAGAGATGACCCAGAACCACTATATAGGTATTATGACAGGTCTTCTGGCAACGGCTGTATTACAAAGCAGTTCATTAATTATGATCTTAACAATAAGCTTTGTCAGTGTAGGTTTATTGACCTTCAAGCAATCATTGGGAATTATTCTCGGTGCCAATATCGGAACAACAATTACCGGTGAGCTGCTGACCTTCAGCCAGTATATCCCTGAGTGGGGATTTGTTGTCCTTGGTTCACTTTTTTTGCTTTCTAATATGCGGGTTTTGTTTGGTCTGGGTACCATTTTGTTTGGAATAGGGTCCATATTTATTGCTTTAAACGGTTTTGAATCCCTTGCTCCTCTAATTATTGAACTGCCGATCTTATCAGATGGGATAAAATATACCGATTTAAACCCAGAGATAGGTGTTCTTGTAGGTATGTTTTTTAGTGGAGCTATTCAGTCATCCAGTGCAACCACAGGGATAACCATGAGTTTTTTAAATGAGGGATTGATCAGCATGGCCGCCTCAATTGCCATTATCCTTGGCGCCAATATAGGAACTTGTCTTACCGCTGTGCTTGCAGCCTTAGGCACAAAAAAACAAGCAAGCTTAACGGCTATGGCGCATGTATGGTTCAATATTTTAAGCGTTCTTCTGTTTCTCCCTTTTTTAACGGGATTAAGCACGCTAGCCGAGTATCTTTCCGTTTATCCAATTAAACAGCTCGCCCACATTTCCGTGTTATTCAATGTAGCCTCTGTACTTCTCTTCCTGCCATTTATTGGCGTATTTGAGCGGTTTATCCTTAGGTTACACGGTAATAAACCATAAAAACCCAAAAAAAGAGCGCCTGTCCGAAGGGAAGGGCTCTTTTCCTATTATTAGTAATCGCTGTCGCCTTGTTCACCTGCAATGATTTGTACTCCTGAGCTTGCTCCAATCCGAGTAGCTCCAGCTTCTATCATTGCTTCTGTAGCCTCCCGGTCGCGAACACCGCCAGATGCCTTCACTCCCATTTCATTTCCTACTGTTTTTCTCATCAATGCGATATCTTCAACCGTTGCACCGCCTCCTGAAAAACCAGTAGAAGTTTTAACGAAATCAGCACCAGCCTGTTTTGCCAATCGGCATGCTTCGATTTTTTCGTCTTCCGTTAGTAAAGCAGTCTCAATGATCACCTTCGTCAAAGCTTTATTATCAGCTGCTCTGGTTACAGCCTTAATATCCTGCTCTACTGTTTCCGTGTCACCAGACTTCAGGGCTCCGACATTGATTACCATATCTACTTCTGTTGCTCCATTCTTTATTGCTTGCTCTGTTTCAAACACCTTTGTTTCGGTAGTGGTTGCTCCTAGCGGAAATCCGATTACCGTACAGACTTTAACATCAGTAGCTTTTAACTGTTCGTAACAATGGGACACCCAATATGGATTGACACAAACCGAAGCAAATCCACTGTCTTTTGCTTCCTGGATGATTTGGTCTATTTTCTGTTTGGTGGTGTCTGGCTTAAGTTGCGTATGATCAATCATTTTCGCTAGTTTTTTTTCCATAAATATCATCCCTTTCGTTGTACGTACCTCTTTGCTAATCATAGCATTTACGGCTATAGATTACCAAACAATCTACAGAAAAAGTGTATTTGAGTGGTAACGCGTTCTTTTTCTGGGGAAATAAGTCTTCAAGCAAAACAAGAAAAACCCGGGGCGAACCGGGTTTTTCTTATGAAATATTAGCTTTTTGGTTCATATTCGGCTCGTCCATAACACGGACAAATTGCCCTTCACTGTAAGGATAGCCAGCCTTTACTATTTTCACTCTTACGATTTTACCAATCATATCATCAGCTGCTTCGAACTTTACCTTTAAGTAGTTATCTGTGTATCCTACAAAGATGTTGTCTCCAGCCTGTTCATCAAATCGCTCTTCCGGAATTACTTCCAGTACTTCTCCTTCATATTGGGAAGCGTAAGCTTTCGCCTGCTGTTCGGACAGCTCAATCAACTTATGGACACGTTCATTTTTGATTTCATCTGCTATTTGATCAGTCATCCGTGCTGCCGGTGTCCCAGTACGCCTGGAGAAAGGAAACACATGAAGCTCAGAATAGCCGATTTCTCTAATAAAGTCATAGGTTTCTTGGAATTCCGCTTCTGTTTCTCCCGGGAAACCTACAATCACATCGGAAGTGATGGCCAAGCCTGGAAGGGCCTGCTTGATTTTTTCGATTTTCCCTCTATAAAAATCAGTAGAATACTTCCTTCTCATCCGTTCTAAAACAGTATCTGAACCAGATTGAAGTGGAATATGAAGATGGCGGACGATTTTTTCAGACTGGTCCAGCACTTCGATAACCTCATCCGTGATTTGACTTGCTTCAATGGAAGAAATACGTATCCTCTTTAACCCGTCAACTTTCGTTTCAAGTTCCCTGAGTAATTGGGCAAAGTTATAATCTTTCATATCCTCGCCATAACCAGCTGTATGAATACCCGTCAAGACGATTTCCTTATATCCGGCATCCACTAACTGTTGTGCCTGCTTCAAAACATTCTCGGGTTCTCTTGACCTTAACAACCCCCGGGACCATGGAATGATACAAAACGTACAAAAGTTATTGCAGCCTTCTTGAATTTTTAAAGAAGCTCTAGTCCTGTCGGTGAAAACCGGCACGTCCATCTCCTCGAATACCCGGTTTTTCATAATATTAGAAACACCATTTATTGGCTGGCGGTCCCGTTTATGTTCCTCGATATATTCAATCATTTTTTCACGATGCTGGGTACCAACAACTACATCCACTCCTGGAATTTCCATGATTTCGCCAGGAGAGGTTTGGGCATAACATCCAGTCACACAGACTACCGCTTCAGGGTTTTTGCGAACAGCCCTTCTGATTACTTGTCGGCTTTTTTTATCACCGGTATTGGTCACAGTACAAGTATTAATAACATATACATCGGACTGATGGTCAAAATCGACACGATCATATCCTTGTTCCTTAAACTTTCTCCAGATTCCTTCTGTTTCATAATGATTTACTTTACAACCTAATGTATGAAAAGCCACTGTAGGCAATTTCAACACCCCAATTCTTCAAAATGGTACGATATGCCTGCCAACAAATATAATGGTGCTGTCTCGGTCCTCAGTATTCTTGGCCCTAGTCTTACGGTCTGAAAGCCGTGCTGTTTGAAGGCATTGACTTCCTCTATTGTATAACCACCTTCTGGTCCAATACAAGCAATGATTTTCTGTCCGGCTTCTGCATTGGATAAGATGCCGCTTAAACTTTGGTAATTGCTGCTTCTAGCCTCATCTTCGTAGGCAAATATTTTTACGTCATAAGCTTCACTGGCAGCTAGCAACTGCTTTACTGACATTAACGGATGGACCTCGGGTATACTTGACCGGTGTGACTGCTCACTAGCTTCCTTGACAATTTTACGATATCTGGACTGCTTTTTCTCGGCTTTTTTTCCATCCCATTTAACAATAGACCGTGCTGCTTGAAAAGGAATAAAAGCAGAAGCGCCAAGTTCGGTTCCCTTCTGTAAGACCAGTTCCATTTTATCACCTTTCGGGAGTCCCTGAGCAATTGTTACACTGACAGGAAGATCGTTTGACTCTTCCAGCCAGCGTTGGACATGCGCAGTAACTTGATGCTCTGTTATCTCCACAATTTCACATTCTGCACTCATTCCCTCGGGCGAGCTGCAAATAATTGAGTCCCCGGCATTCATTCTCATTACCCGGGCGATGTGATGACGGTCATCTCCGGTTATCATAACCTGTTTTTCTTGCCAACCATTTGGCGGAATAAAATATCTTTGCACCTACAGCACCTGCTTTGTTTCCGGTTTTTTGGCAATAAATGATATCCAATCTTCCATTTGATCGACTTCTTCAATTTCAAAACCTTCAGAGATAAGTTTCTCTTTAACTTCTTGTTTCTTTGCTTGAATAATCCCCGAAGTAATAAACCAACCGCCAGGCCGTAAACATTGATATGCTTCTTTCACAAAACGGACGATTATCTCCGCCAGGATGTTGGACACAATCACGTCCGTCTCGATACTGACATGGTCAAGCAGGTTGTTTTGCTTAGAGATAATTTGATTCTCGACATTGTTTAATTTTGCATTATCGACTGTACTTTGGACGGCAATATCATCTAAATCAAATGCGTTTACTTGCTTTGCTCCTAATAGAATAGAAGCAATGCTTAACACCCCTGATCCGGAGCCTACATCAATCACCCGGTCTCCCCTGGATACACATCTTTCTAAAGCCTGCACACTTAAGACAGTTGTTGGATGGGTTCCTGTCCCGAAGGCCATGCCAGGGTCTAATTCAATAATAATTTCATCAGTGGAGACAGGGCTGTATTCTTCCCAAGTAGGAATAATCGTAATTTTTTCTGATATTTTGACAGGTTTATAGTATTTTTTCCAGGCAGTGGCCCATTCTTCCTCATGCACTTCACTTAATGTTAGCTTGTTTTTTCCCAGGTCAATGTCATAAACAAGCAGGTTGTTGATCGCTTGTTTGATTTCTTCCACTGTTTCACCTAAAAAACTGTTCATCGCTAAATAAGCTTTCACATAAACGCCTTCTTCAGGATAATCACCTGGGTTGAGTTCATAGACCTCTCCATAAAAAGAATCGCGCTCTCTTACCAAGTCTTTCGGGTCTTCAATAACGACCCCGCTAGCTCCTGCTTCATGAAGAATATTGGAAATTGGTTCAATAGCCTCATTAGTAGTATGGATACATACTTCCGACCATTTCACTTTAATCAACTCACTTCTTAACAAGGATAACCTGAACGTCCAGGCTTCATACCGTTTTTAAATGTAAAGCAATATGTAATATAATGCCGCTGGTTGCTCAATTTAGTGGCCAAAGCTGCAATTTCACTTTTTCTGTAAGCCCTTTGATTCTTTCAAAAAAATAGAGACCGACCGGGGTATTGCCCAGCCGGCCTTTGTTTCTACTAACTTCAGCAATCAGCCTTTCAACTATTCACCCTTGAAAGCCCTCTTCACCCTTTGAAAAAAGGTGCCATGCTGCTCATCTGTTGGTTGGTTACCGCTAATATCATTAAATTCCCGCAAAATTTCCTGCTGTCGGTCTGTCAGGTTGGTTGGAGTCACAACCCTAATCTTCACATGTTGATCCCCATGTCCATAACCTCTGACATTCGGAGCACCTTTTCCTTTCAATCGGAAGGTTTTTCCTGTTTGAGTACCTGCTGGAACTTTCAATTTAACTTTGCCGTGGACCGTTGGAATCTCGATTTCATCTCCCAAAGCAGCTTGGGTAAAAGTGATTGGCATTTCACAGAATATATGGTCACCTTCACGGTCATAAAACTCATGAGGTTTAATTTGGGCGACTACATATAAATCACCCGGAGGTCCGCCATTGGCTCCAGGCTCTCCTTGACCGGATACTCTGATTTGCTGGCCTTCATCAATCCCGGCAGGAATAGTGATATGGATTTTTTTCCGCTTTTTCACTTTTCCAGCTCCGCCGCAAGTATTGCATTTATCCGGAATGATTTTTCCAGTACCTTGGCAATAGTGGCATACACGTTTGTTAACCACACGGCCGAAAGGCGTGTTTTGTTCCATATTTAATTGGCCGGTACCTTCGCAGTGAGAACATGTCTTTGGATCGGTTCCTGGTTTAGCTCCTGATCCGTCACATGTTTCACACGTTTCTTCCCTTGGAATTTGAATATCTGTTTCTTTTCCAAAGATTGCTTCTTCAAACTCCAAAGTCATTGTATATTGAAGATCAGCGCCCTGGCGTGGAGCATTTGGATCTCGGCGCCTTCCGCCACCGCCGAAAAACATGTCAAAAATGTCGCCGAAGCCGCCAAAGTCTTCAGCACCTCCAAAGCCGCCGCCAAATCCTTGACTTTGTGGTCCCGCATGGCCAAACTGGTCGTATTGGGCACGTTTTTGTTCGTCGCCCAACACTTCATAGGCTTCTTTCGCTTCTTTAAACTTTTCTGAAGCATCTGGTTCATTATTTACATCTGGATGATATTTGCGCGCTAATTTTCGATACGCTTTTTTTAATTCGTCCTTAGAAGCATCCTTCGAGACACCAAGAACTTCATAATAGTCTCTTTTACTCACTTGACGATCACTCTCCCGACTCTCTATAGCATAAAATTTATGATAACATTGATCCTATTTGTTGAGCAAATGTTTCTCACTTGCTGGCCGTATGAATAGATAGCTAAACAGCAGGGGTACGGGGCAATAAAACAGCAGTTTAATAGATGTTTGCTGATCTGGTCTCTCCTGCAAAGATTAAACGTGTAAAAAGCCAAAGCCAAGAGAATCCTGACTTTGACTTTTTTTACACACCCTTTATTATTCTTTACTTTTTGTCGTCCTCATCGTCTACTTCCTCATAATCGGCGTCGACTACTTCGTCGCCGTCCTGGCCTTCTTCACCTTGTTGAGCTTCGGCCTGTGCTTGTTCATAAAGCTTAACAGACAATGCTTGCACTTGTTCTTGCAAAGCATCTTTCTTTTCTGTGATTTGATCTAAGTCTTCGCCTTCAAGCGCTTTTTGCAATTCTTCTTTTGCAGCTTCCGCTTTTTGTTTTTCTTCATCAGAAACTTTATCTCCAAGATCCTTAATGGTCTTGTCGGTTGTGAATACAAGCTGGTCTGCTTCATTTCTTAATTCTATTTCTTCGCGTCGTTTCTTGTCAGCCTCGGCATTTTCTTCGGCATCTTTTACCATTTGTTCTACTTCATCATCAGACAAGCCGGAAGAAGACTTAATTGTAATGGACTGCTCTTTGTTTGTGCCAAGGTCCTTCGCACGAACATTCACGATTCCGTTGGCATCAATGTCAAAAGAAACTTCAATTTGCGGTACTCCCCGTGGTGCCGGCGGAATATCTGTCAATTGGAAACGGCCCAACGTCTTATTATCCGCTGCCATTTCACGCTCTCCCTGTAAAACGTGTATGTCAACCGCCGTCTGATTATCAGCAGCAGTAGAGAATACTTGGGAGTGGCTAGTCGGTATAGTTGTGTTTCTTTCGATTAATTTGGTTGTAACACTGCCCATTGTTTCAATTCCCAACGATAGCGGTGTAACATCAAGTAATACTACATCTTTGACATCGCCTTGGAGTACACCGCCTTGGATTGCTGCACCAAGCGCAACAACTTCATCAGGGTTGACTCCTTTTGACGGATCCTGGCCAATTTCTTTTTTGATTGCTTCTTGAACAGCAGGGATTCTAGTAGAACCACCTACAAGAAGTACTTTATCAATTTCGCCAGCTTTCATATCGGCATCTTTCAATGCCTGGCGTGTAGGTCCCATGGTGCGTTCGACAAGGCTAGAAGATAATTCATCGAACTTAGCACGAGCCAAATTCATCTCCAGGTGAAGCGGACCTGCTTCCCCAGCTGTGATAAATGGCAGGGAAATTTGTGTTTGAGCAACACCAGATAAGTCTTTCTTAGCTTTTTCAGCAGCATCTTTTAGACGTTGCAAAGCCATATTGTCCTTGGACAAATCGATGCCATTTTCTTTCTTGAACTCCGAAACCATATGGTCAATGATTACTTGGTCGAAGTCGTCTCCACCTAAGCGGTTATCCCCAGCTGTTGAAACAACTTCAAAGGTGCCATCGCCAATATCAAGGATGGAAACGTCAAAAGTACCGCCGCCAAGGTCATATACTAAGATTGTCTGGTCTTGGTCGTCCTTATCAATACCATATGCAAGGGCAGCTGCAGTTGGCTCATTAATAATACGTTCAACTTCCAATCCAGCTATTTTACCAGCATCTTTTGTTGCCTGGCGCTCTGCATCATTGAAATATGCAGGAACAGTTATAACCGCTTTTTCAACAGATTCGCCTAAATAATCTTCAGCATAAGATTTGATATGCTGTAAAATAATCGCAGAAATTTCCTGTGGGGTATATTCTTTCCCTTCGATTTCTACTTTATAGTCTGTGCCCATATGGCGTTTGATAGATTGAATAGTGTTTTTATTAGTAATGGCTTGGCGCTTAGCGACCTCACCTACTTGCCTTTCTCCATTTTTAAACGCAACTACTGATGGAGTCGTCCGATTACCCTCAGGATTGGGGATTACCTTTGATTCTCCACCTTCCATAACAGCCACACAAGAGTTTGTAGTTCCTAAGTCAATGCCTATGATTTTTCCCATGACTAAATTCCTCCTTTACAACGTATGTAATTATTGATTTACCTTTACCATCGCCGGACGGATTATCCGGTCTTTAAGTTTATATCCTTTTTGCAATTCTTCCACTACCACATTGGATTCATACTGATCGTCCTCCACCTGCATTACTGCCTGGTGGACATTCGGATCAAATGGTTCTCCTTCAGTCTTTATTTCTTCGACACCTTCTTTTTCCAAGGCATCCTTCAACTGGCGGTACACCATTTCTATCCCTTCTACAAAACCAGCAGCAGAATCATCTCCAGGCGCTGTGCCTAGTGCTCTTTCAAAATTATCAACGACCGGCAGCAGCTCTGTCACGATTGCTTGTGACTTATACTTTCGGTCAGCTTCTTTTTCTTTCTGGGTTCTTTTACGGAAATTATCATATTCGGCTTGCAATCTTAACAACCGCTGATATATTTCATCTTTTTCCTGTTTCAACGCTTCCATTTCCTGGTCAGGTTGATCTTCATTCTGTACATCGGACTCTTCAACAAGCTCTTGTTCAGGCTCCTGAACTACCTCTTGTTCTTGTTTTTCCTGATCTTTTTCTTCCACGATGGTCACCTCCTATGACTCCATTAATTAAACCATTCTAGAATATACCATGAATGAGGAATAGTTTAAATTGATACGATTGTAAACGATCATTCATTTTAAAGAACAATCTTAAAAGCTGGTACATCTGTGCCACGTAAAGAAGGGATGGGAAAAGAAACTTCCCACCATATCAACTATACCCGCATTTATTCCTTTTCATACAATGAATGAAAGGTTGTCGTCAACCGCTTGGAAAGTACATTCAACAAGCTTATCACCCTTGAGTACTCCATTCTAGTTGGCCCCAGAAGTGCTAATGTACCCATTTGCCGATCACCAATTGAATATGTTGCGGTTATCAGGCTGCAGCCTTGCATGGCATCAAGCTTATTCTCCTGTCCGATCGATACCTTAATACCATCGGTTTCAGGGCGGAGCAAGTTAGCAACCAACTCTTCTTGTTCCATCATGGAATATAAGGATCTGATTTTCTCAATATCCTTAAATTCCGGCTGCATCAGAATGTTGGTTTTGCCTCCGACATACAATTTAACCGGGTTTTCATCAAACAATGCGCCATTAATATAATGGTAGGCAGCCTCAAAGTCTTTCGTGTATTTCTTTACCAATGCAGCGATTTCTGTCTGCAACCTATCCTGCAATTTAATAATTGGCACTCCAGTCAACTTATCATTTAAAATATTGACTAATTTCTCCAAATCAACGGCGTTTATCTCGTTTGGAACGTTAAACGAACGATGTTCAACGTGACCGGTATTAGTCACTAATATTGCAACAGCACTATTTGCCGTCAAACTTATGATTTGCAGTTGCTTCAGCTTCGTTTCAAAAACTTCCGGTCCCAGAATGATAGAAGTATAGTTTGTCAGGTCAGAAAGAATCCCTGCCGACTTTTGTACTACTCGTTCGAACTCCAACATGCCTTCATCGAACGTATGGGTTATTACATCTAATTCTGAGTTGGATAATGAAAAAGGAGATAAAAGATGGTCGACATAAAACCGGTATCCCTTTTCAGAAGGCACCCTGCCTGAAGAAGAATGTGTCTTTTCAATAAAACCCATTTCTTCTAAATCAGCCATTTCATTTCGAATCGTGGCAGAGCTGAACGATACATCATCCTTCTTGGAAATTGCTCTGGAACCGATTGGCTGCGCTGTAGTGATGAATTCATCAATTATAACCTGCAGTACTTGAAGCTGTCTCTTTGATAACATCGATGATCACCCCTGTTAGCACTCTTATCTGTTGAGTGCTAAATCTAATAATAAATTATCAAAAGGATTCTTGATTGTCAATAAGTAAGTTCCAATGCATGATCATCCAGTAAAAATTCCTGGAATACTTCATTTCCAAACAAAAGGCCTGAAGAAGTCAATCGTATAAAGCCCTCTGTTTCGTCTAACCATCCCCTGTTTTTTAACAATTCGATAGAATTACCATACAGCTGGTTTATATTTTTCCCGTATTTAGAAGCGAACAACTGCTTCGATACTCCCTGTCTTTTACGAAGGCCCAAAAACATTTCTTCTTCAATCTGCTCTTTCATCCCAATAGGTTCCGTATGCAGAACAGGTTTTCCATCTGCCATTGCTTGTTTAGTATAAGCCGGCAACGGACGGAGATTTACTGTTCTCCGGCCTGGCAAATAGCCATGCGCTCCTGCCCCCATGCCATAATAATAGTCATTATTCCAGTAAGTCAGATTGTGCTTACTTTCAAAACCTGGCTTGGCAAAGTTGCTTATTTCATATTGGTTGATGCCGTGTGATTCCATCATTCTGCTCAGCATCTGATACATATCTGCTTCTACTTCTTCTTTAGGTTTATGCAGCTTGCCTTTTTTATATCTCTGATAGAAAACGGTTTTCGGTTCTATCTGCAGCGAATACGCAGAGTAGTGAGGAAGTCGGAATGATAACGCCTCTTTCAGCGTTCGTTCGAAATGTTCCAGGGTTTGATTTGGAAGACTGTAAATCAAGTCGATACTGATATTATGGAACCCATGCTGTATGAGAGCATCCACGTTATCATACACATCTTTCACGCGGTGCAGCCTGCCGATATATTCAAGCATATTATCGTCGAACACTTGGACACCCATCGAGATTCGCTGAACTCCATAGTTCTGTAACAACTTTATTTTCTTCTCATCCAAATCTCCGGGATTTGCTTCGAATGAATATTCCTCGCAATCAGAAACTTCAAAATACGTATCGATCATTTGCAGCAATCTTTCCAATTGGGCGGCGTTTAATGCTGTCGGAGTTCCTCCGCCAACAAAAATGGTGTTCATTGATTGCTTGGGTGTCTGGATGTAAGTAGCCATTTCATTTTCCAAAGCGTCCAGGTAGTCATTGACCAAAGTTTCATTATAAAAAAACTTGGTAAAGTCACAATAGTGGCAAATTTGCTGGCAGAAAGGAATATGAATATAAACGGATTTTACCATTCGCTGTCTCTCCTTCTAAATGAATGAATAAACCTTCTTTTGTCGTCATTCATGCTGTTAGTTTATCAGTGAAGGAGCTGTCCTAAATAAGAACAGCTCCTCCCGCTTATTTATTCAATTAACAATTGGCTAGGCAGCCTCTTAATCTTCATCCATTTTCAGAACAGACATGAAAGCTTCTTGAGGTACTTCTACAGAGCCTACCATTTTCATTCGTTTTTTACCTTCTTTTTGCTTTTCAAGCAACTTCCTTTTTCTGGATATGTCTCCGCCATAGCATTTGGACAACACGTTTTTACGCATTGCTTTAATCGTCGATCGCGCCACGATTTTATTGCCAATTGCCGCCTGTACTGGAACCTCGAATTGCTGTCTCGGTATTAAGTTCTTCAGTTTTTCAACGATTTGCTTTCCTCGTTCAAAGGAAAAGTCTTTATGGACAATAAAAGAAAGCGCATCGATTGTATCACCATTTAAAAGAATATCCATTTTAACCAGGCTGGATTGTTTATAACCTATTAATTCATAGTCAAAGGAAGCATAGCCCTTTGTTTGTGACTTTAACTGATCGAAAAAGTCATAGACGATTTCGGACAATGGAATGTCATACACGACATTGACCCTTACATCATCCAGATATTGCATATCAATGAAATCGCCGCGTTTCTTTTGGCATAACTCCATTACAGAACCAACATAATCATTTGGGACCATAACAGTGGCTTTCACATATGGCTCGCGGACTTCCTGCACTTTTTGGGCGTCGGGCATAACGGATGGGTTGTCCACTTCGATTTCTTCACCATCTGTTAACGCCACCTGGTAAATAACACTTGGTGCTGTGGTAATTAATTCAATACTAAATTCCCGTTCAATCCGCTCCTGGATGATTTCCATGTGGAGCATTCCCAGAAAACCACAGCGGAATCCAAAGCCTAATGCCTGTGAAGTCTCAGCCTCATATTGCAGAGATGAATCATTCAACTCAAGCCTTTCCAAGGCTTCTCGTAAATCATTATAGTTGTTGGCATCTACTGGGTACATCCCGCAAAACACCATCGGGTTTAACCGCTTATAACCCGGCAGGGGTGTTGCCGCAGGATTGTTGCTCAGTGTGATGGTATCCCCTACCTGGCTATCGCCAACGTTTTTAATCGATGCTGTCAAATAGCCAACATCCCCAACAGTTAATTCATTTTGCGGAGCAGGTTTAGGATTAAAGACACCAATTTCATTTACCTCAAATTCCTTGCCTGTAGCCATCATTTTGATTTTGTCTCCGACCTTCACCGAGCCTTCTTTCACACATACATAAGCAATCACGCCCCGGTATGGATCATATAACGAGTCAAATATCAATGCTTTTAAGGGCTCTTCCGGATCCCCTGCAGGTGCAGGGATTCTTTCGACTATTCTATCTAAAATTTCATCAATTCCGATTCCGGATTTACCGCTGGCCAAAATCGCATCGTCAGCCGGTATTCCTATTACGTCTTCAATCTCCTGTTTAACTCTCTCAGGATCAGCGCTCGGTAAATCGATCTTATTGATAACCGGTATAATTTCCAAATCATTATCAAGCGCTAAATAAACATTGGCTAATGTTTGAGCCTCTATCCCCTGGGCAGCATCAACGACTAGTATTGCTCCCTCACAAGCCGCTAAGCTCCGTGATACTTCATATGTAAAATCGACATGGCCTGGAGTATCTATCAGGTGAAATAAGTACTCATCACCGTTTTCCTGCTGATATTTCAGTTGAACAGCATTTAACTTTATCGTTATACCTCGTTCTCGTTCCAAATCCATCGCATCGAGAAATTGTGCTTTCATTTCCCGCGAGGTGAGCGCTTTTGTTTTTTCCAAAATGCGATCAGCCAGTGTTGACTTCCCATGGTCAATGTGGGCGATTATTGAAAAATTGCGTACTCTATTTTGATTTCTTGCTTTTGTCAATGGTGATCACTCCTATTTTCGAGCAACAATAACTAGGATTGATTATAGCAGTAGGGAGCGATACATTCAATCAAAAACAGATAAACCGTCTCTGGCGAACAGCGATATTATTCAATGGGATCCATTCAGTTTGGTCCACACCATGCAAATAATGCTGTCCTGGTAGCAAAGGCAGACACTTGAAATTGTTAAAAAAGAACTTGTACAAGCTCATAGGCCGAAACGATCAGTTGATTGTACACCCAGGTCATCACACCTTCTAACGCTCCAGCCAGCTTTTGCGTGAAATGGCTTGATTCGATTGCTTCAGGTTTCTCCCGGGTGCTCTCCAGCACCTGCAATGGAGATTCTTCTTGGCTTTTTTCCATTAATTCAGCGTCCTGCTTATCAAGATTTGTGTGAATCAATTGCCCGGCATTCTCTGTGGGATATTCCTGGTTGATCAGAGACCCAGTGGATGTTTGATGGATCCCTGTCAGCATTCCTCCTAAAAATAACACTGCCATGATTAATAAGGTGACAAATGACTTAACCATCAATCAACCCTCCTATGGATTTGCCTGTACTTTTTCTGCATCCCAATAATAATCGCTGAACACCTCTGCCAGCGCTGCAGCTGAACGATATAATTCGTCCATGTTATTGTCGACTCCGCCAAATTCGATTGTTAGAGCATTATCAGAAACGTCCTGATTGTAAACACCGTTTCTGCCTGGCCCTCCATACTTTTCCACCCCACGACTCAAGCCTGGATATTTTTCTTCCAATTTATTATGAAGGTCGTTTGCCAATTTTAGGTTTTTCTCAAAGTTCGCATTCTCGCTCCCAAGCACAAACATCAGCTTGGCATAGTCCTTGCCATTAATCGTCTTCGTAGTTATTTCACGTCCCATGCTGTCGCGATGGAGGTCAAATACATAATTAAGATCCTTATTAGCAGCTAGCGCCTCCTCAACGATTGGTTTTGATGCACGGTAAGAATCGGCCGAGTAATCCCAATCATTTTTTTGCAATATATCGGTGATGTCCGTATGGTCCACTTGTGTCCCTACCCCGAGTTCCTCTAACTTTTTCTTGAGTTGATCACTTACTTTCGTGATATTCACTTCAGCATGGAACGCTTCATTAGGGGTTGTTGCGCTAGGCAGATGGGGTAAGAAAGATTCCCGGTTATGGGTGTTGTAAATAAACACGACTTTCCGTTCACCCGTTGATGGTTTGCTTGAATTTTCTGAGTCATCCACTTTTTCATCCGTTGTTTCATCATTGTCTTTATCCTCTGGCATGGAAGCTTCCCTGTCTTTTAGTACGACTTCCAATGGTGCCGATGATTCAACCGTAAGATTCGTATAATCCGTCCCTTCACCGGCGACGAGTATTTCCCTGTCAAATTGCTGAAACCCGGGAAGTTCTCTTCCCAGCAGGCTGCGTGGATCTTCCGACTTCAAGCTGGTAGTTAATTGAAAAGCTAAACTGGATGTATCCAGCGGTTCGTAATCTTCCGGATAGGCATCTTCAAATATTTTGTTTTCCATCCCCATAATATATAAAAAAGACGACCCTTTAATTTGCCTTGTCCAATCATTAATCGTGTTAGATGAAAGGCGGTAAGCCGGTTGGATTGTGGTCAGGACCCCTATAAATAGAAATAATACAGTTAGGCTTAGCACCAGCATGCTTCCATTTTTGTACCAAGGCCTTGTTTTATTCAGGAAACCCTTGATAGATGTTTTGTGCATCGACTTCTTCATCCTTCCACCCTTTCTCTTCGTTCTATCATCTTTAATAGATTCTATGAAGAAGAAAAAGGAAGTAGAACAGGGAAATAGCCGATAGTTAAAAATTTTTATCTTGTATAGGAACCAAAATTTTCAACATTAATATTTTCATGTAAAGCAGCATTGAGACCGGACGCAATTAGATGGGCCATATCTTCCATATATCCGTCGACTTCTTTGGGGGTTACCATTAAATTGTGCCCAAGCGGCGTAAGAACTTCTTTAATTAGAGAACGTTTTTCCTGTTCAGTCAAAGCCCCAACCATTCCAAGTACCGCCTTTCTCTGTTCTGGCCCTGGTAAGTCTTCTTCTGTTAAGTGACGGTCACCGAACGTCATTCCCGACGGAGTTAGTGCTTTTGAGGGCTTGTCCTTTTCCCTGAATTCTCTGCCAAAATGCTTCAGCAAATAATCGATTGTATCGCTTGTGATAGTTACTGCATCCACTACCGTTGGAACTCCTAGTGCAATAACAGGAATGCCCAGGGTATCCTTGCTAATCTCTTTCCTTTTATTGCCCACCCCTGATCCAGGATGGATGCCTGAATCTGATAACTGAATCGTGGCATTGACACGTTCGACAGATCTGGAGGCGAGAGCATCTATCGCAATGACAAAATCAGGTTTCGTCTGTGCAATCAGCCCAAAAATAATATCACTCGTTTCTATCCCTGTTACCCCCATTACTCCCGGAGTCATAGCCGAAACAGGGCGGTAACCTTCCTCCACATATTCTGGATGAAGATTGAAGAGGTGGCTGGTTACCATGACTTTTTCAATCGCCATGGGGCCTAAAGCATCCGGAGTGATATTCCAATTCCCTAACCCAACGACAAGACAAGTTGCATCCTCCGCAATACCACTTTGTTTTATTAATTCCTTCAATTCTTTGGCAAGAACCTTTGCTGTCTGTTCCTGACTTTTCGTATCCTGCTTTTTAACTGCCTCCGAATGAATAGTGATATAGTTTCCTGCTTTCTTGTCTAACGCTTCAGCACCTGTCTTATCTATTTGAACATACGAAACGCTAATATCGCCCTCTTGTCTTTCTTTCGTGGTCACCCCTTTGATTTTATTTTCTTCTGTCTTTTCTTTTTCCACATACATATCTCTTGCTTCTACTGCCAAATCTGTCCGCACTTGAAAAAGCTGCTGCTCGTTATCCATAAAACTTATCCTCCCTTTTTTGTTTAGGGTGACCAGTTTTGCTATGAATCATACGAATTATTGTTTATACTGAAAGATAGCTATTGAAAAGCGGTTGAGGCTTTGGTAAAATGGCTTTTGTTCCAAATTAACATTTAAGTGATGTTTTCTATGGAGGTGAAACATAATGGCTAATATTAAATCTGCAATCAAACGCGTTCGTACTAATAACGATCACCATTTACGCAACCAGTCTTTCAAAACGGACATGCGTACACAAATTAAACGCGTAGAAAACTTTGTTAATAACAATGATGTTGAAAATGCTAAAGCTGCACTTAAAAATGCTGCTCATAAAATTGACAAAGCTGTACAAAAAGGTATTGTACACAAAAACAAAGGCAATCGCCAAAAAGCCCGTCTTGCTAAAAGAGTAAATGAAATAAGTGCATAAAGAACGGCAATTATGACCAACACTAACGATCCTGCTTCAGGGTCGTTTTTTAATTATCCTTTTTAACCATTCATAATTAATAAATCAAGGCATAAAAAAACGCGCAAAACTTCCTGGAAGCTTTGCACATTCTCTGCTAGTTCATTAATTGTCCTGCCTCTCTATGGTGAATTAACTGGTAAAGCAGTAATTCAAAGGCCAGCGTCTTATCCATTTTCCCTTGCTTAATCTGGGCGTCTGTTTCCGTGAAAATATGAATAAATCCCTGCAGCTCCTCTAAAGAGAAGTTCCTCTCTCGTTTTTGGGACATCTTGACTACGTAGGGATGGACTTTAAGCTGCTGAGCCATTTGTTTTTGTGAATATCCCTTTTTCTGCAAAATCTTGACATGCATGATTGTCCGAAATTGAGAAGCAAGCAGTGAAATTAACCCTATAGCATCTTCATTGGTTTTTTCCAGATCTTTAAATATGTGGATAGCTTTGCTTAGATTTTTTTCAATTACAGCATCGACTAGCTTCAGCCCTGAAGTATTGGTATTATGGGAAATCAATTGTTCCGCAACATTTTTGGAAATTGTTTCATTTTCCCCAGCATATAGGGCCATTTTATCAATTTCCTGTTTTAGCATTAATAAATTGGTACCGACTTCCTGTCCAATCAAATCATAAGCTTCTTCCTCAACAACTACTCCCGCTTCTTTCGCAAGGCTTTGTATCCATTTTGGCAAGTCCCACTCCTTCACAGGCTGGCACTCGACATACTCACTACCCTTCTTGAGCGTTTTCGTTATTTTTTTCCGTTCATCTATTTTTTCATAAGGAGCGATAAAAACAAGAATGGTGGATTCAGCTGGTTGAAGCAAATAATTTTGAAGTACCTCTATGTTATGCTCAGCAGTTATTTTATCCGGTTTTGCTTTCAGGAATACCGGGTTATTTGCAAATATGACTTTTCGATCGCTGAGAAATGGATAGGTTTCTGCATCCTCGATAACCTCCTGGATCGATGTCTCTTCTAAATCGTATGTAGAAATACTTGTATCCCTGTCGGCAACTTCTAAAGCATAACGAATGATTTGCTGCCTGATATCCTGAATTAAATAGGATTCTGTCCCATATACTAAATATACTGGAGAAAAGTTCTTTTTTTTGATATTTTTTATTGTGTCTAAATAGCTCATCGTTTCAACTCCATCCTTGCTGATAAAACTATCGTAAAACGAAAAGACGCGACATGCAAGGAGAGCTTTCATAATAGAAGGGAGAAAACGGCATGGAAGCCATTTTCTCCTTAAGGAAAGCAATCTATATTAACGCTTGAACCCCAGCCCCGGGTAACTGTTCTTCAAACGATATTTTGCTTGTTGATTATAGATTTGCCAATTCATCTGTTTCTATGGGTGTTAAGTCTTGCTAACAAAGGTAAGTAAATTTAAAAGTAAAATGACAATCAAAAGTGGATTTTTTAGATATAATGACTTATACTAAAAATTGATATAGGAGGGGTAAATGTGAACGAATTCGAAAGAGAAGTGCAATCTAAAAATAATGATGTCATTGATTCAGGTAAAGGATTTATTTTCTCATTCCTTTTCTTTTTCATCATTTTCTTTATTGGTGTTATTGTGAAAGTAATCGGTTCTTAATTAAGTATTGTTTCAAGGAAAGAGGCTGCATTGGACAGTCTCTTTTTTTATTTCACCTGGGAACTTCGATAGGTACCTATATCCCGATTAGAAAGGTTTTGTGTTGCTCATGATTATCCTATGGCATGAACCATGAAAACGTTCCTTCCTCACCCTTATAATTATATTGCACTGCTCCATGTTCATCCGTCCGCAATATTTCCAATTGGTATTTTTCTAATCTGTCGATCACTTGTGGAGAGGGGTGACCGTAACGATTGTTTGAACCTACAGAAATCCATGCCATATCAGCCCCCAAAGTCTTTAAAAGGTTTTCAGAGGTAGAAGTTTTGCTTCCATGGTGCGAAACCTTTAATATATAGGCTGTTAGGCTTGGGTAATTCTTTGCCAGCTTAATTTCCATCTGCTCACCAATGTCTCCAGTGAATAACCAGCGTTTGCCCCCTAATTCTGTGAAAATTACAAGGGAATTTCCGTTTGAATCCTTGTAATCATCCCGCGGTGACAAAACATAAAAGGACTGTCCCTTAACGGTTATCATTTCGCCGGATTGGCTCCTCCTCACGGAAGCATGTGAACCTCTAATCTCATTAGCTAAAGCACTGGAAATTTCATGGTATCGACTCACGATCACCTCATCCACTTGAAAATCAGCCAATAGATAAGGAATGCTTCCTGTATGGTCTAAATCATCATGTGAAAGAATCACCATATCAATTTTGCTAATTCCTTTTGAGTATAAGAAAGGTTTGATCACTTGCCGGTAGATTTTATCGTTTGGTGTTTTGAAATCATCTGCAACAGTGCCAGCAGCATCTATTATAATTACTCCTTTGCGATAAGGAAGTTCAATAATAAAACAATCTCCCTGCCCAACATCCAGCATGGTAACCGTCCCCGTGGAACGAAAATAGGGGGCTATCGAAATAGACAATAATAAACAAGTTATCAGCAGGCCATACCTAAATGCCCGGTTTCGATTTTCATCCATAACCCTTCCCATAAATAATATAAACAAAATACAGTAAGGAACAAGGAGCAATGGCGGAAAACGTCCGAGTATCCACGAATAATCGAGATGCTGATTGACCCATGCTAATAAAGCAAGAAACTGTTGGTGAATCATTGAAAAAATAACATCCATTACTTGCGAGAACAAAGGAATGACTAAAACGGTCACTTCTAACGCGAACATGAGTGGAATGACCACGATTGTAAAGTACGGAACAACAAATAAATTCACCAAGATAGCTAATGGTTGAAAAAAGTAAAAATTGTTGATCTGTATGGGCAAGATCACTAGCTGTGCAATGAAACTGACCAATAAAGCTATCGACAGCCTCGAATTCTCAAAAGCAAGTTTCCTGGCTGATAACAGCAAGGCAAATGTTACTAAATAAGAAAACTGGAAACCAATTTGGTGGATAAGCTGGTGGTCGATAAGAAATAAAACAATAAAAATGATACTTAAACAATCCGTGAACGGAAGTTTTACCTTTAGCCTGCTTAAGACGATTACTATCACCGCCAACAGGACAGCCCGCCAGACAGAAGAAGCCTCGCCAGCCAGAAATGCATAGATTGGCAGGACATTAAGTAAGCATAACTGCATGCTTTCTTTCGTCAACACACCTGATTTAACCGATACAATATAAAGAATGCTTATCAGCAACCCGACATGGAGTCCTGATATTGCTAATAGATGGGATAAACCCCATTTCTGAAACAACAGGATGGTATCACTTGCTAAATAGGAGTCATCTCCTAAAAGAAGCGCGTTTAGCCAAGACGATGTGAATGTACTTAAGTGGTTGTTGTTATTGGAGATAAAAAAAGCTCTCGCTCTGTCTAGAGTAGTGAGAAAAGAAGAACCAGAACAAGTAATATCTTCAGGGGAGTTGAGAATAATCTGACTGTCCATCGATTGATGGTTCATATAGCGGCGATAATCAAATTGTCCGGGATTTGTGGGCCGGGGGAGCATTTCCTGCTTCCCTTTTAGAGTGCATTCTGCACCTCGCTTGACGGTTGGCAGGGAGGAACTGGCTAAAGCAGCAGCATTTTTGAAGTATGTAACTAATATCTTTTGTCCGCTTTCGGCGGTTTCCAATGTAAAGGTGACTTTTTGCGGGGATTCACTGACGGGCCCAGTGATTTGTCCTTCATGGAGCTGCACTGCATTGGAGAGAGTGAGGGAAGTGTCATTTCCGTCCATCATCAAGTGATAGTATATCCCGAAAGTAACGGTAAAGCACAATAGTGCAGCGGCTTTGTCCGGAGACAGCCGCCTTTTTCGGTACAGCCAGGCAATCCATGCAAAAAAGCCTATTAGAAGAAATTCACAGCTATAAAAAGCGGTAAAATATGCTGCCAGTATAGACAAAGCAATGATATGCCAATATCCCTTCATCTGCACCACTTCTCCCGCCTTTGAATGTTTATTTAGTACGGAACAGCCTTTCTGCTTCTGATTTAATACTCGCCAGGTCTTGTCCATCTACTGAGTTCTCCAGTTTTTCGAGGAGCTGATCCACGTATCGCCTTTTTTCCTGCATCTGAACATCGACACCAACTTGTACCAGCTGTACCTTCTCCACCTGCACACCAGCGTCACGGAAAAGTTCTACAGCATAGGGATGATTCTTATAATCCTCTGCATAGTAAACCTTTCGAACGCCGCTCTGGATAAGCGATTTACAGCATTGCAGACACGGAAAATGCGTTACATAGATTTCTGCCCCATCTGTTGCTACACCAAACTTAGCACATTGCAGCAATGCGTTTATTTCTGCATGCACGGTACGGACACAATGGCCGTCGATTACATAACAACCCTCGTCAATACAATGGACTGTCCCTGAGACACTGCCATTATAACCGCCTGCAATGATTCGTTTATCACGGACGATTGTCGCCCCAACCATTAACCGTTCACATGTGCTTCGCAATGCCAGTAAATGGCTTTGAGCCATAAAATATTGGTTCCAAGAAATTCTTTCCACTTTCATTACCACCTTACAGCAAACGTTTTTATCAGTTTAACCCCGGCTCAATATTCCGTCAATGATCTATGGGATAAGTATTTCTGATTCTATCTTTTCCAGTGTTGTTGCTCCGATGCCTGAAACATTCAGCAATTCCTCCATCTGTTGGAAATCTCCATTTTCCTCTCTGTACTGTACAATCGCAGCCGCCTTTGATGGCCCAATCCCTGTTAAAGTGGTCAGCTCTTCTTCTGCTGCACCATTTAACCGCAGCTTTTCCTCAGTCGGATCTAATGGTATTTTTTGGCTCGTTTCTTCCCCTTTTTCAGGGACGATGATGACCATTTCATCATGCACCTTTTGGGCAAGATTGACCGCATTTTTTTCTGCAGTATCCAAAAAACCTCCAGAGAGTTCAATAACATCGCTGACTCTTTTACCGGAATCGATTTGATATACTCCAGGCTGCTTCACATTACCTTTCACATCAACATAAATCTTTGTTTTATCTTTGTCCGTTTCGTGACTGTCAGGCGACACAAACTGACTAGAAGAAATTTCTTCTGGAATGCGGGGAGCCCCGGCATTTTCTTCTGTTTGCGATCCACTTACATAATTAATTACTATTACTGATCCAATCGCTATTGCAAACAATAAAACCAGCCAATACTTTTTTAGCAAATTCATGAAATTAACACCCTCCTTGGCGAATATTTTCATAAGTTTCCTTTTTGATTCATAAAATAGATTGGTAAAACATGCGGGGAGTTGATGAAATGAAATGGGGAATCATTGGAACGGGAAACATGGGGCAAATCCTCATTGATGCTTGGATGTCTTCCAAGGTCATTGATCAAGAGCATCTTTATATAACAAACCGGAATATCAGTAAAGCGTATGCCGTAAAAGAAAAATATCCAAATATCCATGTTATTGATCGGGCACAGGATTTAGCAGAAACCGCAGATATAATATTTATTTGCGCAAGGCCCGGGGATATATTCCAGCTGCTAATCGATATATACAGCAGGTTAACCAAAGATGACTGCCTTGTCTCGATTACGAGTCCATACTCCGTACAGCGGCTTGAAAAACTGGTGCCCTGCCAGGTTGCCAGAATGATTCCGAGCATTACTAACAGAGCTCTTGCAGGAACCACTTTATTCAGTTTCGGAGCTTCAGTCCGTAAAGAAACGAAAGGCTATCTGATCCAAAGCAGCAGGATATTTTCCAATCCGGAAATCATTCCTGAGGATATTACCAGAATTGCTTCCGATATCGTATCGTGCGGGCCCGCTTTCTTTAGTTACCTTGCCCAGCAGTTTATAGAAGCAGCCTGCCAGGAGACTGCCATCAGCAAAGCCCAAGCTACCCAATTAATGGAAAACATGTTAATAGGTTATGGAAAATTGCTCGAAGATGGACATTACAGCCTGCCGCAATTAATCGAAAAGGTTTGTGTGAAGGGCGGAGTTACCGGTGAAGGAATAAACGTATTGGAGAAAGAAACCGGGCAGCTGTTTAACCATTTGATAAGCAAAACACATGCTAAATACAGAGAGGACATCGAGAAGATTAGCTACCAAATGTTAGAGGGTTAAATATATGTTCGATATTTTTCGTTTTTTTCCTTCTCCTGAATAAAAAAATGTAAAAAAATCGAGAAGCATGTTCAAGCTTCCTCGATTTTTTTACATGCAAGGAAAATGCGTTCAGCTTTTTCCGTTGTAAGCGGGGACACAGAAAAGTCGCCATAAACGCCGCTAATTTCAAATCCCTGTTCCTTTAACAGCCTTTGATACACTGCCAGTGGAAAGGTACGTTGATGGTGCCTTTCATCAAAGCGCTGATATTTATCCTCCTTATCCAGAACAAAAAAGGTTAAATCATGATACACTTCTCCTGCCTCAGCTCCTGGCTGGCAAAGCCATACATAGGAAATATCTTCGTAAATCTCTGCAAAAGTTTGGCCTGCCAAATCTTCTTCCACATGATTTAATGAATGAATATCGAATAAAAATAAACCGTGATGTTTCAAAGTTCTGTTTATGTTGCCAAACACGGTACTAAGACTTTCTTCATCGGTGATATAATTAATAACGTCGCAAAAGCTAATAGCCGCATCGAACGAGTGAAAACCTTTCATTTTCCGCAAATCTGCATGAAACCACTCAATGTTCTGCTGTTCCTCAGCGGCGGAATGCTTGGCTAACGACAGCATTTCTTCCGAGTTATCGATTCCTGTCATCTTGTATCCTGATTTTGATAATCGCTTTGTGATCTGGCCTGTTCCGCATCCTAAGTCGATGATCGAACGCACGTTATCATTTTGACCGGAAAACATGGACTGAGCGAAAGCTGCCCATTCATCATAAGGAGCATCTTCCATAAGTAAATCATATACAAAGGCGAGCTTTGCGTAGGACATCAG
This sequence comes from Sediminibacillus albus, assembly GCF_900101125.1. Taxonomy (GTDB): domain Bacteria; phylum Bacillota; class Bacilli; order Bacillales; family Amphibacillaceae; genus Sediminibacillus; species Sediminibacillus albus. The sequence continues at coordinate 53,683 of NZ_FNFL01000008.1, read as the reverse complement.
TCAATCCCTGTCTCGACTAATGGCGCATCTCCCCAAAGACGTTCCAGGTTATAATAATTTCTTTCTTCTTTATGGAAGATATGGCAGACAACATCGTCTAAATCAACTAATATCCACCTAGCCTGGTCAAACCCCTCCAGCCTTTTCACTCCCAAATTGTGTTCCTCTGCCTGCTCTTTAATCGCCCTTGCAATTGCCTGAACCTGCCGTTCGTTGCTTCCTTCGCAAATAAGGAAGTAATCAGCAATTAAGGAAACATTCTTCATATCTAAAAGAACAATATCTTCTCCTCTTTTTTCGTCGCACGCTTTTGCCGCTAATTGTGCAAGTTGTTTACTATCCATTAATTTCTTCCCTCCATTTAGTATCTTCCATTACTTTGGTTAAATCATTATAAGCATGAAAAGTATCCGGATAAATGCGCTGGTTTTTACTGATTAGGTAAGTTATGGTATTTTTAGAAACCATCCAGCAGGCGAAATCCAAATCTTGTTTTGCCGCATCTCTAACTTGGTCTACTCCTGGAAAATCCCGCCCCGGTTCGATGTAGTCTGCTAAAAACACTAACTTCTCGATATGGCTCATAGCGGCTCTGCCAGTTGTATGCCACCGGATTGCACTTAGAACATCCTCATTCTCTATTCCCGCTTCCCTTTTAACGAGCAATGCCCCTACTGGACCATGCCATAATTCATGATGGTAGTCCAGTAAGTCCTTTGGCAATGGCTCTGTTTCAATCCATCGTTGCATTTCTGCGCGGTTCCGGTATTTTGCGTAATCATGAAAGATTGCTGCAAGCTCTACTGTCTTTAATTTACCCCCATACTTCTTTGCTAATTCTAATGCTGTATCGGTAACTCTTATTGTGTGTTCAAACCGGGCTTTATTCAATTGCGGTTCAACGATTGCAAGTGCTTCACTCCGCTCCATATAATTGATGCTCCTTTATCTTATTGATTACGGAATCCGGAACCAAATACCGGACAGATATACCAGCAGCAATTCTTTCTCTAATTAATGTGGAGGAAACGTCCATCCCCGGTATTTCTGCTTCTATCACTGGGTAGCTTGTTTCTAAAGGGTAATGAGACCTCTTAACACCTACAAACTGCACGAGTTCAACCAATTCATCAATTCGATGCCATTTGGAAAGGTACTCGACCATGTCTGCACCAATGATAAAGTAAAATTCTACATCAGGATGGTGCTTTTGCAGCAATCTTATCGTGTCCACTGTATAGGATTTACCCTCACGTACAACCTCAACAGGGTTAACACTAAAGTATTGGTTACCCTCTATTGCAGCTTCAACCATCTTCATTCGTAACTCTGCCTGTGTTCCAGAGTGCCGCTTATGGGGAGGCTGGTAAGAAGGGATAAACCAAACCTCGTCCAACTGTAAGGCTTGCCGTACTTCCTCAGCGATTAACAGATGTCCAGTATGGGGAGGATCAAAGGTTCCTCCCAGTAAACCGACTCGTTTCATAACCTGCTCCTTTATGGTAGTTCAATTTGCTTGTTCTCTTGAGACTCTTTATACAATACGATGACATTTCCAATTACTTGCACTATTTCTGCCTTCGTGCCATCAGCTATCTGCTCGGCGACTTCGCCTCTGTCTTCCATGCAATTTTGTAAAACGCTTATTTTTATTAACTCCCTTTTTTCCAGAGCTTCACTTACTTGAACAAGCATATTTCCATTAACACCCGTTTTTCCAACTTGAAAAATTGGATTTAAATGGTGGGCTTGTGCCCTTAAATACCTTTTTTGTTTACCTGTTAACATATTAAATTCCTCGCAATCTCTTTTCTAGTTGGGAAACTATCCCATTCATCGCTGGCTGTGTACCTGTCCATATTTCAAAAGCATATCGGGCTTGGTATAATAACATCGTATGTCCTCTATGGACTCTAGCTCCCTGATCAGAAGCCTCCTGTAATAATTGTGTCGTTAATGGATTATATATGATGTCACTAACCACTGTATGTGGATGAAGCTTTTTTAATGAAATAATCTGCTTCCCCTTATCTGGAGACATGCCTACAGAGGTAGTTTGTACAATCAAGTCATACTTATCAAGAGTATCCTCTGCTTCTTTATATCCATAGATTGCTGTTTCCGTATGTACTTCTTGTAAATCAAGCAGGCCTTCCGCCTTTTCTTTGGTTCTGTTAGCTATATCTACCTTTTGGAATCCTGCATTCACAAGCACACGATATATACCTCTGGCGGCTCCCCCAGCACCTAGGATCAGCACTCTCTTTTCAGAGGAAAACAAGTCAGGAAACTCTTTCCTTAAAGACCGAATATAACCTATCCCATCCGTATTGTACCCTTTCCAGCGTCCTCCCTGATTAACTACGGTGTTAACAGCGCCAATGCGGTCAGCGTCTGCATCTACCTCATCCAAAAAAGCCATGACCTTTTGTTTATAAGGTACTGTAACATTAAAGCCATGTATCTGGTCTTGTTTTAATTGTTTGAGCCGTTCATCAAGCTTTTCCACAGGTGTTTCGAACAGGAGATATGCTCCTTCCAATCCAACTGCACTCATGAATTGCTGGTGAATCCAAGGAGATAGCGAATGGTTGACAGGATAACCGATAAGTCCAAATTGATAATTCATGGTACCCCCTCCTATATTAAAGATGGACGCACCGAAATAGTAACCCCTTTAGGGCTGAAAACAGTCACCGTTGCCTCCCCTTCTGGTACTGTCACCCACCCAAGACCAGGGATAACCACATCGGTCTTTTCCTCTTTTATTTTTATTGTTTTGCTCTCTAATTCTGGCAACAAGTCAATCGATGCCGGATTCGGAGGGTTAAGTAAATCGCCTAAATGGCGCTGATATAAATCATCTGCGTTTTCCAGCTTCGTCCGATGGATATTTAATTGATTGGCAAAGTAGCAGACGAACGCTTTCCTGCCGCCTTTTTTAAAATCAAATCTGGCGAGTCCTCCGAAGTAAAGGGTTTGGCCCTCATTCAATTGGAAAACACGCGGTTTGATTTCCTTGCCAGGTGTGATAACTTTTAAATCCTCATCGGACATATAGTGAGCCATCTGCTTTCGGTTGATTACTCCTGGTGTATCAAACAACGAGCTGTCCTCATCAAGAGGAATATCGATAAAGCCGAGAGTAGTTCCCGGAAAATAGGAAGTAGTTATCGCATCGTTTACCCCTGTAGATCTATTGATCAACCTGTTGATCAGAGTAGATTTACCTACATTTGTGCTTCCGACAATATAAACATCCCGCCCATTCCTATACTCTTCAACAGCTTGTTCGAATCCCTCGAACCCTCGTCCTTTTACTGCAGAAACGAGAAGGACATCTTGGACAGTCAACCCCTCATCCTTTGCAGATTTCTTCAGCCACTGCTTTACTTTATTGTGATTAGTAGATTTCGGCAGCAGGTCTACCTTGTTGCCAACTAAAAGAATCGGGTTATTTCCCGTCAGACGTTGTAAACTGTTGATAAAACTACCGCTAAAATCAAAAATGTCCACGATTTGGACAACAAGCGCGTTGGTATTTCTAATCTGGCTAATCATTTTCAAAAAATCGTCATCTGTCAGCGAAACGTCCTGAACTTCATTATAATGCTTTAGCCGGAAGCATCGTTTACAAATAACAATCTCCTTATCTAAAGCAGATTTTGGTGCAAAGCCAGGTTCTCCCTCATTCTTTGTTTGAATGGATGCCCCGCAGCCTTGGCAAATTATTTCTTCCATTGTTCTATTCCTCCCACGTAATCATTCCTTTTTTCCTCATCCAACTAAGAATCCTTCTTTCGATTTGACGGTTGATTTTTGTCAGCTTCCCGTCCGTTTTAACGATGGGAACAACTAGGATTGTATAAAAGCCTGCAATATTTCCGCCAAGGACATCCGTCATTATTTGGTCGCCTACAACGACGATTTCTTCCTTTTTTAAATTCATTTGCTTCGTTGCTTTCTTGAATGCTTGTCCTAAAGGTTTTCTTGCACTATAAACAAAAGGTGTTGCCAGTGGCTCCGAAAACAATTTCACTCTTTCTTCTTTATTATTTGAAATGATGGTCACTTTTATATGGTGTTCTTCCATCAATTTAAACCATTCGATGATTTCCGGAGTAGCAGATTCCACATTCCAAGCTACCAGTGTGTTGTCCAAATCAGTGATAATCCCCTTGATACCACGTTTTTTTAAATCCTCCGGACGAATTTCAAAAACATCTCTTACATGTTCATTCGGTAAAAACTTCTTTAATATCAAATCACTAGTCACCTCATTCTATGTATAACCGTTCTTAATGCTCCTTACTCATGATATACATTTTACTGGCTCGTTTCAAAACAAATTTTCCATTCCTTCATCGTCTCCCTTGTCTGCCCATATGCTGAAGCCCCTAAAAGATGCTATCTTTCTTTCGACAAATTCCCCTATTCTTTTTATTGTGGATAACTTTATACACATTATCGTTGCTGTTAAATCAAATATTATAAATGAAAAATAGAGTTTATTAACAAGTTATATACAAGGTCCTGTAGATAACTTGCTGCTTGTCCAACCCCTGCTTTCATGGTAAAGTATTAATAACTTCACGACAGACATTCTTTTTTGAATGTATTTTGATGGGAAACTTCCAATACAGGAGGGGCAGCCATATGGAACATTTATCTGATGAATTATTAATTGAATCCTACCACAAAGCAAATGAATTGAATTTAAGCAATGAATTTATTCATTTAATAGAAAAGGAAATACAAAGAAGATCTTTGACCCATGAAATTAAGTATTCCAGTTAAATCATTTAGCTTTCAATCCGTTACATTAAAATTGTCAAACTCTTGTCATCTTTAACAATGGCAGGAGTTTTTTATTTTCGTTAAAATGGTATTATAGGGTCTTATTGAAAAATTTTTCGTTGTTAGACAGCAGGTAAAGGTATTTAGTTGAATATTACTCTATCTTCTGATTACAATGAAAGTGAAAAGCAAACTTTTGCGACTGCATGTTGCTCGTGAATGAAAGCTTGATTGTTCAAAACTTTCCCCTTCATACCTGCTATATATATTAAAGGAGGACCAAACTTAGATGCTATTCGCAGTTTTAATTCCACTTATTATTACTCTTTCCATTCCCTTTCTGAGTAAATTTAAAGGCAAAATCCACCCAGGGGTATTTGTCTTCTTCGTTCCTCTCGGAATCTTTATTTATTTTGTCCGATATGTTGGCGAAGGGTTTTCACCTGTCTTAGAAAGTAATCCATGGATTCCGTCCATGAATATTTTTATGGATTTTTACCTTGATGGGTTAAGTTTACTATTTGTATTGCTCATCAGCGGAATCGGGGCATTAGTAACCCTTTATTCGATCTTCTATCTACATAAATCCGAGAAGCTGGCACACTTTTACGTCTATCTTCTAATGTTCATGACTGCCATGCTCGGAGTAGTATTATCAGACAACATATATGTGCTTTATTCATTTTGGGAGTTAACGTCTATTTCCTCCTTTCTTTTGATCGGTTTTTGGAACCATCGGGAGGGGTCAAGGTACGGCGCAATGAAGTCGATGTTAATTACTGTGTTCGGTGGCTTAAGCATGCTTGGCGGCTTTATCTTGCTGCATGTTATAACCGGTACGTCAAGTATTCAAGCGATGATTGCTGATACAGATGCCATTCTTGGCAGTGCTTACCTTCCATTAATCCTGGGGCTTCTTTTATTAGGGGCATTTACGAAATCAGCTCAATTCCCGTTTCATATCTGGCTGCCGGATGCAATGGAAGCACCTACGCCTGTCAGTGCCTACTTGCATTCAGCCACAATGGTTAAAGCAGGGATATTCCTTGTAGCTAGATTTTCTCCTATATTTACAGGATATCAATGGTTTTTTATTATCGTCAGCGGGATCGGTATCCTTACACTATGCTGGGCCTCTTATATGGCTGTCAGGCAGACAGATCTTAAGGGCATTCTAGCCTTCTCTACCATTAGCCAGCTGGGGATGATTATGGCGATGCTGGGTTTTGGAACGAAAGCAGCAGTATTTGCAGCCGTGTTTCATATTTTGAATCATGCCACTTTCAAAGGAAGTTTGTTCATGATTGCAGGGATAATCGACCATGAAACAGGATCAAGAGATATTCGTAAACTGGGCGGCCTTATGACCTTAATGCCAATATCGATGACTCTTGCCTTGTTTGGTACATTTTCGATGGCAGGTGTCCCGCTGCCTTTCCTTAACGGCTTTTACAGTAAGGAACTGTTTTTCGAAAACGCCCTGGACATTGGCGACACCACTTTATGGATAGCAACAATGATGAAACAAGTGATACCGTACTTGGCAGTTTTCGGCAGTATCTTTACCTTTGTCTACTCTATGTATTTGTTTTTTGGCACGTTTACTGGTGGGCAGAAACTTGAGGAACTTCCGAAAAAACCGCATGAAGCGCCAATTGGCATGCTGGCTGCTCCAATCATATTGGTTGGCGGAGTTATAATTATTGGCTTGTTTCCGAATTTGTTCAATGAATCGTTTCTTGCCCATGCAGCTGAAGCAATCAGCGGTGAGGAAGTACACAAACACATTGCATTTTGGCATGGCTTATCTCCAGCCTTTTTCATGTCGCTGACAGTAGTGGCACTTGGTACGTTGTTATTTGTTTTTCGGGAAAGATGGTGGAAAATTTATCAAACCATTCCTGGCAGTTTGAGTTTCAATAAGGTTTACAATCGTTTGTTATCCGGATTGGATGTTTACTCTGCTAATTTGACGAATTCCTATATGAATGGGTCGCTAAGAAGATATACTGCTTTGATCATTTCTACCATATTTTTAGTAACGACAACTGTCATGATCGGCACTGGCGGTTTTACCTGGAAGACAGATGACTTAGCAGCAATCACGTATCCTGAACTTTTAGTAGGTGTCCTAGTCAGTGTGGCTGCTATTGCTACTATTTTCGCCAAAGACAATGTAGCTGCAATTATTATCCTTGGAGTAGCAGGATATGGCCAGGCTCTATTATTTGTATTTTACCGGGCACCGGATTTAGCGCTGACACAGCTTGCTGTCGAAACAATTACTGTTGCTCTGCTGTTGCTCTGCTTCTATCACCTTCCTCAATTGCGTACAAGGACGGAAGGATTAGGAATTAAATTGACTAACGGTATCATTGCTATCGCATTTGGAAGTATGATGGCATTGATTGGTATTTCTGCCCACAGCAGTAAATGGTTCTCGGTCATTTCCGATTATTTCCTGGAAACCTCACACGACTTAGGCGGTGGAGATAACGTCGTAAATGTCATCCTCGTCGATATGCGTGGGCTTGATACCCTTTTTGAGATTACAGTGTTAGGCATTGCAGCTTTTAGTATTTATACTCTAATTAAGCTGCGCCGCAGCAAGGAGGGTGAGTAAATTGGAAATAATCATGTCGGTCGTGGCAGGAATTCTGTTTGCTGCGGGGATATATAATATTTTACAAAAGCAGCTGCTCAGAATAGTAATCGGAACAGTGATATTATCCAACGGGGCGCATTTATTCATTATAACAATGGGAAAATTGAAGCGTGGCGCTCCACCTGTCTTGGAATACGGAATAACAGAGTATGCTGATCCGCTTCCACAGGCGTTAGTTTTAACATCTATCGTTATCAGTTTCGGCTTGACAAGTTTATTGCTTGTTTTGTCCTATCGAGCTGCACAAGAAAACGAGACAGATAATATGGAAAAATTAAGGGGTAACCATGATGAGTAATTTAGCAGTTTTACCAATAATCATCCCGTTAATTGCCGGGATATTATTGGCTTTCATTCATAAAAAAACAATCCTGGCGAGAAATACGGCTAAACTGCTGTCTATCCTTAACACAGGGGTAGCAGCCTATATCTTTTATTATGTTTATCAAAATGGCACAGTGACGTTAGAAACAGGAGGATGGGAAGCGCCTTATGGTATCGTATTAGTCGCTGACCTGCTGGCAATCACACTCGTACTAACCACGAACATCATTGGTTTGGCTTGTGTCTTTTATGCCCAGCATTCCTTAGCAGAGAAAAAAGAAAGCTTTTATTTTTACTCTTTTTTCTTTTTGCTGATTACTGGTGTCTCTGGAGCTTTTCTAACAGGGGACCTGTTTAACCTGTTTGTATTTTTCGAAGTATTATTAATGGCTTCCTATGCTTTAATTACTTTGGGCGGAGAAAAAGTCCAACTGCGTGAGTCAATTAAGTACGTACTGGTCAATCTTTTTTCATCTATCGTTTTTGTGACAACTATCGCGTTTCTTTATTCCGTTTTGGGTACTGTCAATATGGCCCAAATGGCTGAACGAGTCCAAGAGGTAGAACAACGAGGAATACTAACGACGATCGGTATCCTGCTATTTTTCGTATTTGGAACAAAAGCTGCCCTATTTCCACTTTATTACTGGCTGCCTAAACCATATACGGTTCCAAACCCAGTTATTTCTGCTTTGTTTGCAGCACTATTGACTAAAGTGGGCGTATATTCGATTATCAGGATGTTTACCTTGGTTTTTGTCCACCAAACCTCTTTAACACACGACTTATTTATCTGGATAGCCGGCTTCACCCTTGTATTTGGAGTAATAGGAGCCTTATCGACAGACAATATCAAACTGATCATCGCTTATAATATTATGCCGGCGGTTGGATTTATGATTATGGGTATCGGGATATATAATCAAACAGCTATTAGTGGATCTGTTTATTATTTAGTCCACGATATGATTATCAAGGCTGCCCTATTCTTGCTAGTAGGAGCTATATCCTATTTAGCAGGCACTTCTGACTTGAGAAAAATGAGAGGATTGATTAATCAATATCCACTGCTCGGCTGGCTGCTGTTCATTTCAGCTTTTGTACTTGCTGGTGTCCCTCCATTCAGCGGGTTTATCGGAAAATTACTGATTTTGCAAGGAAGCTTTGCGGAAGGAGAAATAATAATTGCGATCATAGGCCTGCTATCCAGCCTGCTCATTCTATATTCCTTGATGAAGATATTTGTACGAGGTTTCTGGGGAGAAAAAGATGAAACGATCATTGTTAACAAAAAGGCCGCAAACGCTTTTACTTGGCCGATAGCTTTCTTGATTTTCTTTTCTGTTTTGCTCGGTGTCGGTGCGGAACTTTTCTATCCGGTGGTCGAAGACATATCAAACGACTTATTAAACCCTGAAATATATATCGATTCTGTTTTTAAGGAGTAAACCTATATGCCTTTTCAAATTTTATTAAATATTTTGATCGCGGTAATGTGGATGTTTATGAGTGAGAGTTATACCTTTTCCACTTTTTTTTCCGGTTACTTAATCGGAATACTGCTATTGCTCGTACTGCAAAGGTTCATTCCGGACGCTTTTTATATGGAGCGGGTAATCAAAGTATTCAAGTTAATGATATTATTTACAAAAGAATTAATTCTGTCTAACATCGAAATTGTAAAGCTAGTTTACAAACCAAAATTAGACATCAAACCCGGGATTTTTGCTTTGCCGACTGAACTAAAAAGCGACTGGGAAATTACGTTGCTTGCCAACCTGATTTCTTTGACTCCTGGAACGCTTTCGATTGCCGTATCAGATGATAACAGCCTTATCTATGTTCATGCCATGCATCTGGAAGATACCGAGGCTGCCATAACTGATATTAAAGAAACGTTTGAGAAAGCAATTATGGAGGTGACAAGATAAAATGGCTGAAACTTTTGATCAAATCGCTTATGGCATCACGATGATATGCGTAATAGCTACCGCTATATCCCTTGTCCTATTATTAATAAGAGCTATTAAAGGCCCGACCAACCCTGACCGGGCTGTTGCTTTAGATGCTATCGGCATTAACCTGATGGCATTGGTCGGACTTATTGCCGTTCTTCTTGTTACCACCAAGCTGAATGATATTGTGTTGTTGATTGGGATTTTATTATTTATTGGGACAATTGCGTTAGCAAAATTCATTGAAAAGGGTGTTATCATTGACAGGGATTAATATTGATATAATTGTAGACATAATTGTTTCTATCTGCCTGCTTGTTGGAACCTTTTTCATTTTTTCAACCTCGATTGGCTTGCTCAGATTCCCTGATGTTTACACAAGAATGCATGCTGCCACTAAAGCACCAACCATTGGCATTACCGGTATCATGATTGGTGCATTCTTATTCTTATATGTAGAACATGGAATCATGAGCGGAAAGCTTATTTTAGGCCTTCTTTTCGTTTTGTTAACAGTCCCTGTTTCCGGACACATGATATCCCGGGCAGCCCATCGAAGCGACATCGCGCTTTGGGGAGAAAATGTCAGAGATGATTACGCCGAGGCAGTAAAAGCTAAAGAAAACCCTGAAAATACCGAATAAGAAAAACGTTATCCAACCAAAACAAACATCCCCATGAGAGGCGCCGTTATCCTGACAGGATGATGGGGCCTCTTTTGCTATAAGCTTTTACACCGGTGCTTCATTACCGGGAAAAGTTTCATTTATGAGACAGGCACAATTATCCCTGCTCCTACATAGAGTGAGTATATAGGCTATAGCCCACTCTAACGGAGGTGCTTGTTTTTGTCCGGTATATTAAGCGCATTAGCATACATTATTAAGGAAACGTTGTTTTTTGTTTCTTATGTAAAAAACCACGCCTTCCCCCAACCTCTATCACCAAAAGAAGAAGCTGAATATATTGAAAAGATGCAGGAGGGTGACCAACACGCCAGAGATATGTTAATCGAGCACAATTTACGCTTAGTTGCCCATATCGTCAAAAAATTTGAAAATACCGGGGAAGATACTGAAGATTTAATATCCATCGGGACCATTGGTTTAATTAAAGGGATTGAAAGTTTCTCAGTCGGTAAAGGAACGAAATTAGCCACTTATGCTGCAAGATGTATAGAAAACGAAATATTGATGCATTTACGTGCTCTGAAGAAAACCAAAAAAGATGTATCATTGCAGGATCCGATCGGACAGGACAAAGAAGGAAATGAAATCAGCTTAATCGATATCCTCGAAGCAGAGAATGAAGATTTGATTGAGTACATTCAATTAAATATGGAAGTAGAGAAAATAAAAGAATTTATCGGTATTCTGGATGAGCGTGAAAAAGAAGTGGTTATCAACCGTTATGGCTTAAATAACAGTAAGGATTTGACCCAGCGTGAAATTGCCAAAAAACTGAAAATATCCCGAAGTTATGTGTCTAGGATAGAGAAAAGAGCGCTTATGAAAATTTTCCACGAGTATTACCGCCAAGACAAACGGAAATCCTAGCTGCCTCCTCCTGACCGTGACCACTTACTTGGAATTTTTTTTAAAAAAACGCTTGCCGGGGCGGCTACTTATGCTCCAGCAAGCGTTTCGTATTTTTACCTCATTAACTGAGTTATTCCATCAATTGGTTCAATTGGCGCTGCCACTTCCTAAGCAAAGCAGCAAACCAGCCAGCTAAGCTGACTGTGGCTATCAGCAAACCACACACAATGGCCCCTTTTCCATTCGGCTCTAGATAATAACTTATAATCAACCCGAGATAGAGAAAGGTACTCAGCATTAGCAAAGTTTTCAAGAAACGAGTATAGTCTTCGATTTTCTGTTCGATTTGCTTAACTTCTTGGTTCATTGCTGCTTCTCCCTTCCGGCTGTTCTGCCCAATCTATTAAAATAATATCATAGAAAGAGAGATTACCCGAAAGGTAAATATTAGGATGTTTATCTAAATGTTCTCAACAATATCCATTATCAGGTTAGCTGCATTGGCTGCTGCCTTTTCCAAAAATTCTTCAAAGGATACCGAAGAATCCTTGCCCGCAATATCTGACAATGCCCGAATGACCACAAAAGGAACATCGTATTTATAACTTACCTGGGCAATAGCGGCTGCTTCCATTTCAGCTGCTAACATATTAGGAAATTTATCCCTGACAAAATTCACGCGCTGTGTGTCCTGCATAAAGGAATCTCCAGTAGCAATCAATCCTGTTTTAGCATGGATGCCATTCAACCCACTAGCTGCTTGCGCGGCAAGTTCTACCAGCTTTTTGTCAGCTGCAAATTTGGCAGGCATCCCTGGTACTTGGCCATATTCGTAATTGAAAGCAGTCACGTCTGCATCATGATGGACAACATCCGTGGAAATGACCAGATCGCCAACCTCCAATTCCCTGTCAAACCCACCAGCTGAACCTGTATTAATGACGCATGCTGGTTTATATCGTTCATGCAGTATTGTGGCTGACATCGCGGCGTTTACTTTGCCAATACCTGATTGCAGCAATACGACATCCCTATGATTTAATGTCCCTTCAACAAAACTGCTGCCAGCTATTTCTACTGTCTTTTTAATGTCCATTTTGCTTTTAATCAATTCAACTTCTTCATCCATTGCTCCGATGATTGCTATAGTCACGTATGATTCCTCCTATATTTAAAAGCTGCAAGGTTATTCATTTTCAAAGCGGTATTTCTGATCATTTTCCTCAAGGACTTCCACTTTTGTCGGTTTCCAGCCCTGATTTTCTACCCAGGTGACATATGTTCGGTATATTTCCGTTTCAGCACTATCTGAGACAGTGGCAATGACTTGCTGATCGCCTGCCCTTTCTACCCACCAGACAACCCGATCATCACTAGTCAAGTCAGTTGCAAGCTCAATAGCTTCCATCATTTCTTCCCAATCCTGTGTACCTTCCTCATAGGTAGTTTGATGAGGTTCCTGCTGAGAAGTCCCGACAGGCTGCCAATCAGCCGTATAGGCTTCGACTACATTGCTGTCTCCTGAAGAATCGACTTGTTCCCGCTCACCAGCTGATTGCTCATCCCTGGTACCTTCATCTGCATTTTCGGATGTTTCGTCCTGTTGGCTTGTATCATCTTCCGTTTGATTTTCTTCTCCGCCAGCGCTCTCTTTTTCTCCATTGCTGCTATCATCATTTGGCGCCTGTTCATTCCCTGAAGAATTCTGATCTGCATTTTCGGTGGTAGAGTTTTCATCTGATTGATCAGCAGAATTGTTTTCTTCGCCTCCACCAAATAAAAACCAGCCAATCAATATAATAACCAAGATCCCTCCAAGGATTAAAAGTATGGAAATAGCTTTAGTACTTTTTCTCTTTTTTTCAAAGCGATTAACTCTGGAGGGAGAGTAAAATTCATCAGACATGAATGTACCTCCTTTTCTCTCTATTTCTATATTATACTATGGTATTTTGAAAGGGACAAAATGATTCTTACCATATCATTATTCTTTTTTTGTCGAACTTCTTCTAGTTTTGGCATATAGGAAGGAGTCGGCGCATAAACATCTAACTATAAAATATCGAGAACAGGAGGGGATGATTCTGTTGAAGGTAACTAAATTCAATCAGCAACTATGGGGAATAAGAACATTTAATGAAGTAGGATACGATAAAGAAAGTAACCTTTTCTCTGTTTTCTTTCTTGATGGCTCTGAGATGCAATTTTCTAATGTAGAAGAACTTGTCGTCTTTGAATTCATCATAACCTTAGAAAAGGAGGATTTCTTAAAAAAAGTTTTCCTTCCCTACTACCCTTATATCCATAAGACTAAAAAGCTGTCCGAGTTATCTTAAAAGCAGATCAATGGAAACCAAATTCGGTTTTTGTATTACCATAAATCAATCCTGATTTCCACATGCCGCCGATAGGCAGAAAAATGAATAGATAAAAGAAAGATGTTCCCCTGAGGCCTTAGCTCTCTGGGAACATCTTTCTTTGATTTATTAGTCTACGCTAATTATTTCTACTTCCAGGTCTCCGCCCGGTGTAGGCACGGTTACCTTCTCACCAATTTCCCGGCCGATTAATGTCTTAGCAATCGGCGAGTCATTGGAAATTTTTCCTTCAAAGGGATTCGCTTCTGCACTCCCTACAATGGTATAGCTTTCTTCATCACCATCAGGCAATTCTTTAAAAGTAACCGATTTCCCAAGACTTACCATATTAGGATTTTGGTTATCATTTTCAATAATGACTGCATTTCTAATCATATTTTCGACTTGGGCAATTCTCGATTCTACAAATGCCTGTTCATCTTTGGCTGCATCATATTCAGAATTCTCAGATAGGTCGCCGAAACCTCTTGCGATTTTTATTCTTTCGACAACTTCCTGCCTTTTTTCCGTTTTTAAATGATTTAATTCATTTTCTAATTTTTCTTTCCCCTCTTGGGTCATATAAAAGTTTTTTTCTGTAGCCATTTGACACACTCCTTTGATCCCAACATTAATGGCAAAATTCCTGAGTACACCAGGACTTCATCTATCTGGGTATATTTATTTTATATATTATACAGGAAGAAAATGAGAAATTAAATCCATACAGTCACCGGGATTTCATCTCTCCATCTGTATATACTGCCGAAAGCCGTGCCGCTTTATTGCCAAGCTGCATTTAACGGCTATAAAAATGAGCAGCACATTAGTGCGCTCAACGTCTGTTGTTAATATTTTCATTTAAACTATTAACAATACTATGGCAGATTTTATTTAATTTTTCAATACTTTTCTATTTGCCTGTGTAAAAACATCATCCATTAAGGATGGTTTGTATCTTTGTGGCCATTAAATCAATCGCCACATGGTTTTGCCCGCCTTCAGGAATGATGATGTCTGCATAGCGTTTCGTTGGTTCAACAAATTGCAAATGCATAGGGCGTACAACATTGATATATTGTTCAATAACAGAATCTATTGTACGTCCCCGTTCTTTCATATCACGCAAAAGCCTTCTAATAATCCTGACATCTGCATCTGTATCTACAAATACCTTGATATCCATCAGGTCTAACAAACGCTGGTCTTCAAGAATAAGTATGCCTTCCAAAATGATTACTTCTTTAGGCTCTACCCTAATTACTTCCTCTGATCTTGTATGCTTTGTATAATCATAGACCGGTTTATCGATGGGCCTTTGCTCCAGCAAAGTCTTCACATGCTCAATCAACAGGTCATTATCGAAAGCAAGCGGGTGGTCATAATTAGTGTTAAGGCGCTCTTCATAGGGAAGGTGTCCTTGATCTTTGTAATAATAATCCTGTTCGATTACTAAAATCGTTTTGTCTGTAAAACGCTGGCTGATCGATCTTGTCACCGATGTTTTTCCTGAACCGCTTCCGCCGGCTACTCCAATTACTACGGGTTTATTCGACATGCTATTTGCTCTCCTTTAAATTTCTTCATCTTCTGACCGTTAAGGCAATCCCGTCACCTATAGGTATGATGGTTGTCTGATAGTTAGGATGTTCGACCAGCCATTCATTATAACTGCGGATTTTAGTCGCAATTTTATTCGTTCTATCTTTATTTTCAGGCTGATTCGCTACTAGCCCTTTAAAGAGAACATTATCAGAGATAACGACTCCATCTTCACTCAAATATTCGCTGTATAGCTCAAAAAAACGGCGGTATTGTCCCTTCGCCGCATCAATAAACAGCAGGTCATAGGGACCCTCGCTCTTTATTTTTTCCTCTTCTTCCAATGCATCTCCAAAAATCAATTCTATATTGTTCTGTTTATTAAGTGCAGTTATATTTTTGACAGCTTCACGATATCGTTTTTCGTCTCTTTCAATTGTTACTACTTTGGCCTTTGGGTAAGCCTCGAGCATCCTTAGTGCCGAATAACCAATTGCAGTACCTATTTCAAGTATCTTTGCTGGTTTCTTCATTCTGATCAACTGCATTAAAAAATGGATGCCAAGTGGTTCCATAATGGGAATCTGATGTTGCTGAGCATAATGTTCTAATTTATCAACCCATTCCTGATTAGCTGGCAGTGTTCCTGTCAAGTATTGTTCCAAATGTTCGTCCATTTCAGCAAACCCCCTCCGCATATCTGAAGAGCAGAATTCTTCTATACAACCATATTATTTTAACACAAAAAAAACAGGGAATGCGAATTTTGCATTCACTCCCCTGCAGCATCCCTATGCAAATATTCCTGGGTCAATTGCTGATGTTTTTCATAAGTTTCTGAATAATAGACGGTACCATCTTCGGCTGCCACAAAATACATATAACTCGTATCTTCCGGCTCTAAAATAGATTTTAGAGAATTTTCCCCGAAGTTGGAAATCGGACCGACTGGCAGACCTGTTACTTGATACGTGTTATATGGAGACTCTACCTCCAAGTCTTCAAACAACACCCGGGACTTATGCTCTCCTTTGGCGTATAACACTGTAGGATCTGTTTGCAGCATCATGTCCTCTGCTAAACGGTTATAAAAGACCCCCGCTATTAATTTACGGTCTTTCTCGGTCCGCGCTTCTTTCTCTACCAATGAAGCCATCGTCAAAGCTTCATGCACAGAGCCAACCCCGTCTTGTTCCGAAATCGAATCTAAATAAGGTGTTACTACATTTTCAGTTTTTCGGATCATTGATTCAATGATTTTCTCAATACCAGGGTTTTCTTCGTAAAAATCATACGTAGCAGCAAACAAATACCCTTCTAAGGGATATCTGATTTCGGGATCAAGCACTGCTTCTGACAATATCGATGGGTGCTTATTTATTAACTGTTGTACATATTCAACATCTTCAGTTTTCTTTATAAAATCATCAGCATTTATACCTGCTTTTTCAGCAAATATAGAAGCAATCTCCTCAATGTTTTTTCCTTCTGGAATGGTAATTGACAATACCGGTTCCTTCAGCACTGTTCCCGTTTGTAAAGCGTCAACGATTTCCCCAAAAGACATGGATGGAGAAAAATCATATTCCCCTGCTTGAAATTCAGCGACATTATTAAATTTAATATAAAAGCGAAAAACTAAGCTGTTGCTAATAATACCGTTGTCCTCAAGTATTTGGGCGATTTGTGATGTTGATGAGCCCAAAGGTATTTCTACGCCTATTTGGGAGTCGTCATCAGGATCAACAGGTTCCATGGCGGATTTCACATATAGGTATCCTGAAACTGTTCCAATTAAGATTATCAATACTAAACAAGATAAGATAATAGCGACAATTTTCCTGACCGTGCTTGCTTCTTCTATTCTCTGTTTCATCCGTTCGGAAAAATTACCGATTTTATCTGAAGTAGACATAAAGCAACCCCCTTCACCCGATACATTATACTACATATTCAGACACTTTTTCTAATTATTATATGTATTTCCTGCATTTAAGCAAAATTCTGCCCAGTGGCAGGCATTTTCCGAAAATTAAAAAGGCCTGCCGCTGCAAGCAAGTGCTCTTACTGTGCACTGCTGCAAGGCAGACCCCGTATATTAACTAATCGGGACAGATTAGTCTGTTTCTTCCTCGGTCAAAGTGTTGAGCATTTCCTCAACCATTTCCCACTCTTCTTCCGATTCTATTTGGAATAAAGATAAGTCATCTTCGTCTTGGGATTTTTCTTCATAGCGAAAAGCAAATACTTCTACTTCCTCATCCTCTTTTTGTTCCATAGGTACTACAGCGATATAGGAATCTCCTGTCTGGTCGACATCAAAAGTAAACAGCACTTCGAATAAATGCTCTTCTCCATGTTCGTCAGGAATGATAATTCTTTCTTTTTCTTCTAAGGCCATTTCCTTCACCTCCGCGCTTGTTTTTTGTCATTTATTTGCATCCAAATATCCCTGCAAAATCATGACAGCGGCCATTTTATCAATTACTTTTTTCCGTTTCTTTCTACTCATGTCAGCTTCCAGTAATACACGTTCGGCAGCCATCGTAGTCAGTCTTTCATCCCACAGTACCGTATTTATAGAGAACTGTTTCTCCAGGTACTTAGCAAATGTTTGTGAAGCTTCTCCCCGCGGACCAATTGTTCCATTCATATTCTTCGGAAGGCCTACGACAGCCTCCTCAATATTATGTTCATTAATGATCTTTTCTATCGATTTTGTTGCCGAAGAATAATCATTTTCATCCCACTTAATGGTCGTCAATCCTTGGGCAGTCCAGCCAAATGCATCACTGACCGCAACTCCGATCGTTTTTTCACCGACATCCAAACCCATTTTTTTCATTACTTATCCTCTTTATGATTGTTTAAATACGACTTTACCAATTCCTCAATCAGCTCGTCCCGCTCCATTTTTCTTATTAAGTTCCTGGCATCTTTATGGCGGGGAATATAAGCCGGGTCACCAGATAACAAATATCCTACAATCTGGTTAATTGGATTATAGCCTTTTTCCCTTAAAGCCTCGTGCACCGTTAATAGCACCTCTTTAACATTTTCTTCAAATGGTTCTTCGGGAAAATTAAATTTCATTGTCTTATCCATTGATCCCATCAGTTTACCCCCGTTTCAGATTTTGCTTTAACGTTATAAAACGTCCACAATTGTTACTTCTATTATATACCTAATTAATCCAAATGAAAAACTAAGAATTCTCCATGATATAAGTCTCTGCATACTTTAATGCTTCGGGCAGCTGTTCAGGATTCTTACCACCAGCTTGTGCCATATCCGGACGGCCTCCTCCTCCGCCGCCGCATCGCTGAGCTGTTTCTTTAATCAGCTTTCCTGCATGGAATCCCTTGTCGATCAAATCTCCGGAAACACCTGCTGCGAGTTGAACCTTGCCATTGCTGACAGCGCCGAGCAGAATAATGCCGGAAGACACTTTTTGCTTTAGCTCATCCACCATGCTTCTTAACTGGTTCATTTCTTGTACGTCCACCTGCTTGGCAAGCAGCTGTACGCCATTGATTTCCTGTAAATCATCTAAAATAGATGCTGCTTCCATATTGGAAAGTTTAGCACTAAGGGATTCTTTTTCCCGTTGCAAGTCTTTTAAATCCTGGAATAAAGCTTCAATCCGTTCTGGTACGTTATCTGGCGCAGTTTTAAGCAGCTCTGCTGCTTCATTAAGTACATATTGTTTCCCACTCATAAACTGATATGCAGCTTTCCCTGTTGCTGCTTCAATTCGCCGTGTACCTGCCCCAATCCCTGATTCAGACACAAGCTTGAATAAACCAATCTCTGCAGTGTTTACTACATGGCAGCCACCACAAAGCTCTATGCTATAGTCACCAACTTGAACTACCCTGACAATGTCACCGTACTTCTCGCCAAAGAGTGCCATCGCCCCCATCTTTTTAGCTTCATCAATATTGTGATAATCAATAGCAACAGGAACAGAAGACCAAATTTTTTCATTAACAATTGCTTCTATTTGCTGCAGCTGATCCTCGGTTATAGAACCAAAGTGGGAAAAGTCAAAGCGAAGCCTGTCAGCCGACACAAGAGAACCTGCCTGATTGACATGGTCTCCCAATACATCCTTCAATGCTTGATGAAGTAAATGAGTTGCTGTGTGGTTTTTAACAATTTGGGAACGTGAAGCTTTTTCTACAACCGCTTGTACCTGTTCCCCCTTTTGGATGGCTCCTTCCTTTATAATTGCTCTGTGCAAGTTTTGGCCTTTTGGCGCTTTTTGTACGTCTTGAACTGAAATTGTTGCATGATCAGTATGAAGCCATCCACGATCAGCTACTTGGCCGCCGCTTTCAGCATAAAATGGTGTTTCTTTCAAGATTAGATACACTTCGTCTCCTTCTGCAGCCGATGAAACTAACGCTTTGTCTTTTATGATTTCCTCAATCGTTGTTTCAATATCCAAGTTCTCATAGCCAATAAAAGTACTTTCAACATCTACTTCACCAAAGACACCTTCCTGGATTTGCATGGAATCTACTTTCTGTCTCGCTTGGCGGGCTCTCTCCCGCTGCTTGCCCATTTCTTCTTCAAACCCTTGGACATCAAGGGTAAAACCAGCATCAGCAATGTATTCTTCCGTCAACTCTTTCGGAAAACCATACGTATCATAAAGACGGAATACCTCTTTTCCAGGAAAAACATTGCTACCTTTTTGTTTCTCTGTTTCCATGATATTAGAAAGGATCGCTAATCCTTCGCTTAACGTCTCGTGAAAACGCTCTTCTTCGGTTTTTACGACATCGGCGATTAATTCCTGTTTCTTTTCAACCTCCGTGTAGAATTCTCCCATTATTTCACCGACAACAGCGACTAGTTGATACATGAATGGGCGATCAATCCCTATTTGCTTGGCATATCGAACGGCTCTTCTAAGCAGTCTGCGTAACACATAACCTCTGCCTTCATTGGAAGGCAATGCTCCGTCACTGACAGCAAAGGAAACTGTTCGGATATGGTCAGCGATCACTTTGAAGGCAGTATCGCTTTCTTGGCTTTCTCCGTACTTCACTTCAGCCAATTGTTCCGTTCTTTTTATCAATGGCAGGAATAAGTCTGTTTCAAAGTTGGTCGGTGTATCCTGGATGACACTTACCATCCGTTCAAGCCCCATTCCTGTATCAATGTTTTTCTTGGGCAGCGGCGTATAAGTGTCATCAGGATTATGGTTGAACTGGGAAAAGACAAGATTCCATACTTCAAGATAGCGTTCATTTTCTCCACCGGGATAAAGCTCAGGATCTTGTGGATCATTGCCATAAGCAGCTCCCCGGTCATAAAATATCTCTGTGTTTGGGCCGCTCGGTCCTTCTCCTATATCCCAGAAATTTTCTTCTAAACGTATAATCCGTTCTTCAGGCAGACCAATTTTATCGCGCCAAATTTGATAGGCCTCTTCATCTTCCGGATGTACAGTAACTGATAACAACTCCTCATCAAATCCCATCCATCTTTCGCTTGTCAGAAACTCCCATCCCCACTCAATCGCTTCTTCTTTAAAATAATCACCGATCGAAAAGTTGCCGAGCATTTCAAAAAACGTATGGTGCCGAGCGGTTTTCCCGACGTTTTCAATATCATTGGTACGAATTGCTTTTTGAGCGTTGACCAACCTGGGGTTGTCAGGGATTACTCGCCCATCAAAATATTTTTTCAAAGTAGCGACACCGCTATTAATCCAGAGAAGAGTAGGGTCATCCTTAGGAACTAGAGATGCACTAGGCTCGATACGATGCCCTTTTTCCTTAAAGAAATCTAAATACATTTGCCTTACTTGAGCTGAAGATAAAACTTTCATATTTATAACCTCCAAATTCTTCCTAAAAATTTTTCATACAATTTGTTATAGGCTCAGAGCTGTTCTAAAATACCACTAGGAGCGAGTTTACTTCTGCTTAATCAAATTCTCGGTTCATAAAAGATAAAAAAGCTCAAAATATAAAAAGCTCCCATTCCTGCTTTAATAGCAGGGACGAGAGCTGAATTCGCGGTACCACCCTGATTATGGATATTCATCCATCACCTTAAGCGCAAATAACGGTGCGTCACCGGCGGGGATGAACCCGCACTCCAACCTAGCTTTCCATAGTCCTTAATCTGGAATTTCTTTCAGCCAGGGAAATTCCTCTCTTTAAGATGGTCTACTATGTACTCAGGATCTTCACAGTGTTTTATCATTGATACGTACATGTACTTATAAAAAAGTATAAAAAATAATGCTGAAGTTGTCAATTAATCAGCTGCCCGGAACTGGCGGATTTGATAAATAATAACTTTTCCAATTGTTATGACTGGGACTGCAAGGATCATGCCCAGAATACCGCCAATTTCCCCACCGGCCAGCAAAGCAAAAATTATTAATATAGGATGGATATTGATACTCTTACCGACAATAAACGGAGACAATAAATTCCCTTCTACGATTTGCACAACGAATACGGCCAGAATGACATAAAAAACCATTTTTGTTGAAATCGTGAAGGCAATCACTATAGCAGGAATTGCCCCTAATATCGGTCCAAAATAAGGGATGATATTAGTCAGTCCCATAATGATTGCTAACAATAATGGGTATTTCATATCAATAAACCATAAACAAGTATAGGTTGTTAAACTGACAAACAGACAAACGAGTAATTGCCCTCTTATGTAATTTCCAAGGCTTTTATCTATTTCCCGGCATAGCTGTCGGCTGCCATCCCTGTATCTTTCCGGTGTAAGCTTGCTGAGGGTCTTTTTGATTAAATCAAAATCCTTTAACATATAAAAAACCAAAACAGGAATTACAGCAGCTAATATCACAATGTCCATTATCCGCCCAGCCTGTTGGACGATTCCAGTCAACAGGCTTCCTATAAATTCTTCAATCCGGTAAAGAAGCAAATCCATCCTGTCATGAACGGTTTCTGGCAAATATGCCGTTTGTTCATATAATCCGTAGATAGCTTCTCGGTATTGTTCCATAAATGATGGCAGGTTTTCATTCAGGTCTTTCAACTGATGAATGAATACAGGAAATGTTTTGTAGAGCAAATAACCTGCTCCTCCAAAAAAAAGAAAATATATACCAATAATGACTAACCAGCGCGGTAAGTTAAATTTATGTAGTTTCTCTATCAACGGATGCAGCAAATAGGCGATCAATGCTGCAATTAAGAAGGGAGTCAGAATACGCAGGAATACACCTAAAATGGTTTGATAAAGCGGCAATAGTTTTAATAATAAATATAAAAACAAAAAAGCCAGAATACCAATAAGAATCCAATATAAAAAGCGCACAGATTTATGTTGGTTATTTAACATGGAATTGATACTCCTTCCAGGGAAAAACGGGGCTTTTCAGTGTTTTCCTATTAATAAAGGGACAGCTGAAATTCCTTTTGCCTTTTAAAGCCTAGTTTTCCCAGAGAAGGTGTTTTTTATGATGTCGGCACTTTCTTTCTCGGTTAGAAATCGTCCGCTACCAGTTAGCTTTTCTTTCATCTTCCGTAAAAAGGTCATTAAGGGAGCTCAACGATCCATCAGGCTCCACTTGATGGAGATCCATTACTTCACCGAGCAGTGATAACTCAATAAAACAATTCCAGCAATAATATTGTTGATTTCCTATTTTCCCAATGTTTCTTCCTTTGCAGTTCGGGCAATGCATGAAAAGGACCACTCCTTGACAAATCCTGAATTGTCCTAAAGCATTCCCACTTCTTCCTTATTTATACATGGAAATTATAAAAAATCGTATGGCGATAGTTCCTCTTCTTCTTCCTCTTCCTCAGGCTGAGGGATTTCGAGTAATTGCTGTAACTGTTCCTCAAGGGATGTGAACCGATTACTCGTATCCTCTTCCTTGATCCCCTGGATGAATGCGCGTTTATTGCCGCACAAAATCAATGATTTTTTACATCTTGTGACTGCCGTGTATAAAAGGTTTTTCCTCAGCATTCTTCTGTAGCCCTGTATAACAGGGATAATTACGATTGGGAACTCGCTGCCTTGCGATTTGTGAATAGAAGTACAATATGCATGCATGATATTATTTAAATCTTTTCTTTCAAAAGCTACTTCCTTCTCATCAAAAAGGACTACCACCTGCTCTGTCTGATCGCTGTTTTCATCTTCTTCAAATATGGCCGTTATTTCCCCTATATCTCCATTAAAAACACCGTCTTCCGGTTGGTTTACCAATTGGATCACCTTGTCACCGGTGCGAAAAGTAACTTCTTTTGTTCTCACTTCTCTCCGCTGAGGACTCTTTGGATTGATTAGCTTCTGAATTTCTTCATTAATGCGGTGGATGCCTGCTTTGGAACGATACATGGGTGCAAGCACTTGCAAGTCCTTCGGATCTACTCCTTTATCATAAGCCCGCTTCACAATTTGCATGATTACGTCAACAACTTGATACTCAGGGCAATCAATGAAATTAAAGTCTGATTCCTTATTTAAAGAATCAAGCCCACACTGATTATTTTTTATTTCATGAGCAAGCTGGATGATTTTTGAACCTTCTTTTTGGCGATACACTTCATTCAACTGAACATAGGGAACCAAACCGCTTTTCAGGAGATCTGCCAAAACCTGGCCCGGCCCTACGGATGGCAGCTGGTCTTCATCACCTACTATCAATACTTGCATATCATTTGGAATAGCTCTGAACAATTGATTAGCCAGCCAGATATCGACCATTGAAAATTCATCTATCACTAACAATTTTCCTTCCAGCTGGTTGTCTTCATCTTTTTCAAAAGTTTCATGTCCATTCCAGCCGAGCAGCCGATGAATCGTGACTGCAGGAAGTCCGGTCGATTCCTTCATCCTTTTAGCAGCTCTTCCAGTCGGTGCGGTCAACACGAACGGAAAAGGATCATCTTTTTTATAATCGTCCGGATCCAAAGACAACTGATTCATTTGAGCATAGGCATTGATGATTCCTTTGATAACCGTTGTTTTTCCAGTCCCCGGTCCTCCCGTCAGAATCATTACCTTAGAAGCTAATGCCTGTTCTATAGCTTCGTATTGTTCCCTTCCATAACTTAGCGCTTCTTCTTCTTCAATGCTCCCAACAATCTTCATTAATTCAGAGGCTGTTATCTGCTCTTTGACATCTTGCTTTATAATTCTGTCTATCTGTGAACAAAACCCACTTTCTGAGTAATATAGGGCGGGTAAATAAACCTTAGACTCAATGTTGATCAATTTCTTTGCATGATTAAGTTCAATAATCTGCTCAGTAATGGCATCGACTTCAATACCATTGGCCCTCCCATTTAACAGCTGGTCGACCTGGAACAAATGCTTTTCCAAAGGTAAATACACATGCCCTTCCTGAATACTGTGCTGAAGAATGTAGATGCATGCCGCCTGTATTCTGCTCGGGTGATTCATCGGTATGTTATTCTGTCTGGCCACTTCATCCGCCCGTTGAAAACCAAAGCCTTCGATATCAAAGACATATTGATAGGGATCTGTTTCCAAAATAGAAATAGCTTCATCCTTATATACCTTGTAGATTTTTTGGGCCATCTTCAAGCCAAAACCATAACCGGACAAATGGACTACTATATGTTCAAATCCTTGATGCTCTTGTAAATCTTTAGAAAGCTGATCCGCTTTTTCCTTATTCAGGCCCTGGATACTGTCAAGTACTCTAGCATCATTTAAAATCTTAGAAACCGCATTTTCCCCTAATTCTTCAACAATTCTCCCGGCGATTTTTTTACCGATTCCATAAAATAAATCACTGGATAAATAAGCAATCAAGCCATCTTCTGTATCAGGGACAAATCGTTTATAATGATTAACTTGGTATTGTAATCCGAACTTTTTATGTTGTTCAAATTCCCCTTCAAATAGATAAGTTTCCCCTGGATCAAGCCTGGAGAAGTAACCCTTTATAACAACATCACTTTCTGAAATAGATTCATTCGTATCCAGAACTTTTATGCGGGCAATGGAAAAATGCTCGTCCTCATTGACAAAAATATTATGGACAAGCTCACCTTTTATATAACTTTTATGTTGCATTCCATCTTGCCTTTCCTCCACTGCCATCGTGATTGCCCCTTTTATTCTTCGCTTTTCCCCTGATTTAACATTTCATCAATGCTCTTTTTTCCGTTAGCAGCCAGCACGTGGTCTGGTTGATATTCTAATGCTTGGCTGAAATGTTCATAAGCGCGGTCTACATTTTCTTCGTATAAATAAGTAACTCCGATGTTATAATGTGCATCACTATGCTGGTGATTGATTTGCAATACTTTATCAAAAGTTTCTTTAGCTAGTTCGATTTCGTTTGTTTGCGCTAGAGCTAAACCGTACTGAAAGAGTGCTGCTTCATCTTTCGGATTGATTTCTGTTGCCCGCTGAAAGTATGGAAGAGCAAGCTTTTCATGCTCCTGCAGCTGCAAAGACATCCCCAGCATAAAATAGACATCTGCCTCTGCCAGCCCAAGATTGACTGCCTTTTGAAAATTTTGCTGGGCTGCAGCATAATCCTCTTGTTCAAAGTGTACATTTCCCAGTCCATAATAAGCAGTGGCTGCATGGTCGTCCAGTTCTATTGCTTTGTTGTAAAACCTGTCGGCTCTTTCATAATCGTTCATATGAAGAAGCAAATTTCCAAAATTAATATACCCTACTGCCTCTTCAGGATTTTCTTCAATCGCTTCGTTAAATAATCGAGCAGCCTCTTCTAAGTCCTGCTGCTTCATTTTTTCAATACCTTGAGTAATCTTGTCCATTTTTCCACCTCATATTATATTTTCTGCTGATTTTTTATCATCTGCTCGCTTCAGCCTTTTCGTCCAACAAGTAAACTGGTTTCGTCGATGAAGGAAGGTCGACTAAAAACGGTATTTTGCGCCCCATGTCGGCAGCCGCCCTTGGCCAGGGGGCATGTTTTCCTTTTTTCCTGCAGCGGCGTATTATTTATCCGTCCCTTTCAGGAATCATTTATTCACATTTTCTCATATATTTCTAGTTTAATGAAAAGGTTGGTTGTCGCCAAGTGTTTGAGGGCAAAAATTGCTCATTAAGTGAAGCCGTTGATTTCACAGCAAAACCCTTGCCAGAAGCGGCAAGGGTTTTGCATTAATACAGGCAGCTTAGCCAACATAATCCAAATATTTTTCATCTTTGATTATTTCATCGATGGTTCCTCCACCTAAACATATGTCACCATCATAAAAGACCACAGCTTGTCCAGGGGTTATTGCCCGTTGTGGTTCATGGAATGTTACTTGGACTTTCCCATCTTCAAGCGGGGTTACCGTGACTTTACTGTCTTGTTGACGATAACGGAATTTGGCCGTACACTCAAGCGGTTTATCCAACTCTTTTTCGTTTATCCAGTTTAGATCACTGGCAATTAACCCGTCGGAATATAAATATTCATTATGGAAGCCTTGTTCTACATAAAGAATGTTTTCTTCTAAATTTTTACCGACGACAAACCATGGATCCCCTGAACCGCCAATACCCAATCCTTGCCTTTGGCCGATAGTATAATACATTAACCCTTCATGCCTGCCTTTTTCCACCCCATCCAATGTCGTCATTTTTCCGGGTTGAGCAGGAAGATATTCGCTCAAAAATTCTTTGAAGTTGCGTTCTCCTATAAAGCAAATACCGGTACTGTCCTTTTTGTTTGCAGTGGCTAAATTATTTTCAGCTGCAATTTTCCTTACTTCTTTTTTTGGTAAATGTCCCAGCGGGAACATTACCTTTGATAAAACAGACTGGGACAGCTGATTCAAGAAATAAGTTTGATCCTTATTATCATCATTACCGCGCAGCATTTGATACTCGTCACCTTCCTTAGTGACTTGGGCATAGTGCCCGGTAGCTAAATAATCTGCTCCTAAAGACAAGGCATGGTCAAGAAATGCCTTGAACTTTATTTCTTTATTACACATAACATCCGGGTTCGGTGTTCTACCCGCTTTATATTCTTCTAAAAAGTAAGTGAACACTTTATCCCAATATTGTTTTTCAAAGTTCACGGCATAGTATGGTATTTCCAACTGGTTACAAACCCGTACTACATCATCAAAATCCTCAGTTGCTGTGCAAACTCCATTTTCATCGGTATCATCCCAGTTTTTCATAAAAATCCCGACAACATCATAACCTTGCTGCTTTAGCAGCAGTGCTGCCACAGAGGAGTCAACCCCTCCACTCATACCTACGACGACACGGGTATTTTTATTGTCATTCATTGCTGTCACCACCTTATTTTATAAAAGCTATAAGCATGCCTTGTATTTATTTCTTAGCTAACCTGTTTACAATCGAAGCAACTCTCTCTGCGGCTTCTTCCACATTTTCCATCGTATTAGCAAGCCCGAAGCTGAACCGGATCGAATTGATTGTGCGGTTGTCCTTGGATCCATACATAGCTGATAACACATGAGATGGCTCCACTGATCCTGCCGTACAGGCACTGCCGCTGGATGCGGCTACACCGGATAGGTCAAAGTTTGTCAGAAGTGCTTCCACATTCGTTCCTGGAAAGCTTATATTCGCAATAGCAGGTACAGAGTCTGCTTCTGATCCGTTTAAGGTAGATGAGACACCATTCTGCTTTAATTTATTCAAAAATGCTTGTTTGTACTCCTGATAGGTCTGTTGCCTTTCGGCCTTATGTTCTACTGCCAATTCTACTGCCCGCTGAAAGCCTTTAATGCCGGCAACATTCTCTGTTCCAGGCCTTCGCTTTCTTTCTTGCTGGCCGCCATATTGGAGTGCTTCTGCGGATAATCCCTCTTTCATATAAAGAAATCCCGCACCTTTTGGTCCGTTAATTTTATGGGAAGACGCTGTCAGTAAGTCAACCTTCCATTTATTCACATCTATCTCCAACAACCCATAAGCCTGAACCGCATCCGTATGGAAATATGCTTGATGATCTTTAAGGAGTTCTCCAATCCGTTCAATTGGCTGGATAATTCCCGTTTCATTATTTACAGCCATCACTGATACGACTGTCGTATCTTCTCTCAGAGCTGCCTTTAATTCTTCAACATCTATTTTTCCATCATGGCCGACTGGCAGGTATGTGACTTCGAATCCCTGCTTTTCTAAATGCTCTGCTGCATGAAGTGTAGCATGATGCTCAATTTGAGTGGTAATAACATGCTTGCCGTGGTTCATATTAGCTTTCGCCGTACCAACAAGGGCTATATTATCAGCCTCCGTGCCCCCACTAGTAAAAACTATCTCTTTTTCATTAGCTCCGATACTATCCGCTATCACACGTCTGGCTCCATCAATCATTTGCCGGGCCTTTCGTCCAAAATGATGGACACTGGATGGGTTTCCAAATACTTCTTCCAAAGCTGGAATCATAGCTGCAGTGACTTCAGGATGTATAGGAGTTGTAGCCGCGTGATCTAAATATATAGGTTCCATCTCCATCCTCACTTCCCTTAAATATAGAACATATAAGCTTCCTGGCTGTCATCATCCCCGTGTTTTCTCAAATCATCTAACGTAGTCGTATCCAAGACATTTTTGACAGCATCCCGAACGCGCATCCACAATGCTTGTTTTGCCGGTTCCTCTTCTTCGATCCCTTCTACCGGAGTGATGGGCCCCTCTAACACCCGGATAATATCACCTGAAGTGATTTCAGCAGGCTGCTTGGCTAGTATATAGCCCCCATAGGCGCCGCGAACACTTTTTACTAAACAAGCATTCCTTAGCGGAGCTACTAATTGTTCCAAGTAGTGCTCTGATAAATTGTTATCTCTGGCAATTGTTTTCAGCGAGACTGGTCCATTTCCGTAATTTTTAGCCAACTCAATCATTATCGTTAAGCCATACCGGCCTTTGGTTGAGATTTTCATTCCTCTCACCTCTTCAATAAATACATCTTGTTATCTTTTTTGAAATGGAAATTATTCCTACTATTAAGTGAAATAGATTACTGATAAACTTCCTATATTTTCTGCCTTACTCTCGATATTATTATAAAATTTATGACAGTTTAAAAAATAGTAGAACTTTCCTATAATTAAAGGCTATTATAGCATGATTAGCATGTTCCTTGCATTTTATTGTGGTTATCATTACGCTTAAAAATAGTTATTTTATAGATAAATATAAAGCACGTCAAGCAAAAATACTCTGTAATTGATCGATTTGATTGCTTTATCTATTATATATTTCAGGGGGAATTCCGTTGCGAAACAAAGAGCCATTAGCCTACCGGATGCGGCCAAAGACGATTGATGACATAATCGGCCAGGATGAAATCATCGGAAAAAAGACGAAACTGTACCAAATGCTGACCAATGGCTATGTACCTTCATTGCTGTTATATGGAGAACCTGGCATAGGTAAAACCGCCATTGCACATGCTATTGCCGGTACTGTCAACCTTCCGTTTACTTCTATGAATGCAACAACATCTGGCAAGAAAGATGTCGAAATTGTAATCGAAAAAGCAAAGATGGAAGGGAGCACCATTTTGTTTTTGGATGAAATCCATCGCTTTAACAAGGCACAGCAGGATTATTTGCTTCCTCATGTGGAAAAAGGGTTGATTATTTTAATTGGCGCTACTACAGAGAATCCTTATCACGATGTCAATCCGGCGATTAGAAGCAGATGTGGACAGATCAAGCAATTGACAAGATTAGAAAGCGAAGATATTAAAACACTTCTTTATCATGCACTAGAAGATGAAGACAGGGGGCTTGGGAGTCTGTCGATCAACGCCAGTGCCAGCGAACAAGCGGTCGAACGGATTGCAGAAGGAACAAACGGCGATGCCCGTAAAGCACTGAATGTCCTGGAAGCAGTTGTATTTGCTTCAGGGAGCCAGGACGAAGAAATCGTTCTTCAGGAAAGTACAGTGGAAGAATTCATTGATAAAGCTGGAGTGTATGGCGATAAAAAAGGATCTAACTTTTATAATTTGTTATCAAGTCTTCAAAAGAGCATTAGAGGAAGTGATGTAAATGCAGCGCTCTATTACTTGGCTCATTTACTTGAATCAGGTGATTTAACTGCAGTCAATCGTAGACTGTTAGTCATAGCTTATGAAGACATTGGATTATCGAATAGGTCTATCGGTGGTCATGTGTTAGCGGCAGTTGAAGCAAGTGAACGCCTTGGCATGCCAGAGGCAAGGATTCCTTTATCAGTAGCCGTGGTCGATATGTGCTTATCTACTAAATCGAATTCCGCTTATAAAGCACTTGATGATGCTATTAATGATATCAGAAAAGGCAAGGTCGGCGATGTACCCTTGCATTTACGC
This sequence comes from Sediminibacillus albus, assembly GCF_900101125.1. Classification (GTDB taxonomy): domain Bacteria; phylum Bacillota; class Bacilli; order Bacillales; family Amphibacillaceae; genus Sediminibacillus; species Sediminibacillus albus. The sequence continues at coordinate 23,201 of NZ_FNFL01000008.1, read as the reverse complement.
GATACTCATTACAAAGGAGCAAAGGATTTGGGGCATGAGGGATATAAATATCCACATAATTATCCTATAGGCTCCTTCGGCGGCTGGGTAAATCAGGATTATTTACCACACAATTTAAAAGACAGGCAATATTATCATCCAGTCGAAGCTGGCGAAGAAAAGCGGATGGCTGAAATTTATAAAAAATTAAAGGATTTTAAAAAAGGGAAAAAATAAATAACCATAGCTTCCACCTCTTGCACGGATCACAAGTTGGCGTAAAAAGATATTGAAACACCTATAATTTGTCAATCCATAAGTATAAAAACTCTAGTTAAGGTAAAGATAGATATAAAAATCACAAACTAATTCTATGAAATTACCTAAGGAGTTGGATACTTTGGTTAAAGTTAGACAAGATGCATGGTCACATGAAGATGATCTGTTATTAGCTGAAACAGTATTAAGGCATATCAGAGAAGGCAGTACGCAATTGAACGCCTTTGAAGAGGTGGGAGATAAACTTAACAGGACCTCAGCAGCATGCGGTTTTCGCTGGAATGCAGAAGTCCGGAAGAAATATGATCAGGCAGTAGATATTGCTAAAAGGCAGCGCAAGGAAAAGAAACGAGCTCTGGCAAATCAACAAAGGACAAACCAAGAAACAGCGAAACCCTTTGTCCCTAAGAGGCAGGAAGAATTTAATTCCCCTCCATCAGCAGCTCAATTTGTCGTACCTGTTCAAGAAGTTAAAGAGGAAGAGTCATCGAGTCTCAATCTGGATACTGTAATTGGATACTTAGAATCTTTAAAACAAGGTTATCTGGCTTCTGATAACTCAAAGCAGGAGCTAGCGCTTTTGGAATCAGAAAACGAGAATCTTAAAGAAGAAAATAATAAGCTTAATAAAAAACTGGCAGACTCACAAGAACAATTGCAAACTATCCAGGAAGACTATCAGGTTTTAATTCAAATTATGGATAGAGCACGGAAAATGGTGGTGTTTGAAGAGCAGGAAAATCTATCAGCCTCCGCTTTCAAGATGGACAAGAATGGAAATCTGGAGCATGTAGCAAGATAACTTTCACCCGTGCTTTCTATCTATTATAAAAGGGAATAGAAGTAATTAGTGACTGCCCCTTTTATCCTACAAATGCTAACGGGTGCAACATAGAGCAATCCCTATCACTCTACAACAAGCTTCCTATTTACGAAAAAAACCTTAAGAACCAATTATTACTGGTCTTAAGGTTTTTTTATTATGTATTGATTCAATCCCGATCGTGCCGTCCCTATGTTAGTTTTGAACCCGCTCTCGGCAGGTGGGTGCCCTGTTCTATGTTTTATGCTTCCTCTCATTAGGTAATCCAATGAGGCTTGCACGCTGCATAGAAACTTCAGGCTCCCGTTCATAAAAATGTTCGGTCAAAACGTAATTAACGAGACGAACACATCAGGATTGATTTCAAGAGAATGACTCTTTTAAGTCACTTAAGATTATATCCAAATAATAGCACACATTGTGTTGGCTTTCAAGAAAGAACCCCATGACTATTAGGTAACAAATATTACATTTCAGCTACATGCTTCAATCTTTTTTGTTATCTTTAACTGTCAAGTTTAACTCATCTAACTGTGTCTTGCTGACGCTTCCTGGCGCTTCCGTTAGCAAATCGGAAGCAGAAGCTGTTTTCGGGAATAAAATGGTGTCCCTTAAGTTAGTCCTGCCTGCCAGCAGCATAATAAACCGGTCAAATCCTAAAGCAATCCCGCCATGTGGAGGTGCGCCATTTTCAAGTGCATCTAACAAAAAGCCGAATTGCTCTTCTGCTTCTTCTGCAGAAAACCCTAAAACCTCGAACATCTTGTTTTGCATTTCCCTTTGATAAATACGAAGGGATCCACCGCCAAGCTCATAGCCATTAAGTACTAAATCATACGCTTCTGCCTTCACTTCACCAGGGTTAGTCTCAAGCTTTTCCATATCTTCCTGTACAGGCATGGTAAATGGATGATGGGCTGCGAAATAGCGGCCTAATTCCTCATCATACTCCAATAACGGCCATTCAGTTACCCAAAGGAAATTAAACTGCGTTTCATCAATCAATTTTAATTCCTTGCCAAGTTTTAAGCGAAGTGCTCCTAAACTTTCATGTACTACTGATGTTTTGTCAGCAACGAACAATAATAAATCTTCATCTTGTGCTGCAAGCAAGCTTTGTAAGTTCCCTGCTTCCTCGTCTGACAAGAACTTAGCTATTGGGCCTTTTAACTCGCCTGACTCTACTTTAAGCCATGCCAATCCTTTGGCCCCATAAATCTTGACGAATTCTGTGAGCTGGTCAATATCTTTCCGCGAGTATTCAGATGCTTTCCCTTTTACATTAAGGGCACTTACCTTGCCGCCAGACTCGACGGCACTGCTGAATACTTTAAAGCCAGATGCTTTGACAGCCTCAGATACATTGACCAGTTCCATGGAAAATCTCGTATCAGGCTTATCCGATCCATACCGTTCCATCGCTTCATCATATCCCATTCTTACAAATGGAGTTTCAATATCAATTCCCTTTACTTGCTCCATGACCTTTTTCATCATTCTTTCTGTCATAGCCATTATTTCTTCACTTGTCATGAAAGAAGTCTCTATGTCTATTTGAGTGAATTCAGGCTGCCGGTCTGCGCGTAAATCCTCGTCACGGAAACATCTTGCAAACTGAAAGTATTTCTCAAAACCTGAAACCATAAGTAATTGCTTGAACAACTGCGGGGATTGAGGCAGAGCGTAGAATTCGCCAGGATGCACTCTGCTTGGAACTAAATAATCCCTTGCCCCCTCTGGTGTGCTTTTGGTAAGCATCGGTGTTTCCATTTCCAAGTACTCTTCTTCGTTTAAAAAATTTCGAATGACTTGTGTAGTCTGATGACGCAGTTTGAAGGTGTTTTGCATTGGTTCTCTTCTAAGATCAATGTAGCGATATTTAAGACGCAAGTCTTCAGCTACGTCTGTTTCGCCTTCAATTTGAAAGGGAGGAGTTTTTGATTTATTCAGGATCGCCAGCCTGGTTGCCAAAATTTCAATTTCGCCGGTTTCCATTTTAGGATTTACAGTCGATCCATCTCTTTCCACTACTTCTCCGTCTATTTCTACAACAAATTCGCTTCTTACTTTTTCAGCAATTTCTAGTGCTTTCTCAGATGTCTTTGGGTTAAATACGACTTGGACAATACCGGACCTATCCCTTAAGTCAATAAATATTAATCCACCCAAATCACGCCTTTTTTGAACCCAGCCTTTTAATTTCACATGGCTTTGTATATCTTCTCTTCGCAATTTCCCGGCCATCTGTCTAATTTGCTTCATTTTATTTTTCTCCTTCCAGCTCTTTTTGCAAGTGGGCAACCAATTGGAGCAATGAAACATCAACTTGATTGCCGGTTGCCATATCTCTCACTTTGGCAATATTATTTTCCAATTCCTCTTCGCCTAAAACGACAACATATTTAGCTCGAATCCGGTCGGCAGTTTTAAACTGGGCTTTGAATTTTTTACCCTGATAGTCTTTATCAACTTGGATGCCTGCTTTCCTTAACTGATAAGTCAAACGAACAGCCTCTTTATTAGCTTTATCTCCAAGAGAAACAAAATAACAATCCAGCCCTTCGTCTACAGGCAGCTGAATATTCTCTGCTTGTAAAGCCATCAGTAATCTCTCCAAACTCATTGCAAATCCAATTCCCGGAGACTCTGGCCCTCCCAGCTCTTCTACTAGTCCATTGTAGCGACCGCCGCCCGAAAGGGTTGTAATTGCCCCAAATCCTTCTGCTTCACTCATAATTTCAAAAGCTGTATGATTATAATAATCCAACCCGCGCACGAGATTCTTGTCAACTTGATAATCTATCCCCATATTATCAAGGTGGCTCTTCACTTCCTCGAAGTATTGCTTCGAAGATTCATTCAAATGATCCAAAATGGAAGGAGCCGACTCCATAGCTGGATGATCACGGTCCTTTTTACAATCGAGAATTCTTAGTGGGTTTTGTTCTAAACGAAGCTGGCAATCGGCACATAAGTCTTCTTTATATGGAGAGAAGTGCTGGACAAGAGCTTCGCGATGGCTTGTACGGCTTTCCGCATCCCCCAAACTATTAATTACCAGTTTAAGTGAACGGAGACCTAATTCCTGATATGCATTCATTGCCAAGGCAAGCACTTCCGCATCGACTGCTGGGTCAGCACTCCCTAATGCTTCAATGCCAAATTGTACAAACTGCCGCATCCTTCCTTGCTGGGGACGTTCATAGCGAAACATCGGACCGAAGTAAAAAAGCTTTGTTGGTTGATTAGGAAGTCCGAATAGTTTGTTTTCCACAAATGCCCGGACAACCGAAGCAGTACCTTCCGGCCTCAATGTTAAACTTCTGCCTCCCCTATCTTCAAAAGTGTACATTTCTTTTTGGACAATGTCGGTACTATCACCAACACCACGCTGGAAAAGTTCCGTATGTTCAAAAATAGGTGTACGAACTTCTTTATAATTATAACGCCGGCATAAATCGGTCAAAGATTTTTCAATGTACTGCCAGTTTTCGATGGTTCCCGGCAGCAGATCCTGTGTACCCCTAGGTGCTTTCATATTCATTTGATAACCCCCTGTTTTATAAATTTTTATACAGGCAGGCAACGGGGATAATGTTTTAACGAAAAAAAATAAACTCCCGTCCCTTAAATAAGGGACGGGAGTTTACCCGCGTTGCCACCCTAGTTGAAGTGCATATATCATGACTTCCACTTACACAGTTAACGCCTGCAAGACGTTTGTATTTACTCGCTTCAATACAAAACCTCCGGAACGTCTTTCAGCAGATCATCATGTGAAAATGCTCTCAACCGCCGGCATTTCCTCTCTGTCCATGTGTAGTTCTGCTTACTTTTTCCATCAATGGTTATTCGATTCGTATTTAGAATTGTTTATAATCATAATCTTTGCCGTTTAAGTTGTCAAGCACGGTTTAGTTTTTCTTTTAATTTTTTTACATCCATTAAAGAGATACCGAGTTCTTCAGCAATTTCCATGCGGTTTAACTGCCCTTCAATCTCCATGAACTTATGATAATTGGCCCCAAAAATACTCTTTGATACAGACTGCATATCAGCTTGTTTCTGGTTATACCTCATTGGCTGCTGCTCCTCCTCTTATTGTTTCTATAGGCAATGTAGTAAGCGTAGAAACAAAAAGTTTATAATTCTGCTTAAGTTAAAATTAGTTATGTCCATTTTTTAACTGCTTATTCCCAAACAGATGAATAAACAAAGCGTTGAGCAATAGAGGTTTTTTCGTAGAGCAATTCGAAGTTGCCTTAGGCCGCTTGTTAACAAAATAACAAAAAGGCTTGTCCATTTTCTATCTCATTTCAAATGAACAACCTTTTATTAATTCAACGGTCAATGCTATCAATTATCAATGTCACTGGTCCATTATTCGTAAGCTTCACTTCCATGTTTTCGCCAAATTCACCGGTCTCGACATGAATGCCTTCCTCTGAAATAAGCCTGTTAAACTCATTATACAAATAGTTGGCAGGCTCCGGTTTGGCTGCGGCCATAAAATTAGGCCTACGCCCTTTCCTTGTATCTCCATATAAAGTGAACTGGGATATCGACAGGATGCCCCCGCCTGCATCTTTTAACGATAAATTCATCTTTTGCTGCTCGTCTTCGAATATACGTAGATGCACAATTTTGTTCGCCAAATACTTGGCATCTTCTATTGTATCCTCATGTGTCACTCCAAGCAATACAACTATTCCTTCATTGATCTGGCCTGTAACCTGGTTGTTGACAGTTACTCTGGCACCTTTGGTCCTTTGGATGACAGCTCTCACTTCTTTACGCACTCCTTATTGCAGCATTCTCGTCACGGTATAAACATCTTTTATTTGTTTTAGTCTTTCTACAATTTTACGTAAGTGGCTGATATTATGAATCAGGATAGTAATATGGATCAAGGCCATTTTGTTACGATCCGATTTACCGTTAACTCCGATAATATTTGTCTTCGTTTCATTAACTGCTTGCAGGACTTCGTTCAATAACCCGCGGCGGTCGAAACCTGAGATTTCTAAATCCACATGGTACTGCTTGGTTTGAGCATCATTATTTTCCCATTGCACTTCCAAAATCCGGTCTCTTGCTTCTTCTGTTTGTATATTAGGGCAATCCGAGCGATGAACGGAAACTCCACGCCCCTTGGTAATATATCCAACAATATCATCACCAGGCACTGGATTGCAGCACTTTGATAAACGTACAAGCAAGTTGTCGACGCCAGCCACCCTTACACCCGAGTCTCTTTTGCGCGTATTCGGTGATTTTACTTCCGTTTTCGCGACACCTTCTAAAGTTTCCTGAAGATCCTGGTTTTTCAGGCTTTGCTTTTTATGCTTTTCTGTCAGCCTTGTAGCTATTTGAGCAGCAGTGATTCCTTGATATCCAACGGCAGCATACATATCTTCTTCGTTGCTGAAATTAAATTTTTCAGCAATCTTCTTGATATTTTCTGCTGTAAGAATTTCTTTGGGTTCGAAGCCAGCTGCCTTCACTTCTTTCTCGACCAGTTCTTTTCCTTTTACTACATTTTCATCACGGCGCTGTTTTTTGAAAAATTGCTTTATCTTATTTTTCGCCTGTGATGTTTGGGTAATACTTAGCCAATCCTGGGATGGTCCGTAGGAATGCTTTGAAGTCATTACTTCTACAATATCCCCAGTACTTAAATGGTAATCCAATGGCTCCATTTTTCCGTTGACGCGGGCGCCAATCGTTTGGTTTCCTACTTCCGTATGGATTTTATAGGCGAAATCAAGCGGAACTGACCCTGAAGGGAGCTCAATAACATCCCCTTTTGGAGTAAACACGTAAACCATGTCGGAAAACAAGTCAACCTTCAATGATTCCATGAATTCTTCTGCGTCATGTGTTTCATTTTGCCATTCAAGTATTTCCCGGAACCAGGTTAACTTTGCTTCTGAATCTTTTGTATTATTATCGAGACGTTTCCCCTCTTTATAGGCCCAATGGGCAGCTATTCCAAATTCTGCGATTTCGTGCATTTCTTTTGTCCGGATTTGCACTTCCAACGGGGCACCTTTTGGTCCAATGACTGTTGTATGCAGCGATTGATACAAATTGGGCTTAGGCATAGCTATATAATCCTTGAATCTCCCGGGCATTGGCTTCCAGCACGTGTGAATGATGCCCAAAACGGCATAGCAATCCTTAATACTATCTACAATTATCCGCACAGCTAATAAGTCATAAATTTCATTGAATTGCTTATTTTGCATAGCCATCTTTTTATAGATACTGTATAAGTGCTTTGGCCGCCCTGAAAAGTCAGCGTTTATATTGACTTCGTCCAATTGGTTTTGGACTTCCTGCATAACTTCCTCAATATAATTTTCACGTTCTTCACGTTTTTGTTTCATTAAATGCACAATTCTATAATATTGCTGAGGATTCAAATACCTTAACGCTGTGTCCTCTAATTCCCACTTTATGGTAGATATCCCTAAGCGATGGGCTAGCGGCGAAAAGATTTCCAATGTTTCATTAGAGATTCTCCGCTGTTTTTCCGGAGGTAAATGCTTAAGCGTGCGCATATTGTGCAATCTATCAGCTAGTTTAATTAGAATTACCCGGATATCCTTGGCCATTGCCACAAACATCTTCCGGTGATTTTCCGCCTGTTGCTCCTCTTTTGATTTATACTTGATTTTCCCGAGTTTGGAGACACCATCAACAAGCATTGCAACCTCGCTGTTGAATGCTTCCTGCAGTTGGTCCACTGTCACATCTGTATCCTCAACAACATCATGTAAAAATCCACTGGCGATCGTCTCAGGATCCAATTCCAGATGCACTAAAATGCCGGCTACTTGAATCGGGTGGATAATATAAGCCTCGCCGGATCTGCGGTACTGGCCCTCATGAGCTTCTTCGGCAAATTTGTATGCACGTCTGATAAAGGCAGTATCTTCTTCGGAAAGATACTCGCCAGCTTCCTTTATTACATCTTCTGCTGTCAAAATCTTATCTTTCGACATTTAATCACCTTAGTTTCTTTTTACTACTGAACACTGGTCGTGAACAGTTTATTTATTTATCTACCTCTTGTAACCCGACAAAAACTGCGAAAATTTCTATTAAAAAAATCACCATAAGATGATGATGCTTTCTTCTAGTATTAAAAAAAGCTTACCAAAAGTAAAGAAAAAAATTCAATTAGCAATTATATCTACTTTAACATGTAAGTGGCAAAGGCTGTAAAACAAGGAGCACTCAAAAGAGCACTCCTTAAAAATATCAGTATGACATCAAAGATAATACATCATATGCTTCTAGTTTTTCACGGCCGTGTAAGTATGTCAATTCAATAAGAAAAGCACAGCCGACTACTATTCCGCCAAGCTCCTCTACTAATTTAATGGTCGCCTCGATCGTACCCCCTGTTGCTAAGAGGTCATCGGTTATCAGTACGCGCTGGCCTGGTTTAATCGCGTCTTTGTGGATGGTAAGGACATTCTTGCCATACTCTAAGCCGTAATCAACTTTAATTACTTCTCTTGGCAGCTTTCCCTCTTTCCTAACCGGGGCAAACCCGACTTCCAAAGCATAAGAAACAGGGCAGCCGACGATAAACCCTCTTGCCTCAGGACCAACCACAAGGTCTATATCGCGGGTGCGGGAATATTCTACAATTTCATCTACGGCTGATTTATAAGCTGTGCCATTGTCCATCAGGGTCGTAATATCCTTAAATTTCACGCCTTCTTTCGGCCAATCTTCTACAACGGTAATATATTTTTTATAATCCATAACTAACTTCCTCCTTAGGTGATCCACTCTGCACCATATGTTGATTAAACCAGGCTTTTAACTCATTATACGAAGAATAATATAATAACTTTTCTATTTTGAGCCTATTCTGTTTCTTTTGATAAGTATATGCTTCAGTTAAATCTTTTTTGGATGGATTAGAATGCGGCGTCAAGACACCATCCTCTATTTTAACAAAGTCAAGCTCAAAAAACACTTGGCTGATAAACTTTATTTTTTCCGTTTTCCATCCTTTATAGGCAGCTAATTTTTCTATTTCATTATCCATTTTAAAATATTTACGTTTTAAAACCATGGCGTAGAACCATTTGAAATCTTCCCGCGATGGAATTACTTCCATGTATTGCCCGCTGCTTTCATAGAAACAAGCAAAAATGTTTCTAGGCTGCAAGTGATGAATAAGATATTCCAATTCTTCTATTTTATCAGGAAGATCCAATAAAATAATACTGTCAAAACCTTCCTGCCTCCACTGTTCCACTTCTCCCTTTTGAAAAAGGACAGGAGAAATTTCTGCAGGCAGGCGCTGCTGCTGTGCATCAGCCTTTTGAAAGCTGATGGCCAAGCTTTCGTGGAACAGTTCCGCCGGAATCTGTTTGCCTAAATGCCGGGAACCTCGGTAATCGAATAGCTGCCACGTGTTAACAGCCATATCCTTAATCATTATCTGCAGTTTTTGCTTTCCATTCCACTCATTAATTTGCAATTCACCGACAACTTCAAGCGCCGACCGTGAAGCGATTTTAGCGTAAAGGTCTCCCAAACCGAATGCTACCCCATCCAGTTGCTTTTGTTTATGTTGAAAAACAAATTTCAAGTGATTTTTCTGACTGCCTATTTGGCGAATTTCTGCCGGCTCAGAATTCAAATGAAATAGCGGCTTCGGATTTCCCATACCAAACGGAGCCAGGCTGCCAATTTCCTTAATTATATCTAAACTTAATTCGTCGATAACTATCGTTGAATCAATGGTAAGCACTTGTTTGTAATCTTCTGGAGACAATCGTTCTCCTGCAATTCGGTTCAATCGTTCCCGCAATACTTCCACATTTTCTATAGGCAGTGTCATGCCTGCCGCCTGGGCATGGCCGCCAAAATGGGTAAATGTATCCCTGATCTCCATACAGTTTTTAAATAAATCGAAAGCCTCGATACTCCTTGCCGAACCCTTTGCCTGCTGCTTTGCTGTATTTATCGATAGAACAATGGCAGGACGGTCATATTTTCTAACAAGTTTGGAAGCAACGATTCCAAGTACGCCCTCATTCCATCCTTCTTTAGCAGCCACAATGACATTCTCTCCTGTATCGCCAGCTTCCACTAGCGCCTCGGCTTCTTTTGCAATATCTGCCACGATTTTTTGTCTTTCCTGATTAAGCTGCTGGACAAATGATGCTAAATCCTCCGCCTCTTCCGGATTTTCTGTGAGCAGCAAGTCGACCGCCATATTGGCATCTTGCAGCCTGCCGACTGCGTTTATTCGCGGGCCAATCAAAAATCCAATATCATCTTCTGTAATTGATCCCTCGATATTACAAGCAGCCTTTAGCGCTTTAATTCCTGGACGTTTTGTTTGCGATATCGACTTCAATCCATAGGAAGCAAGAACCCTGTTTTCATCAATTAAAGGTACCAAGTCAGCAATTGTGCCGATTACCACTAAATCTAGCAGATGCTCAGGTAAATAGCCGAGTAAGTATTGGGCAAATTTAAAAGCGACCCCTACTCCTGCCAATTCCTGGAATGGGTATTCTGTAGAACATTTCGGATGGACGATAGCTAAAGCATCGGGAAGCTGTTCCTGGACTTCGTGGTGGTCTGTGATAATTAGATCCAGCCCGAGTTCTTTGGCGATAGCTGCTTCATGGACAGCAGCTATCCCGTTATCCACCGTAATGATTAATTGAAACCCGTTATCTTTAGCCTCCCGAAAGGCTTGTTCGTTTGGCCCGTATCCTTCTGTAAATCGATTAGGAATATAATATGAGCAATCAGCACCTAATTCTCTTAAGGCTTCCAGCATAACGGCAGTAGAACTAACCCCGTCAGCATCATAGTCGCCATACACAAGAATTTTCTCACCGTTATCGATTGCTTGTCTGACTTTTTGAGAAGCCTTTTCAATATCATGCAATAAGGCCGGCGCATGCAGGTCTTCCAGGCTGGGATTTAAAAATTTATCAGCCTGGTCTTTCGTAAAAATCCCGCGCTGAAATAACAACCGACCGGTTAGCGGAGACAAATCGAGATCCTGGTTAAACCGGGTGTCGCCGTCCAATTCATTATATGTAAATTTCCAATTTGCTTGGCTTCGTAACATAAACTCACCCCTGACCCACTTATTATACTAGAGTGGATCAGGGGTCGCAAACAGATTCTGATTAAAGAAAATTAATCGTCATTCTTCACAGACACAGCGTCGGCTTTATCTGCCTGCCCTTCCTTGAGGACTTCCGGATCAGCCGCGCTTTCAGATGGTTGATGATCTTTTCGGCGTAAAGACCGTATCTCTTTTTGCAGCCGCAACACTTTAACTCCACCAACTGCAGCTGTAATCATCCCCCCCATTAAAACGGAAACAAGGATTACTAGTATCAGAGGAGCATTTCCCTCGCCAAATAAATAATCGACTTCTACCGGATCTACGTTGATTACAGCAAATATAGCCACAATCAAAGCGAAAACAAGCGCCAATATGATATAGGTTTGACCTTTCATTCGATCCCCTCCTTTTTCTATCACTGTCGGGCAGGAAATATAGTAACAGTACATTGATATACTTCCCAACAGCGATAATAAAAAAACCCCCGTATAAACGAGGGCACTGAAAAACGGAAGCTCTATGATAGGTAGATTTTTATAAAAGCGGTCTGTGTGGAATTTAATTTCCATATAGTTGATATTTTCCTTTGCCGAATAAGCTGTATCTCCAATGGCTTCCTTCACTTCTAACCCAGCTTGTATAACAAAAAAGAGTGATTTTCTTTTATACATCAAAGAAAATCACTCTTTTTAAATTTCGAGCCGAAGATCCACTTGGTCAAGTGATTTTCTTGACCGGTTAGCTGAGGCCGTGCCCGCGGCCACCGGCCGATTCGTGGAATCAACAGCAAACGTTGACAGCCCCTTTAGATTAAAAAGGACTTTTTCAGTGGCCTCGTATAAACAGGGGGGCTGAAATCAAACTTGCGGTCCGCCAGTTTGTTTCGACTTAATATAGTTGATCGGTTTCTCTTTAATATTTCTGCCGCGTAAGATCATCCATAATTGGGCGGCTATAAACAAGGAAGAGTAAGTACCAGCTATTAACCCGACCACTAGCGCAAAGGCAAAGTTTGTAATGGAAGATGCTCCAAAAATCAACAGCATCAAAGCAGCAAATACAACAGTAATCACTGTATTGAAACTTCGCGCCAAGGTTTGCATTAAGCTTCGATTAACAATTTTTGCAAGCTCGCCAAATGACTTGACCCGTTTTTTCAGCTTTAAGTTTTCCCTAATCCTGTCGAAGGTTACAATCGTATCATTTATCGAGTAACCAACAATCGTAAGAATGGCTGCGATAATCGTTATATCGAACTCCAATCTGGTAATGCTGAACAAGGCCAGTATGAAAAAGGCATCATGCAGCAGCGCAATAATCGCCGTTAATGCAAAGAAAAACTCAAATCTGAATGTGACATAAATAATTATACACACCGAAGCATATAAGACGGCTAAAACAGCATTTCTGGCAAGTTCTTGTCCCACTACAGGGGAAACCGTGCTAATACTTGGGTTGCTTCCATATTTTTCTCCGAAATAATCCTGCAGATCAGCTACTTCTCCTTGCCCTAATACAGAATCAAAGCGTGCGACAGCTATTTCATTATTATCGCCTGAAATGACAATCTGTTTCGGAGAATGATCCAATTCCGCAAAATCTTCTTCTATCTCTTCTTTGGTAACACTTGAATCCGCTAATATTTCAACCCTGGAACCACTGGTGAAGTCAATACCGAGGTTGAGCCGGAAGACGGCTAAACAAGCAATGCCCGCAATGATCAAAATGAAAGAAATGGCAAAAAATTTCTTTCTCTGTCCCACCAAATCAAATTTGCGGCCAAACATTTTTGGTTCGATTTCTTCTTTTACCGATTTATCCTGTATCTGATTTTTGTTGATTCCAAACCAACCAGGACGTTTATTCAGGAATCGGCTGTTCACCCAAAGGCCGAGAAATAGCCTTGTACCGAAAACCGCGGTGATAAAGCTTACAAGAATACTGATAATCAGCATTGTTGCAAAACCTTTCACAGAACTTGTGCCGAATATAAACAATACGGCTGCTGCAATCATTGTTGTTATGTTGGCATCCAGGATGGTAGACAGGGAATTTTTGTTCCCAGCCTTGAAGGCAGACAGGGTCGACTTACCTGTTTTCAACTCTTCTTTAATACGCTCATAGGTTATGATATTCGCGTCCACTGCCATCCCTACTCCAAGAATCAAAGCAGCAATACCAGGAAGCGTCAGTACTCCATTCATCCATTCGAAGACGAGCAAAATCAAATAAATATAAATGCTCAATGTAATCGATGCAATAAACCCAGGAAAGCGATAATAAGCAATCATAAATAGAAAAATCAGGCCGACACCTAGAAATCCAGCAAAAACCGTTTTATCCATTGCCTGTTGACCAAATTGCGCGCCGACCGAAGTAGAGTACACTTCATTCAATTTTAGCGGCAAAGAACCTGCGTTTAAGATGTCTGCCAGTCTTTGTGCGGATTCCACTGTAAAATCCCCATTAATTTGCACGTTAGAAGTATTTAACGTTTCGTTTACTTCTGGAGCAGAAATATACTTGGGATCTTCTTTTTGTGATTCTTCCTCAAAAGAATCACCTTCTTCATAATCCATCCAAATTACCAGGCGGTTATCCGGTCTAGGCATCTGGGAAATCTGTCGGGTAACATCGGCAAACTTGGCCGGATCCTTTAATTGTAAGGTCACTATCGGTTGATTGGTCCTCGAGCTGAAATCCTGCCTGGCACTGCCTTCCTTTAAATCAGATCCGTCTAAATATTCCTTGTCATTGACATCCCTGAAAGACAGCTCTGCTGACGTGGACAACAATTCCCTTGCTTCACTTTGGTCTTCCACACCTGCCAGCTGGACGCGAATCCGGTTTGGCTCTTCGATGTTGAAGTTCGGCTCGTTCACTCCCAGAACGTCTATCCGTTCCCGCAATGACTCTGTCGTTGCTTCTAAAGCATCCATGCTGACGTCCGGGTCACCATCCAATGTCTCTGCCTCATAAAGCACTTCAAACCCGCCTTGAAGATCCAACCCTAATTTTATATCTTTCGTTATTCCTGTAATCGTTGTCCCAATCGTCCCTGCAAAAATTAATACGATTAGAAAAAAGGCAACGATTCTGCCTCTTTTTACCATGCTGTAAGTGCCTCCTCTACTCCATCTGCTTGCATACCACATATGTAGTTGAATATGTCTTCTTTAAAAAAGATTAATAGTGTCTCAAAAGCAGTTCATATACTCTGTTCGTTTCCTGCGCATAGGAACATTATAGAAATTATTTACATCAAGGTCAATGGACATTAAGTAACTTCATTATCTTCCGGACCGGATAAAGCAGCTATGGAGGCCATTAAATCACTGTCCTGGTAAGCCTGCACCGTCAAATAACTCATATAAATGTTAGAACTTAAATGAAAGATATCTCCAACGACTTCATGCACTTTCTTTTCGGGATTTCCCTTCCAGACTTTTTTTTGCAGGCAATTCCAAATATCCCGGGAGGTGGCACGCGAATATCCCATCAATTTGAATTCCTCTACTTTACTATCTAAAACCGTGCCCATTTCTTTCTTCCACTCATTTACAGGCTTTGCTTCTGCCACAGGTGCTCCCCCTTTTTCCTTATCCTTTTCTAAATATAATCATGCCAGCCTGTCATGCTTGGCCAACTCTTTTGCATATATTCATTGTATATGAAATTTAAAAAATTGAGAAGGCAGGTCGTTCAATGTGACCAAGCAAACATTTTTACAAGGAACCTTAATATTAATATTAGCTGGAATGATAACCAGATTCTTAGGCTTCATCAATAGAATCATCGTAGCGCGATTAATGGGTGAAGAAGGTATCGGCCTCTATATGATGGCATTGCCGACACTGTTCTTAGTGTACACACTAACACAATTCGGTCTGCCGATCGCTATCTCCAAACGGGTTGCCGAAGCAGAAGCACATAATGATTTATATAAAATTAAAAAAATAATGGTTATTTCCCTTACGGTAACAGGTACACTAAGCATCTTTTTTATGATCGGTATGGTTATGTTTGGACCTATCGTGGCTACTAAATTTCTAACAGATGAACGAACCCTTTATCCGTTACTGGCAATTAGCCCGATGGTGCCGATCTCAGCTATTTCCTCTGTGATCAGAGGCTATTTCCAGGGCCGGCAGAATATGAAGCCACAAAGCTATGCCCAGGTCATTGAACAAATCGTCCGGATTTGTTGTGTCGCGTTCCTGGTAAAGCTTTTCCTGCCATATGGTGTAGAATTTGCTGCGGCAGGAGCAATGTTTTCTGTTATAGTCGGTGAGCTCTGTTCGTTATTCTTTATGATAAGAATGTTTAAAGCAAAAAAAAGGGTGAAAATCAGAAGCAATTTTGTTCAGTATATTAAAACAGGAAGACAAACATTTAACGAACTAATGTCAATAGCATTGCCGGGTACTGGCAGCAGGCTTGTCGGGTCTATTTCTAATTTTATGGAGCCTATTCTAGTATCTCAAAGCTTGGCGATTGCCGGATTCCAAACGGTTGCAGCTACCAAGATGTACGGAGAATTAACTGGATATGCACTGCCTCTACTTTTCATGCCGACATTTATCACCCATTCACTGGCAATAGCGATGGTCCCTAATATCAGCGAAGCTGCTGCCAAGCAGAATAATAAGCTGGTACACTACCGAATCCACCAGGCAATTAGAATATCTTTCGCCTCTGGAGCATTGTCGACGGTTATATTGGTGCTGTTTTCGGTCCCTATTTTGAACTTCATGTTTGGCACCAGCGATGCCAGTCGCTTTTTAGTATTAATGGCTCCTTTTTTCATCTTTTTATATGTTCAGTTTCCATTGAACGCTGCCTTACAGGCGTTGAACTATGCTAAACAAGCAATGTGGAACAGCATTATCAGCACTGCGGTTAAATTCGCGGTTTTAGTTGTCTTTGCAACTAACCCGCAGTTTGGCATCATGGGCGTTGCTCTAGGTATGATAGTCGGAGTCGTACTCGGGACCATGCTCCATTTAGCTACCTTGATCAAAGTAATCTCTTTCCGGCTTCCATGGCTGGATTTTATGAAAATGACTGTATTGTTTTTAGCCACCTGGTGGACTGGAAGCCAATTAAAGCGACTTTTCCCTCTATATGAAAGCAATATTGCCTTTTTTCTCGCTGTACTGCTCGTCTTGTCTGCCTTCTATTTGTTTCTATTATTCCAATTCAAGTTTCTTAGTAAAGAGGAACTTCGGCAACTGCCAATCCTTCATAAGTTTATAAAGTAAAACAAAAGAGATGCAGCCATCTGCATCTCTTTTTCAATTTACCTCTTCATCTTTCTGATCAATAAAAAAGCGATTTGCCTGATCAATCGTGCAAAATGATACATTTTTAACGGCCAACTGACGTTTTTCTAATTCAGCGAGAAGCCATTCTTTTGATTTTTCAATTTTTTTCAAGGAATCATACTGTATTTTGCCATCTACTATTAAAGGCACGACATAACCCTCAGAAGAGATACTCCCGTTCTCGCTATAAGATTTTTCAAAGACAGACAGCTTTCCGGATGATTCCAAGATGGCAAACTCCACATCCTGGATACTCTTTGTGCCATTTTCCCGCAACTGCTCCATTAAATCGTTGAAGTTATACCGCTGCTTCCGCATTTCATGCTCATCAATTTTCCCTTTAGAAATAATGACAGATGGCTTCCCCTCAAACCATCCCCGAAAAAACTGATTTTTCAAGGAGACCCATGCTGTCAGACGCTGAATAAATAACAATATACCCATAGGTATTAACGCTTGTGCTAAATTGGATTTTGGATCCTCTATTGAGAAGACAGCCATCTCGGCGATCATAATAAAAACTACAATATCAAGTAAACTCAATTCGCCGATTTCCCGTTTACCCATCATCCGGAATATGATGACCACAATTAGATATGTCAAAACCGTACGGAATACAATCTTCCCTACTTCCAGCTCCATAACCAGGTTCCTTCCTGAAAACGAAATCACCTGTATTGTATCCTGAGAACAGAAATTTATACCCTTAAATCATCTTGCTATATCCCTTGTTGAAAAGGTACCAAATAGCGGAAATAGACATAGACAGTGGCTATGATCAGGGAGATAATTACTAGAGGGATACCATAAGTTAAAAAGCGAATGAAAGATATCCTTTGCCCGTTTCCTTCAGCTAGACCAGCTACTACCACGTTTGCAGAGGCGCCGATCAAGGTGCCATTGCCTCCTAAACAAGCTCCCAGTGCTAAAGACCACCATAATGGGTCTAAATTTGCCATCCCGTAGGATTGAAACTCTTTGACCACAGGTATCATAGCAGCAACGAACGGTATATTATCGACAATTCCCGAGAAAATTCCAGCTGTCCACAAAATCAATAGAGCGGTAGAGGGTAAGTCGCCTTCTGTTATCATCATGATACCTCTGGCCAATTCATCAATCACCCCGACCTTCTCTAACCCGCCAACCAGCATGAACAGTCCGATAAAGAAAAATAAAGTTATCCATTCAACTTCTTGAAAAACCTTTTCTGTTCCAGCCTCCTTATCAGTTAACAGCAATAATAGTAAAGCTCCAGACACGGCAACAGTAGTCAATTCTATATGGAAAACCGGATGGAGTAAAAAACCGGTGATCGTCATAGCCAATACAGTAACCGACTGGTATAACATTGGTGTTTTACGAAGATAGGTACTACCTCTCATACTCATCAGCTGATCGATATGCTCTTCACTTTTCTCAAGTTTATTGCGGAATAATAAAACAGTTGCGGTAAGCATGATTGAAAATAAAATTAATACGACAGGACCAAGATGGACGATAAACGACAAAAAGGTCAAATGTTCAACTGCCTGGCCAATCATAATATTGGGAGGATCACCGATAAGTGTTGCTGTTCCTCCAATATTTGCACTGAATATGATAGTCAACAGATAAGGAAAAGCAGGTAACTTCAAAAGCCGGGTCAAGGTCAGCACGATTGGCACAAACAAAAGAACAGTTGTTACATTATCCAATAAGGCGGACCCCAAAGCTGTCAATACTGAGCAGCCAATCAACAGCGGGATAGGCGAACCCTTTACTTTTTGTGCAAAGGTAATCGCGATAAATTCAAAGAGTCCAGTTTTTTTAGTAATAGAAACAAGCACCATCATGGAAAACAATAAAGAAATGGTGTTCCAGTCAATATAATTTGTATAAGCATCCTCCCATCGATAGATGCCGGTAAGCATTAATAAGACTCCGCCTGACAATGCCACCAAAGCCCTGTTTATCTTTTCGGTCATAATGAACAAATAACTAATAACAAAGACAGCTATTGCAACGACTGCAGACATTATTTCTCCCCTTCCCCGCACGAATGCCTGAATAAGCTGCTACACACAAAAGACGATGCTTTCATCATTAGCAAAGCATTCTACCCTGCTTGTCTCGTTCCATTACTTAAATGTATTCACAACCAAAGCAAATATTTAATTCTAATTTAAAAAAACATGGAATAAGTTTATATAAATTGGACAAACACACGGGGAGGGATTCAGATGGCAAGAGAACGGGTAACCGCACTTCTTTACGGATGGATAGCAACATTGGCAATTATACTAGGAGCAAGCTTGATTTTGTCTATTCTCTTAAAGTTCACCAAATTCGGGGCATCTGCTTTGGACTTGACGACGTTATCTATCAGTGTGGCCGCGTTGTTTATCGGCGGCTTAGTAGCCGGGATAAAAGGGAAGGAAAAAGGATGGATATTAGGCAGTCTAACTGGGCTTGGTTTTATCATTTTCATTCTGCTTTACCAATACCTCGGATACGGGTCTGGCATTTCCTTTGCTCAATTTATTCACTATGCAGGATTTTTGGCCGCATCTTTAGTCGGCGGTATGCTTGGGGTCAATATAAGTTCCGATACTTCATCATCTAAGTAAACTAGCTAAATGACCAAAATGGCTTTAATGGTAAATAAAATATGGTATAACAAAAAAAGACTGACAACACTCGTCAGTCTTTTTGTATTAGTCTTGGGAAACTACTTCTCTGACCGCAGAACGGTCGTATGTAAGTTTCGTACCGTCTTGTACAGTTAGGACTAAGGTTCCCTCGTCTAACGCATGCACAGTTCCATGCATCCCGCCGATTGTGACTATTTTATCCCCTTTTTTCAAATCTGACTGCATTTGGCGGACTTGCTTTTGTTTCTTTTGCTGCGGACGGATCAAAAGGAAATAAAAGATAACAAACATTAAAATAATCGGTGCTAATGAAGCTAAGATATCCAATTTATATCCTCCCTTCTTTTAAAAGTTTTTTGCATTTGGTTTATTAAAACCATATTGTTCAAAGAATTCCTCTCTGAAATCGCCAAGACGATCTTCTCTTATCGCTTCGCGTACTTGCATCATTAATTCTAACAGAAAATATAGATTATGGTAAGTAGTTAATCTAAAGCCAAATGTCTCATTGGTTTTTACTAAATGCCGGATATATGCTCGTGAATAATTCCGGCAGACATGGCAGCTGCAGTTTTCATCAAGCGGTCGGAAATCCCGGGCGAATTTAGCATTTCTTACAACTAATCTACCATTAGATGTCATACAAGTGCCATTTCTCGCGACCCTTGTCGGCAGCACACAATCAAACATATCTATCCCCCGAATGGCCCCGTCTATAAGGGAATCCGGAGAACCAACCCCCATTAAATAGCGAGGTTTATTGGTTGGAAGCAAAGGTGTAGTAAATTCCAGTACTTTATTCATAACATCCTTCGGTTCACCAACAGATAAACCGCCTACGGCATAACCAGAAAAGTCCATGGAAGTTAAGTCATTTGCACTTTGGCGCCTTAAGTCTTCATATTCGCCCCCTTGTACAATTCCAAATAACCCCTGATCACCAGGCCGGCGGTGTGCTTGTAAGCACCTTTCTGCCCATCTGCTAGTTCTTTCAACAGAAGCCTTCATATAGTCATGAGCAGCAGGATATGGCGGACACTCATCAAATGCCATCATTATATCAGAACCGAGGGAATTTTGTATTTCAATCGCTTTTTCCGGTGACAGAAAAAGTTTTTCACCACTAATATGATTTCGGAAGTGGACTCCTTCCTCTACTATGTCCCGCAAATCGCTAAGACTGAAAACCTGGAAGCCTCCGGAATCTGTTAAAATAGCTCCATCCCAATTCATAAATTTATGTAGGCCGCCCGCTTCCTCGATAATATCTTCTCCTGGACGTAGCCAAAGATGGTAAGTATTGGATAAAATGATTTTGGCACCCATCTCTTCTAACTCTTCCGGGCTCATCGTTTTAACGGTCGCAAGCGTGCCAACCGGCATAAACATTGGTGTTTCGAAAGATCCATGGGGCGTATGAACCCTTCCCAGACGCGCTCCTGTTTGTTTACATGTTTTTATATGTTCATAGGTGATTGGCATGAATAGCTCATCCCTTTCTTTATCTGCTATATTGTGATTTTAAAGAATCAACATCGCGTCTCCAAAACTGAAAAAACGGTAGCGGTTATCAATTGCTTCTTGATATGCTTTCAAAGTAAATTCTTTACCTGCTAACGCGCTCACTAACATGATTAATGTCGATTTAGGCAAGTGAAAGTTAGTAATAAGCCCGTCGATAGCAGTGAAATGATACGGAGGATATATAAAAATATCTGTCCAGCCGCTAGCCTGTTGGAATACCCCTTGATTATCCCGTGTAATTGTTTCTAACGTTCTTGTTGAGGTAGTCCCAACGGAAATAATACGGCCGCCATCCGCCTTTATTCTATTTAGTTGATTGGCTGTTGCTTCGGTCATGTGATAAAACTCAGCATGCATATCATGATCCTCAATGCTATCTACGCTTACAGGCCGGAAAGTTCCTAACCCGACATGAAGTGTAATAAATGCAATCTCAACACCATTGTTCTTAAGTATGTCTAACAAATCTTTTGTAAAATGGAGACCTGCCGTCGGAGCAGCAGCAGAGCCTTCTTCTTTTGCGTACACCGTCTGATATCTATCCCGATCAGGAAGCTGCTCTTTGATATAAGGGGGAAGCGGCATTTCACCTAATTGTTCAAGAACTTCTAAAAAAATCCCCTGATAGTCGAACCGGACGACCCTTCCGCCATGCTCCTTAACTTCTATACAAGTGGCGGTTAGCTGCCCTTCTCCAAAGGTGATGACGGTACCTTTTTTTATTTTTTTTGCCGGTTTGGCCAGCACTTCCCACTCATCCTTATCCTGTTGATGAAGGAGGAGTACTTCGACCTTCCCTCCAGTATCCTGTTTACTGCCATACAATCTGGCAGGAAGAACTTTTGTATCATTCAATACTAAACAGTCACCCGGCTGAAGGAACGCGGATATATCAGCAAAATGGTGGTGGGTGATTGTTTGCTTGTCCCTATCAAGCACTAACAAACGAGATGCAGTCCTGTCCTGTAAAGGTGTCTGTGCTATTAGTTCTTCAGGTAAATCGAAATCAAAATCGTTAATATCCATTATATATCTCCTTACTATCAGTCACCGAAATCTCCCTATGATATAGAAAATGATAGATAAAATAACACTTACTACAATTGATGTCATAATCGGAAAGTGGAAGGAAACATTCCCTTTTTTAACACTAATATCGCCCGGAAGACGTCCGATTATTCCCCATATTAAGCCAATAATGATAAAGACGACTCCTATAACAATAAATATTTTTCCCATTCCGGTCAAGCCTCCGGCACCTCCCGGTTAAAATGTTCGTAAGCTTTCATTGTTACCTGCCTGCCTCGCGGCGTTCTCTGGATAAACCCGGTCTGCAGTAAAAACGGCTCATATACGTCTTCTATCGTCTGTGATTCTTCTCCAATCGTAGCAGAAATCGTATCTAACCCGACCGGTCCGCCTCTAAAGCCATCGATAATTCCTAACAAAAGCTTATGGTCGATATGGTCTAAGCCGGCAGCATCTACTTGCAGCATTTCCAATGCTGTTCGTGTCGTCTCCTTTGATATCTGTTTCTCGCCTTTCACCTGCGATATATCTCTTACCCGCTTTAGCAGTCGGTTGGCAATCCTTGGAGTTCCTCTGGATCTACGGGCGATTTCAGCCGCTGCATCTTTATCGATATCAACGAGAAAAATATCGGAGGTTCGTTCGACTATGGCGCATAAATCTTTTGTTTCATAGTATTCAAGCCTGCTCAAGACTCCAAATCGATCGCGTAGCGGGGCTGTTAAAAGACCGGCTCTAGTAGTTGCGCCTACAAGGGTGAACGGAGGAAGATCCAAACGGACAGACCGGGCACTTGAACCCGAGCCGATTACAATATCCAGACAAAAATCCTCCATTGCAGGATATAAGATTTCCTCGACAGCGCGCGGCAGCCGATGAATTTCGTCAATGAATAGGACGTCGCCAGCCTCCAAAGAAGAAAGGATAGCGGCCAGATCTCCTGCCCTTTCGATTGCCGGTCCAGATGTTGTACGGAATTGCACCCCCATCTCATTAGCGATAATGGAGGCCAAAGTCGTTTTCCCCAGCCCTGGCGGACCATAAAGAAGTACGTGGTCAAGCGGTTCATTCCTCATTTTGGCCGCTTCAATAAAAATCCGCAGATTTCCTTTCGCCTTGTCCTGGCCAATATATTGATCCAAATTATTTGGACGTAAGCTTAATTCCAAAGATTGATCATCTTCCTGTAATTCTCCAGAAATCATTCGTTCTTCCACATTATCTCCCCTTTATAAAGATAAGCTGTCATTCTACTGGTTGTGTTTAAAGCTATCTACCTTTATCCAATAAGCACGGAAGTTCGACTTTACCCCGCTGTTAGGCACGGCAGCGTCAAACTCCCCTCATTGCGCAGGTCCAAGTCTGCACACCGCTAAACGGGCGCTTCCTGCCTCTCTGTACGATAAGTCAACTTCGAATCGCTGACGCTCTTCGAGTTTCCTTTATCTCCTCCGATGCAGTCCAGCGCCTGCGCCGCTACCGGTCGC
>NZ_FNFL01000003.1 GCF_900101125.1 Sediminibacillus albus | reverse complement strand
CGCGGGCCCATCTGTAAGTGACAGCTCCGAAAAGCCGCCTTTCAACTTCCCTTCATGCGAAGAAAAGTATTACCCGGTATTAGCCCCGGTTTCCCGGGGTTATCCCAGTCTTACAGGCAGGTTGCCCACGTGTTACTCACCCGTCCGCCGCTCGTTCCACAGCTTTCACCCCGAAGGGATCCGGCTGCTTCACGCGCTCGACTTGCATGTATTAGGCACGCCGCCAGCGTTCGTCCTGAGCCAAGATCAAACTCTCCATAAAATATGAGCTTGCTTGCTCGTTCAAAAAACTAGCTTGTTTCTTACTTGACATACTGGTTGTTTTGTTCAGTTTTCAAAGATCAAAAGTTTGTGTCGTTTTTATCGACAACTTTTATATTATACCAAGTTATCAATCGAATGTCAACAACTTTTTAGTAATATAGTAGTTTTTTTGATGGGTCGCTCTCAAAAGCGACTTTATTAATATACCATGCCGATAATGTTAAGTCAACAACTTTTTTTAATTGCTCCGCAGTTTCTCTCTCGAAACGTTCTGTCGAAGCGACAATTTATAATATATCATGGCTGGTTTTGTGATGCAATAGAAAAGAGCTTCCAATTAAAGGAAGCTCTTTTAAAATACAAAGATATGGATTGCTGCTAAAGAGGCTAAGCCAGGTATTCCTAAAAAGCCAGTAATCAGAGCGGTATAAATATTTATCGGCAGGTGCAGACCGACCGAAGCTCCAAACACGTTGAAGAAAAAAAGAAACAAAACTCCGATTACTAACTTTACAGATCCTTGCGCTAAGAACCTTAATGGTTTGATTGGGGCTCCTAAAATCAACAGCAAAGCTATCAATGCCACCATGCCTGCTATTATAATGGTAGAGTTCATTTTTTTCTCTCCTTTGCCTGTCCTTTCTTCATATCATATGAATATGACTAACAAAGGAGAAAAAGAACCTGATCACCTTAAAGCACTAACTTTTCGCTGTCTTGCTTCTCTTAGCAAATAAAAATACTTGGCTTCTGCCACGGCAAGCTCATATATCCCCCGCTCGCTAGGCTCTACACTTCTTTCTATTATAGACTTTATACTCATCCAATCTTCTTTGAGTGTGAAAATATCATCTAATAACTGCTCATCTATGTGGCTCTTTTTTATTTTTTTTCCGCCAATCATTTTATCACCTATCCTTAAGTTTAACCCATGATAAGGGTTTCCCTATAAGTTTCTGCGTACCTTACAACTCTCTTCTGCCTTCCATAGCTTTAGACAAAGTCACCTCGTCGGCGTACTCCAAGTCTCCCCCCATCGGGAGTCCATGGGCAATCCTGGTAATTCTAATGCCAGAAGGCTTGACCAATCGGGAAATATACATTGCCGTAGCTTCCCCTTCAATGTTTGGATTGGTCGCAAGAATCAATTCTTCCACTCCCTCGTCTTTGAGGCGATTTAATAGGCCAGGTACATTAATATCTTCCGGTCCTATTCCATCCATTGGAGAAATGGCACCATGCAGAACGTGATATTTACCGCCGAATTCCTTCATTTTTTCCATTGCAATAACATCCTTTGGATCCTGTACCACGCAGATGACGGAATTATCCCTTGTGTCATCCTGACATATAGAACAAGGGTCCTGGTCTGTTATATGTCCGCAAATAGAGCAGTGTGTCAACTCTCTTTTGGCACTTACTAATGCTTTTGCAAAGTCCAACACGTCGTCTTCCTTCATATTTAAAACAAAAAATGCCAGGCGGACTGCTGTTTTCGGTCCGATTCCCGGCAGTTTTGTAAAGCTGTCAATCAGCTTTGAAATCGGTTCTGGATAATACATGAAACATGCCTCCTAGAACATTCCTCCAGGCATATTTAAACCTTTTGTGAATTGTCCCATTGTATCATTTGTTTTGTCTTCGACTTGCTTGATTACATCATTGGTAGCAGCAAGTATTAAGTCTTGCAGCATTTCCACATCTTCCGGATCGACAACTTCTTCATCAATTTGCACATCTGTAATTTCTTTTTTGCCGTTGGCTGTTACTTTTACCATTCCCCCGCCGGCAGTACCTTCAAAACTCATATCTTGCAGTTCTTCCTGAGCCTTCATCATATCCTTTTGCATTTTCTGCATTTGTTTCATCATTTTGTTCATATTTCCACCACCACGCATGGAAATCCCTCCTTTATTTTATTCATGAATTTCTAATAAGTCATCACCAACAAGCTTTCTCGCCTCTTCCACTAGGGGGTCCTCCGCAGAAGCCTCATTTGGATCTTCCGCTTCCTGTTGGCGCTGCTTGCCGACGTACTCTTCTCGTAATTCCTGCCAATTTGATTCGGGAATCGGAATAATCGTTAACGATTTACCGATCATTTCCGTTAATAATGATTCTATCGCTTGTTTATGGTCTAAAGCAAGCGAACAATGAATTTCATATTTAAAGGCTATAACTAAGGCTTGGTCAGATGCTGCTCTAGGCTTACTATTCAAAATAGTGGCATGGGCTGGGGCACTTTGTTTCTTGAGCGCATTCATAAAGTCGGCCCATTGTGTTTGCACCTTCTTCAATTCTGTTTTTGTGGCTTCGCCTAATACTTGTCTAATTCGCTCGTAAGGAACTTTGTAGCTGTTTTTTGTTTGTCTTTGCTGTGGACGCGGGGAAGCTGCAGCAGGCGTTTCAACTGGTTGCGCGGCAACACCGTTCTTTTTCAATTCCTGTATTTCCTTTTCTAATTCCGCAAGTTTTCTTGATAAGGCCGGTACCTCTTCTAAACTTTGCTCTGCTGACTTTGGTTGTTGATCAGAAATATTAAGAACAGCAATTTCAATAAAAACCTTTGGGCTATTTGTCCATTTGATCTCTTGCTGGCAGGTATTAAACTGCTTTATAGCTTCTTGCATCCAAGCAGCATCTATCTCCTCAGAAAGCTTTCTGAAACTGTCCGTCAGCAATGCCCGCTCTAAAATGTTTTCCAGGTCTGGAGCACTTTTGAATAACAGTAAGTCTCTTAGATAATAAATCAAATCAAATACAAAACGACCGGGGTCTTTCCCATCCTGGATTAAGTCATCTACATACCGTAATGCCTGTTGTATATCCTGATGGTACATAGCCTGAGTGACAAGGGTCAGCTTCTCCTGGGAAACAGAGCCTGTAACAGCTAAGACATCTTCCAAAACGACTTGGTCTTCGCTGTAGGACACTGCCTGGTCCAGCAAACTAAGTGCGTCCCGCATTCCGCCTTCTGCAGAAAGGGCTACAGCCTCTAAAGCTTCATGAGAAGCCTCAATACTTTCTGCCTTTATGATTGTTTCCATCCGCTCTACCATAGAAGACTGCGTAATCCTCTTAAAGTCAAAACGCTGACAGCGGGAAATAATAGTTAAAGGGATTTTATGCGGTTCTGTAGTAGCCAGAATGAAAATCACATGTTTCGGCGGTTCTTCCAATGTTTTCAACAAAGCATTAAAAGCTCCTATTGAAAGCATATGCACTTCATCAATAATATAAACTTTATAAGCTACTGAACTTGGAGCATACTTTACTTTATCTCTGATATCACGGATTTGTTCTACTCCATTGTTAGATGCAGCATCAATTTCGATCACGTCGGAAATCGAGCCGTCTTGTATTCCTAAACAAGCAGAGCACTCATTACACGGTTCTTTAACAGGTGAATGCTCGCAGTTGATTGTTTTCGCAAATATTTTAGCAGCACTTGTTTTTCCAGTACCACGAGGGCCCGAAAATAAATATGCATGCGAAAACTTTTGTTGAACGATTGCATTTTGCAATGTCCGGGTAATATGGGTTTGCCCGACTACGTCGGAGAAGCTTCTTGGACGCCAAACGCGATACAGTGCCTGATAGCTCATGAATTACTTGCCCCTTTATAATTGCTTTCTTAATTATAACTGAATACTGATATAGTTGGAAACCTTCGATATATAATAAACTAGATATGTTTTATAAGCACTCGTTTTATATACTAAAAACCTCTTGCCGAACAACGACAAGAGGTAAAATCATTGAAATATTTAAAGCCGTGCACCCATCTTCGATAGTACAGCCCTAAGCGTTACTCAAGTTCATGGCTCGACCCGGGCTTCCCCGCGGCACACGGGAATGACCGCTTACTGCTGCTTCCTTCCGGACCTGACAGAATTTACGGGTTCCCATTGCGCAGGACCCGGGTGTCAGCACCAGTCCCTTAAGGCAGGCCTTAAAGCCGTACTACCTCGGATGGGAATTCAGCCTCGCTACAGCGGATTGCGAGTACAGGGCACCGCTACCTCCCCGCCTAGCACGACAAATTTGCTAACAATTATTAAGGTGCGCTTTTGTAGCGCAATTTATAGTATAACTACTATCAGCCAAAAATGCAATAGGTAGAGATTGGAATAAACCAAAAGAGGTCTTGGCTTATTCCTTGCTCTTCTTCTTTTGTCTTAACGATCGGAAAAAATTTGTAAGCAATTGTCCGCATGCTTCTTCCATTACTCCTCCGCACACTTCTGCTCTATGATTAAACCTGCTGTCCTCTAATAGATTCATTAATGTACCTGCACAACCTGCTTTGGGATCATAAGCTCCAAATACCACCCTGGAGATTCTTGATTGGATAATTGCCCCGGCACACATCGGGCAGGGTTCAAGAGTGACATATAATGTACAATCCTCCAAGCGCCAGCTTCCAACCACTTCATTTGCTTTGTCGATAGCAATTAATTCAGCGTGAGAAGCAGTTGTTTGTAGCGACTCACGTAAATTAAATGAAGAAGCGATCACTCGATCTTGAAAAACAATCACTGCTCCAATCGGAACTTCGCCGAGTTGTTCTGCTTTTTTGGCTTCTGCAATTGCTAATTCCATATACTTTCTGTCATCCATGAACAATCCCACTTTTCATTTAAAGGTTTCAATTAATTAAAAAAAGATAAATATATTATAATAAGGAAGAGAGAGGAGTAGATCCTATGAAATCAGCCAATCAGAACACTGCTGTCGTAATTATTGATATTATCAACACGTTCGACTTTCCGGGCGGCGATGAATTATTAAAAAACACAAAGAAAATACTGCCTGATTTACTGAAGCTTAGGGATAATGCTAAAAAAAACGATATTCCAATTATTTATGTCAACGATCATTATGGGATCTGGCAGTCCGATTTTACAAAGGTAGGAGAATATTGCCGTAATGAAAAAAACAAGGAAATCATTGATCAGATGATGCCCGATGCAGACGATTACTTTTTAATTAAACCGAAACATTCCGGGTTCTATGGGACTGCCCTTGAATCGTTACTGAATGAATTAGGTGTTAACCATATCATTTTTGCCGGAATAGCTGGAGACATTTGCGTCCTTTTCACAGCCAATGATGCTCATATGCGTGAATACGATATAAGTGTACCAAAAAACTGTACAGCCTCCAATGAACAACAACAAAATGATCGGGCATTAAAACTCATGGAAGACAAATTAAGTGCTTCCACGAATCCAATTTAATCATATATCCTTCCACCTCCTCATAGTATTAAAAGGATAAAATATACAATTCACTTGCTAGTGGTCCTAGAAATAGAAGGACTGCTGGATAACTGTGCATTGAAAGAGGAGGAGTGAACTTTGCAAATTCATGTAATAGCTCCAGGGGAATCTCTCTACTCCATAGCCAATACATATGGGGCCACAGTAGAGGCACTGGAGGCAGCAAATGAGTTGGATGCCCCAGGCCAATTAGTAGTCGGTCAAGCATTAGTAGTGCCAATCGAAGGAAATTTCTATTTCGTTCAGCCAGGGGATAGCTTATACGCTATTGGACAAAAATTCGGGATTTCTTTTCAAGAATTAGCAAGAATCAACAATATTAACCCGGAAAGCAGTCTTCCAGTTGGTTTTCGCCTTTATATTCCGCCTAAAGAAAAGAGCAGGATAGAAGTGAACGCTTATGTAGAACCATACGGAGAGACAGTTTCAGAAACACTAATAAATTCAGCTGAAAAAAATGCTCCATATCTTACCTATTTGGCACCTTTTAGTTATCAAATCAATCGGGACGGTACATTGATTCCCCCTCCATTAGATAATTTTCCCTCCATTGCCGAAAATAATGAAGCTGGACTTATGCTGGCAGTAACCAATCTGGAAGAAGGAGAGTTCAGTGCAGAACTTGGGAGAGTGATCATAACAAACCGGGAAGTGGAAAATACCCTGCTGGATGAGATTATCACAACAGCGAATACAGGCGGATACAACGACGTCCATTTCGATTTTGAATTTTTGCCTCCGGAAAACCGGGAGGATTACAATAATTTTTTAAGAAGGGCAAAACAACGGTTGTCCGAAGCGGGACTCCTAATGTCTACTGCATTAGCGCCAAAAACAAGTGCCACCCAGGAAGGCGAGTGGTATGAAGCCCATGACTATGCTGTCCACGGGGAAGTTGCTGATTTTGTCGTATTGATGACGTATGAGTGGGGTTACAGTGGCGGCCCTGCGAGGGCAGTCTCTCCAATTGGCCCAGTTAGAGATGTAGTTGAATATGCTCTAACCGAAATGCCTGCCAACAAAATTATGCTGGGCCAAAATTTATATGGTTATGATTGGACACTCCCATATGAACCTGGCGGTGAATATGCAGACGCATTAAGCCCGCAGCAAGCGATTGCTCTTGCCAGAACCGAAAACGTGAACATTCAATATGACGAGACAGCACAAGCCCCTTTCTTTTTCTATTATGATGACGAAGGCAACCAACATGAAGTATGGTTTGAAGATGCTCGGTCCATTCAGGCAAAATTTGACTTAATCAAAGAACTGGATTTGCGGGGGATAAGTTATTGGAAATTGGGGTTAGCTTTTCCGCAAAATTGGTTATTGCTTCAGGATAATTTTACGATCGCAAAACCAGGATAAACTTCCTGGTTTTTTTATGTTCTATCCTTCCTTTACTATAATTACCGGTTCAATTTTGTTTAGCTTAATCTTTTTTGCTAAAGCTAAGGTAAAACCGCAAGGAAGGGTGTTGTTAATGAATGTTGATTTAACCTTTATTCTCAAGTCAGCGATACTAGTATTATCGGGAATTCTACTCTTGCGTGTTTCCGGCAGGAAGTCCATCTCCCAAATGACACTGGCCCAAACTGTGATCATGATTTCAATTGGTTCTGTTATCATCCAGCCAATCGTGGAAAAAAGCGTTTTACGTACGATTATTGTTGCTGCTATTTTCATTTTTACTTTAATCATAGTGGAATGGCTGCAAATTAAGTTCAACATAGTAGAAAAGGTTATTACCGGAAAGTCAAAAATCATCATTGAAAATGGCCAGCTGCAAACGCAAACTTTAAAAAAACACCGGTTAACGGTAGACCAACTTGAAATGTTCCTGCGCCAACAGGGGATTACAAAAATGTCGGATGTTAAAAAGGCTACAATCGAACCAAATGGACAGCTGGGCTATGAGTTAATGGAAGATGCGCGTCCGCTAACAATTGGAGAATTTAAAAAACTAATCCATCCGAGCATGTTGAACCCAGCTAATAATCCCTTGCCGCAAAACCAAGAATCATCCCAATCTCAAAACCAGCTATTTAATGAGATTACCACTAACCATAAGGAAGACCATGCTGATAAGCTTAACTAAAATTAGCAGAAGTATAGGTGATTGTTCTGATATCCCCCTTATCTTCATACCAATCACCTTCTGCTTCAGAACGATTAAGGGAAGTTTGTTTGAATGGCAGCCGTACCGTAAATGGTGCCTCAAAGGGAAAAGGCTGTACCTGTATTTGCTTCTCATCAAGCCAAGCAGCTTCCATTCCATTCGGAGCAAAAGAAAACCTTTGTCGGAATCCATTTTGGAACCATGACA
The DNA here is from genome assembly GCF_900101125.1 of Sediminibacillus albus. Classification (GTDB taxonomy): domain Bacteria; phylum Bacillota; class Bacilli; order Bacillales; family Amphibacillaceae; genus Sediminibacillus; species Sediminibacillus albus. The sequence continues at coordinate 546,119 of NZ_FNFL01000003.1, read as the reverse complement.
GCTCATTTTTCTTGCTTATTCCCGGTGTATTCATCGCACTATATAATGATAAATCATCACAAAATTGCAGCAGGGTTACGTGTCTCTCAATTTTTGCTTCTAGGTTATGTATATTTACTTCGGCTCCTAACCTTTGTCTCCTTTTCCGTTCTTCCTGCCAGAAAACAGCTGCTTCTGCTTCCTGATTGTTTTTGAAAAAGGAAGAGTAATGCAAACTGCATAAAATCGCCCCATATGGTGAGCATTCCTCAACTTCGTTTATTCCTTGGGAGTATGCCTGCAGTTTTTCGGTCAATGGATAGTCAGTAAAATCAAAAGGACGGTTTTTTTGTTCATTCCAAGTCAATTCTCTATCAAGTGACAGCCAGGCACGGTCATGGTGGCGGATGGCAAATAACACTTCCTGTTTTAATTCAGGATAAGGAAATTCTTCCTTGTTCCAATGGTTTGCTATCTGATAAGACAAATACGCATGATCTTGCTGTTTGATAATCTCTAATTTACCGTTGAGTTTTTTAATTATCATGGCTCTCCTCTTTCTCATTAACAAGAGACTGCCCTTGATGGACAGCCTCTTTAATTGGCATCAACTATTATGCTAATACTTTGAGTGATTCACGATTGAAAGCAGGAATATCATCTGGTTGGCGGCTTGTTACTAATTGATTTTGGCAAACAACTACTTCTTCATCTTTCAAATCTGCCCCTGCATACTCCATATCGACTTGAATGGATTTAAAACCTGTTGCCAAACGGCCTTCCAAGGCTTTTGCAGTTATTAATAACTGTGGTCCGTGACAGATAGCTAATACAGGCTTCTTTTCCTCCATAAAATGCTTAGAAAATGTGACAAAGCGTTCATCTGCGCGCAATTGGTCAGGAGAAAATCCTCCTGGGATTAATAAAGCATCAAAATCAGCAGGATTTACATCATCAATGCTTTTATCGATGGTTACCTTTGCTTCGCCTTGTTTTCCGGTCACTTGTTTTCCTGCCTCTTTTTCAATGGTGACAATTTCGTGTCCATCATCTTTAAAGGCTTTGGCTGGATCTGTATATTCTACATCTTCAAACATATCCGTTATTACACAGGCTATTTTTTTACTCATTGTAACAACACTCCTTTAAAACATTAGGATTTTCCTGGTTACAACGATAATTTACCCGTGTATATTCGTTCTAAACGCGGCATAGGAAAAAAGTGTTTTTAGTCCCACAAAGTAATCTCCAAAACGCAGATCCATTACTCTTCCAAGGTAGAAGTATCGCCGGTCGGCAGGCCCAGCTCCCAAGATTTCAAGAGACGGCGCATAATTTTGCCGCTTCTTGTTTTAGGAATGGTGTCTTTAATTTCTATTTCCCTTGGGGCAGCGTGGGCACTCAAGCCTGTTTTGACAAATTTACGGATTTCCTCAACTAACTCATCGCTGGCCTGGTAACCTTCATTCAAAGTAATAAATGCCTTAATAATTTCTCCGCGCTCCGGATCTGGTTTACCGATGACCCCTGCTTCTGAAACCGCCGGGTGCTCAATTAATTTACTTTCTACTTCAAACGGCCCTACCCGCTCTCCAGAAGTATTAATAACATCATCTAACCGGCCTTGAAACCAGAAATAGCCGTCTTCATCCCGATAAGCACTATCCCCTGACACATACCAGCCATTGATAAAATAGCTCTCGTACTTGCCGGGATTATTCCAAATAGCCCGCATCATAGAAGGCCATCCTTGTTTGATTGCCAGATTTCCCATCTGATTAGGCGGCAGCTCATTTCCTTCATTATCGATGATAGCAGCTTCCACTCCAGGGATTGGTTTCCCCATGGAACCCGGCCTGATATCCATATCAGGTAAGTTGACAATCAACATAGCCCCCGTCTCTGTCATCCACCAAGTATCATGGATCCGTAAATTGAATGCGTTAACGCCCCAAGTAATGACTTCTGGGTTCAACGGCTCACCAACGCTTAAGACGTGGCGCAAAGAAGAAAGGTCATATTTTTTTACGACTTTTTCTCCCGCACTTACTAGCTTTCTAAGAGCAGTCGGGGCTGTGTACCAGACAGTTACGTTATTTTTATCTATCGTTTCATACCAGGATTCGGCTGTAAAGCGACCGCCCCGGATGACATTAGTCACTCCATTTAGCCAGGGGGCAAATATTCCATAACTTGTTCCTGTCACCCAGCCTGGATCAGCTGTACACCAATAAATATCGTCCTCTTTTAAATCGAGTACCCAATCACCTGTTGCATAATGTTGGATCATCGCATTATGGACATGATATACACCCTTCGGCTTGCCTGTGGACCCCGAGGTATAATGAAGGAGCATACCGTCCTCCAGGCTTACCCACTCTATTTCAAATTCTTCGGATGCCTGTTCCATTTCATGATAATAGTCCACATACTTTTCGTTTGTCTCGGAATGGTATCCTATTAACACAATTTTCTTAAGGTTAGGCAGGTCCTCCTGCGGAACTCTCTTCAGCAATTCCGGTGTCGTTATCAGCATGGTTGCTTCACTATCCTCTAAGCGATCACGCACCGCCTGTTCCATAAACGCTTCGAATAACGGTCCGGCAATCGCTCCCACTTTTAGAATACCAAAGAAGCTGGCGTAAAATTCCGGGCTCCTCGGCATGAAAAGAAAGACACGGTCGCCTTTTTGGATATTTTGCTTTTTCAATAGATTAGCAAACTTATTGCTGAGCGCTTTTAACTGTCCGAACGTTAATGTCTCTTCTCTTTCGGGTGAGGAATATATCAGAGCTGGCTGGTCTTTTTTTGCAGGGTCATCAGCATGGCGGTCAATCGTTTCGTAGGCGGCGTTCACTTTACCTGACTCGTACCAGCTGAATGTTTTCCTTACATCCTCCCAATCAAATGATTCTCTAATTTTTTCATAATTTCTCAGGTTATGGTTCCCTTCACGAGCTAGAATAGGTTGCATGTCCATTAGATCACCTCATCGGAATATTTTTGCAAACGATTTCAAAAAACACTTACTAAAGCTTCCTTTTCCCACCTTATGAAACCATGGTTCTGTTTATTAAATATTTGAAAAATTCCTTTAATTATTTTCTATTCTAGCTGATTTACCGATGATTTTAAAGAGATAACCATCAGAAAATCCCATTCATTTCCTTTATACCTTGAGAACAATGCCGAGGAAAATCACCTATAACAAGAAATAGCCTGAAAAAATCCTAGTTTCGAAATAATATATCTTGACGATAGGTATTTACTATTATATACTTACTTACAGAAAGTAACTAAATCATTAAAAATAACGCACCATGAAGGTTATATTTAAAAAACGGAGGGATTTTGTAAAATGGCAAAACAAACATTTAAAGTGGATCCAACCCACACAAGCATCGACTTTTCAGTTAAACACATGATGGTTTCGAAAGTGAAAGGAACTTTCCATGATTTTGAAGCAACCATTACTGCTGACCCAGCAGACTTAACATCTGCAGATATTGAATTTGTGGTAGACGTAAACAGTGTTGACACGCGCAATGACCAACGTGATACACACCTGCGCTCCGGAGACTTTTTCGACGTAGAAAACAACCCTAAAATGACTTTTAAATCTACCGATGTAAAAAAAGTCGGAGACGATGAATATGAAGTAACAGGTGATATGACTCTCAGAGGAACAACTCGCCAGGAAACTTTCAAGGTTGACTTCGAAGGAAGCGGAAAAGACCCTTGGGGAAATCAAGTATATGGTTTCAGCGGCGAAGGTAAAATCAAACGCAGCGACTATGGCTTGACTTACAATGCTGCCCTTGAAACTGGCGGAGTGTTAATCGGTGACGATATTAAAGTTACCATTGAACTGGAAGCAACTACTGAAGCATAAAACAAATAAGGCAATCACCAATCACTGGTGATTGCCTTATTTTTTATATAATCCTATCAACGCTCTGAATCCATTAGCAATCTCCACTGGATGCCCCCCCTTACTCTTCAGCCTCTAAAAATTATTCCCGTTAATATTTAGTCATAAATTATCGATTTCTACAAACACTAGAAAGCAGTATAACTTAGTCCTTTTCAAGTAGAGGTGATCTCGTGTTTTTTAAAAAAAAGAAACAAACGGAAGATCCGAAAGAAGTGCCAATAAGCAACAGCTTGGAAAAAAACACAAAACATCTCAAACAATTGTTTTCTTTTGGTTTGAATAAAGATTTCTCTGTCCGCGAAATAACTGCTAGATATTCAAATAAGAAGATAAACTTATTTTTTTATTCATCAATAGTAAACAGCACGAAAATCCACGAGGGTATTATCCGTCCTTTGCTCGAAGCGCAAGGAGACGATTTAACTACAATCATTACGCTCGAAAATATTAAAGAGAGCAAAGATTTCGGAGAAGTAGTGGATGATATTAACAGCGGAAACATTGTCTTATTTTTAGAAGACAGCAATAAAGCTTTTTCCGTAAATGTAGCTGATTTCCAACACCGCGGGATTGAAAAACCAGAGAATGAGAATGCTGTAAAGGCACCTAAAGAGGCTTTCACGGAATCTTTATATGTGAACATTTCATTGATACGAAAAAGATTTCATGATAAACAACTTATTGCTGAAGCAAAACCAGTAGGAGCCCGTTCCAAACTTGATGTCACCGTCATGTACATTAAAGATGTGGTCAATAATGAAGTGCTCGAAAATGTAAGGGAACGTCTGGATAATTTAACCATCGATAATGTCAGGAATATTGAGTCACTTGAGCAATATATTGAGGATCGGCCTTATTCGATTGTTTCCAGTTTGTTGTACACGGAGCGTCCCGATCGTGCAGCCTCTTATTTGGAAGATGGATATATTGTCCTGCTGATGGAAAATTCATCAGCTTGTTTGATATTACCAGTTACCTTTTGGTCTTTTTTTCATTCAGAAGAGGATCGTTATTTACGATTTTTGTTCGGAAATTTTTCCAGACTGATCCGGTTCTTAGCCTTTCTTATCTCTTTATTAATTTCAGCAGTATATGTATCGGTAACCAACTATCATAATGAAATGATTCCTCCTGACTTGCTTTTAGCAATTGTCAGCGCGAGAGAACGAGTACCCTTTCCAGTCGTCTTCGAAATAATGCTTATGGAGGTATCCTTTGAGTTAATCAGGGAAGCAGGTTTACGGATTCCAAACCCTTTAGGACCTACGATTGGGATTGTCGGAGCTTTAATCATCGGCCAGGCAGCCGTTGAAGCGAACATTGTCAGCCCGATTGTTGTCATTATCGTTGCCCTTTCTGGACTGTCTTCCTTTGCCGTCGCTAATATTAGTATGAATTATACGATACGCCTAACCAGGTTTATCTTCATTTTTTCTGCTGCCTTCTTCGGCATGTTAACTTTAACTGGCGCATTTTTGTTGTGGGTGATGTACTTAGCATCTCTTCGATCTTTTGGAGTGCCTTTCCTTGCACCATTATCTCCTAACTTTCAGTCTAACCGGGATACAATATTTAGAAAAATGATAAAAAATGAGTACTTTAGGCCAGGCCAGCTAAAACCTAAGGATATGAGAAAAAAAGGATAATGGAACGGGAGGGTTGATGATGTTCAAAAAAGAATCACGGCTGGGAGCCAGAGAAGGTTTTGCAATGATTACCATGATGATAGGTGTAAAAATATCTAATACAACACCTTCTATGTTTGCCCAAACAGGAGCTAATGCTTTCTGGCTGATGCCATTGATATCGATGTCTGTCATCCTTCCTTCTGTTATTTTGTTGTATTACTTACTAAAAAGATACAAAGATAAAAATTTAGTTGAGCTAACCGAGCACATTTTAGGTAAACATGTGGGAAAGTTTGTCGCTTTTCTGTTGTTTGTTATTTTCTTTACACTGCTGGCAATCGAAGGAAGAAGCTATACTGAACAGCTGAAGATGCTCTACTTCCCGGAATCTCCGACTCCCTTTATCTTTTTTATTTTTTTCATGATAGCTTTTTATGGAGCAAAAAGAGGATTGGAGACGATTGGATCAACCGCCTGGGCATTCTTTTTTTATATCAAGGCTTCTGTGATCTTACTGGCTTTCCTTGCCTTAAGAGAGGTGATTTTCGCCAGGATCTTCCCTATATTCGGAAATGGCTTGGTGCCCCTTTTAACGGAAGGAGCAAAAAAAGCATCACTATTTTCTGATATATTTCTGCTAGCAATGGCTTATACGGCCTTTGACAGTACAAAAAAATTCAGAAAGGGTGTGTTTAGCGGCTTTGCCTTCGTATTTTTGGAAATGACGTTCTTTTTCCTCCTCTACTGTACTATTTTTGACTATAACTCGATTGACAAAGTTGCCTTTCCCTTTCACGAGATAACTCAGTATGTCAATATGGGTAACTTTTTTACCAACATCGAAACCTTTTTCATGATTTTTTGGTTATTTGCTGCTCTAATCAAATATATGATCTACTTGTATTTGATTTCCTGGATATTTGGTGCGGTTTTCAATATTAAAGAATTTGAACCACTGATTTTGCCGTTTGCTTTTTTCGGGATCGTAGCAGGAATGGTTCCAGAAAATGCCGTAATTAATGAACTTGTATTCAAGTCCAACTTTATGGATATGATCACTCCTTTTCTTATTTTCTTCCCCTTTTTATTGTGGGTAACAGCTAAATTCAAAGGAGACTTAAAACGATGATGAGAAAATTATTGATGTTTACTGTCTTGCTTGTGCCGCTTGCTGGCTGCTATGACCAAACCGAAGTAGAGCAACAATCCTATGTCATCGCCATCGGACTAGATAAAACAGATGATGAAGGTACATTTCGGATAACTTTTCAAGCCGCAAACCCGGAGGTCGGCAGTACGCTTAGCAGCGGGGGCTCACAGGAAGAACCTAGAGAGACTGTTACCCTAGAGGGAAATGACTTGATAGCAGCCAAAGATACAGCAAACTCTGTAATGACCAAACAAATTGCCTTAGACCACACAAAAGTGGTCGTGGTTTCAGAGGAATTGGCCAGATCTGGTGAATTTCTCCGCATTATCCAAGCGGCCACCCGGACGACGGAATTAAGGCGATCGGTTCAAATTATCGTATCAAAAGAAAATGCTAGTGATTTTCTGAAGAATAATCAGCCATTGCTGGAAACCCGCCCGCATAAGTATTATCAATATATGCTCACACGTGCCACCCAAACAGGGATTATTCCCGAATCAGAAATTCATCGCTTCTTCCAAATCACTGAGGGGGATGCCGATGCTTTCCTGGCTATATATGCAACTACAGAACAGACGGAACCGAAAGAAACTGGAAATGAGGATCAATATATCGCAGGGGAGATTCCAGTTGAAGGCGGTAATCCTACCCAATTTATGGGGTCAGCAGTCTTTGTTGAAGGAAAAATGATCGATATCCTCAGCGGCCAGGAGACTAGAGTGGCAAATATTCTCGATGACACGATGGATATGGAGGCTTTATATAGTACTTTTCCCGACCCTAAAGATAAAAGATATCGGATTGCCACAAATTTTTCCAAGGATCGGCCTACTGATGTGAAAATTGAGTATCACAAGAATCAACCAACTAAGATCAATGTAACTATCCCATTTACAATTGAAGTGGTCGGGGTGCCAAGCCTTGTGGATTATTCCAAAAATAAAGAGAACCGAAAGCTTTTAGAAGCATATATTCCAAAGCTGGCTGAGGAGCAAGCAAATAACCTAGTAAAGAAAACACAGGAACAGTATAAAACAGATATATTTTATTGGTCATTGTATATTAGAAAATACTTTACCTCGATTGATGAATATGAAAAAGCGGATTGGAACAACAAAATTTATCCCAATGCAGAAATCAATGTAGACTATAAATTAAAACAATTATATTTTGGAAAAATGATTGATGACTCCAATTTAGGTGAAGTGAGGGATTGATAATGGCGGTAATAATTATTGCGCTTTTTTCTTTGTATATAGCATTTTATTGCGGTTCCTATTCCCGGACAGTTTATAAAGAAGGGAATAAGGCCGGCGCCGTTGCCATTGGTTTTTTAGTAATCTGTGCCCTTGCCTCTCCGTATTTATTTTTCAAGTTTTGATGTTCCTCATAAGATTACCCATAACTAAGAAATATGATAAGGGGCTGTCCTGAAAAAAGGACAGCCCCTTATTTAGTGGCCCCAGCAGGATTCGAACCTGCGACACATGGTTTAGGAAACCATTGCTCTATCCCCTGAGCTATGGAGCCATATTTTCCACAAGAAAAATGGAAGCAATATTCATTATACAAAATACTTGGCAGCTTGTAAAAGGGAAAAACATAACAATTTCTCCGAATCCTATTCCAGATATATCATCTTATGATAAAATGGAAGCTGTCTGTCGAATTATAATGGAATTTGGAGTAATATAATAGAAAGCGAAAGACGATTTGAGAAGCGCACTGAGCATGTGTTTTCTTTTAAGATAAGGTTATGGATGATTGGAGGAGGAAAAAATGGGACAACTTCCTTTTATTGCTGTAGAAGGACCAATTGGAGTGGGTAAAACTTCACTTGCCAGGAAGCTTTCCGCTCATTTTGAATTACATTTATTAAAAGAAATAGTGGAAGAGAATCCTTTCTTGGGGAAGTTTTATGATGACATTGAAGAATGGAGCTTCCAAACGGAAATGTTTTTCTTATGTAATCGGTATAAACAGTTAGAAGATATAGAGAACAAATACTTAAATGACAACAAAGCAGTGATTGCTGATTATCATATTTCTAAAAACATGATTTTTGCTAAACGGACATTGAAAGATAAACAATTTGATAAGTATGCAAAGATTTACGACATTTTAACGGCTGATATGCCACAGCCTAACATGATGGTATATCTTGACGCGAGCCTAACCACTTTGCTGGAAAGAATTCGCATGCGCGGCCGTGAAGTAGAGCAAAATATACAACCGGCATACCTTGAGCAATTATCTCATGATTATAGCAACTTTATGAATGAATTTGAACGAATGAATCCTGGGATTCCTGTTATTCGCTTGAATGGAGATCATTTGGATTTTGTGAAGCACCAGGAGGATTTAGACGAAATTATCGATACCATTGACAAGCATTTAAGAAAAGGGGAAGTAATCAAATGAGCTTGAGAGAACGATATAATATCCCGAATGACAGCGTCATTACCATCGCCGGTACTGTTGGTGTTGGAAAATCGACAATGACTAATGCATTAGCAGAGGCCCTGAATTTCCGTACTTCACTGGAGAAAGTAGATACTAATCCTTACCTAGATAAGTTTTATGCAGACTTCGAGCGCTGGAGCTTCCACCTGCAAATATACTTTCTTGCTGAACGGTTTAAGGAACAAAAGCGCATCTTTGAATATGGCGGCGGTTTTATCCAAGATCGTTCCATCTATGAGGATACTGGAATTTTTGCTAAGATGCATTACGATAAAGGAACCATGTCAGAGGTCGATTATGAAACCTACAAGAGTTTATTTGATGCTATGGTTATGACCCCTTACTTTCCGCATCCGGATTTGCTGATTTATCTGGAAGGTTCCTTTGAGGACATTATCGGACGCATTAAAGAACGCGGACGGCCTATGGAACAACAGACCCCATTAGATTACTGGGATGAAATGTTTAAACGGTATGAAAATTGGATAAATAACTTCAATTCTTGTCCGATTCTTCGCATTAACATAGCTGACTATGATTTATTAAATGATGAAGGATCGATTGAACCAGTATTAGAGAAAATCGGACACTTTATCCAACAGTCAAGAAAATGGAAATCCCGACAGTTAACCTAAAAAGCGAAAGCGACCGGTTGGGCGATGTACGGACTGGACTGCGCCGCAGGAGATAAAGGAAACACAGAGCAGCAGCGATGATGTTGACTTATCGGACGAAGGTAAAGGAAGTCACGCTAATCGCCGGGAGCTGGAGCTAGATTGGAAGCGAAAGCGACCGGTTGGCGATGTACGGGCTGGACTGCGCCGCAGGAACTTATCGTAGAGACAGAATGATTGCGGTACGGTAACATAATTAATTTAAAAAAGAGATTTGCACACAAGAGTATAGTGGCCAAAACAAAGATCGAACGATGATTCGAAATCCTTAGGATTCGAACTCGTTCGATTTTTCTTTTCGAATATTTAAGATAACCTGCGGATAGTGACAACTCTATTTCTTCCTTCGAACAAGGTTCAGTACTTACTTGCCCCGGTCGAATCCTTCACCTTCCATAGGCACGGCTTCATCCTCCTTGAAAATAAAGAGTCATTTTCTGCATGTGATGAGTCACTGTCCAAGCATTCCTTGTCCAGAAGCAAAAACGGCTTCTTCCGGCATCTTCATACTCGTGCTCTTCCACTGGTAGTCTACGTATTCTGCCTGCTGTTAGGGCTGTTCTTACTACCTTGCATGACGACCGCTGCGGAAATACACTACGCTTTCCGCGGGCGGCTGGTGAGCCTCCTCGAGCTAGCGCTCTGCGGGGTCTCACCGAGGCCTTTCCTCCCGCAGGAGTCTCCGTGGATTTCCTCCACTGAAAGTCTGCGTACTGTTTTACGCCGTACACAACTGCTTATGATTTACTTGAAATCGCGATGTATTCGCGCTTATCCGATAAATGCTATTAAGAAACCACCTACTGTTACATCGCCATTCATAACCATTGCGTCATCAATCGAATGCTTGAAGAGGGCCATTTAAAACTTCATCTGCTGTAATTGTTCAATTTTTGCAAGTGGAGGGATGTTAAGTCCCAACCACTTTTTTAGTTGTCTTTATCTGTTTTACTTCGGTAAGGACTTCCCAATTCAATAGAACGTGCTGCCGCCTGTTTAATACAAGCCATCATTGCTTCCTGATATTTATATTTCTCCAGCGTCTCCAACCCTGCTTGAGTAGTACCGCCAGGACTGGTTATTTTTTCTCTTAAAACAGAGGGTTGTTCATCGGAGCTTTTCAGCATTTCGGCAGCCCCGACAAGCGTCTGGATGATCAATTCTTTTGCAACGTCTTGTTTTAATCCTGCTTCTGATGCTGCTTCTTCCATCGCTTCTACAAAATAATAAATATAAGCAGGGCCGCTTCCGGACAAACCAGTAATCGCATGTAGGTCGTTTTCCTCTACAACGGTGGTAGTACCAATCGTTTGAAACAAATTTTTGACTGATTCAATGTGCCGTTCCTCAGCATATTGTCCTCCGGCTATTGCAGTCGCTGAAAAGCCGATAGTCGCTGAGGTATTAGGCATTGCTCGGACAACAGGACAATTCTTCTCCAATTGATCAGATATATAGCCAGTTGAAACTCCGGCCAAAACAGAAACAACCACCTGGTTTGGCTGAATATACTGTCTAATATTGTGAAGGGCTTCGGTAATGTCCTTAGGCTTCATCGATAAGATAATGACATCCGCCTCTACGACCACCTTTTGCTTATCCATTGAGCATTGTACATGGTAGATATTTTTCAAGCGTTCCAACCGCTCTTTATTCTCTTTATTCGTTACCCAAATTTGTTCCGATTGTAAAAAACCCTTTGCCAAAATACCTGTCATTATTGCTTCTGCCATTGAGCCTGCTCCGATAAAAGCAACTTTTTTAAACATGTATGTTCCTCCTTATATGTTCGTAATTTATCATCCCATAACAAAATTTCCCTTATACCTTCCACCAGCTTACTAAATGTTAATTTTTAAATTTAAGTCCCATAGCATATAAAAAACTCCACTCATCCTTGGAATATGAAGGACGGAATGGAGTTAACCGCGGTACCACCTTAATTGGCATTGTTCCATGTGAAACAGATGCCCGCTTGATCCGATAACGTTCGGTAAACGGCCAGGTTTTTAGCCTGACTGCTCCCAGGTAGGTTTCAATAATGTCGTTTCGATGGAATCTTTCAGCCGATGAATTCCAATCTCTTTCGCCGATCATTATTTACTGGCCTGTTCTTCGCAATTAAGTTATTTTTTATGTATTATGCAAGGAAAACAAGTTGTTGTCAAGATTAATTTATCTATGTTTTAACAAAAAGGCCGTAGTCCTATTTATGATCTTTTGGTTAGCAATAAAAAAAATCGTTACGAAGTAACGATTTTTCATGTATAATCTCCAATTTGTTTGCGTGTAATTTAATGGAGGAGGATGAGGGATTCGAACCCCCGCGGGCCGTGAAGCCCCTGGCGGTTTTCAAGACCGCTCCCTTCAGCCAGACTTGGGTAATCCTCCGTGCCGACAAGATTTAATATAACATCTCTAAAAATCCATGTCAACAGAAAAAACAAGATTTTTAAAAATGTCCGCCGGTCTCCATAAATCCTGTTTCAAAGTCTTTTGGGAGATCCGACAGACAACTGCAAGCGGGTTATTTTATTACTTCTTTCCCACCCATATAAGACCTTAATACCTCCGGAATTATCACCGTGCCATCTTCCTGCTGGTAGTTTTCCAGGATAGCTGAAACAGTTCTGCCAATCGCAAGGCCTGAACCATTCAAGGTATGAACAAATTCCGGTTTCTCTTTTTCCTGCCTCCGAAAACGAATTCCGGCTCTTCTCGCTTGGAAATCTTCAAAATTAGAGCAAGAAGATATTTCTTTGTAGTCATTGTAACTAGGAAGCCAGACTTCAATATCGTACTTTTTGGCAGCAGTAAAGCCTAGATCGCCTGTGCACATACTCATTACCCTGTACGGTAACTTCAGCAGCTGCAACACCCTTTCAGCGTTCCCTGTTAATTCTTCCAAAACTTGATAAGAATTTTCCGGTTTAACAAACTGTACAAGCTCCACTTTATTAAATTGATGCTGACGGATCAATCCTCTTGTGTCTCTGCCGGCAGACCCCGCTTCTGAACGAAAAGAAGCACTGTAAGCAACATATTTTTTAGGTAAATCTTCCATTGCCAGAATATCATCCCGATGGTAGTTAGTGACAGGGACCTCTGCAGTAGGGATCAAGAAATAATCCCAATCAGCAACCTTAAAGGCATCTTCTTCAAATTTTGGCAGTTGTCCTGTTCCGGTCATGCTCGTACGATTCGCCATATATGGAGGGAGCATTTCCTGATAGCCATGTTCCTCTGCATGCAGGTCCATCATAAAGTTAATTAGGGCCCGCTCCAATCTTGCTCCCAAACCTTTATAAAATACAAAGCGGCTGCCGGTCACTTTTGCGGCTCGCTCAAAGTCCAGGATATCCAAATCTGTCGCTATGTCCCAATGGGCTTTTGCTTCATAGCTGAACTGCGGGGCATCTCCCCACTTTCTGGCTTCAACATTATCGTCTTCATCTTCGCCGACAGGTACGCTTTCATGAGGAATATTGGGAATCGTCAATAGAAGTGTCTCTAAGTTCTCTTCTACTTCTTTCAATTCTGTATCAAAGGCCTTTATTTTCTCTCCTACCTCGCGCATTTCTGTAATGTAGGCGTCAGCATCCTTCTTTTCCTTCTTCAAAGCAGCTATTTGTTTTGATACTTCATTCCGTTTTGCTTTTAATTCTTCTGTACCGGCAATTAGTTCTCTTCTTCTGGCATCCAAATCACCAAATTTGTCCAGCTCCGATAAATCTTCTCCGCGATGCTTCAGCTTATTTTTCACTTCTGCAAAATTATTTCTTAAGTATTTCATATCAAGCATAATTTTTTCCTCCTTTAAAAATCATTAAAAAATACCCTCATCCCTATAAAATAGGGACGAGAGTATTTTTCCCGCGATACCACCCTTGTTGAGGAACAAAGTCCTCCGGCTCACTTACGATAACGGCGTTTGCCGGGTGCAGATTGCTCTACACCAGTTCAAGGATGGATTCACAGGTCCTTCCGCCGATTCACACCAACCACCGGCTCTCTTCAGAAAGGTGAACTGTTACTAGTTCCTATCATTACATTCAGATATTATTATATAGAATAGCGAAAATCACCTTAAGATGCAAGTTCCTTTAATGATTCTTCGACCATTTTTACAAAATAAGCTGTCATGCGGTCATCATCGGTAAGTTCTGGATGAAAAGCACTGCAAAGGAAATGACCCTGTCTAGCTGCCACAATAGCATCATTATAGACAGCCAGCACATCCACATTTTCATTTACATCCACAATATAAGGGGCACGGATAAAGACAGCATTAAAGCCTTCCCCTACACCTTTGATAGGTAATTCTGCTTCAAAACTTTCCCTTTGACGTCCAAAGGCATTCCGCTCTACTTTGATATCCATCAGCTTTAAATGGGCATTTTCCTGGCCGGCAATTTCTCCAGCCAGCAAAATTAAACCTGCACACGTACCAAAAATCGGCTTGCCTTGGTTTCCAAACTCTACAAGTGCATCAAAAAAACCATATTTATCAATTAAACGGCGCATGGTAGTGCTTTCGCCACCAGGAAGAATCAAGCCATCTATTTCTTCTAACTGCTCTTTTTTCTTTACAATGATACCTTCTGCTCCTGATGCTTCAATAGAACGCACGTGTTCTCTTACAGCACCCTGTAAGCCTAATACCCCTATTTTCATCATGATGCATTTCTCCTTTTAAGGGTTACTGTCCACAATCATAAACACCTAACAAAGTTTTTAAAAAAGTCATCCTTCATTCAGTTAATAGAAATGAAGTAGATATTTTTTTACCAACCGCGGTCTTGCATGCGGTTTTCCGGAGCTATGGTACCAATTTCAATACCTTTCATGGCTGTACCCAGCCCTTTAGATATCTGTCCTATTAGCTCGTAGTCTTCATAATGTGTTGTTGCTTCGACTACTGCTTTAGCAAACTTCTCAGGATTGTCAGACTTGAAAATGCCTGAGCCAACAAATACCCCATCTGCTCCCAATTGCATCATCAATGCAGCATCTGCCGGAGTAGCTACACCACCAGCAGCGAAGTTCACAACTGGAAGACGGCCTTTTTCCTTAATTTCCAATAGCACATTGTAAGGAGCCCCTAGCTCTTTAGCAAATGTCATTACTTCATCTTGGGACATACCAATTAGCTTGCGAATTTGGGATTGAACCTCGCGCATATGGCGAACTGCTTCCACAATATTGCCTGTTCCTGGTTCTCCCTTTGTACGAAGCATGGAAGCACCTTCTCCAATCCGGCGGGAAGCTTCTCCCAAATCACGGCAGCCGCATACGAATGGTACTGTATAATCCGCTTTGTTAAGGTGGTAAACCTCATCCGCTGGAGTTAATACTTCACTTTCATCTATATAGTCGACACCCATCGCTTCTAATACACGAGCTTCTACAATATGGCCAATCCGTGCTTTTGCCATTACAGGAATAGAAACGGCATTCATTACTTCTTCTACAATTGTAGGATCTGCCATTCTTGCTACACCACCGGCAGCACGAATGTCAGAAGGAACTCTTTCCAATGCCATAACAGCTACAGCCCCTGCTTCCTCAGCAAGCTTAGCTTGTTCTGCATTTACCACGTCCATAATGACGCCGCCTTTTTGCATTTCTGCCATTCCACGTTTTACACGATCGGTTCCCAAATTAGACATTCTTGTATTCCTCCCATATAAATGAACTAAATAATATTTTATTTCTTCGTTAATTAAAGAATATTGTACCTTATTTTAGCCAAATACCCAACTGTAAAGTGCCTATTATATTGACTAGAACCAGCCTTTTACAGTATCTGTTACTGAGGAAAAAATATTACTGAAGAAGCTGCCGACAGCACTCATGGAAAGTGCAAACCAGTTTGCTTTTTCAACAGAAGCTTTCGTTACCAAGTCAACGGATTGTGCTGCTTCCTGGCCGGTGATATACCCGTAATCAGCTTCGCCTTCGTAAGCAAGTTCCATTGTCCCTACTGTTTCCCCTTCTTCAATAGGCGCTACAAGTTCCCCATCTTCATTTAATTTATCTTGGTCAATATTGTAGGTTACGCTATAGCTTTCCTCTTCACCTTTCTTGACAGCTGCATTGATAGCTTGATTAGCAGCTATTTCTACCTGATCTTCTTTCCCCTTTGCTACTGGGAGAGATGTCTGATCTTCCTTTTGATAACCTTCCGGATAAGCTTCTTTATTCTCGAACTGGGAGAATCCATAATCTAACAGCTTGGCTGTTTCTTCAAATCGTGCTTCCTTGCTATCGGTTTTCATCACTACAGAAATCAGGCGTCTTCCGTCACGTTCTGCTGTACCGGTGAAGCAGTAACCAGCAAGATCTGTCCAGCCAGTCTTTAAACCATCGACACCTTCAAAACCAAATTGCTTAAAGTTCACATTGTCCCAAGGCAGCATCCAATTTAAATTTTCCAAAGTCTTACCTTCGAATTCCGTCGTCATCTTACTGGAAATTTCCAATGCTTCCGGGTAATCATTAACTAGACGATAAGCAAGCAGTGCAGTTGATTCAGCAGACATCAAATTCTCTGCATCTGGTTCTGTCCCTTCCGGATAATTTTCTCCTAAATCAGAGTTGGAAAGCCCTGTAGAATTTACAAATTGATAATCAGGAAGACCCATTTCTTCTGCTTTTTCATTCATCATTTTTACAAATTCGCCTTCTGATCCGGCAATTAATTCGGCAAGCGCAATCGTTGTGCCATTGTCAGAGATGATTGCCATTGCCTCATATAACTCTCTCACTGTATAATCAATATCTTGTGTTAAGCCAACTCCTGAAGATATGCTGCTAGCCGAAATTTGATATGGATAATCGCTTATTTGTGTTGTTGTATCCCAGCTGATTTGACCTTCATCGATGGCTTCCAATACAAGATATTCTGTCATCATTTTGGTCATACTAGCTGGAGGCAATTTTATATCTGGCTGCTTCGCATATAATATTTTACCAGTTTCAGCGTCGACTAATATTGCAGATTCAGCGTTCAAATCCAAAGATTCAGCACTTGCTTTACCAGGATTTGCGATTAGTGACGTACATGCGATAAATACCGCCATTATTATAAAAAAAGATGCTTTCAAATTATGTTTCAACTTTCTCTACCTCCACCAAAAATAGTATGCATCTCACTTATTCTATCACAGGTCATTAGAAAGCGAAACTGCTTTTGCCAAGCGTTTCCTCCTGCTTTTTAAGATGAATAATTTTACCTATACCACTACCTCGTAGTGTAAAAGATAGATAGATTACTGTTTTTCTACTTCTCTTCCTCTGCTAAACACCACTCGATCGGTGTTTCCTTTAATTCTTTTAAATACGTATTTGCCCTAGAAAATGGCTTGCTGCCAAAGAATCCCTTATTGGCTGAAAAAGGACTAGGGTGGGGAGAGGTGATTACCCGATGTTTCTCTGTATCCAATAGTGCTTGTTTTTCCTGGGCGTGTCTCCCCCAAAGTATAAACACAACGGGGGTCTCGCGTTCATTCAATACTTCAATAACTTTATTGGTGAAATTTTCCCAGCCTTTGCCGCGATGGGAGGCTGCCTGTCCTTTCCTGACAGTCAATACGGTGTTCAATAATAAAACTCCTTGCTCTGCCCATTTTTTTAAGAAGCCGTGCTTCGGGATAGGACAGCCAAGATCGTTGTGCAATTCTTTAAAAATATTTTTTAAAGATGGCGGCGGGGTGACATCAGGTTGAACTGAAAAACTTAAACCGTGAGCCTGATTGGGACCATGATAAGGGTCCTGGCCAAGAATGACCACTTTTGTGTTTGAATAAGAGGTGAGATTGAGAGCCTCATAAATATGCTCCATTGCTGGATAGATTGTCTGCTGTCCATATTCTGCTTTTAAAAACTCTCTTAATTCCTGGTAGTATTCCTGCTCGAACTCCTGTTCAAGCTTATCCTTCCAGTCATTCACCAATATTTGTTTACTCATTCTGTGCCTTCCCTTTCGAATTTTTATTAATTGCCTGCTATTAAATTTACAAAACTTCTTATCCTATCATATAAAAAACTGCCCCGTATTTCTAACGGGACAGTTTTAATAATTAAGCTTTTGCTCTCGTTTCCGGTACTCCTATTTTGTTTTTCATATAAAAGAACTGCAAGGATAGCAGGATAGCAAACACGGACAATCCGATGACGTCTGAAAGCACTCCAGGATAAATCAAGGTCAGTCCGCCGGCCACCGCAAATATTCTTTCCGGCCAGTAAACTTTCCGATACCAATAACCGATTAAGCCGGCGCCGATAGCAATCATGCCAGCGACAGCTGTGAATAAAATCCAAAGCAATTCAATCACAGTTGTATCAATCATCAGTAATTGCGGCTGCAGGACGAACATATACGGAATAATAAAAGCCGCTATTGCTATTTTTGCAGCATTGAGCCCTGTCCGTATCGGTTCTCCTGAAGCAATTCCCGCCGCAGCAAAGGCAGCCAATGCTACAGGAGGTGTTATGTCTGCCACAATCCCGAAATAAAATACAAATAAATGAGCAGGTAAATCAGCGACACCTAGCAGAATGATAGCAGGTGCAGCGATTGTTGATGTGATGACATAGTTGGCTGTAGTAGGCGATCCCATACCAAGTATGATTGCCGCTATCATCGTAAAGAATAATGTCAGCAGAATTTGGCCATTTGCGAGAGAAACTAAACTATTGGCCAACTTCAAACCAAGTCCCGTTTTTGTTACAACTCCTACAATAATCCCGGCAGCAGCAGTAGCAGCTACTACTGCTAATGCCGTTCTGGCGCCATCAACCAGAGCTTCAATTGTTTCCTTGAAATTACCGTCAAAAAAGTAACTAACAAAAACCGTGGCAAGCGCTGCCGTTATCAGCCCAGAGGTAATGGAAGCTCCCCCGGTGATCCAGCCATAAACGAGAGTGAGGACGAAAACGATTCCAAATACGATTGGATAAATCTTTCGAAATCTTTCCTCCCTTAACACCCCGACAAGAATCGTTGTTAATATCCCGTAAATGGCTGCCCGCATGACACTTAACCCACTGCTTAAGAAGAAGACAATAGCCACAATCGGAAGCAGTAAATAAATCTTTTTTAGAACTTCTCTGCGGTCAGGAATCTCCTCGTCCGATAACCCGCTTAGACCTGTCCGTTTGGCTTCAAAGTGGGTCATAATCCAAACACCAGTAAAGTAAAGCAAAGCAGGAATAGCGGCCGCCTTAGCTATCGTCCAATAATCTATTCCAATAAATTCAATCATCAGAAATGCAGCAGCTCCCATAATTGGAGGCATTAGCTGTCCTCCAGTAGATGCTGCCGCTTCAACGCCGCCAGCAAACTCGCGCCGGTACCCTAGACGTTTCATCATGGGAATGGTAAACGAGCCGGAAGTTACAACGTTTGCAACAGAGCTTCCGCTGATAGTACCTTGCAAAGCACTGGAGAAGATAGCAACTTTTGCCGGCCCCCCCGTCCGTTTACCTGCCAATGATACAGCGAGATCATTAAAATACTGTCCAACACCGGTTTTTACTAAAAATGAACCAAACAATAGAAAGAGGAAAATAAAAGTGGAGGAAACAGCAATCGGTGTACCTAGGATACCTTCTGTAGTGAAAAACATCGATTGCACTAAATTATCAAGATTCACTCCCCGGTGAATCAGGAAACCAGGCATTTGCCTTCCCCAATATGCATACGCCAAAAACAATGCAGCGATGACTGTGATCGGCAGACCGACTGAACGCCGTGTCGCTTCCAGTACTAGAAGTACTGCCACGATACCGACAAACATATCGAACTGGTTTATCTCACCGGCTCTTCTGACTATTTCCTCATACATCAACGGCCAGTATGCCCCGACACCAAAGCCTAAAGCTGCTAAAATATAGTCATACCAGGCAATCTTGCCGCTCATTCTTCCTTTTTTTGTGGCAGGAAACAAAAGAAAGATGAGAACAAGCCCGAACCCGATATGAATGGAACGATGCATTTGCGCAGGAAGAGGATAAATAGTTGTAGCAAAAAGTTGATATAGTGAAAAAGCCAACAACCCAAAGAACACCACTTTAGCCATAAATCCAGTTAAATACCTAAAAGCTGACTCCTGATCGTACTTCTGCAGCATTTCCTTTTGTTGTTCAGCTGAAAGCGTTTCATTGTTTGCGCTCATGAATATTCACCCCTTTAAAAAGATGCCAGTTACTTTCACGAGTGGGAGCAATGGAGACTTTTGTTCCTGCTCCTACATAATCCTTAAGTAAATAGCTTTGGTTTTTGTAAATGATGGCATGGTTAGCCCTTACCTGTCCAACTGCAAGATTGATTTCCTGGAAAGAACCTTGGAGATTGGAAATATAATATTTACCGTCCTTCATTTCAAATGTTTCTCCTTCCCCTGCGTTGGAAGGCATACCAATTGCGGTATCTTCGTAAATCAGCTGATAGGGGTAGATCGTTTCATCCTTTATTTCGTACTCCTCAATTACATCGGAGAGGTGAACAGAATGGGTGTATTTTATTTGAAAGTGGTCGGTTTCCTTTATTGGTAAGTAAGCCAAAATTTCTTCCGAGAAAGGTTCGTGGAAAGAGAGCACATAACGATAAGGGTAAAATAAGAACATAGATAATGCAGCTGCTAATAATAGAACTGTACTGATTACTAACAACCTTTTTTTATCAGTCAACATAACTAATCCCTTCTCACATGAAAAGATGAGGCTGTCCAAGCAGGACCACTTCCCCCTTCTCCATCCAATGTTTAAAATTCGGCTCATAAAACCGGATTTTGTTGCGGAAATGGGAGGTGGCTCTGTGGATAGGACATCCTCATCAACACTCTTATTGCTATCCTGGTTTTTTATTCAATCCCTTTTTCATCAAAGTACTTTTGAGCACCCGGATGTAAGTCAATTCCTACACCTTCAAGGGCTGATTCAGCAGAGATAAACTCTCCTTTTGGATGGCTGATTTGATCAGTGTTTTCAAAGATAGCTTGAGTAATATTATAAACCAGATCCTCGCTAAGATCAGCAGAAGTGACTAACATTGCTTGCACAGCAACAGTTTTTACTGGTTCTTCCAAATCATATGTGCCATCTTCAATTTCATCTTCTGCATAGTAAGGATGAGAATCAATCAACTCTTGGATTTTATCTTCTTCGAACCGAACGATATTTACATCGGTTGTTGCCGCAAGGCTCTCAACTGCCCCCGTCGGCGTTCCAGAGGTAATGAAGGCGGCATCAATAGTGCCGTCCTGGATTCCAGAAGTTGAATCACCAAAATCTAAATCACGTGCTGTGATATCATCCATGGTTAAGCCGTATACTTCCAAAATATCTGTTGCACTAGCATTGGTACCAGACCCTGGTGCACCGACTGATACAACTTTCCCTTCCAAATCAGCAACTGTTTCAATACCTGAATCAGCAGTAGTAACGATTTGGATTGTTTCTGGATAAAGAGTTCCAATTGCTTGGATGTTATCAATTTGATCACCTTCAAACATAACAGATCCTTCCGCCGCATAAGCAGCAATATCCGTTTGTGTGAAGGCAAGCTCAGCATCTCCGTCTCTCATCGTCTTCATGTTCTCAACAGAAGCACCGGTGGATTGTGCGTTTGCTTCAACATTATCTACGTTACTATTGATAATTTGAGCAAAGGTACCTCCAAGCGGATAATATGTACCTTCTGTTCCACCTGTCAACACACTGACAAATTGAACGTCGCCGCTATCGGCACTTTCTCCGTCTCCACCATCAGCGTTGTCGTTGCTATCGGATTCCGGATCAGCTTCTCCGCCGCCGCAGGCAACTAAAAACAAGGATAAAGCAATCATCATGATCATCGTTAATAACCAATGTTTATTTTTCATACTATTCCCCCTTTTAAAATATAACTTATTATAGCAAAGTAAGTTTTCTTAATTCAAATATTTGTTGATCTTTCGACAAACTTCCAGACAAATTTTCCTGCCAGAAGCTTTACAACCAACAAAAAACCTGAACCTTAAAGGTTCAGGTTTTACTCATTACAGGGAATAATTGGGTGATTCTTTGGTGATTTGGACATCGTGAGGGTGGCTTTCTCTAAGTCCTGCCCCCGTCATCCGAATAAACCTTGCTTCATTTCTAAAGGTATCTAAATCTTTCGATCCGCAATACCCCATTCCTGATCTTAATCCACCAAGCAGCTGGTGTACAGTATCTGCTAATGGCCCTTTATAAGCAACTCTTCCTTCAATTCCTTCTGGAACCAACTTCTTGGACTCCTCTGTATCTTGAAAATAACGATCTTTAGAGCCGGACTTCATGGCCGCTACAGACCCCATGCCGCGGTATACCTTATAACGCCTTCCCTGAAAGATTTCCGTTTCTCCAGGGCTCTCTGACACACCAGCGAACAGACTGCCGAGCATAACAGCATGGGCTCCAGCAGCCATTGCCTTAGCAATATCGCCTGAATACTTGATTCCACCATCTGCAATAACAGGGATGCCGTGTTTATGGGCTTCTTCCGCACAATCATTAACCGCAGTGATTTGCGGAACACCTACCCCTGCAACTACGCGGGTAGTACAAATAGAACCAGGTCCAATACCTACTTTTATAATATTAGCACCCGCATCAATGAGGTCTCTTGTAGCCTCAGGTGTAGCAACATTTCCTGCAATAATATCCATATCAGGATACTTTTCCCTAACTCTTTTTACTTGTTCGATAACCCCTTGCGAATGTCCATGGGCTGTATCAATTACTAATACGTCCACACCAGCTTCAACCAGTTTGTCTACTCTTGTCATGGCATCAGCTGTAACTCCGACAGCTGCTCCAGCTAACAGCCGGCCCTGGCTATCTTTGGCGGAATGCGGGAACTCAATTACCTTCTCAATATCTTTTATAGTAATTAATCCTTTTAAAACACCTTGCTCATCGATCAATGGCAGCTTTTCAATTTTATACTTTTGCAAGATTTCTTCTGCTTCTGCTAGGGTAGTCCCTACCGATGCAGTAACTAACTGTTCACTAGTCATCACATCTGAAATTTTCATGGAATAATCTTGTATAAAACGAAGATCTCTATTAGTAATGATACCTACCAATATTTGATCTTCTGCATTATTTACAATCGGAACACCAGAAATGCGGAATTTTCCCATCAAATGTTCGGCATCAAATACTTGATTGTCCGGCAGCAGGAAAAAAGGATTAGTGATGACGCCGCTCTCTGAACGTTTTACCATGTCCACATTTTCTGCTTGTTCTTCAATTGACATATTTTTATGGATAACCCCAAGGCCCCCTTGCCTTGCCATCGAAATAGCCATAGCCGCTTCTGTTACTGTATCCATGCCTGCACTGATTAATGGCATTTGCAATTTAATATTCGCTGAAAGCTCCGTGCTAAGTGACACGTCTCTTGGCAATACCTCTGACTTGGCTGGCACCAAAAGCACATCATCAAATGTTAAGCCTTCTTTTGCAAACTTGTCCTCCCTCATTTCTTTTTCCTCCCTTTAAACTAATCTTATTGTTTTATAAAAATTTGGGTAACCTAAGCGTACGATAAAAACTTATTGTTATTTACAATACGACAACCGTTAGGCTTTTTCAAGCTTTTACTAACAAATTTACAAGCCGGAAATTGTTTACAATAAATGATGGATAATAAGGACGACAGTATGTTGGCATGCAAACGAATTCAGTGATAAACAGAAAGAATAGTCAAACATTTAATCCATGGCCGGGAAGGATTTTCAAATGGATAAGAACGCTATCATTAACTTTCTTACTTACCTTAAGTCAGCAGAAACAGCCCAAACTTATTTAGCTGGTTGTTACCAGAAACTTGAACTGGAAGATCCAGAAGCCAACAGCTACCAAAACTGTTACAGATTTCTCTATTATTTGGAACATGGGCATACGTTTTACGAAACAAGCAGGAATGCTCCCTTAATGATCAAGCCTATTTTGCTGTTTTATGGAATGGTCCACCTCTTAAAAGCTTGCTTGCTCACAAGAAGGCCTGGTTATCCAGAGAACACAGCACTGCTGGCCCATGGAGTTTCTACGAGGAAAAGAAAAAAACAACAATACTCTTTTATGAAGGATGAAGTGAAAATCCAGCATAACGGATTGTTTCCTTACTTTTCCGAAAACCTATTCCATATCGATCCGAGAAAAGCAGGGAAAATTTCTATGAAAAGTCTTTTTGCCAAAATACCGGAAATGAACCGTTTGTTTTCCTATCATTTTAATGATTGCCCTCTGATTAAAATAGGCAGTATAAAAGACAAACAGTTAGCTTTCCCGTTAACTTGTCTGGATACGTACCATGCTACAGCGGGCAGCTTCCAAACGAAAATAAGTAATTATTTTCCTGATTTTCAACATAGCAGGACTACTAATAAACAGCTGATTATCGATATTGCTGAAGAGATATCCCCGATATCGAAAGGTCCGGCTTTTGTCCATTGGGAAGAAGAAGCCATTTACTTTCCGAGCAATCGATATTACTTTACCGATTGGCATGAGGTCATGGCCCACTATCTCTTGCTGTATAACTTGGGGATGATTTGCAGATATGAAACAGAGTGGTGGGGCGATTTGTTGCACACATTACCTAATGAGGATTATCCGTTTATCTATCATTTCCTGCAAACTACTGCAGAAAAAGCACCTAACTTGCTTGGTTGTTTCCTATTCAATCAAAAAAACAAAGATCTGTGAAAGTTTTCAGTGCTTCACAGACCTTTGTTAAAATCATGTCAATATTTCATCAATATAAATGGACTGATCATCCTTGAGGGAAATTACTTTGTCTCCAGTATCCAAACGGACCATCGGCCTTGTTGGATAATTTACTTCAACAAATACAATTTCCGCCTGTTGCTGATTGGAAAGCCTGACCCTTGTGCCTGTTCCAAAGTTAGTTAAACTGCTGACAAACGACTGTACCAATGGATGATCTAATTTGCCAAATTGTTCATAAACCATCTCTTCAATGACTTTAAATGGCGATTGCTGAGGTTGATAGATTCTTTCCGAAGTCATCGCATGGTAAATATCACTGATTGCAATAAATCGAGCATACGGATGAATTTTATCTCCTCCAACGCCAAGCGGATAGCCGCTTCTATCAAGCCTTTCATGATGTTGGAGGATTGCAAGCTTAATTCCCTGTGATAAAGATGGAATTTTCTCAACCAACCGGTAGGAAAGAACCGGATGTTTCTTTATTTCCTCATATTCTTCCGAAGTTAGAGTACCTTCTTTTTTTACAATCTGTTCGTCTATCTTAGCCATTCCGCAGTCAGCTAAAAAACCAGCTGTTCCTATTTGCATCCACTCATTTTTATATGGGCTTTTTTTGGCTAAAAAGGCCGCCAGCAATGAAGTAACAATGCTGTGATGATATAGATAATCATCCTTCGTAGAGTTTTGATGGAAATTGTACAGGCTTAAGCCGACTTCATCAATTCTTTCCAGTAATGGATTAATCAACTGTCTAACGTTTGTAATATTTACATTCTTACCATTCTGCCAATCATGAAACATATGCTTATACTGGTCCACAGCATCCAAATAGAGTTCATGGTAAGACAAAGCGGCTTTATCCTTCTGGCTTTCCCGCTTTTCTGTTGGTTTTTGCTTAGATACTTTTCCCGGAATAAACGGCGTGCCCTCAGAAAGGCGTGGGGAGACCTCTACCTCTTTGACTAGAAACTTTTGCAGAATTTCAATCAATTCTTCATCTAAAACAGTATTCTTCTGCATAATAGGGCGATTGGTTTTACCTTTGACATCTTTTATCACCAAACAACCCGGTATTAGCTGAGACGGGTGTACCTTCATTTTACTCCACCCCTTATTCTGTATGTAATGAGATTATGATTACTTCATTGGTGAATAGAGAGGCTGACTATACAAGCCAGCCCTTCAAACTTATAACCATTTGTTACTCTTCTTCATCATTAGTTTCTGCTTGTTGTTCTGCTTCCTCTATTTCTGCCGGTTCTACTGGAACCTGTTCATTCTCTTCTGCTGTTTCTTCAGGCAATTCATTTTCAATTTCTTCTTCTGTTTCGATACGCGCTACTGTAGCAACTTCTTCGCCTTCCTGGAGTCTTATCAGTCGGACACCTTGGGTATTCCGGCCAGTGATCGAAATTCCTTCTACAGGCATACGGATCAATACTCCAGAAGCAGTAATAATCATAATGTCTTCTTCTCCTGTTACTGCTTTTACAGCAACAATTTTACCCGTTTTATCCGTCAGGTTGGAAGTAAAGACGCCCTTTCCGCCTCTGTTGGTTATCCGATAATCAGCTGCTGGTGTCCTTTTACCGTAACCTTTACTAGTCACATTCATTACATGGTACCCGTCTTCGATGATTTCCATGGAAACGACTTTGTCATCGTCCCGCAAGGAAATTCCTTTTACCCCTGCAGCTGTACGTCCCATTGAACGTATTTGCTCTTCAGGAAAGCGAATAAGATAACCATTCTGGGTTCCAATCATGATGTGCTTGTCGCCGTCAGTCAGTTTAACGGATATTAGCTCATCCTCTTCCCGCAGATTCAAAGCAATCAGTCCGCCTTTTCGAATATTGGCGAATTGAGATAACTTGGTCCGTTTAGAAATCCCATGTCTTGTCGTAAAGAATAAGTAATGGTCATCGTTAAATTCATCAACTGTGATTACTGCATTGATCCACTCGTCCTTCTCAATTTCCAACAAGTTAATGATCGGCAGGCCTTTGGCAGTCCGGCCAAATTCAGGAACTTCATACCCTTTTGTCCGGTAAACTTTCCCTTTGTTCGTAAAGAATAGAACGGTATTATGAGTCGATGTAGAGACTAAATGCTCAACAAAATCGTCATCATTTGTTCCCATCCCCTGAATTCCTCTTCCGCCCCTTTTCTGAGCACGGTAAGTAGAAGATGGCAGACGCTTGATATACCCCTGATGAGTCAAAGTAATAACGACACTTTCTTCAGGAATAAGATCTTCGTCTTCGATAAAATCAGTGCCACCGACGATAATCTCTGTTCTCCTATCGTCATTGAAACGTTCTTTTATTTCTAATAATTCCTCACGGATGATTTCTAGAACTTTTTCTTCGTCAGCTAAAATAGCTTTTAGCTCATCAATGAGTTTAACCAACTCCTGGTATTCTTGTTCAATTTTTTCACGCTCCAGGCCTGTTAAACGCTGGAGGCGCATATCAAGAATGGCTTGCGCTTGTTTTTCCGACAGCTCAAACTGATTCATCAAACCATCTCTTGCAACATCGGTTGTTTTTGATTGTCTAATTAACGCAATCACTTCGTCCAGATGGTCTAAGGCTATCCGTAAGCCTTCCAAAATGTGGGCTCTCGCTTCTGCCTTCCTTAGTTCATAAGCCGTTCTTCTCTTGATCACCACTTTTTGGTGATCTAAATAATGAACAAGCGTCTGCTTTAGATTCAGAACCCTCGGATGTCCATCAACAAGGGCAAGCATGTTAATGCCAAAAGAAGTTTGCAAGGCTGTCTGTTTATACAGATTGTTCAGGATGACATTTGGATTGGCATCTCTTCTCAGTTCAATAACTACGCGCATGCCGTTTCTGTCTGACTCATCTCTCAAGTCGGTGATGCCTTCAATGCGCTTATCCCTGACAAGATCAGCTATTTTTTCAACAAGCTTTGCTTTATTTACCTGGTAAGGCAATTCCGAGACAACAATAGTCGATTTTCCATTTGCATGCTCATCAATATGTACCTTTGCCCGGATAGTAATAGATCCTTTACCAGTTTCAAACGCTTTTCTAATTCCACTTCTCCCGAGTATTTGGCCGGCTGTTGGAAAATCAGGTCCATAAATATGGTTTTCCATCAATTCTTCAATGGTTATTTCCGGATCTTTACTCACTGCCAAAACGGCATCAATTGTCTCTCCTAAATGGTGAGGAGGAATATTAGTCGCCATACCTACTGCAATTCCGGATGCTCCGTTTACCAATAGGTTAGGGAATCGGGCAGGGAATACTACCGGTTCTTTCTCTGAGCCGTCATAGTTATCGGTATAACCAATGGTGTCCTTATTGATATCTCTTAATAACTCCATGGAGATTTTTGACATACGCGCCTCTGTATAACGCATAGCTGCTGCTGAATCTCCATCCACAGAACCGAAGTTTCCATGCCCGTCCACCAGCATGTTACGGTAACTGAAATCCTGTGCCATTCTGACCATTGCTTCGTAAACAGCCGAGTCACCATGCGGATGGTACTTACCAATAACTTCTCCCACGATACGTGCAGATTTCTTGTAAGCTTTATCTGAGTGCATGCCTAAATCATGCATGGCATATAAAATCCTGCGATGTACCGGTTTTAATCCATCCCGGACGTCGGGAAGCGCTCTAGAGACGATTACGCTCATCGCGTAATCTAAAAAAGATGTTCTCATTTCCTGGCTAATATTAATTTCTTGAACTTGCGGGCGTTGTTGGTCCGCCATGGGATTACCTCCTATCCGAATGAGGAAGAGAGACTGATCATTTAAAAGCTATGCGGACATGCACACGGGTTTCTTCGGCCTGTCAACTTAACGTCAGTCTCTGCAAATATGCTCTGTATAGTATTTAGTTTAACTCAATGTAAAACGTTAATTTAGACATCAAGATTTTTAACATATTGGGCATTATCCTGGATAAAGTTCCTTCTCGGTTCTACTTTATCGCCCATTAATATATCGAAAATTTGGTCTGCATCAATGGCATCTTCCAGGCCTACCTGCAGCAATGTCCGTGTATCAGGATCCATCGTCGTTTCCCAAAGCTGGGTTGCATTCATCTCACCAAGACCCTTATAACGTTGCAAACCAGGCTTTGGAGCCTTTGGAATTTCCGATAGGATTCTTTCCATTTCTTTATCATTATAAGCGTAGTAAGCAGCTTTGCCTTGTTGTATTTTATATAAAGGCGGCTGGGCAATATAGACATATCCATATTCTATTAATGGACGCATATAACGATAAAAGAAGGTTAATAATAATGTACGGATATGGGCTCCATCCACATCTGCATCGGTCATGATCACAATCTTGTGATACCTTGCTTTCGTAATATCAAAATCTTCGCCGATCCCTGTTCCTAAAGCTGTGATGATCATCCGGATTTCGTTATTGGACAAAATTTTATCCAATCGCGCTTTTTCTACATTGATAATTTTTCCTCTTAGTGGCAGTATTGCCTGGAAATGGCGGTCTCTACCTTGTTTTGCTGATCCCCCGGCAGAGTCTCCCTCAACGACATACAGTTCACTGATAGAAGCATCTTTTGAGGAACAATCAGCCAATTTACCAGGCAGGTTGGATATCTCCAGTGCTCCTTTTCTCCGTGTCAGTTCTCTTGCCTTTTTGGCAGCAATTCTTGCCCTGGAGGCCATTAATCCTTTTTCCACGATTGTTTTCGCGGAATCTGGATTCTCAAATAAGAACTTAGAAAAGAGTTCGCTAAAGGCCTGGTCCGTAATAGCCCGAGCTTCACCATTGCCAAGCTTAGTTTTTGTTTGTCCTTCAAACTGGGGGTCTGGATGTTTGATAGAAATAATCGCCGTTAAGCCTTCCCGAACATCATCCCCTGTTAAGTTAGGGTCGTTTTCTTTAAACATATTGTTTTTACGTGCATAATCATTAATCACTCTCGTAAGGCCTGTTTTAAATCCAGATTCATGCGTACCGCCTTCATATGTGTGAATATTATTTGCGTATGAATAAATATTGCTTGCAAAGCCGTCGTTATATTGAAGGGCAACCTCTACGGTGATTTCCTCTTCTTCCTTCTCTGCAAAGAAAGGTTCATGCAAAACTTCTCTTGAGCGGTTTAAATGCTCCACATAAGACTTGATGCCGCCTTCGTAGAAAAAGCTCTCCGCTTCTTTGTCTTCTCGTTTATCCTGGATGGTAATCGTAAGACCTTTATTCAGGAACGCTAATTCTCTTAAACGTAGTGCCAGCGTGTCATAATTGTACCTTACCTCATCAAAAATTTCCGGATCTGGCGAGAAATGCGTCCGTGTACCTGTCGTCTCAGTATCTCCGACTACTTCTAGTTCTCCAGTAGGTACACCGCGCTGGAAGCTTTGGTGATGGATCTTCCCATCCCGGTGGACATATACATTCAACTCTGTCGATAAAGCATTAACAACCGAGGCTCCTACACCGTGAAGTCCCCCTGATACT
Organism: Sediminibacillus albus; assembly: GCF_900101125.1. GTDB lineage: Bacteria > Bacillota > Bacilli > Bacillales > Amphibacillaceae > Sediminibacillus > Sediminibacillus albus. Next base: position 516,049 of record NZ_FNFL01000003.1, on the reverse strand, counting down.
TTATAACCGCCGCCGCCGAATTTACCGCCGGCATGGAGAACAGTCATGATAACTTCTACAGCTGGCCTGCCGGTTTTCTCTTGAATACCAACCGGAATTCCGCGACCATTATCGGTTACAGTTATGCTGTTGTCTTTTTCGATGATGACTTCTATCGTATCGCAATAGCCAGCCAATGCTTCATCTATACTATTATCGACTATTTCCCAAACCAAGTGATGAAGGCCGCGTTCATTTGTGGAACCAATATACATTCCCGGCCGTTTTCTAACAGCCTCTAAACCTTCTAAAACCTGAATCTGGCTTTCATCATACGTTTGTTCATTCATTAAATTATCTGCCAATTCTTTCACCTACACTTCTAAAGGGTTTAATCGATTGGATCTATTCTTCAAAAGACTCCGAATAGTCTTCTAGTTTGCTGATGGTTGAAATCATGCTTGCCCTCTTTTTTAACGTGAGTACAGACAGCGGGCTGTAATAAATATAGTCTCTCGTAATGACAATTGATTTCGTCCCTTCATCAGAGGGATCAAGCACTTTTTTATTCTTGCGCTGATTAAAAAGCATTTGTTCGTTGATCGTAGAGGAAGAGATTAATTGGTGGTCAATAATTGCAATTACTTCTTCTGACCGAATGACATTATCATCGCCGATATGGATAAACAAGATTTTCCCCCATTTCTAAGTTAAGAGCTTGCCGTTTTCAATTCGAAACAGTTCTGCTTTTTCCAATGTTTCATGCTTAATGCCTTCCACACTTGTCGTTGATACGAATGTTTGCACTTTCCCCTGGATCGTATTCAGCAGATGTGACTGCCGGAAATCATCTAACTCACTTAAGACATCGTCAAGCAGCAATATCGGATATTCGCCGACTTCATTGAAAATCAATTCGATTTCAGCCAATTTTAAGGACAATGCGGTTGTCCGCTGTTGCCCTTGAGAGCCATAGGTCTGCACATCTTTTCCATTCACATGGAAAATCAAGTCATCACGGTGCGGACCGATCAGCGTACTGCCTCTTTCTACTTCTCTATTTTCCATTTCTGCAAATCGTTCATGGTAGATAGTTGTTATTTTTTCCCTATTACTTTCTTCTGATACCTCGATAGAACCATGATAGTTTATTTCCAGCTGTTCGATTCCTCTGCTTATACCATTATGAATAGGCCCGGCCCACTTTCTGAGTAAGTCCAGGAAGGTAAATCGTTTTTCTATAATAAATGCTGCATGCTCTATTAATTGTTCTGTTAGTACCTGCAGCATGGTTCGATCTGATTGTTGATTTCTTTGCAGACTCTTCAATAAAAAGTTCCGCTGCTTTAATATTTTTTGGTATTGGCCTAAATGATAAATATAAGTAGGTTGTATTTGGCCAATTTCCATATCAATAAAACGCCTGCGGACTTGGGGGCTGCCTTTTACAAGATTTAAATCTTCGGGAGCGAACATAACTACATTCAGCGCCCCGATATAATCGCTTAAACGCCGTTGCTCCAAATGATTAAGCTTTGCTTTTTTTCCTTTGGAAGAAATGACGATTTCAAGAGGGAAGTATCTGTTCCTTTTGAAGACACTCCCCTCTATTTTAGCATATTCTTTCTCCCATTGTACGAGTTCTTTATCTCTTGGAGTCCGATGTGATTTAGAAAAGGCCAATACGTAAATGGCTTCCATAAGGTTTGTCTTGCCTTGCGCATTTTCTCCGATGATTACATTTATTTTATCATCAAATTTTAATGTCATTTGGTCGTAGTTTCGATAATTTTTAAGGGCTAGTTGGTGAATATGCATCAGGATTCCCTTTCTTTGCCGATTAACGAGGAAAAACCGTCACTTTTGTTTAGCCACAGTAAACGAACCAACTTCCTCTATTTCAACTGTATCTCCTGGGTATAGTTTCTTTCCCCTGCGGTTTTCAAGTTCACCGTTCACATAAACCGCATATTCAGCTAAGAACATCTTTACCATTCCGCCGGTTTCTAAAATATTGGCCAGTTTCAAAAACTGACCTAATTGGATGTAATCTGTATTTATTTCAATTTCTTCGCTCATTATATCACCTGATTTTTATGCCTTCCTTTTATTTTACTAAACATTTAGGAATAAGAAAAGAGCAAGTGCCTTTTTCTGTACCAATAGTAGTTTGCCTCATCCTTTTTGAGAAATTCTCCTCTTGGGCAAAAAAGTAATAAGACGAATGTACATATTGATTCGGCTGGCTGTTCCTTTAAAGTCGAAAACTCTTACCGTATCTTTCACGGCAAGAGTTTGTCTAATCTTAGTAAGTCCGTACTGGCAAGATAAGCTGGAGAATATGATCATCATCGATCGGCCTAATAATAAATGGCCGCATGGCGCCAGTAAATTCAATTTTCACTTGATCATTATCAACTGCTTTTAAGGCATCCATCATGTATTTGGCACTAAAGGAAATTTTCAGTTCATCTCCTTCAATCGATTTAGCAGCCACTTCTTCAGTAACATTTCCAACTTCTGGCGAATTACTATTTATTTCGACTTGGTTATTCTGTTTAGTTATTAGCCGTACAACGTTATTCTTGCTTTCTTTAGCAAGCAGCGAAGCTCTATCGATAGACTGGAGAAGTTCTTTCGTCGCACTGAAAACGATTGTTTTACTTTGTTCAGGGATTAACCGGGAAGTTTCAGGATAGTTACCATCCAGTAAACGAGATAAGAAATATAAATGCTTGGTTCTGAACAATACCTGGTTTTCTGTCACACTGATTTGGATGCTATCTTGTGTGCCTTCCAAGATTTTATTCAACTCGGTTAAACTTTTCCCTGGTATTACTACACTGGAAAACTTTAAATTATTATTTTCAGCATCCAACGGGATTTTTCTGGAAGCTAATCGATGGCTGTCCGTTGCGATAAAATTAAGGTAACCCTCTTCGACTTTCACATTTACACCAGTTAGTATAGGTCGTGTTTCCACTGTGGATACAGCAAAAACGGTCTGTTTAATCAGGTTTTTTAACAAGTCTGTGGGTAACTCGAAACTATCCTCTGTATTTAATTGAGGAAGCTGTGGATATTCATCTGCATCCTGTCCGTTTAAATGAAACTCAGATCCTCCAGAACGGATAGTCACCTTTAAGTGTTCATCTGACTCGATTTCAACCGTTTTTTCCGGCAGTTTTTTTACAATATCGGGGAAATACTTTGCTTGCAAAACAATCGAACCAGGTTCAATTTGCTCTACATAAACAATGCCATCCTCTTCTTTTGGGATAAATGATTCAATTGAAATGTCTGAATCACTGCCTGTCAGTTTTAATCCTTCTTCTGTAGCTTCTACTTTGATCCCCGTTAAGATAGGTATGGTCGTTCGTGAGGATACAGCTTTCATTACATCTTGAACACTATTCATTAATTCATCACGTTGAATTACAAATTTCATAAAAATAATCCTCCTAGGGGAAGTATATTATATATTTATTATTAATAAAAAAATAGTAGTAATAGTAATAGGGCTTGTGATTATGTGGATAACTGAAATTTATTCCTGGAAACAAAGCCTATCCGGCTGTGGATAGACTGTTGGTAAGTTTGGCCCGGTTATCCACGTTATTCACATGTGGAAAACACCTTTAAGTTATAAAAAGAGATGTACACATGAAAAAATCCGGGCCTATAAAGATTTTAACTGCTCTTTAATTTCTTCGATATCTTTTTGCAGTAAATGATCCTGGGCAATCATTTTCGATATTTTTTCGTGGGCATGGATAACAGTTGTATGGTCTCGCCCCCCGAATTCCTCTCCTATTTTAGGGAGTGAGTAATCCGTTAATTCCCGTGTCAAATACATAGCGATTTGCCGCGGAAAAGCAATAGATTTTGTTCTTTTTTTAGCAGCAAAGTCCTCCAATTTAACATTATACCTATCACCGACAACTTCCTGGATGGCATCAATCGTGATGACCTTCGGCTTCGAACTAGGAATGATATCCTTTAGTGCCTCAGCAGCTAAAGAGGCATCAATGTCTTTATTGATGAGGGACGAATAGGCGACTACCCGGATAAGTGCTCCTTCAAGTTCGCGAATATTCGTATCTATTTGATTGGCAATATAAAGCATGACTTCATTTGGTATATCAAGGCCTTCTGCTTTTGCTTTCTTTCTTAAAATAGCGATTCTTGTTTCCAAATCAGGCGGCGTAATATCTGTAATTAATCCCCATTCAAATCTTGACCGCAGTCTGTCTTCCAAAGTAGGAATCTCTTTAGGCGGCCGGTCACTGGATATGACAATTTGCTTGCTTTCCTCATGCAACGTATTGAAGGTATGGAAAAATTCCTCCTGTGTCTGTTCTTTTCCAGCTAAAAATTGAATATCATCGATTAGTAAAACATCAACATTCCGGTATTTATTTCTGAAATTGACTGCTTTGTTATCCCTGATTGAATTGATAAATTCATTCGTGAATTTTTCGGATGATAAATAAACCACTTTAGCTGATGGATTGTGATCCAGTACATAATGCCCGATCGCATGCATTAAGTGTGTTTTCCCCAAACCGACTCCTCCATAAATAAATAAAGGATTATAGGCTTTGGCCGGAGCTTCAGCAACTGCCAGAGAAGCTGCATGGGCAAATCTGTTGCCTGAACCGATGACAAATGTGTCAAACGTGTATTTGGAATTCAGCATCGATTTAGGCGATTCTCCATTATCATTGTTTTTCACATCAGGTACTTTTTTCACTGGCGGTTTTACTTCATCCAGTTCATGAACCGTTTCTGGGATAATGAATTTCGTTTTAAGCTCAGCTCCAGTTACTTCAAACAAAGCATCAGATATCAAATTGGTATAACGACTTTCCAACCAGTCACGTGCAAATTCGTTTGGTGCTGAAATGATTAACGTATCATCGTGTAATTCATCCGCTTTTGTATTCTTCAGCCAAGTATCATAACTGGGTTTGCTAATCTTTTGTTCAATGGATTTCAGCGTGTTTGTCCATAACTCTTGGATGTTTTCCAACTCGTCGTCACCCCTTTCATAAGTAAGAAGGAAATAAAAAACCTCTCGCAATCTTTCCTCATAGTAACGCCTAAGCAGAGAAAGATCGAAAGGTGTATGAACTATTAATAGTAGATGTGGATAAATAAGTACGGTAATTGCAGGGGATTAGTCTAATTATCGAAGTATTCCACAACATTGTTGATAACTTTAAAAACAGGCATGTGTGTAAATGTCCACACACTATCCACAATCTGTGGATAACAATAATTGAGCTTGATAGTTTTCAACTGTTAAAACACAAATATAATATCAAATAAAAAGGGATGACGCAATGGTTTTTCGACAGTTATCCACAAAAACTACAGGTTGTAGACAAACTCTATCCACAGCACTATATTTTGTGATTAATTTGTCGATAAATGGTGTGGAAAAATAATCGTGGATGAAAAACTTATTTACATGCACTGTGGATAAGTGAGAAACTATAAACAAAGTGATATAGAAAAAACCTGAAGAAACCACCTTTCAAGTAGTTCTTCAGGTTTTTTTGTCTTGCATGTTGTTAGTCCCAAACTTTAACTGTAACCCATTCTGGATTCCAGGAACTATAAGTTCCTTCTATTACAAATTTAAATTCCGCTTTATTATTTGAGCCATCTACCCAAAAAGATAAATCGGTAAATGTTTTGCAAGCGACTCCATCTGAACCTATTTGTTCGTCATGAGCTGCTACTAAAAAGTGATGATTTGGATTATAATTGTATAAATTTATTCTTACTGAGTCATTTCCGCTATTAGAATCAAAGTTAGAAACACAAACTTTGAGGTTTCCTCCACCGGAATAAAAAGTATCTGTATAGTTATAGTCCCCGTTTGCATATACTGAATCGCTGCCTAAGTAATCCCACTCCCCAGCTCCTAGTGTTCCATTGCTTGCAAAGACAGCCGTAGGGATAAGGAACGTAAGCATAAATAAAGTTAGGATCGTAGCTATTTTTTTCATTGTCATACCATCTCCTTTTAGTAATTTAGCCAATACTTGTTTATCTCTCCTCCTTTCTGAGACAAGAATTGGCATATATAAACAAATTCTTCACTTTTACTAATAAACCTTCCAATTATGTAAAAAATAAACAAAATTGAGATGATAGTACTAACGATATGACGAAAAAACTATGATAAACTATAATAGTCATAAATTCTGTATGTCCCTAGTCTTTTACTAATTTTATTTGACAGGAGAAACCTCTATTACGTATAATGAATTGGACTGTCTTGAATAGAAGAATTTTTTCATCCTCAGGGAGGTGTATTATAGATGAAACGTACATTTCAACCAAATAATCGTAAACGTAAAAAAGTTCACGGCTTCCGTACTCGTATGAGCACAAAGAACGGACGTAAAGTTCTAGCTCGTCGTCGCCGTAAAGGAAGAAAAGTATTATCTGCATAGGCCACTGAAGATCTCAGTGGTCTTTTTTCACTTTAAAATGGGAAGTATAGTGAATAAACCAGATAAATTAGCGGCATATACTTATAAAATGTAGAAAAAACCTTACTTACTGATAAAAAAGGACAGGCAGCTGTGTAATGCTGTATGTTATGAAAATAGATAAAGCTACCTTATCCTCTAAGCTGCTGAGGAATGTACTCTCAGATGGAGGGGATCCAATTATGAAAAAAGCCCATCGAATGAAAAAAAATGAGGAATTCCAGCACGTATTTAATAAAGGGAGATCCTTTGCTAACCGCCAGCTGGTTATTTACTTTCTGAAGAAAGACAGACAAAGCCATTATCGAATTGGATTGTCTGTCAGCAAAAAAATCGGCAATGCTGTAGTCCGTAATCGTATAAAGCGTTATCTAAGACAAGCTTTCCATGAACTTGATGAGCGTGTCGCCAATAATTATGACTATATTATCATTGCCCGAAAACCGGCAAAAGATATGGATTTTCACCAGATGAAAAAAAGTTTGTCACACGTTCTCCATAAATCAAAATTGCTTACTAAATAGGTAAAGATAATTTATATAGAACAGGTAGACAATAAATGATAGAATATAATATGAATTCATCGAGGAAGTTAAAGTAAGGAGGAAGTATATTGCGTAAAAAGGTCTTGCTGTTAATGGCCTTGACAGTAGTACTAGGCTTACTTTCCGGGTGTACGCAAGTAGACCAGGATATCACATCGGAAAGCACCGGGATATGGAATGTATGGTTTGTATATCCACTCCATATGTTAATTAAATATGTAGCTGAAACTTTTAATGATAGCTATGGGCTGTCAATAGTAATTGTTACAATATTAATACGACTTGTTCTGTTACCGTTGAATATCAAGCAGTTAAAGAGTTCGAAAGCAATGCAGGACATTCAGCCAGAATTGCAAAAAGTCAGGGAAAAATACAGCTCCAAGGATGCCAATACCCAACAGCAGCTGCAAAAGGAAACAATGGAGCTTTTCCAAAAAAACGGGGTCAACCCGCTTGCAGGATGTTTGCCGTTAATTGTGCAAATGCCGATTTTAATAGCATTCTATCATGCCATTATGCGTACAGCTGCAATCAAAGAACATAGTTTTCTATGGTTCCAGCTAGGTGAACCAGATCCGTATTTTATTCTGCCGATCGTTGCTGCGGGTGCAACATTTTTACAGCAAAAATTAATGATGGCAGGCACCAATACTACTCAGAATTCCATGATGCCGCAAATGACGATGATGCTTTATATGATGCCAGTCATGATTGGTGTTGTTGCTATTTTCTTCCCATCCGCATTAGCGTTGTACTGGGTAGTGGGTAATATCTTCATGGTAGGCCAAACTTTGATAATAAGACGGCCGATGATGAAAGATAAGGATGCTCAAACAGGAGGAAACAAATAGTGAGACAAGTAACTGCTACTGGCCAAACAGTTGAAGATGCGGTCCAATCAGCATTGAAGCAGTTAAACACCTCGAGGGACCAAGTAGATTTGGAAGTCATTGATGAAGGAAAAAAAGGGATTTTGGGGATTTTTGGTTCTAAGCCAGCGATCGTCAAAGTAACCCTTGCTTTAAACCCGATTCAAAAAACCGAAACGTATTTAAAAAAGATAATTGCAGAAATGGGAGCAGAAGTAGACGTAGAAACAATCGTCCAGGACAAGCAGGTCACCTTTGAACTCTCTGGAGAAAAAATCGCAATCCTTATCGGCAAAAGAGGCCAAACATTGAATTCACTTCAATATTTGCTGCAATTAGTAGTGAATAGAAATGCGGACAAACACTATACGTTGGTGCTTGATGCGGAAGGTTACCGCAGCCGCCGGAAGGAAACATTGATAAACCTGGCAAATAGGATGGCGGATAAAGCGGCGAACACGAGAAAAGAAGTTGCTTTAGAGCCAATGCCATCGTATGAAAGGAAAATCATCCATACGGCCTTGCAAAACCACAGCAGAATTTCCACTTTTTCTGCTGGCGTTGAGCCTAATCGCCATGTAGTTATTAAACCTTAAATACAATCAAGAAAAGCCTCTTATATAGGGGCTTTTTTTATGTTCAAAAAAATAAACATTCATTTCATATATTGTTCCGGAAAGCTAAAAATGAATTGTTATCTCCTTAATTAGCGTATAAATCGGAGAAATTTATTTCTAGGTGTTTATCCACTAAGGTGGTAAAATAGCATGTTGTAGATAAGTGTGGATAAAAAAAGTGAAGTTAGATTGGATTTATGCACATGTGGACAACCTAAAACAGAAATTGTCTTGTGGATATTCTCAAAAGTAAGGGATTATGATATTCTAATAAGTTAGTGACTGTTATAAGGCAGATCACTGCTTTAAAAAGATTTCTGCAAATAATGATGCATGATAAATATAAAATCCTGGAAAGATGGAGGTGAAAAGCATATGGAAACCGATACAATAACGGCGATATCAACACCGATCGGTGAAGGGGCGATTGCTATCGTCCGGTTAAGCGGTCCGGAAGCGGTTTCGATAGCTGACAAATTGTTTGACGGCAAACAATTGGCTTTGGCAGATTCCCATACGATCCATTATGGAAAAATTATTGATCCAGATACAAACGAAGTAGCTGAGGAAGTAATGGCAACAATAATGAGAGGGCCGAAGACATTTACTCGAGAAGACGTGGTAGAAATCAATTGCCATGGAGGGTTGGTTTCGGTTAATCGCTTATTGGAGATTGTGCTTGCTCAAGGAGCGAGGCTTGCAGAACCAGGGGAATTCACTAAACGGGCTTTTTTGAACGGACGAATTGATCTTTCCCAAGCTGAAGCTGTCATGGATTTAATCCGGGCGAAAACAGATAGAGCAATGAATGTAGCATTAAAACAAATGGATGGACGCTTATCTCAGTTAATACAGAAATTACGCCAGGAGTTATTAGAAACAGTAGCGCATGTTGAGGTAAACATTGATTATCCGGAATATGACGATGTGGAAGAAATGTCGCATGAAATGATGATGACAAAAACAAGAGAAGTTTATCGAGAAATCGAGCGTCTGCTGGAATTGGCGAAACAAGGCAAGATTCTCCGGGAAGGTTTGGCCACGGCGATAATTGGACGGCCAAATGTCGGAAAGTCCTCCTTAATGAATGCTTTAGTCCATGAAAACAAAGCAATCGTAACAGAGATCCCTGGAACTACGAGAGATGTCATTGAAGAGTATGTAAATGTGCGTGGTGTGCCATTGCGCCTAGTAGATACTGCAGGAATAAGGGAAACGGAAGATATTGTAGAAAGAATTGGCGTGGAAAGGTCAAGAAAAGTTCTGCAAGAATCCGATTTAATCCTGTTAGTGTTAAATCACGGCGAGGAATTATCAGAAGAAGATATCAATTTATTTAAAGCGGTAGAAGGTTTGGAAGTAATTACGATCATCAATAAAACAGACTTGCCGGGTAAAATCGATATGAATAAGGTAAAACAATTGGCACAAGCCAATCCCGTTATTACCACAGCATTAATAGAAGAGAAAGGCATTGATGAACTGGAGAAAGCTATCTCTGACACTTTCTTTGAAGGAGATTTAGATGCTGGCGACATGACGTACGTTTCTAATGTCAGGCATATCCAGTTATTGAAGCAGGCCTTGGAAGCTTTGTCAGATGCGATGAATGGCATGGAAACCGAAATGCCGATTGATTTAGTGCAAATCGACGTGACCAGAACATGGGAGATACTTGGTGAGATTATTGGAGACACGGTTCATGAAAGTCTAATCGACCAATTATTTTCTCAATTTTGTTTAGGTAAATAATAGAAACAGGTGCCGAATGGGTTAGTGCGACAGCACTGCTTACAGGAAGCAGCTTTTTCAAAAAAAGGAGTGACAGCAAATGACTTACGATGCTGGACATTATGATGTGATAGTTGTGGGTGCAGGCCATGCCGGCTGTGAGGCTGCAGTTGCTTCCGCAAGGCGGGGAGCCAAAACACTCATGCTGTCAATGAACTTGGATATGGTCGCATTCATGCCTTGCAACCCTTCAGTAGGAGGGCCGGCTAAAGGTGTAGTTGTCCGGGAAATTGACGCACTAGGCGGAGTTATGGGCCAGGTAATTGATAAAACGTATATTCAAATGCGTATGCTTAATACAGGAAAGGGTCCGGCAGTTCGTGCTCTCCGCGCACAAGCAGACAAACCATTGTATATTCAGGAAATGAAACGTGTTTTAGAGAATGAAGACAACCTGACAATGAGGCAGGGAATGGTAGAAAAGCTTATCCTGGAGGATGGCGAGTGTAAAGGAGTCATTACCGAAACGAAAGCGGCTTACTACGCTAAGTCGGTCGTTGTTACCACAGGAACCTTCATGCGAGGGAGAGTAATTATCGGTGATTTGTCTTATGAAAGCGGACCGAACAACCAACGAGCCTCTGTTTCTCTTTCTGAACATTTGGAAGAGCTGGGTATTGAATTGGTTCGTTTTAAAACAGGGACCCCGCCGCGGGTAAACAGCCATACCATTGATTACTCGAAAACAGAAATCCAGCCGGGAGACGAACACCCGCAAAGCTTTTCCTACGAAACAACCGAGATCATTCCCGACCAGATTCCTTGTTGGTTGACTTATACCAATGAATTCACGCATAAGATTATTGATGATAACTTAAGTTTGTCAGCAATGTATTCCGGTATGATAAAAGGGACAGGACCTCGTTATTGTCCGTCGATTGAAGATAAGGTTGTCCGGTTTAATGATAAGCCGCGCCACCAAATCTTTCTGGAACCAGAAGGGCGTAATACAGAAGAAGTATATGTACAAGGGCTCTCAACTTCACTGCCCGAATATGTACAAAAAGATATGCTGCAAACAATACCAGGTTTAGAAAATGCCGAAATCATGAGAGCTGGCTATGCCATTGAATATGATGCGGTGGTCCCGACACAGCTATGGCCGACGTTGGAATTAAAAAATATCCCCGGTCTATTTACTGCCGGACAAATCAATGGAACTTCCGGTTATGAAGAAGCATCAGGCCAAGGAATCATGGCTGGAATCAACGCTGCTGCCAAAGCCCTTGATATTGAGCCGTTGATTTTGGATCGTTCTCAGGCATACATTGGCGTCCTGATTGATGATTTAGTTACTAAGGGCACCAATGAACCTTACCGCTTACTGACCTCTCGTGCAGAATACCGTTTGCTTCTGCGCCATGATAACGCCGACTTGCGTCTAACCGATCTCGGTTTTCAAATGGGTATGATCAAACAGGAACGTTATGATAGGTTTAATGAGAAAAAGCGGCTGATTGAGGAAGAAAAGAAACGGTTGTCAAAAGTGATTCTCAAGCCTGAACAGGAATTACAAGCAATCATTGAGGAGGCTGGCGGCACAGCATTAAAAGAAGCCATTAAAGCCTCTGATTTGCTGAAACGGCCGGAAATGAAATACGAAATGATCGAAAGAGTAACCTCTCCGGAAGCAGAACTTCCGGCAGGCGTGAAAGAGCAAGTAGAAATCCAAACGAAGTATCAAGGCTATATTGAAAAATCCAATCAGCAAGTAGAACGTATGAAAAAGATGGATAACAAAAAAATACCAGAAAATATTGATTATGATGCGATTAGCGGAATTGCTACTGAAGCAAGAGAAAAATTGAAGCAGGTACAACCGCTTTCTGTCGGCCAGGCATCACGTATTTCCGGAGTCAACCCGGCGGATGTATCGATTTTACTTGTCTATATCGAACAAGGAAATGTATCTCGCGTAGCGAATCAATAAATAAGGTGATCGGAAAGGATTTTTAAATGAACCAGGAAGCCTTTCTAGCGAATTTAAAAAATCAGGGAATAGAACTGACCGGAAAACAACTGGATCAGTTTAGCACGTATTTTCAAACACTCGTGAAGTGGAATGAAAAAATGAACTTAACAGCAATTACGGATAAAGAAGAAGTTTATGCAAAGCATTTTTTCGATTCCGTATCAGCGGCTTTCTACCATGATTTCAAGGGGCCTATCCACGTGTGCGATGTAGGGGCTGGGGCGGGATTCCCCAGTCTGCCATTGAAAATCTGTTTTCCGGAATTAAAAGTGACGATCGTGGATTCCCTTCAAAAACGAATTTCGTTTTTGAACCATTTGGCAGGCCAATTGGAATTAAGTGATGTGGCTTTTTATCATGACAGGGCTGAATCCTTTGGAAAAAAAGAAAAATTCCGCGGGCAATTTGATATTGTGACAGCTAGGGCAGTAGCCCGTATGTCTGTGTTAGCTGAATTATGCTTACCGCTTTGCAAAACAAATGGTACCTTCATTGCCATGAAGGGGCCGAACTTAAACGAGGAAATGAAGGATGCAGAGAATGCGCTTAGTGTGCTTGGCGGTGAATTGTTAAATACCCATACCTTTGAACTGCCAGGGGATAACGGGGAAAGAAATATTGCCATTATCAAAAAGAAAAGAAAAACACCAAACAAATATCCGCGAAAACCAGGAGTTCCAAATAGAACACCGATAGAATAAAAGAGGTTGTAGTAGCCAAAGAATAAATCGAACGATGATTCGAAATCCTTAGGATTCGAACTCGTTCGATTTTTCTTTTCACATGTTTAAGATAACCTTGGACCATTGCTGCCAACTCTATTTCTTTCTTCGAACAAGGCTCAGTACTTACTTGCGCCGACAAAACACTTCGCTTTCCGCGGGCGGCTGGTGAGCCTCCTTGAAAATAAAGGAGCCATTTTCTGCGTGCGATGATTCGCTGCCGAAGCCTTCCAGTCCTCAGAAACAAAAACGGCTTTCTCGGGGGTCTTCAGACTCGTGCTGTTCCCACTGGAGTCTACATCTTCTGCCTGCACTGATAGGGCTGTTCTTACTACCTTGCATAACCACCGCTACGGAAATACACTACGCTTTCCGCGGGCGGCTGGTGAGCCTCCTCGAGCTTGCACTCTGCGGGGTCTCACCGAGGCCTTCCCTCCCGCAGGAGTCTCCGTGGATTTCCTCCACTGAGTGGTTTTTGCAGTGAATATATGTTATGCCTCAACCACCTTTTTCATAGAAAAACCCCTAAATTACCTGTTCATTAGATAACGATGGAAAAGTACATAGGATAGTAATACATTTAGTTAACTATTACATTACAAAGGTTTGTACTAAACATAATCGGGGCATATAAATATTACTTGCAGAAACCATTAAATACAGATATGGAGGAACGAATATGAACATTTTATTGACGTCCGGAGCAAGGCGCATCGATTTTATCGGATTTTTTCAACAAGCATTGAAGGATGCAGGAACCTTAGGAAATGTGATTGTAGCAGATCCAGATTATAATGCCCCATCCCTTCAAGTAGCAGACAGGTCCTATGTGATTCCTCATCAAACCGATGATAAATATACAGAAAAGATACTAAATATATGCGAAGAAAATGAAATAGAAATGCTTATCCCATTAAATGATTGGGAAGTACCCAAACTAGCAGAAAACAAACCGGAGTTTGACAGACTCGGAGTTAAATTGTTTGTTCCAGATTATGAAGTAGTCAAAAAAGTAAGAGATAAAGGCAACTATGAAAATCTTCTAGGGAAACTCGGTTTAAAAGCCCCAAAAACCTATTTTACTAGTGAAGAAGTAGAAGAAGCTGTCAAAAAGAAAGAAAGCAACTTTCCATTTATTGTAAAACCGCGCAATGGTTCGGCTTCCATTGGAATAGAAATAGTCAATGATATGGAAGAATTAAAATCAGCATACAAGCTGGCTGTTCACAAAATTGAGGAATCACCGCTTCGCTTTGATACAGAAATAACCGCAGAAGATAATGTCATTATTCAGGAAGTAATTGATGGGGAAAAGTACAGCTTGGATATTGTAAATGACCTGGAAGGTAACTTCCTAACATCATTGGCGCGAAAACAATTAGCCATGCGTGGAGGAGACGTTGATCGAACCATCATCAGCCATGAACCAGCTATAATAGATTTAGGAAGAACAATTGGAGAAAAATTGAAGCATAAAGGTTATTTAAATACGGATGTATTTTATGACGGCAAAGATTATTATGTGATTGACATTAACCCAAGGTTCGGCGGCGGTTATGCTTTCTCCCATGCAGCTGGCGCAGATATCCCGGCAGCATTTATCGCACTAAGTGAGGGCAAAACAATGAAAGAGGAATGGCTATCATCCACCCCTGATATAGAATTAGCGAGATATGATTTAGTTGCTAGAATTGATGAAGAAAAACTCGTTGATCAAACAGATTAACAAATGGAAATAGAATGTTTTAATCCACCCGGCTTTCTACAGGAGCCGGGTTATTTTAATTTAGCGTCCTAGTGTAGGGGGAAGGGGGTTAGATCATATTCTTGTGCATGATGGATGAAAAAATTATAGAGGGAATTGATTAATTTTATTAAATTACAATCAAGAACCATACTTTTCCTTCTAAATCTATGATAAAATAAAAAAAGGAAACTGAAATGGCAATCAATGCGCAGCAGCTTCTTATTGCAGCGCATTTTCTGTTTACTTGTCTCTATGTTTCACGTGGAACATAGAATGTTAACTAGAAAATATGATAGCCGATGACCGTTTAATAAAGGTGGTGTGTCTGACTATGTTACACCCTTTCAGCCGTATATTTGGCATAGGTGATAAAGCAGATTCAGAAGTGCAAGAAGAATATCATCCAGACGAAGTAATACAAATTCCTGTTAGTCAAATAGAGCCCAACCGGTACCAGCCGAGATCGATTTTCTCTCAGGAAAAAATCGAAGAACTTGCTCAAACCATACATACACATGGGATGATTCAGCCCATTGTTGTACGAAAAATCGAACAGGATGAAGCGGGTTATGAATTGATCGCCGGTGAGCGAAGGTGGCGGGCTGTCCAATTTTTACAATGGGAAAACGTTCCTGCAATTATCAGGGATATGAGTGATACAGAAACGGCCTCCGTAGCTCTGATAGAAAACCTGCAGAGAGAAGAGTTGACTGTCATTGAAGAGGCAATGGCATATCAGCGACTGCTCGATCTTCATGGTCTTACTCAGGAAGCGTTGGCCCAGCGGCTTGGTAAAAGCCAATCCACTGTAGCTAACAAGATGCGGTTGTTAAAGCTTCCAGATAGAGTTCAACAGGCTTTATTGGAAAAACAAATAACAGAGCGGCATGCTCGTTCGTTAATTGTCTTAAAGGATCCTGAAAAACAGGAAAAAATCCTAGATGAAATTGTTGAAAAGGATTTAAATGTTAAACAAACGGAAGAGCGTATTGCCAAGCTGTTTGATCAGAAGCCAAAAGCGAAAAAGGCCACATTAAAAGGCATCAATAAAGATATGCGAATCGCGATGAACACGATAAGGCAATCATTAAGCATGGTGTCGGATACAGGTATTGATTTAGAAACGGATGAAGAAGACCACGAAAATTATTATCAAATCACTATAAAGATCCCGAAAAAAAACAACAAAGGCTAATCCCATCTTTCCAAAAGGTGGGTGTTTTTTGCAGTTAAAAATCAGATAAAATAAGGCATTTCTATAATAAAAAGATTACAAATAAGTAACTTTTCATAAAAACTAGATTTTAATTCATTCATATTGCCAAATAAGTGATAGAATAAAAAACAGTAACAAGTTTTAAAAAGTAGGTAGGTGACACCATTGGGAAAAGTAATCGCCATTGCTAATCAAAAGGGTGGCGTAGGAAAAACAACATCAGCAGTCAATTTAAGTGCATGCCTGGCATATTTAAACCATAAAGTCCTGCTTGTAGATATTGATCCGCAAGGAAACGCTACAAGTGGTGTAGGAATAAATAAGGCAGATATGGAACAGTGTATTTACAATGTGCTTGTTGAAGATTTAGAAGCTGAAAAAGTCTGTGTTCCTACATCAGTAGAAAATTTAGATATCATACCCGCAACGATACAATTAGCCGGTGCTGAGATAGAGCTAGTTCCGACTATTTCGAGAGAAGTACGGCTGAAAAAGGCTATAGACAGCGTAAAGGAAGACTATGAGTATGTAATCATCGACTGCCCGCCATCCCTTGGATTATTAACCATTAATTCATTGACGGCTGCAGACACAGTACTCATCCCAGTGCAGTGCGAATATTATGCATTGGAAGGGCTAAGCCAGCTGCTAAACACGATCAGACTGGTACAAAAGCATTTGAATAAGCAGTTGTTGATTGAAGGGGTACTATTGACCATGCTTGATGCCAGAACGAATTTAGGCATCCAGGTGATTGAAGAAGTGAAGAAATATTTTCAAGATAAAGTTTATCAATCTATCATTCCAAGAAATATCAGGCTTGGAGAAGCGCCCAGCCATGGACAACCTATAATCATTTATGATCCCAAATCTAGAGGCGCAGAAGTTTATCTAGACTTAGCAAAGGAAGTGATCGCTAATGGCGAGAGGGTTGGGGAAAGGTATTAACGCTTTTTTTCCTGAGTTGGACACAAAGGAAGAGGAATCTGTTCAAGAAATATCAGTGAAAGAATGCAGGCCGAATCCATATCAGCCAAGGAAAACCTTTCATGCTGATGCGATAGAGGAATTAAAAGATTCAATTATCGAATACGGTATTCTCCAACCGTTGATTGTGAGAAAAAGTATTAAAGGGTACGAAATAGTAGTAGGGGAAAGGCGTTTCCGTGCTGCCAAGGAAGCTGGTTTAGATACTATTCCAGTGATCATCAAGGATCTTACCGATGAAAAAATGATGGAATTGGCCTTGTTGGAGAACCTGCAAAGGGAAGATTTATCACCGATTGAGGAAGCTACAGCTTATGCAAATTTAATGAAAGAGTTAAAAATCACACAAGAAGAGTTAGCGCGCAGGCTTGGGAAAAGCAGGCCGCATATCGCGAATCTCGTCAGACTGTTAAGCCTTCCCGAGCGAATCAGCGCATTGATTAACAATGGCGAATTAACTATGGGGCATGGCAGGGCATTGCTTGGCTTGAAGGATAAAGAAAAACTAATGCCGTTAGTCGAAAAAATTCGTAAAGAAGAGTTAAATGTCCGTCAGGTGGAACAGTTGATTGTTCAAATTAACGAGAAAACCCCTGTTAAAAAGAAAAAAGAAAAGCCAAAGAAGGATATTTTCATTTCAGAACGAGAAAGCCAATTGCGCGACCACTTAGGTACTGGGGTCACTATCCATAGAGGAAAGCGCAAAGGAAAAATCGAAATTGAATTCTTTTCAAATGATGATTTAGATAGAATTCTGGGCAAGTTTCAATAATTAACTAGCAAGGCCTGATCCGAGAGGGGAAATAAACCCTTTGGGCCAGGCCATTTTTTATTTTATGTTTGAAGAAAGAGATTGTTTCACGTGAAACAATCGTTGGAATTGGAAGCAGTCGAGCCAAAAAAGAAAAAATCATTTGACTGAGATGGAGATGGAATGATGGTCTTGCTTGGAGCACTAGTCAATGGAATATGCATCATTGCCGGAGCGGCAATTGGATTGTTTTTCACTAATATACCGGAGCGCTACAAAGAAACGGTTATGCATGGAATAGGCCTTGCAGTTATTTTGATAGGCATGCAAATGGCGTTTTCCTCCGAAAATATTGTTATCGTATTATTAAGCTTGTTAACAGGTGCCATTATAGGAGAAGCTGCTCACTTAGAAGAAAAGCTGAACAATTTTGGTTACTGGATAGAAAGTAAATTTACAACAAAAGGAGAAACAAGTGTCGCCCAGGGGTTTATTACCGCTTCTCTGGTTTTCGTGATTGGTGCTATGGCCGTTATTGGCGGACTTGACAGCGGATTGCGCGGAGATCATGAGGTGCTCATAACCAAGGCATTTATTGATGGTTTTGTCGCACTGGTGTTAACGACTACGATGGGAATCGGTGTGATTTTTTCTGTCATTCCAGTTGTGTTGTATGAAGGCGGGATTGCACTACTGTCAACCCAGATAGATCGCTGGATACCTCAAGCGTTTTTGGATGGATTTATTGTAGAAATGACAGCAACAGGGGGCTTGCTAATTGTCGCTATTGGGTTGAATTTGTTGAAATTGATAAATATTCGAGTTGCCAATTTGCTGCCAGCTTTAGTTACTGTGGGTATCATCTATTATATTTATGGATTAATCGTATAAGAAGATAAATAATACTACTAAAAAGAGAAACGGTCTCTTTGAAGTCACTGAAAATGTCCTTTTTAATGTAACGGTGCTGTTAAAGTTTGTTGTTGATGCCACCAATCGCTTGACCGATTGGATTTTCGGCTCGTATTATTCCCGCAGGCGTCACTACCGATCGCTCATCGTGGAATCAACAAAGGCCGATCTAAAAGAGTGATGTTACATAGACACAGGTAGGAGGTTGTCATCCTCGAGCTTTCGAAGGCATGCGTATTCAAGGCGCAATGGCGATTTAAAAGGCAAATGTGAAATAATGAGGGGATTGAAGTTAGACAAAAAGCGGTCTGTATGGAAATTAAAATCCACACAGCCCGCTTTTTTTAAATTCTACCTATCCTAGAGATTCAGTTTTTCAGAGTGGCCTCGGCTCGGCTCTTTTTTTGTGCCCATTCTATGGACAAAGCTACTTGACCTGAAAGGGGAGGGGTTTTCTTTTTGTTAATTCGAGATCCAGCTGGTGAAGCGATTCTGTGATTCTGCGAGCCATTTGCATGACAATGTTAAGCCGGGTATTCTGCAGAACGAGAAACTCCATGTAGCCGCTGATATTCACTACTCCAGTGAGGTGAATGTCTCCGACATCCGGTAATGGCTTTTTAAGTGCTGCTCCAGGCTTTAATGGACCTGGTGACAGGATGATAGACCCAATCGAGTCGATTCTGCCCAGACACGCGTCAATTGCAATGATAAAAGCCCCCGGGTGCTTGGTTTCTATCATCTGCAATTTTTCTTCCAAATTGACTGCATGAATTGGGTCTGCCAAAGTGCCGTAAACCGAAATCATGTGATTCACTTTCTCGTTTAGCAGAGTGCCTGTTAACGGACCTAATGAATCCCCTGTTGAGCGATCGGTGCCGATACAGACAACGACTATTTCAGGGGCGTGTTCTGGCAGTAATTCAGCCAGGGATTGGCGCATATTCTGCTTAAAAGAAGCATCTTCAAAATGGAACCGGCCTTCCTTTTTAACGGAAATTCTTTTTTTTAGATTCATAGCTGTTCCTCCAGAAACATATTGGTATTAGTATACGGATTTTTCATACTTTTATACCTGTGTACAAGGGTTGCTAAAAGTTCTGATAAAACCTGGAGAATAAAATTCAAAGGGTGAAGAGAAGGTGGCAGAAAATAGGATGTGGAAATCAGGTTTAAAATGGATGTTTTTAATAGTAGGAACAATGATTGGCGCCGGCTATGCTTCAGGCCGGGAGCTCTGGCAGTTTTTCGGCAATGAAAGTGGACTGGCTATCCTGTTGTTCACCATACTGTTTTCATTAAGCTGCTTTGTCATTTTGCAAATCAGCTATGATAACCAATCGACTCATTACTTGCCAGTATTGCGCTCAATTGTTGGAAAGAAACTGACCATCCTATATGATGGAATGATCATCGTGTATTTGTTTTCTACCACTGTCATTATGCTGGCAGGAAGCGGCGCTACCTGGCATGCCTTTAGTTTTCCGAACTGGTGGGGCATACTCGCAATAGTAATTCCCCTTATCCTTGTGTTCAAATGGGATATTAAAGGGGTACTTTCCCTTAATAGTTTCATTCTCCCTTTATTAATTACAGGCCTTTTAGCTATTTTGATTTTCTTTTCTTTACAACAGCATCTATCTTTTTTTCCTGATTTAGCAAAACAAAGAAATTGGACAGCAGCCTTTCCATTTACAGCGTTAAATATCCTTCCCCTGATTGCCGTGCTTGGCGCGGTTGGAAACGAAATGAAGGGCAAGGGGGAGATATGGATCGCCAGCCTGGGCAGTGGATTGATCCTAGGCATCATTTCATATATTTACAACAACAGCCTTGTCCAAATTTCTGATGAAGTACTTTTATATGAAATACCGTTGTTTGCCATACTAAGACATTATCCTTACATGATGTTCTTATTCATTTCTGTGTTACTTTGGCTCGCCATTTTTACAACAGCTGTCTCAGGGACTCTTGGTTTGGTAACCAGGGTCAAGGACAAGCTGGACTACCCGTTATGGACACTGGCAATTGTAACTGTATTGTTGATGGTTCCGCTGACTAAAATAGGTTTTTCTACCTTGATAGAATATCTATACCCACTCTACGGTGTTTTAAATCTCTATGTTCTTTCCTGTATTATTCTTTATCCAATCGTCAATAGGTACAAAATCGATTGAAAAGTGGTAAAATAATTTATACCTTATATTTTGGGGGACATATGGAACAAATAAAACAACAGTGGGCTGCATTAATGGAGAGGCTGGCAGGCCCGGAGCTATGGATAACGCTGGGCGAGGGAGCATTGAGGATTTTACTGATAGTAGCCCTGTCCGGAATTATCATCAAAATAGGGACCTCCTTAATTAGCAGGATATTCAGCAAGAGAGACCACGGTCCATTCAGAATAAGTGAAAGAAGAGAAAATACACTAAAGAAACTTGTCCAAAATACACTTACTTACGTCGTTTACTTCACTGCTTTTATGATGATTTTGGACGTATTGACGATTCCGATTGGAGCATTGCTTGCAGGGGCCGGTGTAGCAGGATTGGCCATAGGCTTTGGCACCCAAAACCTTGTCAGAGATGTAATTACCGGTTTCTTCATCATTTTTGAAGATCAATTCTCTGTGGGGGATTATATCCAAACTTCTGGTGTAGAAGGAATGGTGGAGGAAATCGGATTACGGACAACAAAAGTCCTAAGCTGGACGGGAGAATTAAATATCATCCCAAATGGAAGCATCAACCAGGTGACCAACTATTCGATCCATAACAGCATTGCGGTAGTGGATGTGAATATTCCTTATGAAGCAGATATTGCGAATGCAGAGAGAATCATTGAGTCACTGCTGCCTGAGCTTCCGGTTAGATACGAGGAAATGGTCGATATCCCGGAATTATTGGGAGTACAGATGCTTGAGACCTCCCATGTGGTTCTGCGGGTAATTGCCGAAGTCCATCCGATGGAGCATTGGGCAATAGCCCGGGCATTGAGAAAAGAAATTAAAGGAAGGCTTGATCAGCATGGAATAGACATTCCGCTGCCGCGGCTTGTTATGTATTCCAGAGATAATGCGAAGGCCAATAGCAACCAAGGGGAAAGAGGGGACTGAGTTTATGCAGGAAAAAGAATACCAATTAAACGATGTTGTACAAATGAAGAAGCCCCATCCTTGTGGGGAGAATCGCTGGAAGATTATCCGGATGGGGATGGATATCCGGATAAAATGTGAAGGCTGCGGCCATAGTGTGTTAATTCCCAGAAAGAAATTCAACAGTAAGATGAAAAAAGTACTGGTCAAAGCTGAAGAAGAATAAAGAATTAGCAGCATCCGTTACAGAAAGTTTCACGTGAAACATTAAAATTTATTATTCAGACGAAAATGCAGGAATCCAGGAAAGCCTACCATTGAAATGTTAGATACTGATGAAAAGAATAGAAAAACAAGGGAAGAAGAACCCCTTGTTTTTCTATTTTGATAACTTGTCATTTTAAGAAAGTGTATCTATAATTGGTATGACTGAAACGTTCATATGAGCGGTATCCTTAAGGAGTGGAAGTTTTTATGGCATTAACAGCAGGAATTGTCGGTCTGCCAAACGTTGGGAAATCTACATTATTTAATGCAATTACCCAAGCTGGCGCTGAATCGGCAAATTACCCATTTTGTACAATAGATCCAAACGTTGGGATAGTAGAAGTTCCAGACTACCGGCTAGGCAAGCTAACCGAGCTGGTGAAACCGAAAAAGACAATTCCGACAGCATTTGAATTCACAGATATAGCAGGAATTGTGAAAGGCGCAAGCAAAGGCGAAGGGCTCGGCAACCAATTTTTGTCGCATATCCGCCAGGTAGACGCTATTTGCCATGTGGTGCGTTGCTTTGAAGACGAAAACATTACGCATGTTTCCGGGACAGTAGATCCGATTTCCGATATTGAAACCATTAACCTGGAATTAATATTGGCGGACTTGGAAACGGTTAGTAAACGGCTGCTACGTGTAGAGAAGATGGCAAGGCAGAAGGATAAAGAGGCTGTGGCCGAGCAAGAAGTACTTAGCAAACTAAAGGATGGACTGGAAGAAGAGAAGCCGGCTAGAGCGGTTGAATTTACAGAGGAACAACAGAAGGTAGTCAAAGGTCTTCACTTATTGACTAGCAAACCAATTCTTTATGTGGCTAATGTCGGCGAAGACGAGTTATTAGAAGCAGACAATAACCTAAACGTGAAGCTTGTCCGTGAATTTGCAGCAACGGAAAATGCAGAGGTTATCGTAATCAGTGCAAAAGTAGAATCGGAGATTGCTGAATTGGAAGGCGAAGAAAAGGAAATGTTCCTTGAAGAGCTGGGCATCAAGGAATCAGGTTTAGACCAATTAATCAAAGCAACCTACCAGCTATTAGGGTTAGCTACCTATTTCACAGCTGGTGAACAGGAAGTAAGAGCCTGGACCTTTCGAAAGGGAATCAAAGCTCCGCAGGCAGCAGGTATTATTCACACTGACTTTGAAAGAGGCTTCATCAGGGCGGAAACCGTTTCTTATGATGATTTAACAGAGGCAGGAACGATGAATGCGGCAAAAGAAAAAGGAAAAGTACGATTAGAAGGAAAAGACTATTTGGTGAAAGACGGAGATGTTATCCATTTCCGCTTTAATGTGTAAGGAAAGATCTTTCCGTAAACAAGTCGTTGAGATGCCTGTATAAAAAAAGGACGTATAGCAGCGGGCACTTGCGTATTCCTATCAACTTTGGTATAATTCAACATTGTGAGTAATTAACGATTACTCCTTGTTCCTTTAATAAAAAGGAACCGCTAAGTCCAAAAGGAGGTGCAAACGGATGAGAAATTATGAAATCATGTACATCGTCCGCCCAGACATTGAAGAGGAAGCTCAAACAGCTTTAATTGAGCGTTTTAACAAAATCCTTACTGATAATGGAGCGGAAATCGAAAAAGTTGATGAAAAAGGCAAAAAACGCCTTGCATATGAAATCAACGAGTATCGTGATGGCTACTATGTACTAATTAACTTTAAAGGCGATGAAACCGCCATTAATGAATTCGATCGTCAAGCGAAGTACTCTGATGACATTATTCGTCACATGGCAATTCGCGAAGACGACCAATAAGGAGAGGTTCTGATGTTAAATCGTGTCGTACTTGTAGGCAGGTTAACGAAGGATCCAGACTTACGCTATACACCAAATGGAGTAGCTGTGGCTAATTTCACATTAGCTGTTAATCGTCCTTTTTCTAACCAACAAGGAAACAGAGAAGCCGATTTTATCAATTGTGTTGTATGGAGACGTGCCGCTGAAAACCTGGCTAACTTTATGAATAAAGGCAGCCTAGTTGGTGTGGACGGACGCCTGCAAACACGAAGCTTTGAAGGCCAGGATGGAAAAAGAGTGTTTGTCACTGAAGTAGTGGCCGATACTGTCCAGTTTCTTGAAACCAAAGGATCATCCCAAGGTGGAGGACAAGGTTCATCTGGATACCAGTCGAATCAGAACCAATCAAACAACAATGATTTTTCAAAACAAAACGAAGAGGACCCGTTCAGCAATAACGGGGAACCTATAGATATATCTGATGATGATTTACCATTCTAAAAGTTGGCAAAGCGTCACAGCATTGTAAATTCATAATAAAAGGAGGTAATACCTATGGCAGCTCGTCGTGGTCGTGCAAAGCGTCGTAAGGTGTGTTACTTCACAGCTAACGGCATCACACACATTGACTATAAAGATGTTGATTTGCTAAGACGTTTCGTTTCCGAGCGTGGAAAAATTCTTCCTCGTCGTGTAACAGGAACTTCTGCAAAATATCAGCGTAAACTGACAAAAGCAATCAAACGTGCTCGTCAAATGGCTCTTTTGCCATACGTGACGGAGTAATATATTATCCCTTTACTTTATTTCCTTAAGTGGAACGAAAGTAAAGGGATTTTTTGTTTGCTCGATATTTTAAGATTTCAGCTTGATAGCCGCCCGTTCGGGTCATTCGTCCATACCGTTCAACAGTTTCCGCCATATCCTATCAGAAGAATATATATTTATAGGTGAAAGGGGAATTTGAATGGAGGACGACAAGACTCAAAACCATGGAAAGATACGTCAATCCAGAAAAACCAATCCGATGGAGCAAATGGAAGATTTTTTTAAAAACGCACCGTATAATGGATTGCTAAGTTCTATTGATACACTATTTCAGCAGCCATTGTTTCATAAAACACATATTGCTGTCGATCTCTATGAAACCGCAACTGAGTGGGTAATCGAGGCAGATATCCCGGGTGTCAGAAAAGAGAACATTAGAATTGAACCTATGGGCGACAAAATAAAAATAGCTGTCATTGATGATCAACAAACAGAAGAATCGAATGAGGTCAATAACTACTATCGCCGAGAAAGAAGAATCCAAGGCGTTGAGAGGATTGTACAACTGCCTTATAATGTCCGTAAGCAAAAAACAAAAGCCAAGTACAATAATGGAATATTAGAAATCAGAGGACCAAAAGATGTGAAAAGCAGCAATAATATCGATATTGACTAACACTAATAAAGCACTTCTTCATCCACCTTTAGAAGTGCTTTTTCTTTCAAGCATCGTTCGAGTGATTAAGCAATAAGTGATGATAATTTTTTTTAACAATAAAAATTCAATGTCCGCTTATTTATATCAATGGATGAAACGTTTTCATGGAAAGCGGTCTCTTCTGAGGCTTCAAATTTAAATTGACAAAATATATTGACAATAATATTCAATCTGCTATGATAAATAAAAATTCAAATCTTTACATAAATATAGTGATGAAGACAGGTTCAATATACGGCAGCCTTTAGAGAGCTGGTGGTTGGTGCAAACCAGCGTTGTCTATATTTGGATAGCACTTCGGAATAGGCAAGCTGAATCTTTAGTAGGATTGCCCGCTGCATGCACGTTACGCATGGCGCCAATGAAGGCTGTTATTGGATACACAACAGCGAAAAAGGGTGGTACCGCGTAAATAATAACTTTTCGCCCCTTACCAAATAGGGGGTGGAAAGTTTTTTTAGTACGCAAATTTATTTGCTTCCATACTGTGCTTATACAAGAGAGGAGAATGAAGATGTTACCAGACCAGCAACTTTTAAGAATACCTGGACCAACACCGATACCGCCGAGTGTACAGCGGGCGATGGCCCAACCGATGATTGGGCATAGAGGAGGAGAAACAAAGGAATTATTACATGCCATAAGGCCGAGATTAAGGCCTATCTTTGGCACTGATCAAGAAGTGTTGGTAATTACAGGCAGCGGTACTTCCGGGTTGGAAACCGCAGTTGTCAACACGGTCCAGCCAGGTGACGAAGTTCTTGTTGTAGTCACGGGCGCCTTCGGAGACCGTTTTACTAAGATTTGTGATGCTTATCAAATCAATGCCCACCGCTATGATGTGGAATGGGGAAAAGCAGTTGACCCAAACAGCATCAAACAATATTTGCAAGATCATCCACAAATTAAGGTGGTCTTTACAACCTATTGCGAAACATCTACAGGAGTCCTGAATCCAATAAAGGAAATTGCTGAAGCTGTCCATAATCATTCAGATGCTCTCCTTGTTGTAGATGGCGTTTCCTGTGTTGGAGGAGTGGAGACAAAAATGGATGAATGGGGAATTGACGTTTTGGTGACCGGTTCCCAAAAAGCAATGATGCTGCCGGCAGGGCTAACGTTCATCGCTGCCAGCAATCGGGCTTGGAAGGTTATTGAAGCAAATCAACAATCCCGCTTTTATTTGGATTTAAGAAAATACCGGGATAACCAATTAAAGGATTCCACACCATTTACGCCAGGATTATCCCTTTTGTTCGGCTTAGATCAAGTGCTGCTATTAATTGAGGAAGAAGGCCTTGCAAATGTCTATGCCAGACACCGATTGATGATGGAAATGACAAGGGAAGCGTTTCGAGCACTAAAGGTGCCGTTGCTGACCAGTGAAATAGCTGCTTCTCCAACAGTTACAGCAATAAAGCCCGAGGACTTCAAAGCAGAGGACTTACGAAAGGTTGTGAAGCAGGAGTTCGGGCTATCTGTTGCAGGAGGTCAACAACACATGAAAGGAGAAATTTTCCGGATTGGCCATATGGGATATTGCTCCCCTGCCGATGTTTTACAAGTCATCGGTGCAATGGAAATTGGCTTGAAAAAAGTTGGCAAGGAGATAGAACTGGGCAGAGGAACAAGAGCGGCCCAGGAGGTTTACCTCAACTACTAGTTTCTTACCATGAGTTTCATAGATTTTGAATGTCAGAATAAATTTCGTAGGAGGATCAAGGATGACTTTTAGGATATTAATCAGTGACCCATTAAGTGAAGAAGGAATTCAACCTCTTCGAGAAGCAGAGAATATCCATGTGGTAATGGAAACCGGCCTTTCGCCAGACGAGCTTGCAGAGCGGATCTCTGAATTTGACGCGCTATTAGTAAGAAGCCAAACAGAGGTTACAAGAGAGCTAATCAGCAAAGCTGCCAAATTGAAAATTGTCGGACGCGCCGGGGTAGGAGTTGATAATATTGATTTAGAGGCAGCCACCGAGCATGGAATCATCGTTGTCAATGCACCGGATGGGAATACTAATTCGGCAGCAGAACATACGATGGCAATGATTATGTCTTTGGCCAGGAATATTCCGCAGGCCTATTATGCGCTGAAAAATCATAAGTGGGATAGAAAAAAATATATCGGTGTAGAATTAAAAAATAAAACGCTCGGTATTGTAGGGCTTGGCCGGATTGGAGCGGAAGTTGCTGCCCGGGCGAAAGGGCAGCGGATGAACATCAAGGCCTACGATCCATTTTTAACCGAGGAAAAAGCAGAAAAAATGGGCATAGGCTATGGCACACTGCAGGAAGTCTTACAAGACGCTGATTTCATCACTGTCCACACGCCTTTATTAAAAGAAACTAGGCATCTAATCGACAAGGAAGCCTTTCAATCTATGAAGGACGGTGTCCAAATTGTTAACTGTGCGCGTGGAGGTATTATTAACGAAGATGACTTATACGATGCCATTAAAAATGGCAAAGTAGCAGGAGCTGCTTTGGATGTATTTGAAGAAGAACCGATTCAGGACCATAAATTATTAGAATTACCAGAAGTAATAGCTACACCTCATTTAGGTGCCAGCACGGTGGAAGCCCAAGAGAATGTAGCAATCGATGTCAGCCACGATGTAGCGAGCTTTTTAAATGGAGGATTGGCACGAAATCCGGTTAATCTTCCATCTGTTCCAAAGGAAATCATGAATAAAATCGCACCTTATTTCGACCTAGCAGAAAAACTAGGCGCCTTTCTGACCGATCTTACCAAAGAGGTTACAGAAGAGATCAATATCTATTACTCTGGCGATCTGACGGAAGTAGAAGTAGCCCCCTTGACGAGGAATACGGTAAAAGGGCTGTTGAAAAGGCATTTAGGTGACCATGTTAATGATGTAAATGCAACTTATTTAGCGGACCGCAAGGGGATTACTGTCAATGAACATAAAACTTCATCAACCAAAGGATTCACCAATTTGCTGACAGTTGAGGTAAAAACAAAATCTGGGAAACGGCGGGTTTCTGGAACATTGCTCAATGGCTTTGGCCCTAGAATAGTCAAAGTCGATAATTACAGTGTCGATGTCACACCAGCAGGCCATATGGTCTTTATTCACCATAAAGACCAGCCGGGAGCTATCGGTAGAGTCGGGAGCCTGTTAGCACAGCAGGATATCAATATAGCGACGATGCAGGTAGGCCGATCAAATGCCGGTGGAGATGCAATCATGATGCTGACCATAGACAAACATTTGGAGGAAAACGGATTAAATGAATTAAAAGAACTAACCGACATCTACCACGTAACCGCCATTGATTTATAAAGAAAAGCGTAGGACACCGATAGTGACGAAGGGGATGGACTGACCTGTTCAAGATAAAGGAAAGCCAAAAAGATGGTTCTTCTTTTTGAGCTAGACTTATTGAAGGAGCAGGGAGGGAAGCCCCTCAAGTCACTGGTAGTCCCTGGCTAAAGCAAAAATCGAACGATGATTCGAAATCCTTAGGATTCGAGCTCGCTCGATTTTCTTTTCTATTGTTTAATATAACCTGCGGACACAGTGACAACTCTATTTCATCCTTCAAACAAGGCTCAGTACTTACTTGCGCCGACAGAATACTTCGCTTTCCGCGGGCATGGCTTCAGCCCCCTTGAAAATAAAGGAGCCATTTTTGGCTGCGATGATAGGGCTGTTGGTTGAAAACAGTCCCAGAATTTCAGTGGAGGAAATCCCCGGAGACACCTGCGGGAGAAAAGGCCTCGGTGAGACCCCGCAGAGCGCAAGCTCGAGGAGGCTCACCAGCCGCCCGCGGAAAGCGTAGTGTATTTCCGCAGCGCAGTACTAGCGCTTCTCCGATAATACTGTTAATCGCCATATATATTCCTTTTCGTCGACAATGAATGCTTGAAGATGGCCTTTGAAGATTTCCTATGCTGTTTTCGTTCGGTTTTTGCCTGTGGATGTATGTTATGCCCCAACCTCAGCGTTTGTTTAATTGTTGAATAATGGGAAATAACTCGTCGAGACTAGTGATCTCATAACTAGGGATAACTTCCTTTGCTTGAGCTTCCTGCCTGTTGATCCATACAGAAGTAATACCCGCCCGTGAAGCACCTAAAATGTCAGTCATCAAGTTATCACCTACCATCAGGACTTCATCCTTTTCTGCAGAAACGAACTGTAATGCATGTTCAAAGATAGCAGGATCTGGTTTCCCTTTTCCAAAGTCCCCTGATATTACAATCTGGTCAAAATACGGGGGAATTTCAGGAGAAAGCTGCAGCTTGGTATGCTGTAGATCAGGAGAACCATTGGTTAGCAGTATCAACTGGTAACTCTCTTTTAGCTGATCGAGAACTTGAAAGGTTTCTTCATATATATATGGGTGTTTTTTTCTTTCCTTTGGAAATCGCTCGGCTAACTCGGCAGCTAGTGTGGCATCGTTTATGCCAACTGCTTGCAGACCCTTTGCCCAGGCTTGTTTACGGTAATCTGGCATTAACTGGCTCATTTTCCGGAAATTTTCTCCGTCGTCCAGAAACTCACCCCATAACCCTTCAAAAGGGTTTATGCCAATTAGCTGTGTGAACTCATATGTATCATACCCAGCATATACCTCACTGGCTTTTTCTCTCACTTTTTCTTCCAGAAGGCTTGCGTCTATCCCATATTTATCATGGGCGGCCAGGCAGGTCGCTTTAAATGCCTCTTTGACACTTTTTTTGTCCCATAGCAAGGTGTCATCCAAATCAAAGAAAATCGCTTTAATCATCGGGGCTTCTCCTTTTCTAGTTTAATTAAAAACAGCTTACAGGGAAAACCGCTGGAAGTAAACAGCTATGCAATATTGCCAAATAATTTGTAACACCTGCCAATTAGACATAACAAAAGATAGTTTGATTTGTAAAAACACCCTCTGGTCGTTTATAATCGGTTAGTGGATTTCATTAGGTTAGTGGTCTTTTGCTCTCTATGGTTTATGGCAGAACAGGCCATTTGACGATAAGAAAAAGCACAGCGTATTTGCTGTGCTTTTTCTAACAGGGCAGAGGATCTGGGCCGCATAAAAAAAGAATCCTATTGCTAGCATGTTATCATGTAATTAAGAAGCGAGTGGAAAAAGAGGTGCCGCTGCATGGACAACCAAAACTTAATAAAAGAGGGAGCAGTCATTGCTGTTCTATATATACTATTGTTATTTGTCACATTATTTGTTCCACTGATTGAAATTGTCACGCTGTTTTTGTTACCTTTACCATTCATTGTTTTTACAGCAAGGCATGGATGGAAAAGTGCTTCAGGACTGGCTGTCATCATTGGATTGGCATCTGTCTTGATACTATCCTTAGCAGCACTGCCGCTAGTGTTACTGACAGTGATTGGCGGCCTGATGATCGGCAGTGCAGTATCTCAAAACTTGACAGCTTATGAGACTTGGGCCAGAGGAACCGTAGGATTTGTTATCGGTCTGGTTTTGACGTTTTTAACTGTCCAATGGCTGTTTAGCCTCAATATAATCAGCGAAATGAATAAGTCGATAAATGAATCTATTGAACAAAGCCAACAGATTCTAACGGATTTCGGAATGGCGTTCAGTTCGGAAAACCTTCAAACAATCACAGATCAAATGAGGCAAATCCTTGATTTACTGCCAGTCATTTTAGTAGTGATTGCTATGCTGCTAGGCTTGGCCAGCCAGTGGATCGGCTACAAAACGCTGCGTCTATTGGACAAGCGGGAATTGGCGTTTCCTCCGTTTAGGGAATTCCGCCTGCCGGTCTCGTTAGTGTGGATTTATTTTGCAGCCCTTGTAGTCACCTGGTTATACGGAGATACTGAAAGCCTATGGTATGTAGGAGCTGTAAATGTCACCAATCTGGCAGGAATATTTGTTGCCTTGCAAGGATTATCATTTATCTTCTTTTATACTTTTAAAAAGGGAAAATCAAAAGCGATTCCAATTATTACTATAATTATTACGATTCTTTTTCCCTTTATAGGACTGTATCTTCTGCGAATCTTAGGTATAATTGATTTAGGATTCTCTTTACGGGATAGAATCGCCAATGATAAAAAATAAGCTCAGAAAAGGGTTTAGGAGCTGACTTTCATGCCAGAATTATTTAAAAAGCCAACAATGGGCAGCCATCTATGGTTTATCTATATCTTATCCTTGGTATTCCTCGGGTTTCTTTGGTATTACCAGTGGATGCTTGGCTTAATTATGACAGTATTTTTAGCTTTTTCTTTATATTATAGCTATCGACAAGAATTAATGATGATTAACGAAACGGAAGAATATATATCAACACTCTCTTACCGTGTTAAAAAGGTGGGAGAAGAGGCGCTTCTCGAAATGCCGATTGGTATTGTATTATATAGTGAGGACTATGCCATCGAATGGACCAATCCATATATGAATAGGCTGAAGGAAGAGGATTCCCTTGTTGGTAAATCGTTAAATGAACTATCCGAAGACCTTGTTTTAAAGGTAAAGGAGGATAACCACGAGATTTGGCTGCCAATGGAGGATTATAAATTCCAGGTACTAATCAAAAAGGATGAACGATTGTTATACTTTTTTGACCGGACCAAGCAGACGGAAATCCAGAATCTGTACCACAATGAACAAACAGTGCTTGGCATTATCTTTCTGGATAACTATGAAGAAATCACGCAAGCCATGGATGATACCGCGAAGAGCCAGATCAATTCAAAAGTAACATCAATTTTGAATGAGTGGTCGACAGAATACGGTATTTATTTAAAAAGAACTTCGCAGGAGCGATTCCTGGCAGTTATGAATCAGCAGATTTTAAATCAGCTGGAAAAAACGAAATTCGAGATATTGGATGAAGTCAGGGAATTGATTTCAGATAAAAACGTACCGCTGACGTTGAGCATCGGAATTGGGCTTGGCGGAGTATCTTTACCTAACTTAGGAGAACTTGCCCAGTCAAGCCTTGATCTTGCCCTCGGACGCGGAGGCGACCAGGTTACCATTAAAGAGGAATCAGGGAAGGTCCGTTTTTATGGCGGAAAAACGAATCCTATGGAAAAACGGACGAGAGTCAGGGCGCGGGTGATCTCGCATGCTATGACCCAGCTGGTCCGGGAGAGCGACAAAGTGTTAATCATGGGCCACAAGTCTCCAGACATGGATTCGATAGGAGCTGCCATAGGTATCCTGAAAATTGCCCAGGCAAGTGATGTAGAGGGCCGGATTATCATGGACCCGGAGGATGTGGATACTGGCGTCCAGCGTTTGGTCGAAGAAATAAATGAAAACGAAGAGCTGCGTTCTTACTTTGTAGATCCGGATACCGCATTGGATACTGTTACGAAGAACACATTGCTGGTCGTGGTGGATACCCATAAACCTTCTATGGTCGCAGAAGAGAAGCTGCTCAGTAAGACAGAGCATGTCGTGGTCATCGATCATCATAGACGTGCAGAAGAGTTTATAAACCACCCTACGCTAGTCTATATGGAGCCTTATGCTTCATCAACGGCTGAATTGGTAACCGAGTTACTCGAGTACCAGCCTAAGAATTTGAAGCTGACCATGCTTGAATCGACAGCTTTACTAGCAGGCATTATTGTAGATACGAAGAGTTTCACCCTCAGAACGGGATCACGGACATTCGACGCAGCATCCTATTTAAGGTCCAAGGGTGCGGATACGGTTCTTGTCCAGAAATTCATGAAAGAAGACCTGGAAATTTACGTGAAGCGAAGCCGTTTAATCGAACACACTCACATATATCGGGACGGCATTGCTATCTCAACGGGAGATCCTGGAGAAACATTCGGGCCGGTTGTGATTGCCCAGGCCGCTGATACACTACTAACAATGAGTGGAATCGTAGCCTCTTTTGTTATCTCGGAAAGGGCAGACAATCGAATTGGTATAAGTGCCAGGTCGTTGGGCGACGTGAATGTACAGGTCATTATGGAACGGATGAATGGCGGCGGACATTTAACAAACGCTGCAACGCAGCTGGATGATTCATCTGTAGAAGATGCAACAAGCCAGCTGAAGGAAATTATCGATGAATACTTTGAAGGGGGAACTTCAGAATGAAAGTAATTTTCTTAAAAGACGTAAAGGGTAAAGGAAAACGCGGAGAAGTAAAGAACGTATCAGACGGTTATGCCCGTAATTATCTATTGAAAAACAATTTAGCAGAAGAGGCAACTGCTGGAAATATGAAGGCCTTGGAAGCAAAACAAAATAAAGAACAGCAAAAAGAACAAGAAGAAGTAGAAGAGGCGAAACAACTAAAAGAAAAGCTAGAAAGCCTTACCGTCGAATTGACAGCCAAATCTGGAGAAGGCGGCCGGTTGTTCGGCTCGATTACAAGCAAACAAATCTCTGAAGAGCTTAAGAAAAACCATAAGATAAAGATAGATAAACGGAAGATTGAATTAGATGAACCGATTCGAGCACTTGGATATACGAATGTTCCTGTGAAAATTCATCCAGAAGTATCCGGAACAGTGAAGGTTCACGTTGCTGAAGCGAAGTAAACTAGAGCGGATCATCCGTTAAAGGAATTTTTAAACATTCAACAGCATGAGAAGTCTTCAAAGAAGGGGCTGCTGGCTCTGGCGGCAGCTCGCTTCCTTTTCCAAGCAAAGGAGGAAAAGATAAAGGTATGAATGAACAATGGAACGATCGTACACCGCCTCATAACATTGAAGCTGAACAAGCTGTTCTTGGGGCGGTTTTTTTAGAACCGGAAGCTTTATCAAGAGCCTCAGAAATTTTAGTGCCGGACGATTTTTACCGGGCAAGCCACCAGCGTATTTTCGGTGTAATGACAAGCTTATCCGATAAAGGAGAACCGATCGACCTGGTTACGGTGACTACTGCTCTATCGAACACAAAGATACTTGATGAGATTGGCGGGGTTTCGTATTTAAGTGATCTGGCAAACTCGGTACCTACGGCGGCAAATATAGAATACTATAGTAAGATAGTTGAAGAAAAAGCATTGTTGAGACGATTAATACGGACAGCGACAGATATCGTCACGGACAGTTTTTCGAAAGAGGATGAGGTAAGCGACGTCCTGAACGATGCAGAGAAAAGTATATTGGAAGTTTCGCAGCGGAAAAACTCGGGAGCTTTTCAAAATATTAAGGATGTATTGATCGAGGTTTATGACAACATCGAACAATTGCACCACCATGACGAAACTGTAACCGGAATAGCCACTGGCTACCGTGACTTAGATCAAATGACGTCCGGTTTTCAGCGTAACGATTTAATTATCATTGCTGCTCGTCCATCGGTTGGTAAAACGGCATTTGCCTTAAATATCGCCCAGAACGTTTCCATCCATACGGAAGAGAATGTAGCTATCTTCAGCTTGGAAATGGGTGCGGAACAATTGGTGTCCCGTATGCTGTGTGCGGAAGGGAATATCGACGCCCAGCGGCTTCGGACAGGAAAGCTGGAAGCTGAGGATTGGAGCAAGCTGACGATGGCAATGGGGAGCCTGTCCAACGCCGGCATTTTTATTGATGATACACCGGGCATCCGTGTCAGCGATATTAGAAGTAAATGCAGAAGGTTGAAGCAGGAGCATGGGCTTGGAATGATTTTGATTGATTACTTGCAATTGATTCAGGGAAGTGCCAACTCGAAAGAAAACAGGCAGCAGGAAGTTTCGGAAATATCCCGTTCCTTAAAAGCGCTAGCCAGAGAATTAAATGTACCTTTGATTGCTTTGTCCCAGCTTTCCCGTGGGGTTGAATCTCGTCAGGACAAGCGTCCGATGATGTCCGACTTAAGAGAATCAGGAAGTATTGAGCAGGATGCAGATATCGTAGGCTTCTTATATAGGGATGACTACTACGATCAGGAATCCGAGAAACAGAACATCATTGAAATCATCCTCGCCAAGCAGCGTAACGGTCCGGTCGGTACCGTCGAATTAGCATTCGTAAAAGAATATAATAAGTTCGTCGACTTAGACCACCGCTATCAAGAAAGTGACATCCCGCCTGTTGGAGCAGCCGGCGGTTAATCTTAAGCATATAGAGTAAACTATAAAAAGCAGACGAGACAGTCTGCTTTTTATTATGGAAGGAGCAGAACAATACCTGTTGTATTCACGAACAAAGAATTGATTTTCGTTTGTAATGTTCGTATATACAATTGACATTGTTGTTTTGGGTTGGTAAACTTACTTTGGAATTAACAACTAATAAATAATTTTGCGGCGGAGGTGCCTATATGTCCTCAGTAGTTGTAGTCGGGACCCAATGGGGCGATGAGGGTAAAGGTAAAATAACGGATTTTCTATCACAAAATGCAGAAGTTGTAGCCAGATATCAAGGCGGCAATAATGCTGGACATACGATTAAATTTGATGGCATTACTTATAAACTACATTTAATTCCTTCAGGGATTTTCTTTAATGATAAGACTTGTGTACTAGGAAACGGCATGGTGATCGATCCTAAAGCATTGGTGGAAGAACTAAAATACTTACATGATAAAGGGGTATCAACGGATAACCTGCGTATCAGCAACCGCGCCCATGTTATCCTTCCATATCACTTGAAGCTGGATGCTCTGCAAGAAGAAGAAAAGGGCATCAATAAAATTGGAACGACCAAGAAAGGCATAGGCCCTGCTTACATGGATAAGGCAGCCCGTGTCGGTATCAGAATTGCTGATCTATTGGATAAAGAGGCATTTAGAGAAAAGCTGGAACAAAACTTAAAAGATAAAAACCGCTTATTTGAAAAGGTGTACGAGACAGATACCTTGAAGGTAGAAGATATTCTAGAGGAGTACTTTGAATACGGACAACAAGTAAAGGATTATGTCTGCGATACGTCCGTTGTCTTAAATGATGCACTTGATGAAGGACGCAGGGTGTTATTTGAAGGAGCCCAAGGAGTGATGCTCGATATCGACCAGGGGACTTATCCATTCGTAACATCCTCCAATCCAATTGCCGGTGGAGTAACCATTGGTTCAGGAGTGGGACCATCGAAGATCAACCATGTAGTAGGCGTCTCTAAAGCTTACACGACCAGGGTAGGAGACGGACCGTTTCCGACGGAATTACATGATGAAATAGGAAACAAAATCAGGGAAGTCGGCAAAGAGTATGGTACGACTACAGGCCGCCCGCGTCGTGTTGGCTGGTTTGACAGTGTTGTTGTCCGCCATGCCCGCCGTGTCAGCGGCATAACTGACCTGTCCTTGAATTCACTGGATGTTTTGACAGGAATTGAAACATTGAAGATTTGCACAGCCTATCAATACAAAGGGGAAACAATCCATGAGTTTCCAGCAAGCTTAAGGGATCTGGCGGAATGTGAACCTGTTTATGAAGAAATGCCAGGATGGACAGAAGACATTACAGGAGTTAGAAGCCTCCATGAATTACCGGAAAATGCCCGCCATTATTTAGAGCGGATTTCCCAATTAACGGAAATCCCACTGTCGGTTTTCTCTGTAGGGCCTGACCGCAAACAAACCAATGTGGTAAGAAGTGTTTATAGCTAATAGATGAAAATACCCAGAGCTTGGGACAAAAGCTAAAGCAATAATCGAACGATGATTCGAAATCCTTAGGATTCGAACTCGTTCGATTTTTTTCTACAGCTTAATATACTCTATTTCTTCCTTCTAACAAGATTGGATGCTTCAACTTGCTCAGGCAGCATATTTCGCTTTTCGTAGGCACGGCCTCAACGGCCTCAGCCTCCTTGAAAAATAAGGAGGCATTTTCTGCGTGCGATGAGTCGCTGCCGAAGCTTGTCCTCAGAAGCAGAAATGGCTTCTTCCGAGGTCTGCACACTCGTGCTGTTCCACGGGGAGTCTACGCATTCTGCCTGCGCTGATACGGCTGTTCTCACTACCTTGCATAACGACCGCTGCGGAAATCCACTACGCTTTCCGCGGGCGGCTGGTGAGCCTCCTCGAGCTTGCACTCTGCGGGGTCTCACCGAGGCCTTCCCTCCCGCAGGAGTCTCCGTGGATTTCCTCCACTGAGTCTGCGTCTGTTTTCAGCAGTACACAAATGCTTAAGATTTACTTGAGACACGTTATTAAGGTATCACCAACTGTTACAGCTCCGTTTATATCCATAGCATCATCAATCGAATGCTTTAAGATGTCTTTT
Source organism: Sediminibacillus albus (assembly GCF_900101125.1). Classification (GTDB taxonomy): domain Bacteria; phylum Bacillota; class Bacilli; order Bacillales; family Amphibacillaceae; genus Sediminibacillus; species Sediminibacillus albus. The sequence goes on along the minus strand of NZ_FNFL01000003.1, from coordinate 478,690 downwards.
AAAACTTCCTATTCGGTAACCATTCGGCTTTTGCAAGTGGATGTATGTTGTGTCCTAACCTTTTTTAACCACATGGATACATCAAAAACTAGTACAATACCTTTTTTTGCTTACTTTTAAACGGACTTTCTCTTGGGTTGTTGTTATTTAGAGATAGTTTTGTAACAAAAATGAAAAATTTACAGCATAGTAAATAGTAATTTTACACTTTATTTAACCTAATACACTAATAGAGCGCTTAAAAGCTGGCTAACTAGGTTATTTTTCCCAGCTTTTATACAGTTTGTTTACATCTGTCCAGAAACGGTGTCATTCTCTCTATTACCTATGGTAGATTAAGATAGTGTAATAATAGACTCGGATATAGAACGGAACGATTTAGGAGGACACTGGCTATGTGGAAGATGAAGGATGGAAAGAAGCAGCACGCGAATGCAACTAGAAAAAAAACAGCGAAGATTTTCACGAAAGCAGCTGTCATTGCCTTGCTTGGTATTGGCCTGACTTTTAATGTCGCCCATGCTGCAGAAGATGAACTTGCTACTATTTTTCATGTTTATTTGGATGGAGAGCATGTAGGAACGGTAGATGACAAAGAAACCATCGAGGGGTTTGTCAATGACATGCTGGTAAATGAACAGGAAAAGGTTGAGGGATTCTCGCTGACAACGGCCCAGGAAATTACCTACGTCCCTGAAAAGGTCTTTGATCCTTCGACAGACGAAGAACAGATAACAGAAGCATTGGATAGTCAGCTGACTGTAAAGGCAAAAGCATACCAACTGAAAATAGGCGACGATATGATCGGTCCCTTTAAAAGTAAACAAGCAGCAGAGGACGTTCTGACTAAATATAAACAAAAGTATGTAGATACTGATAGTCTCGAAAAGCTGGCAGAAGAAGAATCAGCAGACACGGATTTAGCCGCTGGCGAATCGGTGGTTAAGAAAGTGAAGCTTTCAGAAGAGATTTCCTATGTGGAAGATAAGGCAGACTTTGGTGAAATACTGGATGAAAAACAAGCAATGGACTTGTTGCAGAAAGGCACTGCCAAAGAAACGGTCCATTACGTTAAAGAAGGCGAAGTGCTAGGTGAAATTGCCAGCAAGTATAACTTGGATATAGATGAATTGCTTAAGTTGAACCCTGATTTAACCGAAGAATCCTTGCTGCAAATCGACCAGGAGATCCAGGTAACAAACCACCAGCCGTTTTTGCATGTGATTGCGGAGGAAGAAGCTGTCGAGGAAGAAACGATCGCCTATGAGCAGGAAACCGTTGATTCTGATAAGCTTTATAAAGGCGAGACGGAAGTAAAACAAGAAGGAAAGACCGGAACAAAAGAGGTAACATATGCGATTGAAAAGAAAAACGGCCAGATTGTTTCGAAGCAGGTTATTGACGAAAAAACGATAAGCGAACCAGTAAAAGAAATAGTTATTAAAGGAACAAAAGTAAAAGAGACGAAAGGTAGCGGCTCCTTTCAGTGGCCTGCTGTCGGAGGCAGTATTACCAGCCATGTCGGGCAAAGATGGGGTTCACACCATAAAGGTATCGACATAGCAGGTGTCAGCAATCGTTCAATCCTTGCTGCAGATAACGGAGTTGTAGTCTCAGCAGGATGGGACGGCGGTGGTTATGGCAACAAGGTAATCATTGACCATAAAAACGGCTACCGCACTGTTTATGCACATTTGGCTTCGATTAGTACCAGTGCTGGACAAACAGTTACGAAAGGTAGTAAAATAGGGGTAATGGGTTCTACTGGGAATTCAACCGGCGTGCATTTGCACTTTGAAGTGTACAAGAACGGTTCCTTACAAAACCCGGCAAATCTTTTCTAACAAACTGAATAATAGATTTACCTACTAAAGTAAACGATGCAGCCCTTGTCAATGAAATGACAAGGGCTTTTGTACAGTTTCTGCTCGTTCTCTTAATATATCATTTTGCGCCAAATAGGGTGACAAAAGACAGACAAGTGAAAGTACGTTAAAATAAAACTATCAGAGTAAGAAAAGGATGTGGCAAAATTGAGTCAAAAAATTCTTGTAGTAGATGACGAAAAACCAATTGCAGATATATTGAAATTCAATCTTGAAAAAGAAGGCTACCAGGTAGTCTGTGCATATGATGGCGATGAAGCTATTGAGGTAACAAATAAAGAAAATCCGGATCTTCTTTTGCTGGATATTATGCTCCCCAACAAAGATGGCAACGAGGTTTGCCGTGAAGTGAGGAAGAACCATACAATGCCTATCATTATGATTACCGCAAAAGATGCCGAAATCGACAAGGTGCTGGGCTTGGAACTTGGCGCGGATGATTATGTTACCAAGCCATTCAGTAATAGAGAAGTAATCGCCCGGGTCAAAGCCAATCTAAGACGGCAGCAGGTAGTACCGGAAGACAACAGCCGAGCCAATAAGGATATCAAAATTGGAAGCTTGATTATCCATCCCGATGCATATACAGTCACCCGTGATGGTGCACAGGTAGAGTTGACCCACCGGGAATTTGAACTGCTTCATTATCTGGCAAGGCATATTGGACAAGTAATGACCAGGGAGCATTTGCTGGAAACCGTATGGGGTTATGATTACTATGGCGATGTCCGTACCGTTGATGTTACTGTCCGCAGATTGAGAGAAAAAATCGAGGATAATCCAAGTACCCCAATATGGATCGTAACTAGAAGAGGTGTTGGGTATTATTTGCGTAACCCTGAACAGGAGTAATGCTTTATGAAGAAAGTGGGCTTTTTTCAGTCGATTCGGCTAAAAATCGTCATTATTTATATTTTATTATTACTATTGGCAATCCAAGTGATCGGTTCTTACTTTGCTTTGAGGCTGGAAGATAACTTAAAAGAGAATTTTGATGCAACGATTGAAGAGCGGATTGATGGATTGACGTACTATTTAGAGCAGGCTTTCCAAAAGGAGCGGCCGGAAGACGAAGAAGGACCGACATTGGAAGAAGATGTCCAGAACATCTTGAACCGGGTGGACAGCGGTGTTTTTTCCACATTGCAAGTGTTAGACAGGCAATACCGGGTAGTTGGCGCCAAAAATGTCATAGACAGCAATATTATCGGAAGCCGGATTACTGGAGACCCGAGAATTACGCGGGCATTTATTTACGGCCAGGAAGAGAACAGTGTGGTAAGAGACCCGGAGACCAACAAACGGATGAAAGTCAGGATTTTACCGATTGGCGACGAGGATGAACCAGTAGGGATTCTCTATATAGAGGCTTCCATGGAAGGGATCTATGAGCAGCTGGCAAGTATTAATGATATTTTTGCCAAAGGTACCGGACTAGCTGTTGCGATTTCTGCGATTTTGGGGATTTTGGTAGCCCGAACGATTACAAAGCCAATTACCGAGATGCGTAAACAGGCAAAAATCGTGTCGACAGGTGACTTTTCCCAAAAAGTGAACGTATATGGAACAGATGAAATCGGGCAGTTGGCGACTACGTTTAATGATATGAATGACAAACTCAAGCAGGCCCACTTAGCGACTGAAGGGGAGCGAAGGAAGCTTAGCTCGGTGTTGTCCAACATGTCAGACGGTGTGATTGCTACGGATGAAACCGGAAAAGTAACGCTTATGAATGAACCGGCACTCTATTTAATGCGCAAAGAATTTGATCAAGTAAAAGGGAAACCATTGATTGAAGTACTGCATTTAGAGGATGAAATCACCGATGATATTCAGACAGATACCGGCTCTGTAACAATTGACTTCAGCGATGATGAAGAATTTTATTTAATCAAGGCTAATTTTTCTGTCATTCAGGATGAAGATGGAAAGATCGGCGGCTTTATTACTGTAATCAGCGATGTAACAGAACAGGAAAAAGTAGAAAAAGAACGAAGAGAGTTCGTGTCGAATGTTTCTCATGAGCTAAGGACGCCATTGACAACGATGCGAAGTTATCTGGAAGCATTAACAGATGGTGCCTGGGAGGACAAAGAAATTGCTCCCAAATTCCTGGATGTTACGCAAAATGAAACAGACCGCATGATACGTCTTGTTAATGATCTCTTGCAGCTATCGAAAATGGATAACAAGACGACTGACTTATATATGGAGAGAGTCAACTTTATTACCTTTTTCCACAACATCATTGACCGTTTTGAGATGAACAAGGCCGATGATATTATACTCAACCGGCAGCTGCCGAACAGTGAATCTTATGTCTGGATCGATAAGGACAAGATGACCCAGGTAATCGATAATATTATATCGAATGCTATTAAATACTCTCCGGGTGGCGGAACGCTTACGTTTAATGCGGCTAAAAACCGTAATAAGCTGACGGTTTCCGTTTCTGACGAGGGAATGGGGATCGCCCAGGAAAAGGTCGATAAAATCTTTGATCGTTTTTATCGTGCGGATAAAGCCCGTTCTCGGAATTTGGGCGGAACCGGACTTGGACTGGCGATAGCCAAAGAAATTATCGAAGCCCACCATGGCCAAATATGGGCGGAAAGCAAAGAAGGTAAAGGAACGACTGTTTACTTTACACTGCCGCTGATCAAGAGAAGCGGAGGAGATAAACGATGAAGCGTGAATTCTTAAAAACGGTAGCATTATCGATTTTGATAGCAGCCAGCTTATTGTTGACACTTGGTATTTGGAACTATCAGCCTAATTATGATGAGCTGGACAACAGCAATTATACGAACGAAACGTTACGAGGCGGGAAAGAAGAGACCAAAAAAAGCATTGTGGAGCCTTCGAAGGTTATTATCAACTCTAATGGCAGCTATTCGGGTTTTAATGATAAAACGAGGCAGGATGAGCTTTACAGGAAAATGCAAGATTGGTCCTTAATCGGCTTTGAAGAAGGAATAAAAACGGACCAGGAATTGCCGGACAGCGATGAATATATGGTGGAATTGATCTTTCCTTTAGAAGTTCCCGCCAGCGCTATCAGAGATTTGTTCACAGTAGAGGACCATAACATCGAGCAGGTGCAGCGAGGTTCTTTCGACCGGATTTTTCTCCGCTTAAACGAAGACGACACCATAAATATGACGTTTTTTAATACAGAAGCAATGATGAGTATGGAGTCAACGGTCCAAAATGCCAATGCCGCCAACCTTGTGGAAAAATATGCTGAAATCGATGACCAGATCGACTATATTCGTTATGAGGCTGGTGCGGATACACCTATTTACCTTCCGAGGGAATCTCGCGAACTAAAAGAGCTTACCTTTTCTGCGGATGCCTTTACTACCACAGCAGAGCTGGATCCGCTATTGAATTCGTTGTTGTTGAATCGGGAAGTATTGAAATCCAACCGGATGGAAGGCGGCGGACGCTCCTATTCTGATGGTATCCGGGAACTTAGAGCCCACGAAAGCGAAAAATATATGGAATATATTAATCCGCTCCCGGAAAACAGAAGAATAGACAATTGGGAGCTGGTCAATCAAACGGTTAATTTTTTAAATACCCACAAAGGCTGGACCAATTCCTCCCAAGATGAATACCAGCTGTATGAATTGAACGCCCAGCAAAACGAAGTCACTTACCGTCTCGTTTATAAAGAATATCCAGTATTCGGCGAGATGGATCAGCTGGCAACCATTAACATTGTATGGAGAAACCAGCCTTATAAATACAACCGTCCGCTGTTTCAGTTGGGAGATTCCTTTGATTATGGCAGTCCTTCCAATTTACCGATGGGAACGGATATCGTTAACTTCTTGGATAACACGAAAGGAAGCAGCGGAATTAAAGATATCATGATTGGTTATAAGTTAGTAGATGAAGGCATTTCTGTCAGACTTGAACCCACGTGGTTTAAAAAGGATGGCGGAGGCTGGAGTGAGTTGGATTTAAGTGAATTGTCCGGATTAGAGGAGGGATAAAAATGCAGTGGAACCAAATAAAAACGCTTTTTATCCTATGTTTTCTTATTTTGGATATCTTTTTACTGCAGCAATTTCTCAGTGTGATAGATTCCCGGGCGCCATCAGAATCTAATCCTTATTCCTCGCAGGAGGAAGTGATAAAAGAGAATATTAAAGGGCTGGATAACCTTCCCGGGGAAACTCCTAAAGATTCATTTATCACGTTCAAAGCAAGGGATTTTACAGAGGATGATTTAACAGAACTGACTGCCAGGAGAGAGCAGGATGCTTTCATTTTAAGTGATGGAGACCTTCTCTTTTCTCAATTTAAGGAACCGATACCGATTGAGGCTGACAGCACCAAGTCAGAAAAGGAAGTGAAAGTCACGGAAAACATGCTGTTTGGCAGTGAGTATGTCTATTGGGGACAGGATGAAGTCACAGGAGCTTTGATTTTCTTTCAAACGAATAACAGTAAGCCAATCTATTATAGCCAGAGCGGCTTTATTGCAGCATTTGTCAACAAAGACAACGAAATCACCAGTTATATCCAGGCAGCTCTCGATGAAGTTGACAGAAAGGAACCAAAAAGTATGATATCTGCTTTTAAAGCCGTCTCTAACCTGTATAATGCTGGTGAGCTGACACTTGATTCAGAAATTACCGAGCAGCCGGAAGTCGGTTACTATTCGTTTGTGGACCTTAATGAAGGACAGCAGGTGTTTATTCCTTCATGGGATATTACGATTAATGAATCCAAGCATTATGTGGTAATGGGCTTCGAAGGCCAATTTTCATCCCATGATAACCCGATGTTTATCAGAAACTCGATTAGACGAGCCCAGGATGGCCTCAGAACGACCCTTTTAGAAGAGGAAGATATGGATTATTTGCGAAATACTTTCAGCGATTTGTTGGAATCAACAAGGGTGAGTGGTGAAGAATGACATTAAGCTTTAGTGTGCTTGCTTCTGGAAGCACTGGCAATGCATTTTATATAGCAACAGAGAAAGAGAAAATTTTAGTGGATGCAGGTGTGAGCGGCAAGGAATTGGAGCGTTTGCTTGCGGAAGTGGATATTGACCCGAACAGTTTGACGAAATTGTTAGTCACCCATGAGCACAGTGATCATATAAAAGGGCTGGGCATCATGGCGAGAAGGTATCAGCTGCCCATTTTTGCTAACGAAAAAACATGGAAGGCGATGGCCGGATCGATCGGAAAGATTGCCCTCGATCAAAAGTTTCTTTTCAATATGGAGGAAACGAAAACGTTTGGCGACTTGGATGTGGAGTCATTCGGCGTTTCCCATGATGCAGCAGAACCGATGTTTTTCACTTTTCATCATGAAGGGAAAAAAGTAGCACTAGTTACCGATTTGGGTTATGTATCCGAGCGAATAAAAAAAACGGTGGAAAATGCCGATGCTTATATTTTTGAATCAAACCATGACGTTTCGATGCTACGGATGGGAAGGTATCCATGGAACGTTAAACGGCGAATCCTCGGAGACAGCGGGCATGTCTCCAATGATGACTGTGCATTGGCCTTAAGCGAAATTATCGGTGACCAGACAAAACGTATTTATTTGGCCCATTTAAGCAAAGATAACAACATGAAAGAATTGGCTCGTATGTCGGTGCAAAACTATTTAAGCGAATATGGCTTTTCTATCGGCGATAAATTGCATTTGCATGACACAGACCCGAAAGTTCCGACCCCATTGTATGAAGTAGTTTAATCCGTATTTAGATAGGAAACAATAAAGTAGTTGAACATTAGCGTTTGAATGGCAGAAAGGATGGGTGTGATGGGCTATTATGATGATCATCACCAGGTAAACAGGTCCAACAGGCGGAAGCAGGGTTGGTTCCTGCCTTCTCTCATCGGGGCTGTAATCGGCGCACTGATAATTATTCTGGCGTTGCCAGCTTTACAAGCAGCTGATTTACTCCCTTTTTATTCTGACCAGCAGGAAGCTGGCAATGAAATTACCCAGGGTAACGGAGATACAGAGACTCAAGGTGGGACAACAGCAAATATGAATGTCGATGTTTCCACCCAAATAACGAAGGTTGTCGGCGAGGTTACCCCTGCTGTCGTAGGAGTAGTAAACATCCAATCCTCGACGAATTTCTGGCAGCAGGAACAATCAGGCCAAGCTGGCACAGGATCTGGCGTTATTTATAAAACAGAGAACGACCGTGCTTTCGTAGTTACCAATCACCATGTGATAGAAGGTGCCGATGAACTTGAAGTGGTTCTTTCTGATGAAACGCACGTATCTGCACAACTGCTGGGAAGCGATGTGTTTACTGACTTAGCAGTGCTGGAGATGGATGCTGCCCAAGTGGACAAAGTAATCGAGGTTGGCAATTCTGAGAATGTAAAGGTCGGAGAACCGGCAATAGCAATTGGCAATCCGCTTGGTTTGATGTTTTCCGGGTCGGTAACCCAAGGAATTATCAGCGGCAAACAACGGGCAATTCCTCAGGACTTTGACGGTGACGGCCGGGCCGATTGGCAGGCAGAGGTTATCCAAACAGATGCAGCGATAAATCCCGGAAACAGCGGCGGTGCATTAATTAACATGAGCGGCCAATTAATTGGCATTAACTCGATGAAAATCGCGCAATCCTCTGTGGAAGGCATAGGTTTCGCCATCCCGATTGACAGCGCGACTCCCATCATCGAGCAGTTGGAACAGGAAGGGACAGTTACCCGCCCATACTTAGGTGTAGAAGCATATTCGCTTGAGGAAGTAGCCCAGGTAGAATGGCAGCGGAAGCTGAACCTGCCGAAAGATGTAGAGGGCGGCATCTATTTAAGAAGCATTGAGCCGATGTCACCTGCTGATCAAGCAGGGCTTCAAGAACTGGACGTTATTACCGAATTGGACGGAGAGCCTATTCAAGACGTCATTGGCCTGCGAAAACACCTTTACCAGGAGAAACAAGTAGGCGATGAAATGGCGATCACTTATTATCGCGACGGCGAACGTAGAGAAACGACGGTTTCCTTGTCTTCTCAAGAATATTAATAACGAAAAGCAAAGCTGGATCAATATAAACTGTACCCTGTGTAGTAGACAAAAAAACTCTACTGCACAGGGTCTTATTATGGACAATTAAATAAAAAAAGCAGATTCACAGGAGAGGCCACTGAAAAAGTGCGTTTTAATCTGAAGGGGCTGTCAACGTTTGTTGTTGAACCAATCGCTTGTCGGTGGATGCTTGCCGCGGGCACGGCCTCAGCTAACTTGGTCAAGAAGATCACTTGACCAAGTGGATCTTCGGCTCGTGCTGTTCCCGCAGGCGTCACCACCGATCGCTCTTCATGGAATCAACAGAGGTCCATCTAAATCGGGAAATCATTGCCGAAAGGAAGCATAGACCGGATATGAGGCAGCCTCCTCTTCGGGTCTCGAAGGCATGCGCATTCAAGGTGAGATGGCGATTTTCACGGCAAATGTGAAGAATCGTTAAACTCATGAAGGAAAAAAGGGCATAAACCTCTAAAAATTAGACGAAAAGCGGTCTGTATGGAAATCAAATTCCACACAGACCGCTTTTTTATTTGGAGAAACTAACATAGTTATGCACACCCTGTGGATGTAATTGAGGATAACTGACCATATATGGTGGCGAACATTTATTCTTCCACAAAATAAGCTTGCAATCAAATAATGTGTGGATAAAATCAGTGGATAACTTGTTCATAGCCGTAGGAAAACTTGTGAATAACACAGTTGATGAGGTTGCTGTGGACAAGACTGTGTATAACTTTAGTGGATTTTCAAAGGCGGTTTAAAGGGTTAATCAGTGGTGTTGCTTTTTTTGGAGAATCATTATAAGCTAGACTTATTAAAACCGTTTTAATAAGCCAAATGATAAGGGGGCAGGCCATGAAGAAAACATCAACAAGAAGCAATGCAGATATAATGAAAAAACAAAATCGTACGGTTGTGATGCATGAACTTCGAAAGCATGGACCTGTTTCTAAGGCTGATTTAGCCGAACGAACAGAGCTGTCGTTTATGTCTATTTCTAATATTGTCCAGGAATTGCTTGCCGCAGACATCATTGAAGAGAGCGGCATGGGGGCGTCCCTTGGAGGCAGAAAGCCGGCACTATATCGATTGAGTACGAAAAATCAGGTGATAAGTGTTGATATAAATGTGGATAACATTCAAGCTGCCAAAATTAATATTCGAGGAGAAGTTATCGATACCGTCAGCAAATCTATCCATAACCAGGAAGAGCAAGCATCGATTACAGACCATGTACATCTGTTAGTTGATCAGCTGCTAGGCAGCTGTAAAGAACGAACGAAAGGCATCGGAGTCTCATCACCAGGACCTGTTGATTCTCAGCAAGGTATGATCCTGACGCCTCCCAATCTAAAAGAAATCGGCCATTTAAAGATCGCTGAACAGTTAGAAAGCAGGCACCGCCTTCCGGTAGTAGTGGAAAGGGATGCCAACGCAGCTGCATTGGGAGAGCACTGGTTTGGCTCATCCCAAAAAAAGGACAGCATGCTTTATGTTTTGGCGGATCAGGGGATAGGCGGCGGGCTGATTGTTCAAGGGGAAATCTACCGGGGTTTTTTAAACGGAGCCGGCGAGATCGGCCATCATACCATTGACATGAATGGCCCGAAGTGCAGCTGTGGAAGTTACGGCTGTTTGGAGACATTCGCATCGGGCATAGCCCTGATAAAAAAAGCAGAAATAGAAAAGCAGCGATTGACGAGCAAGGTTTCCTCCTCAATTGACAGGGAGCAGGAAATAAAATTGGAAGCAATTTTCACAGCTGCCAATCAAGGAGATGCGCTTGCCAAGCAATTATTGGAGGAAGCAGCCAATTACTTAGGCGTTGGTATTGCCAATGCAGCCAATATCCTTAATCCGGAAGAAATAATTATTGGCGGTGCGATTATGCATGGGTATCCTCTAGGCTTGGAAACCATCACTCACATCGTGAACAACCGCAGCCTGTATGATAAGCACAATAAAACCATCATTAAAAGGTCACAATTTAAGGAAGATGCACAATTAATAGGAGCGGCAGCAGCAATTATCGATCACTTGTTTATGCATCCAGATAAACTGCTGTCAGCAAGATAGGGGCTACATAAAAAATTACAGAAAAGGTGAGAGGGAATGGTATTTGCAATAGGAGTAGATATTGGTGGAACAAAGGTAGCAATCGCGCTAGTTGACCAACAAGGCGAAATCAGCGAACAGACAAAAATACCGACAGATACATCCATTGATCCGAAACAAATGATTGAAAAAATTATCGAATCGATCGAAAAGCTGATTTCAGCGGCCGATATATCGATAACAGAGATACTAGGAATCGGAATTGGCTCTCCGGGGCCATTGAACAGTAAAGCAGGTATCATCACGCACCCGCCGAACTTGCCAAACTGGCGTGATATTCCGATCGTAGAACAAATGAAAGCTCATTTTCCGATCCCGATCGTTTTAGAAAATGACGCCAATGCCGCAGCTATGGCAGAAAAGTGGCTAGGAGCAGCGCAAGCCAATCAGGATTTTGCTTACATGACGATTAGTACAGGGATTGGGGCCGGCCTGTTTGCCGATGGCAAGCTGCTTGGAGGTTCCAGAGGCAATGCAGGAGATATAGGGCATACTGTTATCGATCCTGCGTATGGTCAATGCCCGTGCGGTCAATATGGCTGCCTGGAATATATAGCTTCAGGTACAGCGATTGCCAACAGGGGATCTGCCATCGCCGGCAAACAATTGACCACTCAAGAGGTTTTTGCGCTTTACCAGCAGGGGAACAAGGATATTACCGCTTATATTGAGGATGTATTTCGTATCCTCGGTGTTGCCTGCGTCTCCCTAATCAATACCTTTGATCCGGAGAAAATTGTACTCGGCGGAGGTGTTTCTAAAGTCGGTGAACCGTTGTTTGCCAAAGTAAAGGAGTATGTCAGCAGCTACGCTTTAAATCCTGCTGGCAGACAAACGGAAATAGTGCCAGCACAGCTAGACCAAAATGCAGGCGTAGTCGGCGCTGCCGGACTCATTCTGGGAGAATAACAGAGGAACGCCGTTATGGAGATGGCGAGAAATAACAAAGGAGGACTAGCAATGTACAAAGAACCGATTTTTTTAGAGCCGGTATTTCAGGAAAGAATCTGGGGCGGCCAGAAATTAAAGACTGAATTCGGCTATGATATACCTTACAGAACGACAGGAGAAGCTTGGGCCATTTCTGCCCATCCTAATGGACCAAGCAAAATCATCAATGGCCCGTTACAAGGCAAGACACTGATTGATGCCTGGGAAAACCATGGAGAACTATTTGCAAAGCAGCAGGGAAGCGGCAAAGAGTACCCGTTGTTAGTCAAAATACTCGATGCAGCAAACGATTTGTCTGTACAGGTTCATCCTGATGATACGTATGCCAGAGAGGTAGAAGGACAGCCGTATGGCAAGACAGAATGCTGGTATGTAATCGATGCAGAAGCTGATGCGGAAATTATTTTTGGCCACCATGCCGCAAGCCGGGAAGAATTTCAGGAAATGGTCGATAACGGGCAATGGGATGAATTGCTGCGCCGAGTCAAGGTAAAAGCAGGCGATTTTGTTTATGTGCCTAGCGGTACTATCCATGCAATCGGAAAAGGCATCGTCATTCTGGAAACCCAGCAAAGCTCAGACATAACGTACCGGGTCTATGATTATGGCCGTACCGATGCCCAGGGAAATACTAGAGAGCTCCATCTTGATTCGGCGATCGCCGTATCTACCGTTCCACATGAAACAGTAAAGATTGAGCAAAAGGAAACGGCCCATCAAGGGTTATTATCCAAACAGCTGGTGAAACAGGAGTATTTCACTGTTTACCAATGGGAGCTGAATGGGGATGCAGACCGAAAGGCAGATAGAGATTTTCTCCAGGTTAGTGTACTGGATGGCCAGGCGGAGATTACGGTGGAAGGAACCACCTTTACCTTACGGAAGGGCGACCACTTTATCATTCCGAACACGGTAGACAGCTACCAGCTATCAGGCAAAGCCACCTTCATCGCTTCCCATCCGTAATCGATAGATAGCAGCTGTACAGGGGAAAATGAGAGATTGGGACATAACACAGTAGTATCTGATCAGCGCTAGTACAGTACTACGAAAATACACTGCGCTTTCCGCGGGCGGATGGTGAGCCTCGTCGAGCTTGCGTTCTGCGGGTCTCACCGAGGCCTTCCTTCCCGCAGGAGTCTCCGTGAATTTCCTTCTCTGAAAATATGCGTACTGTTTTCAACCAACAGCCCCTCAGCGCAGGCAGAATACGTAGACTCCAGTGGGACCAGCACCCCGGAAGAAGCCGTGCCCACGGAAAGCAATACGCAAGTGAGCGCTGAACCTTTTTCGAAGGAAGAAAGAGAGATGTCACTGTGTCCGCAGGTTAAATGAAGTGTTAGAAAAAAATCGAACGAGTTCGATTTTTGTTTTGACTGTTATCCTTTTGTCCCAACCTCTTTATGTTAAAATCTCTTCGATTCTGGTTAGTTCGTCAGCGGTAAAGTCAGGGTTTTCCAATGCTTTCACATTTTCCTCGATTTGTGACACCTTACTTGCTCCAATCAAGGCAGAAACAACGGACTTTTCCTGTAAAATCCAGACGAGTGCCATTTGGGCGAGTGTCTGTCCCCGGTTTTTGGCTACTTCATTTAACTGCAGCACCTTTTCAATCACTTCTGTGGAGATATCTTTCTCGTTCAACGACCGGATGTATTGCTTGGCGGCCCGCGAATCTTTAGGAATGCCATTTACATACTTATCTGTCAGCAATCCCTGGGCGAGCGGAACAAAAGCAATGCAGCCGGCACCGCGTTTGTCGAGTAAATCAGTCAAGCCGTTTTCCACCCAGCGGTTCAGCATCGAATAGGAAGCCTGGTGGATGATAAAAGGAGTGCCCTGTTTTTCCAAAATATCGATCGCCTTTTCGGTATCCTCGGCATTATAGTTGGAGATACCTACATATAGTGCTTTGCCCTGTCGGACTATCAAGTCTAAAGCAGCCATTGTTTCTTCTAAGGGAGTTTCCGGATCTGGGCGGTGGTGATAAAAAATATCTACATAGTCAAGTCCCATCCGTGACAGACTTTGGTCGAGACTGGAAACTAAATATTTTTTCGATCCCCAATCGCCATAAGGTCCAGGCCACATCGTATAGCCGGCTTTTGTAGAAATAACCATTTCATCCCTGTAACCGGTGAAATCCTTTTCCATCATCCGGCGGAAATTTTCTTCGGCAGAGCCTGGCGGCGGACCGTAATTATTCGCTAGATCGAAGTGAGTAATTCCAAGGTCGAATGCCTTGCGCAGCATCTTTCGTTGATTTTCCAATACATCTTCCCCGCCGAAATTGTTCCATAAACCGAGCGATATCGGGGGAAGCTTCAACCCGGATCGGCCGCAGCGATTATAAGTAATTGATTCATAACGGTTTTCATTTGGCATGTAACCCATCTACGTATCCTCCTTGTGAGAGCTTCTTGCGCACTGTATAATTTCGGTGTCAATTGGTGAAACCCTTTATTTCCAAGAGAAAAAAGACCAAAAAATAGGGCTGTCGAGAAAGCCTCGACAGCCTAAAAGCCCCGTTTCCGGGAGCTGACTGATTCATCAATAGCCGACTTCAACGGCAGCATTGACGATATACATCAAATCATTATCGTCATTTTCCTCTTCCAGGATCACTCCGCTGGAAGTCGCCATACCGCCTTCGGTAATCTCAACGGTTGCTGATCCAAATGGTATAACCTTTTTCACTTCCTGCTTATCCACCTGCTGACGATCGAGTGGTACTGCCAGCCGCACATTTACTTTCATATTTTCTGTGGAATGGTCCGGCAGTGTTTTTTCAATACCGGGCATGGAATTAGGCAGAATAGCATCTTCTACTGCCCGGACAGCTGCCTTGGTGATATTTTGTCCATGAACATCAATCCCCGTGCCAGTTTGTACAAATAAAATTTGATCCATCAGAAAAATCTCTCCTTTTCATTGTATAGAGATTTGTTTAGGCGTCAGTGGTGGACAACATTATCTTTATACAAACCATTTCCCGGATAAAACCAACAACAAACTGCAGATTGGATTAGGGAAGCAGGGGAAATTTTGATAAACTAAAGATAGAGATAGTGGAACAGAGAGGAAGTAGGCAATGAAAATAACGATTATATCCGTCGGTAAATTAAAGGAAAAATATTTAAAGCAAGGGATTCAGGAATATATTAAGCGGCTCAGCGCTTATGCCAATGTGGAGGTAATCGAGGTCCCGGACGAGAAGGCTCCCGAGAACCTGAGCGAAGCAGATATGGAGATTGTGAAGCAGAAAGAAGGAGAACGGATCCTCTCCAAAATTTCGACAGATTCCTATATTATTTCCCTGGAAATAATGGGCGACATGTTAACCTCTGAACAATTCGCCAAAAAACTGGACAACCTAGCCACCCACGGCAAAAGCAAAATCGCCCTCGTCATCGGCGGCTCCCTCGGCCTCAGCGACGAAGTCAGACAACGCAGCGACTATGCCTTGTCCTTTTCGAAAATGACCTTCCCCCACCAGCTGATGCGGCTCGTGCTGCTGGAGCAGGTGTACAGAGCGTTTCGGATTAATCGGGGAGAACCGTATCATAAGTAAATAAGGTTTTTATATTCGAATAACACATAAAATAAAGTATTAATAAAGGGTGCTAAGTAATCTTTAAGGGGGATATAACTTGTTATTTAAAGTGAGAGAGCCTGGATTTATTCCATCAAGTGAAAATTTAGATGATGAAATAATTTATTTGATTAAAGATAATTGGAATGATTGGTTTGATTACAAAACTTTGTATAGATTGGTTTATAAAAATAAACGTCGAGTAAAAGAAATAGGCGAGGTTAAAATAGGCGAATTTGGCATGGAGCCAAATGAGGAAAGCCATGTGTCTCCTAATTTACCAGATACATTTGAACAAATTGACTCTCATTGTTTTTCCTTGGGACAGGATGTTAGTTATTATAAGAGTTTAAATAAATTGGGAGAAGATCTCCGATTTGAAATTTTAACTAAGTTAAATGATATAGCATTAAATACTAAACTATTTGAAAGTGCATTGAATGAGGATGTTATGGGACGTTCTCTATTAAGGTCAGTAAGCCGTACATCAGTCAGGGGACAATTCAGACGCTTAGCAAATGGAGATTCAAGTTTAACACCCTATAAATTTGCATATATTCCTCCAAGGCAAAATCAATTAAATGAATTAATGTTTGAAGTGGTACCAGACTCTAAACCTCCTACAAATCTCCATATTATAATTGGCCGTAATGGGGTTGGAAAGACACACATGCTTAATAATATGATTAAATCATTAGTGCTATCTAGTAGTAAGGAAGACTATGGGAGATTTAACTCTCAAATTGAAGAAGATGAAGATGAAATATTTGCAAGTGTAGTTTCTGTTTCCTTTAGTGCTTTTGACCAGAGTAAACCACTACCTCAGAAGGAGGACAATTCAGAAGGTATGAAATACTCTTACGTAGGATTGCAGATACAGAGCTCAACTGATAGTAAAGTATTAACTGATGAATTAATAAAGGCTGAAGGAGAAAAGCAATACTTTCCGAAAAATATTGAGATGCTAGGCAATGAATTTCTCGAAAGTTTAGGGGCAATCATTACAGCTTCAAAAACAACTAGATTATTAAAGGCTTTACGGACACTCGAAGCAGATCCAATCTTCAAAGAAATTGGCATCTCACAAATAGTTTTTAAAAGAAATTTAGAGCGTGCAGGTATGATTTATCAAAACCTCAGCTCTGGTCACAAGATCGTTTTGTTGACTATAACAAAATTGGTTGAAACTGTTGAAGAACGTACATTAGTAATTATGGATGAACCTGAAGGGCATTTACATCCTCCCCTATTATCTGCATTTACTCGTGCTCTCTCAGATTTATTAAAATCTCGAAATGGAGTTGGAATAATTGCTACACATTCACCGGTAGTACTTCAAGAAGTTCCAAAAAGTTGTGTACTAATAGTCAATAGGCGTAATAGAGACATATCGATAGAAAGACCTGAAATTGAAACTTTTGGAGAGAACATAGGGACCTTAACAAGAGAAGTATTTGGACTAGAGGTGACACAATCAGGGTTTCATAAATTAATGTCTAGCGCTGTCGAAGAATTAGGGGATTTTGATGATATTATAGATTATTTTAATGACGAACTTGGAATGGAAGCTCGTGGTATTATAAGAGCTCTACTATTATTTCGAGACTGAAAGGTTAGGATAAAAATGAGAAAAGTAAAAAGACCAAATGACTTGCCGTTAGATGTTCTGTTAACTTGTATAAGTAATTACCAAGATAGTTATCTAGTTAAAAGACTGAAATCAATTGGACCGGAAGTTGAAGCAGTTTCGGAGATATTTGAAGATAAAGTAAAAAATCAAAGATTACATACACTTGAGCCCCATGATAATGTTATGAGTATTGTAACCACACAGGAAATGAAAAATGTTTATAATGATAAATTTGTAAAAAAGGGACAACCAGGGCGTGATATTTATGATAGGTTATTAAACGCTCCTACACTAAACAAATGCCCTTTTTGTGGCTATAGAGTTGTGTCTACCCTAGACCATCATCTTCCAAAAGCTAAATACCCAACATTAGCAGTCACTCCAACAAATTTAATACCTAGCTGTTTTGATTGTAATAAAACAAAAACAGCTGTTAGACCTTTAACTCCTCAAGAGGAAACATTACACCCATATTTTGATAATGTGGAGGATGATTTATGGCTAAAAGCTAATGTTATCGAGCAATTTCCAATTGTCTTTAAATATTATGTTGACAAGCCAGATAATTGGGATGAGCTAACATTTCAACGTGTTAAGAACCATTTTAAAGTATTTGAACTAGGTAAACTTTTTAGTATTCTTGCAGCAGGCGAATTACCAATGCGAGAATTAACATTAAATCGGATTTATTACAAAGCAGGCTCAGACATACTTAGGTTGCAACTTAAAGACTATGCAGAGAGTGTAGAACAGGTACATTTAAATTCATGGCAAGCAGCAATGTTTCGTGCACTTGAGGAAAGTGAATGGTTCATTCAAGAATACTTTTCCCACCAAGGAAAACAAAATGCCTAAGCAGATATTGAAAAAAGAGCACAAGACATATATGAACAATACCAATACTTTATAAAGGAAGTATTCAAAAAGGAAATTAATTCATTAAATCATCAATTGAGATTTTATCATAAAGAAGACGGGAATTAGGTGGGAAGGCTTGGTCTGAAAATCAAATTGATAAAATAGAAATTAATAGAGGTGTTATCGACAATTTTTTTTGACTATTTCTTTGACTTTGCAAAAATTGAGAGTAAAAGCTTCCTAAAAAAATAAAAGGATAGGTAGGGAAACATTCGTTCTCACCGTATATTGTTTGTAGTTGTTAATTTATAATAGAACTTATAATATTTATTGAAGAAGTCGAGGCTGCATCGCTTAGTGAAATAATGCCAAAGGTAAGTTCAAGAGATACATGAACAAGGTGTATGATAAATTAGATTGAAAGTTATTTAAAGGATGATTCTAAATGGATAATAATTTTTGTTTATTCAGGGAAATAGGAGTTCAGAATACTATTATTGAACAATACCTAGAAGTGAAACTGACAGTTGAACAATCGGCGTTACTTGAAGATATTTGCCATAGAGTAAAAGCTGAAGAAGATGAACTGTATTTTGAAATAAGAGATATATTTCAAACGGAATTCGAATTAGATAAACAATCTAAAATAGTGTTATTACAATATATAAACACCAAAACATCACTATTAAGCTTACTAATAAACTCCCCCCAAAAAAATGATTATTATGATTTCGATGTTTTTTCACATGCAATATTGGCTATAACAAAACAAAGAAAAATTCAAATTTCAAAAGATGATGTCTATAAATTATGCGAAATGATTGCTGATATTCCGTTTAATAATATTGAAACATATAAATCGTTAGCCCATCTTATCAAAAGCAAAACAAATCTTTCCAATGAAATAACCGAGGAATACAAATTAGATCCTAATAAGTCAAACATTTATTTAACTATCTATTTGTTAGAATCAAGTGATAAAATTAAAAATTTCATTACTGAAATTAATAGTGAAAACTATATCAATATTTTATTTATTGTCCGAGCTTGCCTACTAATCATAGAAAATGAACGGGAATTTACAGTGAATATTATAACTAGCAAACTATCATTAGCAGTAGTTCCCAAACTGGACAAACTAGAGCTAGTAAATCAATATATACTATTATTATTTAATCTTCTATTGGAAGATGAGGAAGCAATAGTAATAAGTGAAATTAAAAGAATCGTAAATAAATTTGAAAATTGGGATCCAGCAGGTTTATTGAGAATGATATATCCAATAAAGAAGGAAGTGTCAGCGAACCTTGCTGAAAGCCTATTCTTAGTTGTGAATAAAATGAGAGATGATGAACAAAAGCGTAATGATTATGTGTTGGATGATTTATTTTCGCAATTAGGTCCTATTGAATTTGAGAAATATTATCTTACCATATTGTCACTCAGGGGAGATGGCTTAGGCAAAAGCATTATGGAAAGACTGCAAAAAGATATTGAAGTCTATTTGAATGGATTGGTTGAGTCGTCTTTGGTATTTAATAGGGAAACTAAGATTGCAATTAAGGTATTAAAGGTTTTATTAAAAGGTAAAACAGTGGATGTAAAATCAATTAATGAAAAATACTATTTATATTTGTTACGTTGCTTTCATTGTTATGAAATGGGTGAGGCTCCGTTTATTTGTGATATCGCAATCGAATTCTATCTAAACTCATCAAATGAGAAAACGAAATATAAGATACTTGAATATATCGTTTCAAGTATAAGTGAAAATTACTTCATGACTATGAAGGAAATGGTGTCAAGTATCAATGATCCAGAATTAGACAGCTTAAATGATTATTTAATTAAAAAAGATGACTTAATAGAACGCGGCATGAGTAATCCAGATTTTAAACCTTCTACTAAAAATATGGAGAGCTATTTCGAGAAGAAAATCGACTTAGATAGAAAAATTCATGAAAAGGCAAGAGAGGGCTCAGCTTTACTTAGTTTTGTGCAGAATCAAACAATTCTTTATGGGAACAAGGTTAAGAATATTTATAAAGACCCAGATGGAAAAGTTCATACACAAGAGAATACAATGGCAAAAATGGAACACAGCATTGCTCTACCAGTGAGATTTATTCATGATCCTTTATTTTACAAGATAGAAATTAATAATTTAAAAGAGGGTTTTTTAGATGATTAATTTAGTAATAGAAGACTATGTAGCTTCCCTAAAAGAAAAAGATGAATTGGATGTGCTTTTGCCAAACCTATTAAAATTAAAAGGTTATTCTATTAAAAATTTACCTAGGACTGGTGAAAGACAGTTTGGTGTGGATTTATTAGCTGAAAAGAATGATGAATTATTTTTATATGTGATAAAGCAAGGGGATTTAACGCGTAATTCGTGGGACAATGAAGTCAATGCCGTTAGGCAAAGTATTGATGAAATATTTGATGTGTACCTTAGTACAATGGTAGACCCAATTTATATTAATAAGCAAAAAAATATAGTATTTGTAACGAATGGTCTTATCAGAGATGCTGTTCGACCTAATTGGGAAGGGTATAAAAAAAGACATACAACAAATCTTATTAAATTCGATACGATACTTTTACCAGATCTGGTAAAGATGGTAAGTAACTTCGGATTTAATGAAACATTATTTAGTATAGAAATGCACTCAAATTTACGAAAATGTTTATATTATTTGGATGAAACAGATTATCAAACTACCTACTTTAAATTAATTATTAATGAATACTTTAAAGAACTTCTGAATACACAAAATGAAAAAAAAGAAAGAAGAATATTTAATTCAATGTGGATGCTTATTAATCTTGTTAATTCTTATGCGTTTGAAAAAGGAAGATACAGGGTCTGCGTTGAATTTTCAGAAGTTGCTTTGTTTTCAATGTGGAAATATATGAAGAAAAAGAAAGCTTTTGAAAAGGAATTAGAAACTGAATGGTTGTATAAATTAATTAACAATTATAGTAAAACTAATGAGAGATTCCTTGATAATTTAATTGAATTTATTGATTTGCCACAAGGAATTCCAGCTCATAATTCTTTAGAACATAGATTACTGTGCTTTGATATATTAGGAATATTGACCGTTTATGGATTATTTTTATGTGGTGCAGAAAAATTGTTCCGTCAGATAAAATATTCTTCGAAAAGCATTACAAATATAATTATTCAACTGTTAAATAATAATTCTGGATTCTTCTATCCGCTTTATGATAATGATGGAATAGAAATTTCGATGTTACTTCTTTTACTTAAGCGACAAAATAGAAGTGAAGATCTAGCTAATATATTGAATGGATACATAGCGCATATAACATCAATGATAGAAAATAAAAAGTATCCAGTACTAGAAAGACGATTTTCATTAGTTTTGGATGTTGAGTTTGGAGATATTGATTATATGCAGCGATATAAAAGTTCTTTTCTTTGGGGTATTATTAAAGAATGGACAGTTCTGACTGAGCAAAAGGAATTAAGTGAATTTATATCGGAAACTGAACTTTTAAAAGATGTTGATATACAAAATTGGAATTGTAAGAGCCTAGATGAAGAGGGACTATTTAATGTCTCTGAAGCACATAATCAAGGTTATACTAGTAGCTACAATAAATTAGAAGACAAGGATTTAATAGATTTATTTAATGATAAGGATGACTTCGAAGATTTTTTAAAGTTTAGTTTTAATAAATATTCATTCCCTACAATTGGCTTAATTATAAGTAGATTGCATAGATTACCTGTAATACCGAGTTATTGGAGGATAGAATTTAGTAAATATCATAACTAATTATAAAAATCGCACTTAGATATATAACGGTGAACCGTATCACAAATAGTGGTAAAACAGCGAGTAGAAATTGTTATAAATAAAGAATGGATAATAAAAATCTAGTAATTTGTTATGGTAAAAGAGCGCACTCCTTGTATGGAATGTGCTCTTTGCAATTCTAAAACTTAATATGTACTTTCTTCAAGTCTTTTAAGAGCCTTCTCATATGCGGCGTTTCTTTCTTTTTCCTCCCAATCTAGCCTTTGTAAAATTCGTTGCCAATATATATTTCCCTCTTCAGCATACGATTTTGCAGTTTCTCTCCATAAATATGCTTCTGCCTCTTCAAGTACTATAAAATGGCGAGAATGGATTTTAAAGTGAGGCATTCCGTCATCTTTAATTAAACTATAAATAGTAGAAGGGCTTGTTCGAAAATGATTTGCTGCTTCTTTTATAGTTAGAACAGTCCTGCCATAATAACTTTCTTTGTCTTTTTTTGTGAAATTTTTTATTTCATTTGAAAAAATAGTTAATTCTTCTCTTATTATTTTTCTAATTATTTCATCAATCATTGTAGGCTCCCCCTTCGTTTTGTGGAAGTTATCAATTTCATTCTGAACGGAATTCACATCCCAATTATTATCTGGATCAGTCCAACCAAACTTTTTATAACTATCAATTGTTTCTTTTATTTCGTTTTTATCTAGAATAATGCGAGATTTAACTTTTCGGTGAGGCAT
The DNA here is from genome assembly GCF_900101125.1 of Sediminibacillus albus. Lineage (GTDB taxonomy): Bacteria > Bacillota > Bacilli > Bacillales > Amphibacillaceae > Sediminibacillus > Sediminibacillus albus. The sequence continues at coordinate 456,092 of NZ_FNFL01000003.1, read as the reverse complement.
TGCTCTTGAAAATGTCAACTGACGTATTACGGAAGAGCCAATGCCGGTTAATGAGGATACTTCTTTGATAGTTAAATATTTTTTGGTGGAATAGTCTTTAGCCTGATACAGATTATTTAATGAATCAGATATCTCATTTTTAATGATTGTCTCCAACAGATACTCAAATGAATTACTACTTAACAGGCTGTCCATTAACTCCCCTCCATTACTTACGTTGCCATATTAAATTACCAATTTTAAGGCTGTCTTTATTATTGTCATCTAAGATTACCTCAAAATTGTGCTTCTTATAAAAGTGAACCAATCTTTCTATATGATCAATATCAACATTGGATATCCAGCCAGAAATACTGTTTATTTTTCTGTTCTTTGCAATGTCAATAAGAGTGCTTAATAGTATGCTTCCGACACCGTAATTAGAAAGGTACTCTTCGATATCAATATCTGCTAAAGATATTTCAGTAAGGTCATCATTGAAAAAGGCTTTTAAAACGGGATCAGGATAAAGTATTCCTTTCATTAGTAATGACTCGTATGCCAAGAATGATTGTTTTTTCTTTATCTTTCGGAGTATCGTCGTAAAAGTGTCTATACAAAATTAGTTTGAATTCCCCGTTTTGAGTGCTTGATATTATTTCAAAGCCTTTATTAGTTATTAAATTAGTATGATATTTTACCTCGTATCCAATATCGTAATTACGTTGTAATGGAGAAACTTTACTTCTGATAAACATTTGATTAAATATATCCATATGCAACCTTCCAATTCTTATTACGAAAATACGTTCGTATTGTTTGTCCTCTATTATACAATTTATGGTACAATATAACTACAGGATTTTACATTTTTTCGAAGGAGTTTATAAATACTTAATCAGCCTATAACAAGTAAAATATTTCTATTAAACATGCATTTTATTTTAGAAAGTTATTTGATTACCAGATTTTGTCGTATAATAATAGATAATAAACTATTTTGGGGGTTAAAAAATGGCAGATATTCAAAAACAATTCGAAGAGTTCCATGATGCAATTAAACTAAAACGTCTTAAGGAAAATAAAGGGTTACGTGAAAAAAGAGATATTATAACAGATAAAATAAAGAATGGTGTTAAGACCAAGTTTGAAGAAATGGAAAAAGATGCTCCTAGTCTAGAGTTCATTGACCAAGGTAGTTAGTTATGCTGTAGATCTAGGGATTGTACCGGAAGATAAAGATTATGATATAGACGAGGGTGTAATCTTTGACCTTTATAAAGAAGATTATACAGACAGTGTCGAACTTAAAAAGATGATTAGAGATATACTTGTAAACCACACTAATACTCCACCTAAGATAAAAAACCCCTATGTTACCATAACCTATTCATTAGATGATGAACCAGCATATCATGTCGATTTACCAGTGTATTTAAAATCAAAGTATAATAACAATTTGTATCTTGCTTGGGGCAAAGAGAGTTTGCTAACCTTTGACATTGAGCAAGCAGAAGGTTTATTTTGGGGCTTTTTACAAGATGTAAGGGAACTTATACCTCAAAAACTTTATCCAAACAACCTGTCCATAAATGAGTGGCGAGCATTACCAAAAGTTGAACGGGAAGATTTTATTGCAGAGGTGGTTAATCACTTTTTAGGTGGTGAAGAAAAAGTATTTTTAGAATCACAAGTAAAACTTGCTAAATCCCACAAACTTGTTTCTCACCTTTCCTCTGTAACTGCAGTTTCAGGAGAAGTTTTACTATATGATATTGTTAAGACACAACTACGAAAAATATCTCAACCAATTGGTGGAGATGGCCAGAACGATAACAGTTATGAGAAAAAATTAGGTCAAATAGTAAATGAAAGTGTAAGTTCTTATGGTTCTTTGGATCTGTTTGAAATTGCAGGAATCGAAAAGCCTAACATATCAGTACTAGATGATGCTTTTTTGGCAGGATTAGTCGAAAAACCCCATATTGATTTACGAATGAAATTGTTGAGGCAACTTTTGGAGGATGAAATTAAGGTTAAATTTAAAAAGAAGAACCCAAAAGGTAAACAGATGAGTGAAATGTTAAATAAAACGATCGAAGAGTATCACAACAGAGTAATATCAGCAGCAGATGTTATTCGCTTTATGGTTGAGATGAGAAATAACCTAGACGAAGAGACAAAGCGAAGAATGGATTTAGGGCTAACTGAAGAGGAAGTAGCGTTTTATGAAATAATCGCAAATATGGAAAACGCTACATTCGATAATCAGTTTATGGCAGGTTTAGTCCATCAAGTTGTGAAAAACATGAAAAAAGAATTTCAAGTTGATTGGACCAACCCACACCGCCAAGATATCTTATCAAAAGTTAATCTCGCAGTAAAGGCTACATTAATGAAAAATAAAATAAAACCAGAACAATTAAAGTTTTTGACTAATGCCTTTGTAGAGGAAGCGAAAGAACAGTTTAAAGATTGGCCAATTGATTCTTAAATTACTTAGAAAAGGAGGGAGGATTTCATATGGAATTAGGACTACTAAGTAAATTTCCTATGTTATTTTCCTCTTATTTTCTACTTTTTTTTGGCTGTTGCAGTAAAATATGACTTTAATAAAATTACTCTTGGCATGCTGGGTGTTTCTTTATTTGGTGTTTTATATACATTAATTATTATTAAGACCACGGGGTTAATAGGAAGTCTAGAAAAGTAATTCAAGTTAATGCTGAAAATGAAAAGGTATTAAGTTACTTAGTAACGTACCTTCTACCCTTTTTAGGGTTTAACTTAACAAATTTAAGTGATTCTATAGCGTTAATTATCTTATTTTATGGCAGTGGGATTATTATATATAAAAGCCGATTTAATATTTATCAATCCTGTATTAATGGTGTTTGGTTACAATATCTATTCCGTTACATTCGAGAATAATCAGAAAAGGATATTGTTATCGAAGAGAACGATACAGGAGATAAGGAATACCCAAAGAACCACTTTTTCTGAATTAAAGGATCGATTTTTAATTGTTGAGATTAAGGAGAGAAGGGGTTAACTTGAAAGATATCTCAAAACAAATTGTTTCACAGATAGATAATGCAGATACCGTGAGAATATACTTTGTAAATCCTCAATATAACGAAGAGAATAGTTACAAAGAGGCAAAACTTAATATAAACGATAGTGTGATTGAGACTGCAAAGGAAATTATTTCTACATGTATGCAAGGCTTTTCAGAAAAAGAAGCAATTGCTATAGAAAAGTTGGACAAGCAGGATGAGGATTATGTGGTTACAGTGACTCTACTAACTTTTTGGAAAAGTTAAAATTCTATGTTCTTGAACTCAGCCATAATGGAGAAAGCCACTACTTTATCAGGCGTTATTCTTGTAACAAACTAATGGCACCAAGACAAGTACTTCTAGTGAGAAAAGAAAATACTTTTGAGCATGTAAAGGACAATAAGGTATTTACACTTGAAACAGCGATTGACGCTTTTGTTCAAGGAGATAAGGTGTTCGTCTTACGGGATAAACAATTTGCTCAAATGACGGGCTATTATAAAAAAGAAAGAGAAAAGGCAGATAAAGTACTAAATGATATTGGAAATCTTAATTTAGTTAATGGTTTTGATACATTAAAAGAACACTGTGAACAACGGATATCCTATGTAAAAAAGATAAGTAAAATCGACCAGTCATCAGTTAACAAAATTACCTTTAGTAAAGTTCTAGAATTGAAGCAGTCTAGGGGGATTGATTTTGTAGTTGACGAAAGTAGTAAAACAATCTCATTCGAAAGCGATTCCCAATTGAAGAATGTTTTAGATCTATTGCTTGATAACTTTCTAATATCTGAAGTTACTGGAGAGCCGTATAGAGCTTTGAATAAAAAGAAAGATATCAAAACTGCTTAATCATTATTAACAAGAAGCAGAGGAGGGACTTAATTGAATTTAGAAGACTATAAAAATATCAATGATAGTTTTGCTGGCGTCCGTGAGCAATTACAACAGATTAACAGGTTAACAAGTAGAATAGATTTTAGTCCTATATTTAGGGCACATAGAGAAATGCGAACAATTGGATTTGCAGCAAGCGAATGGTTGAACAAATGAGAATGCCACTACTTGAATTGCACAGAAACATGCAGATAAGTGGCGTGCTAGACGCAGTTAATCAATTACAAAGAATTCAATTACCTGTTATTAATATTCAAGATACACTTAGATTATCTGGGATAAGTGAGTCTATTTCTTCAATCAACTGACTTTCAGGAATAGTTCATACGAGTTACTTTACAGAAATCTCTAAATTGACAAAGGCAATGAGTCAAATACATTCCAACCTCAATCTTTCTAGTATTAGGCACTCTATTAGTACTAATAGAGTATAACTATGCCGGTTGTGGAATTAAGTAAGCAAATTCAAAGTATGAATTTGGCTAATTATAATTTAAATACATTAATTCCGGATATAAGTTATGTATTAGAAAGTATTAGAGAAAAGTCTATTAATATTTCATCAATAACTGAGAAATTAAATGATACGTTTTTCGAAGAGATAAGTGTCGAAGAGGATGGTACGGTCAATTACCAAAATGAATGGTTTACAAGAGTCCCGATCCTCAGCGATTCCAAAAACGCAACCTGGTAATCCCTATTTTGTAATATTTAACCTTTTGTACCGAATGAGCCTTCCTTTCTTCTTCATTTCATATTACACTATAAATGGAAAACCTAGGATATTAGACTTAGTATAAAGGAAAGTGAAACAATGAACATATTCAATTTTTCAGGTGCATTATTAGAAACCGTTGTAATTATACTCGTTGGTACCAGACTAAATAATATAAATATTAAAAAGTCAGATAGCCTAAGATTACTTTTTGTTAGCACCTTAGCGAGTGTTTTTATTTTGCTGGTTAAACCTAATACGGACCAATTCCTATATTTAATATCTGTTATCACTTTTGTTTCATCTTTTTTGGCTCTTTCTTTATCAATTCCTTTTTTATATTCCTTGTTTTCGATTATTTTTGGCTGTTTCATTTTAATTATTTTTGAATTTTTCAGCATCTCTTTTATTAATGCAGCTTTAGAATCCAATGAGGTATGGCATTCAGGCACCAGAATGAAAGCAGCTATCATACATAGTATTTTTATGTTTCTGCTCTATTTATTTCTTAAGAAAAACAACTTACATTTAATTGATTATACAGATTTAAAATTTCACGGCAGAAAAGATAATTTGTATATCGGCCTTGTTTTTCTATTAATCTTGCTAATTTCAACACTTCCTGCATATTCTACAGTGAATAATACTCTTAATCTAGGAGTACTGAGTATGCTGGTGATCATATTATTAATTATACTTTCTCTCTATATTATTAAAATAATATTTCTGCACGAAAGCAGTAAGATTAAAAGCAAGTACACACAAATTATTGAGAGGGAATCCTCCAATTTTATTAGTACGATCAGGTCACAAAGGCATGATTTTGTTTTCCATCTTAATACTCTTAACCTAATGTCAAAACAAGGCAAATACCATGAAATTAGTGAATATATAGAGGGGATTACCGATGAAGTCAATACTATAAACAATATCCTGCCTTTGCATTCGGTCCCGGTTTCAGGATTGCTTTTATACTATATTGAATATGCCAAGAAAGCATTAATAGATTTTCAGCTTGAAATAGAAGACAACTTAAAGGATATGCCGATGAAGAATTATGAGATAAATCAGGTATTAGGGAATTTGCTAAAAAACGCTTTTGAACATATCGAAGAACACACGGAACTAAGAAAAGAAATAAATGTTAGGATTTCTTGCCAAAGCAGTCATTATGTGATTTCAGTCAGAAATCCCGGGCAGCTGCTTCCGGAGGAGATAAACCAATTATTTCTTGACGGGTATTCCAAGAAAAATAATATAAACAATGAAGGAAACGGTCTTTTTTCTGTTAAAAGAATAGTCGATAGATATACCGGGGAAATTTATCCAGAATTAACAGATGAAGACATTGAATTCTTTGTCATTATACCGGCAGGAAGTGCAGATTAAAGATGAATATAAATCTCAATACACTCAGTGTTTCCCTGGCAAACTTAGTAACAACTTATAACCCGAATTTAAAACAGCAAGAGGACTATATCAGGTATGGTCTAGAATGGATTTTATCCGGTTTATTTCAGACTTTATTAATATTGACTGTATCGTACCTTTTAAACTTAACCCCTTTTTCTTTGGTTTCTTTAGTTACTGGAGCAATATTTAGAATGTTAACCGGCGGAGTACACTTCAATACTTACATAAAATGCGTATATTTTAGTTCAACAATCATAATTATAGTCGCATTTGTTTCCAAACTCTATTCTAAGGCATTCAATCATTGGTCCTTATACTATGGTAATGTTGTCTTGTTGTTCATTATATATTATCTTTATGCACCCAAATTATATAAAACAAAGACACTTTTTAGCCAAAAACAAAAAGAACGATTCAAGTTGTTATCAATTCTATTATTAATTATTTTCTTTTTACTAACTGAATTCTTAGTAAAAGATTATAGATACATACTCTGCATTTGGATCTCCATCTTTTTTCAGGGTTTTTCATTGACAAATTGTGGTGAAAAAGTAATCTTATATATAGATAATATTACTAAATTGAAATGGAGGAAGAAAAATGGAAACCTTATTTAAAATCTTATTATTATTAATAGGAAAACTGGGGTTATTAGCGAGCAAAGGTACCCTTGCAAGCTTTTGGTTTGCCTATGAACCTGAATTACCAAAAAACAAAAATGAAAAGCAATGAGAACGAAAAAAGTAAATATACTACTTATCGATGATGACATGCATGTTCTGGAATACATCAAAGATTTCCTAAAATACTCAAAAGATATTGAAGTAATAGAAGCGGTTAATACCGGAAGGAACGTAGGGACAATTTTGGAAAATCAAGATGTGAATGCAGTCATGTTAGACATCGAAATGCCAGATATCAACGGTCTTGAGGTAGCACAATTCATTAGTGATAACTACCCAGACATAAAGATTATCTTCATGTCTGGACATCACCATTATGCAATTGAGGGATATCAATATTATCCATTCGACTTTATTACCAAACCAATCAATCCTTTACGATTAAATAAAACTCTTCTAAAATTGACTGGCCATGGTGCAACAGAAAGCACATCTGTCAAAAAGGAGAATGTACGGATTGGAATAAAGGTTCGGCAAGGGTTAATTCTGGTCAATATTAATGAAGTTTCTTACATAGAAAAAGTGAGCAGAAAAACACATATCTTTTTAAGGAATGGAGAACATATTGAGACAACAGAAAATTTAAGAATTCTAGAGAATAAATTGCGGCCCCATGGATTTTATCGTCCTCATCAGTCCTATCTGGTTCCTTTAAATAATATTAGAGGCATATTACCAGATGAGTTTATGAAATCGTATAACCTGCTTCTCAAAGATACAAATACAAAAATAAAAGTAAGCAAGCACAAGTATAAGAATTTAAAAGAAGCAATCTTAAACAATTTTGAGACTCATTTAATTGAATAAAGTACCGAAAAACGAAAACCCCCACCTTAACCAGTGGGGGTTTTTATTATGTAAGGTCATGAACCAATCTAATTCCCTACCAAGGCCTTTCTATTTTAATCAGCTTTATGCAGCAGAAGCAGAAAATAAATGCCGGATATCTCACAGAAATGGACGTTTTCATCAAAGATCTTAACTTCATATTCTATCGGGGGAATAAGGGATTTATAAGAAGCTTCAGCAAATATCTTATTATCAGAGTTAAAGAATCTAACCGTCTTATCCCCTATCTCATCCTTAACCGTTACATGCCGGTCTCCAATTGAATAGATCATCTTCACATTCGTCTGAATTTTGGTCTTATCGTGTAGTTCAAACTTATGCTCTTCATTATCAACTCTATATACAATGTCCCATTTATTAAACAATAAATTTTGTAAAATCCCTTTTTCTTTTATATCCATTGATACATGATTGTGAACATCTTTTACTTTTACATTTGAAACATTAATTACCGCACTTGTAGCCAGTTGAATATTGCTCTTAAAATACCTTTGCATTACCCCTGCTTCCTTGCCGATATGATCATAAACTGCAAACTCTTTTTGAGATTTATTTATAAATGGTCTTTTAAAGGTATACACTTTCATTACTGCTCCTCCGTCCATTATGCAAGATTATTTTTATGATAAAGTGCTGAAAAATGCTATATATATTCAAAGTTACTATGTAAACCGCTATCCAGGCAGGCATGATAAAAGATGAAGCAGCCAAAATTAAAGACAAAATCATGCCAATTTTCTTCATTTGGGGATTTGTAATTAACATTTGAGTGTAAGAAACAACACCCAGAAAAAATGGGACTAAATAATAAGGATCACTTCCCCCTAACGAAAACCATAAAAAACTATTTTCATAAAGAGTAACATTTTGGCTGAGAGAGCGATAAATAATTATATAGATCGGAATTTGAATTAAGAACGGCAGACAGCCTAATGAAAAAGGCTTAACCCCGGATTCCTGAATGATTTGCCTTCTTTTTGTTTTACGGATTTCCAGTTCCTCTTTGGTAATATCTTTTTTATAAATATCGTATTCACGATCTATTTCTTTTAACCTTGGTTTTATTTCTTTCTGTAACTTCGAGTTTTTCTCCTGGAGTATGGCTAAGGGGAAAAATATCACTCGAAATAATACTGTGAATAGGACAATAGCTAAACCATAGCTATTCAGCAGCAGACCTAAATGATTTACCAGGTCAATCAATAAGTTCATCAGCATACGGAATCCACCTCAAGAGATTAATTTTTCGATAACTTTCTTTTTAACAAGTGCAGATTTTTCATTTTCAAATACACATTCGTATAAATCTTTGTTTATGGCTATTAATTCACTAATCCGATGTTTATTAATTAAGTAAGATTGGTGAGTCCGTATGAAGTAGGCTGGTAATACCTTTTCAATCCTTTTAAGTGACATGTGAATAGAAACTTCTTTATCATGCGTGTGCACTAAAGTTTTTTTGCCAAATCTTTCAATATATAAAATCTGCTGATAACTTAACAAGTGTATTTGCTCTCTTAGCTGAATTATTAATTTATTTTGATCCACCCTGATTTCCAAAACTATGCCTCCTTTTATTGAAAAAGTTTAATGAGAGTATTAGAAATATAAACTTCCGTAAATGCATTAATAACTACTATCCCCAGGCCGATAAGAATGTATCTAGGAAATGTCCGCTTTAAGAATATGGTTATTTCGCTGACATCCATTTTCTTTCTAATCACTCCAAATATTATGGCTATTTGTGTAATAGTGACCGAAGTAATTAAAAAACATATGTATATCTCTCCAATACCATGAATAAAAGAAGAGAGGTAATATTGCATGGGAGGAATATCACTCAGCTTTCCACTTGCCCCTATACCGATGAGGAATTTAAGCACAAATAAAAGCGGGATGCCTGTAAAAGAAAACAGCAAAAGAAGCAGATAAATTCCCCCATTAATCAAAGCAATATACATTAGATCGACCATATTCAAATCAGAAATTACCTCAGGGTTGCCACTATGCTCCGTACTGATATAACCGAATACCACTAACAGTATAGAACCAAAGAAAAAATATAAACTATATTTGATTGGGCTTGATATCAAATGCCTAACCCCCTTCTTCTTATAGGTGTAAATAGATTATAGAATATTTTGCCTGTACATATATCGAATTGTCTTAATTTGTCTAAATATTTGTATAATGGGTCTATTTTCGGGAATAATGGGGAATTAGGAGAAAAAATAAAGGAATAAAAAAGACCTCAGCATCAGCTGAGGCCACTTAATGTTCTTCTCATTGAGACTATTACAGAATGTTTGCTGAAGCCCATAAGAATTTAGTAATTCTCCATAAACCTGCAGATGGTGCAAAAGTTAATAGAAGTTCACCAATGTCTAAGATTGCTCCACCAAGGTCAGACCAGGCAAAATCGCCACCAAAGCTGTTATAGATTGCACGGATCTTAGTTGTTAAGCTAGCTGCAATATTATTAACATTTTCCACAACATTAAATTCTCTTGCAAATGCACGTGCAACTGCCCATGCTACGTCTCCAGGATTAGTAGAACCAGTAAAAGCGTTAAATAAAAAGTTCATCTTATTATCTCCTCCAAGTGTTATTATTTTTGGCGCAGCGCTCATTAATAATTTACCAATCTTTCTTGGTTAACATGGGAGAATTATGAATTTAGTGCAATTTATGGTTTATAGTCTCTGTTTTGTTGATTATTCCCTCAATAAAAGTCCAAATATTTACAAAATTCTCGATAATAATATATTTGCACATGATTACTCCCCTGATATGTATAAAAAATGACAAATTACACCATAATTTTAATTTTTTGATTTTTTGATGGTACAATATCTTTAATAAACCATTCAGGAGGAATAACATTGAAAAGAACTTGGATTGCCGTTTTATTATCAGTAATTTTTCCAGGATTTGGACATTTTTATTTGGGGCAGCCGAAGAAAGGCGTAATCCTGGTCTTAGCAGACATTATCTCCATATTACTAATGTCTGTTATAGTTGGAGCATTCTTGCTTCCTATCGTATATATTTACGGAATAATAGACTCATATAGGGCTACACCAAAGGTAAACTCTAATTTATCAAATGCCAGACTATGAAAAAGGAGAGGGTTTTATCCCGCTCTTTTTTCTATTTAAGGAGTTGTTATGATGAGCGAATCTATTTTGGAAATTAAAGATGTGAGTAAAGCGATTAGCAAGAAACAGATTATACATAATGTTTCACTGGAAGTTAAGCCTGGAGAAGTTGTAGGGCTGCTAGGACCTAACGGAGCAGGCAAAACAACCATATTAAAGATGATTGTTGGATTTTACTCTGTTGGGGAAGGAGAAATTTATATAGATGGAATTAATATAGCGAGTAATAAAGAAAAATGCCTTGAAAAAATTGGTGCCATTATTGAAAGTCCTGACCTATATGACAATATGACCGGATTGGGAAATTTAAAGTTCTGCGCTCGCTTCTACTCTCATGTCAACAGTAGCAGGATACAAGAAGCAGTCGAACTGGTCGGATTAACAAAATCCATTAATCAAAAAGTGAAAACCTATTCCCTGGGCATGAAACAAAGATTAGGGATCGCACAAGCCATATTGCATGAGCCAAAATTATTAATCTTGGATGAACCAACGAATGGACTGGACCCGGAAGGAATATATGAATTAAGAAATTATATACATACGCTAACAAGAAAGGGGATATCCGTATTAATATCAAGCCATCTTCTGTCTGAGATGCAGATCATCTGTGACAGAGTGGCGATCATTCAAGAAGGAAAGTTAATAGATATTATTAAAGTCACCACAATAAGTGATTTAGATCTGAGCATTAATAAAGTTACCTACCAATTATGGGATAAAGACAGTGCAGAAAAGGCAAAAAAAATCCTCAGGGAACATAACATGAAGATCCATATTAACGATAGGGATAAGCTGATCACTATTGAGATAAACCACTTAAGTGAGATACTTAAATTAAATAACTTATTCCATAAAGTTAAGATACAGTTTATACAAGTCTCAATTCAGAAGGAAAATTTAGAAGAAAAGTTTATGGATATTGTTAAGAATAAGGCGGGGATCCAATGAGAGTGTTCATTTCCAGTATACAAAATGAGCTGATTAAGCTTCTAATAGGTAAAAGAACATGGATTACCTTAATCATCATCCTTGGAATAAGCATCATTACCGCCGTTGGCCTATTTAAAGAAAACAGGGATAACCAGGATTGGAAAGCAGATGTAGAATCTAAATTACAGTCAACTGAGATGGAACTTAAAAACATGGAAGAAATGCCCTATAAATACAAAAAAATTCTCAATGATGAGATTGAACTGTATCGCTATTATTTAGAAAAAAATATTTCACCCTATGAGGCTAATGTGTGGAAACTTATTAATAAATCATCTGGTGTCATGATGATTTTAACTATCATTATTATTATTGCTTCCAGTGATTCACTTGCAAGGGAATTTAGCAAGGGGACAATCAAAATATTACTTATAAGGCCTATAAATAGGTGGGAAATACTCTTATCAAAATTTACAGCATTAACTTTATATTCCTGGATGTTGATTATAAGCTGGTTTATACTAACTTTAATCATAGGATCGGCCTTATTTGGCGGTCTTGGTGATTTTAACATCCCTCATATAAACAGTGCAGACGGTGAGATTGTCATGAATTCAACTGGAAAGCTGTTATTACTGAAAATCATCTTCCAGTCCATTCAAATATTGGTGTTTGCCGCCATATCATTTACCATCTCTACCTTATTAAGGAACAATAGCATAGCGACCGCTATATCCTTATTTTTATTTCTTGGCAGCTCTATTTTTTATAACCTATTTCAAGGAAAAGAATGGGCAAAATATATTCTGTTTTCTCACTTGAATTTAAATGAATTTATCAACTCCAAGGTTAATAGTGTAGGCTTTACGCTTACAGAATCTTTACTTATGATATCGATCTATCTAGTTACTATTTTATCTGTGACAGTGGTCATTTTTAGTAAAAAAGATATTAAGGTTTAAGATCTATCCGTTCTTAATAAACCTCAGCAGACAAAAAAGCAGCAGAGCTGTAGGGAGTGCAAATGGAAAGATAAATAAATTAAGCATTGTCATTCCTTGTCACAGAGTAATTGGTTCAAATGGGAAATTAACTGGTTATGCAAGAGGTCTATGGAGAAAAAAATGTCTACTACAACATGAGAGATGTTGTAATAAGGAATATCAGTAGAAATGAGAGCGCTAAAGTACCTCATTTAGACTTATCACGAAGAACCGTACCATAAGTGAGTGCGGTTTTAATCAACTAATTATTTATGATTAAATAATTAGTATTAATAGAATTAACAGTCTTACTAATTTGAAGTGAGGCTGTTTTATTTTATTATTTATGGTAAATTTTGTAGTGAATATACTTATGTAATGTTAAACATTAGAAGTTTATAGGTTGAATTTTTTTAGGGCATATGATTGCAGGTCAAAAGGATATATGTTTTTTTAGCAGATTAATATAGTTCATTAATAAAAATAATTAATTAAATCTAGGAAGGAGTCATTTTAAATAGTAATTATGAATAATAAAAAAAATTTTTATATTGATATTAAAAATAGAGCGATGGATATTTATGAACAATACCAATACCTTGTAAAAAAGCTTTAAAAAATGAAAATGATATCTCAAAATATAGTCTGAAATTTTATCTTAAAGAAGATTCAAATTTAGGAGGAAAAGCTTGGTCTACTAACTATTTAGACAATATACAAGTAAATAAAGGGGTTATAGATAATTATTTTGATTATTTTTATGGGTTTACAAAAATGCAAACGGATGGTTTTTTGGAAAAATTACGTATTGATGACGATGGAGAAGTATCGTATGAGTTTATAAAATTTGATGATAATGGTAAAGCTGACCTTTTTGATAGTAAAGTTATAGATTACAAATTAGCTGGATTACTTACAATTTTTGTATCTCGTTTTATTATTACTCATGAATTAGGCCATCTACTTAACGGGCATTGTGAATATTTAATCTCAAAAGAGAAGAATAGTGTGCAATACATTTCGATGTTTGAAGAAGACAATAGCAAAACTATAAAAAACGTATCATCATTAGATTTCAGAACTTTAGAAATGGATGCGGATGCATTTGCCGCTACGGATAATTTTAGAAATTTAATCTTACTTTATGAAAAATTTGAAGACATGGTTGACAAAGATTTAAATATAAAACCAATAGAATTATTTTACTGGTGGTCATTTGCAATTAGAAGTAATTTTTTAATAACACAGAGAATTATAAGCGATGAAGAATATAGAACAGATAAAAAGCATTTGCCGAGTGTAGCGCGCTGGATTTTAATACTAGGGTCAATAATAAATATTATAGATAACGGTATGTATAAGATAAATTATAGGGCTGGAGATAACAAAGAAAAATTATTAGAATCATTAACTACGGGATTCTTATTTGCTGAAAAAAGTTATAATGAGCGTTTTTATACAAATTATAATTGTTTAGAAGAAACCATTTATAGCACAGATTATGGACATTACGCAACAGCAACTCAAATGAATTGGGAGAATCTTAGAAATGAATTACAAAAATATTCAAGATTGCCTCTGTATAAATCAAATAATGTTTAAATGGATTCCGCTTTACTAAGTAAGGCGGATTTTGTAATAAGTCATCATAATGTATTACTGGCTTATTTTCGTTTATATAAACTATAAAATAATTAATACTTTGTATATATTGGGGGAAGGCATAATCAATTCTAAAAAGAATAACTTGTTACGTAATTTTCCTCTGCTTATCAATTTCTATATTCAAAAGAAAAAGGAATGTTTTAATTAGTCATTCCTGAGTTTGTCTGCAGTCTGAAAAGTCCATAAACAGGTTTTATTAAGATAAACGAAGAATATAGTACATATAATGGTATACTATGTAAATGATGCGTGGACTTTACAGTTTAAAAGGAGTTTGTAAGATGACGAGTTTTAAAATAGATTATGAAGCTGGGAAAAGCGGAATACTGCCGCCGATTTCTCTTAGTTTAAGTGAATCACATACCACAGCGATTTCCAGTGATACGGATATGCAGGCGGAGTTAATACATACACTGCTCCGTAACGAAGATATTACCGTGTTTGATCGGAACGAAGGGTTATATGATCGTTTGACAGTAATGGATAATGTCACTTTCTATCATAAATGGTTCGGTTGTTCGATACCATTGCCTGAAATTCTCGTGATGTTCGAGCTGCAAATGTGTGCCAAAAAACCTTTGCGGAAATGCACGCAGTCTGAAATTGCTCGTGTGTACTATGCTAAGTATTTTATGATGAAAACGTATCCAATGGTTTTTCAAGAGCCGATTCATGGTGTTGATATAAAGACGATCAATACCTTTATCAACATGCTTAAAAAGATAACAGACAACAAGATACCAGCACTTATTCTAGTATCTAATATTGAACATGCTCTGCTTCTTAGCGATGTTGCCTATCGGCTGCAGGAAAAAGGTCTACTGGAAATTGAATTAGATAACGGGGAGAAGGATGAGAGTACACCTGCGGAGGAACCAGCTTTTACACTATCCACAGCAAAATTATTCAAGATTCCTGCGAAGATAGATGATAAAGTGATTTTGTTCGATCCGATGGAAATTGATTATATCGAAAGCCAGGATGGTAAGGCCACGATTGTTATAAACCATGAATCTTTCGCACTTGATTCGACGTTGGCTGAAATAGAAAAGAAATTAGAAGTTTATGGATTTTATCGGTGTCACCGATCATACATCGTCAATTTGCAAAAAGTACGTGAAATCATTACATGGTCCAAAAATACCTACTCACTCCGAATTGATAACCAAGCAAAATCAACCATTCCGTTAGCGCGGACGAAAATACAGGGTATCCAGGATATGTTTAACCTGAAATAAGTACAGCATATCTTAGTGCCCACCTTTCTGTTAGCTGTTTTTGGATTTCTGGGGTGTATTTTATATATTTGAAAATTACATGGGATAACGCAAGTCACGATAATCTATTAGATATTTCGACGGATTACGAAGAGAAGTACACAGGTATATAATATAAATAACCACTCAACTAGAGTGGTTATTTATATTATGAAGAGAAAGGAGTGTAAAATATGCTAGAAGGTAAAATATTTTGGATTTTTATGCTCGTTTATATTTTATTGGCATTATTAATATTTTGGTTTGTTCCAAGCGATATAGCGATTGTACCGATAGCTATTTTGCCCCTAGCGGTGTTTATACCGTATAACATCCTAATTCTAAGAAATAGAAAAAAGAGGAATACTAAAAATAATCAATAAAAGAAAGACAGTGATCTGTAGGATTGCTGTCTTTTTAGTTATTTTATAATTTTCATAGTTATATAAAGGAATTCTTAAATAAAATCCAAACTTGAAAATAGTCTTATTGGTATGTTGCTACTGCAGGACCGAGCAGCCAGTTCTAATCATTGTAATTTACATACCGTGTCTCATACCGTACACAATTTAAAACACATCCTGTGTAACATCTCTCAACAAACACACTTCGTATCATCTTATCATCTATTATGCGCATAATAGATGGACGCAATAACACACTCGGTGTGTACGCTATTCATTCATACAACATATCATCCGCCGTATGCATATCATATGAAATGACGTATGACTGTTAGATATACCATGAGATCTCATACGATATATGACTCCTTACGCATACGATATGTAATGCAATGTATGTTTTTGAATGTGCGGTGTGACATATCGTGGTGATATTATAGACTATACTGATCAGGTATCAGTGATCATTTCATGTTTGATTAACTTTGGCATAATGGACAAATATTAATGCAGAAGGGGGAGCGTGAAGAGAGCCAATACAATTTTCATGAAAATATCGGGTCTTTTAATACAGAATTCTTTAGTATGTAGGCGTGTCTATATCTATCGTATGATAAATAGGAGGTCTATCATTATCGCTTTGATAGCAAGTGCTGGGATATACTTTACTTTGTGATACTGATGTCACAAATGGGATTACCATAGTTGCCTTTAAAATGTGCGTAGAACAGTTCCTTGATCCCTTTGTGTATTAAAGAAATGGAATAGTAAATAAGACTATACAATATGTTACATAACACATAACCTTAAGATGGATTACATTGAAGCAAATGTAAGAGTGTTACATTTATATACATGTTAACTCTTAGTCACATAATCATGCTAAAATATTAAGTTTAACTTTGTAAGCGCAAGACGCTTTTATAAAGTGTCCTGTTCTTTTTGAATGAGTGCTGCCACGAATTCCGGAACTGATTTAGCAATATTAGTAGTATCCATGTGACGTTGCGAACGGTTCGGTTGTTCCATGAAACAAAGCTCCTTTTGAGGGATTCACTCAACTTTAAACGGGTACAATTAGGCCTCCTTTGAGTACATCTCGCCTTGATATTACTGCATTCATAAACAATACAGGATACGATAGGTTCAGATCATCAAAGGAGGAGTTCAATTGGAAAATGCCATTAAAGTAACTGGGCTGAGAAAGGTATTCGATCAACATGCAGCCATTGAAGATATCAGTTTCAGTGTAAAGCCAGGAGAAATTTTTGGATTGTTGGGACCGAGTGGGTCCGGAAAAACAACAACAATAAAAATCCTAACAGGAGAGCTTGGACAAACAGCAGGTGACGTATACGTATTAGATATAAATGCTCCATTATTTGGTACAGCTGATTTCAAATCCAGAATTGGGATATTATCAGATAATAGTTCGTTGTATGAACGCCTCACGGTGTATGATAATTTGAAATTGTTTTGTAAGTTGTATGATGCACCGCTGGAACAAATTGAGGTAATGCTGGATGAAGTAAATTTAAAGGAGGCGCGCAGCAAAGTCGTGTCAAAGTTGTCGAAAGGGATGAAGCAGCGTGTTCTGCTGGCAAAGGCACTTATTCATAAACCAGAACTCGTATTTTTAGACGAACCTACTTCCGCTTTGGATCCCGGGAATGCTGCCCATATCCATCGTGGACTGCAGAAGCTGAATGAAGCTGGAACGACGATTTTTATAACCACACATGATATGGAGGAAGCAACAGAGTTATGTGACCGTGTCGCCTTTTTAGACAAAGGTAAAATACAGGAGTTGGGCAGCCCGGATGAACTCCGGTATAAATACTCTACGCATGCCTTCCATGTGGAAACATTTGATGATGAACGACTGGTCATTGAAAATGAGGCCGGGAACGCCGATAAAATTAGGGATCTAATTGCAAACGGAGAAGTAAAATCAATACAATCGGACAATCCGACACTTGGTCAGATCTTTTTAAAAGTAACCGGGAAGGAGCTGGTATAATGAACACCCAACGTATAGGCGCCATTTTTGAAAAAGATATAAAAGATTTCATGAAGAACATGATGCTTTTGATGATGCCGATTGTCCCTATTATACTGGCGTTAATTTACAGTCGATTGGGTGAAGGTGAAGAGCTTCCGATCCCAATGTTATATTTAATTGTCGGTGTCACCTTTTCCTCTGTAACAGCAAGCTGCATGATGACCATGATGGCTGAAGAAAATGAAAAGAAAACATTACGTGGACTTATGCTGTCACCCGCCTCTTTTATGGATATCATTATTGGTAAAAGTCTAGTAGTGGGGCTCATGACTTTCATAGCTTTAGCTATCTCTCTGTTTTTCGCTGGCGTTAAGCCTTTCTTAAGTGTTCAGGCTATCATTGGGTTAATACTATTATTTCTATTCTTTTTATTCCTTGGCATTGGTATCGGCCTATTCACGAAATCTGTTGCCTCAACATCTGCCTACCTAATGCCGGTTATGTTTTTGTTTGGGTTCACACCCATGATTGAATTTTTTGGTCTTGGAGAAGACAGTATCGCTATTACGATAGCAGATCTATTTCCGATCATGCAGTTAATCAAAATGCACGACACCAATTCCTGGGTCCCAATAGGTGTGGTTGCGATTTGGACAATCGGCGCAGCACTCTTCACTTATATCTGTTTTAAAAAGGAAAGGACAGATGACTGACTGTACGAGTGAGTAAATTATAAACTTAGGATAATTTTCTTCATTGACAGGCAACGCATTCTTTATAAGAGAAGGCGAGTGCCTGTTTTTTATGCTTGAAAAAGCGGTCCAGCTAGAAATTTAATTTTTATGGTGGTGTATCAGATCCAAGAATACTATTTACTGCTTAGCTATATGATTGTATCTGAGGTTAAGTGTGTATGGCTTTTTTGATGAGACGGCAAGTTAATACGGTACCTTAACTGTACCGGTTTTTTTAGGGTAAAATAAATGAAGAGGTGTTTTATTACAACTCCTTTGGCTAATCAATTAAATAATCTTATCTATTTTAATACTGATACTTGCCTATTAATTTCATCTATCTGTTCTTCTATAGAGTATTCATTCGTCGAATAATCACGATTAATTTCTTTTTCCGAAGATAAATGCAAACACCATGCTTCTAGTTTAGCTTGGTAAGTCCCCTCTAAATGATTTAAACTAGAGGAAGAGCCAACATAGCCATTTCCTGCCCCAAATGTTTCGAAACGACCAGCATATCCCTTTAATGATGCCGGAGCTTGGCCTACTAACTTTACAAGCCTTGGATAACCATTAAAATCAACTATCAAAGAATTATGGTAATTTTCATCATTTATCAATAACTCTTTTATTTGCTCTTGTGTTAATATTTCCCGGCTTAAAAACTCTATGAACAATAATTTCAAAACTATAACCCGAATCTACAAAGCCTTCTTTCTCCTTAGTACAAATCTTATCAACATTAATATTTACAAACTCATTTTCCAACAGCCACTTGGATAGGCTACACTTGGTTGGACAGTTTCGTTAAGGTCCGATACACTTTACTAAATTTCACAGTCGAGGAGAGCGCGTTTTTCGTGCTACTGTCACGTTCTCTCTGGTTGTGAAATTGTATTCTCTTTATGGCTTGCCCCTTCAATTTCTGCATATGTACCACAGCATAACTCATATAATCACAGCCCCCATTAAGCGTCAGCGTCTAGTTAAGGTGTAGCCACACTACACTTTACTTCGTAAAGTTAACGTGTGGTGTGCGACGCTAAATATGTTCGACTATTCTAGTCGATCAATCGCAACTACGATTGAAAAGTCAAAACCATAAAAGAAGGATTATTTGCTTAAACGCAAATCTCCCAAACCCCATCCTCAATATTGAGGATGTTTCACTGATTCCTCGGATCTTGAAAGGGGGGAACGGGGATTATACGGCTTCTTCAATCGTCCCTAGCATCTTGATACAGCCTTATTTACATAGTCATTAATTCGTATGCTCTCCGAGGATAAAATCAATTCAGAAAATAAGGCCAAAATTGATTCGCTATCACTAGTAAAAAAAATATTGTATTATTGTCTAAATTTTTACACTGTTGTAGTATCATAGTTTCTATTTTTTAAACATACACAAATTATAACTGTAACTTTTTTTAAATCCATACGTGGATATATTGAAGGGGGAAGTAAATGGATAATCAATCATTGGATACTATATATCGCTCATATATGATAGATATATATCGCTATTTACTTTCTCTTTGTGGAGATTCATACCTTGCAGAAGATATAGTTCAAGAAACCTTTTTAAGAGCATTCCTTTATATCGAGGATATTAATAATATAAATAATATTAAACCCTGGTTATTTAGTGTCGCATATCACACTTTTGTTGACGTTAAACGTAAAGCAAAATTTAACGTTATAAAAGAAGACTATTTCTTCGGAAATATTATGCAGATGGATTCACCAGAAAAAAAGGTAATACTTAAAAAGCAAGTACAAGAGATAAGACAAATTATAAATAAAATGAAAGAAAAACAAAAGCATGCAATATTGTTGGTTGATTTTCATCAATTATCTTACCAAGAGGCTGCAACCGTTATGAGCGTGAATGTACCACATCTAAAAGTATTATTGTTCCGTGCTCGAAAAGCTGTTGTTAAGCGTCAATATGAAAGGAGTAAATTCGATGAGTGATGATTTTAAAAAAAAATTGGATGATTACGCAGAAGGGAAATTATCCTCAGAAGAGGAAATGGAATTAAATAGGGAATTAGAAAAAATGGAACAATACCAAGCTTATATAGAAGAACAAGTGGGGCCAAATAAAAATAATATAGACCCTGAACTTAACAATAAAAGACAAAAAGAAATTTTAAAAAAGGGGAAATGGAAAGCTCGTTTTCAGAACGCCATAACTGCATTAAGCATTTTGGTCGTTATAACAATATTATGTAGCTTTATCACTAATGTATTCTATGCATGGGGAGACCGGGGAGCAGTTTACGATGATGTTATTGAGTCAACTATAGCTTTAACTGAACCAAATTTAAGAGTAACAAGTAAAAGCTTTTCTCCCAACTCTTTTTTTACTATGAATTGGAGTGGGGAATTAGCCAAAGAAATAGGAAATGATGTTGAAACCATAAATAAATTAGATATGAAATTTTTACTTCATTCTCCTATCAATTTTAATCTACAGACTAAAGATGACCAAAATAGTTATTTTATTAGCCCTAATGATAATGAGACTCTTAGGAACAATTGGGGTAAATTGGAAGTGTTGCCTGAAGGAACCGTAGTGGAAGCTTATATTTCATTTGACCAATTTTATACAACCGCCCAAGTATTTAACAAATTGAAAGGAAAAAATTATAGACCTGTTTGGTTTGCTGTAAACTCCGGGCCAAAAACGGAGGGTGATAACAATTATAAAGTAAATAACAATCCTATTGGTATGCCTTTTATTCCTGTTAAACAAACTAGCAGTTCAGAGAGTGGGGGTATTTCTTCTCAAGAAATAATTAATAACCCTGATACTCGTAACAGTAAATTTATTCAAACACTACATTTAATAAAAGATTATGAACATATAGCGGAGGGAATATCAACATACCCATCTTTTAACTTAGAAAATATTATTCGATATATTGAGGAACATGGTGTCAATATATATGGCGCTGTTATCACTGGACCAAAGAAAGAAATTCTTAATCTTCAAAATGAAGATTGGGTGTCTACTGTTCAGGTGGGAGAAGCGCGTTTATGGAATTGGAATTAATTTAATAGAGAGGAAAAAAGGGGAAGCGCAGTTGAAAAATATGGCCAACTCAGCCAATAATCAAAGTTATCAGCCGAGTTATTATGCTTTTCCCCTTTACCAACTTTATTCGCTTTGTTTAAGCAAATAACCCTAAAAGAAGGAATAACCATAACGATTTTCCAATTTGGAATACCGTGTTAATGTGAAACTGAAATAAAATAGAAATTTACAAATCTCCGTCTACATAACCACCTATAACACCATCTTCATCTCCAAATACATGGTGTGTGACGGTACCTGCTTGTATGCCCCCATTAGGAAATCTGATATTATAAGAATAATAAGCTCCCCCATAAGCTAGACCCAAATTAGTAAATTCCTCATCCCTTATTTTAGTTAACGTAGTAAATGCGGTTAATTCTCTTTCCACATTCCCTCTACCGTCTATCATTCCAGTGACTCTAGAGCTATTAGCTGTATACGCAGCTTCTGCTCTTAGCCTCATTATATCAAGACCAAACTGCGAGTGAGTCCATTCATGCCAAATATCCCATCGAGTTGACATAGTGCTAAAGTTACTTTTATTTATACTCGAAGACACTGTAACGTCTCCGCCCTTCAATTTTAAGCTTTCGCCAGGTTTAAGCTCATTAATACTTTCCATTATTTCTTTCATAAGCTCAGGATCATTAAGGTATTCCACGAATTTTTTTTGTTTTTCTTTAGGCAATTCCTTGAATTTTTGAAGTACTTCTTGTGCAGGGGCTGGTTTTGAATTCATATTTAAAGTTTTTTTATTTAAAGTTTCGTGTTGCTCGATTTTTTCGTTTAGATACTCCATATAGTCACCTGGAGTTTTAACTGCCTCATACTTTTCTTGTGCAGAAGCAGTCATTGTACCAAACCCTACAGAAAGCGCGGCTAACGAGAATACAAATACGGCAATAGCAATAATCTTTTTCAAAATAATACCCTCCTGTTTTTTATTAATTTCATAAAAATAAGGACCTTTTCACCTCCCATTCATCCTCTGTGTTACAACTTCTTGATATAATGTTATATTCCTGCAAAATATCTATTTTTTTCCAAAAAGTATAAAAATGCTAGATTTTAAATAAAGACGGTTTATCTGCGGTTACCCTTTTTAAATTCCACATTTTTAACCGGACTTTTTTATTTTTTTAGTGCATAGTGATTCTTAGTAAGTGGCTAAAGTTTAGCCTGATACACCTAGTTCTAATATGGAACTACCCTTTCCTATTACTTCTATGAATTGGTAGCTTCTGATCTATATTCTTCTAACCAGTTATAATATAATTCTTTATTTTGTTTTGATCTTTCTTTTTTCTTCTCTACGTTCCATGGCAAGCTTGTATTAACGTTCTTTTTTTTGTTACTTTTTACATTGATAAGGTCTGTTCTGCTCTCATATGTAACCCATTTGCGAAATATAGAGGGGAATTTTTATGACTATCAGCTACACCATGATCTTTTTTCCGTCATGTGTTTATATTGAAGAATGTTAATCCAATTTGATAGGTTGTTAGAATCGTTTGAATGATAGTTTTAGAACCAAAACCTTTCTCATGTAGAAAATCGCCTAATTCTCTAAACATGAAATGTTTCTGAATAATATGTAAAACAGGATTTTGATTTTCGTTGTTCGTATTTTACTTCATCTAGCGTTCGTATTTTTCGAAACCTGATGATTTAAGGGTTTAGCGTCCTTGTTATTCTCATAATCGTTGTTTTATTGTTTTTTTTGAAAAGACCTATTATAAAAGTAATACTCTAGCTTCACAACTGGAAAGTTTCATGCAGATATTACTGTCTTGATATTGCTTCCGTTGGTGATGAGAAACAATTTCATAATATAATGTATCCTATTTTAAATGAACACTTTAATACATATAAAGAAATGGAATCATTACATGTAATTCGTAAATCAAATTTATAGTAGAACACCCCATCAACATATTTCAGAATTTAGAATACAAAAAGCAAAAGCCACTATATCAAATGTAGATAAAAATATGAATGATATTACCTTTTTACTTGGATTTCAAAACCCTGTTCTTTAGTAAAATGTTTAAACAACATATTGGTATATCTCTTATAGAATATTGAAAAAAGGTGATATTGGATACGAGAAATTAGGTCTCTCTCTTCTATTTAACACTGATAGTATGGCATTTTTTGAATGCGATGATCAGCGGCTCATGTTAACACTTCCAAAAAAGAAGACCTCATCCATTCAAGTTCAGTAATTTATTTTCAAGTAAATAATATTAAAGATACTTTTGAACACTTAGTAGATAAAGAAGTTACTTTTATCGACGAACCACATGTTGTAGCTAAAATCGGACAAACAGAAACATGGATGGTATTTAATGATACAGAAGATAATACTCATGAATTGATGAGTGAAAAACAAGTTTAAGAAGACCAAAAGGAGACCGTCTAAATACACTAAGGGTCTCCTTCAATTTAACTTAGCCTTTTTTATACTTCTTTATCCAGAGTTACTTCGATTCTTTGCTTCACCACTATTTATGCTACGTTTCACCGAACCATGAGTAAGTGCGGTCACTGAGCATGACGCCTATACGAAATTGTAGACAGGATAGCCAGATGTACCATGGTTTCTGTCTTTATGGAAAATATATTATGGCGTTCGAGTAGCAATCGATCAATCGGTGGAGCCGGGTTAGGGTTAACTATTTCACAGCGAATTATTAGACAACATGGTGGAGAACTAATCGCAGAAAATTACCCAGAGGGTGGTGCAATCATGAAAGGCAGGCTGCCCTTGGATACCGATTACCAGTGCTATTAAGGGAAGGCAGTTACTTTATCCTAAAGAACCTCATGGAATCAAAATCTACAAATACAGTCTTGGGCTTTACCCAACCGCTTTAAGGAATCGTATCATAAGCGATGGTTAATACAAAAAAGGGAACTAAAGACAAAGGATGATAGAATACAGAAACTTAGAGGATTCTGATACTGTTCCTGATTCTTACAACCATAAACTATAAACCTATAGTCTAAGATTCTTTCAAATTATCCAAGTTTTTTATGTACATACCCCATTGGCAATAAACGTTAAATGAGTTAATTTTTTGTCGAATACCATGTAAAATTTCCCACCTATTATTGTATAATGAGATAGGACGTATGACTTATAAAGGTGGGGGAATATGCGAAGAGTTGATAAAAAAAGAAGACAAAGGAGAAAAAGCAATTGGAAAAAGGTATCACTCCTTATTTTGGGGATAGTTATTGTCGGGATAGGAGGCTTTCTCTTTTCGATTTACTCAGATATTAAAAATACAGTTAACGATGATCTATATGAGAAAGTCAATTCGATTGATGATGAAGTAACCCAACAAAAGATAAACAATCAAACGCCTTTAAATATTCTTTTACTTGGTGTTGATGAGCGAGAATATGATAAAGGCCGCTCAGATACCATGATAGTTATGACACTCGACCCTAACAATGAACGGATGCAAATGATTAGTATCCCGCGAGATACACGCACGGATATTATTGGCCATGGGACAGTAGATAAAATCAATCATTCCTATGCTTTTGGCGGCAGTGATATGGCGGTAGATACTGTGGAGAATTTTTTGGATATCGAGTTAGATTATTATATTAAAGTCAATATGGAGGGGTTGCAGCAGCTCGTAAACGCAGTGGATGGAGTAACTGTTAATAATAAACTCGCATTCAAAAATGGGCGTTTTACATTTCCTGAAGGCGAACTAGAGTTAAATGGAAGAGAAGCCTTGGCATTTGTACGGATGCGCAAGGATGACCCTAAAGGTGATGCTGGACGGAACGAAAGGCAGCGGCAAGTTATTGAAGGATTAATTCAAAAAGGTGCAAGCTTTAGTGGTGTCAATCGAATCAGCGACGTCATGGGTGTATTAGGGGAGAATGTAAACACTAATATGGCTTTTGCTGATATGAAGAGATTAATGACTGATTATAGAGGAGCCCGTAAAAATACTCATACCTATCAAGTGCAAGGAGAAGGAGATTTTATCGGTGATATATGGTATCTCATTGTCGCAGAACAGGAGGTTAAAAAAGTACATGAAATGATTAAGGGGTATCACTCCTAGTGACAGTGCTCAGGAAAATTACCATTTATAATTCCAATTGACGAGAGCACTGAAAAAGTCTTTTTTAATCTAAAGGGGCTGTCAAAGTTTGTTGTTGATTCCACGAATCGCTTGTCGGGGGGATGCTTGCCGCGGGCACGGCCTCAGCTAACTTGGTCAAGAAGATCACTTGACCAAGTGGATCTTCGGCTCGTGCTGTTCCCGCAGGCGTCACCACCGATCGCCCATCGCGGAATCAACATAGACACGGATATGAGGTCGCCTCATCTTCGGGTTTCGACGGCATGCGCATTCAAGGGGCGATGGCGATTTTCACGGCGAATGTGAAACGAATCGTTCCACTAATGAAAGAATAGAGGGCACAAAACTCTTGAAATTAGACGAAAAGCGGTTTGTATGGAAATTAAATACCACACAGACCGCTTTTATAAATTCTACCTATCATAGAGCTTCAGTTTTTCAGTGCCCTCCAGAAGAACCAGGGGTTCTCTGCAAGCTAATAATAAAAGGAGCAGGTAACTATTTTCATTTATAACCATTGAGATTATTTCTGCTATTTTTTAATTTCATCACTGATAATTAATAATCGCCGGATTGGGATCCCTTTGGATGAAATCGTGCCATTTATCAAGATTCGATAATTTGTGTTACAAGGTCATTATGCCATTTGTGACATGTATAGACCAAACGCTATAAAAGCCCCGCTGCCTATAGAAATAATTATGGAAAAAATGGCAATTAGGTTTTTTTCATTTTTTCTAGAAATTGCACAAATAGAAAGAAAAATTGATAGCAATAATCCTCCCCAAGCTACAATCAGTAATAAGGTAAAATTTATTTTCAGCAAGAAATACAATCTTGCAAGCACTAATGTAACAGGAAAAACACTTAAGAACAAAGCCCAATAGCTTAGCTTGGAAAATTTCTTAATAGTAACGCTTCCTTTCTTTCTTTAGATTTTCATAATCAACACTTAAATCATGAAATGATGAAACCCATCCACATAAATTCAAGGTGACTTCTACATTTTCGGTCGGGTGGATGTAATTGTGTTCTATCTGTTTTCTTCGAGAAGGATCTGGCTTTTCCTTTTTTATAAAAGGCATGGGGGGCCAAGATTCAAATACTGGCGATTAATCTCAATTGTTCTAACCCTCCCGCCTTTTTCTAATAGTAGTATTGATAAATCGTTTCTTCCTAAGTCATTTGCTGCAACCTAACCTGCTAATCCACTAACAACAATGACAACATCCCACGTTTGAGTCATAAGATTACCTAATTATTTCATACTCAAGACGAGGAAGGGTGGATAAATGTGACGAGGTGATAAATAAATTTCACCCTACTTTCAAGGGACAATAAGAATCTAATCTCAAGGATTTCTCGGTTGTAAAGAGGATAGGGAGAAGGAAAGAGGTTTTGGATTATCCTTTCTAAAAAGCTTAATGGAAAAATGAACGATAGTCTTTCTGTAGAATTGAAAGAGAACAAGTTGTTCATGAAATATAAGTGGAAAATGGAGACACAGCCTACCAATAGTGAATAGTGTAAAAAATAGCAAACAAAAAGAGAGACAGTTAAAGAAACTGTCTCTCCGTATCTATTTGGCCAATAAGCGGTGTTTAACACTAGTTGAAATCAGCATAAAAATCGAGCAAAAAACCTACTTCTAAAATACCTTACCGATTGTTCATCTCGTTCGGATGAGGGCCTTTCCTTCTGTCCAGGTTAAGGCTATTAATGCTTTCCATTTCTTCATTCGTTAGTTCGAAATCAAAAACATCAAAGTTTTCTTCGATACGGGAAGGTGTCACCGATTTAGGAATAACAATCGTGTTGTTTTGCAGATGCCAGCGCAGCACTACTTGAGCTGGTGTTTTGTGATGGGATGCTGCAATGTTTTTGATGGCATCATCTTTTAAGATTTCTCCACCTTGTTCTAACGGACTCCATGCTTCCACAAAGATATCATGCTTTGCACCAAACTCCTTGATGTCGTTTTGGGCAAGATGTGGATGGCATTCGATTTGGTTTAGGACAGGTTTTACATCGCATTCGTCCAGAAGGCGTTGTAGATGTTCAATTTCAAAGTTGCAAACGCCGATCGCTTTGACGCGGCCGTCGTTATAAAGCTTTTCCATCGCTTTATATGTGTCCACATAGTCATCATATTCCGGTGTCGGCCAATGGATTAAGTATAGGTCAACATAGTCCAGGCCAAGTCGTTCCAGGCTTTCATCAAAAGCACGCAAGGTGTTTTCATAGCCTTGATCGCTATTCCAAACCTTTGTTGTGATAAACAAATCTTCGCGTGGAATGGATGATTCTTTGATCGCCTTTCCTACACCTTCTTCATTTTTATAGATCATCGCTGTATCGATAGAGCGATAACCAACCTCGAGAGCTTTTGATACAGCTTTTGTTGCTTCGTCATTTTCCACTTGCCATACTCCGAATCCAAGCTGCGGCATTTTCAGTCCGTTGTTTAAGGTAATATAGTTCATTGATCAACTCTCCTTTTTTTCTTTACCGTAATACTTTTATAAAGGGAATGCAATTAATTTAACCGAGAGGGATAATCTTTATTCCTTCCGCTGATGGGTGCCAAACATAGGCTATTTTTTACTTTCATCACTGATAATTAATAATCGCTGGATTGGGATCAAGCTTTAATACATCTTCAGCGCTCAAGACAGGTTCATCCTTTTTGTAAAAAATTTTGAATCCGCCGTACTGGACAGATTCATTTCGCACGAATTTGCGATAGAGCGACATCTTCGTGGATGAATCCCCCCATCCATCATAATTCAAGGTAACTTCTACATTTTTGGTCGGTTGGATGGCTTCTTTGTTCGTTAACGCTTCGTCCATGAACTGATGAACGAGGACAATTTTATCCGGTAAGTTATTTTCTTCCACCATCTTTGTCAGGTAGTCCACTGCTTCTTGCACTTCAGCACCGTTTACTTGGCCAAGGTCGATGCCAGGTGTTTCCCCTTCTTTTACGTGGAATTCGGTATCAATGGCCAGGTGGACGTAAGGGAGCTTAAGCCATTTTTCTAATAGCTTCACTTGATTGAGGACAGAGTCTGTTCCCAGCTGGACATCCAGCATAAGTAGAGCGTTGTTTTCTTTCGCAAGCTTGGCATATTCGTCGATTTGTTCCGGCGGAGTCATGTGATAGTAATTCCCTTCAGGTCCTGGGTTCCGTTGCGCTACAGTCGAAATTAGCTCAATCGTTGGAATCGCTGGACGGGATGGGTCGGCATCCGAGTACTCCTGCGCCTGTTCTTTTAACTTTTCCATGAGTTTATCGGGTTCCATTTCACCCAGGATTCCCATATTGGTAGAGTTCGGATGACCGTAGTAAGCTACAAGTCTGTGATTCTTCAACGGCCCGTCGGTTTGATCCTCGGCTCCTTTTACCAATGTTTCTCCAACTGGAACCATGCGTGTGCGATCGCCTCCGTGTGCTTCAGCTGTAGGCATCTTCGCAATTTCCTCTTCAGATAACTTATCTTTAAGAGGCTGGGCATCTTCCGCCGGCTTTATTGGTTCGTAAGGCTGTGGAGGCTTCGTTTCTTCTTTTTCCTCTGTTTCTTTGTTTTCATCCTTCTTGTTTGATGCGCCTTCCTCCGATTGTGAATCTTCGTTTTTTCCTTCGTTTTTATCGTCTGTTGAAGTGTTTTCCGAACAAGCGAAAAGGAAAAAGATCAGAACTACTCCAGAGAATAGAAAGGCAAACTTTTTCATGTGGTTCACTTCCTTATGTATCGATTTTCTTCTATCTATGATTCTATATATCTACCCTAAATTTAATAAGATTAACAGTAAACACCAAAATCAGACAATTTTCTATTGGTAATGTTTTTTTGACCGAGCACCAACGGAACCAAACGCAGAAGGAAAATTTCAGCTTGTGTTCCTATTACGCACAAAAGCGTTGTTTCAATTTATAAGAGATTTAAACAGAATGCAAAGGAATAATAAGAAAAAAACCGTAAAAGGCTACGACGAGTGGGCTGTCGAAGCGATAGGGATCGTTAAAACGTTTGGAGGAAACCGGACGGTGTATTTCTAAAGGTGCTTACAGGTTCGATTTACGGAGTGTTGGACCGAATGGGGAAGGAAAGACTACCATGATCAGAATGCTAGCTGCATTGCTGCAGCCGACGACGGTTCTGTATGTGTCTTTGGAGGTGACGTGGCCAAGGAGTCGCATATTGTCCTAGTAATAGGAGTTGGAGCCATTCTAGCGCATATTCCCTTAAAAATCATACAAAGGAACGTCAAAAAAAAGACTAGCAGGATGTTATAAATCAAACAGCCAGCTAGGTAGTGGACAGTTTTGTTTCTAAATTAAAGTTTTCTATTAGATTTCTCACTTCACCCACAACAAAGTAAACCAAAAAGTAACAGCGCAGAAAATAGTAGAAATGAAATATAATGGTTTCAAAATAACTAAAAAGAGTTCATAATCCATAAAAAAACCTACAATTGTGGCTACCATAAGTGCGGACAAAGGGTAAAACAACAAACCAATTATGTTATTCACATTATACTTGTTAGAGATTTTATCCCATATATATGATGTTAATAATCCAAATATCAATATAGCTGGAAAAATAAACATTGCAATAAAAAATAGCCAAAAATAAAAAGGAAAAGTCTCATCGGGAAAACTGATAAGTTCTAGATATGTTGCGATAACCAAGGTACAAAAGGTTGATGAGATTATTCCAGATTTTACCTTTTTCTTAAACATATCAACACCCCTTGAAAATGAAAGAGTAATACTATTTAAATATTTTATCATAAAAATGATAACCTCTAAGTCAACGACTGATATAGAAGTAAAGAAAACCATTCGAACTTTTTTAATCGATCACCTTTACATCTATATTTCAATTCTATTAAAACCTACAGAAGAAATAGCCTCTTATACGATATCTATAGCAGATAAAACATAGGAGGTTATCACTATCAAATACTTAACACTAGTCACATTACTAACTTTAGGAGTGTTGCTGTTTGCAGGCGAAGTTGCTGCAAGCAGCAAGTACACGGTCCAATCAGGCGACGTACTATCAGAAATTTCAATGGAGCATAACGTGAGTGTAGATTCCTTGCTGGAGTTTAACTCGGTCATTACAAACCCGGATATTATCTTTGCCGGCCAGACGATCACCATTCCTGACGCAAAGGGAGAAACATATAAAGTATCTGCTTATACGGCGGGTTATGAATCAACCGGAAAACGACCAGGAGATCCCGGATATGGCATCACAGCATCAGGTGCCAAAGTACAAGAAGGAGAGACAATTGCCTGCCCACCGTCCTTCTCATTTGGAACAGAGGTGTACATTCCTTACTTTGATAAAACGTTCACCTGTGAAGATAGAGGGAGTGCCATCACCAAAGGCCGAATGGATGTATATATGGAGGAAGTGGAAGACGCACTAGAGTTTGGCGTCAAGGAATTAAAAGTGCTGTATTAAATTTCAAGTAATTAATCCATGTGGCAATTCACCATTTTCGGATTATGGCCGCTAGTTGTGCCAGGTCTTTAATTCTAAAGGAGAGCCCTTACTGGAAGCTGGGTTGGTTCGTGTAGCTTGTTTATTCGGTGATTATAAGTATCAGGCAACAGAGAAACGAACTGCAACAGATTAGACGAACGGTTATTCTATAGTAAAATAGAGGTAATAAGTAAAGTCATTACTGAAAGTCTCCCTATAAATAATCTAATAAGCCTTTTGAAGAATGTTAATAAAGTAGATGTCTCAATAATATTAGATAGAACATCTTCAGTAACCATAAAAGAGAAGTTTGTTAAAATACAAACTTCTCTTTTAGTGTGACTAGTTTCAAGTATTGGCTATTAGTCAATAATATCCTTATAAAACTCCATATAAACCAAGGCCCCAAACTAACTATAATTCTTATAGAAAAAGCAGCTTTAGAAATTGGGTATAAGTATAAAGCCATATTTAGTGGTAGGAATCAATGGAAAAACTCTTTGGTTAAAATAGAGGTATTTAACGAATTAATTTTAATAGAAGATAGAAGAGTGATTTCCTTTTATAAATCAAAGAAAATCACTCTTTTTCGATTGGCCTCTGGTGATTCCGCGATTGGCGATCGGTGGTGACAGCGGCTTTAGGTTAAAAAGGACTTTATCAGTGGTCTCATATCAATATGGGAGTCTATTTCGATTTAAAGTTTACTTCGTTTTTTATTTGATATTATTTTTTTAATTTCTCGTAGAAACAGAAAGAGATACATCAAATAGAATAACATTAATAAAATGTGCTCCCATGTTTGATTATTACTATCTATGAATATTGCGGGTGAATTGAGCCACTTATGCGAAGTTTTAAGCCAGTCCTTGCGGAGAAAAGAGCCACCGTTTGCGGAGTGGAGAGCCAGTACAATTTATTGAATACTCTACTGTATAATAAAATTTGATTTCGAACCAAGGGAATATACTTTTTATCTTTGAATGACAAAAATTGTACCAGTTAAGTAGGAACTGACTTCAACAATCGGGCCAGATTGTGTAGGAAACTACCTCGTATTAAGGGTTTATTAAAAATTAATACGTTTCTAGCAAACTCCTTTAAAAGAACGAGCCCTTAGTCACGGGGTACACGCTTCTAGGGGCTCTGCACCTCGAATCCGTTTTGAATTTTCCTCTTCTTCTTGTATTACTCCAAAAGTGTTTTTGCTTCTTAGCTTATCCCCATAAGCCTGTTTTCATTTTTAATCCCTGTCATTACAACTTATAAGTGTTATATTGTAGAAATGCGTATCATCACAAGAACATCTGAAAAGAGTTTGTTATACATTTAGAAAATGCACTTGTACTTAAGCTGTCCACATTAAATTCGAAAGTTTGCAAATCTAAGAATTCAACACTCTACGTTCACTCAGAAGAACTTAGCTTTTTTTGCACAAATATGGAGGTGTTGCGGTGTATCAGGTATAATATCAGAAAAGCGTGTAAAAGTTGTATTTTAGGATATTTATAAAATCCAGGTTACTTCACGGAGCTTTACATACGGAATAAACTTTATATGTTAGAAGGAGATTGAAGGAAGGGAGCTTTAAATGAGTTTAAGAAAAGACATTGAAAAAATATTTTTAGAGAACACTGACTATACAAACCCTAGTCAAGCGGTAAACCAAGCAAGTTCGCTTAACGCATTATCAGTTGACTTATATACTGATTCAAAGCGATTTATTTATGAACTATTACAAAATGCAGACGATTCTTCTCAAAGCAATGAATCTGTTAAAGTATGGATAAAAACTATTGATGATAATTTAGTCGTTGCCCATTCAGGGAGACCCTTCACTGCTCGTGATCTTAAAGGAATTTGTAATGTGAACAATGGCACTAAAAAATCAGATTTGACGAAAACAGGCTATAAAGGCATTGGTTTTAAATCTGTTTTTGGACAATCTGATAAAGTAACGATCTTTACAAAAGATGAATATTTCAGATTTGATTCTTCCTTTTCATTTGAGTGGAAATGGAATGAATCAAAGATGGTATGGGAGAAAAATAATGGTCGAGAATTCCAATACCCTTGGCAAATAATCCCGATTTATACAGAGGTAAATGAAGTTTTTGATCCAATTAATCGATTTCTTCAAGATGTTGATGCAAATGTTGCAACTATTATTCAAATGAAGAATGTGAATGAGACGAGTCAAGCTGCTCAAAGTCTATCACAGAACTTAAACATGTTTTTATTTCTTAAAAATATCTCTGAGATTAATTTTGATATAACAGAATTAGTTTCCGTTAATATCAATCGAATAGATGATAGGATAATTTTAAAGAAAGGTAACAATTCAAAAGTCGACTGGTTGATAAATACTATAAGTTTAAAAGTCCCCAATGATATAAAGACATTCCTACAAGATGAAAGAAATATTCCTGAAAAGTTACTAAACGCTGATTCTATAGAGTTATCGTTAGCTGCCAAAGTGGGTAGTGATGGTATTACTAAACTTTCTAATCAAGAAAAACTTCTATATTCATATTTACCAACTGATGAATCAAGGTATTCCTTTCCTGTGCTTGTCAATACAAGCTTTCTAACCACTGCTAATCGTGAATCGCTTCATACGGATTCAAAATGGAATCAATGGCTTTTTAAAACAATTGCCACTGAGATTTTTAAATGGATCTCATATTTAGTGACTACTAAGGTACATTTTCAAGCATATGAATTAATACCTAAGTACACCGAAACTGACGAATTGGGGAAAAAGTTTAATGAAGGAATCCAAGAAGCTAAAAAAAATATTCCGTTTATTATTTCAAGAGAGGGACAACTAATTAAAATTGAAGAAACAATAGTTGATTTCACCTATTTATCTGAGAAATCTTTTATAGGAGAAGAACCTATTAAAAAATTTATTGATAAGGATAACGCAAAACAATTTGCTGGAAATTGTGGTTATTTCGTTGAATTTAAAAGGCTAGGTTCTTCATGTTTTGAATGGAAACAAATACAGAATTTCCTTTCCTCTACATATTTTATAAATTCACATACTACAGCTAATAATATTGAACTTATAAAACATCTTAAAAAAATATGTGAATCTGATCAGGTTAAGGATATTTCAAAAGACGTAATCACAAAACTGCCTTTTATTTGGGATCATAAGAATTGTATTAATTATTCATCTCAAGTATGCTTTCCAACAGCAGATGATCAAAACTGGGATAATCCTAATAGTGACTTATCTTTTTTACATCGAGATTTACAGACTTGGCTTTTCGAAGATTTGGAATGTAGACATTGGCTAGAGAATTTAGGAGTAAAGGAAAAAACAGATACTACCTATATAAGACAAACTATTATACCCAAAATCGATGATTATGTAACCCCCCAGAATGCCTTACAAACAGTTCAGGATTTGTTTAGTTTATATAGAAAGGGAAATCTTAAACATGACTTAATAGAACAATTATCGAGAATAAAAATTCTTACTCAAAGTGGTTCTCTGCGTCCAGCCAAAGATTGTTTTCTTTCAGATTATTATAAACCAAGGCTAGAAATTGAAAAAATACTAGAAAAAGATTTTTTTGTTCACGAATCATATTGTACAGATGCCCTTGAAAAAGACGAGTGGAAACGTTTCTTTAAAATGCTTGGGGTTCAAGAAGGAATTACAACATTATCATACACAAATAAACTTTCTAAATCAGAATTAACTAATGCTGAGATTAATGAAAAATATTTTGAAACTAATGATAAAAAGTTTACCCCTTTTCAAAGTACTTTTAGAGCTGATTGTTTCTGCGATATAGTAACTTTGAAGTTTATTCAACTTACAGAAAATAGCCCTAAGTTTGCTTACAAATTTTGGTCTGATTATATAGAAAACTATTCACCAAATAATATCAAAGCACCTGCAATTGCATATTGGGGTTATGAGAATCGGCCAGGACGGACAAGTGGTGATCAAGTTGAAAACTTTGTTCCGTGGTTTATTGAAAACATACAATGTATTCCCACTCTTTCAGAAAGATGTGAAACCGCATCTTCTGTATTACTTAACACAGAAGAGATAAAAACAATTGCCGGAACATATTTACCTATATTCAAAGGACCAGAACTATCTGCAGATTGGAAATCTTTCTTTAATTTTCGAACAAGCATAGAATTGCCAGACTACTTAGAATTACTTAGTAAAATTTCATTAGATACTGACGAAAAAGGAAGAATTAAGAATGATAATTACAAAAAAATTCAATTTATTTACTCTGCATTATTAGCTCAATGTACTAATTGGAGTACTAACGATATTTCAAAAGTTGAAGAATGGGCTAATACTGGGTTTTTGTTAAATACAAGAAATCAATTCACAGAATGCAACACTCTCAAATATTTCTTAGATGGTAACGAAGCTATCTTTCAAGATCAGTATTGTTTTATAATGCTTAGTGCTGAAAACAAAAAAAGTCCAAATCTAGGAAAATTCTTAAAGCACTTTAAAGTAAAGTTATTGAGACAAAGTGAATTTGAGCTAATTCACTCTCAAGAAGAAGAGTGTTTAAGCTTGAAAAATCAATTGAAAATTATAAATCCATTTTTAAAAATTTGGATTGAAAATGAATATAGTGATGTGAGTACAATAGACAGTTTAGAAAACCTGGGAGACAAAATTGAAGCCTTAGAAATTTTTCAAGCTGAGGAGCTTCAAATTACGTATAAGGGTATTGATTTTAGCAAGAACGTCAATATTCATTTTAATGAATCCAGCCTTTATGTAACAAATCCTTGGAATGCCAATAGTGTATTACTAAAGTTATCTGAGGTTTTATGTCGTTATTTTTATCTGGATGGACACGATAAGAAATTAGACTTTCTACTTAGGTCTACTATTGATGAGATTCAAAAGTACTTTATGCAGGAAGAACTCGACATACCAGAGGGATTATTCGAAATTAGTCGTAACTTTGAAGACGAACCAAATAATCAAGAAATTGCAGAATTAAACGATGTTCTAAAGAAATACGGCGTTTCTGGAATACAAGAATTAGAAAAGAGATTGTCTCATTCTGAAGATGAAAGTAGATCAAGTGAAACGGTGAAGTTATCAAAAGAACTTCTCGCACAATGGGGTATTTCAACTGAAGAAGATTTAAATCGTGCTCTAACAAATAATATACTTAACACAGAATTTCTTCATGATTCTAATAGAAGCTTAGAAATGTTTAGTTATGTCAAGGAGATTCTTGAGCGTTCCAAGAGAAATATCATCAAATTTTTAAGTGATCAGCCGGAATATGATGTTTCAAATTTGATAGAAATCAGCGATACTATCTTTGTAATTAGAAAACACAATACTGAAATTTATTTAATTGCTCGCCCATCCGATTATGGTCAAATAATTTTATATTATGATTCTGAGTTAGATGTTCTTGATTACGAAAAAGATTGCGAATTGTGGGTTGAAGATGGAAAAAGTATTCCGCAAAAAATAACTTTTGGGAATATACTGAAGCTAACTGGCGTTAACAAGATTCCATTAAGGAGCATAAGAGAAAAGTGATAAACATTAATGAAGTGTTAAATTTACTACAATCCCCAGAGTCAAAAAATCTTATCTGTAGGACACTAGAATTCAGGCCACAAAATTTGGCTATGTTTATCGCTGCTCTGTCAAACATGCCAGACGAATATGGTTACATTTTAATTGGAGCAAGCAAAAATACAGATCAGTATTCAATTACTGGAATAAGTGCTGGGTTTAAGATAGATGAACCTATTAAACGGGCACTCGGTTTATTAACTGAGCAACCGATAGTAGATTTTGGTCACCTTAATATTGAAGGTAAAAATTTATATGCAATCAAAGTAAAAAGAATTACAAGCGACATTTTTTTAAAATCTACGCATAATATTGAATCACAGCCCGATATATTTATTCGTGATCTTTATTTGGCTTGCATCAAGCTACAAGCACGAAAAATTTATGTGAATGCTACAGAGGATGAGCGTAATGATTTTATTGCAGATTTACTAGAAACAAACGGATACCGCCTAAAAGATCAAACTCGACGCGGAAGTTCTGCCATAGGAAAATCATCTGGCGAAGTTGATATATTTATTGAAAAAAACGGTATGCCGTTTACCATTATAGAAGCTCTAAATTTATCTAGTTTGAATACTAGTTATCTGAATACACATCTTGACAAAATATATTCCTATGATACAACAGGAAATGTTTTCAATGTATGCCTGTCATATGTCAAAGTTAAAGATTTTGGTTCTTTTTGGGATAAGTATTGTGCCCATGTTAAGAACCATGAATACCCAGTAATGCTTATATCGTCAGATATTAATGCTGATAAAGATTATTCATATTCTGACATAAGGTTTATGACAACAACCCATAATCGTTCGGGAAAAACTACATGCCTCTATCATATATGTGTGAAAATACAAGAAACGTAGGCTGAATTTATGATAAAGAAATTATCCGGGATTAAAATGAATATTTGTTGCTGCTTAGTACAAGAATACTATGCATTAAAAAAATTGTATTAAACAATCGGGCCATTTAATGGAATAACCTATAAATTTAGCAAAGGGGCTCATTTGTGATTCAGTAAAAACATAGAAAGACCGTGTTGTATAAAAAACAAAAGGGATGTAAACATAATGAAGTTGAAGGTTTATTTAAACGGAGTACTAGATGACTTGGTCAATTCGGTTCAAGAACTTAATGAAAAGTACTCTGATAAAGATTTA
Source organism: Sediminibacillus albus (assembly GCF_900101125.1). Classification (GTDB taxonomy): domain Bacteria; phylum Bacillota; class Bacilli; order Bacillales; family Amphibacillaceae; genus Sediminibacillus; species Sediminibacillus albus. The sequence goes on along the minus strand of NZ_FNFL01000003.1, from coordinate 417,908 downwards.
ATCATTGTGGACTCACAATCGTTTGAAAATGAGGAAAGGATATTTTTCCAAACACTAGATTTTTTTGAAACATATACACCATCAACTGAAAAATATACCTTTGTTAAGAAAGAAAGAACTTTTGAAAGAGGTGCGTTAATAAAAGTGATTGATTTCAAAGAATTACCAGAAGATGGGATATTATTTGAACAATTAATTAGAGAAATTTTTATAAGAGAAGGATTTGAAATACATTGGACTGGAGTGGGGCCGGATCAAGGTAAAGATTTAGTTTTAATTGAAAAAGCTTCTGGCCCTTTCAGTAGGTTCGAAAGAAAGTGGTTGGTTGAATGTAAGCATAAAGCTATTTCGGGGAAATCTCTTGGAATAAATGAAATTAACTCAATGGTTGATTCTTGTCGATCTATTGGAGCAGAGGGTTATTTACTTGCGTGCTCGACACAACCAACTTCCGGACTAGTCAAAAGGCTTGAAGATACCCAACAAGCAAGTGGTATTCTATTTAAATATTGGGATTCCATCGAAATAGAAAAAAGACTATTTCAACCAAATAGCTTTCCATTAATACATATGTTTTTCTCAAACTCCTCATCAAAAGTTGGGTGGAGAATTTATAATTCTGAATCACCGTCTTTCTGGGCAGCCAATTATAAGGATTATTTTGTTTATTTATCATCCAGGGTTTCTATGACTTTTCCTGATTTAAGGGACGTGGAAAATATTTTTAAAATCATAGAAAGTGCTCCAAAACTTCCTGAAAATCAAACTCTTAGACCCAGAGCAATTCATTTTGATAATAAGCATGAGCAATACACTGTTTACGTAGATTATTTAGTCGATAATGAAGATAGAATCATACTAAAACCCTCACAGCTAAACAAGTATTTTAAAGATGGTCAAGGATTATATAGTGATAACGAGTACTCTTGGTATTTAACGAATTGGGATATTAAACTTGTTAAAGAAAATCATCTTTCGGATCATTATCATTTAGACGGAAAAATGTATTATGAGCCATTTATGCAGGATTTCAAGGGTGGTAGTTATAGGGACGATTCACTCGGTGACAAAGTTTATGGCCTTGATTTGTGGTAGATAATATTATAAAAGTAAAGATTCCTGTTAAGCAATAGGCTTTGAATTAGTGACTCAAGAAATTATTGCTGGTATGCCGCAAACGGGCGCGATTGTTGAAGAAAAAAACCTAATTCCCCAAGAGAAAAAGGAATTAGGTTTATTTGTTTCTTGGAATGGTACTACCCATTGGCCGGTTATTACTTTGTCCTTCACAAACCAAAATATTGGCTCTCTATCTCGCACCTAGTGGCTTTATTGTCCGCAAACAGTGGCTCAAAAGTCCGCAATACTCAATCTAAAGCTTTGAAAATAACTACGTTAAAAAATATAAAAAATAAAGTAATAATTATAAGATTTACAGTTGGATTTTTACCTAACATAAAATCCCCTTCATTATCAGCCATGATTTATTCTATTTAAACATTTTTTCGGAAAGTTTCGAATATTCACTTTTATGGGTCTTCTTTTAAGGGAGCATCATTGGTTTCTATTTAGTTTCTTTTATAGAATAAAATAAACTTTTTTAGGTGGTTTCCCGTCTTATAAGTGAGGGGAAAAAATGGATGATCAGCAACTGGAATTTGATGAAATAATGAAACTCTACGGTACCGATATTAAGGGGATTGTTTACATGTATGTGAGAGATTATTCATTGGCTGACGATATAACACAGGAAACATTTATTAAATGTTTTACACATTATAAGCAATTTAGAGGGGAGTCGCTGAGGAATTGGCTAATCCGGATAGCCATTAATCGGTCAAAAGATTATTTGAGGAGTGCATATAAAAAACGAACCCTATTAGGAGAGAGTCTTATCAGTTTACTGAAAAGCCCGTCAGTAGAAACGAAGGTGCTTCAGAAAAGTCTCGAAGATGAAGTGACGGAATCCGTTATGAATCTACCTTTTAAATACAGAGAAATCATTATTTTATATTATTATAAGGAACTTACCATAAAAGATATTTCTACTACATTAGGGAGAAATGAAAATACCATTAAGTCACAACTAAGAAGGGCGAAGGATTTATTAAAAAAAGAGGTGTCCAAAAATGGATGATAAATTTTTTCGATTATTAAAACAAAGAATGGATAACTCCCCTGAATTAAAAATGTAGAGTTTAGCAAAAGGAGTAGAGAACAGGTCCTGAACAAACTAAACCATACAAAAGAGGAGAAAAGTAACAAAAAGAGATATTGGAGGGGACCGGTGAATGTTATTCTCACGGCAATCCTATTGCTAGCTGCAAGCTATATCGGATATGATATCATCAGTGATGGTGATCAGTTTAACTCTTCTTCAGAGGATAATCCGTCGATTGGAGAGAATAATTCTTCCTCCGAGAAGTCTACGAATGAGGAACAGAATCAATTAACCAAAAAAGCTATTAAGAATCTAATGCTTCATTCTGAGGAATACTTTACTACAGCAAAAGGGGAATTTAACTATCACCGCCGTAGCATTGATTTGAATGAGGACGTTCAATTTAAATTAAGCATGGAAGAACCGTTCGGAGGTTATGCCACTTCTCTTAATACTAACGGTGAAGAGAAAAGTAGGTATTACTTTAATGAGGATTATATCTGGGAAGTATATGAGTCGGAAGAGACTTATTTTAAGACGAAAAATGAAGACAATAAACCTGAACTAAAACCTGTTACACAATCACTTTTCCCTAGAGATATAGCCATGGATTACCTGGCAAGCATGGATTTGTGGTCGATTGAGGAGCAGAATGGAGAATTAGTAGGTAGAAAAGTTTTTGTTATTGCAGGAGAGCTCAGTGATTATGGAAAAGAGCTAAATTCAGCAGATTCTTTTCGATTTTGGGTGGATAAGAAAACCGGAATATTAATGCAATACGAAATATATGCTTCGACCGGCAAGGTGAAGAATTCTCTTTATATGGAAAGACTGGAAATAGATAAAAACTTAGAAGAGTTTGACTATGAACCTGATTTAAAAGGTTATCAGAAAGAACCAGGGTCACCGGAATGAAAGCACGTTTTAAAAATAAGTAGATAAAAAACGGGGATGGTTGGTTAAATGCCCCCTTCATTGGACTGTTTAGTGGTATTTTTTTAACCCGACTAAATAAGGGAAATCATTGTTCTAATAAAGGTATTATCCATAACAAGACGTATCGCGGGTGTAAGGACACACTCTTCTACTTTCACTAGTTGCTTGACATGCAATTTCGGTATGCTAAGTTGTAGTTAAAGGAAGAAAAAGGAAAGGTATGATTGTATGAAGAAACTTTTAAGGATTTTTTGTTGTAATATTACCTTGCTAGGATTCGTTCTCTTACTCACTGGGTGTACGGGCAGTACAAACGATGAATCAAAAACAGAACCTTCAGAGAGTGATTCCGCTATAGAATCGGAAGAAAAAGCGGACGAGGCAGAAGAAGAGGGAAACGTATTGGACTCCTCAACAGAAACAGATGAAACTGCAGACAGTTCTAATGAAGGTTCTTCAGATGAAAATTCTACTAATACCTCTAAAAATGAAGAAAATAATGACCCATTGGCTGAGTATTCTGCTGAGGAAATCGAATACGCGCGAGTTTGGCTGCAGCTTGGGCCCAATCAGGAAATAGATGAATTGAATGTTCATCATATACCAGCCGGTGAGCTGATCAATCCTGATGATGAAACGAGTGCTGTCTATCCAAAAGATGTTATCCAGTTAGCAGGTTCTCGATTAGTGGATGGATCTGTGACGTATAGCAGCAATGGGGATGGAACGATTAATGTATATAACGTTCCTTTGCGCTGGGATGGCAATGCTGAGGTGGATGAAGATTTCATGAAGGAATATACAGAGGGAATTATCGAAGATGCAGAGGAAGTGTACGTCGAACCAGGTGATGATGAAGAAGTCGAACGGCTGATTCATATCATGAAAATTCATAAATAAGAAGCTGTTCTTATTGAATGAAGCTGCATAATTAATGTAAAAAAGAAGGGGCTGTAAAAAACAGCCCCTTCTTCTTATGCGTAAAATACAGAAAGACATCTGTTGTAATACATCCGACGATCTTCTAATCCATTGTATCCGCCATTAACCCTTAAGGTAACAGCTTCAACGGATGGGTTCGTGTCACATAAAGCATTCATATTATTAGCATCCCACCAAAATCCGGCACTTGACCAGGGATAATTGGCAGCAACGTAGTCAACACCTTGGTTTACAACTTCGGGATCACCGATATCATTGGAAAACTGCGTGTAGTTATAGCGCCCTGTTAATTGGATATAACCTGCACCTTTGAATTTAGGACCATCACCTGGTTCCGTGTTGCCTAAATCTTCGCGCCCCTCGTAATCTTCGCCAGATGCTAATTCTTTTGTCCAACGGCCAGCCCCCGACTCATGACTGCATTGGCTGATAAAATGGCAAATTCTCGATCTGGTCGTGATATTATATCTTTCTAAGCAACTATTCAAATCTTCTAAGATAGCATCTGATAGATAAGCGCTTGACCATCCGATTTGGTTCAGTTGGCTTTCGGTTACACGAGTTACCGGCGCATCGCCATCTCCATTATCATAAACCAGCAGCTCTTGCCCAACTTGGATTAAATCTGGGTCACTAATGTTATTCAGCTCCTGAATTTCAGCTAAGGTCATGCCAAATCGTTGCGCGATGCTGCTCAAGTTATCGCCGGCTTGTACGATATAAGTGATCGTATTCGGAGTCGGATCAGTGTCACCATTATCAAAAACCAGCAACTCTTGCCCAACTTGGATTAGATCTGGGTCACTAATGTTATTCAGCTCTTGGATTTCGGCTAAAGTCATACCAAATCGTTGCGCGATGCTGCTCAAGTTATCGCCGGCTTGTACGATATAAGTGATTGTATTCGGAGTCGGATCACTGCCAGTGTTATCGTAAACCAGCAACTCTTGCCCAATTTGAAGCAGGTCTGGATCACTGATATTATTCAGTTCCTGGATTTCGGCCAAAGTCATTCCAAATCGTTGCGCGATGCTGCTCAAGTTATCGCCGGCTTGTACGATATAAGTGATTGTATTCGGAGTCGGATCACTGCCAGTGTTATCGTAAACCAGCAACTCCTGCCCAATTTGAAGCAGGTCTGGATCGCTAATGTTATTCAGTGCCTGAATTTCGGCCAAAGTCATTCCAAACCGTTGCGCGATGGTGCTCAAGTTATCGCCAGCCTGTACAATATAAGTGATCGTACTAGTATAAGTTACTGCCATAATAATAACCTCTCTTTTCTAGTGAATTTATTTTGTAGCTGATCTAAAAAAACGAATTGCATAACGAGTGAGTAACTCTATGATGTTCCAAATGACCTGGAGACAGTAGAAGGATGGATTGCCAAGGGTAATTTAAAAGAGGATAAGAGCTATGTCCCGTCTTCTGTACCCACATAGGCAGTTAGCTTTCCCTGCACTGGCATTCTAGGAAAAATACAACCATGGAATGGCATATCATCACCTCTTTTTGGTAGATTTAATCTTCAGGTGGAAGACTATGTCTTTATAGTAAATGGAGAAATAGTTTTAAAAGTATCGAATAAGTAAGCCAAATGTCGGAAAAAACTTCTAATAATATCCATCGTTAGGAATGGCAGAACACCAGGGCGCGTGACAAAAGCTGTTTATGGAAGAGCCTGATTAAAAGCTGAATAGATTAGGATTAGATAGGAAGTGTAAAACTTTTTGGATAAAGGGAGGATTATAATAATAGTAGTCGAAATAATCTGTAAAATATAAAGGGGGAATACCTTGTTGAACTGCGCTGTCTTATTTCCGTGTGACTACAGTCATATAAGTCCTTATTTTCATCGAACCTGGCATAATGACTTAGCAAGGAATGGTTCTCCTTAACTGATCTATAAGGGAACAAGGTGTTGCTGAAATGATGTTGTAACGTGCTTTCCATGCACATAAAGAAGAGCATCTGTTAAGACCCTATCTACGGAAAAACCGGCAATAGTTTTTCTAGAGTAAGCGGATTGGAAGGTACAAACGTTGTGAAAGGCTACCCACGAATCAAAACCTCATATTGTATTTACTGCTGCATACGATAATTATGGAGTAGACACATTTGATATCCACGCCACAGACTATTTATCTAAACCAAATGAGAAAGCATGTTTCCAAGCTGCAACGGAACGTGACCGTTCCATGTTAATTCCCCAAGACAAGCACACGAAAGACAATTTATGTTTGAATCCTTGCATCTCACATTAAATAGCATGTTTTTCAGAACATTCCAAAAATAAAAATATGTTTTTCTCATATAATGGAAAAGAAGCTGCAGGGATGTCGAGGTCCAAGCAAGAGGTGGCTAATCGCAAATGTTGTAAACGCTTACCGAGGGGGTGAGGAAGGCTTAGCATGAATCCAAATTGGATGGTCAAGCTGTCGGCATGATAAGCATCGAATTAAGCGGTCAAAGGAGGCTAAACAATGGGTGAACCAGAAAAAGTACAATCACTTGATGATAAACAGAATTGGTATTGGAAGAAAAACATAAAACTTATAACGGGATTATTAATTATTTGGTTTCTTGTTGGTTTAGGTGGAGGTGTACTTTTTGCCGCTCCTCTAAATGAAGTACCCTTTTTCGGGGTAACGTTGTCATTTTGGATTGCACAGCAGGGTGCCATTCTGGTTTTTATCCTATTAATTTTAAGTTATGCCATCAGAATGGACAAATTGGATCGGGAGTATTTCGAAAAGAAGGAGCAATAAAAGAAATATGGACGTAGGGAGGTATGGCATTGAGTGTAGAAGCAATTACCATCATCATGGTTCTGATTACGTTTGGTCTCTATACAGGGATTGGCTGGTGGTCAAGGGTAAAGGATACATCTAGTTTTTATGTAGCAGGACAAAATGTCCCCACGGTTGCGAACGGAGCGGCTATTGCTGCAGATTGGATGTCCGCCGCATCGTTTATTTCCATGGCAGGACTCGTTGCTTTTTTAGGATATGATGGAACCATCTACTTGATGGGATGGACTGGTGGATATGTGCTGTTAGCCTTATTATTAGCACCATATTTAAGGAAGTTCGGAAAATTCACCGTGCCTGATTTTATCGGGGACCGGTTTTATTCCAATTCTGCTCGTACGGTTGCAGCAATAGCGACGATTTTTATTTCTTTGACCTATATATCTGGACAAATGCGCGGAGTTGGAATTGTCTTTAGCCGCTATTTGCAAGTAGATATCATTATTGGTGTTTTGATTGGAATGGCAATTGTTGGTTTTTTCGCCCTTCTAGGAGGCATGAAAGGGATCACTTGGACGCAAGCTACCCAATATTTTGTCATTATTATCGCCTTTTTAATCCCCGCAATTGCTATTTCGCTTCAGTTAACAGGAAATCCAGTTCCACAGCTTGCGCTTACTGGCAGTGATATTGTCGATCGATTGACTTCCATTCAAGTTGATCTAGGTATGACCGAATACATGGCGCCGTTCACGGATCTATCGATGCTTAATGTATTCATGATCACGTTGGCGTTAATGGCCGGGACGGCAGGGCTGCCACATGTCATTGTCCGTTTCTATACCGTTAAAAATGTCCGGGCTGCTCGCTGGTCAGCGGTATGGGCGATCATATTTATTGCCTTGCTTTATTTAACTGCTCCTGCAGTTGGCGCGTTTGCAAAGTACAATCTCATTAATACAATTGCAGATCAACCGCTGGAAGAAGTACAAAATATCGAATGGGTAAAAAAATGGGAAACAACGGGATTATTACAATTTAATGATCTCAATGGCGATGGAATCGTTAATTTTTCAGAAGGAGAAGCAGGCAATGAAGTTGTCATTGACGGTGATATTATTGTCCTTTCCACTCCTGAAGTTGCTAACTTAGCTCCGTTTATCATTGCACTGGTTGCAACTGGTGGTTTAGCGGCAGCGCTTTCGACTGCTTCGGGGTTATTGATTACGATGTCGAGTGCGGTCTCTCATGATATCTATTACCGGATATTTAATAAAGAGGCTTCTGAACGGCAAAGGTTACGAGTTGGTCGTATCACATTATTGGTTGCTCTGTTTATTGCTGCATATGTTGGCATCAACCCTCCGGGATTCGCTGGGGAAGTAGTTGCCTTAGCATTCGGTTTAGGTGCAGCGAGTCTCTTCCCGGTCATCTTACTTGGAATATTTGATAAGCGAATGAATAAAGAAGGCGCCATTGCCGGGATACTTACAGGCTTGATATTTACACTTCTGATGATTGGGCTTATTCTTTCGGAATCTATTTTTGGAACAGATGGAGCCATCTTGAATAGCTTCTTTGGCATAAATGCGCAAGGTGTCGGGGTTATAGGAATGGCTTTAAATTTCATTGTTAGTTTTGTCGTATCGCGAAATACGCCAGAACCGCCAGTTGAAATTCAGCAGCTGATAGAAAATGTCCGCGCGCCTGAAATTGACAGTGAGCTTGAAGCTGCAGCAACGACAGAAGATAAGTAGTTAGCCAATTGGCGAGAAGGAGGCGGATACGTTGGATCTAATAAATATTATCGCCATTTCGGCAACAGTGCTCGTATGGTTTCATCCTTGGATGGGGCTGCAAACCTTTCGCAAAACAATTGGCATCACTCTATTTTTGGAGCTGTTTTACCTGATAGGCTCTTACGCATTGGAATGGCCGTTTCCAACCCCACTGGTTCTCATCCAACTTTTTGTGGTTACCGTATGGGGTGTCGTACTAGGAATCGCTTTTTCGCGTATCTGGCCACTGCCTTCTCACAAAGGTTTTGAACGTATCTTTCGCACCTTCCTGGTGGTGATACCGGCACTTGGACTTGGAATGGGACTACAGGTGCTCTTACAGGGTGCTCAAGCAACACAAGCTATTTATCTGATTTTCGCTCTGTCAGCATGGCTTGGGTCTGGTCATTTTATCAGAAGAACAGTGACTGAGGAGTATAGCTGAACAGGTTATAGAAAAAAGCATCGGCAGTCATCTGCCGATGCTTTTTTAATATCAAATATCTCTTCTGCTGAAAATAGCTGGATGCTTCAAACCCAACATACAGCTAAACCAAGCTTTCTCAGAACCTTAAACTAGAAACATTCAAAGGATCTTTGCAGAGTCTTATTGTCTGTCCTGCTTACTATCCAAAATTGACCGAAGTTCTTTAATATCCTCATCGGACAATTCCTCGTCCTCCATAAACTGAACGAGCATCGATTTTAATGTCCCGTCGTAAAATCGTTTCACAAAAGATTCTGTTTTAGCTCGCTGGCATTCGTTTTGAGAATAAAGTGGATAAAATGTATAGACTCGCTGGTCCTTGTTAACGCCGATGACCTCTTTTTTGGTTAGTCGATCTAACAGTGTGCGCACTGTTTTCGGCTTCCAGGTTGTTTGGACCGGCAAAGAGGAAATGATTTCATTCGCTGTTTGCGGCGCTTTATTCCAAAGCACTTTCAACACTTCCCATTCCGACTCTGAAATGCTGGGTATCTCATTTTTCATGTGAATCCCTGCCCTTGCCTTTTTAGTAAATATCTTTGTCTCTTAAAATGGATTTTGTTATCTCAGCAGCTATACTGCCATTTGCGTGATGGTTGTTTTCAATATTGGTTGCAAAGAAATAAGTGTTGTTTTTCGTTTCTACATATCCGATGAACCAGCCGTTCACGTTTTTTCCGTTGACCGTGCCTGTGCCGGTTTTTCCATATAGTGCTGCATGGTCTTTTGACTCCAGCTTAATGGATTTCTTAACGAATTGAACATGCTTCTCCTTGAACTTAAATTGGTTTGTATAAAAGTCTTTTAGTGTTTGCACCTGTTCAATTGGTGATATTTTTAACGAAGATTCCAGCCAGTATGTTTCCATTCCACCGGATAAATTTTGATTTCCGTATTGGATCTTTTGAAGATAGGCTTGGATATGATGCCTTTGTATCTTTTTGTCCAGCTCTTGGAAATACCAAGATACGGAGTTTTCCATCGCAGTAGATAGATTTTGATTTTGGTTCCAGGCTTTATATGGATACGGTGTGCCGTCCCACTCCAAGGAAGTCTGCCCGGGTGTAATGACACCGGAGTCGAGTGCAAATAACGCATCGTAAATTTTGTATGTGGAGTTTGGCGAAACCCTTAACACACTTTTCTCTTTATTATAGATATGGTATTGTGCTTTCTGCAAATCGTAAAGGACGAAGCTGCCATCATACCCATCGAAAAAACCGTTTAAATCCTCATATACTGTCTGTTTATTTTTAAAATCAACTCGATCCTCTCCGTGAGACATGGCCGAAACAACTGGTATCTGGCAAACGACCACTGTTGCGAGTATGCTGAAAATCAGAATGCTTTTTATTTTTAACAGTCTGGATTCTGTTTTAAAGGCAGCAATCCGCACAATCCTTTCTTTTAAGTGCTGCTTGGAACTGGCGAGCTGGTTGACCATGGCAAACCGGCTTGCAGAAATGGACTTCTCCGCGAACTTGATGATGGTGTCTCCATATGCTGCATAATTGTCTTGATCGAGTGTTTTTAAGACGGCACTGTCACAGGCGATTTCCCGGTCTAACCGCATTTTTCGGAAAGCCATCCAAATTAGCGGATTATACCAATACAACATTTGGAACAGGACAATCAAGTAATTCGTCGCAATGTCTTTATATTTCACATGATGTAATTCATGAAGAAAAATGTATGTCAGTTCATCCTCGGATAGCCATGCTTTTGCATCACAGGGCAGTATGATGTAGGTTTTGAAAATACCAAACGTCATCGGCGAATTTACTAGCGGTGAATCCGCCAGTACAGTTTTTTGCGAAATATGCAGGTGTTGCCTACATTTATCGAATATAGTGAGTACTTCCTGATTCGTCATCGGCCTGGAAGACTTTTTGACTTGGTTCAGTTTCAACCATGCATGCAGGTTCAGAGCAACCATAACAAGAATGCCAGCAACCCAGGCAATAGTCAGGATTTGATTTAGCCATGTCACGTCAAACCGATTGACGGAAATGGAAAAATCGTGCGCCCAATCTCTTCCGTTTTCCGTTATGAGATTCTCTGTGGAGGTATTGGCCGGTGATAGATTGTTATTTTGGTTGCGATTCCACACGAACGAAGATCCAATGTTCAATAAATTCGCAGGGAGAAAGGGAAGTGTTAGCGAAGTCAGCAAAATAAACCATAAATTGTATTGCCATTTGGATGATAACTGGTTCTGAAAAATCTTCCGGATCAGTACGATGGCAATGACCACGAAAGTCGATACAAACATGCATACAGCCAGGTGGAAGTCCGGCATTCTATTCATCTCCTTATCCGGAATCGATTTGTCCATGTTGTTGTTAGAAGGATAAACAAGGCAGGCAACCTCTGCAGTATGATAAATAGTATACTATTTTTGATAAAGAAAAATAAGTACAAGAATGACAGGGTATGTTAGAAACGGCCAACAAAGCGGAACAAAGAAAGTTACACACATGCCAGTTCTGTCCGACATGTGTGCTCCTTTTACTTAAAAGCGTTTAGTGTGACTTCAGCTGCCCTTGCAACTAGTTCATCGTCATACTTTGCATCCTTTGTCTTATGCCGGGACATTACTGCTATGACGATGGGTTCTCTCCCTGGTGGCCATACAATGGCAATATCATTTCTTGTGCCGTAACTTCCCGCCCCGCTTTTGTCCCCGACTGTCCACCCTTCCGGTTTGCCTGCACGTATTAGTGCGTCGCCTGTTGCATTTCCTTTCATCCAATCGATAAGTAACTCTTGTTTCTCACGCGGAAGGAAATCACCAAGTACGACTTTTCTCAGATTGTTGGCCAAGGCTCTGGGTGTGCTGGTATCACGTTTATTCCCTGGTGAGAATTCATTTAATTCAGTTTCGTACCGCTCGGGCTGTGTAACATCATCGCCGATTTCACGCAAGGCTTGCTTATAGTTCTCAGGACCACCAAGAGCATTGAGTAACAAATTGCCGGCAGTGTTATCGCTTTTTCGAATAGCCGCCTCGCTTATTTCTAAAAGGGTCATGCCAGTATCCACATGTTTCTCCGTAACAGGAGAATAGGTAACCAAGTCATCCTTAACGAAGGTCACGACCTTCTCAAGATCTTTGAGATCGTTTTGCTTCAGCAAGAATGCTGAGGCAAGTAATTTGAAGGTGGAGGAGTAGGCGAAACGTTCGTCCGGATTGTATTTGACGCTTTGATTCGTGCCCGTATCAATTGCATAGACCCCCAGTCGGGCGTCAAACGCTTCCTCGATTTGGGAGAATTCTTCATCTAAATCGATGGTTTTCTCCGATTTCTTTTTTTCATTGGTTGAGGCATCTGTTTTATTTTCTGCGTTTGAACATGCCGCAAGCATTGCTATACATAGCAATGCTATGTATAGTGTGAATTTCATCATCCTGAACTTGTTCCGGGTTGTTTTTCTCATCATGATTCCTTCTTTCTGTCAAAGTAAAATACTTCACAACGGGTCAACGTTACATTAAGCATTTATCCCTCCTATCCTATAGATTACATCTGTAATACAATACTACATATGTAATCTAAGGAATGTCAACCCTAAAATAAACTAATCGAGATGTCAATCTCCGCATTAAATTACTAAAACATGTTGCTGCCTCCAACCATAATTCGACCACTTTAAATCAGATAAACTCCATAATCGGGGAACTGGAAAGTAATAGGGGGAGAAGTTTTGTTGAGCTTGAATTTGGCGAAACGGAGGACAGTTTGGTGATAAATACAGAACCTGGTCCCGACAAGATCATTTTGTTAACGGATGTATATTGTGGAAGTTCGGGTGATTCATTTGTGGAGGTGTGTAAAAACTCCTCTATGGTTACGGTAATAGGAAGACCAATAGGTTTAAATGATTATGCGAATATAGCTGTAAGGAGCTGGGCAGATAAATTTGAATTATGGTATCCAACGTCTAAATTATCTAGAGTTGATGAAGGGGACGGGATGAGTGGAATCGGGATAAAACCGGATATTTACGTGCCTTGTACTCCAAAGCATATCAAGGAGGATGTTGATCTAAAAAGGGCTATTAACCATTTATCTTTAAAGGGAGTAATTTCATTTTACCGGGCTGCATGTAGCCGATGATTAGTTAAGGGCTGATTAGTAATAGATGACAATGGGTATTTACAAGGGAAAGTACCACCTAGAGGGAGTGCAAAGTTAATGTTTTGGAGTCCAAGACATAACGGTGCACTTTCCTTCTCTTTTTGGGATATTTTTCATCCCAAAGCCATGCAGGAAATCCAATGGTATATGGAGAAAAAGATGAAAGGACTTGAATGCAAAAACACAATGGCTGCTTATATATCAAACGTAAGGCGGAGCATCGAAAGGGGAATCGTTCGGTTTGAACACTAGGTACTTAGATTTACTAGCCCAGAAATATGATAGCGAAGAAAAAGTAGTGACGGAAATTATTAACCTCGAGGCTATCCTTAATCTCCCCAAGGGGACAGAGCACTTTGTCAGTGATCTACACGGGGAATATCAAGCCTTTCAGCACGTGTTAAGAAATGGCTCGGGCAAAGTGAAAGAAAAAATAAGCGACCTGTTTGCAGAGAAGTTATCGGAGGAAGAGATCACTGAATTTGCGACATTAGTATATTACCCAGAAGAAAAAATTCAGCTTATAAAAAACAACTTCAATAGTACACAAGAATTAAATGAATGGTACACGCAAATGATCGAGCGGATGATCAAGCTTATTTCCTATGCTTCCTCCAAATACACTCGATCCAAGCTGAGGAAGGCATTGCCAAAACAATTCGTTTACATTATAGAAGAACTGTTGTACAAAACAGATGAATTCACTAACAAGAAAGAATATTATACAAAGATCGTCCAGCAAATTATCGCTCTCGGACAGGCGGATAAGCTGATTATCGGACTTGCTTATACGACGCAAAAACTGGTTGTCGATCACCTTCATGTCGTAGGGGATATCTACGACCGGGGACCGGAGCCGGATAAAATCATGGAGACGCTGATCAATTACCATTCCGTTGATATTCAATGGGGCAATCATGATGTGTTATGGCTTGGTGCATATGCCGGGTCAAAGGTTTGTCTCGCCAATATCATCCGGATTTGTGCCCGCTATAACAATTTGGATATCATTGAAGATGCTTATGGAATCAATCTACGGCCGCTTCTTAATCTAGCCGAAAAATACTACGGAGACAATCCAGCTTTCAGACCAAAGAAACAGTCGGATGAAAAGCTGTCCGATTATGAACAATGGCAGATTACAAAAATCCACCAGGCGATCGCGATGATTCAGTTCAAGCTCGAAAGCCCGATTATCAAAAGGCGTCCAAATTTCAATATGTCTGATCGGCTGCTGCTTGAAAAAATTGATTATGACAATAATGAAGTGACGGTTCATGGCAAAACCTATCAAATCGAGAACCCGTGCTTTGCAACGGTTAATCCGGACCAGCCAGAACAATTGCTGGAGGAAGAAGCAGAAGTGATGGACAGGCTCCTGTTTTCTGTCCAGCATTCGGAAAAGCTGGCCAGACATATGAAGTTCCTGATGAAAAAGGGCAGTCTTTATTTGAAGTATAACGGCAACTTGTTAATCCATGGTTGTATTCCACTGGATGAAGAAGGCAATATGGAAAGCATGGTGGTCGAAGGGAAGAGCTATAAAGGTCGAGAGCTATTTGATCTTTTTGAATACTATTTACGCTATGCCTTCGCTCATCCAGAAGATACAGATGACCTGGCAACAGACATGGTCTGGTATTTATGGACCGGAGAAAATTCGTCTTTATTTGGCAAAAGAGAGATGACAACCTTCGAAAGGTATTTCATCAAAGATAAAAAAACACATAAGGAGCGAAAGAATCCTTATTATTATTTACGCGAACAGGAAGAAATCTGCCGAAAAATCCTGGAAGAGTTTGCTATGGATCCAGATCAGGGGCATATCATCAATGGCCATACACCAGTAAAAGAAATTGAAGGAGAGAACCCGATTAAAGCAAATGGAAAGATGGTTGTGATAGATGGGGGATTCTCCAAGGCTTATCAACCAACAACCGGAATTGCCGGTTATACGTTATTATACAATTCCTACGGCATGCAGCTCGTCGCCCACGAACATTTTAATTCCAAAGAAGAAATCTTGCAGAATGGAATGGATGTACTATCCGTAAAAAGACTAGTCGATAAAGAACTGGAAAGGAAGAAGGTCCGGGAAACCAATATCGGCGAGGAGTTATTACAGGAAGTTTCTATTCTGAACGACTTGTTGGAATACCGATATTTGAAATAAACATACTTAAGATCCCCCTTTTTAAGGGGATCTTATTTAGCATGAGAATGAATACTACAAGAAAAGCCTAGTAAAATGATTTTACTAGGTTTGCTTTAAACCTTCTAAAAATAAATTAAGCTCTTTATTAGTGATTCCTTCTCCTTATTCAACATGTACTACGATACTCTCAAAATGCTTTTTGTCGATATATATAAGCAATTTCCAAACGCCGGCTGATGGAAATCTTAGATGAGACGGCATATTGACACTATTAGGGCTTACCTCTGCGCCCTCAAAAAAGGTTCCGGAGTCTATATTAACAACCTTGTCAGTCCCTTTTTTTATAGCTTTTACTTCTACTGGTATATCATATATATTTTCTTTTCCAAAATAAAACCACATATATTTTTGTGGCTGTTTGGATACAATTGGAAAAGGACCGGTGAATCCTAAAGTGTTTTTATTTCCTACAATCTCGTAAGTATGTCCTTCGCCACTTTCCGGTTCAACTGTATGTTCAAATTTTGAGGATAGCGTCCAATTGTCTCTCTCTGGAATTTCGTAGTTAACCTTCTCTGTTTTTTCTTGATTTTCACCATCTTGGTTTGCACTTTCCTCTATCGCTGTATTGTTAGTGTCAGTACAAGCAATCAACCATACTATCGAAAACATCGATAATAAAAGAATTATTACTTTCACAAGACACCTCCCAAATGAAATAATCAAATTGGAGAATTACCTTATTATACATTTATTCTAGAAACTATGAGGAGACCCTTTAATCTAGAAGGGGTTTTTCATAAAATGAATCAAGATTAACGTTCAAAACTAAAAAGTTATAGAGATACGTTCTGAAAAGCAATGTTGTATCAATTGTTTTATTTTTCCTGTACCCGGATATACAATGATAGAAAATGGTTTGAACAAAGGAGGAAAAGAATCCATGAAATCACTAGAAGAAGCATTAAACCATAAAGTTGGGCTGGGCACTGCTCCTTTGGGAAATATGTTCCGGGAGGTTCCGGAAGATGAAGCGCAAACTACTATTCAAACCGCTTGGGACCAAGGTGTACGCTACTTTGATACAGCGCCTTTCTATGGTGCCGGCCTAGCGGAGATGCGTGTCGGGGAAGTGTTGTCCAAGTATAATCGGGATGATTATGTGATAAGTACCAAAGTCGGTCGCTATGTCCTCGATGAGAAAGAAGAGAAAGAAGGGCTGTTCCAGTATGCCCGTAACAATAAAGTGATTACCGACTATACCGAGGATGCAACAGAGCGGTCAATCGAACAGAGTCTGGAACGGTTGAAGACCGATCGTTTGGATATGGTGTTTGTTCACGACGTTTCTCCTGACTTTCACGGAGAAGAATGGACTGCGAAGTTTGAAGAAGCCAGAAAAGGTGCCTTTCGTGTGCTGACCCGTCTGCGGGAAGAAGGCGTTATCCGGTCCTGGGGACTTGGGGTTAATACGACAGAGCCGATCGAATTGGCAATGATGCTGGAGGAAACCCAGCCGGATGTTTGTCTGTCGGCAACGCAGTACACCCTTTTGCAGCATGAGCACGCATTGCAGCGGATGATGCCGACCGCTGAAAAGAAAGGCATCGATATTGTGGTGGGAAGTCCTTATAATTCTGGGGTATTGCTTGGCGGCGACCATTATAACTACGAGAAAGCCGGTCCCGAGATTCTGGATAGAGTAAACCAGCTAAATAAAATCGGTGGGAAATACGATGTTCCATTAAAGGCGGCAGCTCTGCAGTTCTCGACTGCTCATCCTGCTGTCAAAGCGGTGATTCCTGGATCTACCCATCCAGGGAGAATCATAGAAGACATCGAGATGATTCAAAGAGACATTCCGAAACAATTCTGGAATGAATTAGTGGAAAAAGGCTTTATTGCCGAGAACGCCCCCTTACCTATTCATTCAAAATAGGTGACAATTAGCTCGCCGTGAAAAGTAATTTTAACGGGGAAGGAGCCATGAGAGTGGTTTCCTTCCTTTTTTTATTCAGCTCCAGAAAGGACAGGAAGATAGCTTGATGGCGAGAACCATTTGAAATTCAGGAGACTGCAAGTTTAGATTTAAGTCCATCATAACAAAAAGCAATTCATCCTCCATTATTTAGTGGCCAGCACAACAAGCTCTTCCTCACTACGTATTATTTCTTCAGTAATATCTATAATCACGAAAAACCCCCCCATCTTCATAAAATGCCTTATACTAGCAATGAATATTTTAATCTTTTGATAATAGTGATAAACTAGATATAGGATAAAAATATTTGGAAAAGATGTGGAACTTTGTCGGAACGGACATTGCTATTGGAAACGCCTTCGTAGAAGTAACTACATCTTTAGCAAAACGTTAGGGAGTTTGAAGGTAAAATGAGCAAAACATATACGAAAGCCGATGTTATCTTAATAGGTGCAGGAATCATGAGTGCGACACTGGGTTCATTACTGAAAGAATTAGTGCCGGAATGGAATATTCGCGTGTTTGAAAAGCTTGATAGGGCAGGAGAGGAAAGTTCGAACGTATGGAATAATGCGGGAACGGGACATTCTGCGCTGTGTGAGCTGAACTATACGCATGAAAACCCGGATGGCTCGATCGATATTTCGAAAGCGATAAAAGTGAATGAACAGTTTCAGGTTTCCAAACAATTTTGGTCTTATCTGGTAAATCACAACCGGATACAAAATCCGCAGGAATTTATCATGCCCTTGCCCCACATGAGTCTTGTCCATGGGGAGCGAAACGTGGAGTTTTTAAGAAAGCGTTTTAAAACGATGGCAGACAATCCTTTGTTTGAGGGAATGGAATTTTCGGATGATCCAGAACAATTGAGAAAATGGATTCCGCTTATCATGGAAGAACGGGCGATGGATGAGCCAATCGCCGCAACGAAAATCGATACGGGTACAGATGTCAATTTTGGCACGTTAACCCGCAAAATGTTTGATCATTTGGAAGGTAAAGGCCTTGAAATAAACTATAAGCATAGTGTGGAAGATATTAAGCAAACGAGTGACGGTACGTGGGAAGTAAAAGTTCACGATAACAAGAACGGAAAAATTGAATACCATACCGCAAACTTTGTCTTTATCGGCGGAGGAGGCGGAAGTCTTCATTTGCTGCAAAAAACCGGCATACCTGAATCAAAACATATTGGTGGTTTCCCTGTAAGCGGATTATTTATGGTATGTGATAATCCGGAGGTTATCGCGCAGCACCATGCGAAGGTGTATGGAAAAGCGAAGGTTGGTGCTCCGCCAATGTCTGTGCCGCATCTGGATACACGGTTTATCGATAATAAAAAGTCCCTGTTATTTGGACCGTTTGCCGGCTTTTCGCCAAAGTTCTTAAAAACGGGTTCCATGCTTGATCTGTTAACGTCCGTAAAACAGGATAACCTTGCTACCATGGTGGCGGCAGGGGTGAAAAACGTTTCTTTGACAAAATACCTGATTGAACAGGTTATCTTATCCAAAGAAAAACGTATGGAAGAGTTACGTGAATTTATCCCTAACGCCAAAAGCGAGGATTGGAATTTAGTAACTGCTGGTCAGCGTGTCCAAGTGATTAAGGATACGGAGGATGGCGGTAAAGGAACACTTCAATTTGGCACGGAAGTAGTCAGCGCAGCAGACGGCTCGATAGCTGCCTTGCTTGGTGCCTCGCCGGGAGCTTCTACCGCCGTATCCGTCATGCTTGAGGTAATGGAAAGATGCTTCCCGCAGCATCTAAAAGAATGGGAACCAAAAATAAAAGAAATGATCCCTTCCTATGGCGAGTCGCTAATGGAAAATCCAGAGCTAGTACGCGACATTCACACCTCAACAGGACGGACGCTTGGCTTAGCAGAACCGGAGTATACTCATTCGAAATAATTGATAGATAAAAGAAGGCGTAAATAACCGTTACGGTCTATTTATGCCTTTTTTATATAGGAAATCATTTTTAAGCGACAGCGAAGAGGAAAATTATTTCACATAGGATACGATACACCTGCACGAAGAGGATCTCTGTGGGACTACTGATTAGCGTGTTAATTGGGATAATTACATCGCTATTTTCCGGCTTCACTCTTTTTTATCTAATGGGAACTTTATGCGCTGTCCTTTATCTCGGAATGGTTTTTAGTATTCGTGAAAAGGAGCAATAAATACAGTTTGATAATACTCTAGGTGATTATTCTATTCTTAAAGAAAGGACTATGAGGTATAGTCCTTAAAGGTGCCCCAATTTTCCCTCCTCCGAAAACGGGGGTCCGAGGAGACAAAATCTATTATAATAGGAAAATTATCAAGACTAGGATGGATTGCAAAAAAAGTGTGATCTGCATAACGGATTGCCTTTAAGGCCAGTGGAAGTTCTCTCCGGAATATCTCGTCCCGCACAGTTGCCGATATTTGGGCATCTGGCCCGTCAACCTGAACAAAAGCATGGAAGGCAAAGGAGTTGTTGCATTTTATCCATTTGCCCATTACTTCGTCTCGCAAAGGGTTGATCTTATCCCAGGCAAAACTCCGTGCAATGGTGACAAAAAGTTCAGCGGTACTATCCGAGTGGGTCAGGGTGTAATGGCGAGGGAAGAAGGGACTTGTGGGTGTGATGCCACCTCTGAACTCTACGGATAACTTTTCGGGGTTTAAGTGACTCATTATCCTTCACATCCTTGGGTTTTATTGCTTTACCTTATGCTTATGCAAGGATTAAAATATTATTGCCTAGCAGTTCAGGAGGTTTGGGTTGCCAAATAGGAGTAAGTAACAACGAATGATTTTTTCTTTGCAGTTGAACATGATAAAGAAAAAGCCCTGATCCAGTGGGATCAGGGCTTATATTCACAAAGACTCACGAATGATTTTTTTGTAATAGAGGAACGAAAGGAATCCGAATATTGAATAGAGTGCCGTGTACAGCCCCATGACGATAAACATCGGTGTCCAAAGCTCGGTACCAAATAAGAACCAGCCGGATTGAACAGCAAAATAGCTGTGAAGCAGACCGACGACAAGTGGAATACCGAAGTTGAATATCTGTTTTCCGCGGATACCCTTTGCTAAATCCTTTCGGGTAAAGCCTAATTTGCGCAGAATCGTATAGCTCGGTTTTTCTTCCTCGCTTTCTCCCATTTGCTTAAAGTATAGGATGCAGCCGGATGTGACTAGGAATGTCAATCCTAAAAATCCGACGATGAACATGATTAGGCCCATGTTTTGTTTTTGGTTAAGTGTAGATTGATAAAGAGAGTAGTTGCCGAACTCTTCACTCATTTTCATGCTTTGAAAAATGTTATTTGCTTCCTCAATTTTTGCTTCATCTTTTAAGGTTATTCCGATATAATGCTTAGATTCGGTTTGTATCTCTGGGTTTGCATCATCTTTTAATCGCTGATAGATGGCTTTGTCCACAACTGCGGTTGGCAGCCCGCCGACTGTAAAATAGTTGGAAATGACTTTGTCTTTGGCAAGGCCGGCATACTGAAGCGAAATATCTTCCGTTTTTCCATGAAAGGTTACGCTGCCAGGGCCATCAAGATCAATCATTTTCTGCAGGGCGTCATTATATCCGGTAAACAGGCTTTCATTTTCCGTCAAATCAAATTCCTCGACCTCTTCATCACTGATGACTGGTACGGTCATTAATCCATTATCCGTGCTGAAGTTGTCTAAGTTTGCCTCTGTAATATCCTCAATATTCACATCGGCTATTACTACTTCAGTCGTTTTCTCGTTGAAACCAATGTCATTCTCGGCCAACCTTTTTGTAAAGGCCTCGGCATCATCTTGGCTGATCAAAGAAAAATCGTCCGGAGACATTGTTTCAGCTGATTTCTCCGCTGAGTAATAAGAAATATACGTTAAGGATAACAAGCCAATTGCCAGTGCTGATACGGTGGTAATGATGGTCAGCAGCATGGCATTTGATTTCATCCGAAACATGATCGATGATAAGGACAGTACTTCATTGATGTTCAAATAACCGCCTTTGTTCTTACGGATCAAATTAGCCACGAATCGGACAGACCCTTTATAAAAGAAGTAGGTGCCGATGATGACAGAACCAAGGATGAAAATCATTACCATGTACAACTTTGTGATTGAGTTGAAATCCCCGTCAAACAGCTTGGAGGAAACGTAATACCCGGCCAGGATTAACCCAATTCCTAGGATGCCCATAAGAATCTCAAAGATGGAAATCCTTTTCACTTTTCCTTCAGTACGCGAAGTGACACGGAACAAGGATAGTATGCTCTGCCGTCTGATAAATAGATAATTCATCAGCATGATCAATAGGTAGATAGCGGTGAAAACGAGCAGGGTTTGTACGAGTGCTTGCGAAGAAAAGTGTAAGTTGGCCACTGCTTCGATTCCTGTAATTTTGAACAGGCTCATCGTAATTAGTTTTGAGATGGAAAAACCGACTGCAATGCCGATCAGCAAGGATCCAAAGTAAATCGTTAAGTTCTCCATACTGAGAATCCGAAAAATCCGGTTCTTTGTCATGCCAATTAGTTGAAACAAGCCGATTTCCTGGCTGCGCCGCTTGATGAACAGATTGTTGGCATATAAAAGAAACACCGAGACAATCGCGACCAGCAGGACAGATGCTGCGCGTACCCCTGCTGCCCCTTTTACTCCCGATTTTGCCTCTTCCATCGCTGGATCATACTGTAGTGTCACAAATGCGAAATAGAGCGCCACACTGAAGATCAGGGCAAACACATACAAGTAGTAGTTTTTTAAATTCTTCTTCAAGTTACGCCAAATCAGTTGATTAATGTTCATATTGGACCCCGCCTAATACCCCTTGGGTCTTCATAATATCTTTCAAGAAGGTTTGCCTTGTCTGATCGCCTTTGTTCAACTGTGTATAAATACTGCCATCTTTGATGAATACGACGCGGCTGCTATAACTGGCTGCTACAGGGTCGTGGGTTACCATGACAATCGTTGCCTTTCGTTTTTCGTTCAAGTCGCTCATTTTTGCTAGTAAGTCGGATGCCGATTTGGAATCCAGTGCACCGGTCGGTTCATCGGCAAAAATGATGCTTGGTTCATGAATGAACGCCCGTGCCGCTGAAGTACGCTGCTTTTGCCCCCCGGAAATCTCATTTGGATACTTGTTCTGGATATCGGTAATACCCAAATCGTCAGCTACACCCTTAAATCGTTTATTGGCCTCTTGTTTGGACACTTTCGAGATGGATAACGGCAAAAGAATATTTTCCTTCGCAGTTAATGTATCAAGCAAATTGTATTCCTGAAAAATAAATCCCAGGTGGTGTTTTCTAAACTCAGCCAGCTGCTTGTCTTTTCTGCCGGTGATTTCCTCTCCATTAATTTTAATCGTGCCGTGACTGACACGGTCAATGGATGAAAGGACGTTAAGCAGTGTGGTTTTCCCGGAACCAGAGGCCCCCATGATGGTGACGAACTCCCCGGTTTCAATGCTTAGATCAATGCCTCTCAATACTTCCTGTTTGGTAAATTTATTGCCATAGCTTTTATGGATTTTAGTTGCTTCCAATATATTCATTTCTTACCCTCCAATGCGTTGTTAGGTTTATTCTATAATATCCGATCCTATGAGTCCTTTCATTGTCCGAACAAATGACAAAAGCATGTGACACTTTTGTCACATGCTCCGAATTTTCACAAATTCATCCTGATCTGGAAAGGTTAATATAAAGCTAGAGCCCGATCCACGTACAGAGTCAACCTTAATATGGATCTTTAAGAAGTCTGCTGCCATCTTTGCTAAATATAACCCCATCCCTGTTGCCGCGTTGTCTTCGTGTTGGCTTGTTGAAGTAAAGCCTTTATCAAAAATGCGCGGCAGATCCTTGGCATCGATTCCCCGCCCGGTGTCCGTTATCTGAAGCAGCGTCTGTCCATTTTGCTGACTGCTTTTAATGGTAATTTCCGATGATATGTCACTATATTTTACAGCATTGGTCAACAGCTGACGAATAATAAATGAGAGCCATTTGGCATCACTCAATACACTGTTGACAGCCAGGTCGACATCTATACCGATCCTTTTTTGCATGCACCAGGATCTTAGTTCATTAATTTCGCTAAACATGAGTGGTTCCAACTCTATATTTTCCATATATAAATCGTTTTCGATAAAAGGAATCCGTTTTTGATGGAGTTGTTGATCCAACAGCAAGTGGATGCGCAGCCACTCATTTGTTAATTGGGTTTTTAGCTGCTGATCATCCATCCGGTCGATAATTAAATGCATGGTTGTCAGCGGTGTTTTCACTTCATGGATCCAGGATAGAAGCTCATCCTTCTCCTGCTCCAGCAGCTGCTGGTTAGTCGAAGCTTCCCGTTTCAACTGTTCAATCGGTTCAAAGATGCTGTCAAAAATGAGACGCTCAAATGGCGTGCTTGGTTCCGGCAGGCTGGTTGCGTCTAAATCATATTCACGATTGGCGAGCTCCCTGAAAAAACTCGTCTCCTGATGATAACGGACAACCAAAAATATCGTAAAAATAACAACAGAAAGAAACACATAGTACAGGATGGAAGAGAAGCGGACATCCGAATCTAAGTATCCGATCAACAAGGCAAGCAGCTGCAGGAACAGAAACAGGAGGACCCAGGTTAAACGTTCCCTTAAAAAGTTTCTGATCATTGTTCAGTCTGCTCTTTCGCCACGTATCCCTGGCCTACCTTCGTTTCGATTGCATCACCTAACCCAATCTCACCGAGCCTTTTTCGTAATCGGTTAACGTTTACTGTCAGTGTATTGTCGCTGACAAACCGTTGGTCATCCCATAGCCGGTTGATTAAATTCTCCCGGCTGACAATTTTATTTTTTCGTTCAATCAGTAATTGCAAAATGTACATTTCATTTTTTGTTAATTCAATGGTCCCTTCTTCATTGGCCACCTGATTCCGTTCAAAGTCAACAGTTGCCCCCAGCCATGTTTTCAACTCTGTTGCCTCTGTATTGTAATTGTAGACCCGGCGAAGAATCGCCTGTATTTTAGCGATCAACACATCAAAATGAAACGGCTTTTGGATGAAATCATCAGCGCCAAGGTTCATGGACATCACCATATCTGTCGGGTGATCGCGTGAGGACAGAAAAATAATTGGAACGTTCGAGTGCTCACGTATCATCCGGCACCAGTGGAATCCATCAAACTTTGGCAGCTGAATATCTATAATTACTAAATCCGGCCGTACTTTTGCAAACTTTTCCATCACTTTTTGATAATCGTCAATCCCATCCACGTGATACGACCACTGGGCTAACCGATCCTTTATTTCATTAAACAAGGAGGCATCATCTTCTATTAACAGGATTTTAAACAAAAACGCTCACCACACTTCATTTTTAAATACCTAGGGAAAGTATAGCAAATTTGCAGTAATTATTCTTGCTATGTTGGTAAAAGAAGGAATGGATATTTGGTGAAGTGGTTGTGATAAACGGGACTAGCGGAGGACAGCCGAAGGAAATATCAATGGATTTTTTGCCCTCCATCCAGGCGAATGTCTATGAAAGCCCTTTATTCGACAAAATAGTGATTTTTTTCTGAAAATTGTATTTACTTTCTATATAAAAATGTTAATATGTTCATACTCTACTAGATTTTCAACAGGAGGTTGGACCATGGTAACATTTTTCGCAGCACTGCTTTTATTAGTACTAGGCTATACTTTTTATGCCAAATTCGTTGAACGCACCTTTGTAATTGATGATGATACCCCCACCCCAGCTTATACTAAGCGGGATAATCTGGATTTTGTACCGATGAGCTGGTGGAAAGGGAATTTAATTCAATTATTAAATATTGCTGGACTTGGTCCGATATATGGAGCCGTTGCCGGAGCTCTTTATGGGCCGGTGGCTTTTATCTGGATTGTGGTCGGAAGTATATTTGCCGGAGCAGTCCATGATTACTTTTCCGGAATGATGTCTTTACGCCATGGCGGAGCCCAATTCCCTACATTGGTAGGACGGTATCTGGGCAGGCCTGCGAAAACGTTTATTAATGGATTATCACTCATATTAATGATTTTAGTGGCTGCCGCCTTCACGGCTGGACCAGCCCAATTGATTTCACAAATAACACCGCTAAGTTTCTTGGTAGCTTTAGTCATTATTTTTAGTTATTTTTTATTAGCCACGGTACTTCCAGTTAACCGGATTATAGGCCGTATTTATCCGTTGCTTGGAGGAATCCTGCTGGTCATGGCGATTGCTGTAGCAGTTGCCATCCTGTTCTCAGGGAAGCCAATGCCGAACCTGACGGTAGCCAATTTACACCCTGGTGACCTG
Source organism: Sediminibacillus albus (assembly GCF_900101125.1). Classification (GTDB taxonomy): domain Bacteria; phylum Bacillota; class Bacilli; order Bacillales; family Amphibacillaceae; genus Sediminibacillus; species Sediminibacillus albus. The sequence continues at coordinate 392,245 of NZ_FNFL01000003.1, read as the reverse complement.
CCGGTTTGGCCGTTATTGATGGTGACGATTTCCTGCGGGGCCATTTCTGGCTTTCATTGTACGCAAAGCCCAATCATCGCTTGTACGATGAAAAAGGAATCGGATGGGCGCAAGATTTTTTATGGAGCAATGATCATCGAAGGGGTGATTGCCTTAATCTGGGCTGCTGCCGGCATGACCTTCTTTAATGGAACGGCTGGATTGGCGGAAGCACTTGCGGCAGGCGGTCCTTCTGGAGTAGTAAACGAGATTTCCACCTCGTTGTTAGGAACGCTTGGGGGAATCCTGGCTATTTTTGGAGTAATCATTCTTCCGATTACTACTGGTGATACAGCGCTCCGTTCTTCACGGATGATATTGACCGATGTATTGGCTAAGTTTTATAAGATGGACAGCAAAGTAAAAGTACTGCTAGTAACCATACCGGTATCAATTCCGGCCTTCCTGCTGGCGACAATAGACTATACATTTTTATGGAGATACGTAGGCTGGACCAACCAGGTTGTGGCAACCGTGATGCTTTGGACAGCAACCTTGTATTTATTAAAGAATTTCAAGCTTCATTGGATTTGCGGTATTCCAGCAGTCTTCATGACAGGCGTCGTCTGTATGTATATTTTCTATGCACCAGAAGGTTTGAACCTTGATTATCAGCTTTCCGCCATCATCGGCTTCTCGCTGACTTTCATAGTGATCCTTTGGTACGCAGGCCAAATCATCAAATACCGCAGCATCAAGCAGAAAGACGCTCAATACAATATTGCCTAGTTATAAAAACAATGCCTTCCCGGATAATGCAGGGAAGGCATTGTTACTAAAAAGGCTCTGTTAAAGTTTAGTGTTGATATTTAGTGAAAAAGCAAAACTCCCAATTTAATGGAAGTTTTGCTTTAGTATTATAGGTTCATTAACGCTATATTGTTCAATAGTATTATTCATTCTTTTTATATAAATTTAAGCCTAATCTAATAAATAATACTAAGAAAATAGCAGTCAATAGAAAACCGATTGCATCCCAATCTATTTTTCCATTCTCTATGATACTAAAAATCATAATCCCTACAAGTGCACACACAAGACCAGAAAGGAACGACTTCAATCTGGAATTCAAATAATCTCCCCTTTTTTAACTATCTGTTGAATAAGAAACAGTGTTTATATCGTGAATCTAGATAACCTAAGTGTATCATACGTTTCCACATTTTGTATTAAATTTCCTTTAATAACCAAGTCATTCATCGTGATTTCGTTTCGTTGATGTTGGATAGTTTCCAGCGTTTGAAACCAAGCAAGATAATTGTTTAAATACTTAGTCGCTACGCCGTTAAATCGCTGTATCCAGCCTTTTAACCTGCGATGATAACTATTGACGTTCTGAATATGATAAAGCCCTTTGGTTCGGATTTTACCATCAGACTTGAACTGATAAATGTTCATACCTTTTTCAGCGGCATATGTTTTAAAGGGACGCCAAGAATCGGTGCATAAAACATTCTTACTTGAAAGTTTATGTCCGATAGCTTTATCCAATTGCTCTTTTGTTAACCGGCCCATTCCCAAAGCCTGCGAAAAAGTCATCTTTTCACGGTCTCTTGCGACCAACACACATACTTGTTCATTGCTTATGTCGCGTTTCTTTGCGGAACCTCCACGTTTGCGGGATTTTCTGCCTGTAACCTTTTTTTGTCCTTTTACTGAGTACAGGAAATAGGTCTCGTCCATTTCGATGATACCTTCAAAGTTCGATATTTCCATTTGTCTCAATGAAGACAGAAGCTTATGTCTCCAAGTAAAATAGGGTCACGTGGGTAACATTCCCAACCAATTTAGCAGCTTTTCGCAGAGAATATCCTTCGATTATTCATTCAACAAATTTAATCCACTTATTAAGGTAACGGGTTCGATACAGCGCCGTATTTGTGAGGTCGGTGAAAGTCACTTTACAAGCTTTACAGCGATAACGTTGTTTCGTCACTTCTTCACCATGGACTACTATGGAGTATTTACCGAATCGAACAATATGTTCCGATTCACAATCCGGACAGTGATAGCCATTCTTATTTTTTCGTTCCGTTATCTCCTGAAGAACATTTCCTGTGGATGATGACGCAGTAAGGGCATCGATTAAATACGCGCGCAACCGATGTTTCTCTGCGGGATTTAGTTTTTGAATGTCTTTAAGAATGGCTGTTACGCTCACGTTCATCACCGACCCTTATATGATAATTCAATTATAGAACATTTGTTCCTCTAAATCAATTATCAACAACAGGCTTTAACAGAGCCACTAAAAAAGCAAAATAGATGGATTTAGATTTGGATTTAGATTTTAAATCTTTCAATCTGTTACTACTTATACGAAGAGATATCAAGGTTCTTTGATTCTCTAACTGTTCATACCATAAAATGGCATGTAATGAAAGGCAGAGGAGTCTCATTTTCTTTGTGTTCTATTCAGGGGTTGTGTAATTATTTCGGTAATTCTTTGAATGCATAACGAGTGCTATTTGATACGTAGATTTCTTTGTAAAAGGATATCGTCAACTTTTAGCGAAACTAATTACCTAGAGGATAAATTCAATTATTCATTTATTATAAAATGGGGGTGGTCGATTGTCCTGGATGGATCGAGATTCTATTAAAATTCATTACGAGTGGATAGTGTCCGCAGATCCGCTGGCAAAAGAGACGTTGATTCTCATTCATGGAATCGGTTTGGATATGTATTCATGGGATTTTATCATTCCTTATTTTCAAAAGAATTATCATATTCTCCGTTATGACTTGCGCGGGCATGGGGATAGTGATGCAGGCAGCGAGCAAAGAACAATCGATTTGCTGACCGACGATCTAACCTTTCTCATAGCTGAATTAAAGATTGACGCCTATCATATGATCGGGCAGGGGCTCGGTGGGTTTGTCGGCGTTCAAATTGCAGGTAGGCGGCCGCAGCCGTTAAAGACATTGATTTTGTTCAGTGTACCTATTCATTATCCCAAGCAAATGGGTGACAAAGTTGCCACACAACGAAAGCGCATGGTAGAAGGGCAGACTTCGATGCTGGCAATGGGAAAAGAAATCGTTAATAAGGTTTGCTATCTGCCTAGCGACCCCAAAATAACGGTGCTGTTAAACGCCTACCGGAAGGTCTCCCCAACCGTGTACTTTGAATTATTTCATACTGGGTTTGGGGAAGCAGGTGTGGAAAACCTGCGGAAAATTAATGTGCCTATTCTGATTTTATCGGGATCAGAAGATAGCATTTTCCCGCCTGAACTTTCCAGTGCAAGCTTGAACTTCAATCCGAACGCCAGGTGTTATACCGTGCCACAGGCAGCTTTTATGATACAGATGGACCAGCCCGAGCTGACTGCAGACTGGATCGATCATTTTATTCGAAAACACCACGATAAATCTTCTGATATTAGCTTACTTGACTACGATTACCAAAAACATCTGACCTCCCAAATGTACTCGGAAATCAGGGGGATGATCGAGCAGGCTGCAGATCGACCCCAACGGCTCAATGAGCTGCTAGTCAATACCATGCAAGGTTTTTCCGTATATGTAAATGGAAACAGGATATTTGAAGGATGGGGAAAAAGAAAGGCTAAACAAATACTGGTGTACTTAACCATTCAGCAATCGGTAACCCGGGAAGAACTGTGTGATACTTTCTGGCCAGAGGTGGAACTGGAAAATGCCCGCAACCGGTTACGGGTTGCCTTGCATCACTTAAAGCATTTATTGGAAAGAAATAATCATTCTTATGCGGCGCCAATTTTAATTACTGACAGGGAGCATGTTTTTTTACAAGCCAAAATACTGTCCGATTTACATAGCCACATAGAAGCTATAAAAATAACCAATCGACTGCCAGAAGGCGTTCAGAAAACTGCTAAGTATAAACAATTGCTTGCAGAGAGAACAGCGAACATGATGCCTGGATTGTATGATGACTGGTTTCTCGATTTGAGAAATTGGATAGAAAAACAGTGGGGGGAAATGTCCCTGTTTCTAGCTGATATGTATGAAAAACAAAGCGATGTAAAATCGGCATTGGAATATCTGGAAATTGCTTATGAATATAACGGAGGAGAGAATGAACTGATCTACGAGCGATTGCTGGAGCTTAAAGAACGGCGCAGTAACTATAAAAATAAAGAAATATAAAGAAAGAAAATTCGAAACTGCCATTCTGGCAGCTTTTTTTATTTTCAATTTTTGCATTAATGCTAACGAAAGGAGGGTGCTGTAATGAAGGTGTAATGGCTTCTTTGTTACGATGGATTAAATGATTATACATACGATGATTCATCTTCAACGCATGGGCTCATTCTTTCTGGCGTCTCAGAAACACTCAGAAAAAGGCAAACCTATTGAAAAATAGGGACGCAAAGCCACAGGTCTAATATTGGAATACAATAATGACGGCTGGGTCGCCTGAAATACAATTGTATTTTAGGGGGAGTTATCATGAATGCTTATAAAAAGCTTGATCAGGAGTGGGTGGAATTAATGGAGGAGGCGAAAGAATTAGGAATAGGAATGGAGGAGTTAAAGCTGTTTTTAAGTAATCAAAGCCATATCCAGACGAGTATCAAATATTATACGTTGCTGATGGAGCTGGAAGAGAGCCGGGGTAAACTTTAGTGAGAAAAAGAGGTTGGGACATAACATACATCCCCTTGCAAAAACAGCACGAGTCTGATGACACCGGAAGAAGGCGTTTGTGCTTCTGAGGATAAGGAACGCTTCGGCAGCGACTATCTCACGCAGAAAATGGCTCCCATAATCACTTAGAACTTGGTTGTAAACAATGCGGTTTAGATCACACCGTCATCCTCCAGCTCTCGTAATGGTTGATGAGAACTGCCGGGTTGGACCTGAGCAGACAATTTTGATTTCTAATTAAATGAATGAGCGATATAGACAGCCGAGCCGTCTATATCTTTTTTTGATGTGCAGTTTCTTTGGCTTGTAACGCTTGTTTTAACAATAGAGCCATCACTTCTTCCGCTGGTAAATCACTTGCAAGCTTGTGTCCCTGTCCGGCCCACAAGGCCATCAGCTGTGGATTTCCTGATTTCCCTGCTGCTTTCCTGATATTTTTGGTCATATAATGAACGTGCGGGTAGGCCGCTGGAGCAAATTCACTGTATTCATTGATGAATTGATTGACCAATCCCCTGGCCCTTCGTCCGGTAAAGGCCCGTGTTACGGTAGTTTCCGAAAAACTATTGTCGGCTAGTGCCTGCTTATGCAGCTCACTGGCTCCGCTTTCGGGACAGCGCAAAAAGGCAGTGCCTAACTGGACTGCGTCTGCGCCAGCGGTTAGTAAAGCAGCAATATCTTTGCCGTGCATGATACCGCCTGCTGCTATTATCGGCAATTCGATCTGGTGGCAGACTAGCCGTAAAAGTACAAGCAGCGAGTAATCTTCGCCTTGCCGATCATTTGTAAACGAACTACGGTGGCCGCCGGCTTCAATCCCTTGCAGGCACAGCGCATCAGCTCCAGCCTGATATGCCGTTACTGCTTCCTCTGGGGTTGTAACGGTGACTATAACATAGATTCCGCAGTTTTTCAGCCTGTCAATAACGTTAGAAGAGGGGCAGCCGAACGTGAAGCTAACGATAGCTACCCGCTCTTCTATCAGCACGGCAAGCTTTTCATCCCAGCCATCGTCATCCGTTTTAGCCTCTCCTACATCTACTCCTAAGCTCCGGGCCGTTTTTTCAAGCCGTTTTGCATAACTTTCAACAGCTTTCGTTTCGACACTTCTGCCACCTGGGACAAAAAGGTTCACTCCAAAAAATTTGTCTGTACGTTTTCGCATGTCTGCGATTTCCTGGTGAACCTCTTCAGGCAATTTATAGCCAGCTGCTAAAAATCCTAGTCCGCCAGCATTCGAAACAGCTGCAGCAAGTGCGGGGTTAGCCGTACCGCCCGCCATCGGCGCTTGAATGATCGGATAGGTAAAAAAAGATGAAAGTTCCATAATTTCTTAGCTCCTCTCTGGTAAAGCATATGTATTTACTAGTTCTAGGCATTCGCAAAAATACCTTTATCGTTTTCTGAATAGTTCCGATACCAGAAAGGCTTCTTTGTTAACAGGTAAGTAATGCACTGAGAACTGGTGGCTGCGACAGAAATTTCGGCCGGAATGCCCTGCAGGTTTCGCATTAAAATAGCCTGATGCCGGCTTATTATTCAGTCCAGCACCAGGCCCTTCAGTCGATGTCCTCAAGAAGCATACGAAGATGTTCGATTCGTTTCAGTCTTATTAATAATAGCAGTGCCTGCCAAGTCGCCAGTTACATTCAAGGCGGTACAACCCATACCGACAAGGGCATCAATAGCTGTCAATAACCCAACCGCTTCCATTGGCAGGCCTAATTGGGCGAAAACAGTCGCAATCATGATGATTCCGGCACCTGGAACACCAGCGGTACCGATGGAAGCAAGCGTTCCGATCAAGACAACCTCCAATATGTCTGTAAGACTTAACGGGTCACCAATGACATTGGCGGCAAAGGCTGCTGAAACAGCGATTCGGATTGCTGCCCCATCCATATTAATTGTTGCCCCTAACGGCAGGCTAAACCCATATAGGCTTTTCGAGAGGCTTAAGTCCTTAGCAGCATTCAAGGTGAGCGGTAGTGTACCCGAACTGCTCTGTGTAACAAATGCGGTAACCATCGGGGTGCGTGCTCGTGCAAAAAAAGCTCGTGGGCGAATGTTAGATAATAGCATAAAAATCGTATACAAACCGACTTGTACAATTAAAGCTATATATAATACGGCAATCATATTACCTAAAGATAGTAGGGTGTCAGCCCCTTGATTTCCGACCGTTCCGGCAATAATGGCAAAAATACCAATCGGTACATACTGGAGGATGGCCTTCATGATTGTTAATGTAGCTTGGTTTAATCCTGCTGCCACTTGATAAAGCGTGTTTCCCCATTTGCTATATTCCTTCGATGAGCGTAACGAGGAAATAGCAATGCCGAAAGCAAAGGCAGTAAAGATAATCCCGAGGAGGTTAAGTTCGGAAAATGCTGTGACGATATTATCAGGCACAATGTTTAAAAGTACGCTGATGATCCCGGGATTATCTGGAACTTCCACTGTTTCATTTGTATTTAAAGACATGCCAATCCCCGGGTCGAATATGCTTGCGGTTGTGACCCCGACAATAATTGCTAAGGCAGAAGTCAATAGATAATAAAGAAATACTTTTCCTCCCATTCTGCCTAAGCTGCTAATCTTTGTTTGATTGACTCCTACAATTAAGGTGAACAATACCAGTGGGATAATCAGAAATTTAAGCAGACGTATCAACAGGTCGCCAAAAGGAGATAATACAGCGGCCTGCTCGCCAAAAGTGAGACCGACGATAACGCCAAGAATTAGCGCAATCGTTATTTTTAAAATGAGCGATACTTCGAGATACCCTCTCCAGGCTTTTTTCATAAAAAAAGTCTCCTTCCTTTTTGGATAAAGATGTTTACGATAGTAATGACGGTTAATTCGGATGATTTTACTCGGAATTCATCTTTACAAAATACAGGAGACAAACGGGGGTGTCAAAAGCCTTGCTTATCATATCCGTCTGGAGAAAGGGAATAATAAGGTCTTATACTGCAAATTCTGCCATAACCGCATATACGGGTTGCTACAAGGCGATACTTTAAAGTAGTATGAGTATAGGAAAAAGAAATGAAAGTTTTGAAATGAGGGTAATCAATGAACAAGCAATCCATCTATGGATTAACATTAGATCAACTGACATCCTGGCTTGTTGAGCACGGGCAGAAAAAATTCCGGGCAAAGCAAGTGTGGGATTGGCTTTATAAAAAGCGGGTTACAGCATTCGAGGAAATGAAAAACCTTAATAGCGATTGTATCGAATTGCTGGAGGAGCACTTTGTTATCCAAACCCTGAAGCAAGCTGTCAAACAGGAATCGGAAGATGGAACAATTAAATTTTTGTTTGAACTGCAGGACGGTAACTTAATTGAAACCGTGCTAATGCGGTTTAACTATGGTTTGTCTGTTTGCGTAACTACACAAGTAGGCTGCAATATTGGCTGTACGTTCTGTGCCAGCGGGTTGCTGACTAAAAACCGCGATCTTTCCAGCGGTGAAATAGTAGAACAGATTATGAATGTCCAGCATCATTTGGACAAAGCTGCCAAGGAAGAAAGAGTCAGCCATATTGTTGTCATGGGAATCGGCGAGCCATTTGATAATTATGACAACATGATGGATTTCTTCCGTGTTGTTAATGACCAAAAAGGCCTTTCCATCGGTGCAAGGCACATTACCGTTTCGACTAGCGGATTGGCCCACAGGATCTACGATTTTGCCGATGAAAATATGCAAATCAATTTGGCAGTATCGCTGCACGCACCGAATAATGATTTGCGGACACGGATCATGAAAATCAACAAAGCATTCCCATTGGAAAAGTTAATGCCGGCCGTTGATTACTATTTGGAGAAAACCAACCGGAGAATTACTTTTGAGTATATTTTGTTGAGAGATGTGAATGACCATAAGGAAGAGGCGTTGGAGCTTGCTAAGCTTTTAAAGGATAAACGTCATTTATCTTATGTGAATTTAATTCCTTATAATCCTGTAGATGAACATAACCAATACCAGCGCAGTACAAAAAAAGCGATATTGGAGTTTTATGAAACATTGATGAACCAGGGGATTAACTGCGGTGTCCGCGTAGAACAAGGCTCGGATATTGACGCCGCTTGCGGACAGCTGCGAAGTAAACAGATAAAAAAAGGAAAAGATAAAACAACCGTTTAGTACACAGCCTTAAAACAAAAACTCGCCGTCAATCGGCGGGTTTTTTATAGTTCAGGGAACTTTGCCTATCGGGATTGTTTGATATTTAGTAATTTAAATTCCTTCAAAGACATTGCGAATCAACCTGCCTTATCCTCTTAGCAGCCAAATGATTATCCTTACAGGGAACACTATCATTTCAGGTATCCAATAGGCCAAAAATTCTCCAAAATGTTCCTTATCGACTTTTTTCTTCTTTTGTTTCTTTCCCAAAACAATCTCCCCCTGACTTATGTTTGGTAAAAAAACTCCTCAATTTAACCATTATCTTAACATAAATTCCCAAAAAAGCATGAAAATTATTGGCAGAAACAAACGGCGGCAGCAGAGCAGCGCCATTGGGATCAGCGAGAAATTAAAAGGGGACAGGCCACGGAGGAATCCTTTTTTTGGCGGTCATTCTTTGCTGCTGTTTTGTTATTTCTCTATTGTCTTTTTTGTCTGATTTCAATAGCTATAATATTTATAACAATTATTATCACTAAAGAAGCTATAATAAATTGTGGTAAATCAAAGACAAATGTAATAATTAAAACTAATATAGTGGCTAAAATTAATTCAATATATTCTCTTTTTCTACTTCTTGTTCTCACATTAAGCCCTCCATTTTTTATTTAACTAATTTTTCTTCTCGTCACTTAGTCTTCTTTGCTTCTTCAATACATAATCATCTTCCCGCCAGTTATATAGGCAAGGACTAAGCATATTGGGTCCACTTCTTTATATGTATCTAATTCTCATTCTAAAATAGTTACCTAAATTAGCAAACTTTTTTGAGAAGGTAAATGATTGTAAACTAGTGTTTGCAGTTATTGATCTTTGGAAAACATAAAAAATTTGGACAGGCAACTTTTGACCTGGTAGTTTTGGGGTATATTATTTATAATCGATTGCGAAGGTGAGGAGGATATTTATGAAATTGTTAGCGATTACTTCCTGTCCGAACGGGATTGCTCATACTTATATGGCTGCTGAAAATTTGCAAAAGGCAGCAGATGAGCTAGGTATCGATATTAAAATTGAAACACAGGGCTCGATTGGAGTGGAAAATGAGTTTTCGGAAAAAGATATTGAAGAAGCGGATGGAGTCATCATAGCTGCAGATAAAACGGTAGCAAAGGACCGCTTTGTCGGTAAGAAACTGTTGGCTGTCGGGGTGCAGGAAGGTATACGCCAGCCGAAAGAGTTAATTAACAAAATAACCAGCGGGAATGTCGCGGTACATAAAGGCCAGGATGGAGCGGACAGCCAATCAGCCAGCACCAAAAAGGAAAAAGAAAATCCGATTTACAAGCATTTAATGAATGGTGTCTCCTATATGATTCCGTTCATCGTTGTTGGTGGGCTATTAATTGCGATTGCATTATCCCTGGGCGGTCAGCAGACTGCAGAAGGAATACAGATTCCAGAGGATTCTTTCTGGAAAACGATTGAAAATCTTGGCGCTGCATCGTTCACGTTTATGGTGCCGATTTTAGCCGGGTTCATAGCCTTTAGTATTGCTGACAGGCCCGGGTTGGCTCCTGGTATCATTGGTGGTTATATAGCTGCCAATGGAAGCTTTTATAACAGTGAAGCGGGGGCTGGTTTTCTCGGCGGAATTATTGCAGGTTTTCTGGCAGGCTATGTAGCCTTGCTGATTAAACGGATAAAAGTGCCAAAAGCGGTTCAGCCGATTATGCCGATTATTATTATTCCTGTGTTTGCCTCGCTAATCGTCGGCTTGGCTTTTGTATTCATTATCGGCGCTCCGGTAGCGCAAGTGTTTGAATCATTAACAGCATGGCTGGCAGGTATGCAAGGGACAAGTTCCATTTTGCTCGCCCTTATATTAGGAGCTATGATCTCCTTTGATATGGGCGGTCCTGTCAATAAGGTTGCTTTTCTTTTCGGTTCGGCGATGATTGGGGAAGGCAACTATGAAATTATGGGGCCAATTGCGGTGGCCATTGCCGTACCGCCAATCGGGCTAGGGCTTGCCACCTTCATGTTCAAGAAAAAATTCCAAAATACAGAAATAGAAACTGGCAAGGCGTCGTTCACCATGGGGTTATTTGGAATAACAGAGGGAGCGATTCCTTTTGCAGCCCAAGACCCTATTCGAGTAATCCCAAGCATCATGGTTGGCTCGATGGCAGGATCTGTCGTGGCAATGCTTGGAAATGTTGGTGACAGGGTAGCCCATGGCGGTCCAATCGTCGGCGTGCTCGGCGCAGTAGATAATGTAGTGATGTTCTTCATCGCTATTATCATAGGTTCCCTTGTGACGGCCTTGATGATTAAACTAATTAAGAGAGATGTCGGCGGCCAGCCGGTAACAGCGGAAGATAACAATGCCTATGCAGAAGAGGCAACAGAGCAATTGGGGATCGATGCCGACCAGCAATCTGAGGGAAGCGCCGGCGGACATGACCTGCAAGTGGATGCTGACAAGGTGGAAGAGATAAACAAACTGACGGATATAACCAGTTTGGAGTTAATTGATACCGAATTGCAGGGAACGACCAGGGATGAAGTAATTGACGAATTAATTGCTAAGCTGGAAACAAACGGCCTGGTTAATTCTCCAGCGGCATTCAAGCAAAAAATCCTGGACAGGGAACAAGAGAGTACTACCGGAATCGGTATGAATATTGCCATCCCACATGGAAAATCACAGGCGGTTGTTAAACCGAGTGTGGTCTTTGGCAGGAAGAAGGAAGGAATTGATTGGAATAGCTTGGATGGGACGGATGCGAAATTAATATTTATGATTGCAGTTCCAGAAGAGGCAGAAGGAAATGATCACCTGAAGATTTTGCAGATGCTTTCCCGCAAGCTAATGGATGATACGTATCGTGAAAAGCTGTTGAATGTCCAATCCAAACAAGATGTATATCAACTGTTGGAACAAGTAGAATAGTTAGGAAAAGGATGGTTCATAGCAGAAATGCTATGAGCTATCCTTTTTTTCATTGGATGTACAAAAAAATCCGCCCCTGCTTTCCAGAGCAGGGGCGGATGTTAACTGAACTCATGCATACTTAATATGAAAAGTAATTTTTGTTTGGAGGGATTGATTTCAATGGATGATTTAAGAAGTGCTTTGGATGTACTTCCGTGGAGAGTTTTTATTATTTCATCAAAGAAAAAACTTTATATAGAGAGCAAAACCGTTATTGACCATTTGTGTCAACTGCCCCATTCGGAACAATCACAGATTCTGAAAAGTATTAGGTACCTTTCATCCGATGAGATTCTAATGTACCTGGAATCGATGATTAAAAGTTATTATAACGACAAAGGGGAATCCTCTGATGATGGAATGCATTGAATCTAAAAGGCAGGAAATGATTAGATGTGGATTAAAGAAAGGTTTTACTCATATTGAAACATTGAGATTGAGTAAGGAATTAGATGAATTACTAAATAAAAATATGCCAAAAGATGATGATCGAGATATCTGGAATAATAATGAAAAAATTTACAATTTTTTTAATATAATACAAGGATTTTAATGTTTTTCGTAGAACTTACTTATTAGTAAAAAAGGAGGAGATAAGAAATGAAAGTGAAAAAGTTTAATTTTTTATTTGTGCTTGGTTTGTTCGTTTTTTTATCCCCATCTATTGCTAATGCAGAAGAATCAGGAAAAAGTTTAACGCTGGAAAAAGGGTATGAAACCCCTTTTGAGGATGTGATACTAAAGGAAAGTGAAGATGAAGACCGTGTAATTATTAAAGGGACAAAAAAGACTGATGGAAAAACTGAAGCTTATGATGTAACAGTAAATACTGAAACAGATACTTATACTGTTGAACCAAAAGAGGTTACTTCGGTAAAGGAGGATGCCTTAATTTCTCCTGCAGCCACAACTTATACAGGATGGGTAAAAGCAATAACGGATGATCCAGTAGGTGTTGACTTAACTAGAACCACTTTAAATTTTTCTTGGTATGACTATGGAAGTACGGTGGGTCACAGATCATCTTCGCTTAGTACTTGGGCAGCAAATCCTTCTTCTTTAGGAACCCATTGGTATGTAAGTGATAGATGGAAAAGCAGCCCATATTTATATTACTCTAATCAAAAGCTACGTGTAGAGGGAACCGGTGACTATTATAATTACGACTTCCTGGATAATGATAAAATTACAGAAGTTGACCATTACATCAAGGTAGATATTCAAAATGATGGAACTTATGATTACGTGGTAGATTGGGGTCGAAGAGGAGAAAGCACGATCACTTTAGACTTAGATGTAGAAGTAAATTAAATCTAAATACTAAATAAAAAAAGCATTATATGTTTGAACTGTACCCCATAATATGGACAGTTTATAAAAAAGGCCTAAGCTGCCAATAGATGACCTCGGTATTGTACCGGGGTCATTTTTTTTAATCCCCATTGATACCTCTCATTATTATATCTATCGATATAATTACTAACTTTACTCTCCAATGCATCAAGTGTCTCACACGATTTATGGTCCACCATATCTTTGAAGTGGCCAAAGAAAGACTCCATCGGTGCATTATCCCAACAGTTACCACGTCGCGACATTGATTGACGGAGCCCCCTTTGTTTCACCTTCTTCTGGAACACAGGGTGTGTATAATGAACTCCCTGATCTGAATGGAGGATGGCTTCCGGGTGAAACATTCCTACTGCTTCTTTCAATTGATCAAGTGTACGATAGGCAATCTCCATCTCCAATGTCTTAGATACCACATAAGTAATAATTTCTTTTGTAGTACTGTCTTTCACACACGATAAATAAGCTTTTTGTGCTCTGCCATAGTAGATATATGTGATGTCTGTAAGGAAAAACTTACCAGGCCCCTTTTGTCGAATTCCCGGTTAAGAAGGTTATCACAGGTTCTGTGTTTTTGCGTGGCTTTCATCATATGCTTATAAGGGTTTGCTCGCCTGATTTTTGTCATTAAACGAAACTTTTTCATCAATCGTCTAATCTTTTTATGATTCAAAATGATGTCATAATTGTTTTCAAGTATCATTTTGATTTGAAGTGCTCCCACTTTTCCATCGTTTTCGTGAAAGATTTCTATAAGCAGTTCAGCATCTTTTTCATCGCTCTCTTCTTTAAGCTGCCTGTTTGTTTCGCCTTTTAACCAGGCATAATAACCACTTCGGCTTATACCAGCCAGCTGGCATAAATAGGAGACCATGTTTTTAAGCTGGTACTTGCGTAGCAACTGTTCGATAAGTTCATATATCTCGCAAGGGGCTAGTTTTGTTTCTTCTTCATCGCCTGCCTTTCCATCTCTTCGAGCTTTTTTAAGAATTCATTTTCTGCTTCTAAATATTTGATTCGTGCTTCTGCTTTCTTTAGTTTTTCTTCAGCTGTAAGATGCTTGGAAGAAGGGCGACCAGTGCTTCCCTTACTTCGACGCTCATTTTCTAATCCTGCTTCCCCATACTTACTATAAGTATCACGCCATCGCTGTAGACACCGTTTGGGTTGTTCTTTTCCAATGACCGACAGGTCGAAACCATGTTCAAGAAAGATTTCTGTAGGACTAGCCCCTTCTTTATATGCGTGGACAGCCAACTTTTTAAATTCTGGATGATAGGTTATAGACCGATCAGAAACTTTCAGTACATTTGGATTGTTCTCCAATTGTTTTAATTCGAATGTTGAAAAGCTTCTCGCCATAATATCCCTCCGCTCCAATACTTTGTTTCATTATAAACGGGATATCTATTTAAACATAGAAAAACCCGAATAATGGACGCTTTTTAATTACTGTCCATTATTCGGGTTATAGTTCAGTTATATAATGCTTTTTTTATTTTTTAATAATATTATAAGCAACCCTACTAATTGAAGAGCACTGATAATAAATAAGTACATACCTATTGACCAGAGAGTTAAGAAGCCTATAAAGGCATTAATTAATATAGTAATGGTAAAAGGTAAAGTGGACTTATTTCTGTATGTCTTATATGAATAAAACAAGTTAACTATAAACACTAAATATATAATTGGTGTTAATATATCCCACAGATACATTGAATCACCTTCTTTTTAAATATTTTATTTATTTTATTTGCGGTTCATGCTAAACATTCAACATTTCTAATGTGAATCCCTCTATATTTACTTGAATATTTTCTTGTACCATGGCTTCTCTTGTTGGTTTTCTTTGTTTTCACTAAGTTGTCTAAGCATCTTCATTAATTCTTTATCTCTTTGTTCAACCGTTGATTTCTCCTCTTCTCTATTGGCTTTATCTTTTTCTATTAAATTTTTTAACTCCTCCACTTTTGTTTGCTGTTCTTCATTATCGGAAGATATAGAGTTTTTGAACTCAGATAGTATCTTTGTGTTTTCTTGCATTTGAGCCATAAGCATTTTATTTTGCTGTTGAGAATCTTCATAAAGTTGTTGCAGTAAGTCACGTTGCCCTTTCACTTCAGCCAGGATGCTTTCATAGCTCTTTATAATTGACGTTACCGCAGCTTCTGGTCTTTCCTCTTCATATGTGATCTCAGTTACAGATTGGCTCAAATATTGCTCGATTATTTCGTTGGGTTCATTTCGATCTTTTAAGTCCATTATTAATCTAAATATATTTTGATTTGGTCATTGAGTTCCTCTGCTAAGCGGGACAGCTCACCAGCGTTGTTTGAAACTTCTTCCATAGAGCTTGTCGATTGCTGGGCGGAAGCAGATACCTGTTCAATGCCAGCGGCAGATTCTTCAGAAACCGCAGCAATTTCCTGAATGGATTCATTCATGTTATTGCTGTTGTCCGCTATATCACGCAGATTTTCTGAAATATGCTGAATCTTTTCTACCATCTGGCTGACAGAGCTATCGATATTGGTAAAGGTATCTCCTGTTGCTTGGATTTGCTTCGAGCCTTCATCTACTTCCTGATAACCGGCTTCAAGCGATTTAGCAACTATGCTGGATTCGTTTTGAATATTGCCGACTATTTCCGTAATATCGACTACCGAATTCGATACTTGCTCAGCAAGCTTTCGCACTTCATTGGCCACGACTGCAAACCCTTTGCCGTGTTCGCCAGCCCGGGCTGCTTCAATTGCAGCATTTAAGGATAGCAGGTTGGTTTGTTCGGCTATTTCATTAATTACTTTAATCAATTTAGAGATTTCCTGGGATTGCGAGTCAAGGCCTTGTACCTTGGAAACAGCGTCTTTAACAATTCTTTCAATATTTTTCATTTGATCGACGGAACTAACCATCATCGAACTGCCGTCTTTTGTCATTTTCAAGACATCGCTGGAAGTGTCGGCAATTTGTTCTCCGCCTTCATGTGCCTGTTGAATTTTTGCCATAAAACTGGACATCATTTCAGATAGCTCTGTGGAGCTGTTAGCTTGCGTTTCTGCTCCGGAAGTTAGTTCCTGCATCGTTGAAGCGATTTGCTGGCTTCCTTCCTTTACTTCGTCGGCCGAACGTGTCAATTGCGAACTTTGGCCGGAAACAGCTGTCGTAGCTTCTGAAACATTCTTGATAATGGCTCGGAGGCTCTCTTTCATTTCATCGATTGACTTAGATAATTGGCCAACCTCATTTGTGCTTTCGTGCGATAGATCAATGGATAAATCGCCTTCTTCGACTGCTTTCATTTTTTCCTGAAGCGTTTTAATCGGACTTGTAATCCTTTTGGCGATCATCCATGTAAGAAGTGCTGATAAAAGCAAGACAACTAGAATACTTATCGCAATCGGAATTAATATTGGCTGTGATTTTTTAGCCAGTTCAGCTTTATCCACGGTACCCAAAATGATCCAGTTTAACCGATCATTTAGCGTATAGCCGGACGTTTTACCAGATCCATCAAGGGTAAAGTCAACGGAACCAGAGGAGCTGTTTTGTGCCATGATTTCTTTATAAAAGTCCTCTTCCGCGACATCCTTGCCAATATAGGAGGAATCAGGATGGACAACGAAAAGGCCGGATTGATCCAAAATCGCAGCATAACCAGAATCACCGATTTCTACGGTGTCAATCATATCTAGAATTGCCTGCATGTTTATATCGATGGATAGGACACCGACATTTGCTACCGACTTAGCGGCACTGACAATCAGTTCTCCTGATTCAGCATCAAGATAAGGCTCCGTCCAGATTACTTCCCCTGCATTCTCCGTGGCCAGCTGATACCATGGCCTTGTCCGCGGATCGTAATCATCGGGAAGATCTAATGCTGGAGCTGTCAGCATTTCTCCTTCCGTTTCAGTTCCTAAATAAGCCGTAGAAATGGCTTCATTTGATGAAGAGATATTAGCTAATGAGTCCATCATTGCACTGCGTTCGTTTTCAAAGTTAGTAAATTCGTTTTGCTCAGCATAATGGTCGATAATTTGTTCTTGTCCTTTAAAAAAGGTTTCGAAAGACTGGTTTAACACATTTGTTTGGCTTTCAATACTATTGGTAAGCTCACCGGTTGTCAGAGATGTGCTATATGTATAACTGATATAGCCGATTCCTGCACCTGCAAGTAGTATTAGGGTTATAAAAGGAATGAGGATTTGACGTTGTAAGGTTTTGGTGAAGAAATTCTCTCTGCTCTTTTTTCGGTGCTTTTTTGTCTTCATTGGTAGACCTCCTCTTTTTTCGTTCGCTCTTGTCTTGTGCTATCAGCTCCGTACTAGACGTAAGTCCAATGCCTAGGTAAAAAGTAATGCCCCCTATTCTTTTTATCGTCAAAATATTCTCAATTGTTTATACTTATTTTAAAGAAAATCTACTTAGCTCTTAGTCAATTTACGAAAAAAGGATGTGCTAGATAAAATGAGAGAAAATATCCCGTATCTTTTCGTCCTGGCAGCAGCGGTTCTTTGGGGAACTACAGGTACAGCACAAACCTTCGCTCCTGAAGCGGCGCATCCTATCGCCATCGGCGCCATTCGTCTTGCCGTTGGCGGAGGGACTCTTCTGCTGATACTGTTTTTGTTTGGCAGCTTTTCCCTGAAGGGGTTGTCTTTCAGGGAAACAATGCTGGCAGCAGTGAGTATGGCGTGCTACCAGCCCTTTTTCTTTTCAGCAGTTACCCTAACAGGAGTTGCTGTCGGAACCGTTGTAGCTATCGGTAGTGCACCGGTACTGGCAGGAATGCTGGAAAGGATGGTGTTCAATAAAAGACAGACAAAGGCATGGTGGTTTGCTACCTTTTTATCTGTCATTGGATGTGTCACATTATTTCTAAATAATCAATCTGTTACCGTACAACCAACCGGAATTCTGCTGGCGATTGGGGCAGGGCTGTCATTTGCTGTTTATTCTCTAACTAGTAAACGATTGATTTTGACCAACAAGCCTTTATCGGTTACTGCCATTGTATTTACCATCAGTGGAATATTGCTATCGCCTATATTATTTCTGTTTGATTTGTCTTGGCTGGCAGAAGCGAGAGGAGTAGTTGTTAGTCTTCAGTTAGGTATAGTGGCAACTAGTTTGGCCTATTTGCTGTTTTCGCTTGGTTTGAAAGGTGTGCCTTCGGCAACTGCTGTAACCTTGTCCTTGGCCGAGCCGCTGACGGCAGCTCTATTAGGAGTGTTATTGGTTGGAGAGATTCTTTCCCCTGTATCATGGTCTGGGATTATACTCCTCCTATCTGGTATTGTGCTATTAACCGTTGGACAGAAAGGAAAGTCCCGAAAGGATGATGTGAATCTATCTGCAAGTAGAGGTTAATGGAAGATAGGAGGCAGTGAGATAGTACTGTCATTTTTTAAAGAGACGTGTAGTTGCAGGTCTTTATTGATTGTTGCTAAAAAGATAGCGTCTTTATCCGGAATATTTTGTTCTGATAGCCGCTTTAGCAGCCAATTCTCGTCTATGTTAAGCTGCTCCAATACAGAGGAATAAATTTCTCCTTCGACAATGACGGGAAAAGCAAGACTTACTGTCTTTTTCACAATCCCGATGTCTTCTAATGTGACGCTGTTTTTTGCTGGCTTTTTCATTACACTGATTGAACCATTGGCTTCGATAATTGCGGTTTCTACTTCACTAATATCAAATACTTCTTTTTCCCGCAGCATCTGTAAAATGTTATCAATGGAATAGTGGATTTTTTTCATGTTATCGTTTAGTAGTTTTCCTTTCTGGATCACTATCGTTGGTTCGAAGGTTACCAGCTTTCCGAATTTGCGGTTGGCTAACTTTCCTTTGGCGACAATTCGCTGCAGAAAAGAAATAGCTAATATAGCGACCACGGTTGGCAGGTGTTTAATGCTAGGGTCAGCTATATCTGCTCCGACTACCGCACCCATGGTAATTACAATAAGAAAATCAAATACAGGCAGTTCACCTATCGCCCGTTTCCCCATAAATAACGTAAGGACTAGTAATAGCGGCAGAATGGTAATAATGCGAAAAAAAACAAGCAAAGAATCTTTTAGTAAGTCCTCCATAAAGAGCAGTCCTTTCGTTTGCAGTTTCATACTATTTTTTTAATAAAAAGGATGTGGTAAACTTTTACTCCTAGTAGACTGCTCCAAATTTTCCTTTTTATCCAAGCGCTGGGTAGAGGACGAACGGAATGTCTCAACCTTTATATGGTGATAGTTATTGCAAAACGGAAAGATATAGATAATGAAAGTCAGGTGGTAATAATGGATTATCAAAACTATGATGGTATTGGCTTAGCAAACCTTATAAAACAAAAACAGGTATCTCCAAAAGAATTAGTCGATGCAGCATTTCAACGCCTGGAAGCAGTGAATCCTTCTTTGAATGCGGTTATCAGAGACAGAGAGCAACAAATCGAAAAAGAGGCGGAAGACATGGATATGTCTCAACCATTTGCTGGAGTTCCGATTGTCCTCAAGGATATTTCCCAGGCAATCAAAGGGGAACCCCTGACAGCTGGTGCTAAACTTATGAAAAACAATATTGCCAAGCAAGATTCTAACTTAGTAGCCCGCCTCCGCCAAGCTGGTTTTTTATTTATCGGCCAGACGAACACACCGGAGTTCGGATTGAAAAATATTACAGAACCAGAATTGTACGGAGCAACCAGGAATCCATGGAATACGAACCATGCGGCTGGGGGATCGAGCGGAGGATCAGCAGCCAGTGTGGCAGCTGGTATTGTTCCAATTGCAGGAGCTAGTGATGGCGGCGGTTCAATAAGGATCCCTGCTTCCTTCACCGGACTGTTTGGCCTAAAACCGACAAGGGGGAGGACTCCTGTGGGGCCGGGGACGGGGCGCCAATGGCAAGGGGCCTCGATTGATTTTGCGCTGACACGCTCAGTAAGAGATAGTGCTGCACTGCTGGATTTGCTGCAAACGTTCCAGCCTGAAGCTGCCTTTCACATTCCGTTGCATTCGGGCAGTTATATAGAAGAACTCACAAAATCGGCTTTGCCAAAATACCGGGTAGCCTTTACCACAGAGTCACCGGTAGGAACACCGGTCAGTAAAGATGCGGAAACAGCAGTCCATCGAGTGGTGCGATGGCTGGAGGAACAAGGGCATGAAGTGGAAGAAAAAGCTGCACCGATAGACGGCGTCCGTTTAATGGAAAACTATTACATAATGAACAGCGGGGAAATATCTGCCGTGATGAGCCTCATGGAAAAACGGCTGAACCGTTCAGTTACAGCGGATGACATGGAAATTGTTTCGTGGGTTTTATACCAGGCTGGTCAAAATGTCTCCGCGGCGGAGTATTCCCGCAGCTTGGCCGAATGGGATGCTGCTGCAGCACAAATGGCAGGCTTTCATGAGACGTATGATTTTTATATAACACCCGCCAATGCTCACCCAGCCCCGGAAAATGAAGAATTGACCCATAGCAGCAAGGAAATTGAGTCGTTGATGAATGTCAGCAATCTAAACAAAACGGCTCAGCAAGCTATGGTTTATGACATGTTCGAGCCGAGCTTGACCTATACTCCGCATACCCAGCTGGCGAATCTTACTGGCCAGCCGGCGATGAGCGTGCCAGTTCATTTGGCGGACAGTGGATTGCCGATGGGTGTTCAATTTATTGCTTCTAAAGGTAGAGAGGATCAGCTGCTTCAAATAGCTGGGCAGCTGGAACAGTCCGATTTATGGCTGGATGTTCGCATGGCTCCCATCAACCGGCAATAATTTTATTCAGTATCCCGTTTAGATTCTTCAGTTAAAAGGAAAATAAAAATAAATACAAAGGAGGATCATACATGGGAAGATTGCTGAAAAGATTAATAAAATGGGGCCCGTTAATTTATCCGGTCATTAGAAAATTCAGGAATAAAAGTAAAACGAATGCAGGCAGCCGCTACTAACCAGGGAGCGTTCGTTTTTAACGCGGTGAATCCTGAGCAAAATAGCTGCAGCATTGATAGAAAATCATACCTTCCAACAGCAGGATGAAAAAACTTGGATCAACCTCGATCCAAGTTTTTTTAACTTATATGCCTTAAGCTAGGATAATAATGCATTCCAGGATTTTGCTGTCTATGCTTTTTCTTTAGATTCAAATTCGTAAATAACCTCATCATATTTTCGTTTATATTTAATATGGAAATGATGGTCGGCAAAATACCACGCATCTGATTCTTCTACATAAAAAGTGATTCCTAACACTTCAGTGCTGAAGGCAGGGTTATTTGCTGCCCCTTTGGACAGTGCCAGGGAAAACCCCCTGTGAATATCACTGTGGCCGCCATACCTTACATAGAAACGAATCGAGTCTCCTTCGAATAAATCCATTTCTCTTATGTACCATTGTGCTGCAGGTTGTGTAATTGAAATCATGTTGTGCCTCCTTATCTCCCCTACTATATCAAAAAATAACGATTATAGACTATGCTGAGGATATATTCAGGTATCGCAAACAAAAAAGGCCGGCCAAAGGCCAGCCTTTTTTCTATTTGACTTTGCGCATTCCGTTTGTTTCCAAACGGTAATTCGAGTGCTTTTGTTTTTACTTATAAATTAATACATTTCCTACAGTGCCGTCGTTGCTTTGGCCGACTATGCGGAATTTCAATCCTTGCGTCGGTACGTTGCGGCCAGCGTCAAGAAGGCCGGGGTTGCTGTAATCTGCACTGTCATCGAACAATGGTGTCCGTTTCGTATGGTTGTCCTTCAAGGTAGTACCTAGAACCTCTGTATAATCTAGGAACATCTTGCTAGACTTGTTGAGACTGAAAGCCGCGTCATTAAGCTGGTAGCGCGTATCAGCTACAGAACCATCGCTCCAATAATTGGTGTGCTGATCTGCATCTACAACACCGAGGAATCCTTCTCCAGGGTGCACTCCTGTCCAGTTGTTATCATAAGAGTCATCGACATACCAGACAACCAGGCCTTCATCAAAACTCATCAAGCTGGCGCCGCGCCGGATGTGAGCCAACCCTTCGTCAACACCGTTATGTGATCTCCATTCTAGCAGATAATAATTTTCTGAATAAAATTTTCCTTCGTCTTTTGCAAACCCATCAAAAGTGAAGGGAGAGTCTCCCTCTGCATCATCATCTATAACTGTATTTCCTTCTGTCGTAACCGTAATGTCATCGACGTAGAAACCAGGATGTGATACAGCAACATCTGTCCAATAGTTAAACTCTAATTCAATTTCCTGGCCGGCATAGCTGGATAGATCAAAGCTGGCATCAGTCCATCCGCCAGAAGAACCGGTAATCCCGTATCCTGGATTTTGATCATGAGGATCTGAGGTTGTTGTGATGTTCCCTTCAATGGATTCTCCATTAACTTTTACAGAAGCATAATCCCAGTCCACTTCAATGTCATACCAAGCATTGAAATTCAGCTCAGCACTTGATGCATTGGTTAAATCAAGGGTGACAGTCATGGAATTATCCAAGTTATTACCGCTACCGCTGAAATATTCATACTGTCCGCTGGCAGGCTGGTTTACTTCGGTTTCTTTATCAGGCAGGTTAATTTTTACTGCATCATTGTTAGTGCCTTTTGTTACACCTTCATCAAGCAGGACACTTATTCCATCTCCAGTGATTTCATCAGAATCCAAGGAAGTTCCAGTCAGCCAGTTACCCCCATGGGCGGCCTGCAAGTATTCTTTGGCGTATGGGCTGAATCCGCTCGGTTCTGTTCCTGGTATATCTCCTGCCCAGCTTCCGCTTGACATGATAGACCAGTAAGAGACTGCTTCCCCTGCGCCTGTATATTGCGTATCGTATTCATCAGGCAATCCCAGGTCATGGCCAAATTCGTGGGCAAAAACACCTGCTGCGCCATCTTCTGGTTCGATGGTATAGTCATAAGCTGCCAGCTGGCCGCCAAACCGCGGGCTGTCAGAGCTTGCACCTGGTACGGCAACCAAACCGCCCAAGTTCCAACGGTGCGACCAAATGGCATCTGCTCCCAAATTACCGCCGCCTGCTTCTTCGCCAACACCGGCATGGATAACCATTAAGTGGTCGATAATGCCGTCTGGTTCATGGTAGACGCCATCCCCGTCAAAATCGTCCCGATCCCACTGGTCGTATTCTGACAGTTCAACATTCGGATCTTGAGCTGCTTTTGCCAGTGCCTCATATACCAATTCCCGAGGGCGAGCGTCACTGCCGTCCGGAGTTGGGTAATTACCTCCATAATAAGCCGCATCATGATCAGCTGTGTACCAGCCGGCTACCGTACCATCAACGGTGTAGCTGCCGCCGGACTGCTGCTCATAATATTGCTTCATCGAAACTAAATTTTCGCCATTAGGGCCTTCATAGCCATTGTCGCCGAAAATCATGTCCTGAAAGTGATCTAGGTTATACTCTTCATAAAACATGTCAGTCTCTTCATCTGTAATAGAGCTTTTTTCGTAATCCGGGAAGTCAATGGCAAGCACTAATACTTTATCTTCTCTGACAGAGCCGTCATATGCTTCTTCCTCTACACTGTCGACTTTGTTTTTCTTTGTTTTTCCAAGTTTATTTCCTTTCCCGTTGGTCAGCGCGTTGTTACTTTTATCATCATTAAAGCTATTTTTATTTTTTACTTCACTTGATGTTTCTTCTTCCTTGGAAGCTGCATTTGCCTTTGCTTTTAAATAGCGGTTAAGCGTTTCCTGAGCCTCGCTTGCTGTTGCATCCTTATCGATTTTGCCTTCTTTCTTTAGCATTTCGATCAGTTTTTCATCATTTGCGATCCCTAAGTCAACCGGAGCTCCGATTTGATCAGGGACTTTCGTGCTTAAGGCTTCTGCCTGTGCTTGTTGGACAGGCGTTAAGGCGCCGACGGCCAAAGTGCTTAATCCTAAAGCTACCGCCATGGCAGTTGATGCGATTTTTCTGTTCTTCAAAAAAACTCCCCCTCGCAATTTTCTGAATATTTACAACTTATAAAATACCACATTTTCCTAGTAGATTACTATTTTAAAATAGATTTTTACTATAAAATGGTAGATTATACCTATTTTTGTTAAGGAGGGATAGGTGGATGGGTTCACTTACTAATGTATGTCCTAGCAATCTGGTGCATGCCAGCTCTTGCTTAATTTAACGCAAGGACATATAATCCGAATAGAATTAGTGACGAAAAAGGAAGTGGATGTATTGATCGGGCGTTTTTTTTCTTATTATCTTCCACACCGGAAGTTGTTTTTAATAGATTTTTCCTGTGCCATTATGGTGGCATTACTAGAACTGGCTTTTCCAATCGCTGTCCAGCGGTTTGTCGACCAGCTGCTTCCAAGCGGCAATTGGTCGGCGATTGTATGGGTAAGTATTGGGCTGCTAGCCTTGTATGTGTTAAGTACTTTTCTCCAATACATCGTCAATTACTGGGGGCATAAGCTGGGAATTAATATTGAGACGGATATGCGCCAGCAGTTGTTCGAGCATGTTCAGAAACAATCGTTCGGCTTTTTCGACAATACGAAAACCGGCCATATCATGAGTCGGATTACCAATGATTTATTTGATATCGGCGAGCTTGCCCACCATGGTCCAGAGGATTTGTTTATTTCGATTATGACCTTTGTGGGCGCCTTTTTTATCATGTTTGCTATCAATGTCAAACTGGCATTGATTATCCTGTTGATTGTACCCTTCCTTGTATGGTTGATCTCTTTTTGCAATATCCGGATGAACGAAGCCTGGAAGAGGATGTACCGGGAAATCGCAGATGTAAATGCAAAAGTCGAAGACAGTGTTTCCGGCGTTCGGGTCGTCCAATCTTTTACAAATGAAAATTTCGAAATCGCCCGCTTTCAAACAGACAACCGGAACTTTCGCAAGGCAAAGCTTAACTCTTATAAAGTGATGTCTTACGGAACCTCTGGCATGTATATGATGACCAGGCTCATTGTTCTGGTAGTTCTTGTGGTCGGCGCCTGGCTGCACTTCACTGGCGATTTATCCTCTGGTGAATTAGTCGGCTTTGTACTATTTGTCAATGTGTTGTTTAAACCGATTGACAAAATCAGTGCCTTAATGGAACTTTACCCGAAAGGAATGGCTGGATTTAAAAGGTTTATCGAGCTAATCGATATTGAACCGGAGATAAGGGATAAACAGGATGCACAGGCCGTGGATCAGCTGCAAGGGAACATTCGTTTTACAAATGTCTCGTTCAGCTACGAAGATTCAAAACGAGTCTTGGAGAATATCGATCTCGATATTCCGGCAGGAGAAACGGTCGCCTTCGTAGGCCCTTCAGGTGCAGGGAAAACAACCATTTGTTCCTTGATTCCCCGATTTTATGATGTGGATGAAGGGAAAATCACCGTTGACGGCCTCGATATTAGGGATTTAAAAAAACAATCGCTGCGCTCCCAAATCGGTATCGTCCAACAGGATGTCTTTTTATTTACTGGAACTCTAAAGGAGAACATTGCTTATGGCCAGCTTGGTGCTTCTGATGAGGAGATTCAAGAAGCCGCACGCAAGGCACACTTGCAATCCTTCGTAGATTCGCTTCCGCTTGGCTATGATACACCAGTCGGCGAAAGAGGATTAAAGCTTTCCGGCGGCCAAAAGCAGCGAATTGCCATTGCCAGGATGTTTTTGAAGAATCCGCCGATATTAATTTTGGACGAAGCAACCTCTGCATTGGATACGGAAACAGAATTAATTATCCAAAAGGCATTAAATGAACTGGCGAAAAACAGGACAACCTTGATAATTGCCCATCGACTTGCAACCATCCGTAATGCGGACCGTATTATTGTTGTAACGGAAAATGGAATCGAAGAAGAGGGAAGCCACCAGGAATTAATCCAAAGAGGCGGCGTTTTCGCTAATCTTCATCAAATCCAATAACAAATACAGGCTTTTCTATGAGATTGGGACAAAAGGGTAGTGGCTAAAGCAAAGATCGAACTCGTTCGATTTTTCTTTTCTAATGTTTTATATACCCTGTGGACACAGTGGCAACTCTAGGTCCGACAGTAGGACTTCAGGTGCTGTTCACACTAGAGTTTATGTGACGGCTGACGGGCTGTTCTTACTACCTTGCATGACGACGCTACGGAAATACACTGCGCTTTCAGCGGGCGGCTGGTGAGCCTCCTCGAGCTAGCGCTCTGCGGGGTCTCACCGAGGCCTTTCCTGCCGCAGGAGTCTCCGTGGATTTCCTCCACTTAAGGTCTGAGTACTGTTTTCAGCACAATGCTTATGATTCACTTGAGAACGTGATGTATTAACGCTTATACGGTAAATGCCATTAAGGAATCACCCAATGTTCCATCGCCTTTTATATCCTATTGCGTCAACAATCGAATGCTTGAAGAGGGCCTTTTAAAATTCCATATGCTGTTATCGTTCGGTTTTTGTAAGTGGATGTATATTATGGCCCAAGCCCTTTTTCGCGAATAAACGTCCGAGCCTCCTCGCTGCCCTGCCTTTTTTGAGTCAGCAAAGTTCTGTTCAACTCTCCTATCTTATGCGATACATCCGTTATTTTTCTCTAAAAGGGATATTAGCAGGCAAAAATAGCAGGAAAATAATGATTAGCCCCGAATAGTAATTGTAAAACGCCCCGCTTTTAATCGGATGAGGATGCCAGATGCCTGAAAAAAAAAGAGACCCGCCTTTTTGGCAGGTCTTGCTAGACGGCATGATGATTTTTGTTAATAACTGACCTTTCATATTCATATACTAATTCTGTCATCGTTTTATGATATATAGTGGGGTCTGTTTGATGATATACTCCAGCGTGGATTAACTTATGAATTAAAATGCTGCGCTGTTTATCGACGGCCTCTCGCAAATAAGACATGACATCCCTCCTTTCGTTATACGTATCGTAAAAGGTTCGTGTTATATTTTCAGTAAACATGTAAGGTTTAATAACATGGTTTTTTATCATTGTTAGATTATCTTACATAAGAGTACTAATCTATTACATTGCCATGTATAATCAACGTAAAGATGATTACGAACTTTGATTGCGGCGGTGAGATAATGGAACATGGAACCTCTTACAAGGAGAGAAAAGTAATCACAATAGGTGTAGTAAGTGAGTTGACCGGTCTTTCAGAACGCCAGATACGCTATTATGAAGAGAGAAAATTGATTTTCCCTGAACGATCTCCGCGCGGGAACAGAAAATACTCCTTTGCTGATGTGGAGCAACTGGTCGATATCGCAAATAAACGAGAAGAAGGCGTACAGACCTTTGAAATTAGACAGGAAATGCTAAAGGAAAAGAAAAAGGAAGAAGCCAAAAATATAAAGAAAGAAATGCTGAGAGGCCAAATAAATGCCCGCTTTGGCGTACAAAAAAATTAGGTTAGTTATTAAGGGATAAGGGAAGAAGCAAAACAGGGCATTAATTAACAGAATATTAAGTAAAAAGAGAGGGATCATTGTGACTCGTTAGGCGATTTTTAAGTCGAGGTGATTCTATGGGGTTGACGGCTCAGGAAATTGTACAAATGCCGGTTATGGATAGGTCAATGGTTAAAACAGGCGGCCATTTACTGGAGAGTACGAAAGTCGAATGGATTTCGGTCATAGAAGGACCTGTGGAAAATTTCGTCAGAAAAAATGAATTTGTGTTAAGTACCGGGATCGGATGTGAGGATCAGCCTGATCGATTAGAACAATTTGTTTTAGATGTCATCAAATCGGGTGCTTCCTTATTAGGCATTGCAACTGGCAGGTATGTGTTTACGATTCCTGATCGGGTTATTTCGATAGCCTCCAGGCATCAATTCATCATCTTGGAGTTGCCTTGGGAAGTGCGGTTTGGCGATGTACTGCAGAGTGTTTTGCAGCAAATCAACCAGGAAAAACAAGAGCAAAGACAAATGGCTGAAGGAGTTAGGCAACAGTTGATCAGCTGTGTCCTCCAGGATGGAGGGTTGTCGGCAATCACGAAGCTGGTCCATAGGCAGATAGCCATGCCGATTGCTGTTTTGGATAGTACGATGAATACTTTGACAGGCCAGGACTTTGATAAACGAATTGCTGATGCTTTTAATGAGCCCGCTCCTGATGACTCAAACCAATCACATACTGCTGGCGGCCTGGAGATAGTAAATGAGCATCCTTTATATCACTATATGGATTTTGGTGCATTTAATGGCTGCCATTGCTACCGGCTATCCATTCAAAATAACAATAAGATTCAAGGTTATGTTGTGTTTCAGCCAAAAAGCGGACAGAAGGTAACCTGGTTTGTGATGAATGTCCTAGAGCATGCCCATACGGCCTATGCACTGCAGTTTGCCAAAGAGAACGCAGTGGAAATGGCGGAAATCCGGTTAAAAGACACCTATGTACGGGATTTAGCGAAAAATGATCAAATCATTGAAGGGTCAGCGCAGTCAGCCCAGCTGCTCGGGTATGATTTGTCCCTGCCGTACACTTGCTTTGTCGGTAAGCTGGCATACAAAGAAACTTTCCAATTTACCAATGACAGCCCTGCCAATTCTTCGCTGCAAAGCCTCAACTTCAATCTGCAAAAGGAAATCACTAATGCTGGCAGTTTATTGCAAAGAAGAACAATGGCAACGTTTGAAAAAGGGGAAGCGATCATTTATTTGGAAGATGATCAACAGCTTTATTATAAAGCAGCCAATCAATTTTTGGATATGATTGAGCGGCGTTTATACGAACTTGTTCCAAATCTGGATGTAGCTTGGGGAATCGCCAAGCACGGGGATGGCATTAAAACCTTTCAAAAGAGTTATCAGGAGGCGAGAACGGCCTTAGAAATTGGGTTAAAGCAGCACGTTGAAAACGGAAGGACTTTCTTTGAAGATACAAAGATAAACCGCCTGCTTATGGCTGTATCCCGGGATAAAGCGATCACTGATATGGTTTCACAGACCCTTTCTCCATTACTGGAGTATGATAAAAAAAGAAAAACAGATTTAATTCAAACATTTTTGGCTTATAACCAGTACAAAGGGAATGTCAGTCAAACGGCGAGAGCCTTGAATTTGCACAGGCAATCATTATTGCATCGCTTAAGAAACATAGAATCATTGACACAACTGTCGCTGGTAGATTCAGATGATTTATTTTTATTAGAGTTAAGCGTCCGGCTTTGGATGATGCAAACAATTGATTAGGATTAACCCATTTACCACTTTCCGGCAGGAAGGTGTTTTTTTGTTCTCAAGGGAAGCGGCGCCCTTCATCGGCAAGAAAAATTGTATAGCCCTCCCAAGATAAAAATCATACACATTGAACATTATAAAAGTGTTTTGTTTGAATTATCATAATAGTAAGAAATTAGTTTGTCGAGGAGGAGGGTATCCATGCTTCCATTTGATATTTTGGAGTATCAGGCGAGGGTGAATGAAACGAAGCAGCGGATGGAAGAACAAGGGATAGAAGTTTTGCTCATCACGGATCCTGCCAACATGAATTACCTTTCCGGCTATGATGCCTGGTCCTTTTATGTGCATCAAATGCTAGTTCTCATCATTGATCAGCCCCAGCCAATTTGGATTGGCAGGCACATGGATGCCTTAGGGGCTAAAACCGGTACGTGGATTTATGATGAAAATGTCATTGATTATCCAGATTATTATGTTCACTCACCAACACATCACCCAATGGAATTTATCGCTGAAATTCTCACACAGATTGGTCAGGCAAACAGGAGAATCGGGGTGGAAATGGATAATTATTATTATACTGCCAAAGCCCATGCCCAGTTGATGCGCCATTTACCTGACGCTGTGTTTTTGGATGCTGATTTGTTAGTTAACAAAGTCCGGTTAATCAAATCCGAGCAGGAAATCGAATACATGAAACGGGCTGGGTTGATTGCAGAGCAGGCAATGTATAAAGGAAGGGAAAGCATAAGGGCGGGAGCTAGGCAAAACGATACCGCCGCTGAGCTTTATTATCATATTGTTTCCGGCACAGAGGAATATGGCGGGGAATATCCGGCGATTGTCCCGTTCCTGCCGACTGGGGAAAACACAGCAATCCCACATTTAACCTGGTCAGACAGGAGGTTCAAGGAAGGGGAGACGGTCAGCATTGAAATTGCCGGCTGTTATAAACGCTACCATGTCCCTTTAGCGCGTACAGCAGCGATTGGTAAACCTCCGGAAAAGATACTCGGGTTAACTGCTTATGTTACCGAAGGTTTAAACGAAGTCCTGCAAAAAATCAAACCAGGAATGACCTGTGAAGATGTCAACAATATATGGAAAGCATCAATCCACAGACATGGGATTGTCAAAGAGGCAAGGCTGGGATATTCCGTCGGTCTAAATTATCCGCCGGATTGGGGCGAACATACCGCCAGCCTGCGCAGCGGGGACCAAACGATACTGCAGCCGAACATGACTTTTCACCTGATTCCGGCTTTATGGTTTGACAATTATGGAATCGAAATAAGCGAAACGATTAAAATCTCAGATACCGGCTGCGAGACATTTACCAATTTTCCGCGCGATCTCATCATCCAGGATCGGTTTACGACTAATCCGCAGGACGGCAAGATTAGTTAAGGGCTTAGAACTTTTATCAATTCATAAAAGGAGGAATCTATCATGAAGGAGATCAGAAAAGGTACACAGGCTGTATGGGCTGGAGAAAAGGATTCATTGGCATTCGGGGCCACACAAGTGCCTGTCGTCCACAGTGTATCTTTTGGGTATGATGATATGGACGAATGGTACGATGTAGCGATTGGGCAAAAGCAGGGTCATATCTATGGCCGAAATACTAACCCGACAGTACAGGCATTTGAGGAAAAAATCAGAATATTGGAGGGTGCAGAAGCTGCCACAAGTTTTTCCACGGGAATGGCCGCAATTAGCAATACGCTGGCTACCTTCCTTGCCCCTGGTGACCGGGTGGTATCTATTAAAGATACGTATGGCGGGACAAATAAAATCTTCACAGAATTTCTCCCCCGACAAAAAGTAGAAGTTGTTTTATGTGAAACAGGAAACCATCAAGCAATAGAAGCGGAAGTTGCCAAAGGCTGTAAAGTTTTGTATTTAGAAACACCGACCAATCCGACAGTCAAAATTACAGATATCAAGAGAATGGCCGCAGCTGCCAAACGTGTCGGGGCGATTGTTATTGTAGATAATACCTTTGCCACACCGATCAACCAACAGCCACTGGTATTGGGAGCCGACTTAGTAATCCATAGTGCAACTAAGTTTCTCGGCGGGCATGCGGATGCGTTAGGAGGTTCTTTGTGCGGCAGCAAGGAGCTGGTTGAACAAGTGTATCATTACCGCGAAATAAATGGTGCCACCCTTGATCCAATGGCTGCTTATTTATTGCTGAGAGGCATGAAAACCTTGAAGCTACGCGTGGAAAAGCAATGTGAAAATGCACTGTCTGTTGCTAAGTTTTTGCAGACCAAAGAAATGGTTGAAGAAGTGTTTTATCCAGGCCTTGACAGCCACCCGGGCCATGAAATTGCCAGTGAACAAATGACAAATTTCGGCGGAATGCTCAGCTTTTCCGTTAAAGGAGGAGTAGAGACACTTCGGCTGCTGCTCCCTAAGCTGAAATACGCCAACAGGGCAGCAAACCTTGGTTCTGTGGAAACGATCGTAGGTCCAACGCGGACGACCAGCCATGTAGAATGTACGCCTGAAGAACGGGCGGCAATGGGAATTCCAGAAGGCTTAATCCGTTATTCGGCTGGCATTGAGGATTTGGAAGATTTAATCGAGGACTTAGAACAGGCATTTCAATCTTTGCCTAAGCAATTGTTGGCAAACGGATAAGGAAGGGGGATTCCGTTGCAGGAAGCAAATCTGAATTACAGGCAAAGGGCTGCTCAGCTGAAACCTCGATTGGTCGAATGGCGCCGCCGCTTTCACCGCTATCCGGAATTAAGCTATCAGGAAGAGCAGACGAGTAGCTATATTTTAGAAAGGCTGGAAGAGTTAAAAGTATTTGATATACAAAAAGGAATTGCCGGGTTCGGCATTGTGGCTGCTCTTGGTACAGGTAAAGGCCCTGCCATCGGAATCCGCGCCGATATGGATGCTCTTCCGATCCAGGAAACGACCGGGCTTGCATACGCCTCTATCCATCAGGGGGTCATGCATGCTTGCGGCCATGATGCCCATACGGCTATCCTTTTGGGATCCGCTGCCTTGCTAGCGGAAGATTATAAAGCCGGAAAGCTTACCGGTACGGTAAAATTCATTTTCCAGCCGGCAGAGGAAGACACCGATCTACATGGATTGACGGGCGCTCCCTATTTTTTGCAGTCTGGGTTGCTGTCAGACCTGGAAGCAGTTATCGCTTTGCACATGTGCCCGTGGCGGCGGGCAGGAGAGCTGCAAATAAATCACGGGCCGAGTATGGCTAGCGTTGATAATTTTACTTTGACGGTAAAAGGAACAGGCGGTCATGCGGGCTACCCCCATCAAGGGATAGATCCGGTTTGGATAGCTACTCATATATTACAAGCTTTATACGGACTAATCAGCAGAAAACTCAATCCATTGGAGGTTGGCGCCATAAGCATTGGAGCAATCGAGGGCGGCACCACCTTTAATGTAATCCCTGAGAGTGTAAAAATCAAAGGGACGATTCGCGCCTATACGAAGGAAACGAGGACACAGCTGATCAAGGAGCTAGAGGCGACTACAACAATAGCGGCCGCATTCGGAGCAAAAGCCTATCTGGATTTACAACAGGGAGAGCCAGCATTGGTTAATGATCGAGATTTGACGGATCTTTTTAGAGAGACTGCCTGTTCACTATATCCAGAAATGGTTATCTATAAGGAACCTTTCGGGATGGGCGGTGAGGATTTCAGCCATATAGCCGAAAGAATCCCGGGAGCCATGGTATTCCTAGGATGCGGCTGGGAAGACAGACCAGCTGCCAGCCTTCACACACCGGAATTTGTGGTGAATGAAGACGCTTTGCCAATCGGTGTTTCCCTTCTTGCTGAAACCGCCCGACAGTGGTTAGAAAAGCATCGCACCTCTTTGCAGTAAGTGAAACAGAAGGAATGCAATCAAAAAGGCAGCAGCTCACAAGAACGAGCCTCTGCCTTTTTTCAATCAGCTGTTTTGCACCATTCTTAAAAGCTCATGTGCTTTCTCGCCTGCAAGTGCCGCAAGATTTTCCCACGCTTCGTCTCTTTTGATATCAAGTTCTACGACTTTTTTAGCCAAATCGACAGCCTCCTTATTTACCATTGGTCCGCCTCTTTTCGTGATTGGAATGATAGATGCACATTTGTCTAGTTATTTTCAATTTACTTAGGTAAACCTGTTGTTCATTTTATTTTAAGAAACATTGTACTCGTTGGCAGTCGTTAAGTGAGATTATCTTACAGGGTTTTATTCTCCCGTAGACCCGTTCCTTAGGAGAAATCTGCCTGTCACTGTGCAGGAGTGTATCTAGTCTGCGGCCATGCTGCATTATTTGCGATCAAGAAGAGCAACAAGCCACCTGCCATGATTCTCAAAAAACGCCATGATAAGATAAGGTGAGAACGATGAAAAGGGAGTCTTAACTGTGAGCAGTCAACACGACTTTACAGAAGGTAATATAGTAAAACAGATGCTGGTGTTTTCTGCACCGATTATTTTCACCAACTTTTTGCAAGTTTCCTATCAGTTTACCGACAGCTTGTGGATAGGAAATCTACTCGGCGGGAATGCCTTAGGAGCAGTGGCTGTTTCCAGTACTGTCATTTTTACTATCTTATCTTTTATTATCGGAATTAATAATGCTACCCTGACGATATTGTCCCAGCAAAAAGGAAAAGACAATCAGGAAGGGCTGAGAAAATACCTCAATGCCTTTGTAGTCGTCTTGACAGCAATGGCGGTGGTATTAGGGATTATTGGCTTTGTCTTTTCTGCACCGATACTGCAATTGCTCGGAACCCCGGCTGGGATGATGACAGAAGCTGTATCCTATTTGCGGATCAATGCCCTGGGGATTTTATTTCTATTAGGATATAACTTTATCGCAACGGTTCTGCGTGCCGTCGGTGACAGCCGGACACCACTCCGGTTTGTCATTATTGCGGTAGTTTTGAACATTGGCTTGGACCCCTTATTTATCAGCGGATTGGATTTAGGGGTAAATGGTGCTGCTTATGCCACTATTTGTTCCCAGGGCAGTGCTTTTTTCTACGGGATTTATTACGTGATAAGACAGAAGCTAATTCCCTTTTCAATGCCTAAGCTGCCTAAAAAAGCCGAAGTATTCCTGATCCTAAACCTTGGTGTCCCATCGGGCCTGCAAATGTCGGTGATATCTGCTGGTGTAGCGGCGATTATGAGTGTTGTCACCTCACATGGGGAAGCGGTAGTAGCCGGTTTTAGTGCGGCACAAAGGCTGGATAGCATCATCATGCTGCCTGCCCAGGCATTAGGCACAGCTGTTAATAGTATGGCAGGACAAAATATTGGAGTCGGCAAGTGGGACAGGGTACATAAAATCACCAGGTACGGCATGTTATACAACATGGTAATTATGCTGGTGCTGGCACTCTTACTAGTCTTGTCAGCAGAATTTGCGATAAAATTATTCATTCACGAGCAGAGTTCTGTCCAATTTGGAACGGAATACTTGACGCTAGTAGCATTCTTTTATCCTTTCCTTGGCATTAATTTTATTTTGAATGGGACAGTTCGGGCTGCAGGCGCAATGTATCAAGTGTTGGTTCTTAATATCATTTCGTTCTGGGTGCTTCGTTACCCATTGACATATTTATGCTCATCGTGGCTGGGAGAAGAAGGAATCGCGATAGGAATGGGGATAAGTTTTGTCATTAGCAGCGTCTTTGCTTTCCTGTATTACCGTTATGGAAAATGGCGCGAGAAAAAGTTATTCCAAAAAAATAGATGAAAGGGAGAGGATAAAATGAAAATAGATATTGCTCAATTTAAACATAGAAATATGAGTAAACTTGTTAAAGGTGCTGTTGTTCCCAGACCGATTGCGTGGGTTTCTTCAATTAGCGGCGAAGGGGTCCGTAATCTGGCGCCCTTCAGTTTTTTTACAGTTGCCTCAATGGATCCGATAACTTTGTGTTTTTCTGTAGGAGGAGCAGAAAAAGAAAAGGATACATTAGCAAACATAAAAGCATCTCAAGCGTTTGTTGTTAATATTGTCTCTGAAAAACTGGCAAACCAAATGTATGAAACGAGTAAGTCTTATCCTGCTGAAACAGACGAATTTGCTATCGCTGGTCTGGATGCTGAGCCAGGCGAGCGGGTTAAGGTTCCTAGAGTGAAACTAGCTCCTGTGCAAATGGAATGCCAATTGGATCGAATAGTGGAGGTTGGAAATAGCAGCCTTGTCTTAGGGAGGCTCGTCTGTTATCACATCAACGATGAAATCTATGAGGAGGTGGATAAAGTAAATCCTGACAAATTAAGCGTTATCGGCAGGATGGCTGGTGATTACGCGTTTACTCGAGAATTTTTCGAGCTGACGGACAAGAAATTCCATAAGTAGAAGCTTGCCTGCCTGTCTCTGATTCATGTGAAACAGTCAAGCAAGAACAGGCACTCCAATAAAGGTGGTGCCTGTTCTTTGGTTTTATTTATGATTGTCTGTATAAACAGCCATAGCATCACGCATAAATTTAGCCAAGCCATTACCGAACTGGTCAATGTTTTTGGTGAAGCGTTCATCTTCTACATACATTTGCCCTAATCCTTTAAACGCATCGAGAGAATAATCCCCCATCTTATTTAATAGTAGATACCACTTTTCGATCACAGCTTGGGATTGTTCGGCTTCTGGTGCCAAGTCCCTTAGAGAAGCAAGTTCCCTATAAATATCATTCATTTCTTCTCCTAGCGCTTGCTGTTCCTTCTTCGTCATATTCCCTATTTTTTGATTTGAAGCATCAATTGCTTCATCTCCCCAGCGTTCTCTTGCTTCCTGTTCATAAGGATTCCTGCTGAAGTCAAAGCCTTCGAACTTTTCCTCATTGCTCATCGTAATTTCTCCCTTCGTATACTGTATCGTCTTCTCGATGGATGCAATCATCTTGTCGAGCCGCAGCCTTCTCTCCAACAGCATTTTCCGTTGTAGTTCCAATGCTTCCTGCCGGTTGAAAGAAGGGTCGTTGATGATTTCTTTAATTTTTTTCAACGGAAAGCCTAATTCTTTATAAAAAAGGATTTGCTGCAGCTTCTCTAAGTCATTATCCGAATATATCCGGTAGCCGCTTGTTGATAAAGCATCGGGCTCAAGCAGCCCTATTTCGTCGTAATGATGCAGTGTGCGCACACTGATACCGACAATGTCAGCAACTTGTTTGACAGTCATGGCCATTGGTTCAACCTCCCTTCACTGATTACTTTAAGCTATCACGTAACGTGAGAGTCAATCTTTTATTTATATTTTAGAGCAAAAGTTGATGAGACTGATAAACTGTTATTCCCCAAGTCTTCATCATCATGCTTTAGACCCGTAGTAATTGTTTTTCCATAGCCATTGCTCTTATAATACATGTATAGCAATAGTTGCGGGGCGATGGAAAATGAATGCTAATACAGAGTCAATTAATATTATAAGAGTTTGTCTTTTGGCTGGGAAAATTATGCTGCAAAGTGGAGCGGAGACACATCGGGTCGAGGATACGATGCAGCGGATGGCAGGATCGTTTGGTATTGATACTTCCCAAAGCTATGTTACGCCGACAGGAATTATCTTTTCGATAGACGGGACAGAACCAACCAATTTTCTAAGAATATCGGAGCGGTCGACGGACTTACATAAAGTGGCGGTCGTCAATAATATTTCAAGGAAAATCAGCAGCGGAGTGCTGTCTATAACCGAAGCTGAGGAGAAACTTCAACAGGTTGAAGGCAACAGCCCTACATACTCCCTGTTTTTTCAGGCAGTTGCAGCAGCTCTGGTAAGTGGCTGTTTTGCTATTATGTTTAAAGGGAGCTGGCCTGATTTCGTGCCGGCAATGGCGGCTGGTGCTGCTGGGTTTATTGCCATGGTCCGTTTTCACGAGTGGGTGGAAATTCGTTTTTTTGCTGAGTTTCTGGCTTCATTGATTATAGGTCTTGTCTCGATTTTATTCATTCAGGTCGGTATTGGCGCAGAGATGGATAAGATCATCATTGGAGCTGTAATGCCGCTTGTCCCCGGCTTACTCATCACGAACGCGGTCAGGGATCTCATGGCCGGCCATTTGGTTGCCGGTTTGTCCAAAGGGGCTGAAGCATTGTTGACTGCTTTTGCGATTGGCGCAGGGATAGCTGCCGGAATTTCATTTTTATGATAGAAGGGTTTGTCTTTTATGGGTGAACAGCTGATAACAAGCTTTATCGCAGCAGCAGGATTTGGGGTGCTATTTAATGCACCGCGTAACTCTTTGGTTCAATGCGGACTTGTCGGCATGCTTGGCTGGGTATTATATTTTGGGCTGGCAGCCGAGGGAACGGATACAGTTCCGGCAACACTGGCTGGTGCTTTTCTTGTGGGAGGTCTAAGTCAGGTTTGTGCCAAATACTATAAAACACCAGTCATCATTTTTAATGTTTCCGGTATTATCCCGTTAGTGCCTGGGGGGCTTGCTTATGACGCAATGAGGAATTTTGTCGAAAACGATTATAACTTGGCTGTTCAGCTCGCTGTTAAAGCTGCCTTGATTTCAGGGGCGATCGCTATCGGTCTCGTTTTTTCTGAAGTGATCAACCAAATCATTCGAAAAGCCGGCAGGACGCGTGCGATAAAGTAACTTGAAGTAAATGGATGTCTGTTTTTAATTATTCTTATAGTAGGAGGAGCTAGGATGATACATAATCAACTTAAATCATTTCCTGAAAACTTTTTATGGGGAGCTGCCTCGGCAGCCTATCAAATTGAAGGGGCTTGGAACGAAGCAGGTAAAACGCCATCCATCTGGGATGAATACGTAAGGATACCAGGCAAGACATATAAAGGTACGAATGGCGACGTTGCCGTTGACCATTATCACCGCTGGCAGGAGGATGTTCAACTGATGGCCGAAATGGGGTTGAAGGCCTATCGCTTTTCTGTTTCCTGGCCGCGTGTGATTAAGAATGGGAACGGGGAGATAAACGAGGAAGGCCTTGATTTTTATGATCGGCTCGTCGATGAACTGATCAAACATGACATTGAACCAATCGTCACTTTATATCATTGGGACTTACCGCAGGCGCTGCAGGACCAATACGGCGGCTGGGAATCGCGGAAAGTGATTGATGATTTTCACCGTTACAGCATTACGCTGTTTAAGCGTCTTGGCGACAGGGTCAAGTATTGGGTCAGCCTTAATGAACAAAATATCTTCATCACCCTCGGCTACCAGCTGGCACTGCATCCCCCTGGAGTAAAAGACAGAAAGCGGATGTACCAGGCAAACCATCATGCCAGCCTTGCCAACGCCAAAGTAATTGCCGACTTTCATCAGTATGTTCCAAACGGCAAAATCGGCCCCAGCTTTGCTTATAGTCCTGCCTATCCATCCACTTCCCACCCGGAAAATATTCTGGCTGCCGAGAATGCAGAGGAGTTTCTTAGCAGCTGGTGGATGGATGTATATGCATGGGGCAAATATCCGGAAGCTGCCTGGAACTACCTGGAGAAAAATGGGCTTGCACCGGAATTGGCAGCTGGCGACCTTGAATTGCTTGCTAAAGGTAAGCCGGACTTTATGGGCCTCAATTACTATAAGTCGACTACCTATGAAAGAAATCCCCTGGAAGGGGGAGTAGGTGAAGGCGGAATGAACACCTCCGGTAAAAAGGGGACAACACCTGAAACGGGCATTCCCGGATTATACAAAACAAAGAAAAATCCTAACTTAGAAGCTACCAATTGGGATTGGGAAATAGATTCTGTCGGTTTGCGTATTGGTATGAGAAGGATAACCAGCCGTTATGGATTGCCAATATTGATCAGCGAAAATGGATTAGGCGAATTTGATAAACTGGAAGAAAATGACGTTATCAATGATGATTACCGGATTGATTATATCAAAGGCCATTTGCAGGAGTGCCAGCAAGCGATCGCGGATGGCGTGGATTTGCTGGGTTACTGTGTATGGTCGTTTACTGATTTGCTGAGCTGGTTGAACGGCTATCAAAAACGCTACGGTTTTGTGTATGTCAACCGGGATGAAGAAGGGGAAAAAGATTTGCGAAGGATGAAGAAAAAAAGCTTTTCATGGTACAAACAAGTCATTGCCGAAAATGGTAAAACGCTTCAAGGCGACTGATTTCACAAGGAAAAGGGACCTTGCTTAAGGTCCCTTTCTGTTGGCAATGTTGGCAGGAAGAGGTGAAGCTCATGGATTTTATTGGTGTCCTGATTCCAATATTCGGCGTGTTTGCGCTTGGCTTTATCGGGCAAAAGGTTTGGAAATTCGATATCAAGCCCATTTCGACTGTGGCTATATACTTAATGTCCCCCTTTTTGGCATTTCGAACATTCTATGTAA
The DNA here is from genome assembly GCF_900101125.1 of Sediminibacillus albus. Lineage (GTDB taxonomy): Bacteria > Bacillota > Bacilli > Bacillales > Amphibacillaceae > Sediminibacillus > Sediminibacillus albus. The sequence goes on along the minus strand of NZ_FNFL01000003.1, from coordinate 352,582 downwards.
ATGAAATAACGATGGACTATCTCTATTTAGGTATTTATTTAGCAGTACTCTGTGCTGTATCGATTGCCATTTGTTATCTATTAGGTTTCTTGAATCGCTGGGATACAAATACTACGAGTGGTTTCATCCTTTCATCTGCTTTTATGAATAACGGCAATTATGGAGCACCGCTAGTGTTGTTGATTTTCGGAGAAACGGGCTTTCATTACGCGGTCATTTTGATGGTAATGCAGCAGTTGATCATGTGTACAGTAGGCATCTATTACGCTGCTAAGGGAGGAGAAAACGGTGGGCGAAAGGTTTCACCCTTGAAAGAAGTGGCGAAGGTGCCGATCGTTTATGGAGCAATCTTAGGGCTGATACTTAATGTCGTTCAAATAAATATTAGCGGCCAAGTGGAAACGGCAGTGAGTATGGTCGCAGATGCTACGATTCCGACCGTTATGATTGTGTTAGGAATGCAGCTGGCCAATATTACTTTAAAGAAGTTAGATTACAGCAAACTGTCGGCTGCACTCTCGATAAAATTAGCAGTTGCTCCGTTGATTGCTTTTGTTATAACACTATTTCTCCCGGTAGATGATATGGTCAAAGATATTATGATACTGACCGCGGCAACACCGACCGCTGCCAATACGACGATTTACGCTCTGCAATTCGATACAAAACCAGCGTTTGTCTCAAGTACCACTTTGCTTAGTACGCTGCTAAGCATACTGACAATACCGCTGCTCATGCTGCTAATCCTATAATTGAGGCAGTCATCCACCTCTATGTCCGAGCACCCTTGTGCCGGATGTATAGGTGGTTTTTTTGCTGACAGAATTAAGGAATAATGCTTTTTGTCAAAAATTCACAGCTTGAAATAAGCAGTTATGTTCACAATAGAGATAATAGCTTTCTGAAAATGGAGTGAGGTAATTTGTCTCATGATTGTATCATTATTGGTGGAGGAATAGCGGGTCTTCAGGCGGCAATCCAAATGGGGCGCTACCAGGACAGTGTAGTCGTGATTGACGCGGAAAATGGCCGTTCTAATTTATGCCGCTGTTATCACAATGTCATCGGCTGGCCGGACGGGATAAGTGGACAACAACTAAGAAATATTGGCAAAAGACAGGCGGAACAGCTCGGTGTCCAGTTTGTCAAAGACAAGGCGACCAAAGTTATCAAAAAACCAGCAGACGATGGCTTTTCGGTTGAGACAGCAAGTCAGCAATTTCAAGGAAAGGCCCTTTTGATTGCTACAGGAGTGATGGACCGATTGCCTGCCTTTGATTCCCTGCTGCCTTGTTTAGGGATCAGTGCTTATATTTGCCCTGATTGTGATGGTTATGAAGTGCTTGATAAGAAGGTCATTGTGATTGGTTCTGGGAAAGCAGGAGCAGGAATGGCGCTCGCTCTGACAAACTGGACCAATCAGATTATCTTTATAAATCATGAACGGGAACCGATTCCTGCTAATCTGCAGGAAAAACTTCATAAGAAACAAATTGTCTGTATAAACAAAGAAATCGAGAAGATAGAGACTTCAGGAGAACAATTCAAGGGCGTTTATCTTACTGATGGTGAAATGCTGAGAGCAAATCATGCCTTTATCGCAATGGGTGGCAATGAAGTACGATCCCGGCTCGCCGAACAGCTTGGTGTCGAACTTTATAAAAACAAGCACATTCTCGTCGACCCCAGAACCAAGATGACAAATATTGAAAATGTGTTTGCTGCCGGGGATATTGTCGCCCATTCAGAACAAGTGACGATAGCGATGGGAGATGGCATGCAGGCGGCCATTTGGATCCATAAAAAAATAAAGCAGCAGCACTGAGACTGGCTGTCCCGGATGGGGGCAGCCTTTTTTTATATAAGGAATAGTGTTTTTGGCTTGAATATTCGACTCTGCAAGGAGTCTCTCTGCTGGAGCTTATGTCCTCGATGACTCATCTGCAGAAAGCAGGTTAAAAATGTAAGCGATTAATTATTTCCGTTGTGCAACGGAAAAACAATGTGTGTTAATGAAAGCGTTTGTAACCTAGAATGAAATTAGCTTCAACAGCAACCATCATGCTTATTAGGAGGAATTAAGAATGAAACATATACTACTAGCTTGTTCCGCGGGAATGTCCACTAGTTTACTAGTATCAAAAATGAAAGAAGCAGCCGAGGCCAAAGGCATCGATGCTGAAATATGGGCAGTTGCCCAAGATAAAGCACCAAAAGAAATGGAAAGAGCAGATGTGCTTTTGATTGGACCGCAAATGCGTTTTATGAAGAAAAAGTTTTCCAAAACTGCTGAAGAAGTCGGTATTCCGCTGGATGTTATCGATCCAATGGCATATGGAAGAGTTGATGGGGAAGCAGTGTTAAATAAAGCGTTAGAATTAATCGGTGAATAAATTATCTACAGTAAAAATCAAGCCCGTATGCTGGATATTTATTTATGGTCGGGCTGTTTAAAGAAAAGGGGAGGAAAAGAATGAACAGATTTATGGAGGTTTTAGAAAATATTCTAATGCCGATAGCGGATAAGCTAAATAACAACCGCTATTTGACCGCTTTACGTAACGGTTTCATGGTAGCTTTGCCATTTATCATTTTTGGTTCTATTTTCGTTGTTATTGCCAATTTTCCATTTTTGGATAAATGGATCAGTGAGGATGCCTATGCTGCCTATCAAGCCGCTTTAGGCCCAGCTTCTGCTTCGACACTTAGTATCATGGGCTTATTTGTCATCCTCGGGATTGGTTATAAATTAACGGAGCATTATGGCGGAGAAGCCATTTATGGCGGCGCTGTTGCCCTTGCATCATTTTTAATCCTGACTCCGCAAGTAATCGATTTTGTAACTTCTGCAGATGTTACTGAAGAAGTAGGAGGCGTTATTCCAACCGCAAGTTTAGGTGCGGAAGGTATGTTCCTCGGTATTTTCACAGCATTTATTGCTGCCGAACTTTACCGTTTCTTTGTCCAAAAGGACTGGACAATCAAAATGCCGGCAGGTGTTCCGGATGCTGTGTCACGTTCATTTAGCGCACTTATTCCAATTACAATGACATTGTCTACTTTCTTAGTCGTCCGAATCATCTTCAGCTATACACCATTCGGCACTGTACAAGATTTCATCTATACGCTAATCCAGGAGCCATTAACCGCTCTAGGAAGCGGGTTGCCTGCTACATTGGTTGCTGTTTTACTTATTCAGTTATTCTGGTTCTTCGGATTACACGGACAAATCATTGTCAACTCAGTATTTGATCCAATTTGGTATGCATTAAACAATCAGAACCTGGAAGCCTTCAATGCTGGCCAAGAGCTTCCTAACATCGTTACAAAACAATTTATCGACACATTTATCGTAGGTATCGGCGGTTCTGGTATGACTCTCGCAGTTATTATTGGAATCTTCCTCATCGGCCGAAGCCGTCAATTGAAAGAGTTAGGCAAACTAGGTGCGCCAGCAGGTATCTTTAATGTGAACGAACCAATCATTTTTGGACTGCCAATTATCATGAATCCACTGGTAATTATCCCTTGGCTGATCGCCCCAGTAGTAGTAACGTTTATTACTTACTTTACGATGGCTGGAGGACTTGTACCATATCCAAATGGCGTTATTGTCCCTTGGACGACACCAGCTGTATTAAGCGGTTTTCTCGCTACCGGGAACGCCTGGCAGGGCGGTGTCCTGCAATTAGTAAATATCGCCGTCGTGTTCGTTATTTGGTGGCCATTCTTGAAGATTATGGATAAACAATATTATGAAAACGAGCAATCAGCTGAAAATGAAAGAAACGAAAGCACGAATATGTAACTAACTTGAGACTTAGAGGTGAAATTACCTATGGATAACATTACAGAAATTGCATTTCAGATCATCCTGTACGCAGGAAATGGTAAATCCAGCGCAATGGAAGCCATTCAAGAGGCTAAGGAAGGAAACTTTGAAGAAGCCGACCGTCTCATTGAAGAAGCCGGTGCTGAATTAGGAAAAGCTCATGGGTACCAAACGAAGCTGCTGCAAGAAGAAGCAAGCGGTGAAGGAACTTCTGTGAATGTGATTCTTGTCCATTCACAGGATCACCTCATGACCTCTATGACTGTAAGAGATCTGGCAATTGAAATTATAGAAATTTATCGACTCAAATAATTGGAGGTATAATATATGTCTGTTCAGTTTAAGTTTCCCGATGGTTTTTGGTGGGGAAGCGCCACGTCAGCTACCCAAATTGAAGGGGCTGCCGACAAGGGAGGAAAAGGTAAAAACATTTGGGATGAATGGTATGCGGTAGAGCCAAATCGCTTTTTTGAAGGAGTAGGGCCGCAAACGACTTCCGGTTTCTATGATAAATACAAAGAAGACGTACAATTGATGAAGCAAATCGGCCATAATACGTTCCGCCTGTCTATTTCCTGGTCAAGGTTGATCCCGGGAGGCAGAGGTGAAGTCAACCAGGAGGCGGCAGCTTTTTATAACAATGTCATTGACGAATTAATAGCGAATGATATCGAACCATTTGTAAATCTATATCACTTCGATATGCCGTTGGAATTACAAAATGAAGGCGGATGGGAGAGCAGAGCAGTCGTCGACGCCTATGCAGACTATGCAAGGGAAGCATTTAAGTTGTTCGGCGACCGTGTCGGCAAATGGTTTACCTTCAACGAACCGATTGTACCCGTAGAAGGCGGTTATCTATATGATTTCCACTATCCGAATGTGGTAGATGCCAAGCGTGCTGCCCAAGTAGGTTATCATACGATGGTTGCTCATGCTAAAGCAGTCGAAGTATTTCGATCCCTTGATATGAAGGGTGCTCAAATTGGAATCATTTTAAATCTGACTCCTTCTTATCCAAGAAGCCAAAACCCGGCAGATTTAAAGGCATCTCGGATTGCCGACCTATTCTTTAATAGGAGCTTCCTCGATCCTTCGGTATTGGGTGAATATCCACAAGAACTAATCGATATATTAGAAGAACATGGTCAGCTGCCGGTAACAGAACCTGGGGACGGCCAACTAATCAAAAGCAATACAGTTGACCTGCTTGGCGTTAATTATTATCAGCCAAGACGGGTAAAGGCAAAAGAAACACTTCCTAATCCATATAGTCCGTTTATGCCGGAATGGTTCTTTGATCATTATGAAATGCCTGGAAGAAAAATGAATAAATATCGTGGTTGGGAAATCTACGAAAAAGGTATTTATGATATTATGATGAATCTGAAAGAGAACTATGGCAATATCGAATCCTTTATTTCGGAAAACGGGATGGGCGTGCAGGATGAAGATCGATTTATCAAGGATGGCCAAATTCAGGATGATTATCGTATTGAATTTATTAAAGGTCACTTGGAATGGCTTCATAAGGCCATTGAAGAAGGCGCCAATGCAAAAGGATATCACTTATGGTCCTTTATGGATAACTGGTCGTGGATGAACGCTTACAAGAATAGATACGGCTTCTTTTCCGTAGATATAGAAACGAAAGAAAGAACACCAAAGAAAAGCGCTGACTGGATCAAGCAGGTATCTGAAAATAACGGCTTTTGATCAACTTTTTGGCTGACTGATAGGGGTGCGGCGGGGAACATATGCCCCCTGCACTCCTATTTGTCTAGAGAAAATGTGATTTCCATCGCATTTTGTTGGCAGGTAGGAAAGTATAAAATCTTAACCTCCCTGCATAAGTGCAACTATGTCTTTAACGTTGCCAAAAGGCTCATTAATCGAGAAGTTTTCTTAATGGAAGCTTAAAATCATAGGGAGGCGTGGGATAATGACAGGGATAAAAGTAGTGACGATAGGTGGAGGGTCCAGTTATACACCAGAGCTTGTAGAGGGATTTATTAATAGGTATGATGAGCTGCCGATTAGAGAGCTATGGCTGGTAGATATACCGGAGGGTGAAGAAAAATTAGAGACAGTTGGAGCATTGGCAAAAAGAATGACAGTTAAAGCCGGTGTGCCGATGGATATTAAGCTTTCTTTAGACCGAAGGGAAGCGCTGGCAGGTGCAGATTTTGTCACTACGCAGGTTCGTGTCGGTTTATTGGACGCCAGGGCCAAAGATGAAAGAATACCACTAAAATATGGGGTTATTGGCCAGGAAACTAACGGCCCAGGGGGCTTGTTTAAAGGATTGCGTACGATTCCAGTTATCTTGGATATTTGCAAGGATATGGAAGAACTATGCCCCGATGCCTGGCTGATCAATTTTTCTAATCCAGCCGGTATGGTAACCGAAGCCGTTCTAAGATACAGCAATATTAATAAAACGGTCGGTCTGTGTAATGTGCCGATCGGTATGCGGATGAGTGTAGCAGAAATGCTGGAGGTCGCTCCGGAGAGAGTACACATTGATTTCGCCGGACTCAACCACATGGTATTTGGGCTAAATGTTTATTTAGACGGCCAATCAGTAACAAATCAGGTATTGGATAAGCTGACCAGCGGAGAAAGCATGACGATGAAAAACATCGTCGATCTAGGCTGGGAGCCAGATTTTATAAAGGCATTACAAATACTTCCCTGCCCGTATCACCGGTATTATTATCAAACGGCCACAATGCTTGAACAGGAGCAGCAGGATTTAAGCGAGAAAGGAACCCGTGCAGAGGTGGTTCAACAATTGGAAAAAGATTTGTTCAGCTTGTACAGCGATCCAGACCTTTCCAATAAACCGCCCCAGCTTGAGGAGCGCGGAGGCGCTTATTACAGCGATGCCGCCTGCAGTTTGATTCATTCAATTTATAATGACAAACGGGATATCCAGCCTGTAAATACAAGGAACAATGGAGCGATTGCCGGGATTCCGGATGACTCTGCAGTGGAAGTCAACTGTGTGATTACGAAAGAAGGTCCGAAGCCAATCCACGTCGGTGAGCTGCCAATAGCTGTAAGAGGACTTGTCCAGCAAATCAAGTCATTTGAACGGACGGCAGCAGAGGCCGCGGTAACGGGAGATTACCATCAAGCCTTATTAGCGATGACCATCAACCCTTTGGTGCCTTCAGATACAGTTGCCAAGCAAATACTCGATGAAATGCTGGAAGCCCACAGACGTTATTTACCGCAGTTTTTTAAAATCGTAGTATAATGAAGAAAAACAAAAAATGAATAAAGTGATATTCCTTATATATACTGAGTAAATCAGCTGAGAGGTTCTGATTAATATCAGAGCCTTTTATTCGTGGAAGGACTTACAATGAAACAGCAGCACAAGGTAGTGAGAGAGGAGGCGATATGATGAACTTCCGAATGATGACTATACTACGTGAATTGATGGCAGCGCGTTCTCCTTTGACGAGTGATTACCTGGCAAATATCAACCAAGTTACTTCACGGACAACAAGAGAAGATGTAAAGCTTCTTGATGCAGTGCTGTCTAAAAACGGAGCAGGTGTTGAATCGATAAGAGGGACTGGTTATAAACTGGTCATCGACGATGACCAGAATTTCCGCAAATACTTACAGGATGTACTTCAGGAGGAAGCGGAATACGAGACATCGATTCCCAGCCTGCCCGAGGAGCGGACAGCATATTTAATTAAAAGGTTACTGTTGGCGGAAGGCTATCTAAAGCTGGATGACCTTGCTGATGAAATGCATATTAGCAAATCGACGATTCAAAATGACCTGAAAAATGCCAAAAAAATCCTCAATAACTATGACATTACCCTAGAGGGCAGGCCCAATTACGGGCTGAAAGCGACTGGCAGTGAAGTGAAACTGCGTTTCTGCATGGCGGAGTATATTTTTGACCGCAGCGAAGAAGTAGGAGAAAGTCTACTTAATTCTCAACTGTCTTCCTTGGCAAAAGAAGATTTGTCATCCATTTGGAAAATTATTATGAATCAAATTAAAGAAAATGGAATCACCTTATCCGACATTGCTATTAATAATTTGTTTATCCATATTGCCATTGCTTATCAAAGAATTAAAAATGGTTATCACGTATCATTATATAACAAAGAGTTGGATGACATCCTCGACAAAAAAGAGTTTGAAGTGGCCAGGAAGATTGTAGAACGAGTCGAAGGCCGGCTGAATGTGACTTTTCCCCAGACAGAAATCGCCTATATTGCCATTCATTTACTCGGTACGAAAATGATCAACCAGACGAGCGTGGAAATCGAACAGGTAGTGGAGGATGATGTCTATCAGGTAGTGATGACCGCCCTTGATAGAATCGAAAACAAGCTGCGATTGGGGATTAAGCAGGACCAGGAGTTGATTATCAGTCTCGGACTTCACCTGAAGCCGGCAATCAACCGGTATAAATATGGAATGAATATAAGAAATCCAATGCTGGAAGACATCAAAACCAGTTATCCGCTGGCATTTGAAGCTGGAATCATTGCCGGTCTTGCTTTAGAGGACCATACCGGTGCGAAAATCGATGAAAATGAAATTGGTTATCTGGCGCTTCATATCGGCGCGGCAATTGAAAGGCAAAAAATCAAAACAGGTCCAAAACGCTGCCTGGTTGTTTGTGCTTCGGGGATGGGGAGTGCCCGATTACTATTTTATAAACTTAAATCCCAATTCGGTGAAAAATTGAATGTTGTCGATACGACAGAGTACTATAAATTGAATGCGGCCTCTTTCCACAACATTGATTTTGTCGTCAGTTCGATACCGATTCAGGAGGAACTTCCGGTTCCTGTCATCGTAGTCAATACTATTCTTGGCGATGCCGACTTGAAAAAAATAGAAGGCTTTGTCATCGATAATAAACAGAGTATATATGATTACTTCAGAAAAGAGCAAATGTTCCTTAACCAAAACTTTGAAACAAAAGAGGAGGTATTGGAATTTTTAGCCGACAAGCTGGCAGAAAGAGGTTTGGTGGAGGAAACCTTCCTGGAAGCAGTCTATGAGCGGGAAGCGGTGGCTCCTACGGCCTTCGGGAATTTAGTAGCCGTCCCGCATCCGATTACCCCGCAATCCAATCAAACTTTTTTGGCATTTTGCACTTTAAGGAAGCCAGTGTTGTGGGGCGAAAAGCGTGTCCAATTTGTCTGTTTACTCAGCGTGGAAAAAAACAGTACAGCTGATTTACAATCGATGTACGACTTGTTGGGAACTGTGATCGATGACGCCAGTCTTGTCCAAAAATTATTGAAGGTGCAATCTTATGAGGAATTTATTGATTTATTGGTCCAGTAAGAAAGAAAAGCATTCATCTTTTTAAGGATGAGTGCTTTATTGTATCCGCTTCTCCACTATAATAGGATTAATAATATAAAAAATAGGCAAGGGGAGATAAGAGGATGAAACTAGCCAGTTATACGTACAAAGATAAGCTTGGCGACGCCCGGATTGGCGCAGTTATTAATAATTCAATCATAGATTTGCAGGAGGCTTATCGGCACTTCAGTCATTCCAAGCATGGTACAGAGCAGGCGCACCATTTGCTGCCAAGCCGGCCGTCTGCGTTTTTTAAGGAAGGCCTGCCGGCAATTCAACGCGGCAAAGAAGCGATAGAATATGTAAAAATCCATCCTGTTGCCAACGCAGAATTCGCGCTCGATGAAGTAAAGCTGGAACAGCCTGTTCCTAATCCGTCAAAAATCATTTGCATCGGCACAAACTATGCCGACCACGTCAAGGAAATGAAAAGTGAATTACCTGAGTATCCGGTGTTATTCGCTAAATTTGCTAATGCATTGATAGGACCGGAAGACAGTATTGAAAAATCGCCTTTTACCGAAAAGTTAGATTATGAAGTGGAATTAGCGGTGGTAATCGGCAGAAAAGCTGCCCGGGTGAAAAAGCAGGATGTCCATCATTATATAGCAGGTTATACCATTGGCAATGATATATCGGCCCGCGATTTGCAAAAAAGGACTCCGCAATGGCTACAAGGAAAGACGTTAGACAACAGCACCCCTATCGGTCCATGGGTGGTGACAACGGATGAAGTTACTGCTCCCGGCCATCTGTCAATCAAGTCATACGTTAATGGTGAGGCAAGGCAGTCTTCCAATACTAGTCAGTTAATTTTCGATATACCTACGATTATTGAATTTATCTCCAGTTTGGTAACTCTTGAGCCGGGAGATATAATATTAACGGGGACGCCACATGGGGTTGGCTTCGCCATGGATCCTCCTCAATTTTTACAAGCCGGCGATCGGGTAACAATGGAGATTGAGAAGATTGGAACTATGGAAAATATCGTTAAGGCGATTACCGAATAAATCAAAAGATAAAAGAGGTTGGGACAAAAGTGTAGCGACCAAAGCAAAAATCGAACGATTTTCTTTTCTAATGCTTCATTTAACCTGCTGACCCACTGGAGTATATGTATTCTGCCAGCGCTGATGGGCTGTTCTTACTACCTTGCAAGATGACCGATGCGGAAATACACTACGCTTTCCGCGGGCGGCTGGTGAGCCTCCTCGAGCTAGCGCTCTGCGGGGTCTCACCGAGGCCTTCCTCCCGCAGGAGTCTTCGTGGATTTCCTTCTCTGAAAGCCTGCGTCCTGTTTTCAGCAGTATACAAATACTTATGATTTGCTTTAGATCGCGGTGTACTAAAGCTTATCCGCTAAATGCATGAAGAAACACCTACTGTTACATCCCCATATATTTTCCACTCAAATGCTTGAAAATAGTTTTTTAAAGCTTCATAGCAAGTAATGTATGTTATGTCCCAACCGCTCCTGGGCGAACAAAAAAAAGAGTGTTAATTTGTAATGGTGATTGCTTGTCTCCCCATTTGTACCCAGGCATTCTCAAAATTTTCTCTGTCGACTTTTTTATTTTTCCCGCCATAGGGATCGTTAATATAGACAAAATCCTCATCATAACCCGTCACAACTACACTATGAAGGGCAAAGGTAACCTCTACTTCTCCATTAGGTGTTTCCCATGCCTCAAAGCTGTTGACCGGCGCAAAAGAGGAAGTAGTAATGACCCATACAGGCTGCCCTTTATCTAGTGATTGATAGATTGCTTCGATTTCGCTGCCTGTTAAATCTATTGCCCTGTTGCCGACGTACTGCTTAGCCAACTCCCATACTGGTCCATGATAAACTCCCAATCCTGGCCCATCCGCCATATTGCCGACAAAACCATCGTTAGGATCTCCCTTTAATCCATTACCATAGTTCAATGGGACTGTCTCAATATTTTCTGCCAATTCATTTTTGCTGACTTCAATGCCATGATAATCGAGAATCATCGCCAGGCTGGTAACCTCGCAGCCGTTATACAGCCGCGGCGCTGCCATTTGCAGCATCAATGGGACGTCTAATGGCAGTTCAGCTTTTTCCTCAGGGATATCTATGCTAAACAGAGGAGCATCCTCGCCTTCCTCTTTTTTTATCAGGAAATCCAGCTGGTTTAGAAAAGCAGGTGTCGCATATATTTGATTATCGTATGTGATGACTTGTTGCATTCCAGTCGTTTGACTGAAAATCGCCTCCACTCGTTCTTGTTGATTACTGGCAGGAAGCTGAGAGAAATGATGCGTCTCCTCTTCTTGTGTCACTGTCGCTATTCGTAAGAAATGATCATAATCTATCTCCATGGTTCCCTCAAAAGCCAAAATAGGATCGACAGGAAGGTAATATTTCCCTTGCCTTCCTAATACATTGCTTCTAACTGGTTGGCCATTAATCTGGAAAGCAGCTTCTGTTTCTATAATTTTCGGGCTCTCCTGTGTCAGAGCCTTTACCTTTTTATCTGATGCTTTAGACTGTGATTCACCGATTATCCATAAAAATAAGGCTCCAGCCAAGCAGAAGGCAGGAACAAGGATTAGTATTTTTTTCAGCGTGATCAACTTCTTTCTGTCTAACTAAAAATGTATACTTTATTATAATACAAGAGTGATAGGATGAACATGTGCACAATTGCTTATAAAAAGACAAAAATTGAACAAAATTACAGGATGCAATTCGATTACATTAGTCTACTTAAACTTGCACCGACAGAATACTCAGCTTGCCGCGAGCACGGCTTCAGCCTCCTTGATAATAAAGATCTGCGAAGAGTACTGCCTGCCGAAGCGTTCCTTGTCCTCAGAAATAGGAACGGCTTCTAGGGGTCTTCAGACTCGTGCTATTCCCACTAGAGTCTACGTATTCTGCCTGCGTTGAAACGGCTGTTGGTGAAAATAGTACGCAGACTTTCAGCGGAGGAAATCCACGGAGACTCCTGCGGGAGGGAAGGCCTCGGTGAGACCCCGCAGAGCACTAGCTCGAGGAGGCTCGCCAGCCGCCCGCGGAAGGCGTAGTGTATTTCCGCAGCGCAGTCCTAGCATTTACCGATACTATTAAGAAATTATCTACTGTTACATCCCCATTTATATTCCATTGTGTCATCAACCGAATGCTTGAAGGTGTTCCTTTAAACCTTCCTATGCTGTTATCATTCGGTGTTTTGGAAATGAACTTATGATATGGCCCAACCACTTCTTTATTTTTCCTTTTTTATTCTTCCGGATCTGCCGTCTTCACTAACTGCTTGCCGATATTTTCTCCTTCAAATAAACCGAAAAAAGCATCGGGAATATGTTCAAAGCCTTCCCTTACCGTTTCCCGATAAGTGAGTTGTCCGTTTTTGTACCAATTAGAGAGCTTGGTCAATCCTTCTTTGAATTGGGCTTGGTAATCACTCACAATAAACCCTTTGATTAAGGCCCTTGCTTTGACAATGTGCATTTGCAGCCGTGGGCCTTGTGCGTTCGGATCGTTATAGGTAGCAATAGATCCACATTGCGGGATACGCGCATGGTCATTTAGTAAGGGATAGACAGCGTCGGACACTGTTCCGCCAACATTGTCGAAATAAACATCGATTCCATTTGGACAAGCCGTTTGTAACGCGTTGCCCACATTCTCGGTCTTATAATTAATTGCTTTATCAGCGCCTAACTGTTCAATAAGGAAAGCTGTTTTCTTGTCTGTACCAGCGATACCAACCACATAAGCTCCATAAAGCTTGGCAATTTGGACGACTAATGAACCAACCGCCCCAGCAGCGGCTGAGACAACAACTGTTTCACCTTGTTTCGGCTGACCAATATCAATCAATCCGAAATACGCAGTAAGCCCGGGCATTCCAAGTACGCCCAATGAAGCAGTAAGAGAACCAAGGCTTGGATCAATTTTTCGGATGCTGTTTTCCGGTGCCGTGGAAAACCTTGCCCAAGGTAAAGTTCCTGATACAAAGTCACCGGCTTGGAACTTCTCTGATTCAGATTCGATCACCTGGCCAACCACACCACCACTAATTGCTTCTTTCAATGCGAATGGTTCCACATAAGACTTAGCACTGCTCATTCGTCCCCTCATATATGGGTCGACTGAGACATAAAGGGTTTTGATCAACACCTCACCGTCCCCCGGCTTTGGCATCGTTGTATCAATGATTTTTAAGTGTTCATCTGTCGGGGTAGTTTCTGGTCTTTTTACTAACTGAATTTCCTGGTTATTTGCCATTTGTTCTCCCGCCTTTCCATGTATGTTTCACTTTCCATCGTAACACTTACTAGGCACATGTGGTAATAATTTGAAAAAAGCAGTCAACATTCCATGCAAATACTGTTATTACAACTATTTACGACATCCCAAATATCTCTGTTGGAGTTTGCGTTACTCATGAGTAGACAATTTTTAGAGCCCAAAAAAACAAATACTCCCCTTTAGAAGAGGAGTATTTGTTTACTGTTTTACTCTGCAGGTTCAAGTTCTTCAATAGAATCGATGTCCATATAGGACGGTACAACAAGACCGATTTTAGCACCTGTTGAGTTTTCTCCCAGGTCTTCGAATTTGTCTTCATACTTTGCATAGAAATCACCATGCGTTGCTGGCATCCACGGAGCAAGGGATGCATCTGCATCGCCTGCTGCAATGGCTTCAAATACAACAGACGGATCAACTGGTGTAAGGCTTACATCGTATCCTTGTTGCTCTAATACAATTTTCGCCACATTGGCGGAAGAACGCTCGGTATCCCAAGGAGTTAGCGCTAATTCTATCGACGTACCATCTACAGGTTCTACCCCTTCTGTCCATTCATCAACCATATCTTGATTTTCATCTACCCACTGTTGAGCAGCTTTTGCAAAATCCATGTCTTGTGCAGCAAGCATAACCGATTCCATGTCCTCTGGTTCCCAATGGAAGTTGTCAAGAATCGTATAAGCCTCAGGCATATCTTCTTTTAAGCCTTGTCTTGCTATTGTTGCGATGTTCTCTACATCACCGTATACTCCATTTGGATCTTCTAAGTACTTTAGGTCCCATTTAGCGAACATATAGTGAGGAGACCATCCGGCAACGACAATTGGCTCTTCATTTTCAATAGCATCACCTAAGGCTGTTAACATTGCAGCAGTAGATGATTTTTCTTGTTCCCAGCCAGCAAGGTTTTCATATTTCTCTAAAGCTTTGTCGGTTGCTTGGGTAATCCCGGCTCCAGGCTCAATACCAGTAATAGTGTGCTCTACCTCTTGACTAACATTTGCGCTAGTATCAGACTGGCCATCTTCGCCGCTATTATCGTCTTCTTGTCCGCATCCGGCTGTTACAAGGGCTAAGGATAGACCAGCAATCGCCCCAAGTTTTTTCCATTTAAAATCAAACATGTTGTAAAACACTCCTTTAGTTTTTGCCTGATGCCTACCTATTTCACTTTTTTATGTAGCATTACTATTCCTCAATCCACATCTATAAATACTATATCTTTTCTTAAGAGTCATACTCAAACACCATATTTGATGATTTGATTTTTCTTGTTCGTACAGTTTAAATTTTACAAAGTCTTAAAGGATATTATATTCATATACTCCCATTCTCTCCGGTTTCCGCCATTATCTCTTTATATCGGGTTAAAGATAATGCCTGGAAATCGATGATAAAGCGTGAAAAAAGAAGAAGCATGATAGTTGTATCATGCTTCTTCTTTTATTACTGATCCGCATTACCTAACGTCATTCCACCATCCACTACCATTTCAGTACCTGTGCAGTAAGAACTTTCGTCAGAGGCAAAAAATGCTACAGCCCGGGCAACTTCAATTGGTTGTCCAATCCGGCCCAGAGGCACCGAGTCGTAATAAGCAGGAACATCCATACCTTGCTTGACCATATCTGTTTCAATCCCGCCAGGATGGACCATGTTCACACGAATTCCCTTAGGTCCTAATTCGATAGCTGCGGCTTTGGACATTGCGACCACCGAGGCTTTTGTTGCGGCATAAGCAGAAGATTTACTAATCGGAGCAAAAGCAGATATCGATACATTGTTTACAATCGACCCTTTTTGCTGCTTTTCCATTTGGGGGATAACTGCCTGCATTCCCATGAACACTCCGAGCTGGTTAACATGCATCAACTGTTGATAGTCATCAAGCGTTGTTTCTGTAAAAGGCTTACGCTTTAGCACGCCAGCGTTATTGACTAGCACATCAATCTTGTTAAACTTATGGATCACCTTATCGACTGCTGCTTTCCAATCTGATTCTTGTGTAACATCCAGCTGAACCGGAAATGCGTGCTTTTCTCCGATTGACTTAGCAACTTTTTCAGCCGCCTCAAAGCTACGAGCACCAATTCCTACCCTAGCTCCTAATGCGGCAAGGTGTTGAGCAATAGCTTTCCCTTGTCCCCGATTGGCTCCTGTTATTAGAATGACTTTGTCTTTTAAATCCGGCACATACTCACTCCTAAATTCATCAGTGACAAAGCACTGTTTTTCACATAATAAGTAGAGGTTGGGACAAAAGGATATAGGCCAAAGCAAAAATCGAACGATAATTCGAATTTAGCATTCGAACCCGTTCGTTTTTTCTTTGCTAATGTTTCATATACCCTGTAGTCACAGTGACAGCTCTATTTCTTCCTTGTATGCCTGCGCTGATAGGCTGTTCATCCCTTGCATGACGACAGCGATCTCAAGTAAATCTTAAGCATTTGGGTTTTATTGGTTGAAAACCGTACGCAGACTTTCAGCGGAGGAAATCCACGGAGACTCCTGCGGGAGGAAAGGCCTCGGTGAGACCCCGTAGAGCGCAAGCTCGAGGAGGCTCACCAGCCGCCCGCGGAAAGCGTAGTGTATTTCCGTAGCGTAGTACTAATGGTTATCCGATGCTATTAAGAAAACACCTACTGTTACATTGCCACCTATATCCTTTTCGTCATCAATCGGATGCTTAAAAATGGCCTTTCAAAACCTCATATGCTGTTATCATTCAGTTTGGCCAGTGGATGTATGTTTATGACCCAACCTCTCTCTTTTCCTATTATACAATACGATAAAATTTGCTGGATATGGATAACATGCAGCATATCTACCGGAAATATCCCCTCTAGATCATAAAGTAATTTGCCGTAGAGAATTACTTAAATAAACTATTTCGGAATGATGACACGGTGAAGTTACGAAACAAAGGAAAAGCCATTTGTAAAGGGGCTGGGCATGCAACGGAAGGTTCTAAACAGTTATGAAAATGACTAGTGTCTATCCTTGTGGGATTTTCCCCTTCACCTGCTTTAACGTCGCTACGATAAGAAAGCTTACAATCACTAACAATAGCCATGAACTCACCTTCCCTAGATGAACGAGACTCCATGCTTCGGTTTGGTTTGGGTATTCCCAGGCTCTAAAGTACGTGGCAATATTTTCGGCTATCCATATAAAAAATCCGATGAGCACAAAAGAAAGGGCGAGTGGCATACGGTAACGAATTCCATCAACCTCGTACGCGACCCATGATTGCCAAAAGACGATAATGACAAGTCCGGATAACCACCAACGAACGTCCATCCAATAATGGTGGGTGAAGAAATTCAAATAAATTGCAGCTGCTAGAGGCACTACTAACCAAAATGATGGCCATTTAACCAGTTCAACCTTTAACCTCCTCCACGCCTGGCAAAGATAACTCGCTACACTTGCATACATAAATCCGCTATACAAAGGTACTCCAAGAATCTTGAAATATCCTTCCTCTGGATAAGACCAGGAGCCCATATGTACCTTGAAAAGTTCAAGAGCAAGGCCGATAAGGTGAAACAAGGTGATAACTTTAAGTTCATCCTTTGTTTCTAACCCAGAACGCACCATGGCCCATTGCATCAGGAGGCAGATGATAAGCAGCCAGTCATACCGTGGCAGGAAGGGAAGTGGAATAATTTGTGTAAAAGCCAGGGAGGCAAAAATAACGACAGGAAACAAACATGACAGGGCCTGCTCCCAACCAAAATGAACAAGTTGTTTCAGTGCTTTCATGATTTGTTTCTCCGAACGTGTTTGTTAAATAAATGTAACTCCTGATTAGTATAGTAGCTAAATAGATTTAGAGTTAGATACATAGGTTCCACCACCAAATACTTTTTCATGTCACTGTTCCCGCTTTGTTAATCTTGTGTGTCTTGATCGCTCCGGTATTCTAAAATATCCCCCGGTTGGCAATCCAACGCCTTACAAATTGCCTCTAAAGTGGACAAGCGAATCGCTTTTGCTTTTCCATTTTTCAAGATAGAAAGATTAGCCATCGTTATTCCAACCCTCTCCGAGAGTTCCGTTACGCTCATTTTCCTTTTTGCCAGCATCACATCAATATTGATTATAATCGCCATTTTATCACCTCAGACCGTTAAATCATTTTCGGATTTTATTTTAATAGCTTCCTGTAAAAGTCTCTGGAGAACGGCAGCAAAAACCGCGATAACCAATGAAGCACCAATGAAGACCATTCCGATTAATATGAGACCCGGAGCATCATCCCACTCCGCTATGATATAGACAAATGGCAGGGCTACCACATACAAGCCACTGATTATGAGGGCATAATTTTTGATTTTTTTTAGTGCTCTTACAGATAATTCCGAGAAAGCTTGGTTCTTGTCAATATAACTTAAAAGTCTTAACGCTTGATACAATGCTAAGTAAAACGGTATCGCAGATCCATACATAACTATTAAAATGCCAAACACTACATAAGCCAACTCTGCACCTTTTTGCGCTTGTTCAATTGCTTCCATCGCTATCTGAGGCAACAAAAAGATACACAAAGCAAGAACTGGAGTACCAATCAAAAAAACAGCTAACTTTAAAAAAAGTGTTGTTCCTCGTTTCATAAAAAGCACCTCTCCTATTGAATTTCAATTTGATTTTAACAGGACATTTATCGTATTGCAATAAATTATTATTATTTTTTATTATAATATTATTGTTATATAGCCATACTTTCTTCCTGGACAAGATAAAAGAGCATTCCTTATGAAAATGCTCTGTTCATTTTAAACATTCAATTTGTTTTGCTTTCGTGGAATGCTTTTGCTTATCCGAATACCCCATTGGTCAAATGCAGCGGTGTAAAACGGGTGTAGTGAACGAATTTCTTTTTTTACCATACAATTTAATATTCTTTGCTGCTGCAACATTTAAAAAACATAAAATAAGATAAAATCCACTGTTGTATAAAAATGCATTATAAAGTATAATTATTTACCAACTAATTGTATTGCTGGGAGTGAATTTTTATTGTGAAAGTAGCGATAATTGGCGGTACTGGCTATGGTGCCATTGAACTGATAAGGTTTTTGTATAATCATCCGTATACAGAAATAGAGGCAATCATCTCTCATTCGCAGAGCGGAGAGCGTTTGGATTCCGTGTATCCGCATGTAACAGACCTTGTTATCGAACCGCTGGAAACATTAAATATCGACCAGCTGGCGGAAAGAGTGGAGCTTGTATTTTTCGCTACTCCGCCAGGGATAAGCAAAAAACTGGCTCCGGGTTTTCTTGCTAAGCGTATAAAATGTATAGATTTGTCCGGGGATTTCCGATTGAAATCTTCTCAAGTCTATCAAGATTGGTATCAAGGGTCAGCAGCAGAACAGCAATACTTGGATTTGGCCGTTTATGGGTTAAGTGAAATATACACAGAAGAAGTAAAAAATGCAGAATTGATTGCCAATCCCGGCTGTTATCCGACAGCCAGCCTATTGGGATTAATTCCGGCTTTAAATCACGGCATGGTTGATCCCCAATCGATCATCATTGATGCTAAGTCAGGGGTTTCTGGAGCGGGCCGAAGCACCTCCTTAAACACTCATTACCCGGAAATGAATGAAAACTTAAAAGCGTATAAGCTCGGACAGCACAAACATATCCCTGAAATAGAACAGGCATTACAAATCGAGGCTGGGAAAGAGCTGAAAGTAGCGTTTTCCACTCACTTAGTCCCTATGACACGAGGAATCATGAGTACAATTTATGTAAATGCCATCGAAGAAATCTCTACGAAAGAAGTTATCGAAGCTTATACAGCTTTTTATGATGGCCACCCTTTTGTCCGTGTCCGCAGGGAAGGAGAACTGCCGGCAACGCGAGAGGTATATGGCAGTAATTTTTGTGATTTGGGTTTTTATTCAGATCAACGAACAGGGAAACTGACGATTGTATCCGTAATCGATAATTTAGTGAAAGGCGCATCCGGCCAGGCTGTGCAAAATATGAATCTATTGAATGGCTGGGAACCATCTACGGGTTTGAATTACTTACCTATTTATCCTTAAGGAGGGCGAAAAGATGGCAGAGTATGCAAAGCAATTAGTTAAGGAAGAAGTTACAATTTTGCCAGAAGGGAATGTGGTCACTCCTAAGGGGTTTACTGCCGGGGGTGTCCATTGCGGAATCAGAAAAAGTAAATTGGACTTTGGCTGGATATACTCACAAGTACCTGCCGCTACAGCAGGGGTTTATACAACCAATGCTTTTCAGGCGGCACCATTAAAGGTGACACAGGAAAGTATTTCTACTGGCTGCAAAATCCAAGCACTGCTTGTAAACTCCGGGGTGGCCAATGCTTGTACCGGGGAGCAGGGTCTTAACGATGCTTATGAAATGAGAAAATGGGGAGCAGAAGCGTTTGGAGTGTTGGAAAGCCATACAGCAGTTGCTTCTACCGGGCTAATCGGTGAACTGCTGCCGATGGAGAAAATAAAGCAGGGAATCGACCAAATCCATCAACAGGAAAACAACCATGTTTCCAGATTCGAACGTGCTATTCTTACGACCGATACCAGGGAAAAGGGGACAGCAGTCCAAATCGAAATAGAAGGCAAAACAATAGCAATCGGCGGTGCAGCTAAAGGATCTGGAATGATTCACCCTAATATGGCGACCATGCTCAGTTTCATCACAACAGATGCTGATGTGGATGCTAGTGCTTTATCAGCTGCCTTAAAAAATATCACTAACAAATCATTCAATATGATAACGGTTGATGGCGATACGAGTACAAATGATATGGTATTGGCAATGGCCAATGGAACTGCGGGCAATTCTCCGCTCGACGAAGACCATCCTGAATGGCACTTATTTGAAAAGGGACTGGCAATCGTCTGTGAGAATCTCGCTAAGGAAATTGCCCGGGATGGTGAAGGAGCGACCAAATTAGTAGAGGTCCATGTTACAGGAGCGGAAACAGATCAAGCTGCTCAGGCAATCAGCAAGTCTGTCATTTCCTCCAACCTTGTCAAAACAGCTATCCATGGAGCAGATGCGAACTGGGGCAGGTTAATTACAGCAATTGGCTATAGCGGCCAGCCGGTAAATCCGGACAAAGTGAGTATTTCAATAGGAAGTGTAAAAGTAGTAAATGAAGGAATGCCTGTTGCTTTTGATGAAGCAGAAGCAAAGTCCCATTTAATGCAGGATACGGTCATTATTTTTGCGGATATGGGAGCAGGCAGCGGGGAAGCAATTGCCTGGGGTTGTGACCTATCGTACGATTATGTGCGTATCAATGCTTCTTACCGCACATAAAGGGGGATTACAATGAATTACCTTGTTATTAAGTGTGGCGGGAGTGTATTCGAAAAATTGCCTTTTTCCTTCTATCAAAACATTACAAAGATACAGAGACATGGTTATTTTCAGCCGGTTATTGTCCATGGCGGCGGCCCTCTAATTTCAAGATTATTAGAAAAAACAGGTGTGAAATCGAGTTTTATAGATGGACTTAGAGTTACCACAGAGGAGGTCCTGGATGTAGTGGAAATGGCCCTCAGCGGCACGATGAATAAGCAAATCGTGGCAAATTTATATAAGGCCGGCGGCAGCGGTTTTGGCTTATCCGGAATCGATGGATCGCTATTGACGGCTGTCCCAGCTGGAGATGGCTCCTTAGGCTATGTTGGAAATGTTGCATTTGTTGATGACACAGTGATAGACAATCTTGCTGCCAAAGAGTTTATTCCGGTGGTCTCTCCGATAGCAATGGATAGCACCGGCCAAAAATATAATATCAATGCGGACGTTGCAGCGGCTTCGATCGCCGAAGCATTGAAAGCGAAGCTGTGTTTTATCAGTGATATACCCGGCATCCTGATAGACAAGGATGGGGAACAGGCGGTACTCCACCAGGCAGCAAGCAATGAAATCGAACAATTAATTATTGCCGGAGTAATCAAAGGCGGAATGATCCCAAAAGTTCGTTCAGCATTACGGGCGCTGGAAAACCAAGTGCCTGAAGCGGCTATTTTAAATGGGTTGGATCCAGACAGCTTAATGGCCTTTGCAAAAGGTGAAGAAATAGGAACGAAAATCATGCTAAATACGGAGGCAGGATATGTCTAAACAAACGATAACTTCCAGGGAAGATATGCTGATGCCTACATATAATCGTTTTCCGCTCACTCTTGTTAAGGGGAAGGGAAGCTATGTATGGGATGAGCAAGGAGCCAAATATCTCGATTATACTTCTGGTATTGCTACCTGTAATCTTGGCCATACGCCGGATGTTGTCAAAAATCAGGTGGAAAAGCAGCTCCAGGATTTATGGCATTGCTCTAATCTCTATCACATCCCTTCTCAAGAAAAACTCGCAGAGATACTGGTCAAAAATAGTTTCGGTGATAAAGTTTTCTTCTGTAATAGTGGTGCAGAAGCAAATGAAGCCTCTATTAAACTGGCTAGAAGATACGCGCAAGCAGTTAAAAAGACGAATGCGCACGAAGTTGTTACATTCTCTAATTCCTTCCATGGCAGAACGCTGGCAACGTTAGCCGCTACCGGACAGGAAAAAATCCAGCAAGGATTCGCGCCGCTGGCACCAGGATTCCGTTATTTACCTTATAACGATGACAAGGCTTTAGATGGACTTGTGTCCAGTGAAACGTGCGCAGTTTTATTAGAGCTCGTCCAGGGAGAAGGCGGTGTGGTACCGGCTGATTTCGATTGGGTCAAGAAACTTGCTGCCATCTGTAAGGAAAATGACATTTTACTGATGATTGATGAGATCCAAACAGGCATCGGCAGAACAGGAACGTTGTTTGCCTATCAACAATACGAGATAGAACCTGATGTAATCAGCATAGCAAAAGGGCTGGGAAGCGGGATTCCCATCGGTGCAGTTATTGCCAATGAAAAAGCAGCAGAGGCATTTACTCCTGGTACACATGGAAGTACGTTTGGGGGTAATCCGCTTTCTGCCGCAGCCGGTTTGGCAACGGTCTCTCATATTGTCGAAAGCGGTATTTTAGAAAAATCCATCAACCTAAGCAGCTACTTAGTGGAAAAGCTGCAACAGCTGAAAGGTCAATCTGATGTAATAGAAGAAGTCCGCGGAAAAGGTATGCTGCAGGGAATAGCAGTAAAGGGCAATGCAATCGACTATGTTACAAAAGCGCGGGAGCATCGTCTGTTAATTTTAGTTGCCGGCCCTCAAGTGATTCGCATCCTGCCTCCGTTAACGACTAATAAGGAGGAAGTAGACGCGTTTTATTCAGTGATGCAGAAGGTGTTTTGCGTAAAATAAAATTGGCTTGCGGGGTTCACGGCCTTTTACTTAAATATATTGTCCAATTAAAGTACACTATATAGGGTATAGACTAATAAAAAGAGGGATCTTTTCGTGAAGAACATTAGACAGCAAAAAATCGATAGCTTTCAGGAGCTCCGCCAGAATAAAGCCCGCTTACTCATTCATTGCCCGGATCAGCCGGGAATTGTGTCGGCTGTATCAGAGTACTTATATCAGCATGATGCTAATATTATCGAGTCGAGTCAATATACCACTGATCCTAAAGGTGGGGAATTCTTTATGAGGATAGAATTTGAAGCCGGTGATTTAGACAGTAAAAAAGAAGAATTAGAAGAAAAATTCATCCCAATAGCGAAGCAATTCGCTATGGACTGGCGGTTCAGTTATGTTTACCAAGTTAAAAAAATGGCAATCTTCGTCAGCAAGGAATTACATTGCTTAAGAGAATTGCTTTGGGAGTGGCAAAGCGGTGACTTGACCGCTGACATACCTTTAGTTATCAGTAACCATGAACAGGCGCGGGAGATCGTTGAATCATTGGGTATCCCGTTTTACTATATTCCGGCTAATAAAGACATAAGAAAACAAGTCGAGGCAAAGCAATTACAATTGTTAAAGGATTACCAAATCGACTTTATTGTTTTGGCGAGGTATATGCAAATTCTTACCCCTGATTTCGTGGCAGCCCAAAAGCACCGGATTATTAACATCCACCATTCCTTTTTACCGGCTTTCGTGGGGGCAAAGCCGTATGAACGGGCTTACGAACGCGGTGTAAAATTAATCGGCGCGACCTCTCATTTTGTAACTGATGATCTGGATGAAGGACCGATTATTGAACAAGATATCAGTCGTGTCGACCATCGGGATAACAGCGAGGATATGAAAAAAATCGGCCAGTCTATCGAAAGAAGCGTGCTGGCAAGGGCCGTTAAATGGCAGTTGGATGACCGGATCATTGTCCATAAAAATAAAACGATTGTATTTTAAACATTCATTTAAAAAGCTTGAGGAAAGGAGCTCAAGCTTTTTTATATGCAGAGAAAACTGCCATCCAAAAATGAAGTGCCGCCGCATCAGAAGTGGCTAGCGTTTTTATCCTTTCCGATTTTTTATTATAATGTAAAGACTACTAGTTCTAGAACAGCGGGGCCAAACAAATGGACATCTTTAATAATAGAGATAAAAAGCAAATGGTGTACGAGATTTTTATGATTATGTTAGCTTCCTTCTCCGTAGCTACCATATGGAAAAATAATGATTATGGCGGGTACATTGTATGGGTTACCTGGGCTATCTTCTTTGCTGATTTTGTTTATCGGCTGAAGAAGAGTGAAAACAAATGGAAATTTATCAAAAGCAACCCTTTTCTTGTCATTGCGGTAATTCCTTTGGATGCCATTTTTCAGTTTGCCCGCTTCGCCCGTATCCTGCATTTATTACGTTTAAAGACAATCACCAAATATTACACCATGCCCTTTATTAAATTCTTTAAGCGCCAGCATTTAGGTGTTATTTTTACGAGTACTTTTGTAATTGTATTTATTTCTATTATTCCTATTTATTCATTTGAACCAGAAGTGACCAGCTACTGGGAAGCAATGATTGGAAGCCTGATGAGCCTTACTTTTTTTGGCCAGGGGGGGTTTGATCCTGCTACCCCTGTCGGCCATGTGACCGTAGTTATTTTAACAATCTTTGGGGTTATCCTGCATGGACTTGTGATTAGCACGGCCTTTGACTATATCTATCATTCCTCCCTGTTTAAACGAATCGTGAAAAAAATCAACCGTAAACAAGCTGGGTGAGTTCGTAAAAGCAGGCACAGATTTCCTGCCCATGAATACAATATTTGTGGGCGGTGGTAAAATGACAAATCTCTTTCAATTAACTCAAATGGAAGATATCATTAAGGTTGAAACGACATTGGCTTCCCAGGGCTTTGTTTATTATAGTTATATCGATCAGTCATTACATGCAATTCATCTAAAGGGAAGACGCTTTTATTTAGATACAGGCGGCCTGCGTAATGGTCCTCATCAGTTACTAATAGTTGCCTATGATTGGCAGACAGGATCCCTTATTAGTGGCAGTCATTATCATTTCTCTGTTCATGCAGGTAATTATAGGGAACGGACTTTCCTTCCTGGCGATATTCTGGTGGCAAGTGATAACGTCAATCAGGCCAAAACTGGGTATGTAGGGCATTCCGCACTAGTGGTTGATAAGGACCATGTAATTGAATCGCCTGGTTTGCATCCCGCAATACGGAAGGATACCATCCAGCAATTCCTGGTGAAACATCCGGTGCATGCCCATTTTCGGCCAAAATCAACTCAGGCAGGTCAGGCGGCGGCCGGTTATGCAGAACAATATTTGAATGAATTCAAGGAAAAAGGGCAGGGTTCACCTGTTTTCTCGTTCAGTCTATCGTCTTCACTGGATGACCCGTGGGAGTATATCTATTGTTCCAAATTGATTTGGCTTAGTTATTATTATGGCGCGGACTATAAATTAGAAAACGATTTTCTTTGGTTTTCGCCAGAAGACTTATATAATAATTTAGGGGACAGTGAAGATTTTGAACTTGTATATAAGCATCCGGATGTGAAGTTTGTTTTCAATACGTAGTCTTCTATGGCTGCGTGTTGGTTTCTTTTTTCGACCTGGATTTCTCTTTTTTTGGACAGGCCTAAGAATAGACTGATATTCCGGAAAGCCGTTTATCTCCTGGATGACTGGTTTTCTGGATGGCGAGAAGTGAAAACACATAGGAAAAGCATAGCAGGGAAAGGAGTTAAAAACATGAACGAACATTTTCGGGCCTATAAGGTGAATCAAACGGACGAAGGTTTTTTTGCAGGATTGGATACACTTCAAAAGGAAGACCTGCCTAATGCCGAAGTATTGATAAAGGTTCATTATTCAAGTGTTAATTTTAAAGATGGTATAGCTAATACAGCGGATAATAAAATCGTGGAATCATATCCGATGGTACCGGGAATTGATTTATCCGGGGAAGTAGTTGAATCGACTGACAGCAGGTTCAAGGAAGGCGACCAAGTAATTGCCACTAGCTATCAAATCGGAACCGGCCACTATGGAGGATATAGTGAATATGCAAGAATACCGGCAGACTGGATTGTACCGCTGCCAGATGGGTTGACTTTGCAAGAGGCAATGATTTTAGGGACTGCTGGTTTCACTGCCGCGCTGTCGATTCAGCAGCTGGAGGCTAGTGGATTGCATCCTGGTAAAGGAAAAGTACTAGTAACTGGTGCTACCGGTGGTGTTGGCAGTACTGCCATTGCGATGCTGGCAAAGCGTGGTTATCATGTAGTGGCAAGTACAGGAAAAGAGAGCTCGCATGGGTTTCTTCAGAAAATCGGGGCTAATGAAATTGTTTCAAGAGAAGCCGTTTTTGACGGCAAGATACGGCCGCTTGATAAACAGGAATGGGCCGGTGCTGTCGATCCGGTTGGCGGTAAACAGTTAGCCTCATTGCTGACCAAGCTGGAGTATGGAGGAGCTGCAGCTGTTAGTGGATTGACCGGCGGTACTGATGTGCCAACAGCGGTATTTCCATTTATCAGCCGAGGTATTCAGCTGCTTGGTGTCGATTCAGTCAATTGTCCAATGGAGACTAGGAAGAAAGTTTGGCAGCGGCTGGCCGATGACTTAAAACCAGAGGGATTAGCTGAACATATTCAGAAAGAAATCACATTAAACGATTTACCTGAATCACTAAACATGATTTTAGAAGGCAGGGCACAAGGGCGAATGGTCGTCAACCTGCTGAAATAAAGAGCCCAAACTCCGCATGATACGTTCTTGCGGAGTTTTTTTGTATATTATTTAGACGAAGGCAGAAAGTATAGACAAACACATAGATGGGAGGCAATATGATGAAACGATTTTTGAAAAGCTGGCTGGCGTTGGGTTTGGCACTTACTGTTTCTTTGTTGGGAGCAGTGGAGATTCAAGCAGAAGAGGATACGGGAACGCAAAAAAAGGTGGAGCTGACGGAAGGGCAGCAGAAGGAACTGGCAATTCTTTATCAAGATTTACTTGATAAACGAAAAGGGATTATCAACAAATACTTAGAATTTGGTGTAATTAGTGCAGAAAAAGCCGAGAAAATGACTGAACACTTGGATGGTTATTACAAAAAGCTAGAAGCAAACGGCTTTATTATCGACTGGGAAAAACATAAAGGAAAACGAGATAAAAAGTTTCCACATTAAATCATTGTGGTTGGGACATAACTTACATCCACCTGCAAAAAACTAACGATAACAGCTATGAAATTTTAAAAGACCATCTCTAAGCATTCGATGAATAACGTAAAGGATATAAGTGGCAATGTAACCGTAGGTGTTTCCTTAATAGTATCGGATAACCATTCGTACTACGCTACGGAAATACACTACGCTTTCCGCGGGCGGCTGGTGAGCCTCCTCGAGCTTGCGCTCTTCGGGGTCTCACCGAGGCCTTCCCTCCCGCAGGAGTCTCCGTGGATTTCCTCCGCTGAAAGTCTGCGTACGGTTTTCAACCAATAAAACCCAAATGCTTAAGATTTACTTGAGATCACGGTCGTCATACAAGTGATGAACAGCCCACCAGCGTAAGCAGAATACATAGACTCCAGTGGGAACAGCACGAGTCTGAAGACACCGGAAGAAGCCGTTTCTGCTTCTGAGGAGGCCGTGCCCACGGAGAGCGAAGTATGCTGCCTGCACCACTTTAAGCATCCAATCTTGTTAGAAGGAAGAAATAGAGTTGTCACTGTGGCCGCAGGTTAGTTTAAACATTAGAAAAACAAAAATCGAACGAGTTCGAATCCTAAGGATTTCGAATCATCGTTCGATTTTTGTTTTTGCTGCTATCCTTTTGTCCCAACCTCATTTTTTTCGGTCCAAATAGCAGTGTCTCTTATCAGCCTCCATTATTCATACAAGTTTATAACCTCTGGATTCGCTTTTGACTAACTTATCCCCCATCACCTCTCTTGGCTAAAAGGAAAAATATAGTACTTGCTTTCTTCCTCTTTTTTTTAATAAATAGTGATTATGTATTGATTGTACGTACGATTTAAATTATTATAAAGTTAATAACAACTTATACGTACAAGATGGACGTTTGTCCAGAAAGGGGCTGTTGTATAGATGCTTGAATTATTAAAGCGAGAAGTGTTAGAAGCGAACCTTTCATTACCTGAACAAGGTTTGGTCACTTTTACTTGGGGAAATGTAAGCGGTTTCGACAGAGAAGAACAGCTAGTAGTAATTAAACCGAGCGGTGTCGCTTATCAAGACTTAACCGTACAAGATATGGTGGTCGTCGATTTGCAAGGAAATATCGTCGAGGGGAGTTTAAAGCCCTCCTCAGATACACCGACACATCTTGTCCTGTACAAAAATTTTCCTGATATAGGTGGAATCGTCCATACACACTCCCCATGGGCGACCAGCTGGGCGCAAGCGGGAAAGGCAATTCCCCCCCTTGGCACGACACACGGTGATTATTTTTACGGGAGCATTCCATGTACTCGGAAAATGACACATCAGGAAATTCAACAGGATTATGAACTGGAAACAGGCAACGTCATTGTTGAAACATTTCAGCATATCAGCTCCAATGAGGTGCCGAGTGTTTTGGTGCATAGCCATGCCCCTTTTAATTGGGGAAAAAATGCTAAGGAGGCCGTTCATCATGCTGTCGTACTGGAGGAGGTAGCCAAGATGGCGTTACATACGTTTCAGTTGAATCCTGATGTCTCGGCAATGGACCAGGCTCTTTTAGATAAGCACTACTTGCGAAAACATGGAGTAAATGCGTATTACGGCCAGAAATAGAGGAGGAATAACGATGAATGAGAAATATGCAATCGGTATAGACTTTGGATCAGAATCGGGAAGGGCGGTGCTCGTTTCGCTTAAGGACGGAACGGAAGTTGCAGACCATGTAACACCTTACCCGCATGGAGTAATTACTGAACATCTTCCTTCAGGAGTGGAGCTGGGAATGGAGTGGGCTTTACAGCATCCAGATGATTATATAGAAGTACTGCGAAAATCAATTCCTGCTATTTTAAAAACCTCGCAGGTAAACCCAATAGATATTATCGGGCTCGGGATAGATTTCACAGCTTGCACAATGCTGCCAATTGACAAAGAAGGAAACCCCTTATGCTCTGATTCTCAGTTAGCAGACAACCCGCACAGCTGGGTGAAGCTATGGAAACACCATGCGGCCCAGGAGGAAGCCACACAACTAAACGAAATTGCGGAACAGCGTGGAGAAAGGTTCCTGCCAAGATATGGCGGGAAAATTTCTTCAGAATGGATGATTGCCAAAATATGGCAGATTTTAAAAGAAGCTCCGGATATTTATGAAAAGGCAGACCAGTTTGTAGAGGCCACTGACTGGGTGGTTTCCAAGCTCACAAATAATTTGAAACGCAATAGCTGTACAGCAGGCTATAAGGCGATTTGGCATAAACAAGATGGCTATCCAAGCGAGGCCTTCTTTGAGGCACTGGACCCCCGTTTGAAGGATGTAGTGAAAACAAAACTTCGCGGAGACGTTGTCCCGCTGGGAACTGCTGCTGGTGGGTTAGCTCCAGACATTGCCCGGATAACCGGTCTGACACCTGGTATAGCTGTAGCGGTAGGAAATGTCGATGCTCATGCGGCTGTCCCTGCAATGGGAGTAGTATCACCGGGAAA
The DNA here is from genome assembly GCF_900101125.1 of Sediminibacillus albus. GTDB lineage: Bacteria > Bacillota > Bacilli > Bacillales > Amphibacillaceae > Sediminibacillus > Sediminibacillus albus. Next base: position 323,063 of record NZ_FNFL01000003.1, on the reverse strand, counting down.
AATGGTGATGGCGATGGGCACTTCTATATGCCACATGCTCCTTGGTATGGAAGAAAGAGATGTAGAGGGCATGTGTGGAGTAGTGGAAGATGGCATTATCCCTGGATTTTATGGATATGAAGCAGGGCAATCGGCTGTTGGTGATATTTTTGCCTGGTTTGTAGACAAAGCAGTTCCGGGATATGTGTATGAAGATGCGAAAAAAGCGAATATGGGGGTACACCAATGGCTGGAAAAGCAAGCAGCTAACTACAAACCGGGCGAGACAGGAATAATTGCGTTGGATTGGTGGAACGGCAACAGGTCTGTCTTAGTAGATACCGAACTAAGCGGCTTGCTTATTGGAGCCACGCTGCAAACAAAGCCTGAGGAGATTTATCGCGCTCTCCTAGAGGCAACTGCGTTTGGTACCAGAAAAATTGTCGATGCCTTTCATTATAATGGTGTGCCCGTGGAAGAGCTGTATGCATGCGGCGGCTTACCGCAGAAGAATCGGTTATTGATGCAGATTTATGCGGATGTTACCAATCGGACGATTAAAGTTGCTGACTCCAAGCAGACTCCTGCTCTAGGAGCCGCTATGTTTGGTGCTGTGGCGGCAGGCGGTGACAACGGAGGTTTTGATTCAATTGTCACAGCTGCGGATAGGATGGGGCGTGTGAAAGAAGAGTTTATTGAGCCAATTCCTGATAATGTCCAAATGTACGAAAAGCTCTATCAAGAGTACAGCCGGCTTCATGAACACTTTGGCCGTGGAGAAAATAATGTCATGAAGAGGCTGAAAACGATTAAGGCACATGCCAAGTCAAGAGTTACCATGAAGACTAATTAAAAAATAAGCGTTCAAGGAAGTTGGAGGAGGGGCATAAATGTTAGTATCGAAAACCTATGAATTCTGGTTTGTTACTGGGAGTCAGCACTTATACGGGGATGAAGCACTCGCTGAAGTGAAAAGTCATTCCATACAAATGGTCAATAAATTAAACGAAAAAGACGGGCTGCCATTTAAACTGGTATTCAAATCTGTACTTACGACAGCAGAAGAAATCCATAGATTAATGCTTGAAGCAAATGCAGATGAACATTGCGCAGGATTAATCACGTGGATGCACACCTTTTCACCAGCCAAAATGTGGATAGCGGGACTTAGCAGTCTGCAAAAGCCGCTGTTGCACTTCCATACTCAGTTTAACCGTGATATCCCATGGAAGGAAATTGATATGGACTTTATGAATTTAAATCAATCAGCCCATGGTGACAGAGAATTCGGCTTCATAGGAAGCAGAATGAATATTCCCAGAAAAGTCATTGTAGGATATTGGGAAGATGAACAGGTTTTTAAAAAACTTAGTGACTGGATGAGTACAGCTGCCGCTGTTTCGGAAAGCAAAAATATTAAAGTAGCCCGGTTTGGAGACAATATGAGGAATGTAGCTGTCACAGATGGGGATAAAGTGGAAGCTCAAATTAAATTTGGCTGGTCGGTTGACTATTATGGCATCGGAGATTTGGTGGAAGTTATTAATAGTATCAGCAATCAACAAGTCGACCAATTATATGAACAATATAAGGAGTTATATACAATCGATCAGGACGAAACCACCACCAAAGCCATCAAAGAACAAGGACGGATTGAGCTTGGCCTTAAGCAATTTTTGCATTCAGGTGGGTATTCAGCATTTACAACCAATTTCGAAGATTTGCACGGTATGGAGCAGCTGCCAGGATTAGCTGCCCAGCGCCTGATGGCAGAAGGGTATGGTTTCGCAGGAGAAGGAGACTGGAGAACCGCCGCTCTGCTGCGCTTTATGAAAATCATTGCAAACAATAAAGCGACCTCTTTTATGGAGGATTATACTTATCATTTAGAGCCGGGAAATGAAATGATTTTAGGTTCACATATGCTGGAGATTTGTCCAACTGTGTCAGCAACGAAACCGGAAATTGTTGTTAACCCGCTTAGTATGGGAAATAAAAAGGATCCTGCCAGGCTGGTATTCGACGGAAAAGGAGGGCGGGCTGTTAATGCATCGCTTGTCGAGCTCGGCGGCCGATTCCGGTTGGTCGTTAATGAAGTGATTGCGGAGCAGCCGAAGATCAAGACCCCAAACCTCCCGGTAGCGAAGGTTCTATGGAAGCCACAGCCATCATTAAGTGAAGCGACAGAAGCGTGGATCTATGCGGGCGGTGCCCACCATACAGTCTTGTCTTTCAAAGTATCTACCGAACAACTGCATGATTTTGCGGAAATGGCTCAAATAGAGTGTGTAGTAATCGATTCAGATACAAAGCTTCGCCAATTTAGAAATGAATTGAAATGGAATGAAGCGATTTGGAAATAACTTAAAATAAGGATTCGAGGCAGAGAGTACTGTTCATCTATTCTCTGCTTTTTTTTTGCCTTAAAAAAGAATATTTAATTTGAGAGCATAGCCTTGCTGGTTGAGAGGTGGTATACTGGCAAGGATTACTTATACGAATAACTTAACCAGGATATTTAGAATAACAGAGGTGTTCACATGGAGACAAAACACAACATGGTAAAACAAGCCATTAAAACGAAAATAATGGATGGCACTTTTTTGCCAAACCAAAAAATAAGCTCTGAAAGCGAGTTAATGAAGCAATTCAATGTCAGCCGCCATACGGTTCGTTTAGCAATCGGCGACTTGGTGAATCAAGGCTGGTTGTATCGCGAGCAGGGAGCAGGCACTTTTTGTGCAGACCGGTCTTTGGAAGATAATCGAAGTAAAAATCCCCAAAAAAATATAGCAATCATTACTACCTACATATCCGATTACATCTTTCCTTCCATTATTCGAGGGGCGGAATCCTATCTAAGTGAACAGGGATATCAAGTCAGTTTATTCAGCACCAACAACGACCATGAAAACGAGAGGGCTTTGTTGGAGCGAATGATAGAACAAAAATTCGACGGAATAATTATTGAGCCTACTAAAAGTGCCTATTCCAACCCAAATTTAAATTACTTTTTAAACCTTGAACACATAAAGATCCCTTATATTATGATTAATGCCTATTATGATGAGTTAGAACCTGTCAGCCTCGTTATGGATGATGAAAGAGGCGGATATCTTCAAACCGATCATCTTATCCGATTGGGCCATAAAGAAATTGTAGGCTTGTTTAAGACAGATGATATTCAGGGAACGCTTCGGATGAAAGGGTATTTAAAGGCGCACCGCGGAAATCAGCTTTCTGTGAACCCCAAAAATATACTCATGTATAATACCGATGAAAAGGACGATAAGCCTATCAGCTTTCTGGAGGATCTGTTGTCTGCAGATAACTCATTGCCGACTGCAATTGTATGTTATAACGATGAATTGGCTATTAAGCTGCTGGATGTACTGAGGCAAAAGAAATTGCGTGTACCGGAAGATATATCTATCGTAGGCTATGATGATTCGTTTTTAGCCCAGGTTTCCGAAGTGAAGCTCACGACTATTTCACACCCGAAGACAGAGATGGGGAAAAAAGCAGGCCAAATGATTGTTGACTTGATTAAAAGTAAAAAAGGCAGCAAAAGGGCAAATGAAGAGATGAGCACTTATGTGTTTGAGCCTGACTTAATAATTCGCAGCTCTACAGCAGAGTTAAAGAAAGAAAAAGAAATAACTTCATAGTTAGAAACGGAAAGTCTTTCAGAAAACTTGTGCAGACAAAGTGCCGGTTGTTTTGAAGGGCTTTTTTTCATTCTTGCGGGGAATGCAGAGACAGAGAAGGAGTGTGTCTTTGTTTAATCGCAGCACTTAAAATAATTGCGGTATGTATCTAATCAGCGTTTTAAAATATCGTCGATTTATTTGTTGAAAAAGTTATTGTAAAAGTTGGAAGATTTATATATAATCAAACTAGCATCACTTATACGTACAAATTTTAAGGAAGATGAGGTTTTTCTGGAAGTCATTTAATAAGTGGCATGGAAGGCAGGGGCGAGCTGTTTTTCTCTTCATTTATGAAAGCGCTGTCTTTACGTACCAAAGAATATTCAGGGGGTGGTGTCATTTAGCGGGATATGCATAACAAAATAATGGAAGCGCTTTATCAATTAAGAGCAGGGGGGAAAATAATGAAGAGCAATTACTTAATGTTCATGATCTTTGGTCTGGCTGCATTGTTTTTAGTGGGTTGTAATAGTGAGGAATCAAGCTCCCAGGGAGCGGAAGAAACCCAAGTTGTCGGTGAAGATATTGAAGGAGCAACCGAATTGAGCTATTGGACATTCACAGAGCTTCATATGGACTTTTTTAAGGATGCCGTAGAGCGTTGGAACGAAGAGTATCCCGATAAACCGATTAAACTGACTGCCGAAACGTTTCCATATGATCAGATGCATAACAACTTGCTGCTGGCATTGCAATCAGGGGAAGGAGCTCCGGATATTGTCGATATAGAAATCAGCCGGTTTCCTAATTATCTGGCAGGCGAGCCACAACTGTTGCCAATGAATGAATATGTAGAACCGGTAATCGATGACTTTATTGCATCTCGATTTGAGGTTTATTCTAAGGACGGCCAATATTATGGCATGCCTACTCATGTAGGCGCGACTGTGATGTATTACAACAAAGAAATCATGGATGAAGCTGGCGTTGATATTGATTCAATCAAGACATGGGATGATTACGTGGAAGCGGGTAAACAGGTAGTTGCCAACACGGATGCAGTTATGACTACTGTTCCTACTGCGGACTATATCCCCTATTGGTCGATGATATCGCAACAGGGGTCCGACTTTGCTAATGAAACGGGCGACATGACCATTGCAAATGAAACAAATATAAAAACGCTTCAATTTCTGCAGGATATGATTTATGAACATGAAATTGCCGAGTTGACGCCAGGCGGAGAGCCTCATGCCGAAGAATTTTATTCCTACATGAATGAAGGCGGAGCTGCCTCATTAGTAATGCCGATGTGGTATATGGGGCGATTCCTTGACTATATGCCCGAGTTATCAGGAAAAATGGCAATTCGCCCGCTTCCGGCTTGGGAAGAAGGCGGAAACCGTTCTGCCGGTATGGGAGGGACAGGAACGGTTGCCACCAACCAAACCGAGCACCCCGAGTTAGCCAAGGAATTTTTAGCGTATGCAAAGCTCACTGAAGAGGCTAACATCGCCCTATGGGAAGTACTAGGTTTTGACCCGCCTCGTTGGACGGTTTGGGAGGATCCTGCACTATTAGAGGATAACAAGTATTACCAATATTTCAGTAATGAAATCTTCGATACGTTGCTTGGGGTTAGAGAAGAAATCAATGCTGTCAATATAACCCCCCGGACTCCTGCCGTGGCAACAGAAATAAACACGAATGTATTTGATAGTGTGCTTAGGCAACAGTCACAAACGCCAGAAGAGGCACTGAAAAAAGCTCAAGAAGCAGTGGAAAGCCAATAACCAATAATAAGTTGCGAGGTATGAAAAGTATCTTGCAACTTACTGATATCTCGTGAAAGGACTTTCATTGGCCGTCTGCTTCCAGAAGTGCTTATACGTACAAATATTAAGCTGCCTAGAAAAAATACGAAAAAAGGAGTGGTAGTATTGTCAGCCCCATTAAAAGCAAAAATGATTTTAGATAAAAATTATAAGATCGCCAAGGTGGATGAGCGAATTTATGGTTCATTCATTGAGCATCTTGGCAGAGCGGTTTATGGAGGAGTCTATGAATCTGATCATCCGGAGGCGGATGATCAGGGATTTCGCAAGGATGTTATCGATTTGGTTAAGGAGCTGCAAGTCCCAATTATCAGATATCCAGGCGGTAATATGGTGTCAGCCTATAATTGGGAAGACGGAGTTGGGCCAAAAAACGATCGTCCCCGGCGCTTGGAGCTGGCTTGGCGGACAATCGAAACAAATGAGGTAGGCACAAATGAATTTGCTGACTGGGCACAGAAAGTGAATTCTCAAGTAATGATGGCAGTTAATTTAGGAACCAGAGGTATTGATGCAGCCAGAAATCTTTTAGAATATACTAACCACCCAGGAGGAACATACTGGAGTGACTTAAGGAAGTCGCATGGATATGAAGCTCCCCACAATATTAAAACATGGTGCCTTGGCAATGAGATGGACGGCCCGTGGCAAATCGGCCATAAAACAGCAGATGAATATGGAAGAATAGCTGCGGAGACTGCGAAAGCCATGCGTTTAGTTGATCCATCGATTGAATTAGTGGCCTGTGGAAGTTCTAATACCCAAATGCCTACCTTTGCAGAGTGGGAAGCAACTACTTTAGATCACACTTATGAGCATGTTGATTATATATCGCTGCATCAATACTACGGGAATCATGAGAATGATCCAGCGAATTACTTGGCAAAAAATATAGATATGGATCACTTTATAAAAACAGTTATTTCCATTTGTGATTATATAAAAGCAAAACACCGCAGTAAGAAGACGATAAACCTAAGCTTTGATGAATGGAATGTCTGGTACCATTCGAGTGAGGCTGACAAACAACTGGAGCCCTGGTTGATAGCGCCGCCTCAATTAGAGGATGTGTACAATTTTGAAGATGCCCTCTTAGTTGGCAGTATGCTGATTACTTTTTTGCAGCACGCTGACAGAGTGAAGATGGCTTGTATGGCACAGCTAGTGAATGTTATTGCTCCAATTATGACGGAGAATAACGGCCGTGCATGGAAGCAGACGATCTATTACCCATACATGCATACATCTGTTTATGGACGGGGTGTATCCCTAAAACCAATTTTGTCCTCTCCAAAGTATGACAGCAAAGATTTCACAGATGTTCCTTACATTGACTGCGCTGCTGTTTATAATGAAGAAGCAGAAGAGCTCACTTTGTTTATGGTGAATAAGCATTTGGAGGAATCAATACCTCTTTCGTGTGACATAAGAAGCTTTGAAAATTTTCGAATCATTGGACATACCGTTTTGGAAAATGACGACTTGAAAGCAGTTAACACGGCTGCAAAGCAAGCGGTCGTCCCTCATGGAAAAGGGAATTCCAAAGTGGATGATGGTGCCCTTGAAATAATATTGCCTAAAACATCATGGAATGTTATCCGTTTAAAGAAAGATATATAAGGGATACCTTGTGGAAGTCGCTTGATAAGCTGCATTTACAATCGAAAAAGTCTGTGAATAAAAGTATTTCCTAAGGAGAGTTTTCTATGTCGCCATCCTCTGCAAATGCGAAAAAAACTATAGAGCCTGTGAACGGATCGGATAATTTCAAACTTCGCAAACGGGGGCCTGAACGTCCCAACTCTGCCCAAAAAGGCCCAAACAAGTTTTTTAAGTTTTTAAATTCTAAAAAAGTAGCTCCATATATATTTGTAGCTCCCTTTTTGATTTCCTTTTTAATTCTATCGCTTTACCCAGCTATTCAGGCTATCATCATGAGTTTTCAGAGTATATTGCCTGGTCAGGTAACGTTTATCGGATTAGAAAATTATGCAAGAATTCCTAACCCAACATTCTACCGGGCCTTATTTAATACGACGGTTTACGTTGTGATGACCGTCGCAATTTTGGTAGCAGTCCCGATTTTGCTATCAGCATTTCTCAATTCAAGTCTAGTAAAATTTAAAACATTTTTCAGAGCTTCCTTATTTGTTCCGGCATTAGCTTCTATTATTGTATCCGGGATGGTCTTTCGATTAATGTTCGGAGAAACCGATACAGCAGCCGCTAACCAATTTCTTGGCTGGCTGGGTATTGGCTCCGTTGATTGGAGATATGAAAGCTGGTCTGCCATGTTTTTACTAGTTTTGCTAACTTCCTGGCGCTGGATGGGTGTGAATATTTTATATTTCCTTGCTGCCCTGCAAAATGTGCCTAAGGAGTTATACGAAGCAGCCGATATAGATGGCGCTACGGCTGTGCAAAAGTTTCGGTTTGTAACTCTGCCCTTTTTAAAGCCGGTGACCATTTTTGTTACCACTATAACGATCATTAACGGGTTTCGTATGTTTGAAGAAAGCTTTGTATTCTGGGAAGCCGGTTCACCAGGCAATATCGGATTAACTATTGTCGGTTACCTTTATCAACAAGGGATCCAGCAAAATAACATGGGGTTTGGAGCAGCTATAGGTGTGATTCTGATGTTAATTATCTTTGTTATTAGTTTTATCCAGCTTATTCTCACTGGAGCTTTCAAAAAAGGAGATGAGTAGATGAAAAATAATAATAAACGTAATAACAGAATGCTAAAGTGGATAGTTAACATTAGTTTTTTTGTGATATCTTTCATTGCCTTATTTCCCATCATTAGCTTGCTGATATCCTCTTTCAGGCCTTCTTCCATTCTTATGAGAGATGGCATCAGTTTAACATTTGATTTAAATACATTAAATATAAATAACTATCAGTTTATATTCACGCAAGCTGCCGATTACTGGCAGTGGTATGGAAATAGTCTGGTGATTTCTGCTGTCACCATTGTATTATCGCTTTTCTTCTCCTCTATGGTTGGTTATGCATTAGCGGTCTATGACTTCAAAGGAAGAAACTTCTTTTTCATCCTGGTCTTGTTTATATTAATGGTACCTTTTGAAATATTAATGCTGCCGCTTTATCAATTAATGATCAGCACTAAGTTAATAAATACTTATACAGCTGTCATATTGCCAATGGTGGTTGCTCCAATCGCGGTCTTCTTTTTCAGGCAATATGCACTCGGGCTGCCGAAGGAGTTAATGGACTCCGCAAGAATAGATGGAGCAACAGAGTATGGAATATTTTTCAGAATCATGATGCCGCTCATGCTTCCATCCTTCGCAGCTATGGGGATTTTACAAGGTCTGGGCAGCTGGAATAACTTTTTATGGCCCTTAATTGTTTTAAGATCAAATGATATGTTTACGCTGCCGCTCGGTTTAGCCACACTACTGACACCGTACGGGAATAATTATGATATTCTGATTGCCGGTTCTGTTATGACAGTTGTGCCGATTCTGATATTGTTTATTTTTTTCCAGCGCTACTTTGTGGAGGGTCTTACCGTTGGCGGAGTGAAAGGGTAAATAACCAAAAGGTGGTCATTAACCATGAATGGAAGAGGAGTCATTTCCACGCTTGATGTCATTCTTCATTGGATAACAAGACTAGTTGTCGTTAATCTCTTATGGATATGTTATTCTCTAGCCGGTCTGCTTATATTTGGTATTTTTCCTGCTACCGCAGCAGTTTTCGGTATCACCAGGAAATGGCTGATGGGAGATTATGAGGTTTCCATCTGGAAGACTTTCAAAAAAATATATTGGCAGGACTTTATTCCTGCCAATATAATCGGGTGGATTATCTCTATTTTAGGCGGCGTACTTTATTTGAATTTCCGAATTATCAGTGGTGCAGAAGGGGAACTATCGATAGTCGTCCCCTTTGCTTTTTATGTACTATTATTTTTTTATGCGATTACATTAATATGGTGTTTTCCATTGCTGGCCCACTATAAAGGAACATGTCTTCAACATTTAAAGAATGCATTTATCATAGGATTTGTTAAAATCCATTACACGCTTACCAGCGGGCTAATTCTATGTGCCATCATCTATTTTTCATTAGAATTCCCGGGAATTATTCCATTTTTTACGGTAAGCCTGACAGCTGTTTGTTGGATGTGGTTTGCATTGCAGATTTTTGCCAAGGTAGACCATAGAATGTCGTAATCTGCTGTATATACCCGGTGGGTTATGGCCCGTTTGCAGGAACAATGAACGGTGAATTAGCGCTTAATAGCATAGTGAGGGTGGCGGGAAACCAGGATACAGTGGAAAGGAAGTGGTGCAAATGAATAAAGTGATCATAAATATGGACGTCGAACAGGCAACCATTAATAAAAATATATACGGACACTTTGCTGAACATTTGGGAAGGGGTATTTATGAAGGCATTTGGGTAGGAGAAGATTCCGCCATTGCTAATACAAAAGGGATTAGAAATGATGTACTGGAAGCACTGAAAAAGCTCGATATTCCGGTGCTTAGATGGCCGGGCGGGTGTTTCGCCGATGAATATCATTGGAAAGACGGCGTAGGTCCTAGAGAAGACCGCAAGCGTATGGTAAATACCCATTGGGGCGGTGTAGTAGAAAACAATCATTTTGGTACGCATGAGTTTATGCTTTTGTGTGAGTTGCTAGGTGCCGAACCATACATATGCGGAAATGTTGGAAGCGGCACTGTCCAGGAAATGTCAGAATGGGTGGAATATATCACCTTTAATGGGGAATCACCTATGGCCAATTGGCGGGCGGAAAATGGAAAAAAGGATCCTTGGAAGCTGAATTATTTTGGGGTAGGAAATGAGAGTTGGGGCTGCGGCGGGAATATGCGTCCGGAATATTATGCAGATTTGTACCGGCGTTATCAAACGTTTGTGAAAAATTACGGAGATAACAACATATACAAGATAGCAGGCGGTGCTAACGTTGATGACTATCGTTGGACAGAAGTAATGATGAGAGAGGCGGGCTCTTTAATGGATGGTTTGAGCCTTCATTATTACACAATACCAGGCGACTTTTGGCTAGGTAAAGGATCTGCTGTAGATTTTACCGGTGATGAATGGCAAGTAACCATGAAAAAGGCGCTTCATATCGATGAATTGATTAGCAAGCATGCCGTGATAATGGATCGGTATGATCCGGAAAAGCGGGTGGGAATGATCATTGATGAATGGGGGACATGGTTCGATGTCGAGCCGGGCACGAACCCAGGCTTTCTTTATCAACAGAACACGATAAGAGATGCGCTTGTGGCTGGTGTCAGTTTAAATATATTTAATAATCACTCGGATCGCGTCCAAATGGCTAATATTGCCCAAACAATCAATGTCCTGCAGGCCATGATATTGACAGATGGTGATAGTATGCTGCTAACTCCTACGTATCACGTGTTTGAAATGTTCAAAGTTCATCAAGGAGCAGCCAGGCTGCTTGTAGATGCTTCTGTGGAAGCGCTGAACTGCGGCGAAGAGGCTTTTCCGCGGATAAACGTATCCGCTTCAAAAAATCACCAGGGGCATGTCCATGTCAGCTTATGTAATATGGATTACTCTCAGGATGCAGATGTAACCGTTGATTTGCGGGGCGGTCAGCCCGCAAAGGTACAGGGGCGGGTTTTAACAGCGGATACCATCAATGCCCGAAACACGTTTGAAGAGCCAGACCTGGTAAAGCCGGCTGCCTTTGAAGATTTTACAAAGGATGGCAACAGCTTGAAGATCCATTTGCCAGCCAAATCGGTTGTCGTTTTATCAATCAGGGATTAGTAGTGAGGTTTGCCAGGGAACTTTTATAGTAATAAAAGGGAGTGTATGCAGCTTGAATGAGATAAAACAATTAGTGAAACAAGTGAAGGATAGTAACGTAGAATTGCCGCTGACCGAAGTAAAGAAAGACTCCATTTACTCCATCCCTGCTTATTTAAAATCTCTTGGCTTTAACCGCATTGTACTGACAGCAGACAGTAATACAATGGAGGCTGCTGGGAGTGAGTTAGCGGCGGTGCTCCAACAAGAAGCGATTGAAGCCAATGTGGTGCTATTGCCGGCAAACAAACATGGACAGGTACTTGCAGATGAAGAAACAATCATTGAGGTAATGGTCGGGACTACGGAGGAAACCGACGCTATCCTGGCTGTCGGAACAGGAACTATTCATGACATTGTCCGGTTTGTCAGCTGTAAAATGAATAAGCCGTTTATTTCTGTGCCAACGGCAGCTTCAGTAGATGGCTTTACTTCAAAGGGCGCCCCCTTGATTCTCAAAGGGATAAAAAAAACCATTCAAACTACTGCTCCGATTGCTGTGTTTGCTGATATACGAATTTTAATGAAGGCGCCTAAGGAGCTTAATGCGGCTGGAACAGGCGACATATTAGGAAAATATACATCGCTGTTAGATTGGAAGATTTCCAGCTTAATTGGCGGTGAACCCTATCATCCATTGGCGGCCGAGTTGACCAGACAATCATTGGAGAAGTGCATGGCCAACCTTGAACAAATAGGTAAAGGAGAGGAAAAGGGCTTAACTGTTCTGATTCATTCCCTGCTTGAATCAGGATTGGTGATGCAAGTGCTCAATCACTCAAGGCCCGCCTCGGGAGGGGAGCACCATCTGTCCCACCACTGGGAAATCAATTTATTGAAAAGAGATGCAAAACAATTGCTTCATGGAGCAAAGGTAGGAGTAGCGGCCGTCATTGTTACTGATATGTATAAACGATGGGCACAGCAATGGAGCATTGACACTATTCCGGGAAATTCACCATATAAGCAGCAATTAAATGAACATTGGCCGGAAATAAAGGCCGCGATAGAGGAGCTGCCGGAGCCGGATCAATTACAAAATTTTTTGAAAACAGCCGGGGGTCCGGCATCTGTCGAAGAGCTTGGTCTCCCCGATTCCTTCATACAGGCAAGCTTAAACGAGGCTTATCAGTTACGTAACAGGTGTACAGGATTGTTTTTGATCAATAAATTAAAGCGATCACCGCTCGTGTATCATTCAAGTGACGGGTCCATTTAAGACGCAATCATTTTTTCTAAGAAACGGGCAGTAAGGAAGCCTTTCCTGACGAGGGACCAAAACTATTCGGTTAGTAGAATAATAGGCAAGTAGATGCGAATGAGTTTACAAGTACGTACAACTTATTCGTATTTTTTGTTGTATTCATTGTAAAAACTCCTCTAAATTAAGGTTTTTTGTCGTTATTTGAAAATTAAGCCAATAATTTGTTGCATATTGAAAGCGCTTATTTTATAATTTATGTACGTACAAGTTGTTGTTAGTTTTGCAAGGTGGTGGGTAAGTCTACCATTATACTTTTGTAAGCGTTATATTTGCTGGCGGGTAACCTCGCTAAAAGGAAAAAAGAGGGGGATTAAGAATGAAGAAACTATTTTTTGCTGCACTTGTCCTGGTATTTATTTTAACTGCTTGCGGAAGCAGCGGTACGGCAGGAGGCGAAGGTGAAGGGGACAAAACAGTAGGAATTGCCATGCCTACAAAGTCTTCGGAAAGATGGGTCCGCGACGGAGAAAATATGGTAGAGCAGTTTGAGGAACTAGGTTATGAAACTGATTTGCAATATGCAGAGGATGTTGTTGAAAATCAAGTTTCACAAATTGAAAACATGATAACAAAAGGTGTCGATCTATTGGTTATTGCTTCCATTGATGGTGAAGCTTTGACAGATGTCTTAGAACAAGCAGAGAGGTCTAATATCCCTGTCATTGCTTATGACCGACTGATCATGAACAGCAATCATGTCAGTTATTATGCTACCTTTGATAACTTTCAGGTCGGTGTGCTGCAGGGTAAATACTTAGAGGAAAAGTTGGGTCTTGCTGATGGCAAAGAGGGTCCTTTCTATATCGAATTGTATGGGGGATCTCCGGATGATAATAATGCCTACTTTTTCTGGGATGGCGCTATGTCTATTCTCCAGCCTTATATTGATGAAGGAAAGCTGATTGTGCCAAGCGGCCAAACTGACTTCAGTCAAGCAGCAACACTGCGGTGGAGCGGATCAGAGGCGCAGGAAAGGATGGATAATATCCTTAGTGCGCATTATTCAGACAAGAACATAGATGCAGTCTATTCACCGTATGATGGCATTAGTATTGGAGTTATTTCCTCTTTAAAAGCGGTCGGGTACGGAACTGACGATAAACCGCTTCCTATCATTACCGGTCAGGATGCAGAAACTGCTTCGATTAAATCGATTAAAGCAGGCGAGCAAACGCAAACTGTGTTTAAGGATACAAGAACGCTAGCCGAACAAGCTGTTTCCATGGCTGACGCGGTTTTAAAAGGGGAAGAACCTGAAGTGAACGATACAGAAACTTATGATAACGGGGAAAAAGTAGTCCCTTCTTATCTAGTTGAACCTGTCTCTGTAGATGCCGCCAATTATGAAGAAGTGCTGATTGAGTCAGGCTACTATACAGAAGAAGCGTTAAAGTAAAAAGATAGCAAATAGATGATTTAGCTGCCAGCTAAGTCATCTATATCCTTTTGCAGGAGTGATAAGCGAATGACCGCCACAATCTTAAAAATGAAGAATATCACAAAGGAGTTTCCTGGAGTCAAAGCATTGGATGACGTAAACCTAGAGGTCCAAGAAGGAGAAATTCACGCGTTGGTTGGTGAGAATGGTGCTGGGAAGTCGACGTTGATGAAGGTATTGAGTGGTGTCCATCCTTCTAATAGTTATTCAGGGGATATTTTTTTTAAGGGGAAAAAATGCGAATTTAAAAACATCAATCAAAGTGAAGGCCTGGGGATAGTAATTATTCACCAGGAATTAGCTTTAATACCGGAGCTTTCCATAGCGGAAAACGTGTTTTTGGGCAACGAGCAAACCAATAAGGGCGTGATCAATTGGCATAAGACAACGGAAGCAACGATAAAGCTTTTAAACAAGGTGGGGCTCCAAATCAATCCTCAAGTACTTATAAAGAATATAGGAGTAGGTAAGCAGCAGCTTGTTGAGATAGCTAAAGCGTTATCGAAGGAAGTGGAGCTGCTGATTCTGGACGAGCCTACTGCTGCTCTTAACGAAGAGGACAGTGAGAATTTGCTAAATTTGTTAGTAGAATTTAAAAAGCAAGGAATTACTTCTATTTTAATCTCCCATAAGCTGAATGAGTTAATGGCAGTAGTTGATAATATCACTATTTTAAGGGATGGAAAAACGATTGAGACGCTGTCGATGGACAAAGATGCAGTCACCGAACACCGTATAATAAAAGGAATGGTCGGAAGAGATGTGGACGATCTTTATCCGGAAAGAACGGCGAAAATAGGTGAAACGGTTTTGGAAATTAAACAATGGAATGTGTTTGATCCAGAAAACCCTGCCAATAAAATGCTTGATGATGTCAACATTCATTTGAGGAAAGGTGAGATTGTCGGGATTGCCGGATTAATGGGTGCTGGGCGAACCGAATTGGCGATGAGCATCTTCGGAAAATCCTATGGGAAAAGTATTAGCGGGCAGATTGTGAAAGATGGAAAAGAAGTACAAATAAACAATGTCAACCAGGCGATTGAAAATGGTATGGCTTATGTTTCTGAAGATAGAAAAAAATATGGATTAGTGTTAAATGACAGTGTTCGGAAAAATTTGACTCTTTCCAATTTACGCAAGATTTCCGATAAAACAGTATTACATAAACATCAAGAGGTAAAGGAAGCTGAGAAATTAAAAGAAACGATGAATATTAAAACGCCTGACATTGAGCAGAAAACAGTGAACTTGAGCGGCGGAAATCAACAAAAAGTGGTATTGGGAAAATGGATTTTTACAGATCCGGATATTTTAATTTTAGATGAGCCGACTCGAGGCATTGATGTTGGTGCTAAGAATGAAATATATAAAATAATCAACGAACTTGCCGTCGATGGTAAAGGGGTTATCATGATCTCATCTGAGCTCCCAGAATTACTGGGCATGTGTGACCGGATTTATACATTATCTGAAGGTAATATAACAGGAGAATTTAATAGGAAAGATGCTGATCAAGAATTACTCATGACTTATATGACTCGTGGCAGGAGGTCTCGATAATGACAGAGTTAAAAGGATTGTTTTCGCAAAATATCAGAAGGTTCGGAATGGTTATTGCTTTAATTGGCATTGCTTTACTCTTTCAGATATTAACAGGAGGTATTTTGCTTACTCCTTTAAATATCACGAATATTATTATGCAAAATAGTTATATCATCGTTTTGGCAATTGGAATGACTCTGGTCATTATCACAGGGGAAATTGATTTATCGGTAGGATCTGTCGCAGCTTTTATTGGGGCTATTTCCGCCTATTTCATGATCAGCCTGGATATATCTGTGGCGATGGCAGTGATTTTATCATTGCTGATCGGAGCGCTGATTGGAGCATGGCAAGGTTTTTGGGTTGCCTACGTCAATGTTCCTGCATTTATCGTTACGCTGGCAGGTATGTTGATTTTTAGAGGATTAACCTTAATTGTGCTGGGAGGCAGGACGCTGGCCCCGTTCCCGGAAGGGTTGAGAACATTAAGTTCAGACTTTCTTCCAGACGTTTTAGGGGGGCAGACCGTCCATCTGCTTACACTCCTTCTAGGGTCCATTGCAGCCGTTCTCTATATAATCAATGAATGGAAACTTAGAAAAGACTATGTGAAGTTTAATTATAATATTATATCCTTGCCTTTATTTATTAGTAAGCTAGTTCTGATCACTTTAGTGATTTTAGTATTTTCATATGTGTTAGCTTTATATGCCGGGATACCTAATGTATTACTCATTCTTCTATTGCTGATTATCGGTTATAGTTTTTATATGAATAATACAACTACAGGACGTCATATTTACGCTGTAGGGGGGAATACCCATGCGGCACAGCTGTCAGGAATCAAGACTAAAAAGGTAACTTTCTGGGTTTTTGTTAATATGGGAATATTGTCGGCACTAGCCGGATTAATTTTTGCCGGCCGGCTGAACGCTGCTACTCCGCAGGCTGGAAACCTATTTGAATTAGATGCAATTGCTGCTGCTGTAATTGGAGGGGCTTCATTAGCTGGAGGTGTCGGAACAGTGGTTGGAGCAGTCATCGGAGCATTAATCATGGGTGTATTGAACAATGGAATGTCTATTCTTGGAATCGGGATTGACTGGCAGCAGGCGATTAAGGGTTTGGTGCTTCTGGCTGCGGTAGCCCTCGATATGATAAGTAAAAATAAATCACGATAAGGTTGTTAGTTAGAGTGCCCCTTTATTTACAGAAAGCAATATTTAGTTATAAGATAATGCCATGTCATCAGTGAAAAGGGGTATTTCGGTTGGATAATCAGTTAAGAAGTCTTGCGAACCAAATGAAACAAGCTGACTCCATCACGGTTTTAACCGGAGCAGGGGTTTCCACGGCAAGCGGAATACCAGATTTCCGCTCAGCAACAGGGATTTGGACAGAAGATCACTCCCGGGAATATTACATGTCCAGAGATTACTTCCATGATAATCCGGAGGACTTCTGGTTAAAGTACAAACAGATCTTCCGCTTGAAATTGTTAAAGAATTACGTACCCAATCATGTGCATCTTTTTCTGCGTGAGTTGGAACAGGAGGCGGGCAAACGTATCTCCATTGTGACACAGAATGTAGACGGGCTTCACAGTATGGCTGGCAATCGCCATGTAATTGAGTATCACGGCAACTTAAATACAGCAGCTTGTCTGACTTGCGGACGGAAATATGATTTGGAATATGTCATGAATCAGGAGATTCCACGGTGCTTAGAGCGTGGCTGCGGAGACGTCTTAAAACCGGATATTGTCCTGTTCGGCGATCCCATCACCCAGCATGAAGAAGCAGAAGCAGCTGTAGAAAAGGCCGATTTTTTGTTGGTGCTTGGCACCTCTCTGCTTGTATCTCCTTTTAATCTGCTTCCGCTTTATGCCCGCAGCTATAGAATCCCTTCAGGGTTGATTAACCGGGAAACTACCCCCATGGATGAACAGTTTGACTATGTCGTCCATAAGGACTTAAGCAAGGCTGTAAGCGAGCTGCAAATATGACAAGCTAAAAAGAAACAGGCTGTCGAGAGTCTCGACAGCCTGTTAATATTTATCAGCGATCATTTTAGCAGCATACTTCCGTGAACGCGGCCCGTCAAACTCGCAGAAGTAAACCCCTTGCCAGGTTCCTAGCATTAGTTTTCCATTTGAAATAATTAATGTCTGGGCATGGCCTACTGTACTGGTTTTTAAATGGGAAGCAGTATTACCTTCGCCATGGCGGTCATTGGGGTGCTCCCACGGGTAAATTTCATCAAGCCTCATCAGAAAGTCTGTTTTAACGTCTGGATCAGCATTTTCATTTACCGTTATGCCGGCAGTTGTATGAAGGGAAGAGACAATTAATATTCCTTCCTCGATTTTTTCATCTTTAATCCAGCGCTCTAGCTCTCTGGTAATATCAATCATTTGGGAATGACTGTCCGTATTGAGATGAAAGGTTTTATTCATTATTTTTACTCCTTCCTGTTAAGGGATTGTCTTGATTCTATATCCAATTTTGGCCGGAGAAAAACCAGGATGATTTATTAATAAAGTCTGATTACACTTTTTTCCTTACTGCTTTTCACTGCTGTTTCAAGTAGCTTTATCGTACGCAGCCCGTCTTCTGCAGGCACAGGGTTACTTGCTCCGTGGCGAAGGCAGTTATAAATGCCTTGATAATAAGCGGGGTAATTTCCCGGAATGGTTTTGATTGGTTTTTCCATTTCCTGTCCAGCTTCATTTACGTAAAGGGTGCCGTACCACTCCGGTTTGTCTTCTCCCCAATTTTTATTATCTGGCAGTTCTCCGGCAATTAACGCTGCTTCCTGGCCGTCAATCCCGTATTTAATAAAGCTGCCTTTACTGCCATGGATCAAATATTTCGGTCCTTGTTGTTTGACAATAGAGCCGCAGTGCAAAATTACCCGCATTCGCTGGTATCCGAGAATAATATGAAAGTAGTCATCGACTAAAGAAGCTTCGCGCTGGTTCCAGAGGTCGCAGAATACTTCTTGCGGTTCACCAAACAAATGAAGGGCCTGGTCAATCAGGTGGGAGCCTAAATCATATAGCATGCCTGATCCTTTTTGTTTTTGCTCGCGCCATTGATAGTTCGGTTCCGGATTGAAGCGGTCATAGTGGGCGATATACGTATTGATTGTTCCCAGGTTTTCATTATCGATTAATTCTTTGACCGTCAGGAAGTCACTGTCCCAGCGTCTGTTTTGGTAAACACTCAGCATCAGGTTGTTTTGTTTGGCTAAGTCGATCAACTCTTGCGCTTCCTTACTGGTGAGGACCATCGGTTTTTCCAGTACAACATGCTTGCCTGCTGATAAGCTGCGCTTGGCCATATCATAATGAAGGGTGTTTGGTGTCGTAATAATCACTAATTCAATGGTTTTATCGTCGAGTATTTCATCCAGTTTATCGACTACCTCAACAGCGCCGATATCTTTTCCGACTTCGCTGAATCGGGAGGTTAACACCTTGGTTATTTCGAATTGCCCGGAAACCTTCAATAAAGGCGCATGAAACACAGCTCCAGAAAAACCGTAGCCGACAAGGCCGACATTCACTTTATCCATGATATTTCCTCCTCGTTTATACAGTGTTTCTTTCTATTGTAACATGCAGTTTCAGCCATGCTTATTGTTAAGGCTTGACTATGGTAGACTGGGAATATGAAAATCAATTATTCAGAGGAGGAGCAGTCCATGAGTAGAAAGGCAATTCAAACAGATGCAGCCCCACAGGCAATCGGTCCTTATTCCCAAGCGATTGAAGCTGCCGGCTTTGTGTTTGTCTCTGGCCAGATTCCGATCGATCCGGCGACAGGAGAGGTTGTTGATGGGATTGAACAGCAGACAAACCAAGTGATGAAAAATCTCCAAGCCGTTTTGTCGGAGGCTGAGTTAACGTTTGCAGATGTCGCAAAGTTTACGATTTATATTACTTCCATGGAGGATTTCGCCAAGGTTAACGAAGAGTATGCAAAGTATCTGAGCAAGCCTTACCCAGCGAGAGCTACGGTAGAAGTAAGCAGGCTGCCAAAGGATGTCCGGATTGAAATGGATGTTTTGGCAGTAAGAGAATAACCGGAAAAAGAGGGTGGCCATAACATACCTCCATTTGTAATAACTGAACGATAACAGCATATGAAGGTTTAAAAGGCCATCTTAAAGTATTTAATTGATGACGCATGGGTGTAAATGGCGATGTAACAGTAGGTGATTCCTTAATAGTATCGGAAAGCGCTATTATTGCGCTACGGAAATACACTACGCTTTCCGCGGGCGGCTGGTGAGCCTCCTCGAGCTTGCGCTCTGCGGGGTCTCACCGAGGCCTTTCCTCCCGCAGGAGTCTCCGTGGATTTCCTCCGCTGAAAGTTTGTGTACTGTGTCATACGCAGACTTCAGGGAGAATCAGCACGAGTCTGATGCCCCCCGGGAGAAGCCGTTTACGCTTCTGAGGACAAGGAACGCTTCGGCAGCGACTCAGCGCACGCAGAAAACGGCTCCTTTATTTTTCAGGGAGGCTGAGGCCGTGCTCGCGGGAGGCGAAGTATTCCGCCGGGGCAAGTGAAGCACTGAAACTTGTTCGAAGGAAAAAATAGAGTCGTCACTAGGGCGTCAGGTTATATTAAAACAGGAGCAAAGAAAAATCGAACGAGTTCGAATGTGAAGGATTTCGAATCATCGTTCGATTTTTGCTTTGGCCACTATCCTTTTGTCCCAACCTCTTTTGGTGGTTGTATTGGCAAATCGGAGTTTCTGAAAACTGCAATCTGTAAAATACAACCTAAGGCCGATTCAGTTGTTTAGAAATGTTGGTATAGTAGAAACCGTTGCTGCTATCAGAATTGTCTCTGCAGTTTCACAAATAACTTCCCATATTATAAGAAAACGAGCATAATAATAATGATGGGACAACCATAATTAATCGATTTCCAAAAAGGAGAATCAACACATAATGAGCAAATGGTTTAAATTATCGTTTATTTTGATGTTAGTCATAGGCTTTGTAAGTATGACGGGTTCAAGTGTATTTGCTAGTGAGGGCAATGGAAAAGACAGTAGTGAAGTTATTAATGAAAAACTTGGAGTGCCGCGGGTCGTTTATGGAGAAACATTGACAGAGGCCCAGAAGGAAGAAGTCAGAAGCTTGCTCGATGTCGATGACCCTGAAATGGTCGATGAATATACTGTCACAGCAGAAGACCTTGTTAATTATATTGATGGAGATCCGAATTCACGGATGTTTTCATCTGCCAAAATCACTCGCAAGGAAGAAGGAAGCGGGTTAGTAATCAACGTGGTTAATTCTGAGAATATTACCGAAGTTACGAATGAAATGTATGCAAATGCATTATTGACCGCTGGCGTGGAAAATGCAGTGGTGGATGTTGCTTCCCCAAAGAAAGTAACCGGTCACTCTGCATTGACGGGTATATATAAAGCATTCAACGTGGAAGGTGAAAGCTTAGATAAAGACCGTATGGAAGTGGCAAATGAAGAGTTGAATGTAGCAACTGATCTGGCTGATAACGAAGGGATGGATCAGGAAAAAGTAAGTGAACTGCTAACGCAAATTAAACAGCAGATTGCTGAACAAAATCCTGCTACTAAAGAAGAAGTAGAACAGATTGTCCAGGAACAGCTGGATAAGCTTAACATAGAGCTAAGTGAAGAAGATAAAGCTATGTTGACCAATCTGTTTGAAAAAATGCGGAATATCAATATTGACTTTGATAATGTGCGCGGCCAGTTAGACGATATTGCCAGCGATATTCGTTCAAAGCTGGATGAAGTGGCCGGCAATGAAGGATTCTGGCAGGGAGTAGCCGATTTTTTCCAACGGTTGATTAATGGGATTAAAGGGTTATTCAATTAAACAAATAACTAGAGAAAAGCCGCTATGATAGACGATAGCGGCTTTTTCCTATTATGATAGGTAAGAACTATATCACCTGAATCTTTGGCTTGAGGAGCGGAGGTCGACATGGTTTATTCGAAAATGGCGATATCGAAAACGGGGCTGGAGACATTGCAATGGTTTATTTTTTTGCTTGCTAGTTCCGTTGCATTGCCGATCGTCATCGGCTCATTATATGAAATGGATTTTACTGAAGTTGCCGGCTTGATGCAGCGGACTTTTTTTATTGTAGGAGTTGCTTCCTTGCTGCAAGGCTTGGTTGGCCACCGTTTACCAATTATGGAAGGGCCTGCTGGACTGTGGATTAGTATTTTTTCTGTGATGGCCGTTACTGGAGCACAGCAGGGGATGAATGCTGGACAGACACTGCAATCGGTGGAAACAGCTATGTTGTTTACTGGCGGATTTCTCATACTGTTTGGAGCATTCCGGCTGGCCGAAAAACTGCTTCCATTATTTACCCCATTGGTGACAGGCTCTTTTCTGTTTTTATTGACCGTGCAGCTTAGCGGAACTTTTTTAAAGGGAATGCTTGGCATTCAACAGAAGATTGAGGCAATCCATGGGACGGAAGCAATTATAGCATTTATCACCTTTTTTATTGTATTAGGCCTTTCAATATTTGCAAGGGGCTGGCTCGGCAATTATGCAGTGTTGATTGGTATAGTCATTGGCTGGGTCTCTTATGGCATCTTTGTTGGCAATACTCCCTTGGAAACCACGAACATGACCAGGTTTGCTTTACCTGAATGGTTTGCCTGGGGGGCTCCGCGTATGGATTGGAGTGTGGTGCCAATCGCGTTTATTACTGCGGTTATTTTACTTTCCAATGTTGTGGCTTCTGTAGTGGCGACAAGTCAGTCCGTTTATGGAAAAGCATCTTACTCAAGCAAACAGATCAACCGAGGAAGCGCTATTCTTGGTGTAAACCATGGGCTGGTAGGGGTGTTTTCAGCTATAGCCAACGTGCCTTTGGCAACATCGGCCGGATTTATCAAAATGACCGGTCAAACACGAAAGCAGCCATTTTTATTTGCCTCAGGCTTGTTGATCCTGGTAGCGTTCTTTCCGCCAATCGTTGCCTGGATTTCCGGGATTCCCGCACCAATTGCCAACGCAGCCATCCTGGCGACGTTTGTCCAGTTAATGGGGTTAGGACTGAGCAATATTGCCAGTGAGCAACTAGACTCCCGTCGTCTGACAATTATCGGAGTGTCTTATTTATTTGGAATTGGCAGTATGTTTCTGCCGATGGAAGTATTTGCGGAGCTGCCGTTGTTAATTCAAAACCTCGCCAGTAACGGTTTGCTGGTAGGGACAATCCTGGTAATCGTTCTGGAACAATGCTGGAGGCAGGACAGGCCGGAAGTCTCATCCACTACAAATAAAGAATAAATTGAAGATTTAGTGGTAGACTCGAATGTGATAAGGAAGTGGTGAATATGGAAAAGGTATATGACTTAATAGGTATTGGTGTTGGCCCATATAATCTTGGATTGGCAGCCCTGCTGGAGAAGACGGAGCTTGAAGCGGTTTTTTTTGATGAATCGGAGCAATTTGCATGGCATCCGGGGATGCTGCTTGAAGGGGCGACACTGCAAGTTCCATTTCTGGCAGACCTGGTGACATTTGCTGATCCGACCAGCCGTTTTACATATTTGAATTATTTGCATGAGCAAAATAGGATGTACCAGTTTTATTTTTATAAAAAGTTTGAGGTCCCCCGCGAAGAATATAACGATTACTTGCGGTGGGCGGTCAACAAACTTGGTAATCTCCGCTTTCGTTCAAGAGTAATAGATGTGGTGGACCACGTGGATGACGATCAACCTTGTTATGAGGCAGTAATAGAAGACACAGGCAGCGGGAAACGTTTTTCCGTATATGGCCGCCATGTAGTAATGGGCACAGGCAGCAGACCTGTGGTTCCTAAGTCCATGGATGACAATTATCCACGGGAAGATGTCGTTCATACCAGCAGTTATATGGATGAAAAAGAGAAGTTGGTTGAGTCAGGCAGTATTGCAATCGTTGGCTCTGGCCAAAGTGCAGCGGAGGTATTCCTGGACTTGTTGAAGGAACTGGATAATCATAGCTTTCAATTAACGTTGTTCACCAGATCGGTTGGCTTGTTTCAGTTAGAACAAGCGAAATTAGGGCAGGAGTTTTTCTCCCCTGATTATGTGGATTATTTTCATTCCTTAGCCTTTAGCCAGCGCATAGAAACGTTGACTATGCTGGATAAGCTGCGAAAAGGCATTGATCCAGACACATTAACGGAAATTTACAACACCCTCTATCAAAAATCGCACGGTGGGAGGAAATTACCGGTTACGATTCAACCACTAACAGAAGTTACCGCTCTTACTGCTGCACAGGGCGGGTACAAGCTAACATGCCATCAGTGGCAGCAGGATAAGACATTTGATTATCCTGCAGAAAAGGTGATTTTTGCTACTGGCTATAAGCCGGCGGTTCCCGAATGGTTTAATAATCGGTACGCAGCGAAAATCGAATGGGAGGATGATAAACGGTACCGGGTCATGCGTGATTATCAGCTTGCCTTTAAGCAACCACGCCAAAATCAATTTTTTGTGTTGACCAACTTGGAACACTCCCACGGAGCGGGAGCTACCAATCTCGGGTTATCTGTCCAAAGAAATGTTCATATTATTAATTTGCTGGCCGGAAGAGAAGTATACGCGAACCAGCGTGATACTATTTTTCAGCAGTTTTCAATGGATGGAGAATAACAACAGTAGCCGATTCCAGCCGGCTGCTGTTGTTTTTAATTACTAAAATTCAATATCTGCTACTCAATGAGAATGGGAATGCTGCCTGGACAAGGCTGGATGGCGATACATCGTCGCTAGCAAAACGAATCCGCTTAACACTAGTAAACTGCTAGTGACAAAGAATACCGACGAAAAGCCGAAATAACCGGACAACATACCGCCAAGGGCGGGGCCAATCATATTTCCGAAAAAGCGGATGCTCGTATTGTAGCCCAGCACTTCTCCCTGCATAGAAATAGGTGCCTCCTGCCGGATGTATGCGATGCGCACCGGTATAATTCCGCCGATGGCGACGCCAAGGAAGAATCTTAAAATGACCAGCTGCCAAATATTTGTGACAAACGCTCCCGGGAAATAAACGATTCCTGCCATGAATAGTAAAAACACAAGAATTTTTATATAACCTACACGGTCTCCGATTTTCCCCCAGTTTCTCGCCATTAACAAATTGCCAAGACCTGCTGCTGAAAAAGCAATACCTGAAAAAAGGGCTAAATTAACCGGTCCATGTAATTCCCCTACATATAGAGACAAGATTGGCTGGATGCTGAAATGGGCAATCTGCACAAACATGGAAATCAGCATAACAATTAATAGCATCGGGTGGCGGACGATATGCAGCAAAACTTCCCTGCTGGAAAAGGTCGTTTGCTTGCCGGCTTCTTTGATTCTTTGTTCTTTAATCCCTGTTAAAACAAGCACGGCAGAGATTAGCAGTGCAATGGAAATGCTTTTAAAGGTAGCAGCATAGCCAAGGGAATCAGCTAACAATCCGCCAATCAAGGGTCCCATCAAACTGCCGGTGATGCTTCCTGTCTGCAGGGTGCCCAGAACCCTTCCAGCTATATGTTTAGGTGTTTGGGTGGAAATTAGTGCCTGGGACATGGAAATAAATCCAGTGAAGACCCCCATAAACAACCGCAAAAAAAACAGCTGCCAAACAGTTGTGACAAATCCCATTAGGAATACGGAAACGCATAGACCGACAGCTGATATGACCAATACTAGTTTTCTTCCATAACGATCGCCGATTTTCCCCCAGATGGGCGAAAAAATAAAAGCGGCTACAAAGGTTATTCCAAAGGTCCAGCCGGACCAATTCTGCACGTATTTACTAGAAAAATTCCCAAGCGTTTCAATATATAACGAGATAAACGGTAACACCATGGTGATACTTCCCGCGATAAAAAAGTTGGCAAACCACATGATGCTTAAATTTCTTTTCGCAGTTTTCTCTTGGTTGGTGATGACAAATCACTTCTTTCCAAATATTTCGTAACACTAAATATATTAGCGGATGGACCATCAAATAGAAAGAAATTTGCAATAACAGCAGGATTATCCTGAAAAAAAGTAAGCGGACTCCTAAATTAAACAGCAAAATAGAATATTTTCCCACCTAACGATTCCCGCAATAACGTATAATAACCCCAAGGCAAAAAACGGAGGAAAATCGATGAAGGAAATTCATTCATATGTGGCTAAATATAAAAAGGCAGCCGTCTTTGCTATTTCTAATGGCGGTAGCGTATAGAGGAAGTATGTGCAAGAAATTAGAAAATACATATTTTCAGTTGTACGATATTACAATAACTAATACTTATTACCAAAAGAAACAGGAACTGACTATGGCAAAAATTTTTCCTGTGAAAGAATGGCTGGATATATAACAAAACTGCCGTTTCCGCTTTTGTTTTTATTAGGACTGGAGGAGATTACTTGGTACGTTTAAGCATATTAGATCAATCTGCTATCCCCCGTGGAGGAAATGCGAGGGAGGCATTAGCCAATACGGTTACATTAGCCCAAGCAGCCGAACAATTGGGATACCACAGGTTCTGGATATCGGAACATCATTTAGAGACACTTGCCCACTCAAGCCCTGAGGTGCTAATCCCACATATTGCTGCTAACACTTCTACTATAAGGATAGGTTCCGGTGGTGTGATGCTGCCGCACTATAGTGCTTACAAGGTGGCCGAAAACTTCCGTCTGTTGGAAGCACTTTATCCAGGACGCATTGATTTAGGCGTTGGCAGGGCACCAGGCGGAATACCATTAGCAACCATGGCGTTGCAGGAAAATAACCATTCTCATGGGGATAGCTATCCTCAACAAATTGAAGATCTGATTCATTACTTGACCGGGTCAACAAATGAAAACCACCGCTATCGCGGATTAAAAGCAATGCCGGAAATTGACACTGTTCCGGAACTGTGGCTGTTAGGTTCAAGCGGGGGCAGTGCCGGTCTTGCTTCAGGCCAAGGGATTTCTTATGCATTTGCCCAATTTATCAGCGGGCAGCATGGAGGGTCAGTTGTTCAAAGCTATCAACGCCAGTTCAGGCCCTCGACGATTCAACAACAGCCTCAAGCGCTGGCAGCCTTTTTTATGGTATGTGCTGAAACGGATGAAGAGGCAGAGTGGCAGGCCAGAAGCATGGACTTGCAAATGCTGCGGATAGCTAGAGGAGAAGCTGGTGAAGGGATTATTCCTCCAGAAGAAGCTGCCCAATACGAATTCTCACCATATGAACTGCAGCATATTAGGGAAAACCGCAAGCGAATGCTGGTGGGTTCGCCTCATACCATCTTACGGCAGCTGCAGCAATTAAGCGATGAGTACGGCACAGAAGAATTCATGCTGGCAGCGATGAGTTATTATTTTGAAGATAAGCTAGAGGGTTATCAGCTATTAGCAGGTGCGTTAGAATGGTAGGCAGAAAACAGGGAAGAATGGAACAAGTATAATTTTGGGAATGCCAATAGGAGTGTGACCGTCTTGGATGAAAAAGATTGGAAGCAGGAAAGAGAGCGACTTGATGAAGTGATAGCGGTCATTTCGTCGACCGCAAAAGAGCTGGAGGAAAGAAAGGGCGGTATCAAAGATCGAGTACTTGATCTCCGCAAAAACTTTTGGGAAGACGTTACGGTAAATCTGGATGAACCGGACGATATTATTGAAACACAAGCCAGTTTAAAACAACAGGCTGAGCTATTGTCGGAAAGAGAAAGAAGCCATGGACAGCTTAGCGAACAACTGAAAACCTTATCCAGGTTGAAAGAGTCTCCCTATTTCGGCCGGATTGATTTTCAGGCAGACGGCGAAAGTCAGACAGACAAAATTTATTTAGGGATTGCATCGCTAATGGATGAACAGGAAGAAGACTTTTTGGTCTACGACTGGCGTGCGCCTATCTCCAGCTTATATTATGACTATCCACCTGGACGAGCGGAATATCAAACAATGGATGAGACAATAACTGGCGAACTTGAACTAAAACGACAATACATTATAAGAAACAGTGAGCTAAAAGGGATGTTTGATACGGGACTGACAATCGGGGACCATTTGCTGCAGTCGGTGCTTGGCCATAATGCCAGTACCCAGATGAAAAGCATTGTGGCTACGATCCAGAAGGAACAAAACCAAATTATCCGCAATGAAAAGAATGATTTATTGATTGTTCAAGGGGTAGCCGGCAGCGGTAAAACGTCAGCTGCCTTGCAGCGGGTGGCTTATTTGCTGTACCGCTATCGCGAAGTATTATCATCTGATAATATGGTGCTGTTTTCGCCAAATCCGCTTTTCAATAGCTATGTAGCCACTGTTTTGCCGGAGCTGGGCGAAGAAAATATGCAGCAGACTACCTTCCACGAATACTTGGAAAAACGATTAGGCGGCAGGTTCGATATCGAAACACCATTTGCCCAGATGGAATACTATTTATCGGCAATGGATGAAGAAGAGTATGATATCCGGGTAGCTGCCATGACTTTTAAGGCCAGTCTTGGATACAAGAAATTAATTGACCAATTTGTCGCTGAATTACAGACAGATGGGGTGGAGTTCCGAAACATTGTTTTCCGTGGAGAAGTAATCATTCTCAAGGAGGCCATAGCTGATCATTTTTATCAGTTAGATGCAGCTATGTCCTTGCCCAATAAAATGGAGGAAACGGCCAAATGGCTGTTACAGGAAGTGGATAAATATAGCCGGCAACAGCTTTCAGAGGATTGGGTGCTGGAAGAAGGACAGCTTCTTGAAAAAGAAGATTTTCTCGAAGTCTATAAAAAATTACAGGAAGAAGATGAGTTGTCGGATGATCCGTATTATGACTTTGTCAGGGAAGAACAGTTATTACGTAAGAAAATCATTGATGACAATTTCTATCCTCTTAAGGCGAAAATCAAGCGTATGCGCTTTGTTAATCCGGAAAAGACTTACAGAAAGCTATTCATGGAAAGAGAGAGCGGCAGGCGAAAAGTGGACCTTCCAGAAAATTGGGCGGAGATTTGCCGTCAGTCTTTAGATTACTTGACTGCGAAAACGTTAACCTGGGAGGAAGCCGCCGCTTACTTATACTTCTATAATAAGCTGATTGGCTTTCAAGTAAACCGAACGATAAGACATATTTTCATTGATGAAGCACAAGATTATTCTCCGTTTCAGTTTGCTTATTTTAAGGAGATTTTTCCTTATAGCAGAATGACCCTGTTAGGCGATATAAACCAGGCCATCTATGCTCATGCTAGTGAGGAGCCGACCTTGTTATCTGCAGATATGGAAGAGCACCATGAACGTATCACGTTAACGAGAAGCTATCGTTCCACCAAACCAATTGCAGAGTTTACCAAGTCATTCATGCCTGGCGGCGATATTATCGAAGCGTTCAATAGAGAAGGAGAGAAGCCAACCGTTGCAGAAGTCGCTGACAAAGACAAGCTCCACCAGTCAATCAGGGAACAATTGAAACGATATGTGGATAAAGACTATCAAACGATAGCCGTTATTTGTAAGACAATGCAGGAAAGCCGGGAAGCGTATCAAATGCTAAAAGAAATTTTCGATATCAAGTTGATGGATGAGGAAGCATACACCTTCCAAAAGGGTATACTTGTCATTCCAGCCTACCTTGCCAAAGGAATAGAATTTGATGCGGCAATTATCTATAACGCTTCTGCAACTCAATACAGTCGGGATTTAGAAAGAAATTTATTGTATACGGCTTGTACGAGAGCGATGCACCACTTGGCTGTTTTTTCCTTAGGAGATAGCTGCAGGTTTATTAATCAGGTACCAGCGGATTTATACGAAAGAGCCTAAAAATCGGTACCGGTCTGTGTAAGTACTGGAAAGAAGCAGCTGCTGTGTAGACTGCTTCTTTCCTTCACTAAAGAAATTACAAAGTTTCTAGTTGCCATAAACCCGAGTTATTTGATAAGATTACTTTAACCAAATAATTATTCTTATAAAGAGCGGCGGAGGGAAAGGCCCGATGAAGCCCGGCAACCCACTGATTTAATCAGGAAGGTGCCAATTCCTGCAGAGTTGGATGACTCTGAGAGATAAGAAGCAGATCGACAAGAAGCCTTCTTCCTCTCTGGAAGAAGGCTTTTTTAAGAAGCGGAACCCTTTATATGTGGGGAATCACAATGATTCAAGGCAAATCGATCTTGGTGGATAAAACAGAACAGTATATGGATAGAGGAGAGAGAAAAGATGAAATATGGATTTTGGCTGCCGGTATTTGGTGGATGGTTAAGAAATGTGGAAGATGAAGGCATGCCTCCCACTTTTGAGTATACAAAACAAGTAGTTCAATCAGCAGAAGAGTGGGGCTATGATACTACCTTGATTGCTGAATTATATTTAAACGATATCAAAGGCACTGATGCAGATTCATTGGAGGCATGGTCGACTGCTGCCGGTCTTGCGGCTGTTACCGAGAAGATAGAAATCATGACAGCTGTCCGGCCGGGATTCCATCATCCGGCTGTTACCGCTAAAATGGCTGCCAATATTGATCATATTAGCAACGGCCGTTTTACACTGAATGTTGTATCTGCCTGGTGGGAAGAGGAAGCCAAACAATACGGAGGAGCTTTTACAGCCCATGATGAACGATATGATCGGACCGAGGAGTTTTTGGAGGTACTAAAGGGCATGTGGCAGGAAGAGACGTTCTCTTATGAGGGCGATTATTATCAGGTGAAAAACGCAAAGCTTGCTCCTAAGCCAGTGCAAAAGCCATATCCGATCCTTTATGCTGGCGGGGAAAGCGACCGTGGCAAGCAGGCAATTGTTGATAATTGTGATGCTTACGTAATGCATGGCGGCACTATCGATGAAATTGCCAGCAAGATTGCCGAAATGAAGGTTAAACGCGAAGAAGCGGGAAAGCCGGAATTTCAATCTTTCGGTATGGCTGCTTACATTATCTGCCGTGATACGGAGGAAGAAGCACTTCGGGAATGGCAGCGAATCACTGATGTGAAAGAAACAGCGGGTTATGCAGGCTACGAAGATTTTGTCAGCAAGTCACAGCTGGAACAGCAGGTTAAATGGAATGACTATTCGGTATCCAACCGTGGACTGCGCCCTCATTTAGTTGGAACTCCCGGGCAAATTGCAGAAAGAATTGCTGCTTATGAGGAAGCCGGGCTAGACTTGTTGTTGCTACAATTTTCGCCACAGCTGGAAGAGATGGAACGATTCTCTAAACAAGTCATGCCTCTCGTTGAAGAAAAAAGACAACAATTATTATCGTAACAAGAATAGCGAAAAAGGCGTTTGGCAGGTATAGAGCAACGGACAAACAAAAGTGAGGAGATCATTAATGAGCAAAGTTTACGTTATCCATGAAAACAATGAGTGGACAGAGCATTTGACAAGAAGATTGGAAGAGCTTGATGTTCCCTATGAAGAATGGTTTCTTGACCAAGGGGTGCTTGATTTAACTGAAGAACCTCCGGAGGGGATTTTTTACAGCAGAATCAGTGCTTCTTCCCATACTCGCAATCATCGTTATGCGCCAGAACTGACAGAAGGTGTGCTTGCTTGGCTGGAACGCCACGGGCGAACGGTTATTAATGGAAGCAGGGCATTACGTCTTGAACTTAGTAAGATTAATCAGTACATGGCGTTGAATCAAGCAGGAATCCGCACACCCAAAACGTTGGCAGCTGTCGGCAAACAGCAGATTATTGAAGCGGCCGAAAAGCTGGGTGCCTCTTCCTTTATCACCAAACATAACCGGGCAGGGAAAGGTCTTGGAGTCCAGTTGTTCCATTCGATTGATGGATTAAAAAACTATGTGCAAGGCCCGGATTTTGATGAACCGGTAGATGGAATTACTTTGATCCAGGAATATATAAAAGCTCCCGATCCGTATATTACCAGGTGCGAGTTTGTTAACGGAAAATTTTTATATGCGGTTCAGGTCGATACCTCGGAAGGTTTTGAACTGTGCCCAGCTGATGCGTGCAAAGTGAATGACTTGTTTTGCCCTGCCGGCGGAGAAGCTGAGGAAAAGGCGAAGTTTCAAATTGTTGATAACTTTAACGAATCAGTGATTGAAAGGTACGAGCAATTCCTTGCTGAAAACGACATCCGCATAGCCGGTATTGAATTCATCTATAACCAGGACGGTGAGATTTTCACCTATGATGTAAACACAAATACGAATTATAACTCGGAGGCAGAAGCCAAAGCAGGAAAATACGGCATGTTGGAAATGGCGGCGTTCTTGAAGGAAGAATTAAAAGCATTGCAAGCATCCAATTCGATTTCTTTTTGACCTGGAAGACTTATCCGGCAAATACTGCTGGATAAGTTTTTTCTGGTAGCGGTATCTTAATAATTGACTAAATTAATCCGCTTTCATTCAAAAAGACTGTTCCCTTACCTATTTATTTATTTGACGTTAATTCTAAAATAAACTTATAATATTAAATGTATTTGGCAAGATAAGAAAGGAAGTGAACCGTTTTCCTGTATGGTTGAAAATCGAAATAATTTAATGTAACTTCATTCGTAGTAAAAATACAGAGAGCAAGCCGATGGTTTTCGGACTTGAAAAATTATTCGATTTTTAAATAGCATTTTTCTTTATAACTATAAGAGAATAATTCCCCATCAAATGGTCTGCAATGATAGATAGAGAGAGAGGGAACATTATTGTAGGCACTTGCTCCTTACATTCAGGAGGAAAAAAGTGCGACAAGAAAAGAAGATATCGACAAACAAGACGGACACCCCCGTTTTTATAGTAAGTGGAGGATTAATAATATTATTTGTCCTTTTATCATTAATGGATTTAGACAGGGTAGGAAATTGGATCACCGCATCCTTTAACGTTTCTGCCAAGTATTTCGGATCGTATTGGCAGCTGCTGCTATTGGCGAACTTGCTTATTGGGTTAGGTCTGGCAGTTTCTAAATACGGTAAAGTGCGGTTGGGAAACAAAGCTAAACCAGAAAATAGTTATTACCGCTGGGTAGCGATGATATTATGTACATTAATGGCCAGTGGCGGCGTTTTTTGGGCGGCTTCAGAACCAATGTATCACTTTATCAATAACCCCCCGTTGTTTAACGATAATTCCTCAAGTATGGCAGGGGTGGAACCTGCTTTAGCGCAAAGTTTCATGCATTGGGGATTCATGGCTTGGTCAATATTAGGAACTCTGGCTACCATTGTTTTAATGTATGCCCATTACCATAAAGGATTTCCGCTGAAACCTAGAGCTATGTTATATCCACTATTTGGAGAAAAGATATTCCGTAAAAGTATTGTAGGCAGCATTGCTGATATTATTTCCATCGTAGCGGTGGCTGCGGGAACAATGGGACCTATCGGTTTCCTGGGAATGCAGCTTACCTATGGATTGCACTCTTTATTTGGTGTGCCTAATACACTATTTACCAATATCATTGTTATTGCTGTGTTAGTTGTGATAGCGGCTATATCAGTAGCCACAGGCGTAGACAGAGGGATCCAGTTTTTAAGTCGGATGAATGTAGGATTGACTGTTTTCCTGGCAATCGTGATGTTGATTGTCGGACCAACGATGTTTATCATTAACAAATTCATCTCAGCAGAGGGGTTCCATTTGCAAAACCTGCTGACAATGTCAACATACCAGGGCGACCAGGCATGGCTAGGAGCCTGGACAGTCTTTTTCTGGGGCTGGTTCCTCGGTTACGGGCCAATGATGGCAATTTTTATTAGCCGCATTTCCCGTGGAAGAACTATCCGTGAATTAGTACTGGCAGTTGCAGTTGTGGCACCGCTCGTGAGTAACTTTTGGTTTACCGTTGTAGGCGGAAGCGGCATCGAAGCTGAGCTGAGTAACCCCGGCGTGATTTCTGATCCTTTGAGTAATGGCGGAATGCCTGCTGCCGTTATGGCGATCATGGATCAAATGCCGCTAGGTTTATGGCTGGCAATTGGTTTCTTAATTGTCACGCTGGTATTTGTCGCGACGACCGTAGACTCTATTTCTTATACAGTGGCAGTGACGCTAACGGGTAATGACCGGCCGAAAAAATGGATTCGCGTTTTCTGGGTATTGTTATTCGGTGTGTTATCGACTATTTTATTAGCGATCGATCCGGGAAGCGTTACGGCTATCCAGAACTCCATTGTAGTCACAGCCGTTCCTGTATCTTTATTGATGCTCCCCACACTATGGGACGCAGTCAAGATTGCACGTGAACTTGGCAAAGAACAACACATTGGTTTATCCAATGGAAAGCCAGTTAACGAAGAAGAATAACTTAATTGAAAACAAATAAAATTTGCTGTCACCTTATTCGGAATCGGATAAGGTGTTTTTTTTACTAAAGAAGCCCTGAAAATTTTCAGGGCTTGTTGTCTGCAGATGCTGAATGAGTCATCAAAGACTGTAAGTGGTCTTTGTTGATAATCAGGTCACCAAGTTTATATTGATCTAATGTTTCCATGAATGCTGTCAAAGCCTTTCCCAACACTCCCTGCAAACGGCAGGCGTCACTAATTAAACAAGTATTCTTGGAGTCGTCAAAGCATTCAACTACAAAGAAATCTTCTTCAGTATTGCGGACTACCTCACCAATCTGGATATCGTCTGGATGTCTTGCTAGTTTTATGCCGCCATTTCCGATAATTTTAATTTTTAATCTGAAAACCCTTGCTAATTAAGGCAAGGGTTTTTTCTTTTAATAAATCAGTAAAAGCGATAGCATATGGGTTACTCTACCTTTTCGGCTTGTGTTAATATAGGATGGAAAGCTGAACGACATTCGGGTTCCTTTCCTTGCCAAAGACGCCTGGGTGTTATTAAATATAATTATAGAATTCTTGAACATAGAATTCTTCATATATAAGGAGGAATATCTCGATGGCTTTTGTTATCACGAGTCCATGTAAAGATGAAAAAGCTGCAGAGTGTCTGACTGTCTGCCCTGTTGATTGTATAGCAGAAGGTCCGGACCAATTTTTCATCGATCCCGACATTTGCATCGACTGCGGGGCTTGTAAAGCTGTCTGCCCAGTAGATGCAATAGAGGAAGAATATGATCTAACTCCTGAACAGGAAGTAGATTTGGAAAGAGCTGAAGCGTTTTTCGCAAATCAATAATTTGCATATATAAGCAAGTCCATCTTCTCTTTAAGGTAGGGCTTGCTTTTTTATATCTATATTAATTATTTTGAGGAAAAGGAGAGTTAGAATGGATTACATAAGCTATTTACGTTCTATGGTGGGACACGAAAAAGTGATTATGGTCGTTGCCGGAGTGCTTGTTTTTGACCAGGACGACCGGCTGCTGCTCCATTTACGTTCAGATAATCGATCGTGGGGGCTGCCAGGAGGATATATGGAGATGGGTGAAACTGTTTCAGATGCTGCAAGAAGGGAAGTGTTTGAGGAAACTGGCTTGCGGTTAGGACAGCTGGAGTTATTCAGTATTTACTCCGGATCTGACAAAGAGACAACCCTTGAAAATGGCGACCAGGTGGCAATGGTTCAAATCTGGTTTACCTGCAGTGATTTCACAGGAAGCCTCGTGAGGCAAAATGAAGAGTCATTGGATGCGGAATTCTTCCGATTAAACGATTTACCAGAAAATTTATTTGCCAGCCATAAGCCGATCATAGAGGAATATGCTGCTGGTACAACAGGACCGATTATCGACTGATATAATTATTAAAAGACAACCTCCCCGCTGATTACAGGTGGGAGGTTGTCTTTTGGCATATGTTATCTCGAAACAGAAAAGTCCTCTTTTCTTTCCTCCTCTTTTATTAAATAGTTATCATATTTTTTCATCCAGCTTTTCAGGGATAGAAAGTAGAGTGCCGTTGTAATGACGGCTAAACCTCCTATTGCATACCAGAAGCTGTTGGAAACAACGGCATCTGGATAGGCAAGACCAATTGGCGAAAATACAATATAAACAGCACACATTAGCGATAACAGAATAATAGTGATTGGCAAAGCATATTTCCATGGTACAAGGCTGACTTTTGGATCTTTTTTGAATACGTATGGTTCTTTTCTCGGCTTCCAGAACCGGAAGAAGAGCATGATACTGACTTCAATGGCGAACAGTATGCCATATACGTGTACATAATTGATATCCAATGGGAAACCGAATAAGTGATCTGTTCCCCAAATCATTAAATAATAGGCGATGACATGAAAGATGATTACTACTTTGGGAGCAATCGCAGGTACATATTTTGAAAGCACTGCAGCCAGCAGGATGGTGACGATCGGGATGTTGAAAAAACCAGTAAACTGTCTGATTAAATCCCATAAACCATTTGGTGCATACATGAGCAGCGGTGAAATAAAAAAGGTAATGAAAGCAATGATAGTTCCAAATATTTTGCTGATTTTAATTAGTTTTTCATCGCTAACTTCCTTGTTTGCCCGTGGCTTATAAATATCGAAAGCGAACATGGTAGCAGCGCTATTTAACAGCGAGTTATAAGAACTTAGCACAGCTCCTAGAAGAACTGCCAGGAAGAAGCCTGATAGATAAGTTGGCAGCACATTTGAAATCAGGGTTGGATAGGCCAGGTCGACATTACGTAGATTTTCGCCATAAAGATGAAAGGCGATGATTCCGGGAATCATCATGAATAAAGGTACGAGCAGCTTATAAAACCCGGAGAATAATACCCCTTTTTGTCCTTCCTTCAGGCTTTTCGCCCCTAAGGTTCTTTGGATGACATATTGGTTGGATGCCCAATAAAACAAGTTGGCGACAATTAATCCAGTAAAAATGCTGCCAAAGGGTACGGAATCGTCTGCTCCGCCGATGGCGTTGAGTTTTTCGGCGTTGTTCACGGTGATTTCTTTCATGCCGCTTAGCATATTGCCATCTCCCAAGGCAAAGAAACCGAGGACTGGCACGAGAATTCCAATAATCAACAGACCAATTCCATTTAGTGTATCTGAAATAGCGACGGCTTTAAGACCGCCGAAAATCGCATAGGCGGCTCCTATTAAGCCAACTACCCATACCACCAGCCATACGGACTGGACAAAGGATATTCCTAACAAATCAGGGACATTGAACAGCCTTAACACGGCTAATGCGCCGGAGTATAACATGGAAGGAATTGTGACGAATACATAACCAAACATAAATAAGATAACAATATATAGTCGGACCGTCTTATCGAACCGTCTGCTCAAGAATTCCGGCAGGGTGGTGACGGAACCCCCTAAATATTTTGGTAGCAAATAAAGGGCCATAATTACGATTGCAATCGGGGCCGTGACTTCCCAGGCCATATTGGAAAGGTTGGCGCGGTAAGCCTGGCCGTTCAGCCCGACTAGCTGCTCGGCAGAAAGATTGGTAAGTAATAAGGATCCGGCAATGAATCCGCCGGAAAGCCCTCGGCCTGCCAGAAAGTACCCGGCAGAGTCGTTCACTTGGTTCTTTGTCTGCCTGTATGCTATCCAGGCAACCAAGCCCATAAAAAAGATGCAGGATATGAGTGTAAACCAAAGACTCGAATGATTCATGGTATTTCGCTCCAATTCATTTATTTTCTTTTGGTGAACTTCCCCCTTTTTCACTCGCTTAAAACCAATTACAATCAGGAAAATTTTTCTAAAGCGTTTACTTTATCGATGGATGGATATATAAGTTATTAGTTCACTTAAAGACCAAGCAATCTTCTAGATCAACCACACTTTACGAGGAGGCAGGTAAAATGAATGAGAAGAGCTTAGCTGGAAAAACAGCGGTTGTCACAGGGGCCGGGTCGGGAATTGGCAGAGCTTCTGCACTTAAACTGGCGGCATCAGGAGCAAAAGTGGCATTGGTCGACATCAAGGAAGAAAATGCAGCCCAAGTTAAACAGGATATCGGCGATGCTGGAGGAGAAGCAATGATTATCGAGGCAGATGTTTCTGTCCCGCTTCAAGTAGAGGATTGTATTCAGAAAGTAGTAATGACATGGGGACGGCTTGATTTTGTTTTTGCCAACGCAGGGGTTAATGGCCGCCTAGCCCCGATTGAAGATCTCCCCCCGGAAGAATGGGATCAAACAATGACAAACAATTTAAAGAGTACCTTTTTAACGGTGAAATATGCAATTCCGGCCATGAGAAAACAGGGAGGTAGTATTGTCATTACTAGCTCAATAAACGGCAACCGCACATTTTCCGGTATCGGGATGTCTGCTTACAGTTCTTCCAAGGCAGGGCAGATGGCTTTCGGCAAGATGGCCGCCTTGGAATTGGCTGAGTACCAGATTAGAGTGAACGTTATTTGCCCGGGAGCAATCGAGACAAACATCGGAGAAAATACTCATGCTGACAAAGAAAATTTAGAGAAAGTGAAGATTCCGATTGAATTTCCAGAAGGAAACCAGCCTTTGGAGCACAGGGCTGGTAAACCAGAGCAGGTAGCCGACTTGATCAGATTTTTGGCTTCAGATGAATCTTCCCATATTACTGGAACGGAGCTATTTATTGATGGAGCTGAATCGCTGTTAAGATAACCGGGGTGTGAAGTCGTTTGACATACGGGAAAACTTGCATTATAATTATCTTGAAATCGAGATAATTAGCTAAAAATTGCAAAATGAGGGATAAGCATGGAAATCAAAGGAATCCACCACGTCTCGGCTATTACTGCCAATGCAAAGAACAATTACCGTTTTTATACAAACGTATTAGGATTACGGCTGGTTAAAAAATCGGTAAATCAAGATGACACAAGCATGTATCACTTGTTTTATGCAGACGAGAAGGGCAATCCCGGGACCGATTTAACCTTCTTTGAAATACCGAGAGCAGGGCATACTTATGCAGGCAACAACAGTATTTCAGTCACCTCATTAAGGGTAAAGGACGATCAGGCTTTATCCTATTGGAAAGAGCGTTTTGCAGAATATCAGGTAGACCATGATGAGATAATTGAGCAATTCGGCAGAAAGGTTTTATATTTCAGAGATCCGGAAGAACAGCGCCTTGTTTTAGTATCCGATGAAAATAATCAAGGCGTTGCTGGCGGAACTCCATGGGAAAAGAGCCCGGTACCCAGGGATAAGGGCGTGCTTGGACTTGGACCTGCTAAGCTAACGGTTCCGCATGCTGACCGAACGATAAATGTACTGACAAGTATCCTCGGTTTTGAAAAAATCGGCAGTTATCCATCAACAGTAGAAGGAAACGCTGCTATTCAAGTTTTTTCAACAGCCGAAGGAGGCACAGGTGCGGAGATACATGTGGAGGAACGTACCGATGTACCCAAGGAACGGCCAGGCCGGGGCAGTGTGCACCATGTTGCTTTCCGAGTCGATAATGAAGATGAATTAGCTCATTGGGAAGAGAAAATAAAGCAAGCTCGTTTTCCCAACTCAGGGCAGGTTGATAGGTATTACTTCCGTTCTTTGTATTTCAGGGAACCCAACGGGATTTTATTCGAATTAGCTACGGACGGGCCAGGCTTCACAACCGATGAAGCGTTCGATCATTTAGGGGAAAGTGTTGCCCTTCCTCCGTTTCTTGAATCCCGGCGTTCAGAAATAGAAGCAAGATTGAAACCGCTTGATACAAGCGGTCGTTAACAAGCAAAAAGTGTTATTTTAAAGACAGCATGTCCTCATGGGGACATGCTGTCTTTTTGCATGGAAATAGATAACATGGCATAATAGTAAAGCAAACTTTACGTGAAGTGAACTTTACTATACAATGGTCAAAAGAGGTGGGTATCGATTGAAAAACAAACTGGTTGATTATCGAAAAATATTTCATTACTCACAAGATAAGCTGGCAGAGAAGTTAGGGGTTTCCAGGCAAACGATCATTTCCATTGAGAAAGGCAAATATAATCCATCCCTTCCTTTAGCAATGATCATTGCCGAAGTGTTTCAAGCAAAAGTGGAAGATATCTTCTTCCTGGAAGAAGAAGACTACAAGTAGTTAACCAAGATAAGGAGGGTGTTAAAATGAGCGTTAAGTTCGGTCAACGGCAGTTCATTATCTTTGGTGTCCTGTTTTTAATATTTGGTATCCTGTTCACCGCAGCTTCTATTACGAAAGGAGTATTTCCGATGGGGCATGATATCATTCAGTTTGCTGTCAGCGTGATGGCTTTTTGCAATGCTTATCTTTACCCCCATTTCAGAGAAAAGGATGAACGTGCCAAACGGATTCGTGAAAAAGGGATGTTTGTCAGTTATTTCTTTATATTAGGGTATATGCTGGTCCTCATGGCACTCTTCCAATTTAATCTCCTGACGCTGGATGGGTATCAAACGGTAAGTGTAATGGCTGCTTTAACGATGACGACGGTTTTTGTCTCATTTGTTGTATTTGCCAGGAGGTCTTAATCCGACGAGGTATGTTAATGTATATAGAGTCCTTCTCCTAATGATGCGCATATTTTAACGAAACAAGGGAGAAGGGTATGATGGAACAGTAAATATAACAGAGGTGAAAAAATGACAT
The DNA here is from genome assembly GCF_900101125.1 of Sediminibacillus albus. GTDB lineage: Bacteria > Bacillota > Bacilli > Bacillales > Amphibacillaceae > Sediminibacillus > Sediminibacillus albus. The sequence goes on along the minus strand of NZ_FNFL01000003.1, from coordinate 283,048 downwards.
TTCAAGCCAAGGCTGTCATTCTTGATATGGATGGCACCATGTTGAACCATGTAAATGAAGTGAGCGAAAATCTAAAAAATTATGTGAAAATACTACGGAAGCAAGGACGGTTGGTCTTTATTGCAACGGGCAGAACGCTTAAGGAGGTTAATGATGCTGTCCCTGCTGACTTGAAGGTAGATGGGATGGTTTGTGCCAATGGCATGGTGATTTATGCTGAGGGCGAGCAAATAATTAAGCATATGTTAGATGGAGGTTTAGTAAAAGAACTGGTGGAAAAGGCACGTAAGGCCAACATTTACTACGAAGTCCATTCTAATGATAGTCCTGGGGCCGCTTTGCAGGAAGACAAAGGTTACTTCGAAGAACAGATAGAGGAACCTAAACCGGATACGGTAAAAGAAGATGAATGGCGGTCCCGCCAGGCTGCTCTGGAGCAGGATGTCGAATGGAAGGCGAGATTGCCATGGGATTGTGCCATTAAAATATACTTTTTCAGCAGAGATAAACACCAAATTTCCAGGTGGAAACAAACATTGGATCAAATTAAAAAGCAAAACGATTTCAGTACGTTTTCCTCCTCTGATCATAACGTGGAAGTGATGGAAAAAAATATTTCCAAAGCGACAGGGATGCAGTATTTGCTTGAAAAGTTTTCATTAAGCAGCCAGGATGTGATGATGGTCGGGGATAGTGAAAATGATCTTCCATTAATGGAGATAGCTGGTTATGCGGTAGCCATGAAAAACGCCCCCAGTAATGTAAAAGAAAAGGTAGATGAAATCACTGCCTATAGTTATAAAGAAGATGGATTATACCGTTTTCTTAAAGAAAAATTTGGAGAGTGATGCACCAGGGGATAGGTGTCCCCTTGTGTATAGTATAGCAGTTTATGAAAGCGTTACATTTGTTTCGGATTCCCAGAAGTGCCATAATAAAGTTAACGTTTGATAGATTATGATATTTCTAATCTTAATTAAGGGGTTGGTACGATGGACTACCGTCAACTAGGCAATACGGATTTAAAAGTAAGCGAACTTAGTTTTGGCACGTGGGCAATCGGTGGCTCATGGGGGAATACCAATGATGAAGAATCGTTAAAGGCCCTCCAGCATGCAATGGATGCCGGGGTTAACTTTTTTGATACAGCCGATGTTTATGGAGCGGGACACAGCGAAGAGTTACTGGCACAGGCTACCAGGGGAAAAGAAGATGAAATTCATATAGCAACAAAATTCTGCCGTTCAGGGGATATCGATGACCCGGAAACCTACTCGGAAAAAAGGGTTACACAATATTGCGAAGCTAGTTTAAGACGGCTGGAGCGAGAGCGTATTGATTTATACCAGATTCATTGCCCGCCTTTAGAGATCTTAAAAGACGGACGTGTATTTGAAGTGCTGGAGAAATTAAAAGCCCAGGGGAAGATTCGTTACTATGGTGTCAGCGTTGAAACAGTAGAAGAAGGTCTTTACTGTTTGGAAAATTATAATATTGATGCTTTACAGGTAATATTCAATATATTCAGGCAGAAACCTTTGGCACAGCTGTTTCCGAAGGCACATCAGCAAGGTGTCGGGATTCTTGCACGTGTTCCGCTTGCAAGCGGCTTGTTAACAGGTAAGTTTAGCGAGGATCATAGCTTCCATACCGATGATCACCGCAATTTCAATCAAAATGGAGAGGCATTCAATGTCGGTGAAACTTTTGCTGGCCTTGAATTTAATAAGGGTGTTCAGTTAGCTGAACAGCTAAGGTGGATAGCCAACGATAGAGACAGTATGTCTAAAGCTGCTCTGCGCTGGATACTCGACCATGAAGAAGTGACTTGTGCTATTCCTGGATTTAAATCAGTGAAACAAGTCGAGGATAATTTACATTCCTTAGACGTACCAAGCTTTACCAGTGAAGAAATGGACAGGCTGCATAAATTTTATCAGCATGATGTTCACCCGCATATACGCGGAGCTTACTAATTAGTAAAGGCATATTGGGTTATCCCGATATGCCTTTTAGTTTACGAAGGTTCTCTGCCTTTTCTTATAAATTAACTTAATTAACTTATGTTATAATGAATTATCCAATTTATACATAAGACGGGCAGGGGAGAAGTTATGCAGCGCGGAAGCTTTCAATGGATGAAGACCTTGAATAAATCGATGATATTGAACAAAATCAGGACATGCGGGCCGATATCAAGGGCGCAAATCGCCAAAGAAACAAATCTTACACCTCCTACGGTAGGAAGCATTGTAAAGGAATTAATTGAACAAGGGATCGTTAAGGAAAGTTCGCTTGGTACTTCCCAAGGCGGCCGCAAACCAACGATGCTTGTAATCAACAACACGGGGTTTTATGTAATCGGAGTCGATGCAGGGCCAAGAACGATGAAATTCGGGCTTGCTGATCTTTCGGGCAAACTTATAGATGAGCGAATGATTCCTATCGATAAAAAGATAACAGGCAGCCAGTTTGTCGATACGCTGATTAAAGGTGTTAAAGAGCTGCTCTCAACCCATTCCTCATTGACAGAAAAAATTATCGGTATCGGTGTAGCCATGCACGGCGTTGTCCGCGTGAAAGAAGGAATATCTTTATTTGCTCCTAACTTAAATTTGCATAATGTAGCAATCAAACAGGAGTTGGAAAAAGCATTCGATTATGAGGTGAAAGTAGAAAATGATGCGCGGGCCATGGCTTTAGGAGAGTCGTGGTTTGGTAATAGCGAAGGTGTAAAAAGTATGCTCGCATTAAATATAGGAAGCGGGATTGGTGCGGGATTAATTATTGACGGCAAGCTCTACCATGGGGAATATGACATTGCCGGTGAAATCGGGCATATGACACTGGACATTAACGGGGAGCTTTGTACGTGCGGCAATCAAGGCTGTCTCCAGACGGTTGCTTCCGGCCCGGCGATAGAAAAAAAAGCAAAACAATTGTTGATCCAGGGCAAAGGAACGATTCTGGCAGAGCTGGCGGATGCTGATCCTAGTCAGATTACTGGTAAACTGGTTCACCAGGCAGCGGTCCAAGGCGATCAAGGTTCACGACAAATACTTGCAGACACTGGTTATTATATCGGTATTGGGTTGACTAACCTTATTCATGTGATTAATCCGAGTAAGATTGTCATAGGCGGAGGTGTATCCAATGCAGGCAGTTATATACTGGATGCTGTTAAGCGGACGATTGCAGACAGGGCCCTGACAACCGAAGCGAAACAAACCGAAATAAGTATTTCAAGCCTGCAGGAAAATGCTACTGTCTTAGGGGCGGTCGCCCTCATGCTCACGGAATTATTTGATCCGCTATCAATAAGGGCAAAAGCATAGTGGCCAAAGCAAAAGTCAAACGATGATTCGAAATACTTAGCATTCGAACTCGTTCGATTTTTCTTTTCTAATGTTTAGTATACCTTACGGAGACAGTGACAACTCTATTTCTTCCTTCTTACAAGGTTAGGTACTTAAACTTGCACCGGCAGAATACTTCGCCTTCGGAGGGCACGGCTGCAGTCTCTTCAGAAGCAAAAACGGCTTCTTCCAGGGTCTTCATACGAAAAAGGAAGGAGTATGCAAAGTTAGCTCTGCTATCAACGAAGAGAGTAGCCCCCACACAACTACCCAATACCTCCACCCCAAAACAAGGGGGAACTCAGTAAAAGCCCTACGAGAAAATTTTCTCATAGGGCTTTTATTCTTTAAAATTTAAATTTTAAAAAATAAACCAGTATAGATCAAAAAGAGGACAATAACTGATTCAATTAAAGATAAAGAAATTAAAAAGGAAATATTGATTTTATTTTTATTTTTACGTTCTAAAAACCTTTGTCCTAGGTAATTTGATATATAGAATACGACGTAAAATAGAAAGAATGAGCCTATGGTTTGTTTTCTTAGAAAAAAATGATACTTTGATTAAATAAACAAGATAATCAACCTGTAAGGAGAATTAAGTTATGGTTAGAAAAAATCCAGCTGTGAATCTAGTTTACTTAGGGATTTTCTCTATATTTGCTACATTCATTATATTTAAGGTGATTCTAGTAAACCCAAAAACTTACGATTATTTCTTAGTTGGGGCATTTTATCTAGCTTTAGTCTCAATGTTTTTTTGGCAATTAAAACAGTTAAAAAAACAAAAAAATAATTCTTGACCGTCCTTATCCACGTAAATTTTAGGTAAACAAGCAGTCATTCCGCCTGAAAATGCGATTATTGCATATACGGCGGAGTGATCTGCGATAATTGCCACATTTTTAATCCTGTTAAGTAGCAAATCATCAAATTGCTGATAATGGAAATAGAAAACCACAAAAGATATTTAAAAACCGCATGTTTCTACGCAATTAATGGGCTTCCGTGCATAAATAAAAATTTTATTGCACCAGAGAAGCCCATAGCAGCATTAAATTGTGAAATCCCTTCCGGTTATCGGTGATACGTATTATTGATTGCTTTTTCAAAGTTTCCGAAAGATGTATGTTATGCCCCAACCACTTTGTTATTTCACTTCGAAATGGAAGCTTGTTTGTGTAAAATAATCCTCATCTTTGGCTAAAAAACAGGAAGGGAAGCCTTCATGATGAATAGATGCAGGAGAAGCCTGTGTTTCCAAACAAATGCCTAAATACGGTTGCGAATTTCCTTCTTTTAAGTTTAATCCAGGCTTCAATGTATTTGAAGTGTACATGACCATCCCTGGCTGGTCCGTTTTAACCGTCATTTGGCGCCTGCTTTTTTCATCGAAAACTATCACCTGTTCTGGTTGATGGTGGTCAAAGATAAAGTAATGGTCATACCCATTTCCGGCAAATTGGTTTTGCTCATATGTTGAGTCGATGCCGTCTCTTATTTGCCTTCCATGGCGGAAATCAAATACAGTGCCTTCAGTGGCTAGCTTTCGGCCCGTGGGAATCAAATTGTTATCGAGCTCTACAAATTGGCTGCTGTCGATAGTGATTTTATGTTCCTGAATACCGTTTTTTAAATCCCCGCTTAAATTGAAATAGGAGTGGTTCGTAGTCGTCAAAAATGTATCCTGGTCGGACTTCCCCCGGTAAGTGACCACGAGATTGTTCTGGTTATCGAGGGTATAGGTGATCTGCATTTTTACATTTCCGGGATAACCATTTTCTCCATCGTTACTTTGGCGGCTGAAAGTGACTCCTGCCTGGTTATCCTCTTCAAATACAGCTGTCTCCCAAATGACTTTATTGAAAGCGTTAGGGCCGCCATGCAAGTGGTTGCTGCCTTCATTAGCGGGAAGACGATATTTTTTTCCTTCCAAAGTGAAGGAAGAGCCCGCAATTCGTCCAGCAACCCTGCCAATCAGCGCACCAAAATAATTAGGATTATCCAGATAATCTTCCTCGTTTTGATAACCTATTACCACGTTTTCCATCTTTCCGTTTATGTCAGGAACAAGGATATCCGTAATAATACCGCCGAAGTCCAGGCAGCTGACCTCCATGCCAAGATCATTTTTTAATGTGAACCGCGTCCATTTTTGTTGATTGGATAGTGTGATTTCTTCCTGATTGATCTGCATACCAACACTCCTTACTATTCATTGTTTAATATAGATATGAAACGTTTGAATGCCTGTCTGCCGACTTTATCTTGTTTAAATACACCGGCATCCTCAAGTACTCTCGCAAATTTATTTCCTAATTCTTGCTGTATTGTCCGGTCGATGGTTGCTTTGCTTATTTGGTTTGTGCGCTTGATATCCTCCGCCCATTGGCGATGGTGTTCTGGTACAGTAGTAGTTTCTCCCAACAAGAAACTTTTTACCTTCTCCAGTTCTGTTTTCAACCTTGCCGGCAGGACAGCCAACCCCATCACCTCAATCAGTCCGATATTTTCCTTTTTGATATGATGGACATCTTGATGCGGATGAAAGATCCCCATGGGGTGCTGTTCGTTCGTACGGTTATTTCGTAAAACAAGATCCATTTCATACTGGCCGTTTTTAAGTCTGGCAATCGGCGTTACCGTGTTATGGGGGTCGCCGTTGCTGAAAGCTTTTATATTTACTGACGCATCGCTGTAGGCTTTCCATTTATGCAAAATGTGGTCGGCTGCTGCTATCAAGTCCTGGCGTCTGGAGCTCTTCAAGCGAATAACAGACAGTGGCCACTCCATCACAGCAGCTTCCACTTTCGGAAATTTATTGAGGGCAAACGAAAATAATTCGCTAGCTTTATCCATGGCAAAAGAGTAACTGCCCGCTTGATAATGGTCATGGCTCAAGATAGAACCGCCGACAATCGGTAAATCGGCATTGGACCCGATGAAATAATGCGGAAATTTCTCGACAAAGGCGGTAAGCCGTTCGAAGGTGCTCCGGTCAATTTTCATATCGCGGTGCTCTTCCGCCAGAACAATGCTGTGCTGATTGTAATAGACATAAGGGGAAAATTGAAGATACCAATTCTCTCCTTCCAAATCCAGCTTAACAATTCGGTGGTTAGAACGCGCTGGATGTCCAACCCTGCCGACATATCCTTCGTTTTCTATACATAAGACGCAGCGTGGATAGTTAATTTTCTGCTTTTTTTGTTTTTCCCTTTTAATTTGCTCAGGGTCTTTTTCTGGTTTTGACAAATTGATTGTAATATCCAGAGTTCCATACGAAGTATCAGCCTTGAAGTGAATATTCTTACTGATACGCTTCATCTGGATGTAGTTGCTATTCTTGCTTAACTGGTAAAAGTAATTGGTTGCCTCTTTCGGTGATTGCTCCCACTTTTCAGTAAATAGTTGATTGATTACTGATGGTTTGGGCAGGAAGATGTTCATCAAGTTGGCAGCAAAGATTTCTTTATCGTCCAATACATCTTCAATCACATTGTTTTCCACTGCGGTTCCAACCAGTTCTTCAATTAAATCAGGAATAGCTGCCTGTTGTCCGGAGCCTTCTTCATCCTGATAATCATTTAAATGTAATAATCCGAGTATTTGATTTCGTACATAGACCCTGTCACAAGGTTCAATCAAATCAGCTTTGATGGCATTATCAATTAAGTTTGAAATTGTTCGATAAACCGACATAGTTAGAGTTTCACTCCTCGATATATCCGTTTGGATGATTGCGGTGCCAGTTCCAGGCGTCTTCGATAATAGTTGTAATAGATGTTCTGACAGGTCTCCAGCCTAATACGTTTTTGGCTTTATCCGCGGAGGCGATCAGCACAGTCGGGTCTCCTGCCCGCCGCTGACCAGAAGCAACAGGGATTTCCTTCCCGGTTACCTTGCGTGCTGTTTCAATAATTTCTTTTACAGAAAAACCCTGGCTGCTCCCGAGGTTAAAGATGCCGCTGTCACCGCCATTTTCCAAATAGGTTAAAGCGAGTAAATGGGCATCAATCAAGTCCTCTACATGAATGTAATCCCTGATACATGTCCCATCTTCCGTAGGGTAGTCCTCGCCAAAAATAGTAATCTCCTTTCTTTGGCCAAGCGCTGTTTGTAGTACGATTGGTATCAAATGGGTTTCGGGCTGGTGGTCTTCCCCGATCTCCCCTGACTTTCTTGCGCCGGCGACATTAAAGTACCTCAAGGAGACATATTTTAAATCGAAGGCAAGGGAACACCACTTCATCAGTTTTTCCATCGTTAGTTTCGTTTCGCCATAAGCACTGGTAGGCTGTGTCCGCATTGTTTCAGTAATTGGAACGGCTTCCGGCTCTCCATAAGTAGCGGCCGTGGAGGAAAATACAATCTTTCTCACTCCATGCTCCTTCATTACTTCCAATAAAACCTGGGTACCATGTACATTGTTATCAAAGTATTTTAATGGCTGCCCCATCGATTCGCCAACAAGGGAATTCGCCGAAAAATGAAGGACAGCGTCGATGTCTTCTTTTTCAAATACCTTGTTTAAAAATGATTTGTCGCGAATATCACCGTTATAAAAGGCTGCCTCTGGATGGACCGCTGGCGTGTGCCCTGTTTCAAGGTTATCAACGACAACCACCTTTTCGTTCTTATCTATAAGCTGGTACACCGCATGGGATCCAATATAACCGGCCCCGCCTAAAACTAATGTACTCATGGACTACACTCCTTTTTCAGGTAAAATAGTTTTATTCGTTCGGTAATTCTTTTGCTCCATCACTGATCCTTGCAGGATAGAAAGTGGCGTCATATCCTACTTTACTTCGATAAAGCTGATTGACCTTTTCCTGAAAACTTTCGATGTCATGATCAGGTACAAGAGCGATAGCACAACCGCCGAACCCTGCCCCTGTCATCCGGGCTCCCAGTACCCCAGGCTGATCCCAGGCTGCTTCCACAATCGTATCAAGCTCTTTGCCAGTTACTTGATAGTCTTTTTGCAAGGAAGCATGGGATTCATTCATCAATCTGCCAAATTGTTCGAGATCAGCCGCTTGCAAACTATCCAGGGCCTTTAAGGTGCGCCGGTTTTCATAGACGGCGTGTTTTGCCCGTTTTCTGTCTGTTTCGTTTTGAATATGATGTTTGTGTTGTTCAAATTGTTCCTCGGTCAGTTCGCCGAGACTTTCAATGGAGAGTATGTTTTGTAAATCGCTAAGTGCACGTTCACATTCGGTTCTACGCTCATTATACTTTGAACCAGCCAGTTCTCTTCGCTTATTAGTATTAATAATCATTACTACATAACCATCAAGCTTGAAGGGGGCATATGAATAATTTAAAGACTGGCAGTCTAGTAAAATAGCGTGATCTTGCTTTCCCATCCCAATGGCGAACTGGTCCATAATTCCACTGTTGACCCCGATATAATGGTTTTCGACCATTTGCCCGATTTCAATCATCCGGATTCGATCCATGTTTAGCTGGAATAAAGAATCCAGCAGGACTCCTGTCGCCATTTCAATGGAGGCGGAGGAGGATAACCCCGCCCCGTTCGGTATATTTCCGTAGTAAATAATATCTGCTCCTGCTGTAATTGAAAAGCCATCTTCTAATACGTATTTTATCATTCCTTTTGGATAATTAGCCCAAGAATCACTACTTCTAAAAGAAAGGTCATCCAGATGACACTCAATGATACCGATTTCAGGAAAATTCATCGAGTAAAACCGGAAAACCTTATCCTTTCTTTTTCTGCTGGCAGCATAAGTTCCAAAGGAAATAGAGGCGGGAAATACGTGGCCGCCGTTATAATCAGTATGTTCACCAATCAGGTTAATCCGCCCCGGAGCGAAAAAGGCTCTTGGTGTTTCCTCTGTTGAAAAAACTTCTTGGAATGCGGCAGTAATTTGTTGGATATCCATGTACTTACACCTCGCTTTATATAACTTAATTAAATTAATTTATTATCTGTTATTAGCTTACTATGGTTAGCAGCGTTTTTCAAGCGTAATTTAGAAAGCATTCATTCTCTAAAAGGGAACGATTGAAAATTGACACATTTTAAATTTTTGGTAAGATAAGTTTAGTGTTAGTGATAATCATTCTCATTTTGAATCCTGTATTCATATATCAAATGGCTGATAAATATTATTTTATAATAGGGAATGGGGGAGCAGAACCAATGAATTTAACAGAGCTTATCATAGATAGACGTTCCATTCAGTTGTATGAGGATCGACCTGTACCGGTGGAAGAATTGAAGAAAATGCTTGAAACAGCAGTATGGGTCCCTAATCACAAAATGACCCAGCCGTGGCGTTTTATCTTTGTGTATGGAGATTCGATAAAGAAGATAGCGGAGATTAATCGTACGCTTGGGGAGAAAGGAAAGGATCCGGAAGAGCGTAAAGCAAATGGAGAAAAAGCCTATCAAAAAATTGCTAATGTACCAGTCCTCTTAGTAGTGGCTATGAAGGAAAATCATAGTCCAAAGTTCCGGGAAGAGGATTACGCTGCCACCAGCTGCATGATTCAAAACTTCAGTTTACTGGCTTGGGAGCAAGGAATCGGTATGATTTGGAAAACGGGCCAGCTGACGATTGAAGATGAGTTTAGAGAAGCAGTCGGTGTCCAACCGGGCGAAAGGGTAGCAGGAATGCTGCAAATCGGTTATCCGGCAAAGGTGCCGAAGCCAAGGCCCAGAGCAGACGTGAAAACAAGGATAACTGAATTAGATTAAACAGAGAGCGGCATTTTACAATGCTGCTTTTTTATATACATAAAAAAAAGGAAGACGGACATCGATGGATCTTTGTACGTCTTCCATAGTAAAGGGGTATTAATTTAATTATATTGTATCAGCTGATTAATAACTAAATATTAACCAAGCATGAAGATACTGTAAATATTGGCTGATTCCTTAGATTATTAAATATTTTTCCAGGCAGGAGATTCATAAAATCCTTTCGGTATCGGGGAATATTCCAGACAAGGGGTTCGCCCATCGGTCAGAGGGAAACAGTCGATGCCGTCAAGGTTGCCCGTGATAAAGGACATGACGCTGACCTTATTAATAATAGTGGAAGCTGGCCTGAAGAAAAGCCAGCTTTCTTTTATAGAAATCAGTTTTAAAAAAATCTATGAAATTCAGGGGTTGTTTTTCTATTGAAAGATGCTAATAACATAGATTTTTTAAGTAGAAAAGGTAGGTTTATACTATTAAACCTATTTTTTTTTACATTTTGATGTATAAAAAGCAGGATTATTGCCCCAGAATTACAAATATGACAAGTCTATGATAAACAGTAACTTTTGTAATTTACTCTTAAATAGGCTGTAACCACAACACGGTTTTTCATGTGTTACTATTAGTCTTGTCAGAAATTTTGAGGAGGGAAAAACAGATGAAAAAAATAGTAGTATCTCTAGCTACAGGACTTATCATTGCAGGGACCGCTGCAACATCTGCATCCGCCGAAGACTACCAAGTGGAAAGTGGCGATACTCTATGGGGAATCGCTAATAATTACGAAACATCTGTTGAGACATTACAAGATCTCAACCAATTGGACACAGATATTATCTACCCAGGGCAAAACTTAGAAATAGATAAAGCAGAAACGTACACGGTGAAAAAAGGTGATACCTTATTCAGTATCGCTGCCGAATATGGTGTCAGCGTATCTGAAATAAAGGAATGGAACAAACTATCATCTAATATTATTCTACCAGCGCAGGAATTATATGTAGAAGAAACGCAGCAAATCGACATTATTCCTGATCAAGTAGAAAACAAGCCAGTTGAAACTGACACTGTAGAAGAGGCGGAACCTACAGCTACAGCACAGCCGGAAAATACAACAGAGCCTACCGTCTCTGAATCAACACCAAGTTCAAAAGATGAAGCAAATGGACAAGTAGTAACTGTTGAGTCTACTGCCTATACTGCAGATTGCACAGGCTGCTCAGGAATTACTTCCACAGGCATTGATTTAAATGCTAATCCAAATGCAAAAGTAATTGCGGTTGACCCGAAAGTGATTCCACTTGGATCTAGAGTTTATGTAGAAGGATACGGCGAAGCAATTGCAGGAGACATCGGCGGAGCAATCAAAGGCAACAGAATCGATCTTCATGTTCCAACGAAGTCAGAAGCATATGACTGGGGCCGTAGAACAGTAGACGTTACCATTTTAGATTAATTGTAAAGTAGTTAATAGAAAAGCAGAAGTGCCCATAGCGCTTCTGCTTTTTTAATGCCTGAACAGCAATATAGTCACATAGAATCCAGCATGGCCTGGAAAATTCCAGTTGCTGAAGAGTTCTCTATTTAATTTACTAGTTGGGTGCCTTTATCGGCTTCCAAGTCTACTTCGTTTTCAGGACTGACCGTTTGTACATATCCTACAACTCCAAAGCTAATAATCAACATTAAAAACAAGACTATTAACAACTTCTTCACTTTATTTCTCCCCCTGAGCATTTCTTACTTTTATTGTAAAGGATAAAGGGCTTCAATTTCCAGAGGAAATTGTTACAAATTGCGATTTATTTTTAAAAATTTTGAAAGAAAAGATACTTATTTGAAGAAAACGGGTTAGAATGTACATAGGCTTTTTATGGTATATGCTATAGCTGAAGGTGGTTAACTCCACCGTTGCAGGGAATAATGGGAATGAACTTAATTTGAAAAAGAGGTGTTTTGCTTGGCAGATTTTGCAAGCTTAGGAATTTCAAGTGAATTGATAGAGATATTAAACCGTAACGGAATCGCAAAGCCGACTCCAATTCAGGAAAAAGCGATACCATTAGTACTGGATAAAAAGGATGTAATCGCCCAAGCACAAACAGGGACAGGCAAGACATATGCTTTTCTTTTGCCGATACTCGAGCAGTTAGAGCTGGAGAACGAGCATATCCAGGCGCTTGTGGTAACACCGACGCGAGAGTTGGCGTTGCAGATTACGGCAGAGTTAAATAAACTTGCTGATCAATTGGAAGGGATAAATACCTTAGCAGTATACGGAGGGCAGGATATCCAGGGGCAGTTAAATAAGCTGAAGCGGGGTATCCATATTGTAGTGGCTACGCCTGGAAGGCTGCTCGACCATATGCGCAGGGGTACTTTGATGGTTTCGCAGGTATCTATGTTTGTACTGGATGAAGCTGATCAAATGCTTCACTTAGGCTTTTTGCCAGAAGTCGAAGAGGTTATTGCGGAGCTTCCGACAGAGCTGCAGACAATGTTGTTTTCGGCAACCATGCCAAATGAAGTGAAGAAACTGGCTAAGACTTACATGGTAAATCCGCACAATGTCCAAGTCAAAGGCAGCCAAATCACATTGGATGAAATCAAACAAATGGTGATTGAAACGACTGATAGAGAAAAACAGGACAAGCTCCGAATCGTGCTAGATCAATTCCGGCCTTTTTTGGCTATTATATTTTGCCGCACCAAAAGAAGGGCAGCCAAACTCAATGGCGCTCTTCAGAGCTATGGCTATTTATCCGACGAACTTCATGGCGACCTTTCCCAGGCTAAACGCGAAAAGGTGATGAAGCGGTTCCGCGACATGAAAATCCAGTATCTAGTGGCTACCGATGTAGCCGCGAGAGGGATCGATGTAGAGGGAGTTACCCACGTAATCAATTACGATATTCCCCAGGATGCAGAAAGTTATATTCACCGGATCGGCAGGACCGGACGTGCCGGGAGTGATGGCATGGCGATAACGTTTGCTGCACCCAAAGACCGGCCATATCTGCAAATCATCGAAAAAGGAATTAAAGGAAAAATAAAGAGAAAAGAGCTATAGAGCCTTATTGTGAAGGGAGGCTCGCCAATGATTTTGGCGAAACAAAGACAGGAGCCGGATGTTTTATATGGAAAGCTGCGGGACTTAAATGCTACTGGTCTGGTGAAACAATATCCGGATAAACAGAAAACAATGATGGCTCCCGGAGATATTTTGTATTCTTCTAAAGGTCTATCCACTTTTTTAGTCGGTCATGTAGGAATGGTTGGCAAGGACTACCATATTTATCACTCTCATCCGCAGGGCGGCTTTTTTGATCCACTGCCTGCTTATTTATCAAGGCATAAATTCGGGACAGAGTTGATTGTATTGCGCCCGGTAAAGGGAGCGGAAGCTGCTGCCGAGTGGGTATTGGTTGCGATCAGCCTTGTGAAGCGATATGTTTTTCACCCAAAGCTGGACGTCATCACGTATAATTACTGCTCCAAGTTTATTTGGCAGGCTTTCTGGTATACAGGATATGGCGATCTTACCGGAAGAAATTTGCATGACACCAAGCTGGCTTGGATATATCCTTTAAACCTAAAGCAGTCCTGCCTATTAACCCCGATTACAACATTAACGTTATCAAGTAAGCAAAGCAGCTGATGAATGCTATTCTACTAATGAAATTACGAATATTTAAAAAATTATAATTTTGTTGTTGACAAATTTTCGGGAGCATTATATGATTGTAAACAATAATTCAATGAATCGCTTGGCTGAGACGAAGAGTAGTAATTCGTGCACGGTGTCAAAGAGAGCTGGTGGTAGCTGTGAACCAGTACGTCGTTACGAGTGAATGGACTTCCGAGCCCCAAACCGAACTTTTCAGGACAGTAGGCTTTGGCGGGATTGCCCAACGTTATCAAGGGCAGGTATAGACTGCGGTTTATACTGGCAAAGCGGCTGTTTCTTAAATAGCTAAAAAGGTGGTACCACGGGTTTCCTCGTCCTTTATGGAGAGGAAGCCTTTTTTTTATACCAAAATTTCATTTGGTAACAAATTAAATAGCAAAAAAGGTTAAATCAACGAGTAAGAAGAGTATGCTTATCGATTCATCGAAGAGAGCCGGGGCTGGTGGGATCCCGGTATGATAGAGAAGCTGAATGGGCTTACGAGAGTTTTTCTGAAAATACTAGTAGGAAAAAACGGTGTTCCCTCGTTATCGGGATAGAGTATGGTACCTGTACAACAGGAACCTGTACTTGAAAAGCGGAAGGAAACCTGGTTTCCTTCAATAGAGGTGGCACCGCGGCTGAAACCGTCCCCTATAAACACGAGAAACAAGTGTTTATAGGGGGCTTTTTTATTACCAGAAAAAGAGCAACGCTCACTAAAAAGGAGAGAGTGTCATGATTCAATCAATCACTGGCCCAGAATATAAACAAATACAAATAAACGGAGATACGCTGACTCCGATCTCTGTGTTTAACAGACTGCAGGGACAGCGTAAATTCTTGTTGGAAAGCTTGGCAAACCAGTCAGAAAAAGGAAGGTTCTCCTTTTTAGGCTTGAATCCTTTTAAAGAAATTATCGGTGATAATCATCAAACAGTGATCAACTATATGGATACCGGCACAAAGCAAACAGAAACCGGTAATCCGTTGGAGATAGTAAAGCAGCATTTGCTCAACCATTCATTGCCGCTCCCGTTTCCCTTTTATGGGGGAGGAATTGGTTATATTGGGTACGACGCGATCCGCCACTATGAGTTTATTGGACCGGAATACCACGATGAAATAGAAATGCCGGACATCCACCTGATGTTTTATCAGGATGTCATCGTTTTTGACCATCTCCATCAAACGGTCTCGATTGTCGCCATCAATTTAAATGGAGAACGAACGGAGAAAGAACTAAACCAGTCTCTGGAAGATATCAAGCATGATATCACTACTGATATAGGAGAACCAATTCAGCCGCTGGACAAAATTTCTTTCAAGCCAGCTATTGATAAACAGACTTTTATGGAAAGAGTCGAACAGGCCAAAAAGCATATTGTGGACGGGGATATTTTTCAAATAGTACTTTCCCAGCGGATGAAAGCCAGCTTTGATACAGATCCTTTTACCTTCTATAGACATTTGCGGAGGGCCAATCCTTCCCCATATATGTTCTATATAAACTTCGACGACTATATTGTGTTAGGTGCTTCTCCGGAAAGCTTAATAAAAACCAATGGCAGGCAAGTAGTAACGAATCCAATTGCTGGTACAAGGCCGAGGGGCAAGACAGAAGAAGAGGATATAAGCTTGGGTGATGAGCTTTTAGCAGATGAGAAAGAGCAGGCTGAACATAAAATGTTAGTTGATTTAAGCAGGAATGACCTTGGCCGTGTTTGCGAGGTTGGTTCTATCAAGATTCCAAAGTATATGACAATCGAGCGGTATCAACACGTGATGCATATCGTTTCAGAGGTACACGGGACACTGCTTCCTAATTATAGCGGGATTGATGCATTGGCATCAACGCTTCCGGCAGGTACGGTATCAGGCGCCCCCAAGATCAGGGCTATGCAGATTATCAATGAATTGGAGCGGGAACGGCGCGGCGTTTATGCGGGAGCAGTCGGCTACATCAACATGAATGGGGACGTTGACTTGGCTTTGGCAATCAGGACCATGGTCGTAAAGGATAACAATGCTTATGTTCAAGCGGGCGCCGGTATCGTCTATGATTCAAATCCGGCTGCAGAATACGACGAAACACTTAATAAAGCCAAATCACTATTGGAGGTAAACACAAATGATTTTATTAATCGATAATTATGATTCGTTTACTTATAACTTATACCAATATATATCCGTGTTAGAAAAAGAGGTGCGGGTGTTCCGTAATGACGCCTTGACGTTGGAGGAAGTGGAAGCTTTAAGCCCGGAAGCAATCGTATTGTCACCAGGCCCTGGTACCCCAGAGAAAGCGGGTATATGCATCGAAGTCGTAAAACGGTTTGCTGGAAGCATCCCCATCCTCGGGATTTGCCTGGGACACCAGGCAATCGGTTCAGCCTTCGGAGGCAAGGTCATTCATGCATCTAACGTTATGCACGGAAAAACATCAATGGTTACCCATCAGCGGTCAGGGTTATTTGCAGACCTTCCCCAACCGGCAGAGGTAATGAGGTATCACTCTCTTGCCATTGAAAACACTAGTGTACCTGCTTGCTTGGAAGTGACCGCTACAGCTGATGATGATGGGGAAATCATGGCTTTAAAACATCAGACTTTACCAGTATATGGAATGCAGTTTCATCCAGAATCGATTGGTACGAAGACTGGTAAGGCAATGCTTAGAAACTTTCTCTCTATGATAAAGGAGGATGAATATGAAACAGTATCTCGATAAGCTGATTCATCAACAGGCATTAAGCTTAAATGAAATGGAACAGGCAGCAAGGAAAATGTTCATGGAAAATACATCGGAAACAGAAATAGGTGCATTCCTTGCAGCTTTAAAAACAAAAGGCGAGGAACCGGAAGAGATTACCGGCCTAGTGAACGTCATCAGGGAAAAATCGATTGCTGCCACAGATATATTGGACGGCGTCATGGACAATTGCGGAACTGGCGGCGATGGTTCGCAAAGCTTCAATATTAGTACTACTTCTGCTTTTGTCATTGCAGGAGCCGGAATTAAAGTAGCCAAACACGGAAACCGCAGCATCTCCAGCAGAACAGGCAGTGCGGACGTACTCGAACACCTTGGTGTATCACTTCATTTGTCAAAAGAGCAAATGCTCGATGTGTTAAAGGATAATGGGATTGCCTTCTTGTTTGCACCTCACGTGCATCCCGGATTGAAGCGAATCATGAAGGTGCGGAAGGAGCTTAGCATCCCGACTGTTTTTAATTTGATTGGACCGTTGACAAATCCGGTGGCCTTAGACACACAACTGCTCGGTATTTACCGGCGTGACATGCTGGAAATGATGGCTAGCGTACTGCACCGCTTAGGAAGAAAAAGGGCGTTGATTATTAACGGGGCTGGCCATATGGACGAAGCCTCACTGGCTGGCGATAACCATCTGGTGCTTATGGAGAAAGGGGAGATTATTAGATTCACTCTCCACCCGGAAGAAGTCGGATTACCCGTTTACGATAATAAAGAAATTAAAGGCGGGGACGCAAAGGCGAATGCCGATATTCTATATCGTGTTTTACGAGGTGAAACAGGTGCCCACCGTGACACTGTTGTGTTAAACGCCGGGCTGGCGATACTGGCGAATGGAAAAGCAGCCACTGTTCGAGAGGGAGTAACGATGGCAAAGGAAAGCATTGACTCGGGAGCAGCACTTAATAAACTGGAAAATTTGATTGAATACAGTAATAAAGTTAAACAAGAGGTGGTGGGCTGATGACGATCTTAACTCAGATTCTAGCGGAAAAGGAAAAAGAAGTTGTTCAACTCAAGAAAAACTATCAACCAGCATCCAGATTGAAAGATGTCAGGAAGCGATCGCTCTATGACAGTTTTCTAAATGCAGAGGAAATCGGCATTATTGCTGAAATTAAGCGGGCCTCTCCTTCCAGGGGGGCCATTAATACTAATGTGAACCCGCCGAAACAAGCGGCACAATACGTTAACAATGGGGCTGGCGCCATTTCTATTTTGACTGATCAGCCATTTTTTCAAGGTGCTATGTCAGACTTGGAAGCGGTCAGGAATACTGTTGATGTACCATTGCTTAACAAAGATTTTATTATTGACGAAATTCAAATTGACCGGGCTAAGGATTTTGGCGCAGATGTGATTTTACTGATTGCCGCTGCCCTCCCTGAGCAAAGATTGGCAGATTTGTACAAATATGCGCTTGCTAAAGACCTTGAAGTGTTATTTGAAGTTCACAACCAAGTGGAGTTAGCGGCTGCTAATGAGATCGGCGCTAAAATTATCGGAATCAATAACCGTGATTTGCGAACATTTGAAGTAGATTTGGCCACTACCGAAAAGTTAGCAGGGCAAGTTTCGGATCCTAATAAGCTATTAATCAGTGAGAGTGGTTTTCGGAAAAGAGAAGATGTAGAAAGAGTAAAACAAGCAGGCGTCAAGGGAATTCTTGTGGGAGAAACGATGATGCGCTCCGGAAATTTGCAGCAAACGTTCCGGGATTTACAAATCCCGTTATAAAGCCGGGACAGCTAATAGGAGGATAATTATGAAAGTAAAAATCTGCGGTATCAAAACAGAACAGGCTGCGAATGATGCTATCCGGGCGGGGGCGGATTTTATTGGATTTGTATTTGCGCCAAGTAAGCGGCAAGTTAGTATGCAGCGGGCGAAAGAAATATCGCAGCAGATTCCCGCTCACATAAATAAAGTAGGAGTTTTCGTAAACGAGTCCTCGGAGACAATCAATAGAATAGCCGATACGGTTGGCCTTGATTATGCACAATTGCATGGCGATGAACCGCCTGGTTTGCTGGCAAACATTAAGATTCCGGTTATTAAAGCAATTCAAATTGCAGATAAAGATGATTTGAGAAGGATGGAAGACTACCAATGTGATTATTACCTGCTTGATAGTCCGTCTGGTAAGTATCACGGCGGTAACGGAGAAGTATTCAATTGGTCATTAACAAGGCATCTGCCCAACGAGGTTAACAAAGTCATCCTTGCGGGTGGATTAAACGCAATGAATGTCAGGGACGCTATTAAAGAGGTTTCGCCAATTGGAGTAGATGTTTCCAGCGGTGTGGAGACAGCGGGTGAAAAGGATCCTGCAAAAATAAGAGCTTTTATTGAAGCAGCGAAAAGTTAGGAGAGGAAGGATAATTATGAAAACCTATCAACAACCAGATCAGCAGGGCCATTTCGGAAGTTTTGGCGGAAGATTTGTTCCGGAAACTTTAATGCCTGCTGTTTTAGAACTTGAAAAGGCCTATGTAGAAGCAATGGCCGATCCGGAATTTATCGAAAAAGTTGATTACTATTTTAAGCAGTATGTAGGGAGAGAAACCCCGTTATATTATGCTGAGAATTTCACTAGCCAATTTGGCGGTCCCAGGATTTATTTAAAACGAGAAGATTTAAACCATACGGGTGCGCATAAGATCAATAATGCCATTGGGCAAGCATTGCTGACAGTCCGAATGGGAAAGAAAAAAGTCGTTGCTGAAACGGGCGCCGGCCAGCATGGGGTAGCTACTGCAACAGTTTGTGCTTTGCTTGGTTTAGACTGTGTCATTTTCATGGGAAAAGAAGATATCCGCAGACAAAAGCTGAATGTTTTCCGTATGGAATTATTGGGAGCAAGGGTGGAGAGTGTGGAACAGGGAAGCGGCACTTTAAAGGATGCTGTCAATGAAGCCTTGCGCTACTGGGTCACCAATGTCGAGGATACCCATTATATTATCGGGTCAGTCGTCGGCCCGCACCCGTTCCCGAAAATCGTCCGTGATTTCCAAAGTGTGATTGGTACGGAAACGAAGCAGCAAATCCTGGCTCAAGACGGAAAATTACCCGAAGCAGTTATAGCCTGCATTGGGGGAGGAAGTAACTCGATGGGAATGTTCTATCCATTTGTTGAAGACCATGAGGTTGCTCTTTATGGTGTAGAAGCAGGAGGTTCTGGGATAAAAACTGGAAAACACGCCGCAACCCTTACAGACGGCAAGGCAGGTATCCTGCATGGCACCTTGAGTTATCTTCTGCAAGATGAAAACGGCCAAATAACGGAGGCACACTCGATTTCAGCGGGGCTGGATTATCCGGGCATCGGGCCAGAACACAGTCATCTAAAAGAGGCGGGCAGAGTAACTTATGATTCCATTACCGATGAGGAAGCTTTAGAGGCTTTACAGTTGCTCACAAAAACAGAGGGCATCATGCCAGCGTTGGAGAGTGCCCATGCAGTTGCTTACAGCATGAAGTTAGCTCAGAAAATGAGCAAGGATCAAACAATTGTCATTTGTTTATCAGGCAGGGGAGATAAAGACGTAGACACAGTGAGATCAGCGTTTGGAGGGAGTTCCTATGAGTAAACAACAGTTACAAGAGGCTTTCCAAAAAGTACTCAACCAAGGGGATAAAGCATTTGTACCTTATATCATGGCGGGGGATGGTGGTCTGGATCGTTTAGAGGAGCAAGTCCAGTTTCTCCAGGAAAGTGGAGCAACTGTTTTAGAAGTTGGTGTACCATTTTCTGATCCGGTAGCGGATGGCCCTACCATTCAGGAAGCTGGAATTCGAGCACTTCAGGAAGGTGTAAGCCTACGGGCTATACTGCACAAATTACAGCAGTTTAAGGAGAAACGGAATATCCCGATAGTTTTGATGACATATTTGAATCCTATCTATGCTTACGGGATCGAAGCGTTCGCCGATGCCTGTCAAGTAGCGGGTGTCAGTGGCTTGATCATTCCTGATATGCCTTTAGAGGAAGAGCATATGGTGGCGGTACAGCTGAAAGAAAAAGATATTGCGCTGATTCGCCTTGCTTCATTGACTAGTCCGCCAGAACGGCTTCAGGAAATTGCCAAGAGGACGGAAGGATTTTTATATGCGGTAACCGTTACAGGAATAACAGGTGCACGAACTGGCTTTAAGGCAGACTTGCAAGAGCACTTGGCGGAACTAAAGGCCATCTGCGATGTTCCTGTTTTGGCAGGCTTTGGTGTGTCTACACCGCAGCAGGTAAAGGAGCTTAGCAGCAATTGTGACGGTGTGGTTGTTGGCAGCAGAATAGTCGATGCCCTACACAAAAACAAGCGCAGCGATATCCAGGCAATGATCCGGGCAGCTAAAGCAGGGCAGAAGGCTTCCATCGATTCATAATAAACTTTTACCTTAAAACAAGGGCTGGGACAAAAGGATAGTGGCTAAAGCAAAAAATCGAACGATGATTCGAAATCCTTAGGGTTCGAGCCGTTCGATTTTTGCTTTTTTAACACCTGCGGATCCAGTGACAACTCTATTTTTTCCTTTTAACAAAGTTGGATGCTTAAACTGGCGCAGGCAGTATCCTTCGCTTTCCGTAGGCACAGCTTCAGCCTCCTTGAAAATAAAGGGGTCATTTTTGGCTGCGATGATAGGGCTGTTGGCTGAAAACAGTACACAGACTTTCAGTGGAGGAAATCCACGGAGACTCCTGCGGGAGAAAAGGCCTCGGTGAGACCCCGCAGAGCGCAAGCTCGAGGAGGCTCACCAGCCGCCCGCGGAAAGTGTAGTGTATTTCCGCAGCGCAGTACTAATACTTATCTGATAATACTGTTTGTTATATTGCCATTTATATTTTTAAACTTCATCTTCTGTAATTGTTCGGTTTGTGCCAAGTGGATGTATGTTATGTCCCAACCACTTGCTTTAGAGTTCTGGCAGTTTGTTTTTCCTGTTCTTTTTTCATTGCTTCTAGACAAACCTGGTTCAAATAGTTCCAAGGTTTATTGTAATGCGGCTGGAAAAAGAAGTCAGTCATCGCCATTTGTTCAATTGTCATGTTATTTTGAATGCTGACACTTAACGTGTTCATTGCTTGTGTAAAATCGGCATCAGAAATCACTTGTGCTCCAACGATGCGATGGCTTTCCTGTTCGTACACTACCTTTAGTTTAAGCACAGCGTTATCCGGCATAAAGTCGGGACGATAGGTGTCTTCAATCATCGCGCTGCTCACCGCTATCCCGGCAGCCCTTGCGGCAGATGCTGTCAAGCCGGTTGCCGATATATTGTGCTGATGGATTTTCAATCCGGATGTTCCCTGAGTTCCGGGGTGAGCCAGACGTGGACGAACTAGATTATAAGCTGTCAACGTACCCATACGAACAGCATTGGTAGCTAATGGGATATACGCCTGCTGCTGACTGGGATTGTAAGCTACCGCACAACAATCTCCGGCAGCGAATACATCAGGGGAGCTGGTGCGCATGTACTCGTCGACGTTGATGGCACCATTATTGAGCATATCCAGCTGTCCGGCAAATAATTCTGTGTTTGGGCGAAAGCCGATGCACATAATGACCAGGTCGGCATCGTAGCTTGCCTTAGACGTGACGACTTGCGAAACTTTTCCGTCCTTTCCTTGAAACGAGTTTACTGTCTGGCTCAATGCAAGGTTTACACCTTTCTCGGCAAGTGTGGTTTCAATTGGGCGCGTGAACTCCTCATCTAAATAACGATTCAGAATGCGGTCTTCGCTGTCAACCAAGGTTACATGTTTACCCGCCTGTTCAAAAGCTTCTACTAATTCAATACCGATATATCCCGCGCCTACCACAACGATTTTTTCCGCCGCCTCCGATCGTGCAATAATTTCATTAGCATGGTGGAAGTTTTTGCATAGTTGGACATTGTCTAAGTTACTCCCCGGAATCGGTGGAGTTACCGGCCATGAACCGGAAGTAATAATTAATTTATCATATTCATATCGGGTGATTTTATCTGTTTTTAAATCTTTGGCTTCCAATGTTTTTGCTGTTGTATTGCAGCTTGTGACGGCATGCTGCATATGCATGCGAACCCCTTGCTTTTCAAACGCTTCTACTGAAGCATAAAATAAGCCCTCAGGATTTTCTACAACCCCGCCTACATACAAAGCGATTCCGCAAGATAGGAAAGAAACATTATCATTTTTTTCAAAAACATCAATTTCCGCTTCAGGATACATACTTAATATATTGGTAATTGCGGCAGTCCCTGCATGGGTACATCCGATAACAGCTACTTTCATGTAACATCATCCTCCATTATTTGTGATGTTTTTCACATGATATTGTGAAGGTAATCACAATTGATCACAAACTTAGTATAATCCTCTATGAACGATTAATCAACCATATTGTGATATATTTCACAAATTAGTCAAAAAGCACGGTCGGCGCTGTTTTCTAGTGAATAGGGGGAAGTTAGCGTTGAATAAAAAAAGCTGCCTTAGGGGCAGCTTTTAATCAATAACGGTGCGTTTACGTTTTTATGCATACATTGCTTCTACTTCTTTTTGAAGTTTTTTGTCGGCCACATATTCGTCGTAGCTCATTTCTTTATCAACCAGGCCTTTAGGAGTGATCTCAATCAGGCGGTTGGCAATGCTGTGGACAAATTGATGGTCGTGGGAAGTGAATAAGATAGATCCCTTAAAATTGACAAGTCCATTATTCAAAGAAGTAATCGACTCTAAGTCCAAGTGGTTGGTAGGTTCATCCAACAATAATACATTGGCATTGCTCAGCATCATTTTAGAGAGCATACAACGCACTTTTTCCCCACCAGAAAGAACATTCGATTTTTTTAATGCTTCTTCGCCGGAGAAGAGCATTCTGCCGAGAAAACCACGCAAGAACGTTTCTGTTTGGTCTTCTGGGGAGTACTGGCGCAGCCAATCAACCAAGTTTAAATCGCCATTCTCAAAATACTCGGAGTTATCTTTTGGAAAATAAGACTGTGAAGTAGTCACTCCCCATTTATAAGTTCCTTCATCTGGTTCGATTTCTCCCGTTAAAATGCGAAGAAGGGTTGTTTTGGCAAACTCATTTTTTCCGACAAGCGCGATTTTATCATCTTTATTCATCGTAAAACTGATATTGTCCAGTACCTTTTCGCCATCAATCGTCTTAGAGATTCCTTCTACACGCAATAAATCATTTCCGATTTCGCGGCCTGGTGTAAAAGCTACATATGGGTAACGCCTTGAAGAAGGTTTGATATCATCCAACGTGATGTTATCAAGCATCTTCTTACGGGAAGTTGCCTGCTTAGACTTGGAAGCATTAGCACTAAACCGGGCTACGAAATTTTGCAGCTCTTTGATTTTTTCTTCTTTTTTCTTGTTTGCTTCCTGAGCCATTTTTAAAGCAAGCTGGCTTGATTCATACCAAAAATCATAGTTGCCCACATAAACTTCGATCTTACCATAGTCAACATCAGCAATATGGGTACAAACTTTGTTTAAGAAGTGACGGTCATGGGAAACGACGATGACCGTGTTCTCGAAGTTAATCAGGAATTCCTCCAGCCATTGGATTGCTTGAATGTCCAAATGGTTGGTCGGCTCATCGAGCAGCAAAATATCAGGGTTACCGAATAATGCTTGGGCTAGTAGGACTTTTACCTTTTCAGAGCCGGTAAGGTCTGCCATTTTTTTTGTATGCAAGTCTTCACTAATGCCTAGACCTTTTAGTAAGACAGCAGCATCGGATTCTGCTTCCCAACCGTTCAGTTCGCCGAATTCACCTTCTAATTCAGCTGCTCTCATGCCGTCTTCCTCAGAAAAGTCGGGCTTCATATAAATGGCATCTTTTTCTTCCATAATTTTATATAGGCGTTCATGACCCATGACTACTGTTTGCAGAACTTCGAATTCTTCATATTCAAAGTGATCCTGCTTCAGCATAGCCAAACGCTCACCTGGTGCGAGCGAAACATGGCCTGACTGCGGTTCGACTTCTCCGGAAAGCACCTTCAAAAAGGTGGATTTTCCAGCACCATTGGCACCGATTAATCCGTAGCAATTGCCTGGATTAAATTTTATATTAACGTCTTCAAACAACTTTTTATCACCAAAACGGAGACTAACATTGCTCACATTTATCATAAGTTATAACATTCCTCCAGAAAGTATATCATCCTATTAAGGATAAAGGTTTTAGCGCTGTAAGTCAATGCCAGGGCTGGTCAGCCCGGCTTTCATAAGAAAAACTGCGGAGCCACACCAGATGGCGGAACCGCAGTTATATTATGAAGGGTAAAAGGCTTTGGCATGGCCTCCTGTTTTTTTGCCTACACAATTTTCTTTCTTAAGTAGCCGGAGATTATGTCGACGATGGTTACCATGACGATAATCCCGAGCAGGATAATACCAACCCGGCTCCAGTCGCGTGATTGCATGGCAAATATTAAGGGGGTCCCGATTCCCCCGGCTCCAATAATCCCGAGAACACTTGCTGAACGGAGATTTATTTCAAATCGGTACAGCGTATAGGAAATAAATCCTGGCAATACTTGGGGAAAGACTGCGAACCATAAGATTTGCAACGGGCGTGCTCCGGTAGCTTTTAATGCTTCAGACGGACCTAAATCAATATTTTCGACTTCCTCGGAAAACAACTTGCCGAGCATGCCGATGGAATGAAGTCCCAGTGCTAATACGCCAGCAAAAGAACCTGGGCCAACTACTTTAATAAAAAGCAAGGCCATAACTAATTCTGGAAAAGTACGGACAAAGCTAAGAAAGAATTTGCCGATTCCTGCGTTAGCTTTAATCCTGCTCATATTATTAGCGGCCCAAAAAGCAAATGGAATACATAAAAAAGCAGAAATGAATGTCCCTAGGATAGCGATTGCCAATGTATCCAGCAAGCCCCTCAGCAAATCCTCCCCTTCCGGCAGGTACACATAGTCCCAATCTGGAGAAAAAATGCCCGATAAAATAGCTTTGGAGATTTGGCCTGCAGTTTCTTTAAAGCCCTCCACTGGAACGCCTGACAATGCCCAGACATAAATGAGGGCTAGCACAATATAGATAACCCAGCGTTTATAAATCTTCTTTTTTGGTTTTATTGGTCTAGTTGCACTGCTCATAATAAATTCTCCCGTAATTTAGTACTGATATAATCGATAATTAACACAACTACTAAAGTGAATATAATGATCGTGCTTACTTTGTCATATTCAAGGAATCCTAACGTTCTGTCATAGTATTCACCGATACCTCCAGCCCCAACTAGTCCTAAAATAGCAGCAGCACGTATATTGATTTCAAAGGAATAAAGTACATAAGACACATAGTAAGCGGCCACCTGAGGAACAACAGAAAACGTGATCCACTGGATTTTATTGGCTCCTACAGCTGTCATCGATTCTAAAGGGCCTTTATCAATCCCCTCAATCGCTTCATATGTCAGTTTGGCGATAATACCGGTAGAAAAAATGCCCAAAGCAAAAATACCAGGAAGCGGCCCTAATCCAAAGATTGCAACAAAAATAGCTGCTAACAATAGTTCAGGAATGGTACGGACAAGATTTAAAATAAACCTGACTGGGTAAAAAATCCAGGTAGATTTCATCATATTGCTTGCTGAAAACAATGCAAACGGAATGGCAATCACTGCTCCAATCGTAGTACCTAAGACAGCCATTCGAATCGTATCCAGCATCGCTTGAATGATATTATCGAAATAGGCCCAGTTTGGCGGGATCATTTCGTCAAGCACACTGAACATATTAGGAAAGCCTTCAATTAATTCGTTAAAAGTACTGCCAGTTTGATAAGCACTGCCCCATAATAGGAATAAAATAAGAATGAAGGTTAGATAATGCTTGATTCTACTTGGCGCCTTTGGTAGTTTCTGTTCATTCAGCTGATTCATTGGCGGACGCTCCTACTTCTTCATCTTCTCTTGTTTCAAGAGGACGGCCATAAATCTCTGAGAATCTCTCATCTGTCGCTTCTTCTACAGGACCGTCGAATACTACTTCGCCTGCCTGCAGGCCGATAATTCTAGTTGCGTACTGGCGGGCGATGTCGATAAAATGCAGATTTACGACAGTAGTGATCCCCAGTTCCTGATTGATTTTTTGCAGGTTATCCATTACTTGTTTAGTAGTTAACGGATCCAACGAGGCAACAGGTTCATCTGCCAGAATGATCTTGGCTTCCTGTGCCAAAGCCCGGGCAATAGATACTCGTTGTTGTTGCCCTCCAGAAAGCTGGTCGGAACGAGTATATGCTTTTTCGACTATATTGACGCGTTCCAAAGCATTGAAGGCAAGGTTGACATCTTCTTTCGGAAACAATCCCAGTACGGTTCTCAAAGTCGAATGGTAACCGACCCTGCCTGATAGGACATTTCTTAAAACAGTGGATCTTTTTACTAAATTAAAGCTTTGGAAAATCATCCCGATGTCACGGCGGGCGATTCGTAAGTCTCTTCCTTTTGCTTCTGTGATCGAGCTGCCGTCGATAATGATTTCGCCTGATGTAATTTCATGCAATCTGTTTATCGAACGGAGAAATGTTGATTTACCGGCGCCAGACAAGCCGACAATCACGACAAATTCCCCTTTTTCAATCGTCACATTGATATCTTTAAGCCCCTGTGTACCATTGGGATAAACTTTGGAAACATTTTTAAATTCAATCACTCTTCATACCAACCTTTATAAGAATTTAAAGATCTAAGCTGCACAAAAACATACAATTTCGGCTATCCGCATAAAAGAAAAGCCAGTTCGAGATAGATATCGACTGGCTGTATGCTGAAGCTATTGGATATTGCAATATCCCAAAACTAAAAAACTATTCAGTTTTTACTTTATCGGAATATTCTCTTACAATATCAAACTTGCTGTCTTCGGATTTAACATATCCTTCGTGCGTATATATTTCTTTAACAATCTCATGTCCTTCTTCGTCCTGACCGATATCAATGAAGGCTTCTGTAATCTTCTTGCTCCACTCTTCATCCATGTCAGAACGGACAGCGATTGTATCGTTAGGAATCATTTCTGTGAATTTAATTACTTTTGTATCTTCAAATACTGTAGGGTAATCACCTATTACTGTGTTTCGGGCATCCTGGAATACTACAGCCGCATCAACATCACCATTAAGAACGGAAATAACGCCTTGGTCATGTCCTTTAACTGTAACACCTTGTACATCTTCTAGTGGATCAATGCCAGCATCCATCAGAGAAGCCGCCGGCCATACGTAACCTGCAGACGATGTAACATCCTGGAAGGCAATTTTCTTTCCTTTTAGGTCTTCGATGCTTTCAATATCAGAATCTGCTTTAACGACGAATTCTGATTTATACCCATCTACCAATTCATCAGTAGGTTGTCCGGTTTCATCTTCAACTCCAAAACGCTGTGCTTGTAAGATTACTTCTGCAGCGCCTTTTTCTTTTGCTAACACATAGGCAGTAGGGGGTAAGAATCCTACGTCTACTTTTTTAGAGTCCATAGCTTCTATGATCGTGTTGTAGTTGGTTGATACACTAACTTCAACAGGAATATCCAGGCGTTCACTCAATAACTCTTCCAATGGCTTAGCCTTCGCTTCTAAAGTATCTGCATTTTGAGAAGGGACAAACTGTACAGTTAATGTTTCAGGAACATATGATTCTGATCCTTCGCTGCTAGCGCCTTCTGCGTCATCCGAACCACCGCACCCACTAATAATACCAGCTGTTAAAGCCAACGTGGCCCCAACTGTTGCAAGCTTCTTAAACATAGGAAAACTACCTCCAATATATTTTAAAATGTGTTACTCCGTTACTATAGCATAATTTTTGTCAGAGTATGTAAAAATATTGTAAAATTTAAGAAATATTTTCTAATTCTGATAATCCGTTATTATAATTTGTTACGATAGCATAGTAGATAACGAGATTTAGGAGGCTGGCTATGGAAGCAGAAATAAATGTTTTGGTAACAAGTGATATTCACGGCTATATATATCCTACTACATACCGGGATAACAGCGACCAAGGATTAGGTCTGGCAAAGGTTGCATCACTGGTTAAAAGAAAAAGAGAAGAAACGAATGTGCTGCTGCTGGATAATGGCGACATTATTCAAGGGAGCCCGCTGACGTACTATCATGCAAAATATAAAGCAAACAAGGAAAACCCTGTTATAAAAGCCGCTAACTATCTTACATTTGACGCCTCTATTTTCGGTAACCATGAATTTAACTATGGTCAGCATTACTTAAAAAGAGTTGTTGAACAGGCAGATTTTCCCTGGCTGTCCGC
Source organism: Sediminibacillus albus (assembly GCF_900101125.1). Lineage (GTDB taxonomy): Bacteria > Bacillota > Bacilli > Bacillales > Amphibacillaceae > Sediminibacillus > Sediminibacillus albus. The sequence continues at coordinate 254,214 of NZ_FNFL01000003.1, read as the reverse complement.
CAATGTTATCGATAAGGCATCAGGTAAGCCGCTGTTTGGCCAGCCATATGTCATTAAAGAGCTGCAAGGAGTAAGAATTGCCGTGCTGGGGGTTACAACACATTTCATTCCCCATTGGGAAGAGCCGCGAAATATCGAAAGCCTGGAGTTCCCGGATGCTTTACAGACTGCCAAACAGTGGGTGAAGTACATAAAGGCAGAGGAAAGTCCAGACGTAATGATTGTATCTTATCATGGCGGGTTTGAAAGGGATTTAACTACAGGAGAACCGACTGAGCGGTTGACAGGAGAAAACCAGGGATATCAAATGTGCCAGGAGCTGGAGGGCATCGATTTATTGATAACTGGTCACCAACACCGGACGATTGCAGAAAAAGTCAACAATATTGCTGTTGTGCAGCCGGGCAATAATGGCCAAACTCTAGGCGAAGTAAAAATAGCCTTGCAACATTTGGACGGTAGGTGGGAGGTCAAAGATTCGGTTCCCGTCTTGCATGAGATTGATGAACATATCGAGGCCGATAAAGGTATGTTGGACTTGATTGCTGATTTTGAAGCAGAGACCCAGCAATGGCTTGACCGTCCAATCGGTAAAATCAGTGGTGATATGTCTATTTCTGATCCATTAATAACAAGAATGCAGGATAATCCGTTGATTGAATTTATTAATAAGGTGCAAATGGATGCAGCAGGAGTAGATATTGCAAACACGGCCTTGTTTAACAATGACTCACCGGGTTTTGGCGAAAATGTCACCATGCGCGATATTGTTTCCAACTACGTTTATCCAAACACCTTGAATGTCATTCGTATTAGCGGCAAGGATATTAAAGATGCCCTAGAACAAAGTGCAACATATTTTATAGTTGAAAACGGGAAAATAAAAGTGAATCCAGCTTTTATCGAGCCAAAACCCCAGCACTACAATTATGACATGTGGGAAGGCATCGAGTATGAGTTGAAAATTTCAAACCCAGTCGGTGAGCGAGTGGTTCAACTGGACTATCAAGGGAAGCCGATTGAACTGAACAAACAGTATGATGTTGTAATGAATAATTACCGGGCTAGTGGAGCAGGTGACTTTGACATGTTTCAGGGCAAACCGCTGATCAAAGATATACCCATCGATATGACAGAGTTAATTGCCGATTATATCCTGCAAAGAAAAACCATTCAGGCGACTTGTAATAATAATTGGCGTGTAAGCTTGTAAAAATTATTCAAAGCGAAGGCCATGACAGTCCCGCTTCGGCATTTACTATTATTCTGCTGAACCGCAAATGATGGGTTCCTTCTATTCAATAGGCTTTTTGAAATTATGTCTATCCCGGTAAGGGACACTAAACCGCAATCTTGGAATTTTGGTTTTGGTTTCATGAGGAGATAATGGAAACAGGAGGAAAAGAATCATCTTCAAGATAAAGCGCTAGCCCGTTGGAGATGGCTAGCGCTTTATCTTTGTGTGGAGAATAAAGGAAAAGTTTAATCCGTTGCATATATAAGCAAATCATTATATATTAATATGTAAATGGATGTGGGGAGGGCATATTATGCTGAAAACAGAAATCGACATGGATAAAGCGGCAATCATTCTTAAATTGCTCGGGGATAAAACAAGGTTGACGATGGTCAAGCTCCTTGAAAACCATGATTGCTGTGTTTGTGAGTTCGTCGAAATATTTAACGCTAGCCAGCCATCGATTAGCCAGCACCTCCGTAAATTGCGTGATGTCGGGGTGGTGAAAGAGGAGCGTAAGGGACAGTGGATTTTTTATTCGATTAATAAAAACAATGACTACTATCCATTTGTCGAACAAATCCTCAAGCAATTGCCCGATCAGGAGGATAAGTTAAAAGCATTGGAAGAGAAAGGTGCTCGAATTACTTGTTGTTAACAGGAGGGAATAAACGTTGTCTTTATCAGTCATTTTAGCACTGCTAATCTTTTTGGCGACACTCATATTGGTGATTTGGCAGCCAAAAGGATTATCGATTGGATGGTCTGCTTGCGGCGGGGCTGTTCTCGCTCTACTAGCCGGAGTAGTAGGCTTCAGCGATGTTTGGGAAGTTACCGAGATTGTCTGGAACGCCACACTTGCTTTCGTAGCAATAATTCTTATTTCTTTAATATTGGACGAAATAGGTTTCTTCGAATGGGCCGCTTTACATATGGCTCGCGCTGCCAGGGGAAACGGAACCAAAATGTTTGTTTATGTCAGTCTGCTCGGAGCCATTGTGGCTGCACTGTTTGCCAATGATGGAGCGGCATTGATTTTGACACCAATTGTGCTAGCTATGGTACGTAATTTAAATTTCAAAGAGCAAATGGTGTTTCCATTTATTATGGCTAGCGGCTTTATTGCAGATACGACATCTTTACCATTGGTTGTCAGTAACTTAGTAAACATTGTATCTGCAGATTTCTTTGGAATCGGGTTTATTGAATACGCCTCACGGATGATCATTCCAAACCTATTCTCATTAGTCGCAACGATTGTTGTTTTATTTTTTTATTTTAGAAAAAGCATCCCGAAAAATTACGATATATCACAGCTGAAACAGCCGGTCGAAGCAATCAGGGATCAGAAGCTGTTCCGGATTTCTTGGTACGTGCTGGGCGTTTTGCTTGTTGGTTACTTTATCAGTGAATTTATCATGCTTCCTGTGTCGATTGTTGCCGGCGTTGTAGCTATTTTCTTCTTGCTGATGGCTAAGCGCAGCAAGGCTGTTAATACTACTGCAGTAGTTAAAGGAGCACCATGGGAAATTGTCTTTTTCTCGATTGGCATGTACGTTGTCGTTTACGGACTGAGAAATGCCGGGCTCACCGATGTCCTTGCCCAGGCGATCGAGGCAAGTGCGGAACAAGGATTGTTCGTTGGTACGGTAGCAATGGGCTTTATTGCCGCCATTTTATCCTCAATCATGAACAATATGCCGACAGTGATGATTGACGCACTGGCGATTGCCGAAACTAATACTTCGGGCGTGATGCGGGAAGCCCTCATCTATGCTAATGTGATTGGTTCAGATTTAGGTCCGAAGATAACGCCGATTGGCTCGCTGGCTACCTTGCTTTGGCTTCACGTTCTTTCACAAAAAGGAGTCAAAATCAGCTGGGGAACCTACTTTAAGACGGGGATCATTTTAACGATACCAATTTTATTTATTACCCTCGTGGGATTATATTTAACATTATTGCTACTATAAAAAAGGAGATGAACGATTATGTCTAAAAAAACACTTTATTTCTTATGTACAGGTAACTCTTGCCGCAGCCAAATGGCTGAAGGCTGGGCGAAGAAGCATCTTGGGGATGACTGGGATGTAAAGAGCGCAGGAATTGAAGCGCATGGATTGAATCCTAATGCGGTAAAGGCAATGAATGAGGTTGATATCGATATTTCCGGGCAAACCTCCGATATTATTGATTCAGATATACTGAATAATGCTGACCTTGTAGTCACTTTATGCGGAGATGCGGCAGACAAGTGTCCAATGACCCCACCGCACGTAAAACGTGAACATTGGGGCTTCGATGATCCGGCTAAAGCTGAAGGAACAGATGAAGAAAAATGGCAAGTGTTCCAGCGGGTACGCGATCAAATCGGCGAACGAATCCAACGTTTTGCCCAAACAGGGGAGTAATAACTAACCAGCATATTTACTATTTACAACAAAAGCCCGATCCAATCGGGCTTTTTATATGCTACTGAATAGATTCTCTTAATTTTTTTAAGTTTTCATGAGCTCTTTCATAGTCCATGTTAATATTGGTGATGAAGTGAAAAATAGGATCGTTTGCTGTGTTTTTCTTTAACGAATAATAAATTTTAGGTTTTTCATGTTTGATTATCGCCATCACTTCAGAAGTCGGCAAGTCGATTGACCTGGTTCTAACCCTTAGGAAACTCCTTAAAAAATGTTTGAAGGGCATGACATCTCCATATTGGTCCTGATGCTGGTGAAGCAGCTTATCAAATTTACGAAGGATTGATTTTAATTCAGGCTCTTGATAAATAATAAAACCTCCTTATATCTTGCCTAATAAACACCTGTTGTTTAGGAGATTTATCCAGGCAGCTGGCTGGCTTAGGTTTTCCGTTAGCCCCTAAAGCTTTGCGTCCTTGCTTTTCAACAAGTTTGCCACTTTTCTCCGTAAAATTATAACATATCCGCTAAAATAAGTGTCGAAATTTGTCTTGTTGATGGGTAAAAAGTCAACTACAGCAAGATGTTTCCTCCGGAGCTAGTTTTTCGTACAAGAAAGCTCTTTTACCTGAAGAAACTTCTTTTCTGCTCTATATAAAATTATGTTAAAGTGAAAGAAGCAGTATCCAGAAAGGATTTGTTTTAATGAGTAAAACTGTCGTATTAGCAGAAAAACCTTCCGTTGGAAGAGATATAGCCAGAGTGCTGAATTGTCACAAACAAGGCAACGGCTTCCTGGAAGGTTCCCAATATATTGTTACTTGGGCACTCGGCCATTTGGTGACATTGGCCGACCCGGAAACTTATGATGATAAATACAAAACATGGCGGATGGAAGACTTGCCGATGCTGCCCGACCGTCTAAAGCTGGTTGTAATAAAAAAGACTGGTAAACAGTTCAATACTGTCAAGACCCAGTTGACCCGGAAGGATGTCGGCCAGGTAGTGATTGCTACCGACGCCGGCCGTGAAGGGGAATTAGTTGCCCGGTGGATAATTGAAAAAGCGCGAGTCAATAAACCGGTCAAACGGCTGTGGATTTCTTCTGTCACTGACAAGGCGATCAAGGATGGCTTTAAACACTTAAAGCCGGGCAAGCAGTACGAAACCCTTTATGATGCTGCTGTCGCCCGCTCGGAAGCAGACTGGTATGTCGGACTAAATGCTACCCGTGCATTGACGACAAAGTTTAATGCCCAGCTTTCGAGCGGCAGGGTGCAGACGCCTACATTGGCGATGATTGCTTCCAGGGAAAAGGAAATAAAAGATTTCCAGCCGCAGGAATACTACGGTCTGCAAGCTAAAACAAATAAAGGCTTTACTTTAACGTGGCAGGACGAGAACAATAATAGCCGTACGTTTTCCAGACAAAAAGCTGAACAAATGCTAAACAAAATCAAAGATCAGCCTGCAAAAGTCGTTAAAGCTGATAAGAAACAGAAGAAAAGCTTTGCTCCTCAGTTATACGATTTAACCGAGCTGCAGCGGGACGCCAACCGGATCTTCGGTTTTTCTGGAAAGCAGACGCTGTCCTTAATGCAGAAACTATATGAACAGCATAAAGTACTGACATATCCCCGAACGGATTCCCGGTACTTGTCCAGCGATATTGTGCCCACTTTGAAGGACAGGGTGAAAGCATGCGGAGTGGATGAATATGCCAAGCTTGCCGGGAAAATCAGCAGGAAAGAGATAAAGCTGACCAAAGCTGTGGTTGATGACAACAAAGTGTCTGACCACCATGCCATCATTCCGACAGAGCAGCCGGTAATCCTGGCAGAATTGAATGATAAGGAAAGAAAAATTTATGACTTAGTAGTAAAAAGATTTCTTGCAGTCCTTTATCCGCCCCATGAATATGAGCAGACGAAGATTACTGCTGATATCGGTGGAGCGACATTCACTGCCAGCGGGAAAAGCATTAAAAAACAAGGATGGAAAGAGGTTTACAATAATCGCTTCCAGGAGGAAAACGATCAGGAGGATGATCAGAAACTGCCGAGCATTGAAGCAGGAGATACATTTTCCGGGTTGCAAGTTTCATTGACCATTGGAAAGACCAAGCCGCCAGAGCGCTTTACCGAAGGAAATCTACTTCAGGCGATGGAAAATCCAGTCCGTTATATGGCGAACAATGACAAACACTTAGCTAAAACGATTAATCAGACTGGTGGCTTAGGTACTGTTGCTACCCGTGCGGATATTATTGAAAAGCTGTTTAATAGCTTTTATATGGAGAAGAAGGGTAAGCATATCTTCATTACCTCGAAAGGCAGGCAGCTGCTTGATCTTGTTCCGGAAGACCTAAAGTCACCTGCCTTAACAGCGGAGTGGGAACAAAAATTGGGCGAAATTGCCGATGGAAAACGCAGCAAGGGCGCCTTTATCAAAGAAATGAAGGGCTATGCCAAGCAAGTCGTCCAGGAAATAAAAAATAGTGAATCCACCTTTAAACATGACAATCTGACGGGAAGCAAATGTCCTGAATGCGGCAAGTTAATGCTTGAGATTAATGGGAAAAAGGGAAAAATGCTTGTCTGCCAGGATCGTTCCTGCGGCCATAAGAAAAACATCGCCAAAAAGACCAACGCCAGATGCCCGAATTGCCATAAGAAATTAGAACTGCGCGGAGAGGGAGAAGGTCAGACATTCACTTGCGTTTGCGGCCATCGGGAAAAGCTGTCTGCCTTTAACAAACGAAAGCAAAAAGAAAAAGGCAATAAAGCAACGAAGCAGGATGTTAATAAGTACCTGAAAAAACAGGATAAACAAGATGAGTTTGCGAATACTGCCCTCGCTGATGCACTGGCAAAATTGAAAAACAAATAAAATCAGAAGAACCCTTCGACAGTAATGTTGAAGGGTTTAATATTCAGGTGACGTTAAATTTTGTAAATTATTTAACAATCCTATTGCTATCATGGTTGCCATGCCCTATATTTAACTTAATACGCTCTTTTCATAAAGCAAAATGAGCGGACGTCCTGTTTTTCAATGGAGGAAAAGGAATGGATACAAGAAAAGTATTTATATTATTTTCGGACACGGGGACCGTGTTGGGAAAGGCAATAAATATTTGCACAAATTCAACAATGAATCATGTGTCAATCGCATTTGACCCTGAGTTAACAGAAGTGTACAGTTTCGGAAGGAAACGCCCGCGTAACCCGTTTATTGGCGGGTTTGTAAAAGAAAATGTCAGTACTGCCTTTTTCAGAAATACTACATGTGCAGTTTATAGTTTCACAATTACAAATCAGGAGTATAACCAGATGCTCGAAAAGATAAAAACCATTGAACAAGAGAAAGACAATTATCGCTATAATTTTATCGGTCTTTTTTTAGTACCCTTGAACAAGCAGCTGCATAGGAAAAATGCGTTCTTTTGTTCACAGTTCGTAGCAACTTTGCTAGGAGTGTGCAGTGACTACCAGAATTTAAAGCCGCCTTGCCTGACAAAGCCGCAGGACATCCGGGCATGGCATCAGCTGCAACTGATATACCGAGGAAAGTTGATTGATTATCCTGGTTATTTACAGGCTGAGTGTAATCAAACGGTGAAAGCAGAAAAGAGTCCTGCCTAGTCAGTGATTCAAATGCTAGCTATCTGGGGCCATTCATGTTTTTCAGGAAGTATAGATACTGAACATCCGAGACTCTGCATTACAGTTTTTTTGTGCGGAGAAACGGCCATGTTCATAAAAGTGAAGCATACCTGCAATCTCTCTCTTAATGGTCTAAGTACTGCAATGGGCAGTGCTTTTTTTATTTCCTTTTGTCTCTAGGTATGGACCAGCTCTCAACCTGATCGTCCTCATCAAACTCAATAATTACATCGGTTACGCCTCTCTCCGATTTAATTTTTTCTTCCAGTGCATCCCGCATGTCATCTGCCTCAGCTATCGTTACTTTCGGATTGACTTCCACCTTCAGCTCGACATGCCGTTGATCGCCTTCTTTTATCACATTCAGCCGCTTGATATCCTGTATCATCGGTTCCTGTATAGCAATCATCCCAATCTTGTTTTCCATTTCCGGGACGGCGATGCCCAAGGCTCCTGCCGCATTCTCAAGAAAAATTCGGCCGACGACGATAAACAGTAAAAGACCGATAAGCACAGAGGCATAGCCGGTAGCGTTATGAAATGCAGTATAGCTTGACAGTGTTATCGCGAGCATGGCGATCAGTGCTCCCAATGTAGCTACCAAGTCTTCCAGGAAAACCAATTTCGTTGCTGGATTAGCCTGTTTTACGTGTTTGAAGCTTTGCATTACTATCGCAAATCCCTTCTTTTTGGGGGCTGGGACATGTTCAGTAACTTCCTTCATTGCTTTTGTAAGTACGAATGCTTCCAGCACAAAAGATAATCCTAGTACCCCGATATTTAGCCAAAACCATCCTTGATGACCTTCTGGATGAAAGATGTGATGGATGCCTTCTTTGATGGTTTCATAAGCGAGTATGCCGACAATCAAGACTGCCCCGAGCAGAACTAGGTTTACTAATCGACCGAATCCATTGGGAAAACGGTCCGTCGGGGCTTTCTTGCTCAATGCCGAGCCGGTATAAACGAAAAATTGATTAGCCGCGTCAGCATAACTATGCATCATTTCTGCAAACATCGCTACATTACCGGTAATAAAGTAAGCGATTGTTTTGATAATCCCTACGATGATGTTGATTACTGCCGCCCATAAGGACGACTTCGTGCCTTGTTTCAGCAAATTCCATAACTCTTTCATTGATCTTCCCTTCCTCCTCATGCAAGAACCTATTCTTTGACGGATGGGTGTCTTTTCTTATCTTATAATGCCTCTAATAGGGAAGAATGAAACCCCTGTTTGGAAATTAAGAAAAAGGCGGTACCTGAATAATTTTGTGGATAAGCCTCCGGTCTTAGTTGAAATTATAGCTAAGGGTCGTTATCCCAACTTCATTAAATAGTTATGATAGAGACAAGAAAGGAGGAAATACAAATGAAGACATTGTTGTTATTCTTGCTAGGTGCAACGGCTGTTATTATTATCCTGGCGAATCTCGGGCCGATGATTCTGCTTGCAGTCAGTCTGTTAGTTTCCTATTATGCAGTTAAAAAATTTGTACTGGCAGATACCGTTGGGCAAAAAGTATTATGGGGCATTGCTATTCTAATTGGTTTGTCGATTTCGTTGGCTAACCTTCCTGCATTGATTGGAGTTGCCTCCTTTATTGTCCTTTACTATACCTATAAAAAATGGAAAAAAGATAAACAAGCATCTAATTACTTGGATGATGAGCTATTCACTGATACCGGAAAAGAATCTTGGATGAATTAATGAAATGTAAAAAGGAGATGGATGGAATGAGTAACATATTTACCAGAATCAAAGACACAATTTCAGCGGATTTCAATGAAATGCTGGATCAAAAGGAGCAAAAAAACCCAATTGCTCAGCTAAATCAGTATGTACGCCAATGTGAGCAGGAAGTAAAAAAGATCAGAGGGCTTGTGGAAAAGCAATATACATTGAAGCAGGAATTTACAAAGGAATACCATCAAGCTGCAGCGATGGCCGATAAGCGCAAAAGACAAGCTGACATTGCTAAAAATGCCGATGAACTGGAGCTGTATGAGCAGGCAAAAGAAGAGCAAACTTATTTTGAAGAGCGAGCTGCTAAATTGGATACTATCAGACAGAATGCTGTCAAAGAATTGGAGTCGCTAGAAGGAAAATATGTGCAGATGAAGCACAAATTGAAAGACTTATATGTGAAACGAATGGAATTGAAAGGGCGTGAAAATGTGGCACGCGCCCACAAAGGAATGAATCAGGTATTGCATGCAGAGCTTGATTCAGAAAGAAGTGCTTCCAGGTTTGCTGATATGGAAAATTATATTGAGCGGCTGGAAAACCAGGTGAATTCAGACTATCGTGTGTACACACTGGATGCCCGTATGGCAGAACTGGAGAAAAGATCTGAAAAAATATAACTTCTCCTAGCTTATCCTTTCATGGTACTCTATAACTAAATGTCCTAATCGACGGGCTATTCAACGGAAGGCGTACAATTTGTACGCCTTCATTATGGCTATGTAAAAAAACTTTTATGGGGTTGAGCCGGATGGTAATAAATGCAGGAAGAGGAGCGGCTTATGTTTAATCGAAGAAATACTGACATCATTGATATGATTTTGTTGATAACTTTGGCCATATTTGTGTTCGAATTACTTTTCCACGGACCATGGCTTCTCTTCTTCATTTTTGTGTTTGCAGCTTTTATGTACTATGGAAGAAAAAAGATGGATACCTCCTCGGGAAGATTCATTTTTTGGGCTGGTTTAGTATTTTTAATGATAACGATTTTGAATACGGCTGCCTTTAAGTTTTTATTATTATCGGTTTTGGCCTATTTTTTTGTGAAGTGGTTTCGTTCGAAAAAGACCCCATCCTATTATCAACCACAGTTTAATGGAGAAGACGGGCAGCAAACTATTCAACGGGAACCATTATTTATTAATAAGTGGCTGGGCAGGCAAAAAACGAAGAAGGAACCTTTTGAATGGCAGGATATCAATATTCAGACAGGTATTGGGGATACAATTGTCGATATGAACAATACAGTGCTTCCCAAAGGGGAAGCTGTCGTAATCATACGAAATATGATAGGAAACATCGAAATCCTTGTACCATATGAAGTGGAGGTAAGCATCAGCCACTCAACGCTGTTTGGGACGGCAGAGATTCTGGATTATAAGGAGTATAATGCCTGGAACAAGGTAATTCAAATGGAAACAAAAGATTACCAAACAGCTAAGCAAAAAGTGAAAATCTTCACTTCTACGTTGGTTGGCAAAATAGAGGTGAAGCGAGTATGAAAACAATACTGCAGCGTTCTTTCGTTGTAGGTATTTTCTCTTCCCTCATTTTACTGCTATTATTGTCGGCGGTTTACATCGTAACCTTTCCTGTTGATGATTGGTCCGTTTTATGGCAGGAAAAAATAGTGGAACTGCCGTTTCTGTTGTTTGTAGTCATCATCACAACAGCGGTTGGGGGCAGCTTTGGTTTGGCTGAAGGTTTGTTTTGGAAAAAACAGCTAACTGCAATGGACAAAGCTTTTGCCGATATGAAACAGGGCAGCTGGCTGTCGGAGAAACCGCAAGTTTCTCTGGAGGAAATACAGGCCCTGTGGGCAGGAGTAAATGATATTCAAACATATATTTATAATCAGACAAAGCTCGCTCAGAAAATGACAAATGAAAGGGTAGAAGATCAGGAGAAAGAAATAGAAAGAGTGATTTCTGAAGAACGAAACCGACTTGCCAGGGAACTGCATGATTCTGTCAGCCAGGAATTGTTTGCCGCCTCGATGATGATTTCGGCGATGACTGAACAAAACAAGGAAAAATCGGCTGCTGTCCAATTAAAGCAAATCGAAACAATGATACAGCAATCACAATTGGAAATGAGGGCATTGCTGCTTCACTTAAGGCCGGCCGCTTTAAAAGGTAAATCATTGCAGGAAGGTATGCGTCAGCTGTTGGCAGAATTGAAACAGAAGGTACCGATTGAGATTGCCTGGAAAATGGATGAAGTGGGATTAGAAAAAGGGATTGAGGACCATCTGTTCAGGATATTACAGGAATCTGTTTCTAATACACTGAGACACTCCAAGGCCCATTCCCTGGATGTTCTATTAATCAAAGCGGAAGGACAAGTAATCATGCGGGTGATCGATGATGGGGTTGGATTTACAGTCGAAACCAGTCAATCAGGCTCATATGGATTACAAAATATGAAGGAAAGAGCAGCAGAAGTAGGTGCGTCCATAAAGATTATTAGTTTGCCGGGTAAAGGAACGAGGCTCGAAGTTAGAGTGCCGGTGATAGAATCAGAAGGTGATGAATATGATTAAAGTTCTATTCGTGGACGACCACGAAATGGTGCGGATTGGGGTCAGCTCTTTTTTGGCCACTCAACCGGATATCGAAGTGGTTGCTGAAGCAGAAAATGGAAAAGCAGCAGTCGAGCTAGCATTGGAACTCCGTCCGGATATCATTCTTATGGATTTAGTGATGGATGAGATGGATGGAATAGAAGCAACAGAAAAGATCATTGCTGCCTGGCCAGAGGCAAAAATTATTGTTGTGACTAGTTTTATCGACGATGAAAAAGTGTACCCAGCGATTGAGGCGGGGGCAGCGAGTTATATTTTAAAGACCTCCAAAGCTGGTGAAATTGCGAAGGCTATCCGGTCTACTTATCAAGGAGAACAGGTATTTGAACCGGAAGTAACCAACAAGGTAATGGCTAGAATGAGGAGCAAACAGCCGGTCCCCCCACATGAAAGCTTGACTGCCCGTGAAATGGAAGTGCTTTTACTGATTGCGCAAGGCAGGACAAATCTTGAAATAGCAGAAGAACTATTCATCGCACTAAAGACAACAAAGGTACATGTCAGCAATATTTTAAGTAAATTAGAGGTTCAAGACCGTACACAGGCAGCTATCTATGCCTACAAACAAGGGCTCGTTTAGCTAGAAAAAAGCGGTCTGCTGCTGAGGCATGACCGCTTTTGCAATAGCAACATTTTATTTTATAATCCCAGTGTTTCATTGGGTACTTTGATCTTGAAGGAGATATCATCGTTTTCCAAGTCAAATTTTTCAGCCTTCACCTTAAAGTTGCTTTTCATGTCTATTTGTGTAACAGCAATATATATCGTTTCATTTTCGGGGTTTACTACGACCCAATCAGGAGTCGGATAACTTTTGTTCAAGTATTCAAGCACCTTTCGATTAGGCAAATACAACAAACCGAGAGAAATATCTTTCTGTTTAAGGATCAAATCACCGTTTTCCTGCACAATTGGTTCCAAACGGATGGAAAAAGGAATATCCGTGCTGAAAGCTTTCAGTGACCCAGTAAACTCCACATCATCTTCCAGGGAGACATCATATTTGCCAGTTGCATCATTAAACATTTGATCGATATAGGCATTGACTAATTCACTTAAATTGTCCTTGCTCGACTGTACAGTGAATTCAGCGCCGGGTGTCTTTTCTAATTCTTCCCAGTCCAGGGTTGGGTTTGACCAGGAAGGGATAAAAATCAGGAATAGAAGGAGAATGATGACAACAGCATTAATGCCTGCCAAACTATAGAACCATACCTTCCAATTTTTGTGTTTCGGCTTCGTTTCACTCATTATTGTATTCCCCTATTCTGCCCATGTTCACTCATTCCGTTCAATTTCTGGTCTTATATATTCTAACACCCGCTCCGCTATCAGCTTGTAACCGATACTATTTGGATGGAAGTTGTCCTCATAAAGCAAGTCTTGTTCTGCATTTTGAAACAAATCCTTGGTAGGAATATAGTTCACATGTTCATATTCCAAAGCTAGGCTGCTTCCCGTGCTGTTCCAGTCGTTAATGATTTGGCCAAGCTGCTCGACATTACTAAAATAGTTCTCGAATGGATTGTAAAAACCAAGTAAATAGATACTGGCATCCGGATTAAGCTCCAGCATTTTGTCAAAAATGCTTTGCAGTCTATCCTGGTAATTATCCCGTTCCCTGACAAATGGTTCATATTCCAGATTCGTAAAGTTGTTTTTAACGACTTTCATAATATCATTGGCACCAATGGTTACCAGGATAATATCAGCTTCCTCAATGGATGCTGTTATTTCTGTTTGGTCAAGCCGTTTTAAGAGCTGGTCGGAACGATTGCCTCGTTTTCCGTAGTTTACCATGTCTACTTTATGATCTTCATCATTGTTTAATGTATTTTCAAGAATTCCAACATATCCGCCATTATGGGAAGTGTCTCCAACCCCTTGGGTAAGAGAATCTCCAATTGCTACAATGTCCAAATCTTTTTTGACAAACAAACCTAGAGCACCTTCGACAACCTGCGTTACTTTATCCTTGATATCCTCTGTCAATGGCTGGTCATCTTCCCCGGATGATTGAGACGCTTCTAATTCGGTATCTTGGGGGATTTCCTCGTCTATTTCCAGCCCGTCTTCTTGCATGGAGGGACTTATTTTTTGTTCTACAATGTTCGTATTAGAAGGCTGACTAGCCTGAAAGATGACAATAGCTATTAAAATAAGCATTAAACCGACACCGGTGACAATCTTGAAGTGTTTATTCCGCAATATAATCACACCTAAAAAGTAATGAATTCATCAATATATTATTATTCCCTGAGTCCCCTGTAGTAAAACACAAATATGCTAAGGTAGATAGTGTAAGGGGTGTGCTAAACACAGCTGCACGAACACAAGTGTAGATACTAATAGTATACAATATAATAACACGGTTGACTCCTTCCATAATATCTTTATGGAAAATAGATAAAAAGCGGCAAAGAAAAAACCGGGCGTACGCCGTCCGGTTAGATGAAAGAAATGCTGCTATAGGTGTTTTCAGTCATGTCCTCAGGCCCACCACATTTCACCGGTGGACTCTTTAATCATAACGGGCTGAATGTTCTGGACGGCTTTCGTAAAGCCTTCATCAATAGACATAAGTCCATCTTCATGTTCGATACTTACTACATAGTCATAGTCCATCAGTCTAAGCGTGCTGATGATGTCTGCCCATGTTTTCATATCATGGCCAAAGCCGACAGACCGGAAATACCAGGCGCGTTCCTTCATTTTGGTATAAGGCGTCATGTCCGTCAAGCCGTGCATGTTTACATTACGTTTATCAATGATTGTATCTTTTGCATGAAAATGATGAATCGCATTTTCTCTCCCGAGAATTTTGATTGCTTCTACCGGGTCAATTCCCTGCCACCACATATGGCTTGGATCTAAATTAGCTCCAATTGCCGATCCGCATGCTTCCCGAAGCTTCAACATGGTAGAAGGGGTGTGGACGGAAAAACCGCCGTGCAGCTCAAGTCCGATTTTTACGTTGTGTTTTGCTGCCAAGTCATTTATCTCCCGCCAATAAGGAATTAATTTTTCCTTCCATTGCCATTGAAGAACCTCCTGGTAATCGTGCGGCCATGCAGCCACTGGCCAATTAGGATATCGAGCGCCTTCATGGTCTCCAGGGCATCCAGAAAAGGTATTGACAACTTCTACTCCTAATTGAGAAGCAAGCCTGATCGTCTTTTTCAACAATTCATCAGCTGGCCCGGATATTGACTCTTGGGGATGCAAAGCGTTGCCATGACAGCTTAAAGCGCTGATAATTAAACCTTTATCGGCTATTTTTTGCTTGAATTGGTGAAGATTAGCCTCATTATCAAGTAAATCATCAACCTTGCAATGGGCATTTCCAGGGTAGCCTCCAGTTCCTAGCTCGATGGCCTCCAATCCTTTCGAAGCCACATAATCCAGCATGTCATCAAAGTTTTTGTCAGAGCATAAAACAGTAAAAACGCCTAATTTCATGTAGAGCCCTCCTGTAAAATTAGTTACTTGATTAATCCGATATGTAATCCATTACATTTCAACCATTAAAAATAATTCCTGTAAATAAAAGGGTTATTTCGTCGAAAATAAGTTATTGACATCCATTTCTGCATCCATTACTATTTATATTGTAAACGATTACAAAATATAACGCAATAGAGAAGAGGGACTAGGACTCATGGCCAACATTCACCAGGTAGCAAAGCATGCAGGAGTATCTGTGGCAACCGTATCAAGAGTACTAAATGGCCAAAACTCTGTAACAGCCAAAACAAGAATTAAAGTAGAAGATGCGATAAAACAATTAAACTACGAGCCCAGCCTGCTCGGACGCAACTTGAGAAACTCGGAAAGCCGGCTGTTGCTTGTACTGATACCGAACATTTCCAACCCATTTTATTCAGAAATAATCAATGGAATAGAAAACACAGCTATCGATCTTAATTACAATATCTTATTATGTGAAACAGACACAAACCCGGACAGGGAGAATATTTACTTTGACTTGGTCCGCAAGAAAATGGCAGATGGGATTATTTCGATGGATCCAGCTGTAAATGTGGAAACGTTAACGAAACTCGGAAAAACCCATGCCATTATCCAGTGTAGTGAATATGCGGTGGACAGCGGAATTCCATACGTAACCATTGATAATCTCGAAGCTGCCTATCGTGCAGTTAAACACTTAATCAGAATCGGCCATACAAGGATAGCATTGATTAATTCAGACCAAAAATATTTGTATGCCAGACAGCGCCAGCTTGGTTACCAGAAAGCACTGGAAGAGCATGGACTCCATATGGATGAAGAATTAATCTTCCATACTCAAGGACTGGGATTTGAATATGGCCAGCAGGCAATGAAAAAAGTCCTGAGCCAAAAACAGCGCCCTACAGCCATCTTTGCCGTCTCCGATTTGCTTGCCATTGGTGCCCTGAAGGAAATACATAGCCATTCCCTGAAAGTTCCGGAGGACATAGCAGTCGTCGGATTTGATAAGATAGCCTTTTCGAATATGACCCATCCCACATTAACAACCGTTGCCCAGCCTATGTACCAAATGGGTACTATTGCAGCTAAGATGCTGGTGGATAAGATTCAAGGCAAAGAGGTTGAAAGCCTGATTTTAGACCATGAACTAGTTATTCGCGAATCAACACTGGGCTAAACAGCTAAGAGCAGCACTGTGATATCAAAGTGATTTGATGTTAGAGTGCTGGCCTTATATGTAAACGATTACATTTTAGGGGGAGCTTTCAAAAACAAGAAGGGGTGAAAAAGTGAAGAAATTACTTATTATGTTCATGTCTCTGTTGGTGATTGCAGGGCTTGCGGCGTGCGGAGGGAACGAGGAAAGCAGCGGAAAAAGCAGTGATGGAGGCGCAGACGAAGGCAGCAATCTTAAAATTGGTATTTCTTTACCTTCTGCAACTCACGGATGGATGGGGGCTTTAATCGACAATGCTGAAAACCAGGCAAAAGAAGTGAAAGAAGCAGAGGGCATTGACTATATAATGACCAATGCTTCCGATCCAAACAAACAAGCGAACGATGTGGAAGACTTAATATCGCAACAAGTTGATGTCATTGTCATGCTGCCGATCGAATCTGCTGCATTATCTCCCGTAGGACAAAAGGTGAAGGATGCTGGAATCCCGTTGGTGATTGTCGACCGTGAACTGGAAAATGAGGCAGCTACTGTTGTCGTCAAAGGGGATAACGAAGGTATTGGTGTCAACGCCGGAAAATACTTCGTTGAACAGCTGAATGGAAAAGGTAAAGTAGTAGAAATCACTGGTCCTCCTAGTTCTGTCACTAATCAACGAGGAAGCGGCTTTCAGGAAGCAATGAACGGAGAGGATGGAATCGAAATTATTGCTTCACAAAACGGCGATTTTTCTAAAGAAGCTTCATTGGAAGTCATGCAAAATATATTACAGGCCCATGCAGAGATTGATGCTGTTTTCACGCAAGACGATGAGATGGCCTTGGGTGTTTTACAGGCTATAAAGGAAGCTGATCGAGAAGATATTCAATTCATTACTGGAGCTGGAGGAAACAAAACGGTGTTTGAAAATATGAAGGAAGATGGACTTATCAAGGCCACATTCCTATACTCTCCTACCATGGTAAAAGATGCAGTGACAATAGCGGCTGATTTAGCCAAAGGTGAAGAGCCGTCAGAAACCATGATAGTAAAAGAAGCGACACAGGTTACCAAGGATAATGTAGACGAATATTACAATGAGGATTCTAAGTACTAGAAATGGAGGCGCCTGCTGACCCCCAAGAAGCAGGACCTGCTGTTTGTTAATTATTAAAAAAGCATAGACAAGAGCATTCTAAAAAGCATCGAGATGGTATTAAAAAAGGAAATACAATTAAAGAAAATTGTATTTCCTCTTTTCTTATAAGGAGAGAGAAGATGACCTCTAACTATTTGTTGGAAATGAACAATATTGAAAAAGCTTTTAACCAAGTTTCTGTGTTAAAAAAAGTCGGGATCTGCCTGGAAAAAGGAGAAATCCATGCCTTACTAGGTGAAAATGGTGCTGGAAAGTCCACATTAATGAACATCCTTGGAGGGGTGTTTCCCGCTGATAGGGGAACGATAAAAATTAATGGAGAAGCAGTAAATATAACAACCCCCCGAATGGCACAAAATTACGGAATCAGTTTTATACACCAGGAATTAAACGTTGTTGCTGACTTGAAAGTGTATGAAAACATGTTTTTAGGTTCAGAGCTAAGGAGCAGGACCGGCTTTTTAAAAGTCGAAGAAATGTGCCAGCGGACTAGAGAGGTTTTGGCTGATTTAGGAGTAGAAATTGATCCGAAGGTTTATGTCCGGGAACTTGACACCTCTTATAAACAGTTGATCGAAATTGCTAAGGCTTTGCTCCATAAATCAAACATTATAATTATGGATGAGCCGACAACTGCATTGACGGAGCATGAGGTGTACCGCTTGTTCGGCCTGATGAAAAAGTTGAAAACCTCTAATGTTTCTATTATTTACATCTCCCACAAATTAAAAGAAATCCAGGAAATTTGTGACCACTATACCGTTTTGCGGGATGGCAAGGTTGTGGGCACCGGCCGAGTGGCAGAGCAAAACTTGGAATCTATCACAAAGCTGATGGTTGGAAAATCGGTTTCTGAGGAACGATTTGCCCAAACCCACCCCCATGGAGCTGAGCTTTTGCGCGTCAAGGAACTTACTAGCCCTGACTTGTTCAAAAAAATTGGTTTTACTTTACACGCGGGCGAAATATTAGGTTTCACTGGTTTGGCCGGTGATGGCAGGACAGAGCTTTTTGAAAGCATATTCGGTTTTAGGAAAAATTACACAGGTGAAATCAAAGTAAAAGACCAGTCTGTCCAGATTACTCATCCCAAAAAAGCTTTACAGGCCGGAATCGGATTTGTGCCGAAAGATAGAAAAGAAAATGCGATTATTAAAGATTTAAGTGTTTACGATAATATGAGTCTATCTTCGCTCGGGCATTTTGAACGACGGGGATTCATCCAGCAAAAACAAGAAAAAGCGAGATTTGAATATTACAAGAAGCAGTTGAACATCAAGGTTCATGACCCGAAAGTGACTATCGATAAGTTGAGCGGAGGCAACCAGCAAAAAGTGGTTTTGGCTAAGTGGCTGGAAGTCGACACGCCTATTCTTGTATTCGATAATCCTACCCAAGGAATCGATGTTGGAGCGAAGCGGGAAATATACCAGCATATTGTCCGGCTGGCTCAACAAGGAAAAGGAATTATAATCCTTTCATCAGAAGCACCGGAGATTCTTAAAATTTGCCATCATATAAACGTCATGTTTCAAGGGGAAATAACCGCACGGTTTACACGTGACCAAGCTAGCGAGGATGAAATTATGAAGTATGCGACAGGTTCTAAGAGGGAGGTTGAACAAATTGGCTAATCCAGCATGGAAACAAGAAAGGCCGGGGGAAAGCAGGACAAAACAGCGTTTTGCCTGGTTTTGGTCTGAGTATAGCGTCATTATCGCCTTCCTGATTATTTTTGTGGTTGCTGCATTGCTGAATCCAAGATTCCTGGATATGAATAACCAGCTGAATATCTTAATGCAAGTGTCAATTATCGGTATTGTAGCCTTGGGGATGACCATTGTAATGTTGTCCGGAGGCATTGATTTATCCGTCGGTTCCGTTCTGGCATTGGTAGGGGTAGTATCCATTTTATCCTTAAATGCGACAGAAAGTATTCCGGTGGCAATTATAACTGCCTTTGCTGTAGGCGCATTCGCTGGACTGCTCAACGGTTTGATGGTAGCAAAAGGCAAGATTGCCTCCTTCATTGCTACACTTGGCATGATGGCCGGAGCGCGCTCGATAGCCTTGTATACTGCGGATGGGGGTAGCATTTCCAGTGAGATTACTGGATTCACCACAATTGCCAATAGTGAATTATGGATCATTGATTATCCGATTATTATTTTTCTTGTTATGACAGGTCTTGTTTACGTCTTAATGCACAAAACAAGGTTTGGCCGTTATGTCTACGCGATTGGCAGCAACGAAAAAGCTGCATTGCTATCGACAATCCGGGTAGACCGCGTAAAAATCGGTGTCTATAGTTTGGCCGGTTTACTTGTCAGTGTGGCAGCGATTATAGAATCCTCCCGCTTAAATTCAATCTCTTCCTCCAGTTCCGGCCAAGCCTATGAATTAGATGCCATCGCAGCCGTCATTATTGGAGGGACAAGAATGACCGGCGGGCGCGGAAAAGTTCTTGGTACTTTTTTCGGCGTACTGATTCTAGGGATTTTAAATAACATGATGAACTTAATGAATGTTTCGCCGCATTTACAAGGTTTTGTAAAAGGCTTAATCATCATTGTGGCGGTCGTGTTCCAGAAGAGAGAATAGGAGGCTGATTGTTTGAAAATCAAAGCAGGCATTATTGGGTGTGGATCAATAACTAGATACCGCCATGCTCCTGAGTATCAGGCAAACCCATTTGTGTCAGGGATTGTTTTTTACGATAGGAATATGGACAGGGCACAGATTTTGGCTGAGGAGTTTGGAGGTTCGGTTGCAGCGTCGATGGAGGATTTGATTAACGATCCGACAATAGATGTCATCAGTGATTGTTCTTCGAATGAATATCATCATATAAATTCTGTCAAAGCTTTGCTGGGTGGAAAACACGTGCTTTGTGAAAAGCCGATATCTTTATCCTTAGCGGGTGCAGAACAAATTTTACAAGCCCAGCAAACGTCGAAAAAAAAGCTAATGGTGGACCATAACCAGCGATTCACCAAGGCCCATCAAAAAGCAAAACAACTGATAGAAAGCAAAGAGCTGGGAGAAGTCCTTACTTTTAAAACTAGTTTCGGCCATGCGGGTCCAGAGCTATGGGGAATCAATAAAACCAAATCTACCTGGTTTTTTAGTAAAGAGCGCTCCGGCTTGGGAGTAGCAGGTGATTTAGGAATACACAAAATCGATCTACTGCATTATTTGTTAAGTGATGAAATTCATCAAGTAAGTGCTTTCCAGGGGGCACTGGATAAGAAGAGCGCGACAGGAGAACCTATCCAAGTTTGTGACAATTTAGTCTGCACAGTTAAAACAGCGAAGGGGCGGCTTGGCACAGCTTCCTTCTCATGGACCTACTATGGGGAAGAGGATAACAGTACAATCATTTATTTAAGTAAAGGAATCATCAAAATATATCATGATAACGAACATCAGCTAATTGTACTGAATAAGGATGGAGAAACGGTGAAGTATCAGTTAGAAGCCATCCAAACGAACGACAACCAAACAAATAGCAGAGTGATCGATGCCTTTATCAGCAGCATTATTAATAATCAAGAGCCTCCAGTCACTGGTGAGGATGCGTTAGTTTCTTTGAAAGTCATTCTGGCAATTCTCGAATCAGCTGAGAAAGAAACAGTAGTCAATATCAATACGAATTTAAGCAAAGTAAAGTAAGCGCTTTGTGCTAGCTAAGTTGCTCCACTTTCCGGTATTATCGCTCACCTTCGTGTAGAAGTCGCTCGACATCGCTGGAAAGTCACTCTACTATAACCTAGCTGCTGCTCGGCTAAACTAAAATAAGTCTTTTGATAGACGGCGGTAATCCGCCGTCTTATTTTTTATCAAGTGTTGTGAAAAAGTAGTGCTTTGCATGGCTGAACAGAAACCAGGGAATAGTCAATAACGAGCAGGCTGCATAAATAAAGGAGTGGTTTCATGGATTGGCATAATTCAATTGCTGCCAATGTACAATGGACAGGACTAATATCCAATCTGGAGAAAAAACAGCGGGTCACTGAAAAATTGGCAGAACAGGTCGGGAATGGCGATGTAATTGGTGTCGGCTCGGGATCGACCTCTTTCCTGGCTGTTCAGGCCATTAGTGAAAAAATAAAGCAACAGGGAATAGAGATTACAGCAATTCCTACCTCTAAAGAGGTGTCACAAACTTGTGCTGCCTTGGGAATCCCTGTTACCTCACTAATGAACAAGCGTCCGGATTGGGCATTTGACGGTGCAGATGAAGTCGATCCGGATTATAATCTTATTAAAGGTAGAGGTGGAGCGATGTTTGCTGAAAAGCTGGTCATGGCTAGCGCTGACAAAAGTTATATATTGGTTGATGAATCAAAATTCGTTTCACGCTTAGGTGAAAAGTTCCCGGTCCCCGTTGAAGTAGACCCGCGGGCGGTTAACTTAGTGGAAATAAGGCTGTATGAATTAGGGGCCGCCAATATTAAGCTGAGGTCAGCAGCTGGAAAGGATGGCCCCGTTATTACGGAGGCAGGTAACTTTATCCTTGATGTTCGCTTCCAGACAATCCAGGAGTCGCTTGAGAAAGAATTGAGCGCGATTCCCGGCGTGATTGAGACTGGACTGTTTATCCATTACCCTGTCGAAGTGATTAGTCTTTAAAAACGGCGAAAGGTTTGGCACGATGACTTGGCGGGAAAAGTTTTTTATAACCAAAGCTAATTTTAGAAAAGGAGCGATAGTGATGAAAGAATACAGCGTAACTCCAAATAAAAATGCCGAGGGATGGTACGTCAAGATTGAAGATGTGGCCCCCACCGACTTATACAGCAAAAAGGATGACGCCATCGCTGAAGCAACTAAATTGGCTGAGAATGACACACCGAGCCGTCTAATGATTTTAGATGAAAACCACGAAGTCATCGATGAGAAAAAATATCAATAAAATTTCTTCCACCACCAGCTGGCCAACTCGTGATTCGAGTTGGCTTTTCTTATGGTTGCTAGCAAAAACCTCGCGGCCAGGAATAGCGCTAATAAAAATATATTAAAATGTGGATAGAAAAAAAATTCTTAATTTAAATAATGAAGCGGGGAGAAAATCCGAAGAATGGCTGATAGAGAATGAAGCCAGTTTTTTTTGAGCCTCCAACTATCTTCATTGGGATTGGAAAAAAGTTTTTGTTTTAGCTTGGGAAGTGAAAGGGAGCGATGGCAAGGTGGAGAAGAAAATAGCCTATGTTTTGTTGACGCTAGCAATCTTATTTCTAATTGGTTACTTTGGTTTTCATTATTTTATAAGGAATTTCCCTTTCAACGGATAGGGATAAAAATTACATAAGCATTAAACCAAGCTACCTTATGGGCCGGGAGGAGTCAACATGGATACAACTAAACAAAATAGGAATGCGTGGGACAAGAAAGTGGAAGAAGGTTCGCGATATACCAAAACAGTTAGCAGCGAAACGATAGAAAAAAGCAAATCGGGTGATTGGGAAATCACGGTAATAACTGAAAAGCCGGTTCCGCGTCATTGCTTTCCGAAATCAATAACTGGATTGAAAATACTTTGCCTTGCTTCTGTGTCAGACCTTAGTGATCATTAACCCAGTTTCTAATTTATTTGTCAAAGATGTTCATCCAGTATGGAAGGAAGCATCGAGGGTTTTAAAAAATAACGGAACACTCATTTCCGGTTTCACAAATCCTTTACTGTTTATTTTTGACGATAACCAGGAAAGAGAGGGTGTTCTGGATGTAAAACATTCAATTCCGTCTTCTACTTTAGACTATCTTCCACAGGGTGAAATTCATAATTATATCCATTCCAATCAAACAATTGAATATGCCTATACCTTAGAAGACCAAATTCAAGGGCAAATGGAGGCTGGATTCATGCTTGCGGGGTTTTATGAAGATGACTTTGGTGGAACACGCGCATTAGATCAATATATAAAAACGTTTATCGCGACAAAAGCAATAAAAGTTAAATGAGCCAAGTTTGGTTAAAAAAATCAGCTTACGAATTTCGTAAGCTGATTTCCATTGAATTAGGATGTTGTTGACATACCTTTAGAAACCAATCCTGCTTGGATGATATAACGTTTCGGGGCAGAACCGACAAAGTTGAAGGGATAACAGGTGGTCAAGGTTAATGTAGGATCTTCTTTACTCACAATAACTGAGCGGTCGTCTTTATCCGTAATCCATATTTTCTTTACTTGATAATCATAGGTAGTTCCTTCAAATGTTACATAAAGGTGGTCTCCACTTTTGACTTGGTCTAGTTTTCTGAAAACGGTATCCCTGTGCCCTGATAAGACTACATGGCCAGACCGATCGGGAGCTACTGTCCATTGACTATCATGGAGTCCTACGCCTTTCTTGAGGACTTCAGCACCTGTTCCCCAAAATATTTCATAGTGGTTACCAATTCTCGGGATTTCCAACTCTCCGACACTTTCTCCAGGTTGGTAATTATTCGGTGTATTATCATCCTTGATTGTTTTCATGGTCTTTTGCTGCTTTGTTATCTTCCAATCGGGATGTGCCCCTTGAATGCGGTCAGGCTGGTGAGTAACAGCTTTTCCCTGTTCCCACCAAGCATACCCGCTCCAAACTATAATAATAATCCCTGTACCTAAAAGTAATATTCCAAATGTTTTCAATAGAGCCATAGTCATACCCCATCAGTTACACAACGTATCGTCTTCTAGCTAAAAGTAAGAATATACCAAGGGCACTAATTACACCGCCGGACACCATCACCGTTGGCAGAGAAGTAGCAGTTTCTGGCATTTCTCCTCCCTGATTAGCGATATTATCCATGCGGTCAGCAAACACCCATTTACCTGCTTCAAAGCTATAATTGATTGTCAGGGTATATTCCCCTCTTAATTGGTTCGCACCTTCTTGAGTAAGCTTATACTTCGTATCACTTATTTTTTCTAACGTATAGTCCTGGTTGGTGTTCAATTTATATGGACCATCGATTTCTCTCATATATAACTTGTCATTTTCTTCTTTAAAATATGTGTCTACAAAATGATCAGCTAACGGCCAAACCATAATCCCTTTAAACTCTTGCTCCAGTCGTGCCTTCGAATCGTATTGAACTACTTCGCCATTTTCAGTGGTTTCTAAGTTCATCAAGTCATTAAACTGTTTCTCTAAATCTTCAACTGGCGGTTTTCCATGGTCCTCAGCTGAGACAGGATGTTGCAGCCCCAAAAATACGAAACAAGCGACAAGTACTGCAGATAACCTTTTAATAATGTTAAAACCTCCTTAAAAATTTCTATATTATTACTGTTACCGATTACAGATGACAATTAAACTTATTTTCTAACATTTTTGTAATATATACCTACATCTTGTAATCTTGTAACCCAGTTGAAATGAATCAGTGTTACAAAAAATGTTTTTTCGCTTAATTGGTCTTTTTTAAATAAAATAAAACCGCTTGGGTCACCCAAGCGGTTTATCGCGGTTAAAAGTACTTAGCATGAAATCGTTTTGCTGCTGAACAGCTTATCAATTAAGCGTACACAGGTTGTTTAACTTCGCCGTTCCGCAGTCTTACTGCCTCCTGGTAAGGGCATAGACTTTCAACGACGGTGATGCCGGCTACTCTGGCTTGATCGGTTACATCCAGGCTAGCTTCCTGGGAATCGATCCACAATATCTTTGTCTTCGGTTTACTGGCGTTTGCCAGCAATGCTTCTGCTTGCAGTATGTCTTTTGTATAAATGATATCAATTTCTTTCTCAATTGCGCCAACCTCGGCCACGGGCTTTTCACCAAGTATTTCTTCTTGTCCGGAATGGACAGGGATAATTTTATAGCCAAGGTTTTGCAAACGGGCTGCTGTTTGATTAACTGGTTGAGTTGGACTATTTTCTATGCCTAGTACTGCGATTGTTTTCTGTCTCAGTCCGTTCTCCCGGTCGAATGGAGAATGCAGTGCCCACTTAACTGCTTTGTCGTTAGTGGCAGTAATTGTCGGCTGTGTTCCTGTTGCTTCAGCAATTGCCTGGTCAAGATCCTGGATAAGATCTTCCGGTGTTTCAATCCCTATCGACAAGCGGACTAACTCTTCGGTAACTCCGCTTTCTCTTAAGCCAACTGCATCAAGCTGCTGATGGGTAGTAGATGCAGGGTGAATAATCAATGATTTAGCATCGCCAACATTGGCGACATGGGACCAAAGCGAAACATTGTCAATCAACTGTCTTCCTGCGTTACGGCCGCCTTGGATGCCAAAGGTGATGATTGATCCTGCTTTCCCGTTTAAATATTTTTGTGCCAGCTGGTGAGAAGGGTGCTTTTCCAAGCCTGGATAAGAAACCCATGCTACTAATGGATGCTGGTTGAGGTAATTGGCAACTTGCTGTGCGTTTTGAGCATGTTTCTCGATACGCAGATGCAATGTTTCCAATCCTTGCAAAAGCAGAAAAGCATTTTGCGGACTCAGGCACGCTCCAATATCCCGCAATAATTGCACGCGCAGCTTAGTAGCGAAGGCAGCAGGAGCGGTATCTACGGCATATCGGATGCCATGGTAACTCTCATCTGGATTAATGAACTCCGGGAATTTTGGGTTGTTCCAGTTAAAGCGGCCGCCATCGATAACAACACCGCCGATAGTGGTGCCATGGCCGCCGATCCATTTTGTGGCCGAGTGGACGACGATGTCTGCTCCCCAGGCGATTGGCTTTGTTACATATGGTGTGGCAAAAGTGTTGTCAATGATCAGCGGAATGCTATGTTCGTGGGCGATTGCTGAAATAGCTTCCACATCAAGAACATTTAAGCTCGGATTGGTTATAATCTCTCCAAATACCGCTTTGGTGTTCTCGTTAATTGCTGCCCGGACGTTTTCCGGGTCAGTGGCATCGACAAAAGTGACATTAATTCCGTAACGGGGCAATGTTTTGGCAAACAAGTTATATGTTCCCCCGTATAAGTTACTGTCTGCAACGATTTCATCCCCGCTTCCGGCAATGTTCAAAATGGACAGGGTGATAGCTGCCATGCCTGATGAGGTAGCTACAGCTGCGACACCATCCTCCAATAAAGCGATCCTTTGTTCAAAAGCATCGACAGTCGGGTTCATGATTCGTGAATAAATATTTCCGGGTTCTGCTAGTGCGAATAAATTTTGTGCGTGTTCGGTATCCTTGAAAACGTAAGAAGTCGTTTGGTAAATCGGAACTGCCCGGGAACCAGTAGCCGGATCTGGCGCCTGCCCCCCGTGAAGTAATTGTGTTTCTGTACCTTGCAAATGAAATTGATCAGCCATGAAAATTCCTCCTAAGTTAAATTAATTCACTTCAAGACTAGGGAATTGCAGCACCTAAAGGTCGTAATGAAAGTTACCTGTGGTCTGTCACGCTGTAATAAGAGAGGAGAATATAAAAAGCCCTCTTCATAAGAAGAGGGCGTAGTATCAGAGTCCTCCTCTTATCTTCCAGATCATTGACCTGTAGGAATTGGCACCTTTTCAAGTATGAAACTTGAAGGTTGCCGGGCATCGTCGGGCCTAGTCCCTCCGCCGCTCTTGATAAGAGTCTAACTATTCAATTTGTTTTGAAATTTCAATCATTGTTAGAATTATAAACCAGTAAAAGCTTCCCGTCAACTGTCTATAGAAATTTTTTTCCATTAGGAAACATTGTCGATCCCCACATGTATTGCGGTAACCGAATTATTGGATATGCAACTGGTTAGCTGTGTCAATTTGAAGTTGGTGGGTGCCCTCACCGAAGGTATTGGTTTGGTTACTGGCCGCTTCTTCCTCCCATACATCTTCGGTGGTTAGTTTGACATCGGCATTGTCAGTATCGGTCAAGTACACTTGATCAACATCTGTTAGTGACCAGTTGTTCTTCATGTTGGCCAAATTGAGGTGGGCGGCAGCGACCCAGGAACGGACTTCCGTTTCTATATCACCTGGGATTGATACGGTCGCGCTAAATTCGCTGTCATCATATCCAAACATCGGTCTGGTTGGTGCTTGAAGCATTTCAACATACAAGGTATCGCCTACCTGGTGAAAAGCAGCGACATCACCGGGTTTGATTCCTTTTTCCATGTTTATGCTGCTGGACTGGTAGGTACCAAAAATATGAATGTTGCTGGTATTATTGGTTTCCACTGTCACCGCTTCTGCAGATTCAAGGACGACTTTTTTAACTTCCTGATTAACCGGGTGTTCAATTGCTGGTAATGTTCCTTCTACTTCTTCTGCTTGCACGGTTGTTTTAACCATTTCAAGCACGCCTGTCGAGGCACTGATAAACAGGATCAGCGCGATACCTCCGAGACACGTAATAAAAATAATTGACAGAATATCATATTTGACTACTGGTTGTTCCTGCTTTGACATGGATATGTAAAGGACGATTTCCACTCCCAGGATAACCAGGATGAGGGGAAACCATGTCAGCAAGATATCCGTTTCGTTCCATTCATTGAATTGCGCGAGCATGACAATTACACCGAGCATAATTAAAGCTGCTCCCATCGATATAGACCCGACCCGCCATTTCCTCATTGTTTTTCTCCTCCTTTTTTCGGCTTGGCGCCTGTAATCAAGCGGATTCCACCGGCGATAAATAACAGGCAGACAATCGATACTTGGAAATATTGCTGGTAGTAGTACCATAGGTCAATTTGAAAGGCTTCACGGAATTGTTCCGCTAAAACCGGCACTAAAATGGCATCTCCAAAATAGAATAAACCTAGCAGTAAAAGCGCGACTCCCAGCCATTTTTGATGATTGGCCAAGTATTTGACGATTGGCACGTCTTGCACGTCCCCTTGTTCAGCCTTGTTTGTGTGCTGCAGGGCATCGAAGAAGCTGAAAAACCAAATAATCGGAATTAAAAACAAAAAGATGGACAGACGCAGGACATCTAACACATAGATAGAAAGCAGGAAAGCTGCCATCAGCTGCAGCCCCCGTTTCTGCAATCCTAAGTACATGTGGCCGGCACCAGGGAAGATGGCCAGAATGGTGGCCAGCATTTTACTCTTTTTTCCTGCTTCGCGATAATGGTCCAAGTCTTCAATAATGGTACGGTCTTCTAATGGTTCCCCATTTTGTTTTTTGTTTAGCAGCTGGATGGCATCGAAGAAGCTGTAAATCCATATGATTGGCATCGCCAACAGAAAGATTAAAAAACCGCCCTGATGGCTGACAAATGCGACAAAGAAAATCATCGCAGCAACTCCGAAGAATCCCGCCAAAAATGTCAGACCGCGTTGGTTCAATCCGAGGTGAAAGTGGCCGACACCCGGAATGAACGATAATAAAATGGTGTTGAAGCGTTCATTATGATCTTCGGGTTTGACAGGAACGGCGCCGGTTTTTCCTGAGCTATTTTCCCAAGAGGATCGATTGGCAGTCTGTACTCTGCTTCGCATCAACAGTGTGATAATCATGTCGATGACATTTATTCCCCAAATTAACAACGCTCCCATCATAGTTACTAAAATAATCTCATCAATCTGTGAAACAATGAATCCGAGTGCCCCAAAGCTGATTATCCCAAAAAACAATATCGAGTATAGTGCCCCTCTGCGCCTATGGCCAAGGTACATATGGCCAAAACCGGGAATGAGTGCTAAAAAGAATGCAAGTGTTGGTGAATTGTTCATTGCCTTTCCCCCTTCAATAGTTGAGTCAGCCAGCTATCTGTTTTTTGCATGATGTTATCCGTCAATGATGGACGTTTATCCAAATTACTTTGATCCGTTAGATCCAGCACCCCCTGAAAGATCCCACCGGCCATTAAAACTAGCGTCAAGGCTGCTGCTAACAGGTAATGGACTAAGGTTCTTGCCTGCCTGGATCGGTAGGATGACGGTCGTTGCTCTGCCAGGTGCGAATAGGATTGGTACAGCTTCACTTTTTCGATAGTTATATCCGTAAATGAATCTGTCAAACCGGCTGGTGTTTCCCAATGTTCTAGTAAATCAAGGTAACTGGCAAAACAGTGTTCACATGTTTCTAAATGGTTTTCGATTTGCTGCCGATTTCGGCGACCATCGATATTGTCTTCTATATACAGGAACAGTAACTCGTTTTGCACATGACTCACTAAAAATCACCCTCCTTCCAGTGGGCTTTCATCCATTTTCTTGCCCGGTATAAACGCATTTCGACTGTTTTCTCCGCTAAATTCAAACGTTTGGCTATTTCTGTGTAGGATAATTCTTCTAAGTAATAATAGCGAACAGCATAGCGCAGCTTTTCAGGTAATTCCTCAATCGATCGCTGAACAAGTGCCTTTTTTTCGTTTCGGAGTACAACTTCTTCTGTGCTAATTTCATTGTTATTTCTGTATTCTTGTTCAGCGTTAGAGAAATCCTCCCGCTCCTTTTGTTTTTTCCGCCGGGCATCAATCGCTTTATGTAACGCAATCCTGCTAATCCACGTTTTGAATCCTTGAAATTGATAAGAGGGAAGGGAATCCACCATTTTGATAAAGGTTTCCTGGGCAGCATCCTCTGCTGCTTTTTCATCATGCAAGACACTCATCGCGATTTTGAAAACCTGATGTTTGTGCCGTTCGATTAACAGTCGCAGTGCCTGCTGGTTGCCTGTTTTTATTTTTTTGACTAACAGTTCATCTTGAATGGATGCTCCCCCCTCTCCCTGACCATGTCACTATTTAGACGAAACAGGAAAGCCATCACCCTACAAAATTTATCAAATTAATTATTATTATTAAAAAGAAGCCTCCGTGGAACTGTTCCAGCTGATTCAACATGATAAGAAATTCAAGCGATAAATAAACCTGGATAATCGAGGCCACTGAAAAACGGAAGCTCTATGTTAGGTAGAATTTTAAAAAAGCGGTCTGTGTGGGGTTTTAATTTCCATACAGACCGCTTTTCGTCTAATGCCCAGAGGTTTGTGCCCTCTCCCTCTATTCCTTTATTAGTTTAGAGCCCTTCGTACTGACTTATATTCATGGATGATCGACGGTCTAGCATCGAATCCCTCCCTTTTATGTATTACTTTCATTGTGCAAGAAAAAAAGAGTGATTTTCTTTTATAAATCAAAGAAAATCACTCTTTTTAAATTTGCCTCTGTTGATTCCGTGATGGGCGATCGGTGGTGACGCCTGCGGGAACAGCACGAGCCGAAGATCCACTTGGTCAAGTGATCTTCTTGACCAAGTTAGCTGAGGCCGTGCCCGCGGCAAGCATCCACCGACAAGCGATTCGTGGAATCAACAATAAACTTTGACAGCCCATTTAGATTAAATAGGACTTTTTCAGTGGCCTAGATATAATCCAGGGTGTTTAGGAGGTTACTATTATTTGCCGATGAACTGTTGAGTCCATACATTACCGTCTTTTACATAGCCTACGCCGATGTGGGTGAAGTTACCGTTCAGAATGTTTTCGCGGTGGCCTTCACTATTCATCCATGCGTTGACTACTTCTTCAGGGGTGCGTTGTCCCTTAGCAATGTTTTCTCCAGCGGTATTGTAAGAAATACCGAACTGCTTCATCATATCGAAGGGAGAACCGTAGGTCGGGCTGTTATGAGAGAAGTAACCGTTCCGTGCCATATCTGCAGACTTCTCCCGAGCTACTTTACTTAGCTCTGTATCGATTTGCAGTGGAGCTAGTCCTTGCTTTGATCTTTCATCATTTGTCAATTCTACTACTTGTTGTTCAAATTCGCTTAATTCTTCTGCTTGTTTCTGAGATTGTTCTTGCTTAGACTCATCAGCAGTTGCATAGTTAGTGTTTTCTTGTGGTGCTGGAGGTTGTTCAGCACTCGGTTCTTTTGTTTGTTGTTGGTCAGCAGGCTGTTTGCCTGTTGTTTCCAGCTTGTTTTCTTCCCCTGCCGGAGCAGGTTGTTCTTCTTGTTGGACTGGTTCTTTTTGCTTCCAGTTGAATTGCTGGTTGCTAAAATATTTATTTACAAAACTTTGTACGTCCGCTTCGGAGAAATCAAATCCACTACTATTAATAGAATAGTAGACTTGCTGTGTTGTTGATTGTCCGTTATTTTCCTGGGCATCTACTGAGGAAGAAAAAACTCCCCCAAAAAGCAGTGCCGCCGACAATGCTGTTGCCATGCTTACTTTTTTGAACATTTCCTTACACTCTCCTCTTTGTTTGATTTTACTTTTTCATCATAGCATGGCCTTTTTGTAATAATTGAGGAGCTATTTTCCATTTGTACACCTGTAGCTGCTGGTTCTTTTCTATGTAGAATAAAAAAAGGTCTGTTTCTGCCTATAAGAATGCTAAATCATCAAAGGACCATTTCTCTCCGAGTCCATGGATAACGATAGCAGAACTCATACGAAAAACTGCCAAATTGGTTAAAAATACCTGAAAAATCCCATTGACAAACTTTTTACACCGTATGCTTTATTACAGGTTCGCCGCTTGTTGTAACGATATTGTTACCTGGTAAACTCCATGAGACATAACAGAAAATAAAAGAACAGTGCCTCCTGAATAATAAGAGGCACTGTCCTGAAGTATGCTTATTCGAAATTTTGATTGTGGAGCGGTGGTGGAACGAGCCAGCCTTTTTCTTTATTAAGCCTTAGCAAACGTGCTCCAAATTGGGCTTTGCTCATATGGATTTGTCCATACATCATAGCAATATCTTCCCGGATGCATTGGCCAATAATCTGGCTGCATGCGACAAGGCCCTGGCCGATGTCGCGGGCAATCGATGCACTGATCTCCGGATCATTGAATCTGGCTCCCGATGGAATTTGCTCTAAAGCCGCCTTCGCCCGCTCCGGTGGTGACGGCGGTAAGGCAATTCCGTTGTTTTTCAGAAGCTCTTCGATGTCTTCGTTTTCCTGCTTCATCGCACGGACCATATCTTCGATTAGCTTCTTCAACTCTCTGTCGCCTGTGTGGTTGGCCATTGTTTGATACCCAGCAATCAATCCTTTACTGCCGGTAAGACTACTCCAAATAGCGAATACTTCTCCGTAATGCATTGGCTGGTTTTTAGGATTTCCGCTTAAAATACCCATATGTTCACTCCTTACTATAGAATCATGCAAGAATATATTCTGCAATATACTGGAAACTATTCAGGATAGGCTTGAAAAACTAAAAATGAGGGAAACAAAAAAACTGACTATCAAACCGAACTTGATTAAATACGGTACAGATAATCAGTTTTTGGGCAAGCTGTCTGGGAAGGGTCAACTGGTACAATCTTTGCCCTTAATTAATAGCTTCTTAATTTCTTTGCCTGCAGATGATGAAACCATTTTGTCCGGGAAATAGTATATATAGCAAGCGCGGTCCAAATAATAATAAAGGATACTAAATGGGCATGGGTGAAGGTTTCACCATAAAGAAAGACACCAATAAACAGCATTAACGTTGGAGCAAAGTATTGTAAAAAGCCGACCATGGAAAGCGGGATTCGCTTTGCGCCACTGGCGAACAGCAACAATGGAACAGCAGTGGCCACTCCGCTCCCAACCAGCAGTAGTGCGGATGAAGTAAATAGTTCCGGCATGGCTTCTGTCGCAATTTGGCGGTTTGCCAGGTAAATAAGTGCAACTGGCGTCACAATTAGCGTTTCAATCGTCAAACCAAACATGGCGCTAATATCGACTGTTTTTTTCAACAGGCCGTAAAGGCCGAAGGATAATGCCAGCATAATCGAAATCCAGGGGAAGACACCAAAGCTAACAGTTAAATTGACCACACCTGCTGCAGCTAGCAAAAAGGAAACTAATTGCCATTTACTTAACTTTTCTTTCAATACGACCATTCCCAATACAATGCTGACCAAGGGGTTAATATAATAACCCAGGCTTGCCTGGATTACGTGGTCGCTGTTGACCGCCCAAATAAATACGAGCCAATTAATGCTGATTACGAGAGATGCTGCGGTAATGCCGATTAGCTTTTGTTTTTGTCGGACAATTTGCTTGCATTCAGCGACAAAGGGCCGCCATTTTTTTAAAACAGCAAGTAAAATCAACATAAAAATAAAAGACCAAATAATACGGTGAGCCAAGATTTCTCCTGCAGGGACTGATTGTACAAGTTTCCAGTATATTGGCAAGAAACCCCATAATATATACGCTCCTGCAGTAAATAGGACTCCCAGTTGTGATTCTTTATTTTCCATTGTGATAACCTCTTTTTAAAATATTTGCACGGGTACCCTTAGATAAATAGGAATTTAAACAAAGCAATTAGAGTAAGTTTAGAGTTGAATGGCAAAAAAATCAATCATTTTATTTCTGGCAGCACACCAAACGCAGATATCCTTTTAAGGAAGACAATACACTTTGGAAAAAAACGGTGGGAAGAGTATAATAGCAATGCCGCTGCCCTAAATCGGCAATTTCATTTCACCACAGGCTAAAGTGCTTAAGTTGCTTGTACATCAGGATATTTTACAGCTTTAATGTTATACTTTCGTGAGTAAGGATGGAGGGGAGAGACCGATGGCCGTAATTTTTCCATACATAGTAGGGTCGATTATTATTTTTAATATATTACTGGCAATGACAATCGTCTTTTTAGAACGCAGGGATGCGTCTTCGACTTGGGCATGGTTGATGGTTCTCTTGTTCATTCCGATTGCAGGCTTTATATTATATTTGATTTTTGGACGAAAGCTCAGTAACAAGAAAATTTTCACTTGGGATACCAAAAGCAGGCTCGGAGTAAAAACCGCCGTCCAGGCTCAACTGCGCGCTTTAGAGGAGGGGAGCTTCCGGTTTAAGGATGAAAGCCTGCTGCCTTACAAGGATTTATTCTACTTGCACTTACGCAATGATGATGCCATCCTTACCCAGGATAACCGTGTTGAAATTTTTACCGACGGCCAAAAAAAGTTCCATTCACTGCTGCAGGATATTGAAGAAGCAGAAGACCATATCCATTTGCTGTATTACATTCTCCGGAGTGACAGGCTTGGTGACTTGCTGGCAGATGCTTTGATCAGAAAGGCGAAAGAGGGTGTCCAGGTCCGTGTTTTATTTGATGACATGGGTTCCCGTGAGCTAAGTCGAAAATTCATCCGCCGCATACAAAAAGCAGGTGCGGAAGTGGAGGCGTTTTTCCCGCCGTTGATTCCGAAGGTCAATTTAAAAATAAATCACCGAAATCACCGCAAGCTGGCGATTATCGATGGCAAAATAGGCTATATCGGCGGTTTTAATATTGGAGACGAATACTTAGGGTATAACAAAAAGTTCGGATATTGGCGGGATACTCATTTGAAAATCGTAGGCGATGCAGTCCGGAATATGCAGACACGGTTCATCCTTGACTGGAACCAGGCCTCAAGGCACGATATTATGTATGAGGAAAGATACTATGCCGCTGAGCCTGCCGGAGAAGTAGGTATCCAGATTGTTTCCAGCGGTCCGGATTCGGATTGGGAACAAATTAAGAATGGTTACATCAAAATGATCATGTCAGCTAAACAGTATATTTATATCCAGACTCCTTATTTTATTCCGGATGACAGCTTGGCTGATGCTTTAAAAATAGCTGTGCTTTCTGGAGTGGATGTCCGGATTATGATTCCAAATATGCCTGATCACCCATTTGTTTACTGGGCCACATATTCGAACATTGGCGACTTGTTAAAAGCTGGAGCAGATGTTTATGTCTATCAGAACGGCTTTCTGCATGCCAAAACCATCGTTGTCGATGAGAAGATTGCCTCGATTGGCACGGCAAATATCGACGTGCGCAGCTTTAAGTTGAATTTTGAAGTGAATGCGTTTCTCTATGACCGGCAGGTTGCCGGCGAGCTTGCCGAGAAATTCAAAGAGGACATTTTGCATTCAAGCCAGTTGTCCTATAAACTTTACTTGCAACGTTCGACATGGATTCGGTTCAAAGAGGCCATTGCCCGGTTACTATCGCCTATATTATAAAATTGACATGAAAAGTGAGGAATGTATGATGGAGGAAAAACCTTGTGTAGCTTCACTGACGGTGAAAAATTCACACGTACTTCCGCCTGATACCAACAGCCACGGCACGCTGTTCGGCGGGAAATTAATGGCACATATTGATGATGTAGCAGCAATCGCAGCAAGACGACATGCACGTAAGCCGGTTGTCACTGCTTCAACGGATTCTGTGGACTTCCTGGCACCGGTTAAAGAAGGAGATACCATTTGTTTGGAAGCCTTTGTAACGTGGACTCGAAACACTTCGATGGAAGTATTTATAAAAGCTGTGACAGAGGATCTCGATACTGGTGAGCGCAAAGTCTGTACAACTGCTTTTGTAACGATGGTGGCTCTCGGGGAAGATAACAGGCCAGCAGTTGTCCCGGCTGTTTACCCTGAAACAGAAGAAGAAATTTTTCTTCATAAAGAAGCGCCAAGACGGGCGGAATTACGAAAAGAACGGAGAACCAACTCGAAAGAAATGGCTCGTACCTTCGGAACCCGCTTCCCTTGGAATGAAAAAACAAGAATGGATGATAAGTAAAATAACCTACACTACAAGAGCTGTCGCCATAATTTGAGGTGGAAACAGTGAAGAAAAAATGACGTGTAATTAGTGAGGCCACTGCAAAACTGAAGGATTAGGATAGGTAGCATTTAAAAAAAGCGGTCTGTGTGGAATTTGATTTCCATACAGGCCGCTTTCGTCTATGCCCTCTATTTCTCCAGAAGTTTAACCATTCGTTTTACGTTTGCCGTGAAAATCGCCATTGCACCTTGAATGAGCATGCCTTCAAGACCCGAAGAACAGGCGACCTCATATCCGTTTTTATGCTTCCATTCGGCATTGATTTCCCGATTTTGATGGACCTCTGTTGATTAGCGCTCGGTGGTGACGCCTGCGGGAACAGCGCGAGCCGAAGATCCACTTGGTCAAGTGATTTTCTCGACCAAGTTAGCTGAGGCCGTGCCCGCGGCAAGCAACCACCGACAAGCGATTCGTGGGGAAAACTAATCTATAATTTTCCCGCATGCGACATCGCAAATACCGCTCCATTACACATCTGTGGCACAGCTCTTATTAATGGTTGGATAAGATAATATGGATTGAAAGATATTGTTTAGCTGCCTAATTTCGGTTGAATAGTCGTTAGCTGGAGAAGACAGCTGTTTTTCCCGGGCTTTCTGGTAAATGGCCGATATTTGAGCGGATTCTTCGGTGGAGACAACGTCCAAGTCGATGACAGAAGCAAATCTAATGTCATTCGGTTCCAATTTTTTTAATCCTTTACCATATTCCCTGTGACGGCTTTCAAATAGTTGCTGAGAAATATCTGTCATAAGGTAAGCCATCAATATGTCGACTCTTTCCTCGTATTCAGGGCGCATATAGAGACAATGAAAAGCAGTTAAGTTCCTTGCTCCAGCTTCGTTACGGATAAATTTTACTTTATTTCTGCTGAAAGTCGAAATAAGGATATCTGCCGGCAGCCTTGATTCATTTTTAAACCATGGCCGTCTCCGCTTAGTTAAGTATCTGTCACTTGACCCGGACTCTTCTCCATATTTAATATAGGCAGCCAGTTTTTCATTGGTTAAATCCTCTTCGTTCACATCAAGCAATTGAACAGGTAAGTCATTTGCCAATAGAGCATGGTAATTGTCTTCCGTAAAAAAACTGCCATTGACTTGGCCGCCTTTCGACAAACAAGGGACAAAGTATTTTTTGTCCAACTTCCAATGTTTTCTCTTCGTTTCTGAAATGCAGAAAAATTTGTTATCGCCTGTCGCTATTCCCCTGGTTACCTGGGCGAACTGATCAATTGGCTTTAGGTGGTGATAGGTATGCTCCCTTTCAGGCTGGTAGTATGCTCTCCATTTTTGTGCGGGTAATAGTTCTTCATTTTTCTTTATTTTGCCGATAGGTGGATTTGAGTAATAGTTTTTCAAGTGGTTGTCTAAGTCAAGCAGTTCCTGGTTAGTGTCAATATGGATGAATTCTATTTGGGAAGCGCTGTGGCTCTTATCAAAAAAGAACAGCGCAGAAGTTGTCGTCGCTAGTTGAAACCAATTTACTTTAAAATCAGTGACGGCAATGGCATGCAGGCTTTGCTGTTGGATAAGGTACTTTTTGATAGGTGTTCCATAGTCAGCGTTTAAAAAGTCGGAAGGAATGATAAAAGCGGCCCGGCCGTTTTCGCTTAGTTGATGCAAAGCCTTTAAAAGGAATAAGGCATACATATTGGTGAACCCCGACAATGTAATGCCAAGCTTGCTTTTAAACTGCTGTAAGTAAAATGTTTTTTGTTGATAGTTCTTGAACTTTATGTATGGTGGATTGCAAATAATCCCTTCATATTTGTCGTCCCATTCACTTGTTAGAAAGTCCTGTTCTAATAAATGAAAAGGGTTTGGTTGCATTGCTAGTCGCTGCTTAGCGAAAGCAAGGATGTTTTTATCTATATCATAGCCGGTAACCGAGATGTTTTCTGGTATCTCTACTGCCAGTTCACCCAAACCTACGGCTGGGTCCAAAAGCTTCGTACAGTTCTGTTTGCCCGTAACCCAGGTTTTCATCGGCCTGGCGATGGCTGGCGGTGTAAAGTACTGCCCGAGTTGCTTTCTGGCAGAAGCAGGAACCTGGTGATAATATTTTTCTGTCATTTCCTCTATATTTTCCAATCCTTTTCACTCACCTTTTCCATCATAAATGGGTACTCTCGACCGCCTGTTGAATCATAATGAGAAAGCCGCCCCAAGCATGTGGAAGCGGCTGAATTGCATTTATATTATAAGGTTTCCTCTATTTCCTCTGCAGCCACCCAGTGTTCAGACCAGGTTTTGATTTCTTTTATAACAGGTTCCATTGCTTTCCCTTTTTCTGTAAGACCATATTCAATTCTTACAGGGAATTCAGAATAAATATTCCGGGCAACTATTTTTTCCTGTTCAAGCATCTTCAATCGATCCGATAATAGCCTGCCGCTGATGGGAAGTTCTGCTTCCATTTCAGAAAACCGTTTTTCGCCTTCAAGCAGTTCAAACAATATTAATCCTACCCAGCGCTTGCCGAATAACTGCATAGCCTTTTCGAATCGAGGACATAATTCTTTCATGATTATCACTCCTGCCTTACTTATTACTATATCCTATTATGCATTATGAGGAAAGGTAGTATAAAAAGCCTAAGATAAAACGGACGTTTTTTATTTCTGCCAAGTTATGATTGACTAAAATATATTACTAATATACACTTACTTACTAAAAGTAACTAATAATAGAATACCATACAAATGAGGGATAGTAAATATGAACCAAACGAATTTAACGTCTTTTCATATTAAAAGAATTGATTTACTTGTCAGCAATTTGCATCGCTCCCTTGCCTTCTATCAAAATGTTTTAGGTTTTACTGTGAAGGAACAGGAAAAAAGCACCGCATTGCTGGGAACCCCTGGGAATACAGGTTTGATCTATTTGCAGGAAGATATTCATGCTGAACAACCAGCTGCTGGGATGACCGGACTCTATCATTTTGCCATCCTTGTACCTAGCCGAAAAGATCTTGCTTCTTTTCTGCAGCAGATGATCTACCAAAATGAACCCTTAATAGGAGCATCTGATCATCACTTTAGTGAAGCGATTTACTTAGAAGACCCAGATGGAATAGGGATAGAAGTATATGCCGATCGTGAAAAAGAAAGCTGGCGCGAATTGAACGGAGAGCTGCCAATAGCGGCTGACCCTTTAGATGCGAAAGACTTGTTAAGCCATGCAGCTAAATGGAATGGTTTTCCTCATGGCACAACCATCGGCCACTTGCATTTTCATGTATCCACTCTTGCTGAAGCAAGAAGTTTTTATGTTGATGCAATTGGGTTGGCCCCAACTATTGAGGTTGGCAGGCAGTTACTTTTCGTGTCTGCAGCAGGTTACCACCATCATATAGGTTTAAACACCTGGAAGGGAGAAGGAGCTGTTCCTGCCGGGGAGAGAACTATTGGATTGAAAAAAGTGTATGTTCAGACCAGCGCTGAAGATATAGAGCATTTAACGGCACAAGGGGCTATCAATGCTGAGACTGGGCAAGCCCGGGACCCTTTCCATATTAACTACCAATTTTTAAAATAAATGAAATAAAGCCGTGCTCCTCTCATAGTAATGAGGGGTACGGTTTTTTTTGAAAGCAGAATGTTTAGAATAGCTGAAAAAATGGAATAGCCATTAGTGAAATAAGCCTTATTGAAGGGGGCATTCCAATGGGAAAAAAAGTATTGATGGTGGTGACTTCCTCTCAAACAATGGGAGATCACCAAACAGGTTTATGGTTGTCTGAGTATGGGGAGCCATATAGTGTTTTTGAAAAAAATGGATTTGAAATTACTGTTGCAAGCCCTGGCGGAGGAAATGTCCCGCTAGATCCTAATAGTTATGAAGATGAGGCCCCGGATGAATGGGAAAAGCCGGTAAAGCTATTGGAAAACACGGAAAATTTAGCAGCACAGGACCCGAATGATTTTGATGGCGTCTTTTTGCCGGGCGGTCATGGTACGATGGTGGATTTTCCGAACAATAGCGCGTTGCAATCAATAATAAGTGATTTTGCTGAAAAGGATAAAGTGATTGGGGCTGTGTGCCATGGACCAGCAGGTTTTGTCAATGTGACGCTATCTAATGGACGGAAATTCGCCGATGGTCGCCGAATGACGGCTTTCACAAATGAAGAAGAACAAAAAATGAATATAATGGATAAGCTGCCTTTCAAGCTGGAAAGCAGTTTAAGGAACGAAGGCGCAGACTTTAGCCAAGGTGAACCATTTGCGGATTATACGGTAATTGATGGAAATTTGGTAACCGGCCAAAATCCCCAATCCAGTATAGCGACCGCAAACCAGTTTGCTGACCTATTAAAATAACCTATCTTTGATAGGATAATATAGAGGCAAAAACGGCGATCAGGACAGACCTGTTCGCCGTTTTTTTGTGTGAAACCAGCTGAGCACGCACTTTCCCCTTACTTTGCAGGATACTTTTGGAAGAAAAGACCAGTAAGAGTGTGATAGGGTTTGCATGCAAGTTAACGAGGGTATGGAAGAGAGCAATATCGTCATGTATAATATTGATAGTATGAATAGTAGAAATACTGTAGGAGGAAGCTTATGTTTGCAG
Organism: Sediminibacillus albus; assembly: GCF_900101125.1. Classification (GTDB taxonomy): domain Bacteria; phylum Bacillota; class Bacilli; order Bacillales; family Amphibacillaceae; genus Sediminibacillus; species Sediminibacillus albus. The sequence continues at coordinate 213,705 of NZ_FNFL01000003.1, read as the reverse complement.
ATATATTATCCACCTTGAATGACCTTCTATGGGGTTATGTGTTAATTGCCGTCTTGATAGGTCTTGGATTATTTTTTACGATACGCACGAAGTTTGTGCAATTTACACTTCTTAAGGAAATGTTCCGTGTCTTATTTGATAAAAGGACGATTAATGCTAAAGGGAAGAAAGGAACGTCTGCCTTCCAGGCGTTTACAATCAGTACTGCTTCCCGGGTTGGTACAGGTAATCTGGCTGGTGTAGCTTCAGCTATCGCTGCCGGAGGGCCAGGCGCTGTTTTTTGGATGTGGATCATAGCATTGCTAGGTGGAGCAACCAGTTTTGTCGAAAGCACCCTCGCCCAAGTCTACAAAGTGCCGGACAAGAACCAATACAGGGGCGGACCTGCTTATTATATGGAAAAAGGCTTAAACAAAAGATGGCTGGGAATTATTTTTGCTATTATTATTACTTTTACATATGGCCTTGTTTTTAACTCGGTGCAATCAAATACGATTCGGCTGGCGTTCGAAGAATCGTTTGGAATTAGTCCGGTACTTATGGCCGTCATTTTAGTAGCTATGACAGCAGCCGTCATTTTTGGCGGGCTGAAAAGCATTGCCCGTGTTACCCAGTTTATTATCCCAATCATGGCGATACTGTATGTCATATTGGCACTGTACGTCTTGGCAGCGAATTATACAGCAATACCTGAAATGTTCGAGCTGATTTTTTTAAATGCGTTTGGCATCAGGGAAATTGCCGGTGGCGGTTTTGGTGCGGCAATAATGATGGGTATCAAGCGCGGCTTATTTTCTAATGAAGCAGGTATGGGTAGTGCGCCGAACGCGGCGGCTACTGCCGAAGTCAGCCATCCAGTCAAGCAGGGGTTGATTCAAACACTTGGTGTATTTCTTGATACATTAGTTATTTGTAGTGCAACTGCCTTGATTATTTTGACAACAGAAGGTTATGCCGGGAGTACTTTGCAAGGTATCCAGATTACCCAAAGTGCATTTGAAGCACAGTTGGGGCCTTGGGCGGCTGTGTTTATCGCGGTTGCAATCTTCCTATTCGCTTATTCATCGATTTTAGGGAACTATTATTATGGTGAAACGAATATAGAATTTATAAAGAACAGTAAACCGGCGTTGACAATATATCGTCTTGCTGTTTTATTGATGGTTACGTTCGGTGCCTTGCAGGAATTTGATTTAGTATGGAATATGGCTGATTTGTCAATGGCAATTATGGCGCTGATTAACCTGTATGCAATTACCATGCTTTTCAAAGTCGCATACCGTGCATTAAAGGACTATGTGGATCAGAAACGGCAAGGCAAGGACCCGGTATTCTATCGGGAAAATCTCAAGGGTTTTACCGGGATGGAGTACTGGGGGAAAGACCAGACATCTGAAAAAGAAGAGAGCTAATGAAGTGGAGGCTGCCAGCTGAGATTACGCTGGCAGCCTGATTTATTTATGACGGGGACACTGTCCCCGTCCATATTGAGTATGGCAGTGACAGTTATTTTCAAGTTTCCGCTTTATCCTTTATACTTGGAAGGATAAAGCTTAACTAATTAAAGGGTGAATAATAGATGAGTCTCCTAACTGTAGAGCAATTATATAAGTCGTTTGGTGAAAAGGTATTGTTTGACCATATTTCCTTTACGATTGAGCAAAAAGACAGAATCGGTTTAATAGGTGTCAATGGTACCGGGAAATCAACACTGTTAAAGGTAATCGCCGGAATGGAATCGAAAGAGGCTGGAGCAGTGAAACACGCCAACGATTTTCGCGTGGAATACTTAAGCCAGGAGCCTGACCTTGATGAAGATTTAACTGTTTTAGGACAGATATACCAGGGGGAGTCCTCCATCATGCAGACGATGCGGCATTATGAAGAGGTGCTTCAGCAGTTGGATAAAAATCCGCAAGAAGCATCACTGCAGGAAAAGCTGCTCAAGGCCCAGCAAAAAATGGATGAACAGGAAGCGTGGGATGCTAATACAACAGCTAAAACTATCTTGACTAAGCTGGGGGTTTCCGATTTTGCCAAGAAGACAGCGGAGCTCTCCGGTGGGCAAAGGAAGCGGTTAGCCATTGCCAGGGCATTGATTCAACCTGCAGATTTATTGATTCTCGATGAACCAACCAACCACTTGGATAATGAAACGATTGAATGGCTGGAAAGCTTTCTGCCGCAGTACGCAGGCGCATTCATCCTGGTTACCCATGACCGCTATTTTTTAAATCGGATTACTAACCGTATTTACGAGCTTGATAAAGGGAAGTTATATACGTATGAAGGAAATTATGAAGCTTTTCTTGCAAAGAAAGCAGAACGGGAAGCCTTGGAAATACAAAATGAACAAAAGCACAAAAACACGCTGAAACGGGAACTGGAATGGTTAAGGCGGGGCGCCAAAGCGCGATCTACCAAACAGAAAGCCAGGAAACAGCGGGCAGAAGAGTTAAAGGAAGTCCAATTTGATACGGGAAAGCAAGACCTCGATTTTCAAATCGGTTCCTACCGGCTGGGAAAAAAAGTGATAGAGATTGAGTCCATTAGCAAATCATATGGCGGTACATCACTGATTGACGGATTCAGTTATTTGGTGGTACCTGGCGACCGGATCGGTATTATTGGTCCAAATGGCAGCGGGAAAACCACTTTACTAAACATGATGGCAGGTAGAATAACGCCGGATGCTGGAAATATTGAGGCAGGCCCGACGGTTAAAATCGGTTACTATACACAGGAACATTCGGAAATGGATGGAAAGCTAAGAGTCGTTGAGTACATTAAGGAAGTGGCAGAAGTCGTTCATACTGCCGATGGCGATGTGGTCACAGCTGAACAAATGCTGGAGCGTTTTTTATTCCCCAGATCACAGCAATGGACCTATGTTAGCAAGCTATCCGGCGGGGAGAGGCGGCGGCTTTACCTGCTTCGCGTCCTAATGGGGGAACCGAATGTACTGTTGCTCGATGAGCCGACAAATGATCTTGATACGCAAACCCTGGGAGTACTTGAGGATTATTTGGATCAGTTTCCTGGTGTCGTTATTACCGTTTCCCACGACCGCTACTTTTTGGACCGTGTCGTCAACCGCCTCATCGCTTTTGAGGCCAAAGGAGAAATAAGCTTCTTTTATGGCAACTATAGTGAATATTTGCAGGAAGCGAAAGACATGCAAAAGCCAAAAACTGCTCCTGCCAAACAGCCGCAGCAGCCGCGTAAAAAGAAGAAAAAGCTTTCCTACAATGAACAAAAGGAATGGGAGGTCATTGAAGACAGGATTGCCAGCCTGGAAGAAGAAGTTGAAGCTGTCAAACGGGAAATTGGAGAAGCCGGCAGTGATCTCAGCCGAGTCCAGGAATTATATAATAAACAAGAGCAAGTGGAAACAGAGTTGGAGCAGGCAATGGAAAGATGGACCGAATTATCGCTGCTTGTCGAAGAAATTAATGAACAATAAAATAGTGTGAAAATTTTGTTAGTCATTGGTTTTTATGAAATAATAGAAATGTAAATAAAACTGACTAACAGGTCGACTTTGGAGGGAAAACAATGGCAGAGTTGAAAAACTTGGAAAAATATGCAGAATTGGCGCTCAAAACTGGCGTCAACTTGCAAGAGAACCAGACACTTATGATAAATGCACCTATTGAAGGAGCTGATTTCACTCGGATTGTAGTGCGTAAAGCGTATCAACTAGGGGCTAGGAATGTACATATCAACTGGACCGATGATGAGATTAACCTGCTTAAATATGAAAATGCACCAGAAGAAGTGTTAACAACAGTTCCGCAGTGGCAGGTAGATAAGTTTGTTTCTTTTGCAGAAGAAGGAGCCGCCGTGTTATCGATCAGGTCAACTAACCCAGACCTTCTGAAAGACATAGATGCCGGCCGTGTAGCTAAGGCTTCCAAGGCCAATGCCGAAGCAATGAAAGAGTTCCGCCAGTACACCATGAATGATCGTATTCCCTGGTCTATCATTTCCATTCCGACTGGCGATTGGGCGCAGAAAATATTTCCTGGTAAGTCGAAGGAAGAAGCAATGGAAAGCCTTTGGGAGCAAATATTCAAGATTGTCCGTGTAGATAAGGATGACCCTGTGGCTGCTTGGAATGATCATAATGCAACCTTGAGAAAAGCCCGTGCATTTTTAAATAGGAAGCAGTACAAAAAATTGATCTATAAAGCACCTGGGACAGATATTGAATTAGAACTTCCAGAAGGCCATATTTGGAAGGGCGGATCTGCAAAGACCGAAAGAGGAACAGATTTCAATCCGAATATGCCTACAGAAGAAGTTTTTACCCTGCCGCACAAGTATGGTGTCAATGGCACAGTTTCCAGTACAAAACCGTTGAACTACGGAGGTAACTTAATTGATAACTTCAGTCTTACCTTCAAGGATGGGAAAGTGGTCGATTACCAGGCAGATCAAGGGTATGACACATTGCAGCACTTACTGGATACAGATGAAGGGGCACGTCGTTTGGGAGAAATTGCACTTGTGCCGCATGAATCTCCAATATCCCAGTCAGGACTCATTTTCTATAATACGTTGTATGATGAAAACGCCTCTTGCCATATTGCATTAGGAAAAGCCTACCCAACCAGCCTGAAAGGTGGCTCACAAATGGACGAGGATGCATTGGACAAACATGGTGTCAATGACAGTCTCACCCATGTCGATTTTATGATTGGATCGGCAGAACTTGATATCGACGGTGTCACAGCAGATGGCAGCTCGGAACCAGTATTCCGTAAGGGAAGCTGGGCACTAGATTTTGACGCTTAAATAATTTCGGTTTGGCATTGTCGCAACGGGGGTACATTCCAATTATATATTCGGTATTTTAAAAAACTACCGAAAGGAGTGTTAGCCCATGGTCAGGCGTGATGAAGGCGAATTGGCTGGCTTTCAGGCCAATGCGAATGAGTTTCACAAATGTTCAAACTGTGGAAAACTGCTATCCACGAGGAAAGAAGAAAAAGTAAAGCTTTGTAAGGACTGCCAGGAAAGAAGGCATAATCAAGATATAAATAATAGTATATAACAGCGAAGGGCCTCCATGAGAGGCCCTTTTGTTATGTTGTGATTATTCATGATGATAGCAAGAAGCCATGTTTAACAAGGACAGCCTTAATGACTGTATAGCTTATGTCCTCTGGAACAGCTTCTTTGATTGGCTTTAATTTAGGTTCATCCAAACCCTGTCTTGCAGATAATACCACTTCTTCCTGGTCGGCGGTAAATAGCCGTTCCCAGCTCAATACATTTCCTTCATTATAAGCTTTGAATAGATGATTGGTGACCGTCTGTTCGGTAACATTGCGGTTGTCTGCTATTTCGGCAATTTGCTGACCGTCTTTAAACAGCTGATAGCTGATCAGATGGCTCGGAGTATCATCCTCTGTCTGCTTTTTTTGCAGGATTGGCTCGATGCCGAAAGGTGAGGTGTCTTGCTGGCCGGTCTTCTCCACCCACGGTTCGACGGCTTGTAAAAAAGGCTCACCGTACTGGTCAAACTTTTTGGCTCCGACTCCTTTAACCCTTAACATATCTTCCTTTGATTGAGGAAGACGGCGGGCCATTTCTTTTAGGGTAGCATCGGAAAACAATACATAAGGCGGCACTTTTTCTTCGCTGGCAATTTGCTTGCGCAGCCGCCTTAGTTCTTCAAACAAGGATTCATTATAATCCACTAACACTGGATTCCTGGCAAAACCGGTTTGCACCCATACTTGTTTCTTCCCTTTTAATACTTCGCCAGCCTGCTTAGTCAGTTTTAAAATGGGATAACGATCGTCTCCTGTTGTAAGAATATTTTCAGCTACTAAAAAGTGGACGAAATTGGTTATCTCTTTCTCGGTATATTGCGACATCAAGCCGTAAGTTGTTAATTGATCAAAATGGAACTCCTTCACTTTTTTATCCTTGGAACCTTTTAATACTTTAGCAGTTATCCCGGCGCCGAATCGTTCTCCCATCCGTTTTACGCAGGATAAGACCATTTGTGCTTCTTTTGTCATATCCTCGCGATTCTCGTTGTTCAGGCAGTTGCTGCATTTCCCGCAGTCTTCTGGCAGGGAATAATCGTTAAAATAATGAAGCACATAAGTTTGTAAGCAGCTGTGAGTATGGCAGTAGTTGACCATTGCCTGCAGCTTTTTATACTCATTTGTCTTTTTATCCTCTGCCATCAGTGACTGTTCGATCAGGAATTTCTGCAACTGGATGTCCTGTCCGGAAAACAGCAGAATACAGTCACTTGGTTCGCCGTCTCTCCCTGCCCGTCCTGCTTCCTGGTAATAGGATTCAATATTCATTGGCAAGGCGTAGTGGATAACATAACGGACGTTAGATTTATCGATGCCCATCCCGAAGGCATTGGTTGCAACAATAATTGTTTTTTCGTCTTGAGTAAAGGCGGTTTGGGCCTGTTTCCGTGCTTGTTCTGACAGCCCGGCGTGGTACTTCGCTGCTTGGAATCCTTTACTCTCTAATAACTGATGAACCATATCGGTTTGTTTTCTCGTTGAGGTGTAAATAATGCCTGCTTCTGCAGCTCGATCCTTTACATAATCAAGAATGAAATCCCGTTTATCCTTTCCTTTTACTATGTGAAAAGAAAGATTATCTCTGGCAAACCCTGTATTAATGACATGCTCATCTTGGACTGATAACAACCTGCGGATATCATGATTCACTTCATCAGTAGCCGTCGCAGTCAATGCTACCACCACCGGAAGATTCGGTATTTTATCAAGAGCAGGAATGATTGAACGGTAGCTGGGCCGGAAATCATGCCCCCATTGCGAAATGCAATGGGCTTCATCAAATGCTATTAGTGAAAGTGAAATCGATTTGATGGACTCGAGAAATGTCGGTGATTCGAACCGTTCAGGTGCGACATAAACGAATTTATAGCTCCCTGCCCGCAGCTGATGCATTCGCTCGTGAAATTGTTCGGTATCTAAAGAGCTGTTTATATAGGTGGCAGGTATCCCTAGAGAGCTTAGGGCGTCGACCTGATCCTTCATTAGGGATATTAAGGGTGATACAACCACTGCCGTCCCTTCTAAAGCCAAGCCGGGAATTTGATAGCAAAGCGATTTCCCGCCTCCTGTCGGCATGATGGCTAAAGAATTATGTTTATTCATGACAAAATCTATTACAGCTTTCTGTCCGGGACGGAAGCTCTGAAAACCAAAATATTCTTCAAGTATTTGTTGGGCTTTTTCCAGCATCATTTGATGTTCATCCTTTTCTGCTATACTCGGTAGGTAATCGTTAAGATTCAATATTACTATCCTATCATGATTATTGACCAGCGAGAATCATTCAAGTTGATTCTTACGGGTATAAAAAGTTTAAGGTAAGATCTTTTGGGGGAATGAATAAAAAAAGTTGGTGGAAAAGGTGTATTCAGCAAGTGTAAACCAATGACTATTTTTGAGTTTAGGAAATTTCGATGTTTATTTGGCTGCACGGAGCTTAACGAATCATAAATAAATAGATTAAAGGGCTGCCGCATTTGGCGGGCAGCCCTTTATGGTTGTGTATGCCTGAGGTTGGTTAGCGTAAAATCCATTATCCTCGTTGGTCGATAAAGCCGCCGATTGATGCACCGATAACAGCCGGCAGCAGCCAGCCGAGACCAACAGAAAAAAGCGGAAGATGTTCAACGAGTGACTGAATTCCGCCCAAGTCTAGTCCCAGGGCATCCAGCCCTTCATAAATACTGACAATCGAAGTGAGCAGGATAGCCCCCCGGTAAACGAGCGGCGACCCATTAAACCATTTATCGAGGAAGGCTAACAGGACAAGGACAATGGCGATCGGATAGATGGTAACCAATACAGGTACGGAAACAGCAATAATTTGATTTAACCCTAGATTGGCAACAAGAAAACTAACAATGCTTATTATTGCTACAATTTTTGCATATGAAAATCGGGTGATCCTTGCAAAAAACTGCCCGCAGGCAACAGTTAATCCGATTGATGTCGTGAAGCAGGCAAGTGCGACAATAGTCCCCAATAATAGTAACCCGAAATTTCCATATACTAGTTGGGTAGCGCTGGAAAGGATTTGGCCGCCATTTTCAAAGCTTCCCTGTAAAGCCATTTTTGCGCCTATCCATCCCAACGACCCATAAACAATTGTTAAGGCAGCACCTGAAATCAAGCCGGCCTTCAAGGTTGATATGACCATTTCCTTTTTTGTTTGGATGCCTCTTTCTTTAAAAGCTGTCACTACAATGATTCCGAAAGCTAAGGCAGCAATGGCATCCATTGTCAGATACCCTTCTACAAATCCAGTGAAGAAGGGGGTAGTAATGTACTTGCTTTCAGGAGGTTTTACAGGCGAAGAGAGCTGTAAAAAACCGCCGATACACAGTGCTGCAACAGCAATTAATAAACAGGGAGTCAGCCATTGGCCAATTCTATCGACTAGCTTCGATGGGTTTAAACTGAACCAATATACCAAAATGAAAAATATAGAAGTAAACAATAGCAATAACATGGAAAGTTGTCCGCTATCCGGTTGAAACGCTGGAAGGATACCCATTTCAAAGGCAACATTAGCTGCACGGGGAATCCCGAAAAATGGTCCGATAGCCAAGTAGATTACTGATGTAAAAATCAATCCGAACATTGGGTGGATTTTGTTTCCTAGTTCTGTGGCATCTTCATTTACCAGAGCAATCGCCGAAATGGCAAGTATCGGAAGGCCGACCCCGGTTAGGATAAAGCCAGCGATAGCAGGCCAATAAGACGTACCAGCCTCTAGCCCTAATGTCGGCGGATAAATTAAATTTCCAGCCCCAAAAAATAAGGCGAAAAGCATAAAACCAATTAGAAACGTCTGTCGTCCCAAGATGAATACCTCCGTGCAAGCTTTTACAAGCTGGTTCTATATGAAGCCGTTGAATTTTTTTGAAATATTCGAAAGCAGAACAATACTACCAACGGGAAAATGATTTGTCAATGACAGTTTTCCCTGCAGTACCGTGACTATGCCAGTACAGTTGGGGAGTTTGTAAACAAATGCCATAGGATATGTGCAAGCATAATGCAGGAATTTGCAATCAAACAATTTTACATTAAATAACCAGCCATATAAACTATCTTTATATATTTTATAGAAAAACATACAAACATTGTTGGAAGGGGGAAGAACATTGGCTCATTCCCTTTTATTAGAATTTATGATTATTGGTGTTCTAGGGGTTGGATCACAATGGCTTTCTTGGCGTTACAGGCTTCCGGCAATAGTAGTTATGTCGGTTGCCGGCCTGCTTGCCGGTCCTTTGTTCGGAGTGATTAATCCTGAAAAAGATTTTGGCGATGTATATCAGCCAATTATAACGATGGCTGTAGCAATCATCCTATTTGAGGGAAGCTTGAATCTTCACTTAAAGGATATTAGAGGATTAGGCCGGTCTGTGTTTCGAATTGTGACATTAGGAGCCTTCATTAGCTGGATCCTTGGTTCGCTTGCGGCCTATTATGTAGCCGGGATGTCCTGGGCTGTTTCGTTTGTCATCGGAGCTTTATTTATTGTCACTGGCCCCACAGTGATTCTGCCATTGCTAAGGCAGTCTAAACTGAAACCGAGACCGGCTAAAATTTTAAAATGGGAAGGGATTATTGTTGATCCGATCGGTGCACTGCTCGCCGTATTCGCCCTGGAAATAATTATTGTTCTTACAGGCGAAGATCCGAATATCGTTTCGTTACTGCTGTTTTTATTAGCTTCCTTATTCGCAGTCATCCTTGGATGGGCGATTGGAAGAGGGATAGGTTGGATGTTTGAAACAGGACGTGTCCCGGAATTTTTAAAGTCCCCCCTTGTGTTTGCTGCTGTGATCGCCTGCTTTACCATTGCAGATGAAGTGACTCATGAGACGGGCTTACTGGCTGTTACAGCTATGGGGATGACTTTGGCGAACATCCGGATTTCTTCCATTCAAGACATGCGCCACTTCAAAGAAAATATATCAATATTATTAATATCTACTATCTTTGTCATGCTGACGGCATCGTTAACAAGAGAGACCTTAATGCAAATCTTTCAACCGGAGATTATTGGCTTTGTACTGTTAATGCTATTCATTGTACGACCTTTGGCGATTTTGCTGTCTACGATTAAAACGGATTTAACAAAATCAGAAAAGCTTCTGGTCGGTTGGATTGCCCCGCGCGGGATTGTAGCTTTGACAGTATCAGGTTACTTTGCATCGATTTTGTATGATGAGGGTTATGAAGACGCTGCTTTGGTCATGTCAATTACCTTTGCTCTGGTTTTCTTCACTGTAATGGCCCATGGCTTTTCTATCGGCTGGCTGGCTAAGAAGCTGAATTTATCTGCAGAGGGGCGGCCGGGTACGTTGATTATCGGCAGCAACAGCTTTACCGTTGCCTTGGCTAAAATACTGAAAGAAGTAGATGTACCCGTAATTGTTTCTGATTCCTCCTGGCAAAGACTTAGTAAAGCCCGGAGTGCCGGGGTGAATTTTCACCATGGGGAAATATTGTCGGAACAGACGGATTACCGTCTGGATATGACTCCATACGACTACTTGATCTCAGCTACAGAATTTGATTCTTATAATGCTTTAGTTTCAACTGCCTTTGTTCCGGCATTTGGAAGGAACAATGTATATAAATTGAGTATCCAAAGCCAACGAGGCGACCATATGGAAGATTTGGATCCGACGATTGCCGGCCGGGTATTGTTTTCTGGCGAGATATCACTAGAAGGTTTGTGCGAAAAGGTAGATGCTGGCTATGTGTTAAGAAAAACGAATATTACTAATCAATACAGCTATCCGCGTTATTTGGAAGAAAGAGAGCAGGGTACAATATTGTTGTTCGTTTTAAGAGCATCTGGCAACGTGGAGTATTATACAGAGGAAGTTAAGTTAAAAGCTGAGGCAGGGGATGTTGTCATCAGCTTGACGCCGCCGAGCAAAGAGGTAAATAAAATTAAGGCGAAACTGGATGAGCAGCAGTATGAGAATGCCGAACGAGAAAGAAATACGAGCGAAGAACAACAGCAGAAAGAATAATTTGTCTATCTGCATTTCTCCCCCGCTTGAACGGCTATAAAGTATAGTTGTTCAAGGAGGCCACTGAAAAAGTCCTTTTTAATCTAAAGGTGCTGTCAAAGTTTGATGTTGACTCCACGACTCTCTTGTCGGTGGTTGCTTGGCGTGAGTCTTAGCCTCAGCTGACTTGGTCAAGAATGTCACTTGACCAAGAAGTGGATCTCCAGCTCGCGCTGTTCCCGCAGGCGTCACCACCGATTGCTCCTAGTGGAATCAACAGAGGCCAATCTAAAAAGAGTGATTTTGCATAGTCACGGATGTGAGGTCGCCTCATCTTCGGACCTCGAAGGCAGGGGGGGGTTACGGACAAACAATTCAATTGGAACGACATTATTTATTTTAAGTAATGAAATGAAAAAAGAGCTTGGAGAAAATCCAAGCTCTTAAATGCTATATTAGTCTTCTTCAATGAAAGACCCTTTGTTAAACAACTCAAGCTATTTCTGTTTCTTCTTTCTTGAAAATACCAACCAATAACATAACGAGTCCGATTATGAAGATAATGGGGAAAATATACCACATTATCAATCCTGCCCAACCACTTTTTACTATGACTGCATAGGTTAACCCTATCGCAAAAGCAAAAGCTGGTGAAATTGGTACCATAAGAGCGATGCCCCATACCTTAAATTTCTTGTATTTTGGTTTACCTACGCTTAGCAGAAAAGCTACAAGCGCACCTATAAATGCAATTCCATACCCTATAACAATTGCCATTTTACCACTCCTCTCTCTCTATTCCAATATTTCTTATCTACATAATAGAGTACCACAAAATTTCCAATTATCATTTAATAAGCGAGGAATAGTAGTTGAAACGCGGCGGCAGGGCCGTGTATTCGTCTCTCGTTACCGCAATCGAAAGATGGTGGATTCCGAACATGACCCCGTGTAATAGCAGGGCGGGGATGGCAATGAAGGCGGGATTCATTGTGAAATGGATGTCGTTTCGGAAATTTCTGTTCGTAAATTCATCCGAGACGATCTCAAGTAAATCATAAGCAGTTGTGTATTGCTGAAAACGGTACGCAGACTTTCAGAGAAGGAAATCCACGGAGACTCCTGCGGGAGGGAAGGCCTCGGTGAGAACCCGCAGAGCGCAAGCTCGAGGAGGCTCACCAGCTGCCCGCGGAAGGCGAAGTGTATTTCCGCATCAGTCATCGTTTAAGGTAGTAAGAACAGCCCTATCAGCGCAGGCAGAATACGAGACTCCAGTGAGATCAGCACGAGTCTGAGGCCCCCGGAAGAAGCCATTTTGCTTCTAAGGAGGCTGAAGCCTTCCCCACAGAAAGCGAAGTATTCTGCCTGTGTTAGTTTAAGCACCCAACCTTGTTGGAAGAAAAAATAGATGTCACTGTGTCCTTAGTTTAAAGATTAGCAAGAACGCCGCCTTTTTGGATTAATTCTTGGTGACTTCCCTCTTCTTCGATACCATTTTCCTTAACCACAGTTTAAGCGGGGGGGTTTTTACAGACAGATGTAACTTTATTATTCTTCCATGGAAGCTAACTGTTTGTTTAGATCAGCAAGTTCCTTTTCCATTTGACCTAACTGTTTTTCTGCGTTAGCTGTGTTTCCGCCGACAGAGTCAAGTTTCTCCAAATCAGCTTGGATCCGGATATAGTCGGACTTTAGTTCCGCTATTCTATTTTCTACCTCTTGTTTGGTCATAAAACCACTCCTTGTCTAAACTGTATGACAGCATAAGTGGCTAGTCAATAGCTTTTCGCTTTTATTTATTCCGATATATCCTTACATCCTTACTTGAGATAAAATATGGATATAGAAAGTGCACGAAGGGGAGATGGAGTAAGTGGAGATAATTTTAAGCAGCAGTATCAACAGCTATTTTCAAGAAGCAGAGCCTTTGTTGTTAAAAAGGGAAGCATGCAACAATTTGGCTTTAGGCATTCTTACCCGTTTGAAGGAAGATCCTGCAGGCAGCTTTGAGGCAGCGCCATACCTTGGTTTGGTTAAACATCGGGGTGTTGTAGAATATTTGTTTTTGCAGACACCTCCCAACAACTTGATCTTGCCGAATGTAGAAAATACTAGCCATAAAACAATAGAAGCGGTTGCCGAGTATCTTTTTAAACAAGGGATTAAACTCCCGGGAGTGCTAGGGCCGAAACAAGCTGCACAGGTATTTGCACAAAAATGGGAAGCCCTGACGGGGGGAACAGCTATTGTTCAAATGAACCAGCTTATCTATCGACTTGATAAGGTGTACAGCATTAATACCGTCAACGGAGAAATTGGAAAAGCTGATTCTTCCTATCTTCCGTTAATCACTGACTGGTTGAGAAAATTTGGGGAAGAGGCTGACATAGATATTAATCTAGAAGCAGCCGAAAAGATGGCTGCCGATTTTATTAACAAACGATCGGTTTATGTATGGCTGGTCGATGGCACCCCAGTTTCGATGGCAAATCAATCGAGAAAAACAAAACATGGAGTGACCGTGAATGCAGTTTATACACCGGATGAATATAAGCGGAAGGGATATGCCACTGCCCTTGTTTCCGCATTTTCCAAGCTCCTATTACAAGAAGGCAATGATTTCTGCAGTCTGTACACAGACCAAGCCAATATAACGGCTAACAGCATCTATAAAAAAATAGGCTATCAAGAGGTGGGCGAATCAATCATGTACCGATTTAAATAAACGGCAAACGGAACAGGAAGAGGTTGGGCTATAATATACATCCACTTGCAAAAAACTGAACGATGACAGCATAGGAAGTTTTAAAAGGCCATCTTTAAGTATTTGTGTACTGCTGAAAATAGTACGCAGACTTTCAGAGGAGGAAATCCACGATATTAAATATATATAAAAGAAAAAACGAACGGGTTCGAATGCTAAGGATTTCGAACTATCGGTCGTTTTTTGTCTTGGCCACTATCCTTTTGTCCCAATCTCTTTTTTAGATAGATGTGAATGCTGTATTGGGGTGAAGAAGAAAAGATCTCTAAGCAAAACTTTTTTCTGTTTTCAACTGTTTTTTTGCTGATTTTGAGCAAGAGAGGTTTGAGAAGAAAAGAAACTGGGTATTATTTACTAACCATGCTATTTCCTATTTAAGCGGATAAAGAGTATTTGGAAACCATTGGGAGCATATGAGCTTATATTTAAAGAAGCTCCTGTCAATATGACCTCACAATATTATTTATCCAATAATTAAGAAAAATCGGTATATATACAGTTTGAGAGCGTTGAAACACTTCTGTAACATTAAAGGTATCTGGAAAACAGTAGCCAGGTAGCCCCCATTTTATTAAGAATGGGTTTTATGCAAGGAAAGCTGATTAATATGGATGGATTCACTAATAATTGAGAAGTTGCTGTACATAAATAGAAGCGTTGAGGCTTTTCTCTTAAATTTTTACAAGTATGAATACAATTCTCCCAAATACAACGAGGAGGAAAACAGGCATTGAAATTATTAAGAGCAATTGACAAGTTTATACTCAAATTGGAAGAAATTATTTTAAGCTATGCTGTCCTGCTTATTGCAGTCATGGTTATTGGCAATGTCCTCAGTCGGGCGCTAACAGGTTCAAGTTGGTCTTTTGCCAATGAAATTAGCAAATTTGCCATTGTGTTAGCGACTTTTATGGGGATTTCTTATGCAGCCAGGAAAGGACGGCATATTAGCATGTCGGCATTTTATGATTTAGCACCTTTCAAAGTAAGAAAAGCATTAGCTATATTCATTCCGGCCGTAACCGCCGTCTTCCTGTTTATTCTTACCTATTATTCTTCCTTGCATGTGTTATCTATCTATGAAAGTGGAAGAGTGACCACTGCTCTTCAACTGCCTTCTTATTACATTTCCATGTTTATCCCTATCGGGTTGTTCATGGGGGGGATTCAATATCTCAGGAATGTGTGGATTAACATAAGAGAGAAAGAAGTTTATTTAGGTACAGATTTAGTCGATTACAACGATGATGCTAGCGTCGAGGATCAAACCCATGTTTAGCCATCTCCAAAATACGAAGTAGAAAGGAACTGAAAATGGTAGCCACGTTAATGACGATCATGATCGTCTTGTTGTTATTAAATTTTCCAATGATGATTCCGCTGATCGCGGCCCCATTGGCAATACTGTTTATATTTTTTCCAATGATGGATCCTATGCTGATGATGCGGCAGCTGGAAACAGGAATTGAAGCCTACGTATTATTGGCGGTACCATTGTTTATTTTAGCAGCTGATATCATGACAACGGGTAAAACGTCTAACCGGCTGCTGGATTTTATCGGTTCTTTCGTCGCACATATGCGCGGCGGTTATGCAATTACAACCTCGGCAGCCTGTACTTTGTTTGGGGCTATCTCAGGTTCGACCCAGGCAACTGTGGTTGCTATTGGTACACCAATGCGTCAAAGACTTTTAAAAGCAGGCTATAAGGATTCAAGTGCGATTGCTTTAATTATTAATTCCAGTGATATAGCGTTATTGGTGCCGCCGAGCATTGGGATGATTATGTATGCGCTTGTTTCAGGTACTTCTGTAGGTGATTTATTCCTCGCTGGAATCATTCCGGGGATCCTCGTGTTCGTTTGCTTTGCATTATATAGTTATTTTTATGCCAAAGTTAAAAACATCCCTTTAGCTGAAAAAGCAACATGGAAAGAAAGGTGGAAGTATACTAGAAAAGCACTCCTTCCTCTTGGATTTCCGATTATCATTATTGGAGGGCTTTACTCAGGGATTTTCAGTGCTACGGAAGCCGCTGGTGTTTCCGTCCTTTATGCATTTATTTTAGAAGTCATCATTTATCGGTCTATCAAATTGACTGATTTGCCCAAAGTGGCACTGTCAACCGGTCTGGTTACATCTGCTGTTTTCGTCCTGGTCGCCGGAGGACAGGCGTTTACCTGGATGATATCCTTTGCAAGAATTCCGCAAATTATCTCGGAAGCAGTATTAGGTACAGACCCAAGCGCAATTTACGTATTAATTATGGTATCCATCTTCTTCTTTGTCGGATGTATGTTTGTCGATCCGATCGTCGTTATTTTAGTTTTAACACCAATTTTTATGCCTGTAGCAGAAAGTGCAGGCATCGATCCAGTACACCTGGGGATCATTGTAACTTTCCAGGCTGCATTGGGGTCTGCCACACCTCCATTCGGGGTGGACATATTTACGGCAAGCGCGGTCTTTCATAAGTCTTATTTGGATGTCATTAAAGGTACGCCGCCTTTTATCATTATTTTGCTGGCAGTAGGCGCCTTGTTGATTGGGTTTGAGGAGATCTCACTCGCTTACCGCTATTTCCAGTAAAGTGAGTGGATTCACATATAAAATTTTTTAAGGGGGTAATTATTATTTTTAAAAAATACTTATTTGGTTTAATCGCCATATTGTCTATTAGTTTTCTATTAGTTGCTTGTGGAGGTAACGGCGACTCTGGTGAAGAAGCAGATGGTGGAGACGGATCTTCAGAAGATACCGCAGACATTGAAGCGCAAACATGGAGATTTGTCACGGAAGAAGTAAAAGGCCAGGTGCAATATGAATATGCGGCAGAATTCGCCAAACGAATGGATGAAAAATCAGGCGGAAAAATCACTATCGAGCCTTACGAATACGGCGGCCTTGGCAGTGAAAGTGACCAGGTAGAGCTATTGCAAAACGGCGGTGTGGAAATGGCTGTCATGTCTCCAGGTTTTACTGGTAACATGGTAGCTGAAGGTCAAGTATTTGCTTTGCATTTCCTTTTCCCTGATGATCTTCAAACAACACAGGATATTTTGACTAACAGTGAAGCACTTAATACAGACTTGTCAGCAAGATATGAGGAATATGGAATTACACCGCTTAGCTATTGGACAGAAGGTGCCATGCAGTGGACCAGCAGTGATGTAGCTATTGATGAACCTTCTGATTTTGAAGGATTTCTGATGCGAACACAGACATCTCCATTGATTTCGGAATCTTATGAAGCATATGGCGCAGAACCGACACCAATGAGTTGGAGTGAATTATATACAGCTCTTGACCGCGGCACTGTACAAGGACAGGAAAACCCAATCTTCTTTATAGGAGATGCTTCTTTCCATGAAGTCCAGGATTATATGACACTTTCCAGTCATAATAACTATGTAGCAATGACAACTGTTAACACTGACTGGTTTAATGACCTGTCACCGGAAGTCCAGGATATGGTCAATGAAACCGTAAACGAAATGCAGGACTGGGTTTTTGATGAACAAAAAGCA
The DNA here is from genome assembly GCF_900101125.1 of Sediminibacillus albus. GTDB lineage: Bacteria > Bacillota > Bacilli > Bacillales > Amphibacillaceae > Sediminibacillus > Sediminibacillus albus. The sequence goes on along the minus strand of NZ_FNFL01000003.1, from coordinate 196,358 downwards.
CAAAATGAAGAGTTTTTGGAAACAATCAAAAACAATGATAGCAACCCGACAGAAATAATTGAATTGACGGATGAACAAAGAGAAGCATTCAGAGAAAAAGCAAAACCTGTACGCGACTTCTATATCGAGGAAGTTTCTACAGTAAATGGCGATATCCTCAACAAGCTTCAAGAAGAAATTGATGCTGCCACAGAATAAAAGCTAATGTGGAACGCATATGAAAAAGGACTGGTCCTTCCTGGGGCCAGTCCTTTTAGTATTTAGTATTTTTATACTTATTTCCTCTTATGCTAGTGAGTTTAAAGCTTCGGGCATTATTCTAAAAGATATGTTAAAGTTTAGTGTTGACATTACGCAGAAGAAGAGGGCTTCCATTGTTGTGGAAGTTCTAATCTTGTATATTAGGTTTCTTAAACTAACGCCCCCGTTTGTTTAGGTGCATTGTTTCACAAAGTCGTGCATTTTTACTCGTGTCTACCTTGTTTTCTAAAGAGAAAATGCTTGGATATCATTATCCAAGCATTCTCTTTATTTAATTTTTCCTGATTGCATTGCATAATTCCTATTCCTTACCTTTTAGTTCTAAAAGTATGGGTGCTATATTTAGTAAGATAGAAACAATTGTCAAAAACCATAATGCCCTTTCCATACCAGGTACTACATCTCCTAAAGCTGACCAATCTTCTGCTTTTACCCACCCAGATACAAGACTGTATTCTGAACAAAGTGTTAAGGCTGTAAATGATAATCCTATCGCCATAGCAAGCTTATAATCCTTTCCTGCTTTATACATGTAAAGATTAATAAAAGTTGTTACTATTGCAATAACCCCAAATATTATCCACATAACTATACCTCCATATATTTTTATTTATGTCATGTAATAATACTAATGCTAACCTGCCCTTTACTTAAAGAAGGAAAGGCGAATAATTTGTTAAGCGATGGCACCCGTTTGTTGAAGAATTTTCCTTCACAAACAATACATTTATATTAACATAAAATTACAATTGCCTACTTAGTTAATGAAAACCAACATAGCAATTGGCATACCAAATAACATAGTAATCTTGACAACAGCTACTGCCAAGGTGCTAATTACTATGTTATTTTCAATTTTATTATCCAATAAACATTGTTATATAAGGAAAAAACAACAGACCAAACCATATCCGATTTGGTCTGTTAATTATTGTGCTGTCTTGGATATTTCCCACGGACACGGAACTACTTAGATTTAATCGTGTTTTTTAGATGGCGTATTAGGATTTGTTGTTATGTTCCACATTTATGACGACGTTTCCCTTCTTGTGCCCTTTCTCGACATGTCTATGTGCTTCAACTATCTCTTCAAACTCATAGGTCCTATCAATGACCACTTTTAACTTCCCCGCCTCAACAAGTTCTTTGAGGAAGTCTAGGGCTTCGGGATTTTCAGGTGAATCTCGACCCAATATTAATTTCCTGCTGGTTGTCAATTTAGTCCATAGCATTCTAACTCCTGGTAACGGTACCGGGACATTAATATAGGTTCCATCCTTCTTTAGCGATTTCATACAAGCTGAAAACGAACTTTTGTCTACCGCTTCAAAGATAACATCATAAGTCTCACCTTTACTAGAAAAATCTTCGGTAGTGTAATCAATTACCTTATCGGCTCCCAGAGATTTTACCAATTCTAAATTCGAGGTACTGCATACCCCTGTAACTATTGCTCCGAGATACTTGGCAATTTGCACTGCATAGCTCCCTACACTTCCTGAAGCGCCATAGACAAGCACCTTTTGACCATTCTTAATGTTAGCCTTTCTAAGATGAAACAATGCTGTACGTGCCCCTATTGGAATGGCTGCGGCTTCCTCAAAAGATAAATTGTTGGGTTTAATAGATACTGGTCCGTCTTCAGGCAGGCACTTATATTCGGCATAAGCACCAAAACCCACTAGGGAAGCTGCAAAGATTTGGTCACCTTCCTTAAATCGCTTGACATCTTTTCCTACTGACTCTATTTCTCCAGCTAACTCCATCCCTAATATATCTTTTTTTGGCTGTCTAAAACCCAATGCTATTCGGGCAGGCAGCCAAACAGGGAGGGGAACTGTAAAACTCCGTGCACGAATATCTGCTACTGTTACAGTTGTTGCTATTACTTTTACCAGTATTTCATTTTCCTTAGGAATAGGTTTTTCTACCTCTTTTAGCTGAAGAACTTCGGGGGAACCGTACTTTGTGTACACAATTGCTTTCATTTGTCCACCTCTAATTTGTTATATTCATTAATATCATACGAGTATTACGAATAAATAGACCAACGTTTCACTCTTCAATAACTGTTCTTAGACTATACCTTGTACCGTTCGTTGAAAAAAGAAATAATGTTTATACCGTAAACTCCTTAGAAAGTCTAAGTGGATCAAATGTTTCGACAATTGGAATTAGATTCCCTTTTACTATCATATTGGGTCATTGTGACTTTATTTCGCTGATGATGAATGCTCTCTAACACATGAAACCAAGCGAGGTAACTGTTTAGATACTTGGTTGCAACACCGTTAAATCGTTGTATCCATCCAGCACTCTAAAAGATATTTTGGTCCTCTGGCGGCTGCTTTTTTCGCCATTCGTGGTAAAAGTGGGAAATAATTGTTTTAACAACGGCATAGGCCGGGATGATAAATAGCAATCCTAGAAAGCCGGCGATGCTGCCCGCGGCCAGAATCAAAGTAATGATCGTTAAAGGATGGAGCTCGAGCACTTTTCCCATGATATTAGGCGAAATCAAATTACTTTCAATTTGTTGGGCGATCACCATTACGAGTATTGCCCAGACGGCAAGCATCGGGTCCTCGAAAAATCCGACGATTATCGCGGGAATCGCTGATAAAAACGGCCCTACAAACGGAATGAAATTCATGATAAGCCCGAACAATGCCAGTGTTAAGGAGTATTGAAGGCCGATGATTAGATAACCAATATACAGCATAAAACCGACACAGACACTGACAATAAATTGGCCCTGGATAAAGGAAGCAAGGGTATGATTGATGTTATCTGCCAGCCTTCTGAAGCTGTCTGCCTTGCTTTTGCTGAGAAACTTGGAGATGAATGGTACAAACTTATGCCCGTCCTTCAGCATAAAAAATAAAAAGAATGGTATTAGCACAAAGGCAAATAGAAAACCAAATACCTGGGCAAGAAAATCAATCAAGAAGCCGACAATATTTTGCGCATAATCATTAAGGTTATTTGTAATATTTTCAATAGTTGAATCCAGCTGGCTTGGAATCATATCTTGATTGTCACGCCAGTTGTAAATGAATTTCTCGCTGTTATCTACCATTTTGGGAATATTGTCGGTCAATTTGGTGAATTGCTGCTGAACAATCGGTGCAATGAAATTGGCCATAAAGTAAATAACGCCAATAATGATAAAAAATACAATAATAATGGCCAAGATTCTATGTACTTTCCATTTTTCGAGCCTGCGGACAAGCGGCATCGTTATGTAATATAACAGGCCTGCTCCGATAATCGGTACGGCAATCGATATTAAGTAGGCACCGATGGGTACGAAAATGAACTTTGTTATCGATATAAGGTAAATCAACATGAAAATTAAAATGGCGATAACTAAGCCTTGAACAGACTTTTTCTCTAATAATCGCATACGCTCACAACCTTACTATTAATTTTTCTAATATTTTACTATTTTTAACACATCAGCTATCTATGAAATTAGTATAACCATATAATTTAATATATCATACTTATAAATTAATAGAATAAAATCTTAGAAAATAGGACTGCTTCCAAAGGATGGCCTTATAGATGTATGAATAAATTTATATAAAAACGGGTATCTACTTATCGTTACCGTAATAGAGAAGTTGTTTTTTTTATGGTAATATTTTTTTAATGATGAAAATACGTTGAGGAGGATTATCATGTCTTGGCAAACTACATACAATAAATGGTCTTCATTTCCTGAGCTTGATCCGGCGTTACAACAGCAGTTACAGGAGATGGAGGGTTCGGAAAAAGAACTGGAAGATGCTTTTTATAAGGAACTCACCTTCGGGACCGGGGGTATGCGCGGTGTGCTTGGGCCTGGAACCAACAGAATGAACATCTATACAATCCGTAAAGCGGTAGAGGGCTTTGCGCAGTACTTGAAGGAGAATGTAGACAATTTTGCGGAACGCGGCGTTGCAATCGCGTATGATTCCCGCTATATGTCAAAGGAATTTGCGGTCGAATCAGCCAAAGTCCTTGGTGCCCATGGGATTAAAGCGCATGTTTATGAGTCGCTCCGCCCGACACCAGTCCTGTCCTTTGCCGTCCGCCACCTGCAGGCAGCAGGCGGGATTATGATAACTGCCAGCCACAATCCGCCAGAATACAATGGCTTTAAAGTATATAATGAGCATGGCGGTCAAATGCCTCCGGCGGAAGCAGCTCAGGTGATTGCTAAAGTACAGGGGATCGACAACGAATTGAAAATTGCTGTTGCTGAGCGGCAGGAAATTGAACAAAACGGTCTATTGAATTGGATTAGTTCAGAAGTGGATACTGCTTATCTCGAGGAACTGAAACGAATTTCCAAAATGAATCAAGCTTCTGAAAGCACCTTTGATTCGTTGAATGTTGTGTTTACGCCATTGCATGGAACAGCTCACGATATGGTGCTGAACGGATTGGAACAGCTTGGTTTCAAAGATGTTCATGTGGTAGCGGAACAAGCGAAACTAGACCCGGAATTTTCCACAGTAGAGTCGCCGAATCCAGAGGAGCATCAAGCGTTTACTCTAGCTATTGAACAAGGAAAACAGCGTAATGCTGACGTCCTGGTCGGAACAGATCCCGATGCAGACAGGTTAGGAGTTGCGGTCAAGGACGGAGAGGGATCATATCAGGTGTTGACAGGGAACCAGCTCGGCACGCTGATGCTGGATTATATCCTCGCTCATACGAGCGACGCTGATAAACAAAATGGTAAGTTGATTAAAACGATTGTGACTACGGAGCTAGGTAAGGCCGTCGCTAAGCATTATGGAGTGGAAACCATTGATACGTTGACCGGTTTTAAGTATATTGGTGAAAAAATAAAAGAGTTTGAAACGACAGCAGATAAGTTCTTGTTTGGCTATGAAGAAAGTTATGGCTATCTAATCGGGGATTTCGTCAGAGATAAAGATGCAGTTCAATCGACGATGGTTGCCTGCGAGATGGCCAGCTACTGGAAAGCGAAGGGAAAAACACTACTTGAAGCATTAGAAGAGCTTTATGGAAAACATGGGTTTTATTTTGAAGAGATGTCGTCGTTGACCTTGAAAGGGAAAGATGGCGCTGAGCAAATAGCAGCGATCATGGACGATATAAGGAAAAACCCATTAACGGAAATTGGCGGATTGCAAGTCAAGGCCGCAGAGGATTATCAAACCTCTGAGCGCCAGTTGATAGAAGCAGGTAGTACAGAAAAAATAGATTTACCTGCGGAAAATGTGGTCAAGTATTTGTTGGAGAAGGATAGTTGGGTGTGTCTGCGGCCATCTGGCACAGAGCCGAAAATCAAATGCTATTTCGGTGTTTCCAGTACGAGCCGACAAGAAAGCGAGGAAACACTAAAAGAGTTAAAACAACAAATGAATGATCGTATGCAGTCGGTCATTCATGGATAATTGGAAATCCTGTGTAAAAGCTGTCCCCATGTATAGGCGCCGCTTTATCGGGTAACGATAAGTGTGTGTCCTGGAGGCGGCGAAAGGCAAAGTCACTATTTCGCATTTAAAACAGTTGACTTTGCCTGCGGTTATGATTATGATATAACCATCTAAAGGGGAGTAGCTGTACAATTAAAGTCGTCATTTCGAGAGTATTCTCCGGCTTAATTGGCAACCAACGTTGTTAGCGAGACCTTTACCACCAGGGTAAAGGTCTCTTTTCATGGTCTTTACCAGTATTGGTGGAGACCATTTTTATTTGGTCTAATAGAGGAACTATAGAAGGAGTGTTTATTTTTGGATGTACAACTGCTGATTGAATACGGCTGGGTACTCATTGTTTTAGTAGGACTGGAAGGCATTTTAGCAGCAGATAATGCACTAGTATTAGCTATCATGGTTAAGCATCTGCCGGACGAGCAAAGGAAAAGGGCTCTTTTCTATGGACTCGCTGGTGCGTTTGTCCTCCGGTTTGGTTCACTTTTCATTATCTCTTTTCTTGTGGATGTGTGGCAGGTACAAGCTATCGGCGCTGCCTATCTTTTGTTTATTTCCGGAAAACACTTGTATGACAAGCTCTCGAAAAGAGGAAAAGATGACGAAGAAGAAATCGAGAAAGAAACAAAAGGAAGCGGCTTCTGGACGACTGTACTGAAAGTAGAAATTGCGGATCTGGCTTTTGCGGTCGATTCAATTTTGGCAGCAGTAGCTTTAGCGGTTGCGTTGCCAGCTACAGGGCTGCCGAACGTAGGGAGTCTGGATGGCGCCCAGTTTGCGGTTGTCTTTGCCGGCGGAATGATCGGATTGATTATCATGCGTTTTGCTGCTAACATGTTCGTAAAACTGTTGCACGACCGTCCTGGTCTTGAAATTGCAGCATTTGCAATTGTTGGCTGGGTAGGGGTGAAATTATTAGTGACAGTACTTGGCCATGATGCCATTCATTTACTGCCTCATGACTTTGCTCACTCCACTATTTGGAAATTAATTTTCTATGGTGTACTGGTTGCTATTGCAGTGGCAGGCTGGTTTCTATCAGGAAACAAGCAAAATAAAGCGGCATAGAGCCTGGAACTAACGGCTGCTCTCATCATGGGGCAGCCGCTTTTGCTCGTTTGCAAGCATTATATTTTATCTAGTGCTGCTCCTACCATTAAAATAGAAGAAGAATAGACAATAGAAAGGAAGCTATGAATGGCTACTCATCATTTTCATTTACAAGCAGATTGGCCTGGCGGGAGGAATGCCGTAGGTAGTATTCATGCAGGCAACCTGCAGACGGAAATATCGATTCCGCCGGAAATGGATGGTCCTGGAGTAGGTACCAACCCTGATGAAATGCTGCTAGGTGCTGCTTCTACCTGCTACATCATTACTTTGGGAGCAATGATAGAGCGGGCAGAACTTCCACTGGCCAATATGGATTTAAAATCTGAAGGTATCGTTGATGTAACGAATGGTGTATTCACTTATAAAAAAATTATCCACCGCCCAACCGTTCTCCTGAAGAGTGGGAGCACAGATGCAGACATCATAAAAACAAAGCAGCTTGTCGAGAAGGCTGAGCAATCCTGTATGATATCCAGAGCAGTAATGGGAAATGTGGAATTGCAATTGGAAGCAGAAGTTTCCATTGTCTCTTAGCAAACTTGGTTAAGTTTGGGAATTCCCAGACTGTAGGTCTGTATCCCAAGACGCTGGGGTTGTTTCTGATCTTTGGCAGCAGAGAGATGTGCTTCGCCCGTTTGATAAAAACGATTCCGATTGATTATAATGAAACGAAGCGCATTTATTCAACTGAAGGGTGAAATGGAATGAATGAATCACAAGCATTGAACTTACTAAAAAGGAATGGCTTTAAACATACAAGGCAAAGAGAAAAGTTACTGGATATTTTTTCAACCCACGACCAATATTTATCCGTGAATTCGATATGGAAGGAATTCGGCAAGGATTTTCCCGGCGCCAGTTATGATACGGTTTACCGCAACTTATACACAATGGTCGAGCTGGAAATACTGGAAACAACCACTCTTGAAGGCGAAAAATATTTCCGTTTCCATTGTAATATTGATGGCCATCACCACCACTTTATTTGTATGGATTGCGGAACAACAAGACCATTGAGGATCTGCCCGATTGATGAAGTGGCAAGCGATTTACCAGAATACGAAATAGCCAATCATAAGTTTGAAGTATATGGAAAATGCCCGGAGTGTAGATAAAACTGTTCAGCAAATATAGCTAGGACAGTTTTTTTCTTCAAATTTTAAAACGTAATAGTTACTATTTACAAAACGTAACCATTACGATATAATCCCTTTAGGTTGCGTAATTGTTTATTTATATTTAATGAGGAGGAACTATATGAAGAAGGGATTGCTTTGGTTAGCAGCAGCTATAGTAGCATTTCTGGCAGGATGCGGAGCAGAAACTGTAGAGAATGAAGGAAATGCGGATAGTGAAGAAAAGCTGGCTATCTATACAACATTATACCCGCTACAAGATTTTACAGAAAAAATTGGCGGTGACCTGGTACAGGTTGAATCGTTATTAGCGCCGGGAACGGATGCTCATACTTTTGAGCCGACGTCTAATACCATGGTAGACATTGCACAGGCAGACGCATTTATATACTTAGAAGCAGGATTGGAATCGTATGCAGATAAAATTGCTGGTGCTGTCAAAACAGAGGATGTAAGCATGCTGGAGGCAGGAAACGGAAGCGCCTTTATTACTTCAGCTCACGACCATCACCATGAAGAGGAAGCCGACCATAGTGACCACGATCACGGGGATGATGCTCATGCCCATGAGGAGGATGAAGCAGGAGAAGAAGAACATGACCACGGTGATTTTGATCCGCACATATGGCTGGACCCGAATCGCTCTATTGGTTTAGCAGAAAATATTAAAGATGAGCTGGTCAGTCTGATGCCGGAGCAGGAGAAGGTATTCAACGAGAATTTTGAGAAGCTGAAGGCTCAATTAGAGTCGCTTGATGAGGAATTTCACCAGATTGAACAGGAGTATCAAGATAAACAAATACTTGTTTCACATGCTGCCTTTGGTTATTGGGAAAATGCGTATGGCATTGAGCAGATAGCGGTTTCTGGAGTATCTACTGCGTCTGAACCGTCGCAAAAACAGTTGGAATATATAATAGATGAAGCAAGGGAGCATGACTTGCATTATATTTTATTTGAACAAAATGTAACCCCTCGCGTCGCAGAAGTCGTCCAAAAAGAAGTTGGAGCAGAAACTTTACGGATTCACAATTTAGCTGTTCTCACCGAAGAAGATATTCAGAATGAGGAAGATTATTTCAGTTTAATGGAGCAAAACTTGGAAACTTTGAAAATAGCTTTGCAGTAAGAAGGGAGATAGACAGAAAGTGCAGCTGGTGACAGCGGCACTTTTTTTATCTGAAAATTGGCCACTACCTTTATATGGTCTTTTATGAAATAATAGAAAGAAAAAGGGAAGGGAAGATTGCTGATGGATAAACAGGAAGAACAATTAAAGAAATATGCAAAGCTGGCTATTCAAACTGGCGTCAACCTCCAAGAGGGACAAGGGTTGATTCTCAACTCTCCTGTAGAAGCCGCTGGGTTTACGCGGATGGTTGCCAGGGAAGCTTATCTAGCCGGCGCAAAAAACGTCCATATCGAGTGGAACGATGAGGATTTAACTTATTTAAAGATGAAACATGCACCAATGGACATACTAAAAAACTTTCCAAGATGGAAAGCGCAAGGGCTGGAAGAAATGGTAAAAGACGGGTATGCCCTATTGTCTATTTACGGTGAAAATCCTGACTTGTTGAAAGATATTGATGGAGAAAGAATAGCTGCTGCCAATAAGGCAGGCGGAGAGGCACTCAGTGAATATCGAGATTATATTATGAACGATAAAGTTTGTTGGTCCATTGTTGGTTATCCGACGATATCATGGGCGAAAAAAGTTTTTCCGGAACAAACAGCAGAAGAAGCACAAGCAAACCTCTGGGAAAAAATCTTCAGCATTACACGAATCGATCAGCCTGATCCTGTCAAGGCCTGGGCGGACCATAATGAAACATTACGCCAAGCGCGGGAATATTTAAACAGAAAACAATACAAACAACTGGTTTATCATGCTGATGGTACAGACCTGACTATTGATCTTCCTGAAAACCACATATGGCACGGGGGTTCGGCCGTTTCTCCTAATGGAGTAGAGTTTAACCCGAACATGCCGACAGAAGAAGTTTTCACAATGCCCCACAAGTATGGAGTCAACGGAACCGTTAAAAGTACCAAGCCATTAAGCTATGGCGGCAATTTGATTGAGAATTTCAAGCTTACATTTAAAGACGGAAAAGTGGTTGATTTTTCAGCAGAGCAGGGAGAAGAAACATTAAAGCATCTGCTTGATACAGACGAAGGGTCACGCAGGTTGGGAGAAGTAGCCCTTGTACCGCATGAGTCACCAATTTCCCAATCAAGAATCATCTTTTTCAATACGTTGTTTGATGAAAATGCTTCCTGTCATCTAGCGTTAGGAAAAGCATACCCTACCAATATTGAAAACGGTCCAGACATGAGTAAACAAGATATGGATAAGCATGGTGTCAATGACAGCCTCAACCACGAAGACTTCATGATGGGCTCGGCCGAGCTTAATATTGATGGAATCACAAAGGATGGCAGCAAGGAAGCGATTTTCCGCGATGGAAGCTGGGCAATTTCTTTTGAATAAGCTTCTATGACCGGCTTTGTGCAATAAATTGTTTAACCAAATCAAGCTTTTGGCTGTCCCTTGCCTGGTGGTAACCGGCAAAGGGGCAGCCTTTTTCTTTTACTCTTTCCACTACAGTGCCAATTGTAAATTGTTCCGGCGATAATTGTGCTGCTACTTCTCCCCAAAACAAAGGGGTGGATACAGTTGCCTGTTCCGTTTTTCTAGGTGAATAGGGGGCAATCAACGTTTTATCCCTTCCGTGTTGTACGTAGTCGATATAAAGCTTACCTCCTCGATTTTTTTTCAGCCGCTGGGTGGTAAATAAATCGCCATGCTGGTTCTCTAGCAGCAAGGCAATCGCTTGTGTGAAGGAAGCTGTTTCTGCATAGGTAAGGCTGTGTTCAGGTATAGGAATATATACTTGAATCCCTTTATTCCCAGAAGTCTTGACAAAGGAAACCAGTTCCAGCTTGTCAAGCAGTTCTTTTAGCAATTGAGCGGCAAAAGCAGCTAGCTTAAACTCCTTAATGCCAGGAGGATCCAAATCAAAAACAATCTCATTGGGAACAGCGCTTCCCATGTACTGAAAAGGGACATGGTATTCGAGAGCTCCATGGTTGGCCAGCCAAATAAGTGCTTCTGTTGTTCCACAGTGCAGCAGAGTTTCTTCCTTCGTCTTAGTTCCTGCCAAATAGTCAGGGGCATAGGCAGGCAAATGTTTTTGAAAAAAAGATTCACCAGCAACTCCATCGGGACAGCGAATGACAGTTAATGCTTTTCCGCGTAAAAAAGGCAGCATATACGGGGCGATTTCTCGAAAGTAAATGACCATGTCTCCCTTGGTAAGCTGCTTTTCCGGCCAGAATACTTTTTGCTGGTTCGTTAGATGGATGCTCTGCGGAAGCATGGCCAAGCTTTGTTTTGCCTGCTGCCACGTACATTGTTCAGGCTTCAGATCGACGCGAAAACGATGAAATACAGGCTCGCGCAATTCACCATCTTTAACGTCCAGACAATGGATGTCTACACAAATAGCGGGAGGCAGGAAATAAACGTTCCCCTCCTTGTTTCCTTTCGCTGTAATCAGGCGCTTAACTATTGCCAGCTGTTCCCCTTCCAATCCGTGCTTGAATTTTCCCACTGGTATTTGCTGTCCATCTTGATAGACAGCAATCTCAAAGTAACCGTTTTGCAGGTCATAGGCGGTAATAAAAGCACTAATCGTACGCCAGTTTTTTATTTTCAGCCAGTCTCTGTGAGACTTTCCCTCCGAGTATGGGCTGTCCGAACGCTTGGCGATAATGCCTTCGCCGTTTTGTTCGCTGATTTTTTTCCAAAGTCTCTTCCAGTCAGTAAAGCGTTCAACGTATGCTAATCGTTTTTGCCAATCAATCGGGCTGTTTAGATGCAATAGGTCGAACAGGTGATGAAGCTGCTGCTTACGGTCATCATACTTGTATTTTTGCAGATCGGTACCGCCTGACAGCAACAAATCAAAGCAAAGAAAGTGAGCGGGTCTTGACTCGGCAGCTTTATTTATATTCCCTGCGGATTTAAATCTTCCGCGTTGTTGGACGAGCGGGAAATTTGCCTGATACATAGTGTTTAAAATGGCAATTTCCCCATCGATTGCCAACGGAAGCAACGAGTTAACTACTCCTTGTTGTTGTTTGCAATAAGCAATGATTTCCGGAAAGTTCTCTGACAAGGTTTTCCCATTGCGGCTAATCAATTCAATTTTATCCTCGCGCCAATGCAAGACGGCGCGAAAGCCATCATACTTCGTTTCGAAAACCCAGCCATTTCCAGTCGGGATTTCTTCATGGGCAAGTGGCTGCATTAATTTCATGGTCATCTTCCTTCATGCTTCCTTTGATTATGATTTTCAGAAACCGTTTTTAGTGTTATCGTTTTCCTTTTTTCTTAGTCATAAAAAGCAATAGAATACGGAACACTAAGTGGGGAAAAGGAGGTCGTGCTATGCATACGATGTGGAAAGGAACGATTAGTTTTGGGCTTGTCAATATTCCAGTTAAACTTCACGCAGCAACAGAGAATAAAGATGTGAAACTGCGCCAGCTTCATAAAGAATGCCAGTCCCCGATTAAGTATCAAAAAGTTTGCCCGGTTTGCGAACGGGAGGTAGAGTCAGAAGAAATTGTTAAAGCATTTGAGTATGCCAAGAATAAATTTGTTGTCTTAACGGACGAAGAAATGGCCGAGCTTCAGGAAGAACAGACCGACAAAGCTGTCGAAATTGTCGATTTTGTCAGTTTGCAGGAAATCGATCCGATTTATTTTGAGAAAAGTTACTACTTGTCACCCAATGAGGGAGGAAGCAAAGCATATACCTTGTTGAGACAGGCTCTGAAGGATAGTGAAAAAATCGGTGTCGCCAAAATGATTATTCGGTCTAAAGAACAGCTTGCAGCCATTAGAGTGTACGAGAACACGCTTGTAGTTGAGACCATTCATTATCCGGATGAGGTAAGAGATGTAAAAGAAGTTCCCAATGTTCCGGAGGATGTTAAAACCGACCAAAAAGAATTAGATACTGCCAAAATGCTGATTGACCAGCTGACCGCGGAATTTGATCCAGAAAAATATAAAGATAACTACCGAACAGCACTGCTTGACTTAATTGATGAAAAGAAAAACAATGATGAAACAGCAACTGCCACAGACAAGCAAGTCCCTGACAATGTCACCAATTTGATGGAAGCTTTGGAAGCATCATTAGACAGGGCCAAAAAAGACAAACCAGCACCAAAAAAGAAGACAACAACGAAAAAGAAAATGAAAAAGAATGCGTAAGGGATCTTCCCTCGCTGCTTTACTACCCAAAACGTAGTGAAGTGGCGGGGGATTTTTGATTATGACAATTGGTTTAAGGAAGATGACAGTTCCATAACAACCTCTTTAAAAGAAAGTGTCTTTTGCGAAAGTCTTATAAAAACGGGTAATAGTAAAGGACTAATCATTATGTTTAACTAAGGGGAATGAGAGCGATGCAAAGAGAATCATTTTTTGATAATGCCAAATTCCTGCTGATTTTTTTAGTTGTATTTGGCCATTTAATTCAACCATTAAAAACAGACTCAGCAGCTGTAAATGTTATTTATCATTGGATATATATTTTTCATATGCCAGCCTTTATATTTCTTTCAGGATTTTTTGCCAAAGGGTCAGGAAGTAAAGGCTATATTGTCAAGCTTTCCAAAAAACTGCTGCTCCCTTATATGATCTTTCAGGTGTTTTATACGGTTTATTACTTTTTTATCGGGAAAGGAGACTGGATGACCGCTCCCTTTTACCCGCATTGGTCATTGTGGTTTTTATTTAGCTTGTTTTGTTGGCACTTACTGCTCCATCTGTTCAGCAAGCTGTCACCGGTAAAGGGAATATCAGCAGCTGTAATGACAGGATTACTTGTTGGATACTTTGATACGATCGGTCATTCGTTCAGCTTGTCCAGAACATTCGTATTCTTTCCGTTCTTTTTACTTGGTTACTGGATAACCAAAGAAAAAGTAATGCAGCTGCGGACTCACTTAGTAAAGGGTGTGGGATTGCTAATAATGGTTTCGGCAGCCGTCATTATCAGCTTTTATCCTGATTTCTCGACGGATTGGCTGTTAGGGTCCAAGTCTTATACCGCAATGGGGGCCCCAGTATTTGGCGGGGTATTCCGCTTGCTTGTTTATCTATCAGCACTGTTAATGTCCGTCAGTGTTCTTGCCTGGATTCCAAGGGTTTCAGGGATTTGGACAGAATTCGGTAAACGGACATTGTATGTTTATCTTTTGCATGGATTTTTCATTCAATATTTACGCCAGCAGGAATTGCTTTTTTACAACCATCCGATTGATATTATCGGATTCGCAGCAATTGCCTTAGGGATTGTACTTCTGCTTTCAAATAAAACGATGTTAGGGTTATGGCAGCCATTTATCGAAGGAAATGCTTCTATAATGAAGGAAAAGTTCTTTTCTAATAGAAATAAGTCATAGAGGTATCTTTTTGTCTGCATGGGTAAAAGGTGGTTTAAAACTAAAAGCTGGAGATGATATCAATGAGAATATCTGTATTTGGAGCCGACGGTTATCTAGGTACTTCCATTTATCACTTACTGAAACAGGAAGAGAGTAACAAGGTCAGCGGTACTTGTTTCCGTGAACCACGGGAAACAGAAGGAATGGAACATGTGGATATTAATCAGCCAGAAGCATTTTCACTTTTTTATAAAAAGCATCAGCCTGACATAGTGATTTGGGCATTGATGGACATGGAAAATGAGGAATTACTAGTAGCTCAAGGATTGACGCATGTAATCACGCATTTAACGACCCAGACAAAATTCATTTATCTATCCAGCCATGACATTTTTTCTGAGGGCGAGGGTCCTTATAATGAAGACGATCATCCCAAAAAGCTTCCAGAAGATAATCCGAAAGCGGCTTATACAAATGCCAAGATTAAAGCGGAACGGATCATTCAAAAACAGTTAAATGATTATATCATTCTAAGGACCGGACCGCTATATGGCAAAAACCGGGCAGGCGAGCTTGATAAGCGAAGCTTGCTGCTGGAAGAAAGCCTGGCAAAGGGAGAACCGATAGAGAAGTCAGATGATTTAATAAGAACTTTCACCCATATAGACGACATTACGACTGCGATTGCTGAATTAACGAAGGCTAACCTTACTGGAATCTTCCACGCAGGGCCGCAGCAGCATGTCAGCTACCAGTCATTTTACCGGAAAAGGGCGATGGAGCTGGGATATGATCCAGGTATGGTTAAAGCCCAGCCGGAGAAAGCATTACCCTCAGATATTCCTATGGATACGTCATTAGATTCAACACAGCTTTCCGGCTTGATAAACACAACCTTCCGCAGCTTGTGATTAGGAGGATAACACGGAGGCTCAATTGGTATAATACCGCGGCTGTAAACAGGCGGCGGGTGGCAATATGAATGCTAAAGAGAATAAGTGATTAATGAATGTTACCGAGTATAAAACCAAGTGCTTTATACTCGGTTTTATAACTAAAGTCCTCTATTTTAACCTGATTTTATCACTGATATAATATATTTAATATTCAGCCAATAGGGAGGAGCAGGTATGAAAAAAATTGTGCCATTCCTTCTAATCCTTTTAGTTATCCTTCTTACATATGCTTTCCTCGATAGAAATGAGACCGTTTTATTTGGCGATGTAATGGAAAATGGGCAAATTACGGAAATACTTATTAATAACGAATCAACTGATAAAATCGTTAAGATAACCAATGTTAAATTAATTGATAAAATAATGAAAGAAAGCTCTAAAATGAAGGTGAAGAAGACAGATAATTACCCTGAAGAGATTCAATACTCCTTAATCTTGAAAAGAGAAGACTATAAGAAGACTTCCATATTATTAGGGAATAACAAGTTGGATATTTCGGGAAGCGCAGAAGAAGAAGGCATTTATGCAATTGAAGGGAGAAATCACCTCCTTGAAATCATAAAAAATGAAGTCTTAAATTGGATGAGTCCAGTAAATTAAGAGGTGAGACCCCACAGAGCGCTAGCTCGAGGAGGCTCACCAGCCGCCCGCGGAAAGCGTAGTGTATTTCCGCAACGCAGTATCAGCGCTTATCCGATCCTATGAAGAAATTATCTACTGTTACCCGCCATTTATATCACTTGCCTTATCAATCGAATCTTGATGATTGCTTTTTTACAACTTCATATTTTATTATCGTTTGTTTTTAGGTGGTCTTGAGATATTACTTCCATATCAAGTGCGTGGCCAAATAAATCTGTATGGTCCGCAAGAATCACCCTGAACAAAAACAAAGTCCCAGCCGTATAGTCCGGCTGGGACTTGTAATAGCTAAAAATCGAAAATTTGTTTATGTCGCTTCAGTTAGATTGCTGTCAATCGTCTTAAAATATCAAATGTGCAATAAGAACAATGATTGGCAAGGTGATCAGGGTACGTTCAAGGAATATAATCACCAGCTCATAAAATTTGACAGGAACTTTGGAGCCTAATAGCAAGCCCCCGACTTCCGACATATATATTAACTGAGTGACGGATAGTGCAGCAATGACAAAACGGGTCATTTCGCTTTCAATGGAGCTCCCGATAATGGCAGGTAGGAACATATCTGCAAACCCGACAAGAATCGTCTGTGATGCTTCTGTGGCGTTCGGTAGCTGCATTAACTCCAATAAAGGGATGAATGGTACACCGAGCCACTGGAAGACTGGCGTATTTTCCGCCAAAATTAAAGCAATTAACCCAAAAGCCATCACTACCGGAGCTACACCCATCCACATATCGAGCGTGTTTTGAGCCCCTTGTTTGAAAAATTTAATGACACTAGTTTCTTGCCGGCCGCGGGCGACTGCCTGGCGGTAGCCCCAGGAAAAAACATTATGTTCTTCCGGAATGCTTTCATCCTTGACTTCATCGTTATTATCGACATACGTATCTGCTTTTCGCGACAACGGCGGAATTCGCGGCATGATTAAAGCAGCAATGAATCCGGCTAATAGCACGGTACCATAGAACGGCACAAACATATCCATTAAACCGACTTCTGAGATGACGACCAAAGTGAATGTGATTGAAACAATAGAAAAAGTCGTTCCGATTACAGCTGCTTCCCGCTTTGTATAATAACCTTCCTCATATTGCTTGCTTGTCAGCAAGACCCCGATAGTCCCATCCCCGAGCCAGGATGCCAGGGAATCGATAGAGGCCCGGCCCGGCAGTTTGAACAGCGGGCGCATTACTTTCGAAAGAATGGTTCCGAATAATTCTAAAAGTCCATAATTCAATAATAATGGCAGAAATAAACCTGCGAACAAAAACACACTGAACAAGACATGAAGCAAGTCACCTAAGATGAAGCCCCCTGTATCAGCAGAATAAATCGCTTCATGGCCTAATTCAAAAAGTACCATGATGGCAAAAGCCATAGCAGCCAGCCGCGTAATCAGCCAAAACCAGCTGACATACAACAGCTGCTGAAAAAAGGGATAACGTTCAAGGGCTTCCCTTCCTGCCAATTTAACAATCAAGCTGGCAATTGCTGTTATGGAAATAATAATTGCCATTATCGCTGACAGCTGGCCAGCCAGCAGTTCCTGAAGCCAGCCGGATAATATGGCGATAGGAATAGTTACCTGATCCCCAATTGATACGGGGATCATAAAAAGAAATATCCCAATTAACGATGGAATGATAAATTTAAGATGATCTGTCAATGCAAATTTTTTCTTCTCCATAGGGTCCTCCTGCCCAACGAAAGGATAAAGCACCTTTCCTTTGATAAGTATAAAGATAGTATAAGAATAGTATAAAAATACAACATTCATAATTTTAATGCATAATCTTTAATTAGCCAACCCTTTTGTTACATTTTTTCTGCAGTTATCCTAATTTAACTTGGCATATCTATTCAATATGCGGTCTACTGAACTGCCATAAGCTTCCCCAAAAATATTCAAGTGTACTAGCAAATAATAAAGCTGGTATAACGGTTTTATATCTTGATAATAGTACGGCAGCGGTGAAATCTCCTGATATGCATGGTAAAAATCATTCGGAAAGCCGCCAAACAGTTCTGTAAATGCTAATTCGAAGGCTCTGTCCCCGTAAAACACGGAAGGATCAATCAGGTATGGTTCTCCGTCAGGACCTGCCAGCCAATTACCGCCCCATAAATCGCCATGGAGCAGAGAAGCCGGGACTTCACCGTTAAACCAGCTGTCAATGGAGTTAAGCAAACTTTCCATCTGCTTCCTCCTGATCACAGGCATTCGCCCTTTCGCTGCGGCTGTTTCAAACTGAGGAAGCAGCCGTTGATCCCGGTAGTAGGTAATCCAGTTGTCAAAAAATCCATTAGGCTGTGGAAGTGTTCCAATAAAGGTGTCTTCTTCAAATCCGTGTCTGTTGTTGTGATTGCTGTGCATAAAAGCGAGGTTTCTGCCTAACCTTTCTATGGTAGTTTCCGTTACTTTGCCGTTTATCCATTCCATAATAATGAGCCCTTTTTCCGCGCCTGATGGTTCATCGTAGTAAAGCACTTCTGGTACAGCGATTGCTTGAGTATCCCTGATAATATCCAAGCCTCGTGCTTCCGCTTTGAAAAAATGGCTGGGGATGTCCTGGTTGCCTTTGATAAAATACTGCCTGTTTTTCGATTCCACATAAAAGGCTTGGTTGATGTCTCCTCCAGCTGTCTGTCTGAGCCTGTCAATGGCTGAAGTGTCCCCGATGGCCTCTAATCTGTCTTTAATTACTTGTTCCACATTATCCTCCCTTTGTTATATTTCATACTTACCAGTCATAATGAAAAGCTGCTCCTCTATTATCTTATATCCCAAATCGGCATTTTATTAACCTGGTTAGGTTATAAATGTCTATCGCGGAACTCCCGCGGCGTCATCCCTTCGTATAATTTGAATTGAGCGGAAAAGTAGCTTTGATTGCAAAATTTAAACAGTAAAGCAATTTCTGATATGGAGCTTGTGGTATGTAATAAGTAATACTTGGCTTCTTCGATTCTTTTTCTGTTTATATATTTAACGATGGAAAGGCCGACTTCTTTCTTAAATAGGTGAGATAAGTAGCTTGGATGGACAAAGCAATGGGCACTGATCGTATGCAGGTTTAAATCTTGAAGGATGTGGTATTGGATATAAGTGATCGCCCGGTTGACAATCTTTCCATATGGCATTTTTTCTTCCGCTTTGATTGTTTGAATGAAATGAGACAACATTACATATTCCAGGTTATCAAGCGCCTGCTGGTTGTCCAGCCGTTCGATCTCCATGATGTAGGCATCGCTGAGGGTAAAAGCTAATTCAGGATGGACGCCGCCTTTGATCATCGCCCTGGTAAATAAAGTACAGGAACATATTAATGAATTCTTTATTGATCTAACTGGAGAAGCGGCAAGCTTAGGTCGTTGATCCCGATTAATGCTTTCTATAATTCTTATTGCTTTATCTGCATCCCCTTTGGCGATAGCTGCAAGCAGTTGACTCTCTAAAAGAAAGGACGGGTGGTAATACTCATTGTGGCTGTTTTCCAGCTTCATTGTAAGGTAGTTGGCTACGACAGGATTCTTGGTCTGATTGTCCATAGGGATTCTCCATTCTATCTAAAATTTTATTAAGAATGTAAAAAATTTAATATAATTTGTAAGCGTTATCGTTATACAATCAATTATAGTTAAATATATAAAATTAACAAGGAGGTCAATCTCATGAAAAAATTGCTTTCATTAATATTTGTAATAGCTTTACTTGGTGTACTGGCTGCCTGCGGCGGTGATAACGAAACTAGTCAGGATAACACAGGAGAAAATACTGAAGAGACAAGTGGTTCAGGTTCAGATGATGGTTCATCCGGTGACGATAGCAACGGAGAAGCCACCACCGTAACTTTTGCTGCACAAAGTGATGATACCCCTGCGACTAAAGCAGCAATTGAAGCATTTAATAATAGCCAGGACAAATATAAGGTAGAGTGGACGCAGATGACTAACGACTCTGCTCAAATGCACGATCAGCTGCTCACCTCTTTATCTAGCGAGGCAGGCGAATATGACGTGCTTTCCCTCGATGTTGTATGGGCCGGGGAGTTTGCAGGTGCAGGCTATCTAGAGCCGATTGATATGATGATGGATGAGGCCGGCCTAAATGCAGAAGAATTTAATGCTGGCTCAATGACTTCAGGCAACTACAAGGGGAAACAATATACCCTTCCATACTTTCCTGATGTAGGATTGCTGTTTTTCCGCAGTGATATTGTGTCTGATGAAGACGCTGAAAAATTGATTTCCGGTGATTATACTTACGAACAGCTTGGAAAGATGGCAGAAACTTATTCATCTGAGAATGATATAAGCAACGGGTTTGTATATCAGTCCAAACAGTACGAAGGATTGACGGTCAATGCCAATGAATTTACCAATCAGTTTGAAGATACTGAAGCGGGCTTGAAAACAATGTATAACTTTACTACAGCTGACTGGACACCAGAAGACATTTTGAACTATACAGAAGGTGAAGCATCCACAGCCTTTGAAAATGGCAACGCTGTATTCGAACGTAATTGGCCTTATATTTACGGGCGCTTGAAAAACCCGGAAGAAAGCGGAGCAACTGTTGATGTGGAAAATGTCCAGGCTGCTCCTCTGCCAAATGGCGGATCTGTCGGCGGCTGGTTGTTAGGCATCAATGCCAATTCTGAAGCGAAAGAAGGGGCTTGGGCGTTTATCGAGTTCTTATCTGGACCAGAGGGACAAAAAATTCTTTCAACAGAAGGCAGCTATTTGCCTGGCTACAACCCGCTTTTAGAGAATCAGGAGGTATTAGACTCTAACGATCTATTGACGATGGAAGGATTCCAAAACGCTCTCCAAAGTACGATTGCCCGTCCGGTTTCTGCCGATTATTCCGAAATATCCAATGAAATCCAAGTGGCAGTCCATAAATATTTAAGCTCAGGGGAAGGATTGGATAATGCTGTCCAGACGATTGAGGATGTGACAAGCGAAGAGTAATGAGTAATTCCCATCCTGATTAAGGGCTCTTTCTAAAAGGGCCCTTTTTTCCACTTTATACGGCAATCGGACTATACATGTGCCTGGTAATAATCAAAGTGTGTACTTTTAAATCATTCAATCTGGCAAGGTAAACCTAGCTCAGTACCAAATTTGTACATGTAAATGACAGGAATGGTTAAAAGTATTTAATTTAGGTATTGGAAGGGGACACAGCCTTATGAGAAAAATGGGTATTCGCGAGTTTTTATTCATTGTTCCTATATTATTATTGATCGGTATCTTCTCTTTATGGCCCGTTCTCCAGTCCTTCACTTATAGTTTCTTCGATTTTCAACTAAATGACCGGACAAAATCCGGTTTATATCTAAACGAGAGATTCAATGTTGATCTCTATAATGAAACCTCTCTTTATATTGATAGGTTTATCTCTCAGGATATGGAAACTATATCGGACGAGGAGGATAAAGAAAGTGCCCAGGAAGTCATCGACCAATTAGCTAATTTGAACGAAGAATTCAGTAATGAAGAGGGCGTCATTACGATTAGCGGCGAGCAAAAGGAACAAGTCGAGTCCGTTTATAAAAATGCTGATGAGACTGTCCAAAACTTGGCGGACGAGTACGAGCTCCAGCAGGAAGAGAATTTGCCGCTGCTGGTTGATGACATTAAGAATAGCATGATCGAATCCAACTTTATTGGTTTGCAAGGGTATAAGCGTGCATTGCAGGACCATTTTGTACTTGACGCCTTATGGCATACCTTGGTATTTACATTTGCCAGTGTATCCCTTGAATTGGTCTTAGGTTTGGGAATGGCGGTGATTATGAACCAGGGGATCCGCGGCAAAGGCTTTATCAGGACAGCTTCACTTATCCCATGGGCGATTCCGACAGCGGTTGCTGCCTTAATGTGGAGTTATCTTTATGACGGCAGTGCCGGCGTAGTGGCTGAGATATTTGCCAACATCGGTATATTGGATCGACCGACTGATTTACTGCAAACAGGGGCAGGAGCCATGACAGCAGCAATTCTTGCCGATGTCTGGAAGACAACCCCCTATATGGCGATTTTACTGTTGGCAGGTTTGCAAAATATCCCAAACTCTTTATATGAAGCTTCCTCCATCGATGGAGCAAACAAGGTGCAGGATTTCTTTAAAATAACGCTGCCTTTGTTAAAGCCATCTATCCTGGTAGCACTCTTGTTCCGCACGCTTGATGCGTTCCGGGTTTTTGACTTGATATACGTATTGACTGGAGGCGGCCCGGGCGGTTCGACAGAGACTCTATCGGTTTATTCCTATAAAGTAATGTTCGGGCAAACGAATTTTGGTTATGGATCAGTGGTCGTAATGATCATGTTTATTTGTGTAGCAATCATTTCTACCATTTACGTCAAGTTCCTTGGGACCAATATCATGGATAGAAATTAAAGGAGGGGAAGCATGATGGCGAACAATACAGAAGCCAATAAAAAAGGGTTCAGCTGGCCGTTTTGGGGAATGTTATCTATATATTTGCTGGTAGTAATCTTTCCATTCTTCTGGATACTGATCACCTCCTTTAAACAAACAGGTGACATTTATGGAAACAATCCGTTTAACATTATTCCGGAAAACCCGACGCTGCAGCATTATGCCGACGTTATTTTTGAAAAAGGGATTTTCACTGCTATTTGGAATAGCCTGGTCGTTTCGGGAGTTACCACTATTTATATTGTTTTGGTCGCTACCTTTGCTGCTTACGCCATCTCCCGGTTTGACTTTCGCGGCAAAAATATATTACTCGGTATCGTGCTTGCGGTTTCCATGTTTCCGCAAATGATTGTAATCGGACCGATTTATAACTTGTTTATTGATCTTGGCTGGACGAACAGCTATTGGATTACTCTCCCGTATTCTTCGATCACATTACCGATGGCTGTCTGGATATTAGTGACCCATTTCAATCAAATACCTTTAGCCTTGGAAGAGTCCGCACGGATTGATGGAGCGTCAGCTTTTCAAACCTTGTACAAAATTGTCTTTCCTTTGGCGGCCCCCGGCGTTTTCACTGTCGCTATTATTACATTTATCACCGCGTGGAATGAGTTTGTGCTCGCTATTACGATCAATTCCAATTCGGAATACCATACGGTGCCAGTGGCGATTTCTTTTTTAAGAACGCAATTCGAAATCCTGTGGGGACAGGTTGCTGCAGCGACCACTCTTGTAACGATACCGACGCTATTAATCGTTTTATTATTCCAGCGTCAAATCGTCAATGGTTTGACCCAGGGCGGGGTAAAAGAGTAATTTTATGGCAGTCTGCTGAAGTAGGAAGTTTGTAACAGACTAGTATTTATTATATGTTGGTTCAAAGAAGAGAGTTTTCCAACATTAATTTTCAAAGGAGTAATAGGCATATGACATGGAAGATCGAGAGCCACTCATTAAGAGATACCGACCTCCTAAACGAAGAAAGCCTATTCTTTTTGGGTAATGGATATCTCGGAGTGAGAGGGAGTTTTGAAGAAGGATACGGTCCTTCTTTTGAATCAATCAGAGGAACATATATTAACGCTTTTCACGATACAATCAATATTTCCTATGGGGAAAAGCTGTACGGATTTCCGTCTACTCAGCAAAAGATGTTGAATGTTATTGATGCACAAACCATTGATATTTATATCGGAAACGACAAAGAAAAATTCGCTATTACTGAAGGCGAAATACTGGATTACAGTCGGACCTTGCATCTTGATAAAGGGTATTCAGAGCGACATATCCACTGGTTATCGCCGAGCGGGAAGGAAGTTAAGGTGACATTCAAGCGGATGGTCTCCTTTATTCACCGCGAGCTGTTTATTAGTAAAGTGACGATTGATCCAATCAATTTCGATGACAAGGTTACTATTGTTTCTACAGTGGACGGCGATATATCCAATTATATCAGTATGGACGATCCGCGTCTGGCTGCAGGTCATTCCAAAAGCTTGAACGTCCAGGATATCGATGTCCACCATGAGACAGGGTTTATCATGAGCGAGACGGAAACATCCGGCTTACAGGTAGGCTGTCATACCAGCCATTTTTTACCGAATAACAGTGATATTGAGCCAGATATTGATCACGATTCGCAAAAAATATTCTTCAGCTATACTTTCGACAAAAAGAAGACCGATGCTGTGGAATTCATTAAGCAAAATATATATGTAGACACCTTAAGGCATGGCGACGATTTAAAGGAACGGGCGAAAAGTATTTATTATCGCCTGCATGATGTAGATTACGAGACTTTGCTGAAGTCTCAGGAAGACTATTTAAAGTTATTTTGGGAAAGAAGTGACGTTGAAATTGGCGGTGAGGCCAAGCTTCAGGAAGGAATACGGTTTAATTTATTCCATTTACTCCAGTCTTCCGGCCGGGATAAGTATAGTAACATTTCGGCAAAAGGACTATCCGGAGAAGGTTATGAAGGACATTATTTTTGGGATACAGAAATATACCTGTTTCCTGTTTTCTTAATGACAAATCCGGAACTTGCCAAGCAATTGTTGATTTATCGTTACTCTATTTTGGAGCATGCAAAGGACTGGGCGAAAACGCTGGGCCATAAACAAGGAGCCCTGTTCCCATGGCGGACGATTACCGGAGAAGAATGCTCGTCTTATTTTCCATCCGGTTCTGCCCAGTATCACATAAGCGCTGATATTGCCTACAGCTATATTCAGTATTACTTCGCTACGAACGATCAGCAATTCATGCTGGATTATGGAGCGGAATTATTGATTGAAACAGCCAGGCTTTGGTTGGATACCGGCCATTTCAGAAGGGACGGCAGCTTTGCCATTGATGAAGTGACAGGGCCTGACGAATATACCTGTCTCGTTAACAATAACTACTATACGAATGTTATGGCGAAGCACAATCTGCGGTGGGCTGCCAGAATAGCAGAAATGCTTCCCACATGGGATGCCCGGTTAGCTGAACAATTATTTGACCATATTTGCCTGGAGCCGGAGGAAATCAAAGAGTGGATAAAGGCAGCCGATAATATGTATTTACCATATGATGCCGAATTGGATATTAATCCTCAGGATGATTCGTTCCTTAATAAAAAAGTCTGGGATTTATCTAACACCCCAGATACAGAAAAACCATTGCTGCTGCATTACCATCCATTGACTTTATATCGGTATCAGGTTTGCAAGCAGGCGGATACAATTTTGGCGCATTTTCTGCTTGAAGATGAGCAGAAGCATGAAACACTTGTAAATTCATTCAATTATTATGAGCAAATTACTACCCATGACTCTTCGTTGTCATCCTGTGTATTTAGTATTATGGCGTCCAAGCTTGGCTATGGACAGAAAGCTTATGACTATTTTATAGAAACAGCCAGACTTGATTTGGATAATACAAAGGGCAACACGAAGGACGGACTTCATATGGCAAATATGGGCGGCACATGGATGGCCATCGTTTTTGGTTTTGCTGGCCTGCGCATTAAAGAAGACGGCCTGCATATGGCTCCGATCCTTCCGGAAGAATGGGATCGTTACTCCTTCCATGTACAGTACAACCATCAGGTTATTAAAGTGGATAGAGAGGTCAACAGGCTCGTCCTGCATCTATTAGATGGCCCGGACATACACTTATGTGTCCACGATGAGAAATACCAATTGCAAGCAGAGAAAGATTTGGTAATAGAACTATAGATCAATGATAAAGGTAATGTTAAAAACAAGACCAGCCCTGTTTTGGGAGGTCTTGTTTTTTATGATGGAGGTACACAGTTTTTATCTGGTTAACCTATGCTGTCATATGATTAGCGAACAATCCATTCGTTATCTCTTTTTGTTTTTCTTAGGCCCTTTGTCTTTTAATTCTACATTATATTCAAATGGGACAGAATCTAAACTTCCCTCAGGCGCAGCATACCATGTTGTCATGTAGTTTGTTCCTTTTTTGAATAGATTGCGCATATTCAAAGCATCTGTTTCCGTTATATTAAAAGGATCAACATGGTAAACTTTGTACTTTCCATGCTTATCTTCATTTACAAATGTAACGGAATAATTGACGTACTGTTCAAGCAGTTCTTCTTTAGACTGCAGGCCATCAAGGGAAGAACCGTCATAGCTTAATCCAATTTCAGGAACGGTGATATTATCGACAAACCAGCCTGTGTCATTGTATCCCCAGTCCGTTAAGTAGCGAAAAGAGATGTACACTTTTTCTCCGGCATACGCGGATAAATCAAAGCTTTCCTGCTCCCATTTGTCGGAATGACCAGTAAAACCAGGAACATTTTCTTTAATTTTTGGATAGCCTTCATCAACGACATCGGATCTCGTGTGTTCATTCTCCAGGCTGGTCCATGACTTTCCATCATCTGTAGAAACTTGGACAACGCCAAAATCCCATTGTTCTTCAATATCAAGGAAATGATCAAATTGGAGAGTTGCTTCCGTTACACCAGTTAGATCTGCTTCCATAATCAGGCTGTTATCTGCCTCATCCCCATTATTTCCCCAGAACACTTGATTATCTGAGCCTAATGGGTCGGCAATGGTTTGCCAAGGGCTTGGCAAAAAGTCGACACCGTCGAAGGAAATGCTCTCTATCTTACCGTCAAAGTCTAATAGCTTATAGTCGGCTCCCCAAGCAGGTACTCCGTCCTTTTCATATTGCTGGGCAGTCTCAAAGTTAACGGTGTTCCCTCTAACTTTCCCATCCTCCACTGGAATTTCGCGAAGATCAATAGATTCAAAGCCATAGACACCTTTTTTACCTTTAACTTTTTTCTGCTCATCAATCAACAAGGCAGTAACGAACTTTTCGAAGACACTTTGAAAATCTTCTTTTATGCCAAATGCCTGGTAGGCAGCATTATAGCTGTCTATCGAGTTAAGCGGACTTGTTGCTACCTCGCGGATAAATTCCTGGCCAAATTGTTCGTAGTTATACAAGGTAAATAAGTAGACAAGTCCATAATCGGCAATTGTTTCTGGGCCGGTTTCTGCACCGACATGTTCATCCCAGTTCACCAGAGAGTTTTCCGGGTGGTCCAGTAAGAAGTTAATTGAACCATAATCATGCCCATAACCGCCTAGATATTCAGAAAAAGTGGACATACCTTCATTTAACCATGAGGTTTCATCACTATCATTATCCGAATGTATCAAATGTTGTAACTCATGCATGGTAGTGGCGAAGAAAGTATTTTCCAGGCGTTCTTCCCAGTTGTTTGTATCGATGGTAATAATATTACGGTCAATGTAGTTCTCTAATGTGCTCCAGAAAAAACCGGCTACGAAAAACGGATATTCAGGATCGTAATAGTTATCATCCTTTATATTGTCTACCAGCATGATGACTTTATCGCTGCCATCTTCCGATTCATAATACCCTTCTGGAAGTCCAACCATTCCCGGCAGCGGCGAATGGCTGCCGTCGAGAGAATCAGGAGTTCCAAAGAATTCAGTTGTTTTTGGATAAATATTAGCATCAAATTCATTAGCGAGCTTGTCTACCTGTTCTTGGGTGACCACATGAGGTTCCCGTGAGTCGCCCTCCTCAAATCCTAAATCATTGGCGACCCAGATTTCCACGTTATCTCCGACGCTGCGCAGCGTGAATTCTTTAAACGCTAAATCACGATCAAGAAATAGCTTTGTCCCGCCGTCAAACGTGAAATCATCGTCGGCTTGTCCGCTGGCTGAGGATTCTTCTTCATCAAAGTTCACCTTAGCTGCTGATTTCTTAATTTGTTCTTTCGCTTCTTTTTGAAACTCCTCATCTTTCGACTTCTCGTTTAACTCAGCAGTTATATCCAGCTCATCCCCATAACGCTCAATGTTCCATTTTTCGCTTGAAGCTGCTTCTGCCTGATAAGAAGCAGAAGGTGCGAGCAAGGAAAATGATAATACACTAGTAGAAATAATGGCAGTCAGTTTTTTCTTCAAATAAAATACCCTCCCCGGAATTTTAAAATAATTGTGTACCTCCAACTCTAATTATAATGAATTATTCGTAAGATTATGAATAGTCAAATAGAAGGCTTTTAGCGACATAAACTGCGGTGGGGATAGGCGAATAGAACTGCATCGCAATTGATTTTGATAGGGAACGACAGTCCTTATAAGAAAAAGCTCGTTTTTTCTGCAGCTGTTAAGGGTAATGGAATACAACACATTGCATGGTTGAAGAGCAGAGAGAGCAGAGTGGATGGTGTTAATTTGAAATACAACTCTTTATACCGCATTTTTATTATCGTATTTATGACTTGTAAATTTTTATGGCAAATCTATTGGTTTCATTTTATACACCGTGTTTGGGACAGTGAAACAATTGCAAAATGGGAAAAATTATTGGCAAAGCAGGCCAGGGAATATAAAAAAAAATCGACCGAACTGGGCGGCTTGTTAATCAAATTCGGGCAATTTTTGAGTACAAGGGGAGACTTGCTTCCTGCCGCATTTATTAAGGAATTGCAAGGATTAACCGACAGCGTGAAGGCGATTCCCTTTAAATACTCTAAAAGCATAATGGAAGATGAATGGCACAACGAGCTGACTGCTAAGCTGTCAGACATAGAAACAAAGCCCGTAGCATCAGCCTCGATAGGTGAGGTCTATAAAGCGAGATTAACAAATGGAAAGCTAGTCGCAGTAAAAGTAAGAAGACATCGCGTAGAGGAAGTGTTCCATAAGGATTTCCGTGCGCTCCGCTTAGTGTTTTGGCTGTTGTCACGCTTTACCGTTTACGGGAAAAAGGCGGATTTAAAGCAATTATACAAAGAGATTGTATCTGTTATGAGCCAGGAATTGGACTTTGAACAGGAGCTCAAGTATGCCAAGTATTTTAACAACCGTTTTAGAGAATATGAAAATGTTTCGGTTCCCGTATATTATGAGGATCTCTGTACTCCGCGTGTGTTAGTCATGGAATGGGTAGAAGGCGCTAGAATTGATAACCTTGCCTTTTTGCAGGAGCATGGAATAGAGAGAAAGCAACTAGCAAAAACACTGTTTGATCTTTATGTAGATCAATTTATCAATCCAGGCATCTTTCATGCCGATCCCCATGTAGGTAACATTAAAGTGAAGGCTGATGGCTCTTTGGCTATCATCGATTTTGGGATGGCGGGAGAAATCAAACGAGAAGATACCAAGCAGCTGAGAAATATTGTGCAAGGTGTAATATTGGATGATTATGACCGGGTCATTCGAGCGCTTCTCGAAATGGATGTACTGTTAGAAAACTATGATACAGAGAAAATCAAAAAGGTATTGAAGAAAACCCTGAATATGTACCAGGAAGAAAGCAGCCATCATATGCGAGGAGAATTGCTTGAACAAATAATGGAGGATATTCAGGTTTTTATCAAAGAACAGCCGATTCAGCTGCCAGCTGACTATGCTTTCTTAGGACGGGCTGCTTCTATCCTGTTAGGGGTACTTCTTTCCATTTATCCTGAAATGGATATTGTTAAGTGGAGCCGGCCTATTGTAAAAAAATGGGCATCTGGAGAAAATGGCAAGGGTTCCATCTATACAGAGGTGCTGAAAGAGTCTGCCCGCCCGCTATTATCCTTGCCGAGAGAACTTGTCGACTGGTTAAACGACGGTGAAAAGGACAGAGAATGGGAAAAGAACAAACAAAGATACAAATTCATGCACCAGTATTACACTTTTTACGCTGTTATCAGTGTTTTCTTCATGACCATCGGTTCGGCTATTTTAGCTATCGGATGGTTTTGGCAAGCTGATTTTCTGCTCAAGCTGGGATTGGCCATTGGGGCATTATTTTTATTGATGTTGTTTGTTTTAGCAAGGAAGCACTATAAAATGATTCGCTCACTTAAAAATAATAGGAGGTTTTGGTCATGAATGACTTATTGAAAAAGGGGTTTTTACTAGGCTTGGGAGCTGCAGTCAGCGGTAGAGAAAAGTTACAAAAGAAATTGGATGAGTTGGTTGCCAATGATGAACTTACCGCCAAGCAGGCAAAAGAAATGCTGCGGCAGTTTGTAGAAAAGGGAGAAGCTAAGACGGCTGAGTGGACGGATCAGCAAAATAATCAAAAAAACAAGATGATTGATGATTTGGGCATCGCTACTAAACAAGAGTTAAAGGAGCTGGAATTAAGGATACAACGGCTCGAAAATGCCCATCTGGACAATGGAGATTAAAGATGGAAAGCTCCTCCTTCAGCCTGTATGCCACGGTGGAGGGGAGCCTCCCATTTTGCTTGTCATTTCATCTGGGCATGAAGCATTTCTACTGCCTGTTTAAGATGGGATTTGGTAATAATGCCTTTTTCCTTAAATAAGCCGAGTTCTCTGGAGCGAATACTCATCTCTGGCTTCATTCCAGTGAGGATCGGCGTGATGCCCAGCAGCTTAAGCAGGTCCAGCAGCTTGTATAGGTAACTGACAAACAAGTCATCCACCTTGAAAATCCCGGATAAATCGATGACAAGCCAGTCAATATTCAGTTGGCTCGCCCTGTGGACAGTTTCTTCTAAAAGCACCTCTGCTCTTCTTTCGTCGATTTCGCCGATAATTGGCAGTACAGCTACTGCGTCCATGATAGGTACTAAGGGAGTGGAAACTTTTAAATACTTTTCCTCGTAAGTACTAAGCTTGCGTTCTTCTTCTTCCTTCAATGTAATCCCTACACCGTGGACAATGTGGTTATACAGCTCATCAATCCTTGTCATTACTTCAATCACTTCATGGAAGCCAAAATCAGATGTACGTGCCTTTTTCTCGATGAATAACCACAGAACACGTTTATGAACACTCAATTTTGCTAATGAATCTGACAAACTGTTATCCCGATCTACCAAATAGGAACCTATTTTTTGCCCCCAGCGGATTGCTTCCTGATCCGCATGTTCACTCTCAGGCAGAAGGGATGAAAGGGTAGTAATCAACGCACTAATAAGTTTGTAGGAGAGGTGATGATCCTCTTCTGATAAATTTGTGTACGTTTCGGGGAATTTTTCAAGCAGGTTTTGCAATAACTCTTCAGCTAATTGAGGAACGTTTTCTTCAAGTTGGTTCTGGAAAAAAGCAAGCTTATGTATTTGTTCCATATTTTCACCTCTTCTTGTTGGAGTACCTGTGTTCATTATAAACATACCTTACTACTAAGTAAATTTTTTTCTATTAAAACAGTTTCTCCTATTGTTATGAAAAAGGAAGATATGTTTATAGGATTTCTGGATAGGTTAATAGGAAGTATGATTTCCATTCACATGGACAAAGGGCGTGTGGCCATGAAGAAAATTTTATTGTTATTCACCATGTTAATAGTGGGCGGATGCCAAATTAGAACTCTTGATCCGCACAGCCAAATGGCTGATGACCAGGCTTTTCTTATTTATTTCAGCTTTGCAATTATGACTGTCGTCATGTTAGTCGTGTTTAGTTTGCTGTTTCGTTTTACTTGGAAGTATAAAGAAACTGAAAAGAATAAAGAGGATGTTCCCGAGGAGATTAATGATAATAAGCGACTGGAAATTAGCTGGACATTGATTCCGGTTGTTTTATTAGCCATCCTGGCAGTTCCTACAGTTATGATTACCTATGAGATTTCTCCGCAGGCTACAGGCGATTCGACGAGCGCCAATAACAACGATTCAGCTAACCATGTCCACGTCACTGCCGAACGGTTTAATTGGACATTTGAATATGAAAATGGAAAACAATCTAAAGATCTAGTACTGCCGGTCGGTAAGTCTATCGTTCTTCACCTGCAATCGGCGGATGTTATTCATTCGTTCTGGGTACCGGAGCTGGGCGGCAAACAGGACGTTATCCCAGGTAAAGAAATATTATACGAGGTAACGCCAGGCAAGACGGGGAATTTTCTCGGAAAGTGCGCAGAATTCTGTGGGATGGACCATGCCCTTATGCGTTTTGATACAGAAATTGTTTCAGAAGAGAAATACAGACGATGGCTGCTCGATGAATGAAAATGCGAATTAAAGGGTGAACATGATGACATTTAACCTTTTAGACGAAGTATTATACATGCCAAGCGATGTGATTGCTGCTTGGGTATTGGCATTATTATTAGGGCCGGCCGTTTTGGTGTGGATAACCAGACAGAGGAAATGGCCAGTGCTCTGGGAATATGCCAGAACGACGAACCATCGAAAAGTAGGTACGATGTATCTCCTGTTCGGGTTGTTGTTTTTTCTTCGGGCGGGTACAGATGCCTTGATTATGCGGACACAGCTGGCAGTTCCCCAGAATGATTTTTGGGTATTCCAAGGGGAAAAATACAATGAAGTATTCTCGACCCATGGAACGATGATGATTTTCTTTGCTGCCATGCCGCTACTGATAGGACTTATGAATATTGCTGTACCTTTGCAAATAGGTGCCAGAGATTTGGCTTTTCCATTCCTGAATGCTGTCAGTTTTTGGCTGTTTCTTGCGGGAGGGTTGCTGTTCAATCTGGCTTTTTTTCTCGACAGCTCGCCGAACGCCGGCTGGACAGCTTACACTCCCCTGTCGACCGATACATACACACAGACAGCGGGCAATGATTATTACGTATTTGCACTGCAAATATCCGGTCTGGGTACTACCCTTACTGCTGTCAATATGATTGTGACTATTTTGCGCCACAGGGCTCCCGGCATGTCCCTGACCCGGATGCCGTTATTTGCATGGGCTACTTTGATTACTTCCTTTCTCATCCTTATCGCATTCCCAGTTTTGACCATCGCTTTGTTTTTGCTTATGTTCGACCGCCTGTTTGATACTTCCTTCTTCTCGGGAGAAATGGGTTCACCGGTATATTGGCAGCATTTGTTCTGGATATTTGGTCATCCGGAAGTGTATATTTTAGCTTTGCCGGCGTTCGGTATTTTCTCCGATATTATTTCCACCTTTTCCAGAAAAAAAGTGTTCGGATATATGGCCATGGTTATCTCTTTATGTTTAATTGGTTTTCTCGGCTTTATGGTATGGGCGCATCATATGTTTACTGTCGGGCTGGGACCGATGGCCAATACTTTTTTTGCAATCACTACCATGTTGATTGCTGTCCCTACCGGCATCAAAGTGTTTAACTGGTTGTTTACCATGCGTAATGGAATCGTTCGTTTTACGGTGCCTATGCTTTTTGCCATTGCATTTATACCGACCTTTGTCATGGGAGGGGTTACCGGTGTAATGCTCTCCGTGGCGGCTGCCGACATGCAGTTCCATGATACGCATTTTGTGGTCGCCCATTTTCACTACACGATTATCGGGTCAACGATTCTGGGTATCTTTGCCGGGATTTATTATTGGTATCCAAAAATCACCGGAAAAATCTTAAATCGCCGGTTAGGGCTTTGGCATGCTGGATTATTTGTAACCGGTTTTCATTTAACATTTTTCATTATGCATATCACCGGATTGAACGGGATGCCGCGCCGCACGTACACTTACGAATGGGGCGAAAACCTATTAGCCTTTAATCTGATTAGCACCATCGGCGCGTTCATGATGGGAGCCGGTGTCTTGTTTTTTGCTTGGAATATATACACAACACACAAATCAGGCGAAAAGGCATCTGCTGATCCTTGGCAGGGAAGATCCTTAGAATGGACAGTTGCTTCACCGTCACCAGAGCATCCGTTTGAAAAAGTGCCGATCGTTGATCAACGGGACGCTTTTTGGTATGCCAAGCAAAGTGGGCGGAAGCTGCAGGTTGAAAAGGACCCAAGGCCAGCTCCGATAGCGGTTTATACGATCCAGCCGGCGTTAATGTCAATGATATTGTTGGTGATGAGCATTGGTTTGATTTACAACTGGTGGTTGCTGGCTCTAATATGTGGAGGATTTTTGCTGTTAATGTTTTTGTGGAGGACTTGGAAGGATGAACGAAGGTCGCTGTATGAAAGGGAGGAGCCAGATGAGTAATCATGCTGATGCATTGTTTGCTGATAAACAAATCGGATTTTTCATTTATTTAATGGTGGAGGGGGTAATGTTCGGCACCCTGTTTGCTACTTATTTTGTGTTTACCCCGGCCGCGACAGGTCCAGCTCCGGGAGAAGTTTATGACACTCAGTCAGTCATTCTCGCTTCGGCATGCCTTTTAACGAGCAGCGGCACATTGATGATTGCTGAAAAGGGATTGGCTAACCACAATTGGCGGCGAATATGGACAGGGCTGGGTGTTACCTTTTTGTTAGGGACAGCCTTCCTGGTCATCGAGGTACAGGAATTTTATTTCTATGTTCAGGATGGATACACCCTCACTTCAAGCAACTTTTTATCGGCGTTTTTTGTGCTCGTGGGATTACATGCTTCCCATGTGTTGTTCGGATTGTTATGGATGGTGGTTTTGGCTTGTCAATCCTTTCGCAGCCTGCCGTATCAATTATTTAAGGAAAAGCACAAAATCTTCATCTACTATTGGCATTTTGTCGATTTAATTTGGATTTTAATCCTGGTCTTGGTGTACGCTCCTTTTTTATGGTAAAAGATAGGCAATAACTGGATTAATGAGCAAATCGATGCAGTTTTTCAGGAGATAAGGCACGAATCATGATAAATTTCAATACATTTTTTAAATTTTTCGATAATTATATTGAATAATTGCAGATTTGCCAGTACAATAGCTGTAATATAACAATTTTCGGACGGCTCCTGTGGGGGGGTGCCAACTTTTCGAGTTAGGGGGAACAACTCTTTATGATTGCCTATACTTTGTTTGTAAACAATATGGAAAAGGAGTTAAAACGAGATCTCTGTACCGAGGAATTGGAATTCGTCCTATGGCTGTATGAAAGGTATCAAGATGAAGAACAACAACATTTAGACATAATAGTGATTTGAAAGAAAGAGGGTATCTGGGAGCAGCGAATGGACTTCGAGGAGATCCACGCTAGTCGGCAGGTACCCAGAGCGAAACTAGAAAAAATGCTGATTCTATTTAAATATTTGCGGGGATTTCTTCGAAATGTTGTTTAGCTGTGCTGGACATCCCAGTTATAAATCCTTTTATTCTAAAAAGCCTTGAGGCAAAAGCCCAAGGCTTTTAATTTATTTGAAGATAACTTTTTGTTCCACCTCTCCGAAAGGTCGCTCCAGTTAGCCATAGTTGCTCTGATTCAGGTGATATTCGCTCTACTTTCGTCCAAAATCGCTCCCCAACCGGGGAAAGTCGCTCAGCTTTGTTATAGTTGCTCTACTTCAGAGGTTGTCCGCTCTGCTTTATCTAATTTGGCGGCTCCTTCGGTAGAATTTCATTGATAAATATAACAAGTAAAAAACAATGAGAGCAGTAGTGCTAAGGTTGATATAATAGGAGAACCCCTCACCAAACAATGTTAAAAGCGTGTCCTCGGCAGGCCTGGCCAAATATAAGTAATTAGCTCCTGTTAAAGGGTTGATAATCATTCCTATAAATAAGGCATAAGCAATCAAGAGTAAAAAAGTGCGCATCATGGAGGCAAAGGTGATATTTGTATTGCCGGCCATAGATAAAAAGATGCCTGACCAGGAAATAGCCATATGGTGAATGAAAAACTTCCAAAAGCGGAAATGCTCATAACCATACGGGATATCTGGGGTGACTAAGGCGAGAAAGGCTGGAATTACAGCTAGAAAAAAAGTCATTTGTATTAGTTTGTCTTTTTGAAAAAGAAGAGCAAGCATGGCGGTTATAGAAGCGATGCCACATAGATGAAGCGGCATATGATCCGGAAAACTCCACATGTGATGATAAATTGCCCATCCTTGATATACAAGTTCGGATAAAACTAATACAATCAAAAAGCCCCATCTGATTGCGCGGTAAAGGGAAGGTCTCTGTGAAATTCTCGAGCTATTGATTAATAAGGCTGCCGCGCCTGCACTATAGATAATAAGCATTAGTAAATGGCTGGCTGAAAAGGGGTGGAACAAGTGTGTCGATGACACTCCAAACCATGTATCCATAACCACTCTCCTTCCCTTAAAAAATCTATTAGGCTAGCATATTTCCCTAATCTTATCCAATAAAACTTCTAATGGAAAAACTTATCTTTAATGAATGATTGTATTGCTATATATTTTTTATTATGATGGAAAGTATCTATTTATGATGGGACAAACTATAATGCTACTGTTCATGCATGTTTCAGTAAATAAATTACAGCAATCTGATTTTTGTCCGGATGTCGTACACTGCCGACGAGTCATAAAGTTAATTTGAAAGGAGTTGTATGTATAAATGAATTCAACAAGAGAAAGCTGGGCATCGAAATTGGGTTTCATGCTGGCAGCTATGGGCTCAGCCGTCGGCCTGGGAAACATATGGCGATTTTCCTATGTAGCCGGGGAAAATGGCGGAGGCGCTTTTTTAATTTTGTATTTGGTAAGTATCCTGATTATTGGGGTGCCATTGCTGCTGGCAGAAGTTAGTATCGGGCGAAAAGCCCAGAGCGATGTGGTCGGGTCCTATCAAAAGTTAGCTCAAGGAAAACCATGGTTTATGGCTGGCTTCCTTGGTGTACTTGGATCATTATTAATCTTAGGCTTTTACAGTGTAGTAGCCGGCTGGTCGATGTATTATTTTTGGAATTATTTAAACGGTCATTTCTTTACAGTACCGGAAGAAGGCTATGGTGCAGCGTTTGAAGTCTTTACCACCTCAATAGGACAGCCGCTGTTTTGGCATGCGTTATTCATGGTAGTGACGATTGCCATAGTACTGACTGGAGTGAAAAAAGGGATCGAACTGGCTAATAAAATATTTATGCCGACGCTGGCAGTGTTGTTAATAGTGCTTGCTGGTTTTAGTTTGTCATTGGAGGGAGCGATGGAAGGGATGCGTTTCTTGTTTCGGCCAGACTGGAGCGTCCTTAGTAACCCTTCCGTTTATATCGCTGCACTGGGCCAAGCGTTTTTCTCGCTGAGTCTCGGAGTTGGTGTCATGATGACTTACGGCAGCTATCTTTCCGCACATCATAAATTGCCGGGTGCAACGATTGGCATTGGTTTAATGGATACATTTTTTGCAATCATTTCAGGTATAGTTATTTTTCCTGCTGTCTTCGCGTTTAACATTGAACCAGATTCAGGGCCTGTCCTGGTTTTCATTACCTTGACGGATATTTTCGGACAAATGCCATTTGGCGGTTATGTCGGCATCCTGTTTTTCTTATCCCTTTCTTTAGCTGCCGTGTCCTCCTCCGTTTCCTTACTGGAAGTACCGGTTGCTTACTTGATGAGAGCTGCCAGCTGGAGCAGAAAGAAGTCTGCTGTAATTATCGGCTTTGTCATTTTTCTTCTAGGCATTGGTGCATCGCTTGGGATGGGAGCATTGTCTGGCTTCACCCCGATCGGCGAGCGGAACATTATGGACTCCATGGACTATGTGGCATCTAATATTTTACTGCCAATCGGTGGATTAGTCATGGCATTGTTTATTGGCTGGTATTTCTCGAAGAAAGAAGCATTGCATGCTGCTGACTTAACAGACAGTGCGGTAGGAACTGTATGGTATTTGATTGTAAAGTTTCTAGCTCCAGTATTAATTTTGGTTATCTTCATGAATGCGTTAGGTGTTTTGTAGGTTCCGTTACATTTATTGGTCGTTCTGGCAGTGAACACAGTTCGCTATTCGTGTTATACTTGACTCGGAAAACAGAGCATTACTATACGCAGTTTCACTTAGACAAGGAGGGTTTTCCATGGCAATTACCAATCAGGCAGTTTTGCGGAAGATGGGGAATGAATTGCAGGAAGCTCTGGCAAAACAAGACCAGACAGAAGCGGTAAGGGAGCACGTTCGTGCCGTGCGCTTGCTATGTGACTTGATTTTGGACGATGGACAGGGAGTAACCGAGGAACAGGAACTGGCGAAGATGATGGGCGGCGTAGAAGGCCAGCTTCCAAGCTCGAAACCAACACCGGGCCGACCCCAAAAAAACAATATAAATCATGAAGAAGCGAATGGCAATTCAATTTTTGATTTTTAATAGAGGTGGATAGTGGATGAAGTTATTTTTGATTTTGGGCATTATCAATGGTTTCCTGGCTGTAGCATTAGGTGCTTTCGGCACTCATGGCCTGGAAGGCAAATTATCAGAGAAGGCTCTTTCGACTTGGGAAAAAGCTGTCAACTATCAAATGTTCCATACCATGGCATTGCTTGTAGTTGGGCTGCTGTTAAGCAGGTTCCAGGCTGCCAGTTTATCAACAGCGGGATGGCTGTTCTTTGCCGGCATCATCCTTTTCTCGGGAAGCCTATATATTTACGCGCCGACTGGGATAAGAATGTTTGCCATGATTACCCCGCTGGGAGGGCTGGCATTTCTGGCAGGATGGATTGCTCTTGGATATGCCGCTATTAAATTAGTGTAATATACAGATAGCTGACAAAAAGGATAATGACGACTGCCCTTGTCATTTGCTGGGCAAACTGAAAGGTATGCTGCTTTTTATACTCGGCCAGACCTTCAAAAATAAAACTGAAAGCCAGGCAGAAGAGGGCGGTCACGATTAGCAGAAGACTTCCTTTCACCATCGCCACTATACCTAGCAGCAATGTGAAAATCATCATCAGCAGTTGCAGTTGAAAGAACTTTTTATATGGATGTTTCATTTCTGGGCTTCCTTCCTTTTTAAGATTGAATTGATAATATAACATGGTGGTTATAGAGACTGGTGTTCCGGTTTAGTTAGCATAAGAAACCCTTGCAAATAATCTGCAAGGGTTTTTTAAATGGAGGAAAAAGACATTAAGAATGTATTACGGCTTTTCTATCAGAAAAGCTGCATCCGGAAAAGGATAGAGCCATCCAGTTATTAGACCAGAGAAACCCTAACGGGGCTGGTATCCGGCTGGCTGTCCGCCGGTGTTGTAAGGGTAGGTATAATTTAATTCCTCATTAAAAGTAATATAATCCAGATAAACCATCAATAATAAGTATCTCCGATTCGTTTCCGGATCACTAAGGATAATGTGATCTCTTCCAGCCGCTTCGATGATTCCCTTAAATATCATCGCATTCCAGCGGTCATTACCTTCAAAAGTCATATACACCGTTGCCCTCTTGCCGCGGTTGAGACGAAGTATGTTTTCAATATAGGATTGCTCTGTTGGCAGCATACCCGGTATATTGGAAGCACCACTGCCTGGCTGTTGTTGCGCCTGCTGCATTTGCTGCATCTGGGGCATTTGCATGTTGTTTTGATAGAAACCGGGCTGTGCTCCAGCTTGGGGCTGTTGCTGCTGAGGGTAATTGTAAGCAGGTGTCTGTGCATAGCCATACCCTTGTGGTGCATATCCGGCTCCATTAGGTTGCCCTCCCGAAGCGGCGGAAGGCATTTGTCTTTTGTCCTTACTCATTTTTTAAAACCTCTCCCTTCATTTCCATTATCTATTATTGCAGGCAGGTGGCCTGGTAGATAGCTTCCTTTAGGTTAAACCAAAGTGAGTTACTGGCAGGGTGGTACTCCATTTCTTTAATCGTCTATCTAACTGATCTTTTTTCTTTCTCTCTTGCCCGCTGACAGAAAAAAACTTCTGTGTTGTTTCAAACACTCGTGGACTTTGATAAATCATCGTGCGAATCATTTGACATGCACTCGATTCACACCAGCGTTGCCTGCCATTAGCATTCCTGGCTGCCCTTCCTCTTCAGCTTCTGCTCTCATCAAGCGTGCAAGTAGATTGACGTCTTCCTCGTTATAAATTACCGCTATAAATGATGTCACCTCTTTCTTGCTGCGAACGAGTGAGCAATCTAAGTCACTTACACTCTCTAATAGCTATAACTATGCCGGATGCTTCTCAACTATGCCGGGAAATTAGATAGTCACAAAAGAAATCAATCGGGCGCTGGCAATGGCGATGAAAGGGTAAGAAGCACAAAAAAACCGCCCGGCGGGTGGTTTTGGAGACGAATAATTAAGAAGAGGACCAGCAAAAGCCAGTCCTCTTCTTCTATAAGTTTTTTCCATTTATATTTGCAGAAATGAAGGAAGCTGTTCTCTAGGTAGAATGCTGCCCACATAAAAAGTGCCAAAATCGCCATAACGTGCGCTGACTTCGTCAAAACGCATTTCATATACGAGTTTTTTAATATCCAGTGAGTCATGGGCAAATAAGGTAACGGCCCACTCCCAGTCATCAAGTCCCATCGAACCGGTAATAATCTGGCGGATTCTCCCGGCGTATTTCCTGCCTGTTTTGCTATGCTCGTACATTAATTTACCGCGGTCTTCGAAAGGAAGCATATACCAGTTGTCGTCGTCTTGCCTGCGCTTGTCCATTGGATAGAAACAAATGTACTGCCATTTTGGCAACGTCGGCTTCAATCGTGCTTGGATTTCCGGCTTCTGCTCCGGATCCTCTCCATCCTTGCT
Source organism: Sediminibacillus albus (assembly GCF_900101125.1). Classification (GTDB taxonomy): domain Bacteria; phylum Bacillota; class Bacilli; order Bacillales; family Amphibacillaceae; genus Sediminibacillus; species Sediminibacillus albus. The sequence continues at coordinate 155,993 of NZ_FNFL01000003.1, read as the reverse complement.
CGGCATATATTTAGAAAGCTCAACCACAGAAACATAGGAATAAGCAGGTCTTGTAAATTCTGCTAATTTTGATTTATTGAACTCTGTTTCTATCTGATTCAGTTCTTCTAATGTAGGACGTAGAATCATTAAAATAAAGTCGGCTTTTTGTCCGACAACTGTGTACAAAGCATGACTGCCTTTTTTGTCCTTTTCCGTCTGCTCCCATTTTTCCAAGAGCTGCTGGAATTCAAAAATCGCTGCCTGACGCTCATCAGATGAGGCCAGTTTCCAGGATGTCCAGTCAATCGTTCTTAAATCATGTAAGCAATACCAGCCGTCCATCGTTTCAACTGCTTCTGGCATAGTAGGTCACTCCTTCAAGGTTAAGTATGTTTTTAATATAACATAATTAGGGAAAGATAATCACTAAAGGCAATCACGGCAGATTAAACGCCGGGATTCCAGGCGTCCGCTGAAATGCCAGTGGATATGCTGGTTTTACTTACGAAAGCTATGTCTTTTAGAAGTATAAGTGTCATCATTTGGACAAATTCTGAAGCACTGCAAGCAAACAAGATTTTTGTGTATTTTAGTGAACAGAAGTCTTTCAATTATACAGAAAAAGGCGTATCATATATAACAGAATGAAAGTTGGAGGTTTTTTAATGAGCGATTTATTTATAACTTTAAAAGATAAGGTGAAGTCAAATAACAAGCGGATTGTGTTCCCGGAAGGATTGGATGAAAGAATATTGACCGCTGCGAGCCAGCTCGGGGCTGAAGGGATATTGACTCCTGTATTAATTGGATCTGAGGAAAAAGTAGTACAGAAGGCGCAAGAACTTTCGGTTAATATTTCTTCTTCAGAAATTATTGATCCGAGGAATTATACAGGGTTTGATGAAATGGTATCAAGCTTCGTTGAACGCCGGAAAGGAAAGAACACCGAAGAACAAGCCCGTGAAATGCTGCTCGATGAAAATTATTTCGGAACCATGCTGGAATATTTGAACAAAGCAGATGGACTTGTCAGCGGTGCAGCCCATTCGACTGCTGATACTGTACGCCCGGCTTTGCAAATTATTAAAACGAAGCCAGGTATAAAGAAAACATCTGGTGTCTTTATAATGGTGAAAGAAGAAGAAAAATATATCTTTGCCGATTGTGCTATCAACATCGCCCCGGACAGTCAGGACTTGGCAGAAATCGCTGCGGCTAGTGCGGAAACAGCTCAATTATTCGATATTGATCCGCGCATTGCTATGTTAAGCTTTTCCACCAAAGGATCTGCTAAATCGGAAGAAACAGAAAAAGTATCTGAGGCAGTCAGAATAGCTAAAGAACAAAATCCCGATTTAGTCGTGGATGGCGAATTTCAATTCGACGCAGCCTTTGTTCCTGCTGTCGCCGAGAAGAAAGCTCCAGACTCGGAATTAAAAGGGAATGCAAACGTGTTTGTTTTCCCTGGCCTTGAGGCAGGCAACATTGGCTACAAGATTGCCCAGCGACTAGGCAATTTTGATGCTGTCGGTCCAATCCTGCAAGGGTTAAACCAGCCAGTGAACGATTTGTCCCGCGGTTGTGTGGCTGACGATGTTTATAAACTGGCAATCCTCACAGCAGCTCAAGCATTATAATCAGTAAGTAAGGGCCGGGACCGAATCCTGGCTCTTTTTTTTAATAAAGCGGGGCATCTTGGTTGGAACTGCCGCTAGGCAAACTTCCTTTACCGGTAAAGGAACGTTATCATAAGAATATAATTCGGCTCTATAAAGGGGGGACACACCGTGGAAAGTACACCGATTTATTTAGAAAAAGTAATCTTGCACCGGTTGGTGATGGAACTGAAAACACCTTTTCAAACAAGCTTTGGCACCTTTACAGATAAGGATTTCTATATAATAGAGGCTGTCGATAACCATGGATCCCGAGGGTTCGGCGAGTCAGTTGCTTTTCCTGCACCGTGGTATACGGAAGAAACGGGGCACACAAATCACTATGTCATGACAGATTTTTTGATCCCTTTACTGCTGGAAAAGCCAATTAATCATCCTGACGATATTAGCGAACGATTCTCAGTAGTACGCAGAAACAATATGGCAAAGGCTGCCGTCGAGGGGGCGGTATGGGATTTATATGCTAAACGTAAAAATATCCCGCTCTCCAAGGCTATCGGAGGAAAGAAAACCAAAATCGACGCCGGGGTGAGCGTTGGCATCCAGCCTACGCTTGATAAGCTGCTGGCAGTGATAGATAACTATGTTGCTGATGGGTACAAGCGAATCAAGCTGAAAATAAAACCCGGATCAGATGTCGATATTGTCCGGGAAGTACGCAAACATTTTCCCAACATCCAAATGATGGCCGATGCCAATTCGGCCTATACTTTAAATGATATCGATACTTTAAAACAGCTTGCCGAGTTTGGGTTGACAATGATCGAACAGCCTCTGGGCTACAATGATATTTATGAACATTCTATTTTGCAGCATCAGCTGCAGACTCCTGTTTGCCTTGATGAGAGCATCAACTCCCTGGCGGATGCAAAGGCAGCTGTTGAACTGGGGAGCTGCCGTGTCATCAATCTTAAGATTGGCAGGGTCGGTGGCATTAGCGAGGCAAAGCGGATTCACGATTACTGCCGCCAAAAAAACATTCCAGTCTGGTGCGGCGGTATGCTTGAGGCTGGGGTGGGCAGGGCGCATAACATAGCGTTGGCAAGTCTGCCGCATTTTATGTTTCCGGGAGACATCTCTGCCTCCGGCCGGTACTGGCACCAGGACATCATAAAACCCGAAGTTACTGTGCAAAACGGAGAAATCAATCTACCGGAACAGCCTGGCATCGGCTATTCCATTGATTGGGAGGCACTGGAAGCCCATCGGATCAGCAAACAAGTTTTCACGTAGGAGAGATAGAAAAAACACTGGGGAAGTTATATCATTCCACCAGTGTTCTTTTGTTCCTGTCGTGCATTTGCTCCAATCGTTTCCCAAACCATTCCCGCTCTTGTTCACTAAGCGGATCTTCCACAACCACGGAACTGAGCTGGCGTAAAGCTTGTAAAATCCGGCGGGCAACATCGTCGACTGTCAAATTCAATGCCAGCAGCTCTGAAAGGGAAGCCATCGTACTTGGATGCACTTCCGGGTAGTCAAAACGATTAGCTTCTCCCTGTCTGCCAATTCGGTAAAATTGCTTGATTAGCTCGGCCCTCTGTTTCCCGCTTCCTTCGATGCATAAATAAATTTGGACGGCAGATCCATTTTTAACTCTGCGCTGGGAGATGCCGGCGAATTTTTTGCCTCCGATACTTAAATCATAATCTCCAGGGCAATAAGATCCCTTTATCTCAAATGCTTTAATGTCATTGGTCACATCTTCAAAAAGATACTGGATAAATTCGACCATTGCCTGATAACCCTCATGAATGCCGATATTTTTGGCATCGGGGAGGACGAAGGTTAAATTTAAAATGCCGGAATCCAATACTACCGCCAGCCCTCCAGAATTGCGGATAACTACTTGATAGCCTTGTTCACCTAGCCATTGAATTGCTTCATGAATATGAGGGAGTTTAGCATCCGGGATTCCCAGAATGACAGTTTTCTCATGAACCCACAACCGGGCGGCGGGAGGAGAGATTTCGTTTCCTACGGAAATTGCCAGCGTATCGTCATAGGCAAAAGAAGCAATTGCATCTTCTCTTGCGGCTTTTCCCCGCTGATCTATAAAACGTACTTTCTCACTAAACTGTTGTTTCCAATCAATCATGCGGTTAACTCCTTTATCTTACCCTGTTAATATTTTCTTAGGATGCACGCTGCGGTACCACTTATGAAACCCCATCAAACCAGGAGTCAATTTATTATAGCAAATTTGGCTGGCTGACTGGTAATAGCTGCAAAAAGCAAATAGTTTAAAAAACCGTTTTTTATGTTTGCCCATCTATTATATAATAGAAGTAAATTGTCTATTATTGTTGGAATTTGGGTACAGGGAATAACGAAGAGAAAGAACGGCTGCTCTGCGGAAAGGCGGTATCCCTGCATCTGTTTACTGATTGTCCAAGTATTCCTCTAAAATCGATAATATGGAAAGGACCGTAGCATGGCATATAAAGACGAGCAGTTAAACGAAGAGAAAGTGTTTAAAGACCCTGTACATAGATATATCCATGTCAAAGACCAAGTTATTTGGGATTTGATCGGCACTAGGGAATTTCAAAGGCTTCGCCGGATTAAACAGCTTGGTACTTCTTATTTGACGTTTCACGGGGCAGAGCATAGCCGGTTTAACCATTCATTGGGTGTATATGAAATAGTCAGGCGGATTCTGTTCAACTTTCAGGACAGGCCGAATTGGGATAACCAGGAACGCCTGCTTTGCTTGTGCGCAGCATTACTGCACGATTTGGGGCATGGACCGTTTTCTCATTCGTTTGAGAAAGTATTTAAACTTAATCATGAGGATTTTACCAAGAAAATCATATTAGGAAATACAGAAATAAATAAAATACTGAAAAAGGTCGGTGAAGGTTTCCCGCAAGATGTAGCCGATGTTATCAACAAAACGTATGAGAATAAGCTAGTCGTCAGCCTTATATCCAGCCAAATCGATGCTGACCGTATGGATTACTTGCAAAGAGATGCTTATTTTACAGGAGTAAGTTACGGCCACTTTGATATGGAGAGAATACTCCGGGTGATGCGGCCGGTTGAAGATCAGGTCGTCATCAAACAGACTGGGATGCATGCGGTGGAGGATTATATTATGAGCCGCTATCAAATGTATTGGCAAGTCTATTTTCATCCGGTCACACGCAGTGCTGAAGTAATTTTGTCGAAAATCCTCCACCGGGCAAAATACTTATATGAGCAGCAGTATCAATTTAAATTAAATCCGACGCACTTTCTTTCCTTTTTTGCCGGGGAAGTGGACCTGGAAGAGTATCTGCGGTTAGACGAGTCAATCGTCTTTTATTATTTCCAGGCATGGGTACAGGAAGACGACGAAGTATTAAGTGATTTATGCGAAAGATTCATTAACCGAAGGCTCTTGAAATATATCGAGTTCAATCCGAATCAACAAATGAATGAATGGATGGAGTTATACAAGTTGTTTCAGGCTATTGAAGTTGATCCAGAGTATTATTTGGTTGTCGATTCCTCCTCTGATTTGCCTTATGATTTTTATCGGCCTGGAGAAGAGGAAGAACGCCTGCCAATTCATTTGCTACAGCCGAAAAATAATGAACTGAAAGAATTGTCCCGACAGTCTGACATTGTCGAAGCGATCTCAGGCAAGAAACGGACAGACCATAAGCTGTACTTCCCGCTTGACGTGCTTGAAAATCTCCCGGAGGGAAGGCCCGAAAAAAAGCGGATCTATGAGATACTATTTGGTTAACTGATTGCTAGCATTCCCATATTGTCAAGATAGGAGTTGTTGATAATGTTAGAAAACCATGCAAAAATTATGAAGTTTTTTTCAGCTGCGGATGAAATTGTCGGAAGGAAAAAGCTGCAAAAAATGATTTACATACTTAAGAAATGTGATTTCCCATTTGAAGAAAAGTATGAATTTCACTTTTACGGCCCTTATTCGGAGGAGTTAACCTTGCGGATCGAAGAATTATGCAACCTTGGCTTTATTTCCGAAGTGAAAGAAGATAAAAGCAATTATTATCAATATCGATATCAAGTGACAGAACAAGGTGATGAATTCCTTAATCACTCTAACATCGACTTACCCCCTTTAGAGCAAATGATTAACGATATGAAGGAGAAAAGCTCTCGTTTTCTTGAATTAGTTTCAACGATGCTTTACTTCGACGATTTGCCAAAAGAGGAAGTAGAAGAAAAAGTCCAAGTGGTCAAAAAGACACAAAATTATCAGCAGTCTGATATGGATGAAGCGTGGGAATTCATTGCGTCTATCCGACAGCACTAATTATTATGGGGAGCCTGCATCGGCTCCTCATTTTTGTTTTTAACAAGTAGTTCTTTATGCTTAATAATTTCCTTTCGACCATTGTGAGTTTTTGGAATATTGGATACAATTAAAGTTGTCTGCCATATAGCTTATCATACCTGGAATGGAAGGAAGAGTGCCTGTGAAGTTCGTAAGATTCCTTGTTTATTACGTCCTTGGATTAATGGGAATAGTAGCGGTTAGTTCCGCACCAAGCCTTATGCAAGGCGAAGGGATAGTGGATTTTTCGCTATACTTGGAAAATACATTTACCTTAGCCAAAGAAATGATCCAGCCAGATAAATGGGTCTATCAATTTAGAGGAGAAGAATTAAACGTTTTTGCTTTTCTGCTGGATCCTTATCTGTATTCAATGAGAATACTAGGAGCGGCTTTACTATTGGGATTCGGTCTTGCTTTTATATTAGCAGTATTGACTCAGTTCCTTCCAAAGTATTTAATTGCCTTGGTTAAACGCATCCTCACCGTGTCGGAAGCAGTTCCGGATTTGATGGTTGCGTTCTTGTTACAAATGTTTGTTGTATATATATACAAGCAGACCGGCGTACATATATTAAAGTTTGTGACATTGGGTGACGATAGAATTTACCTTGCTCCAATTGTTGTCCTGTCAATCTTACCGTTAATATCTTTGTTCAGGGTGATTTTATTATTGATGGAAGAAGAACTCACTAAAGACTATGTGGATTTTGCCCAGAGCAAAGGAATCAAGGATAAGGCTATTATTAGTATGCATGTGCTTAGAAATATCCTTAGGAGTACGTTTTACCACTCAAAATTAATCCTTTGGGGGTCCTTATCCAGTCTGTTTGTAATCGAGTACATGTTTAATATTAGGGGGCTTTCAAGCTTTATTATGAATGATTTCAGGCCTATGGTGATTGCAGTGGCGCTGATGATGGTATTCACCCCATTTTATATCTTGTACCAGGGAATCGAAATTTTTGGTGAAAAAGATGCTCTCCGCTTTGACAATAAAACATTTATCCAGAGCTTGGCCCGCACCCCAAACAAACAGACGCTGAAGGATCGCTTGTTCAATCTTGCAAAAGGAATTGCTGCCCATTTTAAAAATCCAAAGTTTGCGCTCGGCTTTACTGTTATATTTGCGATATTGGCAATTAGTATTATCCATACCGTCGTCCAGGAAGAGCCGGTAAAAAACTTTGTGTTAATTTACGACGATGACGGTAATTTGGTTAGCAGCAAGCCGCACCCACCTTCAGAATATGTATTATTAGGCACTGACAGAAATGGCTACAGTGTGCTCGACCAGCTGTTAACAGGCGCAAAGTACACCATTCTTTTTGCGGGTGTTATTGCTTTTTTACGTATGTTTCTCGGTTTTGTCCTGGCAGTTCCGTACGCTTTATTCATCAAGGATAAATGGAAGAAGGGAATCGAGCGGTTTGTCGATAGTTTTCATTTTTTACCTTTGAGTGTCATTGCAGTCATACTGCTAAGCCCGGTTTTAATGGGTACTACTTCAGGTTTCGCCTATTCATTTACAGAAAGAATATTGATTGAAGCTGGAGTGCTGACCTTATTGGTAGTACCGCTGACAACTATCCTGATTGGGAATGAAATCAAGCTGATCACTAAAAGTGAATATATAGACGGCGCACGTGTTTTAGGCGGAAATGCCAATCATATTTTGTTCCGACATATTATGCCTCACCTTCATTCCAAGCTTGGCATCGTTTTTGGGCAGCAGTTTATTCAAGTGTTGCTGATCTTAATCCATCTCGGTTTATTTAATATGTTTTTAGGCGGAACCAGTGTAATGCTTAATCAATCCTACAAAGCTTATCCACACTCGGTCACCTACGAATGGTCTGGTTTGGTCAGTGGTTCGCGAAATGCATTTATGGGCGGGCAAGAATGGATTGTCCTCCCTGTATTTATTGGATTCATGTTTTTGATTATTTCCATGCAGTTTGTCATTGAAGGAATAAAAGAAGTCCAGCAGGAACGGGTCGGTGTCCGGGTGGAAAAGAACGGTTTGATTGGCAGATTGTTTGGACGTTCCAAGCAGAACACGGAAAAACTGCCAACGGAGGAACCTAAGCCAGAGCAGTTCAGCTTCGTGAAAGAAGAACACTCGATAACCAGGCAAAAACATGGTTGATAAACCGTAATTTGCGCAAAATAATACCGTGATAACATACATCCACTTGCCAAAACCGAATGATAACAGCATATGAAGTTTTAAAAGGCCCATCTTTATGCATTCGATGGATTACGTAATGGATATAAATGGCGATGTAACAGTAGATGTTTTCTTAATAGCATCTGATAAACATTAGTACTACGCTGCGGAAATACACTACGCTTTCCGCGGGCGGCTGGTGAGCCTCCTCGAGCTGGCGCTATGCGGGGTCTCACCGAGGCCTCTCCACCCGCAGGAGTCTCCGTGGATTTCCTCCGCTGAAAGTCTGCGTACGGTTTTCAACCAATAAAACCCAAATGCTTAAGATTTACTTGAGATTGCTGTCGTCATGCAAGGGATGAACAGCCCATAAGCGCAGGCATACAAGGAAGAAATATAGCTGTCATTGTGTCCACAGGGTATATGAAACATTAGAAAAGAAAAATCGAACGAGTTCGAATGTTAGAGATTCGAATCACCGTTCGACTGTCTGCTGTGGTTGGTTAATCCTCAGGCTCTGCTCTTGTTACTAGTCGCTGAGCCGTTTGCCAGCGACACCGTAATGGCTTTTATTCATTTCTTCAATAAAAACGACTACTTTATCTTTAGAAGCACCGGTCGTTTCAACTACCGCATCGGTAACCTTTTCAATGAGCGCCATTTTTTGATCATCGCTCCGGCCGTCAAGCATTTTTACTGTTACATATGGCATGTTGTCATCCTCCTCTGTATTTCATCTTCATTGACAGTGCTAATTATTCGCTGTCAATTAGCAAAATTCCTGCCTTAGCCAATACTTCATAGATGAAAACGAATTTTCCCCTATGCTACAATGACGATATTGATACCATTAGCAGGCAGGACCGATTCTTGAAAAATAAAATACTGACAAATTAACGAAGGAGGAGCGTAACATGAGTTCAGAGCAACCTTCCAATAAGAAGAAAAACCAGTTTACGATTTTGAAGGATGATTCCACTGATGGCCATGGCGGCTACGGAATCGGCGCCATCAGCTTGGAAAATGTCTCACCTGTAATTATAGATCCCAATGAAGATAGGGCATTTGTTGATATGGGAGCGATGCACGCCAGAAGTGAAGTCGAGCGCCGGGTTAAGTTTTTACCCAACAAAGATGAAGTGCCTAATGGAAAGCTATACTGGATTGTTTGGGTCACAGTCAGCAAGAAGGAGGAAGGTGCTTACTACCATGGGGTTGCCGGTAGTGAAGTAAGGGTCGATAGATCCATTAAACGGGCATACAAGTCCATGCCTGAGCATGTCAATCATATGGACAAATCGTTAAAAGGGAAAGTGATTGTTGACCATATGGATGACCATTCCAAAAAATTACTAGGTGATTTTCTTCGTGATTTTAATGAGGAAATGTGGAAGAATTCTGCTGAGGAATTAAAACAAGCCCTGTCGGAATCACTAAAATAACCTAGATTCCTTTTGAAAAATATCTTTTAAAAAATGAACAAATTGTGACTGAATCGTGAACAATGATTGAATGTCTTGAGGTTTGCTTAATAAATTTGTAAAATATGTATCACATGGTATAACTGTGTACTAGGACAAAGAAAAAGGCCGGAATAGTTTCCGGCCTTTTTCTTATTGGTTCTGTATTAAACTTCCAACAAGCACGAGAAGCGGTTTAATCATGACAGCCATTTAAACCAGCGCTTCCAGCCGCTATCTTTTTCTTCCTTCTTTTCTTCCGGTGGTTTTTCTTTTGGGTCCTCCGGCTGATGGAGGGAGCAATAATTGGCAGGCTCAGTGCCTTTGGCGAAATACATTAAACGCTGCTGCCCACAATAGGGGGTTGCCAACTCCCCGGATACAGGGTCTACATAGGCGCCGACAACTCCCTTGGGCACAGAGAAGGTGTGGAAAGGCAGCTTTTCGTGAGCCTGCTCCATGAAGTCGGCCCAAATTTCTTTAGCCACTTGTTGTTCTTTAACATTTTCGATTGGTTTGTTTTCGTCGTACCCAGTCCAGACACTGGTAACAATGTCTGGACTGAAACCAACCATCCAGCTGTCCGTTTTGGTTGTGCCTGATTTACCAGCATAAGGCCGGCTTAATTGATCTGCGATCGTTACGCCTGTGACACGCATATAGCCATTTAGCGATTCATCGAACATACCGGTCATCAAATCAGTTAGAATAAAGGCTTTGGCAGGATCGAGGACCGGTGGCTGGTCGGCCTCTTCGCGTTCGTAAAGCAATTTACCGTGCGTATCAGTCACTTTTTTGATGGTGAATGCCTCTACCTCGTGTCCGCCATTAGCCAGCATGCTGTATGCGGACGCCATTTCTTTGACAGTCACTGCCCCAGTCCCCAGAGCGAGCGAGGGAACCGCCTGAAAATCCTCGTCAATCCCGAATTTTTTAGCAGTGTTTACCAGCTGTTCCGGACCCAAAAATAAATTTGTTTTGACAGCATATACGTTATCCGATAATGCCAAAGCCTGGGCAAGAGTGATAGGTTCATTGGCATAATAGCCATTATAATTACTTGGCTGGTAGACGGTACCATCTTCCAACTCAAAACTTGTCGGTTTACTCAATAAAGAAGTAGCAGCAGTATAGCCATTTTCCAGGGCTGCGTAATATAAGAATGGCTTGAAGGAAGAGCCTGGCATCCGTTTGGCCTGAGTTACCCGATTGTACTGGCTATCCGAATAGTCTCTGCCTCCAACCATGGCTGTTACTGCTCCATTGTGCGGCGACAGGGCGACAGCGCCGACCTGCAGCTTTGTATTCTCCTTAACGGAAGATGTGATGACATTCTCCATTTTTTGCTGGTTATCGAGATTTAAAGTTGTATATACTTTATATCCGCCGGAGCGGATAGCTTCCCTATCGATGCCTAAAATATTTTGTAGTTCAGCCAAGGCTGCGTCGAGAAAATAAGGAGCTGTCTGTTCTTCCATTCTATCTTCAGGCTCTGTCAGCTTTAAGTTTTTCCGCTCAGCTAAAAACAGTTCCTCCTTGCTAATGATTTTTTCTTTATGCAGAGAGGACAATATTTTCTGCTGACGTTCCTTTGCATTATCCAAGTGATTAAAAGGCGAATAGTAGGATGGCCCTTTAGGGATTCCGACAAGCAGTGCGGCTTCAGCTATGTCCAGAGCATTTGCCGGCTTGTCAAAAAAGTACCTGCTGGCCGCTTCTACTCCGTAAGCGCCGTGCCCATAATAAATGGTATTCAGATATCCTTCCAGAATCTCATCTTTGTCATAATGCATTTCTAAGCGAATGGCATAAAAGGCTTCTTTCAGTTTTCGTGACCATGTCTTTTCATGGGATAAGTATAGGTTTCTGGCAAATTGCTGGGTGATTGTACTGGCTCCCTGTACCTTAGACATGGCAATTAAATCGTTCCAGGCTGCGGAGGCAATTCTCGGTAAATCAAGGCCGTGGTGCGAATAAAATCGTTTGTCTTCTGTCGTTATTGCAGCCTTGATAACTATTGGTGAGATTTCCTCCAGTTTCACCCAATATCTGCTTTCTGGTCCGTGCTCTTCCCCGATAACCTGCTCCGAGTCACTGTAATAAACCGTGTTTCCCCCTTTTGTCATAGAGGGAGGGCCAAGTATATAGGCGGTGGCATAGATAGAGGCAACGAGAAAAAGACAAGCAGCCCCTGCTAAAAATGCAAAGGCGGTTGCCCAGCGTAAAAACCTGTTATTTATTTGCTGTAAAAGCTGTCTAACGATTGAAATCATGGCATCCACCTGATTAGTTGTAGAGATAAAGTTCCTGGCGAAATTTTTAACCTTAACAGTATGGGTATAAATTTGAACAAATAAACCTGGCAAAACGCTTGATTTTCAGACAGACTAAAGTATAAGATTTTTAGTATTGTTGAAGCTTAAAGGCATGAAGGCAGTGTCCCTCTGCATTTAGGAGCTAAGATCAGCGAAAAGCCTTTCGGTGTCGAACTTTATCAGGATTTGATGTGTTTCATTTCGAACAGTGAAGTAAATAAGAGTAATGGACAATGCAGCATTTTTTATGACGAAAAGGAGATTTTATATGGAATTATGGTATACAGAGAAGCAGACAAAAGATTTCGGCATTACTGCCAAAGTAAAACGCAGCTTACATTCCGAAAAAACAGACTATCAACAATTGGATATGCTGGAGACGGATGAATGGGGAAATATGCTTGTACTCGATGGAATGGTAATGACTACCCAAAAAGATGAATTTGTTTATCATGAAATGGTTGCACATGTTCCTTTATTTACCCATCCCAACCCAAAACATGTACTTGTAGTCGGTGGCGGAGACGGCGGCGTGATTAGAGAAGTGCTTAAGCATAAGCAGGTGGAAACCGCTACTCTTGTAGAGATAGATGGAAAAGTGATCGAGTATTCCAAGCAATACCTGCCCGAGATTGCCGGTGATTTGGATGATCCCCGTGTTACGGTTAAGGTTGCCGACGGATTCATGCATATTGCAGAAAGTAAGCGTGCCTATGACGTTATTATGGTAGATTCTACAGAACCAGTAGGACCTGCTGCCAATTTGTTCACCAAAGGTTTTTACAGCGGTATTTCCAAGGCCTTAAAAGACGATGGGATATTCGTCGCGCAAACAGATAACCCTTGGTTTAAAGCGGATTTGATTCAACAGGTATATAAAGATGTACAAGAGATTTTTCCAGTGACGCGTTTGTACACTGCCAATATCCCTACCTACCCGAGCGGTTTATGGACCTTTACAATTGGCAGCAAGATTCACGATCCACTAAAAGTGAAAGATCAACGTTTTACTGAGATGGAAACAAAATATTATACGAAGGACATACACTTTGCTTCTTTTGCTTTGCCGAAATTTGTAAAGGATTTGACCGAATAGGGGGGATGAAAAAATGAGGTTCGATGAGGCATACTCAGGAAAAGTGTTCATTATGTCGCGGCCAGATCCCGAACAAGCAGAAGCTATCATTTATGGTATGCCAATGGATTGGACAGTCAGTTTTCGGCCGGGCTCCCGGTTTGGACCAAACAGAATCAGGGAAGCCTCGCTTGGATTGGAAGAGTACAGCCCATACATGGATAAACATTTGGAGGAAGTGAATTACTTTGATGCCGGTGATATTCCGCTGCCGTTTGGCAATCCGCAGCGCAGCCTTGATATGATATATGATTATGCTAAAAAGGTATTGGAGCAGGATAAATTCCCGTTAGGCCTGGGTGGTGAACATCTAGTGTCATGGCCGATCATACAAGCCGTCCATGAAAAATATCCGGAAGCAGCAGTAATTCATATTGATGCCCATGCTGATTTACGGGAGGAATATGAAGGGGAGGCACTGTCCCACTCTACACCAATCCGAAAAACATGTGAACTGATTGGACCGGAAAATGTATATTCTTTTGGCATTAGATCAGGAATGCGTGAAGAGTTTCACTATGCCCAAACAAGCGGTATGCACATGTCCAAATTCGAAGTAGTAGAACCTTTAAAAAAGGTTCTGCCTGAATTAAAGGGCCGCGATGTCTATGTCACTATTGATATTGATGTACTGGATCCGGCTTATGCACCCGGGACAGGAACAGCGGAAGCTGGCGGAATTACTTCCAAGGAATTGTTGGAGACAATCAAATTGATTGCCGATTCTGGCTTGAATGTGATTGGGGCGGATTTAGTAGAGGTCGCTCCGGTTTATGATCCAACAGAACAAACCGTCATAGCAGCTAGTAAATTTGTAAGGGAAATACTGCTAGGCTGGCTGAAATAGAGTTCTAGTCTAGTAAGTAAGACTTATTTTTAGTATAGAAACCCCGGATGCTGATGTTTTGCTGTATAATCACTGGTAATAAGAGGATAAATATGGCAGTTCGCTCATCGCATATGATATAATAAAAAATAAATTGTCGCTATTTGTAGAATTAGGGATGGAAAGGGGTATCTATGAAAAACATAGAGTATAGAGAGATGAACCCTGTCAACCGGCAGGCCAGCGGAAATAGGGCAAGGAATCAATTCTTTTTAAACAAGGGGGAGCTTTCCCTTTATCATGTTTTTCAAGCATTATCTGTTTCTGATGATATTAACACAGCGATAGATGTTACCCGAGGTTATTGTCTAGAGGCAAAAACGGATGCCAACCAGCGAATTGGCATGGAATTTTTATATGCATATGGATTTTTGGAGAATTTAGATACACTTATTGAAAAGAATCTTGCTTCGGAAAATCCGGAGAACCGTGTATGGGCGCAGATGTACTGGATAATCTGTGAGCGTAGAAAGAGAAAGCTGGAAACCAGCGAATACTTAAATAGGATAGCCAAGCTTCCAATCGAAGGGATTGAGCTGGAGTGCCTTTATCATTTTCTGCAAGTGTATGCCCATTTTGAGCGGAAAGAATATGGGAAGCTAGGCAGATATCTGGATCAATTGCTGGTGAGCATTCATGAAATTAGCGATCCAATGCTTCGTGAATTGTTTTCGGTAAGGCTGGACGAAATGCTATTGACATTTCACTGGAAACGAAATGAAATGATTATTGCCAGGAAGCATGGCTTCCGGATTTTGCAGACGACCCACTGTCCCAGGAAAAAAATAGACATACACAATACGATGGCTTTGGGATATTTGTATGATAGTTACCAGCAGGCCATCAGTCATGCTGTAGAGGCCAAGCGGATTGCTAATATGACCGAGGATTTGACAGCAATCCAAGGGGTTAATGATTATACTATCCCGTTTATTTCGGCTTTTCATGGCAGAACCGAGGGGATTACAACACCTGTTCAGTCTGAAATGGCTCATCTGGCCTTGGCGCGCGGAGACAACCAGACATGTATCAACATCCTTAACAGCTTCAAAAGCTTGACCCCTTTCCAGCAATACTACCTAGGCAAAGCAAGGAAAGACAGAGATATGTTGGAAATCTCTTATCGGCGCTTTATTAACGAACGCAGTGATTACTTTTTTGCCAAGCTTCCATTGCTTGAGCTTCATAAATCAAAGGCTGTACATTGACGCTTACCTTCCTGGTGGCGTCTTTTTGTTAGGGAGAAACTATTTGCCGCTTTTTATTGCTATTATTGGTATCTTTTACTGGGACTTGAGTTTTTCCCGATTCATTCTTATAATTAGTTATTTAGGATAGTCATTTGTAACCCGACATAAGGGAGAGAAAAAAGATGCCAACAGGCAAAACTACTGTTCAGATAAAATTGACTACGGAAATATTCGACAGGGGACGAAAAGACGTCAGTGTCATACAAGAAACAGGAAGCTACTATCAAAAAGGGAAAACCTCTGTACTGACTTTTACAGAACACAAGGATGAGGGGGGAGATGTCCAGTCCATGATCACGATACAGCCAGAGAAGGTTAGTGTAAAGAGGACAGGGGCTGTGGACATGCACCAGATATTTCGCAAAAAGCACATCACGGAAAATGTGTACCGCCATGAATTTGGTACCATACATATGGAGACACATACAGATCAAATTACATTTCAACAGCTGCAGGAACGAAAAAAAGGAGAGCTTTTTATCAGCTATACAACCAAGCTGAATGGAGAAGGGGAGCGCAGGCACCGGCTTACCCTGGGCTTTCAGCAGCCCGGCTAGGAAATGCTGATTGGCCCAGGAAGAAGTAGCCCCATCTATATCGGGCCTTTCCATGGCAAATCACTGGCCGCAGCTGGACGACTTTTATATAAACAATTCAATGAGGATAAGAAAGATATATTTGCGAAGGCGAAAGCCATGCCTTTCTTATCTGTCAAAGAGGAGGCGTATCAATGAATATTATGCAGCAAACACAGGAAAACCTGAAACATGAAATTGCTCAGGCTGTTATTAATGCTGGCCTTGCCAAGCAAGAGGAACTGCCGGAGATAATTTTAGAACAGCCAAAAGATAAAAGCCATGGGGATTATGCAACGAATATCGCTATGCAGCTTGCCAAAATAGCTAAGATGCCGCCGAAACAAATCGCTGATAAAATTATTGAACAATTTGATCAGTCGAAAGCCTCGATTAAACAAATCGATATCGCCGGACCTGGTTTCATCAACTTCTTTATGGATAACCAGTATTTGACTCAATTGATTCCGACCATCCTGCAATCAGGAGAAGACTATGGCAGTTCAGATATCGGCAAAGGCCAAAAAATACAAATCGAGTTTGTATCTGCCAATCCGACTGGCGACCTGCATTTAGGCCATGCCCGTGGGGCAGCAGTGGGGGATTCCCTGGCCAATGTTTTAGAGAAAGCCGGTTATCAAGTAACCAGAGAATATTATATTAACGATGCGGGTAACCAGATTGCCAGTTTGGCAGCTTCTGTCGAGGCAAGGTACATGCAAGCACTCGGAAAACAGTGGGAGATGCCCGAGGGCGGCTATCACGGCAAAGATATAATTGAATTGGGCAAGCAGCTGGCGGCAGAGTATCAAGAAAAATGGAGTGAAGCTTCTGCTGAGGAACGCTTGAACTTTTTCCGTGAGTATGGCTTGAACTACGAGCTCAAAAAACTAGAAGGCGATCTTTCTCAATTCAGAGTTCCTTTTGATAATTGGTTTTCTGAAACTTCTTTATATCAGAACGGTAAAATAGAAGAAGCGCTAAACACGCTGCGGGAGAAAGGCCACATTTACGAAAAAGATGGCGCAACCTGGTTCAAAACTACGGAGTATACAGATGATAAAGATCGTGTTCTGGTTAAGCAGGATGGCAGCTATACGTATTTGTCACCCGATATTGCCTACCACAAAAATAAATTAGACCGTGGTTATGATACATTGATCAACATTTGGGGTGCCGACCATCACGGTTACATTCCAAGAATGAAAGCAGCGATTCAGGCACTTGGTTATGAAGAAGATAAGCTAGAAGTAGAAATTATCCAAATGGTCAACCTCTTCCAAAATGGCGAGCGTGTGAAAATGAGCAAACGTACCGGTAAGGCTGTAACATTGAGAGAGCTGATGGACGAAGTCGGCATTGATGCTATGAGGTATTTCTTTGTCATGCGTTCTAGTGATTCTCATCTGGATTTTGATATGGACTTAGCCCGTTCACAATCCAATGAAAATCCGGTCTTTTACGTCCAGTATGCTCACGCCCGTATATGCACGATGATAAAGCAGGCAAAAGAAAAGGGTTTTGCCATTACGTCTGATATTGATGGCACTTTGTTAGCTGCAGAAAAAGAGGAGGAGCTGTTAAAGCGCCTTGGAGAGTTTTCAGCTGCAATAGAGGAAGCTGCAGCTAAGCGGACACCGCACCGGGTCACTCAATATATTTTTGATTTGGCATCTACTCTGCACAGCTTTTATAATGCAGAAAAAGTACTGGATATTGATTACCCAGAACGGACGAAAGCAAGACTTGCGTTAATGGAAGCAGTCCGCATCACGATCAACAACGGACTAAAACTACTAGGAGTCCAAGCACCAGAAAGAATGTAGAATTAAAAGCGGAGGAGAACTGTTTAGCGACGTACAGGGTGGACGGCACCGGAGGAGATAAAGGAAACACGGAGCGAAGCGATGATGTTGACTTATCGTACAAAGGAGCAGGAAGCCTGGTAGTCGTTGGTTGTACAGAGCTGGATAGATTAAAAGCGGAGGACAACCGTTCATCGACGTACGTTATTTAGAGCATATGGCATAAGCCATATGCTCTATTTGTGCAGCTAAAGTTTCTAACAGTTAACAATAGGGAAGAGATAATAACATTATCAGTAAAGGGTCAGTGCGGATGCTTTGCTTATCCATTGCTATAATACTGGTTTGAAAGAAGGAAGGCTTTGTTATCCAAACCACTGATGGATAAAAAAGACTGGGTAGTTCAGAGGGACTAATCCAGTCTTTCATTTTGCTGCGGTCTATTATTCTAAGATGATCCCTTTTTTAAATAAAATGCGTGGATTATTTTAAGTACTGGGCGTCCCAAAAGTTGGGCACTTCCTAAAATGAAAAAAATAGTGCCAATCGTTTGCGTGTGTTTAAATAAAAATAAAATACTTCCTATTAAAAACCATAAGCCCAAAGAAAGATCATTAGCCAAGGAAATAAATCGATATTTTTTATTAAAAAAAAGTTGGAATTTCCCCATTTGGATATCAACATATTTTTTTTCATCCTTGATTTTAGGCACGAAAACACCTCCTTATCATCTTTACCCTTTATATATTTTCTCAAAAACTCTGT
Source organism: Sediminibacillus albus (assembly GCF_900101125.1). Classification (GTDB taxonomy): domain Bacteria; phylum Bacillota; class Bacilli; order Bacillales; family Amphibacillaceae; genus Sediminibacillus; species Sediminibacillus albus. Next base: position 137,677 of record NZ_FNFL01000003.1, on the reverse strand, counting down.
GTGCGGCACTCGGCGATAATTTTCATCGTTCTTAGGAATAAAAAATACGAAAAAATCAGTTCATGTTTAATAACCGGGAAAAACGTGAACTAGTAGAATGTAAGTGATAATAAAAAAATGAAAGGAGTTTTAGAAGATGGCTAAGAATGATAAAAACAATAGAAAGATGTCAGTAGAGGAAGCAGGTAAAAAAGGCGGACAAACTACTTCCCGAAACCATGACCAGGAATTCTATGAGGAAATAGGCCAAAAAGGCGGCGAAACTACTTCCAAAAATCATGACCAGGAATTCTACGAGGAAATAGGCCAAAAAGGCGGCGAAACTACCTCCAAAAATCATGATAAAGAATTCTATGAGGAGATTGGCCAAAAAGGCGGCGAAACTACCTCGAAAAATCATGATGAAGAATTCTATGAAGAAATCGGTCAAAAAGGCGGTAACACCACTTCCAAAAATCATGATCAGGAATTCTACGAGGAAATCGGTCAAAAAGGCGGCGAAAAACGGGGCCAGCAGCGAAAAAACAATAACTCTTAATGTAAGTTAAGAACGATTTTTCAAAAAGGAGAGGAAGAAAATTATTTCTTCCTCTCTTTTTTTCGTCCAATAGTAAAGTTGTGCATATAAAAAGGCTTCCGACTTCTACCGGAGGCCTTTTATCTGTGTGAGACAGTCAAGAAAAAATCCTCTGAATCATGGGTTCGATTAGCTGAAATAATTTAAATCCGCAATAAATCCCTACAATTCCTACGACTCCTGCTAAGGCTGGCGGCGCCGGTATAGGGAGCTTTCCCCAAGCAAAAATGAATCCGACGATCACCCCAGTCACCAAGGCTAAGATTACTTCCTTCATAAAATATTTCCTCCTTGAGTAATTACATGGCTGTCTGATTGATAGATATTTTTTGGATTGGAAGAAAAGAAAGGGTTTTCTTCCAAATTTGAAAATACCTAATTAAGAATAACAAAATAAAATAATAAGGCAAGGACTTTCTTTGTAAAAATAAAGATCTGGTCAGTGGCAAAACACCAGCAGTCTAGTTCTGCCCTTCTACACTGCTGTCTTAGTTTTTGCCGGCGGCTATTAAATATACATTGACGTTAGGCAGGGGGGTATCTGGCCAGCGTGTTTTAAATAATCAAAAAAGTAACCCAATAACAGTTGACTGAATGTTCATTCATAATATAAAGTAGAGGTATAAGTTTTATCGTTTAGCGGAGGAAATCGAAAGGAATATCCGGTTTGGCCGATTTATGGCCAGGCAGCTCCGTTCAAAAGGTCATAGACAACGAGCCTGATCTTGAGAGAAAGATTCTACACACAAGGAGGAAGTAATATGGACGGATTAATGCTGTTGAATTGGCTTTTATTTCTAAGCGTCACCTGTTATGGCTTTTACTTATTTGCACGAGTAGTGCTGACACGGATTTCATACATTAAATTAGGACAGAAATTCGAGTTTGACGGGGAAATAAAGAAGCGTATCCGGGCGGTTATGGTGAATGTTTTCGGCCAAAAGAAATTATTAAAGGATAAGAAGTCTGGAGCAATCCATGTCATGATGTTTTATGGATTTATCCTCGTCCAGTTCGGTGCTGTCGATTTTATCGTTAAAGGCTTGGCGCCCGGCTCCCACTTGCCGCTCGGTCCTCTGTATCCCGGCTTTACTTTTTTTCAGGAGTTAGTTACATTAATGATTTTGACAGCGGTCATCTGGGCATTTCACCGCCGATATATAGAGAAATTAGTCCGCTTAAAAAGAGGCTTTAAAGCTGGCCTGGTTTTGCTTTTTATTGGAACCCTAATGCTGTCTGTCCTGCTTGGAAATGGGATGGCTATGATTTGGCATAACCATTCACTAGCTTGGACTGAGCCAGTTGCGTCGTTAATTGCAAGCGCTTTCTATTGGGTTTCTCCCACGGCCGCTGCTGTAGTATTTTTTGTCTCATGGTGGATCCATCTGCTAGCGCTGCTAAGTTTCCTTGTTTATGTTCCGCAATCCAAACATGCCCATTTGCTGGCAGCACCTGCCAACGTCTTTTTAAGCAGACAGACGCCACCAGGTAAACTGACAAAGCTGGATTTTGAAATCGATGAAGAGCAGGCGGAAGAGGATGTTTCTTTTGGTGTTAGCAAAATTGAAGACTTTAGCCAGCTTCAGCTTATCGATTTATATGCCTGTGTAGAGTGCGGGCGTTGTACAAATGTCTGTCCAGCTACAGGAACAGGCAAAATGCTGTCGCCGATGGATTTAATCATTAAGCTGCGCGATCACCTTACCGAAAAAGGTGCTGCTGTTACAGGTCAATCCCCATGGGTTCCCAGCTATGCTTTTAGCAATACACAAGGAAATCAGCTGGCACAGATGGCTAGAAACGCTGGGTCAGCCCAGGATGAAGTAGCAGCAAGTGTTGATACGGTTCAAAATACCAGTTTGATTGGCGACGTCATTACAGAAGAGGAACTGTGGGCTTGTACCACCTGCCGGAACTGCGAGGACCAATGCCCGGTAATGAATGAACACGTTGACAAAATTATTGATTTGCGCCGTTATCTTGTCCTCACTGAAGGGAGAATGGACCCTGATGCCCAGCGGGCAATGATGAATATTGAGCGGCAGGGTAATCCTTGGGGATTGTCGAAAAAGGAACGGGAAAACTGGCGCGACCTTGATCCGGATGTTTCGATTCCAACCGTTAAAGACATGAAAAAAGCTGGGGAAGACTTTGAATATTTATTCTGGGTAAGCTCTATGGGTGCCTATGATAATCGCAGCCAAAAGATTGCTATGGCATTTGCCAAGCTGATGAACCAGGCAGGAATCAAGTTTGCGATTCTAGGGAATAAGGAAGCTAATTCTGGCGATACCGCCCGCCGTATCGGCAATGAATTCTTATTTCAGGAATTGGCAGAGAAAAACGTGAAGGAATTTCAAAAGCATAATGTAAAAAAGATTGTAACAATCGACCCTCATGCTTACAATATATTTAAAAATGAATATCCTGATTTTGGCCTCGAGGCAGAGGTGTTTCATCATACTCAGCTGCTATATGACTGGGTGTCGCAAGGTTTGTTGAAGCCAAGTCGGGAAATTAACGAAACGTTAACCTATCATGACTCCTGTTACTTAGGCAGGTATAATGGCGTTTATGATCCGCCGAGGGAAATATTGAAACAAATACCAGGAATCCGCCTGGTTGAAATGGAAAGAAATCGAGAAAACGGCATGTGCTGTGGTGCTGGCGGCGGTCTTATGTGGACCGAGGATAAAACTGGCAACCGCATCAATGTAGCGAGAACAGAACAAGCAATGCAAGTAAATCCAACGATGATTTCCAGTGCCTGCCCTTTCTGTCTGACCATGCTCAGTGACGGTACGAAAGCAAAAGAAGTCGATGAGGATATTAGTACGATGGATGTCGCTGAAATACTTGCGTTATCAGTTTTAGAAAGTAAAGAGGAAAAAACCGCATAAAAATAGAAAGTGACAGATAGAGGTTTATGTGTTGGCATTTAAGGAGGAACTGATCTTCTGGGACAGTTCCTCGCCTTTTGCTAATCCGGTGAGCGAACGTTCAATCGGAACAAAATGAAAGCGTTATCAAAGGAAGGGGATGGACGATAGTGAATACAGTCATTGTTTCAGGAGCCAGAACGCCATTTGGGAAATTAGGAGGCACTCTTAGTCCTTTAACTGCTGCACAGCTTGGAGGAAGAGCTATCCAGGCTGCAATACAGCGGAGCGGGATAGATTCTGAAAAGCTGGATGAAGTAATTATGGGAACGGTCCTTCAAGGGGGGCAAGGCCAACTTCCTTCCCGGCAGGCAGCAAGGGAGGCAGGCATTCCGTGGCGGGTAAAAACGGAAACCATCAATAAAGTATGTGCCTCGGGGATGCGCAGTGTAACGTTAGCTGACCAGCTGATTCGGCTTGGCGAGGAAGGTATTATTATTGCTGGAGGAATGGAGAGTATGAGCAATGCCCCATATTTTATGCCAAAAGCTAGATTTGGTTTTCGAATGGGGGACCAGAAGGTCAAGGATATGATGATTCATGACGGTTTAACCTGTTCTTTTGAAGGGGTCCATATGGGCTCTTATGGTAATTTAACCGCTAATCAATTAGGGATAACCAGAGAGGATCAGGATCAATGGGCATATCGCAGCCAGCAGAGGGCAGTCCAGGCAATAGAAAAAGGAATATTTGCGGACGAAATCATACCAGTGGAAATTGTGCAGAGAAAAGGAGAGCCGTTAGTGATAGAGCAGGATGAAGCACCACGAAAGGAAACCACTATCGAAGCCCTTGCTAAATTAAGGCCTGTTTTTGATAAAGGTGGAACAATTACAGCAGGAAACGCTCCGGGAGTTAATGACGGGGCTTGTGCAATGTTGTTAATGTCCGGGGATAGAGCAAGCCGTGAAGGATTGGCGCCAATGGCTAAAATTCTCTCACACCAGGAAATTGCCGTAGAAGCTCAAGACTTCCCGCAAACCCCGGGACTTGTCATTAATGCGCTATTAAAAAAATCAGGAAAATCCCTAGCTGACATCGACTTATTCGAAGTTAATGAAGCATTTGCTGCCGTATCACTGGCAAGCAGTAAAATCGCGGGACTAGACTTGGACAAAGTGAATGTCAACGGAGGAGCAGTAGCCTTAGGACATCCAATCGGAGCCAGTGGGGCACGGATTATCCTTACACTGATCCACGAATTAAAACGAAGAGGAGGCGGGTTAGGAATCGCAGCAATCTGCAGCGGAGGCGGCCAAGGCGACGCCATCCTCCTTGAAGTGGAGTAGTAAGAAAAGCGAAAATGCCCGTTCAGCAACTCGGGGAGTGGACGGCTCCGCAGGAGATAAAGGAAACACGGAGCAACGCGACGATGTTGACTTATCGAACAGAGGAGCAGGAAGTCCCCAAGTTGGTGGGCATAGAAGCTAGCCAAAGAAAAGCGAAAATGCCCGTTCAGCAACGCGGGGGAGTGGACGGCTCCGGCTTTCAACCGAGGTCGCTCTACTTCTATCAGGAATTGATCCACTTACCGCCGAAGTCGCTCTACTTTGATTCAGAGTTGATCAGCTTCAGAGGAAAGTCGTTCCACTTCCGCTCGGAATGATAAAAACATAGACGTATATATAGAAAGGTGAAAGCTAATGGAAATTAAAAAGGTAATGGTCGTCGGCGCCGGTCAAATGGGCTCGGGAATTGCCCAAGTTTGTGCCCAGGCAGGATTAGAGGTTTTGCTTTACGATGTGTCGGAGGATTCTTTGGAAAACGGTGTCTCAGGTATAGAGAAACGGTTGAACCGGGCTTTGGAGAAAGGCAGGCTGTCGGGCGAAGCCAGGCAGTCAGCTTTAACCAAGCTCAATAAGACCACCGATATATCAGAGGTGAGGTTATGCGACTTAGCTATAGAAGCTGCAGTTGAAAACCTTGGTATTAAAACAAAGGTTTTTAAGGAATTAGATTATCATGCTCCTGCCCATGCAATATTGGCAACCAATACGTCCTCTTTGCCGATTACAGAAATAGCAGCTGTAACAAATCGTCCCGACCAAGTGATTGGCATGCATTTTATGAATCCGGTACCAGTAATGAAGCTGGTAGAAATAATCCGCGGACTTCAGACTAGTGAGCAAACATTTCAAGCCATTAAACAAATGACAGAAAAACTGGCTAAAACTCCTGTGGAAGTACAGGATTATCCTGGATTTGCCGCTAACCGGATTCTTATGCCGATGATAAATGAAGCTATTTACGCTGTATATGAAGGTGTATCTTCTCCTGAAGATATTGACACCGTCATGAAACTAGGCATGAATCACCCGATGGGCCCCCTCCAGTTAGCGGATTTTATTGGCCTGGATACATGTTTATATATTATGGAGGTACTTCATGAAGGATTTGCTGATAGTAAATATCGCCCATGTCCGCTCTTGCGAAAGTACGTTAAAGCAGGCTGGCTTGGCAAAAAGTCCGGCCGGGGCTTCTATGAATACACAAATGATTAAGACTGCTTAATCAAAGGAGGCGGGAACATGAGGTTTACATTTACCGATGAACAGCAAATGATAAGGAAAATGGTAAAAGATTTCGCTGAGAAAGAAGTAGCAGCTGCTGTGCCGCGTATGGAAGCGGAGGATCGTTTTCCGGAAGAGATAATAAAAAGGATGGGCCAGTTAGGACTGATGGGCGTTCCGATCCCGGAAAAGTATCGCGGCAGTGGGATGGATTACATTTCCTATATTATTACATTACATGAGCTTTCCAAAGTAAGCGCCACCGTCGGCGTGATTTTATCGGTGCACACATCGGTTGGAACCAATCCGATTTTGTATTTTGGGAATGAACAACAAAAACAAAAATACTTACCAAAGCTGGCTTCTGGTCAGTATTTAGGAGCGTTTGCTTTGACTGAGCCAGGAGCAGGGTCAGATGCATCCAATTTAAAGATGTCTGCAAAGCCGACCGCGGAGGGTTATGTTCTTCAAGGAACCAAAATGTTTATCACCAATGGCGGGTATGCAGATACGTATATTGTTTTCGCCCGTACCAGCCAGGAAGGCGGCTATAAAGGGGTAAGCTCGTTTATTGTAGAAAAAGGCACCCCTGGCCTGACTGTTGGCAAAAAAGAAAAGAAAATGGGCCTGCATGGGTCCAGTACAGTTCAGCTTAATTTTGAAGAGTGTCACGTATCAAAAGAGCAGCTGCTTGGCAGCGAAGGCGATGGATTTAAGATTGCGATGGCCAACCTTAATGCTGGGCGTATCGGCATTGCAGCCCAGTCACTCGGGATTGCAGAAGCTGCGTTGTCCTATTCGACGGTTTATGCGAAAGAACGAGAACAGTTTGGCGGTCCAATTGCCAATCAGCAGGCAATCTCTTTCAAATTGGCTGACATGGCTACAGAAGTAGAAGCGGCAAAACTATTAACCTATCAGGCTGCCTTCATGCGGACTGAAGGAAAAGATTGTGGCAAACAAGCATCGATGGCTAAGCTGATGGCTTCAAAAACAGCTGTAAAAGCTGCTATCGAAGCTGTGCAAATTTTTGGCGGGTACGGATACACCAAAGATTATCCCGTTGAACGGCTATTCCGGGATGCCAAAATTTGTGAAATTTACGAAGGAACGAGCGAAATTCAACATATGGTGATTGGAAAACATATTTTACGAGCTTAATACGCTTAAAAGAGATAAAGGGGGAGCTAACAATGGACTTTCAATTAACAGATGAACAGGAAATGCTGAGAAAAATGGTAAGGGATTTTGCTAAGAAAGAAGTGGAGCCCACAGCAGCTGAACGGGACGAAGAAGAAAGGTTTGACCGGGAAATTTTTGACAAAATGGCTGAGCTCGGGTTGGCTGGAATACCCTGGCCGGAGGAATATGGCGGTATTGGTTCTGATTTTGTCAGTTATGTGATTGCTGTTGAGGAACTATCACGTGTCTGCGCCTCTACTGGTGTTACTTTGTCGGCACATATATCACTGGCGAGCTGGCCGTTGTTTAAGTATGGATCTGAAAACCAAAAACAAACCTATCTCGCCGAGCTGGCAAGAGGGGAAAAACTAGGCGCATATGCTTTATCAGAACCAGGAGCAGGCAGCGATGTAGCCTCCATGAAAACTACCGCAAAACTGGACGGCGACAGTTATATTCTTAACGGGAACAAAGTATGGATTACCAATGGCGGTGTTGCGGATACCTACATTGTTTTTGCTAAAACAGACCAGGATGCCAAGCATCGCGGGATTAGTGCTTTCATCGTTGAAAAAGGCTTTCAAGGCTTCTCCTTTGGCAAAAAAGAGAAGAAACTGGGCATTCGTTCCTCTCCGACAACTGAGTTAGTTTTTGAAAATTGCCGGATTCCGAAGGAGAACTTGCTTGGGACAGAAGGAGAAGGTTTTAAGATTGCGATGAGTACATTGGATGGCGGACGTAATGGGATTGCCGCCCAGGCACTCGGCATAGCCCAAGGGGCCCTTGATGCTTCAGTTGATTATGCGAAGGAGCGGGAGCAATTCGGAAAGCCAATCGCTCAAAATCAGGGTATTTCCTTTAAGCTTGCAGACATGGCAACTGACATTGAAGCTGCTCGTTTATTAACTTACCAGGCTGCCTGGCTCGAATCGCAAGGACAGCCTTATGGAAAGGCCTCGGCTATGTCGAAATTGTTTGCTGGCGATGCCGCGATGAGAATAACCACGGAAGCTGTCCAGGTGTTCGGCGGTTATGGCTATACCAAAGATTATCCAGTAGAACGCTATATGCGGGATGCTAAGATCACTCAAATTTATGAAGGAACAAATGAAATCCAGCGCTTGGTTATCGGCCGGATGCTCACCAAAGCCTAAGCCCGAACAACTATATACTTAACAAAAGTACTGGAATCATGCCTGTAATGCCCATCGTCACACAAGCAGCCCGTTACTGATATCTGGAAAGGAGCCATCTCCATGCATCCTCTAGCTGAAAAGATCGGAAAACAGGACATTAGAGCATTGGCTAAAGCAATTACTATGGTGGAAAACGACCACCCGGATAAATTAAAACTGCTTAAAGATATTTTTGCTATCAAGAAAAACGCTCATTTTGTCGGCATCACAGGTGCTCCGGGAGCGGGCAAAAGTTCGCTGGTAAACCGCCTGATTCATTATGTACGGAATCAAGGCCTGACCATTGCTGTCATTGCTGTTGATCCGACTAGCCCTTTCAGCGGTGGAGCACTTTTGGGGGATAGAATTCGAATGAATCAGCACTTTACCGACCCGGGAGTATTTATCAGGAGCATGGCGACCAGGGGGAGTCTGGGCGGATTGGCCCGGGCGACGAAAGACACGCTGCGTATTTGTGATGCATATGGCTTTGATCTCGTCCTCGTCGAGACAGTAGGCGTTGGTCAATCGGAGCTAGATATTATGAAAGTGGCCGATACGACAGCATTAGTGTTAACTCCTAATAGCGGGGATGTGCTTCAGGTATTTAAAGCAGGAATCATGGAGATTGCCGATTTATTTATCGTCAACAAAGCCGATCTACCCGGTGTGGATAAATTAAAGATTTTACTTAGGGATTTTTTAATGATTAGTGACAAGGAAGGCTTCACTCCGCCAATTATTTCGACAGTTTCTACAGAAAATCAAGGTATTGATCAATTGTGGAAGCAAATCCTGGCACACAAACAATTCTTGGAGCAGACAAACCAAGGCAAAAATCAACGGACCCAAAAGTTGGAACTTGAGATCAAAGAATTAATCCGTGAAGAAATTTGGCGTGAGGTCGATGATTATTTAAAAAAAGATGCCAAGTTCCAGGAATCAATTAACCCGATTGATGCCGATCCATATCAGTTTGCGCTTGACTGGTATTATCAATGGAAGCAGGGAGGTGAACGTAAATGACAAGCAGCAAAGTTACATCCTCTGTAAAAGACGAAAAGCTGATACAGCACAGAAGAAACCAAATGATAAAGGGGGCCGTCGCTTTATTCAAAGAGAAAGGGTTTCATCGAACCACAACGAGAGAAATCGCCAAAGCTTCCGGGTTTAGCATTGGAACGCTCTATGAATATATACGGACGAAAGAAGACATTTTGTTCCTAGTGTGTGACTCTATTTATGAAAATGTAAAAGTTCGGATGGAGGCTGCCTTTGTAACGGAGAATGCAACGACAGAACATCTAATGGAAGCTGTCCGTGCTTACTTTTTCCTTATGGATGAAATGCAAAATGAGGTCGTTATTATGTATCAGGAAATGAAATCGCTGTCAAAAGAAGCGCAGGAATATGTGATCAAGAAAGAAAAGGCAATGGTCCGTATGCTGGAAAATCTGATAAGTGACAGTGCACCTTGCCAGCTTAAAACGTCGGACATTTCGCTGATAGCTAACAATATCTTTATTCAGGGACAAATGTGGGGATTCCGCCGCTGGATGCTGCAAAAAGATTTTACGATAACTTCCTATACAGAGAGGCAAGTCCATTTTTTACTGGCAGGGCTCGGTGTTTCTGAGCGGCAGGTAGCGGCGAACGGATCAAAATATAGTTAGGGAAGGGGAGTATGTATAATGGAAAAAGCAGAAATTTATCAGCCAGTTCATCCTGTGCGTTTCGTTACATCTTCTAGTTTATTTGATGGGCATGATGCTTCCATCAATATTATGCGCCGTATCCTTCAGTCAAGTGGTGCGGAAGTGATACACCTTGGGCATAACCGTTCCGTAGAAGAGATCGTCAATGCAGCCATTCAGGAAGATGTACAGGGAATTGCCATATCTTCTTATCAGGGAGGGCATGTAGAGTATTTTAAATATATGGTCGACCTATTAAAGGAAAAAGGTGCCGGCCATATTCGTGTGTATGGTGGCGGCGGTGGAGTTATTATCCCGCGGGAAATAAAGGAATTGCACGACTATGGTGTCGCCAGGATATTCTCTCCGGAAGACGGCCGCAGTTTCGGTTTGCAAGGAATGATTAATCAAATGCTAGAGGAATGTGATTTTGCGCCACCAGTCGACCTGCAAAAAGAAATTGAAAAGCTGCCCGCTGCTAATCATCAGGCATTGGCCCGTTTAATAAGTGTGGTGGAAAATCATCCACAGCCGGAACAGGCAGCAGCAATAGAGGCAGTCTGTAAAGATACACAGGCAAGCACGGTGCCGGTTCTTGGGATCACCGGAACTGGCGGGGCCGGAAAAAGCTCGTTGACAGATGAACTGATTCGCCGGTTTATCAATGAAATCCCTGACAAAAAAATAGCGGTTTTATCGATTGACCCGACCAAAAAGAAAACCGGCGGTGCTTTACTTGGAGATAGAATTCGCATGAATGCGATATTTTCTGATCGAGTTTTTATGCGCTCGTTGGCAACAAGAAATTCGAGCAGCGAGCTATCCAAGTCGATTGCGGATGTGATTGAAATTGCCAAGGCCGCCGGCATGGATTTTATAATTGTCGAAACAAGCGGGATTGGCCAGGGGAATGCTGCGATTACAGATGTTTGTGATTTATCCATGTATGTCATGACAGCGGAATTCGGAGCGCCGTCCCAATTAGAAAAGATAGACATGATTGACTTTGCTGATTTCATTGTAATTAATAAGTTTGAACAGAAAGGTTCCGAAGATGCCTTAAACCAGGTACGAAAGCAATACGAGCGGAGCAGAATGCTCTTCCACCAGAATAAACAAGACTTCCCTGTGTTCGGAACGATTGCAAGCCAATTCAATGATGCTGGGACTAATACATTGTTTGCTGCAATGATTGAAAAGCTTAACAGCGAGTATAACTGGAATAGCACCACCTCTTTTGAGAGGGTAAATGTGGTGGAAAAACAGAATGTCATTATTCCAAATGAAAGAAGGCACTATTTACGCGACATCTCCGCTTATGTAAAGAAATATCATGAAAAGGCAGATGATCAAGCAAAGGTTGCCAGGAAAATTCAACATTTGCGGGCCACCAGGGAACTAATCGCTGATGACAGCCAAACTGGCCCGATTGAAGAGCTGCTTGAGCAGCAGGAAATGCAGCTTGAGGCTGGAAACAAACGATTGCTGGATGCCTGGGAGGAGACAAAAGCAAACTATCAAAAAGATCAGATGTCCTTTCCGGTTCGCGGAAAAGAAATAACGCTTGATATTAACAGCGAGAGTTTGTCCGGTTTAAAAATACCGAAAGTGGCTTTCCCTTCATTTGCTGACTGGGGCGATCGCTTAGTCTGGCTATTAAAAGAAAACGTCCCAGGTGCCTTTCCATTTACGGCCGGTGTATTTCCTTTTAAACGAAAGGGCGAGGATCCGAAACGGCAATTCGCTGGAGAAGGAACCCCGGAACGAACGAACCGCCGTTTTCATTACTTGTCAAAAGACGATGATGCAAAAAGACTTAGTACTGCGTTCGATTCTGTCACACTTTATGGAGAAAACCCGGATCTGCGTCCTGATATATATGGGAAAGTAGGCGAGAGCGGAGTCAATGTTTGTACTTTAGAGGATATGAAAAAGCTTTATGACGGGTTTGATTTAATCGATCCGAAAACGTCTGTTTCTATGACTATTAATGGACCAGCTCCAATTATATTGGCCATGTTTTTTAATACAGCTATCGATCAGCAAATGGAAAAATTCACAGAAGAAAACGGGCGTAAGCCAACCGATCAAGAAGCTGGTGCTATTAAGGAGAAAACGTTGGCTACTGTTAGGGGAACTGTCCAAGCCGATATTCTCAAGGAAGACCAGGGCCAAAACACTTGTATTTTTTCAACTGAATTTGCACTCAGAATGATGGGGGATATTCAACAATACTTTATCGACCACCAGGTAAGAAACTATTATTCTGTCTCGATTTCCGGCTATCATATCGCTGAAGCTGGAGCTAACCCGATTACCCAGCTTGCCTTTACATTAGCCAATGGATTTACCTATGTTGAATATTATTTAAGCAGGGGAATGGACATAAATAAGTTTGCACCGAACCTGTCTTTCTTCTTTTCCAATGGTCTTGATCCCGAGTACACGGTGATTGGCCGTGTTGCCCGCAGAATTTGGGCTATTATCATGAGGGATAAATATGGAGCAGATGAAAGAAGCCAGAAGCTGAAATATCATATTCAAACATCTGGACGCTCCCTCCATGCCCAGGAAATCGACTTTAATGACATCCGGACAACATTGCAGGCCTTGATAGCTATCCAGGATAATTGCAATTCACTGCATACGAATTCCTATGACGAAGCCATCACCACACCTACAGAGGAGTCCGTCCGCAGGGCAATGGCGATTCAAATGATTGTCAGTAAGGAATTTGGCCTTACCAAAAATGAAAACTCTCTTCAAGGGGCATTTATTATCGACCAGCTAACAGATATGGTTGAGCAGGCGGTTTTGCAGGAGTTTGAGCGGATCAACGACAGGGGCGGGGTTTTAGGCGCCATGGAAAGGCAGTACCAACGCGGTAAAATTCAAGAAGAATCTCTGTTTTATGAGGCGAAAAAGCACTCTGGCGAGCTGCCGATCATTGGGGTGAATACTTATTTAAACCCTAATCCTCCGGCTGGCCAGATGGATTCGATGGAACTGGCACGTGCTTCTCAGGAGGAAAAAAGACATCAGATCCAAGAGTTGGAACGCTTCCATGACAATCACGAGCATGAAGCAGAAGCTGCTTTAGAAAAATTAAAAACTACGGCTTCATCGGGAGGAAATGTTTTTGCCGAATTAATGGAAACAGTTAAAGTCGCCAGCCTGGGACAAATAACCAATGCTCTATATCAAGTTGGCGGTCAGTATCGTAGAAATATGTAGTTTTGATAGGGATGCTACCGCTTGCGTGCATCCCTTTTGTTTTTGAAGCGCTCCCGTACCTTCGCTTTTCATCCAAGCTAATTGCTGAGTGACTAAAGTGTTGAACTACAAAAATCGTTAGTCCATGTTTAACCGAGCTTAAAAGTGTCTAAATTAACAGGATATGAAAGAAAACTTTTGTTCCATTTTCAACTCGATGATTTGCGGAATGATAACAAGAGCTATTATTGCAATTTGATTTTTATAACCATATAATGTATGGGAGGATAAGTTATATTGGCCTCTACAATCATATGATTGGTTAAGACCGCTATTTTTTCTTCAGCAAAAGGCTTTCAAAAACTTATTAAAGCAGGCGGAGTACTGCTCTTGTGCTGGAAGCGGCAGAGGAAGACATAATTTTTCTTAATAAAAAAATGAATGTATACATTCTTGTAATCCAATAGCATGAGCTGCTGCTTTTGCTTGGAAAAGCGTAAAGTAATCCGGATTTGTGTACATGAGCGTTTTTGGTTTCTAATAATTTGACATAAAGGGAGTGCTTGACCGTGAGCTTGAAAAATTACAGCCACGAGGAGATTGCTGATTTCTCGATGATTGAAATAGCGAATTTGATCCTTTTAGATGAAAAAAAAGCAATGGATTTTAGAGAAGTATATGACCGTATCGCTGAGTATAAAGGTTATAGTAAAGCCCAAAAAGATGAATATATTGCTCAATTTTATACGGATTTGAACACGGACGGCCGCTTTTTGACTGGAGGGTCCAATCTTTGGGGTCTGAAAGTTTGGTATCCTGTCGAGCAGATCGAAGAGGAAATTACCGATGCGCCTAAGAAGAAAAAGAAAAAGAAAAAAGCGAAGGCAAAGGCTAAAGCCAAAACAAGTAAACGGAAAAAAGATGATATTTATGTGGAAGAAGAGATTGAAGACGATTTGAGTGAATTGGAAGAGGAAGACTTAGACTTCGATGACCTCGACACAACGGATTTCATCGATGATACCGACGATGATTTTGACGATGACGATGATACAGATGCTGACAAAGATGATGATTATGACGGAGATTTCCGCAGCGGTAAATTGGGTGACGAAGACAAGAAGGTCGTTGAGGAAGATGTATCTTATGTCGGCGATGAAGACGACGACAAAGCCAACGATGATAATTATAATTAATTGATCCGGGCTTGACTTTCTAAAGGGAAGTAAGTAAAATTTTATTTGGGCTCTTTAAATTATTTTATCGTTGATAAAGCGTTCCCCTGAATAAGGGGAGCGCTTTTGTTGTTTTATATGATTTGAAAAAAGGGGACAGGCATGCTTAAGCTGCTTGTCATACCCCAGGAGAGAACTCCGGTACATCCATAATAAAAAGGCTTTCTTTGGAATAATCTAACCAAGCGAGCAAAGACGGCTAAGTCTGACCCGGGAGCCGGGGACTAGACTACTAGTTAATTCTTAGCAGGATTACTACTAAATGGCATAATAATATAGAAAGAGGGATGCAGGTTGACAAAGTATATTTTCGTAACTGGAGGAGTTGTTTCTTCTCTGGGTAAAGGTATAACTGCAGCATCGTTGGGACGTTTGCTGAAAAATCGGGGGTTAAATGTTACTATCCAGAAATTTGATCCTTATATCAACGTTGACCCGGGGACGATGAGTCCTTATCAGCATGGCGAAGTATTTGTAACAGAAGATGGTGCAGAAACCGATTTGGATTTAGGTCATTATGAAAGATTTATCGATATAAACCTAAATAAATACAGTAACGTCACCACTGGAAAAATTTATTCCACTGTGATAAAGAAAGAACGGAAAGGTGATTACCTGGGTGGTACCGTTCAAGTTATCCCTCATATTACCAATGAAATCAAAGACAAAGTATTCCGGGCCGGTCAGCAAACAAACGCTGACGTAGTAATCACAGAAATTGGCGGTACCGTCGGCGATATCGAGTCTCTTCCTTTTTTGGAAGCTATCAGGCAAATCAAAAGCGATATCGGCCGGGATAACGTTATGTATCTACACTGTACCCTCGTTCCTTATTTGAAAGCCGCAGGGGAAATGAAGACGAAACCGACACAGCATAGTGTGAAGGAGCTTAGGTCGCTTGGTATTCAGCCCGATGTAATTGTTTTGCGGACAGAGATGGAAATAAGCCAGGACATGAAAGATAAAATAGCCTTGTTCTGTGATATTGATTCCAAAGCAGTAGTGGAAGCTGGAGATGCAGATACCCTGTATCATGTTCCGATGTCCTTGCAGGAACAAAAACTCGACCAATTGACATGCGACCACTTTGGCCTCGATTGCGCTCCGGCGGATATGACGGAATGGAATGAGCTGGCGCAGAAAGTTAGAAATCTTTCCAAGGAGGTCACTATCGGCCTGGTTGGAAAATATGTGGAACTCCCTGATGCTTATATTTCTGTGGTAGAAGCATTGAAGCATGCTGGATACCAGTTTGATGCGGATATTACCATCCGCTGGATTAATTCAGAACATGTCACTGCAGAAAATATCAAGTCGAAGCTGGAAGGTGTGGATGGCATTTTAGTACCTGGCGGCTTCGGTGATAGAGGGATCGAAGGAAAGATTGAAGCGATACGCTATGCCAGAGAAAATAAGGTTCCGTTCTTGGGTATTTGTCTTGGTATGCAGCTCGCCACAGTCGAGTTCGCCAGAAACGTTTTAGGATTGGAAGGCGCTCATTCTGCGGAAATTTACCCAGAGACGCCTCATCCGATCATCGATTTGCTGCCAGAGCAAAAAGATGTTTCCGATCTTGGCGGAACGCTACGGTTGGGCGTGTACCCGTGCAGGTTGAAACCTGGAACTAAAACAAGGAAAGCTTATCATGATGAGGATGTTGTCTATGAAAGGCATCGACACCGTTTCGAATTTAACAACGTCTACCGTGAGCAGATGGAAGCTGAAGGGTTTATTTTCTCAGGGACAAGCCCGGACGGCAGACTGATTGAAACAATTGAACTGGAAGACCATCCTTGGTTTGTAGCTTCCCAATTCCATCCGGAATTCAAATCAAGGCCGAACCGCCCGCAGCAGTTGTTCCACGACTTTATCGGTGCATCTGTAGACGGCCTGTAAAAAAATAAATGTATGTGCTTTAACTCCGCAGGCGATCGTTCCGAAAATGGTGCCGTCTGTGGAGTTTTTTAATGGCTGTTCAAAGGGAAGTGCCAAAAAAGCCAATATTCCACAAGATTAGCAGGAAAATACTCATCTGCCCTAGAACACTTAATATAACTTGGTAAACATAACAGTTAACTATATTCTTAAAAGTATAGAAACAACAGATCAAAAATATAAAATTTAAACCGTGCCGCGCTTTGGTAAGGGTTTAAGTATAGAATCAGGAAGGGTTGAGGCAGAAATGGCAAAAACAGTGATGATCGTAGATGACCAGCCAGGCATCCGGCTGTTGTTGGAGGAAATTTTAAAAAGCGAAGGTTACCGGATTACTACTGCGGAAAATGGCAAGGAAGCTTTAGATAAAATAGAAATCGAGCAGCCTGATTTGCTGATGGTTGATTATAAATTGCCAATTATGGATGCGAAGGCTTTGTTACATAAGTTGGAAGAAAAAGGGATCCATATACCTGCTATATTGATGAGCGGGCTTTCAGAAGAAATAGAAGGAAAACAAGACCAGTTTCCAATGGTGAAAGAAATCTTCGCCAAACCCTTTAATATTGAGGATGCAAGGTACCGGGTCAATCGAATTCTGTCAGAAAATGGATAGAGTGAATTACATAATAATCTGAAAAAAGAGAGAAAGCGTTATCTTTTAACTGTTTTGTTGCGCCGATAGATAGGAGTTGGTATTCTTATACTGTACCCAATCAAAAATAACTATTGACTGGATATTGCATACTAAAGCAGATAGCTTACCATAAGGAGGAAATAGCATGCCATTAGTTTCAATGAAAGAAATGCTTGAAGAAGCCAAGAAAAATAATTATGGCGTTGGTCAGTTCAATCTTAATAACTTAGAATATGTCCAGGCCATATTGCAAGCTGCTGAAGAGGAGAAGTCTCCAGTTATCCTTGGAGTATCAGAAGGTGCTGCAAAATATATGGGCGGTTTTAAAGTTGTCGTAACCATGGTTAAAGCGCTAATGGAAGAGTATGGTACTACAGTTCCTGTAGCAATCCATCTTGACCACGGCTCAAGCTTTGAAAAATGTGTCCAAGCAATCCATGCCGGATTTACATCTGTCATGATTGATGGTTCTCATTTTCCATTGGAAGAAAATATCGCATTGACTAAAAAAGTTGTTGAAGTAGCTCATATCAATGGCGTTTCTGTTGAAGCTGAACTTGGTCGTATCGGTGGACAAGAAGACGATTTAATCGTAGACGACGCAGAAGCAGCTTACGCGATTCCAGCAGAATGCGAAAGATTAGTAAACGAAACAGGTGTTGACTGCTTTGCTCCGGCGCTTGGTTCTGTACACGGCCCTTACAAAGGCGAACCTAACCTTGGTTTTGACCGTATGGAAGAAGTGTTTAATTTGGTAAATGTTCCTCTAGTACTTCACGGCGGTACTGGAATTCCTACTAAAGATATCAAACGTGCACTTTCTCTAGGAACATCCAAAATCAATGTAAATACGGAAAACCAAATTTCGCAAGCAACAAAAGTACGCGAGGTATTGGCGGAACAGCCGGATCTGTATGATCCTCGTAAATACCTAGGGCCAGGGCGCGACGCAATTAAGCAAACCGTTATTGGTAAAATGCGCGAGTTCGGTTCATCAAACAAAGCATAATTGGCTGAAAAGGAAACTGTCTGCCAGGACAGTTTCCTTTTCCTGCTATAAAATAATTTTCCACATGTTCTGCCACCATTCATTCTATCAATAACTCTTTTCAATTTAAATGTTCATAGCTATCAAGTGATTTTCCATGTTTAATCAGTTAAAATAAATAGTACAAGTTCATTAGGCAGCTGGTACACGTAAACCCGGCTAAGCCGATAACCCAAGCTTATCCGTTTGCAATAGCAAGTGAAAAGGAGTTGTGTAAATGAAGTTTTTCATTGATACTGCCAACATTGGGGAAATCAGGGAAGCAAGCGCTTTAGGAATTCTGGCGGGGGTGACTACCAATCCAAGCCTAGTAGCAAAGGAAGATGTTTCTTTTCATCAAAGGCTTCAAGACATAACAGAAGAAATTAGCGGTTCTGTAAGTGCAGAGGTGATTTCCGAAGATGCAGAAGGCATGATCGAGGAAGGAAAAGAGTTAGCAGCGATAGCTCCTAATATTACAGTTAAAGTACCAATGACGCTTGAAGGTTTAAAAACAGTAAAAGCGTTAAGTGATTTAAATATAAAAACCAACGTTACCTTGATTTTCAATGCCAATCAGGCATTGCTGGCCGCAAGAGCAGGGGCAAGCTTTGTGTCACCTTTTCTCGGAAGGCTGGATGACATCGGGCATAACGGGATGGAGGTAATTGCAGCAATCGCAGAAATCTTTGACCGCCATGGCATTGAGACAGAAATTATTGCTGCATCAATCAGGCATCCGCTTCATGTTACCGATGCCGCTCTAAACGGAGCCCACATTGCTACCGTACCATTTAGCATACTGAAGCAGATGGTGAGCCATCCACTAACCGACAAAGGAATCGAAAAGTTTTTGTCTGATTGGAACAAGCAAAATTAGTATGGTTTGGCAAAATTTGTGTAAAATAAGGTTGATCAACTAGATTACTGCAGATTTGCCTCTAAAGGAAAAGAAACGGGACGGGTGCAACCGGGAGTTGCAGTTGGACGATCTTTAGAGCAATCTCAGGGAGTGAGGAGTTCTCAATGCAAAAAATACTAGTAGAAGGCGGCAGTCCTTTAAATGGAAAAGTAAGAGTGAGCGGAGCGAAAAATAGTGCTGTTGCATTGCTGCCGGCTGCCATTCTTGCTGAATCAAAGGTTATTATTGAAGGGTTGCCAGGCATATCTGACGTTGAAGTATTAGGTGATTTGCTGGAGGAGATAGGCGGAAATGTATCTTGGAAAGGGCAGACAATCCATATCGATCCAAGCAATATGGTTAATATGCCTTTGCCGAGCGGAAAGGTAAAAAAACTTCGCGCCTCCTATTATTTCATGGGAGCGATGCTTGGTCGATTCAAGGAAGCAGTGATCGGCCTTCCTGGAGGCTGCCATTTAGGCCCGCGTCCGATTGACCAGCATATTAAAGGCTTTGAAGCTCTTGGCGCTACCGTGACAAATGAACAAGGGGCGATTTACCTTAGGGCTGATGAGCTAAGGGGAGCTCGAATTTATCTCGATGTCGTCAGCGTGGGCGCCACCATTAATATTATGCTTGCCGCTGTTAAAGCCAAAGGAAGAACGATTATTGAAAATGCAGCTAAAGAGCCGGAAATCATTGATGTAGCTACATTGCTGACCAGTATGGGTGCTCGAATCAAGGGAGCCGGCACAGATGTGATTCGAATTGATGGGTGTGACTCACTGACAGGATGTATGCATACAATTATCCCTGATAGGATTGAAGCCGGTACTTATACTATCATGGCAGCTGCGCAAGGCGAAAAAGTATTGATTGATAACGTCATTCCGCAGCATCTTGAATCATTGTTGGCCAAGCTTAGGGAAATGGGTATTAATATTGAAGAAGGCGATGAGCAGCTGCTTGTACAGCCTGGGAAAGAGTTAAAGAGTGTTGATATTAAAACACTTGTCCATCCAGGTTTCCCGACAGATTTGCAGCAGCCATTCACTTCCTTGCTGACCAGAGCGGTAGGAACCGGTGTGGTCACAGATACCATTTATCAGGCACGGATGAAGCATATTGACGAACTGCGGAGAATGAATGCCCAAATCAAGGTTGAAGGCGGCTCAGCAATTGTTTCAGGGCCTGTTCAGCTGGAAGGCGCCAAAGTGAAGGCCAGCGATCTTCGGGCTGGGGCAGCTCTGATAGCCGCAGGCCTCATGGCCAAGGGGATAACGGAAATCACTGGCCTTGAGCATATTGACCGCGGCTATGAACAAATTACTGAAAAACTGTCCGATTTGGGTGCAAAGATTTGGCGGGAAGAAATGACTCCCGAAGAAGTGGAGCAATTCCAAAATTCATAAAACGATGGTATTCTGCCGACGAAGCAGGCGTTTCACAATTCTGTTGAATAGTTTCAACAATCAGCTTGATAGTAGACAAATGCTTAAGGGTGCCCCGAGAGCTAGTTAAAGAACAAGGGCATCCTTTAAGCACCACTATACTCCGCCGGAACATCCTCCATCACTTTTATTCCCTAAAATGTATAATAAATGAGTCATACTTATGTTTTGAGGAAACAGTTTAAATGGTAAATGAATAAGCAGTTGAAAGGGTATACAACCGGCGTGCTGGCTTTTGCTGAAATTATAGTTGAATAATCAATAAAGAAAAGGTAATATTGAAGAAGTTTAATGAAGGTCTATTATGGAAATAATGCTATAGTATTGTTTACAAACTTCTATTCTAGTTTTATGCTTTCCTACTACTTCTTCCTTGTACGGCTTTCAAGTGTTGTTGACTAGAAAAGCCAAAGTGGATGAAAGGCGTCAACTTTCCTACTGGGTTTTCCTCCATCAGCTTAAAAATCTATCAAAAAGCTATCCGACGAGGCTTCGAACAGGAATTGCATAGTTTACCCGATCCATGGCACATGGTGAAGCGGCCGTTTCTGCCATCTGACTAAGCATAGGGCTGTGGCAGTGAAGAACTATTCTGTTAAGTAATGATCTTAATTAATAAAAATATAAAAATTAAATAGGTGTGGTGATTTTGTGGCTGAATTGTCCATTTCTCATTTAGAATCTTTAACGTTAAAGGATCTATATGAAAAAGCAAAAGAATATAAGGTATCTTATTATGCTAAATTAACAAAAAGAGAGCTTGTTTTTTCTATTTTGAAAGCTCAAGCAGAAAAAGATGGGTTCTTATTTATGGATGGAATTCTAGAGATTATTCCATCAGAGGGCTTTGGTTTCTTGCGCCCAATCAATTATTCTCCCAGCGCAGAAGATATTTATATTTCTGCTTCCCAGATTCGTCGGTTTGATCTTCGAAATGGGGATAAGGTATCTGGTAAAGTTCGTCCTCCTAAGGAAAACGAAAGGTATTACGGCCTCCTTCATGTTGATGCAGTTAATGGCCAGAACCCTGAAATCGCTAAGGAACGCGTTCATTTTCCAGCATTGACTCCGTTGTATCCAGACCGTCTAATGCGTTTGGAAACAGAAACGAAAAAACTCTCAACCCGAATTATCGATTTAATGACACCGGTAGGGTTTGGGCAGAGAGGATTAATTGTTGCCCCTCCAAAAGCAGGGAAAACAATGCTGTTGAAGCAGATAGCTAACAGTATTTCTAAAAACCATCCGGATTCGAAGCTGATCATCCTGCTGGTCGATGAGCGCCCGGAAGAGGTTACAGATATCGAGCGTTCTGTCCATCCAGATGTAGATGTTGTCAGTTCCACTTTTGATGAGGTGCCGGAAAATCATATAAAGGTTTCCGAGCTTGTACTAGAACGGGCGATGCGCCTGGTGGAGCATAAGAAAGACGTGATTGTCTTGATGGATAGCATTACCAGGCTGGCACGTGCTTATAATCTGGTTATCCCGCCGAGCGGCCGGACATTGTCCGGTGGTATCGATCCTGCTGCCTTCCATCGGCCAAAACGCTTCTTTGGTGCAGCACGTAATATTGAAGAAGGTGGAAGCTTTACCATTCTGGCAACAGCCTTGGTAGATACGGGGTCGCGTATGGATGACGTTATTTATGAGGAATTTAAAGGAACAGGAAATATGGAGCTTCACTTGGACAGAAGTCTTGCCGAACGCCGTATTTATCCTGCAATTGATATTCTTAGGTCTGGAACAAGGAAAGAGGAATTACTTGTTTCCAAAGATCATCTGGATAAAATTTGGGCTATCCGAAAAACGATGCAGGATTCCAACGATTTTGTCGAGCGTTTTCTGCGTAGGATGAGAGCTTCTAAAAACAATCAAGAATTCTTCCAAAACATGGAGGAAGATATGAAACGCAAGGGAACAGCAAGAAGGGCTTAATTATCCTTTCATAGTATAAAGAACGGTAAAAGGGAAAGTTTTACTTTGCCAAAATGCACCTTGCAAACGGAATTTTACACTGTTATAATCATTCTATGTGAGTTTAGAATAGATTGCTTATTAAGCCTATGTCTTTTAAAGGCGGGAAGTAATGTATCTCATGCCTCTATCTGTTTTATTCGGATTGGGGGCTTACAATAACTCTGTTTCTATAGGATTCAGGGCAAAAGGAGTGGAAAGAATATGAAAGAACAAATTCATCCGGAATACAGAAAAGTTGTATTTCTTGATACAAGCTCTGACTACAAATTCCTTAGCGGGTCTACTCAATCATCTGAAGAAACAATTGAATGGGAAGATGGCAACACATACCCATTGATTCGCGTGGAAATTAGCTCAGCTTCTCATCCTTTCTACACAGGAAAACAAAAAGCTGATAAAGCTGGCGGCCGTGTAGATCGATTCAAGAAAAAATATAACCTTGGCTAATATTCCCCAGGCATTTATGCTTGGCAATTAAGCCGGAATAGCATGGAAAACAGGCAAATTGTCTAATTTTTGCCTGTTTTTTTACTTTGTTCGTTTATCAATGTTATGTGGATGTGTGCAGCAATTGACATGGATTTTTTGAAGTTAGTTTGTCTAGTGCGAGCCTGATTGCAAAATAAGTAGAAAAATGACATTTTTTATAAATGGACAGGGAAATAACTAAGCATAAACATTCCTGAGATTCAGGAATTTAGATAACGACTTCTCTAACCTTGAAGGGAGTGACCCGCTTGTGTATGTAATGAAGCAAAGTGGATGGGTTGAACTTATTTGCGGCAGTATGTTTTCCGGAAAATCAGAAGAATTGATTAGAAGGGTACGGCGAGCTACATATGGAAATTTATCTGTCCGGGTTTTCAAACCGGCGATTGACAGCAGATACTCGGAAGAATCGGTAGTTTCCCATAATGGAACTTCTATTCTAGCTAGGCCTGTAGACAGTTCAGCCGACATTCTAAAGTATATGGATGCCGACGTCGATGTAGTCGGTATAGATGAAGTGCAATTTTTTGATGAAAAAATTGTAGAAATTGTAGATGAACTGGCTAATCATGGACACCGTGTCATTGTAGCAGGGTTGGACACTGATTTTCGAGGGGAACCATTTGGGCCAGTTCCCAAGCTAATGGCCTTAAGTGAGACAGTAACAAAACTAAATGCGATTTGTCCGGTTTGTGGATCGCCAGCCAGCAGAACACAGCGGCTGATTAATGGTAAACCCGCCTCGTACGATGATCCGATTATTCTTGTCGGTGCCTCAGAGTCTTATGAACCAAGGTGTCGCCATCACCATGAAGTACCAAACCGTCCCAGGCAAGCGTTAAACTTAACAACTTCCCAAGCATCGAAATAACCGATTAAAAACAGGGGGCCCAAACCAAGCTCCCTGTTTTTGTTTATCTTCGTTGAGCAAGCAAGGGTGGATAAATTGCTTAAACTGAAGCATCCTAACAGAAAATGCTTGGGAGGGTGCTTATGTGTAAAAGGATAATTCTCCTATTAATTCTATTGTTCCTGTCCATTCTGGCGGCTTGTGGAGAACAAAGCGGTGATTCACTGCAAGGGCAAAGCGGGATGGCACCAGGAGAAATGACGGATGAAGGTTATATGCAAACAAGGAATACCGGCCCAATTATTTTCGATGAGTTTGGCGAGAAACAATTGGATCAGGATGACGCCGACCATTCTAAAATGGCTCGGGCAGCAGAGTCGGTAGCAGGTGTACGTGTCCAAACAATTACTTTTGAAGATGATCAGGCTACTGTAACTGTGAGTGTAAATGAGCAATTAAATTCAGGAGAGAAAATGGCCAAAATTAATCATATTCGTTCGGCAATCGAAGGTGAGGTTCCGAATTATCAAATCAAGGTGTTAGTAAAATAAGTGTGAAATAGATGCATAGCAGCAGTTACAGTTAAAACGCACGAGGCATGTGAATTCGTGCGTTTTTGCCTGCTTATCTGTTTGTGATTCTATACCTTTCGTCCGACAGACGGAGTCTAGTAGCTATTGACTGAATATACGGCGGCAAGCTTTTTTTGACGGGGTTTTTCTCCTGTACTATAATTATACTGTTAAGGAGAAAGAGGTGGATGAAGTGTTAGACAGACTGCAATCCTTGGAAGATCGTTATGACAAGTTAAATGAACTGCTTAGTGATCCTGAAGTAATCAGTGATACAAAAAAACTACGAGAATATTCTAAAGAACAGTCAGGCTTGGAGGATGTCATCCAGGCTTACCGTGAATATAAAGATGTCACCGGGCAATTAGATGATGCGAAAGTGATGCTTGAAGATGAAGTGGATGCAGAAATGCAGGAAATGGTAAAATCCGAAATTAGTGAGCTATCCGAACGAAAAGAAGAATTGGAAGAAGAGCTGCGGATTTTGTTGCTGCCGAAGGATCCTAATGATGACAAAAACGTTATTATGGAAATCCGCGGGGCTGCTGGCGGTGACGAAGCAGCACTGTTTGCAGGAGATCTCTATCGGATGTACTCGCGTTTTGCAGAGGCAGAAGGCTGGAAGATCGACGTAATGGAGGCAAATACAACTGGCGTCGGCGGTTATAAGGAAGTCATTTTTATGATTAACGGCGAAGGCGCTTATTCCAAGCTTAAATTCGAAAATGGAGCACACCGGGTACAGCGTGTACCTGAGACCGAGTCTGGCGGAAGGATCCATACATCAACCGCAACGGTTGTCGTAATGCCAGAAGCGGAGGAAGTCGAGGTCGATGTCCATGAAAAAGATATCCGTGTTGATACGTTTGCTTCCAGCGGCCCAGGCGGACAAAGTGTAAATACGACGATGTCAGCTGTCCGACTGACCCATATGCCGACGGGAATCGTGGTTTCGATCCAGGATGAAAAATCGCAAATCAAGAACAAGGAAAAAGCGATGAAGGTTCTTCGAGCCCGTATTTATGATAAGTTTCAACAGGAAGCACAGGCTGAATACGATGAGACAAGAAAATCTGCGGTTGGATCGGGTGACCGTTCTGAGCGGATCCGAACATACAATTTTCCACAGAACCGTGTCACAGACCATCGTATTGGCTTAACCATCCAAAAGCTTGACCAGATCTTGGAAGGAAAAGTCGGAGAAGTCATTGAGGCTTTGCGTATGGAAGAGCAAGCCAAAAAACTAGAGCAGATCGGTGAATAAGATGACTAGAAGACGACGAACACTGAATGAAGCCCTTCGCTGGGCTTCTCTTTTTTTACAACAGCATAAAAGAGAGCCAAAGGTGGCTGAAATATTATTACAACACCATACTGGCTTAGCGCGAGCAGACTTTTTAGCTTCGCTGAGAGATTCGCTCACCTGCGAAGCGGACGAACAGTTTATCAAAGATATTGAGGCACATGCAGCAACTGGAGTTCCTATTCAACATTTAATGGGAAAAGAATCTTTTTACGGACGCGATTTTTCTGTTAATCGTCATGTTTTGATACCTAGACCGGAGACAGAAGAATTGGTTGCCGGAGTGCTTGATTATCTATCTGCCTTCGACGTAAACCGCCCGATAACACTCGTCGATGTTGGCACAGGCAGCGGCATTATTGCCGTTACGCTAAAATGTGAACAGCCTGCTGCTGAGGTGATTGCAGCTGATATATCAGCGGAAGCTTTGGCTGTTGCTGAGCATAATGCCAAGCAGCATGGAAGTGAAATTGCCTTTTTACAAGGGGATTTTCTTCAGCCGCTGATTGACAGGCAAATCTCTGTCGATGTCTTAGTTTCCAACCCGCCTTATATTCCCTATCAAGATAAGGAAACACTTTCGGATACAGTGAAAAATTATGACCCCGGCTTGGCGCTATTCGCTGACCAGGAAGGACTGGCTGCTTATGATAAAATTCTTCGCCAGGCTGGCCAGGTGTTAAATAAGCCGGGACTGATTGCTTTCGAGATCGGCCATCAGCAAGGGGACCGAGTTTCCCGGTTGATCCGCAGCCAGTTTCCTGCAAGTGAAATCGAGGTAAGAAAAGATATCAATGGAAAAGACCGGATGGTATTTGTTCAAGCAAAGTAAATGAGGGATAAAAAAAATAGTAGATTACCAGTTTAAAAGCATCGCCTCCTGTCCATACTGTTGCTAAGCAGTTAAGAAAGGGGCAGGAAGCATGCGCAGTTATATTATTTATTTTATTATTTTTTTGGCACTATTAGGAGTTCTTCCAACCAAAGGATTAGGAGAATGGGATCAAAGCAGCAGTGCAGACTACCAGGTTATCCCGGATGATGCGATTCGCTTGCGCATATTAGCAAATAGTGATGGTGAAAACGACCAGGAGCTGAAGCGGAAAATCCGCGACCGGGTCAATAATAATATTACAGAGTGGGTCAAGGAAATAGATGATATCGAGGAAGCGAGGGAGACCATCCAAAACAAGCTTCCGCAAATAAAAGCTACCGTGAAAACAGTTCTTGAGGAACAAGGATCACACCAATCCTATCAAGTAGACTATGGTGATCGGGTGAATTTTCCTGCAAAAGTGTATGGATCTTATATTTACCCGGCTGGCGAATACGAAGCGATTTTAATCACACTTGGAAATGGCAATGGCGCTAACTGGTGGTGTGTACTATTCCCGCCATTATGCTTCCTCGATTTTTCTGACGGGACCACTGTTGCCGAAACAGATAAAGAAACAGAAGAAGCCGAAGCAGAGCAAGTGGGCGAGGAAGAAGTGGAAGTGAAATTTTTTCTTTTTGAATGGTTTAGTTAAATCTATCATATTTCCTTTCTATCAATCATAGAATAGACTAAGTGAAGGCCGGAGAGATGCTAGATCTGGACACTGAATATGTTGATAGGGAGTGTATGGATGAAACTGATAAGCGCGAGCCAATTGGATGATCAAGCATTAGAGGTTTTTTTTGAAGGATCCTGGAATACCTTCTCTGAACAGCAATCGTTGAGAGAGTATGGACGGTTAATTGATTACCAGGGAGAGTATAAAGCATTTTTTGCCCTGATTCCTGTTGAGAAGTCAGGTTATTGGCTGAAAAGCCTGTACATTAAGGATGGAGTGCCCGGTTCTTTTCCGCTGGCAATTATTGAAACGGCAATTGCTATGGCCAGCGAGCAAAAAGGGACTGGCCTGTTCATTCACAGTCACCAGCCTGCGTTAGATACATTGCTGTCGTTATTGGAGTTTCAGAAAGAACCATCTCCTGCCTTTCCAGAAGGCCAGGATTTAACCGAAGGCCAGTGGTGGACAAAGAAATTACGCACAGGAACGCACGAACATTAAGCTGCCTGTTTGCAGTAGTGTATAGAGGGAACTTAACCGTACAAGGCGTGGGTGATATCGCATTTAATTACCAAAGGGATAGCTGAATGGTTATCCACAAATCACCTTGATTACTGTTGATAAGTTGTGGAATACTGCAAATAAACCCTGCCGGCTGGCAAGATGTGTGGATAAATGCAAGGGTTGGAAAATAATCTATCCTTCCATTATTTGATCGAGTTATTTGCTCTGAAACACCCTTGTCATCCCGGCGGTGCCAGGGGTTGTGGTTTTTCTGCCAAGCATGCGGCTTTTTTGTGGCAAGCACCAGTATAACGAAGAGGAAACTTGCGGAATTGCCTGAATAATTACATAATGTGGATAAAGTGTTAATAACTTATCTGTTTTATGCTTGGAGGTTACCTGCCAAGCTTTTATTAATAAAGGAGTTAATCGAAATGATAGACACGAAAGTATGGAAACTAGAGGAACATAAAGAGATACAGCGGGCAGTCAGTGAAGCGGCGGAATTACTAACCGATCGGCAAGTAGTCGCTTTTCCGACAGAAACAGTATATGGGCTTGGTGCAGATGCAACAAGCTATGAGGCGGTAGAAAAAATATTCCAAGCGAAGGGGAGGCCGTCCGATAATCCGCTGATTGTACACTTTGCAGATAAATCGCAAATGAACGATTACGTGAAACTAATCCCGGAAATCGCTGAACAGCTGTTAGCAGCATTTACGCCAGGTCCATTGACAATCATTTTAAAAAGCAATGGAACAATTGCTGAAAATGTAACAGCTGGCCTGTCTTCAATTGCTGTCAGAATTCCGGATCATCCAGTTGCGAGCGCCCTTCTGCAAGCTTGCCGTCTGCCGCTGGCCGCACCGAGCGCTAATAAATCAGGAAGGCCGAGCCCCACAACTGCTAATCATGTCTACGATGATTTAAATGGCAGAATTGCCGGGTTGTTAGACGGCGGTACAACTGGGGTTGGGGTTGAATCAACGGTCGTTGATTGTACAAGTAATGTACCAATCATTTTACGGCCGGGCGGAGTAACGCGCGAGCAATTAGAAGAAGTGCTTGGTACTGTTATGGTAGATCCTGCTCTTGCAGAACAAGTGACTGAAAATGAGCAGAATCAAACACCACGGTCACCTGGTATGAAGTACACCCACTATGCACCTGAGGCTCCACTGTGGCTTGTTGAAGGGGATGCGGAATTCCTGCAGGCCCAAATTGATGACTGTAAACAGAACGGCTACAAAACAGGTGTAATAGCCAGCAGGGAAATGGCGCAAGTAATCCGTGCGGATAATATTAAAGTGTGTGGATCACATAAAAATTTAAATGAAGTAGCAGTCCATCTATACGATACATTGAGAGCTTTCAAAAAATCAGATGTCGATATCATCCTTTGTGAAACTTATTCCGAAACAGGCGTCGGCCAAGCAGTTATGAATCGACTAAACAAAGCTGCCAGCAAAAAACTCAGCCAACTATATTAAGCATATAAAGAAAGAATGGTTTTTCCTCATCTTCACATGGGAGAGTTTCTGGCAGTTTGGCATATAACTTGTCTCTCCGGCATATAGTGGAATAGCATGTCCGGAGAGGGGTTGGCGGTATGGCTGGTGTGAATGCGGGGGAATATATTTCCTTGATTTTTATGGCAGCGGCTTTAGGGATGGACGCATTTTCTGTTGGTTTAGGAATGGGGATGCAGGCCTTAAGGCTGAAACGGATATTTATCGTTGGTATTTCGGTTGGCATATTCCACATGCTTATGCCGTTTATTGGAATCGTGGTCGGCAAATTCATTTCCACTAAAATAGAAGGCTTTGCCATTCTTGGCGGCGGCTTGCTGCTGTTTGCACTAGGCATGCAAATGCTGCTGTCTTCTTTTAACCGGGAACATAAAAAGCTGATCAGTCCAATTGGAATTGGACTCATTTTATTCTCATTAAGCGTCAGCCTTGATAGCTTTTCGGTTGGCTTAAGTCTTGGCATGTCAGGAGTAAGGACCTTTCTGGCAATCATGTTGTTCGGGTTATTCAGCGCCATGCTGACATGGTCCGGCCTGCTGCTTGGGAGGAAGGCTAGAGGCCTGATGGGTGTGTATAGTGAATTGCTAGGCGGAAGTATCTTGTGTGCGTTTGGATTAAAAATTATATTCGGGTAATAGCTGGTCGTCTCCTTATACTAAAGAGGAGGCGGCCTTTTTTGTTGTCACAGGGTTCCTTGCTTATTTTCTGCAAAGAAACGGATAGGATGAAAGTTATCGTTTCCCGCGAGAACTTTCAGGCTAAATGATATAATGAAAAAGAATAAATATACGGACACGGAATGTAGGGATACATGATGAGCTCGTTTCTTTCATTCCATTATTTACAGCTGGAGGTATCAGGAAATGAGGATTTTGTTCGTTTGTACAGGAAATACCTGTCGCAGTCCGATGGCGGAAGCCTTGCTGAAAGAAAAACTGCCCGAGGCAGAGGTTGAATCTGCCGGGATCTTCGCCGGTAAAGGACAGCGCGCTTCGCAAAGCACTCTGGATGTTCTGGCGAGGAAGCAAATCAAGATGGATCACCAATCACAACCGGTAACTCTGGATTTGCTGCATTGGGCCGATTTGGTTTTAACCATGACATCCCAGCATAAACAATCGCTTGCCATGCAATATCCGGCTTTCAACGAGAAATTGTTTACCCTTAAAGAGTATGTGATGGAAGGCGACCAGGAAACCTGGGAGAAGCTGAAAAAGGCTTATTCGGATTTAGAAGAAAAGCGGGCCATTTTTATGAAAGAAAACGGTAAAAAGATGGACCCTTATAAAATGGATAAAGCGCTGCATGATTATTTGCGGGAAGAAATAAATAATATTCGCCAACTAGAGGCGATCCTGCCCAATTACGACATTTCCGATCCCTTTGGCGGAAATGTAAATACGTATCAGGTAACTTTGCAAGAAATTGAAAAGTATATTGAACTGCTCGCAAAAAAGATAGACAATAGATAGAAATGGTACTCGCCGATCGCGAGGAATTTACGGCTGGAGAGGGCAAGCTTCCTGATTAAATGCAGAGAAGAGATGGCTGGGAAAAACAGGATGAGAGCAGAACGGCTGTCCATCCACTTGTTTCTTCTATACTTGAAAGGAAGTGTAGGAGAAGTTCTTGCAAGATATTATTTTTCGGGACAAGACGCAAAAAATGGAGTCTGGTTTTTGCTCTGCTGCAGCGCACCCTTTGCTATCTCTTGCTGCTTCGATGGAAGTATTTAAAGCCATCAATGGTTAATCTAAAACCCTTCGACCATGCCAGTATACTTACAAAAACGCCAAGTTGGAAAAGGAGCATAAATAATGAAAGTGATTCTAGCCTCTGATCATGGAGGTATAAGCTTACGTAAAGAAATAAGCGGACTGCTGGAGGAAATGAATATTGAATATCAAGATATTGGTTGTGACTGCGCTGATTCCGTTGATTATCCTGATTATGGAATTCCTGCAGCTGAACGAGTGGCCAGCGGCGAATTTGATAAAGGAATATTAATTTGCGGAACAGGGATAGGTATGTCGATTTCGGCGAATAAAGTAAAAGGGATTCGTGCTGCATTAGTTCATGATGTGTTTAGTGCCAAGGCGACTAGAGAACATAATGATTCGAATATGATTACCATGGGGGAACGGGTTATCGGGCCTGGTTTGGCCAGGGAAATCGTCAAAACATGGTTGGAAACAGAATTCCAGGCAGGGCGCCATGCAAACAGGATCGGCAAAATTGCTGACTACGAAACCAAGTAAAAAACCAATCTAGATGCAGGGAACTGTTCTCACAGAAATGGAGGTTGTATGGATGAAGCACTTGCAGGAAGAGCTGGCAGCGCTAGTTGACGAATGGCTGTCTACGGGGTATTTAAAACAGGGCCAGCTGTTTGTAGTCGGTTGTTCTACGAGCGAGGTTGCCGGCCAGCGTATCGGTACATCTGGAAGTGAGGAGATAGCTTCGGTTATTTTCAGTGAGATGGAACGTCTTCAGAAAAACTCCGGGATTCAACTAACTTTTCAATGTTGTGAGCACTTAAACCGTGCTCTCGTCATGGAAAGAGACACTCTGGTTCAGCGAGGATACCAACAAGTTACGGCTGTTCCTGTCCCTAAGGCGGGCGGATCGATGGCTTCCTATGCTTATAAGCACTTCCGCGAACCAGTGCTTGCCGAAACTATTTCAGCCGATGCAGGTATGGATATCGGAGAAACAATGATAGGTATGCATCTGCGCCGGGTGGCAGTGCCGCTAAGATTTAAACAGCGTTCTGCCGGAAATGCCAGAGTTAATACAGCCAGAACACGCCCGAAGTTAATTGGCGGCGAGCGTGCAGTTTACCCGCAAGACGATTCGGGTGTTTTCTGCGACTAATTAATGTTACTATTTTGATAGATTGAATAAATATGTTCCTCTGTGTTTTCCCAGAGGGAGTTAACGATGCAGTGTTTGTTTTTCAGTCGCTGCAGCCGCCAGTCAGGCCTTATAATGGCCGATGGCAGGAAATTCAGTAACCAATACGATTAAGGGGGCATTACGCAATGGAACATGTGAAACAAAAGGATCAAGAGCTTTTTCAGGCAATCGAGGATGAAAGAAGGCGCCAAAACGACAAAATCGAATTGATAGCGTCTGAAAATTTTGTATCGCAAGCGGTTATGGAAGCACAAGGTTCCGTACTCACCAATAAGTATGCAGAAGGTTATCCTGGCCGACGCTATTATGGCGGTTGCGAATATGTCGATGTTGCAGAGGATCTAGCCCGTGACCGCGCAAAGGAATTGTTTGGGGCAGATCATGCTAATGTACAGCCGCACTCCGGTGCCCAGGCTAACATGGCTGTGTACTTTACCGCATTGGAAATCGGCGATACAGTACTTGGTATGAATTTAAGCCACGGCGGCCATTTAACCCATGGCAGTCCTGTCAATTTCAGCGGCAAGCTTTATAACTTCGAAGAGTATGGAGTGGACAAAGACAGGGAGCAGCTTGATTATGAAGACATCCTTGCGAAAGCAAAAGAGTTGCAGCCGAAGTTGATCGTAGCGGGAGCAAGTGCTTATTCGCGAAAAATCGATTTTGCAAAGTTCCGTGAAATTGCCGATGAAGTAGGAGCTTATTTGATGGTAGATATGGCTCATATTGCTGGCCTTGTGGCAGCTGGACTTCACCCAAACCCAGTTCCATATGCTGACTTTGTCACGACTACTACCCATAAAACATTAAGAGGTCCTCGCGGCGGAATGATTTTATGCAAGGAAGAATTTGCGAAAAAAATTGATAAATCCGTGTTTCCAGGAATGCAGGGCGGTCCATTAATGCATGTGATTGCTGCCAAAGCGATGGCTTTCAAGGAAGCTTTGCAGGATGATTTTAAGACGTACTCTCAACAAATTATCGATAATGCGAAGCGGCTAGGTGAATCTTTGCAAAAGGAAGGAATCCGTATCGTATCCGGCGGAACAGATAACCATTTGCTGTTATTGGATTTGCGTGGCCTGGAATTGACAGGAAAAGTTGCTGAAGAAGCGTTGGATAATGTTGGCCTGACTACCAATAAAAATACGATTCCGTTTGATCCGGAAAGTCCATTTGTAACCAGCGGAATTCGTATTGGTACTGCCGCTGTAACAAGCCGCGGCTTTGGCCTGGAGGAAATGGATGAAGTAGGTGCCATAATTGCATTTACCTTGAAAAACCACGGCAATCAGGAAAAGTTAGAGGAAGCAAAATCCAGAGTCAAAGCTTTAACAGACAAATTCCCGTTATATCAGAATTAGTGGCAGACTTAACTGCGCATTAAAAAAGCTTTCCCTTCTCCAAAAGACTGGTGATGGGAAAGCTTTTTCCGTAAATTTCCTTCTAATCACCCTTTTAAAATTTCGCTTACATGGGTATACCGATTTTAGGAGGGACGACAATGAATGATAAGACAACAGTTTCTATTGGCGGAGTAGTAGAAACGGAAGAAGGGTATAACCTGCACATAAAAGGGTATGATGCCGTCCAACGAAGAGAGTTTAATGACTTATTCACTTTCGACGGTTTCCTTGTGCGCGGGAGGCATATTGACCCGAGACAGGACCCTCTTTCACCAGATTGCCGGCTTTTAATAAAAAGAAAAGTGATAGAAGTTGTAACTGAAAAAGAAGAGGATTAACTATTTATAACCCGCCATCATCTTCCCTGGTGATGGCTTTTTGTCTGCATTCCCAAGGCATTGCTGAATAAATTCGGCATTTACGGAAAGGGACGCTTGAAAGCAGACGTTTTTTTCAGTACAATTTTAAGGATGCAAATATACCAAAGGAGTGATCGGAACGTGGGAAATGTATATGTACTGGATCATCCATTAATTCAACACAAGTTAACTTACATACGTAAGAAAAGTACAGGGACTAAAGAATTCCGCGAATTGGTTGATGAGGTAGCGGGATTGATGGCATTCGAAATCACTAGAGATTTGCCGGTGGAAGAGATTACCATCGATACCCCTGTTACACAAGCAAAGACAAAAACGCTTAGTGGTAAAAAGATAGGGCTTGTTCCTATCCTGCGTGCCGGGCTCGGTATGGTAGACGGCATTTTGAGCTTGATTCCAGCTGCGAAAGTAGGCCATGTCGGTCTTTATCGTGATCCTGAGACGTTAAAACCAGTGGAATACTACATTAAGCTGCCATCAGACATTGAAGAACGTGAATTGATTGTCATAGATCCGATGCTGGCGACAGGTGGATCTGCAAACGATGCTATTCACTCCTTAAAGAAGCGCGGTGCTAAGAACATTAAATTGATGTGTTTAATTGCTGCGCCTGAAGGTGTAGAAGTAATTAAAGAAGAACATCCTGATGTTGATATTTATCTAGCTTCCCTCGATGAAAAATTGGACGAGAAGGGCTATATCGTGCCGGGGTTAGGCGATGCCGGCGACCGTTTATTTGGTACAAAATAAGCAGTAAATAGTAAGGAGTGGCATTTCATGGGGAAACCGATCAAGGTGATGACAATTTTCGGCACAAGGCCGGAAGCAATCAAAATGGCTCCTTTAGTGCTTGAGCTAAATAAGCGGCCGGAACAATTTGAAGCGATTGTTACAGTTACGGCACAACATAGAGAAATGCTCGACCAAGTACTTGGCATTTTTGGAATCACTCCTGATTATGATTTAAATATCATGAAGTCTCGTCAGACCTTGGCGCAAATTACTAATAGAGCCCTCGAAGGCCTGGACGAAGTGATGAAGCAGACCAACCCTGATATCGTACTTGTCCATGGCGATACGACAACGACCTTTGCTGCTTCACTCGCAGCTTATTATAATCAAATTGCGGTCGGCCACGTGGAAGCCGGGCTGCGCACATGGAATAAATATTCACCATATCCGGAAGAAATGAATCGCCAGCTGACAGGCATTATGGCAGATCTCCATTTTTCTCCGACAAACCAATCAAAGCAAAATCTAATCAAGGAAAACAAGCCGGCGGATAGCATTTTTGTGACTGGAAATACAGCGATTGATGCACTTAAGACAACTGTCGATTCGAATTATTCCAGTAAAATCCTTGATAAGCTTGGAGGAAAGCGCCTAGTGTTGATGACCGCCCACCGCCGGGAAAATCTCGGCTCCAACATGCAGCAAATGTTTCGTGCCATCAAGCGGTTGGTCGAGACCCATGACGATATCCAAGTCGTTTATCCGGTCCACTTAAATCCGGTAGTCCGGGAAACGGCTATTGAGATTCTCGGCAACGATGATCGGATTAAGCTGATTGAACCGCTGGGCGTAGTTGATTTTCACAACTTTGCTTCCCGCGCCCACTTAATTTTAACTGATTCTGGCGGGGTTCAAGAGGAAGCACCTTCCCTTGGGGTTCCTGTTCTTGTTCTTCGGGATACGACAGAACGACCGGAAGGAATAAAGGCTGGCACATTAAAACTGGCCGGAACTGTGGAAGATAATATTTTTCATTTGGCAGATGAACTATTGTCTGATCCCGCAGCTTATGCTGCCATGGCCAAAGCCTCCAACCCGTACGGCGATGGTCAGGCTTCAGTAAGAATCGCTGAAGCCATCCGCTACCATTTTCACCAGAGAGAAGATCGGCCTGCTTCGTTTCAACTGGAAAATTAGAAAACAAATAGCGGCGTCCTGCACTGCAAAAGTGTGGGGCGCCGTTTTATTATTTGGGAGCAAAGAAGCAAAGCCTTTGCGCTCCACTATACAGTGGATCTGGAAGTAGAGCGGAAGATCAACTATGCCTGCAAGAGGAGCGAAAAAGGCGATGAGTAGAGCGAAACTCTGGGAAAGAAGATCAAATTCCCCACTCTAACAGATATCCTCTTCATTATTCTCCTCCTATCAGCAAATTAGTTGTTCTGCTCATGCATGTTTCCTCTCTGTAAACAGATAATAAGCTAAAAAGAGGAGGGACTATTTTGCCTGTTAAACAGATTGCATTGCTAGCCATATTTGCTCTCCTCCTCGTACTATTACCCGCTGTACCTCCCACTGTAGCAACTGAAGAACCTCAGTCAGTAATTCTAGAGGTCGATGGAAATCCCCATGAATATAAAGACTTTATTGAAAAATATCATCCGTTTATTGAGGTGTTGCAAGTCTATGACACCCTTTTTACTGGATTGGCTGTTCGGGGAAAAGCTCATCAACTGGAAAAGATAGAAACTGAATCATTCATCAGAAAAAGCTACCCTGTCCAGACATACCGGACTAACACGGAGGATAGTATCTCTTTTCTGAAGAAGTCCCCTTTTTTTACGACCGGAACAGGCGCTGAATATACAGGGAAGGGTGTCAAAATCGGTGTTATTGATACTGGTATTGACTACACCCATCCGGACCTGTCTGCCAATTTTAAAGGCGGGTTCGATTTAGTTGATTTAGATGATAACCCGATGGAAACCTTGGCAGAACAAGGCATGCCTACACTTCATGGCAGTCATGTCGCTGGAATTATTGCGGCTGATGGGAAAATGAAAGGGGTAGCTCCGGGTGCGGAGTTGTACGGTTATCGGGCGCTTGGGCCTGGCGGTATGGGAACGTCCATCCAGGTTATTGCTGCTCTGGAGAAAGCGGTCAAAGACGGAATGGATATCATTAATATGTCGCTGGGCAGTTCGGTAAATGGCCCCGATTGGCCAACTAGTGCGGCAGTTAATCGTGCCATCGATCACGGGGTGTCCGTTGTCGTGGCTAATGGCAATGAAGGGCCCGATAACTGGACAGTAGGCTCACCTGCTACCTCGGACAAAGCAATTTCTGTCGGAGCATCCACTCCGCCAATCACTACTCCATATCTATATGATCAATTGCATAACAAAAAAATTCCCCTGGCTCTGTTGATGGGTTCCGCCCTATGGGACCTTCAAAAAAAATACCCCATCGTGCACCGAAGCATGGAGGAGGGGGATATTAGGGACGCCCGCGGTAAAATCGTCTTACTTGAAAGAGGGGCAGTTCCTTTTTCTCAGAAAGCACGTGCTGCAGAAAAGGCGGGTGCAGCAGCGGTTGTTATTTATAACAATGAAAAGGGCACTTTCCACGGATCGGTGGACGACGGCAAAAAACCAATTGGTATTCCAGTGGCTGCTATTTCCCAAGCGGATGGGAAATGGCTTATCGACAATGCGCAGGATGAGGAATGGATCGAAACCGTTTATGAGGAAAAGCAGGATTTAATGGCGGAATTCAGTTCCAGAGGCCCGGTAACGGTTAATTGGGAAATCAAGCCGGAAATTGTTGCTCCAGGTGCATCCATCACGAGCACCGTTCCAGGCGGGTATCAGGAATTGCAAGGCACCAGTATGGCCGCTCCCCATGTTGCAGGGGGATTGGCCCTCGTGAAACAGGCACACCCTGATTGGAGCCACGACCAATTAAAAGGGGCATTGCTTACTACGGCCCTTCCAGTCAACGACGAGCAAGGAAACCGATACGATCCAATCATTCAAGGGATGGGCAGGATGCAGGTTGCAAAAGCGATCAAAACAGAAACAATTCTTCACAACCCTTTATTGACCTTTGGGAAAATCGAAAAAATGAAGGAGCACCATGTCTACAAGCTTAAAATAGAAAACACGACCAAAAAAGAAAAAGAATATTATTTTGACATGGCCGAACAGAAACAAGGAATGAGATGGGACCTGCCGGCAAGTTTTACTATTCCGCCGGGGGAGACAGCAACTATTCCTATCAAGCTTTCTGTTACAGGGTCACTGCTTGACAAAGGAATCCATCAAGGCTGGCTTACTTTAAAGCAGGAGGATCTTTCCTATCACTTACCATATCTATTTCTGATTAAAGAAGCTGATTATCCGAAGGCGATGGGGGTTGAGTTTAGCTTAAAGGCTTTCACAGATGAAGAGTATCAGTTTCGTATGTATTTGCCGGAGGGGGCAGAAAAGCTAAGTGTTGATTTATATAATCCGGAAACCCTGAGGTTTGACCGTACAATTGTGGAACTGAAGGACCAACAGCCAGGGTTGATAGAAGGTGCATTGGATAAGAGAGAAGTTGGAAAAAAGGGTCAATATCTTGCCAATGTCATTATTAGGACAGACAGGGACCATAAGTACAGTTACCCTACGATGATCAACATTGAATAAAAGAACAGGGCCTGCTTCCGCCTTCCCATTTGGCAGAGGGGGCCTTGTCCTTATTTAATGATGTTATTTCTTTTACATTTGTCACAAATTTGTCGCTTTTTCCATAGTTTTATTTCTTATATAATAGAGAAGGGTGCATTATGGTTTATTCATATTGATGGCGGAATTTCCAAAATCTACTTTCTCCCGTAAACCGATTGACATTGCCTGACCCCTATTGTATGCTAATCAAGTGTGGAATGATAAGGGTTTCATAAGGAGAGGCATATGCTTTTTCCTTGTTTTGAAAGCACCCAGCTTGTAAGATGAATGTTAATCGTCCTAAACGATTGCCGGGAGGATTTTTCGAAATGTTTTGCCAATCGGACAAAATTTTTTTGTTCTTTTGAGGAAAAACCAACCGTGAAGCTGGCCATACATCTTACCAAGCAAGGCAGCCTTTTTCCACAACCAGCGAGCATTCCGTCAATCAGTCTAAGGATGAGTTGCCAGGATTTGGAGCCGGTACATAATAAGCATCCGTAATAATGGAAGTAACCACGGGGGAACAAATAATATGCAGCAATATGAACACATGGTAACCCGCCAGCGCAGATGGATGCTTTTTCTTCTCGCTTTACTTGTACTTGGAGCCGGGTTTACTCCGTATCCACGTATCTTCCTCGGACTTCTTCTAGGAACAGTGATAAGTTTTTATAATTTATGGCTGATGCAAAGAAAGATCATGCAACTAGGACAAGCCGCAGTCGAACAACGCTCTACCAGAGGAATCGGTAGCTTTTCCCGATTAGCTGCAGCAGCCGCTGCTGTGCTTATCGCCCTTCAATTCGAAGAATATTTCCATATTATTGGTGTGTTAATTGGATTAATGACTTCTTATGTTGTCATTATGATAGATTTTGCTTTATTTAGATTAAAAGACTAGCGCTGGGAAGAGAGGTGAAGAATTTTGGATCATGAAAAACCCTTACTTCTGGACTTATTTGGAATTTCATGGCTTGATTTCAATTTGTCCAATGTTTTGATGATCGCGATCGCATCTACCCTTGTTTTTATCCTGGGGGTCGCCGCATCAAGAAAGCTGCAGATGAAGCCAACAGGTCTCCAAAATTTCATGGAATGGGTCATCGATTTCGTGAAAGGTATTGTAGGAGACACGATGGATTGGAAGACAGGGAAGACTTTTCTGCCGTTAGGTTTAACACTAATCACTTATATCTTTGTAAGTAACTTACTTGGTGTCGCCTTTATGACAGTAGATTCAGAACACCATTTATGGTGGAAGTCCCCAACATCGGATGCAGGTATCACACTAACCTTATCAACCATGGTAATTGTGTTGACTCACTATTATGGCATTAAGATAAGGGGTGTAAAAGAATACGGAAAAGATTATTTCCGTCCTTTGCCGTTCTTATTCCCGATAAAGCTGCTGGAAGAGTTTTCGAATACGTTGACACTTGGTCTTCGTCTTTTCGGTAACATCTATGCAGGGGAAATCTTGCTTGGTTTACTGGCGGGTCTGACCGCTTCAGGTGTGGCAGGATTTCTGGGAGGAGCAATCCCAATGCTTGCCTGGCAAGGTTTCAGTTTGTTCATTGGAGCCATCCAAGCGTTTATTTTCACTATGTTGACAATGGTTTACATGTCTCACAAAGTGAGCGCAGACCATTAAAATTATATACCGAGTTTATACCCGCTGGGCCGAATGGCCAAACAGTCAGGGTTATGCTCAACAGGTTTAGGGCTGGCTTCCCAGAGGCCGGTTTAGAAAGACGGAACACAGGAATTAAATAAATTCATATATTTTAGAGGAGGATTTTTATTATGGGAGCATTAGCAGCTGCAATCGCAGTAGGACTAGCCGCACTAGGCGCAGGTATTGGTAACGGATTGATTGTAAGTCGTACAGTAGAAGGGATCGCTCGCCAGCCAGAATTGCGCAGTGCGCTTCAAACTACTATGTTCATTGGTGTTGGTTTGGTTGAGGCTATGCCGATCATCGCGGTAGTTATCGCACTTATCGTCATGTAACAGAAATTCTAGATAAAACTTAAATAAAATGGCGAAGTTCATTTGCTGGACTTTCGCCTTTCCTTTAACTAAAGAAACTTAAACTGACGAATGAACCTGTTACAGATGACGAAAGGAGTGAATGCTGTGCAATACACAGGTTGGCTGATTATAAACGCTGGACCCGGTGGTCTATACGTCGGAGACATGTTAACCCAGTTGTTCTTCTTTATTGTATTATTGATTCTATTGCGCAAGTTTGCATGGGGTCCTTTGATGAATGTAATGAAGCAAAGGGAAGATCATATAGCTAGTGAAATAGAAACAGCGGAAAAAAACCGCGCCGATGCTGAACGTTCTTCCCGCGAAGCTGCGGAAGAACTGAAACAAACCCGCCAGGAAGCACAAACGATTATCGAGAATGCGAAAAAGGCTGGGCAAAAGCAAGAGCAGCAAATAATTGAAGCAGCGCGCGAAGCTGCCGAACGCATAAAGGTTTCTGCCCGGGAAGACATCGAGCAGGAGAAAGAAAAAGCAATCAAAGCCCTCCAAGATCAAGTGGCGACCTTATCCGTGCGAATCGCTAGTAAGGTGATTGAAAAAGAAATCAGCGCCCAGGATCAAGAGCAGTTGATCAATGAATATATTAAAGAGGCAGGAGAAGAGCGATGAGTGAAGCAATAGTTGCCAAACGATACGCAGATGCTCTTTTTCAACTGGCAGATGAAAAATCTGCCATAGACCAAATGGAACAGCAGTTTTATATTTTGAAAGAAGTATTTCAAAACAATAATGAATTATTACCTTTCCTGAAGCATCCAAGAGTAAATAATGATAAAAAGAAACAGCTCATTCGTGAGACGTTTCAAGACTTTTCTTCCGATGTGGTCAATACATTATCCTTATTGGTTGATCGCCATCGAGAAGAACTCATTCCATCCATAATTAGTCACTTTATCGAATTAGTACATGATGTGAAAGGGATAGCGGAAGCGAAGGTTTATTCTGTTCGGGAGTTGACCGAAGACGAAAAGGTCCAACTCTCACAGGTTTTTGCCAAAAAGCTTGGTAAGAATACATTGAAGATTACCAATATTGTCGACCCATCTATTCTTGGCGGCGTCAGGCTCAAAATTGGTAATACGATATATGATGGAACTATCAGCGGCAAGCTTGAACGAATAGAACGGAATATTGTATCCGCGAAATAATTGATGATAGGGGTGAAATGGCATGAGCATTAAAGCTGAAGAAATCAGTGCACTGATAAAACAGCAAATTGAAAATTATCAATCTGACATAGAAGTCAATGATGTAGGTACAGTTATTGAAATTGGTGACGGGATTGCCCGTGCTCATGGTCTTGATGACGTCATGGCTGGAGAACTTGTTGAGTTCGCCAACGGTGTCATGGGAATGGCGCAGAACCTGGAAGAAAGCAACGTAGGTATCGTTATTCTTGGACCATATACAGAAATCCGCGAAGGCGATGAAGTTCGCCGGACAGGGCGGATCATGCAGGTGCCAGTAGGGGAGGAATTACTAGGACGAGTAGTAAACCCGCTTGGCCAGCCAGTAGACGGTAAAGGGCCAATGGACACAAGCAAAACCCGTCCAATAGAATCTCCGGCACCAGGGGTAATGGACCGTAAATCTGTCCATGAACCGCTGCAAACCGGTATTAAAGCAATCGATGCACTTGTGCCGATTGGACGGGGACAGCGTGAGCTAATCATCGGTGACCGCCAAACTGGTAAAACAACGGTTGCCATCGATGCAATTTTAAATCAAAAAGACCAGGATATGATTTGTATCTACGTAGCGATCGGACAGAAGGACTCCACAGTCCGCGGTACAGTAGAAACATTGCGCCGTTATGGTGCCCTGGATTATACCATTGTTGTATCAGCAGGTGCATCTGAGCCCGCGCCGCTACTTTACCTGGCTCCGTATGCAGGCGTAACTATGGGCGAAGAATTTATGTACAATGGCAAGCACGTACTTGTTGTATATGATGATTTGTCAAAACAAGCAGCAGCATATCGTGAACTTTCCTTGCTGCTTCGCCGCCCGCCAGGCCGTGAAGCATTCCCTGGTGATGTTTTCTACCTGCATTCCCGTTTATTAGAGCGTGCAGCTAAATTGAGCGATGATAAAGGTGCTGGTTCTTTAACTGCGTTGCCTTTCGTTGAAACACAAGCTGGCGATATTTCAGCATATATTCCGACAAACGTTATTTCCATTACCGATGGACAGATTTTCTTGCAATCCGACCTGTTTTTCTCGGGTGTAAGACCGGCAATCAACCCGGGTCTTTCTGTATCTCGTGTAGGTGGATCTGCTCAAATTAAAGCAATGAAAAAGGTATCCGGTACACTACGACTAGACCTAGCCTCTTACCGTGAACTTGAATCATTTGCCCAGTTCGGTTCCGATTTGGACAAAGCAACACAATCCAAGCTTAACCGTGGTGCACGTACTGTGGAAGTATTAAAACAGGGCTTGCACAAGCCGTTAAAAGTTGAAAACCAAGTAATGATTATTTATGCGTTGACTAGAGGATATTTGGATGATATCCCTGTAGAAGATATTACCCGCTTTGAAGCTGAATTCCATGAATGGCTGGGAAGCAACAAAGCAGAGCTACTAAAAACAATCCGTGAAACAGGACAGCTGGCAGAAACTGAGGATATGAACAGTGCAGTAGAAGAGTTCAAGAAATCCTTTGTTGCATCTGCCTAAGACTTCTTGAATGTAACCAGAAATTCGATCGTTAACCTTTGTAGAAAGGGTGGTGAGACGGCGTGGCTTCTCTTAGAGATATCCAAAACCGGATAAACTCAACCAAAAAAACAAA
The DNA here is from genome assembly GCF_900101125.1 of Sediminibacillus albus. Classification (GTDB taxonomy): domain Bacteria; phylum Bacillota; class Bacilli; order Bacillales; family Amphibacillaceae; genus Sediminibacillus; species Sediminibacillus albus. The sequence goes on along the minus strand of NZ_FNFL01000003.1, from coordinate 94,425 downwards.
GCAAATTACCAACGCGATGCAGATGGTATCTGCTTCCAAATTGAACAAGGCAGAACAAAATGCTAAATCCTTCGTTCCATACAGCGATAAAATCCAGGAAGTTGTGGCAAGCATTGCTAACAGCGGCGAGGATTCGAATCATCCAATGCTGCAGGCTCGCGAAGTGAAGAAAACAGCTTATTTTGTCATCACATCTGACCGTGGTTTGGCTGGAGCTTATAACAGCAGTATTTTACGGAAGGTTTACCGGACAATTCAAGAGAGACATCAATCAACTGATGAATATACAGTGATTGCAGTTGGCCGTGTCGGCCGGGACTTCTTTGCCAAGCGCGGCATGCCGATTGCCAGAGAAATTACTGGTCTTGCCGACCAACCGGATTTTGCTGATATAAAAGATTTAACTTCAGAAACGGTCCAAATGTACCTTGATGAAGAAATTGATGAACTGAACATCTATTACAACCACTATGTAAGTGCTATTTCACAAGAGGTGTCGGCGAAAAAACTTCTTCCTTTGACAGATGTAAGTGCCGAAGGAAAGCAGTTAAGTACGTACGAATATGAACCAAATCAGGAAGAAATTTTGGAAGCTCTTTTGCCGCAATATGCGGAAAGTTTACTTTATGGGGCCTTACTTGATGGAAAAGCTAGTGAGCATGCTGCAAGGATGACGGCGATGCAAAGTGCTACAGACAATGCCAATGATCTCATCGACGATCTTTCATTGTCATACAACCGTGCACGGCAAGCGGCAATCACTCAGGAAATAACAGAAATTGTTGGTGGAGCAGCAGCGCAAGAATAGCTCCATTATAGCTAGTTAGGAGGGAAATCGATGAGCAAAGGACGCGTTACCCAAATTATGGGACCTGTCGTGGACGTAAAATTCGAAAGCGGACAGCTTCCCGAAATCTATAACGCATTGAGCGTTCAATATGAAACACAAGATGACAATGAAGCAAGCAGCGATCTTATCTTGGAAGTTGCTTTGCACCTGGGAGACGATAGTGTTCGTACCATCGCTATGTCATCTACTGAAGGTGTCAAGCGTGGAACAGAGGTAGCTGATTTAGGTGCACCGATTTCAGTACCTGTCGGCGATGTGACCCTTGGTCGTGTATTTAACGTCTTAGGCGGGAATATCGACCTTGATGAGCCATTGGCCGCAGACACTCGCCGCGACCCAATCCACCGCCAGTCGCCTAAGTTTGAAAACCTAGCGACAGAAACTGAGATTTTGGAAACAGGAATCAAAGTTGTTGATTTGCTTGCTCCATATATCAAAGGTGGAAAAATCGGTTTGTTTGGTGGAGCAGGTGTTGGTAAAACTGTACTTATACAGGAACTTATCAATAACATAGCTCAGGAACATGGCGGTATCTCCGTGTTTGCCGGCGTGGGCGAACGTACACGGGAAGGGAACGACCTTTATTATGAAATGAAGGACTCCGGTGTTATTACCAAAACAGCAATGGTGTTCGGACAAATGAACGAGCCGCCTGGTGCGCGTATGAGAGTAGCATTGACAGGGTTGACCATGGCTGAATACTTCCGCGATGAGCAAGGACAGGATGTATTGTTATTTATCGATAACATTTTCCGTTTCACGCAAGCAGGTTCAGAGGTGTCAGCACTTTTAGGCCGTATGCCTTCTGCTGTTGGTTACCAGCCGACACTTGCTACTGAAATGGGACAATTGCAAGAGCGGATTACTTCAACGGATAAAGGATCAGTAACATCAATTCAGGCAATTTACGTGCCAGCTGATGACTATACTGACCCAGCACCGGCAACGACTTTTGCCCATTTGGATGCAACTACTAACTTGGACCGGAAACTGTCCGAGCAAGGTATTTATCCTGCGGTTGATCCGTTAGCGTCTACGTCACGTGCGCTAGACCCTGAAGTAGTTGGGGAAGAGCATTATGAAGTAGCTCGTGAAGTACAGCGGACATTGCAGCGCTATAAGGAATTACAGGATATCATAGCGATTCTCGGGATGGACGAGTTGACGGACGAAGACAAGCTTACCGTTTCTCGTGCACGGCGCATCCAGTTTTTCCTATCGCAAAACTTCCACGTAGCCGAACAGTTCACTGGACAAAAAGGTTCTTATGTACCAGTCCAAGAAACAGTAAAGGGCTTCAAGGAAATTTTGGACGGAAAATACGATGATGTTCCAGAGGATGCTTTCCGTTTGGTTGGACGTATCGAAGAAGTAGTTGAAAAAGCCCAATCAATGGAGTGATTTAACTAATAAACGCCAGCGAGGCTGCGCATTTGTTTATTAAAAGATACGAATGATGCAGCCTTGAGGCGGATTCAGAAATAACGGCTGATGAATTAGTATTTTATCCCAGCCCGAGGAGGGGTTTCATTGAAAACACTAATTGTGAGTGTTGTCACTCCTGATGGCCCTGTAATGGAAGATTCATACGAAATGGTTAGTTTAAAGGCTGAGAATGGGGAGCTGGGAATACTGCCCGGACATATCCCACTTGTGGCGCCCTTAACTATCGGGGCCGTTCGTCTAAAAGGCCCAGAGCAGACAAACAGGCTTGCAGTTAATGGCGGCTTTGTTGAGGTACGCCCTGATAAGGTAACTATCCTGGCGCAGTCTGCTGAAAAACCTTCTGACATCGACGTAGAACGGGCTCGGAAAGCGAAAGAGCGTGCCGAGAGACGCCTGCAAACTAAACAGGACGATATTGACTTCAGAAGGGCTGAACATGCGTTGAGACGAGCAATTAATCGTTTAGACGTTATTGAAAACAGCTAACTATCATAATTAAGTGATTTGTATCGAAGACTTTAATGCCTTTATTGGTTTTAAAGTCTTTTTTTTATTCTGAAAAAACCATAAATGTTCCGTTTTTAAATTTTTTTACTAAACACCACTCCCGCCCCCGATTCTTACTCTTGAATCTATGAGCTGTCTTGCAGGCGCCGAACCGCCAGCACCGCAACACCAGAGAGGTGTCGTTATTCCCCGGGAAATATCGAAAATATGCTTAATTTCCCTTTTAGCGACATTCTTCTTATACAGGAGGCTCTTTTATCTATAGCCTAGCCAGTTTCCTTTGACGGGAAATTATCAGGTTTAGGAAATAAAAAATAAAGGTAAAAGACTACCAGAAACAATGATGCACCGTTGACATTTCTTTTTGTCCGTGGCAATGTTTTACTAGTGAACAAAAAAAGCGACAAAGAGAAAAGGTGTGATCCAATTGATGCAATCACTAGGACAACAAGCGCTTGTCAGTATGATTTCTCATTTAATTTTTATCATTATCACGTGGAGGGTTTTGCAAGGGATAAATCTTGATCCTCTTATTAAAAAAGGACGCGTTTTTGAAGGGACATTATTATTAATTTTTATCACAGTAGCAATCGGCACAACAGTCAGCAGGTTCTTCTTGGACTTCCTGCAATGGTCACAGCAGTTAATCTTTCTTTTTTAATGATTAGTGACCATTAAGAAGTGTTTTAATTGAATATAGGTGTCAATTAATGACGAGAAAAGAACCGTATGTTTTTTTATTCTCCGGTCAATACTTGTGAAAGGGTACAAACCCAACTTCATAAGATAAAGGAGATAAATAAAAATGAAAGCAAGGTTCTTTCTCATCATCACCATAGGATTTTTCCTTTCTATAAACCAATTTAGCGCAACTGCAGAGAACAACAAGCTGGACTGGTTAACCAAGATTGCTGCGGAGGAAGAGCTTGCAGTTAAACAATGGCAGGTAGTCCTTAAAGAGCAAATCAATGCTGGCCAGGCCAAAGAGATTGCCAGAAAGATAGAAACAGTCCTCCCTGCGTCCGATTTCAAAATAGAGGAAACCGAAGTAGCAGAAAAAATTAAAATAACCAACCTCCACAAAAGTTCAGGTATTGCCGAAACCTTTATTATGGTTAAGCCGAAACAAGAGGAAGCGGCAACACAGATTAGTTATTCTGTTAAAGGTAACGCGTGGAACGAGCAGGCGAAATCTTATTATTCTAGTAAACTAGGACTAGTGACTAATGAATTATTTACAGAAAGTTATAAAGAATTCTCTTGTATCTCTCTGCAAACAAATGGTAAAATAAATAGTGTTTATTTTTTTGAAAAATTTGTAGAAAAATTAGATGTTCAAACACTAGATGAGATACAGGAAAAAGATTTCACCGTCCTATCGGGGTATACGCCTATCTGGGAAGAAACAATCCCTGGTAAGGACAGCCTAATGAATATACAGATAGCTGCTCGCGGAGATGTGAGCGGCAATACTACCATCACAATAGGAACACCTATCATAATTACTGAATATTAATATAGTGAAATTGGACGCAGAGGAGAATGAGCAGTGGAAAAAATCATCGTCCGTGGTGGGAGGCAGCTAAATGGTACCGTGAAAGTAGAAGGTGCCAAGAATGCCGTACTGCCTGTCATCGCAGCAAGTATTATTGCAAGTGAAGGAAAGAGCACTATTCATGAAGTACCAGCACTAGCAGATGTAAGAACGATCAAAGAAGTATTAAGCAATATGAATGCAGATATCAGCATTTCAAATAATACAGTAACAGTAGACGCATCACAGCCGCTTAAGACTGAAGCACCTTTCGAATTTGTAAGGAAGATGAGGGCATCTGTACTTGTATTAGGCCCATTGCTGGCTAGATACGGACATGCGAAGGTTGCTATGCCTGGAGGGTGTGCGATAGGCTCCCGGCCAATTGATTTGCATTTGAAAGGCTTTGAAGCTATGGGAGCTAAAGTGCATGTTGGCAATGGATTTGTAGAAGTGCACTCGGAAGGACGTTTGCAGGGAGCTAAAATATACTTGGATGTGCCAAGTGTCGGAGCAACCGAAAACATTATCATGGCTGCTGCCTTGGCAAAAGGAAAAACGGTTCTTGAAAACTGTGCCAAAGAACCTGAAATTGTTGACTTAGCTAATTTCTTAAATAAAATGGGTGCCAAAGTAGTTGGCGCTGGTACAGAAACCATTCGAATCGAAGGAGTAGAAACACTCCATGGTGTTGAACACACCATTATTCCTGACCGCATCGAAGCAGGAACCTTTATGGTTGGTGCAGCTATAACAGGCGGTAATGTATTAGTACAAGGAGCAGAGACAGAGCATTTGCGTTCTTTAGTATCCAAAATGGAAGAAATGGGCGTTTATATTAAGGAAGAGGAAGATGGTTTGCGGGTAATCGGGCCGAAAAAACTGAAAGCAACCGATATTAAAACCCTTCCTCACCCAGGTTTCCCTACAGACATGCAATCTCAAATGATGGCATTGATGTTAAGAGCTGAAGGTACAAGTGTCATCACGGAAACAGTTTTCGAAAATCGCTTCATGCATGTCGAGGAATTTCGACGTATGAATGCCAAGCTTAAAATTGAAGGTAGAAGTGTGATCGTTGAAGGTCCGACAGAGCTACAAGGAGCAGAAGTAGCTGCTACTGATTTACGCGCTGGTGCTGCCCTTATTCTTGCCGGGTTGACTGCTGAGGGTTATACCCGTGTAACAGAATTGAAGCACATTGACCGCGGCTATGTCGATTTGGCAGAAAAGTTTGCTTCCTTAGGTGCTGATGTCGAACGTGTCAACGATGATGGAGAAGTTGTCATTAATCCTGAAAAACAGCAACAAACCTCTGTATCATAATTTTATATTGGAAAGAGCTATCTGGAAAGGGACCGATACCCCATAGCTGCTAGATTAAATACTAATCTGGCACGTGGCTGTCCTTAAGGATAGCTCTTTTTTTGTGCGAAAGTTTAAATATCTCCTCTGTCAGCTGAGGAAAACCACCAGACCTGACAAATTTTAAATTGTCCGTTGAAGGGGAATATTTTCGGGTAAGCTATCATGGAACCTTCCTATTTATATAAGGATGTTAATCGATTAAATCATACAATGTAGGGGTACAGGGTATAGATGTAAAAAAACGAATTTTTATAAAGTAAAAACGAAAGGAGAGATAGGATGGATAAGCGGGAGAAGAAAGTGCAGAATCAGGAGAACCATTCTCATAAACAGGAGAACGGCCAAACAAGTCAGCAAACACACGAGAAGGACAGCTCTGATCATTCACAAGGCCACAGCGGACACGGAGGCTCCAGTCATTCTCAAAGCCATGAGGAGCATGGCGGACATGGCCATGAAGGGCATGGAAGCCACAATCACCATGATCATGGGGATATGATTGCTGACTTTAAGCGCCGCTTCTATCTTTCCCTGGTCATTACCATACCGATCCTTCTCCTCTCACCGATGATCCAGGATTTCCTTGGTGTGGATTGGCGGTTTGCTTTAGACCAATACCTGTTATTTATTTTATCGACTTTTGTCTTTTTTTATGGCGGATGGCCATTTATTACCGGAGCGATTAGCGAAGTCAAAGAAAAAAACCCTGGTATGATGACGCTTATTGGATTTGCCATTTTTGTCGCCTATGGATATAGTACGCTGACAGTCTTTGGTTGGGAAGGAAGAGACTTCTTTTGGGAATTGGCTACCCTGATAGACATTATGCTATTGGGCCATTGGATTGAAATGCGTTCTGTAATGGGAGCGTCCAATGCACTTGAAGAGCTGGTGAAACTCATGCCTGGAACAGCCCATAAGCTGTCTGATGAAGATCAGGTACAAGATATTCCGGTAGCTGAATTGAATAAGGGCGATCGGGTGCTTGTAAAACCGGGGGAAAAGATCCCTGTCGATGGTATTATCTTAAAGGGAGAGTCGGCATTAGATGAATCGATGCTGACAGGTGAATCGGTTCCTATTGAAAAGTATCAGGACGATGAAGTAATTGGCGGATCCGTTAATAAAGAAGGGTCCTTGACTGTTCAGGTAACAAAAACAGGTGAAGAATCCTACTTGTCCCAAGTAGTGACACTTGTTAAGGAAGCACAGGAAACCAAATCGAAAACCCAGAATTTTACGGACAGGGCTGCCAAATGGCTGTTTTATCTGGCTTTAGCAGCAGGTTTTACAACACTGGCAATCTGGCTGATGCTTGGCTATGCTTTTGATGTCGCGTTAGAACGGATGGTTACTGTCATGGTAATTACTTGCCCGCACGCTTTAGGCTTAGCTGCCCCTTTAGTTGCAGCTGTTTCGACATCTATTTCGGCCAAACAAGGTTTATTAATTCGAAATCGTACCAATTTTGAAGAGGCTAGGAACCTTAACGCTATTGTCTTTGATAAAACAGGTACACTGACAAAAGGCGAATTTGGCGTAACCGATATTGTCCCATCAGAAACTTATTCGAAGGAAGACGTATTAAGCTGGGCTGCAAGTGTGGAACAAAGTTCTGAGCACCCGATAGCAGCTGGGATTGTGGGTGAGGCTGAATCACGTAATCTTCCATTAAAGCAAGTCAAAGATTTTCAGTCCATTACCGGAAAAGGCATAGAAGGTTTGGTTGAAAACCAAAAGATCAATGTTGTCAGCCCTGGATATGCAAGTGAACATCAAATTAAATATGACCACGTCCATTATAGCGAACTGGCTTCTGAAGGAAAAACAGTAGTATTTGTTCTTTTAGAAGAAAAGATGGCTGGCATGATTGCCCTTGCAGATATGGTTCGGGAGTCGGCAAAAGATGCGATTGCTGCCTTGAAGGAACAGGACATCCAAACGATGATGCTTACCGGCGATAATCAAAAGGTGGCACACTGGGTAGCTGGACAATTGAATATCGATGAGGTTTATGCAGAGGTATTGCCAGACGAAAAAGCCGACCAAGTGACGAAAATTAAAGAAAAAGGCTGGAAGACAGCTATGACTGGTGATGGCGTCAACGATGCACCTGCTTTGGCTACGGCCGACTTAGGGATAGCTATCGGGGCAGGCACGGACGTCGCGATGGAAACAGCAGACGTCGTTCTTGTAAAGAGCAACCCTCATGATGTGGTTAACTTAATCGATTTATCGAAAAAAACGTATAAAAAAATGGTTCAGAATCTATGGTGGGCTACAGGTTATAATATAGTGGCCATCCCCCTTGCAGCAGGAATTTTAGCCCCGGTAGGGATTGTCTTAACACCGGCAGCGGGGGCATTGTTGATGAGCTTGAGCACGGTGATTGTAGCGATTAATGCAAAACTGCTTAAACTATAAATAAGAACAGATTGAATGCGGCCCCGCAGAAGCGAAACCTTCTGTGGGGCTTTGTATTGCCTGTATAAGCTGCAAACTTGTCTAGACCAAATTAATTATTTAAATTTTTTAAAAATTGTGTTATTATTATCAAAAGTTTAATAAGGCAACACCGACGCCAAAAGAAGGAGCCTGTAGTTATGAATTTGTTTTTATCAGTAGATATGGAAGGGATCACCGGTTTGCCGGATCACACGTATGTAGACTCGCACAAGCTCAACTATGAAAGAGCTCGCCGGATAATGACCGAAGAAGCAAACTATGTGATTGAGGCAGCTTACAAATTCGGCTGCGAGGAAATCCTTGTCAATGACAGCCATTCAAAAATGAATAACCTTTTAATTGACGAAATTCACCCAGAAGCATCCCTTATCACAGGAGATGTCAAACCCTTCTCGATGGTGCAAGATTTAGACGAAAGCTACATAGGAGCCATGTTTCTCGGTTACCATGCCCGCGCCGGCCAAAAAGGCGTCATGTCCCATTCAATGACCTTTGGTGTCCGTAACTTTTTCATAGATGACAAGATAGTAGGGGAGCTAGGCTTCAATGCGTATGTCGCAGGCCATTTCGGTGTACCGGTGCTTATGGTGGCTGGAGATGATCAAGCATGTGCAGAAGCTGAACAATTGATTGAAAATGTAGTTACTGCTCCAGTTAAGACGACTATTTCCCGTTCGGCGGTGAAGGCTCTTTCTCCGCGAAAAGCAGGTGAATTGCTGCAAAGACAAGCCAAATCAGCTTTGGAAAAGCGTGCAAGCATTGCTCCGCTTAAGCCGCCAAAACACCCTACTTTACGCATTGAATTCACTAATTATGGTCAAGCCGAATGGGCAAGCCTTATGCCCGGAACTGAGCTAGAGCCGGGGACCACAACGGTTAAATTTGAAGCAAAGGACATCTTAGAGGCGTATCAAGCGATGCTGGTAATGACTGAACTGGCGATGCGCACAACATTCAGTTAGGAGTGGAGCCATGCTAGGATACATATTAAAACGCTTTGTGATCATGGTAGTTACCATCTTAATAATTGTAACCCTGACTTTCATTTTGATGCATGCAATTCCTGGCTCGCCGTTCAACGAGGAACGCGGTACCAGTGAAGCTGTCCAGGCCAATTTGCAGGCCCATTACCATTTGGATGAGCCATTGTATGTCCAATATCTCCTATATTTGAAATCAATTGTGACTTTTGACTTCGGCCCATCGATCAAGCAGCCTACTTCGACAGTTAATGACCTGCTTGGCAGAGGATTCCCGATTTCGCTCGAACTAGGATTGGTATCTGTTATCGTCGCAGTCATTTCCGGGATACTATTAGGAATTATTGCAGCATTAAGACATAACGGATTAATTGATTACTTTGCGATGACTATTGCTGTGCTTGGGATTTCTATTCCGAACTTTATTTTGGCTACCCAGCTGATCCAGACTTTTGCTGTTCAATTAAAAATTCTTCCAGCGGCTACCTGGTCCAGCCCTCAGCATATGGTGCTGCCGGTCCTTGCTTTGGCTACGGGTCCAATGGCCATCATTGCAAGGCTGACAAGGTCGAGTATGCTGGAAGTGCTTACACAGGATTATATCAAGATGGCTAGAGCAAAGGGATTGTCTCCCTACAAAATAGTCTTTAAGCATGCACTTAAAAATGCACTTATGCCAGTAGTTACTATTTTAGGTACTTTGCTGGCTGGTATCCTGACAGGGACGTTTGTATTGGAAAAAATATTTGCCATCCCCGGGATGGGTAAATACTTTGTGGAGAGCATCAACAACCGGGATTATCCGGTTATTATGGGAACAACCGTATTTTACAGTGCCTTTTTAATCATTATGTTGTTTTTAGTAGACATTGCCTATGGATTGCTTGACCCAAGAATCAAGCTGCATAAGAAGGAGGCGGAATAACATGAGTCTTGCGGAAGAGAAAAACCAGGAACTTCACGCTGGTTCCACCATCCCTGATGAATGGTTCCGTCCGTTGAAAAAAGAATCACAGGACGCCGAAAAGGTTTCCAGACCGTCGCTCTCGTACTGGAGTGATGCATGGCAAAGACTATTAAAAAACAAACTGGCGATGACCGGCCTGCTCTTTCTTGTTTTACTAGCATTACTGGCGATTTTCGGTCCGATTTTTTCACCGCATTCTGTCCGTGAAATTAATCTCCCTAACCAAAATATGGCTCCCTCAGCGGAACATTGGTTTGGAACAGATGAATTAGGCAGGGACGTTTTTACGAGAACATGGTACGGGGCGAGGATTTCATTGTTTGTAGGATTGATGGCAGCATTAATCGATTTCTTTATCGGTGTTATTTACGGAGGGATTTCCGGCTATAAAGGCGGCCGGGCAGATAATATTATGATGCGGATTATCGAAATATTGTACGGCCTTCCTTATTTACTAGTCGTCATACTGCTGCTAGTCGTAATGGGCCCAAGCTTGACTACCATTATTGTGGCCCTAAGTGTGACAGGATGGGTTGGTATGGCACGGATTGTCAGGGGACAGGTATTGCAGTTGAAACACTTGGAATTTGTTCTTGCCTCTCAGTCCTTTGGAGCGAAAACCCGAAGGATTATCAGGAAAAACTTGCTTCCTAATACAATGGGGCCAATCATTGTCCAGATGACACTGACGGTACCGACAGCCATTTTTGCCGAAGCTTTTTTAAGTTTTTTAGGACTAGGAATTCAGGCGCCTTATGCTAGTTGGGGTGTGATGGCCAACGACGCTTTGCCGACCATCCTTTCCGGCGACTGGTGGCGCTTATTCTTTCCGGCTTTATTTATTTCTCTAACGATGTTTGCATTTAATGTGTTAGGCGACGGACTTCAGGATGCCCTGGATCCGAAGCTCAGGGAGTGACAACAATGGAAAAAATACTAGAAGTAAAAGACTTAGAAGTAACCTTTAAAACATATGGGGGAGAAGTCAAGGCTGTCAGAGGTGTTGATTTTCACTTGATGAAGGGAGAAACGCTGGCAATTGTCGGAGAATCCGGCTGTGGGAAAAGCGTGACTTCTAATAGCATCATGCGCTTAATCCCATCTCCTCCCGGTAAAATAGCAAATGGGTCTATCGTCTATAAGGGAAGGGATATAACAAATTTATCAGATAAGGAAATGCGCAAAATCAGAGGCGTCGACATATCAATGATTTTCCAGGATCCAATGACTGCGCTAAATCCAACATTAACTATTGGCGATCAGTTGACAGAGGGCCTGAAGCAGCACCAGAACATCACCAGCGGGGAAGCAAAGAAACAAGCGCTGGAAATGATGAAGCTGGTAGGAATCCCTAATCCAGATGAGCGGTTGAAGCAATACCCGCACCAGTTCAGTGGCGGTATGCGGCAGCGAATGGTTATTGCAATGGCATTGATTTGTGATCCGGATTTACTAATTGCTGATGAACCGACCACTGCTCTGGACGTAACCATACAAGCACAAATTCTCGACCTATTCGGTAAAATCCAGGAACGGACTGGTGTTTCTATCATTCTTATTACTCATGATCTTGGAGTGGTGGCAAAAATCGCTGATAGGATAGCAGTTATGTATGCCGGGAAAATCATTGAAGTTGGATCAAAAAGGGAAATTTTTTATGACCCAAAGCACCCTTATACCCAGGGGTTGTTAAATTCTGTTCCGCGATTGGATATTGAGGAAGACAACCTCATCCCGATCGACGGGACACCACCAGATTTATTCTCACCTCCGCAAGGATGTCCATTTACAGCCAGGTGTCCTTTTGCCATGGAGGTGTGTGATAAAGTTTATCCTGCCCCTTCCAAGCTTAGTTCCACACATAAAGTGGGCTGCTGGCTGCAAGATGAAAGAGCAAAACATGTCTCAAACATAGCAGGGGCCAGGCAGTAACAATAAAAAAGGGGGATCAACATGAAAAAATGGTTATCGATTTTATTCGTTTTAATGGCTGCTTTTGTGTTGGCAGCATGTACAGCCAATGAAAGCGCCGGAGATGAGGAAGGTCAGGAAGACAAGACAGAAACGACAGACACCGGCGACGAAGCAGAAGCAAGCGGTGATAAAGTGCTGCGGTTAAACAATGGAGTAGAGCCAACCTCCTTTGACCCGCCTGAGGGCTTTGATGCCGCTTCCTGGCAGGCTTTGAATAACCTGATGGAAGGCTTGACCCGCCTGGGGCAGGACCATCAGCCAGAAGCAGCGACTGCTGAATCATGGGATATTTCCGATGATGGCCTGGAGTACACCTTCCACCTTAGGGAAGATGCAAAGTGGTCCAATGGGGACGATGTCACAGCTGGAGACTTTGTCTATGCCTGGACCCGTTTACTTGATCCTGAATCGGGATTCTCTTCTGCATTTTTAGGTTATTTCATCGAAGGCGGAGAAGCTTTTAACAATGGGGAAGGCAGTGCTGAAGACTTAGGCCTTGAAGCCGTCGACGAAAAAACTTTCAAGGTAACGTTAGCTGCACCTACCGGCTTTTTCTTAAACGTGATAACGAACCCGGCGTTTTTCCCTGTTAATCAGGCAGTCGCTGAGGAAAATCCTGAGTGGTTTGCTGAAGCTGACAGCTTTGTCGGCAACGGGCCATTTAAGCTTAGTGAATGGAACCATGACAGTGACTTTACGATGGTGAAAAATGATCAGTACTGGGATGCAGAAACCGTCAAACTGGAAGAAGTCCACTGGGCGATGGTCAACGAAACGAATACAGAGTATCAAATGTATGAAAGCGGCGAACTAGATACCACTGAAATCCCAGCTGATCTTGCTGAAGACGTGCTGGACAGTGATAATGTTGTCATTGATCCACAAGCCGGTACGCAGTTTTACCGCTTTAATGTCAATGAAGAACCATTCCAAAACAAAAAAATTCGCCAAGCCTTGGCAATGGCTGTCAATCAAGAGGAAATCGTTGAATACGTAACAAAAATGGGAGAAAAACCAGCGAAAGGCTTTGTATCTTATGGATTTGAAGACCCATCGGGAAATGATTTCCGCGAAACAAACGGTGATTTAGTAGCATATAATCCAGAGGAGGCCAAGCAACTGCTTGCTGAAGGAATGGAAGAGGAAGGGTATGACGAACTGCCCCCGATTACTTTGACCTATAACACCTCAGAAGATAACAAGAAAATCGCCGAAACAGTCCAGCAGCGGTTCCAGCAGGATTTAGGCATTGAAATCACACTGGAAAACGCCGAGTGGAATGTATTCCTGCAAGATCAAAAAGACTTAAAACATCAATTATCCCGTAGTTCATTTCTTGCTGACTATGGCGACCCAATCAACTTCCTGGAAAGCTTCGTCACCGATTCTTCCATGAACCGTACTGGTTGGTCCAATGAAGAATATGACGATTTGATCTCTCAAGCGAAGAATGAAGCCGATGAAGAAAAACGCTGGGAGTTAATGTACGAAGCAGAAAAAGTTTTATTTGAAGAAATGCCGATCATACCGGTTAATTTTTATAACCAAGTGTTCCTTCATAAAGATGAAGTATCAGGAATTGTCCGCCATCCAGTAGGTTATATGGAACTGAAATGGGCAGACAAGAACTAAAACTAGAAACCATCATGGAATAACAAACAAAAAGAACTGGCTCTTAATCACCCGCCGTACCAGCGTGAATCCAATCCGCCAGTACCAGGTGAACAGAGCCATTTCTTGTATGTAGAAAGAAAAGCGAAAGCGACCGATTAGCAGTGATAAAACTGGACTGATGCACAGGAGATAAAGGAAACACAGCGCGTAAGCGATGATGTTGACTTATCGTACGGAGCAGCAGGAAGTTCGCGAGCTGCTGGGAGCTGCAGCTGGACAATAGAAAAGCGAAAGCGCCCGATTAGCAGCGATAGAACTGGACTGATGCACAGGAGATAAAGGAAACACAGTGCGTAAGCGATGATGTTGACTTATCGTACGGAGCAGCAGGAAGTTCACGAGCTGCTGGGAGCTGTAGCTGGACAATGAAAAAGCGAAAGCGCCCGATTAGCAGCGATAGAACTGGACTGATGCACAGGAGAATTTCATAGAAACGAGGTTTACGCGATGATTTTGCCAAGACCATTACAAGCGGGGGATACAGTAGGAATCATAGCTCCAGCAAGCCCTCCCAACCTGGCTGATCTTGATGCTGGAATAGCGTTTATCAAGTCGCTCGGCTTAAACGTAAGGGAAGGCACCCATATTAGAGACACTCACGGTTATTTGGCTGGAGAAGATGCATCCCGCTTACATGATTTACATGAGATGTTCGGGGATCCTGGGATTGCAGGCATCATTTGTGTTTGCGGAGGATACGGCACAGGAAGAATAGCCTCCGATATAGACTATCAATTAATTGCAGCTAACCCAAAGGTTTTTTGGGGCTATAGTGATATCACTTATTTGCACACGGCCTTTCAGCAGCAGTCAGGACTTGTCACATTCCATGGCCCCATGATCAGCTCGGATATTGGCAAAGAAGGGTTTGCCGATTTATCGAAGCAAATGTTCCAGCAGCTCTTTGATCCAGTTAAACTCGTCTACTCAGAGAAGATTTCGCCGCTTCATGCAATCTCAGAAGGAGAGGCGCAGGGAGAGCTGACAGGAGGAAATTTGAGCCTGTTGTGCAGCACGCTTGGTACAGCTTTTGAAATTGAGGCAAAAGGCAAGCTATTGCTGATAGAGGATATCGATGAAGAGCCCTATCGGATTGACGGGATGCTAAACCAGCTCCAGCAAGCCGGGAAACTTGATAAAGCTGCAGGAATAATCGTAGGAGACTTTAAAAATGCCAACCCTAAGGACGGGAAAGCATCTTTAACACTTGATCAAGTGTTCGGGCGCTATTTTTCCGGTTTAAATAAGCCGGTTGTGAAAGGGTTCAACATCGGGCATTGCCAACCGCACTTTGCCATTCCTTTAGGGGTACAGGGCCACTTATCGAGCGCAAAGAAAACATTGGCTATTGAACCCGGGGTTTTATAAGAAGAAAACAAAAAGGAGTTTGCTGATGAGAATACAAGCAATCGAAACGAGCAGGGTAGCTGTTCCTCTAGTAAAACCGTTTAAGACAGCGTTACGGACGGTAACTGTGGCAGAGTCTGTCTATATCAAAGTGGTATGTGATGATGGGACGATTGGTTGGGGAGAGGCCCCGCCTACACACGTAATTACCGGTGACAGCCTTGCGGGTATCGAACATGCAGTCCAGCATATTATCCAGCCAGCTCTCCAGGGGAAATCTCTGTTGGCAAAAGCGGAGGTTTTTCACCTGTTAAATAAATGTTTGGTTGGAAACACCAGTGCCAAAGCGGCTGTAGACATGGCTTTATATGATTGCTTCGCACAGTTGTGCAGGCTTCCGCTTTATCAGCTGTTAGGAGGCTATCGCAGCGAGCTGGAAACCGATTTCACGGTGAGCGTCAACACACCAGATGAGATGGCGGAGGATGCCGTAGCCTATACAAATCAAGGATTTACTTGTTTAAAGGTTAAAGTGGGCAAGGACGAGATCCAAACAGATGTACGGAGAATACGGGCAATCCGTGAAAGCATCGGTTCCTCAGCACTTATCAGGCTGGATGCCAATCAGGGCTGGGGGGCAAAAGAAGCGGTCCGGGCAATTCATCAAATGGAGGATGCCGGACTTGATATAGAATTAATCGAACAACCGGTAAAAGCGCATGACATGGAAGGTCTTAAATATGTCACAGATCGTGTAGATACACCAATAATGGCCGACGAAAGTGTTTTCTCCCCGATTGATGCCCGCCGTGTTTTGGAAACCCGCAGTGCCGACCTTATCAATATCAAATTGATGAAGACAGGTGGAATAGATCGGGCTCTGGCAATCGTGAAATTAGCTGAAAGCTACGGGGTAGAATGCATGATTGGCAGTATGATTGAAACGAAGCTTGGCATTACGGCAGCTGCCCACGTGGCAGCCAGCCAAAAAAATATTACCCGCTATGACTTTGATGCTCCTTTAATGCTGGCAGAAGACACCTTGAATGGAGGTATTACTTATCAAGCGAACATTGTCCATTTGCCGCAAGGGCCTGGGCTGGGAATCAACCAAGTAAATATAGCGAGTGAAAGTGAGGGAGCGGTATGACGACAAAAGATAACGTTTGGGTGGTCAATGTGCCGGTAGCTACTTTGTGGACTTCGCCAGAGTCTCCGAGACAATTAGATGAACCAGGGATCTCTAATCCGGTTGATTTAGAAGCCTGGCTGAATCGTTTAACTTACCCACTTCGTCTCGATTTGTGCGATAAGAATTTAGTTCAGTCTCAGCTTCTGTATGGAGAACAAGTAAAAGTTATTGAAAGTAAGGAAGAATGGACACAGGTAATTATTCCAACACAACCATCGATAAAGGATACCCGTGGTTATCCAGGCTGGCTGCCTACCAGCCAAATCCAACAGACAAACAAGCAGGCATGGTCAGGATTAAGTACAGCTCAGGTAACAAGTAAACGGACGACACTGTATGACAGCAACAGTCAGCCATACCTGGAGCTAAGCTATTTAACCGAGCTTCCGGTCCTGGAAGAGGATGAATCCACGGTATGTGTTAGACTGCCTGCTGGGAGCGGTTTTTTATCTAAGGAAGATATACATATCTATCAACAAGAAATGGCAAAAGGCAGCGGTGACGATATTGTCCAAGCTGGAGAAGCTTTTCTCGGCCTTCCTTACTTTTGGGGAGGGATGAGTTCCTTCGGTTACGATTGTTCCGGCTTTGCCTATAACATGCACAAAGCGAATGGTTATCAAATCCCGCGTGACGCAACTGACCAGGCAACCATGGACGGAGAGGAAATTCCTTTAGATCAGCTGGAACCAGGAGATTTGCTGTTTTTTTCTTATGACGAAGGTAAAGGGAAACTGCATCATGTTGGTATTTATTATGGTGCAGGTAAAATGCTCCATTCCCCAACAACAGGAAAGAATGTAGAAATAACAACACTTGCGGGTACTGTTTATGAAACTGAATTATGCGGGGCCAGACGGTACTGGCAAAAGACGGAGGCCAAACAATGAAAGAAAATGGTAAATTACAAGTCAGCCATTTAAAAAAGTTTTTTCAGGTCGGCAAGGGTGAAACATTAAAAGCCGTCAACGATGTTAGCTTTGAAGTCTACCATGGGGAGACGTTTGGACTGGTAGGGGAATCAGGCTGCGGTAAATCAACGATAGGGCGAACGATTATGGGCCTTTACAATCAAACTGGCGGAGAGGTGGTTTTTAACGGAAAAAACGTCCATGAGCTGTCAGAGAGAGATAAGTTTGACTTCCACCGTAGTATGCAGATGATTTTTCAGGATCCATATGCTTCGTTAAATCCCCGTTCTACAGTTAAGGAGATTATTTCCGAGCCAATGGAGATCCACGGTCTGTATCCTAATAAACAGGAACGCCTTGATCGAGTGTATCAGCTGCTGGAAGAGGTTGGGCTCAGCAGGGATCATGCCAACCGTTATCCTCATGAGTTCAGCGGAGGCCAGAGACAACGGATTGGAATTGCACGTGCATTGGCTCTTGATCCTGAGTTTATCATCGCTGACGAGCCGATTTCGGCCTTAGATGTATCTGTTCAAGCACAAGTCGTCAACCTGTTGCGGAAGCTGCAAAAAGAAAAAGGTTTAACATATTTATTTATCGCCCACGATTTGTCGATGGTTAAGCATATTTCTGACCGCATCGGCGTCATGTATCTTGGGAACATGGTTGAATTAACAAATGGAAAAGACTTATATAAAAAGCCGCTTCACCCATACACGCAGGCATTGCTTTCGGCTATCCCTATTCCCGACCCCGATGTAGAGGATAAAAGGGAACGGACTATATTAGAAGGAGAGCTGCCAAGTCCGATTAACCCGCCAAGCGGCTGTGTGTTCCGGACGCGCTGCCCTTTTGCGATGGAAGCCTGTGCTGCAATTGAGCCGAAATGGCAGGAAGTTGAAGATGGGCACTATGTTGCGTGTCATCTTTATAATAAAGAAATACAGGATAATCCTCCGATAAAAGAAACTGTCTACTAAAACATTCCGCCAGTACACTTGCTGGCGGATTGTTGGTATTTCCAATCATATGTGGGAAGCTTGCCAAACGCCAGGTTTCCTGGCTGGGACAATCTATCACATTGTGATCCTTTTACAGAAAAAGTAGTTCTATTGTTTTTGCTTCCTGTATAGATTAATTAGTAGACAAACTAGACAAGGAGGCCGCCTATGAAGAAACTGAAGCAATCACCTTCATTCAAGTGGAAAGGTCCAAGTGTTATTATTGCCAGCCTGATTACCATTATTTTAGTTGTCCCCACGCTAATCGTTGTACCGTTCATCCAGGCCGGCGGTACCGAGAAAAGTTCCACAACATCTACGCCAAAAGAAACAGAACAAGTGGTTTTGCAGGAAAAGGATTCTGCATTTTCGGTGAAGGTTTTCCGCTCCGAAACTGAAGAAGTGGAAACCGTTCCCCTGGAATCCTATGTTACCAATGTGGTAGCCTCAGAAATGCCCGCAGAGTTTGAGTTGGAAGCATTGAAAGCCCAGGCATTGGCTGCCAGGACTTACATTGTCAACCATCTCACCGCTGAACCTGACGAAAACCCGCAAGGAGCGGATGTGACAGATACGGTCCAGCATCAGGTTTATAAAAATGATAAAGAATTGCGGGAGGCCTGGGGATCAGATTACACTTGGAAGATGAATAAAATCCTAGAAGCAGTAGCAGGAACAAAAGGGGAGATTGTTACCTACGATGACCAGCCGATTACCCCTGCTTTTTTCTCGACTAGCAATGGCTACACAGAGGACTCGGAGAAATATTGGGAAGGTGAACTTCCTTATTTGAGGAGTGTCGCCAGTCCGTGGGATAAAGAGTCACCTAAGTTCATGGATCAGAAAATCTTCACTGTAGGCGAAGTGGAACAGGCGCTGGGAGTCAGTTTCGACCCTGCTTCAGCAGCGGTTGCAGACATTGAACGTACCGCAAGCCACCGCGTTGCGAGTATCACTATTGGGGGTAAGTCGTTTAGCGGAAGGGAAGTCCGCGAAAAGCTTAACCTGCGGTCGAGTGATTTTGAATTGGAACAAAAGAAAAACCATTTAATTTTCACTACTAAGGGATACGGACATGGAATCGGGATGAGCCAATACGGAGCTAATGGAATGGCGAAAGAAGGAAAGAACTATAAGGAAATTTTACAGTACTATTACCAGGGAGCAGATATTGAGGAGATCGGCCAAACTGCTCCACAGCTTGCTTCCAATTCCTGACATAGAGAGCGCGGGATCTTCATTTATGCTGCCAAATCTGGCAGGTAAAAGACGGTCCCTTTTTTATTTTGCGGATAATATAACGTAAAAATAGGAATAAAATTTATATTTTGTCGAACATTAAATTATAAAAAATGTTTTTTAAATGTATATAACTCTCATTTTCTGCTCAGAATGATAGCTGAGGTGATGATCAATGAGAGAGGAAAATAAGAACGTTTCAAAAAATGGTTGGAAGCGTATCTTTCGCAAGAAATGGTTTTTCCCGGCACTTTACTTGACGATGGCGGCTTTGCTTTTGACAGGTGTTTTATGGTATCAAAACTTAGATACCCCTGATCAAGCATTGGACAACAACGAACCGCAGGTGGATAATATTTCTGAAAATCCATTTGATATGGGTGAAGAAGCCGAGCCAGTAGTTGAACAGCAGGAAGTAATCAAAATGCCAGTACAGGAAGAAGATCAGGCAGAGATTGTAACAAAGTTCTATGACTATAGTGCAGATAGTGAAGATCAAGAAAAAGCACTTGTTCTATACAACAATAAGTACTATCAGAGCACCGGTGTCGATATTGCTTCCCCAGAAGGTGAAAGCTTTGATGTAACGGCATCTTTAAGCGGTGAAGTCATAGAAGTTAAAGAGGATCCATTGTTGGGCAATGTAGTGAAACTTTCCCATCAAAATGACGTGACTACCTATTATGCTAGCCTGGATAAGGTTTCAGTGGAAGCTGGATCAAAAGTTCAGCAAGGCGACGTGATAGGAACTGCTGGCAAGAACTTATTCGGCCAGGCAAGCGGTACACACGTGCACTTTGAATTGCGCCAAGGGGAGAATCCAGTAAATCCTGAAGAATTCTTCAACCGTCAATTGAATGAATTGAAATCTGAGTCTTCTAACGGAAATGAAGCAGACGCAGAAGATAAAGCTGCGGAAGACAGCTCTTCAGCAGAAGAGGAAGCCGGAACCGAGGGTGACTCTTCGACAGAAAAGGAAGCTGAAACTGAGGGTAACTCTTCCACGGAAGATAGCCCAGATACAGAAGAAGACAGTGAGAATGAATCAGGAGACAGTATTTCAGAGGAGTCTTCAGCAGATGATCGCGAGTCATCTGCAGCTATGGCAAACGCATAATATAATTAGCCCCGGGAACTTTTCCCGGGCTTTTTTTATGGGCGAGAACCAGGACCTAAGGCGGAGAGTATTAATTACAACCGACACTTTTGATCTAAAACGAAAAGCCTCTTGTAGAACAAGTGAGAAATATGTAATAAAATGCCAGAAAGTGTCGAACGAATGTTCGTAATTTACTGTTGAAAAATAGAACTTATATGCGATAATTAAACTAACATGACCAGTTAGCATAGGTTTTGTCAAACGAAAGGAGGTATGCCATGAAGGAGAGCGGTGTACTCTGCAAAAAAACTGAAAGGACCGAAGTGGTGGATCCTATGTTACATAAACATTTGACTATCGAAGATTATATGAACATGATCAGCAGGGACTATCCAGAAGAAAAAGTAGTTTTTTTGACTAAGCAGTTCTGCTTAACTTCGGAGTCTGATTATGTAAAAAGGACTGGATTGGAATTCCTCTATATGAACGGTTATTATCAGGAATTGGATGATCTCATCTTAATAAATAAACAGAGTCTCAACTCTATCAACCGGAAATGGGCATATCTCTATGATTTGTTAGTGTTAAGAAAAAAAGGAACAATACCGGAACACGCGCTGCTGGAAGAGATAAATCAAATTAAAACAAATCTTGCAGAGCTGAATTGCATCGTAGGCTTCATGAAAATATACCTATATTACGACTTGAATGAATTCGAAAAGCTTGGTGATTATTTAGATCAGCAGTCTGAATTGATTAACGAAATAGAAGATAGCTTTTTATCCTCGCTTTTTTTCGTCCGTTTAAATGAAATTTTATTCACTTATTACTGGAAAAGAAACGAATTAATTTTGGCGAGGAAGTATGCATTTCAAGTATTGACAGAGTCATACTGCCAGGAAAGAAAAGCTAATATCCATATGCATCTGGGGCTGAGTTATCTTTACGATAATTATGTGCAATGTGTTTATCATCTCGATGAAGCTAAACGAATTGCCATTCTATATAATAAGGCAGTCTTGATCAGGGCAATAGAACAACAAAATTTTCCTTTTGTTTCCGCTCACTTCGGAATAATTAAAGGCATTACGACGATGGATCCGAGTGAACAAGCTCACCTTGCAATTGCAAAAGGAGACTATGAGAAAGCAAGAAAAATTTTAAAAGGCATTTCGCTGGACAGCCCATTCCGAAAATACTATTTAGGAATGGCAGAGCAGGATAAAGGGCTGCTGCTCCGTTCTTATAATGATTTTATCGTAAAAAGAAGCGACTATTTTTTTTCGCGGCTTCCATTACTGGCACTGAACAATAATAGTTTACGCCATGAGCCTTAATTAACTTAAAAGTAATTGTTCATTACCGTAACAGTTCATTCGGTAGAAGGATTACTTTTTTCCAAAGATTGCCTGACTCCAGGGGGCTACATAGAGATTAGGGCATCCAAAGGTAAAAAGCTTAATCTTTTTATATATTAAAATTCTTTAGGAGGGTTTTATCTATGGTTAAAAGATTTGTTTCATTGCTCGCTCTATTGGTAGTTTTGGCTTTGGTTCAACCGGTTGCCGCATTCGCGGAAGAAGGAAAGGCAAATCAGTATGATGCTTCTGCAGATTCACCAACATCTGAGGAAGGAACAGAAGCTCCAAAGAAAGACCCTAAAGATGAGGAACCTATCACTTTACATTACGATCCAGACTACGGCGAGATAGGTTAACCGTTAAAAGAGAATGGCTAAGATAGTCAATTGGTCGCTTTTGGCAGGAGAGCAAATATGATATAGTAATGTTGTAAGAGGAAAGGGGCTATATCATAAATTTTCTTGATGAATTACTTGCCTATGGAAATGAAGTCCGATTTGTTTTTCCTGGACATGATACTCTGCTAAAATTAAGTGAATTTAACGATACGGCGGAATTATGTGCTGGGCTGAGTTTACAACCGGAATTAATAAGATACTATCCGCTGGAACGTAAGCCTTATATAGAAATAAACCAGCGGTCAACCTCGGAATTTCTTACAGTCTATCTACAAAAAGTGAGTTAACATTTTATAACATACGTCATAAAAGCTAAAAAGCATTCCTGCAAGGGAATGCTTTTTTTATATACTAATCCACGACTTGTCACAGTGAGGGCTGTCCCTCTTTCTGCTACTTTTCGATTTTATTCATAAATGATGGCGGGGTTTAATAAAATGTTAAAAACCTAGCATTCAAGCAGGGTCTGAGGTGAGCGTATTGCGGGGCATTCCACTAGACAACGATGATATTAACCGGGCCGCTTTGTTCCTTCTTACATAGTCTACTCCATTCATCCTATAAATCAGCACCTAATGTCTCATTTCACACCTTGGACTTACAACTCAGGGAGGCGAGTGGTGTGCATGATTACATCAAAGAGAGAACTATCAGGATTGGGAAGTATATTGTAGAAACAAGGAAGACTGTTCGTGTTATTGCCAAGGAATTTGGCGTATCTAAAAGTACAGTTCACAAAGATTTGACCGAAAGGCTGCCGGAAATCAACCCGGATCTCGCCAATGAGGTAAAATCCATTCTTGATCATCATAAGGCGATCAGGCACTTACGTGGTGGTGAAGCAACAAAGCTGAAGTATAGCTTGAATACAAGCGTCAATGAAACCGAAACACCGGCAGAACCAGTAAGTCAATAAAAGGTGATAAACTTGCTTATACTTTGATCCATAAAGTCTAATTCAAGAAAAACGTAATAAAAACCTTGGCTTGCCGCCCGCAATGGCGGAAGCCAATTTTTACTTGCTGTTACAACCTTTCGCCTGCAGTTTATGAAGAAAATGGCAATTGATAAGATTTTTTTCCATTCCTGCTAACTAATCCAGAGAATTTGTGATAAAATATATGATTAGTAGCATTGTGTTCAGGGACGGATACGACGCACAATATTAGGCAGGGAGGATCAAAATTCATGTTTTCTAGGGACATTGGAATAGATCTTGGAACAGCTAATGTGTTAATTCACGTTAAGGGAAAAGGAATTGTGTTAAATGAACCATCAGTGGTTGCCATGGATCGTAATACGGGAAAGGTTTTAGAAGTCGGGGACGCCGCACGCCGTATGGTTGGACGGACTCCTGGCAATATTGAGGCCATTCGCCCGTTGAAGGATGGAGTCATCGCTGACTTTGATGTCACCGAAGCGATGTTAAGATACTTTATCAATAAAATTAATGCTCGTGGATTTCTTTCCAAACCTCGTATGCTGATTTGCTGTCCTACCAATATCACGAAAGTAGAGCAAAAAGCAATCAAAGAAGCAGCTGAGAAATCCGGCGGAAAGAAAATATACTTAGAAGAGGAACCAAAGGTTGCAGCGATTGGAGCTGGAATGGATATTTTTCAACCAAGCGGGAATATGGTTGTCGATATCGGAGGCGGCACTACCGATGTAGCTGTTCTTTCTATGGGGGATATTGTGACAGCCCAGTCCATTAAAATGGCAGGGGATAAATTTGACCACGAAATCCTTAATTATGTTAAGAAAAAATATAAGCTGTTGATCGGTGAGAGAACAGCAGAAGATATTAAAATCAATGTGGCTACTGTATTCCCGGGAGCCCGTGATGAAGGCATTGATATTCGCGGCCGTGATATGGTTTCTGGCTTGCCTAGAACAATCACGATCCGGTCGGAGGAAATTGAAGTAGCGTTACGTGAGTCTGTATTCATGATTGTCCAAGCAGCCAAAACAGTTTTAGAACATACTCCTCCAGAGCTGTCGGCAGATATTATTGACAGAGGTGTGATTTTGACCGGGGGAGGGGCACTTTTACACGGCTTAGACCAACTATTGGCTGATCAATTAAAAGTACCCGTTCTGTTAGCAGAGGAACCAATGAATTGTGTAGCAAGAGGCACGGGGATTATGTTGGAAAACATTGATAAAATAGAAAAAAGAAGTATTGTGTGATCATCTTTTTTCTATCTGTAATGCGAAAAATGTCTAGAAAGAGCTTATTATGAATATAAATATCAAGCGATCATTGCCGAAGCAGGATGCCAGCCAAGGCGGATGATTAAAAATACAGGCGGTGGATGGCCGGCTGAAAAAAAGGGGCAAGGAATCTTGTTAAGAGGATATTATACAGCAGCTTCAGGAATGTTAGCACAGCAGAGGCGCCAGGAATCATTATCCAATAATATTGCGAACGCGCAGACTCCCGGTTATAAGCAGGATCAGGCAACACTTAAAGCTTTTCCTGAACTGCTTTTACAGCGAATGGAGTCAAAGGATGTTCCCACAAGCCGCGGGATGAATTTACCGATGCAAACACAGATTGGTTCCATTAATACCGGTGTATATGTACAGGAAACGGTACCTGATTTTGCCCAGGGAGACTTGCAGGAAACAGGAATTCCGACAGATGTGGCCCTGATAAACGGGACAATGCCTGATGAGGATGGCGGGCTATTCTTCACCCTGCAGAATGAAGCGGGAGAAGAGCGAATGACAAGAAACGGCAATTTCACTGTCGATGGCGACGGATTCCTTGTAGCCAATCAAGGATACTATGTGCTTGACCAGGCCGGTAACCCGATTCAAACAAACGGAATGGAATATACCGTGACAGATGAAGGAAACCTTCAATTTAACGGACAGGAGATCCCGCTTGGTATTTCCTACACAGCAAATACTAATGATTTAATTAAAGAAGGCCAGGGATTATATCGCATGGAAGATGATGCCGATCCGGCAGTAAATGCCAGAGCAATGGCTGGTGTATCCTTCACTGTCCAGCAAAGCTACTTGGAAGGTTCCAATGTGGATTCCTTACAATCCATGACCGACATGATGGGAGCCTACCGGATGTTTGAAACGAATCAAAAAGTATTGAAGGCATATGATACAAGTATGGAAAAAGCCGTTAATGAAATTGGCAGAGTGAGGTAAGGGGTGGTTCACCATGAGTAGAATAGGAATACAGGCAGCCGTAACAATGGGCCAGCTGCAAAATAAATTAGATTTGATCGGTAATAATTTGTCCAACGCTAGTACGAATGGTTACAAAAGCCGCGAGGCTAATTTCTCCTCGCTTTTATTTCAACAAATCGATAACTTATCAGATCCGGCCAATGCAGAAGGGCGTCTAACCCCTGATGGTTTGCGAATTGGTTCAGGAGCTGTATTAGGCCATACCAATGCCGACTTATCAGCTGGATCGCTACAGGAGACCGGGCGGGGACTTGATGTCGCCCTGCTAAACGACAATCACCTGTTTCAAGTCCAGGTTACTGAGAATGGCGTAACAGAAACCAGATTTACACGAGCAGGCTCGTTTTACTTAAATCCGCAGGAAAACGGGGAAGTCATGCTAACCAATCAGGATGGCTATCCGGTTATTGGTGAAAATGGCCCGCTTTCTTTTGTCGACGGGTTTGAAGATATCTCGATAACGGGTAATGGGGTAATTGAAGTTACACGTAATGGGAATAAACAAGCAGAAGGCAGGTTAGCAGTTGTTGAAGCGGTACGCCCGCGCGTGCTGGAACCGACCGGAAATAACAGCTTTAGACTGCCGGATCTTGATGCAATGAATTACCAGGAAGGCGAAATCATTCAAGCGGTAGCTGGCAATGAACTTCAGGTAAAGGATAGTGCGTTGGAGTCATCAAATGTTGATACTGCTAAGCAAATGAGCGATTTATTACTGACCCAGCGTTCGTATCAATTTAATGCCAGATCTATTTCAATGAGCGACCAAATGATGGGGCTCGTAAACCAGTTGAGGTAATCCTGTAAAATGGAAGACTGCTGCCGATCGGCAGGATTAGTTTGACAGGATGAATTAATAGTAAGGAGTCATCACAGCTATGCCAACGAATAACCCAACCAAAGAAATTAAACAAGGTCCGGCCAAGCGCAAAGAGCAGAAAGAGATACAAAAACAATCTGCCAAGCAGCCTGCTTCTACTGAAACTGACAAGAAGACTGAACAGGAACAGCAAGGGGCCGAAAAGAAAAGCAATCAGGCGCGCCGCCGGATTTTTCCGATTTGGCTTCGTATTGTCGTTGTGCTTCTGTTAAGCGCTCTTGCATTAATACTTGGCTTGATGTTCGGCTATGGTGTGCTGGGTGACGGGAAGCCGACCGAAGTACTTGAATTAGATACATGGCAGCACATTGTCGACATTGTAACAGGAAAATAATTGACCTTTACATTTGTTTGAAAGGTTAACCGTACATACAGCTGTAAAAACGGTTAACCCTTTTTTATATAAAAGACAAAGGGACTCGCCCCAGGAAGAACTCGCGTAAGCGTAAGATTCCTCTTGGAACAGTCCCTTTAAAGTTATCCTTTTTTGTTAAGGCTTGCCTCTTCCTCTAATAAATTTCACCACTATTACAATGACAGCGACTACTAGTAGAATGTGGATAAGACCGCCGACAATATCAAATAGCAAGCCGAGCAGCCACAATACTAGTAGGATGCCTAATATCGTCCAAAGCATCCTTTCGACCTCCTTTTAACGTTTGAACTACAAATAGTATTACCCTGCTGCTAGTCAACCAAACCTGGGATTGATGATACCTTCAATTGAAAAGGGTTGGCGGGAGCGCAAGTTTTCTTTATAATTTAGATTGGAGAAGCACTTGTAAGCGCGGCAGCTGGCTGCAGCTTTCGTTTGAATCAAGTGGATGTACGAAAGGAGATAAAACCATGTTAAATATTCAGGAAATTAAGGACATCATTCCCCACCGTTATCCCTTTTTATTGGTTGATGAAGTGACAGAGATTGAAGAAGGAAAAAGAGTTGTCGGAAAGAAGAATGTTACAATCAATGAACCGTTCTTTCAAGGACATTTTCCTGATTACCCGGTAATGCCAGGGGTGCTGATAGTTGAAGCGTTAGCACAAGTCGGCGCAGTGGTCATTCTTAACAAAGAAGAGAACAAAGGAAAAATTGGATTTTTGGCAGGGTTAGATAAATGCCGCTTTAAGCGCCAGGTGAAACCTGGAGACCAGCTGAAATTAGAAGTTGAAATCATTAAGCTAAAAGGGCCGATTGGCAAAGGAAAAGCAACCGCGTCCGTAGATGGCGAAATAGCATGTGAAGCGGAAATTATGTTTGCCATAAAATGATTATCGATGATTGTAAGAGGACTGTCTATAAAAGCCTTCATTGGCTTTTGTTGGGACAGTCCTTTTTCTTTTCGTGTTGATTCTGTATATGGTAGGTTTAAAAGGATTTAATCCAGGTAATAGTGTTACCATAATAAAAATGTACAGTATCAATCAGGAGAGTCCCTCTTTAGCCTATCACCAATACAAAGTTTTAACACAGTAAAGGAGGTTATCGGACAATATGGAAATGACTAAGCGTTTATTATTTAAATTTAGCGCCCCGTTGCTGGCATTTTCAATCATAGCAGCGTGCGGAAGTGATGAGGAGCAGCCTCCCCCTGAAGATGAAGAATCGCCGGTAGAAGAGAACGGAGATCAAAATACGGGTGAAATTGAGCAGGATGACGGCAACTCTGGCGATACCGACAGTCAGGGGGACCAAGGGACAGGCGACAATGGCTCTGAAGGTGGCACTGGCGAACCAAATCGGGAAGGTGAAAATTCTTCTGAAGATGAAGTAGAAAGTGAAGAGCAAAACGATTCAGAACAGCAATCGGATGATGAAAACCAATAAAAGATTAAAGGTAAGGGACAGTTTCTCACAGCAATCGAGCAGGTGAAGTGGAGGAACTGTCCCATATTTTTGTTTATTCCATAAAAATTATTGAAAAGTTTTGGGTACTTTTTGTGAAAATGGGAATGATAATCTTGGATCTAAATTTAAGGAGGTTTATAATTATGAAGTATAGCTTGTTATTTAAATTAGGTACATCTATATTGGCATTATCACTGATCGCAGCCTGCGGAAACAATGAGGAGCAAAACCCTCCGCCGGAGGAGGACGATGCTCCAGCTGAAGATAACGGCGGCAACATGGAAGATAATGGCGGTAATACCGGGGACAATGGAGATACAGGCAATAACGGCGATACAGGAAACAATGAAAACGACATGGATACCGAAGAGAACGACAACCAGGAGACTGGCGACACAGAAGGCGGAACTGAGCCTGGACAAGAGAACAATGGTAATGAGAACGATGAAGAAGAAGATGGAACAGCCGACGAAAAAGGTGTTCAATAAACCCTCTGTGTGTTAATCATCACGTAATGGGAGCAGTATACTCCCAAATGTAAAATGTCCTGCATTCCTACTGAGTGCAGGATATTTGTCTTTATTATTCTCTCACTTACTATTGCTCCGCTTCTCAATGCCTAATCTTTAATCATCGATGTGAAAAAATCAGCTGTAAATCATAAGTTCCCTAGTAACCAGTCTAGGAAAGACAATTGCCCAGCCCCAATTCAAGCAATTGTCAGTGAATCGTATTAATGGTATAGTAGTCCAAGGAAACTGACCAGTCATTTTAGTTGTTTTTTCATGTAGAACAATTATTCCTTCTTTTCATTGAAACTAATTGACGGGCTTTCCCGTATATGCTATTTGGGAAAATTTTTTATAGTGAAGGAAAACAAACATGCTTTGATACGCGAGTACCCGCAGCCATAGGATTTGACAAAGCTGCCCGTACAGCCGACAGTATCGGCATAGATAGCAAAGCCCCATTACATAAATTGCTTGCTGTACAAGTAAGAGAGGAGATTATCTATGAAAAAATTAATTCTGCCCTTGTTAGCGCTATTCCTATTGTTAGTTGCCTGTTCAGAAGATAATACAGAAAGTCAGGACGAGGAAGAAACAGTTACCCCTGTAGAAGTCGAAGGTATCACCCAAGGGGATTTAACAATAGAAAAGAAGTTTTACGGTCGCTCGATGCCGGAAACCACGTCACCTGTGATTCCGCCCACAGCTGGCGAAGTTGAAGTGTTAGAGGTGAAAAAAGGCGATCAGGTAGAAGAGGGGGATTTGTTAGCGACGATCCAATCTGCAGAAGGAATGGGAAAGATTGATGTCGAAGCTTCTGCCGATGGAGAGATCACTACTTTGAATGCGCAGGAGGGTGGAATGGTTTCTACTTCAGACCCTCTGGCAACTATTGTTGATTTGGACGATTTACTAATTGAAGTGACCGTTACAGCGGAAGATTTACCATTGTTTACAGATAATGAGGAAGCGGACATTCATATTCCCAGCCTTGATAAAACAATTACCGCTCAAATGGGTTATGCCGCTTCCGTACCTAACGATACCGGTTTATACCCAGTGGAATTGAAGATAGAAAATGAAGATAACGACATTAAACCAGGTATGGCAGCTGTCGTCCGTCTTCCGGAAGACATTGTGGAAAATGCATTGCTGATACCTACTGCAGCATTAGTTGAGAATGGCGGAGAAACCTTTATCTATGTAGTACAGGACGACCAAGTGTCCGAGATACCAGTTACTGTTTTAGAATCCCAGTCTGACATGACAGCGATTGAAGCAGAGGTGGCTGAAGGAGATTCTGTTGTTGTTAAAGGACAATTAACCTTGACTGACGGCGGCCAAGTAAGCATCGAGAAGGAGGAGCAGTAACCGTGAAGTTAGTAGATACTTCTGTCCGACGCCCAGTCGGGGTGATCATGATCGTTTTGGCCATCCTGGCGTTAGGGTTTGTTTCATTACGGAGTTTAGCGATTGATTTATTTCCTAAAATAGACTTGCCTATTGCGGTAGTGGCGACTAATTATCCGGATGCCGCTCCTCAGGAAGTCGAAAAACAAGTTAGTCAGCCATTGGAGGCTTCACTGAGTTCGATTGAAGGAGTGGAAACTGTCCAATCCCAGTCACAATCAGGTTCCTCTATGGTGGTTTTGATGTTTTCAACAGGGGTGGACCTTGATAATGCCTTGCTTGAAGTGCGGGAGCAGGTAGATTCGGTAAAAGGTATGCTGCCGGATAGTGCCAATGATCCCTCGGTATTACGTTTTAATCCGGATCAGATGCCGGTCATGTGGGTAGGGCTTACCGGAGAGGATACCTCCCAGTTACAGGCGGTTGCAGAAGATCAAGTCGTGCCATATTTTGAACGCCAAGGCGGGGTCGCTTCTGTTACTGTAGAAGGCGGTCAAAAGAGAGAGATACAGCTTGAACTTGACCAAGCCAAACTTTCCCAATATGGGATAAGCACGCAGGATATCAGCCAAGCCCTGGGTGGTGCCAATCAATCAGGATCGGCCGGAGCTGTCCAAAAGGGTGATAAAGATCTGCAGGTGCGAGTAGATGGCGATTTTGAATCGGTCGATGATATTAGAAAGACTATTATCCAATCGCAGTCAGGAACCAAAGTACATATAGAAGATATTGCTGAAGTTAAAGATACATTTGAGGAATCTTCTGATACTACCATGGTCAATGGAAGCCAGGCGGTTGTATTGTCGGTCATGAAAAAAACCGACGGCAACACGGTTGATGTTGCTGATAATGTCACTAAGGCTGTCGCTGATTTAAAGGAAGGATTGCCATCAGATGTTTCTCTTGACGTGGTAATTGATACATCGGCTTTCATTAAGTCTTCCATTAATTCGGTCGTTCAAAATATGATTATCGGTGGAATTTTTGCCGTATTGATTTTGTTACTATTCTTAAAAAGCATTCGTGCCACCCTTGTTATCGGACTTTCGATACCGATTGCCGTTATATCTACGTTTACCTTGCTATACTTTACAGGGGAGACATTGAACGTGCTTACCATGGGCGGTCTTGCGCTCGGAATCGGGATGATGGTCGACAGTTCTATCGTTATACTGGAAAACATCGTCTCGTACAGACAGAGGGGCTATTCGATTGTCGAAGCGGCCAAAAAAGGTGCTTCAGAATTGGCTCCGGCCGTGATAGCCTCGACTACCACTACATTAGTCGTCTTTTTGCCGATTGTATTTGTGGAAGGAATAGCCTCGAGTTTATTCACGCCATTTGCCCTGACAGTTGCCTTTGCGTTAATTGCTTCTTTAGTAGTTTCGATTACCTTGATACCGATGCTTTCATCCAAACTGCTGACTAAAGCAATGAAGGATAACGGACGGCGTTACTGGTTTGATCGATTTTTGGATAGAGTGAACAATGGTTATAAGAATATTTTGCGTAAAGTGTTGAAATTCCGTAAGACAACGGTTTTTGCTACTTTTATATGTATAGTGGGAAGTCTTGCCCTGGTACCATTTATCGGAGCGGAGTTTATGCCGGCATCCGACCAGGGTCAGATCGAGGTTTCCATAGAAACACCGACGGGCACCTCAACGGAGGAAACGGAAGCTATCGCGGCCGAGGTTAGTGAAAAGCTGGAGAATTATCAGGACCTCTTAGA
Organism: Sediminibacillus albus; assembly: GCF_900101125.1. Lineage (GTDB taxonomy): Bacteria > Bacillota > Bacilli > Bacillales > Amphibacillaceae > Sediminibacillus > Sediminibacillus albus. Next base: position 62,521 of record NZ_FNFL01000003.1, on the reverse strand, counting down.
AACGAGCTTCTTGAGCATCGGCGGTTCCTCGATGATGGGACCTGGGGGTGGTGGAAACCAGGCATCCTATACTTTGCAGTTGATTTCATCAGAGGACCGGGGACAAACAACTGATCAAGTGGTAGCTGACATGCAGGCAGACATGGAGGATATTGTCGGAGCTGAAGTTTCTGTCAGTGCTCTAGGAGCAGGGATGAGTGCTGGATCACCTATCCAAATTCAGCTGAATGGTCCAGAGCATGAAGTACTGCGGGAGCTTTCTGACCAAGTTGTATCTATTATTTCGAAAGTGGACGGTGTACAAAATCCGACATCCTCCGTCTCGGAGACACAGCCTGAATTAAACGTGACTGTCGATCGGGAGGCTGCTGCCCAGCATGGCTTAACCCATCAGCAGGTGATGAGCCAGATTCAAATGGGCTTCACCGGTCAAGTGGTAATGAATTACCGGGAAGACGGGGATGATATGAATGTGCGGTTGACATTCCCTGAGGATGAGCGCAGTACAATCAGTGACCTGCAAAACATGGCGATTCAGTCACCAGCAGGTTCGATGATTCCTTTAGATACAATTGCTGACTTTGAGCAGATCCAAGGGCCAGCTACGTTAGCCAGAGAAAACCAGCAGCCGCAAGTAAATGTTACCAGCGATATATCTGGCAGAGATTTAGCCAGTATCAGCAGCGATGTTGAGGCCGAATTGGAAAAACTCCATTTCCCTGAGGAATACTCTTATTCCATCGGCGGCGAGGTTGAAGATATGACAGAAGCTTTTACAGACTTAGCGATCGCGTTGGTCTTCTCGATTTTCCTTGTCTATGCTGTCATGGCAGTTCAGTTTGAAAACTTCCTGACACCGCTGGTTATCATGTTTTCTCTGCCAGCTACTGTAGTAGGTATTTTACTTGGACTATTCCTGACAGGAAAGCCAATGAGCATAACCGCCTTCATTGGGGTAATCATGCTCGCGGGGATTGTTGTCAACAACGCCATTGTCCTTGTGGATTACATCAACATTTTAAGACGCAGGGGCATGGATCGGTTCGAAGCTATCCTGGAAGCAGGAGCGAGCAGAATGCGGCCGATTTTGATGACTACCTTAACGACAATCCTTGGTATGGTACCATTGGCGCTTGGTTTCGGCGAAGGGGCGGAATCCCAGCAGCCGATGGCAATTACGATTATATTTGGCCTGGGAGTCTCAAGTATTTTCACTTTGCTGTTAATACCGGTCGTCTACACGTACTTTGATGGTTTATCAGCAAGGGTCGTCCGTTTATTCCGGAGGGACAAAAAACGGGAAAAGCAAGCATAACAAAACAAGGTGTATGATTCTCGCTTGGAATCATACACCTTTTTCTCTTATCCTTGAATCCATGTGCGTCCATATATTCGGTGAAACAAGGATAATCAACGTTTGGATTGAGCCATCTAGGTGAATATTTATAAAGAGTGTCATTCATTTGTAATATTATTTGTTTTTTGTTTAATATTAAACATGACGTATTTCATATAAAGTAGGGATTTTATGGTTAATGTGACAGAGCTTGTCATCGCTTTTTTTATATCGTTAATATCAACCGTACTACTCGTTTTCCCTGTCAAACAGTTTGCTGTAAAAATCGGAGCTATTGACCAGCCTGAAGCAAGAAAGATTCATACAGTTGCCATTCCAAGGCTTGGCGGCCTAGCCATTTTCCTCGGGACAGTATTGGGACTGCTTTATTTACAGCCAGTCCACATGCACATGTTTGAGATTGTAACAGGAGCTGTAATTGTCATCCTGTTGGGCATCCTAGACGACAAGCTGCAGCTGCGGCCTGTTTTTAAGCTCGCAGGGCAGATTGCGGCAGCAGCAATTCTAATTAATGGCGGCTTAATCATCGAACGCATTAATGTACCTTTGCTTGGATTGGTTGAGCTGGAAGGCTGGAGTACCATCATTACCTTGTTGTGGATTGTCGGGATCACCAATGCCATTAACTTAATTGATGGACTGGACGGACTTGCCTCAGGTGTGTCAACGATTGCCCTGATCAGTGTGCTGATTATGGCTTTAGGCGACTACCGGATTGTTGTTGTTTATTTTTGCGTTGTATTGATTGCTAGTAATCTTGGTTTTTTATTCCATAACTTTTATCCAGCTAAAATTTATATGGGAGATACCGGATCGATGTTCTTAGGATACTCAGTAGCCGTGATTTCCTTGCTCGGATTGTTTAAGAATGTGACGTTGTTCAGTTTTATTATTCCTGTCATTGTTCTGGCTGTACCGATTTTTGATACGTTGTTTGCCATTGTCCGGCGCTTATACAACCGTGAAAATATTATGTTGCCCGATAAAAAGCATATTCATTATCAATTATTGGCAGCCGGCTTCAGCCATCGAACGACGGTGTTGATAATTTATGGATTCAGTGCGGTTTTTGGTACATTGGGGATATTGTTTTCTAACGCATCGTTAAGCATTTCGCTGGTAATTTCGTTCGTTATCCTGCTTCTGCTCGTCCTGATAGCCGAGCTGGGGGCAATAGAAAAAGGAAAAAAACCGCTGATCAACAGTGTTCATAAGCTGGTAAAACGAGCGAATGACAGAGGTTAATATGAAGAATTTTTAATAAAGAATTAATAATTGGTTATTTTTTCTTCTTTTAGTCAAAAAGAGGCTGTATTTTATGGTGTCAAACCACCGAAATACAGCCTCTTTTTTTATTGTACAGCAATTGTAAAGAATGTAAATTGGTGAAAAAACCAGTTCTGGCGGGGATTGTAGCCTGTTCGCCAGTGGTGGTACTATTTAAACTGACAAGATAATGAATGGTTTTCCCTATTTAGAAATATAAATAAGTATCCCTTTAAAAGGAGAGAGACGTATTGAAGGTGAGAAACATAATCTTTATCGATGCAGCAGTTTATAAAAGCGGAGTTCAAATATCACCAATGGAAAGGCAGACATGGACTTATTCAGCTGTCCATGCCATCTCTCCTGCTCTTCATTCCCAATTTCCTGAAAAGGCGGTGTTTCAGCCATGCATATAGCAGTAATTGGTACTGGATATGTCGGATTAGTCACAGGTGTATGTTTAGCTGAGATTGGCAATACGGTAACTTGCCTGGATGTTGATGAAGAAAAGGTAAGCTTGCTAAAAAGCGGCAGGTCGCCAATTTATGAAGAAGGGCTAGAGGAGCTGTTAACCAAAAATCTACGCAAAGGCAACATCCAGTTTACGACTGATTATCGAGAAGGGCTGGCGGGAAAAGAAGTAATTTATATAGCAGTAGGAACCCCGGAAAGGCCTGATGGTTCGGCGGAATTAAAATATATTGAATCAGTCTGCCGGGCGATTTCGGAAAATGTAAGACAGGATGTCGTTATTGTTACAAAGAGTACCGTTCCCGTCGGTACCAATCAATATATAAAAGATTTAATTGAAGCCAGGCTTACTCCTCCTATAACGATTAGCGTTGTTTCCAACCCCGAGTTTTTGCGGCAAGGAACAGCAGTCCATGATACCTTTCACGGTGATCGAATAGTTATTGGTTCAGAAGATTCCTGGGCATTGGAATTATTGGAAGCAATCAATCAGCCATTCCAGCTGCCAATAGTGAAAACAGATTTGCGAAGTGCTGAAATGATCAAGTATGCTTCAAATGCTTTTTTAGCTGCTAAAATTAGCTTTATTAATGAAATGTCCCATCTCTGTGCCCAGGTAGGTGCGAATGTTGATAACGTAGCAGCCGGTATGGGCATGGACAAACGAATCGGTAAAAAATTCCTGCATGCAGGTGTTGGCTATGGAGGCTCCTGCTTTCCGAAAGATACGAATGCACTCATTGCTATGGGGAAGCAATTCGACTATCAGATGCCTTTATTAGAAAGTGTCCAGCAAGTTAATGAAATGCAGCGGAAACGGATGGTCGATATGATAACCACCCGGCTCGGCAGTCTTGATAACAAGGTTGTCGTGCTGCTTGGCCTGACATTTAAGCCAAACACAGACGACATGAGGGAAGCACCGTCCATTCGAGTGGCCGAAGAATTATTAAGAACAGGCGCTGTCGTCAAAGCATACGATCCTGTAGCCATCCCTTCTGCAAAAACAGTCATGCCTGAGCCAGTCCTATTTACAAGTGATTTGGAGGAAGCTCTGCAGGGCGCAGATGCAGCCGTTATAATGACGGATTGGCAGCAAATAAAAAGTTTTCCATTAGAAGAATACCGGCGCCTGTTAGTCCATCCCTTGCTTTTTGATGGACGCAACTGCTTTACTTTAGCAGAAATGAAAAACAGCGGTATTGAATACCACTCCATTGGCCGTCCGGTAGTAAACCCACAAGAAACCATCTCGCCTATGACGAGTTATTAACCGTGTGAAAATCAAGAGCACCTGCCCTAAGCAGATGCTCTTTTTGTATCATCCAAAAGTTATCCGTTTCGCAGACGGAAGAGCTAAAAGACTAGTTGTGCCGTCATTTTAACGCACGAGAAAAATGGAGCCGATAATAATTAGAACTACACCTGCTGACTTTTTAATGGATATTGTTTCATCTAATAAAAAGTAAGAAATAGCAAGAGTCCAGACATAAGTGAAAGAAGTAAGTGGGAAGACGACAGTATACGGAAGATGCCTAAGCACCCATATGTTCAAAACTGCCCCAGCACAGTAAAACAGCGAGCCGGCCAAAAGGTATATGAACAAATTCAAATTCATGCTGATTTTTTGCCCGCTGGCTTTTTTGAAAAAGTATCCCCCTATAGCCCCCATCCATGTAAAAAGAGCAATAACTAGCAGCCAGCTAATCATCTTCTCCACCGCCGATCAGAACTGAACCAGCCACGATAAAAGCAGTCCCAAGAAAGCTTTTCAGAGATATACTTTCTCCCAAAAAAAAGCTGCCAAGCACTAAAGCAAGCACGTAGCCGAGGCTTAGCAGGGGATGGAGAACAGATAAGCTGCCGAACCGAAAAGCAATGATCATACCTAATGCCCCCAAAAAATAAAGGGATAGTCCCCCAATCAGATAAAGGTTGATCCCTCCGTCTGATAACTTCCAAAACATCTGGCCGAGCGCTGTAAAAACAGAAGCTGCACACATCAATGCAATTCCGAGTTTATTTTTAATCAACGATCGCAGCAATTCAGTCATAGTCTGTTCACCTTTTGTGCATCAGTACTCCTGAAAAGCAATAGAGCAAATAAGCCAATCATCACCATTGCCATCGAATTAGAAAATAAATAACGAAAGTCCTGAGCTGGCAGTCCGACTAAGATTGTTCCGGTATTCAGTAAGACGGGAAATGCTGGTAGCCATGATTTCCAGCCATTTTTCAAGTAACTCGCAAAAGAAAACAAAATAATTAAAAGCGTATAAACGGCTGGCCTCCAAATGAATTCCTTCAAGTGATTTTCGGTAAAGGTCTGCCACCTGGTAAGAGTGTTGGCGGTACTTGGTAGCAAAGGCTGTGTTGTTAAACCATATTCATTAGGCTGATGGATCTTTGTTGAGTACAAGCTGGTGTAGCCATGTTCTGGTTCGTTAATTTGCCAGACAAGCGATGTTTGTTTTAGATAAGCATCAACAGCGATTTCAAAGTTATTAGAAATGACGTCATACCATGTTTTAAAATATTTTTCATAGTCATTATAAATGACTTCTCTGTTATAGTTCTCTAAGAACTTTATCCGGTCTGTAATATAAGGGTTGTAATTCTCCCTCCATTCATTTAAGGGAAGAATCTGATTAAGGTATCTCGTTTGCTCATCTGATAGCCGTCCTTCCATAGCTATTACTCTTGCAAACTGTTGGGTTGGAATGCTGAGTGCCTCATTCGGATCAGCAGGTTTTACTTCGAGATAACTAAAAACAGGACCAGTAAAAAGAAAGAAAACTGTACACACAGCGGCCGCCGTAATAATTAGCTTTTTAAAATATCTCCTGTAAGTAAGCATCAGCAACAAAGCCATGACAAGAAAGATAGGTAAACCATTATTGCGGATGAAAATTATCCCGATAACTGCCAGGCTTAATAGCAGCAAATGACGATTTTTAACAAGCCAGTTACCATTTGATACTACTATATTAATCATCACAACAGTAAATAGCAGCAGAAAAGAGCTGTAAAGGACGTCTTTCCATATCATGATTGAAAAAACACTATTGACTGGTGATAAAGCGAATAGTATCGCAGTAATCCAGAGCAGTTTTTTATTTAATCCATGCTTTTCGAAGCTATACATGGCGTAGCCGAAAATAAGTGCTAAAACGATAATTTGTCCAATTGCTGTCGCCGCAGGAGAGTGCCAGGCTCCGGTGATCAGCATCATAAACCATGTATAAAACACAGGATGCCAGTTACTGAATTCTAAGGTATGAATCTGCCGCCAATGGGAAAGAGAATCAGGTGTCATCCCGCCCGGAAAAAATGCAGCCAAATAAACACCCCAAACGAACAGACATGGAACAGCAAACCATAAAATACGCCATCTGGAAACAGATTTAGCTTCAGTCACCCAATGAATGAGGATGAAGGTATATAACACTGCCAAAACAACAGCCATTATTGTTAGATAAGCACCGATCCATACAAAGAGAGTAATGGCCCATGAATTATCGGAAAGGTGCTGTAAGGATCCTTTTAAACTGTAAAGGGAAGTCAGTGAAAATATAACCGTGAACACGATAACCAGCGGACGTCTTACCATTTTTTTGAATTCAATGAAGTTTCGGATCAGCTCTTTAAAGCAAAAATAATAAAATAGGGTAAATCCACATACGGTAGCTGCAATGGTGATGCCGGAAGTGTGGGTGAAAGACTGGATTAGAGAAATGCAGGCTACACTGCTTAGTGCACCAGCAAGCAACCCCACAGCGGCAATTTTCGATTTACTGATCACTTTTATATCCTCCAGGTATATCAATCATTCGATTTAGTTCAAGCTCATACTGTTTTTTGTGAGTGGAAGCGACCGTGTCGAGTATTAAGCCACTTGCAAAGCATAACATTGATAAGATCACCAGGCCGACTGCTAGAATAGCAGAAGGGATTTTCGTTATAAACCCGGTAGCAAAATACTCGAAGATTACCGGAAGTCCTGCAGCAAGTCCCACTAATAGCAGGAATGCAGACCATACTGTAAAAAATATCATTGGCCGGTATTCCTTAAATAAGGTAAATATTTTATACATTACTTTGCATCCATCGCTTAAGGTGCTAAGTTTTGACTCACTGCCTTCTGGTCTGTCCCGGTATGCAATCGGAACCTCTTTTATAGGCAGCCTCTTATCTAGTGCATGTACCGTCATCTCTGTTTCAATTTCGAATCCTGGACTCATTACCGGCATGGACTTAACAAACAACTTATCAAATGCCCGATAACCAGTCATTATGTCCTCCAGTTGACTTTTATACAAGAAATTAATGGTGCTTTTGACCAAATAATTACCGATGCTGTGGAAACGTCGCTTGTTTTCATTGCCATAAGTTCCATTAGACAGTCTGTCACCGATTACCATGCTCGCTTCACGCCGCATAATCGGTGCGATTAAATCATGGACCATTTCGGCTGGATATGTATGATCGCCATCAACCATTATGTAACAATCTGCATCAATATCGCGGAACATGGATCTGACCACGTTTCCCTTTCCTTGCCTAGCTTCACGCTTTACAACAGCGCCATGCTGTTTGGCTACCTCATAAGTATCATCCTCTGAGTTATTATCATAAACGTAAATGGTTGCCTCCGGAAGTTCGTGACAGAAATCATCAATTACTGCACCAATTGTCTGTTCTTCGTTATAACAAGGAATAAGAATAGCTATTTTCATCTCAACACCCCTCTTCTTCTTTATAAATATTCCAATTATGTAATCAGTGTAAGAGAAAGATTGACCAATTTGGAGAAAATTACAAAAACTTTATAAAACCTTTACAGAAACCGTTTGTTTACAATATGAAGTTTTTATAAAAACATTGTAAATAATTAACTTTTAAAAAGAGCCCCAGATTGCCGTTGTGTATTAGGGCGCGGAGTTATGCCGATTGATGCTTTGACGGGCAGTGTTCTGGCAGCAAAACTAAATGCTCCGCTATTACTGACCCCCCCTGAACAGCTTCAGGCGTCAACATGGAAGGAATTACAGCGGGTTAATCCGAATCATTATTCTTCGGTTAACAAACCGTACAAAATTTATCTGTTGGGCGGCAAAGCAGCTATCTCTAAAAATATCGAATCGAAGTTAAAAAACAAATATGGATCGTCTAATATCATTCGTATCACCGGTGCGACTCGTTACTAAACAGTCGCTAATATCGCCGAACAAACGATCAGTGCCAATCCGGTAAAAGAAGTGTATATCACAACGGGAGATGAGCAGTCATCAGATGCCTTGTCGATCGCACCTTATGCTGCGGACAAGCAAATTCCGATATTGCTGACCAGCAAGCATAAATTGGATGCAGAGGTTACTCAATTTTTGGCAAAGCATCAGGTTCAAAAAGCAACTATTATCGGGGGAACCGATGCTTTGTCATCAGCAGTGGAAAAAGGCATTAAAGCAAAGTGTGAGTATAGTCGGACGTGTCTCTGGTAAAACTAGATTTGAAACTAGTGTAGCAATCGCAGACAAATATTATTCGAAGCAAACCGTGTCTGATGTATTTTTTTGCAAAAGGATTTGGGATTGCAGATGCCTTGTCTGGTGTATCGTTGGCCGCCAAGCAGCAACCTCCGCTGTTGTTGATTAATCACTCGGAGGTACCAGGCACGGTATCAATCGACCTCGGACCTGCCTTATCAGCCCAAGTTATACTATTTAGGTGGAAATAGTGCCATCTCAAATGCAAGTCGCTCGAATCGATTGTTCAATGAAGGTTGCCAGTTTGCTAATTTAATATGAACTCTGTAAAGAGTATGTTAATTATTTCAAATTTCCCTCTCTTTTTTGTTCGAGTTTGGTATATTTGAGGTGAAATATGGATTGCCGATCTTTAGCCTGGCAGTCTGAAAAATAAAAAGAAAAAAGCCAGATAGTGCGGGGTATTGATGTTGAAATCTAAATTAGGTATGGCTAGTGTGCTTTTTTTATTAACGACTTTACTTTTAAAAATCTCAGGATTGATCCGCGATATGATCATTGCCTTTTACTTTGGCGACAGTTATCAAGCAGATGCCTTTCTAGCAGCTTTTATTATTCCTAATATGCTGTTTCTGTTTATGACCAACGGCATGAAAAATGCACTAGTCCCCAGTTACCTGGAGGCTGCCAGTAAGGGGCGGGCAGACAGCCATCTTACCCAGGTATTAAAAGGAACTGCAGTCGTAAGTGCAGTGTTGGCAGCCATCGGAGCGGGGCTTTCCCCGTATATCATTCCGCTATTATACCCCGGCTTCAGTGAACAGGCCCAAATGATTGCGGTCTGGGTTTCTGTCCTGTTAATGTCAGCCCTTGTATTTGTAGGCATCAATGCCGTACTGGAAGCTTATTTGGATGCCAACAATCGCTTTTCTATCGCTACTGTTTCCCAAATCCTTGTGATAGCAGGCATGATTTTGTCGGCAATTCTATTCGCAGAGCAAATTGGCCCGTATGCCCTAGCAGCCGGCTATCTCATCGGAGCGGCTGTCTCGCTGTTGTTTAAGCTAATTTTCGTTGTGCCTAAACAGACAATAAACCTACGGGAAAAAATCAATTTTAAAGAAGTAAATGCCTTCTATGCTATTTTTATTCCGGTGGCTGTGACAGTCATGGTCGGACAAATCAACTTAGCTGTGGATAACATTTTTGCCGGTCAATTTTCGGAGGGAACCGTAACTTATATAAACTATGCCAAAAATCTTGTGCATTTTCCGCAGGCAATTTTTGGAGTCACCATCGCTACGATCGTATTTCCGATATTAGCCAAAGCCGAAGCCAGCGATGACCGTCTCTTATTCAAGCGGACTATTGCCCAAGGCTTAACGACGATGTACTTGATTGTCCTGCCTGCAGTCACCGGGATGATGGTATTAATGCCAAGCATTATTGGGCTTTTATACGAACGAGGAGCTTTCACACATCAAGCTACATTGGCAACAAGCCAAGCCGCTTACTATTATTTTGGTTCTGTGTTGTTCTTCAGTCTAAACACGATGATAAATAAGGGCTTTTATTCACTGAAAAAGGGCAAGCTAATTATGGGCCTTGGAGCAGCCTCAATTCTGTTCAATGTTATTTTCAATTACATATTCACCCGTTGGCTCGGTTATACCGGTATTCCGCTTGCATCGTCGGTGATCGGCTTTCTGTATATAGCCATAGGATTTTGGATATTTCTTCGTTTGGCAGGCGGCTTGCCGCTTCAAATGCTAGGGCGGGAATTTGTCAAAATAACCATAGCAGCGCTGGCAATGCTGGCAGGTATTCTGCCTCTGATCTCATTATTGGCAGAATGGCCGTTGGCGGTATCAGTCATTGCGATAGCAGGAGCTGGGGCAATCATCTACAGTGTCAGTGCCTATCTGCTTCGAATAGAGGCAATGTTATTTTTATGGAAAAACCTTCGCAGGAAAAATAACCAGAAGGAGACAACAGGGCGATGAGAAAAGAAATACTTTTTAAGCTGGGAAGTCCGGTTCTTCTGCCAATTACCAGGCTTGTGATAAGAAGCCATTACCAGGATAGCAAACAACTTACTGAAATTCCTCACGGGCAAAAAATATTAGTACTTGCCCCCCATATGGATGACGAGACGATTGGGCTTGGAGGGACAATCAGGCGTCATGCAGAATCAGGAGCACAAATCGACTGTTTGTTCATTACCGATGGCGCCAGCAGTGTTAGCAGCCTCGACGAAAAAGAGTTGTCATCAATCCGCAAGTCGGAAATCGATCAAGTAAAAAACATTCTAGGCATCACGCGCGTTGATTATTTGGACATTCCAGATGGAAGAGTTGCCAGCCATCAACAAACTGCTGATCAATTAGCTGCAAAAATTACCCTTCTCCAGCCTGATGTCATTTATTGCACTACCTTCGTCGATGCTCATCCCGACCATGTGGCAACCGCCAACTTTTTAGCCGCGGCGTTGGCGAGGACGGAAGACATCAGTCCGGTTATCCGCTTATATGAAATCAATTGCCCATTTCCTCCCAACGAGGTTAACTGTATTGTCGATATTTCCGAAACAATGGCTGCTAAACAACGGGCAATCGAAATATTTAAGTCCCAGGCGATAGCTTTTGATGGCTTTTTGGAATTAAATCGATTAAAGGCAAATCTAACTAAGGGGCAAGTAAAGGCAGCAGAAGTTTTTTTACAATTGTCGAAACAAACCTTCATCGAACTGACAAAGGCTGCAGCTTCCAGAAACTTGAACTATTCGAAGTTGTTCAAACAAGCAAACAGGAGCGCCACATTGTTATGGGCGATTTATAAAAATCACCATGTTAAAAAGCGGATTTATGAAGAAAGCTGGCAATAATAATAACCGCCATTCATCTATTGGAGAGGAGAAATACTATGACTATCAGCATTAAACAAATCCTATTTGTTCCTGCAGCTCTGTTACTGCTGTTAATCGGGATGGTCCTCGATAACACAATAATCAGCCTGGCCATTATTGCCGCCTTTATGGTTTACGCTTATCTGGAGGAAAAAAACGCTGTCATTCTGCTTTTTGTCTATTTTCCAATAAGGCCCTTTATTGTCGAGTTCAATCCAACATTGAAGCTCGTGGGCGACATGATCATTTTCGTTTTGTTAGGTAAAACATTACTCACCAATCGCAAGAATTGGCGAACACTAATAAAATTTCAATGGTTTGAGCTGGCATTCTTTGCTTTTTGTTTTATTGGAGCTGTGTCCGCCTTGCTGTCAGGTGTATCGTTAACAGCGCTGATCCTGCAGCTGCGCTCATTCCTATTGTTTTATCTAGTCTATTACATTGTCAAAAGGATGGAGATTAATAAACAGGATATCGCCCGTTTCTTGTGGGCAACCTTCTTGCTGGCAGTGCTTATCTGTATCCATGGCCTGATTGAAAAATTATCTCTCAGAGGCTGGTTGCTGCCCCCTTCCTGGGAAAACATGCCTTTATCTGCTATTAACCGGATACGGATTTACGGATTAATTGGTAATCCGAATTTACTTGCTTACTATTTATCCTTTGCTTTCATTCTGACGCTTATTTTAAAAAGGTTTATTCAAGGAAAAGCAGTATGGCTAATCAACAGCGCCTTAGCGTTATTTATGGGAGTCTGGTTTCTTACCTATTCCAGAGGGACGTGGATTGCCTTTGCGATCGGCCTGTTGATCTATCTAGCTTTGACAAGAAGCTGGCGGGTGTTGCGAACAACGGCCATCGCTTTAATCACAGGCATATTGTTGGTGGGGCTTCCTGCTAACCTGCTTGCAAATACGATTGAGGAGTCCGATTTTGGTACAGCACAGAGAAGCACGCAAAAACAGTATGATCAGCGGGACGGTGGTTTTGCCGATCGTATGCGGGAAACTTTCAATGATGATGCCATGGAAGGGAGTAAACGAGCCGGCCGGCTCTACATTCTTGAAAAAGGCTGGACGATCTTCCAAGACCATCCAGTCATCGGTACTGGATTTGCTACATTCGGTGATTCAGCAACATTGAATGTCGGATCGCCGATTTATGAGGAGTATAACATTGATCGGGAATTTTATTCTGACAACCAATATATCCAAATTATTGTTCAAACTGGCAGCTTTGGGGTAATTGTATTTGCCGTCTTTTTACTAAACATGCTTTACCTGTTGTGGAGACGGCGGGACGAGTTGAAGACAGCATCGGTCTTGATCGCAGTTCTGCTCGGTTCTTATGTGGCTGGACTTGTATATAACATATGGGAAAATGACTCCTTCACATTGTTTTACTTTGTCATGCTAGCCTATGTCATTAATAATTCCAAACAGGTTAAACAGGCCGATACATTTCCAACAAAGCAGGAATGGGGGTGAATCGATTGGCAAAACCGCTGAACCGCATCCTTGTACTAAGTACGATGTACCCCGGAAAAAACAGTCCGACATTTGGTATATTTGTCCGCAATCAAGTCGAAGCTTTAAGGGAAAGAGGCTTTTCCATTGATGTATCAGCGATCACGGAGCCAAGAATGACAAAACAGCATGTCCTAAAAAAATATGCTGCCTGGTTATCACGGATATTATATATTTACACCACAAAAGGAAAAAGCTATCAGCTGGTCCATGCCCATTATATATTTCCAAGCGGTTTTTTTGGGCTTTGGTTTAAGCGGCTGTTTGGTACAAAATTGATAGTCACCTGCCATGGAGGCGATCTCGATAAAATGGCCAAAAAAGGAAGGTTTTTTTTCAACCAAACCAAACGGGTTTTACAGGAAGCTGATCATGTGATTGCTGTCGGCGAAGCGCTCAAGCGTGAGATCCTTGAGACCTATCAAGTGAATAAAACAAAGGTTGCAGTGCTTAACATGGGAGTTGACCGCCATGTTTTCTGTCCTATAGCTAAACCAGCTGCTAAACGAGAGATAGGTCTTTCCTCATCGAGTATTCCGATTTTATTTACCGGGAATATCATCGAAGCCAAAGGATTGATCGAGCTGCTGGATGCCTATCGGGAAATTAAACAAACGTTTGATCAAGCGGAGCTACATCTAATCGGGGCTGCCAAACAACCCTTATTTCTAGAGAGGATACGCATGAAAATAGAGACAGAAAACATCAAGGATGTTACTATCCATGGAGCAAAAAGCCAGAAGGAAATTGCCCGCTGGATGTCAGCCGCCGAAGTGTTTGTCATTCCTTCCCATATGGAAGGGTTTGGGCTAGTAGCTTTAGAAGCTATGTCTTGCCATACACCTGTTGTAGGCAGCAATGTCGGTGGGCTTGCCCACCTGCTGGGCGATGGAGCAGGAGTACTGGTAGAACCGCAGGATAGTGCTTCTTTGCAGGCAGGTTTGGAAAGAATAATTAGAGATAAACGATTGTGCAGCCAATTGATTGACCAGGGGGAGAAGAAAGCACAGGATAACGACCAGGAAAAATTGTTGGACCAACTAATCTCAATTTATCATCGATAGGAGCGAGGATAGGATGAAACAGAAAAAACTGCTTCTCATTTCATCTATAGGCGGACATTTAACTCAGCTGCTTCAACTGGAAGGATTGTTCAAAAACTATCAATACCACTTGGTCACGGAAAAATCGCAAGTGACCGAACAACTGATGGAAAAATACCCAGTCTCCCTGCTTATGTATGGTGCGCGGAACTATCCAATCCGCTATATATATAAGTTTACGTACAATACAATTAAATCCCTATGCATCTTTATCAAACACCGCCCTGATATCATTATTACAACAGGGGCCCACACAGCGGTCCCGATGTGTTATTTAGCAAAGCTGTTTGGCAGGAAGATTGTCTTCATTGAAAGTTTTGCTAAATCAACGAGTCCAACGCTATCTGGGAGGATGGTCTACCCAATTTCTGATTTGTTTATTGTCCAGTGGGAGTCAATGAAGGAAATTTACCCCAAAGCAGTATATGGGGGGTCAATCTATTGATACTAGTTGTCTTAGGAACACATGAACTTCCATTTACAAGGCTGCTGACCGAAGTAGAACGATTGAAACAAGAAGACTTTCTTAAAGAAGAAGTAATTGTCCAGCACGGACATACCAAATTTGCCAGTGAACAGATGACCATGAAGAAATTTGTAAGCTATGAAGAGATGGATAGGCTGTATGATGAGGCTAGCTTGATTATTACTCATGCAGGCACTGGCTCCGTAATTACTGGATTGCGAAAAGGTAAAAAAGTAATAGCTGTGGCCCGCTTGAAAAAGTACGGAGAGCATAACGATGACCACCAGCTTCAACTCGTACAGGTGTTTACTGCACAAGGCCATATACTGACCTGGAATGACGGCGAGCGTTTGGAGGCTGTCATCAACGAGGCAAATCATTTCACTCCTAAACCGTTTGAATCAGGAAAACAAAGACTGCAGCAAATATTGACTGACTTTATCGATCATGCTTAAGACCGGAAAGCTCTAAGGGGAGAGGCAAATGGGAATTCGTTTTTATCAGGAAAAGGATGAAGAGAGCATCCAGCAGCTTTTTGCCAAAGTGTTTGGCAAAAACCGCTCACATGAGCACTGGTATTGGAAGTATAAGCAGCATCCCCAGCAGGAAAACCCTTGGATACTCGTCTGCGAACAAAAAGATCGTATCATCGGTCATATAGCCTTGTGGGTAAACGAAGTTTATATTAATGGAGCGAAAAAGAAAGCAGGCATGCGCATCGACACAATGGTAGATCCAGATGCGAGAGGGAAGGGAGTCTACCAGCAGCTTAACCAAGCTATGCTTAAGGAAGCAAAGCGGGCTGACATTGCTTTGTTATATGGATTCCCGGCACCTAAAGCAAGAGAACTGCTGCTTGCCCATACAGGTGCACAGCAGGTTGGCTGGATGCCAAGATATATCTACATAACTAATCCAATCGCTGTAGCTGCTTCCTGGATGAATGTTTTGCGGCCATTGAAACCGTTCGGTGCTATTTACAGGCTTGTATTGCCCAAAAGAAACAGCCAGCAGCTGCCGCAATCATGGAAGATCGAGCATATTAGTGAATGTGATGACCGGTTTACGCAATTGGCCGAGCAAACGGCTAATACCAGGCCAGTTATGGCCAATCGGGATAAAAAATATTTGAACTGGCGCTATCATCAGCACCCTGATAACGATTATACAATGCTGGCGATTAGTGGAAACGATGGGTTGCTAGGCTATATTGTTACCAAGCAGGAGTTAAAGCAATTCAAAAAGGGAAATATACAAATAGGAACAATCGTCGACTGGCTGGCCGTTGAGGACGGCAATGTATGGGATGCATTGATTCGCATAGCTGCCAATCATTTGCAAGCTTGTGATCTATTGCAGTCCTGGGCATTTCCAGATACTCCTGGTGCTGCAACTTTAGAAGCAGCGGGCTTCAAGGAAAAGGACCGCCCGCTAGCGTTAGTCATTCATCAATTAGGCGATATAGATACCGGAAAAAAAACGGAGGACTGGATGCTGAGCCAGGGAGATGTTGATTCTTTTTAGCTTCTCCTGCTGATAACAAGAAAGTTCGATCTAAATCTGCCGCAAGGGGCGGCAATGTCGAACTACCCGCAGTGCGCGGGCACACTTCCTGCACCTCCGTACGATAAGTCAAGCACAAAAGGAAAGCCCGCCTTTTGGCTATCCTTTATCTCCTGCGGTGCAGTCCATTTCCTACGCCGCTAAACAGGGTGCTTTCGCTTTTCTATGTAAATTTTCTGTGTGAGGTGGTGTATTTTCTATGGGAATGTGCTATATTAACAAAAGTGAAATGATGAAAATTAGCAAACTATGAAACCTTTCATATATAAGTGCCGTCATATAGGACAGAGAGAAATAAGATGTTTAGTCATCCGGGAGGAAGAAAATGGAATATATTGCATTGCTTGTTTGTTTTATGATATCTATAGCAATCACCCCTTTAGTCAAAAAACTGGCTATCCGCATCGGCGCGGTTGACCAGCCAAACAATAGAAAAATCCATAGCAAACTCATGCCGCGGCTTGGTGGGTTAGCAATTTTTTGTAGCTTTATGATCGGTTTTGTAATTTTTGACCCAGTCAGTAATTATTATTGGCCCATTTTGATTGGAGCCTTGTTGATTACCGCAACGGGAATCATTGACGATTTAATCGATCTATCTGCTAAAATAAAGTTCCTGGTGCAATTTGCTGCTGCAGGAATTGTTGTATTCAGCGGTGTTCAGATTACCTTTATCAACCTTCCATTTGGGGAGACGTTGCATTTCGGTTATTTCAGTATTCCGATTACTATCATATGGATTGTCGGAATAACAAATGCCATTAACCTGATTGATGGTCTAGATGGATTAGCAGCCGGAGTATCCTCCATTGCTTTGATTACCATCTCCGGATTGGCAATATCCCTGGGAGATACATTTGTTGCCCTCATGGGATTGATGCTTCTGGGAAGCACCCTGGGATTTTTACTGTATAACTTCCACCCGGCAAAGATTTTCATGGGAGATACCGGAGCATTATTTTTGGGTTATATGATCGGTGTGTTTTCCGTTTTAGGGTTTAAGAACGTCACCTTGTTCTCGTTAATCGTTCCGATTATAATATTAGGCGTACCTATTCTGGATACGTTTTTTGCAATAGTGCGCCGGATTATCCAAAACAAACCATTATCTGCCCCAGACAAGCTGCATCTCCACCACTGCCTGCTTAAACTGGGGTTTGGCCATAAGCAGACAGTCGTCTTAATTTATTCAATGAGTGGGCTGTTCAGCATCGCAGCAATTATATTCACCAAATCGACTGTGTGGGGATCGACGCTGACCCTGCTGGCGTTAACCATCCTTGTTGAAATTGTCGTGGAACTGACTGGCCTAATCAGCGAAAATTACAGGCCAATCCTGCGCCTTCTGGAAGGCGCGAAAGCAAAACGCTACTAATTTAAAAAGCTCCTTATCTGTAAAAGATAAAGGAGCTTTTTGTTGATAAAAATAAAAGGCTTCTAAGAAGTAAATGTTAATCTTTCTTAGAAGCCTTTTAATGAAGAATTTGCTGTTGCTGTTCCTGGCTTTCATAAATATATTTCACCAGGTTTTCACTTGAATTGCCTCTCGAATATTGGTTCCACTGGGCAGAAAAGCTTCTTACTTTACCGATATCAAAGCGATTTTCGATAAGCACATCAATAATTTCTCCAGTATTATTAACTACTGGGCCGGGAATATTATTTTGATAGTCTTCCCAGAAACCACGGGATTCTTGGTATTCCTGTAAGTCATAACTAAAGAAAATCATTGGCTTTTCCAGCAAAGCATATTCAAAGGGAATGGAAGAATAGTCGGTAATCAAACAATCACTGATTAATAGTAAGTGATTAATATTTTCATAGTCTGTTACATCGACGACAAACTCTGGATAGCTGTTTTGCAGGTTTGACCGAACAGCGGGATGAAGACGTAAGAACAACACATATTCATCACCTAAACGCTTGTACATCTCTGCAATATCCAGAGCAATATCCGGCGAATTTAATTGGTCATCACGGAAGGTAGGTGCGTATAGTAATACCTTTTTATTTTGGATAACTGGAAAACGCTCCGTTAAATCATTTTCAATCTGCTTCGTCTTTCGCTTATCAAAAAAGAAATCTGTCCTTGGTATTCCTGTCCGCAAAATGTGGTCATTATTCAGGCCAAAGCTCTTTCTAAATATAGCAGCCATTTTCTCTGAGCCAACCACTACATAATGAAAGCGGCTGTACACTTCTGTAAACCGGCGCTTCGCCCGCTCACTACGCTTTTCAATCGACGGATCCATTAATCCAAACTGCTTAATGGCACCTGCTGCATGCCATAACTGGATGCAAGTAGTCTCCGTCTTAAAGTCGGCAGCAGATAAAAATCCAAAGTAATTGTCAACGAAAATCACTTTGGACGTGGCTAAATGATAGATAGATTGTAAGAATTGCAGCAAACGGACGGGGCGGAAATCCTTCACAGCAGTTTGCTGATCAACAGTGAAATCCCTTTTACAGCCCTCAGCCCGCAGGACAATCAGCTGCTCTTGGCCAGAACGTTTCACTTCCTCTGCAACATATCCGATATTATCCCCAAAAGTAGCTACAAAAGTTGTTTTATCTCTTATAGGGAAAAGCTTGAAGAAGTTAAAAAGTATCCTGAAAAGAAAGAGGTAACTGGAAATGACCAG
This sequence comes from Sediminibacillus albus, assembly GCF_900101125.1. GTDB lineage: Bacteria > Bacillota > Bacilli > Bacillales > Amphibacillaceae > Sediminibacillus > Sediminibacillus albus. The sequence continues at coordinate 43,736 of NZ_FNFL01000003.1, read as the reverse complement.
TTCTCTAACCATTGTTTATTTTAAAAAGATCCTTTTTTATTTTTGTAGTGGAAATTCCGACTGTACGAGGCAGGTAAACAACTTCACAGTAATCCTTCAAGAAGTCGAATTTACCTTCCCAGTCGTCTCCCATTACAAATATATCGATATTGTGATTCTTGACATCATCGATTTTTTGCTCCCAATCCTCTTCAGGAATAACTTCATCAACATATCGGATAGCTTCTAAAATCATTTTGCGGTTTTCATAACTGTGATAAGCTTTTTTATTTTTAATGGCATTAAATTCATCGGTTGAAATGGCAACGGTCAAATGGTCACCCAATTCTTTCGCGCGTCTTAATATATTGATATGGCCGTTATGCAGTAAATCAAACGTACCGTAAGTGATTACTTTTTTCATAGGAATCCTCCTCTAAGGGTTCAAGGCAATATAATAAACTAAAATTAGTTTCAGATGGTCTATATGTTGTTTTTACCCATAATAATATAAATTGTAAACTTTTTGTTAAGAATATACAAGAGGTAATAGTTTCTAATGTAAAGAAATTTGCTCAAAAGGAAAGAGGGACTTTATGGAAAAAACATAATGTCCCTCTTTAATAGTCCAATTACTTTTCCGATATATATTCACCATTGGCCCCGCCGCTGACCCAGCGAGTAGTTCCATTGTAGTGAATTTGATACCAGACACCGCTTTTGACGAGCTGATTGCTGTTATCTAGTACACCAGTGACGAAGGTACCATTGTTCAGGCTGCCGACAGGGCTGCCTTCCGTATTGGGATCTGTACGGACATTCAAGGAATCAGCAGTTACTTCTAAGAGATTCATGATGTCAATATAAGTAGCAGACACCCAGCCAGTTTGGTTTTCAGCTTTAACCTGGTACCAGCCGTTTCCGTTAGAACCGAGCACTTCAATCTTCTGTCCGCTTTCCAACGTACTGATGATGGTATCACTGGTAGATGAATCAGGCTCTGACCGGAAATTCAACCGGGTCGTAGTGACACCGTATATACCGGCTGGGTAGCTGGTAATACTTCCGGGACCAGGCTGGTTACGATATTGTGGGATATCGTAAGTTAATACAAAATTGTCTAACAAACTATAAATATCACTGATTTTTTTAGTCTGACTTACAGCCCATGAAACATGGGTTGCATATTGATGTACCCCAGGATTTGCTGGGTTCCAGCGCATCTTATAAAGTGTATCCTGTCCTCTGTTAATATAGTTGCGGGCTACATCTTCTGCACCGCCTATAACTGCAGCGGCAGGCGTAAACCAATTCCGGTCGAAGGCATATTTGGCCCCGCAAGAAAGTGCGCAGCTGTCGTATGCTCCATAACCGTACATGTTATAGACTGTGTAAGCTGGTGTCTGACCTGATTCGACAACCTTTCCTTGAGTATCTACACCGACTCCGGAAGCTAGTGCCGACTGTCCATTGTTGGTCTCATGCAGGGCATGGGCCATTAAGTAAACTTCATTGATATTGAACTTCTCGCCGGCCTCGATGAATGCCGCACCCGTCCCTGTTAGAGTACCTTTATTAGTCAGTACCTTACTATCAATCTCTTTAGCACTTAATTGTGCGCTGTGCGACAGCTTAAGGAATTGAAAATAGCTGGCAGTATCGCGATCGAAATTACTAGGATTTGCATAATATTCGACTGTGCTTCTATCAGCAGCGATAGTTCCTGTCCCATTGGCTTTCGGTGTCTTTGTCATTTGGATATCTATCGCTTCTTTAAATGTATGATCATAATTAGTAGTTTGATAGACCGTCTGCGGAGTAGCGCTAACGTCATTACTATGAATGTATCCAGTTTTTGCTTTCCCATCGACATAGACCGTGGCTTGATACCAATTAGCGGTGTAAGTCTTATACTTTAGTGAAGCGCCATGATTGTAAGACTTCAGTACACCGGCATTTGTTGAAGGTTTCGAATAAACATTGGTAGGTTTTTTGGTTCCATACCCCTCAGCACTCTGCTGGACAGATTCGATGTTTTCAACGGCATTTTTGCTGATATAACCGGTGTGCTTCCTTCCATCAACGTAAACCGTTGCTTGATACCAACCTGAAGTGAACGTGTCATATCTTAAAACCGTCCCTTCCGGGTACGTTTTAATTGGCCGGGATTTTGTGGAAGCGGAAGAGTAAACAGAAGTTGGTCCTCCTGCACTGATCCCTTCAATTGTTGTTGGCTTATCATCGGCGCTTTCCACATCACTTTTATTAATATATCCAGTTTTGGCCATGCCATCCACATAAACAGTGGCAGTATACCATCCCGAGGTGAATGTCTTATATTTTAAGATAGAGCCATGTGTATAAGACTTTAGCACCTTTGAACTTGTCGATGCGGACATGTGAACATTAGTAGAGCTTTGTAAACCTACTCCTTGCAAATTGGCGGGAGAGGCATCTCCGTTTTCCACATCATTCTTATTGATATACCCGGTTTTTCTTTTCCCATTAATATAGATAGTTGCTTGATACCACCCGGAAGTAAACGTCTGGTATTTTAGTATTGTTCCTTTCGAGTAGCTCTTCAATGCCGTGGAATTAGCAGATGCTTGCGAGTAAACCTTCGTTTCCCTGTTCTTTCCAATACCCAAAAGGGAAACCGGGGAGCTTTCGCCATCCTCGACATCGTTCTTATTAATATAACCAGTCTTGGCTTTGCCGTTGACATAAACTGTCGCTTGATACCATTCGGAAGTAAAAGTTTTATACTTTAAGATGGTTCCTTGGCTATATGTCTTCAACGTATTGGCATCGCCAGCTGGAGAAGAGTACACACGGGTCGACTCTTTCATGCCTATTCCTGTGATTTCTGTTGGTGACTGTACAGCATTTTCTACATCCTGTTTATCAATATAACCTGTCCTTGCTTTACCACTGACATAAACTGTTGCCTGATACCAGTTGGAGGTAAAGCTTGTGTACTTTAGTACCGTACCTTGTCCATAGGATTTTAGCACTTGACTAGAGTCGGAAGCTTGCGTATATACCTTGGTAGGATTTTTAAGGCTAATCCCTGAAAGTTTATCAGGTGAGTTATCCGCATTTTCCACATCACTAGCCCGGATGAAACCGGTAGTTGCTTTCCCGTTCAAATAGACAGTTGCTTCATACCATTTAGAGGTGAAAGTTTTGTATTTTAAAACGGTTCCTCTTTTATAAGACTTTAAGACTTTCTCCTTATCGGAAGCAGCAGCATATACGTTAATAGATTCAGTGATACCGATCCCTTCCAGGTTGGTTTGCGGAACAACAGCATTTTCTACGTCCTTTTTGGAAATATAACCAGTTCTGGCTTTTCCACTTATATAGACAGTTGCCTTGTACCACTCCGAATTATACGTAGTATATTTCAACAGTGATCCTTGGGCATATGACTTCAAAGTTGATGAACTCTTCGAGGTCTCAGAGTAAACATGGGTAGGGCTGTTTATCCCGATCCCTTTTAAATGTTGATCAGACGCTGCTGAAACCAGGGAAGGGAGGACGTGGGCACATACAATGATTGAAATAAAACAGGCTGCTATTTTAGTAAATCTTCTCAATATCTCTCCCCCATAAAATTTGTGCGAATTTGGATGACTCTTCAGACGTTAAAAGGAAAGATCAGCAATTAGTGTACTGTAAATTATATTGGTCTTTTGTAGAAAGTTACAATCTAAGAGATTGTTGTTCATATATAGTAGAGTGATGAGAAAGCTAGTATTTCATTAATCACTTATCATTTTCCAGCTGAACAACTTCTATCTTATAAGAACCACTCCTTTTTTGCATGAACGTACTGTCTATTATGGCAACCTTTTCTAAAAATGTTAAGGTTATAATTCCCTATTATTCGACAATATTTTTAAGGAACTAATTACCTATAAAAAAAGAACGTCTACCTTATTCCATCTTTAGGTATTAGTAATCAGTACATAAACCGTGTATTGTTGCCTAAAGTTTTAAAGATAACTAATGAATCATTAACAGAGTTTTTTCTCAAAAGTTAACCTTCTCATTTTTAAAACTGATATATACTAAAGATGGAAGTGTATAGCACTTTTACCTGATAGGTAGTAATGTTATAATTAGTAGAATTAACATGGATTTTGATGGAGTGTGAAAAGTGAATAAAATTTCTATTATAATACCTATATATAATACAACTGATTTTTTAAATGATTGTATTGAGTCTGTTTTATCTCAAACTTACCAAAATATTGAAGTGTTAATGATTGATGATAATTCGAATGAGGAATGTAGAAAGAGAATAAAGGAAATTACGGAACTTGATTCTCGTTTGAAATCATTTCATTTCTCGGAGAGAAAAGGAGTAGGATTCTCAAGAAATTTCGGAGTAGAAGAGTCCTCAGGGGATTATGTGTACTTTTTAGATAGTGATGATTTTATCGCAAAAGATGCAATCGAGCTACTAATAAGAAACATTAATGGGTATAAGCTGGCAACTGGAAAACAAAAAAGATGGTTGTCCAAAAAAGAATCAATCATCGAAGAGACTGATAGAAAATTCAATGAAGAATCATTAAGTAATAATGAAGAAGAGAGCATTTTATACAAAAAAAAGAAGGTAAAATTATTTAAAAATAGATCCATTTTACATCGTTTGATTTCTAAAGAATTTATTAAGGAACAGAATTTGAGGTTTTCTGAGGAAGTAAAACATCATTCAGACTTAGAATTCATCGTACCTGCATTAAATAATTTAGAGGAGGGAATTTTGCTTGTAAAAGACAGTATTTACTATAAAAGGGTGAGGAATGATCCGTTTAACAATCCTTCTTTAAATCAACTAGATAGCATTGATAAAATAGGAGATTTCTTATATATATATAGCAACTTAAGAAAAAAATTATCTTTTAATAATAAAGGCGCCAAATATTTGGATAATCTTTATTTAAATTACTACCGTAAGCAGATAACTATTTTCTTTAGGAAAGAATCGAATATAGATTCTGTCTTTGAATTACTGCGAGAAACAGCTAACCTAGTTGACACTGATGTGCTTAAAAACAAGAAATTTATCTTGCGTAGAGAAATCAAGACATTAAGAAAAGGAAATAAAAAGCAATTTAAGTCACAAGTAAATTCCCATAACAAATTAAGACAAATAAAAAACATGCTTAGGAGTAAAAATAAATTTTACATCGGATTGTATCGATTAATCTTTACAAATATGCCTATCAAAGATAAAACAGTTGTTTTAGAAAGTTTCCTAGGGAAGAATTATTCAGATAATCCTAAGTACCTTTACGAATATATGATTAAAAATATGCCGGATTACAATTATGTTTGGATACTAAATGATGTGGGTAGTAATTCCATTCCGGGAAACCCAATAATAGTGAGGAGACAAAGCTTACGTTACTATTACTATTTGGCTAGAGCAAAATACTGGATAAGTAACTCTCGAATGCCTAATTACTTAAACAAACGGAATGAAACAGTTTACCTGCAGACATGGCATGGCACTCCGTTAAAAAAACTTGCTATCGATATGGATGAAGTGAATATGCCAGGAACAAATACAGTAAAGTATAAACGGAATTTCGTTCGTGAAGCAAAAAAGTGGGATTATCTAATTTCCCCGAATAGCTATTCATCAATAATCTTTAGAAGAGCTTTCCAGTTCCAGCAAGAAATGTTGGAATTGGGTTACCCTAGGAATGATCTTTTATCAGCCCCTAACAAACAGGAACTGGGTAGGGGATTAAAGAAAAAATTAGATATTCCGATAGATAAAAAGGTTATTTTATATGCGCCAACATGGAGGGATAATGAGTTTTTTGAACGAGGCAAGTATAAATTTAGTTTAAATTTAGATTTGGCTCAAATGAGAGAGTCGTTAGGAAACGACTATATTATTTTACTGCGCATGCATTATTTAATTGCTAATGAATTAGATATCAGTAATTTCGAAGGTTTTGCATATGATTTTTCCAAATATGAGGATATTACTCATCTATATTTAGTATCTGATATATTAATCACAGATTATTCGTCCGTATTTTTTGATTATGCGAATTTACGCAGGCCGATTTTATTCTATACGTATGACCTTGATTTATACAGAAACACCTTGAGAGGCTTTTATTTTGATATTGAAAACGAGGCACCTGGACCGCTGCTTAAGAGTACAGAACAAGTTCTGGATGCAATCTTGAATATAGACAGTCTAAAAAAGGAATACTCTAAACGTTATGACGCATTTTTCGATAAGTACTGTAGGTGGGATGACGGCAAAGCGGCTGAAAAAGTTGTCAAACATGTATTTAAAAGCAAATAAATTAAGATATTACCAGTCTTATATAATTTCTGCGATTCAAAGTAAATTAAGTGAAATTAGAATTTCAAGCTAAAGCTAAGGAGAAAATAGCATGGCTCCGATAATAAGTATATTAAAAAAACTTTTTATAAGATGTTATAAAATATTGTTCACTTTAATGACAAAATTCCCCCCTAATAAAAGGTTAGTTGTTTTCGAAAGCTTTTTAGGAAAACAATTCAGCGATAACCCACGTGCCGTTTATGAATATATGGTGGAACACAACATGGATTATACCCTTTATTGGAGTGTGGATAAGAGAAACGAAGATTTGTTCAAGAATAAAAACTTAAAAACAATACGCAGACTTTCTCTTAGATGGCTGCTTATCATGCCACGGGCCAAGTATTGGATTACCAACAGCAGATTACCCTTATGGATACCTAAGCCGAAGCATACTACCTATGTACAAACTTGGCATGGCACTCCTTTAAAAAAACTAGCTGCTGATATGAATGAGGTTCATATGCCGGGAACTACAACTGAAAAGTATAAGCGAAATTTCATCGAAGAGGCTGCTAAATGGGACTTTCTGGTATCACCTAACCAATATTCCAGTGAAATCTTCCGAAGAGCCTTTCAATTTGATAAGACATTGATTGAATCCGGTTATCCACGTAACGATTATTTATATTATGCCAATAACAAGGAAACTGTAGACCAATTAAAGCAAAAGCATAATTTGCCCAAGGGCAAAAAAATTATACTGTATGCTCCCACTTGGAGAGATAATCAATTCCATGAAAAAGGGCAATATAAATTTGACCTCTCTCTTAATTTAGCGGAAATGCAGAAATCATTGGGTTCTGATTACATCTTATTACTGCGCATGCATTATTTAATCGCGGAGGATGTAGATTTATCTGTATATGATGGCTTTGCTTATGACTATTCCACGTATGAGGATATAAGAGAGCTGTACTTGATGGCAGACTTGATGATCACTGATTACTCTTCTGTATTTTTTGACTATGCTAACTTACAAAGACCGATAATTTTCTTTGTATATGATATTGATGAATATAGGGACAAGTTAAGAGGTTTTTATTTCGATCTTGAAGAAAAGGCTCCCGGCCCTCTTGTCAAAACTACTGAAGAAGTAATAAATGAAATAATAAACTTTGATAAAACCCCTTTTATACTAGATGGAGAGTTTTATGAACGTTTTTGCAGTTGGGAAAATGGATTAGCAGCAAAACAGGTTGTCGAAACAATTTTTAGAAAATGAAATGACTGAAGATATTCATAAGAAAAATGTCAGTCAATAACTCACTGTTACATTTACAAAAAAGAGGTAAATACAAAAGAATTGCTTTTTGTACTAGTTGTTTTTTAGTTGCTTCCTTAGTATAATTTGATAAGAATTTTATGACAAAGTACCGTTTTGTAGGAAGGAAATATTATGAAATCAGCTTTTATTGTATTTAAAGAACAAGTAAAGCATTTCTATTTAATTAGAAGGTTGTCGCTATACGAAATAAAAAGTACCAATCAGGGGAATTACTTAGGGGTATTGTGGGAAATTATAAATCCCTTAATCCAAATAGCTATTTATTGGTTTGTATTTGGTTATGGAATTAGAGAACGTGCAAATGTAAAATTGAATAATGATCTTGAGTTGCCATTTGTTTTATGGATGGTAGCTGGATTCGTAGTATGGTTCTTTTTTTTCCAATCAACCATTCAGGCATCAAAGTCAATTTATAAACGTCTTCGGATGCTCTCTAAAATGAACTTTCCCATGAGTGTCATTCCTAGCTTTGTTATATTCTCTCAATTATATATTCATTTAATTATGATTTTTATTGTGATGATATTTTTTATACTATCTGGTTTTTCGATTAGTATGTATTATTTGCAGTTCATATATTTTGCTTTTGCTACCTTTGCTTTCACGTATGCATTAGCGTTAATTACTTCTACTCTATCGACTATAGTCAGAGACGTCCACATGTTATTGGCTGCAGTTTTACGAATGGTGTTGTACTTATCGGGGATTTTGTGGCCTATTTCGTCAATTGATCACGCTACTGTACAATTCATAATGAAATTAAATCCTTTGTATTATGTAATTGAAGGGTATCGAGCTGGTTACGTAGGAACAGAGTGGTACTTTATTAGTGAATGGGAGTATACTTTATATTTCTGGGCCTTAACGGTTGTACTATTTTTAATTGGTTCCACGCTGCATGTCAAATTCAGAAGGCATTTTATTGACTTTCTGTAATAGAAAGGGAATAGTATGGAAAAATCGATAATTGTAGAAAATGTGTCAAAAAAATATAAGTTATACTCAAATACGACCGAACGATTATTGGACCTAGTGTTGCCCAAAAGTTATGGAGAGGATTTTTATGCTCTGCAAAAGATTAATTTTGAGGCGGAAAAGGGAGATGTCATAGGTTTCGTGGGTGTTAACGGGTCTGGCAAGTCTACACTCTCCAATATAATTGCTGGTATTGTCCCTGAAACTTCAGGCAAGGTTTATCTAAATGGTCAAGCGTCCTTAATTGCCGTTTCTTCGGGTTTGAATAAGGATTTAACAGGAAGAGACAACATTGAATTGAAATGTTTAATGCTCGGTTTTTCGAAACAGGAAATTAAAGCAATGGAACCTGATATCATTGAGTTTGCTGAGTTAGGGAAGTTCATCGACCAACCTGTCAAATCATACTCTAGTGGCATGAAGTCACGGTTGGGTTTTGCTATCTCTGTAAGTGTTGATCCTGATATTCTAATTATTGATGAGGCTCTTTCTGTTGGAGATAAAGCATTCGCAGAAAAGAGTTTGGAGAAAATGAAAGAGTTCAAAAAAATGGGGAAAACGATGATATTTGTTAGCCATTCAATTGGACAAATGAAAAAGTTTTGCGAGAAAATTCTCTGGTTAGAATATGGAAGGGTGAAGGGCTTTGGGGCAGTTGAAGAAATAATGCCTAAATACGAAAAATTTCTTAAAAGCTTTAAGAAGATGTCTAAAAAAGAAAAGCAAAAATATCGTAGTGAGTCATTGGAAAATGCTCGAAAGGAAGAGCTCCTTCAGTAAGAGAAAATTAAAAACACTGTCGATAGACAGTGTTTTTTAATGGTGATATATACATTCTTAAATAAATTATTAATTGTAGAGATTAAATATTAATGGCATAATAGAACAGATATGTCTGTCTAAGCGTTGTCTAAAACTCTATGACATGATAAGTGAAAAAATATTTTGCTAATTAACTTGTTTGTATATTTATTTTAAGAGGGATGATGGAAATTCACTTTATTTAACCTCGAAAGGTTGTTTAATGTGTCGAAAACTAATAGTCATGTATCCATCATGGATATACCTTTCATTAATATAAGTCAAAAGGAACTGCTGGAGCAATATATCTATCCAAGGCTTGATAATCAGCAGAAGTCGTATATTGTCACTGCTAATCCAGAGATTGTAATGATGGCCAAAGAAAATCGGTCATACAAGCAAATGGTCATGCAAGCTGATTTCATTATCCCGGATGGCACTGGGATTGTGATGGCTTCTAAAATGATTAAAAACCCAATTAAGGAACGGATGCCGGGCTTTGACTTAATGACTCACCTGATCGGATATGCCGAGGATAAAAAGTTAAGCTGTTACTTTTTAGGTGCTTCGGAACAGGTGAATAACAAAATGGTAGAAAAGTTGAAAGAATTGCATCCGTATCTTAAAGTTGCCGGAAGCCACCATGGTTTTTTTGATTTAGAAGATCGAACGATTTTGGAGAAGATGCAGATGGTGCAGCCTGATTTTATTTTTGTCGCTTTAGGTTCACCTCGCCAGGAAGAGTGGATAACCAAGTATTACCAGGAATTTGATAAGGGGCTATTTATGGGTGTGGGAGGCAGTTTTGATGTTATTGCCGGAGAAGTCAAGAGAGCCCCGAAGATTTGGATAGATCTTCATTTGGAATGGTTGTACCGAGTGATAAAGCAGCCATTCCGCTGGAAGAGAATATTGAAGGTTTTTGAGTTTATGTTCAGAATGCTGATAAGAAAATATTGAATATAAAGAAGGCCGGCAGCTGCCGGCCTTCTTTGCTGTTAAAGATGGGTAATATTCTCATAGATTCGTTTGCAATTGTTCTGGTCGATTTGTGAAAAAATAAGGTGCTTTTTCTCTGCAACAGACTGGTCTTCTTGGAAGTTCTCAAGTAAATAATGTTCGATAGTCTCTAACAGCTGATCTTCCGTCCTACATATATTCCCCAAAAAAGTTTCTTCGATTGGCCGCAGAATCCCATCCCTAAAGAATGAATCGGAGTCAAAGTGATAGAAAGCAACCGGTTTTGACATGTAGCTAAAGTCAAAGGAAACCGATGAGTAATCTGTAATCATCAGCTTATTTTCCATAAGCATTTCCTGAACGTTTTTTTCACCAAGCTTAATTACGTTGATTCTTTCACATGACAATCCACCAAAATGGTCGATAAATTGCTGCATACGATAATGCGGGTAAAGGTTGATGTGGACCTCATATTTTTCCAGCAATTCAGACAACCGCTTACTATTCAACAGGGAGTTGTAACGGCGGAAATACTCTGATTCGAGAAAATCGTCTTCGGTTTTCAGCCATTCCCGCCAAGTAGGGATTATTAAAATCGAACGTTCCTCTTGATGATCCTTCAGCAGGTTATCGAACCTCGACAGCCCAGTAACCTTGACTTCTTTCTGGCGATAACCCATCTTGGTTTCCACAAGTTTTTTTTCTGGTTCTGAACTGACACAGAACATATGAAATGGATATTTATAAAATCTGCGATGATATTCTACATTTTTCCTTCCCAAGACACCGTGCTGCAAGAATACCCGTTTCCCCTTTTTAAAGGAATACAATTCTGCCCCTTTTGTTGGCAAAAAATAATCCGGATCATGAGAGCCAATAAAGGCAGAAGCAAGTGCAGTCATTCTTAAATGGGCACTGGATCCATTGTATAATACATTTCCGAACTTCTCGATATTTCTTCTATCGGCCGAATCTCTATTAATGACATAATAAACCTCTTTATCTGGGTAATGGGTCCGACAATACTTGAAAAAGTGATAGCCTGTATCCTGTGCAGTGTCCGGCCGTTCTCCTACCAGCCAAATCTCTCTCTGCTTGTTTAGCAGGCGGTCAATAAATTGTCCGTACTTTAAATATTTCAGCTTTGCTTCTGAGAAGGAGATGGCCTCAATCTTAAGATTTCCTCTCGGTGTATAGGTTAAATAATTACGTATATGGTATCCATCATAGGATACCGTTTGTTTCTTTAATATTTCGTCCTTAAAATAAGTGTAATGCTGGGAACCAAGTTTTCTCTCTCTGGTAATACCATCATATTCAATCTGGATGAACAGGTCGTATATTTCTTTATCCACTGTTTTTAATTGGCTATAGACCTCTCGTAAAGAAACTTCTGTTTCAAAGCCAGCATAACGATAGTTATACATACCTTTGCTAAGCTTGTTCCTAAGTTTTGGAGCTAACGGGATTTTTAACTCTTCCTCTGTTTCCCTGGCTCTGACTAGTAAATAACGCTGAATAGCGTCTGGGTCCTTGAAACTAATCGTGTCGAGGTAGGCATAGCCTTTCAACAACAGTTTGTTATCTTTAAATTTAAACCGTTCTAGATCCCTCTGTATCGTCAATTGTGTCAAGGAAAGAGACAGGTGATTTTTCACCGTCGAATAATAAAATGCTTGGTAAATTGTCGAAGTTCGGAATTGTATCCTTGATTGATAGGCGACATTTTTTGATTTCACCCGTAAGCGGAAACGATGATCTTCCCCGTAAATATGTAATTGGAGATATGCATCCCAGCGGATATTTTCCAAATTACTAAATGGAATAACATCCCGGTAGTTGAATGGAAATTCAAATAAATAGCCTTCTGACATCGGGTCAGGGGCAACTTTAATTGGAAACTCATAAAACTGCTCGGTGTTACGCTGTCTTAACACCATTTTTATCGGTACATCTGGATTATGGCTTTTTAAGATGTAACTTCGCAAGCTTCCTTTAAGCTTAGTATTCCAATTATCCACCGCTTCGCTTTCTAAATTGCGTACCTTTATAAAAGCCATTTTGCTTTTTGAGGAAAGAGAGCCTTTTTTCGTAATATATGTTTTCAATTCACGGGATTCTTTATCTGTTTGATAAAATAAAGGGTCCGTGTTTGTAAGTGTCTGTTTATCTTGAACTTTTATCCTGAACTTTTGGCCGCTGTCCAAGAGAAAATAATAATCCCATATTCCTTTTGGATAGTCATTTTCAGAGAAACTGACGGTTGCTTTCCAGCGGTCATCACTCAGCCAGGTTATTGGACTATAATAATGGAAAGTAGAATCCCTTTTTTGGATTAGCAGCTGGATATACTGCTTATCCAGAGAGTGGAAGTTGGCCCAGCCTTCTAATACCAGGCTGCTTTGAAAAGTAGTGACATTATCCACATAGTTTGGTATCCTGTGAATTTGATTGTCAAGTACTGTATCCTTAGCCGCTAAACTTACATTGCCTTTGACCGTGATATAAGGTTCGATAATTCGGTTGCCGTCCACCATTTTATTGGCAAAGCTGTATATATCCCGCCGAAATGACTTGGAGGGGAGAAGGCGGTAATCTTTCTCTTCGTTTCGCACATAAAATGCCCACTTGCCGTGCTCCAATAAGCTTGGAAACTTCTCTAAATTTATACATGCGTGCATTTCATGGTCGTATTGTTCATTTAATAAATGAACAAGCGGCACCTGGTATTCAAGCTCTTCTTCCTCCATATTTTTAACTACCAAAGAAGCGTTTAGATAGGCTTGTTTCTTTTTACTTCTATTAGATAAGCTAACGTATAAAAAGTTTTTTTCGAAGGAAAGTTGAGAAATACGAAACGGGTGGGAGCGTAGATATTTGATTCTCCGCTTGATTTGGTTGTAGATAAGCTGTTTACTGTTATGTAATCTTAACTTTTTCGTCATTCTTTGATTTCCTTTCTCTAAGCAAAATGCAACAAACTTCAATACCATGATTTTACCCAAAATTAATTCGGCATAAACTAGGGAAAAATGACTGCTTAGCTGAAAGAAATTGAAATATAGAGGATAAATAAAAAAGCTTCAGATAAGATTACGCTTATCTGAAGCGAGGAATACTTAATAGCTAGTTTCTGTTTGTGCCAGTCGAATTATCCTCACCAGGAGTAGGAGTATTGACTTCGTCTCCAGTGTACTCACTGCTATCCAGGCCAAGATGTTCTCTTAATTCTATTTGTTTGTTGGCTACATCGGTATCGTCCAATTGATAGTAATAGACGCCTTCAATCATAGAATCATAGCCTTCCAATCCGAGGGTTTCTACATCGAGGTTTCCACTCGTACCGTAAGAGATAAAGCTTTTCATCTCGCTGAATCGCATGTTGGTTGTCATGTTATCGCCGACTGCTTCCATTATGTCATCATATTTCGTGACAGAGCCAAAATTAGTCGCCTTCCTGATGATAGCTTTTATGATTTCCTGCTGGCGCTTGCCGCGTTCCAAATCGTTGTCTTGTTTTCTAGTTCTAGCCAGCGCAAGTGCTTCTTCTCCGTTTAAAGTTTGCTCGCCAGGGGATAGATGAATAGCATTTGCCTGGTCTTTTGAATTTTGTTCGGACATTTCATAAGGGACATCAACATTAATGCCATTTAGAGCATCGACGACATCGATAAAAGCTTCAAAATCCATTTTCACATAATAGTCGACAGGAATGTCCAGCAGTCCTTCGACAGCTTCAATAGAAGCTTTTGGTCCGCCATAGGCATGGGCATGGTTAATTTTTGTGTTGTAACCGACTTCCGGTACATATACATACGAATCACGCGGAATGCTCAGCAGCTTGACGCTTTTATCGTCTTTATTAAGTGTGGCCAGCATTAGTGCATCGGAGCGGGAGCTTCCTTCGTTTTCCCGTTTGTCGCTTTCATCGACACCGATAAACAGTACAGAAACGTTATCAACGCCAGGATCTACATCGCTTTCTCTCAAGTCAGATTTTTCTCTTCCATCATCCTGATAAGAATCGGCAACGACTTGATCAGCTTTGTTATATAGATAGGCACCATATGCAGTGGTTGCTCCTACTAGAATCAGAAAGGGTACCAATATAAATAAAAGGCGCTTATGCTTCTTCCTTTTTCTCTTCCTTATTCTCGTTTTATTTTCATTATCCATATTTTTATCTCCTTATAAGCAGCTAATTCAAAATAAACACTAATCTTAATCTTACTATGAAAATTGACACTAGTAAATTGAATTTTTTAGTAAAAAGTGTGTAATCGACAAAATATGCAGAAATGGTATATAGAGGGGATAGTGCCTCTGCTTAGGCGAAGCGAAAGCGATCTAGTATTAAATTTTGAAATGAAAAGACACCTAACCTTTTGCTTCTGGCGATTATAGAAGTGAAAGGAGGTGAGCGGCATGGCAAACGCAAACAAAGTAGATTCCCGGCTGCAGCTAGTATTTGAGGACGGTATCGATCCAGAAAGCGGAGATACTATCTTCAGGAACAAGTCTTTCCATAATGTTAAGACGGAAGCCACCCCAGACCAGTTGATGGCAATCTCAACAGTATTAGTTGGCTTGCAGCAAAAAAGCCTGTACTCGGTTAAGCGTAATGACAGCTCGTTAATTACGGAGCAGTAAGGAAGCAAATGAAAAAAGGGAGG
This sequence comes from Sediminibacillus albus, assembly GCF_900101125.1. Lineage (GTDB taxonomy): Bacteria > Bacillota > Bacilli > Bacillales > Amphibacillaceae > Sediminibacillus > Sediminibacillus albus. Next base: position 28,678 of record NZ_FNFL01000003.1, on the reverse strand, counting down.
AGGCAGAAATTATGAAAAAGCTAGAACTGAAATTCCTCAATGAGGAGAATAAAACCGTGACGATTTCACTGGATGAGCCGGTTGAACCAGCAGATGCCGGCGCGGTAGATGCGGCAATGGACGAAATCATTGCTCAAAATGCATTTTTCTCTTCCGGAGGAGATCTAGTTAGTAAGAAAAGCGCACGAATCGTTGAACGTAATGTATTTGATATCGAGATATAACTCCAAAACGGGGGGGGCGGTCAAACACCGCTCCTTCTTTTCAAAAGTAGAGAGGCAATAGCAAATAAAAGAAAATGGCCATTAAGGTCATTTTTCTTTCTATATAGTGAAGGGAGGGAGGTCTGGTGGAGACATGGCTGGCTTTGATTACAGATGTCGGGTTCCCTGCTGCAGTGACATTTTATCTGCTGCATCGGATTGAGGGAAAGCTGAACACCTTAATTGAGTCTATTCATTCCTTGCCGGCAAAGCTTAGGTAAAATAGTTGTTGTAAAAATATTCGCCGTTTACTTGATAAGTGGTCGGATAAAATTAACACATAGGGGAATAGCTGGGCTGCCTGGCAGCCTGGCCGCTTCCAAAGAAAGGGGACATATGCATATATTTTAAACATTTCCAATCCCAGGATATTCAAGAAGCAGCCGCCAATCAATTTTAGAGTGTCAGACTTGCCCTCGGCCTTCTACTTGCACTATTCTATAAGAAGACATAATTCAGTAAGGTGGTATTCCTTTGAAACATGAATTGGAGTATATAGGAAAAAAAATTGTAGATAAGAACGAAGAGTTGGCGCAAAAGTTGGAAACAAATGTAGATGAGGATTATACAAAGAGTTTAAACGATGCTGGTATGCCGTTTTCAGATCGGACGGAATTCAGGGCAGAGCTTCTATACTATCTCGGAGAAGCTTTATATATCGACGCTGAGGAAATTACTCCTAAAGTGGAGGATTGGGCCAAAAGAGTCTCAGACTTTACTATCCAATACGGTGTGCGGCTGAGCGATGCATTAAGGGCAGTGTCTTTTTACAGGCGGGTCATCTGGGAAGCATTCACCAGAGAGTTGGAACAAAGGCAGTTTGCTGCCATTACTATGCTCGATGTTTCGAAAAGAATCGACCCATTGCTTGATAAGGTATGTGCCATTATTGGCAATATGTACGAACAACGAAATGATCATTTAATGAAAATCGCCTACAGTGCTTTAGAGGAGCTGTCTGTGCCGGTTGTACCCATATCGGAAGGAATTGCAGCTGTTCCTATCGTTGGGGAAATTGATACGCATCGCGCGCAGCTGATTACAGAGATTGTCCTTAAAGAAGGAACTAACTTAGAGCTGGAGTACGTGATACTCGACATTTCTGGTGTACCAATGATTGACACGATGGTTTCGGACCAAATCTTTCAAATCCTCAAAGCGTTAAGTTTAATTGGAGTTGAAGCAATTATCACAGGCATCCGCCCAGAAGTTGCCCAAACAATCGGCAACCTTGGCCTGGATTATAAAGGCGTTACGACAAGGGCAAACCTGCAACAAGCCTTGACGCAATTAGGTTTTAAACGAATCGAAAATTCCAATTGAACAAAAAAAGAACAGTTCTTCCTTTTGGAAAGACTGTCCCCGGCTTGTAGAGAAACCCTTGGTTTTTTTACAAGCTTTTTTAATTTTGTTGAATTTGTTTATTAATGGCTATTATCCGAACCACCCTTTTTTCTTGAACCACAAAATCATGGCTATCGTCAACAATGTCATTACAGCTAAACTGGCATGATAACCATATCGCCATTCCAGTTCCGGCATATGGACAAAGTTCATTCCATAGATTCCCGCAATAAAGGTCAGTGGCGCAAAGATCGAGGTGATAACGGTCAGTACTTGAATTACTTTGTTCTGCTGATAGGAGTTAATCGAAATAAAGTTATCCCTAATGTCATTGGTAATTTCCCGATTAGATGCCACCATTTCGGAAAGCTTCATTAGGTGGTCATAAATATCGGCAAAGTATTCCCTCCGCTCACGAATCCCCTCCAGTCTATGGGAGCTGAGCATCCGGTAAAACAAATCCCTGATTGGATTAATGGTGTGCCGCATCCGCAGCAGCTGGTGCCTCAGGTCAAATAAATGGTCCAGCAGTACGTCCATCGGCTTGTCTCCTGGATTTTCTTCCACTTCATTGATTTCATCCTCCAAATGATAAACAATCGGGAAAAAGTTATCGACTACTTTATCCATAACTTCATAAAAAATCCGGTATTCATCCCATTCATTAATATCCTCCTGCTTTAGTAACCGGCTCCACACCTGGTTGATTTCAGCAGAATCCCAGTGATGGAAGGTGACCACATAATTCTCCCCGATAAAAAAGTCAATTTCCTTTTGTTCTAGTTCCTTTGCACCCACGGCATGGGTGACAAAGAAGGAAAACTCATCGTAATAATCCAGCTTTGGCCGCTGCAGACTGTGTATGCAATCTTCAATCGCCAGCGGGTGGAAGTGGAGGGATGTATCCAGTTGTTTAATTTCCTCTTCTGTCGGTTCGCTGAAATCAATCCACCACCATTTATAAGCAGAAAAATTAACTTCAGAGATTTCGATATCGGTGATTTTTTCATTATTTTCCGTTACTGCTGCTACTCGAATCATGGAAATGCTCCTTAAATTATTATTATTCCATTGGTGATACGCACTCTTTAATGTTTATTTATTAGTATAAATCAAATGAGCGGTTTTCTTAAAAGGAGAAGAATTGAAACATATAAAATGGTAAATCCCTTACTAATGACATACCCGAAAATCTGTGCCATAATGTAATTGTTGAAAATTGCAACAAAAAAGAGGGATGAAAATGATAAAGGCATTATTGATTGCTCCATATCCTGGTTTAGCAGAAACGGTTAAACAGCTTAGACAGCAAGAAAATGAACTTTACATAAATATCGGCATTGGCAACTTGGAGGAAGGTGTCAAGCTGGCCCGTCAGGCGGAAAAGGATGGCTATGATTTAATTATCAGTCGCGGCGGTACTGCCACGTTGATTCAGGAGGAAGTCTCGCTTCCGGTCGTTCATATTGATGTTACTGGCTACGACATGCTGCGGGTATTTACCTTGGTAAGAGGGATGGAAACAGGAGTCGCGCTTGTTGGATTTCCTAATATTTCTCAGGGAGCAGCTACGATTTGTAATATCCTCGAATTTGATGTAAAAATGATTACCATTCAAAGCAGTGAAGAAGTTAAAGGGCATCTGGAAGCTTTAAAAGAAACCGGCTATACCCTGGTAATGGGAGACGTAGTCACTGTCCAGGCAGCAGAGCAAGTCGGACTTCGCGGTATTCTGATCACTTCTGGTAAAGAAGCAGTCTTAACGGCTTTTGAAGAAGCTAAGCGTATTTACAGCCTGTTCAATAAAATCAAAAAACAGACGGCCCATATTATTGGCGCCTTTCAGTCGCTCCCGCTGCCAGTGGTGATCTTAGATAAAGCGGGGAATCATATTGAACAAAACCGTTTTTACACGGAAGAGATACCAAACAGTCAATTAATTGAATCGGAAGCTGCACAAGCCTTGATTGATAAGGTGGGTAAGAAGCAGACAACGGATTGGAGAACGATTGAAAGTAATGGGAAAACGTACATCCTTCAAGCATTCCCCATTGAACAAAATTCCAGCTTGATTGGAACTGTTATCAGGCCGACTTACTTAAACGAAACAACCAGTCATGCGATTAATGTCAAGAGTAAGCCGCCGCATGTACCAATTATTGGGGAAAGCACGATGGCAGAAAACCTTCGGAATAGCATCCGTAGTTATGCGAAAATGGCAGATTCTATTTGGATTTACGGAGAAGAGGGAACGGGAAAGGAAACCGTCGCGCAGGCAATCCATTTTGAGCGTTACGGGCAGGAAGCCCCGATTATTGCAATAAAAGGCGACCGAGTCACAGAAGATGACTTGCGGTTACTTGAAACAAAGTCTGCATACACCAATTTCCATAAGGGAACCCTTTTACTACAAAATGTAACAAGGCTAGCGCCTGCTGCTCAAACACTGCTAATACAGCTCATACGACAAAAGCCAGAAGACGCTAAGGTTATCTCGGTTTCCGACTTTGATGAGACAGGAGAGACATTGAATAGAGAGCTTTACGAGCTGTTAGCAGAAACGACGCTTCATCTTCAGCCGCTTCGGGAAAGAAAGCAGGACATTGCTGCCTTTGTCCACTACTTTCTAGCCGATTTTCACGCCAACCAGGGCAGTGAAACGCTGGGAATTAAAACGGAAGCGCTTGAACAATTACAGCAGTTTGATTGGCCGGGTAATATGAATCAATTGAAACAGGCAGTCAGAGAATTGAGCGTACGAACGACCGGATATTATGTAGATCCAGAAGTTGTCAAAGGGATTATTAACAGCCGCACTTCTTATGTAAATGCTGCTAATTCCCCAGTTATATCGATAAAAGGCACAATGGCAGACATGGAACAGGAAATTATGAAACGTGTGCTAGCAGAAGAAGGGATGAATCAATCAAAGGCGGCCAAGAGGTTAGGAATTAACCGCTCGACACTTTGGCGCAAGCTCAACCATTGAGTTTGCGCTTTTGTGTTGCAAAATAAAACCCGCAATCCACCCTTCTTCTGATTTTTCATAAAAACACCCAAAAAACTGTTGCTTTTTATAACTGCATAGATTATTATAATAATTGAAAACGCTTCACAGCACTTATATATGTTTCATTATTAAACACTTATGGTAAGAGGGGGAGGAAGAAAAATGCAAATTAAAGCAACTTTAGATCGAATTCCAGGAGGTATGATGGTTGTTCCGCTACTATTGGCGGCGATTCTGAATACATTTGCTCCTGATTTATTGAGAATTGGCAACTTCACGCAAGCATTATTTGTTGATGGAGCAGGTACATTGATTGCACTGTTCTTACTTTGTACCGGTGCCCAAATCAATTTCCGCAATGTAGGGGTAAGTCTTGGAAAGGGTGCAACACTGCTGACCACCAAGTGGATTGTAGGTGCGGCTTTTGGTTTACTTGCATATGCGTTCGCAGGCGAGAATGGATTATGGATGGGGATAGCACCGATTGCAATCATTGCAGCAATGACAAATAGTAATGGCGGTCTCTATATCGCTATCGTTGGTCAGTATGGAAACAAAACAGACCGTGCAGCGTATTCTTTGCTGGCGCTAAATGACGGACCATTCTTTACAATGGTAGCCCTGTCTATCTTTGGTGCCATGGGCTTTGTTGATGGTATGTTCTCTTTCCAATCTTTCATCGCAGTATTACTGCCGATTTTAGTTGGTATGGCACTTGGTAACCTTGATTCAGATATGAGAGATTTCTTAGATAAAGGAAGTTCGATGTTAATTCCATTCTTTGCTTTCGCATTAGGTATGGGAATTGACTTCGGGAAAATTATCGAAGGTGGATTGACAGGAATTATCCTTGGACTATTGACCGTATTTCTTACAGGTACTGTTTCTTACTTTGTCTTCAAAGCATTCAAATGGAATCCAATTGTCGGGGCTGCTGAAGGATCTACAGCCGGTAACGCTGTTGCAACGCCAGCTGCTATTGCTGCTGCCAATGCCAGCTTCGCCAGTGTAGCTGACTTAGCTACAGTTCAAGTTGCAGCATCTACTGTGACCACAGCCATCTTGCTGCCGCTCTATATCGCCTTCCTGGTGAAGCGGCTGGAGAAAAAGGGAGTAAACCTTCCGGGCGATTTTGATGGACCATCAGAGAAAGCTTCATACTCAGCATCATAGAGAACGGGGGATTAGTATGGCACAAGTAATAGGAATTATAGCAGACGACTTAACTGGTGCTAATGACAGCGGCGTACAGCTAACCGAGAAAGGCATTGATACGTCTGTGCTGTTTGATATCCCTGAAGACCAGAAAAATTTGAATGATGGCATCGTAGTTGATACTAATTCCCGGGCCTTAGCACGAGAAGATGCCTATCAAGTAACCAGAAAAGCAGCTGCTTTTTTGAAGGATTCAGGATACCAGCACATTTATAAAAAAATGGATTCTACCTTACGCGGCCATATCGGTACGGAACTGGAAGCAGTTCGGGAAGTGTTTGAACCGGAGTTTATTATCATAGCTCCGGCTTTTCCCCCTTATGGCAGAACAACGGTTGATGGACACCATTATGTCAAAGGAATAAAAATATCTGAGACAGAGATATCCAAGGATCCGAAGCACCCGGTAACGGAATCTTATATTCCGGAAATTATCGAAAAAGAAAACGGCGCAGCAGTCGGCTTAATTAAAGCAGACGAGTTACGCCAGGATTTTTTCTCATGGGAAAAGAAAATCAACAAATTTAGAGCAGAACATACACAATACATTGTTTGTGATGCCGAAACAGAAGCAGACTTACAGACGATAGTTGAACGCATGTCACTGCTGGCCGATAAAATTATCTGGTCTGGTTCCGCTGGCCTTGCAGAAGTCCTGCCGCAAGTATTGAAAATTGGCAGAGATTTTGACCGGCAGCCGATAGTCCAATCTAAGCAAGTGATGACTGTCTGCGGAAGTTTATCCGAGGTAACCCAGCAGCAGGTGCATTTTGCGAAAAACCAAGTAAATGTTGCTTCCATTGAAATAGATACATTGCAAATTTTTGCTGATGAGTGGAAGATATATGCGGAACAATATATCGCAGATAGCATTCATGGATTGAATGAAGGAAAAGATATTGTGTTATATGTTCCTTCTAATAACGAAATCCGGACCCAGGTAAAGCAATTAGGGGATAAGCTGCAGTTTACCCCTAACCAAATTGGTGAGCGGATATCGCAAGCTATTGGACAAATCGTTGCCCGGGTTTCCGCAGATGCACCAGGTTTGTCAGGTTTCGTATTAACTGGCGGAGACACGGCCAAAGAAACTGCACGCCACCTTGGGGCAGTTGGATTTCGATTAGTGAGGCAGATCGAAGCGGGTATCCCATTAGGTACATTGATCGGACCCGATCGGGAAATATCTGCAGTAACAAAAGCAGGTGCTTTTGGCCGGATAGCGTCCATTTACCATGCTATGCAGGAATTGAAAGGAGTCTTAAATGATGAGCAAGAAGCCAATCGTCGGTATAACTATGGGTGATGCAGCAGGTGTAGGGCCTGAAATAATAGTGAAAAGCCTGCAAAAACAGGAGGTCTACGACAATGCCCACCCATTTGTAATTGGAGACGCAAAGATGCTGGAACGCGCAGCAAAAATTTTAAACATAGACTTAACGATTAAACGGGTCAATGACGCATCGGACTTCGAAGCGTCCTTTGGAGAAGTTGCCTGTTATGATTTGGATATCCTTCCAGAAGACCTTCCTTTCGGAGAGGTCTCTGCCGAAGCTGGACATGCAGCCTTTGAATATTTAAGAACAGCTATCGAATTAGCCAACGCTGGACGAATCGATGCCATTTGTACAGCCCCATTAAATAAAGAGGCCCTTCATAAAGGCGGCCACGTTTACCCGGGCCATACAGAAATACTGGCAGAGTTGACTGGTACGAAAGACTTTTCCATGATGCTATCATCGCCAAAGTTAAAAGTAATCCATGTAACGACACACGTTGGGCTTATCGACGCAATCAATATGATTGAACCGAAGCGCGTCTATGACGTTATCCGCTTAGCCCATGAAACATTAAGTAACTCTGGCATCAAGCAGCCTAAAATCGCTGTTTGTGGAATCAATCCACATGCTGGTGAAAATGGGTTGTTCGGCTATGGAGAAGAAGAAGAAAAAATCATCCCTGCCATCGAGCGCGCTACTGGCGAAGGCATGAGTGTAGAAGGTCCGCTTCCAGCTGATACATTATTCTTCCGTGCTCAACGCGGCGACTTCGATATCGTTGTAGCTATGTATCATGACCAAGGCCATGGCCCCATCAAAGTCCTTGGCCTCGAAGCAGGAGTCAACATTACGGTTGGACTCCCAATCATCCGGACAAGTGTTGACCATGGTACAGCCTTCGACATCGCCGGTACTGGTATCGCCGATGACCAAAGCCTGTTAGAAGCATTGCGCCAAGCAATTGAATTAGCACCTGAAAAGTAATTTTCGTGAAAGCATCCCGAATGGGGTGCTTTTTTGATTGCCAAAAACAAATGAAGAGCGACTCTGGTGGGAAGTAGAGCGAAAATCGAACAAAGAAGATCATTTTTTAACTGCATCAATAATTGCAGGCTATCCTTTATAATAAACTCGTTTGTTTGATTTTCCGGAAAAAGAAAGCTGGAATTTAAGTAGTCGTTTGGCTGTATGGCGGGAATGGAGGTGAAGAAATCTTTGACATTCACGATTGGTTATGGAGGGTTTAATTAATAGAAGATAATCTGAAATTGCTCGGTTATGGGCGTCCCTGGAATCATGCCTACAATAAGGGCAGTGCCATCTGCTATGCAATCTGACCATAGGAATGGTATGACATTGTGGACACTCAACTCCTGTTTTAATCTCTGATTCTTTGACGCCTTTCATCATATAGGCCCTAATTGTTTCTTTCCTATGAGAGGCGAGTAATTTCTGTTGGATAGGTTCTAAAGGAATTGACGGTCGTTCAACATACTGGGCTTTTAGTTCGTTTAGTTTTGATACCAGTAATTCAGAATGGATAACCTTATTAGAAATTTCATCAGGATTATAACTTGCTTTGATCACTGTTTCTGGATTACTAATGACGACTAACGTTTCAATCGGCAGGGGATTAAGTTCATGCTGTTGAAAAAACTCCAAAAGTTGCCTGCGTTGATTATCCGCCTGTAGTAGAGGGTATTGAAAACCTTCTTCTTGTCCATCAATCGTTCGGATTAATTGTTTGAAAGATTGATCAAATAAAAGTGTTCCTGTAATATTTTTGATTTCAATTATTACGGCGAATTTCCGGTTGAGCAGCAGGGAGTCAATTTGAAAAAAATACTGTTTATTAGGAAGGCGTAAATCATTTAAAATACAGAAGCTATTTTGTGGAAGAAGACTTAACTGGTAGTCAATATTCTGTTCCCCTTGAAATCCGGAAATTCTACGGGCGAAATCTTCTTTTATTGAGGGCATTTTTGGGTGGTTGGCGTTAAGTCGGCGCATCAATGCCTCCAATACTTGCAGCCTATGTGGGACCAACCTTTTTTTAACTATCAAAACCATACTCCTCTCATGGATAAATTTATTCCTTAATATGATTCTATTCATTAACAAAAAAACCTTTATTTAATGTAAAATCCAGCAAATTAATTAAGAGTAAATATAACCACAAGTGGTCAAGAGGAGCGACTATGGCCCGAAGTAGAGCGAAAATCAAGGGAAGAGGATCATCCACCTCAAACCTCTCAATTAAAACAGGGCCTGTCCCTCGACAGGCCCCTTACAAGAAGATGGTTTACAGTTTTGGCTCGAATGTTTGGCAGTCTGTTTCTTTTTGGTCAGATGCTTCTTTGCCAGTATGACTGACAACATAGATGGCATCTGCTGCACATTTGTTTCCGTGCGCCCAATATTTACAGTTTTTTACTTCGCACAACACGTCTTGAGCCATCGCTTACACCTCCTGTACGTTTATAATTCCGAATTCGATAAATAACATACAGGTTTATCGACAAAATTCGGATATTCCCTAACACGCATTCCAACTTGCCTGCCGACGCAATCTCCTGCCATTAAAAAAGCAGGCACCTATACTAAAGGCGCCTGCTATTATTGCTGCTAATTTAAAATGGTACGTTGTTTTCAATCTGCTCAATAATGTTACCCATAATGCTGTCGCCGATGATTAACAAGATAATAGTCATTGCAACATTGACAACGATTAGGCCGTAAAATACATCAAGACCGCCCTGGGAATGTTCCTTCAAAGAAAAAGTCAACGCAAAGCTTGCAACAGCAAATAACGCAACCCCAATCCCGAACAAGATAAAGCTGAATACATTGATGGATAATAGAGAGAATACAGTGGCAACCAGAAGGACAGCAGCAGGAATTACATTAAACACTCCAAATCTGGTCAATACTTCAATAAAGGAGTGGTCTGCCTTCATTAATTTTGCAACCCCGAGATTTACCGCTGTATAGGCAGCAAGGAAAATCAACAGCACAAGAAATGGCTGTAGTACCATCGAACCGAACGGTACATCAATGAAACCGCCGCTAAGTTTTTTTGCTTGAATATAAGTGAACAATGGCAGTAATAAAGCGAATAATACGTGGGCAATGATGCCATTTACTTTATCTGATTCCGTCACTCTTCTGCTGGCAGCCATCGGGCTTTTCAATGCCTCAAGTGCAAAACCAAAAAATTGCTTGCTGATTTTTTTTCCCTTTTGGACATATTCATTTTCCTGAAAACTTCCAGCCTTTCCGGTTGGCTGTTCAGATTGAATATGCCCGCTGGCAAATTCATTTTCACCGACAGCTTGAGCCTGTGGAACCGCTTGGCCCTGGACGGCCTGTGTTCCGCATTCCCCGCAAAACTTCGAATCTTTTTCCATAATAGAGCCGCATGTAGAACAATGCATTTCGTATTCCCCCTACTTTTTATTTATCTATTCTTTTACTATTTTCCATTTCAAAACCAAAGTACAAGCTATAGTAATCATCAATCAGCCATGCTTCCGAATCTTCATCATAAACCAGAGTATAGTTCCAATTATTTTCATTCACCGAGGTAGAGGGATCTTCACCTTCATCATAGGTGGCTGAATCATAGAAGAGGCTGGTGTTCACAGAGACAAGGTATTGTCCATCTTCGTTTGTCGACAGAGAATAACTATCTTCGTCTACCAATCCTTTGGTGAATTCACCTTTCCACTTCCGGTCATAGTCACGCATGCTGGAGAAATCCTCCTCAACGTATTCCATATACTGGTCAGTAGTATTAGTGAATTTTGATTCATCGAGTGAGCGGTAGGCGTCAGCCCAATCCTGCGCATACTGATACAGTGCAGACTGGATTGCTTGTGCGGCTTCTTCCGTTAGTATAGATTCCGCCTCCACCTGGAGATAGTTGTCCTCGATTGCTGTCTCTTTTGTTTTTATGGTCCCCCAAGGAAACTCCAACTCGGCATAAGCTTTCTGGGAGCCATCCATTGAAACGGGACCAAAGCTTTCTTCTAACTGTCCTGCCTTTTTGCCATTAATGAACAATGTTGCTTTTTGGGCAATATCCATATTTTCAGCATGAAAAGAAACGGATTCTCCTTCTAAATAAAGATCGAGCGAACTCACCGTGCTATTAGGATCTGCTAAATCAACCGTCCTGCTTGTTTCCAACGTTGTGTAATCATCCTGATAGACTGCCTTAACAGGGTAGGTGCCAGGCATAAGCGGCCCGTGCTCGATGGAAAAATCGCCAGAATCGGAGATTGCTACCTCTTCGCCATCCACCAAAATTTTTGTTCCCGCATAATTGGTATGTATGTTCAAATAAAAAGGCAGAACAGATATCTCGTATCGATCAAAAATAAGGCCTGTTTTACCAGTCTTAGCCACAGAAAAAACCGCCGGGTAGTCGTCTGTATTTGCCTGGACGCTATCGGATGATTTTTCTGTCTGGCTTAGTAACGTATCCATTACATAGTCATAATAAGATGGATTATTTTCCAGGAACTCAATCATTCGGTTGACGTTTTGCTCGTTTACGTCAAGATTTTTTTCTCCTTTAGAAAGCAATTTGGTTATTTCTCCCGCATCGCCTTCTTCTAAAGCTTCACTGAAATTTTGGACAAGCCGTTTTTCGCTTGTGAGGGAAGCTCCGATTTGATAACCAATAGATAATAAAATAATAATAGCAATCGTTCCAATTCCTAACCGTTTTTGTTTTTTGGTCCAAGGCGTTTTAGGCTTGATCGGTTGTGGAGCAGGACGGTTTGTCGTACTCTGCTGATTATCCTGTTGACCGCCATGGGAAACGGCAGAACCGCAGGCAGGACAAAATTTAACGTGTGGTTTTAATTCAGATCCGCATTCCTTACAAAACTTCATTACATAGGTTCACTCCTTCTTAATGTAGTCAGTCATAGTAAAAGAGCGAACTTTTTAGGTATAAAATACTACTAAATAAGCAATTAATAAAAAATACGCCTTTCAGACTAGGATAATTATACCATAAAATAGACAAATTCAGCTGCAATTCTACCTTATTATTTAATTTATGGCATGAAATAAAAAGAATGGAGAAGATGAAAAAAAAATTTTTAAAAAAGAGGTTTAACGATGAAGTAAACGGGTATATACAAAGTAATTCCAACTCTCTATCCCTAGAGAACTGTCCCTGTAAGATTGACTGAGAATAAAGCAGCCCGCAATTAGGTTTAAATAAAAAAACAGACCGGGAATGCACTCCCGATCTGTTTCGATTCTTCAATTTAATTGATAAGCTTATAAACTACCGTAGCCAGCAAAATGGCGTTTCCAGTAGGAGTTGCTTAGGCTTGTAAGTTGTACACCGCTTGAACTAGCGTGCACGAATTGGTTATTTCCTGCATAAATACCCATGTGAGAAATACCAGACTTATAGGTATTTTTGAAGAAAACTAAGTCTCCTGGTTGTGGGCTGCTAATCTTAGTTGATTGATTGTAGTATCCGGCAGCATTTGTGCGGGATACGCTTTGTCCTGCCTTATTTAGTACATAGTAAATGAAACCACTGCAGTCAAAACCGCTTGGACTTGTCCCACCCCATGCATACGGGGTACCGACATGCTTTTTTGCTTCATTGACAAGTGCAGTTCCGTTGCTTACTGTGGAAGATTTCACTTTTGAGCTCGGTGTAGCACTGGATGTTCCATTAACCTTTAGCGTTTGACCGATCAAAATGAGATCGGATGAAAGTCCGTTCCATTTCTTAAGGCTGCTGACAGAAACACCGAAATTTTTGCCGATATGTGATAATGTATCTCCAGCTTTTACTTTGTATGTAGTAGAAGCGGATGAACTATTAGATGTAGTAGTTGTATTAGATTTGTTATTATCCGTTTCAATTACTTGTCCTGGATAAATGATATGGCCTGAAATGTTGTTGATAGATTGCAAGTTTCCTACAGATGTGCCATATTGTTGAGAAATTCCCCAAAGTGTATCTCCGGATTTTACTTTATAAGAGGCGGCTTCGACATTAGTTGTAAAAGCAGATGCGATAACTACAGTTGCGGCGACAGACAATAAAGTCTTCTTTGTCTTCATTCTTTCACTCCTCTGATATTTTTGACTTTTCCAATATAGCATGGATTTTACAGATTAATAGCTATGTAATCGATTTGTAATACAACTAACAAAATGCTGTCATAGTAAGTCGAACTATATGCCCAGGCAAATAATTTGCAATAGATTAACTACATATTTTTGTAAAAAAATTAAAAGGTGAGACGCATCTTCTTTCTGGTTTTTAAGGTGAATAATAGAGAGTTTTCTGTTTAGTTTTTTTCTAATCCCAGAATAAACGATTCCTCAAGCAGGTCAGATAAATACTAATATCAACAATATAAAAATTGCGTTTACCCGTATGTATACACCCATACCTTGCAATAAACCAAAGAATCTATAATCTCAGTTGGAATAAATAATAAACACTAACCCCCATAAGGAAAAGATTCAAATACAAATTCATCCACATAAACAAACATAAGAAAGGAAAAATAGGCATATTCTCCAATCTCTTTGCATTGGCTGTATATGTAATTGGATTTCATTATCTTAGGGGGAGGTAGCCTATGAAAAAAAATCTGCTGTTATTTATGGCAAGCTTTCTGTTCCTATTTTCAAATGGAATTGAAGTGTCTGCACAATCGCATGGAAATCAAGTAACGTTGGATGTGATGTCTTATAATATTTACCACGGAGTCGGGCTCGATGGGGAATTAAATTTAGAGCGGACGGCTGATGTAATTAAAGATGCTGATGCGGAAATCGTGGGAATACAAGAAGTCGATAGATATTATGGTGAACGGAGCGACTTTAAGGATGTGGCAAAGGAATTGGCAGAATTGCTCGGCTACCATTATGTATTTGCCGCAAATCTCAATTTGGGACCAGCGGATGGACAGTCACAGAATAGGCAATACGGAACCGCAATTCTTAGTGAGTATCCGATTATAGACTCGGAAAACGTTTTTCTTAGCAGCTTTGGCCGGGAGCAGAGAGGTTTACTTAGGACAAAAATTAATGTTCGTGGCATTCATTTAAATGTTTACAATACTCATTTAGGGTTGGATGTTATTAGTAGGCTAGCACAAGTGGGAGAAATTATTGACGTTACCTCTCAATACCAGGGGTCATCCTTCCTGATGGGTGATCTGAATGCCGAGCCTGACAGCGAAGAGATTCAAATGCTACTAAATGAAACCTACTTTGAAGATGCTTTTTCTAATATTGATAATGCTAATACGTTTCCGGTAATTAATCCGATTAAAAGGATTGATTACATTCTTACCTCACCGGACATCGAAACTATCAATCAGCGCGTCATCCAAACAGAGGCATCTGATCATTTGCCGATTACAACGGAAGCAGTAATACCAAAGTAGTTTTTCAAAACAGATTGTGTAGATTTAAATGCTCTTCCGTTTTGGGAGTGCGAGGGATGTAAAAACAAGCCACCAAGTCGGAAAAACGATTTGGTGGCTTGTTTAACTTAATACAATCTCTTAAATCCATCAAAATGGCTTTTCCAGTAGGAATTATCAAGACTGGTGATTTTGACGCCGTTCGATTCTGCGTGGATAAATTGATTGTTACCGATATAGATACCTAAGTGAGAGATACCGGCACGATATGTTCCTTCAAAGAATACTAGATCACCTAACTGCGGCTTGTTTACATAGTAGGAACGGTTATAATATCCGTCACTTGAGTATCTGCCGATGCTTTTGCCGGCTTTGTTGTATAAATAGTAAATAAAACCGCTGCAATCAAATCCACTTGGAGAAGATCCGCCCCATACATATCCAAGACCAACAAAGCTTTTCGCTTCACTGATTAGCTTGGTAACATTGTAGTCCACGGTTTCTGATTCTACCTCTGTTTTCGGTGTTTCTTGCTTTACATCCCCAGAGCTGCCATTGACCTTCAAGGTTTGTCCAACATAAATTGTATCAGAAGAAAGGTTGTTCCATTTTTTTAGATCGCTGACAGAAACGCCATACTTGCTGGCTATTTTGCCTAAGTAATCGCCGGAAACTACTTTGTAAGCAACAGAACTCTTTTCCTTCGCAGGTTCTTGTTTCTTGTCTCCATTGGAGGTTTTTGAATCTTTACTAGTGTTAGAGCCTGGTTTGGAAACAGTAAATACGTCTCCCGGATAAATCAAGGTGGTAGACAGGTTGTTCCATTTCATTAAATCGGATAATGAAATGCTGTGTTTAGCAGCAATCTTACTGAGGGAGTCTCCCGATTTTACTTTGTATGTACTAGCCTTCGTGGTCTTTTTCGGTTTATCCTCCGCTTTGGATGAAGTTGAACTGCCATCAACTTTCAATACTTGATTGGGAAAGATTATGTTGTTATTAAGCTTATTCAGTGACTTTAATGAATTGACTGAAGTGCTATGCTTTTGGGCTATCGACCAAAGCGAATCTCCTTTTTGCACCTTATAAGTAGCTGCCTCGACGGTTGCCCCGTACGAAGATGCAATCACTGCAGTGGCAGTAATCGACAAAATTGTCTTTTTCATTCCACCAATCCCCCTTTTTTCCGTATATTTACAAGATTTTCTATTAGATTAGTATAGCATATGTTACAAAAATTCAGTGTTTTGTTACATAAATGTAATATTAATATAAGTTAGAAACTTATTCTTAATAAACACTTACAGAAATAGTAAAGAGAAAGCCTATTAAAATCCATGAAATTCTGTTATAATCTATCAAGATTAATAGATATTTTAGCGAAATTTGTCTAAAAAACACAGAAGTTTATTATATTGCGGGGAAAATTATGTCAAAAAAAATACTTATAATATCTCAACATTTCTATCCCGAAATTGGAAGCGCAGGGAACAGGATGAAAAATATTTATTCTATGCTAAAAGATAAAGGGTTAAAGGTGAACATTCTGACAACTGATCCAACATACCCTTTAAGGAACCTATATAGCGATGAAACATTCTGGAATGACGAGCGTTTAAACAGGGATCAAGCAAACATCCATCGGGTTAATGTTAAAAATAAAAAGTATTCCAGAAGTATTTGGAATAGGTTATATTATTATGTCGAAATAACACTTAAAATGATTTGGTTTATTCTCCGTTCAAAAAAAGATTATGATATGGTGATTGCGACATCCCCGCCTATATTTATCGGTATAGTTGGTTTGATAGGGAAAATACGCTTTAAAGCAAAGTTTCTATTAGATGTACGTGATTTATGGCCGGAATCATTAAAAGGAGTAGGTGTTTTTAATTATCCTCCTATAATATACGGATTTAGAAAGGTTGAGAAAAAGCTTTATAAATCTGCAGATAGAATTTTAATAAATAGTAAAGGTTTTAGTGAGTATATCACTGCTATTTCCCCGTCTTTTGAGGATAAAATAACTTATATTCCTAATGCTGCAAAAAAAGAAGAAGTGCTAACACCAAAGTATGCGGACAATTTAAATTTTAAAGTAATTTATGCTGGCAACATTGGATTAGCTCAAAATGATAGGCTCTTATTGGACCTTGCTAAGGAGCTTAATGAGAAAAGCATTGAAATGACTATTATAGGGTATGGGTTGAAAAGAAGAGGCTTACTAGAAGATATTGAGCAAGAAGGCTTAAGTAATGTTAAAGTTTTGCCACCACTTACTCGTAATGAATGTTTTGATTTAATCTCCAAACACCAAGTTGGAATTGTCACTCTTGTGAAGAGCGATGTTTTTAAGACGGTTTTGCCTGGTAAAGTCATTGATTATATGACTTGTGGAGTACCAATTGTTGCTTCTGTTTCTGGATTTTCTAAAGATATCATTAATAGAGAAAAGGTTGGATTTGTTTCTGAAACTCAAGATGTAGAAGGAATGCTAAAACATATTGATTACCTCTATAAAAACCCTAACAAGAGAAGAGAATTTGGCTTGAATGGACAAAAATATGTTGAAAAGAACTTTTTATGGGAAAAAAACATTAATACTTTGATAAATATTATAAATCAAGAAATTACAGATAAATCATTATGTAAGGTAGGTCATCAATGAATAAAAAAGTTTGTATGTTTGTTTGGAATCACTTTACCAATGATGCAAGAGTATTAAGAGAATGTACCGCGTTATCCGAAAGCGGCTATAAAGTAGACCTTATTTGTATTCACGATCCTAAGGATAATGACTTGCCGGTTTTTGAAGAACGGGATGCTAATTTCTCTGTCTATCGTGTAAGAAGGTATCCAATGTTATTGGAATTAATGCAAAAGGTGTACCGCAAAAGCTTACGAGATAAATTCTTTGGCCTTATTTTATTTTTAATTTGGTTGTTCCTAATGTATCTAGGTCCAATTATTACCGGAATTGTTACTGTTATAGGTCTTTTATTATTAAAAACTAAGCTAAAAGTATTATGGATAAGAGGTAGCATTCTGTTTAGGATGATAGCTAAAGGGTTCCAAAAGAATTATGATATCTATCATTCTAATGATTTAAATACTCTGCCTCAAGGATATCTTTGTTCAAAAATTCGCATAAGAAAAAAAAGATTAATTTATGATTCTCATGAAGTCCAAACTAGCAGAACTGGATATGACACAAAGTATTATGGCCTCCTAGAGCATTTTTTGATAAAAAAAATTGATGATATGATTGTAGAAAACCATACTAGGGCAAAGTACAATCAAGATTTTTATGGGTTTTATCCTTATGTAGTACACAATTACCCTTTTATCCAAAAAGATAAACATATAAAGAAAGCCCCCTTACATTCTATCTTGAATTTACCGCCAAGTGAGAAAATACTTTTGTATCAAGGTGGTATCCAAGCGGGAAGAGGGTTGGAAAAATTAATTAAGGCAGTACCTCTATTTAAAGAAGGTACACTTGTATTAATAGGAGATGGCCGGATTAAGCCCGCCCTCGAGACTTTAGTAGAAGAAATGGATCTCAAGGCAAGAGTTAAATTTTTGCCGAAAGTCCCACTACAGGATTTGCCCAGCTATACTAGTAACGCATATTTAGGTTTTCAAGTTTTGAATAATACTAACTTTAATCATTACTCAGCTTCATCCAATAAACTCTTCGAGTATATGATGGCGGGTGTGCCTGTTGTTGCTTGTAGTTTTCCTGAAATAATGAAGGTAGTAGAAGGAGAAAAAGTTGGTCTCTGTGTAGATTCACACGATTCTTCATCCATAGCTTTGGGAGTCAATGAACTTATAGAAAATATAGAATTGCATCAAGAAATGGTTAAAAACACGAAGACCGCAAAACTAAAATATAATTGGGGAACGGAAAAAGTTAATTTACTTGAAGTTTATAGCAGTTAGGAATGTTAATATTTTGTTAACCGAACGAGGGGTAGGGGGAGAATTTATGAAAAAGCCGCTAGATCGAATATCTGAAGCGTATTTTAATAAAATGGGCACGAAATTTGGAGAAAAAGTCAGAAAACGAATCCATTGGGTATGCGAAAATTCTAAAGGAGAAAAAATTCTTGATGTAGGATGTTCGCAAGGTATTACTTCTATATTATTAGGGAGAGAAGGAAAGCAAGTCTTAGGAATAGACTTGTTAAAGGAATCAATAGAACATGCAGACAATTTGCTAAGTGATGAAGCTGAAATTACGAAGCAAAATGTGGAATTTAAAACAGCTAATTTCATGAATTTCGATTTCGGTGAGGAAAAATATGACACTATTATAATGGGTGAGATTTTAGAACATATTACAGACCCGCAGAGGTTTATTAAAAAGGCTTCCCAATTACTTGCGGATGATGGGCAGATTGTTATCACCGTTCCTTTTGGGATTAATGATTACTTCGACCACAAAAAAACCTACTTTTTAGAAGGGTTAATAAATCTTCAACTAGATAATATAAAAATCAAAAATGTTAACTTCCTAGGAGAATGGGTTGGAAGCATATTGACCTTAACAGATGAACAACCGGAAAAAAAAGTTGTTGATACAAGATTGTTGAAAAAATTTGAAAGTGAAATTTTTAATCGAGAAAGAAATTTTTTGAGTACTATTAAGAAGTTAGAAAAGGAAATTATTGAGATACAGGAAGTTGAAAAAAAATCCAGTCATTTAAACAAAGAATTAAATACCAAGCATGACATAGTAAAGAAAAAAGATTTAGAAATAACTCAATTGGAAAATAGAGTGCAAAATTTAAGTCAGGAAAGTGAAACTATCAGAGCGGAAAACACTCTTTTACAAGAGGAAAAGAAAAAATATAAATACCAATATGAAGAACAAAAAAGACTTAACCAGGAAAACAACACGAGAGAAGAGTTAGTAGGTATTTTTAAAAAAGAAAATGATTTGTTGAAAACTGAGGTAAAAAAGCAACTAGATTTGCGAGAGAGAGAACTGAAAGAATTGGGAGATATTCAACATAAACATTACGTATTGGAAAAAAGGTATTTAGCTCTTTATGATTCCTTTTTGGGTAAAGTTACTCTAAAATATTGGAGATTCAGAAAAAAGTTAAGTAATATCTTTCGAAGAAGCAAAGGGGTAAGTAAAGCATGACGATCAATATTAAGCAAAGGTTAAAAGCTATACAAGAAAAGAGATCATGGATCAATAAAAGAAATCCCGGCATTCTCTACTCAGAACTAAGCCACGGTTCCCACTGGTATAAGAATACAAAATATAATATTCACTATAATGAGAAAAATAACTATATTGATGTTGATATTCCCTCAAATGAACACAGTTATCTAAACTACTTGGAAAAGAGTTCCAATTTCGATGAAATACCCAACCATTCGGTGACATACAAGGCTGGAAATAAGGATAATTTAGTAGTGTTCGAAGGAAATAAAACAGGGGATTTAATTGTAGAGTTATTTATCATTGGTTATAGTAGAAATGGAAGAATAGAAACATATAGTGTACCACTAAATGATCGTAGAGAAATTACCTTTCCAGAGAAAGTTGAGAAACTTAGACTTGCACTTAGACTTAAAGGAAGGGGCAAGTTTAAGATAGATAATCTTTGTTTAAATAATAATAAATTATGGCTTATAAATGATGAAAAAGCTTATGGTAAATATTATCCATTGGATTTTTATGGTTGGTACGCTCCTAAGACCCCTGAACTTATTTATAATAAGGAAGATAACCTATTTCAAGCAAATTTTGATGTGCACAGTAACTTTTCTTATTTAGTTTATGATGAACCAAATACAAATTTTGAAACCATTTATGGAAATGGCATTCCGATTACCGAGGATACATTATCAGTGTACTTTAATGGTCAAAAATCAGAAAACGTTGAAATCAAGCTAGTAATAATATTATACAGTGGCAATAAAAAACAGACCAGGTTCGAAGTTGAGTTAAATGAGAGAAAGCTACTGAAGATGCATGAGGAATTTGATCATATGAGATTGGCTCTGCGTGTATCGGGAAGTGGAACTTTTAATGTAGAAGAAATAATAATAAACAACGAAATATATTGGTGGGGTCAAGAACTCCCTCAAAGCAAAAAACATATCGAAATAGAATGCCAAAAAAGTTACCGTCTGACTAATGAGACGTTAATTGGGTGGAAAAGGCAAGATGATAAAATAAATTATTCCTTTAAATATGATATTTTTCATTCTAAATTAAAGGGAAACCAATTTGTACATTTGACTTGCATAAATGAAAATAACACTGAATTTATAACGCCAGAAAAAGGTATGAGTTATACAATACACCCCACTGGAGAAATCTACAGGGATACAAAGGTTTCCTTGTTAGTTATTGGAATTAGAGAAGGTACTTCGAAGATAATAGGAGAGGTACCATTTAATGAAGGTGTAGATTTCGTTTTTGAAAAAAACATTAATTCTATAATGTTTTTGGTCAGAGTAATGGGCCAAGGACTGTATAAGAACTTGGAAATAAATATAGACGAAAAACCAATTGAAGTTACAAACAGTATGAAATTAGATTTATCTAATATTGTTTGGCACCCAACTTCGAAAAAAAACATCAAACTAACTTCTGAAAATAATAGCTTAGCAGGAAATATTAATATCCCTGATGGGAAGCATTTATATATAGCCTATAAAGAAAATAATACAAGCTTTGGGAAATTGCCAACGACACTATTAATGAGTGTTCAAAAAGGATATGAATATGAATTTTCTGTTCAGTCTCAGGCTAATGATGGAGTTAACCTGTTACCAATGTTTATAGGATATTCAAATAATAAAAAAATACAAGTCTTACAGTTGAAACCTAATTCATCTACCAAAATAAAACCCTTGCCTGAGGTCACGCAATTTAGAATTGCTCTAAGGGTGGCAGGGCAGGGTGACTTTAAAATTAATGAATTCTCTATTAAAGAAACAGAATCCGTTAAAAATGATAAAACTATAAAATATGTGGATAAATACGAGGTGGATAAGTTAGACCTATTACCTGCAAAGCCTTTGAATAATTTGAAAATGGCTGTGATTTTCGACGAATTCACCTATGCATGTTATAAACATGAATGTAATCTAATAACCTTCACACCCGATAATTGGTTAGAGGTGCTGACGAGTGAAGAGCCCGATTTATTAATGATTGAATCCGCTTGGAATGGTAATGGGGGGGCTTGGAATAAAAAAGTAGGGGATTATGGAGAAGAAAATATGAAGCCACTTAATTCCTTAGTAGAATGGTGTAAAGAAAAAAATATCCCAACAGTTTTTTGGAACAAAGAAGATCCTGTTCATTATAATAGATTTATAAAAACAGCCAAAAAGTTTGATTATATATATACCACTGATGAAAATATGATTGAGTTTTATCAAGAGAGTGTAGGGCATAGTAATGTTTATGTGTTACCTTTTGCGGCACAACCTTTAATTCATAATCCGATTAAAATAGTTAACAAAAGAGAAAGAAAAGCTTGTTTCGCAGGATCGTATTATAGACATCATACTGAAAGATCAGTCGATATGGATAGGTTATTAGATTCTGCTTCTAAATACGGATTGGATATATATGACAGGAATTATTTAATGACGAAGAAAGGGCTTATGCCAAACCATCAATTTCCAGAAAGATTACAACCTTACATTAAAGGAAATCTTAAGTATTATGAGATAGACAAGGCTTATAAAGGTTATCAGGTGATGATTAATGTTAATACTGTAAAAGATTCACCAACAATGTTTTCTAGACGAGTTTTTGAAGGGTTAGCTTGTGGCACGCCTGTAATAAGCACTTATGCAAAAGGAGTTCAAAATTTCTTTGGTGATTTAGTGGAAATGAAAGAAGATTCCGAAGAGTTAGACAAGTCTTTTCGTAATATATTGGAGGATGAAGCTTTTTATAATAAAAAATCTATAACTGGCATTAGAGAAGTACTCACTAAGCATACGTACACAAATAGGATAAGCTCTATAGTAAATAATGCTAAGTTAAACTTTGATTATCAATATCCGCAGGTAAGCGTAATTGCTTTTGCTGCTACGAAGCAGGAATATGAACAAATAATAAACCAATATGAACGGCAAAATTATGCAAACAAGAAGTTGCTTTTATTAGTTGATACTTTCGAAGGGTATCTAGAATTGTTCAATACTCACAATGATAATAGGGTTCAAACATTTATTAGGAGTTATATGCACAATTACAATAATATTTTGGAATGGATTGACACACCATATGTAGCATTTTTTTCTAATAAGGATTATTATGGGAGAAATTACTTGAACGACTTAATGCTTAGCACATTATATACTGACAGTGACTTTATTGGTAAGTCAAATTATTTTACGGTAAATAAAAGAGGTATAATTGAAATGAATAATGGAGAGGATTATACATTTGTTTCAACGTTATCTCCATCTCGATGTGTAGCAAAAACAAGTTCTTTTAGTAGTGATTCTCTTGAAAGGATATTAATGAAATTTTCAAGCGGAGAAGATTTATCTGAATATTTCAGGTTTGGAAATCGATTTTATAGTGGTGATAAGTTTAATTATTTGGAAGGTGGAAACAAAGAATCCCCAGGAGAAAATTTGGGAAATGAAATAGAAGCCTATATAGAGATTTGAGGTAAGTTTATGAAAAAAGTAAAACTATTATTTGCAGGTCACGATTTAAAATTTGCAAATAACTTAATAAAGTATTTTGATTCTGATGAAAATTTTGAAGTGAATATAGATAAGTGGACGGGGCATTCTAGCCACGATGAAGAACATAGTCTTAGAATGGTTCAGTGGGCTGATTTAATAGTTTGTGAATGGGGGCTCGGTAATGCTGTATGGTATTCACAGAATAAGTTGCCCCAACAAAGATTAATTGTGAGAATGCATATGCAAGAAGTTAACACAAACTACCCCAAACAATTTGATTTAAATAATATAGATAAAATAGTAGCGATATCACCTTATGTTTATGAAGAGTTTTTTAGAGTTTTCAAATTCCCAAGGCAAAAGATGACTATGATATATAATGTGCTAGATACAGAAAAGTTTAATATACCTAAATCCGAATCTAAATATAACTTGGGATTTATAGGGATGAGTCCCAAAATGAAACGTCTGGATCTCGCTTTAGATATACTAGAGAAATTATGGTATAAAGATTCTAATTATAAACTTTTTATAAAAGGGAAGAAACCTGAAGAATATCCATGGCTTTGGAAAAAAGAGGATGAAAAGGCTTATTATCAGCAGTTATATGAACGAATAGAAAAAGCTCCATGGAAGGAATCAGTTAAATTCGATGGTTATGGAGATGATATACCTGAATGGCTTACAAAGATAGGTTATATCCTTTCGACTAGTGATTTTGAAAGCTTCCACATGGCACCAGCCGAAGGAATGGCTTCAGGAGCATTTCCTATTATCCTAAATTGGGATGGTAGTAACACTATCTACCCAAACGAATATCTTCTTTCATCAGTAAATGAATGTGTTGACAAAATATGGCAGGTAAAGAGAAGTGAAGAGCAAGTGAATAATACCCAAGAATACGTAAAGAAAAATTTTGATATTGAAAAAATAGGAAAAGAATGGAAAGCGCTTATTAGCAGTTTGCTATAGGGAAATAGAGCTAATTAATCCATCTAGGAGGAATAATTAATAATGAGAATAAATACAATGGGTTTAGGATATATTGGGCTACCAACATCAATTATGTTTGCTAAACATGGGGTAGAGGTTGTAGGAGTGGATGTAAAACCGGAAGTTATTGAATCTTTGAATTCAGGTAAGATTCATATTGAAGAACCGGGTCTACAAGAAGCATTAGAAGAAGTTATTGATCAAGGAACTTTCAGAGCAGCTTTAAAGCCTGAAAGTGCTGATGCATTTATTATTTCAGTTCCGACTCCAAACAATGACGATAAGTATAAGTCAATGGATCCAAGTTATGTACTAGGTGCCATAAAAGCAACACTACCCGTACTCCAAAAAGGTAATGTGGTAATTGTTGAATCTACTATTGCTCCTCGTACAATGGATGATTTTGTAAAGCCAGTAATTGAAGAAGCAGGTTTCATTATTGGAAAGGACATTTTCTTAGTTCACTGCCCAGAACGCGTGCTTCCAGGACAAATTATGCATGAACTGATATATAATAATCGTATTGTAGGAGGGATCACTCCTGAATGTACGGAAGCGGGAGCAAGGATATATGGTACATTTGTCCAAGGTGAAATACTTAAGACAAATGCTAAAACTGCTGAGATGTCTAAATTGATGGAAAACACCTATCGTGATGTCAACATTGCACTTGCAAATGAACTTACAAAAGTTTGTAATGAATTAGACATTAATGCTTTAGACGTTATTGATATGGCAAATAAACACCCTAGAGTGAATATGCACACACCAGGACCAGGAGTGGGAGGTCACTGCTTGGCTGTAGATCCATATTTTGTTGTCTCGAAGGCACCAGAAACAGCTAAGTTGATTAGCTTGTCCAGAAGTATCAACACTTCTATGCCTAACTATGTAGTAGATAATATTAAAACTTTGATGGAACAAGTAGGGGGTCAGGTTCTTACTGTATTAGGGTTGGCCTATAAAGGAAATGTCGATGATATTCGTGAAAGTCCAGCGATGGATATATTTGCTACTCTTAAAGCAACGACAAAATATGAAGTTAGAGCATTCGATCCACATGTTCAAAATGAATGGGTAGAGCAAGACTTGGAAAAGGCTGTAGGAGGATCTGATTTAGTAGTAATACTTACTGATCATAATGAGTTTAAGGAAATGGATTTGTCTAAATTAACCACTATGAAACATGCTAGAATCTTTGACACAAAGAATGTAGTTTCCAAAACACCTGACGAAATTGAATATATTAATTTTGGAAACCTTTATAACCATGTTAAACAAGTGTATATACCTGTATGAAAACGGTAATTAACATTATAAATCAGCAGTTGTTCCACTTCCCTTTGATTATAAGACTTGCTTTATATGAAACCAAAAGCAAATATCAGATGCATTTTTTGGGTGTTTTGTGGCAATTTATAAACCCCTTGCTACAAGTAGCGGTGTATTGGTTTGTATTTGGAGTGGGTATTAGAAACGGGATTCCTGTGGAAGGGACACCTTTTTTTATATGGCTGCTGATGGGACTAGTACCTTGGTTTTTTATTAGTCCCACGATTGTACAAGGTTCTAATAGCATTTATAGTAAAATAAATCTTGTTTCCAAAATGAAGTTTCCGGTGAGTATATTACCTTCTATAACGATAGTAAGTAATATTTTTGGATTTTTAATTACTGTGATTATTTTAGGAATTGTTATGTTTATATATAGAATTCCTGTTAGCATTTATGCTTTACAATTACCTTACTATTTGGTTTGCTTATTTTTGTTGTTATATTCTATTACACTTTTCACTTCAACCATATCAGCACTAATAAGAGATTTCCAATTATTAATTCAAACCTTAATGAGATTACTTTTTTTTATGACCCCCATTTTATGGAGTATCGAGGAATTTCCCGGGCGTTTTCACACATTAATTGAGTTGAACCCATTTGCATATATTGTGAACGGATTTAGGGAATCTTTACTAAGTGGTAGTTGGTTTTATGAAGACTGGAGATACACAATCTATTTTTGGTCGTTTACATTATTAATTTTATTTGTAGGTTCACTTCTGCATGAAAATTACAAAAATAAGTTTGTCGACTACTTATAGCAGGAGGTTATTATGGAAAAACCCATAGTAAAGTTAACTAATGTATCAAAATCTTATAATTTATATAAAAGGAAATCAGACCTGTTATTAGAAATGTTTTCATATAAGCAGGATAAAAAGACATTTTCCGCCCTTAAAAACATATCCTTTGAAGTTTATAAGGGAGAAACAATTGGAGTTATTGGAATTAATGGGTCTGGAAAGTCGACCTTGTCGAATATTCTTGCCCAAGTTGTACCTGCTTCTGCAGGTGAGATTGTAATTAATGGAGACCCATCATTAGTTGCTATCTCAGCAGGTTTAAATAACTTTGTGACTGGCAGAGAAAATATAGAGTTAAAGTGCTTGATGCATGGTTTGAAAAAGGAAGAGATAGATGAAATAACTCCAGATATTATTGAATTTGCGGATATAGGAGATTTTATCGATCAACCTATTAAGAATTATTCAAGCGGGATGAAATCAAGGCTGGGTTTTGCCATTTCTGTGCATATACAGCCTGATATTCTAGTTGTTGACGAGGCTTTATCTGTAGGGGATTCTACTTTTTATAAAAAGTGCCTAGATAAATTTGAGGAGTTTAAAAGTGAAGGAAAAACAATATTCTTCATTAGTCACTCGCTTCCTCAAGTTCAAGCTATATCTGATAGAATCCTGTGGTTGAATTTTGGAGAAGTTCAAAATTTTGACCAAACGGAAACCGTGGTAAAAGAATATAAAACCTTTATTGATTGGTTTAATGGGTTAACAACAGAACAAAAAAAGGAATATCGAAGCCAAAAATTGCGTGGGCAAATTAGGAAGGGGAATAAACATTATCCTTCTGGGACAAGAAATCTTTCTAGGCGAAAAAAAAAGCGGCGTGAAAAGAACCCAATGATCCAACTCAGTCTCTTAATCGCACTCTTTTTATTTAGTACGCTGCTTATGTTTGTTGATAATCCAGTTCAAGCTATTCAACAAGGGTTGGAAAATATAAACAATGAAGAAGCGCCAGAAAAAATAGAAGAAGCCAGTTCCTCACATGCTGGCTATTCTGGAGTCGAAACAAATTACACAGCTTGGATAAATGTAGAAAAAACCTACTTATATAATGATGTGAACTTTGTAAATAAACTTAAAGAATTATCCTTTGGCAGCAAAGTAAAAGTTATCGAAAAGATGGAACAGGATTCTATCTTTAGAGTGGAAACGGGAGGGGTAACAGGTTATCTTACAAATGACCACTTCGTTGTTCTTAAAGAAGATGAAGTAGCAAGTAATTTGAAACTAGAGGACTTTATAGAAATATTTCCAGATAGATTTGCAGAATCCTATGAATTCTTCTTCGCTTTTCTAGGTAGTGATGTAAATGAAATGAAAGAATCCACTAACGGAATTACCGAAGAATATGATGAGAATGGATATAAAATTTATGAATTTGCATATGAGGACATGGCGTATATAGTTAATGAAAATGGGAAAGTGAACGCCATTGAAATAGAAAACTTGGATTTAAAGCCATCTCTCATTAAGGATATTTCTAATGAAGTAAAAATTAAGTCTACCGATGGAAACTTATATCATCTTAAACTAGATGATTACATTGTCGATATCAATACCAAATCAGGTCTTATCCAGTTTAAAGTAGAGTAATTTTACAGCACGTAATCCATCCGTTTTCCGGATGATGTTGCGTGTTTTTTTTAACACCAAGAGAACACAACTTCATTTTACTATTGAAAAGAAAAGGCTTAAAGAATCTCTAAATAATTAGAAATAGAGGAGGGCATTTTACTTCTGCTTGTTTTTTAGATGAAATAGAAAGGAATAAAACCATGAAAAGAAAAATTGCTTTTATAATTAGTGTTTTATTAGTATTCTTAGTTGCTCTTCCGCAAGTGTTTTCGGCAAATGGTGAAAGTGAAGGATTGGAAATATTCCATGCAACTACAGTTATTAATTTAAATGATCAATTTTCACTTAATCCAAATGTTTACTTTTATGGGAAGGAAAACGATTATGAACTAGAGATACAATATGGTGGAGGGGAATTTAGCATTCCCATCGAAAGCGTACAAAAGGCTGAATTTTCGGATACTGAAAAGCCCTCTTATCAAACACTACCTCCTGAAGGAAGCTATGCTTTAAAAACTATCGATGAGGGGGATACAGTTTATTCAACTAATTCTTCTCCCGAACATAAATTAGACATAATTAGTTCCAGTGAGTATCCAGTTTATCAAGATGAGAACGGCGAAAATGTCATCTACATAGGAAATACCGCCTTTTTTTACGAGGAGAAAGAGGATATTGTGATGACCGAGGATGACTCCTCGAAAACTACTGGGGGAGAAACAGAAACTACCACCACCGAGGAACAACTCAC
>NZ_FNFL01000007.1:34426-184832 GCF_900101125.1 Sediminibacillus albus | reverse complement strand
CGCGGGCCCATCTGTAAGTGACAGCTCCGAAAAGCCGCCTTTCAACTTCCCTTCATGCGAAGAAAAGTATTACCCGGTATTAGCCCCGGTTTCCCGGGGTTATCCCAGTCTTACAGGCAGGTTGCCCACGTGTTACTCACCCGTCCGCCGCTCGTTCCACAGCTTTCACCCCGAAGGGGTCCAGTTGCTTCACGCGCTCGACTTGCATGTATTAGGCACGCCGCCAGCGTTCGTCCTGAGCCAAGATCAAACTCTCCATAAAATATGAGCTTGCTTGCTCGTTCAAAAAACTAGCTTGTTTCTTACTTGACATACTGGTTGTTTTGTTCAGTTTTCAAAGATCAAAAGTTTTCGTCGTTTTATTGACAACTTTTATATTATACCAAGTTACCAAGCGAATGTCAATAACTTTTTAATAATATAGTAGTTTTTTAATGCCTCGCTCTCAAAAGCGACTTAAATAATTTAACATGTTATTAATACTATGTCAACATGTTTTTTCGTAATTTGCTGCGCCGTTTAGGACAGCTTTAACAATATATCATGCTGTGACACGAAATACAACAACAAACTTACTAGAAAAAAATCCCACTACGTTTTACTCCTCAATGACGAAGCTAGAATGATCTGCCCTCTAATGAGATAAAGATAAAAACAATAAACCAGGAAATACGGGATAAGGTAAAAAACAAATGTCCAGGCTATCGTCCATCCATTCCCATAGAACGCTCTTTCGCTGACTATCATTATATATTCAAGGCTAGTAGTTAATGTCGTTACTAACAAGATGATAAAGAAGCTTCAATGGTTATCCGTTTTATTTATTTAATAAATCATGTAACTGGCAAGGATAGGATAGATACCTAGATTGTAGGGAAGTACGTTTTGGGAACAAACTGCCAATACCCTAACCAAAGCCCAAATTCATTTATAACAAAGGAAAGCACGCATCCTATTAGTCCGATGATCGGAAGGATTGCTTTATTTTGGTTATTTAAATGAATAATAGCAATAAGTCAGAGCAGCACAAATCCTACCAGAATATTGAACAGCATTTTTGACCAACCTTTTTTAAGTCAGTTTCGACAAGTTTCTTCCTATATAAATATTCACTCGTAATATTGATCCTATTTACTGCCTTTTCTTCACTATAAAAAAAAATCACCAAAGCATGGTGATTTTTAGGTTACGATTAATTCAGCTATTCCTTCTGCAATCGGCTTTTTATCTTCTATCCTTGACCTAAGCCGCTTCATTAACTGAGCTATTTTTTGATCACGATCCTTTGCAGCTATTTTCTTATGTAACACAGAGTAGAGAGTAACATCCCGCAGCCTTAATAATAAGTGAAATTGGGTGTTCCAGTCTTCTGGCAGCTCTGTTTCTTCTAAATAACCTGCCAAAAACAGTGATAAAAATCGCGCGGCGAAATTCTCCCTCTCCAAGCTAATTATTCCAGACCCTGCAGATAAAACGGCATAATAAAATGGAATAGCGATATCAGAAACATACCAAAGGTAACAAGCATCATCAAAATCGAACACATGGATTTTTCTCCATCAAAACAAAAGTTGCCTGAATGGATATCATTATGGATTAGCCCATAGTTTCATTCTCCATCTCCACCCTCCTCTGGATAATATTGATAACGCCCCAGATCAATTTTGTTGTCGTCTGTTACCTGTACACCTTCCATTTCCAGGTGAATTTTTTGTGTATGAAGCTGCTCCCCCTGAATGCTAATTTCTCCTTTGGCATTTATTACACGATGCCAGGGGAGGCGGTATTTCCTGCTCATGGAATGTAATATACGAGCCACCTGCCGGGCTGCACGGGGATTTCCCGCAATCTTAGCAATTTGGCCATAAGTCATTACTTTGCCTTCAGGAATTGTTTGAATTAAATAAATGGTTTTTTCGGTAAACATATTCATAATACTACTTTTCCACTTCTTTCTTGAAGAGGTTTTGATTCTGTCCCTATTATACCAAAAGCTTCTAAAAGCGCGATGCACTTATTTCACTTCATTCCTTGTTTGCTGGGTGATAGCCCTTTACATTTTGCATGGTGTCATCATTTTTCTGGTTGTTTGATTTTTTAATTAATGACATACTGCCATCTGTTTCGAGAATCACCGCCTCCACTTCATCCATGGATGAAATTCCCTTAGTACGTGCTGCCTGCCAAATTTCAATTTGCTGGATTCTTTCCTTTCGCATGGATTCCTTAAAAAACTGCCCCTGATAAAATAACAATTTCGGTTCAGATTTTATTAACTGATTGATGAATCTGCTTCTAATAGAGCTCCAGGCAAAGATAAACTGCAAAAATATTAAAGTTGCTAATGCAGTAACTCCCTGCATTAACGATACATTCTTATTCAACAGGATTGTTGCCAATGTAGAACCAATTGCTACCGTTACAACTAGATCAAAGGCATTCAACTTTGTCAACGTCCGCTTACCAGTCATTCTTAATAATAAAATCAAAGCAATATAGGCTAAAAAACCAATGAATGCCACTCGTCCGATACTAGTCCAGGAAAATGAGAACATTTATGCACCTCCTCACAATTTTTCGATTACAGACTTCGCTATCAACTCTAGTAACTGGCTTAGTTTATTTATTTCCCGGATTCACAGCTGTAATAAACAAAAGACATTCTCCGGCCCTATAAAAGCTTGGAGCAGGCAATCTATATTTTCCAAAGTCTGACCTGAATTTCCCGCTAGTAACTATTAAAGCTTAAAAACGGAGAAATACGGGTATTTAATATCACTATTAAAAAAAACAAGGATAGGAATGATATTATGATGGAAGTCATTGAGAGCCTAGTTACAAGTATTTCAAATTTTTTATGGACATACTTATTATCAATAATACTTATATTTACTGGAGTCTTCTTTACGATAAGGCTGAAGTTTTTTCAATTTCGCTTTTTCGGCCATACTCTGAATAAAACTCTCGGACAAATTTTCAGCAAAAATAAACACAAAGGATCGATAACTCCTTTTCAGGCTTTCACTTCAGCTTTGGCCTCCACCGCTGGCGCCACGAACATTGTTGGTGTGCCGGTTGCCATAGCACTCGGCGGGCCTGGCTCACTGTTCTGGATGTGGATGGTTGCCTTTATCGGAATGGCAACCAAATATTCAGAGATAGCTCTCGGTCTGAAATACCGGGAAAAAAATAAAGAAGGAGAATGGGTAGGCGGTCCCCAATACTATATTAAAAAGGCACTAGGCTGGAATAAGATTGCGTTTTTGTTTGCATTTTTTCTTATGCTCGAAGTAATTCCCAGTTCCATGGTGCAATCCAACTCGATCGCTACTCAAGTAGAAGGAGCATTTGGCTGGTCAAGATGGTGGACAGGGATTATCATTACTGTTTTGATCGGATTGATCATCTTAGGAGGAATCAAACGAATTGGTAAGATAACAGATAAACTTGTGCCCTTCATGGTCATCACCTACTTACTTGCGGCTCTTCTGGTTATTTTTGCCCATATCGATCAACTGCCCCATGTGTTCGGGTTAATTTTTACCCATGCGTTTACACCGGTCTCAGCAGCGGGTGGCTTTGCCGGGGCTGGGATTGCCCAGGCATTGCGTTGGGGAATTGCCCGTGGATTGTATTCCAATGAAGCAGGGATTGGAACCGCACCAATTGCCCACTCAGCTGCACAAACAGACCATCCTTCCAAACAGGCTCTCTGGGGAATCGTCAGCGTTTTTATCGATACAGTTGTCATTTGCACTATCTCCGGCCTTGCCGTTCTTGTAACAGGTGCCTGGCAGGAAATTGGAGCCGACGAGGCATCCAATATGATTACGGTCGCCTTTTCCAGTGTGTTCGGCGCTAGCTTCGGCGGTGCATTTATTGCTGTTTTTCTTTTATTTTTTGTGCTTACTACTTTGGGTGTCCTCCTCTTTTACGGAGAAAAACAAGTGGAATACTTATTCGGATTAAAAGCTGCTAAAGGCATGCGCCTTGTCTACATTGTTTCCATCTATGTCGGCGCAATTGGCGGATTGCAGTTTGTCTGGCAGTTTTTAGACTTAATCCTCGCCTTTGTTGTCCTGACCCATGTATTTCCGTTACTCTTCTTAAATAAAGAGGTAAAAGCAATCACCGAAGATTATGTAGAAAGGATTTATAAGGGGAACAGCGGTGGACCGTCTGTTACTTTGTTTGCTGAAGATTCTACACAACAAAACAAATCTTGATTCTCCAACTAAGCGGGAGATATAAATATTATGGAAAGGATGAACCTAATGACTTTCAAAGATATAACAGTAGTAATTACTGGCGGGGGAAAGGGCATCGGTGCAGCAATCGCAACTGCATATGGTAATGCTGGAGCTCAAGTAGTCATAGCCGACAAAAATAAAACTGCAGGCCAATCAACAGCCAAAAAAATAGAAAAAAATAATGGAAAAGCACTATTTATAGCAACAGATATCAGTCAACCTGATGATATCTATCAACTAATCAAAAAAACAATAGAAATGTACGGAAAAATAGACATTTTAATTAATAACGCAGGTGTATCCAGCTTTAAAAACATTTATGAGTTGACGGTAGATGAATGGGATGAAGTGCTTAACATTAATTTAAGAGGAAGCTTCTTAGCTGCCCGGGAAGCTGCCAAATATATAAGAAAAAATAAAACTGGCGGTTCGATTGTCAATATTGCCTCTACCCGCGCTTTTATGTCTGAAGCAAATTCTGAAGCATATGCAGCATCGAAAGGCGGAATATCCGCTTTGACCCATGCTTTAGCCATGTCCTTAAGCGAAGATCGAATCAGAGTAAATGCAATCAGCCCCGGGTGGATTGAAACGGAAACCTATTCTACCCTTCGTCCGGTTGACCATAGCCAGCATCCCTCTAACCGCGTCGGAACTCCGGAAGACGTAGCCCGTGCCTGTTTATTTTTAACTGATCCAGCAAATGATTTTATCACAGGAGAAAACTTCATCATCGATGGAGGAATGACCCGGAAGATGATTTACGAGCATTAACATTTAGAAATCATTAAATTTCCACTAAAGAAAACTCGTCGATGGACGATCCTTTTAGTTGCGCTTATACAGGGAGGTTATACTTTCCTACCTGCCAATAAAATAACCTCTCCCTTTAACTCTAAAGGGAGAGGTTCACGTATGCGAGTAGATACCCATTGGCTAAACTCCTTTATCATAGAATTATCCTTACCAAGTACCAAAATTATCTGGGGCGTCGGGCATCTACGATTTGCTGAATTTCATATTCGTTGATCATCTGAACTCCTCCTGTCTTCTTTGTTAACTTTAGTATAGACGTTAATCGTTTTTCTCATAACAGCTGACAGATGGAACTTTTCTAAGACCTCAGACCGAGGCTGTCTACGTCTTTTAAACCTAAACCACAAGGAGGCGGCTCATGAAAGTTGCAATTATTTCAGATACCCATATGCCGAGAATGGCGAAACAACTACCCAGTCAATTAAAGAAAGGTCTGGAACAAGTGGATCTAATCCTACATGCAGGTGACTGGCAAGCAAATTCGGTGTGGGAAACACTAGAACAGTACGCCCCTGTCAAAGGGGTGGCCGGTAATGTAGATGACCAGGAAATACAAGAAAAATTCGGCGAAAAGAAAATATTAGAGCTGAACGGTTTTAAGGTTGGGCTTATCCACGGAGACGGAAAAGGATTGACTACAGAAAGACGGGCGCTTACTGCCTTCAAAAAGGAGGATGTAGACATTATTATTTTCGGCCATTCACATATTCCGGTCTTAAAGGAAATAGACGGAATAACCTTATTCAATCCCGGTTCTCCTACAGATAAACGAAGGCAACCACAATTTTCTTACGGAATGATGGAATTAGGAGACTCATTCACACTCAAGCATATATTTTATGATGATAAGCAGTGACCAGACCAGCTTATTATCAAAATAAAATCCAGGTTAGTATGTATAAAGTTCATGCATTGGCTAAATTTATGAATTACAGGTGATTTATTAAAAAGGGGGCCATTGTATGAAACTGCAGCTGATTGAAGTCTATTTACCTAAGAAAAGCATGGAAAATTTTCATCAACAGCTCCAAGATTTATCAGTGGTGACACACTGGCATTCAGATGAATCAGAAAAGTACTCCCTTGTCCGCATTTTAGTAAAAGCCAGCCACTCAGAAGAAATATTGAATTTTTTGGAACTGAATGCAGAGTATAATGAGGAAATCAAAGCATTACTATTCAATTTGCAAACCTATATTCCCCGAATTGTAGAAGAAAAAGAGCAGGATGAAGATACAAAAGATGAACCATCCCCAAAAGCAGAGTTGATCCGTGCCAGCCGCCATGAATTATATAATGTTGTTCATACTTCTAGTGAAATCACGTATAGTTTTACCTGGTTTCTGCTACTGTCAGCAATAGTCGCCACTGTCGGCATTGTTAAAGACAGTCCGGCTATTGTCATTGGAGCAATGGTAATCGCACCTCTTATCGGACCATTCACCTCTGCAGCCTTCGCTTCTGTACTGGGGGATTTTATTTTAATGCGTCAATCTGTCATTACTTCTATGTATGGATTATCAATCCCCTTAATCATCGCTGCAATTTTTGGTTTTTTATTTACACTGCCCGCCAACAGCCAGGAATTTTTATCCCGTACCGATATCCAAATCATTGATATCGCTGTAGCCTTGGCTGCCGGAGCCGCCGGAGCCTTATCTTTTATTAAAAGGGCCTCAGAAGCTTTGGTTGGTGTTATGGTGTCTGTAGCCTTGTTACCTCCCGCCATCGTTTTAGGCATGATGGTGGGAGCTGCTTCCTGGCAAAACGCACTTACGCCTCTTTTATTGCTGCTTGTTAATGTTAATTCGATTATTCTCTCGGCCATCCTCGTATTTTGGCTGAGTGGCATCAAACCAGTAAACTGGCAAGAAATAAAAACGGCAAACACATCGAGAAAGTACTCCCTTATTTTCGTCGGGGTCATCATCCTTGTCCTATTCACCGCCATCTACCTCATCAAATTTTAGCCAGGAAAGCAGAGGACAGCCGGTAAATAACGCAGGATGCGGACCTGTTCCAGATAAAGGAAAGCCCAAAAAAACGTTTATCTAAAACCACGGCCAGACTTCGGTCTGGCCCATAGACAAATAAAAAAGCCATTCCTTATGAAAGGAACGGCTTGCCGCTAGTTGATATCTTTACCCATTATTCGTATCCTGACGGGTAAGTGTTGGGTGGGTAGTTGTAGCTCCGTGCTCGTTGTCATCGCAATTTCCAGGGAATAATACTGGACATTGTGGCGGAATAGTTGGAGTAGGGCATTGTTCTACTAAGACATCTCTTGGCTGGCAGAAATCTGCAACTAGTTCAATTGTCACATCAGCTAGAGATTGGACACTTTGACAAATGTTTAGGACAATATCGACACTTGTCAAGGCAGCTGCCACGCAGTTAACGTTAACACTGCAATCAAGATCAGATAATCTGACAGCAATTCTGGTTCCTTCTGGTGCACATAAGAATAGAGATTCCGGGATTTCAATCGTAATTGGCTCAGTTGTTTCCACAAATGGAGTTGTTCCAGTTAAACCGCTGAATTCTATGACCACAGAAAGGGTTTTGGTGAATGTAACTCTTTGTAGTGTAACCAGAGAACCATCGATGACGAAGGTTCTGTCTTCTCTTTCTCCCAGTTCATCGATTGTTATTTCTGCATTTGGCGGTAATTCTTCTCCAGTGTCCGGGTCTACTAAAAAACAAGTTGTAGTCAAATTGCTCACAGTAGGTCCGCACGGATCGATAGGTAACGCACCAAGAGCTGCAGCAAGTACATTTTGGCTCACATTAGCTTGTAAGATTACCCAATCGTAAACTTTTTCGGTGTTTATACAAAGAAGCTCTTGAGCTCCCTGCAAAGATTGGCTCTCCAAATTTATCGACTCCTTTTAATAATTTTTATTCAGTAACAAATTATGTTATAAACCCCGCCTTGCTACAGGTCAATAGTCTATTTCTAGTTATTTTGTTTAAAAAGGGCGTCTATCTAATTTGTTATAAGTGCTGATAATATACTATGATTACGCGCGGGTATTTGTCACACCCATGGAAAGCTGCTCATAATATATCTTATATATTATCGGTCTCGAGGTGATTTAATTGTGAAAAGTTATAGCAAAGAGGAGATCAATCACCTACTAACCCAGCAAAGAAAGTACAAGAAAATGATAAAAAGCTACCAGGATAATGACTTGAGCGCAGATTACCGGGAATTGCAAATGAAGTACGATCAACTGAAGAGGAGGCTGAATGAGCAGAGTGAATTGGAGCGAGAAACTAACTTGAAAGAACTTCAAGAAGAAAATAAGGAATTAAAAAAATCCCTGCAATCAAAGGAAAAAAAAATTACTGAACTCAAACAATTAACCGAACAAGGGAAAAGCACCTCACCTGTTCTCTCCCGGAAAGAAGAAAATGAACGCAATCATCCGACGGAAAACCTGGGGTTCGCTTTTTATAAACCTAAGAACGATATCACAAAAGCCGTTTTCAGCATCCTCTTACAGCAGCTATATTACTTGGATCAAAAAATGACAGATAACCTCAGCGATCAAATACAAAATGAATACGGAAAGGAGTTTAAACATATGATGGATGAGCAAAACCAAACCCGGAAACCGACTTCAACTTTTTTAAACAATATAAAAGAACCCGTCCCAACAAACAATAATCCTGCCCCACAACCTCCAAAAGAAAGTGCGCCACCCACCATCCACCAATCTCGGCAAGATGCTGAACAGTATAACTCTGCCTCTCCGCCACAAATGAAATTGATTGAGGAATTACAGACAGAAATTGCGGAGATGAAAGCATTAATAAAGGAAAAAGAACAAGCAAATCAGCAGAAAGCGGCGCCATCCCCAAAACCTAAAAGCGATTACTCTGCCGCTTATAAGCCGAAGCAGTTCAATTACAGGGACTTGCAAGGGGCTTCTGTTGTCCCGGTTATAGGTAAAAAAACGAGAAAAAATCATCCTACAGTGAACAAAAATAAGCTGTATGATAGTAAAGATAGTTCCCACCCGAAGGTCAATTCTAATAAACATACCCTGAACCAAAATACTTCTTCAAATACTGCCAGAAAACCGGAAACCGGGCAGACACACACTAAATCGTTGACTAAAAGTCCATCAGCTCCGACAAATGAAGGAGCCGAACAGCCAATATCCTTAAAAAGCCAAGAAGAAAAACAAAAATATATCAATAAAATAAATGAACAAGAGCAAGCAGCTGCAGTCGAACAAAAAGAGAAAGTTGCCCCAAAACCGTCGGCAGCACCGGCTAAGCCGCATGTTGAAAGGGCAACCTCACCGGAACCACCTGCCAAACCTGCACCAGCCAAAGCGGAGAATCAGACAGAAAAAAAATCCCTTTTCAAGTCCATTTGGGAAAAGATGATATAAAACGCAACTCGTGCATATAGTAAGCCTTCCTTATCGGCTAGTGATCTATAGCAAAAAAAACATCTCTTTCCATGGAAAGAGATGTTTTTGCTATAACGTAATATATTTCGCATTTTCCGGAAGATTTTGCTTAGCCCAAATATTTTTGATGTCTATGATAACACTTTTTTCATTTTTTAATAGTCTGGCAATTTCATCGGATGACATATCGATGAATTGCTGATGTGGTACTAATAATAAAACAATATCTGCTTTTTCCAGGTCTTTCCTATCCACTAAATCAACCCTATTATCAATCCTGAATTGTTCGGAATTAACGGTGGGGTCCCATACATTCAGGTGTAAGTCATACGCAGCCAACTGTTGCACGATTTCCAATGCTTTTGAATTTCTTATATCTGCTACATTTTCTTTGAATGTCACACCAAGGACAGAAATTTGGACATCCTCTGTTTTCAGCTTATTTTTAATAATGATATCAAGAACATATTGGGTGACAATGGCTGCCATCGAATCATTTACTCTTCTTGCTGATGCTAAAAAATCAGGGTGATAATCCATCATCTTCGCCTTGTGGATTAAATAATATGGATCAACACCTATACAATGCCCACCGACAAGACCGGGAGTGAATGGTAAAAAGTTCCACTTTGTTTTCGCCGCTTCTAATACATCAAAGGTATTAATTCCAACTTTATCGCAAATTAAGGAAAGTTCGTTCATAAGCGCAATATTGATGTCTCTTTGCGTATTTTCCAATACTTTTGAAGTCTCGGCTACTTTTATGGAAGCAGCTTTGAAAACAGGAGCCTGAATGACACTTTGATAAAGGTGGAATACCTTTTCCAATGTCGCTTCATCTTGAGCAGAAACAACCTTTTCAATGGTACGAAAGGTATGTTCTTTATCCCCTGGATTAATTCTTTCTGGAGAATAGGCAACAAAAAAATTTTCACCTGCTTTCATCCCTGAATACTCTTGAAGCACAGGAATGCAAGCTTCTTCAGTGGCACCAGGATATACGGTTGATTCATAAATCACCACAGCGCCTTCTTTAAGATGACTGCCGATCGTTTTTGAGGCAGCCAATAAATAAGTTAAATCAGGCTCCATATTTTTGTTGATAGGAGTAGGAACAGCAACAATGATAAAGTCGCAGACTTTCAAGCTATCTGCTTGGGATGTAAAATTTATTCCTGATTTCTTCAACTGCTCAGCCGCCGCTTCTCCTGTTACATCTATCCCTTTCTTTAGTGATTCTATCTTGCTTTTATCGACATCAAACCCAATTACAGGGTACTTTTCCGAAAAACCTATTGCTACTGGGAGACCGACGTACCCCAGTCCCACTACCCCTACAGTCGGCAGTGAATTGCTATATTTATTTGTTGTCGTTCCCTTCTTTTCCTCAACTTTCATTTTGATTTTCCTTTCATTTGTCTGTAAAGCTATTACTGTATATGAGGAAAAAAGAGATGCTGTGCAAATCTATCCTTAAAAAAGGCACTATTACTAGTTTTGATCAATAATTGGATAATAGATTTGTCCATTAAATAAGATGTCTGCCGTTACCCGATAAATGAACTTCCAATATTCTAATGTATAAGCTCATATAAAACGAACACTGAAGCAAAGGAGATTTAGAATGATTCCATTAATTAATTTAAAAAAACAATTCATCTCTATTCAGGAAGAAATTTTAGCAGATATCAGTCAGGTAATTGAAAGCGGCAGCTACATTTTGGGGCCAAAAGGAGAGGAGTTGGAAAAGCAAATTGCCGCAAGGGTTGGAACTACAGAGGCGATTGCTGTTGCCAATGGCACAGATGCTCTTGTCCTCACACTGGAGGCTTTAGGAATAGGAGAAGGCGATGAAGTTATTACCAGCCCGTTCACCTTTTTCGCCACCGCTGAAGCAATAACACGGACAGGAGCAACCCCAGTCTTTGTAGATGTTGATTCGGCGACCTTTAATATTAAGGCTGATACAATCGCCGATAAAATAACGCCCGCTACCAAAGCGATTATTCCCGTCCACTTATTCGGCCAGCCTGCCGATATGGACGCTATCATGACCACAGCATCCAAACATGGACTTAAGGTGATTGAAGACGCCTGTCAGGCCTTCGGAGCTCAATATAAAGAAAGGGAGGTCGGAGGCATTGGAGATGCTGCTTGTTTCTCGTTTTTCCCAACAAAAAATCTAGGAACTATAGGCGACGGCGGCATCATCACCACCTCAGATGAAGCACTTGCTTCAGAAATAAGAAAGTTGCGGGTGCATGGGAGCAACAGCAAATATTATCATGAGAAGTCAGGATATAACAGCCGGTTAGATGAAATTCATGCTGCTATCCTGTTAATTTGCCTAAAGTATATCGACCAATGGAATAGCCAACGGCGGTTAGCTGCTTCAAGGTACGACAATCAATTAGCTCAACTTAAAGGAATTGAAACCCCCTTTAAAAAAGCGGACCGAATGCACACCTATCATTTATATTCTTTAAAGGTTCATAATCGGGATAAAGCAGTCAGCTATTTAGCAAACGCCCAAATTGGCTCAGGGGTTTATTATCCGTGTTGTTTGCACCTGCAAGAGGCTTATCAGGACTTGGGTTATCAACAGGGGGATTTTCCAATTGCTGAGCAGCTTTCAGAGAGCTTGTTAGCTATCCCTATGCATCCCTTCCTGACTGAAGAAGAGCAGAATGAAGTTATTGCAGCGATTAAAGGAATGGATGATATATTATGAGCTACACCATTGGTTTAATCGGCTGTGGACATATTTCCCAAAAGCATTTAGACACAATTAGCAGATTAACAGAGGTGACATTGACAGCTGTCAGTGACGTGCAAGTACAGCGAATGGAGGCGGCAGCAAATGATTACCTGAGAAATACTGCCAGAACAGACACCATCAAACAATACAGCGACTATCATGAAATGCTTGAGGATTCAGCTATTGATATAGTTATTGTCGCTGTAATTAGCGGCCTTCATGCCCAAATAGCTATCGAAGCTCTCCAGCATGGTAAGCATGTGATCTTAGAAAAACCAATCGCCCTTTCCCTTAAGGAAGCAGACGATATTATCCGCCTTGCCGAAACAACTGGTAAACAAGTTTTAGTATGCCACCAACTGCGATACCGCCCACTGTTATCAAGAATTAAAACCTTGTTAGAAGAGGGATTACTCGGGGCTCCTTATCTAGGCGTTGCATCGATAAGAATCAATCGCTCCCACGATTATTATGCATCTGCTGGATGGCGCGGAAGCTGGGCAATGGATGGCGGCATGCTGGTGAACCAAGGTATCCATTTAGTTGACCTTTTGACTTGGTTTTTTGGTGACATGGAATCGATTTATGGAGAAATCGCTAACCAGGGAGATTATAAGGAAACGGAGGATGTTGCTTCAGGTATCATATCCTTCCAAAACAAAGCGAAGGGTGTAATCGAAGCAAATACAATCACACAGCCGAACAATATAGGGTACCACCTTTCGGTTTTTGCCGAGCACGGCACAATTAGCCTCGGTGGGCCTTCTTTAGACCAACTGGACAGGTGCTATATCAAAAACCATCCAGAAATCTCAGAAGAATTAATGGTTCTAGCCGAACAAAAAGATGAACACTTGTATATGTACAAAAATTTCATCGGAGCGCTGACAAATCAAAAGAAAAAAGTATTGGTAGATGGGAGAGAAGGAAAGAAAGCGTTAATGGCCATTTTTGGCCTTTACAAGTCACACCAATCAGGAAAGCCTGTTCCAGCTCCTCTCCCCTCTTTTTCTACTTTGGAAATGCAAAGTAAAAATAAAAAAACAGGAAGTGAGTAAATGATTCATTCAAGTGCTTTTATTGGAGAAAATGTATCACTAGGAGAGAATGTTGTCATTGAGCCCGATGTAATTATTGGAAATAACACCACAATCGGCAACTTTGTAGTCATTAAACAAGGGACTATTATTGGCAGCAATGTGTACGTGGGGGATTTAACTTCATTAGGAAAAACGCCATCTTCCAACAAAAAAATGGCCAGACACCCAGCCAAAGATATCCCCCCTTTACTGATTGACGACCAAGTAACCATTGGTAATCACTGTGTTATCTATAAAGGAAGCGTTATTCATAAAGGGATATTGATTGGAGACTTGGCAAGCATACGGGAAGGAGTAGAGATCCGGGAAGATAGTATTATAGGAAGAAATGCAATGGTCGAAAACAATACCTATATTGGGAAGCGTGTGACCATTCAGACAAGTTCATATATAACAGCTGATATGACCATCGAGGACGAAGTCTTCATCGGCCCCTGTTGTTCTTCCTCAAACGATAAATATATGGGAATGGGAAACTACGAGCATAAGGGTCCTACTTTAAAAAAGGGAGCGAAAGTAGGGAATAACGCTACCCTGCTTCCAAGTGTGACAATTGGAGAACGAGTCATTGTTGGGGCGGGGGCAGTAGTAACTAAAAATATAACGGATGATGACGTTGTGGCAGGGTCACCGGCAAAACCTTTAAATAAACGTAAGATTGTTTAGATTCTTGCTAAAGTCGGTCCGCCTTAGAAAAAAAAGCGAATCAACCAATGGTTCTTACACCATTGGTTGATTTGTATTATATGTTATGGCCAGCCATCCACTGATAGATTTTTAATAACTCTTTGCTATTTTGGACCATATTGTGATGGAGCTCTACATACCTTCTACCCCTCTCCCCTATTTCCATTAGCTGATCTTGATTGTTAAACACATGCTTCATTACCGCTTCAATCGTATCCGGGTTTGCAGAAATGATCGGTAAATTTTTTGGATACTTCTCCTTCATGAACTCGCTGATCCAGCATATAACCGGCTTCCCCATCGCCATCGCTTCTACTGCCAATAAGCCATAACTTCCGATATGCAGCTGATCGATAATTAGGTCAGCAGATTGATATTCTTGTTTAGCTTGTTCATGTGATAACCCTTGGATGAGTTTAAATTCAAAGGTGTACTCCTGTTTCAATTTCTCCATTGCTTCCAATATAAACGGTGTACCCTTAACTGCCGGAGAAGTGGGGGCATGGACGATCTTCAGCTTTTGCTGTGTTTTATCGGATTTTATTTCCAGCGGGCGGTATATTTGCAAATCAATCATTAATGGTACAATAAATACTTTTTCATAAAACTTTTCAACATATTGACGCATCTCCTCGTCAGCAACAATACAATAGGGGATTTTCCCCGACAAATAAGCAAGCTTATCAGCCAGCCACTTCTCATTAGTTATTTTTGCTTTGGCATACGGATTAGTTTTCAAGGCTGAAGATAGTAATCGGACATCGCTTCCCCAATGATGCATAATGATTTGCTTGTTGTGCTGCTTAATTAAATCAAGATCGGAGTTATCAAGGGTAAGTGTCCTGCCAAAATGAAAATGAAATAAATCATAATAAGGGAGCAAATCAAAGGCCAATTTTTTGAGCTTCTCATTTAACTCGCTAGTGTTCGTTTCTCTACTGATAGGCCAGGTGTAATCCGACGTATAGCCTAAATAATACGGGTAATAGTTTAGTGTATCATTTTGATGCCCTAATCTTTTGATCCCTTTACCAATAGTATTCATTTGATTAGCAATTTCCATCGTTCCCTGTAAAACCTTTAATTTAGTGTGATTGCTGGATGAATTGGCTAATAAATCGTTATCCTTTTGGGTAACTCCTGCTTCTTTTTGGCCCTCATGATTTATTGAAGTCCCCCTGTTTAACGATTTGTTTACCAGTCCCATCAACGACAAAAGCTTTTCACTTTCCGGGAAATCATACAGACCTCTCCAGCACCATAACCACGCTTCCTGCAGACGCTTTCTGTTTATTTCTCTTAGTGCATTCAGAGAGTAAAAGTCAGAGTTATGAGTTTGACCGCTTTCCAACCCATGTAAAAGGTTTTCGACCTGTTCCATACTTTTCACCTTAACTAATTTTAAAGCCTCATTACCGATAGAAAACATGTGATTACTCCTCCCTTCCACCTATTTAATTGTATGTGATTTTGTTATTGGAGTTGATTTCCCCCAGGATTTTAATAAAAATGTGCTTTCGTTAAGTAGCAATAGCCTGAACAAGCTTCAAAATCGCACATAGTATATTGTGAGTTTCATTACTAGAAAAGCT
This sequence comes from Sediminibacillus albus, assembly GCF_900101125.1. Classification (GTDB taxonomy): domain Bacteria; phylum Bacillota; class Bacilli; order Bacillales; family Amphibacillaceae; genus Sediminibacillus; species Sediminibacillus albus. The sequence continues at coordinate 169,205 of NZ_FNFL01000007.1, read as the reverse complement.
AGTTTTGAAATAACTTGATGGATGGGAGGAAAATAAACTTGTCACTCAACGATCTTATCGTTAATAGCAGCTTTGAGACTGGTGACCTCACAGGTTGGAGTGCGTTTAACACTACGGTTGTTACCGGACCAGCACACTCTGGAACTCATGCTGCAAGATTAGCTGGCGGCGCTGCCCAGGCTTCGCTTTCCCAAACAGTTCCCGCAACTGCCGGAGAAAGCTACGAGCTGTTAATATCTCTTTCTAAAACTACTGCTCGCCCTAGTCCGGTAATCAACATTCAAGTTCTGTTTCTAAACGCAGCTAATGTCGTAGTGGGCACCGGTTTAGATGTAGAAATATTTTATAACAACATTCCTTTTGTCGAAAATAGTACCTGGCATAATTTCTACCAAAATACCGATGATGCTCCTGCCGGAACTACCCAAGCACAAGTAATCATAAGCAAACCTATAAGCGCGCTTACTGCACCTAGTGTACTAGTCGATGATGTAGAATTACTTGAGGCTGAAGGAAATGGAGACGCAGGGCCGACTGGACCTATTGGACCTACGGGTGCTACCGGACCTACTGGAGCCACTGGACCTACGGGTGCTACGGGTGCTACCGGACCTACTGGAGCCACTGGACCTACCGGAGCCACTGGACCTACGGGTGCTACTGGACCTACGGGTGCTACTGGACCTACTGGAGCCACTGGACCTACGGGTGCTACTGGACCTACTGGAGCCACTGGACCTACGGGTGCTACTGGACCTACCGGAGCCACTGGACCTACTGGGCCGACCGGACCGACTGGAGCCACCGGACCTACCGGAGCTACTGGACCTACCGGAGCCACCGGACCTACGGGTGCTACTGGACCTACCGGAGCTACTGGTCCTACGGGTGCTACTGGACCTACTGGAGCCACTGGACCTACGGGTGCTACGGGTGCTACTGGTGCTACTGGTGCTACTGGTGCCACCGGACCTACGGGTGCCACTGGTGCTACTGGTGCCACCGGACCTACGGGTGCCACTGGTGCTACTGGTGCTACCGGACCTACCGGAGCCACTGGACCTACGGGTGCTACTGGACCTACTGGAGCCACTGGACCTACGGGTGCCACTGGTGCTACTGGTGCTACCGGACCTACTGGAGCTACCGGACCTACTGGAGCTACTGGTGCCACTGGAGCTACCGGACCTACGGGTGCTACCGGACCTACTGGAGCCACTGGACCTACCGGAGCCACTGGACCTACTGGTGCTACGGGACCTACCGGAGCCACCGGACCTACTGGTGCTACGGGACCTACCGGAGCCACCGGACCTACGGGTGCTACCGGACCTACCGGAGCCACTGGACCTACCGGAGCCACTGGAGCTACTGGAGCTACTGGAGCTACTGGTGCTACCGGACCTACTGGACCTACTGGACCTACTGGACCAACTGGACCTACTGGACCATAATTTTTTCGGAAAAGGTGTTGGTAACCAACACCTTTTCCCTTTATTCCTATTTGTATATTTGTATAGGTTGGATGCCTTTTTTCTTTTCATAGGTTTTCATCCAAGCCATTCACCTGTTGCGAAAATATGCTAAAAATAAACAGAAATATAAATGAATTTCTTATAGCGAGAGGAGAGAAAAAATGGTTTCTATTAGTTTATGTATGATAGTAAAAAATGAAGAGGAAGTTTTAGGAAGATGTCTGGAAACGGTGAAAGATATAGTTGATGAGATTAATATAGTTGATACCGGATCAGAAGACAAGACAGTAGAAATAGCTAAACAATATACAGACCGAGTATTTTTCTTTGAATGGATCGGTGATTTTGCCGCAGCACGAAATGAATCATTCAAACATGCCACCAAGGATTATATTCTTTATTTAGATGCTGATGATGTCCTCCTGGAAGCGGATCAGGAAAAACTAAAACAGTTAAAAGAAAGCCTGGATCCGTCCGTTGATTCTGTTTCCATGTATTATAATGCCGGAACAGACGAATATGGCAATGTTACCCTCCAATACCGAAGAAACCGGCTTATCAAAAGAAGCAAAAACTTCAAGTGGAAAGGTGATTGCCATCAATATCTTGAAGTATATGGAAACATTATTAACTCTGATATTGCGGTTACGCATAAAAAAATCCGCCATTCCGTAGGAAGGAATTTATCAATTTACGGCAAAAAACTTGAACGAGGCGATGAATTTTCTCCGCGGGATTATTTTTATTATGGGAATGAATTACGAGAAAACGGCCATTATGAGCAAGCTATTGAAAGTTACCAAAAAAACATCGCCATGAAAGAAGGCTGGATTGAAGATAAAGTGTATGCTTGCATAAACAAAGCGGATTGCTACCGGTTTCTCGGTGATACCGATAACGAGTTATCCTCGCTGTTTGAATCGTTTAAGTTTTCCAAGCTGCCTCGACCAGAAACATGCAGTCGAATCGGTTATAATTTACAACGCCAGCGCGATTACAAATCGGCCGTTTATTGGTATGAGTTAGCTACCACGCTAGAAATTGATCCAAACAAATGGAGTTTCACATATCCTGCCTACTCGACATGGTATCCGCACTTGCAAATGTGTGTCTGCTATTACAACCTTCAGGACTTCCAAAAGTCGTATGAACACAATGAGAAAGCAAGAGATTACCGACCGGATGATGAAAAGATATTATTTAATAAAGAATTATTGGAAACAAAGCTCGGCATTAATAAGGACAGCAATGAAATTACCGGGACAACAACGGAGTAGATGGGGGTGGCTAAACAATGTCCTATGGAAATGTGCTAATTACAGGAGGCGCTGGATTTGTGGGTTCTCAACTAATTGCAGGCCTTCTCCCCAAAGCTGACCATATTTACGTAATCGATGATTTATCTACAGGTAACATTTTATCTATTCCGTCTTCCGATAAAATTTCCTTCTATCAAACCTCGATTATCGATGAAGAAACACTTAATACAGTCCTGCCTAAAGTAGATTATATATTTCATTTAGCTTGCCGAAATTTACTGCTATCTGTCGAAGATATGGAGGCAGACTTCCATACAAATTTATACGGCGGTTTTTTACTGTTACAGAAAACAAAGGAACTAAACCCTAACATCAAAAGGTTTATCTATACTTCAACTGCCTCTGTTTACAACAATGCTGACATTCTTCCTACACCAGAACACTACTATAATATATCCTTGCCCTATGCTGCCAGTAAATTTTCTATGGAGCATTATTGCCATGTTTATCAATCCATTTCACAGCTTCCGGTAACGATATTAAGACTTTCCAATCTTTACGGACCAGGCCAATTAGCGGCTAATCCTTATTGCGGGGTGGTGGCCAAGTTTTTTGATTCTGCCATGAAGAAGCAACCATTAGTAATTTACGGTGATGGTGAACAAACCCGCGATTTCACCTATATCAAGGATGGGATTCAAGCAATCTTACTTGCAGCAACCCATCCAGCTGCCGTCGGAAATGTTTACAATGTCGGAACAGGGAAAGAAACAAAAATTTCTCTTCTAGCAGAACTTATTATGGACGTTACCAAAGAAAGCACAGAGATCCATTTTGCGCCTGAAAGGATGATAGATACAGTAAGAAACCGCTGCCTCGATGCAGGTAAGATAGAAAGCGAGCTAAACTGGGAGCCGCAATTTTCGTTAAGAGAAGGGTTAACAAAAACTCATCACTGGATAACAGAGGGAGTAAGCGGTTAGTGTATAGGCACTGGTAAATCCAGTGCTTTTTTATTTGGCTTTCCTGCTTTCGTTCCATTCTGTTTCCTTCCCTTAACCCTAATAATCATTTCAAATAGATAACACACCTTTCGCCTCCCTAATATGTAGCGTTTGTAAAGATTTCCTTATACAGATTGCATATATCAACAAGGAATTTTATAATGAAATCGAATTTCGATATTGGTCTTCGATATCAAAGGGGGAAATAAGCTTGGAGGAAAAGATCTTACGTAAGCTCTTTCTCGGGTTTATCCAGATACATATTTTACATCATGCCCAAGAACAGCCTGTTTATGGCGTATGGATGCTGCAGGAACTTAAAGAACACGGCTATCAGATCAGTGCCGGTACGCTGTACCCCATCCTCCATAACATGGAAAAGGATGGCCTGCTAGCTAAAGAGAACAGAAAAGTAAAAGGGAAAATCCGCAAGTATTACACAGCTACCGATAAAGGTAAAAATGTTTTAACAGAAGCAAGAAGCAAGGCATATGAACTCTTTAGAGAAATTAATGAATAGAAGGTGATTATATGAACGGGAAACAAGAAAATAAATGGATGAATCTATGGGAACTATTCCTGCTATCGACTCGTCTTGGCCTGACATCGTTTGGCGGCCCGATTGCCCACTTAGGTTACTTCCATGAAGAATATATTCGCAGAAAAAAATGGCTGGATGAAAAAAGCTACGCTGACCTTGTTGCCCTTTGTCAATTTTTGCCTGGTCCCGCAAGCTCACAAGTTGGAATGGGCATTGGCATGGTTCGCGGAGGTTTAATCGGCGGCATTGTTTCCTTTCTTGGTTTTACATTGCCGTCCGTTATTGCACTAATTTTATTTGCCCTTTTTCTCAATAATTATAATCTGGCAGAGGCGGGAGCAATCCGAGGCCTGAAAATTGTCGCTGTGGTCGTCGTCGCGCACGCTATCTTAGGTATGGCTAAGAAACTCACCCCTGATTTACAACGTAAAATGTTGGCCTTGCTCGCTGTCGTAGGAACACTTATTTGGCAAACCACTTACACACAGATTTTCATTATATTGGCGGCTGCATTGATCGGGTTATTCTTATTTAAAAATGAAGTGGATATAGAGGAATCGCACATTAGTATTCCCGTGTCCCGTACAAAAGCAACCATCTGTTTGACCTTATTTTTTGGATTGCTTATCCTGCTGCCGATTATAAGAGAAAGCACTGCCTTATCCTGGATTGCTATACTCGACAGCTTTTACAGATCGGGAGCATTGGTTTTTGGCGGCGGTCATGTGGTTTTGCCTTTACTCGAAAGAGAGTTTGTTCCTGCGGGCTGGTTGACAGAACAACAATTTTTAGCTGGTTACGGAGCTGCTCAGGCAGTTCCCGGTCCTTTATTTACATTCTCCTCCTATCTGGGAGCAGTTATCGGTGGATGGAAAACAGGACTGCTGGCAACCTTTGCAATATTTTTACCCGGATTTTTGCTTATCGCCGGCACTATTCCGTTTTGGAGTCAGCTCCGCCGTAACCCTAAAATCAAAGGGGCATTAATTGGTGTAAACGCAGCAGTGGTCGGTATCCTTATTTCTGCCTTTTATCAACCGATTTGGTCGTCCTCCATCTTAAACGCCCATGATTTTGCCTTTGCCGCCGTCTTATTCAGTATGCTGGTGTATTGGAAATTGCCGCCATGGATAGTGGTATTGTCGGGTGCAGTCGGCGGTTGGCTGCTGGGATTGTTGTAAATGATTCAAAAGCAATAAAGAGCCTGTTTAAACCGGCTCTTTATTGCTTTTAATGTTTCTCCTGCCATTCTTCTGCTAGCATTCCATAAACGACATGATCCACATAATGGTCATAAAGCCACTCTGCCTGCCTAATACAGCCTTCTTCTTTAAAATTTAACTTCTCGGGAATAGCTCTGCTTTTTACATTCTCGGCAGCTGCCCTAATCTCTACCCGGTTTAAGGCAAGCCTGTTAAAAGCATAATTTGTCAACGCTCGCACTGCCCGAAGCATTATCCCTTTGCCCTGGTATTTTTGTCCTAGCCAGTAGCCGATGGAAACGCTTTTATTTGTCCAGTTAATTTCATGATAGCCAGCAACGCCTGCAATTTCGTTTTTATATAAGATAACAGTGGTCATGCTTTTATTTTCAGCAAAGCTGCGCAGCCCTGCCTGAATAAATTCTTTGGTATCTTCAGGCTTACTGGTTCCATCTACCCATCTCAAAAACGTGCGTAAAGATTCCCTCGAGCTGTCTGTCAGTTCAAAGACCTGTTCAGCATCCCCTAGTTCAATTAGCTTTAGTTCCATCTCTTCGTCGACTTTGTATGTAAACATAGCCATCCCCCTTTTAAGACCTGTATTTCCAGCAATACCATCTATCGATTTTTTTAGTTTACCATAATCCAACTATTGTTCAATTGAAAATTCAAATAAAGACTTACCCAATAGGTAAGCCTCTAGTTGCAGCCAGCGATTACCTCATTAGCGGCAAACATGCCGCATATCTTGTGCTGTCATACTTCTTCATTGCTGGAAATATGTAACCCTGCCGTCAATAATGCCTGTTTTAATGTACTAAAGGTACCTGTACTGTTAAACTCGATTCCTAATTGAATTGCGGTTTGAGCGACCTCCGGCCGAATACCCGAAATTGTCGATTTAACTCCGAGAAGCTTAAGTATGCCGGTTAATTGATAAATTTGATGAGCAATCATCGTATCGATTGTCGGCATTCCCGATAAATCAATAAATATATGTTCTGCTTGTATTTCCACACACTTCTCTGGGATGGTTTCAATGATGAATTTTGCGCGGTAGGAATCCAATTCTCCGATAAGAGGCACGATAGCCATATTTTCGAAGACGGGGATGATAGGAGTGCTTAATTCATGGATTAATTCCTGTTGGGAAAACAGCCTTTGCTTGGTGATCCTGTAGTACACCTCTGAAAAACGGCTTATCAGCCGATTAAACGCCGAGTGAATCAGTCTGTTCCATTTCAACACATCTTCTTTTCTTACCAACTCATCGTTTTCTTCGATGAAATGGATGACAAATTCCATAAATACTGATTCTGCTTTATTAACAGCTTCAATAACTTCATAAATGGGTGTATCAGAGTTTACTCTGCTTTCTCCGATAGTTTTCGCCCACTCATCGACGGATTCGTTTAATGTTTCTTCATCTCTTAGAAGGGTGCTTGAGACGGTTTCAACCGTCAGCCTGTTCTGATCGCGAAGCATTTTTTCGACATCCCCATCCGTATTCACCGAATAAATGGACCCCTCCGTTTTTTCCCTTGTACTCAGCCACTTATCTGTCATTAAGGAGGTATGATCAATTAAATATTGATACAACATTTCATCTTGTTTTGTCATCTTTCACTACTCCTCTAAAAAATTCAAACTAATCAAATCCTTCATTTGACCGAAAGTTATCCGATTCGCAAATATTGTCTACCTGTAAGTGTATCATAGATAATAAAAGAGTTAAAAAAAGAGCTTTGTGCCGCTAAAACATGCTTATCTTAACTTCCCGAGAATAGCTCAAATAGTATAAATTGAAACAAATCGGTGAAAAATAAGTTGAAACAACATTGTAACCGCTTTCTGGTATAATGATATAAAGATGACAAGGAGGTTTGTTTATGAGCCAAAAGCCCTTACACTATGATGGAAGTGGACCAATAACCAAAAATAGCAGCCCAACCGATTCCAAGCCCTTTATTATTACGGATGAGGCAAGGAAAAACATAAGCGGAAATCCATATACCTTAAAATAGAATAAAGAAGAAACTTAAGGACTTGTCGTATAAAACAAGTCCTTTTTTTATAAAATAAGATTGTTTGATTGACATATCCATAGCTTTTCCGATATATTTACCTGCGAACCAAATATCTTTATTTCAAGATAGTTGATTGAAAATTAGTTAGTTTCTACTGACTAAAATAAATTTCCCGAAGACAGAAAGGTGAGTTTTTGAATGGCTAAAGTATTATACATCACAGCACATCCACATGATGAAACATTGTCGTACAGCATGTCAGCAGCAAAAGCATTTATTGAGACTTATAAGGAAGTTAATCCGGATGATGAAATTATACCGATGGATTTATATAAAGAAAATATTCCGTATATTGATGCTGATGTTTTTCAGGGCTGGGGAAAATTACAGTCTGGCAAAGGATTTGAAGAGCTTTCTGAAGGAGAACAAGCCAAGGTTGGACGTCTTTCCGAGTTGAGTGAGCAGTTTATTCAGGCAGACAAATACATTTTTGTCACCCCTTTATGGAACTTCTCCTTTCCGCCTTTAATGAAAGCATATATTGATTCCGTAGCAGTTGCAGGAAAAGCGTTCAGATATACAGAGGATGGCCCTGTAGGCCTGTTAACTGATAAAAAAGCGCTGCATATTCAAGCGCGCGGCGGCATTTATTCGGAGGGACCTGCAGCTGCCATGGAAATGGGACACCGTTATTTAAGCATTATCATGGATTTCTTTGGGGTCCCTTCTTTTGAAGGATTGTTCATCGAAGGCCATGCAGCGATGCCGGAAAAAGCAGAAGAAATCAAAGAAAACGCGATTGTCCGTGCCAAAGAATTGGCGCACACATTTTAATTATCAATAAAATGGCAGACATAATGTCTGCCATTTTTAATGAAACGGAATTGCCGTCGATAAGGAATCACAAGTACTTTTTGTATACTTTATTTCCTTCATAGCTAAACAGAGCGCCTTTAGCTTCTACTACTGTTTCCATATGAACATTTCTGCCCCACAATTGATAAATATAAGGAAGCGTCTTCTCCAAATAGGATAAATCCAATTCTACGCCTTCATAATGATGCTTTAAGTATAATTCACCATTTTTCAGGTAATCACCATTCTGTACCGTTATATAAGGGAACCCACCATTGACTCGCATCGTAATCAGCTGATCCCTGACAGCTTCCCAATTCTTATCAGTTATCTTATACTCATGGCCCTGCTTCTGAAACAAGTAAAGATCTTCCCGGTGTACCAAGTCTCTTGTCAAATAGTTACGGATGAATGAAATATCGGACTCTATTTCTCTAACTTCAAATATTTTTTCCCTTCCCTTGCCGGGTTCCGCTCCCCACCTTTTCATCTCCTGTGAAGGGTTGTTAAAACGTTCTTCAATATCCTCAAACATCTTCACTCCAAGGTAATAGGGATTGATTTGCGTTTTGGAAGGCTGTACAACCCCTGCATTCAACTTAGCAAACTCAATCGATTCATCACTGGACAAGTTCATTTCCCTGAGGATGCGCTGATGCCAATAGGAAGCCCACCCTTCGTTCATGATTTTTGTCTCCAGCTGCGGCCAGAAATAAAGCATTTCCTCACGCATCATCGTGAGAATGTCCCGCTGCCAATCCTCCAATGTCCGGCTATATTCCTCGATGAATAGCAACAAGTCTTTTTCCGGCTTTGGCGGAAATGCCTTTTTCTTTTTAGCCGGATTAATACTTGTTCTATTTACGTCTATGCTCCATAAATCATCATATGGCGTCACCTTGGCAGGAAGCTCCTCTTCTTCCTCATCTTTTTCCCATTCTAAATGGGGTTTGATCAGCCGAGGATCAATATGTTCCTGGATAGCCAGAACAGCATCGAGGAAAGCTTCTACTTCAGCCTGACCGTGCTCTTTTTCATAAGCAGCAATTCGCTCGGCTGTCGCGGACATACTTTCAACCATATCTTTATTGGTATTCCTGAACCGCGCATTGTTTTTAAAAAAATCGCAATGGGCGAGGACGTGGGCAACAATTAATTTATTTTGAATTAAACTATTGGAATTAAGCAGGAAGGCATAACAAGGATTGGAATTGATTACGAGCTCATATATCTTACTTAGCCCTAAATCATATTGCAGCTTCATTTTATGAAATTGTTTGCCAAAACTCCAATGCGAGAACCGGGTCGGCATTCCATAAGCGCCAAATGTATAGATAACTTCTGCCGGGCATATCTCATAACGCATTGGATAAAAGTCCAAGCCAAATCCTTTTGCTATTTCGGTTATCTCATCAATCGCTCTTTCCAGCGAGTCCTGCTCCGCTTGTTTCAAAGACGATCTCCCCTTTTTGGTGGTGTTACCTCAATATATGAACAAGACAGGGAGATGATGAAAATAAAAGGCTGACGGCACGTATCGTTTACTTACCGGACTCGCCTGTATGGAGAAGCTTCTTTTCGGGTATTTTGCATGGAGGATCGAGTGAAACCAAGTGGTATCTCCCCTCGAGGGAAGAACAAAAAATTTGCCGAAAAACCCCTCAGGTTCTCTTCAAGCAAAAGTGTTTGGAACAAAAGGCTAAAAGCCAAAGAAAAATCGAACGATGATTCGAATAATATTCAAACTCGCTCGATTTTTCTTTCCTACTATTTAAGATAACCTGCGGACACAGGTACAACTCTATTTTTTTCCTTCTAACAAAGTTAGGTGCCGGCAGAATACTTCGCTTTCCGTGGGGACGGCTTCAGCCTCCTTGAAAATAAAGGAGCCATTTTCTGCGTGTGATGAGTCGCTGCCGAAGCCTTTCTTGTCCTCTGAAGCAAAAAGCGGCTTCTTACGGGGCTTCAAACTCGTATTGTTTCCACTGGAGTCTACCTATACCTATACTGCCTGCGCTTATACGGCTGTTCTTACTACCTTGCATGACGACACCGCTGCGGAAATACACTACGCTTTCCGCGGGCGGCTGGTGAGCCTCCTCGAGCTTGCGCTCTGCGGGGTCCCACCTAGGCCTTCCCTCCCGCAGGAGTCTCCGTGGATTTCCTCCACTGAGTCTGCGTTCTGTTTTCAGAAGAACACAAATGCTTATGGTTTACTTGATATCGCGCCGTACTAGCGCTTTTCCGATACTACTGTTCCAACGCCATTTATATTCCCTTGCGCCATCAATCGAATGCTTGAAGATGGCCTGTTAAAACTTCATAAGCTGTTATCGTTCGATTTTTGCAAGTGGATGTATGTTATGCCCAGCCACTATTTTATATTTCTGGAGTAGGCGTTGGTTCTGGATAACCTTTTCCTTGATAAGTATTATCGATATGTTCGCGGATTGCCGAAATTTCTGTTCCATTATTATATTCCTTAATCGAATATACCGCTGTGTCAATACATACTTGGCAAGCCATCCCGTGTGTATCCCAAGTAACTTCTCCATTCTCTTTTTTCTCATAGACAAAGCAGTCATAATTGTCCTTGTGGCCGACAGCATCGTCACTGCACCCACAATAGCATGGAATATGCTCGAGTAGTTGTTTATGTTCGGCAGCTGTCTGATAAACCAATTGTAAGTCTTCAGAAGCCTTGCTTAAAAATTGAGGAAGTTCATCGGTGCTTGCTGTCATTTCATGATTAGGAGCCAGATTTTCTGCCCGGCTTTGTTTTTGTTGCTCGTTGCTGCAGGCGGCCAGCGCTAGCAGTGCAAGCAATAATACAATTCCATATATACTTGCTTTTCTCAAAGTTCTCACTCCTTTATTCGCTAATTATAAGCCATCTTAAGCATTTTGCGGCAAAAAAGGATCAACTTTCATGAAACCGTCACAAAGAGGTTGGGACAAAAGGATAGTGGCCAAAGCAAAAATCGAACGATGATTCGAAATCCTTAACATTCGAACTCGTTCGATTTTTCTTTTCTACTATTTAATATAACCTGCGAACACAGTTGGTGCTTAACTTGGGCAGGCAGTGTACTTCGCGGTAAATTAGTGCTTATCGAAAAATGCTATTAAGAAAAAACTTACTGTTAATCGCCATATATATTCCATTTCGTCATCAATCGAATGCCTGAAGATTCCCTTAAAATCCTATGCTGTTCTCGTTCGGTTTTTGCAAGTGGATTTATATTAGGTCCAACCTTCTCCCTATAGTGATGTGTCTTTCACCTTGCTCCAGTAATAAACAAGTGTTTCCATTCCTTTATCAAAGCTCTCTAGCGGGAAGCTTTCATTAGGGGAATGCAGCCTGTCTTCAGGAGTGCCAAAACCGAGCAGAACCACCGGCATGCGGAAAATAGAATCAATTGATTCTACTACCGGAATCGAGCCGCCAAGTCTGGCATATACTGGCTCTTTTCCAAACGCCTGCTGTAGTGATTGGCCGGCAATCTTTATCAATGGATGATCAGGGTTAACTTTATATGCTTTGGCAGAAAGTGGTTCAGGCTTAATGTCCAAGGTTACCCCGCTTGGCAAATGTTTTTGCAAGTGATCGATGACCAGCTGCTGAATACGAGCTGGGTCCATCCCCGGGACTAATCGGCACGTAAGTTTAGCTGTTGCAGAAGAAGGGATAATCGTTTTAGTGCCCTCGCCCTGATAACCACCGAACAACCCGTTAATTTCCATGGTCGGACGTGCCATCATGTGCTCTTTAGCTGTAAAGCCTTTCTCCGAAACCGTTTCCTCCACCCCGGTAGTCTGCTGATAATTCTCGCCAGGTACCTCAGCAATCAACTTCCGTTCTTCCTCACCAAGCGCTTTCACTCCTTCATAAAATCCATCCACCTGAACAACCTCCTGCTCGTCCTTCAGGGATGCAAGCAAATGTGCCATTGCCATCGCAGGGTTACGGACGACGCCTCCGTAAATTCCTGAGTGTAAGTCACTGGAAGGTCCGTGGACAGTGAATTCAAGGCCAGTAAAACCTTTTAATCCGTATAATACTGTCGGCTGTCCGGTATCAACCATTCCTGAATCGGAAATAATAGCAAAATCAGCAGAGAATTGCTCCTTTTTATCTTCTAAGACCTGGTAAAGGTTTTCACTACCGATTTCTTCTTCCCCTTCAATGCAAACCTTAATATTAACTGGTATTGCACCTTCAGTTTTCATAAAAGCTTCAAATACAGCGAGATGCATGAATACCTGCCCTTTATCATCACTTGCTCCGCGAGCATACAATCTGCCGTCCCTAACCTCCGGTTTAAATGGTTCACTGTCCCATAAATCTAATGGATCTGCCGGCTGCACATCATAATGGCCATACAACAAAGCGGTCGGTGCACCATCTCCTGCACCCATCCACTCCCCATACACAAGCGGATGGCCTTTCGTTTCCTGAACTTCCACCCGGTTAAAGCCAATATCTGTTAAATGATCCGCCACAAACCTTGCAGCCACAGCAACGTCTGGCTTATGTACACTCTCCGTACTAATGCTTGGAATTGATAAAAATTCATTGAGCTTCTCTAATAAACGTTCACGGTTGTCCTGTAGATAATTCAAAACTTGTTCTGACAATTCGTCCACATCCTTTACTAGTCACTGCTATCATTTTACCACAATTTTTTCTATATAATAAAAGCAGGGCCCGCATCCGCAGCCCTGCTTTTCCTGCTTATTCCATTGCTTGCTTAAGATCTTCAATTAAGTCGTCGCCATCTTCAATACCGACAGAAATGCGAATTAGTCCGTCTGTTATACCAAGCTCTAAACGACGTTCTCTAGGAATAGAGGCATGCGTCATTTTCGCTGGGAGGGAGATTAAACTTTCAACAGCACCTAAGCTTTCCGCTAAGGTAAAGTATTTCACCTTAGAAAGTACCTCATCCGCTTTTTCGGAGCTCCCGACATCAAACGAGATCATCGCTCCAAAGCCATCGGCTTGATCCTTGGCAATATCATGGCCTTTATGATCAGCTAGGCCTGGATAATAGATGGTACTAACCTGCGGATGGCTTTGCAAAAATTCTACAAGTTGTTGAGAATTTTTTTCGGCCGCCTCCATACGCAGACCCAGCGTTTTTATGCCGCGCATAAGCAGCCAGGAATCCTGCGGCCCAAGAACTCCTCCCACAGAGTTTTGGATATAGTGAAGATCTTCGGCCAATTTTTCCGAATTAACTACTACTAATCCGGCCACAACGTCACTATGCCCTCCAATATACTTGGTAGCACTGTGAAGCACGATGTCAGCTCCCAAGTCAATCGGCTGCTGCCAGTACGGTGTGGCAAATGTGTTATCAACAATTAATAATAAATCATTTTCCTTAGCGATTTCTGCCATCTTTTTTAAATCAGTAATTTTTAAAAGAGGGTTTGTCGGAGTTTCAATATAAAGCGCTTTTGTATTCGGCTGGATAGCTGCTTTCACTTTGTCCGGATCGCTCGTATCAATAAAGGAATGGTCAAGGTTGAAGCGGTTTAAGACACCTGTCATCAAGCGATAAGTCCCACCATAAACATCGTCTGTCATGACAATATGGTCACCACTGTCCATCAGCATCATAATCGAAGTGATTGCTGCCATACCAGAGCCAAAGGCGAAACCTGACTTGCCATTCTCCAATTGGGTTATTGTGGTTTCCAACGCATGGCGTGTAGGGTTTCCTGTCCGGGAATACTCATATCCTGTATGCTTTCCAGCTGCCTCTTGCGCATATGTGCTTACTTGATATATGGGTACAGATACGGCGCCTGTCTTTTCATCACCGGTAATCCCTGCGTGTATCATTTTAGTTTTAGATTTCATCATACTCCTCCTTGATAAATACGTTTACTTAAATACCTTTCACTGCTGTCAGGAAAAATAGTAACAATATTAGTACCAGGTTTTGCCTGTTGGGCCTCTTTCAATGCTGCATAACAAGCTGCTCCGGAAGAACTCCCTACAAGCAGTCCTTCCTTACGTGCTAATTCTTTCACATAATCGAAAGCTGTCTCATCGGTAACGGTATGAATGGCATCAAAGTAGGAACGGTCCATATAATCAGGCAAAAACTCCATGCCAATCCCCTCCGTTTTATGAGGACCAGGTTCCCCCCCTGCAATGACAGACCCTTCCGGCTCGACGATTGCTGTTTTCACATTGGGGTTCTGTTCTTTCAAGTATCGGGCAGTCCCCATAAACGTTCCGCCAGTACCAGCTCCAGCTGCAAATACATCCACTTCCCCGTTGAGATCCTGCCAAATTTCCGGGCCTAATGTTTTATAGTAAGTAGCAGGATTTGCACGATTGCCGAACTGTTGCGGAGAGTAACTATTCGGTGTTTCCTTGACAAGCTGTTCTGCTTTTGCAATCGCCCCTCTCATCCCTTCTGCTGTCGGTGTATGGACGATTTTTGCGCCTAACGCTTTCATTAATTCCTGTTTCTCGATACTGAACTGTTCAGGTACACAAAAAGTGACTGACACATTTTTATCTAGTGCCGCCAAGGCTAAACCGATACCAGTGTTTCCAGCAGTCGGTTCGATTATCGTTCCGCCTTCACTCACTTTTCCACTGCGGAGTGCCTCATTGATAAGTTCCTGACCTAATCGGTCCTTTATGCTGCCGCCAGGATTATAAAATTCCAATTTCGCAAAAAAACGAACCCCCTCGGGAAGGGGGAACTTAGTAAGCTCAACAAGCGGTGTATTGCCGATCAGTTCCTGGGTATTTCGATATAAAGTCATATCTGCGCCCCTTTACTCTGCAAAGACCTGCTGCCATTCATCTTTACCTTCCAGCATATCGGCAGCAATTTTTTTAGCTCCTTCTAAGCTGTGGTTAGCAGCCCAACCACATTGAACCTCATTACAAGCTGGTACCTCTGTAGCATGAAGTACATCCTGCAAGGTCTTTTCCAATGCTTCTAAGACTTCTTCGTAGCTGTCATTATTAATTATGGCTAAATAGAACCCTGTCTGGCAGCCCATAGGACCGATGTCCAGCACATTTTCCATATGATTGCGGATATTTTCTGCCATTAAATGTTCGATTGAGTGTAGACCAGCCATATCCATATGCTCTTTATTCGGCTGGCAGAAGCGGATGTCATATTTGTACACTTTGTCACCGCTTTGCCCAGTAGTCACCCCTACAAGACGGACATAAGGCGCTTTTACCTTAGTATGATCAAGATTGAAACTTTCTACATTCATTTTTTCTGCCATTATTTCTCCACTCCTTTGAGAAAAGTTACATCTTTATTTATGCTTGTTTGTCAGCTACCATGAGCCAAACGAATTCGTTCATTTGTTTAAAAGTAACATAAAATCCGTTGTCTTCAAACAGATCCTTGAGGACATCCACCATCGGATAGTATTCAGTCGTTAAATCATATAATAGATCTTGATAACCGTTGTCTTTGGCAAGCTGATGGATTTTATCTTTTTCCTCTTGGCTTTTGTAAGCTGTATCCGCAAAGACTACTTTCCCGCCTTTCGGGAGCAGCTTGCTGAAGCCTTTGATTGCCCGCCCCTTCTCTTCATCTGTTAAATGATGAAAAGCGTACGTGCTGACGATGGTAGAAATCGGTACATCCAAATCTGGATAAGAAAGAAAATCGCCATCAAATACGGTCAGGTCAGGAAATTTTTCGGCAGTTGCCTCGCGCATTGCTTGTGAAGGTTCAACGCCGATAACGGTATGGCCGGCATCCATCAGTTTTTTTGAAAGATTGCCTGTGCCGACGCCAAACTCCAAAACATTTCCTTCTGCATGGTTTGTTACTTCATTCAATATTGTATCATATTTATCAAATACAGCACGATACTGAGGATCATGCCCCGTTACACTTTCATCATAAGAACCAGCCCACTTATCAAACAGATCAACAAATTCACGGCCCATTTTTATTTCAACTCCCATTTATTTTTAATTCCTATTAATACACTATGTTTTATTGGGATTAATGGTAATAATATAACATAATAAATGGGTATTATCAATTTACAATCATTCTCGTTTATGTAGTTTTCACATAGTAGGAAGTCTTTCCCGCCAGGAGTATCGCCATAAAGAAAAAGCCGCCCATTGAGAATGGACGGCTTTGTTATACATAAGGGTTATCTGTTTTGCGGAAAAATACGTTCTGTCATTTCGCCGAATTGCTCGAAAAATCCTTCGATAGGTTCGCCATTGTTGACATCATCTACATAATCATTTGTTAAATTGACGAAATCAGGGTTTGTCGAAACGTAGACGTTCTCAATGTTATCGTCCGCTTGCTTTACAACTTTGGAAACTTGTTCTTTTACTTCGTCGCTGACTTCATTATTGCCGTTCTGATTATTATTCATGTTGGTTCCGGTGTCGCCGCCGTTTCCATTGTTACCGTTGTTCCCGAAATTTGCATTGTTTCCGTCATCGCCGTTATTGTTGCCGCCCGTGTTGTTATTGTTTCCCTTGTTAAGCTCGGCTGCAACATAAGCATTTCCACCTGCAGTCAGCACATATGCACGATCAATATCATCTACCTGCTCAGAAATCCTGTCAGCAAGTTTTTCATTCACTTCGTATTGATCATTGTTCTGCCCATTTTGGCCGACATTATTGTTTTGATTTCCCTGGTTATTGACATTACCATTGTTCGCCATGTTACGGTTGTCTCCCTGGTTGTTGCGCGTACCTGTTTGATTACCGTTCAACGGGTAATCTGTCGTGTCATTAAAGCGGGTTTGTTGTACTCCATCATCTGTACCTTGCCCTGTCTGGTTTCCGCCATCATTTTGACATCCCATAAGCATAGCTGTACCTAATAAAGTAACGCCTAAAGCTCTCCATTTCATTGGTGTATTTTCCTCCTTATATTAGGTTTAATGCTAGTATGGTTTAACTGGTTTTGTTTATGCGCAACTATTAACCGCCAATCCATGGAAAAATTGAAGTTCTTCTTGAGACGTAAACATTTACCTGTATCTCCAAAAACGTTCGCAAATTGTTTCTTTAAATCAGGCAACAATAAAATTAACCCTTTTAGAAAAGAGGGATAAAAATGGTTATACCTGATTACGATAAAGCTCTTTACTATACGCTTTGGGGACAATGGGACGACTTACTTGTCCTCATGGTCCGGACAAACGATGATATTTTAGCCAAAAAAATCGAGGCTTTTCTTCACGCCTTTCACTACACCCCTAATGAACAAACAGTAATAAATTCACACGAAAGCCTGCTTCACTATATCGACCATGCCATGGCCCACACTCCAGCGATAGAAGTGTGAGCGAAGAAAGGCGTTTCAGTAAAAGCGGAGGGCCGGTAAACAAGACCCTCCGCTTTTTGTTGCCGGTTTCCCTGGCTTTTTCAGTGTTGATCCTCTTTTCGTGTTAGTCGCTCTACTTTCAACCAAAGTTGATCGAGTAGCTTTAATAAATAGAAGGGGACACCATCTATGGTGTCCCCTTCCGGCTATTATGTTCGTGGGTATTTTTGGCTTAATGGATGTAGATATAGCTCGTCAATAAGCATGTGTTTGGGCGCACCCGCCATATAAATAACGGCATCTGCGATATCTTCTACTTTGAGCCAGTCTTTCTTTTCGCCGCCCTGTTCATTACCTTGAATGGCTCCGAAATTCGTATTGACTAACCCTGGGTTGATCGTGCCTACACGAATTCCATCACCCTTTAATTCTTGGCCAATCGAAGCGATGAAGCCTTGTACTGCATATTGAGTCGACGTATACAGCGATCCCATTTCTGCAATCGCATATCTGGCAACATCCGAGGAGATCGTAATAATCGTTCCGGATTGCTGCTGCTTCATGATAGGCACAACAGCTTTAGTACATAGAAAAACTCCCTGCACATTTACTTCAAATGTCTTTCTCCATTCTTCCACCGTAATGTCTTTTATTTTCTTAGAGATAACGACGCCAGCATTGTTGATAAGGATATCAAGGGAGCCGAAAGCATTTTTGGTTGCTTCGATTACATGGTCCACTTCGTTTTCTTTGGTCACATCTGCACGGAAAGAAAAAATATCGGAATGCCCTTCCGCTTCTATTTCCCGCTTGGTTCTATGGACTTCTTCAGAGCTTCCCATTATCGATAACTTGACCCCTTGTTTAGCAAGCTGGCGGGCAATCTCTTTGCCAATGCCGCGGGACGCTCCAGTCACAATAGCTACTTGGTCCTTCAGCATTCATTCATCATCCCTTCTGTTGAGGCTTTACCTCTGTCCTGATATTTTTATATTTTATTTCAAACAAGTCCCTTCTTCGATCCCTTAACTGCCGGACTGTACCTGATTTACGTTGTCTTCTTAAGATTTCTAAATCGACGTCACCGACAACTACCGTCTCAATATTCGGGTGGCATTCGCCGATGATTCCATCTCGGGCAAATTCAAAATCAGACGGAGTGAATATACCCGATTGAGCGTATTGAATATCCATATTCTCTACTTGGGTAAGGTTGCCAACAGTTCCTGCTATCACCGTGTACACCTGGTTTTCTACGGCGCGAGCCTGGGCACAATATCGGACCCGCAAATACCCCTGGCGGTCGTCCGTACAAAATGGAACGAAGATAATGTTCGCTCCTTGATCGACCGCATATCGGGTGAGTTCGGGAAATTGGATATCATAACAAATTTGTATGGCTATTTTCCCGCAATCGGTATCAAACACCTTCACAGCATCGCCCGGCTGAATTCCCCACCATTTTCTTTCATTAGGAGTAACATGAATTTTATACTGCTTTTCAATCGTTCCGTCGCGGCGGAAAAGATAAGCGATATTATAAATATGGTCGTCCTCTTCGACAAAGTGAGATCCCCCGACAATATTGACATTGTATTTCATCGCTAAATGGGAGAACAATTCAATATAATCCTCCGTAAATTCAGACAGTTTGCGTACTGCTTTAGATGGTACCTTTTCTTCTAGAAAGGACATCAGCTGCGTGGTGAATATTTCCGGAAAAACGGCAAAATCGGAGCCGAAATCATAAGCAACATCGACATAATATTCCACCTGGCGGGCAAATTCTTCAAACGACTCAATATTTTTCATCATGTACTGAATGACGGTAATTCTTACCGGATAGGCCGTCTTAAAATGGCGCTTGGATTTTGCCCGGTAATCGATATTGTTCCATTCCATTAAGGTGGCATACTTAGCTGACTGTACGTCATCGGGCAGGTACCCTGGGTTTATCCGCATGACGGTAAATCCATTCATAATCTGGAAAGTCAAAACTGGATCATAAATATTTTTTGTGCTGACTTCTTCTACGTATTCTCTTGGTGTCAGTTCATGCTGGTATTTATGGTAATTAGGAATCCTGCCGCCGATGATAATGCTCTTCAAGTTTAGTTCTCTCGCCAATTCCTTTCGAGCTTCATACAGCCGCTTCCCGATTTTCATTCCTCTATATTCAGGATCGACCATCACTTCAATCCCATATAAATTGTAACCTTCCGGATCATGGTTGGTAATATACCCTTCATCTGTAATGTCATCCCACGTATGTTTATCATCATATTCATCAAAATTGACGATAAGGCTGGAACAGCTGCCAATAATGTCGCCGTCCAATTCAATACAAAATTGCCCTTCTGGAAAATGGTCTAAATGACTAAGTAAATGCTCCCGTTTCCACGGGTCCATATTCGGAAAACAACGCTTTTGCATTTGCAAAATTTGATCAATATCTTCTTTTTCTATATTCCTGACAATCAGTTTTTTCTCAAATTGCTTTAAGTCCAATTTGGACATATAATCGAGCTCCTTTTACGCTTTACTATGAATCATCTCGAAAGAACCCAGAGCTTCAATCTCCAAGCAGCAGTCCTTTCCTGCTGAAATCATTTATTTTTAGATGCCTGTACAATCATTTCATGGAGCAGCTGCTGCGACTTCAAAGCTTCCCAGCCATTCGTTGCAGGGACTGTATCTTTTTCGATGGAATCGAAAAAGTGATGGATAGCACCTTCAAATCCTTTAGCTGTCAATATCGTTTCCCAAGAAGGCGGTATCAAGGTGCTGACTTTATTGTCCTTCTCCACCTGCAGGGTGTTTAGGTTTATTACCCTGATTATCGATTTTTCATTCACGAATTCCAGCTTTTCCAGGTTAGAACCCGCACGCCTGTGCATGGCAGTTGTGAAAACCCGATCTTTTTCCACATAAGAATGCTTAGCAAATACAAGCTGGCCATCATCATTGATTTTCGAGAAGTATTCTGTCACTGACAAGTCATCAAAGCCTGCCAGCCACCTGACAGTATCAACCAAATGCAAATAATCATCAAGCATCGTATACGAGAAATCCTGCGGTCCGATGCTGTCGGCTCTATGTTTTTCCATGTGCAGCCAAGCAAAATTTTTCGATAGCTCTTTTGCCTGTCGATACATAGGAGAAAACCTTCGATTAAAACCAACCATCAATTTTCGCCCTCGTTTATCACTGACCTCTGCTAATCGCTCCGCTTCATCCAAGCTAGCAGCCAATGGCTTATCCACATAGACATCTTTTCCTTCAGATAGCAAATAAGAAACAATCTCAAAATGTTTTTCTGTGGAAGCATGAACAAACACTGCATCACATTGGGAAGTTAATGATTTTAAGCTCGAAAAGCTTTCAATCCGATATTGTCTGCAAATTTTTTCCCGTTTGTTACGATTAGGTGTAAAGGCACCCATCAGCTCCCAATTTGTTTCTTTCGTCAGTAATGGCAGATAAGCTTTTTGTGCAATATTACCCAGACCGACGATTCCCACTCGTGGTTTGTTCCCCATAATAGGCAGCTCCCTTTTGTTGTTAAATGATTTGATGTTTACATCTTTAATTGTACTTGATTGGGAAGTACCGACCAAATATAAGCAATTATCATTTCATTGCAACGACAAAAAGCCCTTATCCGCATGTGGTAAGAGCTTTAACAATCAGAGCGAGCCGATTTAATGTTTATTATGGTTTTTTCCTTTATCTCTTTTATGTTTGTTTGAGCCATCGTTTTGCTTCTGTTTATTCTGTTTGTGTTTGTTCTTATTCTTTTGCTTTTCCTGTTTTTGCTTGCTCTTTAACTGTTTATTCTCCTGCTGTTCTCCCTTACTATTTTTGTCTTTATGTTTTTTCAGTTTCGCTGATTTCTGTTTTGATGGCTCTGAGTTTTTTTCTTCCTTCTTGGATAATTTGGAATGCTGCCCGGCTTTCTTTTCAGCTGCCATCATTTTCTGGTGTTGATCTCGGTTTGCTTTCTGGGCGGAATCAACCCGGGGTTGATTACTGTTGCCATTATCCTTTCCATTGCTCTTCTGTTTCACAGCATTAGGTTTTGTATCATCTGTTTCTCCAGCGCTTTCCTCTATCTCATGATCACTTTGCTTATTATAAAATGATTGTATGATATCTCTTTCCTGATCATCCATTTTGGAATCAGCCGGCGGAGAGCTTTGATCATTTTCAACCTCTTCTGCAAACATTTGGTTCATAGACTTGTCCTGGATATTAGCGGCTTTGCGAATTTCTTCCGGTACTTCAAATGTGGCAACGTCCAGCCCTTCATCTGGATGGTCACGGAAGTATTCATCGAGAACCTTGGTAATGTGCTTATCCTTTAACGGTCCTTCCAGATAACTGACACCAATAATGACAACATTTTCCCCTTCAATTAATTGATCTTTGCGTCCCTGGTCAATAACTTGGGCGGTAACTTCCTCCACTGTTTTATTCTTCCATTGGTCGCCTAATTCGGCAAGAATCATTTCCGCATCCTCATTTAAAGGCTGAATATCCTTTACCTTCAGTGCCTCATTAACTTCCATTTCCATACTTGGATTAATGTCGACATTGACATAGGCATAAGCCGTATCCCCATTATACCAAGCATATAGGGGGAAGGTAATCAACAATAGCATGACTGTCATTGCGGCAATTTTCGTTCGATTATTCACTGATTTACCAGTAAACAAAAAGTTATGGATACGGCTCGATTCCTTCGGCTCATAAACAACCTCAGCCCCGATTTCACCATGGCTGATTGGCTGAGCTTTGCGGAATACCCCGTCTCTATCCATTACAATCATGTAATGGCGGTGCCGTTCCATGATAACTCCTCTTTTCACTAACCCAACCCCTTTAAGTAATCTTTTAAATAAATATAATCTCCATTAAGGATGATAAATATCGCCAATATATACTTACGGTTTCTCTCCAGCGTTTTTTTGCTGACATCCACACGGTTGATCAGATGTTTAATTGGTATTTTTTTCTTTTGCAAGACATAACTCCTTAAATTATCGCAAGAGAAAAGCACTTTGGCAACATGGATTGCTGACTCTCTGGCATCCCGATGCTTTGGAGATACATTGGTAAGTTCCTCAAAAGATAACTTATATTCTTTTAGCTTCGCTTGCAAATCCTTTATTTCCTCACGGCGGTACCAGCTGTCTAACTCATTCGAGTATACAAATTTAGCAGCAGTAATTTCGGTCGGATTTTCCATTTGGGCATCTTCCAAAGGCTCATCAAAGGAAGCCGGAGCAGACTTATTCTTTTCCTGTCTAATATAATCAATTACCCGCCGCTTCACTACCAGGCGTGCAAAAGATAAAAAAGAACTTCCTTTATCAGCAGAATAGGACAACATCGCTTCATTAAAAGCAAGCAGACCTATACTGAATTCGTCATCCGTCTGGGGATCTATATACCTCTTACATACATCAGAAACGCTTTTGGCAATAAAAGGTTGATAAGCTTGTAATAAGCTATTTTGTATTTCCTCATCTCCGTTCTGTACCATCGTAACTTGTTGTTCTAAACTAGGTCTTTCCTTTATAGCAGAGCGATGACCGATCAACCTTCATCACCTCCAGCCTTTATAGATTTCGATAATAGCAGGGTTTTTATGGGTGTTTTTTGTTTTAATTTAAGTTTATTTACTGTTTTTATCTGCATGTTAATCTCCATTATCTTTAATATGATTAATGATACAGAAACTGTGCTTCAGAAGCTATCACAGGAAGATTACAATTTGTTTAAAAAGTTGTCATGATGTTACAAAATAATGGATATCCTCGCTGATTTTAGTTGAAATTCACCTCTTAACAGTAAAAAAGGAACAGCAATGTGCTGTTCCTTTTTGCTTAATAATTCCAATAGCTTGCTTTTCCGTATGCTGTGTGGAGCTCTTGTTCGTACTGCCTGGAGATATCGCCTTTCTCTTGGATACCTGGGCCAGTTCTGACTACCTCTAATGTTACATCGAGATAAATATTATTATCCACCCAATCTACTGATTGAGTCCAATCAGGTGACAGCAACACGTATTTCCATCTATAATCCTGACCGGTTTCCACGACCAAGTAGCGTAATTTCCAATTATTATCATCAATGACTACATCATCTATTTTACCTATTTTCCCATCCGAGGCATGCACAGTGAAGGATTCTTTTAACTCATCAATCTCCCGGAGATTATGGGTAATCTCATCCGCCAAATCTGCGCTCTCATCTTCCGGCCTGTCTGGAAGCTTTTCATCGACGGTTCCAACTAAAGGTACATCTTGCCTTCCCCAAAGCAAACCTCCAGTCCAATAAGGTGTCCAGCCATAATATCTAGTCAACGCCACTTCATAACTTGGCGTCATCGAACTGGCCTCCTCCAAAGAAGGACTGTTTCTCACTGTTTCTTTATCATTTGATACGTGAACCGTTTGGTTATCCGGGTCAATTTTAGTAAAAGAGCTCGGGGATAAGAGTACGCGTCTGCCTGGAAGCCACTTTCTTGTGTCAACGCCAAGATAGCGGATTGCCCACTGCGTATCATCAAAGTACAGTTCCTTCACCTTTCCCAGCTCCCCATCACTGGCCTGAAGCTGGTAGCTCTCAATCGAAGAAGCATAGTGTAAAATAGTAATCCCTCCTGGCTTTTATAAAAATATACCCTTCCTGTCCACACATGAAACGCAACCAGCAAGAAGCAGAACGGATCAGATTTCGCTCAATTCAGCATAAGACGCGCGCATATCAACAAGTTATGTTTCATGGTTGCTTTGCTTTTCGTGAAAATAATCGATTGGAACTGCTAAACCAACCTTTCCGTGTCCCTCATGGTCCAGGGTGGCAAACACCACTCCAATCACAGCTCCTTCGCTATTAATTACTGGGCTTCCACTATTTCCCCGATAAACAGGGGCTTCCAGCATCATCACCTGCTGGTCCCAGCTGTCTAACTCGGTATAACCAATTATTTCGCCTTCGTTAGCAATCCCCTGAAAACGTAAGGGGTTGCCGATGAAATGGATATGCTCCCTTGCGGTGAAGTCACTGTCATTCGCTAAGTCTAAGTACGGCAAACCCTCCGCCTTCACTTGTAATACAGCCAAATCGATATCAGGGTAGCTTGCTATTACTTCAGCATCAAACAATCCATCTTCAGGATAAGCAGCCAATATCCTACGTTCGTCTTCTATCACATGATGATTTGTCAAAATTTTCCCGTCGGCAGATATAGAAAAACCTGTGCCCCGGCTATCCCCCGCCTCAATTACTACCACCGACTGTTTATATGCGCTGACTTGATCGTCCTGTGATAATTTTGCCGAAGTAATTAGGAAATTTACTGCCGGGACTGATACCGTATTAGGCAATAATGCAATTACATTAATCATCATCGCTACTGCAATTAGCCAAAACGCCCATTTGGGAAAAGGGCGCTTTGGTTTCGCTTCTTTGTCTGCTTGTGCCTTGATTGCTTTTCGTTTTTCTTCGTCTAAAATCTCCAGCAATTCTTCCTCGGGAATATCTTCATATAAATCCTCATCGATAATATCGTGTTTTTCCTCATCTGATTTATTCATCCATTCACCTCATGCAAACGAGATTAGGAGACAACCTGTTCTTTTAATTTTCCTTGCTGCATTTGATACATTTGGTAGTAAAGACCTTTTTGCTCTAACAGCCTCTGATGGTTGCCTTCTTCTTTTATTGTACCATGGTCTAAGACGTATATCTTATCTGCCTGCTGAATGGTCGACAGTCTGTGCGCGATAATTAAAGTTGTGCGTCCCTTTTTCAACACATCAAGTGCTTGCTGGATTAGATTTTCCGTTTCTGTATCGATATTTGCTGTCGCTTCGTCGAGGATTAAAATAGACGGATCAAAGGCTAGCGCCCTGGCAAATGAAATAAGCTGGCGTTCCCCCATCGAAAACGTACCGCCTCCCTCTTTGACAGTCTCGTCGTATTTTGCAGGTAATCGATCAATAAACCGATCAGCTCCGACAGCTTTTAATGCATCTATCGCCATTTCCCGGGAAATATTCGGGTCATTCATCGTTACATTCGACAAAACGGTTCCAGTGAACAAAAACGGGTCTTGTAAAACAATTCCCATATGGCTTCTGATTTGCTGTCTGGAAAAGCGGCCAGTATCCTTGCCATCAATCGTAATCCTGCCTCGTTGAGGATCATAGAAACGAAACAATAGATTCATGATCGAACTTTTACCTGACCCTGTATGACCGACAAATGCTGCTGTCTCTCCCGGCCGCACGTCCAGGTTTATGTCTTTCAAGACATAGTCTTCTTTGCCATAGGAAAACCAGACAGAATCAAATTGTACATGCCCCTGATATTTTTCTATCGGCTGTGTATCTACAGCTTCCCCCTGTTCATCCATTAACTCGAATACTCGTGATGCAGCCACTCTAGCCTGCTCCAATAATGGCAGTTGGTTTACGATATCGTTAACTGGATGGAATAAACGGGTTAAATAATCAACAAACGCATATAAGATTCCAGCGGTTACTACACTTTCCAGTCCTAATGAAGAGGAACCAAAATACCAGATAAAAGCTACAAAAGCCAGATTACGCAGAACATTGACAAGGTTATGAGAAGTTAGGGCGCTCAGCTTTACCAGCTTTCTTTGGTAGTCAAAGTGGCGTTCGTTCATTCTTTCGAACTCCGAACTCACCTGGCTCTCCTTTTGGTATGCTTGAATGATTGGCATACCATTAACCGACTCATTAATGTTCCCATTAATTTCACTGACAGTCGAACGAACTACCCTGTTGTACTTGGTGCCAAAGTGCTTATAAACCTTCATCCATAAAAAGATGACCGGCAATAAAATCAAACATAGCGCAGCCAGCCTGAAATCCAATAAAAATAACGCTGTATAAATTCCAGCCATATAAATGATACTCGTCACGAATACAGACAGAACCCGCTCATATAAGTCCCTAATCGCTTCGGTATCATTGGTAACACGGGCTACTATTTTCCCTGCAGGCTGATCTATATAATAATTGATAGGCACTTCTTGGGTATGGCTGAAGATATCATTACGCATTCTCTCAACCACTTTATTGGAAGCCTTTTGCAAAAGATATGTCTTTCCAAATTGAAAAATTGCCGCAATTAATAGTAATGCTACATATAAAACTAACAACCAAATAATCGGTGCCTGCTCAGGCTTGAAAAAATGGTAAAGCTCTGCAACAGTTAACTTTTCTGCTTCTGCTTGTTCCTTACCGGCAGGAGTTTCTACTGTGACAATCCCATTGTCGACACTTCTTTCGCCCGATTGACTCACTTCTGATTTTGTAAGGTAATAAGACCTTCCCACTTGCAGCAGGCTGGCTTTTCCCAAGGATTGCTCATTCTTTGCCAGCCTGTCTTCTCTTTTATATAATTCTCCATTAAAAGCAACGGTATATTTATCGTCTTGGACATCCACTTGATGCCATGTTGTTTCAATTCCTGTGATGTGTTCATCTATCACTCGTTTAGCTATAAATGGTCCAGCTAGCTCGAGGGCGACTGCTATGACCAAACAAACGAGACCAATTAAAATTGTTTTTTTAAATTTGACTGCATAATTCAACAATCTTTTTTCCGTTGAACCTTTCATTAGGAGATCACCTCCTGTTCTTCAAGCTGCTGCGCACGGTATTGCGCAGCATACCAACCATCTATCTTTAGTAATTGTTCGTGTGTACCCTTTTCCAGAATCCTGCCTTTATCCATAACCAGGATGAGATCAGCATGCTCGACAGCCGATAACCGGTGGGCAGCAATAAAAGTTGTCTTGGTTTGCCGCGCTTTTCTTAAGTGGCTGATTATATTTGCTTCTGTGTTTCCATCAACCGCTGACAAAGCATCATCGAGAATGAGAATCTCCGGCTCTTTGATAAAAGCCCTGGCAAGTGCTACCCGCTGCTTTTGACCGCCAGAAAGAGTCACACCGCTCTCTCCAACTTTCGTATCCAATCCATTTGGCAGGCTTTTGATATCTTCGAGAAAATGAGCCATGTCCATGACCTTAAAGATTTCCTCGTCCGTTGCCCCCTGCTTGCCAAATTGTATATTTTCCCTGATTGTTTTAGAAAATAGAATTTGTTCCTGGGGTACATAACCAATCCAATTACGAGTTGTGTCTAAATCAAGCTTGTTAATCGACACTCCCGAGATTTTCAAATCTCCATGCAGACCAGGATACTCGCGCAGCAATTGTTTGAACAAGGTTGTTTTCCCTGCCCCTGTTTTTCCTACAACACCGACCGTTTGGCCGCCAGCCACACGAAAGCTGATATCACGGAGACTAGCTTGCTGGCTACCCGGATAAGAAAAGTCGACTTTGTCAAAAACGACTTCTCCTGGAAGCTTTATAGACATCGGATTGACCGGACTTTTGACGTCAGCCTGATAGTCGAGCGTTTGATTGACCCTGTCCAGGGATGCATTACCCCGCTGCATAACATTGATTAATTCCCCTACCGCGAACATTGGCCAAATCAGCATACCCAAATACACATTGAAAGACACTAACTCACCAATCGTCAACTGGTTTTGAAAAACTAGCATAGCGCCATATCCTAGACCAATTGTATAAGACAATCCGACAAGTATCTTCATCGTAGGCTCAAATAGAGCATCTACTTTAGCGACTTCCAGGTTTTTCTGATAAACATCAGCTGTCATGGCATTGAATCGCGCCTCATCTTGTCTCTCCTGGACAAAGGCCCTGATCACCCTGACTCCGCGTATAGATTCCAGTACTTCGTTATTCATATCACCAAAGGCGTCTTGGGCTTTGGTAAACCGGCTGTGAATAACGTTTCCATACTTTTGCATAACTACAGCCATAATTGGCAGCGGAATTAACGCTGTTAACGTCAACTTCCAACTGATGGTCAATCCCATTACCGCAATAATCATGAACATGAAAATACTTGAATCAACCAACGTTAAGACACCAAATCCGGTAGTCATCGATATCGCCTTTAAATCATTGGTACTCCTTGCCATCAAATCTCCCGTCCGGAATTTACTATAAAAAGTGGGCGTCATTTTCAGAAAATGATTCATCAGCCTGGAGCGCATCAGCTTTTCCATAATAGCTGCGCCGCCAAACAAGTTATAGTCCCATAGAAAGGATATAGTATAACTTAAGATAATTAATATTCCATATATAAGGATGACTTCTGTCATTCTTTCCCATGTGAAGGTTTGAAATTGGATTTCATCTATAGCCATCCCTACCAATTTCGGCGGGATAAGGTCAATCAGACTAGCTACAATTAAAGCAATAATTGCCAAGCTGTACCTTTTCCAATAACGTTTAAAAAACCAATCTAACTTTTTAAATACACTAAACATTTTTGTCACCTGCTTCTTTTTCTTTGCTAAGTTTGCTAACCGCTCTCTTTCCAATCCTGTAACAAAATATCCGCTTTCTGTTGATGCATTCTCATTCATACTCCTCCTCATCCGATATGATATTTATAATAAAACCCCGCTCGCTCTCATCAGCGATAAACAAGAGTCTATTCTTTATCAAGGCTTTTGATGCAAACAATGGAACTTTTTTACATAAAAAAATACACCCATCCGCAGACGAGTGCATTTCGATTAGAAATAAAAAAGCCACGGATTTTATCATCGTGACCTGTAATTAGAAATATTCATATGTACACATACACCAAGCATAATCAGCAATGGGTGATCGGCATACGAGTTTCCTTGGAGGCCACAGAAGGTATGAAATTAACTAAAATTACGTTTACTTTTTTCATTGGTCCGTGACCTCCTTTCGTATTAATGCTCCATAATTATATAATTGTGAACATTATGTGTCAACCTGTTATTTTATTTTTCTGAAAAGTAATAAGAAATTGGGGGTTCCGAAGACCGTTGATTCCTCTAGTTTTATCAGAGTTATGCCTTGGGGATAGCGAGTAAATGGAGTTCTTTTGCCAGCGGAGGGCTGCCTTTAAAAAGACAGCCTTATTGTGCAAATCACTTCACACTGATTCCTAACTTCACCATATTGGAAACCTTATCTAAAGGAACTTCTGTTTCTTTTGATATTTTCTCTGGAGTCACATGCGGATTCTTGAGGATGTACGTTTTAACCTTTTCACTGTCAGCTAAACAAACTGGACATGTCATAAATGGAGATGGCGGCATTGGCTCTTGGCATAATCGGCAATTCCTCGTCATTTCTTCCATCATCTCACCCTTTCATAGAATCCTTAATTAATATATCTATTCGGATTAAAATATTAGTTTACAGGGGTTAGTGACGTAAACTTATTCCATTTTCCATGGAAAATTACGTTAATAGACACAGCAGAAGGTTGAAACAAGGTGAAATTTGCGAGTATGGGCACGTGGGTAAACTTTTTTTGAATATTTTAATATTACGGTTAATATACCACATAAATGTTTATTATCAAAGTTATTAGAACATGGTTTCTTCTAGCATGCAGCTTCATTTGAAAATAATCACATCATCCGTTATTTTGTTAATACCGCTATAAGAAGAAAGGAAGGAAGAGATGTTATTAGAGGAGATGCTTCAACATAATGTTCAATTCATGGAGAAAGGAACTCATACTTCCGGACGGGGGAAGGACTTTCCGAACAAAAACGCTGTTATATTGACGTGTATGGAAATACAGCTGGACGAATTACTACCAAAAGCACTTGGCCTAAACAGCGGCGATGTCCAATTCATCAGGAACGCTGGTGCGATTCTAACTGAACCTGATGATAGTGTGATGCGAAGCCTGCTGATCGCTGTATACGAGCTAAGAGCAGATGAAATCTTTGTGATTGGCCATCATGATTGCTGGCTGAATGGGTTCAGGCCAGAAGGAATTCTCGAAAGAATGAAAGTACAAGGGATCACCGAAGAAGAAATGAGCAAATTCAGCGACAAGAGCAATTTAGCCGACTGGCTGCGGGGATTCGACCAAGCCAAAGAAGGTATTAAGACAAGCGTGCAAAACATAGAGAATCATCCCCTAATGCCTGAGGACACACCAGTCCATGGATTGCTGATCAATACCGACTCTGGCAAGCTCGATATTGTTGTCAACGGCTACTAAGCCAATCATTCATATATTTAATTAGCACGGCAGGATGGGACAAAAGGATAGTGGCCAAAGTAAAAATCGAACGATGATTCGAATAACATTCGAACTCGTTCGATTTTTCTTTTCTAATGATTAAGAAGAAAACCTGCGGACACCGTTACAACTTTATTTTTCCTTCTAACAAGGTTGGGTGCTTAAACTTGCTCAGGCAGAAGACTTCGTTCCTGTGAGCACAGCTTCCGCCTCCTTGAACATAAAGGAGCCATTTTCTGCGTGCGATAAGTCGCTGCCGAAGCGTTCCCTCAGACTCGTCCTGATCCTAGAGTCTATATGCTGCCTGCACTGATAGAGCTATTTTTGCTACCTTGCATAACACGACCGCGATCTCAAGTAAGTATTTGGGTTTTATTGGTTGAAAACCGTACGTAGACTTTCAACGGAGGAAATACACGGAGACTCCTGCGGGAGGAAAGGCCTCGTTGAGACCCCGTAGAGCGCAAGCTCGAGGAGGCTCACCAGCCGCCCGCGGAAAGCGTAGTGTATTTCCGTAGCGTAGTACAAATGATTATCCGATACTATTGGAAACACTTACTGTTAATCGCCATACATCTTCCTTTTCGTCCTCAATGAATGGTAGAAGAAGGCCTGTTAAACCCTCGATGCTGTTATCGCTCGTTTTTTTGCAAGTAGCTTTATCTTTGGAGAAAAACCACCAGTCAGCTATCCGTAACTTTTCCAGCAATCAGCTAATAATCCTGGTCATTTTTCGGCATACTATGGCTAATTGTTTTGCTGGAGGAACCTATTATGAAAAGAAGTAAGGAAAGGAAAAGCAAGGCTAAGGAAATGTTCCCTTTATCCATAGCCGATCTAAAAAAGCAATTATCGGACGCCATGCATGATAATCCGGACTTTCAGCTTCAGGAATTTCAAGTCGGCGCTTCCAAAATACTAGTTTTTTATATAACGGTAATGATCAATAAAAATCAATTGAACAGCAGTATTTTATCTCCTTTATTGTCAAAGAAAAACGATTGGACTTTGGCAGAAATCCGCAACAAGCTGCCGTTAGGCAATGCTGCCCTACAAACCGATTTAAAAGCGATAATGGATGACCTTATTAGTGGTGCAGTGGGGATTTATGTGGAAAACGAAGAGGGCCTGCTCACCTATCTGATTCCCCAGCAGGAACATAGAAAAGTACAGAAATCAGATAAAGAATCTACAGTCCTTGGCCCTCAGGATGCGTTCACAGAATCCCTTGATACTAATTTGAACCAGGTACGCTGGCGCTTGAATTCCAATGACTTGGTTTCAGAAAAAATAATTGTTGGTGAGAGAGTAAAAACAGAAATCCGGCTTATGTACCTTAAATCCCTTGCCAATGAAACGGACGTACAAACAATGCGTCAGCGGCTGCAAAACCTTGTAATGGACGAAATCGAAGATGCCACCCCTCTTACGTATTTTATTGAGGATTCGTCCATGTCGATTTTTCCTCAATTTTATCAAACCGAGCTGCCCAGCCGCTTTACTTATTCGATTACCAAAGGGAAGGTCGGAGTACTTGTCGACAAGAGCCCTACCGGAATTATTGCGCCAACTACCTTGTTCAGTTTTTTTGAGTCTACCGAAGATGTGTTCATGCGCTGGAATGTCGGCTCGTTTATCCGGATCCTGCGCTTTGTTGCCTTGATTATATCAGCATTGTTGACCCCAGCTTATGTTGCAGCAGTTACCTTTCATTATGAAATCATTCCGACTCCGCTGTTAACCTCTTTGGGATCATCCCGGGCTGCCGTTCCTTTTCCACCTGTCATTGAAGCAATGTTTTTGGAATTGTTAATTGAATTACTTAGGGAAGCCGGAGCGAGACTGCCGACAAAGGTAGGCCAGACTATTGGGATTGTCGGCGGTATTGTCATTGGTCAGGCAGCAGTAGCCGCAGGGTTAACGAGCAACATTCTGATTATTGTGGTGGCAATCAGTGCATTGGCATCATTTACTGCTCCTAGTTATCTTATAGGGTCGACAATTCGAGTTATCCGTTTTCCGATGATTTTGCTAAGCGGATTCCTTGGTTTGATAGGCGTAATGGCAGGTATCTGCTTCCTTGTCATCCATTTACTGAAAGTGACATCGCTGGGCAGGCCATATTTATTACCGGCATACCCATTTAATTATAAGGACTTCGACAATACCTTTTACCGGCTGCCAAACTTTATTAGTAACCTGCGCAGCGTATCCTTTCGCCCGAAGGATATGATCCGTTACAAGCAAAAACGCACAAAAAAGATGAAGGATATTGATGAATAGGGGGATTTCTGTGAATCCGAATGTGGTGGTAAAACCAAATCTACGCATCAAAGCCTTTTATCTGTTCTTTATCATTACCAGCCTTCAGACCGGTTCAGGAATCATGGGAGTCCCCCGCTATATATTTATGGAAGCAAAACAGGACGCCTGGATTTCCGTACTCATTGCCGGTGGACTCATCCATTTAGTCGTTGCTGTTATGCTGGTGATTTTGAACAAATATGAAAACGCTGATATTTTAGGTATTCAAATGGATATCTTCGGTAAATGGATCGGAAAACTGCTCGGAACCGGTTATATTATTTACTTTTTTTTCGTGCTCGTTAGTGTATTGGTCGATTACATTCAAGTCATTCAAATATTCGTCTTTCCAAGAGTCTCACCCTGGCTCCTGAGCTTAATGTTAATCCTATTAATAATCTATGCTGTTTCCGGCGGATTGCGGGTGGCAGTAGGAGTAACTTTTTTATTTTTCTTTTTCTCGCTATGGCTACTGATTTTCCTATATAAACCAATTTCTTTAATGGATTTCGAACACTTTCAGCCGGTATTGCAGGCTTCCCCGGCAGAGCTGCTGCGAGGTGCCCGCAAGACAGTATATTCTTATATTGGCTTGGAAATTTTGTTTTTCATTTATCCATTCATAGATAATAAACGGAAAGCAAAACAGTCGGCTCACTTAGGAGTGCTGCTGACCACTTTTTTAATCTTGCTTGTAACCGTTATTTGTATTGGTTATTTCAGCGGCAGGGAATTAGTTGAACAAATCTGGCCTGTGCTCGTTTTATTTAAGATCGTCGAATATGCCATCATCGGCCGGTTTGACGTATTAGTTGTGACTGAATGGATGATGGTGATTCTGCCAAATATAATATTTCTAACGTGGATGATAACTTATTCTATGAAAAGGTTATATAAAGTTCCACAGAGGAAAGCTTTATATGCTGTAGGGGCAACTGCCTTTGTGGGAGCAGGACTTGTAAAGAATGAAGTGGTCATTCTAAATTATATCGACAGGGTGGCCACTGCTGGTTTCTGGATAGCCTTTGTCTATCCGATGCTGCTGTTTCCGATCGTTTTAATAAAAAGAAGGAAATATACCAAACAAAAGGATGGCAAGGACTAATGCCCAAACTTCATTATGCTAGCTTATGCTTTATATTTATTCTGCTTGCCGGTTGTGCTCCTGCCTATCCCATTGAGAAGCTGGGGGTCATCAATACAATCGGGGTCGATATCAATCAGGAAAACGAGGAAATGCTTGACTCGACCTATGTCTTTTTCCAATTTGATCCGAACGCTAACAGTCCAAACGAATTAGTTTCTTCGACAGCGAAGACAATAAAAGGAGCAAGGGAGCGCGCAAATCTTAAATCTAACTTCCGGCTTGTTCCTGGTAAATTACGTGTACAATTGTTTGGCCCTTCTATAGCTGAACAGGGAATCTTCAGCATTTTAGACACTTTAAGCCGCGATGCGAAAATAACCGATACGATGTATCTGGCTGCTGCCGATAGTTCTGCAGGTGATATATTATCCCAGGTTTTTCAAAACAGTACGACGAATGTCGGCACCCATTTGTATCAATTAATTGATACAAATGTAGAACAGGAGATATTGATTAGAACGACACTGCGGGATTTTATGCATAAGTATTTTGACGTTGGTTCGGACCCGGTCCTGCCGTTGCTTTCTGTCAAAGATCAAATGCCGAGCATTACCAAAATGGCATTGTTCCAAGACGACAGGCAAGTCGGAGAAATATCCACAGAGGAAGGATTTTTCATAAAGCTGTTATCAGGCAAGTATCAGACAGGGAGGATAGAAGTTGATCTCCCCATCGAAAAGTTTGAATCAGTGAGAGAAACAGAAACAGATAACCGCAAGGAAGAATCGTTATTTTTAGCTCTTAGTGAGCTTCGCAGCCGCAACAAAATTAAACTAGTCTCTAAAGAAGAAGTCAAATTTAAAAGTGAGGTAAAAATCGAGGCGCGCCTTGTGGAACTTTCAGAGCAGCTGACACTAGATGACGAAAAAACCTTGCATAAGCTTGAGGATGAGATCGCTAAAAATCTGAAACAGCAAATTAATAATTTAATGGCTAAATTTAAGGAACTGAATGTAGATCCGATCGGCTTTGGTGAGATTTATAACACGAAGCACCCTATTACAAAAAAGGAATGGCGCGCCAAGTTCCCTGAGATGAAATTAGATATTGACTTGAAGGTAAAAATTCTTCGCCATGGAATTATCGAATAAGGCCTCCGGGATAATCCGAAGGCCTACTATTAATAATTAAAATGGTCTGGATGGGCTCCAAGCCGGAAATCCTCGTCAAGCTCGTTCATTTGTTCTATATCTTTTTCCGTAAGTTCGAAGTCAAAGATTTGGGCATTCTCCTGCTGACGGTTTGCCTTTACTGACTTAGGGATGATGATGACGCCATTTTGATAATGCCAGCGCAGGATTACTTGGGCTGACGATTTTTGATGCTTTTCAGCCAATTCCTGCAACATAGGATGATCAAGATATCTCCCTTTGCCAATAGGCGACCAAGCCTCGACAGCAATATGGTGCTGGCTGCAAAATTCGCGTGTTTCCACTTGAGAAAGCTTCGGATGCAGTTCAATTTGGTTCACCATCGGCTTTATCTGTGCGTCCCTCATCAAATCATCCAGATGATGGGGAAGAAAATTACTGACTCCAATAGCCTTTGCTTTACCCTCATCATAAATCTTCTCTAACGCTCTCCATGTATCCTTATATTTACCAGGGACGGGCCAGTGGATTAAATAAAGATCAATATAATCGGTTCCCAATTTGGTAAGACTGCGATTAAAAGCCTCCAGAGCTTCGGCAAAGCCTTGCTCATCATTCCATACTTTGGTAGTCACAAATATCTCTTCCCGAGGGATACCGCTGTCCTTAATCGCCTTGCCTACGCCCTCTTCATTTTGGTAAAAGGAAGCCGTATCGATATGCCGGTAGCCTATTTCCAAGGCAGATTTGACAGCCTGATATACATCGTTGCCTTCCTCTACTTTATATACCCCAAGTCCAACCGAGGGAATCTCTACCCCATTATGTAACGTCATGACTGTATTTAAGCCCATACTATCGGCTCCTTTCATAATAGAATCGTTCTTTTGCTTATTGTAAACAATTTGCTGAATGTTTGAAAGAAACACGATTCATAACCGGTATCAGCCATGAAAACAAAGACAGCCTTGCCGATAATAGGCAAGGCTGTCTTTTTAGTTAGTATAGCCGTGGTATTCTTTGCTTTCATTGACATCTTCAGCAACAAGCCCTGAAAGCACATGGACACGTAAGATAAATCCTTCCAGCTTATTATCCTGATTAACAACTGCCAGCGGATATTTGGATTCCAGTGCTTTAGGAATTAAATCACTAACATACTCTTCTCTCGATACTGTTGTTACATCCGTGCTGAGTACATCTTCCAGCGACTTTTTCTCTTTAATTCCTGTGATAGCTTCGTCAATCGTGACGATTCCTTTCAAATGCCGGCTGCGGTCAACGACAAAAACACTAGAAATTCCGTTTTCCTCCATTTCTTTGATAGCAACCTTCAGGCCGTCTTTTAAAGATACGAGGGCGTTCGGTTTGATCATTACGTTTTCAGCTTGAAGAATTTTAGAACGGTCGATATCTTTGATAAAGTCAGAGATATAATCATTGGCCGGATTTTCCAGAATCGCTTCAGGAGAACCGACCTGCACTACCTTACCGTCTTTCATGACAGCCACTCGATCGCCTAGCTTAAATGCTTCATTGACATCATGGGTGATAAAAACAATCGTCTTTTTTAGCCGCTCTTGAATATCAAGCAACTCTAGCTGCATTTCCCGCCGGATCAGCGGATCCAGTGCACTGAACGGTTCATCCATCAACAGGATGTCCGGATCGTTGGCTAAAGCCCGGGCAAGTCCCACCCGCTGCTGCATTCCGCCTGACAATTCATCAGGATATTTATCTTCATAGCCTTTCAAGCCAACTACTTCCAAGTTTTCCTGTGCGGTTTGCCGTCTTTTCTCTTTCGGTATATTTTTTATTTCCAGGCCATACTCAATGTTTTCAAGCACCGTCCGGTGGTCAAACAGCCCAAAATGCTGGAAGACCATGGCAATTTTCTCCTGCCTGAATTTTTTTAATTGGGAAGAATTATAATCGACTATATTCTCGCCATCTACATAAATTGCTCCATCAGTAGGCTTATTCAATAAATTGAAACAGCGGATCAAGGTAGACTTCCCGCTTCCGGACAGACCCATGATCACGAATATTTCTCCTTCCTGAATTTCCATGGAAGCATTATATACACCGACCGTATGTCCTGTTTCTTCCAATATGTCAGCCTTTGATTTACCATCTCTCACTTGAGCGATTACTGACTTTGGTTTGGGACCAAATATCTTGGAGACTTGATCAATTTTCACTTTGCTTTCTGCCATTATTTAGCCCTCCTATGCTTCTGGAATCGATCAGCAACCCCACCGGTCACTCGATCAATAATGATGGCTAAAAATACAATACTGATTCCTGCTTCAAATCCAAGAGCAATATCGATTCTGTTAATTGAAATTAATACTTGCTCCCCTAAGCCCTGGGCTCCAACCATCGAAGCGATTACGACCATTGCCAGCGCCATCATTGTTGTTTGGTTAACCCCTGCCATAATTGTCGGCAATGCCTGCGGAAGCTGAACTTTAGTTAGCATCTGCCATCTTGAGGAGCCAAACGATTGAGCAGATTCGACTACTTCCGGATCTACTCCCCTGATGGCAAGTTCAGTCAAACGGATGACTGGAGGCAGTGCATAAATCAAAGTCGCAAAAATAGCCGAAACATTTCCGAGTCCAAAGAAGAAGATGGCCGGAATTAGATAAACAAAGCTTGGCATTGTCTGCATTGCATCCAAAATCGGCCGCATGACGGTGGAAAAGCCTTTGCTGAACGCCATCCATACGCCAAGCGGGATGCCGATAACCAGGCAGATTATTACTGCTGACAAGACGATTGAAATGGTCATCATCATTTCGGACCATAACCCAAACGTCCCTACAAGAAATATAAAGAAGGCATACAATACGCCGGACCAAACCGACTTAAAATACCAGCCTAACAAAAAAATCAGAATCAGGAACAACCACCATGGCAGAAAATCTAAAAATCCTTCAATACCATTGATAGTCCTTGAAGATATAAAAAATATAAAATCAAACAGTCCTGCTAAAGCACTGTCCAGAAAATCAACAAAATTGGAGACATACTCCCCTAAATTACTTTGAATATCAGGAAAATCACCCATTGGCATAACTGCTTAATAGCAGTCTTCTCACCTCGCTTGTAAAATTATCAGTTAAGATATCATTCTTTTAAAGAATCGAAAGTAGCTGACCGAAGCCAGCTACTTATAGGAAAGGCTATGCACAGCCTTCATTTTTTCAAAACATTCCATCCCTATATTTAAAGGGCTTTCTGCACTTTTTCTGCTACATCCTCTGGGACCCATTCGGTCCAGATATCTTCATGCTCTTTCATCCACCAGGCAGCTGCTTCATCTGCTGACGCATCGTTTTCGTTCATGTAAGTCAATGCTTCCTCGGTAAGTTTACTGCTGGTTTCATACTTACTTAGAAAATCAACGACTTCCGGAGCTTGTTCAGGCAAATCTTTATGAACACCTACTACTACATCGTTCGGCGGGAATTCAGTGCCTCTTGTTTCCTTCCAGGTTTCTTCGTCATACGCTGGTTCCTCCAATAGTGTCAAATCATACATAGCTGTAACAGCTGTTGGAGACCAGTAGTATCCTACCCAAGCTTCCCCTGATTCATAAGCGTCAGCTAAAGAAGTAACAATTGCCGCATCAGAACCAGGCATAAAGTTATTCATTGTTTCATCTAATCCATAGGTTTCGAATTTGGCATCTATTTGTTCTGCAACAGCCCATCCGCTTGGGGCATTAAGAATACGCCCTCTGCCCGGGTCTTCCGGGTCTTCAAACACTTCTGGATATTTTTTTAAGTCCTCCACTGTTTTTAAGTCAGGCGCCATTGGCTCAATGCCGCGTTCTTCATCGCCCTCGATAACATAAGTAGGAACATAAATGCCTTGCTGATTATCATCGAAGTTGGTAGATACTTTTTCAATATCGCCGGCATCGATAGCTTCCTCATATACTTCTTTTACGTTGTCTGTCCAAATTTCCATATAAGCATTGATATCGCCTTCACGCAGACCTTGCAGGGTAGCTGCGGTGGATCCTGGTGTGACTTCTGTTTTATAATCATAACCATTTTCAATAATCATTTGAGCAACACTGTTATGGAATCGAATACTATCCCATCCGGCATCAGCAAGGACAATTGTTTCAATGCTTTGTCCGCCTTCAGAACCGTTTTCACCTTCGGAATTGTCTGATCCTCCACAGGCTGCAAGGACTAAAAGTAAAACTGTAGCCAGTAACAAAAATAACTTTTTCATTAATTTCTTACCCCTTTTTCGTTTAATTTTATTTATTCGACCTAGAGATGAAAAGCATTTTAATTTCACGGTTAGAAAATTCAAAGAAAGAACAATATTTCAACTAATTGGTGATTGCTGCCACGGATGGAAACAGAGAAAAATTCACGCAAAAATAATTGGCCATCCTTCCAATTTCTTTACTGCTATTTATTATTATTGCTTAATCGCTTTTATTTAATCACAAGGAATGATCATAGTTAGAGGGCTATATGTAAAAGTTTCACCAGGAGGTTTAGAAGAAATAATGAGAGCTAGTATTGCTCAACAATATCAATGAACACCGAAATCACAAAATTAAAATGCTGTCAATGGACAACATCTTACATTTTACCTTAATATCCATATGAATCCAAATACGCTAACAAGTAGTTGTTAGCGAAGAATGTCGATAAATGTCACTAGAGGATAAATAAACACTAATTGTAGCCGTTTATTATCATTTGCTCGTTATTTCTGCCGCTAAGGAAAAAAAATCAGAAAATTTTTTAGTGTTTATTACCCTGTTTTATATTGTTTCAAACCTCATTTTGTTTACTTTGGCACATTTATTTCTATGAAGAAATACGAAAATAGACGGATAAGTACCCTATAAAAAGCCAGTGCCCCTATCAAATCTCCGATAAGCCCCCAGGTATCCACAAAAAGCAGCCAGCCTGCAAGAACAGCCATAATTAGCGAGGTGATATTGGCCGCTGCAACATTGACTGGTGTCCAATTGTTGTAAATGGTCGATGCCTCTTTTTCAACTTCCGAAAAACAAACATAATGATAAGGCCTGACGCGAAGCCAATTGGATGCGGTGATAAGTTGATCTCGTTTTTGAATGGTTTTTCCACAGTAGCGGCAAGTTAATTGTTTCATTATTAGGTCCCTCTTTTTTTGTTTTTTTCCATTATAACTAATTCTCTTGCTGCTTGTCCTGTAACCTTCTAATAAATGACTAAACGTTGAACATGTTATTTTTGACGTCCTGTTGCTTTTTAACAGGCAACATGGTAACTTAATATAGTTCAATAATGAAACTATTCACTTATGAAACAAACATGAAAGGAAGCAAAGAGATGCAAGCCAAAGAGCTAAATGAATTAATCGATATTTATACCTCTGCAATGAATGAAGTAAATCGAAGGGTTAATATACTTATGAATGAACAGGTGCATCAGGAATTAACATCTGATCAGTTCGCGACGTTACGTTATGTGCAAAAAAAACAGCCATGCACAAGCTCAGATATCGCCCATGAATTTGCTATCGGTAAAAGTGCTGTGACTGCGCAAATTAATCGAATGGTAGAGCGAGGATTAATCGACCGGCAGCGGGATGAAGAGGATCGGAGAATCGTTTACTTGAGTTTAACGCCAACAGGGGAAGAAACCATGGCTGAAGGGACACAAAGGCTTTACGAGGTGCTCGGCGAAATTCTTTCCGAATTCAGTGAACAGGAAATTGAGAGATTTGTTCAATCTCTTGAAAAATTAGTCAGCATACTTAGGAAACATTAACATAAAAGGAGCTACAATCATGCGAAAAATCATTCAGTTTCGGTGGGTAATATTCGTTATTTGGATTGCTGCGGCAGCTGCATTACTATTATTATCTCCTAATTTACAGGAGTTGGTCAGGGACAAAGGGCAAATCGGCGTTCCTGAAGGCTATTCTTCTACGAGAGCTAGTGAACTGCTGGAGCAGATGTCCAATGATGATGCTGAAAATACTACAAGTGCTGTCATGGTATTCCATGAAGAAAAAAGCCTGACAGCCAGCCAAAAAGACGATATTGCCGAAGGAATAGACCGCTTGCAGTCAAACCAGGAGGATCTGGGCATCTCTAATGTCTTATCCTTCAGGGATGACGAAAGGATTGAGGAGCAAGTTGTTTCCGAGGATGGCACGACGATCATGGTACCGATGACCGTTTCTCTCGCAGACAGGGATATCGATCAATCACGCGACGTATTATATGAAGCAACTGCCTCAATCGATGTTGACCATTTATTAACTGGAGAAGAATACATTTCCCAAGATATACTAGTCAATTCTGAAGAAGGCTTGAAAAAAACAGAATATATTACAGTGGCCATTATTCTCATTATTCTCTTTTTAGTCTTCCGGTCACTCGTTGCTCCATTCATTCCACTGCTGACAGTGGGCATTAGTTATTTGGCAGCACAAGGCATTGTATCGATTTTGGCCGATACGGCTGATTTTCCGTTATCAACCTTTACGCAAATTTTCATGGTAGCTGTCATGTTTGGAATCGGGACAGATTACTGTATTTTACTGATCAGCAGATTCAAAGAAGAACTAGCGAACTATGAAACTACGAAAGAAGCCGTACTGGCAACCTACAAAGCAGCTGGCAAAACGATCTTTTTCGCAGGCTTGGCTGTCTTGATCGGCTTCTCGACGATTGGATTTTCGACTTTTTCGTTGTACCAGTCGGCTGTGGCCGTTGCTGTGGGAGTTGCTGTCGTATTACTTGCTTTAGCTACCTTAGTCCCGTTCTTTCTTGTTGTACTCGGCAAAAAACTGTTTTGGCCGTTTGATAAAAATGTCTCCCATAAGGAAAGTAAACTTTGGGGAAGTGTCGGAACCTTTGCCTGGACACGTCCACTCATCGCTATGATTATTGTCCTTGTAGTCGCAATCCCTAGTATTATTGCTTATAACG
This sequence comes from Sediminibacillus albus, assembly GCF_900101125.1. Classification (GTDB taxonomy): domain Bacteria; phylum Bacillota; class Bacilli; order Bacillales; family Amphibacillaceae; genus Sediminibacillus; species Sediminibacillus albus. Next base: position 126,868 of record NZ_FNFL01000007.1, on the reverse strand, counting down.
GACAAAAATCCTATAACTCTCTGGAGGAAATCGGAGATGATTACGGGTCTGTTAAAGCCTTTAATTGGATTGCTGACTCTGTCGGACCTGGGCAGGCGATGCCGGCAACCGTTGTATTGGAATCTGACAAGAAAATCGAGTCGCCTGAGGACTATCAGGAAATCGAACTCATTTCCCAACAGATTGCTGCCTTGGAAGGTGTCGACCAAGTACGAAGCGCTACAAGACCTGCCGGCGAGGTGATTGAAGATTTCACTGTAGACAGCCAAACCGAACAATTAAGCGACGGTATCGGGGAGAGCACAAACGGCATTGACGAAATCCAAACCGGCTTTGCAGATGCTGCCAGTCAGCTTGAGGCATCACAGCCACAATTAGAAGAAGCTGCGTCTGGTGTCGATCAATTGATGGCAGGCACTCAGGAAGCTAATGATGGAATTGGAGAAATGCAGACAGCTTTATCAGAAATACAATCAGGAATTGCTTCTGGTGCTAAGGGCGCAGGAGAAATCCGAAATAACTTGGAAACCATTCAGGCCAACCTGCAGCAGACAATTCAAGGAAACCGGGATCTTCTCGAAGGATACCAGGGGCTTGAACAAGGAATAACCTCTTTAGTCCAAGGATATCAATCAATGGAGCAAATTCTTGGCAGCTCGCTGCAAGGCTTTAATCGGGCTGAACAAAACAACCCGGCACTTTCCAGTGACCAGGATTTCCAAACAGCGAAAGGCCAGCTTGCGGCTGTCGTCAATGGCACAAGTAACCAGCCAGGCTTATCCGGTCTAAACGATACACTGGAAGCACAAGTGCTTTCAGGTTTACAGGAAGCAAACTCAGGGTTAAATAGTACGATTGATGCGCAATCCCAGCTATCTGATGGAATCGCACAGCTTATCAGTGGAACCGATGATTTGCAAAATGGGCTGAATCAAGCTGCTGCTGGTCAACAACAGGTAGTTAATGGGATTCCAAGCCTACAAGATGGGTTAACCCAAATCTATGGTGGCCAGGAAGAACTAAAAGACGCCTTCAGCGACATGCAAGGACAGCTATCTGAGCTTTCCAGCGGACTACATGAAGGAGCAGGTGGCCTGGTTCAAATTTCTGATGGGCTTTCCGAAGTGCAGTCCTACTTGGATGAATTTTCTACTGCCACACAACAGCCGACGGTGAATATCCCGGAAGAAGCTGTTGAGAATGAAGATTTTCAAGAAGGCATAAAACCTTATCTATCGGATAGCAAAACGGTCACTACTTTCGAGGTTGTCCTTTCCGATAGTCCGTATGCCACCGAATCGGTTAACTTTATCAACGATATAGAAAAGACGGTGAACGGCGCTAAGGCAGGAACTATATTTGAGAATGCTGATACTGCTATTGCCGGCATAAGCAGTACGAATAATGATTTACAAGAAATATCTGACCAGGATTATTCCAGAACAGTCATTTACATGCTTGCCGGGATATTTATTATCCTTATCCTTCTCCTGCGGTCCCTGATCATGCCGATTTATCTGATAGGTTCATTGATTTTAACGTATTACACCTCGATGGGAGTAGGCGAAATTATCTTTGTCAACATCATGGGTTATGAAGGAATCAGCTGGGCGGTTCCGTTCTTTGCTTTTGTTATTTTAGTTGCATTAGGGATCGACTACAGCATTTTCTTAATGGATCGATTTAATGAAAACCATAGCTTGCCCGTTAAGGATGCGCTGTTATCAGCAATGAAAAACATGGGAACAGTTATAATTTCCGCAGCTGTCATTCTTGGCGGTACATTTGGGGCGATGATGCCTGCTGGTGTTTTGTCGCTGTTACAAATTGCTACCGTTGTATTAACCGGATTATTCTTATATGCGTTCATTATGCTGCCGCTGTTTATTCCAGTCATGGTACGGCTGTTTAATAAGGCCAATTGGTGGCCATTCCACCGCAAAGAAACCGACAATTAAAGCCAAAAATAAAACAGGGACTGTCCACAGGTAATTTTAGTTAACTACCGGAAACAGCCCCTGTTTTTTAATGATTTTTATTGATGGATTTACAGGCTAGTTTTATAGTATTGATTACTTGTTGTTTCGCTTCGCGGCTTTCGTACTTCCGCATATGCTTTAGCATTTCGTTTTTGTTTTCTTTCAAATTCTTCAGTTCACTCACTAATCGTTCATCGGTCAGCTCTTCCTCTTCCACCATTTGCGCATAGCCTTGTTTTTGAAAAGACTTTGCATTGAGGATTTGGTCGCCTCTGCTTGCGTTTCGTGAAAGCGGGATTAACAGCATTGGTTTCCTTAACGCGAGAAATTCAAAAATGGCATTGGAGCCTGCCCGGGATAAAACAAAATCGGTAGCGGCAAATAAATCGCTTAGTTCCTCATTGACGTATTCAAATTGACTGTAGCCCTGTTTCTTAATCGAGCTATCTACATTGTTCTTCCCACAAATATGGATAATATGATACTCCTCAAGCAGGATATCCAATTGACTGCGGACAGCCTGGTTTATTTTAGCAGAGCCGCCGCTTCCTCCCATTATCAGTAGGACAGGCTTGCTATTATCAAAATTGGCGATAGCCAATCCTTTTTCCTTTTTTCCGGAAAACAGCTCTTCTCTGACAACCGCACCAATCCATTCGGCCTTCTTTTCCGGCAGGTGCTGAATTGTTTCTGGAAATGTCGTCAAGACTTTTTTAGCAAAAGGGATAGCTAGTTTATTGGCAAGCCCAGGGGTATAATCAGATTCATGGATAACTGCAGGTATTCTTCTCAGCCAGGCGGCTGCTAACACTGGTACAGAGACAAACCCGCCCTTGGAAAAAATTACTGAGGGCTTATTCCTGCCAATAATCCGGTAAGCCTGCAGTGTCCCGTTCAGTACTTTGAATGGATCTTTAAAATTTTCTTTTGAAAAGTAACGGCGCAGCTTCCCTGTCGATATCGAGTGGTATTCGACATCATTTAAACGGCTGATTAGCTCCTTTTCAATGCCATCCTTAGAACCAATATAATCAATTTTCCAGCCTTCTTGTTGAAAATAAGGGATAACGGCAAGGTTAACAATTACGTGCCCTGCCGTACCTCCTCCTGTAAACAAAATGCGTTTGTCACTCATAAAATGCTTCCTCTCTCTTTTTAAAAATTTCGGTTTATATGCTAATGATCTCATCTATATAAATTAATGGTAATGTGCTATAATCCTCTCTATCCTAATAGAAATCCACCTAAAAAGGAAGAGTTGTATGTATCGCACACAAACCTTGCAACAGAAAATAAAACTATTCCTGCTGATGCTCATTCCCATTTTAGTAACTCAGTTAAGCTTATATGCCATGAATTTTTTTGATACGGTCATGTCCGGCCGGTTCGGAACAGAGGACTTGGCTGGCGTTGCCATCGGTTCCAATCTCTGGGTGCCTATTTTTACTGGGATTAATGGTATATTGCTTGCATTATCACCTATTGTCTCTCAATTAATAGGTGCTAACAAAAATAAAGAAGTTCCGGAAATCGTTCGCCAGGGCATATACTTATCGATTGTTTTAGCGATAATCGTCACTATTATCGGCCTTTTTGCTGTCGACCCTATATTAAACCAAATGGACTTGGACCCCGAGGTTCGCCGGGTAGCCAAATATTATTTAGCAGCATTAGGATCAGGCATCATCCCTTTGTTCCTATTTAATCTGCTCCGTTGTTTCATTGATGCACTGGGACAAACCCGGACTTCCATGGTGATCATTTTGATCTCACTGCCATTGAACATTCTGTTTAACTATCTATTTATATTTGGAAAGTTCGGCATACCTGCATTAGGCGGCATTGGGGCAGGGATTGCTTCATCATTGACCTACTGGATTTCTTGTGCCATTTCCCTTTGGATTGTGCACAAATATAGCCCTTTCCGCACATTTGGCGTATTCACCAGTTGGAAAAAGCCTTCACTGGCTGCCTGGATCGAACAATTGCGCATCGGAGTTCCAATTGGGTTTGCAATCTTTTTTGAAACAAGCATTTTTGCTGCAGTCACACTGTTAATGAGCGTTTATAATACAGAAACAATCGCTGCGCATCAAGCAGCTATCAATTTTGCTTCCTATTTATACATGATTCCATTAAGTATTGCAATGGCATTGACGATTGCCGTCGGCTATGAAGTTGGCGGCGGCCGGACCAAGGATGCCAAAGTGTATTCGTATATCGGCATTAGCTGCGGTATTGCCGTTTCTTTTCTGGCGGGGCTTATTTTATATACGCTCGATGATACTGTGGCGAGGTTATACAATGACAATCCAGCTGTTATTGAGCTGACTAAGCAATTTATTTTTTATGCGATATTCTTCCAATTTGCTGATGCTGTCGGCGCTCCCCTGCAAGGTGCTCTGCGCGGCTATAAAGATGTCAACATCACATTAATTATGGCTTTGGTTTCCTACTGGCTAATTGGCCTGCCCAGCGGCTGGCTGCTTGCCCACTACACAAGCTTCGGCCCGTTTGGCTACTGGATGGGAATCATTATCGGATTAAGTGCGGGTGCAATCACTTTATTCGGCAGGCTTCTTTATCTGCAACGGACACTTACCCAAAACAAACAGCCGGATTACTAACAGAAGAAGTTGGGAGTATGGTGGCCAAAGTGAAAATCGAACGATGGTGCCAAATCCTTAGGATTCGAACTCGTTCGATTTTTTCTCATGTTTAAGATAACCTGCGAACACAGTGACAACCTTTTTCCTTTTTAACAAAGTTGGGTGCTTAAACTTGCGCCGACAGCATACTCCGCTTTCCCGTGGGCACGGTCTCAGCCTCGTCCTGTTTTCACTGGAGTCAACGTATTCTGCCTGCGCTGATACGGCTGTTCTTACTACCTTGCGGGACGACCGCTGCGGAAATACACTACGCTTTCCGCGGGCGGCTGGTGAGCCTCCTCGAGCTTGCGCTCTGTGGGGTCTCACCGAGGCCTTCCCTCCCGTAGTAGTCTCCGTGGATTTCCTCCACTGAAAGTCTGCGTTCTGTTTTCAGCAGACCCTAAACGCTTCTGATTTACTCAAGATTGCGCAGTACTAGTGCTTATCCGGTAATTTAAAGAAATCACCTGCAGTTACATCGCCATTTATATCCACCGTTGATCTTCCCGTCTCTTCATAACTATATTGTATCAGTAATTGGTTCATTCCTTTTCACAGGCTAGGCAGTAAACGGCCAAACCGCCAGATTAATCCTTTAAATTTAATACAACCAGGCGCTCCTCTGTCATTTCAGCAATTGAATACTTTGGCCCTTCCTTGCCTGATCCGCTGTCTTTGACTCCGCCATATGGCATCAAATCGACACGATACTGGGAAGAATCATTGATCATGAATCCGCCAACCTGCACTTTTCTGGCAGCATAAAAAGCCGTGTCTAAGTTCTTTGTGAAAATCCCTCCTTGCAGTCCGTATGGAGATTGGTTGACTTGATCGATACACTCATCCAGGTCCTGATAATCAAGTAAGCTGATAACCGGCGCAAAGATTTCTTCACAAACAACCCTCATATCATTTTTTACATTGGTGACAACTGTCGGTTGAAAGACCGGGCCTTGGCGGTTTCCACCCAGCAGCAGCTCGGCTCCATTATCTACAGCTTCTTTGACCCAATCTTCTGCTCTCCTTGCTTCCTGTTCATCTATCATTGGCCCTACGTCCGTTTCTGGGTCATTCGGATCGCCGACTTTCAATTCTTTAATGGCTTGCAACAGCTGTTTCTGAAACTCGTCTTTGACCGCTTCATGTACATAAACTCTTTGAACCGATATGCATACCTGTCCTGCAAAAGCAAAGCCTTTCTGGGCAATATTGTTTGCTGCCTGCTCGACATCAGCCTCTTTATCGACGATTACGGGTGAGTTATTGCCAAGTTCAAGAATCAGCTTTTTCAACCCTGTTGTCTGCTTTAGTTTCAAACCTATTTTGGCACTGCCAGTGAAAGTGTACAACTGAATGCGGCTGTCTTCCATCATTTGATTACCTACAGTGGAACCAGACCCTACCACAACATTAAACAACCCATCCGGCAGGCCGGCCTCTTGAAATAGCTTAGCCAGCTTAATGGCAGTTAGCGGAGTGGCGCTGGCCGGCTTTAACACAACTGCATTCCCAGCGGCAATTGCCGGAGCCACTTTGTGTGCAACAAGGTTCAGCGGAAAGTTGAAAGGGCTGATTGCTCCTACTACACCTACGGGTACCTTAATCGTAAATGCCATCCGGTTTTCCGATCCAGGTGCGGCTTCGACGGGAATGCCTTCACCGCTAATCCGCTTTGCCTCCTCCGCTGCAACTTCAAAGGTTTGGGCACCGCGTTCTATTTCGGTACGGGCTTGTTTTAACGGTTTGCCAGCCTCTTTAGTGATAGTTTGTGCCAAATCCTCTTTGTTTTGGATCAGCAGTTCGCTTACCTTCTTCAGTAGTTGATACCTTTTGTAAGGGGTGAGCTGATGTTTCTTATAAGCTGTTTCTGCACTGGAAATCGCTCGGTCTACATCCTTTTCCCCTGCTTTATACACCTTTGCAAAAGGTTTCTGTGTGTATTTGTCTATGACATCCAGAGTCTCCCCTGTTTGCGTCCATTGGCCATTGATAAATAGCTTAAATTCTTCAAGCATCGACAACGTCCTTTCTTAACAGTATATTACTTTCATTCCACCTTCATTTTAATATAAACACGCCACACACATAATTTTTTTGTTTACGAAAAAAGGGCGCCATATAGGCGCCCTTTTCAACTTGCATATCTTATAAAAACAGCCCTGCCATTGTTGCTGACAAGATGGAGCCTAGTGTGGCACCAAGCAATAGCTTCATACCGAACTTGGATACGGCTACTGCTTTTTTGGAATCGATCGCTTGTACCGTACCTGCAATGATACCAATAGAAGAGAAATTGGCAAAACTGGTCAAAAAGACGGCAACAATTCCGACAGTTTTTTCTGACAAGCTGTCTACCAGCGGTTGAAGTTCAAGCATAGCCACGAATTCATTGGTTACAATCTTGGTTCCCATGATTCCGCCAGCCTGGACTAACTCTCCTGGTGCTATTCCCATCAGGAAGCCTATAGGGGCCAGGATATAACCTAGAATCTGCTGAATGGTCACACCAGCAAACACAGCCTGGATCATCCAGTTAACAAACTCAAGCGAAGCGATAAATGCAATCAACATAGCGGCAACAATCAAAGCAATTCTTCCGCCGTCTAAAGCGCCGTTTCCCATTGCTTCAAATATACTTTTCGAATCGGAAACGTCCTTAATGTCAACCTTGTCCTCTTTCTTGTCGACTTTAACAGGAGCAATCATCGACGCTACGATTAGAGAACTGAACATATTTAACGGCAGTGCCACAAGTACATATTGAGGCGGCAGCATTTGAATATAAGCACCGACAATCGATGCAGAAACGGATCCCATAGCTGATGCACTAACAATATACAGCCGGTTATTATTCAAATGATGGAATTGAGATTTTATTGCTAATAAAGCTTCGGATTGGCCAAAGAAGATACTGTTGACAGCATTAAAAGACTCTACCTTCGGCAATCCAGTAATATAAGATAGGAATCCGCCAAAATACTTAATGATAGTCGGCAGGATTTTCAAATGGGTAAGTACCGACAGAATGGTCGAGAAGAATACAATCAGCAGCAGCACATTGAAGAAGAATACGCTGCCCCCGTCTTCTACCATCAACCCACCTACAACAAAGTTAATTCCTTCCATTCCGAATTCAATTAATTTATTAAATCCGTCAGAAATACGGGTAATTACCCATCCACCGATCGAAGTTTTAAACATGAACCATGTAGTGATTGCCTGCGCGACCAGCATAATGGCGATACCTTTATAATTGATATTGCTGCGATTATTCGACAATAAAAATGCGATCCCGAGGACAACAACAATCGCCAGTAAACCAAGAAGAATATCCACGGCATAAGCCTCCCTTTTATTCTTTAGGACAGAAAGCCAAGCCTCTTCTGCAGTGAAGATCTTAGCTTGCTATCCTTATAACTGAAGTTCCGCATCCACCCTATATTATCAAAAATGTAAATGCTTTCAGTTTCTATTTCCATACTGGATTATACTAGGTTGTCAGACGTCTTGCAAGCATTATTTTCGACAAATTACTGCTTCCTTTGTCCCAGTAATGATTATTTTATTTGTTCCCCAAATAGAACAGCAATAACCAGCCAAACAATTACTTTGCCTAATTACAATGGAAAAGCAGTAAACTTCCACCCATTTCTCCTGATAAGCTATACAAAAAAAGCATAAAAAAAGAAGAACCAGTTGTAGGTTCCGCCTTTTTTACGAATGGAATGATCGGACCACCTGCAGCAAGTCCCGTTTGGTCACCTTCCTGTCCGTGTGTGTTTCATTTCCAAGAACGTTTTCCCGGTAAGATAGTTTATAGCAGACTTTGTCTTGCTGCCAAAAAAGCACTTTGGCAAACGAATTATCTACGTATTCCCCTTCTATTTGTTCAGATATTTTTACTGTCTCCGTATCGACTAAAGGGTTTTCCAACGGACCTTCGACAAATTCAATCGAAAGTAAATCATTCCCCTTAGTGTAAAAACTGACATCGAGTGCTTCTTTGTTTGTATCCTTAACTGTATAATGGTCAGATATCATGAAATCAACCTGCATTGGTACAAAATCAGGCAGGGCTGGTTCAAAGGATAGTTCCTTGACTGCACTTTCTATATTCCCCCTGTCATATTCATAAAAGCCTTCAGGGATGGAGGATGATTGCTGACAAGCTGTGGCTAGCAAAGAAGCTACCAGCAATGCCATTATAATTTTACCAATTGTTTTCATTGAACAGCTAATCACCCTCCCCTCTTTTTCCACTATTTTACCATTTTACAGCCAGCTTCTAAATGCTTTTTTGCGGATTATGTCCATTTATCTTAACTTTTGTCGATTAAAATCCATCCTTTAAATGCTCCCAGGGAACGGCAGGTGATGCCTTGAAATTTATTTTCATAAAAACATACTTAAAAGATTAGGTGCCTAAATGTAAGCTGGGACAAAAGAATAGTGGCCAAAACAAAAATCGAACGATGATTCGAAATCTCTAACATTCGAACTCGTTCGATTTTTGTTTTTGAATGTTTAATACTCTATTTTTTTACAAGGTTGGATGCTTAAACGAGTGCAGGCAGCATACTTCGCTTTAGGCACGGCTTCAGACTCGTGCTGTTCTCACTACCTAGCATGACAAGCGCTGGGGAAACACACTACGCTTTCCGCGGGCGGCTGGTGAGCCGCCTCGAGCTTGTGCCCTGGGGGGTCTCACCGAGGCCCTTCCTCCCGCAGGAGTCTCCATGGATTTCCTCCGCTGAAAGTCAGCGTACTGTTTTCAGCAGTACACAAATGCTTAAGATTTACTTAAGGTCGCAGCGCAGTACGAATGCTTATCCGATACTATTAAGGAATCATCTACTGTTACATCGCCAATTATAACCATTACGTCATCCATCGTATGCATGAAAATAGCCTTGTGAAAATTCAAATTCTGTTATTGTTCGGTTTTTGCCCGCAGATGTATGTTATGGCCCACCCTTTTTGAATTAATGGACGGGAAAGAATACCATTTGCAGGGCAAAAATAACGCCAAATAGATATAAAATCCAGTGTACGTCTTTTCCTTTACCACTTACTAGCTTCATTAATGGATAAGTGATAAATCCAATGGCAATTCCTGTCGCAATGCTGGAAGTTAGCGGCATGGTCAAAATGATAGCGAACGCTGGAAACGCTTCGTCAAACGTCTTCCAGTCAATCCTGGCCAAGCCATCCATCATAAAACAGCCAACGATGATAAGCACAGGTGCTGTAATTGCTGGCTGGTTGGATATTGCCTGGATAAACGGTGAAAAAAACATGGAAACAATGAATAATAACCCGACAACCAAGGAAGTCAAACCTGTCCGTCCGCCAGCACCTACACCTGAAGCCGATTCTACATAAGCAGAGGACGGGCTTGTCCCAAACATTGAGCCCACAGTTGTTGCAGTAGCGTCTGCCAATAACGCTGACTTGGCCCTGGGCAGCTTTCCATTTTTTATAAAACCAGCCTGCTCTGCAACACCAATCATGGTACCGGTTGTGTCAAACAAGGTAACAAGCAGGAATACGAAAACAACAGCATATAAACCTTGAGAGAATACCCCTCCTATATCCATATCAAAAAATACAGGGGCAGGCGGAGCTGATATTACCCCTTCAAAGTCGAGCTGTCCTGTTATAAACCCAAGGATGCCAGTAGCAAGCATGCCGATAAATAAAGCACCTTTTACATGGAGGGCCAGCAATACCAAAGTAATAAACAGACCACCAATTGTAAGAAGGGGAACTGCAGCATGCAAATCACCGAGGGTGACCAGGTTGCTCTCATCGGCAGTGACAATTCCCGACATGCGCAAACCTAGAAATGCGATAAATAAGCCGATTCCCGCTGTAATCCCAAACTTTAACGAAGAAGGAATCGCTTCAATCAACGTTTGTCTCAGCTTAGTAAGGCTCAATAATACAAATAACACACCGGCTAGAAATACAGCGCCTAATATGACTTGATAGGATAATCCTTCTGAAGCAACCACCGTTGCAAAGTAAGCATTTAAACCCATGCCAGGCGCAATCGCTATCGGATAATTGGCAAAAAAGGCCATAAACAATGTCCCAACTACAGCAGCGATAATCGTTGCCATAAATACTTGCCCGAATGGGACACCGGCACCTGCCAGGATCACCGGGTTTACAATCACAATATAAACCATTGTCAGAAACGTGGTAATCCCAGCTGTAATTTCGGTACGAACGTTCGTATTGTTTTCTGTTAACTTAAAAAGTTTATTCATATTAACCACCTGTCTAATTTACGAATGAAAAAACCAACATATTATATAATATTCGTTTTTAGACTTGCTTTCAATAGGGGATTGTTATAATCAAATGAAAAAAAAGTCTTTTACTGATATTTTGGTGCGTCCTGCTTTCAAATAAATATCAGCGATTGACAGGCAGCCATTCCAATACTTTTTTAATTTGTTGATCCCAATAGTTCCAATTATGGTCGCCAGGTCCGAAATCTGCCGTCAGCTCCAAATCAGTTTGCCTGCATTTTTCCATAAACGTAAGATTTTGTGGATACAAGAAGTCTTCCGTTCCACAAGCTTGGTATAGCATTGGTTTTGGACCGGCACGATTTTTATTTTTCTCCAGCAGCCAGAGTAAATCTTCATAGCTTCCCTTGATATCATCTTCTCCAAATACCAATGATAAAGGTGCACTGAAAGCTTGCTGGGTTTGCCGGGCATTTTGCAAATGGGTAACCATATCTGTTACTCCGGACAAGCTGGCAGCTGCCGCGAACTTGTCGGGATAATTCAATGCCCATTTTAACGCTCCATAACCACCCATCGATAACCCTGCCACAAACGTGTCTTCACGCTTGTCTGATAACCGGAAGAAGGAAGATGCCACGTCAGGCAATTCTTCAGTCAAGAATGTCCAATATCTCTTCCCATATCTCATATCCGCATAGTAACTATGATCCGCATTAGGCATTACAACAGCAATGCCATAATCAGCAGCAAAGCGTTCCAATGATGTCCTTCTCGTCCATATCGAATCATTGTCGCTGAACCCATGTAAAAGATACAATGTCGGGTAAGCGGATAGTGATTTTTTATTTTTCATGCCGATCTGGTGATTCGTTTGCTCGGGTAAGATGACAGTCATAGATGTAGAGAGCCTTAACGTATCAGAAAAAAATTCGCACCGTAATAAAGCCATGTGCATCCCCCTTATAGTGGATAATTTTACTAATACCTAATTTACCATTTCCCCCTCAGGCAAACAACATGCTGGACGTTAGAGAAAGAGTGCAGCAGATCTTCAGTACAAATAAAAACAGACTCTCCTTTGAAATAGAAGAGTCTGTTTGATTATCCATTTAAGAAAATACTTTTGCTTCCTCATTGCTGAAAAACTGCTTCATGGCATAAAACACATCTGCTTTTTTCCGGAGCACATAATATCGGAATTTAGGCGACTCAATTTTATTATAAACCTGCATCAATGTTGAATGGCGATTGTATTGATTCACTTCTCCATAACCAAACATACTCGATTTTCCAATTAACTGTTCGACTAAATCGGCACACCTCCGGTTATCGGATGTTAAATTATCGCCATCAGAAAAATGAAATGGATAAATGTTGTACTGCTCAGGTGAATACTTTGTTTCGATCATTTCCAAAGCCTTACGGTAAGCCGAGGAGCAAATAGTCCCGCCGCTTTCACCTTTGCTGAAGAAGGACTCTTCATCCACCACTTTAGCCTCTGTATGGTGGGCGATAAATTCTATTTCAACTGTTTCATATTTGGAACGCAAAAATTTAGTCATCCAAAAAAAGAAACTCCGGGCAACGTACTTTTCGAACATCCCCATCGAACCACTTGTGTCCATCATTGCCAGTACGACTGCCTTGGATTCCGGCTTTTCCATCTCATCCCATGTTTTGAAACGAAGATCCTCTGGATAGATTGGATTAAATGCCGATTTGCCTGAAATGGCATTGCGCTTGAATGCTTCCAGCATGGAACGTTTTTTATCGATATTGCCGATTAAACCTTTTTTCCTAATATCCCTGAATTCAATATGAGAGGTTACGATATTATCCTTTTCTTTCTCTTGTAAATTGGGAAGCTCTAAATGTGCAAAAAAGGCTTCTTCCAGTTCTTCAAAAGAAACCTCCGCTTCATAATAGTCGTGCCCAGCCTGATCACCGGCACCCGAACCCTTTCCGGCACCTTTTCTAGGCGTGCCATCACTTGCGACAACATCACCGATACTGCTGTCCCCAGTCCCCTGGCCCGCATGTTTATTTTTATCCTGGCTGTAACGGATTTTATATTCATCGAGAGACCTTATTGGAATTCTAACCATATCCTTCCCTCTCGACATAATGATATTTTCTTCCGTTATTAAATCTGGAAGCTTTTTCTTTAGTACATCCTGGACTTTGTCTTGGTGGCGTTTCTGGTCATCGAACCCTTTTCTGTGGAGGGACCAATCTTCTTCTGATATTACAAAACTGTTGGAGTCAGCCATCTATTACCCTCCTTTGAATGTATTATTTCTATAGTATGCAAGCCTTATAAATTTGATTAAAGATTTTGATTAATTGGACGAATCGTATCAATTGATAATTCCATGCGACTGGATATCCACAGAAATCTTCGGATCAATCGTTAACTCTGGGTAAACCTCCTCCCAATTCAGTTGTTTCCATACACCGGGATGGTAACCTTGAATTCTGCGGCCGATGCCCAAAGCATCAGAATTAGCCTCTTTTAATTGGGCGATAATCTCTCCTGCTTCCTTTGTAAGTGTTTTTTCCAGTTTTTCCTCGAGTTCTTTGACCTTTTTTTCACTTTGCAAATGATCTGGCGGATATTCCAGCACATCGACTTCCAAGTGTACGTCTAACGTAACTTTCGGTATCTGCTTGTTTGTATCAATTGCAAGCTTCCGGTTAATCTCTTTGACATCAACAGTTATATAATTATTTACTGCCTCCTTATCATCGGCAATTTTTCTTGTCAGCATTGCATCTGCTCCCATTACATTTTTCAAAAGCAAAAACAACTTAGCATTCTCTTGCGACAGATAACTCCCGCTGTAGGATTTTCCGCTAAAAAGCGCCAAACCATCGTACTGGAGGAGGCTTTCTTCTTCGTTTGTTGTCAGGTACGGGAGCACAAAATCCTGACCAGGTTCAAGCAGCTCGGCACAAACCAATTGGATATTGTTATTCGGCATTTGCGTAGACCTGATTTCGCCAGTCAGCATACCATTAATGTATTCACTAATACGCGGCTCGCCGGCAATATTCAGAGAAAGGGCTTCTTCTACTTTTCCTCCCACAACAGCCAACCTGGCATGGAGGTTACTCTTAGGGTCCCGGTAGAACATATCTAAATAAGGGTAGATATCTTTTTCAACCAGTTTTTCGCCGAGCAGCAGTACATGCAGTTTCGATTGGTCATATCTTTTTGATATCTTCTGGTCTATTTTTGTCCGGCTTTCCAACGGGGTGTTGGCCGACGCTGTCACCACCTGCATTTGTTCTGTTCCATTCCCGCTCTGTCCATTCTGTACATTGGTTATTACTACTGTGTTCGTAACCTTGCCTTCCTCTGTAGAATCGATTCCGGCTGCCAATACCAATTTGACATTTTTAAACTGGCGCTGATCCCAGCAGCCAGTTAAAAGCAGCAAGCATAACAATAAAGGAGCCCATCTAAGCCTTGCCATCTTTTTTCCTCCTAACGATTCTATATACAACGACTGCATATACCATCAACAATAGTGGAATCACTCCAGTAAAAGCTATAGACAAATTAGTCATTAACAAGCTGAACTTATCAATCGGTTGTTCCTCAATTCCGATATAAATGGATATAGAAATCGCCAACATGGTAGAAAAGAAGGCGAACCTTCTGATCTTCTTGGAATGGAAGAGAACCGATAATCCTATACTGGACATATATAAATAAGTAGAGAAGGAGGTTGCTACGGATACAATCCACATCGACAACAAAAACAGATCAACTCTGCTGATTATTTTTAGTTCAATTCCCTTCAGCAAATATAATACCGGCTGAGGCACAAGCGCCATTTCAGCGGTACTAAAATAACCAAAGGTGATTAAAACGACTAATAAATAAAAAGTTACGACAAACAAATTGGCCAGTGACATCGTTTTCAATCGTTGGACTGGCGTTCCTTCTGTTTGCGGGTAAAGGATGTAAAAGGAAATAAAACCAAGCATTGCCAATCCGGCTCCCTGAATACCTTTTGCTAGTTCAGGCATTGTCGCCTGGCCGATCGGCAGCAGATAAATCAACTGCATGTCATTAACACCAGCCAATAATAGTGCAAACATGATGAAGAGAAGAATAGAAACAAACGTATATATCCTGGCCATGACAACCAAACCGCTGGAAATTAAATAGAACGAAATAAAAGCAAGACACGAACTTAATATCCAAAACGGCGTATTAGGTAAAATCCATAAATGGAGCATCCTGCCAAAAAGCAATAGAGCCAGAACACATACGGCGATAAAATAAAGGCAGTAGACAAAGCTTAATACCGAGCCAATCCCCCGTCCAAATAATCTTGGCAAAATGCCAAATAAGTCTACATGAGGAAACATCCTTGCTGTCAGCCACATCGCTAGAATAATGATTTGGATGACAAGCCCGGCAAGCAGCAAGGAAATCCAGCCATCCTGCTTAGCTGCCTGATGGAGATCAAACGGCAAAGATAGTACTCCTACACCGATCTCCGTTTGAATAACGACAAAAAAGAATTGCCTCCTCGTTATCTTTTCATTTTTTTTGCCGGGCATTAGTTATCCACCCCCTGGATTTTCCCTGTGTCTTTTTCTTGACAGCCTTGGCATCTGTGGGGCGATTGTTCATTTTAAACAACGGCAAACGGACAAACGTATCCTTCAAATCTTTTACATGCAAAGGAGCAAGCGGGGAAAAGTAAGGACTGCCGAACGACTCCATTCTGCTTAGATGAATCAACAGGATTAGCATGCCGAACACAATACCAACAAATCCCAGGGTAGCTGACAAAATGATCAAAGGAAACGTCAACAGCCTTAGCGTTGTACTCATTTCGTTAGAGGGTACGACAAAGGATGCAATAGCTGTCAAGGCAACGACAATAATCATGAAATTGGATACCAAGCCTGCCCGGACAATGGCATCACCAATTACCAAACCGCCTACGATGCCGATTGTCTGGCCGACCGGCGTCGGCAGCCGAATCCCGGCCTCCCGGATTAGTTCAATAATCACGACCATCACTAATGCCTCTACGATGGGTGGGTACGCAATATCATTGATGGAGCTTTTGACGGGAATTACAAGGTCCTGCGGAATTACTTCAAAATGAAACCCTACGACGGAAATATAAAATGCTGGCAGGCCAATCGCAATGATAAAACTGAATAAACGAATCAAACGGATAAACGTTCCAGTAAACCAGCGGGAATTATAGTCATCCGGGGATTGATAAAAAGCGAAAAAAGTTGCCGGTGCTATCAGGCAGGTCGAGCTTCCTTCCGCCAGGATTGCGACCCTCCCTTCCAGCAAATTAGCGGCTGTTTTATCCGGACGCTCGGTGTTTATCATTTGCGGAAACGGAGAGTAGGCATGATCCTCGATAAATTCTTCGATGAATCCCGGACTGATGATATAATCAACGGATATAGTCTTCAAACGATCCTTTACCTTCTTGACTATCTTAGGATTGGCGATGCCATCAATATACACAACAGCTACTTTCGTTGCTGATATTTCACCCAATTTCGAAAAATTCACTGTCAGGTTTTTGTTTTCAATCCGTTTTCTAATTAGATTGATATTGATCATCAAGTTATCAATAAATCCTTCATGAGAACCGCGGACAATTTTTTCATTATCCGGCTCATCTACACTGCGGTTAAATGTGGATGTCGTGCTGAACAGAACGATATCGGCGCTGCCGTCAATGGCAAAGGCCGCATGCCCCTTCAATAAAAATTGAATAACATCCTTGCGCTTATCCATTTTCCTTCCGCTCGATTTTGTCATCAATTCATCTTTCGTCAGCTGCATATATGGTTTAAAAAACTTATCCTGTATTTTCTCCTGGTCTGCCAGCGACTCAAAATAAATTAATACTGCACTGCCCTCTTCTAATACTCTGAACTTCAGATCGCTGGAACGCTGGAACGCTTCTGCCAAATACGTAACATTTTCTTTTAAAGAAGTTGAATTAGGAAGATCTTCTTTTTCTGGATTTGCCGATTGATTGGATTTTTTAGTGCGCGATTTGAAAAAATTCAAATTCAACTACCTCGCTCATTTCAAAGTTATACCTATTATTCACATAACTTCCATTTTTACTCTTAATAATCCCTTAAAAGAAGGGACAGGCATCTCACACAAAACACTGTGCGGGTGTCTGTCCCTTGTCTGGAAAAATTACTGTGCCAGCTGTTTGCCTGTATGCAGTGTCGCTTCTTTTTTAATAATTCCTACTCGTGAAAAGGCGATTCCAAACAACACAAAAACAACATACAGCATAGCCATATATACTCCACCAACGGCCTCCCCGATAATGATACCAAGGGCACCAATCATTTTTCCTACCTGAAACACAAACCCATTAAAGGCCATATAAGCCCCTCGCTTCGTATCATCCACAATATCAGCAAGAATCGACTGCCTCGTCGGGACATACATCAATTCTCCGATAGATAGGACTACGACAGCAATAAACAGGCCTCCGATATGGTTTGAAAATGCCATAAAAGCATAGCCGAGGCCAAATAATATAAATCCCGCATACATGATGGGCTGTTCTCGTCTGTTTTTAATTAGCTTGGAAACGAAGGCCGTGAACAATACAATAATAATCGTGTTAACCACCGTTAATAGACTTAATAATCTTACACCATCAATCACCATGGAGTAATCGCCCACAAACGTAAAAGCAGCTGGAATAATGTCCTGCTCAAGTCTGACGGCAATAAAGTTGTTTCGCTGAAATTCTAGCGATAAAATGGCAATTCCGCCAATGGTAAATAAAACAAAAGGGATGTCGCTAATTACTGTTTGATAGTTTTTCAGTAACGGAAGCAGTCCATAATCCTTTTTACTCGTTCGTCCGGTCGGCTGAAATGTTTCGGTTATTAATGCACTAGTCATCCATAGTGTAAGAATACTCATGGTGGCCAGGCCAATCAGCAATTCGAAGAAATGGGTTTTAAATAGCCACCCACCTACAATCAGGCCAAGCATCATCGACAAATTAACCGCCCAGTAATTTACCGAATACATAAATGCTCTTGTGGCTTTTGTGCTGACATCAATCAGCATCGCTTCTGCAGCAGGATTGATAAACCCTGAGGCAATACTTATTACCAGCATCATAAGAAAAGTGCTTATCGGAGAAACCAGCCACGGAGAGTTAACAGCAATCAAGCCTGTAAAAGCCGCCAGCTTCATCATTTCACCAGTGACCATCAGTCGCTTTCTCCCTAGTAAATCAGCCAAATACCCGCCGTACAAGCCTGCTAAAAACTGAACAACTACATTGATTAATAGTAGAATTCCGGCAGCAGTGGCGTTAATCCTGTCAGTAAAATAAATCGCCATGAAAGGAAAAATCATCGACCCGATAACTCTGCTAAGGAAAGAAGTGTAGATACGAACACGAATGTTGGGATGCAGTGTTTTAAACATAGTTTCATCTCCTCCTTATCTCCTATTCTGCCTTTTGTAAAAGGGGGTAAAAAGGGTATAATCAATATATTAATGTCCCCTTTTTAGATGGAGGTAGCAGTCATGAAAGATTTATCTTATTTTGAAATGCGTGCACATTTATATGAAAAAGAGCAGCATAATACCGTTGAGACCAAGTTTCAGGACTTGGAGAGTATTTGGTTTTGTACGAGAAAAAATGTGAAACGAAAACTGAAAAATTTTGAGGAACAAGGAAAATTATCCTATTCTCCCGGAGTAGGCAGGGGAAATCCTTCTAAAATTACCTTTCATTCCTCTTTTCAAAGAGAAGTAGAGAGGTTTGTTTTAGACTGTATAAAGAAAGATAAATTAGATGATATTGTTCAACTGCTCCAATTCGACATTCCAAAATCATGGGTAGCCTCCATTTCCCCGCAGCTGCAGAAGATGTTCGGCATGCAAGGGGCTAAAGGGGATAAAGACATACTCCGCACTATTATTTCCAGAAATTTAAGTACGCTTGATCCAGTATTCAGCTCGATTACAGTAGAGAATCACATGATTGAGCAGCTTGGCGACACCCTTGTCACCTATAACCATGAGCAAGATGAAATCATCCCTCATCTTGCCCATCATTGGCAGGTCAGTGATAACGGTAAAAAGTGGTCGTTTTATTTAAGAAAAGGCGTCCGTTTCCACCACCAGGGATTGTTTACCAGCGCTGACGTTAAATATACACTGGAAAGGTTTAAGCAAGGCACTCCATTCTTTTGGCTGGTTAGAGATATTGTGGCAATCGAATGTCCAGGCCCCTATGTGATTCATATCCATTTGCAAAAGTCTAACCCGTTTTTTCTCCGTTATCTTAGCGCTGCCAACCTTTCCATGCTGCCTAAAGATATACCGTTTGAAGAGAATCAATGGATTGGAACTGGTCCTTTTCGATTAAAGGAACGAAGTAAAAAAAGAATCATTCTGGAAGCATTCGATCAATATTTCCTTGAGCGTCCGTTTCTCGATCGGATAGAGTTTTGGAAGATACCAATGGATACAGTTAAGACGGTTACTTATAATATTAGCTCTAAAGAAGAAATGGAGGATGGGATTCAAAAAAGAGAAATGGAAATTGGTTTTCGTTTCTTAATGTTTAATTTTACTAAACCGTCTGCTGTGCAAAGCCATCATTTCCGAACAGCGTTATTTCATTTACTTGATACACATAAAATGCATGCTGATTTAGGCCTCGAGGAACCGGTGGAGGCTACGAGCTTCTTCCCCTGGAAGTCCCGAAAAAGAAGCAGGGACCGTTCCTTGGTACCTGGACTGTTGCAGTTGTCAGGATACCAGGGCGAACCATTACAACTGTATTGCTTAGATTATCCTAAAGCGATTGATGAAGCAGTTTGGTTTCAACAGCAGGCATCGCAATATGGAATTCACTTGGATTTGACAAGCTTTGATTTTGATGACTTTTATTCTTTTTCGTTCGATGACAAAGCAGATATGATTTTCATGGGCGAGGTATCAACTTCCGATTATCACTTATCTTTTCTCGGGGCATTTTATAATGAGGTCTTACTGTTCCGCAGGTTTATGAGTGAGCAGCAGCTAATCCAAATTGATGAGAGGCTCGAGGAATTCAAGCAAGCAACTACAAATGAAGGCCGCGAAAAAATTATTGATGTGATTGAAGATTATTTAAAGGACAACCATTTATTATTATTTCAGCATCATCCCGTCAAAAACCGTATTTTCCACCCTATGATCCAGGATATCCAATTTAAATCATTCGGCCAGGTAGATTTTCGCAAACTATGGATTAAATAAAAGATGTGAGCGATGGCAGTTCTCAATAAATAAAAAGAAGCGGCCCTCTCATTGAGAGGGCCGCTTCAGCTGTTAACCTTCCAGCAGCAAATCATATGGATCTTCTAGTAATTGTTTAATCCGAACCAGGAATTGAACAGCATCCTTGCCATCTACAATTCTATGATCATAGGACATGGCAATATACATCATCGGCCGTACTTCTATAGAGTCATCCGGCATTGCGATCGGACGCTTCTGAATCGAGTGCATTCCCAGAATACCTACTTGTGGTGCGTTGATAATTGGTGTAGACAATAAAGAACCAAAAATGCCACCGTTAGTAATCGTGAATGAACCACCTTGAAGATCTGCCATTTGTAATTGTTTGTCTCTAGCTTTTTTGCCTAGACGGGTAATTTCCCGCTCTACTCCGGCAAAATCGAGACGATCTGCATCACGAACGACCGGGACGACAAGTCCGTCATCGGTAGATACTGCAATTCCAATATCATAGAACTTCTTCAAGACGAGTTCATTGCCTTGGATTTCTGCGTTAATTAGCGGGAATTCCTTCAAAGCCCCGACAACTGCTTTTGTGAAAAATGACATGAAACCAAGCTTTACATCGTGTTTTTCCTGGAATTTTTCTTTCCGTTCACTGCGCAACTTCATTACTGCTGTCATATCTACTTCATTGAAAGTAGTCAGCATCGCAGCATTATGCTGCGCTTCTACCAGACGATTAGCAATCGTCTGGCGGCGGCGTGACATTTTCACCCGCTCGACAGGCTTATCGAATTCTGTTTTCTCCGCTGGCTTTGCTTCCTGCTTGTCTTTCTTAGGAGCTTCCTGCTGCTTATTGCCGCCTTTAGCCGTCTGTTCAACATCCTCAGGGCGGATACGCCCAAGGGGATCACGCGGATTTACATCATTAAGATCAATGCCAAGCTCACGGGCCCGCTTACGGGCTGCTGGCGAAGCAACGGCATCTTGTTTACCACCTGATTTTTGCTCTTTCTGTTCGCTGCCGCCGGACTGTTTCGTTTCCTGTTTTGCTTCCTGTTTCGTTTCCTCTTGGGATGAATCGGCTGCCGCTTTATTATCATTGCTTTCCGTCTGTCCGGCTTCTTCTGAACCGCCAGCTTCCCCGTTTTCATCTACTTTAGCAATGATATCTCCTACTTCAACATCGTCGCCTTCTTCTCTGACTATCTCAGAAATGACACCGGCATAGTCAGAGTTCACTTCAACATTGACTTTGTCCGTTTCCAATTCTAATACTGGATCGCCTTTTTCCACTTTATCGCCTTTTTTAACAAGCCACTCGGCGATGGTACCCTCTGTAATCGATTCTGCTAATTCTGGGACTTTAATTTCCTTCATTGGAATCTCCTCCTTTAGACAGCTTTAAGGCTTCATGCACGATGCGTTTTTGCTCTGTTTTGTGAATATTAGGTTCTCCAACCGCTGGTGATGAACGATCCGGACGACCAACATAATGAAGCTGTTGATTATCTTCCAACAAATTGAAAAGAATCTCCTTGACAAAATTCCAGCTTCCCATGTTTCTAGGTTCTTCCTGAACCCAAATAACTTCTTCGACATTCGGACAGCCCTTTAGAATCTTTTCCAATTCCTTTTGCGGGAATGGGTAAATTTGTTCCAGGCGAACAATATGAATATCGTCTACTTGTTTCTCATTTTGGCTCATTGTTTCGGCAATATCGACCATTACTTTTCCGCTGCCGATGACTAGACGTTTTGCCTTTTTTGTCGTTTTCGGCAGCCCTGGCTGGGCGATCAGCTTTTCAAAATTCTTCTCGCTGAATTCTTCCGCGGAAGAAGCTACACGCTGATTACGCAATAAGCTTTTCGGTGTCATTACCACCAACGGACGGGCGGAATCCTTGCCGCCTAATGCTGCCTGCCGGCGAAGCAGGTGGAAATACTGGGCACTTGTTGTCACGTTCGCAACAATCCAGTTGTTTTCCGCTGCCAATTGTAGAAAACGTTCCAGCCTGGCACTTGAGTGCTCTGGTCCCTGGCCTTCATATCCATGAGGAAGCAATAGTACCATATTGGACTTTTCTCCCCACTTGGCACGGCCTGCTGCAATAAACTGATCAAAAATAACCTGGCCAGCATTGGCAAAGTCACCAAATTGTGCTTCCCAAAGAACTAATGTGTTCGGCGACTGGACACTGTAGCCATATTCAAAGCCTAACACTCCAGCTTCTGATAACGGACTGTTATGGATAGCAAAAGAAGCTTTTGCTTGTTCCAATCCCTGCATCGGACAATACGTATCGCCGGTTTCTACATCGTGCAATACTAAATGCCTGTGGGCAAAAGTTCCACGTTCAGAATCCTGGCCGGTAAGCCTGATCGGTATTCCTTCTTGTAAAATCGAAGCATATGCCAGCGTTTCAGCAGTGGCCCAGTCAGCCTTTTTACCTTCTTCTAATGCTTCACCGCGTTTTTTAAGAATCTTTTCAAGCTTCTTAAAGCCATTAAAACCTTCTGGACGCTTTAACAGGCCTTCATTCAACTCTCTTAGCTGTTCAAGAGGCAATGCCGTTTTGATGCCATCCAAACCATTGGACAAAGCCTCTGGAGCAGGCTTTGGTTCAGGTTCATCTGTTTTGTTTTCCATCATGTTGTTAAAAATATCACGGAGCTCCTGCTCCCGTTCGTTTTTAATTTCGTCGTATTCACCTTCGCCAATAATGCCTTCTTCCTGAAGCCGTTTTGCATAAAGGACGGCAACTGTTTCATGGCTGTCAATTTCTTTATACAATTGAGGCTGGGTTGCACGAGGCTCATCCATTTCGTTATGTCCGTACCTGCGGTAACCGACTAAATCGATCAGGAAATCTTTATGGAAGGTTTGCCGGTACTCATAAGCAAGCGCCATTGCAGATACACATGCTTCTGGATCATCCGCATTGACATGGATAATTGGAATTTCAAATCCCTTCGCTAGGTCACTTGCATATCTAGTTGATCTCCCCTGGTCCTGACCAGTGGTGAAGCCAACTAAATTATTTGCTATTAAATGAAGCGTACCGCCAGTCCGATATCCTGGAAGATCGCTCATATTCAGCGTTTCAGCAACAACTCCTTCGCCAATAAAGGCGGCATCCCCGTGAATCAGGATGCTGAAAGCTTTATTCTGATCGTGTTCCGGAGCGCCTGACTGGGAAGAGTCCTCCTGTGCAGCTCTCGTAAATCCTTCCACTACAGGATTAATGAATTCCAGATGGGAAGGGTTGTGAGCCAGCGTAATTCTTGTAGGTGAAACCTCATCTTCGCCTAAGCTGGTAACGGCACCGAAGTGGTATTTCACATCACCTGTCCATCCATAGTTAATCCCTTTCGAACCTGCCGAAGGCATTAATTCTTTATCCGAAGAGTAGTGAAATTCAGAAAATATTTTGTCATAAGGCTTGCCGAGCACATGAGACAAAACGCTCAACCGTCCCCTGTGAGCCATGCCCATCATTATCTGTTCCGTTTCATCTGTAAAGGAGTTCCTTACTGCTTTATCCAGCATGGGAATCATCATTTCCAAGCCTTCAATAGAAAAACGTTTTTGACCGACAAATGTCTTGGCAAGGAAACTTTCAAACCCTTCAACTTCTGTCAATCTTTTCAATAATTGTTTCTTGTCTTCCTTACTCAAAGATAAAGCAAAAGCGCTGGTATCTATTTTATCCTGAAGCCATTTTCGCTCATCATCATTATTCACATGGTCATATTCAAACGAAATCGTTCCTACATAATTTTCCTTTAGCAGGTTGACTACTTCTAACGCATTATCCACGTTAGATGGCGCTTGTTCCCAAATCCAGTTCGCAGGAATCGCTTCCAAATCTTCGTTCGACAAACCATAATAACTTGGATCGACTAATTCTGTCTTCCTGTTTTTTTCTTTTCCGACAGGATATATGTCTGCTTCTAAATGCCCGTAACGGCGAATAGCCTCCACAAGTTTCATTGTCGAGGTTAGCTTTTTTATATCACTGGCTGAAGTTGTTCCTAAATCGGCTTGCTGCAATCCCCCTGATTGTCTTAACCACTCTGGTGCTCCATACTGATCGAACATCTCTTTAAGAGAAGGATCAATTGCTGAAGGATCTTGTTTATACATATCATACTGTTCTTCAATATACCCCATGTTTGGACCATGGAATTTCTCCCAGAATCTTCCACTAGATTCTTGCTGTGTCACGACTTATACCCCCATTAGAAGTTCACTTTCTCCATCAATTGACGTCATTAAACACTCAATGACCATTATAGAACTGACCTCTTTCTACATCAACTAATATACCCTATTTTAATCAAGGAAACAATAACTTCTCTACACGAACCGGCAAAAACTTGAACTGCTTATCGCTTTACGGGCTTAATGTTATCAATACCTGAGTCTTACAGCAAAAAACTAAAAGCCCAGTAAAAATGATTACTGGACTAATCAGAATGCCTTTTACTTTCCCTTCTTAATTCGATCCCCAGTGAGATGCATATCATTAAAATAAGAACAGCAAAAGGAAGTGCCGTTACAACCGCGACTGCTTGAAGAGCCTCCAGACCGCCGCTCAACAGCAGGATTGCAGCTGTACCCGCAATTAAAAGCCCCCATACCGTTTGCGTGCTTTTTCGAGGGTTTAACGTCCCCTTTGAAGATAACATGCCAAGCACATAAGTCGCAGATGCGGCCGATGTAGCGAAGAATATAGTGATTAACAGCAGACCGAGCACGCTAAGGACTGTTCCTAACGGTAATTGATCCAGCATAATAAATAATGCTACCTCTGCATTTTTCTGGGCAGGCTCCGCAAGGTTTGCTCCTTGAAACATTTGCAGATGAATAGCGGTGCCGCCAAATGCGACAAACCATACCGCCCCAAGCAGTGCGGGAAACAACAAGGCACCAAGAATAAATTCCTGAATCGTCCTCCCTCTGGAAACCCTGGCTATAAAGGTACCGACGAATGGAGACCAGGCAATCAGCCAAGCCCAGTAAAAGATCGTCCACTGCCCTTGCCAGCCGCTGTTCGCATAAGGATTCACTTCCAAACTTAAAGATAAATAATCACGCAAATAGTTTCCCAAGGTTGAAGCGAGATTATCCAATATAAAAATAGTCGGACCTAAAACTATTACTGCAGCGAGCAATACTGCGGCTAATCCAAGATTGGCGTTGCTCAGCATCCTGATTCCCTTATCGAGGCCTTTCATGACAGCAGCCATAAATAGAATGCCAACTACCGCTATGACAACCATCTGGGAAGCAGAGTTATTGGGTGTCCCAAACACCTCGCTTAAGCCGCCGCTAACCTGCATGGCGCTTAAGCCAAAGGTAGTCGCAATACCGATTGCTGTTGCTAGAGTTGCAATGATGTTGATCACTTTTCCCGCCGGCCCATTAACTCTGTCCCCAATTAATGGATGAAAGGCATGGCTGATTAATCCGGCCCGTCCTTTGCGAAATTTAAAATAAGCGATAGCCATTCCAATAATGGCGTAAATAGCCCATGGCTGAATCGTCCAATGAAACACACTATATTTCAAAGCTGCTTTTGCAGCTTGATCTGTTTCCGCTTCGATTCCTGGAGGCGGAGAAGCATAATGGGAAATCGGCTCTGCTACCCCCCAAAACACAAGGCCAACACCCATACCAGCTGCAAACAGCATGCCAATCCAGGAAAAAAAGGAATAGGCTGGTTCACTATCCTGCTTGCCAAGCTTTATTTTCCTATGACTGCTAAAAGCTAAATAAAAGCAAAACCCTACATATATAGTAGTGGCAAACATATAGAACCAGCTAAAGTTAGCAATCATCCAATCAAGCATCGCTGAAGAAGTTTGGCTCATATGAGAAGGTGCCGCTGCCCCCCACAGGACAAAACCAGCCAATACAGTCACTGATATATAAAAAACAATTCCTGGTTTCTTTTTGTCGATAAGATCACCCCTATTCCTAATACTTACTGAAGAGATACTTATAACCTATTGCCCAGGCAAAAAAGCCTTAAACTTGTAAAAAAATAAAAGGACTTGGGACATAACATTAGAAGGAAATTTCTTAATAGTATCGGATAAACGCTAGTACGGCGCTACGGAAATACACTACGCTTTCCGCGGGCGGCTGGTGAGCCTCCTCGAGCTTGCGCTCTGCGGGGTCTCACCGAGGCCTTTCCTCCCGCAGGAGTCTCCGTGGATTTCCTCCTCTGAAAGTCAGCGTACTGGTTTCAGCTGTACACAAATGCTTATGGTTTACTTGAGATCGCGGTCGTCATGCAAGGTAGTAAGAACAGCCATCTCAGCGCACGTAGAACATGGATCCTTTATTTTCAAGGAGGATGAAGCCGTGCCCATGGAAAGTATTCTGTCGGCGCAAGTTTAACCTTGTCAGAAGGAAGAAATAGAGTTGTTACTGGGTCCGCAGGTTATATGAAACATTCGAAAAGAAAAATCGAACGAGCTCGAATCCTAAGGATTTCGAATCATCGTTCGATTTTTGCTTTAGCCGCTATACTTTTGCTCTAAACCTCTTCTGCTTGATCAGCGATTCAACAGACTACCGACATAACGAAGTAACTCATTGGCAGAAATTGGGTTGTAGCCGTACTCGTCAATTAAGGTAGCTACCACTTCATTTATCTTTTTCAATTGCTGCTCGTCAGGAGTTTTGCTGGATGTAGTAATCTTCACGACATCTTTCAGGTCTGCAAACAATTTTTTCTGGATTGCTTCCCTTAACCGCTCGTGTGATTGATAATCAAATTTCCTTCCTTTTCTTGCATAGGCAGATATTCTAATTAATATTTCTTCCCGGAAGGCTTTTTTGGCATTTTCCGATATCCCTATTTGTTCTTCGATTGAACGCATCAGCTTTTCGTCTGGATGCATTTCTTCTCCAGTCAACGGGTCATGGAGCTTCGACTTGTTACAATACGCCTCGACGTTATCAAGATAATTTTCCATCAATGTCTTGGCAGATTCTTCATAAGAGTAAACAAACGCTTTTTGCACTTCTTTTTTAGCGATCTCATCATATTCCTTACGAGCAATGGAAATAAAATTCATATACCGTTCTTTATCATCTTTAGAGATAGAAGCGTGGCTATCAAGACCATCTTTCAATGAGCGGAGAACATCTAAAGCATTGATTGCCGTCATTTCTTTTTTTATGATTGTGGAAGAAATTCTGTTGATAACATAACGAGGATCAATACCGCCCATGCCTTCATCGGAAAATTCTTTTTTCAATTCAAGTACATCCGCATCACTGTATCCTTCGACATCCTGGCCGTCATATAAGTACAATTTCTTCAGTAAGTTGATACTGCCCCGGTTGGATTCCTTCAATCGTGTTAACACCGTAAACATGGCGGCTATTCTCAACGTATGGGGAGCGATATGGACGTCTTTAATATCACTTTCATTAATCATTTTCTTATATATTCTTTCCTCTTCGCTTAATTTTAGATTGTAAGGAACAGGCATAACAATCATCCGGGAATGAAGGGCTTCATTTTTTTTGTTGGCGATGAACGAGCGGTACTCCGATTCATTGGTGTGGGCCACAATCAACTCATCCGCCGAAATCAAAGCAAATCTGCCCGCCTTGAAATTCCCTTCTTGAGTGAGGGATAAGAGATGCCAAAGAAACTTTTCATCACATTTCAGCATTTCCTGAAACTCCATAATCCCGCGGTTTGCTTTATTTAATTCCCCATCAAACCGGTAGGCACGCGGGTCAGATTCCGAACCGTATTCGGCAATCGTAGAAAAGTCGATAGATCCTGTTAAATCGGCAATGTCTTGTGACTTTGGATCAGAGGGACTAAAAGTGCCAATACCTGTCCGCTTATCTTCTGAAAAGAAAATCCGTTCTACTTGGACATCTTCAATCCGGCCACCATACTCCGTTTCCAGTTTCATCGTATTAAGCGGAGACAAGTTTCCTTCAATCCTGATTCCATATTCCTGTTCAAAGTCTCCACGTAAATGCGGTGGAATCAAATGTAACGGATCTTCGTGCATGGGACAGCCTTTAATCGCATAGACAGCACCTTCGTCTGTCAAGGTATATTGCTCCAATCCCCGTTTAAGCAAGGAAACTAAAGTAGACTTACCGCCGCTTACAGGACCCATTAACAAGAGAATTCTTTTCTTTACATCAAGCCTTCTGGCTGCCGGATGAAAGTACTCTTCCACCAGTCTTTCCAGCGCTTCATCAAGGCCGTAAAGATCATTTTCGAAAAATTTGTATGTTTTCACACCATCCTCACGCTCATTTACGCCCTTATGCTTAATCATGCTATAAACTCTTGAGTGGGCAGACTGAGCTAAATAAGGCCGTTTTTTCAATAATTCCAAGTAATCTGCTAAGGTACCTTCCCATTTCAGCCTTTCCTGATCTTCTCTATGATTCTGGATTTTTTTCAGAATATCCATTCCTACATCCTCCCCAGAAGTAATTTAACAGAATAACCCAGCCATCCAGTCAATAGCAAAGGTTCTTTTCTTCTCTCCTGCTTTCCTTTGGTATTCATCCTTAAAAGATGGTTACTTTAATCTATGTAGGCAACGCTTCGAACATGAATAACGCTGGCAATGTATTCAACTTTTGCGTTCCCTTGCAAAAAATCCCGCCAGAGTCTATGAAGGGATTTTGCTGCTTCTAGTTCACAAGGCAACAATAATTAGTTATAATGGAAAAAGTATGATTGATACATATAACCATGTTTAATAGAAGGAATATACATCGCAAATGGAAAAAGGAGGATGTCATCCATGGGGATTTTTTTGATTTTAGGTGTTACTGTCGTATTTCTCGTTTCCATCTTTACTGCCGGCTATGACTCCAAACAATCACCAAAGAGATAAAGAAACCGCCAGCCTGCATTGGCTGGCGGTTTTATGTTTACTGGTCCTGCTTTTTATTTCAGTCCCGGAAATCCTTGCTGCCTTAGTGCTTCATAAATAATAATGGCCGCTGTATTGGATAAGTTTAAAGAACGCACTTTATCCGTCATATGGACCCGCAGGCATTTGTCTTCTTTTCCTGCCAGCAATTCCTTTGGAATCCCATTCGTTTCCCTGCCGAATACAAAAAATAGATCCTCCTCCGGCCGGTTATAGTCATAATCTGTATAATATTTCGTACCGAAGTTCTCAATATAATAAAAATCCCCTTGAGGATAGGTTTGATATAGTTCTTCTAAGGAATCGTAATATTTGATATCTACATCCTGCCAATAATCCAATCCCGCCCTGCGCACCATCTTGTCATCCGTAGAGAAGCCAAGCGGCCGAATCAAATGGAGAGTCGTGTCTGTTGCCAGGCACGTCCGTGAAATGTTTCCCGTATTTGCCGGGATTTCCGGCTGAAATAATACAACATGTATTGCCACTTTTTTCACCCCAAAAAAAATTAGTAACCTGGTTATTATACCACAATGCCGCCAAGTTACTAGCCAGCACTGGATGCCGGCAAAACAACCTATTTCAGATTAGAAAATGAACAAAACCTCTCTATTCGCCGATCCGGAAAAACTTATATTTGCAATTTTCCGTCCATGCCATAGAGTCCTCATAGCTCCAGTAGCGATGTCGGCTGTTATCAGTATGGGCATTCACCAGTGGTTCTCCCTGCAGATCTTTAGTCACAACGATCGTATTATGATCCCAGCGGCCATCCCCCTGAAAGTCATAACAAATCACATCACCAGGGGATAGATCGCTTGCCTTTTCCATCTCTCTACCTTTCAGACCCTGAGTAGAACCGCTTAAATACCACCTCAGCGAATGAGCTACTGCCCAGCTGTAGCTCCAGCTATCTCCTTGGTACCACCAGCCCTCCCCTTTATTAGGCATGCCTCGCATCGGTGCTCCCCCCGCCGCTAAGCATTGGGAAATATAATTCGTGCAGTCTACAGCGAATTCTTTGTAATTGGGATTGTACTCGTTCCACCAGCGCTCTGCATATTGGACTGCCGCCCGCCTGTCATAATTAAAACGCGATGCCCGGATATCCTCTTCTTTGCCGAATACGGAGATAGCAGGCACATCCTTGGGCAGTGCAGGCCGGTCAGCGAGCTGGTCATTTATTATCTCCTCTTCCTTTATAGACACCGTATGGCGGCGTTTCTCTTCTTCATGATAAAAGGAATTGCCTTGTTTAATAAAAAAGGTTGCCAGCAAATCATATTGTAAGCGTGTAGTTCCGTCTTTTTCCGTTTTAGTGCCGAGCAGCTTGCCTTCCCCGCGCATGCGGGGCACTTTGCTTCCTCTCGATTCGTGAAGATACTTTTTGCGTAATATCCAGTTAGCCTTCTTTTCTTCCGCCCTTTGATCTAACTGCCGACGCCAATAAGCCTCTAAAAGTTCCTTATAGTCCATCCATGCACCCCTCCTATCTTGAATATATGTAGCTGGTAAGATAGAGAGAACAAAAGAGGTTGGAACATAACATACATTCACTTGCAAAAATCGAACGATGGCAGCATAGGAAGGTTTATAAGACCATCTTCGAGCATTCGATTGATGACGAAAAGGAATATATATGGCGATTAACAGTAGTATTAGATAAGTATTCGTACGGCGTGATTTCAAGTAAATCAGAAACATTTGTGTATTGCTGAAAACCTTACGTAGACTTTCAGAGGAGGAAATCCACGGAAACTCCTGCGGGGGAAAAGGCCTCGGTGAGACCCCGCAGAGCGCAGGCTCGAGGAGGCTCCCCAGTCGCCCGCGGAAAGCGTAGTGTATTTCCGTAGCGGTCGTCATGCAAGGTTGTTAGAACAGGCCTATTGCGCCGGCAGAATACGTAGACTTCTCTGGGAATAGCACGAGTCTGAAGACAAGGACCGCTCGGCTGCAACTCATCGCATGCAGAAAATGGCTCCTTTATTTTCAAGGAGGGCGTGGCCATGCTCTCGGAAAGCGAAGTATGCTGTCGGTACCCAACCTTGTTAGAAGGAAGAAATAGAGTTGTCACTTGTCCGCAGGTTATCTTAAAAATTCGAAAAGAAAAAACGAACGAGTTCGAATATTAGAGATTTCGAATCATCGTTCGATTTTTGCTTTGTCCGCTATCCTTTTGTCCCAACCTCTTTCCTGCCAATAAAACAAAACTAGCTGTACACCGTTTGGAAACGAAGGCCTTTCTCCATTTCGAAGAGCACCTGCTCGTCGGTTTCTTTCTGCTTGGCTGCTTCGATTGCTGCAAAGGCTTTTTCTGTTCCTATTTTTCCTAGAGACCAGGCAGCAGTGCCGCGAATTACCGGACGCGGATCTGATTCCATCAGGCGTATCAATTCGTTTACCGAGCTTTCTTCCCGGTAATGGCCGAGTGCAATGATTGCATTGCGCTGAATTGGTTTTTTCCCTCGCCAGGAACCGGCTATCTCCCCGAACTTTTCCTTGAACTCTCGGTTCGACATAGAAAGCAGCGGAATAAGCTTCGGCTTTACAACTTCTGGATCGGGTTCCATTTCCGGATGGAGGTGGAAATCTTTTTTCTGGTTCTTTGGGCAAACCAGCTGGCACGTATCGCATCCATATATACGGTTACCTAGTTTAGTTCTATATTCGTCCGGCAGAAAGTCTTTCGTTTGCGTCAAAAATGCAATGCATTTTTGGGCATTTAACTGCCCGCCTTGGATAAGCGCTCCAGTGGGGCATGAATCAATACACTTAGTGCATTCCCCACAGCTGTCCTCCACGGGTTGATCTGGAGGGAAAGGGATATTCGTTATCATTTCGCCAAGATAAACATAGGAACCAAATTCCGGGGTAATGATCGTTGTATTTTTACCGCTGAAACCAATACCGGATCGTTCAGCGACAGCACGATCAGAAAGCTCACCGGTATCGACCATTGATTTATAATTAAATGCATAAACCTTGCCTGCGATAAATTCAGCCAGCATTTCTAATTTTTCTCTTAAAATATGATGATAATCTTTTCCCCAGGATGCTCTGCAAAAAAGCCCGCGCCTTTCCCCTTTTTTACTTTTCGGTGCATCCTTCAGTCTGGAAGGGTAGGCAAGAGCAATAGAAACGATCGACTGTGCTTCTGGCATCAATTTGGCAGGATTCGTCCGCTCTTCAATACTGCCCTTTTCAAAGCCTGATTGATAGCCTAGGTCCTGCTGCTGCTCAAGCCGCGACTTAAGCTCGGTAAATACATCTACAGAGGCGAACCCAATTTTATCGATGCCAATGCTTTTACTATAATCAATGATTTCCTGCTTTAATTCCTCGTAAGCCATGTGCTTTTCCCTCCTTTCCAGCATGGAGGGACAGATGATAACTGTCCCTCTGGTATGATTAGCTGATATCTTTTACTTTGGCAGTCCGCATTCTATTAAGAGTTGCGGCTATTTCGAACCGGCGTGGTCTTGCCAAATCGCCGGGGTGCTGTTCTGGAAATGGTGCAAATGACCCCAGTCCTTTTTCGTCCATTTGGAGTTCGATTGCATCAAGCAGCTCTGTTAAGGATCGGTTCTTGTTCAACCAATGCTTTTGAACCAAATGGCGAAGAATTTCTGCAATCATTCTAGTTTGTGAAGGATCGACTAATTGTTCAACATAATGAAGGGCAATGTCGGTTCTTCCCATAATAATGGTAGCAAGCCCTTTCGCCTGTACCTTCGATTTTTTTCCTTGGTTTGTCTGCAGGCTTCCGTTAAGGAACTGCCGCACGGGCAAATCGCCAAATTCCTGTTGATTGAAGAGATTCCGCGAAAATGGATACTTTTCAGCAATCGAACGGGCCCGCTCTGTGACATTATGCGGCTGGTAACGGTCCATCATGATTACCTGGTCAGCTGCTTCAAAGTAATCACCGGATCCGCCCATTACTAAAATAGTAGAAACACCAAGCTGGTCCCGCATTTGCTCTACTCTATCGATAAACGGGGTGATTGGTTCCTTTTCATTAACTACCAGCTCTTGCATCCGTTGATCGCGAATCATGAAGTTGGTAGCACTCGTATCCTCATCAATTAAAATCGTACTTGCACCAGCTTCAAGAGCTTCGACTACATTTGCTGCCTGTGAAGTACTGCCACTCGCATTTTCGGTAGTGAACCTGCTTGTGTCCTGCTTGTGCGGCAAATCATTAATGAATGGCGCAATATTGACAGTACTTACTTGTCTGCCATCTTCAGCACGGACTTTCACTGCCCTTGGATCAGTCAGTACGTATTCCCGTCCGTCCCCTTTTTTATGGTGGTAAACGCCTCGCTCAACGGCTTGAAGCAGTGTGCTTTTTCCGTGATAACCGCCGCCGACAATCAGCACAATGCCTTTCTTTAAAGCCATTCCAGTCAGCGGTTCTTCCTGATGGGGGATATCGATGGAAACTCTGTTTTCTTCCGTACTTTCAAACGGTACAGCCTGCTTCATCGGCCTATTGCTGATACCGCTCTCCCTCGGCAGGACAGCGCCGTCCGCAATAAAGCTTATCCAGCCATTTTCCCTCATTTTTTGTCTGATCGCCTGATGTTGGTCAGCCAATTCAACGCTGGCTTCTATCTCTGCGTCAGAAATAGAATAAATCGATTTTTCCAGAATAGCAGGAATTGCTTCAAAAAAAAGCTTTTCAGCTTCTCTTCCATTTATCCTTCGCCCATTAGCGGGTAAACCAACCGATAGGCAAATTGTCGTGTAGCCATCATCTAAGACAACGGCACTCCGTTCAAGGATTTCCTGTCCGGGGGCATCAATGGCAATCAATCCACTTTTCCCGGACCCCTTACTATAAACGGTGTTGTTGTTAATTGCCTTTGCTACCGATCTGGCAATAGTGTCTTCGGTATAAATTTTCCGCTGCCGGTCATTTTTCCAATCCGGTTGAATTTTTCGGTACGCATCAGGGATAATCAACCTGATTTTTGAAGGAGCTGCGAATGGATCTCCTTGCACATAATCTATAACAAGCTCGAAGCGATGAAAAGAATACCTGCCTTGGATAGATTTATATCCTTTGTAGCTCTTCCCATCGACCTGCTTCAGTTTTCTTTGAAGTTCTTTCATCACTGACACCTCTTTCAAACTAGCTACTTATAGGATACATTCTATCTTACCCTTGTATCAAGCTAAGCATTATCGAGGATAACAGCATGGAAAGCTTTTTTACATAGTAAAAACGCAATGCCTCGTTGCTTAAAAACGAAACACTGCGTTGGCTCATAAGTTCATGGAGCGGGTGAAGGGAATCGAACCCTCATCATCAGCTTGGAAGGCTGAGGTTTTACCACTAAACTACACCCGCATACTAATTAGATATCATTTTGCTCGTCTTTCTTGAAGTGATGTTTATCATTATAACAACCGTTTTCCTTAGTTGCAATAGGTAGCTACCATTTTTGTCGAAAAGTTTTCATAGGGGATTCACCAAGATAATAAAGAGGATTAAATCCTGTCACCACAGGGAAAATAATTCAGCAGCTCATCCGCACAAGCGTTAAAATAGAAGAGCCATAAATGGACTTTGTTTAGATGTGGCACATAGAATAAAAGAAGCTGTTCTATGATATACTTTTTTCATGGCTTGTATACCACTTTGAAGGAGGTTTTTCCCCCGAAATGATACACCCACATGTGTTATCCCAAACAGAATTTGTAAATGGCGATGACTTAACTTATCCCTTTCAGGAACGCGGCTTGCAATTCGGTGATGGCGTTTATGAAGTAATCCGTGTTTATCAGGGAAGATACTACTTAATGACAGAGCATGTAAACAGACTGTTCCGCTCCGCCGCAGCTGTAAAAATAAAGCTGCCTTTTGAGAAGGGCGAGCTATTCGATAAGCTTGATGAGTTACTTAGGATAAATAAAGTACAAGGAGACGCAAAAGTCTACTTACAGGCAACTCGCGGGTCAGCGATACGCGACCATGTTTTTCCTGATGTGGAAGCGAACTTCTATGCCTATGTCCAGGATCTTCCGCGTCCGGTTGATAAATTGACCAACGGAGTTACCGCTATCACTCAGCCGGATGTACGCTGGCAAAACTGTTATATCAAAAGCTTGAATTTATTGCCGAATGTACTTGCCAAGCAAGAGGCAAGTGAGCATGGCGCCTTTGAAGCGATTCTTCACCGCGAGGGAACGGTGACGGAATGCAGTTCATCCAACGCTTATATTGTTCAAAACGGCCGTATATTCACCCATCCGGAAACCAATAACATTCTGCACGGCTGTGTCCGGTCGCGTGTCAAGGTATTGGCAGAGAAATTGGATGTTCCGTTAGTGGAAGAGGCTTTTTCGCTTGATGACTTACAGACAGCAGATGAAGTATTCTTGTCCAGCAGTACTGCCGAAATAATGCCGATCATTCAAATAGATGGGGAAAAAGTCAATAATGGAAAACCTGGGAAAATCACCGTTGCCTTGCAAAAATCGTATGAAGAAGATGCCCAATTATTGACAAAGATGTCCAGTGCTTTAAAACCTGATTAACATTGAGAGGTTGGGACAAAAGGATAGTAGCTGGGCAAAAATCGAACGATGATTTCGAAATCCTTAGGATTCGAACTCGTTCGATTTTTTTCTTTTTTTAACACCAGCGGCCCCTGTGACAGCTCTCATTCTTCTAACAAGGTTGGGTGCTTAAATTTGCACCAACAGAATACTCCGGTTTCCGTGGGCACGGCCTCAGCCTCCTTGAAAATAAAGGAGTCATTTTTTTAAAACTCCATATGCTGTAATCATTCGCTTTTTGCAAATAGATGTATGTCGTGTCCACGCCACTTTTTGATGCAATTCACCTCAAGTGGCCAGATTAAACTGCGTTTTTATAAAAAGCTTATTGATTTTTCCAAAAATAGTGGTATGATAAAAAATCCGTCCATAAAAAATCGTTACGCGAAGGGAGAAGATCTATGAAAAAAATCGCCATTATTGGCAGCGGCGGAGCTGGAAAATCGACGCTGGCCAAGCAATTAGGTGAAATTCTCCAGCTGCCTGTCTACCATTTAGACGCTTACTTTTGGAAGCCCGGCTGGCAGCCAATCAGCAAACAGGAACTATCCAAACAGCAAAAAGAGATTATCCAACAGGACTGCTGGATCATTGATGGAAATTATGGATCAACAATGGATTTACGGCTCCAGGCTGCAGACACCGTAATATTCCTTGATTACTCCACGTTAAGATGCTTGTACGGCATCGTTAAACGCAGAATTCAATACCAGGGCAAAACACGGCCAGATATGGGAGCTGATTGCCGGGAGAAGCTCGACCTGGAATTTTTTCTCTGGGTGGCCAGATTTAAAAAAAGAAAAACCCCAGCCATAAAAGAAAAGCTGAGGAACACCAACGATATCACCATCTACCACTTACAAACACCAAAGCACACGAAAAAACTACTGCAAAAATTGAACGCCCAATTCACAAACCTTACATAACATACTGTCCCTTTATGAAAAGGGACGCTGCTTCAGAAAATTACTTCCAAAACTTATACAGTAAACCGGGCGACCGCCTGATCCAGCTGCTGTGAGTAATCAGCCAGTGTCGCGGCACTATCTGAAACACCATTGATTTCCTGCTTTTGGTCATGAATAGCAGCAGATGCTTGTTCAAAACCAATGGAAAACTGGTTGGTGACACCTGCTATCTTTTCCATCGAATCATTGATATCCTTACTATTTATGCTTAATTGTCTGATTGTCTTGGAGATGGATTGAATCGCAGAAGCCATTGCTTCCATCTCCTCCTGAATATGGTTAAAGCTTGCTTCCGTCTGTTGTGACTTTTGCTTACCGGCTAATACCTGCTGAAATCCTTCTGTCAAAGAAACGGAAACGTCGGACGCATCTGTTTGTATAGTCGAAATCATCCTTGTTATCTCGGCTATCGAGGAGTCAACCTGGTTAGCGAGCTTTCGCACCTCTTCTGCGACAACTGCGAAACCCTTCCCTGCAGTACCAGCTCTTGCTGCTTCAATTGATGCATTGAGAGCAAGTAAATTGGTTTGAGAGGCGATGCCTTTAATGACCTCGACTAAATGAGAGATATCCCGGGAACTCTTATCCAGATTGGTCATTTTATGTACGGCCCCTTCAAAAATGGAATATACACCGGCCATTTGGCTGGTTGTTTCCTTCATTGATTGGCTTCCTGCCTTTGTTGCCAGCAGAACTTGCCTGGAGGAAGCCGCTAACTCTCGCCCTTTGCCATCGGCTCGGTCAATATCCTGGTGGAAGTCACCTACTATAGCATTAATATTTTGCGAAAACCCGGTCTGCTCCTGGGAACTTGCCGATAGTTGCTCCATTGTGGCTGCAATTTGTTCACTGGACTGCTGCACATCATGCGAATGCTGATGTAAAAAGCTGCTTTGAGCCGAAACTTGAAGAGAGGTATGTTGGATATGGCTAACCATTTCCTTCATTTTCTGATTCATCTTGTTTACTGCGTTTGTCAGCTGGCCAATTTCATCCTTCCCTTGGTAATGAATCTCCTGATTTGTTAAGTCGCCTTCTGCAATCCGATTACTTACCTGCACCACTTGATTAAGCCCCTGTTTTAGCGAACGGGCAATCATTACAGCCATGCCGGCACTGATCATGCTGACAATAAATACAACTGCTGCCATCGTGATAATGACCGTCCGGATATGCTGTTCAGCAAGGAGAATCATTTGATTACTGGTTTCCTGCACTTCCGCTTTCAGTCGTTCTAACAGCTCGACATTTTTATTCCGAAGCGAGGAAATTTGCAGTCTGGCCTCTGTATAAATAGCCATGTCCCCTCGGACTACCGATGGCACGACAGTATCGATGAACAGCGTATCGATTTGCTGATTGTTTTTATCGATTTGCTTAATGATTGCTGCTGCTTCTTTATCTGTTCCAGTTGAAATCGTCTGAATTTGTTCATTCAGTTGATTTCGAAGCTGGCGGTATTCCTGTTGATCCTCACTGCGCAAAAAGGTGATGTAATCGGCAATACGGATGTCCTTAGACCTGATCAGCGAGCCAACTTCGGTAATTTGTACTGCCTGTTCTTCCTGGAGCTTAATCTTATGTATATCTTTAATCAAATCAACTAGTAAAAAACCAATTACAACAGATGCTGCCAGATAAAGGAAAATAGTAATAAATGATTGAACCAATAGCTTGCGGCTAATAGTTATGTTTCTCCAGTTAAGATGCCTGGTAATACTGCCGCTCTGATCCGAATGGCTTGCGGCCGAATCGCGACCGACTGCACGAGTAAAAAATTTGCTCCCCATATCCCCCGACCACCTTTATTCTCTTTTGCTATCTGAAGCAAATTTTAAAAGATACCGTCGAAGAATGCTACATAAACGGAAAAACTTTACAGAATCTTTATATTACCGGCCAGGCGACAATTATCAAAAAAAGCCGAGCCATCTCTTGACCCGGCTTTCCCATGCTTATCATATTGTCATGCTTATGTCCTGTCATCCTCTTCTTCCAGTCTTTCCATTTCCCGATGGGTTTGCGGAAATCCGTTGGCAATCCACTCGGACCGGTATTCGTGATCTAATTCGGTCAGCCCTTTTTCCGCATCATCCACAGGGGCATCTGGACTTTCGATGTCGTCTTTTTTTGCGATGGTGCTGTCTGCCTGGCTTCCTTTGCTGCTTTTCATTTTGGAACCGATATCATCAAGCATGTCTTTTTCCTTATTCATCATACCAATTTGATCATCAATAACTGTTTTAACCTTTTGAATCGTTTTATCTGCGCCTGTCTTTACCGTCTGCATTAAATCTGCGCCCTGGCTGTCGTTATTAGCTTTCTTCTGATACGTCTTGAAAGCTACCACCGTACCTGCTGAAACGAGTGCGGTTGAACCAGCAATTATGCCAATTGTAGATTTTTTCATAAAAATCCCCTCCGTTTTTAAAATCCCTGCCTTTTAAAACATTTGGTATATACTCTATATCCTTTATTTCCAGAAACTAAACGAAGTGCGCAGAATTAGTTTTATGCTTGAGTGAATTAGGTACAATTCCAAGCAATGCCACATACATAGTGAAGAGAAAAAATAGGAGGTACAATTCAAGCGGGCAGCAGCGGATGAGCAAAACCATGCTGTTTGGTTTTTGTATTTCTTGATAAAGAATTAACAAATAATGCGCCATGTATTGTTTTCCAAGGGGAAGAATCCATACACGATTGAATTGAAAATAAAAAAAGGAGCACTTTAGCTCCTTTTTATTGTTCACTTACCGAATTCCGGTAAATAATGTTGTATGGAACGATAATCCGTCTGGAAGGTACCGTTTTATCGACGGTTCGTTCAATCAGCGCCCTTGCCGATTGGGCGCCTAATTCATGGATATGGATATCGACTGTCGTCAAAGCCGGCCTGGTTATCTCCGACAGATAAGCATTATTAAAACTTACCAGCGAAATATCCCGCGGCACCTGGACGCCTGATTCTTCCAGTGTACTCAACACTCCTAGACTCATCAGGTCATCCGTAACGACAATGGCAGTAGGCCGGACAGGCAGGGAAAGCAGACGTTCGACAGCTTCCCTTCCACCCGATTTCAGAAACTCGGTATGGATTTTATAGGCATCGTTATTGGGCAATCCAGCATCTGTCAAAGCCGACTGATACCCTGATTCCCGGTCCCTTGTCACAAACAAGTCCTTAGAACCACCGATAAATGCTATTTTTTCATGCCCGCTTGCAATCAAATAATTGGTTATTTGCTTTCCCGCTGTAAAGTTATCATTATCCACATGGGTAATTTCCTGCAGTTTTTCAAAAGGTTTCCCTACCATAACAAAAGGAAAATCCCGCTCCTGCAGAAAGGACATTACCGGGTCGTCGACACGCGAGTACAATAGAATGACTCCATCTACATAACTGCCATAGACCATCCGCTGCACTTCTGCCAGAATTTCCTGTTCCGTCTCGCCGCTTGACAGCGTTAACGAGTACTGCCGTTCATGGATAACCGACCCGATTCCCCTCAACACTTCCGGAAAAAACGGGTTTTGCAGCGCTTTGTCCGCAGACGAAGGCATAATCACGCCAATTGCTTTTGTCGACTTCGCCACTAGGTTACGGGCATGGATATTAGTGTGATAGCCCAAATGTTCCATCGCCTCGCGCACTTTTTTTTTCGTAGCCGGACTGATTCTCGGGTTATCCGCAATTACTCTGGAAACCGTAGAGGGTGAGACACCAGTCACCTTTGCTACATCTTTAATTGTTACCATGAGCCAAATTCACCCTCTACTTTCCCTATTTACCATTCTGAGAATGATAGTTTATGATCACCGTTGCTTTTCACTCCCTTGATTATAACATCTTGCCCTTGTTTTAGACCAATCAGATTGACATCTATTTGCCGATAAGCAGGAGTATAATCGCCACTTTGGCTTCCAATATCCAAATAGACTGCATCTGCTTTCGAAGCGACTTCTATCTCCATTGCCAGGAAACGGCCTTGTTGATAGGCAAACGTTTCGCCATCATCATCATAATAGCTGAAACGGTAACTCTCCCCTTGTTCACCGGCATAAATATCCATGGTGATGCTTTTCCATGTTTTGTCCTGGTTAGATACCCAATCCGCCTGCATAACGGCCGTTCCTCTTTTAATAAAAATCGGCATATCCTCCAGTTCCGCGTGGATCAGGTAGGTGTTCCTGCCTTGATAGACGTCCCCGGTTCGATAATCTACCCATTCACCGTCTGGCAGGTAAACAGCCCGATCCTCCACAGAAGGAGCGAGAATCGGAGCAATGATTACATTATCCCCTATCATGAATTGATCATTAAGATTGTACGTTTTTTCGTCTTCAGGAAATTCCATGAACAATGGTCGCATCACCGGCAACCCCTCTTTGCTTGCTTGGGCGAACAACGAATAAATGTGAGGCAGCCAGCGATAGCGCATTTGAATATACTTTTTCATTATCGCTTCATACAATTCACCGAACTGCCATGGTTCTTGATACAGCGACCCTATTACCGAATGGTTGCGGAAAAATGGCGTAAAGGCGCCGACTTG
Organism: Sediminibacillus albus; assembly: GCF_900101125.1. Lineage (GTDB taxonomy): Bacteria > Bacillota > Bacilli > Bacillales > Amphibacillaceae > Sediminibacillus > Sediminibacillus albus. Next base: position 85,673 of record NZ_FNFL01000007.1, on the reverse strand, counting down.
TGTCCAGCGTACCAGCAGTTCAGCATTGGTATGGTGGGCAAAACCGCCGACGTCAGGTCCGGTGAACGGAACCCCTGATAAACCCAGATTCATTACCATCGGAAGCGACATTTGCAAATGCTCCCAAAAGCTCCGATTATCCCCTGTCCAGACGGCAGCATATCGCTGCACCCCGGCAAAACCCGCTCGTGTCAGCAGAAAAGGACGCTTTCCATCAAGCTGTTCTTTGAGTCCTTCATATGTCGCCTTGCCCATCAACATGCCGTAAACATTATGAAGTTCACGGTGGGTGGCTGGATTTCCATCGTTGCTGTGCATGACTTCTACGTCCATTGTTTTCGTTTCGTTGAAAACGGCCGGTTCATTCATGTCATTCCAAATACCTTCAATACCCATATCCGTATAAAAGGCATGCTTCCTTCCCCACCAGTTACGTACTTTTTCATCCGTAAAATCCGGGAAAGCACTTGTGCCCGGCCATACATCGCCAAAGTAAATATTCCCTTCAAGATACTTACAAAATAAGTTTTGCCGGACTCCCTCCTGGTAAACTGGATATTCTGGGTCTTTTTTCACGCCAGGATCGACAATCGGAACAGCCCTGATCCCCATTCCGCGCAAATCCTTGATCAGCTGCTCCGGATCCGGAAAGCGTTCGTTATCAAAAGTGAACACACGGTAGCCATTCATGTAGTGAATATCGAGGTGAAGCACATCGATGGGAATATCACGGTCAATAAAGTTTTGGGCAATCTCCCGGACTTCTTCCTCTGTTTGATAGCTGTAGCGCGACTGATGATAGCCTATTGCCCACTTAGGAGGCAGCGGCATTCTTCCAGTCAAATGGGTGTATTGCTCGAGTACCTGCTTTGGTTTTGGGCCAGCCATTACGTAATAGTCGAGCTGTCCACCCTCCGCATGAAAAGAGTAACGGTCCGCGTTAGAACGCATATCGAAAGAGGTCCGGAAAGTGTTATCAAAATAAACCCCATGGGCCTTCCCCTGCCGTAAAGTCATAAAATAAGGGATAGATTGATAGAGCGGATCCGTTTCTGGGTTATGCGGTGCATACACATCCGTATTCCACATTTCATTGACCTCTCCACGCTTATCGAGAAAACCGGCTTTTTCGCCGAAACCGTAAAAGTGATCCTTCTTGTACATCTGTTTATACACGATAACTTCGCCGTTTTCCCTGTAAGCCATACCTCTTTCCCCTTCAGATACCAATTCGTTTCCCTCCAGGTCGTTGACACTCACTCGGAAGGGCTCTCTGTCGATCTTCAGCTCTATTTTGCTTGTTTTCAAAGAATAAGTATCAGCGGAAAAATCTTCTTTAACTATGATGTTGTCCGGCTCTGCTACTACAGTTTGGGAGCGGTCCAGCTCAGGCTCCCCGTCAGGGTTCATGACGATGCGGACGATTGAATCCGTGTAAAATTGAATAGCAACGCGGCCATTTTCACAGGTGAACAGGTAAATGTCATTGACTTTCTGGTGTTCCATTTCCCTGCCGATATCGCGGTACACCACTGCCCCGCTCTGTTGTCCCATTCCTGGGTGAATCGCAAAACTAGTATCTTCATGCATAAAAAGTACCTCCTGTGCGTTAGGTATTAGTTAGTGTATACCCTTCATTGTATGAATTTTACTAAAGATTAATAGTACCAATGGAAGGTGGCATTATCCTTTTGTTCCGCCTGCGGTCAAACCTGAAATTAAATAACGCTGCAAATAGAGATAAACAGCAGCAATCGGAACAGCCACAAGGATGGACCCTGCCGCAAACCTGGTAAAATTGTTAGCAAACTGGTCATTGATAAAATTATAGAGACCAACGGCCAGGGTATAATTTTCTGCGCTCGACAAGATAATTGTCGGAAGCAGAAAGTCAAACAGCGGCATCATAAAATTAAACAAGGCTACTACTGCTAAAATCGGCTTGGCCAACGGCAGCATGATACTCCAAAATACCCGGAGATGTCCGGCCCCATCGATGCGCGCTGCCTGATCCAGCTCCCTGGGAATCGTGTCAAAATAGCCTTTGACCAGCCAGGCATTAAAAGGAATTTGCCCTCCCAAGTAAATCAGGATTAACCCGGTAAGCGTATCAAGCAGCCCGATCATATTTAAGAAAATATATAATGCTACCATCGCCATCATGACAGGAAACATTTGCAAAAGCAGAAAAATGTACAAGCCATTTTTTCTGCCGACAAACTGATAGCGGGAAAAAGCATAGGCTACCAATGATGTTAAAATAACACTCCCAATCGCTGTAACTCCCGAAACAAACAAAGAGTTTTTGTACCACAACAAATAATCACTTTCCTCGCTAAACAACCATTGATAATGGTCCAGTGAAAAATTTTCCGGTATGATTGAGGATGAGTAAAGGCTGTGGCCCTGGTTAAAAGAGATGCCGACCGTCCAAATGAGCGGATAGAAAATAATGACAGCGACTACCGCTAATACGCCATACATTGCAGCTACTTCTATTCTCGATTTTCTCTTCTGGTTCATCAAATCTCACCCTCTTCTTTGAATGATCGCGTTTTTCGGAATTGATAAAAGGCAAACCCGGAAACAATCACTCCCATGATGATGGAAATGACTGCCGCCATGCTGTAATTGTTTGTATCAAAGGTTAGCTTATAAACCCAGGAAATCAGGATATCTGTCCCACCTGCGTTTTGACCTCTGACCGGCGGGCCTCCTTCATTAAAAAGGTAGATGACATTAAAATTGTTAAAGTTTTGCGCATATTGCATAATCAGCAGCGGCGCGGTCGCAAACATAACATGAGGTAGGGTAATATGGCGGAACTTCTGCATGCGCGAGCCTCCATCTACATCCGCAGCTTCATACCAGTCCTTTGAAATGCTTTGCAGTACACCGGTAAACAGGGCAAATATGAATGGAAAGCCGAGCCACGTCTGCACCATGATAATTGCAATTCGGGCATAAAACGGATCACCCAGCCATGGCAATCCTCCACCGCCGAATAAAGGAATGATGATATCCCTGTTGATCGCCCCGAAATCATCATTAAACATGGCTGAAAAGATGAGAATCGTCACGAAAGCCGGTACCGCCCATGGGAGAATTAGTACCGTCCGAATTATTTTTTTAAATTTAATCCGCGGATCATTGACAATCAGGGCAAGAAACAGTCCAATGCCGATTTGCAGCGTCGTAGCGACAACTGTCCAGACAATCGTCCAGGAGAATACACTAAGGAACGTATTTTGCCATATCGGGACAGTCACCAGGTCGACGAAATTGCTGAAGCCGACCCAATCTACTAAATTACGGGGCGGAGAATTGTATAGATTATAGTTTGTAAACGCTAGTAAAACAGAAAATAATAAGGGAAAAATAACAACGAAAACCATCAGCAGCAGACCCGGAAATGTCATTAAATACGGAAAAGCATACTCATAAAAGGCACTGATCGTTTCTCTGATTTTTGCCGGTTTCCAGCCGTTCTGTATTTTGCGTGCCTGGTTTCTGGCATCTAAAACATTAAAAATGTACAAGCTTACAGCAAAGAAAACACCAATTAAGGACAGAACTCCAAAAACCAATAATCGAATCGAGTGGTCCGTGCCAGGAATTGTACCTAGTGTCCTGAGGCCCCACAGCCCAAAATTGATTGATTCCAGCATCGTTAATAGAAAGGCCAGTTCGACTAATATAAAGACTGCCCCTTTTAAATACCGGCGGTTATAAAGCTGACCCAACCCGGCAAATACAATCGATAAAACGAGCGCAACTGCCGGACTGTGTTTTCTCTTGCGTTGTATGCCTGACTGATGATTCTCCGGGTCTTGATGAGCTGGCAATGCCATGGAAATCCCCTCCTTTAGGAAACAGTTATAAGTATCGTTCAATTAGCTGGTCAGTTTATCTAGGAAAATAAAGATAACGGGAAGAATGACTCTTCCCATTATCACGGCTATCACTCTATTGACCGGAAGCTTCAATATTAGCTTTTATTTGTTCAACTGCTTCATCCAACACTGGCTGTACGTCCTCTCCCTCAGCAAGAAATTGCAAGGCATTGTTCATCGGTTCCCATACTTGAGCCATTTGCGGGGTGCTTGGCATAGGGACACCGTGTTCGATTTGCTCAGCAAATGCAGCATGAATCGGATCCTCCAGAGCTTCTAATGCTTTCGTATTCGGCGGAAGTTCGCCGGCAACTTCATAGTAATGCTGAAGGTTTTTTTCATTTGTTAAAAATAAAGCTAAATCAGTGGCCCAGTCTTTGTTTTTAGAATAATAGGAAACCATCCATGATTTTACGCCTACTAGTGTTTCCCCGGGTCCGCCATTGATGGACGGAAACGGTGCAAAAGCCAAGCTGTCGCCTAACGCTTCTCTGTATCCAGGAATGCTCCATGGGCCATTAATAACCGCCCCTACCTTTCCTTCAGTAAATAATCCGTCAATGACGTCTGAAGTAGTAGACGCCGGGATTTTTCCTTGTCCAAAGAACGATTGAAACAGCTCACCGCCCTGCTTGGCGCCCTCGTTGTTTAAACCAATGTCAGCTGTATCATATTCGCCTGTATCACCGCCGAAAATATAGCCGCCATAATTTTTAAAGAAAGGATAAGTAAAATAAAGATCATTCGGCTTCATCAAGAAACCGTACGTTTCCTTTGCCGTATCTGTATGTTCTTCCAAAGCTGCCTGCAAGTCATCGATCGTTTGCGGAGCTTCTGCAATGATGTCCGTATTATAAAAAATCCCGTATGTTTCGAATACCATCGGAACGCCATACTGATCTGTCTGTCCTTCATAATTGTAGGTGACTGCTTCCATTGCCGCCTCGCTGTATCCACTAACCTGTTCATCTGTGAGGTTAAGCGGTTCGGCAAGCCCTTGGGCGACAATATTTCCAATCCGGTCATGCGGCTGGAAAAACAAGTCCGGTCCTTTTCCCTCCGGTCCTGCAAGAGATAACTCCTGCTCCTGCTCCAGCATCGATTTTGGCACTACCTCGACAGTAATTCCTTCCTGTTCTTCATAATCAGCAGCAATGTCTTCAATTGCCTGCAATTGCTCTTCCTCATCATTGGCCCAAATCGTCAATTTTTCCGGTTTTTCGGCAGTCCCTTCTTCGGCATTACTACTGCCTGCTTCTTCTTCCCTATCAGGTGCACAAGCCGCCAACAACAATAGCAATGCGAATAACCCTACGAAAGATAACAGTGAAACTCGTCTTTTCATCATATCTTCTCCCCTTTTACTTTTATTTGCGCAAACGTTTGCACTAAATTAGTTACATTCTACAATTCATTCCGCATTTGTGCAAGCGTTTTCAAAAAACTTATTTAAAATTTGTTGGAATGTTAGTTAAAAACTAATGCGCCTGACAGGTATTCCTTACTAAAAATTCAAAAACGGGTTGATACCGTTAAATGGTTCCTATTGACAAAATAGAACGCTTTCAGTAAGTTATATATAATTAAAAATTTGAGGGCAATGCTTGGTAAATGACCACAACCCCGTTTTCCTTAGTGGAAAACGGGGTTGTTTTTGTTAGATAGACATCTAGTATTTTATCAAGTGGATGCTCAGCCGGAAGGGAGTTCTTACCTTTGCAAAAAGAAGCTATTTATCATCGCCCCAAGGATAATTTTGCTTATGCCTATGACAAGGAAACGCTGCACATCCTCCTCCAGACGAAAAAGGATGACATCGGCAGTGTAACGCTTATTCACGGCGACCCGTACAATTGGAAGCATGAGCAATGGCAGACAAAGACAATGGAAATGACTAAAACAGGATCCACCAATTTACATGATTATTGGCTTGCGGAAGTAAAGCCGCCATTTCGGCGGCTGCGCTATGGCTTTCAATGCACTGACGGAGCAGAAACATGGGTGTATACAGAAGGGGGATTCTTTTCCTCCCCGCCAAGTGAAATAGCTAACTACTTTTGCTTTCCTTACCTCCATGGTGTCGATGTGTTTCAGGCGCCAGAGTGGGTGAAGGACACTGTCTGGTACCAAATTTTCCCGGAGCGCTTTGCTAACGGAGACGCCTCCCTTGATCCCGATGAGGCTTTGCCTTGGGGAAGTGCCAAACCAACGCCTGCCAATTTTTTCGGCGGTGATTTCCAAGGGATTATTGATCATCTCGATTATTTAGTAAAACTAGGAATTAACGGCATTTATTTCACACCTATTTTCAAAGCTCATTCCAACCATAAATACGATACTATTGATTATATGGAGCTCGATCCCCAATTCGGCAACAAAAAAACCTTCCGCCGTTTGGTGACAGCATGCCACGACAGGGGAATTCGTGTTATGCTTGACGCTGTTTTTAATCATAGCGGCTTCTTTTTCCCGCCTTTTCAGGATGTGCTGGAAAACCAGGAAAAGTCCCAATATAAAGACTGGTTCCATTTATGGGAATTCCCTGTTACTGCCGAAGGAGAGCCTAATTATGATACGTTTGGATTCGTCGCTTCCATGCCAAAGCTTGATACAACAAATAAGGAAGTGAAAGAATATTTACTGAACGCAGCAAAATACTGGGTAGAAGAATTCGATATCGACGGCTGGAGGCTGGATGTCGCCAACGAGGTAGACCACAGTTTTTGGCGTGAGTTTCGGCGTGTTGTAAAAGCTGTAAAGCCTGATGCGTATATTTTAGGAGAAATATGGCATGATTCGATGCCATGGCTGCAAGGTGATCAATTTGATGCTGTCATGAATTATCCGTTTACAAATGGAGCGATAGATTTTTTTGCGAAACAGCTAATGGCAGCGGAAGATTTTGCTCATTCAGTCACTAAAGTTCTGCATATGTACCCGGCCAACGTGAACGAAGCAGCCTTTAACCTGCTCGACAGCCATGATACACCCCGGATATTAACACTGGCAGACGGCAGCCGTGAACGAGTAAAGCTGCTCTACTTGTTTCAGCTTTCGTTTGTCGGAACGCCATGTCTTTATTACGGAGACGAAATCGGGATGGCCGGCGGACAAGATCCGGGCTGCCGCGCTTGCATGGTATGGGACGAGGAACAGCAAGACCATGAGCTGTTTGCCTTCGTGCAATTGCTGATCCAATTACGTAAAGACGAGCCCCTGTTTGGAAATAACGGGAAATTTCGTTTCATCCATACAGATAACCAGCAAAATTGTGTGGTATATGAAAAATTCGAAGCAAGCGGCAGACTGATATTTGCCGTAAATAACAGCGCACAGGACCGTCACTTACAAAAAGAAATTCTTGCTCCTATCACAGCAAAACCATGGAAGGAATGGGTTTTTACAAACAATAGCAAAGTCGATAAGCAGCCAGTCGTTGAACTGGCAGACATTAAGCTGCCGCCTTATGGGTTCCGGATCTTTGAACAATAATAGCAACAGGCTCTTCCGATAGTCGGGAGAGCCTGGTTTGTGAAATAGTTATTCTAGTTTTTCTTATTTGTCAGCTGACCTAATAAAATTAAGTGCATCACACGCTTGGCCGCTTCATACAGTAACTCTTCCCCCGTCGCCATTGCTTCTGTCAGTTTCATCGGCTTATCAACGATAGGGATAACGGTTATAATCCCTTCCGCCGACAGTCTGTCGAGTCCTTCCCCAATCGTTCCGGCGAAAGCAACAACCGGGACGTTTTCCTTTTTGGCAGCTCTCGCTATTCCGACAGGCACCTTGCCAAACAACGACTGCCCATCAATTTTCCCTTCGCCTGTAAGGACAATATCTGCCTCCCCTACATGCTCTCTCCATTTACTTATTTCCAGCATCAGCTCCACTCCGCTGCGAAACTCCGCATTTAATAACGAATGAAGCAAAAAACCGATACCCCCAGCAGCTCCACTGCCTGCTTCCTCAATCTTATTGCGGTTAACCGATTGATTGACAATAGCAGCAAACCGGCTCATCCCGTCTTCAAAAGCTCGATACTGACCCGCAGTTACGCCCTTTTGCGGACCGAACACAGAAACAGCTCCGTTACTGCCAAGCAATGGATTGGTGACGTCGGAAGCAACAATTACTTTTGCTTGTGTAAGCTTTTGGTTTAGAGCAGAAGTATCTATACTGGAAATACGCTGGAGATTGCCGCCCACTCGCTGCAATTCTTTCCCCTGCTGATCAAATACTTTCAACCCCAGCGCCTGGAAAAGACCTACACCACCATCAACCGTAGCACTTCCACCAAGCCCTAAAATTATCGTCGTGGCGCCTTTTTTTAATGCATCACTTATTAACTGGCCTGTACCATAGCTGGAAGCTAGCATTGGATTCAGCTCTTCCTTGGTTAGCAAAGGCAGCCCTGAAGCAGCTGCCGTTTCAATTACAGCAGTGCTTTCATCCTTTATCCAGCCATAGTCTGCCTCTATTCTTCTTCCTAACGGATCTTCCACCATACAAGTGATCTTTTCGCCGCCTCTGCTTACCAACACAGCATCAACTGTTCCCTCGCCGCCATCGGCCATTGGCAGCTCAATAACTTCGGCTTGTCGATCAAGCTCTTTAACAGCTCTGCTGACAGCCTGTGCTGCTTGAGTACTCGTTATCGATCCTTTAAACGAATCAGGAGCAATTAATATTTTCATCCCTTTTCCCCCTATCCCTTCCACCTCATAACCCATTAAGGTGCTATAGACCAGCCCCCTCTTTTCCGTTTAACGAGTGTGCTTTTGTTTAAGTCATTCTATCAAACGAAAAAAACGCTTTCAATGTTCCATAGAACAAATTAGCCACTTAATTAGCTGTCATTTTTGTTACATCACACAACTTGCAGTACTGCCCAAAGCGAAAATCGAACGATGATAAATAAAGGTTCCCTGATTGGAGTAGACGGGCGCTTGCAAACAAGAAATTTTGAAGGACAGGACGGAAAAAGGGTCTTCATTACAGAAGTGCTTGCGGAAACAATTCAGTTTCTGGAAAGTAAAAACAACAATAACCGCAGCGGATCCGAACAAGCATCTGAATCGCCGGAAGAAAACGGAGAGCCAGTCGATATATCAGACGATGATCTCCCCTTTTAGAGGAGGGCAAGCATGAAACACGGACATAGAAAAAGCGAAATATTGCAATGCATTCAAGATATGACTAGAGAGAAGGGATACGCCCCTACCGTTCGAGAGATAGCGGAGGAAGTTGGACTTAATTCTACTGCTACAGTGCATAGGCATTTAAATGATATGGAGGAATTCGGACTTATTGAAAAGCTTGGAAACTCCCCAAGAGCAATACGGGTGGTCAGCGGATCCAACCCAGCTGCTAATGTCCTGGAACAATTAAAAAAGATTGATGATGGTATGACTGATATTATCTTTATCCACGGAGAGCCATTCTTGGTAAAACGTGCAACGGTAGAAGATATCAAAGAGTGGAGAGGGGAGGAAGCGACATCAAGTTCCAGTTAGATTTATTTCGAGAAATTATAGTGGATAATTTTGCTGGAGGCGGTGGAGCAAGCACCGGTATAGAATTGGCAACCGGCCTGAATGTGGACGTGGCTATCAATCATGATCCAGCGGCAATTGCAATGCACAAAGCTAACCATCCAGAGACTGAACATTACTGTGAGTCAGTTTGGGATATCAATCCAAGAGAAGTTGTTAAAGGTCGTAAAGTTGGATTGTGTTGGTTATCTCCTGATTGCAAGCATTTCTCAAAAGCTAAGGGTGGAAAACCTGTCAGCCAAAAAATAAGAGGGCTTGCCTGGATAGCTATTGATTGGGCGATTGCAGTAAGGCCACGAGTGATCATGTTGGAAAACGTTGAAGAATTTAAAACATGGGGCCCGTTGAAGAAGGATTCCAAAGGTGAATGGGCGCCGGATCCGGAGCGAAAGGGAATGACGTTTCGTTCTTTCAAAAAGTCGTTGGAGGCGCTAGGTTATGAGGTTGATACAAGAGAGTTGAAAGCCTGTGACTATGGAGCGCCCACAACCAGAAAGAGATTGTTCCTGGTAGCCAGGTGTGACGGAGAACCGATTGCGTGGCCAGAGCCAACACATGGAGAGCCTACTGAAATTAACGTAAAAATGGGACTGAAAAAGCCATACCGGACGGCCGGAGAAATCATTGATTGGTCGTTGCCGGCGCCGAGTATTTACAGACGAGATCGTCCGTTGAGCGAAAATACTATGACAAGGATTAAGCGAGGCATTAAGAAGTTCGTTGTAGAAGCAGATAAGCCTTATATCGTAAAGAATCAAGCGTATTTCCTACAGCATTACTACACACATCTGGGAGATGAAACGAGAGGAAGCTCTTTGGATGAACCGGTACCGACAATTCCTACAGCCAATCGGTTCGGCCTAGTGAGTGCATTTCTAACAAAGTATTACGGCTCTGATATTGGCCAGACACTTAATGGACCTCTCCACACAATCACCACAAGAGATCGATTTGGCCTAGTCACGGTAGCAGGAAAGGATTACAAGATAGTTGATATCGGCATGAGAATGCTCCAGCCACATGAGCTGTTTAAAGCACAAGGTTTTCCTTATGAATACATCATTGATCGTGATTATAAAGACAACAAATATCCGAAAAGTCAGCAGGTGGCCAGATGTGGTAATTCTGTACCGCCACCATTTGCAGAAGCTCTAGTCAGGGCGAACCTGCCGGAAATGTGCGTGAAGAAATACGAATATAAAGCTGTAATGAGTTAGGAGGGTGAGGGATGAAACAATATGCAGTTTACAAAGGTGATGTAATAAGAGCCGTGGGAACTGCTAAGGAATGTGCTAAAGAATTGAATGTGAAACAAAAGTATATTTACTGGTTAACTTCTCCTACAGCTAAAAAAATATTGGCCAAAAGAAAAAGTCCAGAAAACTGCACGGTATGTATTCGATTGGAGGATGATGAACAATGAATTTTAAAAGATTAGCGGATCTACAGCAGAAACTTGATGATTACATCATCGAAAAGAAAGAACTGGGCGGACAGGATTTAACACTAAATATTATCTTTGCTCTTCAAGTAGAAGTAGCAGAGCTAGCAAATGAAGCACGATTCTTCAAACATTGGAGCGAAGAAAGAAAGCCGAACATGAAAGAGCCCATAAATAATGTAACGGGCGGAATCATCGGATGGAGAAACCCAACATTAGAAGAGTATGTGGACGGATTGCATTTCAATCTTTCCCTCGGGAACAAAATCGGGACTAATTGGGATGGTGATTTTGCATTAAGAGGTACCGGTGATCTTATGAATAAGTTCGCGGTAATTAATAGGCGCCTAAATAATGCCTGGTGGAATTACCACGATAATATGATCGGTGAATACAGAACCAATTGGTTTTTCGGGTTCACGGCTTATCTAGAACTGGGTGGGCTGCTAGGCTTTAGTGAAGCAGAAGTAATCGAAGCCTACGAAAAGAAAAACGCCGAAAATTTCCGGCGTCAGGAGAGTGGATATTAATGGCTGTGTTAAGAGAAGCGGTTGAAGCACGTAGGCAAAAGATCATTGAAGAATTATTAAAAGCGGGCATGGCATCCGATGTCCGACTTCAGGATATTCCTTATCAAGATTTAGAAAATCTTTATATCCAGCATCAATGTGAAAAAGCAGAGTTGTTGGGGGTGGTTACAATTGGTAAAGACAAGCAGTTATCGGTACGGGGCTGACAACGTATTAAAAACTGGACCTCATACGGAGTCATTTAATAACGAGGTGAAAACTTATTATATGCCAGTAGAGGAGCGGTTGAAGCGGATGAAAATGAACCCTGCTAGTTATGTCGAAATGAAAGAAGCTGGCCTTTCGGATAAGAAGATTCGCGAAAAATGGGGCATTGATCACAATAAGCTGCAGAAGATGAAAAACAATTGGGACTTCGTTAACAAAACTTTGGATCAGATGAAACAGATTTTGAAAAAGCATAAAACCACGAATTCCAATAAACAAAGGTATGAAGAAAGCAAAAAGGAGAAAGAAAACCTTTCTCCGGAAATCGACTATAAAGAAAAATACGAAAAGGCTCAAAAGGAACTCGAACAGTTTAAAGAAAGACAGCTAAAATTGGTCCATCAGTATGAGTCCATGAAAAATGAAGCGGACAATAAAGTTGTGATTGAGTCGGATCAAGATTACTTACTAGCCGAAAAAGTAAGCCTCCTGGAAGAGCAGCTGCAGACCGCTGAACATGAATTGCATATAAAGCATGATGAACTAGATACTTTAGCAAAGAAATGCTACCACCTAATGGAACTGCTTAAATTAAGTTGTTAACACCATGGTTTATTACTAGGTGTTACTTCAACCGCTAAAGGACCATAAAGGTAATCGTTCATCAGTTCCTTGGTCATATCACGTAAATCCGCAACAGCTATCCATATAACGCCCGAGTCATTCTTGGTGTACCACTTATACTGCACCATGTCGTTTTCCTTGCCAACATACTTAACATTAACGTGATACCCAGAAAAGACTTTCTTGCGGATGGCATTGTAATCCTGTTGAACGGAATTAATAACTGTATCCAATTTTTCTAAGTACACAAATTTGGACGGAGAGGATAACTCCTCAAAATTAAGTCTGTCTATTTTAAATACTTTAAGCACATATGGTAGAAGGATATAGCTGTAGATTACCCTTTCGATTTCTGGACTCATGAAGTAACACCGCCTTTTTATTTTTTAGTATAACACGAACAAACGTTCTTATAAATGGCAATATATAGGAGGTTAGAAGGATGGGTAAAGGTAAGTCTCCTAAAACACACAGAAGAAACTTTAAGATAAATGCAGAGAAGTCATTGGAGCGGCTTATGGATCAAGTTAACGGAAAGAAAATAAAGGAGGAAAAGAAGTGAGGAAGCAAAAGGTACTGGACGTGTTAAATAATTTAGAAGTATTCGAACAACAAGGCGGAGAAGATGCCTACATGCTAGTTGAAATCAATGATGATGTGCTAAATAAACTTGAACAAGTAGGTGTGTCGGAGAAGACGGTCAAAAAGTATGGAGACGATGAAACATTTTGCATTCTTGCTTTTGCCTTTGGAGAAGGATATGCGAATGACTATGTTGGACAGTTAGTTTACGAATACCAGGAAGATATTCATTCATATTTTGGATTGTCCTACGCAACTCATTTAGTCATTCCAAGATCTGTTCTACAGTCTATGCCTGAAAAGTGGCAGTATAATTTTGTAAAACTTCTTAACGAATTAGATGATACGAATTGGAGAGATTTGTTGCCTGAAGGAATGTATAAAGTTGAGTATAGGGATTACGGCTACGAGTCCAACGAAGAAACTGAAAGAGAAGAATTCACATGGAAAGACGAAGTGATAGATCCGCTCTTAAATTATGATAGGGGTCGCAGAAATATATTTATATAGAAAATAAATTTCGGTGTTTAATGGTAGTTGGCAGAAATTGTGCAGTAAGGAGTGTGAGCTTTTGAAATACGACAAGCAAGAATGTCCTAATTGTGAAAAGCAAGTAGTTACTTTATATAAAAAGAAAAGAGAGGATATTGCATTGTGTTATTGGTGCAATAAAAAACGTGAAAAGAGTATTAAAAACTAAGTCGTAGTTCGAGCAAGTCATAACACAACAAAACGGAGGGATTGGATAATGATGAAAACCTGCGAAGAGTGTAAAGGAGAAGGCTACTTTACTAATGTTGACGGAAGTAATTGGGAGCCGTGCGAAAAGTGCTTAGGTGAAGGTGAGATTTAGGAAGCAGTTCGACTAAATCACGAACAAAACGGAGGGATTGGATGACTGATCAAGAGCGGATGCAGCTTATTGAAGAATTGACATGGAGAAGCGGATGGAATAAACAAGCCTTTGACCGTATGACCGATAAAGAAATAATCCAATTCCAGGAGCGGCTGAATGAATGAACTGGACCGCTCCAGTAAATCTCAAAAGGACTGGATAGACGAATATGTAAAAGAAGTGATCAAGTATCACAAGATTATAAAGCGGGTGCCGGAAGAGTCAAAGGTACAGTTAATCGATTTAAAATCAAAGCAGCTGGTCTTCATCGGAAAGCTAGCCGGAGAATTTGCCGAGCAATATAAAACTATCTATGCTGCCAGAAAGCAAGCATTTGCTGAAGCTTATCTGGCAGCAGATAAGTACAAGGATGCGAAAGCAGAGTTAGCTGTTGTTGAACTGAGGAAAGCGGAAGCGCAAGCATTCGGTAACTGGAAACGATGGCAAAACGCATTAGATACAACCAGAGAAGAGATAAACGCCATCAAGTATAAGGTCCGCCTAGACTTTGCGGACGGGAATAGATAAGGGGGGCTATTAAGATGACAACAGCCAATAAGCCGAAAAAGATTACATTTAAACATGCTGAATCTGAATGGTATAACTACCATCAAACATTGAGAGAGATTGCTAACTTAAGAGAAGAAATAATGTATCCTTTTGATGATGATCCTGATGATAAAACAATTGTTAAAGGTGCTAATTCGGTTAGGCAACCAGGGAATCCAACAGAGCGGATGGCTACCAGACTCACCACTAGCAGACAGTTAAAGTATTTAGAACAAGTTGTCCGTGCAATTGAGGAAGTCTACAATGCTTTACCGAATGACTATAAAGAACTTGTTAAGAATCGATACTGGAGAAAAAACAAACAATTGACTTGGGACAGCGTTGCATTAGAAATGAATGTAAGTAAGCGGCAAGCACAAAGGTGGCGCGATGAAATCATTCAAGCGACAGTGGAGGTATTGGGATGGAGGTAGATATGAAGAAAAAATAGTGAATTCTATTCTTTATTGAAAGAGCGAGAATACAAGGAAAAAAATAAATAAAAAGGAATTATTTGTTTGAATGATTAGCTGTAATAAAGTTATAATGGGATAAAGCTTACAAAAAGAGGTAATTGTGAGTGCTGTATATAGGGAGGGATTAGTAAAATGAAAAAACACCTTAAATATCATTTGAGTGTAGGGATTGTTTTTTACCTTTTATCTCTACTTATTTGCTTTGCGATTGACTCTTCATATCCTTTTATAGCAAGTATATTTATTGCTTTTTTCGCATTTGAAATTAGTGTTTATTACTTTGCTCAAAAGGACCGAAAAAAAAATAAAATAAACCCATAAAAAAAAGCTACCTAATTAAAGGTAGCTTTTTTTCATTTATTAGCAGAAGAACTCAACAAAACCATCACGGCTAAATTCTCTTGCTAATCCACAAATTGTAACACAGGCTAGGCCACCAGCAAAACTTGTAATTGCACCTGCTACTAAGCAAGCATAATTACATGAAAAGGCATTTATAGCTGTATAGAATCCATTAGCTGCTGATTCACATAGGCCCATAGTACTTACCTGAGTATCTTTGGATTCTGCTACAAGGTTTTCAAAAGATATTTCTTCTCCTTCTTCATTAACAATAGTACCATCTTCATTTACTCCGACGTTAAGTATTGTTTCTCCATTTTCAACCATGGAAAATTCTAAGGTATCATTGTCGACTTCTTCCATGGAGAAAAGTAATTCTTTTACTAACTCTTGATCATAATCAACAACGTACTGGAGCCAGCCAGTAGGGGTATTTCCTTTCTTTACTGGGAGCATAACAGTAGCTAAATTAGAATTCTCTTCTTCAACATAAATTCTGGAGTTATTCCAATCAGGTTTAATATTATCTTCTTTTAAATTCTTTTTAGTTAGTTTGTATTCTTCAGAAGTCTTTACTAGTTTCTTAGCTTCAGTCTGTTGCTTTTTTGTACCTGTAGAGTCTTTGATACCATCAGCACAAGCTTCACAATTTGTATTTTGTTTTGTAACTTGGGTTTGTGCTAATGATTGAGAAGGAGATACAGTGTACGCAAAAACAGTTACTGCTACCATTAAAAACATTAATACTTTTTTCATCTAACCTCTCCCTTAATAGAATTTGAATTCGAATTCAATTGTATGGTAACACAATATTTTACAAAATCCTACCAAAAAAGGGATTTTTTTCAAAAAAATCTCCTGTATAAAACTTCCTGATTTTTTCCAGGTGATAAGAAAAAAGACATTCGAATAACATTCGAACTCGTTCGATTTTTCTTTTCTTATATTCAAGATAACCTGCGGACACAGTGACAACTGTATTTCTGCTTTCTAAAAAAGGTTGGGCGCTTAAACTTGCACAGGCTTACTCTGGAATCTACAGACTCGTGCTGCGCTGATAGAGCTGTTTTTGCCACCTTGCATAACACGACCGCTACGGAAATACACTACGCTTTCCGCGGGCGGCTGGTGAGCCTCCTCGAGCTTGCGCTCTGCGGGGTCTCACCGAGGCCTTCCCTCCCGCAGGAGTCTCCGTGGATTTCCTCCGCTGAAAGTCTGCGTACTGTTTTCAGCCGTACACAAATGCTTATGGTTTACTTGAGATCACGGTGTATTAACGCTTATCCGATACGATTAAGAAATCACCTATTGTTACATTAATAACCCTTACGGAATCAATTGAATGCTGGCAGATGGCCTTTTTAACCTTTATATACTGTAATCGTTCGGTTTGTGCGGATAATTAAAAATCGTATTCTGCTTCTTTGGCTTCACGGATTTTGGTAAATGTGTCTGTTAATACGACGGTGTCTTCTGCCAGCCGTTCGATCCGGAATATTACGTCATCATTGACAATCTGTTTGCGGTAAAAGTCCTCTTCCTCGATAAAGACAAAGGTTTGCACCATCTGCGCTTTCATATAAGCAAGGACTGGCTTTAACTGCTGCTCGACCATCAAATAATGCTTGGGCGATCCTGCTGTGACCAGCATACTGACAACTTTGTCCCGGAATGCATTAACCGGAAGCAAGTCAAAAACATTTTTCAATGTAGCAGGTATCGACGCCTGAAAGACAGGTGTGCCGATAATAATCGCATCTGCATCCATCAACGTTTCTGCTACATATTTTGTATCTCCTTCGTACTCCCGAAAATTACGCCCATCACTAAACTGGACATCATATTCAGCCAAGTCGATTAACGTCACTTCTATATCAGGGTATTTTTCCTTCAGTGCTTTTACCGTGTAGTCCATCGCCGTCCTAGTCTTGCTGCCGACTTTGGAACCGGATAATCCAACTATCTTCACTTTGCCTGCCTCCTAATCTTTTGCTGTATACTTCTTGATGGCTGGTAATATCTCTGTACCAATCAGCTCAATATTCTTCTGCAATTTATCAAATGGCATACCGCCGAAGTCAATTTGAGCAATATACCGCTGATGGCCAAATAGCTCATGCTGGTAAAGAATTTTTTCTATAATTTCCTGCGGGCTGCCAATATTCATGATATTATGCGGGTCAGCCCCCTGGGCGAAGTGCTGCTTCGGAAAGCCTTGGCCGTTTGTCTTCTTCATCCCTTCGTTAATAAACGGATACATATCTCTCAATGCCTGCTGGGACGAGTCCGCTACATAGAAAAATCCAGCCGTTGCTACCGGAAGCTCCGCTGTGTCAAAGCCTCTGCTGCGGGCTGCATCCCGATAAGCGTCGATTGACCGTTTAAATACCGTTGCAGGTCCGCCTAAATGCGCCAGGAACATCGGCACACCCGCATATCCTGCCTTAATCGCACTGGCAGGCGAACCGCCGACCGCACGCCAAATCGGCAATGAACCAGACTGTGGACGCGGCAGTACTTGCGCATCTTTGAGAGGTGCACGAAATTCTCCGCTCCAATTGACTATTTCCTGCTCATTAATTTGCCGCAATAAATCGAATTTCTCTTCAAACAGCTCTTCATAGTCACGGATATTATAGCCCAATAAATCAAACAATCCTACGCGTGAGGCCCGCCCGGCAATCAGCTCGGCCCGGCCTTTGGAGATTAAATCAAGTGTTGCAAAGTTCTCATATACCCGAACCGGATCCGAAGTACTAATAATCGTAGATGAACTGGCAATCTTGATTTTTTCTGTCGCCTGGGCAATCGCTGAAAGCACCACCGCGTGCGCTTGCGTCGCGAAGTACTCCTGGTGGCTTTCCCCGACACTAAAGAAGTCAATCCCTGCCTGATCTGCCAGTTTTGCGTATTCAATGATTTCATGAACCCGCTGCTCAGCAGAAATTCTTTCCCCTGTCAGCGGGTTGGGCAAATGATCACCCAAAGTATAGATGCCGAATTCCATGCCTTTGCTTTGGTCGATTCGGTATTTCTCCATTGCAAATTCCGCCTTTCTTTTTTACCTGTCTATTGTTATTGTAAAAGATATCAACAAATCATGTAAGTACATACTTAAAAGTGCTATAGTATACTTAAAGATACTATTGGAGGGTGAAGCATTGACCATTGAACCGGAGTTGTGCCGTGTCGAAGATGCGTTAGGAATATTAGTAGGAAAATGGAAGCCAATCATTCTGCTGCATTTATTAAAAGATGGTACCAAACGATTCAGTGAACTTAAGCGTAGTGTGCCGGGAATCACGCAAAAGATGCTGACTAAGCATTTGCGCGAATTGGAAGAAGAAGATATCATTAAGCGTGTCGTCTACCCGCAAGTCCCGCCGAAAGTGGAATATTCGATCACCGAATATGGCATGAGTTTAAAGCCAATCCTGGAAGCGATGCACGAATGGGGAACGCAGCATACCCTGCACAAGCAGCAGAAAATGAACAAGGAAAGCTCTTAAAAGAAGCAACCTATACGTATTGCCCGAGAAATAATGATACAATAGCAAGGCTGCTGTGGCAGCCTTTTTGAGTTCTCCCTACATAAATATGGACTCACCTCAGCATGATTATCCTCCTTGCATGAAGCGAACCAGCAGGATTCTGGTTTTTACAAGGAAATCAACACAGATAAAGGAGAATGAAAGATGAAGGTTGGCAGAAATGATCCTTGCCCATGCGGCAGCGGAAAAAAACATAAGAAATGCTGCATGAAAAAGAATCATATCATTCGATTACAGAACGTGAAAGAAGAACGGTTTTACCAGCAAAAACACACTCTGGTTAACCAGCTGCACGATTTTATCCTGGAACAGGTTCCTCCCAGTGTTTATCACCCATTGGAAGCGCAGTTTAAAAAACGCACAAGTCATAAGCTGGGGAAAAATCAGCGGGGCTTTTTTAATTTCTGGCTCTATTTCTTCAATCGCTATAAAAATGGCTTGCGCGGAATCGAATGGTTTTTAGCCGAAAACGAACGGCGCCTTTCCGATGAGGAAAAACAAATGGCGCAACGATGGGCGCAAATGAAGCCACAGCTCATCGAGGCAGTCGGCGAATCAGAAAGGGATGCCCTATTCCGCGACTACTTCAGCGGTGAAATCATAAACGTTCCAAAAACAAACGAAAACTTGCCGCAATTTTTCCCATGGAACGGTACACTTGCATTGCTGGAGCCTGTCGAGGGTGCATATTACTTCAACGGCGTCAGGACGCTTGTCCAACCAAAACATTTTCAGCATGCGGCAACCTATACCAAGCAGTTAATCAACGAAACTGGTCATGACTTGGATCAAGTTTTAACCGATTACTACCCGGAAATACTGACCACCCTGCTGGAAGGACCGGAAGCAGAAGAACGCGAAGACCAGGAAGTGATTACCTACACCTACATGTTCCTTCTAAACGACAAAGAAAAAGCAGAAACCTTGTTATATAATGACGAAGACTTTGGTATCGATCAATGGGAGGAAACACATAAAAAACTGACATGGCAGAGCAATATCCAGGCATTTACCGACAATGAAACAGAAGGCCAGGTGCGCTTGTCGGAAGTAAACGCCACCCTTGTAATAGAAAACCAATCGTTGACCTTTACGACCAATGATTTGGCGACTGCCCATCAGTTTTTACAAAAAGTGCAGAAAGCTGATGGCGCAATCACATTAGTGGAAGACTTTGAACAGCGCTTCAGGCTTCCCGTACAGGCAGACAGCAAACAGTTGGCAATCTCCTATGACGAAGGAGTACCCGAATATTTTGCGTTATATGCTCACAATGCATTGCACACCGACATTGACAAACCAATCCCTATGTATCAGAACCAGTCGTTACAGCAACTCGTTTTATCCGGCCAAGCAGCGCTTGCCGAGGAGTGGCTGAAACAGGCGGAGTATGATTTATATAAGGCCGTCTATGAAAAATACGGAGCAGTTGAAATCACCGCTGATTTTAATACAGTCAGAAAAGAACTTGGCTTAGAGCTGTCACCATTTGTGACAGGAGGAGAAAGCCGCCATTCCAGCATACAGCAGGTTTACGCCGGGCAAAGCGAAGTCGCCGACGACGGAGCGGATAAGCTGATCTATGAAAAGCTGGGCTTTACTCCTGAGACGGCGCACACGTTTTATGCCAAAGATCTAATTGCTTTCTATCAAGAAAAAACCGACGGCAAATCCGAAAGCACGGAACGGAAATACCGGAGCAGACTAATAGATATAAGACAGATGCTAGAAACTAGTTCTAAACAAAGCTGGGAAGAGTGTGATTTGGCTTTCTGGCAGTCGCTGTTGCTTGAAGATTTCTTGGTACAGAACAAAGATGCCACCAAATCGATGGTAAAAGACATGGTGACAACCGTTAAGGCACTGACCAAGTGGCTGGCGAAAGAAAACAAATGGACGATTGATAAGCAGGTTGCCGAAGAAGCAAAAGACTATCAATCACTTATGCTGGAAGCCTTGGAAACTGCCAAAGCATAAACAAAAACGGTGAAGGAGAATTTTAATCCCTTCACCGTTTTTTCATTATATTGCAGCAATCAACTAGAAAGGGAAGCTTCCAATTGGAGGCTTCCCTTTCTTTTCATACCTTATTCTGTTAGAGTTTCCACCGCATAAGCAATCATTTTTCCGTTAGCTGCCGGACCTGTATGTACAAAAGATGATTGGTCAATAGACGCTTCCGCAATAAAAACAAAACATGCGTGTTTTGGTTGACCTAATGGCCGAATGATATTGTGATATCCACCTACATATGATAGGATGTTATTGATATTGAAAATCATTATCAATTAAAATATACTGCACTTACATACAGTCCAAGAATCCCTACACACCATACACCCTATCATTCTTTTCAACCAAGGAGGAGAAAAAATGAAACAAGAGCAATTGTACGATGTCACCATCATTGGCGGCGGTCCAGCTGGGTTGTATTCCGCCTTTTACAGCGGTTTGCGGGCGATGAAAACGAAACTGATTGAATATCAGCCACATTTGGGCGGTAAAATCCATGTCTATCCGGAAAAAATGATATGGGATGTGGGCGGCCTGACTCCCGTAACAGGCGAAAAGCTGATGGAACAGTTGGTTGCACAAGGACAGACATTTGATCCGACGGTTGTCTTGAATGAAAAAATCGTCAAGATAACCCAGAACCGGGAGAAACTATTTGTTTTGCAAAATGACTCTGGAGAACAGCACTTATCCCGGACTGTTATCGTAGCTGTCGGGGGAGGGATTTTAAAGCCGCAAAAGCTTGAAATAGAAGGGGCGGAAAAATACGAAGTTGCAAACCTGCATTACACCGTTAAATCCTTAAAACGGTTTCAGAATAAAACGGTTATTATTTCAGGCGGCGGCAATTCAGCAATTGACTGGGCGAACGAACTGGTTCCGTTCGCCAAACAGGTATATGTAACCTATCGAAAGGACTCCCTAAATGGGCATGAAGCCCAAGTATTACAGCTGACAAATAGTCCTGCCCAATGTTTCTTAAATACCTCCATCACTAAGTTGATCGCAAGTGAAAATCATGAAGAAATCGAATGGGTGGAATTGACGAACCATCTTACCAGTGAGGTGGTTCGATTGCCTATCGATAAAGTAGTAATCAATCACGGCTATGAGCGGGATACGGAACTGTTGAACAACTGTACAATGGAAATCAAAAAGCGCGATGATTATTTTATTGAAGGGACTCCGGCAAGTGAATCATCGGTTGATGGCTTATTTGCGGCAGGAGATATTCTCAAGTATGACGGAAAAGTACATCTAATCGCAGGCGCATTCCAGGATGCCGCCAACGCTGTCAACCGGGCGAAGCAATACATTGAACCGGATGCCAGGCAGTCCGGCATGGTATCCTCCCATAATGACATCTTTAAACAGCGCAACAAAGAATTGGTCAAACAATTGGTAAAGTAAAAAAGCTGCTTGCATTCCAACAATTCCTGCCGGCTTATAAAAATATAGCTTAAACGCCAAAATCCAAGCAGCCTCTCGTGAACTGCTTGGATTTTCTTCGCTATTAATAATCATTACTTCCATCTGTTAGGCGTTAACTGTCAGTTCCTTAACAAATTCCTCCGCAAATGACTGGCAGCGTTTGATATCATTCTGCTCTGGGGTTAACTCTACTTTTAAGTTATATAATACTGTCATTGCTCCCCGTTCTTTAAATCGCTCGGCGAATGAATCAATTGCCCCGCCATAATTGGGATACATCGAATCACACGAACCAAATAATGCAACAACTTTATCCGTTAAATCAACGTCAGCCATGTCATCGTAAAAGTCCTCGGCTTCGTAAGGAATGTCACCGTCTCCCCACGTATATGTACCAAATAAAATGGCATCATAGTCAAGTAAATCAGCAGCGCTAACATCATCTATATCTATTTGAAATTTAAGGACATCCAGTCCGTGTTTGCTAATGGTTTCTTCCATAATTTCAGCAATTTCCTCCGTATTTCCGGACATACTGCAAAACAACAAAATCACTTTCGGCATAAATCCCCCTCCTATCCGTGTTCTAACTTCCATACTAATTGATAATGATTATCAATGTCAATTAAAACGAGAAATAGATTGGATTAAAAAAAGCCAGGACTCGTCTTCCTCAACGGTCCAGGCTTTCTATTTACCTGTGGCTTCGTTTCTCCATCACCACTTCATTCACTTGATCAAACATTTTCCCCATTCGGCTAGTCTCTTCAACCACAGGATGTTTGCACCAAGAAAAACAAACTGCCAAGCAGAGTCCACTGAAAAAGTCCTTTCTAATCTAAAAGGGGGCAACGTTTGTTGTTGAGTCCACGATTCGCTTGTCGGTGGATGCTTGCCGCGGGCACGGCCTCAGCTAACTTGGTCAAGAAGATCACTAGACCAAGTGGATCTTCGGCTCGTGCTGTTCCCGCAGGCGTCACCACCGATCGCCCATCTCGGGATTAACAGGGGCCAATTTAAAAAAGTGATTTTCTTGTACAATGAAAGGAATACATATGAGGCATGAATAGTTGATAGGACAACTCCAATGATTCCATCAACATGACTTGATTTCGTTACGCCATGATTCTAAACACCGTTCCTTCATATGGTTGTAAAGTTTTTGTTGCTTGGTCTTTATTTTCATTCGTTATTAAAACGCTGGCGTCTTTTATTGCTTTAACAACTTTCTGGTTTAAATCAACTTCCTTATCTGAAAAATTACACAACACAACTAGGGCTTCTCCTTCATCCCTGCGTTGATAGGCAAACACATTAGGGTCATTACGCATAAGTAACTCAAAATCGCCAGTGGTAATTACATCTAATTCCTTTCGCAATTGGATTAGACGTTGATAATAATAGAAAATAGAATCTTTATCTGCTAAAGCAGCTTCCGCATTAATAGTCTCATAGTTATTATTTACATGGAGCCAAGGTGTTCCGTTGGTGAACGGAAGATTTTGGTAGTGTAAGAGATTCTTGTTATGGAGCACATTAAAGATATCCTATCAAAATATCGCCCCGATATATCCTCTTTTATTCCCCCTTATTACCAATCAAATCAATGATATAGTCATAATCAAACGTAGAATCTACAATTTTATAATATCCTTCTCTCTTGAACCCGGCTATTGAAGAACTAATATGAAGAACATCAGGATTGCCTATAAATAGGTCTGAGATAAATATCTCCCCTGATTGGTCAAACTCTACCATGCCTGTTAAATAGGTTTCATTTTCTTTCTTAGAAAGCGCGTTCCACGCATCCTTATCCTTTAAGGGTTTTAAGTTTAGATTGCTGAGATACTCCAAAACTAAATCACAAGTTTTCGGATCGTGGCTTTTGGCATTGACTTCTTCACCGCCAGGGAGATTTTGCGTAATATGAAAGTCAACTGGGGACTCAGTTGCATACTCCTCTATAGGATTGAACGGGATCATATAATAAATGAAATTCTGATAAAGATATACGGACAGAAAAATGATACCTATCGCAAAGGCCAAGTACTTCATTTTCTTCATATTAAATACCAGCCCCTTTCTTAAATTCCTTAAATCCTGTCAATCCTAAGAAGTTTTACACTGTCATTAAAAATAACAATTAATTTAGCAACGATTTTAGCATAAGAAATAACGGGAGTATATCCCTTTATGTACTCTCCATAATTAGTTTAATAGTTATACAACTAACTTAATAAGCAATGAATTTATTATCTCGATTTAACCAGTATTACTGATTTGGAGAATCGGTTCTACTATTCGTTTTTATGGCTATCATAGCGCCAATAGGATTTCTATATATCTATTTTGCAAACGGCCCTTTAGGAGAAGTTGAGGAGATCCACGATTTATTCCTGCGAATCCATTATAAAAAGCCACGGGAAAATCCCATGGCTTTTATCTACCTATCGCGTATTATTATCAAAGTGTACGGTTTCTTTTAAATCATTGCCTTCTTCCATGGAATCGTTGTTGGTCATCTTTTTCATAAATTCCTTTACCGTCTTCATACTTTTGCCAGACTCCCAATACTCAGCTATGTCGGGTGTCACTTTTACCAGTACAACATTAGGATCGTCGGCAGAGGTGTTTAACACTTTTCCAACGATTGGATTCCAAAAGTCTTTTTTCTTTTCCTCGTCCTGGACAAATTCTGCAGTACCGCTAATGGACACGTAGGAACCATCTGCGTAGGCCAAGTTGACTTCGGCGTTTTGGCTGATGTCGCGGTACTTGTCCGTATCTTTTTCGGTAAGGAACCATATTTCTTCTTCATCAAATTGGACTTCCTGCGTCTGCATCGGCCTAGACATTAATTTGCCATCCGGTGAAACCGTCGTCAGCATTGCCACCTTTTCGTCTTTAATTAAGTCTTTTATCTTTTTGATCGTTTCCTGGTTATATGATGCATGATTTGCCATTTTGCTGTCCTCCTTATTGAAGCGAATCAAATTCTTTTACACACGAAAAAAGTCGTAATTTTTTTAGCTTTTTTCATTCATTACCCTAATTTAAGTACAATTACTCTTACCACTTCGTAGCGGCAATATGTAAAAAGAGAATACAATAAGGAGCCTTCTTTCACTGTAATCCTGGCCTGTTATTCGTATATTAATGTAACTCTCTCCTCTTATTTTATGTGTCACAAGGATAAAGAACATAAAGTGATATGATAGAATAAAAATGCTGGGAGGGAATGAAGTTGAAAAAAACTGTAAAAGTTGTTGCGGCAATTATTGAGAATGAAAAGAATGAAATACTCTGCGCCTTACGCTCTCCGTCTATGTCGATTCCAAACATGTGGGAGTTTCCCGGAGGTAAAGTGGAAGAGGGCGAGGACGTCTACTCTGCTCTTGAAAGAGAGATCGATGAAGAAATGAACGGAAACATAACGGCAACAGAAGTATTTAATCAAAACATCCATGAATATGAGAATTTTATCATTGAGTTAATTGCTATTAAATCTAACCTTGTTGAGGGAACTTTGGTACCTAAAGAACACTCAAAACTTATTTGGTTGAAAAGAGAAAACTTAGCTTCATTACAGTGGGCGCCTGCTGATATACCAGCGGTTGAACAATTAATAACTGAAAAAGTATAGTCCCTTTAAGGTGACTATACTTTTTCAGTAAACTCAATATATAAAGCTGTTGGTACTTCATTCTCTAATTCAATAGTTGTTTTTATTGGTTTCTCACCTTCATACTTTATTACGTTTCCTTTTCCAATATAGATGTATGGCTCGGTTTTGTTCTTTTCAATCTCTTTGTATTTTCTTACGAATAGATGGAGGTTAATTCCACGTTGTTTATTATGAATAATATTCTGTCCTCTTTCAGAAGAAGGTGCTGTACTATTTGGTGATTCCCATTGGAAATAGTTTTGATCCAGAAATTTATCATTATAATTGATACTATCTTTAATATCCTCCTCTTTATGCAGGTCGATAAATAAAAAGAAGTCATTTCCGTTTACTAATAATCCTGAACCCCGAAAAGCACTATGTGTCTTTCGATAATTGGATAGTAAGGCTGCATCAATCATTTGGTATTGCTCATACAGTTTAAAATGAGGTATGCCGTAGTATGTATCTTTAAATTCACGCTCATAGCGAAAAATGCCATAGTCAATTGCATCTTGAATATAATCCTTATAAATTTCATTATCTATTAAATCACTAAACATAGATGTCTTTCTTAGTTTTCCGTCGAAATGCTCAACCAATTTTGGTTTATTTTTATTTTGGACACTGTCATAGTAATCCTGATTTAAATATTCAAAAGCATGTAAAATACTATCTAATTCTACATCTTCAACTACCTTTAATACCTCTCGGTGTGCTGTTTCCAATGTAACCTCCTCATGGCTGAGAAGATATTTGGCAATTACAAACTCATAGATACGTTTTAATGGAAGCATGCTAGATAGTTCCTTTAATGTATCTTCAAAGTTTTCATTCATTAATAACATTTTAAGTTGGTCATCTTTCTCAATCTTTGCTATAAAACGTAAATACGTTTTATCTTTCGCAATAAACTTTACAGGATCAGGAGCCCCATCATACTTTAAATAATCTAATAAATGGTATGGAATATGACCTTGATTTTGTTTTTTAAATTCGAAATATTCTTCTTTTAAGTATTTCATGGAATTAAAGTTTTCTTTGTCTATTTGGGCTAAAATCCGATCTTGAGAAATTTGGTCCATTTGAATATGGGTTGCTCCTGGGATATTAGCAAACCCAGTAGAAATTGCTACCTTTAAGCTCTCTTTATCATAGTATCTACTGCCATTAAGGGCTACTGCGATTAAAAAAGTTTTACTATGATTACCAATAAAATCCAAGACAGTCAAGAACTCTTTGTTTTCATATTTACGCAACCCTCTCCCCAACTGTTGAATAAAAATAATTGGGGAATTAGTTGGCCGAAGCATTAGCACCATATTAGCTGACGGGATATCGACTCCTTCATTGAAAATATCCACGGTGAATATGAACTCTAACTCGTCTTCTTGATCCTCTAACCTCTTAATATACTCTTCTCTTTTAGAAACTGGGTCATCTCCATTTAGGCTTACACTCTTATAGCCTTTTTTATTAAATTCTACTGCCATATAGTCGGCATGGTTTTTACTCGCACAAAAACCTAAACATTTTCTCTTCGCACCATCATGGCCGTAAAAACCCACCTTCTCAATGATAAAATCAGTGCGCTCATTGACCTTTAATCGCTTTGTAATCTCATCGATATTATCCAGTGATAAATCACTAAGATCGATTTCTTCAATATCCGTTATACCAAAGTAATGAAAAGGAATTACCAATTCGTCTTCCAACGCTTCATGTAATCGTACTTCCAATGCCACATTATTATTAAACAACTCAAAAATATTATGATGGTCACTTCGTTCAGGGGTTGCCGTCATTCCTAGGGTGAACTTAGGGTGAAAATAATTAAGCACCCCTTGATAAGTATTAGCAGTAGCATGATGTGCTTCATCAATTACGATATAATCGAATTCCCAAGGATCAAATTCTCGGTAGCATCGTGATATCGTTTGTATAGTAGCAAACACATAATCACAATCTTGTTGCTTGTAATTTCCTGTTAATAACCCAAATGATAGTCCTTCATTTGGAAGCAATTTCTCGAATGTTTCTTTTGCTTTTAATAAAATTTCTTCGCGGTGAACGACAAACAGCAAACGCTGCGGCTTAAAGTTCTTCACATCAAACGCTGACATATACGTTTTTCCGGTACCTGTCGCTGCAATAACTAGAGATTTATTT
This sequence comes from Sediminibacillus albus, assembly GCF_900101125.1. GTDB lineage: Bacteria > Bacillota > Bacilli > Bacillales > Amphibacillaceae > Sediminibacillus > Sediminibacillus albus. Next base: position 57,751 of record NZ_FNFL01000007.1, on the reverse strand, counting down.
TCTCCAAACGAGCGGAGGCGTTCTAAGTTTTCCATTGCACGTCTTTGCATCCGATTTGGAGTGATATACTCTGGTCTTTCGTACATCATATGACCTAGTCTAGGAACCTTTTCAAAACTTCTAATAAATTCTTCATATTCTTTAATAAACATCTCATCTGCTACAATACTTTTGTCCCACAAACTATCAAACTCTTTTAATACTCCATGTATAAAACTAGCTTTCCGCTTAGAGATGATTTCTACATTCCATTCAATGTTGCTCTTCAAAGCGCTTTGGGTAATATTGGACGAGCCAATAATAACTTTATAACTATCTTGGTACTCAAATATGTATGCCTTTGTGTGAAATCCAACTTCTTTATCTGTCACAAAAACCTTTAAATCTATATTATTGAACGTTTTCATTCTTTCCAGTGCTTTAGCATCTGTAAAATTAAGATAAGTAGATGTAAGTATTTTTCCTTTAATGCCCTTCTTCTCTGCTGCTCTTAAAGGATCTAATAGCAACTGCAAACCACTAAAATTAACAAAAGCAACGCTAAAGTAAAAACTCTCACATGTTTCTATTGAACTTGCTAGTTCTTTTAGTAAGTTCCCTTTTTCTGAATTAACGACTAGCTTGGTATCTTCACTCATGATGCATGCCCCTAATTTTTATTATTTATTTCTACCTATTTTACCATAATTATACATTAGATAACATTACATTAAGACTCGCGTACATTCGTATCAAATTCACGCTTCCGAAAAAATTTTTAAATGAGAATCTTTAATACGCCTGAATGCCAAACTTCAATAATTTCTTTGGTAAAATATCATCCAAATTTTGAATGTCAGCATCATGAAGCTGAATAAGATTAAATCCATATTTTTCATAGATTCTTAATTTTTCTTGTTTTCTTGCCGCATATTTAGGGTCTTCTTCCAACCCCCAGTATTCTATGTAAACTTTGCCTACAGGTAAATAAAAATCAGTATAAACATCTTCTTCAATAGGTAACTTTCTCTCGTAGGCATGTGCAATTTCAGACATATATAGCCAATTATCTATTAGCATTTCGGCCCTAGACCTTACGTAATGACCATCAGCAGATCTATGTTTAGCTTCATACTTGTCTCTAAAGCCTAATGCGTTACTTTGCTCCGACTCTATCTCTTGCTCAGGTTCATTTCCTAGTAACTCATTCATCGTTTCTACTAACCGCTTATTTTTTAATATGTTTGCTGGCCAATTCACATATGGAACCCCTGTTTTATCATACTCCAACTGTTTGCCACCAATGCTCTTACCAAGCTTTGTTACAGTCCATCCTTTCACAGCCTTCTCCACAAGTCCTAGCTCTGATAAAATTGGATTCATCTTGAATTTTGATATTCCAAAGTGATTACTTAAAGCTGTTGCATTTAAAAGCTGGTCATTCGCCGTATTGAACATAGTATGATGTTTTATGTCTTCTTTCCAAGCAATGTATTCCCCAACTTTAGGGTGCTTTTTTATGGTGCCGCCTATTTGTTTCCCTTTCTCGGTTAATACCCAAGTGTCATCTTTTCTGTTTATCAATCCATTTGATAGACAAATTTGAAACACTTCTTTTACATTCATATTCAATTCTTTGGAAAGTGCTGTTGTCGAAATATACTTCACCTTGTCAGTTGCACTCACTTTTCATCCCTCATTTACAATTTTCTGCTAATTCCATAGTACTTCCTAAGTATGAAGGAAACAATAGATTGAGGGAAAAAAGCAAGTCTCTTAAGTAAGAACTTTATAAAAAAGTAAATAAAGTGCTCTAAATACTACAAAGCCAAATACTCCCTAAAAAGTAATTGGCTCTATAAATTACGGCTGCACTTCATCATCTAACGCATTCAAATTAGTCAACGCCCTCTCCATCTGATGCTGCGTGTCTTCCACCCGCAGTTGAGCGTCTGTTAATGGCTCGCTTGAAGTGCCGCTTCCGTTGATTGCCTTCCCTCTTGCATCTTGGATTTTCCACTGCACTTCACGTAATTGTTCTTGAAGTTGTTTAATTCCCTGCAGGTCGGCATTGTTTTTTGCCTCGTTAGCTGCCCGCTCTAATTCCTGAGAAACTTCAACCAACTGCTGGATCTCATGTTCGTTTTGAATAGGCATTCGTTAACCCCCTCTGTGTTTTCTACCTGTTAGCTTTTCCAGAGTTCCCTTCATCTACTCTGTATTTTTAATTAAATTTATGTAGAGAGTGCTTGTGAGCAGGATTATCCGATTTTTACAATTGCTGTGCTACAATTGCGATAAACTAATCGAACAGAGGTGTTTCTTTTGAAAATAGAAGTATGGTCCGACTTTGTCTGTCCGTTTTTATATTGGCAAGCGGCGTTTAGAGATGGCGCTTGAACAATTTCCGCATAAAGAGCAGATAGAGGTTGAATACAAGAGTTTTGAACTCGATCCAACTGCTCCTAAATATACCGATCAAAGCATTTACGAAGCATTGGCTGCCAAATTCCAATCCAGCGAAGCACAAGTCAGGGAAATGAACAAAGGCCTCATTCAACAGGCAGCCGATATTGGGCTGACCTACAATTACGATGACATGAAACCAACAAATACCTTCGATGCGCACCGTCTAGCTAAATTTGCACGGACGCTGGACAAGGAAAAAGAACTTACCGAAAACCTGCTGCACGGTTATTTTACCGATTCGAAAAACGTTGGAGATACGGAGACCCTTGTCGATATCGCAGAAGCCACGGAAATAGACCGAAACAAAGTACTGGAAGTATTGAACGATGAAACTGCATTCGCGGATGAAGTGCGAAATGAAGAGAAAACTGCTCAACAAATTGGAGCAACTGGGGTTCCTTTCTTTGTGGTGAATAATAAATACTCCATTTCCGGTGCCCAACCTTTAGAAACCTTTAAAGGAGCACTAGAAAAGATTTGGGAAGAAGAAAATCCGAAACCCAAGTTTCAAGATCTTTCCCTTGATGGAGACAACGGGGCTGTTTGTACAGATGACAGCTGTGCTGATCCTACTGATAAGAATTAATTACAGGCTAAAAAAGCGTTTGGAGTTCAATTCTCCAAACGCACTACCTCCGGTTTCCCTGCTTTCCAGGGACTTTGTTTGTACATAACATAGCTCGGATTACCTTTTCCAAAGTTCGTATCGACCATATAATACAAATCACCGCTATTTAACAAAATCGGATTTCCTGTATGGCTGTCGTTCTCTGTGAGTTGCGTTTTTTCTCCATTGGAATCCCGGTAGTACAATTCATACTTATAGGTCCCCGGTCCATCCTTTCCGGGCATGGAATAAATGACCCCGCCGTCCTTCCGGTTGGAGGCCAGATCGTAAACCTGCTCTGTTTCTGTCAAAATGGTTTCGCTATTTTCAGGGTTTTCAAAAGGTATTTCGATAATATTATTATCCACCGAAACATACGCACCATCTTCTCCGTTTGTATAAGCAATTCCCTTAATCTCCTTGCCATCCAGGCTAGTAAGCTGTTCTTCATACAAATCGTTTAAGTGAAGCCGGTACGCCTGAAAGTCACTGCGGACTCTTCCGGTGATTCCTCCCATATCTTCGTAAGAATTGGCCCGATAATACAGCAAACTGTTATCCTTTGAACCAACTTTCATTTCCATGATAATCGAGCTGCTTTGAAGTAATTCGGTTTGTTTTTGCGTTTCTAAATGATAACTGTAAATATGGCTCAGCAGCGTTCTGTTTGAGATAATGTCATTGGTCGCGTAATATAAGGTTTCCCCGTCTGTACTGAAATCGAGCGACACTACCGGTTCGTTAACGGATATAACTGTCGAATTTTCTTTTGATTTGCGATTATATACATTGATTACATTGTTTCCTTCTGCATCGTAAGTCACATATGCTGTTTTCCCTTCCCCGGTGACACTGTATGCATGTTTTAAAGGAGGCTGTTTTGCCGCATCCTCCTCTGCGTTTTCGTCTTTCGAAAAATACCAGGACAATCCTGCCATGATGCCGAGCAGTAGCACGATACTAACGATGATGATCATCCAGAGTTTCTTCATAAAAAATCCTCCTTGTCCCTATATTCCGGCACCTTTCTCTCTTATCATTCTATATACAAAGAAAATCACCTTTTAACTTTTTGTTAAAAGATGATTTCCGTTCTGGCCTTTAATGGAAATGGCAATAAGCTACTCCCCAGCTTCGTACCAGGCCCTATTGAAGTCTAAAATTATTTAAGCAGTCACCATTACCTTGCACATATTATTGGTAAGTTCCACTGGATCCTCGACAGGTAATCCTTCAATTAACAGGGCCTGGTTATACAAAATATTGGTGTAAAGATTTAGTTTATCTTTATCATTCTCGAAGGCATCCTCCAAAATGCCGAACACTTCATGACTTGGATTAATTTCCAATACTTTGTCCGCAGAAATCTGCTGGTTGTCTGGCATGGCGTTGATGACTTTTTCCATTTCGATGGAAATTTCACCATCCGCAGTCAAGCAGACAGGGTGTGTCTTCAAGCGTTTGGACACCCGCACTTGTTTGATTTTCCCGTTCAGCTGCTCTTTCATATAATCGAACAGTTCTTGATGTTCTTTTTCATCGATTTCGGTAGCTTTTTCGTCTTCTGACTCCAACCCTAAGTCATTACTGGAGACTGATTTAAATTCTTTATCTTCATACGTTGCCAGCATCCGAATCGCAAATTCATCAATTTCTTCGGTGAAGTAAAGGATTTCGTATCCTTTATCGGCTACAAGCTCTGTTTGCGGCAGCTTGTCGATGCGGTCGATCGATTCTCCTGTCGCATAATAAATATACTTTTGATCCTCAGGCATTCTTGAAACATATTCAGCCAATGTTACCAGCTTCTTCTCTTTAGAAGAATGGAATAGAAGCAAATCCTTCAGCACATCTTTGTTGGCACCAAACTCGTTATATACGCCAAACTTCAATTGTCTGCCAAAGGAATTGTAAAATTTCTCATAATTTTTCCGATCATCTTTTTGCAGACTTAGCAGCTGGGACTTTATCTTTTTGTTAATGTTTTTTGCGATTAGCTTCAGCTGTCTGTCATGCTGGAGCATTTCACGCGATATATTTAAAGAAAGGTCTTCAGAATCGACTAACCCTTTGACAAAGCTGAAATGATCCGGAAGCAAATCGGCGCATTTTTCCATGATCAGTACGCCATTGGAATACAGCTCAAGCCCTTTTTGATACTCCTGTGTATAGTAATCAAACGGACGGTTTTCCGGGATAAACAAAATCGCATTGTAACGAATCGTACCGTCTACACTTAAGTGGATATGCTTTAGCGGCTTATCAAATCCATACCGCTTTTCACGGTAGAAATTCTCGTAATCTTCATCCGTTAGCTCGTTTTTGTTCTTTTTCCAAATCGGAACCATACTGTTGATCGTTTCTTCTTCTACATAATCAACATACTCATCATCGTCATCATTTTTTTCGCTTTTCGTTACGTCCATTTTAATTGGATAACGAATAAAGTCAGAGTACTTCTTGATAATTTCTTTTAGGCGATATTCTTCCAAGAACTCATCATATTTCTCATCCTCTGTGTTCTCTTTTAACTTTAACGTAATGACCGTGCCCACTGTCTCTTTTTCAGCAGGCTCAATGCTATAACCGTCAGTACCTTTTGATTCCCACTTATATGCTTCATCACTGCCAAGCGCTTTACTTGTTACGGTCACGACATCCGCTACCATAAATGCTGCATAAAAGCCTACTCCAAATTGACCAATGATATCGTGGCCATCTTTTACTTCATTTTCATTTTTGAAATGAAGAGATCCGCTTTTAGCGATTGTCCCGAGGTTTTTCTCAAGCTCTTCCTGTGTCATGCCAATACCAGTATCAATCATTGTTAACGTCCGGGCTTCCTTGTCTGCCACGATCTTTATGTAGTAATCACTTTGATTAAAGGTAAGATTTTCATCAGTCAATGCTTTGTAATAAATCTTATCGATTGCATCACTTGCGTTTGATATTAATTCCCGTAAAAACACTTCACGCTGTGAATAGATTGAGTTGATCATCAAATCCAGCAAGCGTTTGGACTCCGCTTTAAATTTTCTTTTTCCCATTTGCAACATCCCCTTTTGGATAAGTTATTTGGCGTTATTAGTGAAATAGAAATACACGTCTTAGCACTCAAAGCTTAAGAGTGCTAATGCCTAACAAATAAATATCACATCTCCTAAATGGTGTCAATATCCATGATTAATCATGGGCAAGAAACCAACTTGAGCTGCTTTTATATAGTTTTTTTTAGAGATGTTAAAGCGGAAGGAATACAATTGTGTCCATTGAATAAGGGTGTGTAATGCAGGAAACGCTTTGCCAATCTAAATCAAGGAGGAATGAGCAATGGGACGAACGAATATCGGTAAGTTGGCTATCTCTCTGTTGTTTATGATTATGCTTTTGTTGGCAGCTGCTCATGAAGGCAGCCTGGCAATGAGCAATTCAGGCACTGCCACTCTGTTAACTGAAACGGAAAATGTGCCGGAAACACGAAAAGTCACTGAATTATCTCCTGGAGTTACACATACGGAGATTGACAAGGGGGTTGAAGCGCAGCAAGCATTTTATACAGCGGAGCTTGATTTTTTTAACAACAAAAAAGAAGCCCTGGAACTGCAAAAAAAATTAAGGAAAAAAGGATTCCATGCCACCATCCATACGATTAAAGATCCGAAACACATTGTGACAGATATAGCCGATAAAACGATTGGCCATGCCGTACAGGTCGGACAGTTTGCTACCAGGGAAGAGGCTGATATTCAGGCAGATAAGTTGAGGGCTAAAGGGTTTACTGTCTCACGGGTTGCCTATTCCGAATATGATGGGACGCGGAAAAGCACTGGGCCATGGAGCATTGATGTGCTGGAAATCGACCCCGGTGAATTTAATGGAACTATCCAAACCGGATTAGGCTACGGACAAATACAAGGGAATGAAGCCCTGTCTTCCATGGTAAAAAGAAAAAATGCGTTTGCTGCTGTGAATGGCGGCTACTTTGTTGTAGGAAGCAGAGATGGAACCCCAGGATCCCCTGCCGGTACATCCGTACTTAATGGTGAGTTGATCAGTGAATCTGTCGGGGAGCGGACCAGTTTGGCTTTACAGGAGAACAATGCAGCAATTGGAAAGGTGAAGACGGCTCTTAAGCTTGAAACAGCTAATGGAGAGTCACGGATCATCGATGGTCTCAACCGCATACCCGGCCTAATTCGAAGCTGCGGCGGCACGGATGATGCACCATCCGATTTGCCGATGCACGATGTTACCTGCACAGATAAGGAAGAAATCATTCAATTTACCACTGCATTTGGGGACACCACCCCTGCAACCGGTGATTATGAAGTAATCCTGGATGAGCAGAACCATATCGTATCCGTTAAGGAGGGAAGCGGCAGTCCGATACCTGAGAGTGGCACAGTACTTCTGGCGACGGGAGATGCTGCCGATTGGCTTAGGAAAAATACGCAAATCGGGGAAACAGTAGACGTTGAGGAACAACTCTTTATCGATGGAAATGCCGTTTCTCCTGAAGAAACGATGAACATCGTCAACGGTGCTCCCCGCTTGCTCCAAGATGGCCTGATTGCTATTAACGCCAAGGAAGAAGGTTTTAACTGGAGCAATGAATTCTATTACAACTTTGCGTTATACCGCCACCCAAGAACACTTGCGGGTATCAAAGAAAACGGCAATCTTCTGTTCGTGACAATCGACGGCCGCAATCCCGGTACGAGTATTGGTTTGAATTTTTATGAGAGTGCACAACTGTTGCAGAATTTGGGAGCTGTAGAAGGCATGAACCTTGACGGAGGCGGCTCGACAACAATGGTCATCGGCGGGGAACTCGTTAATACCCCGTCGGGTGGCGCGGAGCGGGCAATCGCAGAGGGAATTTTTCTCATGGAGTAAGAGAAATCGGCAGGGGCTGTTGCTCCTGCTTTTTTATGCCTACCAGTAGTTTAAACTAGTTTTTTGTCTGGAGGGACAGCACCGCTTCCATCCATTTTAAGATACCAATGTCATTGAATAAAAGAAAACCAAAAAACAGTTTACAAAATTAAACAGTTTCCTTCTTTTATTTATATAGAGTGAAAAATACTTTATATAAAAAGGGGGTTTTTAAATGTTTTTTATTGATTTAGATAAGCAAGAAAGAAAGAAAATGATCAAAATCATCGAAAAACACCTGAAGAATTACAACAACTATAAGGTAGCAGCTATTAACATAAAAAAACAAATAGAGCGTCTCTTACCTCCCCAAAAAATGCCTGAGGGAACAAGAAGGGTAACTGCCGTTGGCAATCATGAAATATTGGAGAATGAATTAACGGAACTGGAAATATTAATGGCATCGATAGAGCGGGCAATAGCGGAGTTGTCCTCTATTGAAAAGGAATTCATCCAATACCGTTATTTCAACAGTTGGTCGATCGAAAAATCAGCAATGGAAATCGGATACAATGATAAGGCCCTTTTCACGATACGGAATCAAGCAATGGATAAGCTTATCATAAGCTTGGGTGGGCTGGTGTTCACGGAGTTTTCCAAGGAAACCGAGAAAATCAATTAGCAATATAATTAGTGAGTTCCTTACATGTAAAGCGAGAAGAAAAGGAGTATTCATTCGCTGAGAAGTATTAAAAAAGCAGGCAAGGTATATGTCTGCTTTAAATAACATTTTTATAGAAATAACCAAAAATAATCAACCGCAATACCAAAACATATTATTAGCAAACCTATTAAAAAGTGAACTTTTATTTTGTTTATCCCTATCTTTTCAAATAAATAAACCACTATAAATAGAGTAACGAAGAGTTGTACACTTTTAAACAGATAATTTTCTATTAAAAAGAAGCTGGGATTACTTTGATATATAGCAGATATTAAACCCAACAAAAAAATAATAAGCGGAATCCTTAATTTCCAGTTCATTTAACCCACCAAACTTTCCAGATTTTATTTTATCTATATTATATACCAAAGTATTCTACGGAGCGTCTACACTACTAGATTGACTTATTTTTTCAGAACTTGAATAAAAATCTACCCGTTTAATAGTACTCCTAATACCACATTGTAGCCACCATTATATTCTGCTAGTCTATTTATCACCCACTTTTCTATTTGGGCATACTTATCAGTAATATCATCTCTTTTAGCCTTAACATCCACAAAATAATGACCGAGAAAACAAAGTTGGAAATCGGATACAATGATAAGGCCCTTTTCACGATACGGAATCAAGCAATGGATAAGCTTATCATAAGCCTGGGCGGGCTGTTGTTCTCGGAGTTTTCCAAGGAAACCGAGAAAATCAATTAGCAATATAATAGTTTGTAAACTGAGTAGTATGAAAGCAAATGAAAAAAAAAGCCTGATCATTCATAGATCAGGCTTTTCATTCAGCTTATTTCAGTTGGAACGCGTCGAACGTGAAATTACCTTTAAAAGTTAGATAAACATCATGTTTTCCAGCTAATTTCCTTACATCCGTTGTTACTGTTTCCCAATTCTGCAATCCACCGGTAGCTGGAACATTAACAGTACCTGCCAGCTTACCGCTTTGCGGATCATCAAGTCGTAATTCAATCGTGCCGCCGTTTTCCTGACTCGCAACACGTACCTTCAATTCGGAAATGCCCTTAGGGAATTTAACATTTTCAAAGGCAAGCCAATCCCCTGTATCAATCTCCCCTATGGCATAGGATTCGGATGTTGATTCTTCAACGAGTTTAACACCGCTGTAATTATCGTAGTTTTCTGCTTTTGTTTCTTTGGTAAGATCTCTAGTTGGTACTTTTTCTCCATCGACCTTAAGCGTTCCTTTCAGTTCAATGTCATCGGAAGATCTGCCAACCATGATATCGAATGTGCCGGATTCCACTACATACTTATCCCGCGATACATCCCAAAAAGCAAGCTCGCTGGCGGGTAAAGTAAACGTAACGGTTTTGGTTTGATTAGGCTTGAGATGAATCCGCTCGAAACCTTTCAACTCTTCTATTGGCCGTTTTACGCTTGCTTTTTTGTCATGTACATATAGTTGGGCAACTTCATCACTGGCCATGGTTGCGGTATTTGTAATATCGGCACGAACGGTTACTTCGCCATCATCTTCTATATGATGGGAGCTTAAACGTAAATTACTATATTCAAAGTCGGTGTAAGTAAGTCCGTGACCAAATGGATATAGCGGTTCCCCATCAAAATATTGATAGGTTCTCTCTCCTTTGATAATGTCATACTCCATTATATCTGCCAGCTGATCGACACTTTCATACCAGGTTTGATTCAATCTGCCGGCGGGGGCATAATCGCCAAATAAAGCATCAGCGATCGCATTCCCTTCTTCCTGGCCGCCATGGGCTGAATAAAGAATCGCTTTTACATTAGGGTTACTTTCAATTTCCGGCATCGCCATCGGGTAACTGGAAACTAAAACAACGATTGTATTTTCGTTCACCGCTGCTACCTTATTAATTAATTCTTTTTGCGATGGGGGTAAGATAATATCTTCCCGGTCAATTGTTTCACGGGAGTTCAATAATGTTTGGTCACCAACAACAACGATGGCTGCTTCTGCTTCCTGCGCCGTCTTTTGGGCCTCCTCTTCTCCATCCACTACGACGATCTGGTCAAATTTTTCCGTGTCACCAGTGATCGATTGTTTGGTTGCTGTTAATTTATGAGGTGTCTCTTCTCCGACTGTGACATATCTTCCGCCTTCAAGCCCTGTGTCCCAATGGCCTGTTTGATAGTTATAAAGCGCAAATGTTCCATCCGCCTGCTTTTCATAATTGTAGTTTTGATAAGTGAACCAGTCTTGTGTCCCTGGTTTATCTTCCTGACGGCCCGGGGATGTTTCATTGTTTACGACATCACTGGAACCATTTTTATTTGCCACATACATATCGTTCGCATGCGCCCGCAACAGATACTGATCCCATCCAAAATCATATAAGGAAAATGTTTCATTTACACCAATACTATCTGAATTTGCCGTCAAGTTAACATCTCCCTCTGGGGAGGCAGTCACATATTTATTTGTTGCTTTTGATTTTAATGCAATTTGATTAACACCTCGTGAAAAGGCAACCTGTTCCTCGGTAACTTTAGATTTGACACCTTCCAGCGTAGAAACCGTATATGGAAGCGTACCGCTGTAAAAATCATTAAATACCTGGTCAGCCAGTGGCCCAATCACGGCAACTTTCCCTTCCACATCCTTGTTTAGCGGAAGCGCCTGTTCTTGATTTTTAAGTAATACCAGTTGTTCCTGGGCCGTTTCCAATGCCAGCTGCTGATGTTCTTCGCTGTTAATGACGCTTTCATCGATATCTGCGTATAGATCTAACTCTGGTCCATCAAACTCACCTGTTCGGAATCGTACCGATAAAATATTTCGGACGGCTTCGTCAATATCTGCCTCTGTCAGAAGGTCCTGTGCTAAAGCATCATGGATCCATCCTGTTACAATCTCTGCATTATCATCCTGGTCGGTAAAACTGTCCACTCCAGCTTTAATTGACAAGGCAGCAGCTTCAGCATAGGTGTCGACATAATGATGATCGTTAACCATGCCGGAGATATCGCCAGCATCACTCACAACGAAGAAATCATCCGCCCATTCATCTTTGACTACATCGTTTATTAGCGGGCTTAGGTTTGCCGGCTTACCATTAATCGCATTATAAGCAGGCATCATAGATAATGCTGCGCCAGATTCAATCGCGTATTGAAACGACTTTAACTGATATTCATATAGATTTCTCGGATCAAGACTTGAAGAACTAGCCCCGCGATTTTCTTCATTGTTATACCCCAGAAAATGCTTTAAAGTGGGAATCGTTTTAACGTAAAAAGAGTCTTTTCCCTTTAGTCCAATAGAATAAGCTGTTGATATTTGGCCGGTTAGATACGGATCTTCTCCGAAGCCCTCTTCATTTCTACCGGCTCGTGGATCACGCTGCAAGTCTACTACAGGAGCCCACACCGATAATCCTACATCTTCGGGATATTTTTTATGAAATGCCCTGACTTCATCACCAACCGCGGACCCAACATCCTCAATCAGCGATTTATTCCACGTATTAGCAAGACCGGTTGCCTGCGGAAATACCGTAGCATTTCCCAACCAAGAGACACCGTGTAACGCTTCTGTACCAGTCCGGAAAGATTCTATTCCCAATCGAGGGATCGCCGGCTGATACTGATGTAATAGCGATACTTTTTCATCAAGTGTAAGCCTTGATAGAAGATCATCTACTCTTTCTCCCAATGATAGGTTTGGATTCTGAAAAGGATAATCATAGTTTTGGTCTGCCGCATGGACTATATCCGTACTTGTTGCCGGAACTCCTTGCATACTCAGGACAAGAATTAGTAACATACTAAAGCTTATTTTCAAACTTCTTTTCACTATTTTCATATACACATCCTCCACTCCCAGTAATAAGTTTTCGAAATGCCGATGGGCCACCTAAAAAACGCTTTCATTTTTGGTTAACATCATTACCTTTCATGAACCACCTCCGTAATTGGCAGATACTTTTCCTGTCTGTACTAAATAGAAAGTCATGAATATATAACAAACCACCGTTTCCATTCTCTCTTTGCAGAAACGTTTTTTAGAAAAAGGCTTCTATGTGCATGAAACGGTGGTCTGATATTTTTGCTGTTATCTATTTTGGTCTGTCTCCTACTAACAGAAACTTAGATTCATTGCTTACAGATTTATTACTACTTCCTGTGAATCTTCCAGGTGGATGTGGACGTATTCCGATCGCTTTTTTCGTTCTCCTGCTGAAACAGAATCTATCGTGGCTATTCCTTTCAGGACAATCGAATAGGATAGCTGCTTCATATCTGTTTGGATGGTAATTTTCTTCCCGTTACGGACTGCCTCGATATTCCCTTTGTAGTTACCATTTGCATCTGTCACTTGAGCTTCTGCCTTTTTCCCGTCTTTTAGTTGGTAAATCGCAAAGGTTACATCCTCCGCATAGTTATAATCGGACCGGTCACTTCTATTGCCCATCGGCAGGATGGTATTTTCCTTAACGAAAAGCGGAAGGCTTAGATAGTCATAGTTTTCCTGGTTCCATGAACCTCCTTCGACTACTTCATCTGTCAGTAAATGTGTCCATTTGCCATCAGGCAAGTAACAGGATCCTATCCCATCCTCGTTGAAAATTGGAGCAACCAACAAGGAGTCTCCCAGCATATATTGCTGATCCAATACATGGCTGTTACGATCATGCGGAAACTCTAACAGCATCGGCCGCATGACCGGGACACCTGTCTGATGGTTTTCTACAGCTTTAGCAAAAAGATACGGCATCAGTTGATTTTTTAACTCTGAGAAAGTTTTGGTCACTTCCACCGCTTCCTCATCGAACAACCATGGCACCCGATAGGACTTACTTCCGTGTAAACGACTATGGCTGGATAAAAGCCCGAATGCCGTCCATCGTTTAAATAAGTCTGGAGTTGCTGTATTTTCGAAGCCGCCAATGTCATGACTCCAATAGCCAAACCCGGATAGCGCCAACGATAATCCACCACGAAGGCTTTCTGCCATCGATTCATACGTGGCATCACAGTCACCGCCCCAGTGGACAGGGAACTGTTGGCCGCCAGCAGTGGCTGAGCGGGCAAAGACGACTGCCTCGCCTTCTCCTTTTTCTTGTTTCAGCAAATCAAAGACGACTTTGTTGAATTGGTAAGCATAGTAATTATGCATCCGCTGCGGATCGGAACCATCAAAGTAAGCAACATCGGTCGGTATTCTCTCACCGAAATCTGTTTTGAAGGTATCCACACCCATATCCAACAGCGCCTTTAATTTGCCGGCATACCACTGACAAGCTTCCGGATTGGTGAAATCAACAATCCCCATTCCTGCCTGCCATAAATCCCATTGCCAGACATCGCCATTGGCTTTTTTAATCAAATAACCTTTGGCAGCCGCTTCATCAAATAATGCCGATTTTTCAGCGATATAAGGGTTAATCCATACCGATATGTTTAAACCTTTCGCTTTCAATCGTTTCAGCATTGCTTCCGGTTCCGGAAAAGCATCCCTGTCCCACTCAAAATTGCACCATTCAAATTCTTTCATCCAAAAACAATCGAAATGAAAAACTCTTAGCGGAATGTCCCGTTCGGCCATACCGTCTACAAAGTGGTTCACCGTTTCTTCGTTATAATCGGTTGTAAAGGAAGTTGTCAGCCATAAACCGAAAGACCATGCCGGGGGCAGCGCTGGCTTGCCGGTTAACGCCGTATAATGGCTTAACGTCTGTTTCGGTGTCGGTCCGTTAATCATGTAATAATCCAGCACTTCCCCTTCGACACTAAACTGGCTCTTGGAAACGACTTCGGATCCTAATTCGAAACTTACCTTTTCCGGATGATTGACAAAAACCCCATAACCGCGATTACTTAAGTAAAAGGGAATATTTTTATAGGATTGCTCAGAGCTTGTGCCGCCGTCTTTATTCCATGTGTCTACAACTTGGCCGTTTTTTACAAACGGAGTGAACCGCTCCCCAAGTCCGTATAAATCCTCTCCGACATTCAGATTTAATTGGGCACGCATATAACTCTCTTTATCAGGGCCTTGAATCCAGGCAATGCCTTTCGAATCGATATGGGTTAACTTTTGTTCCTCGTTTAAAAACTCAATCTTAAAAGGGCTGCGTTGTATCTTCACTTGTAATTGACCACTGGAAACAATTACTTCCTCTTGCTTCGTTTCCGTTTGCAGTGGCTTTGAAGCACTCGTTACGTCAAAGGCAGGACTTCTATCAATGCCGCCTTTATGATGCCAAGCTTTCACCCGAATAACGTTTTCGATCGGTGAAGTTAATTGAATGGTAAGAGAGGGAATATTCAGCGTATCTCCTCTATGATTGATTTCCTTACAAGGGGCAAAAAGGGTTACCATTTCATCCGCTATCTTTATATCACGGATGGTTCTTGGAAAGTTAATGTCATATCCTTCTTTTGTAAGCCAAAATCCATTTGTAAACTTCATTGTATTCTACACTCCTAACAACTATTTTCCACTATTTAATCGACCCGCTGACCAACCCTTTAACAAGTTGTTTTTGCAGGATAATAAATATCACAATAACTGGTAACACAGATACAGTCGCAAACGCCATCAGGTCATTCCACTCAATCCCGTATCGGCCAATCGCGTTGTATATGCCTGCCGTTAATGGCCATAAATCCTGGTTTCTATTAAATGTCATACTAAAAATCAAATCTCCCCATGAAAAGAAGAAGGAAATAGCGCCACACACAACGATACTCGGGTAAGAAATGGGAACGATCACTCTGATAAATGTTTTGAAGCGGCCACATCCATCAATACTTGCTGCTTCTTCCAGTTCCTTAGGAATACCAAGAAAAAAGGTCCGTAAAATCAGCACGGAAAATGGTACCCCTAACGTTGCACACGTAAGGACTGGCCCCCAATAGGTATTTAGTAAATGAAAATTATTAAATACGATGAACAACGGCGTCAAAATTACTGTTGCCGGCAGCATTTGGGTGACAAGGAACAATAGAATCATCGGGTTTTTCCCTCTCACATTAAACCTAGCCAAGCCATAAGCAGAAGGAACTGCTAACACTAATACCAGAATCGTTGCTAAACCGGCGATCATAAAACTGTTCAAAAAATACTGGCCAACATTGTCTTTAAAAATATCTATAAAACTCGTAAGTTGGAAATCTTTCGGCCAAAATGTTGGCGTGGATTGAAATATTTCGGATTGGCTTTTAAAAGCAGTAATGATCATCCAATACACCGGGAATAAAAAGATCAAAACAAAAACAATCCCTAATATGTTTAACGCCCATTCTTTTCTTCTACTCATCTTTACGCCTCCTCATCTTTGTTAATCATGATCAGGTAAATGACACTGACAATAAGTAAAATGAAAAATAGAATATTTGCCGCTGCAGCCCCTATACTGAATTCAAATTCATTAAAGGAAAGTCTGTAGGCAATGGTGGATAATACTTCGGTCGAGTTAATCGGTCCGCCGCCTGTCATGACAAAGACTAAATCAAACACTTTGAATGTATAAATGAATCCCAGCATCAGTACGACTAGAAGTACTGGACGTAATAAAGGGATGGTAATCCGTGTTAGCTTTTGGAACCAATTGGCTCCGTCGAGGCTGGCACTTTCATAGACATCCTCCGGCAAATTACTCAAACCAGTTGATAACAATAGCATGTTAAATGGAATACCAACCCAAATATTTGCGATAATCACACTCCATAGCGCTATATCAGGATTAGATAGCCATTGAATCGGGTCATCGATAAAACCGATAGACATTAACATTTGGTTAAAAATACCTTCTCCAGAACCCATCATAAATTTATAAAGCAGGGCAGTAATGGTTAGCGGAATTAACCAGCTAATCATGACAACCCCTCGCAGGAAGGATGCCAAGCGGAATTTCATGCTAAAGAACATCGCAAGTAAAAAACCGATGACGACTTGAAAGATTACGCTTCCTAATGTGTAGACAATCGTGTTCCAAACGGAAATTCCAAACCCATCTTCCTGGGCTAAAGCTTTATAATTGTCAAAGCCCACGAAATGCTTATCGCCAGATGCTAAACTACTAAGGTCAACATCCTGGAAGCTTAGGATAATGTTGTAAATGAGTGGATATCCAATTAGCAGCAGCATAAAAATCACTGCTGGGTAGATAAATAGATATTCTCCCCACCGATTAGGGAACTTTTTCATACGTATGTCTCCTTTTTTCCCTATTTTAAATTCCGATTAAAATGGAAAGCCCCTTCTTACAGGGGCTTTTTTTATTGCTCAGAAATCGTTTCGCTAACGGACTCTGCCGCCTTGTTCAATGCTTCTTCAGGAGATTTCGACCCCGTTAAGGATTCTTGAACTGCTATTTGAATCGATTCGGAAATTTCCGGCCATTGCGGAGATGGTCCTCTTGGAACGGCTCCATCCATAATCGGCACGAAGCCACTCAAATACGGGTCTTCCGTCCAATGATCCGAGTTTTCCAACACATCTTTTCTTGCCGGGAAAACGCCCGTTTCGTACGTAAATGTCTCGTGACGGTCAGGCTCCAGGAACCAGGTTAAGAAATCAAAAGCGCCATCGACGTTTCCGTCTTTGATGATGGTCAAGTTCTCCCCGCCTAAGACGGAAGCAAATTGTTCATCCTTCGGAATCTGGCTGATAGAGAAATTCATGTCCGGGCTTTCCTCTTTCAGGCGTTCAATATTCCAGGGGCCATTGACCATCATCGCCAATTTTCCTGCGGCAAATTGTCTTGCCAGATCATCCTGGGTTGCATTGACCACATCGCTGCCCATCGATCCTTCCTCAATCATGTCTGTAACAAGCGTCATCGCTTCGACTGCACCGTCCGAATCAAGGGAATCATAATCGGCTCCAGCAGAACGGAGGAAAGGATAGAATTGAAAAGCCCCTTCTTCCGATTTAACGGCAGAGATAGCAAATCCTTTCGTATCACCGTTTGTCAAAACCTTTGCGTCAGCTTTCAATTCGTCCCAAGTAGTTGGCGGCTCTTCGATGCCAGCTTCCTTCAGTAAATCTTCATTATAAAAAAGTCCAAGTGCATTACTGCCAACAGGCAATCCGTAGTACTTGCCGTCATATGTGGCCGATTCCACGGGACCTTCGTAGAAGTTATCGATTTGTCCCCACTCTTCTACTTTTGATGTAATGTCTGCTAAAACCCCTTGCTCGGCAAAGGCTGCATTATCGACAACATCCATGAGAGCCATATCTGGCAGCGTACCACCAGCCACCCCAACGGATAATTGTTTTTTTACGTCTGCAAACGGGACATATTCTCCTTCCACTTGATACGTATCCTGGGAATCATTATACTCATCGATTAAGTTTAAAAATTGATCCTGCTGGTTCCCTGTGTAGTGGAACCAGATTGTAACGTCCTTCGAAGCTTCTGCTGAATCTCCATTGCTAGCTTGCTGATCATCTGTAATAGAAGTCCCGCCACTGCAAGCTGACAATACAAGTAATATTGAAAAGACGACGAATAGAAAACTACTAATCTTTTTCACTATTTTTCCTCCTAAATTGAAACCATTTTTTTAATAATTCCGCTTCGTTCATGAAAATATAAACACTTTATTGAGTGACCATCAGTTACTATAAAACTATTTATTTTGCCCAAGCCATTTAAGAGGTAACCTTATAATGGCAGGTTCACGTCTCCTCTTACAAAAAGCGGAATAGAATCCAGCGGGGTCTGGCAAGTAATGCGCTGTCCGCCTTCAAATACTTGGCCGCTATTTGCATCCTTCCATGTTTCCCCTTGAGGTAGATAAACCGATCGGCTTTCCATGCCTTCCTGCAATACAGGAGCCACTAGCAGGTGAGGCCCGAACATATAGGCATCTTCCACATTCCAGGCCTCCTGGTCTTCCGGGAAGTCATAAAACAATGGACGCATCGGCGGCGTCCCTTTTTCGTGTGCCGCTTTCATCAATTCAGTTATATACGGTCGCAATCGCTCGCGAATCCACATGTATTTTTTAAAAATCTCGTAAGCTTCTTCCCCGTAACTCCAAACTTCATTGTCAGCACCGCTCGGGCATAACCCGCCCCCGCTTTCTCCAAGCGGTTCCTGGTGCGGTTCGCGGTCGCCATGCAAACGGAAAACGGGGCAAAAAACACCGTATTGGAACCAGCGGATGATACATTCTTTAAACGCAGGGTCGTCCGGGTGGCCGCCATGAAATCCGCCGATATCCGTAGTCCACCACGGGATGCCTGCCAATCCCATATTCAACCCAATGGCAAACTGGTTTCTTAAGGAAGCGAAACTGGAATCAATGTCTCCTGACCACACCAGCGCCCCATAACGCTGACTGCCGGCCCAGGCACAACGGACGAGATTGACCACGTTTTCCTGGCCTTCCGCTGTCATGCCGTCGTAAAAAGCTTTCGAAAACATCGTTGGGTAAATATTTCCGACCTGGACATTCGGCCCGATGTGATAGCGGAAATTGTCAAAATCATACACGTTGTATTCTGGTTCGGCTTCATCAAGCCAGAAAATTTTGATACCGTAGTCATAATAGTTTTGTTTCGCTTTGTTCCAGACATAATCTCTTGCCCCAGGATGGGTGGTGTCAAAATAGAGCGTGTTACCCAGAAAGTCATGGTTAATACGGATGCCGCGATCCGTCCTGGTTAAATAACCTTTTTGCAGCATTTCCTGATAGTTTTCGCTCTGCTTATCAACCGTTGGCCAAATCGAAACCATCAGTTCGATTCCCATGTCTTTCAGTTCCTTGACCATCGCTTCCGGATCCGGCCAGTAGTCCTTATCAAATCGCCAATCCCCTTGTTTCGGCCAATGGAAGTAATCGATAACAATCACGGAAATCGGCAGACCGCGGCGCTTATATTCGCGAGCTACCTCCAACAACTCCTCCTGTGTCTGATAGCGCAGTTTGCATTGCCAGAAGCCCATTCCATAATCAGGCATCATTGGCACGGTTCCTGTTGCTTTTGCATAGGCTTCCTCTATCTCGGCAGGATGATCTCCGGCGGTGATCCAATAATCGAGTTGTTTGGTCGCATTGGCCTGCCATTCTGTAACATTTTTACCGAACGTCACCCGGCCAACCGCGGGATTATTCCAAAGAAATCCATAGCCCAGACTGGAAAGCGCAAAAGGAACGGTTGCCTGTGAGTTCCTTTGGGCAAGTTCCAGCGTACAGTTTTTCAAATCCAATATCGGCTGCTGATATTGTCCCATCCCGTAAAGCTTTTCTTCCGGGTTGGATTCAAATCTTAATGTCAATTGGTAATCCCCGCCCAAGTGGGGCTGAAACTCACGTGCATCAATTTTCAACGCACTGCAGAACGCTTTAATATTCTTGCGGTTGCGGACGTACTCTTCCAGCAGTATCTCATTCTTTTGGTTATAGAAAGTAAGTTTTCCTGCACTTGTCAGCTCGGCTCTGATTTTGCCATTTTGCACGACTGCTTTTTCTTCGCCGATCGTAATCTCGGCTGTTCCCTCTTCCGGTTCAAGCAGGGCCCAATCTTGCTGCTCCATTTCCGCATTGAATGTCGAGCGGACACGCAAGCTGTTTTCTCCCCATGGTTCAATCCAGAGTTTTTCGCTATCGTATTCTCTTATTAGTCGGTTGCCTTCCTTTCTGAATACATCATTCATTCAATCACGCCTCCACGTCTAAACCTATTTCGATTTCTGTGATGATTTATTCTAACTCATTAACCTTTGCTGCAGCATCTTCCAGCGCAGCTTCCACTGATTTCGAATCTGTCAGGGACTCCTGGATGGCAATTTGGATTGCTTCCGAAATCTTAGGCCAGTCCGGTGACGGGCCGCGCGCTTCTGCCGCTTCCATAATCGGGATAAAGGCTTTTAAATACTCATCGTTTTTCCAATAATCCGATTCATTCAGCACATCTTGTCTTGGCGGGAAATAGCCTGTGCTCCTCGTAAAGCCCTCGATTTGTTCTGGGGCTAACAGCCACGTTAGAAATTCCCACGACGCGTCTACATTCGCTTCTTTGGTAATTTCAATATTGTCCCCGCCAAGCACGGAGGAAACCTTTTGATCTTTCGGAATCGGCACAATGCCAAAGTCCATATCCGGATTCGCTTCTTTCAATCTTTCAATCATCCACGGCCCATTGACCATCATTGCTAATTGCTCTGCTGAGAACTTCGTAGCAAGGTCATCCTGGGTGGAGCTGAGAATGTCCTCGCTCATCGACCCAGCTTCCAGCATGTCTTTGATAAGCGATAACGCTTTGTTCGCTTCTTTAGAAGCTAAATGCTGATAATCTCCTCCGGCTGAATAAAGAAATGGATAAAACTGAAAGGTAGCTTCTTCTGATTTCACCGCAGATATGCCCAGCCCTTTGCGCTCATCCGTCGTCAGCTCGGCTGCTGCTTCCTTCAGCTCCTTCCATGTTTCAGGGGGCGCTATTCCTGCTTCCTCGAAAATACCTTTATTATAAAACAAACCTAAAGCATTACTCGTCAACGGCATGCCGTAATGTTTCTCCTCATAGACGGTCGATTGAAGCGGAGATTGTAAAAAATTCTCGGTTTCTTGCCAACTCTCCACCTTTTCGGTAATATCGGCTAGCACGCCCATTGATGCTAAAGCCGCGTTGTCGACGGTATCAGAAATAATAATATCAGGGAGGTTCCCTCCAGCTGACCCGATTGATAATTGCTTCTTAATATCACTAAAAGGCACATATTCACTTTTTACATGCACATCTTCCTGTGATTGATTAAATTCATCCAACAGTTCATTCAAGTATTCTTCCGATCCGGTGTAATAGTGCCACAAAAGGATTTCCTGCTTACCATCTGTGGTTCCCGTGCCAGATTCTTCTGTAATGCTTGAACCGCCGCTGCACGCTGCTAATCCTAAGACAACGAACAAACAAAAAGACAATAATAACCCTTTCTTCAACAACAACACCCCTTTGTTTCGTTTAGTATTGCGGTACTCCAAAGATTCTCCCATTCTCTCTACTCTGCACGGACATTTACATAATGAATAAAAAATAAAACCAGATTGAACTTCATCAAATGGGAAAAGAGAAAGCCTAATTAAAATAATAATGATTTTAGAAAGCGTTTTCTTTATTAATTCTCGCAATTTGTAACACAATTCTGATATATTGGGATATATATAAGGGGGAGAGCTATCGTGGATAAAAACCGATTGATGGAAGACAGAGACCATGGCGATCCAATGTTTCCTTTAAGAACATACACAGAGGACAAGCTTGATGCTAATGGGGTTATCTTTGGATTGCACTGGCATTATGAAATGGAATTCACTTTGCTGGAGAAGGGACCGGCTATTTTTCAAATTGGTTCATCAAGCGTCATTCTTCAACCAGGGGAGGCTGTTTTAATCCCGAGCGGCCAGCTCCATGCAGCATATCCTTACCAACAGAACTGTTTTCAGATTACTGCTATTGTCTTTCATTTAAATTTCCTTCGCAGCTTTGCGTATGATAATATCGAGACCAATTATTTAGACCGTTTAAAACAACTTGAGACGTCCCACCCGCTTATAATTAAACCCGAAACTGATTGGGAAACTTCTATTTTACATATGCTTTCCCGTATTATTCGCTACGAGCAAAACAAGCCACCTGCCTATGAGCTAGCAATCAAAGGATCGTTATTTGAAGTGATGGCAGAATGGCTGGGAAATTACAAAATTCCCGATAAAGTGGTTCATAACGAAAAAACAGATCAAATAAAAAAAGTACTGCTATATATCGAAGCCCACTATCAGGAAAAAATCAGAATCAAAGATTTAGCCGCCCTTGTGCAAATGAGTGAAGGGCATTTCAATCGTTTCTTTAAATCCCTCGTTCGTATGACGCCCATTGAATATATCAATACAGTACGCATTAATTATGCAGCCAAGCTACTGCGAGAAAGCAATCGTAAAATCTTGACCATAGCGTTGGATGTCGGTTTTGACAATCAAAGCTATTTCATCCGTACCTTTAAGCGCTATAAGAACTGTACACCGTCACAGTATAGAAAAGTGAAAGAACCGGCAGAAGAGCCGATAGGGTTTTAAAGCAGGTAGGCTCTAATCTTATATCAGATAAAAACCAATCACTTTTATTAGATAGACTTTTTTAGTTGGCGCCGTCTACCCATGTGCACAGTTTTCCAACAGCAAAAAAGTCGATTTCCCTTGTTCAGAAATCGACTTTTTATAATTGTTTTCAGTAATTCAGCTTACCTCCAGACGCCTGGTCAAACTCTACATTTTGAGCCACATTTTCAGGCATTCGCAAAAGGGTTTTCCTTTCTTCTTCGATGGAAATTTTTGTTAAAATATCGATCTATCTGGGCATCGTTGACAATACTTCTCCATTTATTTTCTTGCCTTTTAGGTCAATTGCACGAGATTTACTCTTCCGTCCTTGGGAGAAGAGATGGCGGTCATGACCTTCACACACCAGCCGATACATTGACGGCACGGTTATTAATAGACAGAATCAGAATGCCAGATTTGGGTCGTTAGTCCCATTCCTACCTATAAACACAGAGTACTAAAACTTCCGTCAAGCCTGCATAAAATCCCGTATAGTCCCATTCCTACCTATAAACACAGAGTACTAAAACCAACCCAGTAAGCTCCAGGACCCTCCGCAAGTCTCATTACTACCTATAAACACAGAGTACTAAAACCGTCAT
>NZ_FNFL01000007.1:0-32133 GCF_900101125.1 Sediminibacillus albus | reverse complement strand
TTGTCTCATTACTACCTAAAAACACAGAGTACTAAAACCTCTAATGAAAACATATCAAATCTTTTCATAAATATCTACAATATACTTATAGACCGGCGCATCTATACTCGATTCATCTACATTCAGTTCAAAGTCATACTTCATTCTAAATAACAAAGATACAATTACAAATAAATCAATCGAAGTAAACAATACGACATCTGCATCTGTATAGTTAGAAATAGTAGGATTTAATTCTAATACATCGGCAAAACGATGGAATAAAGTTACTGCTCTGTTTTCCAAATCACTAAAATCATAGTTAACGGGACTATTCCATTCCAACTCTTCAATAAATTCATTCGTAAATATTTGATTGTTACGAATAAAATAGTTCATCCCTATTAATTCATCACTTAAAAACTGTTTCGATTTAGTGATTACAAATACAGGGATATTTTCACTAAAGATTTGAAGTAACTGATGCATTTCAGTTTGCTCTTTAGGACTAAGATATGTTTCAGGATAGAAGAAAAAGACGATTCCAGGCTGCTTTAAATTGTTAACTAAGTACTTATTTAAAATAGGCAATAGCAACTTATTCTGATGCATAAAGTGGTTCGTCTCACCGA
This sequence comes from Sediminibacillus albus, assembly GCF_900101125.1. Lineage (GTDB taxonomy): Bacteria > Bacillota > Bacilli > Bacillales > Amphibacillaceae > Sediminibacillus > Sediminibacillus albus. Next base: position 31,522 of record NZ_FNFL01000007.1, on the reverse strand, counting down.
GCATATCAGAACCAAGATCAATTTCTAAAAGTTTAATAAGGGAGTCATAGGTTAGCAAACGGGGCCTAACTGGCAATTCTGAAATTGATTGTTCAATCAGATCCTCAATTAAGACATTAATATTATTTATATAGCCATCTGCTTCTACATTATTTAGCAAATTTTGTTTTACTTGGCCTTTTAGTAAGGACTTAGAACCAAGTTTTGTTTCCTCTAACAATATGTCATTCGTAAACATTAGCGCATGATATCTAGAACTGGCTAGCTCCTCATATTCATTCACTATATCATAGACTCTCACGTCATTTTTCCCTTTACTCCTCGGTTGAAAGAAATCAATAAGAGGTTGTATCAGCGCTCGTTCATTTGTTGTGTAGTTGACAAACAAGGAACTATATTTTCCTATATTCAGCTCATAATCTTCAGCATCTTTCCGAACCAATAATCGTAAATCCAAACATACACCACCTTAGAATTCAATTGTTCTATTTTCCCCCAATATTTCAATATTCTTATCTTCTTCTCCCACCAATATTTTCATTTTTTCAAATTGCTTTTCCGTAATAATAATGGATCGCACATGACCATCCCTGGGGAGGAAACGTTTCACTAGGTGTATGGTACCCTCAGCAGCTTCTTTATTTAGACAGGATTTAACATAGATAGAATACTGCATCATTAAGAAGCCGTGCTTTATTAACTCTTTCCGGAATTTCGAATAGGTTCTTCTTTGTTTTTTTGTTTCCACGGGCAAATCGAACATTATCATGACTCTCACAAATCTAAGGCTGCTCATATAACGCTATTTTTTCTAATGTTGGTAACTTGATTTTTTCTGATTTGCCAGTTTCGAAAAATTCCAGGAAAGAATCAATTGTAATTTCAATGGCTCGAATAAAGGTTTGCATTTTACCATCAATTAATATTTTGGCATGCAACAGGTTGATTAATTGAATGCGATAGTTTTTAGTCAAATATCCTTCAGGTGGATGTTTTATCACAAAGTAGTCGATTATTTGTCGAAAAGGCTCTATGATATCCGAAGCTAAATTATGCGGGTTTCTTTCACCTTTATGGTTGATCCCTAACCCAGAAATCAGGCCTTTGGCCACTACTGTACGCGCTATTGCCGATTGGGCAATAGCATACCCATAGTTAAGTGCAGCATTTTCAATATAGTTTTGGTTGCTCCTTGAATAATTTTCATCAAAAAAGCTATTGAAATAAATACGTGCTGCCTGTCCCTCTATATTGTTTTTATCATTTTGCTCCACACGGCTGGCTAATTCAAATAACTTATTGATTCTATGTTTTTCAACATGATTGCGTTGCATTACCTCTGCTTGATTTTTAACTTTTTTCTTGATGATTTGCTGCCATAGAATATATTTGTTTTCCACCGACCAATTCAATTGTTTTATCATTTGGCGATATTGGAGAGCGTGACCAGTAACAGGCTGAATTACGCACTCCGGTAAAAATTGTTGATTACATAGCAATACCAAAATATTATGCTTCGATAGTTCGATCATGAGACGACTTGTCAGTTTACATGTAAGGTCTTCAATAACAATAGCGAAGATATCATGTAAAGGAATCTTTAATTCATCATCTGATTTCCTTACCTTCAAATTATCCAGTTGTAGCGACAACTGATCCACGTTGGTAATGTGAATGATCCGCCATCCCAACTCCTCACCCCCGGTTACTTTTTAAAGTTGTTCTTCCATTTTTCTTTATTACTAATATACTTATTGCCTAATACATCAGTTGTTATCTTGCAAAAATCTTCCGTATTTTTAGATATATATTTAACGATTCTATTATTCTTAATTCCGTGTTGTTCACAATATTGTTTATAGTCATGTTCCACTGTATTCAGCTCAATTTTGTTAAGCCTATTATTGTTTACGCCTATCAGTCTAAAACGCTCTCCATTCAACTGCAAAATATCATTTTTGTATAAACTGAATTTAAAAGTTGCATGTGGACTAATATTTTTTTCTGTTAATTCTTTGTTATACGCTTCCTTATCTATATGATATCCCTCTTTTTCCTCTTTCAAATTGTTATAGCGGACTGTTGCAAATTTGAACTGGTTACCATCCTTATAGACATCCATTCTAAATGGTTTGATAGACAGGTTGATGACTCTTTTATTTTTTGCATGAAATTTATGGGATAAATCATGGTGCTCACTAAGTCTCTGTCCATAATACTTAACCGACTTAATAACAGGTCCATTCCCTTTCTTGCTATATTTCCGCAAATAATCTCCCGTTTCTTCATAAAATTGGTTCAACGGATTTTTCGATTCGCTGTATTGTTCAAATACTTGCTCTAACTTTTCAAAAGTTTTGAAATCATGGTGATACATTAATAAATTTTCCGGAGCTTTTTTCATCATTTTTTTCAACTTATCGTTATCTTTATCATAAATATTTGACAATTTATTTATCACATACTCTTCGTCGCCCTTTGTTCTTGTCGAAAACAAAGTATCATTCATCAGCTGCCTGTTCGGCTTCATATCAACTTTAAAGGAATACTTATAATCGGCGTAATTTTTGATGGCCTTCACTTTACTCATTTTTTCCGTCAAAGCTGCTTTGAATTGTGCTTCTGATAATATTTCTCCTGTTTCCGAGTCAATCATGTGATCATTAGCAAAAATTAAATGATCTGCTTTGAAGGATTTGTGATATTCAAATATGTGATTAGCCATTGCTACAATAAGTGCGTCTTCCGCATGGTGCTTAAAATCTGCTGCACGGTTTTTGGGAAAATCCCATAACTTTCGAAGATAATGAGTGAATGATCCATTGATCGATTTCACTTTTACATTCTGGTTATTTTCAGAGAAGAATTGCTGTAATGTAGATAGTATTTCCCTTGTGGCATAACGGGTATCAACTAAATTTCGGTTGATAAAATCTTTTTGTACGTTGAACTTGTTAATATCCCGCTCTTCCAACAAGTATTCTTTCTTTTTTCGAGACATTTTTTCTGATGACTTTGCAAACTGCAGTACATGGGCTTTGAATTTATCATAATTAGTATCGGTTTTACTGGATTGGAAATATTGAAAAGGGGTGTAATTACCCTTTTTCTGGTTTTCAGCTTTATAAACCAATACTTTATTATTTAGAGAATCATCGAATGAAACAGATTTAGGAATAATGTGATCGATTTCATAATTTTGCGGATTGCTTATTAAATCTTCAATGAAAATAGGTTTTATGGAGTACATGCAAACCCCATCTTGAAGATGCCATAATCTTAACTTATTAAATACACCTTTTGAGGCATCAATATTCATTGATTCCAGTTTTTCACGAACCTGTTTGTTTATAGCTTCATTCTTTTTATTTAAATCCCTAAAAAATTTCTTTTTATCATCGCTGTTTTTCTCTCTTGCCAACTCTATGATAATTTCAGCTGGTACTCCATATTTTTTAATGATGGAATTGATAATACGAACAGATTGTTTAAACGATCTTTTCACAACAGGGGATAAAATATAATCCTCTATTTTAGAAAACGGAATATATTTTCTATTCTCATAATCTACATCTTTCGGCTTGTAGCCGAGCTCTGTAATCAACTGCATTTGGTTTTTCGTAGTTTGCCACAAGTCAGGCAAAATTTTGTTAATCATTTTCAGACTTAAAGAGTGGGTGCCAGAATAACTTAAGTTGCTTAAGTGATCCAATTCCTCCTCATTTAAAGGAATATTGCTGTTTTCAAGTTCCTGTTTAATATCCTTTTTTGATTGGTAGATTGTTAATATTTCCGCAATTTCATCTATTGCTCCGGCACTATTTAAAACAACCGGTTTATTCGTAGCTTTCTTTATTTCGTGATAAGTAGTTAAGGAAGTAAAAAGCGGCTTACCTCTCGTATCGACTCGGAAACCCTTTATATCATGCTCATTTACGCCTAACTCTTTAGCAATCCTTTTTAAAGACACCGATTTACTTTTCTTAAATATGTTGTCTACTATACACTGTTTTTCATTCAGCGTTATCTTGATATTTTCTTCACGATTCAATGTTAAGTTATTTAAATCATTCAGCAGATTAAAAAGCTGCGCTGAATAGGATTCTCTTACAGCCCTCAACTCGTCTGGATAGTAACTGCATGTCCCCATTATATTTTCATACCATTTCTTTATATCTTGCTCCCATCCATACTCACTCCCAAAACCAGGTCCCTCATAGTATTCGCGCCGGTTTTGTAATAATTCTATATATCTCTCAACAAAATCATTGGTAATCTTGGGATTGTGACTTGACTGCGTATCTAGAATACGTGTTGCTTCTTTAATATAATCAGAAGTCTGGAACCTATTTTGATGGCCACGTATTTGCCCTTCCTTATTTAATCGTTCAACCTGTATTTCACATACATACTTATCCTTAAGCAACTTGTTATTTTTTTTAACTTGGTCATAAGTGGATAATTCATTGCTACTTGTTTTTTCTTCATCTGCTATATCTAAATTATGTATTCCTCTTCTCTTAGCAAGATGTATTAAGGCAATGGTTAACTCTTCATCTGTCAAAGCTTCTTTTAAACCTTTTAAACGTAAATGGTAGGGTGTAACGTTATATTTTTGGTAATCCGCGCTATCCACTATTTTCCATATCTGATATTCATCCAATAACTGATACAATCTGTCGATCCGATGCTGTCTTCTTCTAAGTAAGCGTCTTGTTCCGCGATAACTTCTTCTGCTTTCATTAAAGCTTTTATCCGCTTCCGGAAACAACCTAACACCTGCATCGATAATATTTTGATTTTGGTCAATAACACCCCAACCAACAGACCCGATTCCAATGTCCAAACCTAATTTAATCCGCTTCATAGTCCGAACCTCCCTTTCAGCTTTTAGTCTATTATAACTAAATTGCCATTATTTTTCCATTATTCTTGAAATTCAACTTGCGTAATCTCACTATAAGTTCGCTTAAAGTTAAACATCACTTTCTGGTAAGGTAACTTCATCTATTGTTTGTTTTATAACTTAGAATGGAAGTTTAGGAAGCACAAAAAGGACACTTACAATAATGTAAGTGTCCTTTTCCAGACTCTACTAGAGTCAATTCCGGCACAATGGCCTTATTTTAGTAGATTCTGTGTTCTTTGGTAGTAATATAACCCGTCGGTTATATGAGACAATTAAAATATATCATTTTCATCGTAAGCCTGTCAACCAAATATAGGGAAATGCATCTAATTGCAGGCTTTTTCGTTTAGTTTTTAATTCAATTGGAGCTTATTTTTCCCCCATTCCTACCACCGTCCGATAATAGCAGATAAGCAAAGGGGAGTTTCCCCTCGTTTTTTACTATAGAGCACTTCCCCCTTCTGACTGCATGTACCTAGACCTGTCTAACCTACTTTTTATCGAGCATAGGATGAAAAAACGGAAAAGTGTCCATGATCACAAGCTGTATCGCTTGTTATCCCATTGTTATATCTCTATCGCCGCTCCATTCACCCGCTTAAACCCACGGACTTTTGCTAACTCTTCCACAAGCTTCAGTGCTGCTTTATCTTTCGCTTTTGCTTCAATCATAATATCTGCGGATTGTCCATGAGCCTTTAAAGCCTTAATAAAATCCATCGCAAAATCCTTTTCCACATAATCAGCATGTGCCCGGATGATCTTTTCTGACTTAGGGGAGGACAAGTGAAACTTTGGTGACTTGCCGGTTCTCTCCCACGTGGCAAAAATTCTGGGAAGCAAATCTTCATACTCTCCATCTCCCGGGTTCGCCCAGTGATGGTGATAATCAAAAACAAAAGGGACTCCGTGCTTTTCACAAATTCGCAGGGTTTCTGCTGCCGTGTAGGTCTTATCATCGTTTTCAAGGGTGGTTTGCCGGCGGATTTCTTCCTCAAGCTTGATAAAGTTTTGGTCAAAACGTTCGACTGCTTCCTGCTTATTGCCATAAGCACCGCCAACATGGATGTTCATCGTTGCTTCCTTATGTAATCCCATCGCTTCCAGCATGTCATAGTGATAGGTCATATCAATAATTGCATTATCCGTGACGTGGTCCTGCGAGCTTGTGAATAAGGTGAATTGGTTTGGATGAAAGCTGACACGCAGTTTATTTTTTCGAACCAAATCCCCTATCTCTTCAAAGAGAGGACGAAAAGGGGTGACATAATCCCATTTCACCTCCGGGTGGGTGGCGAGCGGTACAAGCGAAGATGACATTCGGTACACATCGATTCCGTGGGCAATATTGTAGTGAAGGACTCGAATGGTATTGGTTAAATTCAGCTCAGTGAGATGGTGAAGCTTTTCCTTCCTGGAGTTTTTGTCCAGCTTTTTCCAATTTGTGAACGTAAGGGTTCGGGAAGGAGATGCTTCCCATAAAGAAAGTGCAGTTGAGACGTATCCGAATCTGAGTATCATTGGTTCACTCCAGTCTGTCCTTGTTCGTTTAGTGTGATGATCCAAAATAACTTGATACGAAGTACAAAATATATCCCCCCCTTAACGCGCACAGCCCTCGACTATGATAGAAAATTCATTACTTTTTTGTATGGTCCCGCAATTCCTTTAGGACTGGCAAGTCGGGATGCGATTTTGCAAATTAAGGGAAATCTCCCTAGTTTATGTTCGGTCAAATAGGTCCATTTTTTCTCACGGATTTCTTGTTTGGTAACCACTACTAAACACCCGCTATCTGCTTTTTTATGTATCATTCATTTTATCGTAACAGGAATCCTTTTTAACAGACTTACTTATAAAAAATGCAGGAACAAGAGAAGAACTCTCATCCCTGCTTCACTGCTTAATGCTTGCCTTGTTGTGGGGTTTTCGTATAAGCCTGCAGCATGGTGGTCATATCCTGTTCTTTTAGCTGTGGAACCTGGTAATAACCGTGCTTGTTTTGATACAGGAATAGCTCATAGCTCATTTCAATCATGTTCGGCACGCTGTCTGCAACAACACGACGCAAAACAGGATTGTGCATTTCGGCCGCTGCCATGGTAAACGTTGAAGCAGCCGCTTTTGTTTGGCTCAGCATAAACGAAGAATAGCATTCATCCGTAAGCTCACTGACAGACTGTTTTGGTTTTTTCGGTTGTCCTGCTTTTAAACCAAAAGTAATCTCGTTGCTTTGTTCCATTTTATACTGCTGCGTCGGAACTTTTGGGTCCTGCCCCGTTTGAAAGCTGTCAACAACGGTATTATACGTTTGCGTCAAAAAAGCAGATTGGCGCTGCAGGATACCCTTCAATTCCTGATCCTGGATATGTTGATCGTACAATTGGTATTGCTCCAACACACCAATCAAACAGCCAATCAATTCATGAGAGTCGAGGATTTCATGGGCACCATGATTATAGTTCATGGCCTGGTTAGCCATATTTTGCGGCATTTGCGTACCGCCTTGCATCTGGTTTTGATCTTTAGCCATACTATGACCTCCTGCTTTATGGATTCATGTTTATATTTTCCTTAAACGGGTCATTTATGTACGATTTATTTTTCAGGTATCCAAGTTCAAGGTGTTTTGAATTTGGATAACAGTTTCTCTGATAGTAATAAATTCTCTCGATCAGCAACTTCCTTTACCCAGCTCACCTGGGCAAATCGACTCTTTTCTAATTTGCCTGCCCTACTAATACCCGTTATAACCTGGTAAATTAATTTAAGATTACATAATCCGGTTCCTTCTTTATGCAACCAAATAGTTACTTATAGTTGACATGCAACCTCGTGGTTGCATATACTTGATATATGAATTGGGACATAGACGTTATATTCAAGGCACTCGCCGACTCGACTCGGCGGCTGATATTAGATGAACTATCCGAACGCAACGAGCTGACGTTGTATGAACTTACTACACGTCTCATCATGAAGCACGACCTTTCCATTTCGCGACAGGCGATTGCCAAACATCTAACGATTTTGGAAGAGGCAGGGCTTGTAAAGTCAAAACGAAAGGGTAAATATCGAGTTCTTAAGTTTAACAACGAACCACTTAAAAATTTGCTGAAAGGATGGGTAGAATAATTTTATAGCTAGTGGCGAATGTGAGTTTTTCTGTTTGTAGCCAAATTTTTATAAGAGCAAATAATTCATAAATCTTAAAGGAGATAATTGTTATGAAAATCATCGTTACCAGTATATTCGTGCCAGATCAAGATAAGGCACTAGCGTTTTATACAAAAACGCTAGGGTTTGTAAAAAAACATGATGTTCCCTCAGGAGAATATAGGTGGATAACCGTTGTTTCTCCTGATGATCAAGACGGTACCGAACTTTTGCTCGAACCGAATGAACATCCTGCTGCCAAAGAGTATCAAAAGAAACTATTTGCCGATGGCATCCCCGTAACCATGTTTGGTGTTTCAAATATTCACGAAGAGTACCAAAGATTAATTAAACACGGTGTGGAGTTTACTATGGAACCGACAGAAATGGGAGATTTCACCATAGCAGTATTCGACGATACGTGCGGCAATCTTATTCAAATAATAGAACACAAGTAACTTTATAACGTAAAAATCTAGTTTCCGAACGACTTTATTGGTAAGTTTCAAATGGGTGAAGGTTTCTTATTAAAACAACTTCCATCCTCTCCTCATTCTATATCGGTGTTAGTTTACTTGAACTATAGGATGCCTTAGTTTTAAAAAAACAAAAACGAGATTGGGACATAACATAAATCCACTTGCAATATGAAGTTTTAAAAGGCCCTCTCCAAACATTCGATTGAGGATGCAATGGATATAGACTGCGCTTTCCGCGGGCATGGCTTCAGACTTCTCAGAAGCAAAACGACTTCTTCCGGGGTCTTCAGACTCGTGCTGTTCCCACTGGAGTCTATGTATTTTACCTGCGCTGATAGGGCTCTGTTCTTAGTACCTTACATAACGAGCGCGATCTCAAGTAAACCATAAAAACATTGATGTCCTATCAGATGAAACAGTGCGCAGACTTTCCGAGGCTGTTCGGAGGTTATATGAAACATGAGGTAAGAAAAATCGAACGAGTTCGAATGTTATTCGAATCCTCGTTCGATTTTTGCTTTGACCACTATCCTTTTGTCCCAACCTCGTTTTTATTTGCTATTAGTACTATCATTTACCAGCCCTGACTCAAAGAGAGGGCTGGCACTTCTACTTAAACAAGTTTTTCAAGCGGGCCCAGAATCCTTTATCTTCTTCGACAGGTTCTTCTGTCTCTTTTTGTTCTTCTTGTTTGATGCTTTCGGTTTTCAAAACAAATTGCACGGAATTGATTTTTTCATTTTTCTTTGAAACAAAAGATACCGGATTGAAATCAGATTTATCATACTCATCCATCATTTCATTTACCTCGTCTTTCATCTCCTCAGGTAAATTGCTCGTAGCATCCTCCAGCTCATTCGTTCCGTCATGCAGGTCGCTAACTCCATTCGCTGTTTCTCCGACACCTTCAGCTAAGCCAGTAATTCCGTTGTGCATTTCCCCATAAGAGCTGGATAACTGGTTCACACCATCCGTATACTCCACTAATCCGGAATGGAAGGAAGCATATTGGGAAGCTAATTCACTAATCCCATCCTGTAACTGTGCAAAAGAATCAGCACTGTCCATGTTTTTTCGAGAAGATGAAAGCTTATTGGCCATCTCTTCTAAGTTATCAGCCATATCTGCAAGGGAACCACTGACTTGTTCCAGGGTCCCGCTGACTGCGTCAAATCCCTCTTGAACAGCTGAATATGTTCCCTTTGCTGTACGTGCTGCCGTGTAGGTTTCTTTTAATTTATCGAGTACTCCCGGATCTGCGCCACTCTTATATAGCTGTTTGAATTCTTCTTCTGAAATCTGATAGTCCGGAATAGCTGCCATTGCTTTGTCTAACGAGCTGTAAGCATTGGCGTAATTATTTTTTAGCGTGACTAACCCTTTCGAAGCTTGATTGATTCCATCTGCCATTTGGTACAGCCCGTCTTCCAGCTGTTTCAAATCGCCGAGGTCGATATCCTCTGAGCTGTTCGCCAGAGAAGCGCTCATCTCCTCCAATGCCTGCTTCAGGCTTTTCGATCCGTTCACCAGCTCTCCGGATGATCTGTCTAGGGTAGAGATCCCGTCCTTAAATTCCTTGGAACCACCGCGTAAATCCTCGGCTCCATCATTTAACTGCGCAACTCCGTCTTCCAGGTCCGCAACTCCACCATTCACTTCTGCAATGGCATCGGTTAACGTGTCCATCTCCCCTGTCATCTCGTCGATATCCGGGGATTCGATCGGCATGGAAGATGGAACGGCAGTAATGTCGATGCCATCCAGCTCAAAGTCTGATACATCCGCTTCCACGACCAGCTCTTCCTCTTTTTCAGGCATCACGGTAAAGGTTACTTGCTTATTTTTCCCTGCGTTGGCAAGTGTTCCCTCCGGAGCCTCAATGTTGCGATTGTTGTCTAAATTAAGAGAAAGAGAGATTTGCAATAAATAGTTTTCAAAAAATACTTGGTCCACTTTTTCATTTGCCGAAGTGGCTATTTTGATTTCGACATGGCCGTCTCTCCCTGCAAGCTCTTCTGGGGCAATTTCTTTCCCATCTAACAGATACGTAATCGAAACATCCCATGGCAGAGATTGATCGTCCATGTTCCCCTGGTAATAAAATTTTCCCTCTGGAGCATTGAAAGTGACAGCCCCATCCTGTTGTTCCAACGGAGATAAGTTCGTTAAATTTTTCAGACTGGCATACGAACCATAATCAACGACTTCCCCTTCTTTTTCGATGTCCAACGTGTTGACAACATAAAGCTCTTGTCTTTCCCCAGCTGCACTTAGCTTGCCATAGACCACTTCATCTTTCGAAGAAACTTCCCCTTTTTGGGTGGTATCTTCCTCTGACCCGTCGTCACCGGCAGCAGCCGAAACAAATAGAGACGGCAGTACCAACATGATCATCGCAAAGACAAGTAGAAGTTTTCTTATTCTCCTCATCATCATTTCTCCTTTTTGAAATTTGCTTTCCAGGTTGTTTTGGCAATCCATTTATCAAATACCAGCAGCATGGCAGGCAGGAAGAAAACGACCATGATAAAAGATAACAACGCACCTCTGCCAAGCAGCATCCCGATGGATGACACAATCGGGTTGGAAGAAGTAATCCATAAAATAAACCCGACACTGGATAAAATCGAAGCGGAAATGCCGATTGCGAAGATTTTTTCATCCAATGTTTTCTTAATCGCCTCGCGGGCAGACATTTCCTTCCGGTCCTCTTTATAGGCATCCATTAGCAGGATTGCGTAATCTACCGTCGCAGCTAGCTGGATGATACTAATCAGCAGATACCCGACGTAAACTAATGAAGAATCGGTAAAGTATGGAAAGGATAAATTCATCCAAACCGCTGACTGGATGGTAAACAGCAGGACTATCGGTATCGATATCGATTTAAATGTCACTAGCAGAACAAAAGCAACAGTAGCAATGGTCAAAAGATTGACCAGCTTGTTGTCCTTTTGGACGACATTTTTTATATCGTATAATGTCACGCTTTCCCCAGCCATATAAGCGTCTTCTCCATAGTAACCATCTGCCGTGTTTTGCACCTGCTCAATTAAATGGAACGCCTCTTCTCCCTCGCTTTTCGTGTCGGTTTGCAGGATAATCCGGCTGTAATTTTCCGAATAAAATTGTTCCGTCACCGATGTCCCTACATACTCCGGAGGAACCGCAGCGCTTACTGTGTTCACATAGGCAAGTACACTGGAAACATTATCGATTTTCTCTAAGTCTTCCACTAATGCTTCCTCTTTGGCAGTATCGCCTCTTGGGACAAGCACGACCATCGGAGTACTTTCTCCAAACTGCTCTTTGATTGTAGCAAAATCACTACCCGCTCTTGTATTCTCCGGCTGGTCTCCGATTCCATAAATAAAACTTGTCTGGCTTTGCGCAAGAAAGGCCGGCACGATTAACAGAAATACAAGCGCCAATACCGGGATTCTCCATTTCACAACCATCTTTCCTTTGTTTCTAATGCGAGGAAGGAAGGATTTATGCTGTGTTTTATCGATCCATTTATAAAATAGAAGCGTAAGCGCAGGCAAGAAAATCATGACACTTATAAAGCTTAGGACAATACCTTTTACCAGGTTAATGCCCAGATCGGCCCCAATTTCAAAGTTCATAAACGTTAAGGCGATAAATCCAAAGAAGGTCGTCGAAGCGCTAGCTGTGATTGCTGAAAAGGATTTTTTCATCGCAAGCTGCATCGCTTCCTGCGGATCGGCTACTTTCCTACGGTAATCGGAAAAACTGTGAAGCAGAAAAATAGCATAATCCAGCGATACGGCCAGCTGCAGAATCGGTGCGACTGACTGTGTAACAAAAGACACTTCGCCAAGAAAAATGTTCGTCCCCATGTTAATGAGTACGGAAACACCGATAGCGGTTAAGAATAACAGCGGTTCGATCCAGGAACTGGTGGCTAAAACTAAAATAAGGATAATAAGCGGAACCAACAAGGCACCCGCATACATGGATTCTTTTCCAGCCATCTTTTGCTGGGTCGCCGTATTCAAATCCTCTCCGGCCATCGCATTGTCTTCGCCAATAAGATCATAAATGGCATCGGTAGTGGCTACTTCTTCACCCTTTTGGATGCTGAATGTGAACAATGCCTTCCCGTCTTTATAGTAGGACTCAACCGTCTCTTGATCAGCCATTTCAAGTGGCTGTTTAATATCGATAGCATCATCCAGCCAGGTAACATCTGAGACCCCATCGATGGCAGCCAGTTCTTGTTTGAAAGCAAGCGATTCCTGTATCGTCAAGTCATGCATCATGACTCTGTTTGTCGGAACATTCCCTTCGAATTCCTCGTTCATTACATCCATTGCCGACATAGATGGCGCATCCTCCGGCAAGTAATCCTTCATATCGTAATTTACCGATACGGTGAACTGTGCCAGGGTACAGAGGATGGTTAGCAACATAAACGTTACTGCGACGGCTTTTTTGTGTTTAATTATCTTTGCTGCAATATTTATTTTGATTCACCCTCTCTTGCCATTTTCCAACGTACACTTTATCATTATATGGACACCGTGTTGGTTATTCAACAAACAGTTTATTATCATTTGTCTTTTTGGCAACATAATGGTTAAATGTGTTGGAAAACTACAGAAAAGCGCAAGCGCCTTGCTCACCCCCGACAAACTTAAGTCATTCCTCGGAGTGGTGTTTATTTGCCACACAGAGGATTGACTTAAAACCTCGAGGGGGGAGGCGCTGGAGCTAGACAGCATCACGAAAAACTTTTATTTTCGATGATACAAAGAAAACGTTTAGAAACAGAAAGGAGATAAACATGACTGCCTCCAAACTAGACAGACGCAAGAAATATACGCGCATGGTTTTAAGGGATAGTCTAATGCAGCTGTTAAAGGAAAAACAGATTTCGGCGATTACCGTTAAAGAGCTTTGTGAATTGGCCGATATCAACCGCTCCACCTTTTATTCCCATTACTTCGATCAATATGACCTACTGGATAAAATAGAAGATGAAATTATTGAGGATATGAAGGGATATTTAAGCCAGTACAACTTTGAAAAGGAAGAAGATTCCCTTCATATGATCGAAAAGCTGATCGAATATTTCGCTTCTAAGCATGAAGTATGCAAGACGCTTTTCAGCGAAAAAGTGGATACAACCTTCCAACAAAAAGTGATGGTCTTTGCACGTGGGGTGTTTATGAAAAACTGGAAGGCTGATAATCATTTCCAAGAAGACTCTTCCGAGTATTTGAGCACGTTCATCATCAGCGGAAGCATTCATGCCATAAAAAGCTGGCTGAACAATAATATGGACAAAACACCAAAAGAGATGGCCGGGATTATCAATGGCCTTATTAATAGAGGGCTGTCCAAATAAGAGGGAAGCTGCTGCTAATGCAAAAAAAAGACTGCCAGCCCAGTTTTACACTGTTCTGTACAGCCTTTTGCGTTCTTCCGAAGAAATTAATAAGGATCAGCTTCGTGGCTTTTCTTCACTGCATCTTCTGTCGCTTCGTGTTGCGCCGTGGATCCTCGACCATATTTCGATTCCCCTGCTTCACGGCCGGGAACTTTGCTTTCTCCCTGCATTTTCTTCATTTCTTCCATTTTCGCTTGGATGCCTTCCTTTACCCGACGCCCGTAGTCTTCATCGGCCTGTGTAAAGTGTTCAATCATTGCATCCTGGATTCGCTTGTCACATATCGCAAGGGCTTCGGAGAGGTTTTTTATTAACTCCTCACGCTCCCAATCCTCAAAGCTACGATACGTGTGGCCAGCCTGGCCATAATTATTGGTGCGGTCAATCGGTGCACTCATTGCCGCCGCATTATATTCAGGCTCATGAGGGGGCGTTTTCGACCCATCTGCTTCCTGAAAACCTCCCACCATGGAGGGCTCATAGTTGATATGCGGGTTTTCTCCTGACTCTCTTGGGTCACGGGTATCCATTTGCCCGCGTTGCTGGTTCGTCCGGATACCTGTCTTAGGAGCATTAACTGGCAACTTCAAATAGTTTGCTCCTACGCGGTAGCGTTGCGTATCAGAGTAGGAGAAAGTTCGTCCCTGCAGCATTTTATCGTCTGAAAAGTCCATCCCATCGACAAGAACACCAGTACCAAATGCAGCTTGTTCGATCTCCGCATGGAAGTCCTCTGGATTACGATCAAGCACCATGCGCCCTACTGGCAACCACGGAAACTTATCTTCCGGCCAAAGTTTCGTATCGTCAAGCGGATCGAAGTCAAGTTCCGGATGATAGCCATCTTCCATTATTTGAACAAACAGTTCCCACTCCGGATACTCTCCACGCTCAATTGCTTCATACAAATCCTGGGTGGCGTGCCCCGCGTTCCTCGCTTGAATCTCGTTCGCCTCTTCTTGTGTCAAATTACGTATCCCTTGTTTCGGTTCCCAGTGATATTTTACCAACACTGCTTCCCCTTTGTCGTTTACCCACTTATACGTGTTCACCCCTGATCCCTGCATATGGCGGTATGTAGCTGGAATCCCCCACGGAGAGAACAGGAAGGTAATCATATGGGTTGCTTCCGGAGTACGGGAGACGAAGTCAAACATCCGTTCAGGACTTTTTATATTGGATGCAGGATCTGCTTTAAACGCGTGAATCATATCCGGAAACTTCATGGCGTCACGAATGAAGAAAATTTTTAAATTGTTTCCTACCAAATCCCAGTTGCCATCTTCCGTGTACATCTTCACCGCAAACCCCCGGGGATCGCGATCTGTTTCCGGAGCGTCTTTCGCCCCTGCTACGGTGGAGAAACGGACCATTAACGGTGTTTTTTTACCCGCTCCTGAAAACACTTTCGCCCTTGTATATTTCTCTGCCGGCTCGTCCCCGACCTTTCCATAGGTTTCGAAATAGCCAAATGCTCCAGATCCCCGGGCGTGTACGACCCTCTCCGGAACCTCTTCCCGGTCAAAGTGAGAAATTTTTTCAATGAAGTGGTAATTCTCAAGGGTAGCCGGACCACGATTGCCAATCGTTCGGATGTTTTGATTATCAACCACTGGACGACCCTGGCGTGTTGTCAACGTCTCGCGTTTAACGTCTTGTTCTTTTGAATTATCCATATCTTTGTTATTTGCCATCAGCTAACCTCCTCAGGTATAGTCACACTTACCTTACCTTACCCCTTTATTGGGTAGTTTATTCTTTAAAAATTATTTTATTTTCATCCCTTCATTCTTACAAACTCAATCATAACCAACTACCTATAACAGCTTCCGATTGTTACACCATAATTTGGCCATCACAAAAAAAGAAAATAACGAAAACTGTTGTTCTCTTAAAAATCGTTTTTTGAGGTTGTATCATGGTATAGGAAAAATTGAGGAGCCCCTTACTAGATAATAGTATTTAAATACTTCAAAGTTTTAGTGTCATCGTTCATAAAATCAGTAAAATCTCCGCTAAATTTCTTTGAGCTTTCCAGCTTCAAGCAGGAACAAAAGCAGCTTGGATAGACATTCTCTTCTCAAACGCCCTAGCCGTTTATCTCTCTAGCTATAATTCAATCATTTGTATTTTGGGTTGGAGTTACTTTTACGTTAACACTGGAATAAGTTTTGGTCTGGTCAGTTACTTACTTGGGGATTTTTCTCATAGATTTGAATGGCCTCTTCCATGAAATGCAATACTTCCTCTTTTACTGGATAGAGGTTAATTTCTTTGGACTTTTCTGGCGATCTTCGAATTTCATAAAATTTATCACCTAGTTCTTCACATCCAGCAAACATTTCGTTAGATAGCAATAGAGCTTCCTCCGCAATGATCTGCCCCTCTTCGGATTCAGGTTCATCTCCCCTTGCCAAACATAATTCAATTCTTCTCACTAGAGTGATCCACTTTCTTACTTGTGGACTATCCTGTTCTAACTTTGGCAATCTTTCCTTAAGAGTCGACTGTTCCTGTTGGTCAAAATATTCATTCCACTTTTTATCTGCAGCCTCCTTTTTTTGTGCTGCATTGATTAAAGGAACCAATTGCTCCCATTTTAACTCCCCTTCTAAATAAATCGTATTTAAAATAGTATTCGTGTTCTGGATGGCTGCATGAAGTTCTTCTATTTTTTCCTTTAAGGAATCTCTATGGGCGTAAAGCAATTGCTCGGTCGTAATTTTCAAAAGTATTTTTCTAATATCATTAAGCGGTAAGTCAAGCAACTTTAATATAGTAATTTTCTCTAATCTTAATAAATCATTATCACTATATAATCGTTTGCCATTGTTAAGTTTCTGACTTGGACTCATCAATCCAATTTGATCGTAGTACCGCAAAGTTCTAACAGAAATATTCAATTTTTTAGCGACTTCTCCTGTCGAATGAAACTTCATTCTATCCCCCCTAAAAAATTACTTGCAGGTTACGTAACGTCACCAATTACACTTAATATAGCATAAAAAAAAGGAGGGATGGTTCATGGATAAAAAGGATAACTATTTCAGTCAAAGTCCATGGTCATGGAAGGAATTAATATTGTTATTAACGCTCGTACTGATACTCATTCCGTTTTTCATTGAATATCTACTTATGCAATTTCTCAAAGTAGGCTTTCAAAATGATTTATATTCAGGGACGTTGACAGGATTTATTATGGCGATCCTCTTCTCCTTGGGAGTATATTTTATTGCGATTAAACCGAAAAGACTTTCCTGGAAGGAGGTAGGTTTTCAGCGATTTCCGAGGTCCTATTGGAAATCGCTAATAGGGTGGAGTCTTATGCTCATTATTAGTGCCATTTTACTCTCTTATCTCATAGAGTGGCTATTTACTATTGGAACAGACAACAGCAAAACAGAGAGCTTACAAACTCGATTAACTACAATAAATATCATTATTGCTTTTGTTTCAGCCGCCATTATTTCACCAATCTATGAAGAAATCTTTTACCGAGGGTTTCTTTATCGCTGGTTCAGAAGTAAATACGGATTATTTCCTGGAATATTAATCAGTTCGTTTATCTTCATGCTTGTTCATATTCCAACGTTCAATTCTTTACCATACACTTTTATATCCGGAATCATTTTTGCCTGGACCTATGAAAAAACACAATCAATTTATCCAGCAATGATTATTCATGGGACATTTAATGGATTATCAATTTTATTGACTGCGACCTTATAAACTCGAATCGGCGCATGAATGACTCATGCGCCTTTTTTGAAAAAATATTATTAGAACGTTACTAGCCACACATTTAGCTGATTACGTTTTTTTATTGTACGAAGTATAAAATCCGCTTTATTACCTCTTTATATAAGAACCAACGGTCTCATAGAATTTATGTCCTTCATCCATTTTCACATACAATGATTGAATTGTTTTCTTAAACCCGAAGATTTGCCTGATTTCCACTGGTCCAGTTAGTTTAATCACATAAGGGATTTGCTCTTTTTCAAGACCGTGAAGCGCTAGCGAGATGCTATTACGATCTTGACCTACTTCCCTTACAGATTTTCCGTTTTCGTTAATTCCGCTTACTTTTCCCCATGAAATAAATCCGTATTGCCGGATGCCTTTTTGAAAATGAATTCCTTTTGAGTCCAGCACCACTGGAGATAAACGGATTGCCTGGTAATCTGCAATGATGAACAATAACGTATAAATATCAAGGCCCGTGACTATCCAGGCTGCTGTATGGCTGTACTGAGCAACCATTATGTGCACCGCTATAATCTCAAGGACCATAGCGTGGACAAGCATAATAAAAACTCCGAGGTAACTCCCATCCTTATGAAAAGTAAAAGAATGAGCTTTTCCTTGCACGATGGCGGGCACGCTTTTTCTCCAGCTGAACAAACTATAGTAGATTGCCGCAATATCGGTTGCTAAAATTCGTAACGTGAGCTGGAATTTATTTAATTTTTCATTCTTAAATGAAAATGTACTTTGGATAGCCGCAGAAAAACTTAACAAAAAATGATAATGGAAATTCTTCTCTTTTCGATAATTTTTAAGAAGCACTGGGAACCTTTTTACGATAATGGCAAACAACATCAATTCTAATACAATGACTCCACTCTCTATTACGATAACTGACTGGGTGAAGTAAGACAGATATGCATCAGCTTCACTAGGGATCATCCAATTAGCAAGAAGCAATCCCCACAATATAAATGCGCACAACACCAGCCAAGAAACCCTTTTCTTAAATCCAAAGAAATAAAGAACCAATGGCAAGATGATTACAAGATCCAGCGCTGTGCAAAGGCCGACCATATCATTGACAGGACCAACCAGCTGCATTTGCATCACAAGATAATTAGGCAGGATGATTAAGGATAAAAATAACACTATACGTTTCCAAGCTATATTCTCTAGCGAAAAATAAGCTGTCATGCTACCCCTGCTTTCCATGTTTTCTTTCATTATAATGGAAGGAGCGGGGTTATTGGGTCTTTTATCTGTATTGTTCGGGAATTGTTCATAACATAAATACTTACTAATCAAGGTGAAGACAAGTTCCATTTTAACTACCACACAATTCCTATCTGCTTGGTTGTTATAAGTGTAGTTGGGATTCAAAAAAAAAAGCTCCTACTCATAAGAGTAAAAGCCTTTGTCATAGCTGTATTGGTAATATACCGGTGGACCTGCATAACCGGGTCCAATGAGCGAAAATAGGAATTAGGGTTCAATTCTACTTTACTTTCAACAGACTAGAAGATGCCTTGAACAAAGTCAAGTGATTATACACTCTGACTTTTTATTCTAGGCAAGTAAGTATTCGCTTCATTTCCTCGATTTTACCTATATGAAGTGCTTCGTGCAAGACGGAAAAACTAGCACAATCTTCGACGGTTTGAAAACCGTGCTTCGGTTTTGCAATGGTTTGATTCATTTGGTTATTTGACATTTGTTTGATATGGTCCGACTGTCTCTCTAAATCTGTAATGAGCTGCGCAACTGTCGGTACACGTTGCTTCCACTGCTCAGGACTTGTTCCCGTACCAAATAATTCAACATAATTATCCGGTAAGTGATTATTCTTTTCTGGCAATTCAAATAAAAAATACTCTGTCGATGATAAGATATGGCCAATTTGCCACAGTATGTTATTAGAAAATCCTCTAGGTGTTATATGAACAATGTCTTCTGGTATGGACTTGATAACTTCAATGGTCCAGCTTCTTACCTGCTCAAATTGTTTAAAGAGGATGTCACTCATTGTTCTGTTCCTTCTCATTTGGCAGCTCAATCAGATAAGCCGTTAGGTCTTTTATTGTTTCCTTGTTCGATTGTGCAAACGTATAAATATCACAATAAGCATACGGCTGGTCCTCACCATTTTCCTTAGTCATAGTCATCGTTCCTTCAATAACTGCCTTATTGCCATGGATAAGTATATTATTGGTTTTATAATCTTTCGGAATCACTCCACGCATCGGTTCAATCATCTTGATAACCGCTTCTCGTCCTCGAAGTTTAGACTCGCCAACGAAATGCCATTTAACGTCTTCTGCAGTATTTCCGATGATATAGTCCACATTTCCGGAAGCGAATGCATCATTGAATCTCTTAGCTCTCATTTCTGCAAAGGTATCCTTCCTTAAGTCAAAACCAAAATAGACAATAATTTCTTTGATTTGGTTACCATCAAACCGAAAGTGTTCCATATTTCGAAAAGTAGCACCGGAGTTTAGTTCACATTCGTAACGAATGAAAGCTTCATTCCCCTCCGCAAAAAAATTACTGATATGATATTCATGGATGTCTTTACAACTGGGCCAGCATCTCTCAAAATAAGTCCCTCGATTAATCTTATCATCAACCGGGCTGCTAAACGTGAAGTCGCGACTAAGTATTTCTTCCAAAATTCCCTGTTGATTTGTTTCATATGCTTTGAAGTAGCTCCGTACTAGATTAGAATACTTGTTATTTTCCATCCTTTTCCCTCCATTAGAAAATTATTTGGTTTAATTTCTTTATATATCCTAGCACGTGAGGAAGTAGTAAATTTCTTAAAAGTTGCTAATATGTACGGGTCAGATAGTTTTTCATCAAAAGAGGTAAGGATATGAGAATAGGAGGATCATCGAGAAGAGGCCCGCGAAGGGTAAGGTGCTGTTTTGGAATTTTCATCCCTGCCCCCACTTTAATCGGCTGATTAGCTTTTGCGCGCAAGGTTTGATGGGGCACGAGTATTTCATTTGCCTTCATTTCCCAAAATATTGCTGCAGCCATTAAATAATAAATCCCAGGGCGAACATCTGTAAACTTAAATTGACCTAACGAATATAATAATGTTCCATATTGAGGTAGTCCTTGAGGTATTGGTTTAGTAAATAAACCAATTAAAATAACACCATGAAGTGGAACGTCTGCTTCAATCGTTCCTTCCACATTATTTTGCGAGGTGCTAATTATAAGTTGTTCTGTGCTATCTTTATGACATTTTAGAGATTGCAAATACGTGGGGACTTGACTAGAAGATTTTCTGAATTGCGTTGGAGTCATTCCTACTCTTTCGGTGAATCGTGTCGTGAAGGTTCCCAAACTTTGTTGGTCAATTTCCATACTTACATCACGTACAGTTAAATTTGTATTCAATAATAGACTTTTTGCTCTTTGAAGTTTTAGTGAGGATACATATTGGTATGGAGAAAGACCGGTTTTCTCCTTGAAAATACGCGAAAAGTGATAAGGACTGTATGCTGCTTGATGCGCTAAGCGTGAAAGCGGAAGGTCATCATCCAGATGTTTATGAATATAGGCGATCACCTCATCTATTTCTGGATATTCATTATTCACTTTTTTCTCCCCCTAACTAGCTACATATTTTCCAAAAATTATATAAGAAATAAATGTTTACCACAACAGGGCTGACGAAACGAATATATATGTTAATAGAGTAAATTTTATAAGGCAAGATGTTCCTATCAATTTAGGAACTTATAGGATGTAAAGGGAGAAGTGAAACGACTAGAAATTGGATGTGTTAGGATGTAGTCTTTGTTGCTAGAATTAATGCAGCAATCGCAGCGAATGGTCTTATTGTTGCTAACAAGGGCATAATGAGACAGTAAGTAATGAGTGGAAAATGTAAAAAGTTAGAATCATAGGGCAGTTTGACATGATACTTAGCAGATATGATTCAACGAGTCAATCCGCCAATTTCTTAAAAAATTCGTTCACGCAAGTAATGTTATTGCTATCATGCCTCGTCCCAGAATGACAGCCTTCTATGAGATTCGTGTTCCTCGGGCCGGAGATTTGCCCCCGGCTTCCTTCAGATTCCGGGTTACCCCAGACACCTTTGCCATCAGCTAACGGCTACAATGACCTTCACTGTTCAAAACTTAAACCGTAGAGCTTGTGCACATGCAGGGCACACAAAAGTGGTGGCGGATCGCTAAATCCGCCACCATGACTCAGGGCAATATTGGGACAATTTCTGATACTGCTTTAAAAAGAAATGAACGAGAGAACCAACCTATGGGATATAACTCGGAATAGAACAAGATAAAGACTCACGCGCGTCTGTGGATTCTACTCCATCTGCTACTGCATGGCCGAAATATATGCATCAATTGATAACTGCTCTCTCACAGCATGGATCTGTTATTCATATTAGCTTTCTTAAAAGACTCGTAGATAGAGATTCCTCCAAAAACCACCATTAAAGTTGATGTCCCCCACACCATGTAACCCTTAACAATAGAAGGAGCAACGTCAAACCAGCCACTTATCAGCGTAAGGAACTCTGCGGCAAAAAGCTTCGGTTGCGTTAAAATAACTATAAATGTAGCAACTGAGACTATCTTATAAATCATAAAAAACGCAGCCATGTTTGTTGACCATTTCCTTTTGACTAATTTATAGATAGCTAAGGCGATTTCTGCTCCAAGTAGCAGAAGGACTATCGGCCAAAATGATAAAAGTACTTCCTGATTAAACGCAGGAGTTACCATTCTTAGACCATCTTGCCCATTTTCATATATCCCAAGGAAACGGTCGGCATAAAAATAACCTACTCCCCAAACCACCGTCCATATTAAACCTGCGTTAATCTCAGATAATGGAATCGATTTTTTCTTTGGAACACTACATTCTTTCTCTAACTTTTTGGGATTCCATGAAGTAAACCCCATCCATTTAGGTAGATCATCATTTTTACCATCCACCTGTTCCATAATGGCAAAAATGACCGTCACAAAAACATATGCGGTAATCGACCAGGTGATTGCATTTATCAGGACATCTTCCATATTGGAGAGTGATACGTCGAATCTCTCTCCTTGATTGATCAAGTTTAAAAGGTTTACTCCCAAAATAGTGATAAGTGAATAAATAGCCGCGAAGGGGATGATCCATTTTAAAATGGAAAGGTGCAAATCGTAATATTTTGGGCCAATTAAATAGGTTTGTTTTTCACTATACTTATTCGCCAAAACTTTAGGGTCTCCCAACTCCTCAAGTGCCAGGTGCACATCTTTTTCATCATAATCATCGGGTAACATATCATAGATTGTTGATTCTAGCTCTAAAGCGATATCATCCTTTTTTTTCTTTGGCAACCATCGGGTTACCTCTTGAACGTACACTTCAATAAGATTCATTTTCCTTATCCTCCTCGTTCAGGACATCAAACAGCCTTTTTGTATTTTTCATCCATTCCTCCCTCAATTGCTGAAAAACCTTTTCCCCATGTTCACTCAACTCATAATACTTCCGAGGTCTTTTTTCAGAAGTATCCCAAAAGCTGTTAAGAAGCTCTTGTTTTTCCAGCCTTCTTAGCAAGGGATATAGCGTGCTTTGTTCAATGCCTATCCCTAATGTCTCAAGCAGCTGAACAAGTGAATACCCATACTGCGGCGTTCTTAACTGACTTAAGACCGCCAGCGTTAAGTTCCCTCTTTTTAATTCTGTCAGGAATGAGTGAATTAATAACTCCATTTTTTGTCCTCTTTTCTTATACTGTACGTCATACATTATGTTTATATTATATACTATTCTACGTGATTAAACCATATACCTTTAATTGCATGAAAATTTTTCATATGGCTCGCAAGCAGACATCCAACAATATAGGAGTGATTTACATTTAGGTATATCTGTTTATTATTATTTTCCAGAAATATTTAAAGTGCCTCTGACTTTCTACATTGTAGGGAGTCACTTTTTTATGGAGTATCTGTTATCTCTACTGGCAACTTATCTTTTCAATTCTCGTTTTATTTGCTTTACTTAACCACTAATTTATAGTGAAAAAACGTTTTCTCCACCCCTATCCTTCAAAGTAGTTAAAAAATTAATGGTTTTCACAATAGACATGTAACGAATAATCCCTAGATGAATATCCTATTTTCGAGAAAGGAGATGAGGAGAATATGAGTTTAGATAATCAATCCTATAATGCAGAAGATTTATCAAGACATTTACAAGATCACTGCCATCGTTACATGCATCATCATGTACTACTTACTAGAAGGGATGGTAGTACATTTGACGGGATTATCGTAAATGTTGATGTGGATAACGTTACCGTATTAATGGGTGAAGATATTATGATGGATCGCGAAGAAGAGGATATTCGATATGATGGCTATGGGGGTTACGGTGCCGGGTATGGTCGTCCACGTCGGAGATATAGACGTTATCGTCCGTATCGTTACCCATTAGGTACACTTGCCGGATTAGCTCTCTACCCGTATCAATATCCACCATACTATCCCTACTCACCATATCCTTATTATTAATAAATTTAAAAAGAGTCATCCAATAAAATGAACCCTATAGAGTAGACCTAAAAAAGTTCTACCTATAGGGAATTTTCATCCTCCATATAGAGAAGAATTTTCATTAGAGTATAAATTTAATAATATACAATTCTATTATACCAGCAAATTACAGCATTTGCCATTAGTCAAAAGTTCAATGTGGCTGGATCTAATTAGATCCAGCCACATTGTACGGGAATATTGACTATAGCCGAGTATTAAATACTTTTTGTTTATTAATAACATTATATGAATCGTCTTTTGGCTTATAAGAAGAAACTACTTTAATAGATTTTAAATATGAAAGAAGTGTAACCACATTACTATGATTTGATTCAATTTTCAGATGTTTGCCATTTGGCTTAATTCGATTATAAGGAGATGGGCATTTTTCTAAGAAAGTATATACTTCAACTGTACCCAAATATTTAAATTCAATATAATATCTTATCATCTTTGCAGAGCCATCCAGTGATAAAGCGGAGATAACCAAAACTAACGAAGTTTGACTCAATTTATTAAAAACGTATTCTTTTTCATCTTCGGATATCTCTAAAGCTCGGTGTGCAATTTTCGAAGTGATACTTAATTTATCAATATTTTTTTCTATAAGGTCTATTATTAAATAATCGTCTTCTGAAAGTTCAACTAATCTTTCAAATAATTCTTGATCAATTTTGACATTATATATTTCATTGGGATGGTCTAACAGATACTTAGTCGCAGTTTCGATATCATCTTCTCTGATACTATCGAATAGTTTTTTATCCCAGGGTATAATATGTGCCTTAACGAAATTTATAGTCTGGTCTACGTGAGATGATCTTAATAACAACATCATATGAATAAACTTATCAAACATACTTAAATCTTGTAACAAAGATTCTAATGTTTTTTCATTAAAACTTAAATGACCTTCTTTATGAATTAAGGTTAACTCTTTCTTATTTATATCAAAAATATTATAGGATATATAGTTATGCAATAAATCAGGATCAAAGTCATCAAGACCAATCATATATTGAAACAAATCGTAAGACCAATATAGTTCTTCCTCGGCAATTAGCTCCTGTAAATCATCTTCATCTATGCCAGGGATAGTACCTGATGCGTACTTCTTTTTTAACGACTCAGATTCTAAATTATAAAAAACACTTATATTCCAAGCTAATAATTTTTGTTCTATTAATAGATTGATTGTATATTGACTTAACTCTTTATAATCTTCAAGATAAATTGGCTCTATAAGTTTATTTATAAAGTTTTCATATTCTAGGTTAATCTCTCTTCGGTTTGCGTTCAAGATATTTACAACAGTTCTGTTGTATTTATCATTTTCTATAAATTCTTTTTGAATTTCATTTGTGGTATTATTTATAAGCTCTTTCCATTGCTTTTTATGTGAAAGTAGATTAATGATTTCAAACTCTAAATCATTATTTTCTAATACTTCTTTGCAGTATGATATGTTCGGCCAATCAAGAGAAAATTTGTTAACTTCATATAGATTATTTATAATACTTGTTAAGTTTACGTTTCTTAGGTTGCTAACTACTCCATCCCACTTATTAATGAGAGAGGAAATTAAAGTCTCATTAACTTCATTATCGTAGAGTATATTTAAAAAATCTAAAAATATTTCTTCAGATTCTTGATACACAGGTTGCTGTAATAACACGTAATTTATAAAGTTTTCTAAATTACTCATACAATAATTTTTAATATTTTCATCTTTGTCAATGGTTTCTTTTAATATAACATCCACACCAAAAATAACACTCAAATTAGTAAGATTGATTTCATAAGCACTTATAGATGATATTTCTTTTACAACTGAAACTTTCATTCCTACGAGTGAATTTAATTTAACTTGGAGTTTCTCTATGTTTACATAAAGAATATCATTGTCTGGTAGCTCTTTAACATCGATTTCATTAGATAAATATTCTTGAAAATGGCTATTATCCATTTCCTCGAGTAGATCCTGATTCAAAAATGACAATATCAAAATAGCATAGCTGTCTTTTTGTTCTTTTGATAGATTGTCATCTTTACCAATACATTCCCAGATATTAAATCCCTGTTCAATAACTTTTCCAAAGAATTTATTAACCAAAGTTGTTTCTAATCCTTTAAGCAAACCAATATAATCATCATACAATACAGAAAGATTACTAAATAGAACTTCAATTATCTTTGAAAGTTTTTCATTGTTAGACTTTGAGCCTTTTTCCAGCAAAACTATAATTAAGTCAAGATTAATTGCTGAAACACTACTTAAATCTTCATACCTAATCTTATTTGCAACCTCATAAGGGTTGTTTAAATTATAATATAAATGGACATCATTTGTGCCTGCTTTAACTTTCTTTAAAAACTCACTATCTTTTATAGTAATTTTACCTTCACGAAACACGGTAAGATAATCTTCATATGACTCATTTAACCAATCATTCTTAATAAGAAAATATAGCAATTCATTCTTTCGCAGATCTAATGATAACTCTATATTATCTTCATTAATTAATCGCGATATGGATTTACTTTGTACATTATTTATTTTTTTATCAAGCGATTCTATTTGGTCTTCTATACTTTCTTCAGCCTTTAAATGATCATTATCAAAATCATTATAGAGCTTTAAAAAATTTATTCCCTCTATAGTCATAAATTCATTTATGTTTGAGAATTCAGTTATATTGTTAGGATCTTTTGAAACTACTACCTTGCCATCATCCTGGTCATGTTTTTTAAGAAATCCAAATAGAATGTTTGTATCCCTTTGTGAACTACCATTTATAGTTATCGACTCATGCTTATTTGTAAAACGTATTTGTTTAGAGATTAAGTTTCTTTTTCTTATGAATAACATACCTAATTCATCTTTATGAGTAATAATGCGTCCTAAACCATGAGATTCAAAGTTTCTTAGCAAACTTATTTCTTCTTGAATATTTTTGATGATTCCTTCTTTCCTGTTAAAAATATTATAAACAATGCCTCGGTTCTCTAATAAATTTGAGTAATCTTCAGGATAAAGATTCTTATAAACAATGAAAGATAGCAAATGGTTATATGTTATGCTTGATTTTGTTAATCTAAATCGGAAGATTTCAAATTCATTACAGATATTTATCAATGTTCTCATGTCATTTATGTATAAAGAGATGTCTTCAATTAGTTCTTTGTTAAGTTTATCTTTGCCAACCTTGCCCATGTCATACGCAATAAGTGGCTTCAATCTTTTAGACAACTCTGACTCAGCATTTGAACTATGCATTATCTTAACAGTAGGGATAATGAAATCGAAAAATTTAGTTCTATTATGTATTGAATCCTTGTTGTCACTGTGTACAAAAACATCATCTTTTAATGCATATATAAATTTTATATCTTTATTCTTTAACTGTGAGGTACTATTTAAAATAGTGTTTAATCCTCTTAACCTCTCAAAAATCTTAACACTTTGAAATCTATCAAGATCTTCAAAAACAATATATTTATAACGTGATTTTTTAAATAAATATATAATTTCATCTAAATAATAGTTAAACACTCTACTATCACGTTCTGAATCAAATTCTATCTTTGTGGATGCAAATCCAAACTTGCTGATACCAAGTTTCCTGATTAACAATATTAATATGTAAAGAGTAGTTCCATTCAGTATAAGTAAAATTAAAGCAGGGAGTGCAGCTCCCATAACTCCTATGAAGCTGTTATAATAACTCGTTAAATATGTATATAACTGAGATAACCAACCTTTATCAATAGTAAAATAGGTTAAAAAAACAGTAAGAAACAGAAAAATTATTAATCTCAAGACATACCAAAATGAAAGATCACTAATCTTAGTGAATCTCGAATTCGGTATTTTGTCTGGGTTAATTTGATAGAATATTTGTTGAACGATTTGCTGTTCTAATAAATTTTGCTCTTTATTTGAATTTCCACCTTCTCCACCTTTTGTTGGTTCAAAGGTGGCTATTGAAACCCTCATCATTTCCTCGGCCTTGAACTTCTTGCTATTAATATTAAAAAAAGATTCAATTAAGGTAGTTTTCCCTGCACCATATCCACCTGTAATGGCTATATTCTTATTGTCTTTATTATTAATAGCTTGATCTAATGCAGTTAAATAAAACTCATCATCATTAGATATATCTTTTTTAGCAGCCAAACTTTCCAGTTCAATTAACTGTTCCACTAAATCACCTTCAAAAAAGATAGTCTGTATTTTCTTATATTTTAGCATACATATAATACTTCTAAAATAAACTTTGACCTTACACGTGACAACAAAACAATACTATTAAAATTGATGTAACCAGTAGGGTTCTTAGATTAAAACATCATTTGTATATGAGAAGTTATTTGATTTAATCCAAAAAAATAGACACCCCTTACTTTATGACAGCTCGGGTGTCTACTTTTTGTACACTTGTGCTACTCCCTTTTGATTAAAGACAGTTCGTCTTCCACACGGACTATCTTTCTTATGTCTATGTAATCTTATTATATACTCTTCTCCACTGAAATACCACCCGTATAAGATGGGTTTCGTGAAAAGAGCTTTTTTTAATGGTTAAAACAATTTATTAACCGATCTCACTTTTATGTTTAATAAATTGTGTAAAATTGTTGGTTTTCCAACAACTTTACTTGAATTAATACCTACACCGATTTTGTCATACTACATTTCTGGCATATTAATATTTCTGTTGCTAATAACCTTGTACTTTGACTCTGGACTGAAAAACACTAATTCATGTATGTTTTGAAATACATTTTTGAAATGTTCCATTGTTAGCTTGTCAATTTTAATAGTTCGATTAGACTTTTCATTTTTAGTTGGCCCAAACCCTGAAGAGAGTCTTTTTTATATCCTCAAGATTTGTTAATGGTGATCGTGTTATTTTTCAAAAAAGCATCTATCCATTACGTTTCCGAAAGACTGGGTCATAGTGATATTGAGACTACTCTGAAAGAATACACACATGTTCTAAAAGAATTACACTTACAAGACGAGCGACTTACAGTACAAACTTTTGAAAATATGGCTGTATAAAAAACGTGGGTAAAGTAATGCGTAAAGTGCTAACGAATCATATCTTGTCTAATCGTATTCTAAAAAACAAAAAAAGAGCCCCCTAAACCCTATTATACTAAGGCTTGGGAGCTCGACCCTTACTTCTATCTTATTGAATCTCAATATTGGTATACCGGTGGTCGGGGTCGAACCGACACTCCCGAAGGAACACGATTTTGAGTCGTGCGCGTCTGCCAATTCCGCCACACCGGCACGTTATTCATATGGAGGCGGCAACCGGATTTGAACCGGTGATAAAGGTTTTGCAGACCTCTGCCTTACCACTTGGCTATGCCGCCTTAAAAATGGAGCGGAAGACGGGATTCGAACCCGCGACCCCCACCTTGGCAAGGTGGTGTTCTACCACTGAACTACTTCCGCATTTTTTGGCTGGGCTAGCTGGATTCGAACCAGCGAATCACGGGATCAAAACCCGATGCCTTACCGCTTGGCTATAGCCCAACTATTACACTCGAATATGGGGCGACCGGTGGGAATCGAACCCACGAATGCCGGAGCCACAATCCGGTGCGTTAACCACTTCGCCACGACCGCCAAAATATTAATGGCAGGGGTAGTAGGAATCGAACCCACACCGGAGGTTTTGGAGACCTCTGTTCTACCTTTAAACTATACCCCTATCTTGAATAAATAAATAAAAAAAGTGGTGGAGGGAGTAGGACTCGAACCTACGAACCCGATGGGAGCGGATTTACAGTCCGCCGCGTTTGGCCAACTTCGCTATCCCTCCATAAAATAATAGGATTAAATAAAAGTGGTGGCTCGGGACGGAATCGAACCGCCGACACACGGATTTTCAGTCCGTTGCTCTACCGACTGAGCTACCGAGCCATTAAGTATGATATGAATAAACTATGTAAGTGGCGGTCCGGACGGGACTCGAACCCGCGACCTCCTGCGTGACAGGCAGGCATTCTAACCAACTGAACTACCGGACCATATTAAGGAAATTATTTGGTTGCACCCTGCGGGTACTACTATATTCTCTAACGAAGAAGTATAATCGACGTTGCAAGAAAATAATTGGTTGCGGGAGCAGGATTTGAACCTGCGACCTTCGGGTTATGAGCCCGACGAGCTACCAGACTGCTCCATCCCGCGACAATATAGGAACTTTTATCATCCTATAATAGAAATTATATGGTGGAGGATGCAGGGCTCGAACCTGCGACCCCCTGCTTGTAAGGCAGGTGCTCTCCCAGCTGAGCTAATCCTCCATAGTACAGGATATACAAGTGCATGCATTCCAACCTTAGCATGCCATCCTTAAACTGGTTTAAATAATGGTGACCCGTACGGGATTCGAACCCGTGTTACCGCCGTGAAAGGGCGGTGTCTTAACCACTTGACCAACGGGCCATCCTTAATAGAATGGCGGAGAGCGAGGGATTCGAACCCTCGAGACCGCGGTAGCGGTCTACACGATTTCCAATCGTGCTCCTTCGGCCACTCGGACAGCTCTCCATGGCTCCAACGGTAGGATTCGAACCTACGACCGATCGGTTAACAGCCGATTGCTCTACCACTGAGCTACGTTGGAATGGATGATGCCTGGCGGCGTCCTACTCTCGCAGGGGCAAAGCCCCAACTACCATGGGCGCTGAAGAGCTTAACTGCTGTGTTCGGCATGGGAACAGGTGTGACCTCTTCGCTATTGCCACCAGACTATTATTTGCGTACATCCAAGTGTACTTATTTTTTCGTGACAACAAATATTATATATGTTTTTCACAAAAAATCAAGGAAAAAATTATTTTTTTGCACCTTCAAAACTAGATAAGAAGGAAAGACATCAACGAACCCGAGTTATTGCTTTGTTTTAAGTTAAGTCCTCGATCGATTAGTATCCGTCAGCTGCACGTGTCACCACGCTTCCACCTCGGACCTATCAACCTCATCGTCTCTGAGGGATCTTACTCATTTAAAATGATGGGAAGTCTCATCTAGAGGGGGGCTTCATGCTTAGATGCTTTCAGCACTTATCCCTTCCACACGTAGCTACCCAGCCATGCTCCTGGCGGAACAACTGGTACACCAGCGGTGTGTCCATCCCGGTCCTCTCGTACTAAGGACAGCTCCTCTCAAACTTCCAACGCCCACGACGGATAGGGACCGAACTGTCTCACGACG
>NZ_FNFL01000004.1 GCF_900101125.1 Sediminibacillus albus | reverse complement strand
AAAAACTAGCTTGTTTCTTACTTGACATACTGGTTGTTTTGTTCAGTTTTCAAAGATCAAAATGGTGGAGCCTAGCGGGATCGAACCGCTGACCTCCTGCGTGCAAGGCAGGCGCTCTCCCAGCTGAGCTAAGGCCCCAAATTGGATGGTGGGCCTGAGTGGACTCGAACCACCGACCTCACGCTTATCAGGCGTGCGCTCTAACCAGCTGAGCTACAGGCCCCTTTTTTTTGGAGCGGGTGAAGGGAATCGAACCCTCATCATCAGCTTGGAAGGCTGAGGTTTTACCACTAAACTACACCCGCATTTTAATAAGAATTTCATTGATTTACGCTCTTTATTAGTTACTGTGCCTGTATCTTCTTGATTATTCAAGGTAGTTTATGCTTTGGCACAAATCGTTGTTCATTATCTTATTTATCATTCTATTAACAAAGGTGTTGCTGGTCGGGAAGACAGGATTTGAACCTGCGACCCCTTGGTCCCAAACCAAGTGCTCTACCAAGCTGAGCTACTTCCCGTATATGGTGCGCCCGAGAGGAGTCGAACCCCTAACCTCTTGATCCGTAGTCAAACGCTCTATCCAATTGAGCTACGGGCGCTTTATTAAAGCGACATCTTTTAATGTAACACACTCCTAAAAGAATGTCAATATTTTTTTGGTGCGGTCGAGAGGACTTGAACCTCCACGGGGTCGCCCCCACTAGGCCCTCAACCTAGCGCGTCTGCCATTCCGCCACGACCGCTTATTGCAAAAAAATAAAATGCCGTGCAGAGCCACAGCAGTAGACAAGAATGATGCGGGTGGAGGGACTTGAACCCCCACGTCGAAGACACTAGATCCTAAGTCTAGCGCGTCTGCCAATTCCGCCACACCCGCAAATATGTTATTGATGAGCCATGGAGGATCCCGACGCCGCAGGCTAGTCCTTGCTTCTTTACGTTACTAAGTAAAGCAAGGGGAACCGTGGGTGAGAATCCCTACCACTACATCTTTGATGAGCCATGGAGGATTCGAACCTCCGACCCTCTGATTAAAAGTCAGATGCTCTACCAACTGAGCTAATGGCTCATGATTAAATGAGAAAGAGTTATTTCATCTAGTTAAGTGCTTAACCAAATATATGAGTGAAGCAGTTTCTTCTGTGCTCGTCACGTTGATAGGTAGTTCGGCGTTGCTTACGCTCCTCGCAAAACCTCTCAGGATGTTCATTCGATGAGGCTTACGTTTCTCTACCAACTGAGCTAATGGCTCTTGATTAAATGAGAAAAAGTTATTTTATCTAGTTAAGTGCTTATCCTATTACATGAGTGAAGCAGTTTCTTCTGTGCTCGTCACGTTGATAGGTAATTCGGCGTTGCTTACGCTCCTCGCAAAACCTCTCAGGAAGTTCATTCGATGAAGCTTACGGTTTCTCTACCAACTGAGCTAATGGCTCTTGATTAAATGAGAAAAAGTTATTCTATCTAAAACCTCAACACTCACACACCATTTAAAGAAGAAAATGGCTGGGCTAGCTGGATTCGAACCAGCGAATCACGGGATCAAAACCCGATGCCTTACCGCTTGGCTATAGCCCAAAAAGTGGCGGTCCGGACGGGACTCGAACCCGCGACCTCCTGCGTGACAGGCAGGCATTCTAACCAACTGAACTACCGGACCGGACGTGCTATTGTATTTAAAAGTGACCCGTACGGGATTCGAACCCGTGTTACCGCCGTGAAAGGGCGGTGTCTTAACCACTTGACCAACGGGCCATAATAAAATGGCGGAGAAGGAGGGATTTGAACCCTCGCGCCGCTTGCGCGACCTACACCCTTAGCAGGGGCGCCTCTTCAGCCACTTGAGTACTTCTCCACTGGCTCCAACGGTAGGATTCGAACCTACGACCGATCGGTTAACAGCCGATTGCTCTACCACTGAGCTACGTTGGAATAATGATATCGTCTTTGCTGTAGAAACAACAACAGCGACGTTAAGTATAATAAACTATTTTAACTAGTTTGTCAAACACTTTTTGAAGTTTTTCTTTTCAAGAGGAGACAAAACAAAAAAGAAAAAACGGAGAAAACTTTGTTTTTTCAAGGCTTATTTAATTTAACACGGAAGACATAATTCGTCAATGGTTTTCTTTTCTTTTTTAGCCTTCAAGGTTATCCTCTGATATATCACTGCTTTATTAACTTTCCCCTGCACTTACCACATCTATACCTTTTTGTATCTACTCTTCTCGATCTTGTATACACATGGCTGCAGTCTTTACATATATACCGGTGCTTCTGTTGTTTCTGCTTCATGGAAGGTAACGCTTGGCAGAACCGTGGTGACCCTGTTTTCTTAAGCAGTTCTCTAAATTCCGGATCACGGTGTTTATATCCTTTACCTTCTATATGCAAATGATAATGGCATAACTCATGTTTGATAATTCCTATAAACTCTTCTTCACCTAACTCGCCGGGAAATTTAGGGTTCAGCTCAATCGTTCTCTTGGAGGGTATATATCTTCCTCCTGTTGTCCGCAGCCTGTTGTTAAACTGCACTTCATCCGTGAAAGGTTTATGAAAATATTCTAATGATAATTCGTTCACAAGTTTCTTAAGGCTGTTTTGGTCGATTACTTCCATGTTGTTGTCACACCTTTTTGATCGTTTGCATAGTTTAAATTAACTTGATTTCTGTCGGCTTTCCATACTTGATTTTTGTTTAGGGGGATAGTTCAGATGCCTAATTGGTTTAAAAAGCAAATGACAGAAGCCTTCCTTTCCAAAGACTTATACCAAATTAAAGTGCTGAATCAATGCTGGTTCTTTTATAGGAAGAAAAATTCAGCTACTGTAAAACAGTAGGATACAATGAAAGGGTTGCGAGTGCAACCCTTTGTTTTTATTCCTTAACCATCGTCAATGCAATTCGCTGTTTTGCTACATCGACATTATCTATCCATACTGTCACAACATCACCAACAGCTGCAATATCTGTTGGATGTTTGACAAATTGATTGGACATCTTGGATATGTGGACCAATCCATCCTGCTTTACGCCAATATCCACGAAGACGCCAAAATCGACTACATTTCTTACCGTCCCCTGTAATTCCATGCCTGGTTTTAAATCCTCCATGGCTATGACGTTTTGTTTTAACAGTGGTTGTGGTAAATCGTCGCGCGGATCTCTTTCCGGACTGGCCAAGGCCTTCATAATATCCTCAAGAGTCGGTAAACCAACGCCTAACGTTTCAGCCGTTTCCTTCAAGTCAATCGACTTTAATTCTTGTTGTAACTGCTCGGAACCTAAATCGCTTGTAGTAAAGCCTAACTTTTTTAACAGCGCCTTAACGGCCTGATAGCTCTCTGGATGAATCGAAGTTCGATCAAGCGGTTCATCTCCATCAATGACTCGAAGAAAGCCAATGCTTTGCTCGTAGGTTTTGTTTCCTAAGCGAGGAATCTTCTTTAACTGACTTCTATTGGTAAACTTACCTGACTCATTTCGCTGTTTAATAACATTATTAGCTACCGTCTTGCTTAAACCTGATACATATTGCAGCAAAGAGGTGGATGCCGTATTCACATTTACACCTACTTGGTTTACGGCGGTTTCGACTACAAATGTCAATGACTCATTCAGGCTTTTCTGGCTGACATCGTGCTGATACTGGCCAACACCTATCGATTTAGGATCGATTTTTACGAGTTCAGCTAGCGGATCCTGGACTCTTCTGGCAATGGAGACAGCACTTCTTTCTTCTACCTGCAGCTCAGGAAACTCTTCCCTCGCCAGCGCAGAGGCAGAATAAACACTCGCACCAGCCTCATTTACAATCATATAAGCAATGTTCAACTGGTGTTCACTGATAAAGTCGGCGATAAACTGCTCTGTTTCTCTGGATGCTGTCCCGTTTCCGATTGCCATCAGCTCTATTGGGTATTGGTTCATTAACGATAGCAACACTTGCTCCGCACCTTTTTTATCTTTCTTAGGCGCAGTCGGATAGATAACATTTACAGCGTGTACTTTTCCTGTTTCGTCAATAACTGCCAACTTACAGCCTGTTCGAAACGCCGGATCAATCCCAAGAACCACCCTACCTTTTAACGGAGGCTGAAGAAGCAGGTTTTTTAAGTTAGTCGAAAAAATGTCGATTGCCTGCTGTTCCGCAGTCTCCGACAGGCTGTTTCTGATCTCGCGCTCGATGGACGGCTGGATGAGCCGCTTATAGCTGTCTTCAATTGCCTGCTGCCAAAATGCTGTTAATTCCTGGCTATCCTTGTCCTTTGATAACCTTTTGTTTAAATAAGAAATGATTTGTTCAATCGGCGGATGGACGGAAACTTTGATAACATCCTCTTTTTCGCCTCGGTTAAGAGCAAGTACTCGGTGGGCGACGATGGACCTGACAGGTTCTTCATAATCGTAATACATTTCAAAGACACCTTTTTCATCCTTGTCCTTATTCTTGGCATCACCTCGTATCGATCCTGCCTTAAACGTCTTATCCCTTATGTATTGCCGGTAATGAGGCTCATCTGCAATCCACTCAGCAATAATATCATTGACCCCTGCCAGCACATCTTCTTCCGTTAACAGTTCATATTCTTCAGAAAGATAGGAACCAGCCTCTTGGCTGAGGTTATTTATTTCATGGGTCCAAACCAATTGAGCAAGCGGCTCCAGTCCTTTTTCCTTAGCTACTGTTGCCCTTGTTCTTCTTTTTTGTTTATAAGGCCGATAAAGGTCTTCTACCCTTTGTAATTGAGTGGCCTCTTCGATGTCGCTCTTCAATTCCGGGGTAAGCTTTCCTTGTTCATCAATCAGCCGAATGACTTCTTGTTTTCGATCTGCCAGATTTTGCGCATAGGCCCACTTGTCCTCTATCGATTTGATCTGGACTTCATCTAATCCGCCTGTTTGTTCTTTACGGTACCTGGCTATGAAAGGAACGGTATTCCCCTCTTCCAGCAAGGAGATTACTTGCTTAATCGGCGCGGAAGAGACCTTCGTCTCGTCTGCAACCCATCGAATTAATTGATCACGGTTAATTGTTTCACTCAAAATTAACTTCCTCCTTACTACTTCCTACTATTTAATTGTACCAAACCAACCATGCTTTCCCAAGTAACATTCCAACAGCGCATTGGAACAGGCAGTATTGCGGCTGCCATAATCTAAAAAAATAGATAAGCCAGTCGTAGAAGCTCCCTTCCTGCAATAAGAAAGGGATCAGCTTTAAGGCCGATCCCTTCCCGTGTAGATGTTGCACACATTCTGCTATCCAGCGATAAAACAAAAACTCCCATCCGCTAAGATAAGAGTCTGCACTTCGCTAGTTATGGCTTATTACGCGAATACTTCATTGCGATTAAAGTGGTATCATCATTCTTATTTTCCCCTACAAGTGAGGAATATGTTTCCGTAATTCTATCCACATCTTTCCCTAAAAAGTATTTGGCAGACAGGTCCATTGCATTTACTCCATCTGAGAACATGATAAAGATCATACCAGGATCCATTTTTCCTTCAAACACTTTGAATGGACGCCGATATCCGCCTAAATAACCGGAGTTCGGGATACTCCGCTTTTTCTCCTGGTCGTCCGTAATCGTCATGATGCCGATATTGCCAATCGAACTGAACGAGTATGAATCATTTAGGAAGTTTATTTTCAATACTCCCAAAACCACTCCACGCTTCCCTACGAGACGCTCATTGCAAATCTTGATCAGTTGTTCTACATCTGCATGGATATTCTCTTCCACTACATCCATAACAGCTTGCGAGGACTCTTTAGCATGTTCTCCACTGCCTAGACCGTCAGCCAGGGCGCAAATAAATTCATTATCCGTCTCTTGATAATAGTAACTATCACCACAGTAATAATTCCCTTTTTTTGCTTCTTGATAAACGGCAACCCGCATGTTTTTGTCAAATTCAGCCACTAGAAAACCTCCGAGCCTTCCGATTGTAACGCTTCTCTTAGTTTTCTTAACGCCCGTCTTTGCAGTCTTGATACATGCATCTGGGATATACCGAGCATTTCACCGGTATCTTTCTGGCTCATATTCTCGAAGTAGGTGTACTTAAGAATTTCCTGCTCCCTTTCACTTAAAATTGGCAGGATTTTCTCTAATAACATACGTTGATCGACATTTTCATAACCATCATCCTGGTTACCGATCAAGTCGAGAATCGACACTGTACTTCCATCGGAATCCGCTTCGATTTTACGATCGACGGAAAGAGCTTTGTAACTTTTCCCCATTTCCATGGTTTCCAGCACATCTTCTTCACTGACTTCCAAGTAAGCGGCTATTTCGGTAACAGAAGGTGATTCCTGATTGTCTGAAGTCAATTCTTCAATTGCTTTTTTTATTTTCGGCCCCAGCTCTTTAATTCTCCTGGGTACATGGACACTCCATGTTTTATCACGGATAAACCGTTTAATTTCACCAATAATTGTCGGTATTGCAAATGATTCAAAGGATTTACCAAATTCAGGGTCATATCTGCGAATGGCTGCTAACAACCCAAGCATCCCGACTTGAACTAAATCCTCATGTATTGAGCTATTCTTCGAATACTTGCGAGCTATTGACTCTACAAGATCCTGGTAGGCTAATACAATTTTTTCCTGGATTTCTTCGTCCGTGGGATTTTCCTGCAGATGCTTTATCCATTGGTAAACCTCATCCTCACGTCTATTGTGTGGTTGAGATTTGGTCGTCATCTAATCCCACCTTATTTTCCTGGAGAAACTTTGTCATCAACACAATAACTCCATGGTCACTGGTTATCTCGACTTTATCCATTAAAGCATCAATCAAAAACAGGCCAAAACCACCTTCACGCAAATTTTCAATAGGTTCGGATTGTTCATAAGGACCTATATCTGCTTTTACTTTACCAAGGTCAAAGCTTCCGCCATGGTCTGCTACCATAACCTCCAATCGATCAGTGTACACACCGAAACCAACTGTCACTTCTCCATCTTCAGCGTCATCATAAGCATGCGTTACCGCATTCGTCATAGCTTCCGAAATCGCTACTTTCAAGTCTTCAATATCTTCATAATTGAACCCCATTCGATTCGCGACACCAGAAGTACTTAACCTTACTACACCTACATAATCTGATTTAGCAGGAACTTTAATTTCTATGAAGTCAAAAGGTTCCATATTAAGATCCACCCCGTACTGTAGAGTCAATATTTATAATATCCGTTAAACCGGTAATTTCAAACAAACGTAATACTCTATCTTGTAATTGTACAAGCTTCAGCTCGCTGTTATTCTCTTTTGTTGATTTCAACGCACTAACAAAAACTCCAAGACCCGTGCTGTCCATGTAGCTGACATTTTCCAGGTTAACCTCGACTATGTTGCCCGCTTGTTTAGTCAAAGGAAGCAATGCTTCTTTTAATTTAGGAGCGGTAAATGCATCAATCTCACCAGCCAGTGCGACAACCGCTACCGACTCTTTGTCTACTACATTAATATCTAAATTCATGGTTATCCTCCTACTTCAGATAATATTCACTCAATAAAGGATATTACCCTAAACAGATCCCCATCAAACTTGCTTACGTAAAATTATCAAAGTAAAATCATCCCTTAAATGGAAATCCTGGAGACGTTCGAAATGTTTATATACCTGGTCAACCAGTTGCTGTGCAGGAAGATGCATATACGTCTTGATCACATCAAGCACTTCTTCCGATTCGATGAAGCGGTCTCCCTGCCTGCACTCTGTCACACCGTCTGTCAGCAGGATAATCATGTCTTCAGGATGGATCGTTTTCTCATACTGTTGATATTCCGTGTCCCGGGTAACTCCTAACACAATTCCTCTAGCTTCAATTTCTTCAAACTTATCTTCCCTCGCGTTGTAATAAAACCCTGGCTCATGTCCAGCCGAAGAGTAATAAAACTTACTTGTTTCAGGCTTGTACAAGCCGTAAAACATCGTAATAAACATACTCGGATCGACATTTCGCTCTACAACCCTGTTCAGGCTCTCAAGGATGGTACAAGGATCCATTCTGTTTTCCGGAAAGCTGTCCATGGAATATTTAATCATCGACATAGCTAATGCTGCAGGAATCCCTTTTCCTATCACATCTGCTATAGCGATTCCCAAGGTATTTTGATTGTTTTGCACAAAATGATGGTAGTCACCATTCATTTGGTTGGCAGGGACGCTGATCGCTCCAATATCCAAACCTTCCACTTCCGGTTTCACAGTGGTAA
The DNA here is from genome assembly GCF_900101125.1 of Sediminibacillus albus. GTDB lineage: Bacteria > Bacillota > Bacilli > Bacillales > Amphibacillaceae > Sediminibacillus > Sediminibacillus albus. The sequence continues at coordinate 234,282 of NZ_FNFL01000004.1, read as the reverse complement.
GAAGGGTTTGCTGCATATTCGCAGCCACGGATATCTCCGACTTCAACGCTAATTGTTTCTCGCGTAAAGATTGAAATTCCTGGTAGGCCAAGCCATAGGAAATCATCGCTTCCAGCAGGAAGTTCATCGAGGATTCGATTCCTTCAGGCAAGTCCGGATATAAATCCTGTAATGCTTGGATATGAACGTTGATTATTTCTTCAGGGGAAATGTTTTGCTGCATTGACAGCTTACTAAACTGTTCAGCCTGATAAAGCGCAGTTTCATCCTGTGTACGTATATATTGCTTTAATAAATCACGGTAATTACTTAAATCAAGGTTCAAAGTACTCATGTATTACCCCCCTCAACGAACCCATTTTACAGCTCTTATCTCTGTCCCTTTTTCCTGTTCGGAAACTATATCAAAATCATCCATCAGCCGCTTCACACCAGGCAACCCCGCGCCTAGACCACCGGAAGTTGAATACCCATCTTCCATTACCTTGCTGATTTCCGCGATTCCGGGACCATTATCTATTGCTATAATGCATATTCCTTTGTGGTCTATCTCTTCTATGGTTTCAAAACAGATCTTCCCAGTGCCGGCATATAAATAAATATTACGTGCTAATTCAGATATAGCCGTAGCAATTCGCGCCTGGTCAACTGTTCCGAACCCTATTTTTCTGGCGAAGTCCCGTCCGATTTGACGAGCGCCAACTATATCCCACTCTTTATTAATATTAACGCAGGATTGGAATTCCATGTTCACTCCTCCAATTCCTGACGCAATTTAATCAAGCCCTGTTCTAAATCTAAGGCGGTCGGTACGTCTTGAAGGTGGATGCCTAAATCAATCAGCGTCATGGCAACTGCTGGCTGGATACCAGTCAATACAACTTTTGCCCCCATAAGATCTGACATTGTCACTACATCACCAAGAACTTTAGCAATAAACGAATCAATAATATCAACAGAAGTTAAATCAATGACTACACCTGTTGCACCGCTCTTATGAATTTTACTTAAAAGATCTTCCTGAAATTGTATAGCACTTTGATCATCCAAGTCTATTTGGATGGAAATCAATAAATAATTGTGTAGCTTTAAAATCGGTATCCTCATGAGCCCGCTCACTCCCTATCCAGAGAATCTACTAGTTTTTCAATATCGTCGTCGTGATTGCTCTTCGTACTGACTATCTTTCTGTTGGTCAACTCCAGTGCTGACTGGAACCCTTTTCTCAATGAACTTTTGGTCGGGAATTTTCCTAAGTCAATGCCCAAATTAACAATTGTCTGGGCAATCTCCGGACGAATCCCTACCAATATACAAGTAGAACCGATCAAACGAACAGCCTCTGCTGCCTGAATGATGTGATGGGCCACCATCGTATCCACTACAGGTACCCCAGTGATGTCAATCAGGACCACTTCTGCATTATGCTTAATAACCCCATCCAGTAAATTTTCCATGATTAATTTGGCACGCTCTGTATCAATCGTACCGATCAAAGGCATCACGGTAATATTTTCCATCACTGGTATTAATGGTGCAGATAGTTCCTGCAATGCCACTCTTTGTAAAGAAACAATGTGTTCCCAGCTCCCAGAGTACTCATTGACCAATTGATTGATGATAGGATCTACCCATTTATCAACAGCTTGAAGCACTTGGGAAAAGTAGTTCGAATCTACCTGATCCAGTTCACTTAATATAAAATCAATTGTTACCCTGCGGAAGGCCTGTAATCCATCAGTCAAATAGCTTAATGGCCATCCGAGATTTACCAATCTTTCGGAAAAGTCGTCTAATTCTGTGGTTATACCTTGTTTTTCGACACTAGCAAAAATCACATTGACAAACTCCCTGTTAGTGCTCTCAAACAACTCGTCGGAAATGGTCGATGTGTAATCGGTTTGTCTGCTTTTCGACACTTCTTCCAGCCACATGTGCACGATTGTGTCGCTGTTTTCTACTACAAGTTCCTTTAATTTTCTATCCATTCAACTACCCCCTGCCAAATCTCCCTATAATCGATATTCCTATTGTCACATGTTTAGGTCCGGCGCGCAAACTATTTGATATATTTTGACACCGTTATAGAAATTGTTATTCCCAGCCATACAGCGCTTTTAATGACGCCATCCAGCATTTACCTCTGCATACGTGCTGCATGCTTTAAGCACAAAAAAGCCCAAGTCTGCATTCTTAAGACATTGGGCACGTTGTTGACATATAATTGTTCTGTTGTTTAAAAATCAGTCAAACCTAGACTTATTTCCAAAGCTTTATTGATATTTTCCATCATGTTTTTATCCAGATGAGTAATTTTATCCGTAAGACGCTGTTTGTCTATTGTTCGAATCTGTTCCAACAGAATGACAGAGTCGCGTTCAAATCCATACTTTTTTGCATCAATTTCAACGTGCGTTGGCAGTTTTGCCTTTTGTATCTGCGCGGTAATGGCTGCAACGATAACCGTAGGGCTAAAACGGTTACCTATATCATTTTGCAAAACCAATACTGGACGAACGCCCCCCTGCTCAGAACCCACTACAGGGGAAAGATCGGCGAAATAAACTTCGCCTCTTTTTACAATCAACCCCTTACACCCCACTCACTAAGCGCTCTAGGGTGTTTTCGGCCTCCTCTTCAGCTTGAAAAGCCTCTGAAGCGATGTTGAGGTTGATTTTGGCCATTTCCATATAGCCTCTTTGCATAGATTCACGGATATGACGTTTTTTCTTTTCACGCAAATACGATTTTGTTGCCTGACAAATAAAGTCGCTCAGATCACTATTCTCAGTTTCCATTAAACCATCCACCTCGCTAAGTAGGTTTTTTGGTAGTCTCACAATTATCTCTTGTAAGCTCTCTGACACAACCATACACCTCCACCATATCTACAAGCCCAGTCTTTTTTAATCCATTCTAATCATATCATTGTATAAACTGCATTGCAAAGGCATTCGGGAACTTTTTATAAAAAATAATTTCCACAAGTTAACGGTTATAATAGTTATCTATTTACATAAGCATCGATTCTCATGCATCACTACGGTTATCATTAGAATCCTTCCGGTGATTTGGGGGGTAACCTTCGGTCTGCAGCAATGGGTTGCTGACTTTTTTGACCTCTCCGTTCTCCTTATAAACCCTTGGTACGCGATGGCCTATCGTACAGGGAACCTCATAGTTGATCGTCTCCAAATAGTCGGCTACTTCGTCCATTGTAATGTTATCAGCAGCTTGTCTGCCAATAATCGTCACCTGGGTCCCAACCGGATAATGCCCATCAAGCCGTACCATGAATTGGTCCATACATATCCGGCCGACAATTGGAAACCGCTTCCCCTCGACAAGCACTTCCTTTCCCTGCAGCTTTCTAATCAATCCATCTGCATAACCGAGTGGAACAGTTCCAATCCACTCTTCCCCGCTGGTTGTATAAGTCGAACCATAACTGATTGATTCGCCAGCTGGCAGTTTTTTAATATGGATCAGTTTGCTGTGAAGGGAGAATGCCTGTTTTAACGGAATAGGTTTTTCTTCTTTTACTTGCGATGATGGATACAGGCCATACATACTTATTCCATATCTTACATAATGGGCCATTTTATCCGGAAACCTCATACTGGCAGCACTGTTTCCCGTATGGATTAGCACTGGCTTATCCCACCTTTGCCTGAACGCTGCAAGCAGCCTGTCAAACCTGTCCTGCTGCTGTTCAAAATAACGCAAATCCTGTTCGTCAGCCGTAGCAAAGTGCGTATATAACCCTTCCAGTACCAAACGATCGTCCGTTAATTCGCCCAAGATTTCTTCTAGCTCATCCACCTGCCGGATACCGATGCGGCCCATCCCGGTATCCCATTTCATATGCAATTTAAGCTTACCTGGCAAACCGGCTTGTTTTACGGTTCTTAGCCACTCCCTTTGATAAAAGGTGATAGAAATATCATAATCCGCTGCCACGGGAGCATCCTCCGGCCGTATTCTCCCCATAACTAGAATCGGGGCTTTTATTCCGTTATTTCTAAGCTTGACTGCTTCATCAAGTAAAGATACCGCCAATCTGTCGGCGCCTGATTGTAATGCTTTTTCAGCAACCTCCACATCTCCGTGTCCATAGGCATTGGCTTTAACTACAGCAAAGATATTCGTTTTATTTGAAAGGCGTTGCCGTAATTGACGGATATTATATGCGACGTTGTCTAAGTTGACTTCCACCCATGAATCCCGGTAAAAATTCTGTGGCAAAATAAGCTCTCCAATCAATATTTTCTTCTATATTATCAGAAACGGACACGGAAAGCATGCGAAATAAAGCCGAAAAAAAATAAAGCAGACCCTAATGCGGAGCCTGCCTGCTAAAACATTATTTGACTTCTTCTCCTGTTACAGATACAGAGCTTGCAACCTCAATCAGCTCTGCTTTTGTTAAGTCTTCACTGGCTAAATAATAAGAATTTCCGTTATGATGCCATTCCAATGCCGCTTCTGTTAAAGCTCCCATGGTAAATCCCAGGTTGACCATCTCACCGTTGACTTGCTCAGGAACTAAAGCACTTGCAGGGAATGCATCTGCTTTCTCTTGGACCAGTGTGAAATTTTTCTCTCCTGCGAAGGTTAAGATCACCCGTTTTCCGTTCTCAGTGTCTACTTCTTTCTTTTCAATCAACTCAGCGCCCGCTCTCTCTAACGGGTAAAAGACTTCTAATTCACTGTTGGTTTCTTCCTCTGCCATTACCGGGATACCAAGCGTTCCGCTAGTCATGTTTTTCTCGATTTCAAAGGTGTCGGAGGCAAATTCCGGATCTAGTTCAAAGGAAGAGAATTGAACCTCTACCAAAGGGTTTTTATCTTTATCGAGTACCTTGACCATTACAGGTGTATAGGCTTTTTTGTCAAAATAGATTTGCTGGTAAGGCAGGTTATTATTATTTTGGTAGTTTGTCTTTGTTTCAAATACATAATAATTTTCCGTTGCCTTAAAATCCGCTTCTTTATCTTCGATTATATCTTTGACTAATGACTGGTATAAATATGGCTGGCTGCTGTTATTCGGCCATTCGCTTTGGAACTTAAAACTTTTATTCAAAGCCGGTGTCAGCACAAAAACTCCATCTTCGTTCTTAAGAATGATCTGGCTGCCTTTTTCATCTTGTTCATTCTTTAAAAGCACCCGATAAAAATCCTTCTTCTTGTGGGAAACTTCAATGTCATACGTTTGGCTTTCTTCTCCAGTCTGCAGGCTCATGCTTGCTTCTACTTTATAGCCGTTCATTTTTTCTAAATTCCCCGCTAATTTATCTGCAACATCCTCTTTCGACTTTTCACCACAAGCAGCCAAGACCAGGACCAATAATAAAATGACCCCTAAGCCGAATTTTTTTCTCATTGTCACAACTCCTTTGTCTCATTTCAAAGGACAAAGGGAACGCACAAGTCAAAAAATCAAGAAAATGCACGAAATACGGAAGCCAATCCATCAATCACATCATGCGCTAACAAGTCCTGCTGGGAGTGATCCTTGGCAATCTGCTGATCGGCGGACATACCATGGATATAACACCCATTTGATAATGCGGCCTGCATCGTCTGGTTTTGCATCATCATGGCCAGTAATATGCCGGATAACGCATCTCCGCTTCCTCCCTTGGCAAGTCCAGCGTTACCTGAAGTATTTACCCATTGATTCCCCTCCGGATCAGTAACAATGGTAATCGCACCCTTCAATACCAGGTAAACGTTGTAATTGATAGCAAACTGCTTTGCTATTGAAAATGGCTGCTGCGTGATTTCCTGGACAGAGAAACCTGTCAGCATTGCCATTTCGCCCGGATGAGGAGTTAAAACTGTGGGATACCGGCGTTTTTGCAGCAAGGCTAGATGACGCTTCACATGATGAAGTCCGTCTGCATCGATTAAAACAGGCACTTCTGCCCGGGTAATCAAATTCCTGGTAAACTGGGCGGTTGTCTCTTCCCTGCCCATTCCCATGCCGACAGCCACTGCATCATAACCAGAAGTGTTTAGTTCCTGATTGGAAATTTTCCCGGCAGCTTCAGCCAGCGATACATATGTCGCTTCAGAGCAATGAGCGGAAATGACTGGAATATTCTGGGGTAATGTACCTGCGGTAATCAATCCAGCTCCCGCCCGTAACGCGGCCCTAGTCGTCAATGCAATAGAGCCCGGCATCTCAAGTGATCCTCCGATAAGCAAACCTTTGCCATGGCTGCCCTTGTGGGAAAATTTGTTTCTGTTTGGCAAGCTGGATTTCGTTTCTGTGTTTCCCCAAGTTAACCGGATAGCAGCGTGCTGAAATGCTTGAGGCGGAATGCCGATTTTCACAACTTCCCATTGGCCGTAAAAAGGAAGTGCTGACACAATAAAAGCCGTTTGTTTTGGCTGCTCGATGATAATCGTGTAATCAGCGATAACCCCTTCTACATCCGCTGTGCCTTCATCCGCAGGAACACCGCTTGGAATGTCTATCGAGATAGTAAAGACGTCTGTGCCATTAAGGATTTGAACTGCCTGATTAAACGGTTCCCGCAAAGGAAGCTTGGTACCAATACCAAGCATCGCATCAATTACAATGTCAACTTCCTTCAATGCTGCTTCAAGCTTACCAGGCGACTCCCACCGTTCAATTGCCCCCTCAGTGTTTTCATACAACAACTTATGGTATGCTGCATCCCCTGTGATTTTTTCGTCTGGAACCAGCTGCAGGACAGAAACCCTGTAACCATTGATCAGCAAATTCCGGGCAATGACAAACCCATCACCGCCATTGCTTCCTCCCCCAGCCATCACAAGGATTCTCTTTTCTTTTCCAGCCCGTTCTTCCACTTTCGCAGCTGCAGCTCTGCCGGCATTCTCCATGAGCAGCTTGCCTTCCATTCCTGTTTTTTCGATGGCATAACAATCAGCTTCGTACATTTCTTTTGCGGTGACAATATGCACAATGTTCCCTCCTACCCGCACTAAAATATTATGAGACAACCCATGCGATTATGCAGACTAGCCTGACAAGCTCTAGAAAACATCTTAATCAAGGAAGTTTTATACAGCTGCCCGACAGTTAGGATACACTGCCGTTCAAGCTTCTATCACTACTTGTGCTACGGCATAATCCTGACTATGCGATATAGATAGAAATACTTTATACTGCGGCAACTGCTCCACCTTTATTTTCGGAGCTCCTTTTTCATCAGCAATAATTTCAATGTCCTGAAAACTTAACTTTCCCAGTCCGGTGCCCAGAGCCTTTGCATATGCTTCTTTGGCAGCAAACCTCCCTGCGAGGAATTCCACCTGTCTGGCATCTGATTTCAACCGAAAAAAAACTTCCTGTTCCTTTTCTGTTAGTACACGTTTCACCAAACGCCGATTACCGTCGATGCTTTTTTTCATCCGTTCCAGTTCTATGATATCTATTCCTATTCCCAAAATCATTGAAACCCAACCTTCACGTAAACTATTTATATTCAGTATAACCTTAGGTTAACGCATTCTCTATTTCCTTTCCCGGATTTCTTCATTCCATGGACAAGAAAAATATATTAACCCTCCTGTAAGCAGGAGAAATACACTATGTTTGTGAATATCTATAAATGTAAAGTATTATACATATTAAGAACAATACTAGCAAAAGGGGAAGTCATATGTTTATCAGAAATGAAAGCTTTAAAGATTTTATCCGGTTTTATCCTGTAGTGAGCACCCTTGTCGCTATCCAACTAATTGTTTGGCTATTAGTCATTCTTGGACCTGGAAGAGCTCTGTTCCAAATGGGGGCAGGTGTAAATATATTTATCGAAAATGGTGAATATTGGAGACTGGTTACTCCGATTTTTCTACATGATCCAAACGGAGTAATGCACGTTCTGTTCAATTCATTTTCTTTAGTATTGTTCGGACCAGCCCTGGAACAAATGACAGGGAAAGTAAGGTTTCTGCTAATTTATTTCTTAACCGGCATCATCGGCAACTTCTTCACCTTCATTGTCGAACCTTCCGCTTACTATGTACACGTTGGAGCCTCCGGGGCTATTTACGGCCTTTTCGGCGTTTATATGTATATGGTGTTTTTCCGAAAACGATTAATTGATCCGGGCAATGCACAAATCATTACAGTCATTATTGTTATCGGGATTATCATGACCTTCCTCCGTCCAGGAATTAATATTCTGGGGCATTTATTTGGATTTATCGCCGGGCTTGCACTGGCACCAATTTTCCTGCGAAATGTTCAGCCATTTTCACTATGGCGCAACAGGAAGGCAAACGATGGCAATATATCGTTTGATCCAAACCGTTGGAACAAACGGCGTCTCCCCTGGAAAAAATACATTGTTCCGTTACTTTGGATCTTTATCGGCCTATTGGTGATCCTCGGTCTTATCGGCAGGCTTTTCTAATAAAAAAAGAGTTACCCGAAGGCATAACGCCTGCAAGGTAACTCTTCTTTTTTATTTTTCCTGGAAAGAATACCAGCCATGTAACTCATCAGCTTCAGCCGCTTCCATATCCTTTACCCGAAACCTTTTTCCGAGTCCACTATGCGAAGCGATCGAGAAGTAACTTGTTTTTAAAGATTTCCTCCATTGGAACCAATGCTCAGAGGAAGACATCGACTGGATCCTGTTTTTCTTCGTTACGATCGTTTCCCTGCTCAAGCCCCGGTTCCGAAAATATAATTGATTTCTTTGCACCGCAAAACCAGCATCTTTATAACGGAGAAAACCGAGAGCACTTGCCGCAGCCAATACTATAAGGGCGGTCCAGCTGTACATTGGAAAGAAATAAATCAAAGGAATGGCAACTAGCAGGACAGGAGCAGCGGCCCGCAATATAAATCTGCGCGCAGATCGCCTCGGCAGTCCCCGCCAATTTTGCTCATACTGGAAGTCAGGCAAAAATTGACCAATAAAGCCTGGGATTTCACTCGTTTTTAATAAAGGGAATAAGGCAATCGAAAAATCATCATTCTTGTCTGCCGCTCCGCCTGCAACCTCCGCATAGACTGCTGCATAGCCGAATGGCTGCCTGAATATATTTTCCTGAATACGAATGCCTTGAATTCTTTTCAACGGGATGGTCACCTGTTTTTTCTCTAATAATCCACGGGTGATAAATATCTCGTCCTCACGCTTGTAGATGGTGAAATAGCTGTAGCGGAGAAACGTACCTGCAATCGCCATTAGCCATAATACGAGACAAATGATTAAAACGAGAACAATAATGACCATTATACTTAAATGTACTGCCCAATTATATATTCCCTTAAGAAACCCCTCCGGCACCATCTGATTAAACTGTGACCCCACTAAAGCGAATAAGGATAAAAATACACCAATACCGCCAGAAGTAGTAGCAGCAAATAGTAAACGGGGGAACTTGATTTTTTCGGCAGGTACATCTGGATGTTCAGGTGACTGAACCTGGTTCATTCCTTCCTGCGGCTCCCCTGTCGTATCTTTTAAGCCTTTAAGGATATCTCTTAATTGTTCACCATCGTTTCTTGTTACAGCTTTCAAGCCTGCTTCAGCTGCATTATCACTGCCAGCCGTCTGTACTTCAACCCTTACCAGGCCAAAAAGCCTGTGAATGATGCCGGCAGTCAAATCAATCGATTGGATTCTATTTTTCGAGATATAACGCTTTTTCCTAATCAGCAGTCCATATTCTATCCTTAATTCCTCTTCTTCCACTCGATACGTAAATCGATACCAGGATAAAAAACTGAAAGCGATCATCCCTGCTACTATTAGCGCTGCGGCTAACATCCAAATCCAGGAGCTTGCGCTAATATTGCGGACAAATGCAAAGGAACCAATAAGCAATGGAATGATAAAGTCCTTTATAAGCCTTATAAAATTAAAAATAGTGGTCGCCGGATGCATACGTCTCGGTTCAGACATCATCTTCATCCACCCTGGCCAGCCGTGATATCCGGTCTCTCAATTCTGATGCTTCTTCCTCCAGCAAGGCAGGAATTTCATGAGTGGTTGCAGCCGTCGACACCGTTACTGTCGCCAGCTTGAAGTGCTTCAATATCGGCCCCTGCTTTGTGTCCACATGCTGGACACGGATCATCGGCACTAGCGTACGCTGAACGATAAAGATACCATGCTGAACATCTATTTCCTGTTCAAATACTTCATATCTCCACCTTCTCCACTTTATCGCAGGAATTAAAAATACCGATAGATATGTAGCGGTTGCCATTACTGCCCAACCGATAAGGACTGTCCATAAAGGGACAGAAAACCGACCCGCCATAAAGGTTAAACCGATAAGCACCAGCCAAAATACAGTAATAGGTATAAGAGCTGAAATCTTCCACACCTTGACAGCGTCCTTTGCGATAAAATTTTTGGGAGGTTGCCGCATTTATAGTCACCAGCCTTTCTAGATAACAAACGTTCTTCTAAAATAGTATCATACTCTTCCCCTATACGTACGGAATCATTCAGGTAACGGTTTCACTTTTCGCTAAATCCACGCCGCTCCAACCTCCTGATAAGGTAGATGCATTACGCTTGTACGAATGGTTTTTTAAACAGAAAAAAGCCCCCTTCATTGTTAGAGGGGGCTGGAAAACTTTATTAATAGTTTTGGCTGCCACGGTTTCCCGTGTTTGAATTCCGTTTGTTTTGGAACTTGCGGTTACGGGAAGGTTTGCCGGATGGCTTGCCTTTTCTCGAGAAGTTCCGCTTATTGTCATTGCTTCTATATTTTTTCTTATTCTTGTCTTTATAAGCTTGCTTAACGCTGACGGGTGCTATTGATGTCAGGTTAACCGGAGCATTGCGCCGCTCTTTTGTCAACATTTTCAATGCTGCCGATACTACGGTTACTGAATCATGCTGCTCCAGTAATTCGTTAGCAGTCTCACGGTATGACTGCAAGTCTTTGCTGTCAATCGTTGACTTCAACTTGTCGACGGTGATTTGCTGTTGGCCGCGCAACGCTTCGTCCATCGAAGGTGCTTGCAGGCGTTTGATCTTTCCTTTTGTAACCTTTTCAATCAGGTGCAAATGCGGGACTTCCCTTGGTGTAATGAAAGATACCGCTTCTCCGCCCTTACCTGCTCTCCCTGTCCGGCCGATTCTGTGGACATAGCTTTCAGGATCCTGCGGAACGTCAAAGTTATAAACATGCGTTACACCGGAAATATCCAGTCCTCTTGCCGCAACATCTGTTGCTACCAGGATTTCAATGCGTCCAGCTTTAAATTTATTCAATACAGACATCCGTTTGCCCTGGGTAAGGTCGCCATGGATACCTTCTGCACGGAATCCGCGTGCTTGCAGCCCTTCTGTTACTTCATCGACACGTTTTTTTGTTCTTCCGAAAATAATGGCTAGATCCGGTACATGGACATCAAGCAAATTAGTTAACGTATCAAACTTTTGTTTTTCATGTACTTCCACGAAAAATTGATCAATGTTTTCTACTGTCATTTCTTTTGCCTTCACTCGGACTTCTTCCGGTTTTTTCATCAGTGTAGTTGCAATGTCTCTGATTTCTTTCGGCATTGTAGCAGAGAACAACAATGTCTGCCTTTGTTCAGGAATGGACTTAAGAATATCACGGATATCCTCAATAAAGCCCATGTTAAGCATTTCATCTGCTTCATCCAATACAGCTGTATGGACATTGCTGATATTAATGGTCTTTCTGCGGATATGGTCAAGCAAACGGCCCGGAGTCGCAACCACGATATGCGGACCTTCCCGCAATGCCCGAATCTGGCGTTCCATATGCTGTCCGCCATAGACAGGAAGCGTTCTTACCCCTTTAAACCGGCCAAGCCTGTTGATTTCTTCGCCTACTTGAATAGCTAATTCTCTTGTTGGCGCAACTACCAATCCTTGGATTCGTTTAAGATCTTGTTCGATTTTCTCAATCATCGGAATACCAAAAGCAGCTGTCTTACCTGTTCCTGTCTGCGCTTGTCCGATGACATCATTTCCTTGCATAGCTAGCGGAATTGTCTCAGCTTGAATTGGCGTAGCCTCTTCAAACCCCATTTTTTCTAAAGCCTTCATTATCGGGTTAGATATGTCTAACGATTTAAAAGTTGTCACTATTTTTTTCCTACTCCTTTAACAAAATTCTCATATTCTGCACGTGTACAGCACGTTTTGAGAACTTGTCTTCTGAGCCGATCCTCATGCTTCTAAACAGCTCTTAGAAACTTCTTATTATATACAAACTTACGTTAATGTCGAATCGACTTCTGCAATGCAAGTTCCACATTCATCCCACGCGATTAAAAACTAAGCACTTTGCCCAGTCCTTGTTACACTTTGCTCTTTGAAATAGCTTCTGCTTCAAATGAAAAAGCCTTTCCCTGCTCGCGCACGGAGAGACCTTATAGCAAGCATTCAATGGATTAATAAATCTTACCACACTCTATGATGTAATTCTACCTGTATTAAAAATGATTTTCAAATAAATGAGTGTTAGAATGTAAAAAAACATTTACTATAAGGAGAAGCTTCATGAATAAAACACCGGTTCAACCATACATCGCCATTGCTGTAGGAGTCGTCTCCGTATCTACCGCAGCTATCTTCGTAAAGCTGTCTGATAGTGCTCCCGCTTCGATCATAGCTAATTACCGATTATTGCTTGCTGTTTTGTTAATGGCTCCTTACGTGCTTGTCAAACACCGAAAGGAATTAATACAGATTGACAAAAAAGATTGGTGTTTCTCTGCCCTAGCAGGTATTTTTCTCGCCTTCCACTTTATTCTCTGGTTTGAATCATTAAATTATACATCGGTTGCCAGTTCTGTAGTTCTTGTAACCCTCCAACCGATATTTGCTTTCCTCGGAACATACTTCTTTTTTAAAGAAAGGTTTTCTGCGGGTGCCTTAATTAGCATGGTGATTGCAATCATAGGTAGCGTGATTATCGGGTGGGGTGATTTACAAGTCAGCGGCATGGCCCTGCTAGGGGACATGCTTGCCCTTTCAGGTGCTGTAATGGTTACTGGCTATCTTTTGCTCGGCCAGAGTGTACGCAAGAGACTTTCCTTGATGGCCTACACGTTTGTAGTATATGGAGTCAGCTCCCTTACCTTAATTATTTATAATCTTCTCCTCCAACAGTCGTTTACTGGCTACCCATTAAATGATTGGTTGATTTTTCTAGCTTTAGCAATCATTCCTACCTTCTTTGGACATACACTGTTCAATTGGGCGATTAAATGGGTCAGCACTTCTACCATTTCGATGAGCATCATTTTTGAACCGGTAGGAGCTTCCATTTTAGCTTATCTTGTATTGGGGGAACAGATTACCTGGACACAATGGCTTGGGGGGACCATTGTCATTTTCGGCTTGTTCTTGTTTATTGTAAGCACCTCAGGCAGAAAATCCAGACTGACGCTTTCCCGCCAAACAAAGGACAAGCGGTGATCAAATTTTTTCTTCTACTCAGTACCCAATCATTATAAACTTAGATAAAGCCATGCTATAATACAAATAAATAATTACGACTATTGATCAAAAGGAGATACAATGAGAATTCAATTAATGACCGATGGTAGTTCTGATCTTTCTAAGAAAATGGTGGAGGACCTAAATGTAAAGGTCGTACCTCTTTATCTGAATTTTGGAGACACTCAATATCGGACGGGAGTCGATATTGATATACCAACCTTTAATCAAATGATAAGTGAAGCAGCAGAGCTTCCCCGCTCCGCTGCTCCGAGCCCTAATGACTTTTATGAAGCTTATAAAAAAGTAAATCCGGAAACGCCCATTTTAATGCTTAGCTTGACTAAAGGGTTAAGCAGTACCTATGCAAACGCGTTAATGGGAAGAGAAATGCTGTTACAGGAAGAACCCGGCCGGAAAATCGAAGTTATTAATACAAAAACGGCGTCCTCAGGGATTATCCTGCTCCTGCATGAAGCAAAAGACAAAATAAATGAAGGTTTTACTTTCGAGGAATTAGTGGACCACCTGCATATCAAGGTAGAACAAACAACAACCCTTTTTGTTCTAAAAACGATCGACAATTTAATTAAGGGCGGCAGATTGGATAGAGTAAAAGGGGCTCTTGCCAAGACGCTGAATATAAAACTGCTTATGAAGGCAAGCGAAGATGAGGGCGTTATCGAAGTAAGCGAAAAAGTCCGCGGAGATAAAAAATCGATCCGACGATTTATCGAACAAATTGGCGAATACACAAAAAACGTGGAAGACAAATTAATTGCGATGACCCATTGCAATGCTGAAGACCGAGCCAGAAAAGTATTAGGAGATATTAAAAGCAAATATCCCTTTAAAGATGCCGTTGTGGCAGAAATGGGTCCGTTAATTTCCACCTATGCCGGAGAAGGCGGACTGGTTATCGCCTTTTTCAAAGATAAAAACCAGACAAACACATAAAATATCTGATTTGGCAAAACAGCACGCCCCAGGGCGTGCTGTTTTATTCTTTCCTCTAGGAGGAAAATGCTATTCGCTTTTGAAAGTGCGGTCGTTTCCGCTTTCTTAGTCTGGGTAGGTGGGTTGGGGGGCGAATAATGCTAGTATCCCTGCAGTGACGGGAAGCAGTAACATGACGAGTAATATCTCCTGATAGCCACCAAACCAGTCATAAAATAAACCAAAAGGCAGTGGGCCGAATGCTGAAGAAACGACCATACACGTTTGAGCTAACCCTTTAATACTGCCCAAATGCTCTCTTCCAAAATAATTCGGCCACACAATACTCAATGTAATTCTTTCGAAGCCATTTACGATTCCCCACATCACCCCAAAAATGATTGCCATTACTGCTGAATTGGTGAACAGTAAAATAACTAATGAAATGATATGTCCCAGGAAGGTTACTGCCAAAATATAATGGACAGATATCCTATCTACTAAGTATCCGACAATAAAGCTGACCGGGAACCCGAAGATAGCCATTAACGACAGAATTAAAGCCGCTGTTTCTGGTGACAACCCTTTCCCATCAGCGATAGAAACAATATGAAAGGTGACGCCGGTATTAACTAAAGCAGGAACACTAACCGCGAATAAAATAAACCAGAAAGTCCTAGTCCTCATCGCTTCCTTTAGCGTCCAGTTCACCTCATTTTCCTCTATATTGGGATTTACCGGAGAGCTTCTGTCGTCCCTTTTTTTGTTTAAATAACGGACAAATAAACTAACAGCTGGTGTGATAACTAATACGATAACTGCCCAAAGAGTGATTGCGCTCATCCAGCTGTATCTATTAATCAACCAAACACTTATAATCAGCAAAAGTCCAGCTAAGACAATCCAAAACACCTTAGTCCGGGCTGCATCCATAAAGCTCCAGTGTCTTTGGCGGGCTTTCCTATTATCGCCATCGGGAACCTCTCCAATATCTTTAGGCTGATTTCGCACAAATAATATGGCAAGCGGAACAAAAACGGCGACTAGCAGTATTCCCCAAAACACCCAAGCCGCTCTCCACCCCATTTGATCAATGAGCCACGTATTTAATGGAGGAAATAAAGCCGGGCTTGCAAAACCTCCGATTGTCATCAAGCTTAACGCTCTGCCCCGCTTGGCCCGGAACCACTGAGGAACCAGCGTATTGGGGAGCAGTGTCATTGAACCTTGACCAAATAAGCGAAGTAAAAAAATACCGATAAACATCATTATCGCCCCTGTTAAAAGGGCATTCCAAAAACATGCAACAGCCAGCATAGATGCCACGACTGCCATCATTGCCCTTTGGCCAAACCTGTCTACTAATCGGCCGACAAGGAATAACGTAAAACCGGCACAAAGTGTAGCAGTAGAGTATATACCAGATACATAAGAACGCGAGTAATCAAAATCAGCTATATAATGATCAATGAAAATAGAAATAGAATAGGTTTGTCCAGGACCAGAAAAAAACACACTCAGACCTGCGACAAAAACAATAATCCACCCATAAAAAAATGGCGGATTAACCAAAGGTAAATCATTGGATGGTGGCTTCAACTTCAACTTTATCTAAATCCCCTCTGTCACTAGTTAAAAAAGAATAGACAGCTTGCGCCAGCTCCTCCTTTTCCTCTCCAAGGCAAATATGATGCTTAGAATTATCATATAAAATAAGCTGAGTCTCCGAAGATATTTCTTTATCAAGATAGTGCAGTGTTTTATAAGGAACCATACTGTCCTGCCGTCCCTGGGCAATCATTACCGGGCAATTGATTTTTCCAAGGTATGGCCGCGCGAATCGTACACACTTTTGGAATTCCAGCATGGAAGTAAGTGGCACTGAGCCTAATTTCCAACGGTAGTTACTATATAAAGGATCATCTTTCAACTTCCCTTTGATTCCTTTCACTGCAAAACCGGCCAACTCCACCCCCATCTGCTTAAAGCTTAAATATTTCCCTGCAGGAGAAAGCAGTGCAAGTTTACTTACATCATATTTCGCAGCCAGATAACTGGCAATCATACCGCCCATCGAAAAGCCGATCAAATATATTTCATCACAAATCCGCGTTAGTTTTTCCAATTCCTGCTCAGCAGCAGTGACCCATTGTTCATAGGTAACTCCTTTGAGATCCAAGTGTTCGCCGTGACCAGGCAAACAAGGAACCTCCACTTGCCAATCAGTGCTCTTTTTTAAATGCTCGGCCACAGGCTCCACTTCATATGGTCCGCCCGTATAGCCATGAATACATAAACAGCCAATCATCTTGGTGCTCCTTTTTAATTTTATTATTGAGGATTACTTATTTATACCCCTTTTCAGACATAATAATCGCACGGTGTTTGATTACAAAAAGGAAGATCCTTGCTCATCACATGGCAAGGATCCCCTTCTATTTTATGCCTTTTATAAAAGAGCCGACTCCCTTAAACAACGGAGCGACTTGCTGGACCGTATTTGCCATCTGTCCTACCGTCGTTAACATTTTATCAATATCCACCTGGCCATTTTTATCCTGAAAATAATGAATGAAACCATTTACCGGTTGTAATCCGCCAGGCCCTCCGTGCGGATAATGAGGAGCCCACGGGGCAGGGTGGGGAGGTTTCATCAACTGTTCATAGGGCGTACCGGCAGCTGGATATACTGGCGGCTGCGGATAGGTGGAATTAGGAGGATACTGATTGACCGGCTGGATGGGTGGATGATAGCTGTAATCATACAAAGGCTGCGGCGCTCTCCAATTTCTCATATGAACACCTCTTTAATATGTTTTATTATAATTTATGCATTCCACCCAAAAAAGGTTAAGTAAAGCAGAACATTCTAAATATCGATCAGTTAAGACATCCACTTTGGCTACTTCTTTCTGCCGGCATCCAGTTTTCTAAATCAGCGTAAAAAAAACAAGCATGAAGGTTTAATTCACACTTGAGTTTATTGCCTTTTAAAGTGAAGTTTACTGCCCTTGTAAAAAGTAGAACCTGTGTCAATCCCGAGGGCTTGTTTCAGTTTGTTTTTTTGAAAACCTAATATTTTTAAATCGTCGACAAAAACGGCTGGTGTACCGTAAACCTTCTGATGCTGCAGCTCTTGGATAAACTGTTTGTTTTGGGAAATATTCTTTTCTGTATATTCGACTTCCCAATTTTCTAAATGGGATAATACCTTGTCACACTGGGAGCAATCTTCACTTACGTAGACCACTACATTCTGCTTAGTCATCGGTGTACCTCCTGGGTAATATTATCTAATTCATACGACCTACGACATTTACTTACTAGCCTTTTCCCTACTATATACCCATTGCGCAGAGAAATAAACGAATATATTAAATTTTATTAACAATTACAATACTTTTTTGTTAAAAAGCCTTTACAAGCAATTAATATGCAAGAATTTCCCCTATTTTATCAGCACCTCGAACAAGGTCAAAACTTTGGTTTTCCGCTCGTGGAATACTCGCTAAATATACCAAAACAAAAGCTACATCCTGACGGGGAATCGTTCCGTCTGCCTTGATTGTATGCTGGAGAAGCACCTTGCCCGTACCTTCCTCGTTTGTCAAACCGCCCGGCCGCACAATCGTATAATTCAATCCGGAGTCTTTCAGGTATTCATCGGCACGATGTTTTGCCAACAAGTATGCTTTCATTGGCGGGAACCTTTCCGGATCATCAGCATACCTAGAACTTAAAAGCACAAAACGCTTGATACCAAATCTTTTTGCCAAATCAATTGATTTAATTGCTCCTTCCTGGTCAATAATCAACGTTTTATCAGTGCCAGTATGCGGTCCTGAACCAGCCGCAAAAATAACTTTATCTATTCCATAAAAAGCATGGTCGAAGCTCTCTTCCAAGTTGCCAAGTACCGTTTTAACCCCCATTTCTTCAAAAAAAGGAACTTGGTCGGTATCTCTGACCATTGCTACAGGTTCGTCCTCTGTTTCCTTTAGCGCCTTAACAATGTGTCTGCCCACTTTTCCGTTGGCACCTATCACTAACACCTTCATCTGAAACGCCTCCTATTCACTCAATGCTATAATTATCATCCCACAAAAGCGTTCCGCTAAAACATCCCGAAATTAGTACCTGGTTACGTTTGTTGTTCGTTTAACCACTTGGCATAGTATGCCTCCAGACGTTCCTCCAATTGTTTCTTGGCTAGCCTTACTTGCTCTGGATCTCCAGCTTGTTGGCGCTCTTCCAATTTTGCGAGTCTGTCCTCCAGCTCGATAATCCTCTTTTCATAGTCAATGTGGCTCACAGGCTTTTTCTTTGTCTGTTTATCAAAAGCACTCTTGCTGCTATGACTGTCTATTTTCTTTAATGCTTCCCATTTATCCCTTGTCACCTGATAATTACCTGGATAACGGTGGAGCTTGCCATCATAAAGATACGCCGTCTCCGAGAAGCATTTATTTAAAAAATATCTATCATGGGAAATGCAAAGCACCGTTCCATCATAATGGTCAAGCGCTTCCTCCAGAACTTCCTGTGAATCAATATCCAAATGGTTAGTAGGTTCATCTAAAAAAAGCACATTGACTCCTTTATACATAAAGACAGCCAGCTTTAGTCTCATACTCTCGCCGCCGCTCAGTTGCCCTAACTTTTTAAATACGGAAAAACCATAAAACATAAACTTTGCCAGAATATGACGGCTCTTCTCTTCTGTCACTCTTACTTCCTCGCGAAAGTAATCAATTAACTGTTTATCATGGTTTTCCTCGAGAAAAGGGTGTTGAGAGAGATAGCCGATTTCCAATTGTGTGCCTGAATGAACTGTTCCTGAATCTGGCGGGAAAATTCCCAGCAATATGTTTACCAATGTCGATTTCCCGCTGCCATTGTCACCGACAACGGCCAGCCTATCCTGGTAGCGGAGGTGGAGGTCAAGTTCCTTTAGGACCTGTCTGCTTCCAAATCGCTTAGTTATCGATTCTGCCCTGATTACATCTTTGCCGGTGCGGTGATCGGCACCGAGGTCCAGTTTCATTTTAACTGGATCAATTACCGGTTTATCGAGTTTTTCCATACGCTCCAATGCCCGCTCCATATTTCTCGCCCGTTTATGAAGCCCTTCATTGGGCGGGTTGGCCTGATTCGCCCAGAGCTTTAAACGTTTGATTGCCTCTTTCATTTTCTTGATTTTTTTCTGCTGTTCCTGGAAAGCGGCAAACTCGTTTAGCAATTTTTCTTCTTTTTGCTGGACAAATGCCGAATAATTGCCAGCGTAATAAGTGATTTCCCCATTTTCTAAATCTGCAATCTTTCCGATGCAATTATCTAAAAAGCTGCGATCATGAGAAATGATGCAGACAGCACCTTGATACTGGCAGATATAATCTTCCAGCCACTCGATTGCGCTTAGGTCAAGGTGATTGGTTGGTTCATCCAGTAACAGTAAGTCGGGATTCTGCAATAATATTTTTGCTAATCCAGCTTTGGTTTTTTCACCGCCGCTCAAGGAAGAGAAGGGCTGCTCCAACAGGTGTCCAATTTGTAATCCATTGGCTATTTTATCGATTTGTGCATCTATTTCATAGCCGCCGGCTGCCGTGAATCTCTCTTGCATTTCACCGTAATCTTTTAAAATTTTATCGATGCGGGAAGAACTTTGCATCTCCATCTCTAGCTCGCTCATTCTTGCTTTTAATTGAATGATGTCTTCCATACTGGACAGTAAATACTTCTTCATTGTCCCGGTAAATCCTAAAGGCATCTGTTCCAAATATCCAACCTTCGTCCCTTTTTTAATATAAATATCGCCTTGTTCATACTCTTCTATTTTAGTGATTAATTTAAAAATAGTCGTTTTACCGCTGCCATTTCGTCCTACCAGCCCGAGTTTTTCTCCTGGTTTTACTTCAAAGCAAAGCTTATCAAAAATCATGTTGCCTCCGATGATTTTTTTAATATCCTTTAAGGTTACTAACATGGCCAAAACTCCTCTTTATTTTAATTTTTTCCAGCTTAAAAAAGCGCAAAAAGCCAGGAGTATCTTTACCCCTGGCTAATCATGGTTTATTTCAATCAGTGGAACCAATAGGAATGTCCAGTCCTATCCATCCCCTCCTGGTCCGATGAACCACAGCATCCGAAGCCGAGATTCAGCTATCACACAAGCAATAAAAAAATCCACACGTGGGGTGTGGATCAAGCTGGACTGATTGATAAAAAATGTATGTTCAGGTATAAGATCCTACACAGAGTCATTATTTAGTTGCTAAAAAGGGCATACGTATCCCGTCAGCAGCTAAATCATGAATAATTGCACGGTACATATACAGTGAAATTGTACTTGCCGCGTGCTTCTCTGTGTATAGCATCTTATTCCCTCCTTTTTCGTACGTAAGTTCATTCTCTTTAAGTATAATAAATTTTCTAACTTTTATCCAGCTTTAATTTTTCTGCATACGTACCGAGCTGCTTTAAAAGATTAATTGCTGTTTGTTTCTCTTCTTCCGTCAAACCGGCAGTGATTTTCTCGATTTGCGCCCAATGATCAGGAAAAATGTCATGAAGAAGTTCTCTTCCACTGTCGGTGATGGCCGCATAAGTTATACGCCGGTCGGTAACAGAAGGTTTCCTTGCCAAATATCCCTTCTTCTCTAATTTATCAACCACATACGTAATACTTCCACTCGCCAGTAAAATCTTATCACCTATCTTTTGTAATGTGTGATCGCCTTGATGAAAAAGCAGCTCCAAGACGCCAAACTCCGTGGGGTTCAGCCCCTTCTTCCTGATATCGATTTCAACTTGGTCTGTGATAGATCGATAAGCTTTCGATAAAACCACAAAAAGCTTCAGTGAAGGATCTTGCTTTTTTTCAGCATATTCATTATTTTGATCCATGTCAGTTCATCCTCTTTAATATCTCTCAAATTAAAAATAGTATAGTAGAAAGATGAAATTGCTGTCAAATCACGCTTGCTTTTATAGCAACCTTGGTCCTCCGTTCTTTTCTATGGCATAATGAATAGAGAAATTCATAGAAAGCGGTGGGCAAGTTGGTTTTAGACACAGGAGAACGAGTCATCCCTGAATACATGAAACCTATGAACAAGTTACTGTTAGAACATATTGCGAGATACCAGTTCGCTTTATATTATGTAAGTGGAAGAGTTTTGGATTTATCATGCGGGGCAGGTTACGGCACACATATGATAGCCAAAGAAAAAAAACAGGATATAACGGAAGTTGTTGGTGTTGACATTGATGAGGAAATCATTTCCTACGCACAAGCAACGTATTACCACCCGCAGTCTTCCTTTGTAGCAGCCAATGCCACAGATGAACGTTTAATCGGCCAGATAGGCAGCTTTGATACGATCATCAGCTTTGAGACGTTGGAACATATTGAAGAGGAAGAACATCTACTGGAAAACTATTATCGCCTATTGAACCCAGGAGGGTCTTTACTCGTTTCCACTCCGTTTGGAGATGGGAGAGGGGTGCCTTGTGGATCGCCATTTCATATCCATCAATTAACGCCTGACGAGTTTCGCTCCTTAT
The DNA here is from genome assembly GCF_900101125.1 of Sediminibacillus albus. Classification (GTDB taxonomy): domain Bacteria; phylum Bacillota; class Bacilli; order Bacillales; family Amphibacillaceae; genus Sediminibacillus; species Sediminibacillus albus. Next base: position 212,332 of record NZ_FNFL01000004.1, on the reverse strand, counting down.
TTACTGACTATGCGGAAACAGAGTTTTTTTATCAAAAAGGAGTACTTATCGAGCCGCCTCGGCCGGCAGTGAAGTATCCGTTAGGTATAGCCGTTTGTAAGAAGTAAACAAAAAAAGAATTTCCGGATAAAAAAGTCCGGAAATTCTTTTTAGAATGCACTAGCTTTATTGAACGACTAACGTTGATTTCATATTGGCATGGCCTTCCCCGCAAGGGACACTGCAATAAATTTCATACTCTCCTGGCTCTTCCGGAGTAAATGTAGCTGTTCCCTCTTCTTCAATATTTACGTCGAATTCATCAATCGCAAGGCCGTGCATGCCTTCCTCGCTTGTTAGGTTAATAGTTACTTCTTCTCCGCTTTGTACTGTATATTCCTCTTGGTCAAATTCAAAATCTGTTGCAGCAATATCAAGCGTATTATCGGCTTCAGAGCTTTCCGGGCTTTCCGACGACTCGTCACCGCCTGTTGTTTGTTCTGTTTGGTTTTGCTCGTTCTCCTGCTTCGTCTCTCCAGATTCATCATCACTGCCGCCGCAAGCTGCCAGTAGTAATAGAAGACTTAGCATTAACACCATAAGTATGCTTTTTCTCATGTTGAATCCTCCTCCAAAATGTCTCTTTTTTTAACGCACTTGTCTATATCTCATTTAAAGCTTTGTTAAACATGAAAATTATTTTTTCCATAACTATCCACGAACACCATCTTTAAATAAGCAGGCAGTACCTGTATCGATGCAGGTGTTGATCCATGAATTTCTCCATCCATATCAATTTCTCGTTCTTCTGTTGATTCCACTACTATTTGCTCTGCTTGTAAATGGGAAAGTTCGGTCAATGCATCGGGATCGACGTCCCCTTGATTTATCAACATCAATTCCTTAAACATGGTCAGGCTCGAATTTTTCACTATTAATAAATCTAATTTTCCATCTTGAACATCAATTGAATGAACAGGGATTTCCTGTGTTCCAAGAAATTTACCGTTTAATATCATAATTAAAACAGCTTCACCCTGCTTTTCCTCGCCGCCTGCCGTTACTTTATAAGTGAAAGGAACTGCCTGGTTAATCGTCCTCAATGTGCTTAGAAAATAACTTAATACACCAAAACGGTTTTTTTGCTCCCTATCAATATTCACAGAAGTTTCCGTGACAAGCCCGATTCCCCAGAAATTCAAGAAATATCGGTCATTCGAATGGCCGATATCAACCGCTCTTACTTGCCCATTGACAAGTGCTCTTGCCGCTTGATTTAAATTTTGCGGCATCCCCAGCATCCTGCTGAAATCATTGCAGGTCCCTCCTGGCAATACTGCAAGCGCCGGTCGCTTTTTCAATGAAGCAATAGCATTCACACATTCATGAACCGTGCCATCACCACCAAGGATAATGATAATATCGACGCTGTCGGCATAATGCTTACAAGTTTCCTGCAAATGCGATAAGCTTTTGGTTTGTACGACATATAACCGCTCTATATCTTTTGCCAAAACTGGCACTGTTTGGCTAAGTTTTTGCTCCATTTCCTCTTTTTTCTGGTTTCCGTTAAATAAAAACAATGCTTTGTCGATTTTATTCATTGATTGTCACTCACTTTCCACTTCTCTTTCCATTCTTCCATTCCTTTATGACGAGAAAACCAAACGGTTATTTTAAAACTTCTTATTCCAAACAAAGACCGGAAAGACAATTAATTTTCGTGTGGGAATATTATTTATCTATAAAGAAGCAGTAAGACTTTCACCGAATTTTGTAAATCTGTTAGAATTTTTTGGAAAGTTAAGATAGAATAATAGAATAATCTATCTTACAGGGGATGACTCCATGGTTTATCATAGCAATTTATTCAAGTTGTTCTTACATACAGAAGACCACCTCTTTAGAATTCAAGAGGCTGAAAAAATCACTAACATTTACAAACTAATTCTTTCGCTCCTCGGGTTGACTATCCTTTTATATGGATGGACCGGTTGGCTGGGAATAGGTTCAGATCCATTGTCTAATCATGTTCAAGATTTATCACCAGTTGATTATGAATTAACAAAAGTTTGGTTTATGGCAGGGAAATCAGTTTATGCCCTATTATTTGGTTTATTTGTTTTATTCATACCCACTCTTTTATTTCGGTTTGCTTATCAAATCCATTACCAAAAATTGTTGATTATGCAGTTATCCGTTTTGTTTATCATGCTGCTTGAAAGGCTGCTCTGGATTCCTTTGTTCCTATACGCTGGATTAGAGTGGTATGTGTCTCCGTTATCGTTTGGCATTATCGCTTCCTACGTCACGGACATTCCTTTCTTCATTTATTTTTTTGGTGCGATTTCTCTTTTTCAATTATGGATTATCGGCTTTCAAGTGAAATTTATATCCCGGCTTTCAAGGGTTCGAAAACGGTGGGTATGGACAGGCGTTATCTTACTTCATGTTTTCTATTGGCTGATTACAGCTATCATATCCTCTGATGGTCTTTATCTCGTTCGTCTAATAACGGAAGGAGGAATATAATCATGCTGAAAAAAAGGATTTTGCTTTTATCGGCAGCCTTGTTGACCGTTATTAATATTGTGCTACTCGTGATTGATACAGATGACGAAGTTGCCAGAATCTCTTATATTAAAGATTGGTCGCAAATCTTTCCTCACGATTTATATGAAACAACAATAGCCGCTGGAGTAGTGGCGCCTGTAGAGCATACTCCGGTATATTTCGATGCTGAACAAGGGCAGTTCTCCCAATTTCTTGTCCAGAAGGGAGATCAAGTAAAGCAAGGAGACAGCTTGTATGAGTTTCATGTAAGGGATTACCAGCGTACAGAAAAGCAGCTTCAACAAGATGGAGACAAATTAGCCGCAGAAATTTCTGCAATCCAACGTTCGATAACGGAAATTTCCGCTTATCAAGTTTCAGAAGCTTCTGTCCTGCCGCCTGTGTTGGAAAATGATGATCAGCCGGAAGCTGAACCGCCTTCCTATGAGGAAATAGAATACTTAAAAGAACAATACATCACCGAAAAGGAGTTAGAGCTTGCGAGCAAACAAGCAGAACTCGATTCTATAGAAGCTCAACAAGCAGAGCTGGCTTCCGGCGGTGATCTCATCACTGTTGAAAGTCCAGTTGCCGGCACGGTTACAGACGTTAAAGAAACCTTAAAAAATCCAGTTATTTCGATTGCCAGCGAAGAGTTCCGGATAGAGGGGGAACTGACAGAAAGCCAGCGAAAGGTGGTTGAATCTGGCATGGAAGTAAATATCTCCTTGCAGGATCCAGCGATACAAACAGAAGGAACGGTCGAAGCAATCGAAGACATTCCTGAACAAATAGACACTGAAAAAACCAGTAAATACGGGCTTCACGTGCAACTGGAAGAAACAGAAGATCCTTTGTTAGCAGGCTATCACGCCAATATGGAAATCATTACAGACCAGGCACTGAAAACCCCGACGGTGTTCACTAGGCAGCTTGATAGAGAGGGATTATCGCCCTCTCTCTGGATCATGAATCAGGATGGAACCCTTGAGCTGAGGCCTATCGAGCTTGGCCTTAGCATGGATATATATCAAGAGATTGAGTCAGGGGCAGAAAGCGGCGAATGGATTGCCGACCATCAAGACGTGAAACTTTATCATGGCACTAAATTTATTACTCCTATCAAGGAAAATCTTGTGCCGTGGAGAAAAATTCTTCATCAAGAAAAAGGCTCTTTTAAGAAAGCAGCTTTTTTAACTGGGATTGCTTCCCGGTAGGAAAGTTTCGGCTATTGATTAGGGAATAGAGCCTAATCGCTGTGATGCATGTACACTTTACGAGGGGAGGCAGAAGATTCAATCCTTATCTTCTGCCCTTCTAAACTACACTCCTGTTTAATTCGATGAAGCCAATAGTTTGTCATAATAATAAAGCGAATCCGCTTTTTCTTGTACAGGTCTTGCTTGGACATAATGATAGCCGTTCGCCCTGAATAGTTTTTGGGCAGCCATATTTTTGGCAAACGTGTCTGTTTTTAAATAGTTTAGCTTCTTTTCGCGGGCTACTTTTTCTGCGTATTGATACAATGCACTAGCCATTCCTTTGCCGCGGCATATCGGGTCAATAGCAACTCTCTTAATGGTCAGAGCCTTTTGAGAGCTGCGCCAGTTAATCAACGGGTATTCGTCATGCTCCTTTTCACTGATGGCAGCAGTGCCTGCTATCAGGCCGCTCTGTATGATTACGTATAGTTCGCCGTTCTCCATATCGGATAGATAATGCGATTCTAACGGGTAATCTTCACTCCATTGAAAGTTTCCCTGCTCATTCATAACCTTGACAGAAGCTTTGACGATTTCCATAATCCTGTTTAAATCAGCTTTTTCCGCCAATCTTATCAATAAAACCAACCCCTATGTACTAATTTTTGCTATTAAAAAACCCCGCCGCTTTAGCGACAAGGCTCTCAACATGTTAACCTAGCTGTTGCCCTAGAAACTCTTCTACTTGCTCAGGAGTTTTGGTATTCGCGCTGTGCTGGTGGGCAAGTTTTTCGCCATTTTGGAAAATCAACAAGCTCGGTATCCCCATTACTTCATGCTCTTCGGCAATTCCACTGACTTCATCATTATTAATCTGATACCACTTATACTGCTTATATTCCTCAAGTATCTCACCGATGAACATATCCATTCGCTTACAATCCGGACACCAATCCGCATAAAATTTAATAATGACTGGTTCTGCAGAATTTATAATATCATTAAATTGATCATGTGTTTTAATCTCTTCCATTATCAACATCTCCTTTCTTTTGCAATAAAACTACCATTCGTCTTTCATATATTCAAGTTTTCCGCCTGTTACGATTTATATTCAAACCTCCCAAGCGTAACAGCTGAAACCAAACCCGCGGCAAAAGTAATAATACAAGCCAATAGGCTTGGCCAATTTTGCGGCCAGCCTGGAAAAATGACAACCACCGATCCAATCACAAGGCCTATCACCAGAGCATAGGTTCCGATAGGATACTTCGCTAAAAAGTAATGAATCAGCTTACTCATAATAATAATCCCAAGCACGATACCTATACCAACTACCGCAATAATATCTAATTGCAAATTCGATATCCCATTAATAACTGTTGTATAAGCACCGATAATTAAAAGAATGAATGAACCACTGATTCCCGGAAGTATCATCGCACTGCTGGCAATAAACCCAGCAAAAAACAAAAACAGATAGGAACCGATGTCCAACTGCTCAATTGGTCCTGATTCCTCTAATTGAAAGAATACCATTGAAGCGACAAGCAATGCACCTATCAACAGCAGCAATACATGTCTGGCTGAAAATGAATGCCTGGCATCAGCCTTACTGAATAAAAACGGCAATACACCGATAATGAGGCCCAGAAAGAAAAACTGAGTTGGGCCTGGATGGTTTTCGAACAACCACTCAATAAGATTGGCTAAAGCGAGAACGGAAATAACTACACCTATCCCTAAAGGAATCAGGAAACCTAAATGTTTTTTCCAATCCTTGCTGAGAAAGCCATTGATAGCAGTAATAAGTTCATCATAGATACCAAGAATTACCGCGATTGTTCCTCCGCTGACACCGGGTACTACATCACTAGCACCCATCAGCATGCCCCGGTAAATATTTTTCCATTTCATCATAAGCTCTCCTTTAAACGGCCATTTTATATACAGCATTCATCATATCAAAAAAAGGAGATTTTTACATAAAAAATTTCCTTCACACCGCGTTTACTTATCCTGCTTAGCAGCAGCAAGTGTAATAATCCTATGTCGTGGGATGATTTTTATGAACCTAAATAAAATGGAGGGAGTACCATAGTCCATGTTGATATGCTGATCGGTACCCCGGAAGCGGGAAAAGCTTTTCCGGAAAATAGTTAGCGCCGCAAAATAAAGACTTGGATTCCCAAGTCTTTAGATAAACTGCTTAAGTTAACAAAGTTATTCTTCAATAAATTTCAATTCAGGTACCCATTGAGACATATGGTCTTTGACTTGCTGATAATGAAGCTGGGCATCGGCTAATTCGTTGTTTGTTAATTGATACATTGGTAATACCTTGAAATTTTTCCAGCCTGTGAATTTCACATACGTAGGCAAGAACCGGGGAGCTGTCACCTCGAAGTCTTGTCCGCCTTTTGCTTGTTCCTCGTCCATTTTTTCGATATCGAATTTCAATATTCCGCCGATCTGATTGTAAAACTCGTCTTGCCCAGATAGAAAATTGCCTAACGAATAAGCAGCAAATGTACGATTGCCATCTTTTCCTTCCACCCAATCGACCGGCTGCAGTACATGGGGGTGGTGGCCAATTACAGCATGTACATGGTGGTCAGCAGCTAACTGTACGAGTTCTTTCTGCTCCTTGCTCGGCATATCCTGATACTCCGTACCAAAGTGATAGCTCAAAATAATCACGTCGGCAAGCTCCTTCGCGCTCTCTATATCTTCGACAATTTTTTGTTTATCAATATAATTAACCAGGTAATCCTTCCCCTCAGGCACTGGGATACCGTTTGTCCCGTAAGTATAGCTTAAAAAAGCGACATTTATATCTGCTTCGGTACTCAGGACGCGTATGTTAGCACTATCTTCTTTACTCTTATAAGCTCCTGTGTACCTCATATCAATATCTTCCCAGTGGCTGATCGCACTCTGAATAGCTTCCTCCCCCCTATCAAGGGTATGGTTGTTGGCGATGGTTACAATATCGACCCCGACTTCTTTCAGCGCATTTCCTACTTCATATGGGCTATTAAAGCTCGGATAATCAGATAAACCAACGTCAGCTCCGCCAATCATCGTTTCCTGGTTAGCCATTGTGATCGAAGTATCTCCCAGATATGGCTTGACCTTTTCGAACATCGGCAAAAAATCGTAGCCTTCCTTTGTTTTCGCATCATTGTAGACAGAGGCATGGACCAATATATCACCAATTGCAGTAATGCTTAACTTCTGGCTTTCTTGCTTCTGCTCCTGTGAAGCATTTTCTTTTGCTGAATCGTCAGCCGCTTTATTTTCCTCAGATGCAGATGTATCATTTCCCATGTTGGCCGGGGAGGTTTCTGTTTCTGCCCCATTCTCCTGCTGGTTGCAAGCAAATAACGACAACAGGAAAAGGATACTGGCAGCTAGTATAATTTTTCGTTTAATCATAGGGGAGAACTCCTTTATACAGTAAAGCTATTATAATTCATAATGTGAAATAAACAGACAATAATATACATCTACTGCCAGTCTAATTTATTTTGTCTATAATTGCCACTTTCTACCGAAATCTCCCTACTGGAGGCCCGGAGCTGTCCATCCTTATCAGTCCCAGCATCTACAAGGCAGAGGATTGCTTGTTCTCGAAAAGGGAGTGATATTATGCACTTGGTTGAATACACTTAATTGATATCTTACTATAAGGGAGATGTGTTTTTTGAGTGATTTTATTAAAAGTGCTTCGTTTGAACATCGCTTCTGGCTGCAGGTTTTAGGAGACCACTCTCGCTTTATCCGCGATTCGCTCTATCCCTCCGAAACCGGAGATATTCGGAAGGCCCGATCGTTTGTGGAAACGTTCGACCAGCTCCTGCAACAAACGGACGCGCTGACCAGCACAAACGTGATAGCTTTTACTAAGCAAGCAGAAACGGCCGTCGACCAAATGAAGGACTTCAAACTATCGATTATTAAACGGCATTTAACCGGAAAAATTGGTATTCACTTGACTCCTACCTTTATCAATCACATGGTAAATGAATTGGAAGAGTACCAGCTTGTGATCAGCTTTTTAAAGCAAGGAGAAGAACCTCCGATCTTTCATGAGCTCCATCACCATCTAGTTTGGCTTGTAGATGCTTCCGGCCATGCTGGGGCAATTAATGACAATTTAGATGGAGTAGAGAAACGCTTGAAGAAAAAAAGCAAAAACTTCAGCAAACATTTTGACCAGTTTTACCTGAAAGCGATAGAGCTCACGGGGTATTTGCGTGCCAATCTTGATTCTTTTCCAGCCCTCAGCAAGTTTAATAGCGATGTCCAAGTCGAAATCAATTTATTCAAAACCTTCTTACATGAGCTGGAAGAAATGGAACTGTCTGAAACAGTGCTTGGGACTTTTTCGGGATTGATGGCTGATCATATGTTCCGCGAGGAATGCTACTATTTAACCAAGTTAGCTGAAGCTTCTAACACTTCATCGCCTAATTGCAATCCTGCTGCTCCCCGAACGCTCGATCCTTATTAAAGCATGGGAGTATCCTGTCTTCCACAATCGATACCTGTCATATAGATACTTTCCTAGGTTTCGTGACTCCTTTTTAGTGGAATAAGTTAAGCTGAAGGAGTGATCACATGCCAGGAGAAAGGATTGCCACATTTATATTTGCTGACGATGGCAGGATTCCCAACAATCAAGACTTACCATTATTAGTTTACCCTCAAGTTTTGCTAGATAGAATTGTCGATTGTGAAATGATTTTTAACGGTAATAATTGGAAGAACAGCTGGACAGGAAGTGTATTTGATTACCATCATTTTCACAGTAATACCCACGAGGTTTTAGGAGTAATCAGCGGACACGCCACCTTAACATTCGGAGGCGAAAGAGGAAAAGACCTCAAGGTTGCTGCTGGAGACGTTGTAGTGATTCCGGCAGGTGTCGGCCATAAAAAGGTAGAAGCGAGCAATGACTTCAAAGTTGTCGGCGCTTATCCGGAAGGACGCGGGCATGATTTGCTGACCGGAAAACCAGAAGAAAGAGACCAGGCCCTTAAAAACATAAAAGAATTGCCTATCCCGAACAAGGATCCTGTATTTGCAGAAGATGGGCCGCTGCTGGAATTATGGATGAAAAACTGAGCTCTAGCAGGATGCACATCCATAAATAAATGGCTGACCGCCGAACACAGACGGAAAGCCATTTATTAGCCTCTACATTTCAGGCGGTGAATCCACCCCGAGCAGCCGAAGCCCTTCCTTTAACACTACCGAAGCAGCGTATGTCAGGGAGAGTCGTGAATATTTATGTTTCCCTTCCTCGAGAATACGCTTGTTTGCATAAAATTTATTGAATTCCTGAGCTAAATCAATGACATACTTGGCGATTTTGGAAGGATCATCATTTTCTGCTGCTTTGTTAATCGTATTGGGAAATTCAGCAAGCACCTTCACCACTGGCCAAGCTTCTTCTTCACAGACCAACGTTTCTCCAGTCAATTGAAAGTTGCCCTTTCTTAACAGCGAGCACGCCCTTGCATAGGTGTATTGGACATACGGCCCTGTTTCCCCTTCAACCCGCAGCATATCCTTAAGCGAAAACTCTATATCGTTGTTGCGGTGATTTTTTAAATCATGAAAGACTACCGCGCCAACTCCAACAGACTTGGCCACCGATTGTTTATCAGCCAGATCAGGGTTTTTAGCTTCAATGTTTTTGGACGCCAATTCCATCGATTCCTTTAAAACTTCTTCAAGTAAAACGACCTTCCCTTTTCTAGTTGATAATTTTTTACCATCTTTTAACACCATCCCGAACGATATATGGCGGATATCCTTCCACCAGGAGTACCCCATCTTTTTTAAAACAGCGGATAACTGGTTAAAGTGGAGGCTTTGCTCATTGCCGACTACGTATAAAGACTTTGCAAAATGATACCTTTCCTTACGATAAACTGCTGCCGCCAAATCCCTTGTTGCATATAGTGTTGCTCCATCTGACTTTTTAATTAAACAAGGCGGCATCCCGGCTTCAATTAATTGGACGACTTGCGCTCCCGCAGACTTTGACAGCAAGTTTTTTGCCGACAAGACATCCACGATTCTTTCCATTTTATCGTTGAAGAAGGCTTCTCCTTCAGTTGAGTCAAAATAGACACCAAGCAGCTCATATATTTTGTTGAATTCCTGGAGAGATTCCTCCCGAAACCATTTCCACAATTGCAAGGCTTCCGAATCACCATCTTCCAGTTTTTTAAACCACTCTCTGCCTTCTTCAATCAGCTCGGGGAATGCCTCAGATTCATGGTGGAATCTTACATACAATGCAAGCAGCTCCTTTATGGGGTCCCTGCTAACTTGCTCCTTACTTCCCCATCTTTTGTAAGCAGCAATTAACTTACCGAATTGTGTTCCCCAGTCACCGAGATGGTTAATCCGTACGGCAGTATAGCCTCGCTTTTCAGCCAGTAATGCTAAAGAATTACCAATCACCGTCGACCGCAAGTGGCCCAGTGAAAACGGCTTCGCGATATTGGGGGAAGACATATCAATAGTAATCACTTCTCCCTGTCCTGCTACGCTGGCTCCATAGTCTTGTTGTTTGTCAAAAATTTCACCAATTACTTCATTGGCTGTCTGCTGCTTATTCAAAAAAACATTAACATACGGACCGACGGCCTCTACCTTTTCAAAGGACTCTTTGTTCATTGATTCAGCCGCCTGCCGGGCAATCAGTCCGGGACTTTTTCTTAAGTGCTGTGCCATAGTGAAGCATGGAAAAGCCAAGTCCCCATGGTCTCTCTGTTTAGGCACTTCGATCAACTGCAATATCTCTTCCTTATCCATATACCCTTCAAAAACGGCTTGTAAGTTTGCTGCAAACATATTTTTGTTTTTCATCATCATTACTCCTTAGCATAATTAATTACCAATAAAAAAACCCCCGTCTCTTTCGTAAAAGAGACGAGAGTATCATTCCCGCGGTACCACTCTAAATTGTTCGATCCTGAACCAGCTTATTTGGGATATCGGCCATTAACCGGCTGTTCCTACTATTCGTTCAGAACCGCTGTCGAGAAAGTCCGTTTCCTGCATCCTTCCGCATTGGGCTTTCACCATCCCCAACTCGCTTTTAGCTTCCAGTATGAGTACTCTCTTTCTCTTCGACTATGTATAGATATTAACTCTATTATAGAGAAATGAAGCAATAATTCAAGTTATTAAATAAAAGATCTGTATTTTTTCAGTTTTAGAACATTCATGCCGGGTATACTTTTTACAGTAACACCCAAATCCAAGCGAAAGGATGAGACAAATGGCAAGAAAAACACAGTATCAGCCTATTAAAGGAGACGGGGTTCAATTATCGGATGCACAAGAGGTTCACTACGCAAGAGAATTTAAACATGCAGATATTGCAGGCGGCTATCGCCGTGCTAAAGTGAGAGAAGCAAAAAGCGAAAATCCTGATTTATTAAAATAATTATTTATTCCTGGCAAGGATATTAGATAAAGAATTTGGGACAAAAGGATAGTGGCTAAAGCAAAAGTCGAACGATGATTCGAAGTCTTAACATTCGAACTCGTTCGATTTTTCTTTGCTCCTGTTTCATATAACCTGCCGCCCTAGTGACGACTCTATTTCTTCCTTCGAACAAGTTTCAGTGGTTCACTTGCCCGGCAGAATACTCGCTCCCCGTGAGTACGGCCTCAGCCTCCCCGAAAATAAAGGAGCCGTTTCTGCGTACGCTGAGTCGCTGCCGAAGCGTTCCTTGTCCCAGAAGCAGAAACGGCTTCTCCCGGGGGGATCAGACTCGTGCTGTCCCCCTGATGTCTGCGTATTCTGAGTTGAAAACAGTACGCAGGCTTTAAGCGGAGGAAATTCACGGAGACTCCTGCGGGAGGAAAGGCCTCGGTGAGACCCCGCAGAGCGCAAGCTCGAGGAGGCTCACCAGCCGCCCGCGGAAAGCGTAGTGTATTTCCGCAGCGCTATACTAGCGCTTTTCCGATAATATGAAGAAAACACCTACTGTTACATCGCCACTTATACCCACTGCGTATTCAATACGGCGGCCGCAAATGTAATGCTTCCAATGCCTCTGGCAAGATACGGTTCGGCGATGCTGCATTTTCGCAAAAAAATTAGTAATATTATTGCCATTTTTATAAATTCTTACGTAAAATGTGGTATCATAATAAGAGATAACATATATGAAACCGGCCGCAGCTGCAACTGCGGCCGATAGATAAGCTTGTTCCCTTCAGGGGAGCAGCCATGATTGCATAGACCTCTCACTATCGTCGGCAGGGAGGTCTATTTTTTATTTGTTAATTTTATTACCAACGTGAACAGCGCGATTAAAAAGGTTCCGAATGTGAACATTACCATAAAAACCTCAAACGTATCCACGGCCATCACCCCCATTCACCCCGTATTGGGGAGCTGGCCGACCCTCCCTGCATGGAAAAGCCTATCTTATCGATAGTATAACACAAAACCGAACAAACGTTCCCTTATTGATAAAAAACCAGACTTTTTTCTTATATGTTGTAGTAGAATCTGGATTTTTTCCGTCTACATATTGAAAAAGTTTACTAAGGGGGACAGACGATTGATAACAGTAAAAAACTTATACCACCAATTTGAGCTCGGCAAGAAAGGAAATAAAACAACGCTTCCCGTTTTAGAGGATATTTCTTTCCGGATACAAGAAAAAGAAATCGTAGCAATTAAAGGGAGGAGCGGATCTGGGAAATCTACCTTACTTAATCTCATTAGTGGATTTATCCGGCCTACACAAGGAGAGATTTGGATTAATGGGACAAACGTAACCGAACTAAATGAAACAGACTTTGCGGAATTTCGTTTACAATATATTGGCTTTATCTTTCAAAACTTTCAACTTATCCCAAGCATGACTGCATTTCAAAATATTGAGCTGCCATTAATATTAAAGGGCACACCTGCTTCCGCAAGGCAAAAGATAGTAGAAGAAACGTTAGAAAAAGTTGGCTTGCAAAATCACAAGGAGCATTATCCAAGTGAATTATCGGGCGGCCAGCAGCAACGTGTTAGTATCGCCCGGGCGCTTGTGCTAAATCCGCCGCTGATTTTGGCAGACGAACCTACTGGCAGCCTCGACAGCGAAACAGAAGAAAATCTACTGCATTTTATCGAACAGCTGAACAGAGATTTAGGCATCACCTTTCTGATTATTACTCATGACGAACAGGTTGCACGAATCGGAAACCGTACCATTGAAATTGCTGATGGTTCTTTGCTGGAAGGAAGTGATTCTCGTGAAATTTAAAGATCAATACCAGTTTGTCAGCCAAAATATAAAAAAAAACAAGATTAGAGTATTTATGACCGTTTTAGCAACAGCGATAGGTTGCGCATTTCTGATCGTGCTTGCGTCAGTCGGGTTCGGACTACACGATTCGATTTTAAAAGAAACAATGGAAGACAGAGCGGTAACCGAGGTGCAGGTTCATGGCCGCGAGACGGATGGCAACTATCAGCCATTAACAGATGAAGATATTGACTTTTTTGAATCTCTCGAGGGGGTAAAAGCAGTAACTAGGAACAAGCAGCTGTACCAAACACCTACTTATAAGCTAGAGGACTACCAAGCCCAAAGCAATACATTGGTTTCCCATTTTCCTTCAGAAGTAAAAGCAGGTCTCGAACTATCAGAAGGCCGCTTACCAGAGAAGGAAAATGAAGTGATTGTAGGATATAATTTTAGATCTAACTTGCTGCTTAGCGACGTTAATCAGGAAGAGCTTTACAACGATCAAGACGAACCAAAAGACAAATACCTTTATCAAGACAGCCTTATTGGAAAAGTCATGGACATGGAAGTCATTCAAATAAATGATAATCAGGAAGAAACCAAGAGCATTTCCTTAAAAATAGTAGGTGTCACGGAAAAACCCGGACGTGAATGGGAGGAAGATCGCTCGGTATATATATCCAATAGTGTGTTAAAAGAAGTAGAGGAATTTACAGGTACAGCTAGAGGAATGGTGGACAGTCCTGGGGGTGAACAACAAGGGCCTGAACTGGAAATCGGAGCTTATGATCAGGTTACCATTTATGCTACCAGTATCGAAACGGTGAAACAAGTATCTGAACAGCTAGAAACTGAAAACTATGCCTCTTACTCTGTGATAAGCGAAATGGAACAAATCAATATTTTGTTTACAATTATGAAAGCCGGCTTAATATTGATTGGTACAATTGCAGTGCTCATCGCATCTATCGGCATATATAATACAATGACAATGGCTGTGACGGAACGGGCCCCGGACATAGGAATAATGAAAGCAATCGGAGCGAAACCGAAAATCATTAAACGAATATTTGTTTTAGAAAGCAGTTTAATTGGATTAGCCGGCGCAGTCATTGGTACAATCGTTGCTTATGTCATAAGCTTCGCCGTCAACATCGGTCTTCCGCTGATCATAGAAAGTGCATTTAATGAAGAACTACCGCCAGGTCTGAAGTTTTCGATGATTCCTTGGACTTTAGTTCTTATCGCCGTCGGCATCTGTTTAGTCGTAACCATCTTATCAGGATTACGTCCAGCAAAACGCGCCACACAAATCGACGTACTAAAAGCTATGAGACGCGAAGTATAAAGAAAAGCAGCAACTTCCACCTTTTACCTAAAAAGGCTGGCCAATAAAGGCCAGCTTTTTTTACTATTCTAGCCTAAAGCAACATCCAATATCATCATGACAACGAAGCCAATCATTAAACTCATTGTGGCAAGCTGTACATGGCCCTTTTCCTGGGATCCTGGGATAACTTCTTTTGCTACTACAAATATCATAGCACCCGCCGCGAAGCTTAATGCATACGGCAAAAGCGGCTGGATAAAGACGACAGCTAATGCCCCGACGACAGCAGCCATAGGCTCTACCATTCCAGAGAGCTGGCCATAGTAAAAGCTCTTCCACTTAGACATACCCTCCCGCCGTAAAGGCATCGAGACAGCTGTTCCTTCCGGAATATTTTGAATGCCAATTCCTATTGCCAAGGCAATCGCTCCCGATAAGGAAGCAGTAGTGAATTCTGTTGATAAAGCGCCAAATGCGACACCAATCGCCAATCCTTCCGGAATATTGTGCAATGTAATCGAGAACACCAGCATTGCTGTTCGCCGTTTTGCTTTTTTGTCTTTAATATCTTTAAAATATAAACGTTCATCAATAAAAGGGATAATTCGATCAACAAGCATTAGGAACAGGCCGCCTAATATAAATCCCACAGCTGCTGGAATCGCCGGGGACAGCCCTTGCTCCTCTGCCATTGAAATAGCCGGCGCCAACAGCGACCAAAAGCTTGCGGCAATCATTACCCCTCCGGCAAAGGCCAGCATACTGTCAAACAGCTTTTGGTTGGCCCTTTTCGTAAAAAATACAAACGAAGCCCCCAGTGCCGTACTGGCCCAAGTGAATATAGTTATAACGAGTGCTTGGAAGACGGGACTTAACTCTGAAAACCAACCAGCCAATGCAGACCTCTCCTTATCTAAAATTTATCATTTTTAAAAAAAGCTCAAAGCGCTTTTTAGACGTGCACATTTTTGTTTCCCTAAGGAAAAACGCTCACTCGATAAGTGTATGCCTATGGGATAGCCAGTGTCAATTCCAGCCCACCTGGATCTTTATTGATATCCAGTGAGAAAAACTAACCCACCGCGCGCAGCAGTGGGTCTTTCCCGGAATCCCGAGGATTTTTTACGTTTTGGCTAGGCCGTGCTTCACTTTTAAAGATTCTGGAGCCATTTTAACCATTTGCTGCAATATTAATCCTGCTACAGCCACATCATCAATAACCCCAAATACTATAAGAAAATCCGGAATGATATCGAATGGGAATAGAATGTATCCGACCATCAGTAGGAGAGAAAATATTTTTGTTTTCACCTTTACTTCCTTCGAAAGGAAAAAGTCGCGTAGAAAAGGCAATGATTTTTTAAAATTAACTAAGAATTTCAACCGGCGTACAAATCTGATCATATGGAATTCTCCTTCTAAAGAGTAAAGTTTTCCTAATTTGCAGTTACGCTTTCGTTCTCCAATGAGATATATAGCAAACGGTCATCTTGCTTCCCAGGATTACCACGGCCATCTGTGTTATTAGTAATGAAATAAATGCCGTCTCCGCCGGCTAACACGTCTCTGATCCTGCCATACCCCTCTACAAGCACTTGCTGGTTTTTATTATCAGGGTTAAAGCTTCTCACCGATTCTCCCCTTAAGCTGGCAAAAATAAAATTACCTTGGTAAAAATCCATCCCAGAGGGTGCCCATGTGTCATCAGACGAGTGTAAAATCGGTGATTCCATATTTTCTGCCTGTTCGCCGCCCTCTATTTCAGGCCATCCATAATTACTGCCTGATTCAATCAAATTGATTTCATCATGTGCTTGACTTCCATGTTCCGTGGCATATAGGTTGCCCTGCTCATCCCAGGCAAGTCCCTGGTGATTCCGGTGCCCCCAACTGTAAATGAAAGAGCCGCTAAATGGGTTGTCCTCCGGAATGCTGCCATCCTGATTTATACGTAGAATACTTCCTGACAGGCTATTCCTGTCCTGCGCAGCACTTTCGTTGGTTGCATCGCCGACAGTGGCATATAGCTTATCATCCGGGCCTATCTCTAACCTTCCCCCATGATGGACACGGCCGCCTGGAATCTTATCCACAATCGTCTTTGTTTCCAGCCAGTGGTCATCCATTTCTTTGATTTCTGAAATCCGCTGAAAAACCCCCTGTTCCGTTTGGTAAGAATAGTAAGTATATGCCCGCCCCTCTTCTTCAAAATTTTTTGGAAAGGCTAAGCCAAGCAAGCCGGATTCCGGCTCGTCCGCCAGAGGAGCGTCAAGTTCCACGGGCTTCCTGTGCTGTTTTTTATCGGTAACTTCCACAATAGCGCCTGATCGTTCACTTATATAGATGCTCTCCCCAGCTTCGACAATTTCCCAAGGTTCTTCGAGCTGTTCAGCTAGGGTGTTTACTTGCTGATTTTTAATTACTGCTTGATCAGCCGGTTCGTTTTCCTCTGTCTTTTCATTTCTATCAAGACAGCCTGCAACAACTAGCAAAGTAAACATTCCTGTTAATAAGGCTTTCCTCAAGTTTTCACCCCTCGTAAAATGAACCATTTTATTAAGCAGGCCGCTCCTGCTTGTCTATGTAATTCTATTCACCCTAACAATAACCCTTTTATAGCAAAGTCAAACAGTGTGGACATAAGGGTGTTGAGGAGCATCTTCTTTCACGTATGGAAAAGAAAAAAACAGCTGTGTTTAACAAGGACCTGAAAAAGTCCTCTTTAACCTAAAGGGCTGTCAAAGTTTGTTGTTAATTCCACTGAAGTTAGACGAAAAGCGGTCTGTATGGAAATTAAACCCCACACAGACCGCTTTTTTAAAATTCTACCTATCATAGAGCTTCCGTTTTTCAGTGCCCTCTATTTAACCGCTGTTTTTTCTATCGAACAATTATACAGTTTTTTTCTTTTTAGCTGCTTTTTCACGTTCGTTTTTATTTAGTATTTTTTTACGGAGACGAATTGATTCCGGAGTTACTTCGCAATACTCATCGTCATTCAAATACTCAATTGCTTCTTCTAAGCTAAGTGTACGCGTTTTTCTAATTGTAGATGTTTGATCTTTATTAGCAGATCGAACATTCGTCAAGTGTTTCTCTTTGGTGATATTCACCGTCAAGTCATTATCACGGTTGTGCTCGCCGACAATCATTCCAGCATATATTTCTGTTCCCGGTTCAACGAAGATAACTCCGCGATCCTCCAGACCCATAATGCCATATGTCGATGCTTTTCCGTTTTCCAATGCGACAAGTACACCTTGGCGTCTTCCGCCTACCGGGCCAGGAAGAACAGGCTCATAAGAGTCAAAAGTATGGTTAATAATCCCGTAGCCTCTGGTCTGTGTCATAAACTCAGTCGCATAACCAATCAATCCGCGGGAAGGCACTTTAAATTCCATACGTACCTGTCCATTACCATGGTTAACCATATCGATCATTTCGCCTTTTCTAGAACCAAGGGATTCCATCACAGCACCTTGGTGCTCTTCTGGAACATCAACTTGAACTCTTTCAACAGGCTCGCATTGTACACCATCGATCTCTCTGATAATTACTTGAGGTTTCGACAATTGCAATTCGTAGCCTTCACGGCGCATGTTTTC
This sequence comes from Sediminibacillus albus, assembly GCF_900101125.1. GTDB lineage: Bacteria > Bacillota > Bacilli > Bacillales > Amphibacillaceae > Sediminibacillus > Sediminibacillus albus. The sequence goes on along the minus strand of NZ_FNFL01000004.1, from coordinate 194,379 downwards.
TATTAAAATCGATAGATGTAGTTCTCCACGGCCGGATACAGTCCAAGCATCCGGAGAGGCGGTTTGCTCTACTCGCAAACTAACGTCTGTTTCCAGCTGTGTCAAAAGCCGTTCTTCGATTCGGCGAGAGGTAATATATTTCCCCTCTTTACCAGCAAATGGACTATTATTTACAACAAAAGTCATTTGCAGTGTTGGTTCGTCGATTCTCGGGATTTCCATTGCTTCCTGTTGATCCTGAGGACATACTGTTTCTCCTACGTTAATATCTTCAAGACCGGCTAGAGCAATGATGTCTCCTGCTTTAGCTTCTTCGATTTCGATCCGCTTTAAGCCAATAAAACCGAATAGCTTAGAAACCCGGAAATTCTTAACTGAACCGTCTTTCTTCATCAAGGCAACTTGCTGGCCAACTTTAATAGAACCGCGGAAAATACGGCCGACACCGATTCTTCCCAGGTAGTCATTATAGTCAAGCAAGGTCACCTGGAATTGGAGGCCCTCCTCTGAATTATCGATAGGAGCAGGGATATGCTCCATAATGGTCGAGAATACCGGTTCCATTGTTTCTTCCTGTTCCGCTGGTTCATTTCCAGAAGTTCCATTTAATGCAGAAGCATAAACAACAGGAAATTCTAATTGCTCATCGTCCGCTCCAAGCTCGATAAATAAATCAAGCACTTCATCAATTACTTCTTCCGGACGGGCATTCGGGCGGTCAATCTTGTTAAGGACAACCACAGGTGTCAGTTTTTGCTCTAACGCTTTCTTTAGTACAAATCGAGTCTGAGGCATGCAGCCTTCATAAGCATCAACTACAAGCAGAACACCATCAACCATTTTCATGATTCGTTCTACTTCACCGCCAAAGTCAGCGTGTCCTGGTGTATCCAAAATATTTATGCGCGTGTCTTTATAGTTAATAGCAGTATTTTTGGCTAGAATGGTGATTCCACGTTCTTTTTCTAAATCATTAGAATCCATTGCACGATCATCGACATGTTCATTTTCCCGGAAGGTTCCGGAGTATTTTAACAGTTGATCCACCAAAGTCGTTTTTCCATGGTCAACGTGGGCGATTATCGCAATATTGCGAAGATCTTCTCTTAATTGCATAATAGATATACTCTCCTCTTTTGTATCGAATTATCTGCTCCGACTACAACCAGACTATTATAACATAAACACCACAAAGTTGGTATACTATTCCCGTTTTGGTATTTATCTAAAAGTGCTTTTCCATTCATAGCAATATTTCTCACACGAACCGTTCCAGACTGTCTACTCTTTATCATGGATATCTTCTGATAAAAAAATCGTGAACAAAGCACCACCTCGTGGTGATCTATCGACGGTTATATTTCCTCCAGACCGCTCGATGATTGCCCGTGAAATAGCCAGCCCAAGACCGGTTTCTCCGCCCTCTCCTTTAACAAAACGATGGAACAAATGCGGCATAAGGTCTTCGGGGACTCCTTTGCCATCATCCGCAACCATAATAGAGATACCCTCCGCTTTGACAACACTAATCTCAACGACGGTATTGGCGTGTCTAATAGCATTGGACACAATATTCATCATTGCCTGCAAAAGCTTTTCTTTATCGGCAGTTATTTCTGCCTCGTCAATCGTTCCATAAGTAACTTCCACGTTTTTATCATTGGCCAGCGGCAGGGCTCTTTCTAATGTTAGTTTAATTAAATCGGCTACTTTTATGTTTTCTTTCCGGTAAATATTTTCCTCGCTATCCAGCTTCGCCAGGAGAATCATTTCATTGATTATCTTTTTGAGGCGGCCAATCTCGGCAATCATCACCTCAAAGCCTCGTTCTGATTCCTCCCGCTCGAATACTCCATCTCTAATTCCTTCTGCATATCCCTGGATAGTCATCAATGGCGTTTTTAGTTCATGGCTCGCATTCTGAAAAAATTGGCGCTGAGATTGGATGTAACGCTGGAGTTCTTGAGCCATCTCTAAAACGCTTTGCTCCACCTCTTTGATTTCACCGCTTGCATGGATGGACTGGATATCATTAAACTGCCGTTTTTCAATTTTTTTCACTTGCTCCTTCAACCGGGTCAATGGCGTTACCAGCCGATTGGTCATAAAATAACTGAGCAAAACAGCAACAATAATGCCAACAGTGAATACGAGGAGCAGTGTTCGAATAAAGTTACGCTGTACTGCTTGCAAATCATCTAAAGGCGTTACTAAAATCAATTCCCATTCCGGAAACCTGGGAGAAAAGCTTATTTTCGATACGACATACCTTTCATTTCCAGCCTTCCATAAAGGCTGGTTGTCTTGGGATAAATCATAGTTATTCACCCAGTACTCTGCTACTTCTCTTGGAAGATTAGTGATAATCGTATCATCATTATTGTCCGTACTGTAATAAAAAAAACCTTGGAGCTTCAAGTCTTCCAGAAGACCTGATAACTGCTGGATATTAATACTGGGTGTTTCATTGATCATCCCTGTGATAATCCTGCCGTTCTTCTCAAGCTGGCTCTGCTCGTTTTGAATCAATAAATTGAGAATCAAAGAATAAATGGTAAACGCAGCGACTGACATTATAACGACCAGCAAAGTAGTGAATGCAATGTTCAGCTGAGACTGAAGCTTCATTCCGATTCCTCTTTTGCCGTTTTCAAACGGTATCCGTATCCCCATACCGTTTCTACCGGAAGGCCATCTATTTTTTTACGAAGCCGTTTGATCAGGTCATCCACGGCACGGTCACTGCCAAAGTAGTCTTCGCCCCAAACTTTGGTCAATAGCTCTTCTCGGGAAAAAGCACGATTTGGATTATGGATAAAGATATAAAGGATCTCAAACTCTTTGGCGGTTATTTCAACTTCATCATCCCCCCAAAATACTCTCCGTTCTTCTGGATATAAGACAAGACTTCCAGCATGGAGCCCCTCTGCTTCTTCCTCCTGTTTTGAAGGAATGGAATGATCAACCCTTTTGAACAGCCTTTTTACTCGCGCTACCATTTCTCTCGGACTGAAAGGTTTTGTCAAGTAATCATCTCCGCCTAATTCCAAGCCAAGAATTTTATCAAGTTCGTCATCTTTTGCTGAAATAATAATAATAGGCACATCACTCTCCTGACGGATTCTTTTACATAATTCATATCCATCTATTCCAGGCAGCATAATGTCGAGAATCCACATATCCGGTGGATTGTTCTTCCATAATTCCATCGCTTCTTCACCAGTTTCTACCACGGTGACCTGGTAACCCTCCTTCATTAAATATGCTGAAACTATATCACGAATATTACGATCATCTTCTACCACAACAATACGATGTTTCATCTATAATGCCCCCTTACTCATTGTTATTTTCGCATATTTTCTACGGAATTGGCTGGTCATGGTGCAATTCCACACTTTTTACACAATTTTACCAAAGGACTGCCGAATCCCGCCCCTACAATTGGAAGTGTAGAAGAAATACTCCAAATATAAAAAAACAGAAAGGTGTGATTTCAAATGAATGAAAATGAAAATCACAATGAAAATAAATCATTATATACCGAAAATGATTCGCCAGAATTCCAACAAACAGCCGAGCCTGAAAAACAACCGCAAAAACAGCCGAAAGGGAATAGCAGGACAGGAACGCTCCTGGGTGGAATCATCGGAGGTCTTGTTGTAGCTATTATCGGTGGTTTATTGATATCCACCAACATTTTACCATTACAGCCGCAAAATTCAGAGTCAGGAAGCACGCAAGATACACAAACGGCTTCTGAACAGACAAGCAATAATAACAATATAACGATGACGTCCAATAGTGATTCCTCATTGGATAGTGCGCTTGAAAAATCAGCCGGAGCCGTTGTTGGAGTATCGAATCTTCAGCAAACGAACGCCAGCATGTGGGAACAGCCGGAAAGCTCAACACAGAAGGCAGGAACAGGGTCAGGTGTCATATACAAAAAGGAAGATGGAAAAGCTTATGTAGTTACCAACAATCATGTAATTGAAGGAGCAAGCGAGGTCGAAGTTATTTTACCAGATAGCACCCATGTTGATGCGACCGTTTTAGGATCTGATGAATTAACAGACTTAGCCGTTCTGGAAATCGACAGCAGTAATGTTAAAACAGTAGCCACCTTAGGTTCTTCAGATAATTTAACTGTTGGCGAAACAGCCATTGCAATCGGAAATCCACTTGGCATGGAATTTGCCGGTTCCGTTACCAAAGGAATCATTAGCGGCTTGGAAAGATCGGTTAAAATGGATTCCAATCAAGATGGAACTGCTGACTGGACCACGGAAGTTATCCAAACAGATGCAGCAATTAATCCAGGAAACAGTGGCGGAGCTCTCGTTAATGGGAATGGAGAAGTAATCGGCATTAATTCGATGAAAATTGCCCAAGGTGCTGTTGAAGGAATCGGTTTCGCTATCCCAATCGATACTGCAAAACCGATCATTAATCAATTGGAAACAGAAGGTTCAATATCACGTCCATTTGTTGGCATTAGTGCTATGGATTTAGCCAGTGTGCCAAATGAACATAAGCAAAACACATTGCATTTATCTGAAGATGTAGAAGATGGGATAGTGGTTGCCCAAGTGCAAAATGGCTCGCCGGCAGCAAAGGCAGGATTAAAGAAATACGATGTTATCACGCACGTCAACGATCAAGCGATTGGGTCCATGCTTGATTTAAAAAAATATTTGTATGATGAAACTGATGTTGGCGAAAAAGTCGAAATCACCTTTTACCGGGATGGCAAAAAACAAACAAGCTCCTTAACATTGAGCGAACAGGAAGCCTAGGTAACAAATCAACTTTGGCGGAAATCCTCCCCCGAACTGCCGAAGTTTTATATAGATTCGACACCCTGCAAAAACGCAGGGTGTTTTCATTGCTTTCTCGTTTAAGAAAGGGAAAAAGTAGTCGGTCCATAACATACATCCCCTTGAAAAAACCGAACGATAACAGAATTTGAAGTTTTAAAAGGGCACCTTCAAGGCTTCGATTGATGACACAATAGTTATAAATGGCAACGGTACAATAGGTGTTAATAGTATCGAATAAGCGCTAATACACCGCGATTTCAAGTAAACCATAAGCATTTGTTTACGGCAGAAAACAGTACGGAGACTCCTGCGGGAGGAAAGGACTCGGTGAGACCCCGCAGAGTGCAAGCTCAAGGAGGCTCACCAGCCGCCCGCGGAAAGCGAAGGATTCTGCCGGCGCAAGTTTAAGCACCTAACCTTGTTAGAGGAAAAAATAGAGTTGTCACTGTGTCCGCAGTTTAAATGAAGCATTAGAATAGAAAAATCGAACGATTCCGAATGTTAGAGATTTCGAATCATCGTTCGATTTGTGCATTGGCCACTATTCTTGCCCCAACCTTTTTTTGGATTTTTGCTTTTTTTCAATTCCTCTTAAGAGGGAATGAAGTATTCCTAAACAGAAAGCAATTAATAAAAACAATAATAAAAACTGCAGGAAAACCAGAAGAAATATATTATTTAAATTAGCTGCAATCCAGTCGACCCCATAGTAAAAACTAATAAAAGCTGCCGCGGCGGTCAGTAAAAACAAAAAAGCAACTCCTGCTGCTGTTACAGGCCTTAAGGTTCGGAGTGTCGCTCTATATCGCATAACCAGATAAATTAAACTGAGTATAAACAGCACCAACAAAAAAATACTGCTCATCCGTACACCCCATTCCGTAAATTCCCTTAGTATTATCAGAACTTAACAGTAGACTTCCCTGTAAGATTTTGAATAAAACAAAAACACAGGTATGAGCTCTCAGCTAATTATTATAAAATTGTTATAATAAGGACAGGAGGAAAATAAATGAAAATTTCTGAAATAACCGTTCCTAATCACATTCCGTTTGAATTGCTGCTGACCGCTGATCCTAATCCTTTGCTAGTCAGGCAATATTTGCAGCAAGGACGCTGTTATGCGGCATACGATCACACGGACCTCGTCGGCGTATATGTTCTTAACAGGAATAGTCCTCAAGTTAACGAAATTATCAACATTGCTGTCCAACCTGATTATCAAAATCAGGGGATAGGAAGAAAATTGATCAACCATGCAATCGTAGAAAGTGAGATACAAGGATGCCGCGAGGTGGAAATCGGCACCGGCAATTCCAGTATCGGCCAACTCGCTCTTTATCAGAAATGTGGTTTTCGCATCAAGGCCGTAATCAAGGACTTTTTCACAAATAATTATCCTGAAGAAATTATTGAGAACGGCATTGTCTGTAGAGATATGATTAGATTAAGCCGTTCGTTATAGAAAATAGGAATAATGGTTGGTGAATATTCAAGGAGGTATTAGCTTATGGAATATGTAATAAACGGAAAAGTATCCCCCGCCGAGCTTGCTAGCGTTTTTAAAGATTCAGGAATAAACAGACCATATCAAGATATGGAGCGTCTCGAGAAAATGTTGAATGAAGCAGACTTAATCGTCACTGCACGCAAACACGGTAAACTTGTTGGCGTTGCCCGGGCACTGACTGACTTTTGTTATTGCTGTTATTTATCTGATCTGGCCGTTGTGAAGCCATTTCAACAACAGGGGATTGGATCAAAGCTCATCAGCTTCGTAAGAAAAGAAATCGGTGAGGAAACAGCTCTAATCTTGCTTTCAGCCGCTCCTGCTATGGACTATTACCCTAGAGCTGGATTTTCAAAAGCAGATAATGCTTTTATTATTCCGAGAGTAAAGTAACTTTTTACATAAAAAAGCCATTCCCATCATAGAGAATGGCTTTCTTCTATTTGGTGCGTAACAGCGTATATGGCCATTAGTCGTATAAAATGGAGTCTACCTCGTTTTCATCCAGATAGTCTTCGTACTTTTCATGGTTTGGATTTACTCCACTAAATTTCCCATCCATATCAGCTGTTAAAAAGTTTTCTACGTCTTCCGCGCCGCCAACCAATTCATCCGAGTTAAAAAACATGTCTTCATAATCCTTTTCAGTATCATAAAAATCTGAAGGACCATCAGAAGAACCATACTTTTCAACGCGCTGCCAGGAATCTTCCGGATCAAAAACTGTCGATTCTTCTTCATCCACTTCTGTTTCCATTTCGTTGACACTGGGATGGAATACATCTTCTTCTGCCGGGCGGTCTTGAGAAATATGGTCTTCCGCATGATCGATGCACCTGCTCGTCGTTGGCATTGCCAACAACCGGTCGGCAGCAATTTCTTGCCCACATTCTTCACAAACGCCGTAATTGCCATTTTCAATGGCATTTAGAGAATTATTTATATCCTTTAACTCTCTTTCTGCATGGTCATTCAGGGCGATATCTTTTTCCCGCTCAAAAAGCTCAGAACCATGGTCACCAGGATGATTATCATAGCTGGAAAGTTCACCAAGGGATTCTTTGATTAATTCGTATTGCGTTCCATAGTGGTCTTCCAAGTGGTCCACTAGGTGCTTTTTTCGCTCCACTAATAATTTTCTGCATTGTTGCATTTGTTCTTGGTTAAGCACCAACAATCGCCTCCTGACAATCCAAACCTTTGGCGGAGCATTTATTAGTATAACCACTGGATCAACCACACAACCAGAAAAGATATTGGAAATTAAGGCGCAGAATTCTCCCTTTATTGTTTACTTCAAAACGAGTTGCATATCTATGTGGGGAATGCCGTCATCAAGGTATATTCCGGAAATTGCTTTAAAGCCAAAGGAGCTATAAAAATTACGCAAATACGCTTGTGCCTGGATTTTTATTTCCTTTTCCTTCCATTCTGTAGCGATATACTCAATAGATTTTCCCAGCAATGCTTTGGCGAAACCTTTTTTCCGGTGCTGACCATGTACCAACACCCGGCCGATAGATGCCTGTGGATAAACTGTTTCGCGAGGAAGGAGACGGGCATAAGCTATAATTGTGCCGTTTTCTGCGTAAAGTAAATGAACAGCCTGTTTATCATGGCCATCGAGTTCACGGTAAGGACAGTTTTGTTCAACTACAAATACATCGATTCTTGTCTGAATAATGGCATAAAGCTCTTCTGGGTTCAGTTGTTTGAATGTTTTTAGCTTCCAGCTCATCAAATGCCTCCTTAAATAGCGTGCTGCCAGCAGCTTTGTTTATACGTATAGTATTTATTTTAGGCAGCCGACCATTTCTGTAAAGTATCCAATACTTTTTCATCCAAAAAACGAGGTAGGGACATAACATACATCCGCTTACAATAACCGAACGATGACAGCGCAGGAAGCTTTAAAAGGACATCTTTAAGCATTCGATTGATGACGCAATGGAATATATATGGCGATTAACAGTAGTATCAGATAAGTATTCGTACTGCGCTGCGGAAATACACTACGCTTTCCGCGGGCGGTTGGTGAGCCTCCTCGAGCTTGCGCTCTGCGGGGTCTCACCGAGGCCTTTTCTCCCGCAGGAGTCTCCGTGGATTTCCTCCACTGAAAGTCTGTGTACTGTCTTCAACCAACAGCCCTAACATCGCAGCCAAAAAAGCTCCTTAATTTTCAAGGAGGCTGAGGCCGTGCCCACGGAAAGCAAAGTGTGCTGCTGCACAAGTTTAAGCACCCAACCTTATTAAAATTCGAAAAGAAAAATCGAACGAGTTCGAATCCTAAGGATTTCGAATCATCGTTCGATTTTTGCTTTGGCACTATCCTTTTGTCCCAATCTCGCCCCTCACACATTTTTTAAAGATCATCAAAACCGTTATCTGTATAATTCACTTTCGTATATTGTCTTGATTTTTGTTCGAAAAAGTCGGATTTGCCTAAATCAACTTCCTCATAAGCTTTTATCCAGCGCAATGGATTTTTGGTTATGTTCGGATAGGGCTTTTCATAGCCAAGCTGCTTACACCTTGTGTTGGCATAAAACTTAATATAATCTTCTACATCCTGCAGTAAGATACCGTCTATTTTATTCCCGATAATATGCCGGGCCCATTCAATTTCCAAGTGAGCTGCTTGCTTAAAAGTGTCATATACAAAAGTTTCTAACTCTTTTGTATTGTATTCCGGATTTTCTGCTAAAACTTCCTTGTAGATACGAACAAATAAATCTACGTGGAGTTGTTCATCCCGATTGATGTAATTAATCATTGTCGATGTTGCCACCATTTTCTGGTTCCTGGCCAGATGGTAAAAGAAAGCAAATCCAGAGTAAAAGAACAAGCCTTCCAGAATAACATCAAATACAATGGATTTGAGCAAGTTATCGATGCTTGGTTGTTCAGCAAAGGCCTGGTAACCATCTGTTATAAAATCATTTCTCTTCTGCAAAATGGGTTCTGTCCGCCAAAATTCAAAGACCTCGTCTTGTTTCTGCTTAGAAACCAGGCTTGATAAGACATAGGAGTAGGAATGATTATGGATAACCTCCTGCTGGGCCAGGATGATCATCAAGGCATTCAAACTGGAGTCTGTTAAATAATCAGCAACTTTGCCGGCATAGTCTGTTTGGATACTATCAAGCAGTGCCAGCAGTCCAATTATTTTTAAAAAGGCTTCCTTTTCGTCTTTAGAAAGTTCGGGAAAATGCTTCATATCCTGGGACATATTGATCTCAAAAGGGGTCCAAAAATTCGAAAGCATTTTTTTATATTTGGGATAAGCCCAGGAAAACCGCACATCATCCCAATTGAGTATATTTGAACTCTGACCGTTTATAATACTTGTTGAATTATTCGGAGCTGTTTTATCCATTAGCTTACGTTTATTTAGAGATACAGTCATATTTTTTCCCCTTTCTTTAGCTGGAACATGATTCGCAATCAATTAAGTCAGATGATGTTGAGCGTAAATAGTAAGTCGTCTTAAGACCGGATTTCCAAGCATCCATATGAAGCGCTAATAACTCTTTTGCCTGAACTGTATTCGGCACATACATATTGAAGGACACGCTTTGGTCAATATGCTTTTGCCTAGCTGCGTTTTGTTGAATGCTCCAGTGCTGGTCCACAAAGTAAGCAGACTTATAATACCAAGTGGTTTCTGCATCTAAGTCTGGAGCTGTAACAGGAATTTTATAATCCTTCTTTTCTTCCGAATAAAACTTTTGGAAAATAGGATCAATACTTGCCGTACTTCCTGCAATCAAGGAAGTCGAGGAGTTCGGGGCAACGGCCATCAAGTAACTGTTGCGCACGCCAACTTCCTGCACTTGTTCTTTCAACTTGGCCCAATCCACTTGGGTATCCTGTTTAGCTGAATAACCCTTCTGGTCAAAATACCGGCCATTTTCCCAATCAGAACCGGCGAATGCCGCACAAGCTCCCTTTTCACTTGCAAGTTCCATACTTGATTTAATGGTGAGAAAAGCGATTTTTTCATAAAGTTTATCTGCATATTCAACAGCCTCATCGCTTTCCCATTTAATTTTTTTCAAAGCAAGCAAATGATGCCAGCCGAATGTTCCAAGGCCAATTGCCCGGTATTTTTGATTCGTGATCTGAGCTTGTAATACAGGAATGGTATTCAAATCAATGACGTTGTCCAGCATTCGCACCTGGATTGGGATCAGCCGCTCAAGGACTTCCTCAGTTACTGCTCTTCCAAGATGGATGGAGGACAAATTGCATACTACAAAATCTCCTGGTTGTTTATTAATGACAATTGCACCGTCAACAGTCTGTTGTTCTGTTACAATGGTTGGGCTTTGATTTTGGGTGATTTCCGTGCATAAGTTACTGGAATATACCATGCCCAGATGACTATTTGGATTGTGGCGGTTTACTTCATCACGGTAAAACATAAATGGTCCGCCAGTCTCCAATTGGCTTTTCAACACCCGTTTCATAATATCAATGGCCGGCACTTCTTCCTTGGTTAAATCCGGATGGGCGACACATTCCCAGTACTTCTGCCGGAAACTTCCGCTGCCTTTTTCTTCATCATAGTAATCTTCCAAAGAGTAACCCATCACTCTTCTAACTTCATGAGGATCAAACAAGTACCAGTTTTCCCTGGCTTGGACTTGTTCCATAAATAAATCCGGCAGGCAAATGCCTGTGAATAAATCGTGTGTCCGGTAACGCTCGTCCCCATTGTTCAATTTTGCATCCAAAAATGAAGAAATATCTTTATGCCATATATCAAGATAAACACAAATAGCGCCTTTACGCTGTCCGAGCTGATCAACGCTGACAGCCGTGTTGTTTAGCTGTTTCATCCATGGCAATACTCCGGAGGATGCTCCGTTAAACCCTTTAATAGCACTGCCTCTGCTTCGGATTTTGCCTAAATAAACGCCAATCCCTCCGCCATTTTTAGAAAGGTTAGCGATGTCGGTATTACTATCAAATATTCCCTGCAAACTGTCATCCACTGTATCGATGAAACAGCTTGATAACTGGCCATAGCTCTTCCCCGCATTAGAAAGCGTCGGAGTAGCAACCGTCATATATAAATTACTTAATGCCCAATAGGCTTCTTTTACTAAGGATACACGCTTTTGCTTTGGCTCGTTTTTCATTAATGTCATGCAAATAATCATAAACCGCTCTTGTGGAAGCTCAAATACTTCCCCTTGATAATCCTTAGCGATATAACGGTCTGCAAGGGTCCGCAGCCCAATATAGGTAAACATAGCATCTTTTTCAGGATCAATTTCCTTGGCTAATTCCGATATTTCCTGTTTAGAGTACGTATCTAGAAGCCCTGGATGATAAATGCCAATATTAGTTAAATGAGTAACTAAGTCTATAAAAGCGCCGTATTTTTGGTTAGAATCGTATCCCCTATTGATAGAAGCCTGTTTGTATAGTATTTCTAAGTATAAAGCAGAGGCGACATACGTCCAATTAGGTTCATTTTCATCTAAGTAAGCCAATGCCTCCAAGATCAATTGATGGACCCATTCTTCATCAGATAACCATGGCTTCTGCTCAAGTACCTTTTCGCCATGCTGAAGCAATGACTCTATATCCATCTCAGGAAACCTCTCACCTAAAAGTTTTTGTATGCTGGTTTTCCAATTGCTTGTTTGTACTTCTGTTTCCATCATAATTGTTTTCCTCCTCTTCTTTATCCAACGCGACAGCTTAATTTAGACAGAAAAAAATCCGCCCATGAGTGACATGAGCGGACAGAAAACGACAGAAATCAGTTATAGAATGAGAAAATACCTCTATATCTTGGTCTATCGTTTTCATCCCCCAGTCCCCGAAGAAATGAAACACGCAAGCAGAGGCAGGTCTCCTGACTTGTGCTTCAGCCTACTAAAGACCTTCCCAAATCGCCGCCGGAAAGCTGATCGATTTAGTGGAAATTCTCTTTCGTCCACACTTACAGTTGCGGGGACAGTTCCGGATTTTCACCGGATTCCCTTTTCAGACAAAGATGTCACCTTTACTCGCATATAAACTACATATAGTGTTTGTTTTTAATTGAATAACAATATATTGTATTAATTATGACTTTATCATAATCATTTTTTTCTTGCAAACCAATTATTTCCCTTATTTTTTCTTCTTACTTAAAAAAGCCCGTGATACTGCGGTAATTAATGCCCGAAAATTTTTTTGGCGAATTTTCACTTATTCCCTGACAAGGATTTTAAGGAAAGATGTCGAAAATAGTGGATGTAGCACAAAGAAAGGAGGAGTGGTTTTGGCTCTCACAAAAGATACCGTAATTGGTTTTATCGGCACTGGAGTAATGGGAAAAAGTATGGCTGCTAATCTTATGAAAGCAGGCTATCGCTTAAATATTTATACGAGAACGAAAGAGAAAGCGGAGGATTTATTGAAGAAGGGGGCAGCATGGAAACAAACCGCAGCTGAACTAGCGGCAGGTTCAGATGTTGTGATTACTATTGTCGGCTATCCGCATGATGTCGAAGAACTATACTTTGGCGATGGCGGCATCCTCGCGAATGCTAAACCAGGCAGTTATGTAATCGATATGACGACTTCAAAACCGAAGTTAGCTGAAGAAATCAGCCAACAAGCCACAAAACATCATATTTACTCCCTGGACGCTCCCGTCTCAGGCGGAGATGTTGGAGCGCGAAACGGGACGCTAGCTATTATGGCAGGAGGTGCAGAGACTGCCTATCAGGAAGTACTGCCTATCTTAGAGACATTGGGGGAGAATGTCGTCTACCAAGGTGGCGCAGGGGCTGGACAGCATACAAAAATGAGCAACCAAATTACCATTGCTTCCAACATGATTGGTGTATGTGAATCCATCACTTATGCTGAAAGAGCAGGATTGGATCCGGAACGGGTATTAAACAGCATATCGACAGGGGCTGCTGGCAGCTGGTCGCTCAGCAATCTTGCCCCGCGCATGATTGCTGATAATTATGATCCCGGCTTTTATGTAAAGCATTTTATTAAAGATATGAAAATCGCCTTGGAATCAGCAGAGGAGATGGGACTGCTGACACCCGGGTTAAAGCTTTCTCTATCTCTTTATCAAAAACTTGCCGAAGACGGTGAAGAAAACAGCGGTACCCAAGCTCTCATCAAATTGTTTAAATAATAATGCGGGAAATAGCCGCTAGTACGGCGGGCGGCTCCCAGATCTTTAAACAACCCACCCTCTTTGGCCAGCAGCAATTGAAATGGGTTCATGTAGCTGACCATAAATAATCGACAAGGGTCAATCGTCCTTTCTTTTATTTATCTTGTCCATTTCCCTTGCCACAATAAAAGCCAAGTCATCATTGCCGAATAATTGTAAAACGCTCAGTACCGTATCATAAGGAATCTCCTGCGATTCCTGTTTCGGTACGGTTAGTTCCAAAGTCTTTTCCAATTCTAGATTTTTGCCTTGTTGGGGATATGCTTCATGATACAATTCCTCCGGATTAAGCCCATGATTCACACACCATTGAGCAAAAACCAAAATCATCATATTTTCATCCTGCCGATATTGATCAATAATTTTTTGTTCCATTTCGTTTCTTTCCATTTTCAACAACCCCTCATTTTCGAAACATGAATAACCACATAAAAGTAAGCGCCTGTTTTAATTCCAAAGGAAGTCTTTCGACCTGTGCTTGATCGACTTCCTGTTTATAAACTCCCTGCCCATCAATTGTTTGCCAGCCGAGTTCATCAACTAACTTTTGCAGTTCCCATGGCATCATTGTATTACAAATTGCTTTCCCCCCTTTTAATCGGGGGTAACTGTTATTTCTCGGACCAGCCGTCGGTCCTAATAGACCTACGCAGGCTAATCCGCCTTTTTTTAAAATTCTGTCCAGTTCATGTAAAGCTTGAGCCGGATGCTCGGTCCATTCCAGTGAATTTATAGCCATAATACCATCAAAAGATTCATCAGCAAAAGAGAGCTGGATGACATCTGCTTGCTGAAACATCAAGCGATTGTTCGCTAACCTGTTTGCCTTATGTATCATTTCCGGCGCTAAGTCTACTCCTGTTACAGCATAACCAGCCTGCCACAGTTTATAGGATCCATAACCATCCCCGCAGCCGACATCTAATATAGAAGCCTCTTTCCTGACGTGCTTGCTTATAAAAGGTATAATTGTTTTCCTGCTGCCATTGTCCCACATTTGCCTGCTGTTTTCATTCCAAAATGAAGCACGTTCGTTCCATTGTTTTTCTGCTTCCTGATGCCAATTAAAAGACTGTTTCACTGAAATCCCCACCTTAAGTTTGTTATGCCTATTATACACCACCGGCTGTTTGGTTTATGTTTAACGGGCTTGCAGAAACACAAAAAAGGTGCATCCCGTAAAGAGATGCACCAACTTTATTTGTCGTTTATATTATAGAGGGCTAACGTTAGACGCTTGTGGCCCGCGGTTACCTTCTACGATTTCAAATTCAACTTCTTGACCTTCTTCAAGAGTCTTGAAACCTTCAGTTTGGATAGCAGAGAAATGAACGAAAACATCGTCCCCATCTTCACGCTCGATAAATCCAAAACCTTTGTCTGCGTTAAACCATTTTACTTTTCCTGTCATATTAAATGACCTCCTTACAATAAAGTATAAAGTAATTGGATCAAGATATTACCTTTACATCACCTTATTGTTAAAGAGATCGTAAAGAAATATTCAACCAACAATTTCTTATTACTGTTTCATTTTACTACTTTTTCCAAAACAATGCAAGAGCATACATGATTTTTTTGAAATTTAACTAATTTACCCTGCATTCCCATTTAATCTTTACCGTTTATCGATGCATTCACACAGGGCCGTTTTACGTTTTTAACCATAACATTTTCACATGGGATAACTGGTTATTAGGGATAGTAATAACGACTTGTTATTTTTGTTTCAATCGTGGTAAAATAACTTCTTGCAAGAGTATAAAAGAATACATCTGCCTAATACATTTATATCTTGCAAATATGAATTGATAGGTGGTTAAAAAAATGGAGAGCAAAGAAAAATTTCAAGTATTATTGTATTATAATTACGTTCATATGGAGGATCCTGAAGCATTTGCCGATGAGCACCTAAAATACTGTAAAGATTTGGGGCTGAAAGGCCGTATTTTGGTTGCAGAAGAAGGCATTAATGGAACAGTTTCAGGGACAGTGGAACAAACCAATAAATATATGGAAGACATGCATAATGATCCTCGCTTTGCCGACATGACTTTCAAGGTTGATGAATCAGAGGGACATGCCTTCAAAAAGATGCACGTACGCCCGCGTCCTGAGCTTGTGACACTCCGGCTGGAAGACGATATCAATCCAAAAGAGGTAACTGGCAATTACCTTAGCCCACAAGAGTTTTATGAGGCAATGAAAGATGATAACACCGTCGTCCTTGACGCTCGTAATGATTATGAGTATGATCTTGGCCACTTCCGTGGAGCGATTCGGCCAGATATCGAAACCTTCCGCGAATTGCCGGAGTGGGTAAAAGAAAATAAAGATAAATTAGAAGGCAAAAAAGTTATCACATACTGCACTGGCGGCATCCGTTGCGAAAAGTTTTCTGGTTGGCTTGTCAAAGAAGGTTTTGAAGACGTCGGTCAATTGCATGGCGGAATTGTCACTTATGGACAAGACCCCAAAGTACAAGGCGAGCTATGGGATGGACAGCTTTATGTCTTTGACGAACGGATTTCTGTACCAGTCAATCGTAAAGAACATGTAGTTGTCGGCAAAGACTATTTTGACGGTAAACCGTGCGAACGCTATGTAAATTGTGCTGACCCTGATTGCAATAAACAAATTCTCTGTTCAGAAGAGAACGAGCATAAATACATGCGCGGCTGTACACATGAATGCCGTGTGTCTCCAAGAAACATGTATGTGGAAGAACACAATTTATCGCAGGAAGAGATAGAAGCAAGACTTAAACGAATTGAAATGGAAGATGAAGTAACCCAATAAAAGCAAATTTTAAAAAAGACAGCCAAGGTGCTGTCTTTTTTTAATTTCCCGAAACTGGCAGTTTCCTTGTTTGAAGAGGGACTGCTTTCATTTGAAATGCCGGTTATGCTATCCTTCCTTTAAAGGAGGAGTTTCATGAGTATTTATCGCTTTTCAGCAGAAACGATTACCGGGGAAGAAAAATCACTACAGGATTATCAAGGAAAGGTTTTATTAATCGTCAATACAGCAAGCAAATGCGGGTTCACTCCGCAATTCGAGGGGCTGCAGCATTTATATGAAAAATATAAGGATTCGGACTTTAAAATACTCGGCTTTCCAAGCAATCAGTTTATGAATCAGGAACCAGGATCTGAAGAGGATATTCAGGAATTTTGCAAGGTGAATTATGGAGTTACCTTTCCAATGTTCAGTAAGATAAATGTAAGAGGGAAGCAGGCCCATCCTTTATTTTCATATTTACAAAAGCAATCATCAGGTCTATTCTCCAATCAAATAAAATGGAACTTCACCAAGTTTTTAATCGGCCGGGACGGACTTGTTATCAACCGGTATGCACCAAAGACTAAACCAGAAACCATTGAAGCTGATATTCAAAAGGCGATCCAACAATAAAACAAACTACGGATTGCAAGCCATCCATAATGGCCTTCCGTAGTTGTTTCATCGGTTAATCCCATAAATGCCCGATAATCAAACCCCTTAATCTACGTCGATATCTTTATAGGATGTCGTTTTCTTTTTGTTTGCTTTTTCATCTTTTTCTACCTGGTCAATCGGAAAATCTTCTTGTGGTTCAGCGAAAGTGTCGCGCTTGTCCTGTTTGTCCCGAGTTTCCTTGAATTTAATTTCATCTTTCTGATCCGGTAATTTACTGCCTCGTTCACGTTCGGACTTATCCATAAACTACCCTCCAATCATAATATGAGAAACGTTTATACAACAATTCCCTTAATATCGGAAGGAGCAAACCTTTTTCTGGTAGCAAAAAAGAAAAAATTTCGAAACAGTTTCAATGGGTTTACAGTAGCTTGAGGGCTTCCCTCCCTGATTCTTCAATAAATCAAGCTCAAAAAGTGAACCGTCTTTTTGGCTTTCCTTTATCTTGAACAGGTCAGTCCACCCCTTACGCCACTACCGGTGTCCTCCGCTTTTCTTTGGCTAGCTGCGGACTACCAGTGGCTTGAGGGCTTCCCTCCCTGCTCCTTCAATAAGTCAAACTCAAAAAGATGAACCGTCTTTTTGGCTTTCCTTTATTTTGAACAGGGCAGTCCACCCCTTACGCCACTACCGGTGTCCTCCGCTTTTCTTTCTAATATGCTTTGGCCCAGTAGACTTGTTGTTGTGCGGGTTTGCTGCAATATACGCAGGTATCGGAGACTTTTTCCTGTTCAAAAGGGATGCAGCGGGAAGTTGCGCTGGTTTCTTCTTTTATTTTCTCCTCGCAGGTTTGTTCGCCGCACCACATCGCTTTGATAAACCCTGGATTGTTCTCCAGACTGTTTTTGAATTCTGTCATTGTCTTGGCAATGCTTGTTTTGTCTTCCCGATGATTTTTAGCCTTTTCAAACAGGTTTATTTGTATGTCTTCCAACAATTCAAGGATTTTCGTCTCCAAATCCTCCATCGCTGCGAAGATTTTTTCTCCTGTATCCCGTCGGACAAGTACGGCATGGCCTTGTTCTATATCCTTCGGGCCAATTTCTAACCGGATAGGAATCCCTTTCATTTCATATTCATTGAACTTCCATCCTGGTGACTTATCACTTGCATCTATGTCTACTCTGGCTATATCGCTCAAACGAGTCTTCAGCTGATACGCCTTATCAAGCACACCTTCTTTGTGCTGTGCAACTGGCACAATCATCACTTGCTTGGAAGCTATTTTGGGAGGTATCACCAAGCCGCGGTTATCCCCATGTACCATAATCATGGCCCCGATCGACCGTGTCGTAAATCCCCATGATGTTTGATGAACAGGCTGCAGTTCCCCTGCTTCGTCTGAAAAACGGATGTCAAACGCTTCGGCAAATCCAGTTCCTAAATGATGGGAAGTACCTGCTTGCAAGGCCTTGCCGTCATGCATCAAGCTTTCTATCGTTAGCGTGTACTTCGCACCTGCAAACTTTTCCTTTGCTGTTTTTCTTCCCTTCAAAACAGGAATCGCCATGTAATCCTCAAATAAACTTGCATAGACATCCAGCATTTGTCTTGTTTCTTCAGCGGCATCTTCATCTGTTGCATGGCATGTATGGCCTTCCTGCCATAAAAACTCTAGTGAACGCAAAAATGGCCGGGTTGTTTTCTCCCAACGAACGACATTGCTCCACTGATTGTATAGCTTCGGCAAATCACGATAGGAATGAATAATTTTCCCATAATGTTCGGCGAATAGTACTTCCGACGTCGGCCGGACGACCAACCTCTCTTGTAACTCTTCGTCGCCTCCATGGGTTACCCAAGCCACCTCTGGGGCAAAACCTTCGATATGGTCTTTCTCCTTTTGCAGCATGCTTTCCGGAATAAACAAAGGAAAGTACATATTTTCATGGCCGGTTTCTTTTATTTTTGCATCTAAAATATCACGTATATTTTCCCAAATCGCGTAACCATAAGGCCGGATAATCATCGAGCCTCTTACAGGGCCATAATCAACTAAATCTGCCTGTTTCACAACATCTGTGTACCATTGTGCGAAATCTTCTTCCATAGCGGTTATCTTTTCTACAAACTGCTTATTTTTTTTCGCCATCTTGTCACCTACTTTATTTTTTTCCATACAAAAAACCCCCATCCCCAAAAAAAGGGACCGAGGTTTGGTGGTACCACCCTTGTTCACAGCGTTTCCTGTGCACTCTACTTGATAACGGAAAACTCCGCATGTATCTTTATCGATACCGAGCTCCAAGGGCAGGTTCCTGTATAGCTGTTGGAAATTCTCACCAGCCATTCCCTCTCTATAAACAGCTTGCTACAGTACTAATCCTTGTCATCGCTTTAACTATTTAAATGTATAAATACTATATGAACTTCCAAGAGGATTGTCAAGCGGCTAAGCATCGACATGGCTAAGCAGGAAGATTATTTCACGCTCCTGTTGGCATATTCAAGACAACTACTCCGATGACGATTGCACTAACGCCTACCAGCATTTGCAGCGAAAAATGCTCTTTCCAAAAGATGACGCCAATCGCTACCGTCAATACTGTCCCTATACCAGCCCACAGAGCATAGGTCAATCCCATTGGCAAGTCTTTCAATGCCAATGCCAGAAAATAAAAGGACAATCCATAACCAGCAATAGCTCCCAGACCGGGAATAAGATTGGAAAAACCGGCAGACATCTTAAGCATCGAACTCCCTACAATTTCACAAACAATAGCAGCAGCCAAAAGTAAATATGCCATAAAAAAACCTCCTTACAAATTTTCATCTTTTAATTACTTCCCGGCATCGAATTGTAAAACTAATAAACTCCAAACGTTTTTTTAGTTTACATTTGGGAAATAAAAGAATAAAAGTTATTATCTTTTATTCTCAGGTACCAATCCATATAGCAAGATATCGACGATTTGTGATAAAGCTTCCGCAACAGTTATATTATTTTTATTAAAAAAATGTTGATCCATCGTGGTATTGATCGCTTCGATCAGCACCTTCATGATGACAGCGACGGAGTAGCCAGATACGATCTCGCCCGTTTGAATGCCGCTTTCAATTAAAGCTTGCAGTTCATCCCAATCCTCATCTAAGGAAGCTTCGATTTTCACCCATTGATCAGGATAGAAGCGCTTCATTTCATCCAAAATAGGCCTGTCATAAATTTGGTAGTATTCTGGAAGAACTTGCATTAACTGTTTAATCTTAACAATAAAAGAAAGAGAATCATCGGCCATTAGTTCATTTGTTTTTTGATCTGTTTCAGCCAACATTTTATCGACAATCGTTTCGATAATCTCTTCTTTTGAAGAAAAATGTTCATAAATTGTTTTTTTACTAATGCCCAATTGGTTGGTAATATCGTCCACAGTGAATCGCATACCGTTTCGTTGTATTTCTTCGACTACTTGCCTGGTGATTCTGTCTTTCACTTTCAATCCCCTACCTGTAAGCTAATGAATAAATCAAGGAAACTAATTTAGTTTTCTAAGTACACATTCTACTCCTGGGGTCCTTTTTTGTCAAACAGCTCACGCCAAGACCTCTGGAATGTTTAAACTTTTAAACGCTCAATCTTTCCCGCAAACCTCTCGGCCAAACAGTTGGCAGCATCCTCAATTAAGGAATGATTCCAGTCTGCTAAGCGGTTATCTGCTATTTCCAGCCATAACCGCCCTTTTTGCGGCCAATAGGTTATTTCCAGCACCCCAGCTTGCTTTTCTTTTTTGGTATGCCAATGGTAAGA
Source organism: Sediminibacillus albus (assembly GCF_900101125.1). Lineage (GTDB taxonomy): Bacteria > Bacillota > Bacilli > Bacillales > Amphibacillaceae > Sediminibacillus > Sediminibacillus albus. Next base: position 173,644 of record NZ_FNFL01000004.1, on the reverse strand, counting down.
ACCTTTTTTAGTACGAAGAGTAGTTTTTTGGGTAATTGTTAAATGGTAATTCGCTATTACTTCTTCGATTTCGCGGCAAACTAATTCATCATCCAATCGTTTAATATCCTGCAATTTTGATTCTATGATTTCATAAGTTAACATGCCATCCCCTACTTAAAGTATTTTCTGTTATCTTATCATACAGAAAAACTATATGGGCAACAAAAAACCGTATTATCCTCCAAATAGAAGAAGATAATACGGTTCAGCTTTATTCAAACGAATTCATTAGATTTGCCATTTCAATGGCAGATACAGCCGCCTCGGCCCCTTTGTTTCCGGCTTTCGTTCCAGCCCGTTCGATTGCCTGTTCGATGGTATCGGTTGTTAGAACACCGAAGATGACAGGAAGGTTCTCCTGCATCGATACATTGGCTACACCTTTTGATACTTCACTGCTTACATAATCAAAATGAGGGGTCGAGCCTCTGATAACTGTACCTAAGGCTATAACTGCATCAAACTTTCCTGAGGCAGCCATTTTTTTTGTTACCAGAGGAATTTCAAATGCTCCGGGCACCCAGGCAATCGACACATCCGATTCAGCAACGCCATGTCTTCTTAAAGTATCCTCCGCCCCGCTAAGCAATTTGTTCGTAATAAATTCATTAAACCTGCCCACGACAATACCGATTTTTAAATTAGTACCCACCAGGTTTCCTTCATAGATTTTGCTCATTTTATATCCTCCATTCCATTTTTGTATTATTTAGTGTGAAAATTAAATAAGTGATCGAGTTTCGTTTTTTTGGTTTGTAAGTACTTCTCATTGTCTTTGTTTGCCGGTATTTGAATGGCCTTCCGTTCAACTACTTCCAGCCCGTACTCATTTAACCCCGATATCTTTCTTGGGTTGTTCGTTAGTAAATGAAGCTTACGGATGCCTAAATCCTTCAGCATTTGTGCACTTACTGCGTAATCGCGCAAGTCGGCAGGGAAGCCAAGCTGATGGTTCGCTTCCACTGTATCAAAGCCTTGTTCCTGGAGCTTATAAGCCTTTAGCTTATTTAGCAAACCTATTCCCCGGCCTTCCTGGCGCATGTAAATAAGGACGCCTTTGCCAGCTTCTTCAATCTGCTTTAATGCTTGTTCCAATTGTGGGCCGCAATCACAGCGGTGTGAGCCAAACACATCCCCGGTCAGGCACTCGGAATGAATTCTTGCCAATACAGGGTCCTCTGCATTTAATTCCCCTTTATACAAGGCTAAATGTTCCTTGCCAGTTATTTTTTCAGTATAAGCGGCCAGCTTGAATTCTCCATATTCGGTAGGAAGATCAATTTCAATTTCCTTCTCGATTAACTGATCATTCACTTTCCGGTAAGCAATTAAATCCTGAATAGTAATCAATGATAACTGATGCTTTTCGGCTAGTTCTTCCAAATCCGGCAATCTGGCCATTGTGCCGTCATTTTTCATAATTTCACAAATCACACCTGCTGGCTTAGCACCAGCCAACCGTGCCAAATCCACGGCAGCCTCTGTATGCCCTGGCCTTACTAAAACTCCCGCACTCTTAGCAACTAAAGGAAAAACATGCCCTGGTCGCTTAAAATCAATCGCTTCTGTTTGTTCATCCAACAGCTTTTGGATGGTTAACGCCCGATCATAGGCGCTAATACCTGTATCTGTCAGCTTGTGATCAACACTTATTGTAAATGCTGTACCGTAAGTATCACTATTTTCTTCAACCATTGCATGCAAGTGGTATTTTTTTGCCAGTGTTTCATCCATCGGGGTGCAAATCAGCCCCCGGCCTTCTTTTGCCATGAAATTGACCGCTTCAGGAGTAGCATGTTCAGCTAACATTACAAAGTCTCCTTCATTTTCACGATCCTCATCATCGACAACAATTACCATTTTCCCTGCCCGAAGATCTTCCAGCGCCTGGACAATTGTCTGGAACATTAGCTGTCCTCCTATTCTAAAAAACCATATTGTTGTAATTTATCCACTGTGATCGCTGCTGCCGAATTGCTTTTTTTCTCGTTTTGGTATCTCGCCGAAAGAAGACGATCCATATATTTGGCAAGCATGTCATATTCTATATTGACCACATCCCCTTCCCTTTTTTGGGAGAGGATGGTGGCTCGCTGTGTTTCCGGAATGAGTGAAATCGTAAAGCCTTTTTCAGAGAGGCCAAAGACTGTTAACGAAGTACCATCCACGGAAATCGAACCTTTTTCTGTAATATAAGGAAGGCCCTTCTCCGCGACATCAATCGTTAAATAAAGGGCATTTGCCTCTTCCCAAAGTTTTGCTATCGTTCCGACTGCATCGACATGTCCCGATACAAAGTGGCCGCCAAAGCGATCCGAAGCTCGCATTGCTCTCTCCAGGTTCACTTCTATCCCTGTCGTTACACCTGCCAATGAAGAAGTCCGGAAAGTTTCCGGGATAACATCCACCGAAAACCAATCGTTATTGAAAGCTGTTACTGTTAAACATACTCCATTAACAGAGATGCTTTCACCGATTGCTACATCCTTTGTGACGGTTTTTCCTTCGATCGTTAATGTCGATGAATTGCGGTTTTTTTTGATTGTCTTTATTTTTCCTTTTTCCTCAACGATACCGGTAAACAATTTATTGTTCCCCCTTGTCAGGTACTGCAATTATTTTTATATCGGTGCCAATTTGTGTGAAGGAGGTAAAAGTTAATCGTTTGCCTTCCTTCATTAGTCGAGGAGAAATACCGCCCACGGAAGTGACAGCATCAATCCCACCAAGCAAACGCGGAGCTATATACCAATGGCATTCATCAAAAAGGCTTTTTTCTACAAAAGAACCGTGAACACCACTGCCACCCTCCACATAAACGGATTGGACATTCTGCTCTCCCAATAAATCCAAGACAGCTTCCAGCTGGATCTCCGGTGTGTCCAACTGCCATACTTTCACATGAGACTTATTGCATTTAGCTTGCCCTGTATTGGCTGAAGAACCACAAATCACCCAAGTCATTGCCTCTTGGCTGTTTAATAGCTTACTATCTTCCGGAATGCGCAAATGAGTATCTAACACAATCCGAATCGGATTCTTGCTTCCCTGGGGGAGTCTAGCGGTTAATAACGGATCATCCTGTAATACCGTGCCAATCCCTACAAGTATTGCATCATGTAGATCTCGTTGTTTGTGGACGTCTTCCCTTGCCTCTGAGGAAGTGATCCAGCGGCTGTCTCCCGAGGCAGTCGCTGTTTTGCCATCTAATGTCGCCGCGGCTTTCAAGGTGACATACGGCCGTTTATGCCTTATATGTTTAAAGAATTTACGGTTTAATTCTCTTGCCCTTTCTTCTCTCAAGCCGACCTCCACTGTTATCCCTGCTTGCCTTAATTTGTCAACTCCGCGTCCAGCTATCTCCGGGTTAGGATCCAAGCAGGCAACAAATACTCTGGCTAGCTTTCGTTCGATTATTAAATCCGCGCATGGCGGTGTTTTGCCATGATGTGAGCAAGGCTCCAATGTTACATATATGTCAGCCCCTTCCGCTAAATCCCCTGCTTGTTTTAAAGCATGGACCTCCGCGTGCTCTGTACCTGCCTGTAAATGGCTGCCTATACCAAGCACTTTTCCATCCTTTACTACTACAGCACCTACAGAAGGGTTAGGGCTTGTCTGCCCAAGCGTTACTTCAGCTATCGCCAAGGCTGTATCCATGTATTTGGCCTTCGAGGACATCTTGTACCAATCCTTTCTATTCAAAGGTAGCCAGCAGGTATTCCCTTTTTTGCTAACTTATCTATAAGCATAAAAAAGCCCCGGTATTTACCGGGGCTTGAAATAACAACACAGATAGTAAAAGCGCATAAGAAAATAGTGACAAGACCATATAGAACAAACACTTTGCGCTATATGCCTCTTTTCCTATGCATCAAAATAAACGTATAGCTACGCTTATCCGTTTCCTTTTCCCATCCAGACTTTCACTGTCGGCTTTGGAATTGCACCAAATCCACCGCTGCAATTAGCAAGCGGGTCACGGACTAAGGGCATACGTTCGCCCATCACCGCCGGTCGGGATTTACACCCTGCCCCAAAGGAATTTTTATTCGATTAAAATCATGATAGCATTAATTATTAAAAAATGCATCTAATTGAACCATCTACTTAATTTTGAAAAATAGTCGGTCAATTGATTTCCTTTATTCTGTTTTTTGATTGTCGTCAGAGGCAGGTTGTGATACTATACAGTTAAATTATTTTAACCGTGTAAAATTTATAAACGGAGGCGCTTCTCATTGGAACAGATGATGACTTTAAAGACATTTGAACAACTAAAAGCACTTAGCGACCCTTTTCGCGGGCAATTAATGATGCGCCTAATGGAAAAACCTTATACAGGACAGCAATTAGCTGCCCAATTTAACCTTTCCCGCGCCAAAATTCATTATCACCTGAAAGAGCTGGCCAAAAATGACTTGGTAGAAATAGTGAAAACAGAAGAGAAAAACGGGATTATCCAAAAATTTTATCAATCAACGGCAAGGGGCTTCTCTCCTTCCGAACAGCTTCTTCCGTACAAAGAGGACTTGAGCGAGGCATCCAGGCAAATGTACACGCAAATGCTGGAGCGCACGAAGATGAGGGTGCTGACTGCTCCACCAGAAGCTTTTCAGCAGGAAAAGGCGACATCTGATCCATCCGAGTGGTCCCATCTTTCCTCCACTTGGGAAATTACTGCAACGGAAGAACAATTTAAACGCTGGCTGAAAAAGTTCTTTTCCCTGATGGAAGAGCTGCGGGAAACTAGTGCCGAAGCGGAAAAGGATGCTAATGGAAAACTATACAGCATCACTGCTTTCGGATTTGAAATAGATGAGCCGTTGTTTCAGCGTATAAATCTTCCAGAACAAAACAAAAAAGAATCGGATTAAGATTCTTTTTTTTACATATACGGTAAAATTTTTTTTACCGAGTAATTTTATTTATTAAGGGAGGAACCTGCGTGTCTTTATTAACCAGCAATCGAGACTTCCTATGGCTGTTTCTAGGAAGAATTGTCACAAATATCGGCGACAGCGTCTACTATGTGGCTGCCATGTGGCTTGTTTACGACTTGGGAGGCAGTTCTTTTTATTCCGGATTGGCGGGATTCTTAACGCTACTGCCCATGGCATTACAATTTGTTACCGGTCCTTTTGTAGACAAATGGCCGATTAAAAGGACGCTTGTAATCACACAAATACTGCAATCAATCCTTATACTAATCATTCCGTTTGCCTATACTCTCAACCTGCTAACCGTTCAGCTTGTATTAGTAATTATGCCAATTGTATCTTTTATTGAACAGTTCGCTTATCCATCTCAGACAAAGGCCCTTCCAATCCTACTAAACGATAAAGAGTTGATAAAAGGGAATTCTTTGTTTTCCTTTGCATACCAAGGGATCGACCTCGTGTTTAATGCTGTTTCCGGGATTTTGGTGGCAACTGTCGGAGCTGTTACCTTGTATGTAGCCGACTCTATTACATTTGTTATTGCTGCTCTGCTTTTTGCGAGTGTTAAGCTTCCTGAAAAAACGGAGCAAACAATGGGAAAGAAAGGTTTGAAACCAGCTTTTCGGCAATACTTGGAAGATTTGCAAGAGGGCTTTTCTCTCGTTTTTCATTCTCTTATGGCCACCTTTTTAATCGGATCGATTGCCTGCAATTTTGCCATCGGTGCTGCTATGGCTGTCTTGCCTGGGTTTGCAGACAGTAAGGGCGGCGCTGAAATTTATGGATTCTATCTGGCAGCCATGTCGTGTGGTTCATTAATAGGTGCACTGGCAAGTCCCTGGTTCGGTAAATTTGCTGTTGGCCGGGTCTCGATTGTTGCCTTTTGTTTTGGATCGGCATGCTGGATAGCCAGCGCTTTAATTCCTTCCGTCTTACTTGGGACTGTCTTGTTCGGTATTGCCTGGCTTCCTGTTGGCGCAACAAATGTCTTGTTTGCAGCAGTCGTGCAGACGGTCGTGCCTAATAGCGTACTAGGCAGGATAAATACAGTTTCACGCAGTATGAGTGTTGTCGCTATGCCTATAGGTTCTTTGGCAGGAGGCTATTTGGCAAGCATCACCTTCCCTTCGTTAATTTTTTCTTGTGCAGGTGCTGGACTGCTTATCGTATCAATTGTCTGGGCGCTTCACCCCGCCCTCCGCCGCCTGCCAACAGCGGAAGAAATGAACAGTGAAACATTCCGGCTGAATTTTGTATCAGAAAAACAAACAGCAGCTCCTAAATAAGGAGCTGCTGTTTGGAAGAATCTATTAATTTTGCTTTACGGACTTTTGTGTATCTACATCGGCGTCTTCGCCAATGATTTTCACTTCTCTCTCCAGGAATACACCGAATTTTTCTTCGACAGTTTTTTGTACCAACTCAATCACTGATATATACTCAGTAGCCGTTGCATTATTTTTGTTGACAATAAATCCGGCGTGTTTGGTGGAAACTTCCGCTCCTCCAACTCCTTTGCCCTGAAGCTCGCTGTCCTGGATAAGCTTGCCAGCGAAATATCCAGGAGGCCGTTTAAAAACACTGCCACAGGAGGGATATTCCAAAGGCTGCTTCGACTCTCGTTTATAAGTAAGATCATCCATGATAGCCTTAATATCCTTATAATTGCCTGGCTCCAATTTGAAGCTAGCCTCGAGCACAATATAGCCTTTGTCGGGGATATTGCTAGTCCGGTATTCTAAATCCAAATCTTCTGCCGCCTTCGTTAACAGGTTTCCGTCCGGGTCAACAACTACGGCATGTTCCAGCACATCTTTAATTTCTCCTCCATAGGCACCTGCATTCATAAACAGAGCACCGCCGACAGTTCCGGGGATGCCGCAGGCAAATTCCAAACCTGCCAGCTCTTCCCTTAATGCTCTACGGGAAACTTCAATGATTGCTGCGCCGCTTTGGGCTACGATGCGCTTTCCACTTGTGCGAATTTCCTGAAAGCGCTTCTGGCTCATTACTATACCCCGGATGCCGCCGTCTTTTACAATCATATTTGAACCATTCCCCAGAAGTGTAAAGGGTACCTCTTCCCGTTGGGCAAGTTTCACTAATTCCTGAACTTCTTCAAACGTCTCTGGAGTAACCAGAATATCTGCTTTTCCGCCTAATCTAGTGTACGTATGATTTTTCAATAATTCATCAACCATTACGTTTCTTTCTGAAGTTATCTTCAGTATCTCTTTATATGCATGATGATAATTTACCAAATCAGATCATTCCTTTAATTTGTTAGCCTCGTTCTCAGATGCAGCAGTCAGTCTGAACAAAAAATAAAACAGACCTTTTTTCATAACTTTGATTATAACACAGGTGTAAAGAACCAACGACATCTTAATTTCCCGCTGTAAACGCTATTATTAAAATCTTATGAAAAAATTTTTTATACGTGCCTAACTCGTTTACACCGTTATTTTCTCCATATCCCTTCCCCTTCACCCATAAGTCAAACATTTAACCATCCAGAGCTTGCAACATTTCAAAATGTTTCTCTGTAGCAGATAATTTCATGAATAATCAGGATTTGTTATAATGTTAGAGATTCTATTTTTCTTTTTATTTCATTAGTAGAATAATTTTCCGGAACTATGTTTTTATCTTTTCGTAAAGGGAGTGATTTTCTTGGAATGGACTTATCAAGATAGCATGAGTATAAAAGAGTTTCTCATCAGTAATAAAGAACCCTTTGAAGAAAAATTACTAAATGAAGCTGTGAACGTTCGAGGGAAAATAGAAGAAATACGATTAATCGGAAATATTAATTTATTAAAAAATGCACACCTTTTGGTTCTCTATGTAGTGGAGGAAAAAGAACAGGAACTACTCGCTTTTGCAAAGCGTGAGGGAATCGCATGGGCTAATTTCAACTTAACATTGGCCTTTAAACTGGAGTGGGTGCAAGCCATCCGCAGAACCTTATGGGTCGCCTTGTATAATTATGACTTGCAAACCAATGAGTCTGCCGACCGTGACAGATTTTATACATTGGAGAATAAAATCAACGCGCTGATTGATCAGTTTTTGAATGGCTTTTTTATTAATTATTCAAAGTATAAGGATGAATTAATAGAAGCTCAACGAGAGCTGGTACAAAATCTATCAGTTCCGATTATTCCAGTAACCCCTTATGTAAGTATTTTACCTTTAATCGGAACGATTGATTCTTCCCGCACTCAAACGATCGAAGAAAAAGTCTTAATAGAGATCGGCAGACATCGGATTCACACATTGATCTTGGATTTTTCCGGAATTGCTGAGATGGAAGGAGAGATAGCCAAACGCTTTTTAAAATTGCTGGATGGTATTTCTTTGATGGGATGCAGGCCTGTTATTACAGGGTTGCGGCCGGAAATTGTGCAAAATATGGTGGATTTAGATCTGTTGTTCGAGCATAAAGCTATTATCAAAGGAACATTACAGCAAGCATTAGACGAGTACTTGGCGTACGGTGGAACAGTTTAACGAGCTACATAACTGCCCTTCTTGGTTAGGCAGATTACGTTGCAATCTCTGCAAGTTGAAAAAAATAAAACGGCTTTCTTATCAGCCAAAAAAGCCCTTCCTAAGGAAGGGCTTTGTTTTTCAGTTATCCCATGAGGGCAGTCATTAATGCCTTTTGTGCATGCAATCTGTTTTCAGCCTGTTGAAAAACGACCGATCTACTGCCATCTATCACTTCTGCTGTAACCTCTTCCCCCCGGTGCGCCGGTAAGCAGTGCATAAACACGGCATCCTTCTGGGCATAAGAAAATAATTCTTTATTTACTTGAAAGCCTGAAAATGCTTGTTCCCTGGCCGCCTGTTCACTCTCCTGACCCATACTTGCCCATACATCTGTATAAATCACATCTGCACCCCGGACGGCTGCTGGAAGGTCTGAAGTGATTTCTACTTTACCGCCTTGAAGCCTGGCAATCGATTTTGCCTGCTCTGTTATACATTCGTCGGGCTGAAACCCTTCCGGCGCAGCTATACTGATATTCATTCCCATTCTAGATGCTCCAAGCATAAGAGAATGCGCCATATTGTTTCCATCCCCGACATAGACGAGGTTAATTCCGTTTAACCCGCCCTTCACTTCTTCGATTGTTTGTAAATCCGCTAAAACCTGGCAAGGATGATAGCTGTCGGTTAAACCATTTATGACAGGAATTGAGGCATTCGCCGCCAGCTCCTCCACCGTTTTCTGAGAGAAGGTTCGTATCATTATCCCATCTAAATATCCGGATAATACTTTGGCTGTATCTGCAATCGGCTCGCCCCTGCCGATTTGAATGTCATTTGCGCTTAGGAATAGACCTGTTCCGCCCAACTGATAGATTCCTGCTTCAAAAGAGACGCGGGTTCTGGTTGACGATTTTTCAAAAATCATCCCGAGCGTCTTTCCCTGCAGCGGCTGCTCGATAATCCCTTTTTGCCGCTGCATCTTCAATGTCGCAGCAAGCTCCAACAAGTAGCTTATCTCCGCCTTGCTGTAATCGCCCAATGTTAAAAAATTCCGGCCGGAAAGCTGTTGCTGTATGTTGATTTCTTTGGTCAATTCCATTTAATGCACACGCTCCTTCTCTTGATTCAGCCCTTGATTCGCCTGTAAATACTCATTAATGGCATGCGGTTCCTCTATGACTTGCATAGATGCTTTCAGGAAAGCTGCTAATGTTTCAACTGTCGTTAAGCATAATGTATCCGTCTTTAATGCATCTTCCCGCAGCTGCACATGTTCATTGGATTCCCAGCTTTGCATGAGATCGCAAATCAATTGAAAATCATTGTTTAGACAGCTTTCTCCTGCTTCAGCAATACTAATAACTTTATCAACAGTAATTCCTTGTTCATTAAGTGCATCAGCTGTTTCCCTATCAACAGCTATCTTCGCCGGAAGCTGTGAAATAATGTCCAACAGTTCTTTCGATAAATGGCTGGCATTACTTCCTAACGAGAGGAATATCTGCTGATTCTTTCTTAAATCGAGCAAGCTTCCTTCCTTCCAGCCGAACGCCTTGGCCATAGCACTTTCGACAGTCGTTCCCAAGCCAATTGCTTCTCCAGTCGATTTCATTTCAGGGCCCAGGAAGGGATCTACACCAGGCAATTTATTAGTAGAAAAAACAGGAACTTTAACAGCATAATAACTGCCCGAATCATGCAGTCCAATCCTCCAGCCCAGCTCAGCTAACGACTCCCCCATCTGGACCCGGGTAGCCAGGTCGACCAACGGTACTCCCGTTACTTTGCTGGCAATTGGTACCGTCCGGGAAGCACGCGGATTTACCTCCAGTACATATATATCCTTTCTATCTTCACTAAGGACGAACTGAATATTGATAATACCCTTGATTGCTAATTCTGCAGATATTTGCTCGGTATATTGTTCTATTAATGCTTGCTGGTCATGTGTTAGACCTGGGGCTGGGAAGATAGCTGTGCTGTCTCCAGAATGGACGCCCGCTTTCTCGACGTGCTCAAAGATCCCAGGGATTAACACATCCTCACCGTCACAGACAGCATCCACCTCTACTTCATAACCAGAGATGAAACGGTCAATCAATAGAGGGAAAATCCGCGAACCGGCCCCTTCATTTTTTAAGCTGCCAATATAATTTAACAGTTGTATGCGATTATGGACGATTGCCATTCCTCTGCCCCCAATCACATAAGAAGGACGAATTAGAATTGGATAGCCTATTCTCTCGGCTATTTTCTCCGCATTCACTGTATCCATTACTGTTTCACCAGGTATATGTGGGATATCTAGCTTCTTTAATAGCTGATAAAATTTATTCCGATCCTCAACTGCTTCAATGGCTGATAAAGATGTCCCGCTAACATGTACACCAGCCCTGCTTAATCCTTCAGCTAAGTTGATTGCTGTCTGGCCGCCGAACTGAACTAGCACTCCATCTGCATTCTCTTTTTCTACCACATGCAATACATCTTCTTCCGTTAATGGTTCAAAATACAAATGATCTGCCGTATTGAAATCAGTACTGACAGTCTCTGGATTATTATTGACGACGATGGCTTTGATGTCCTGTTCTTTGAGCGACATTGCTGCATGAACCGAACAGTAATCGAATTCCACCCCTTGGCCGATACGGATAGGACCGGAACCAAGGACTACCACCTTCTGCTTGCCAGCCAGCGCTTCTACTTCATCGCTTTCTTTCCACGAGCTGTAAAAGTATGGAGTATCTGCTGAAAATTCCGCCGCACAAGTATCAACCATTTTATAGGAAGGTGTTAATCCGAACTGACGCGTTTTTCCCTGTACGTCTGCTCTACTGACTTGAAAAATGTCAGCAAGCAATCCATCTGACAACCCGTATAATTTTGCTTTACTTATATCTGAACTGCTTAAGGACTCCCAATCCTTGGAAGCAAGCTCCTTCTCCAGTTGGATGATTAATGCTATTTCATTTAAAAAATATTTATTGATTTCCGTTAATGAATGAATGTCGGCAATCGAGTAATTTCTCCTAAACGCTTCAGCAATTACGAACAGCCTTTCATCAGTAGCCTCTGCCAGACTTTTGTTAATCTCATCATTTGTCAAACTAGCAATGTTCGGCAATACTAAACTATCTACCCCGATTTCCAATGATCTGACCGCCTTATTTAAGGCCGCCGGAAAATTACGAGCTAGTGCCATCACTTCACCTGTTGCTTTCATTTGCGTTCCAAGCCGTCTGTTTGCCTTTGCAAACTTATCAAACGGCCACCTCGGAATTTTGACAGCAATATAATCAATCGCCGGCTCAAAACTTGCATAAGTATGGCCGGTAATTGGATTCAAAACTTCATCTAAATGATAGCCTAAAGCTAGCTTTGCAGCTATGCGGGCTATCGGGTAGCCTGTTGCTTTGGAGGCTAGTGCACTAGAACGGCTGACGCGAGGATTCACTTCAATAATTACATATTCATTGCTTTCAGGATTTAAAGCAAATTGGATATTACAGCCGCCCACTACGCCCAATTCTCTAATTACCTTGCAGGAGGTAGTACGCAGCATTTGATATTGGCGGTCATTAAGCGTCTGGGAAGGCGCTACGACAATGCTGTCTCCTGTATGGACTCCGACCGGGTCAATGTTTTCCATATTACAAACAATAATGCACGTATCATTGGCATCCCGCATGACCTCATATTCTACTTCCTTCCAGCCTTTTACACTTTGGTCGACTAAGACCTGGCCAATCGGACTGGCATGAAGGCCGTTTTTGACAATTGCTTTCAATTCCTCCTCATTGTCAGCTATTCCGCCGCCGCCACCGCCCAATGTATATGCTGGACGAATGATAATTGGATAGCCTGCAGAAGTTGCAAAACTAACCGCATCCTCTACTGAGCTAGTTGTGATGCTTTCCGATACCGGTTCATCTATGGACTTCATCATTGACTTGAAGATTTCCCTGTCTTCTCCTTTTTGAATAGTATCCAGCGGTGTACCAAGCAATTCCACTTTGTATTGCTCAAGCACGCCTGCCTCAGACAATGCCACAGCAAGGTTTAATCCTGTCTGTCCGCCCAGTGTAGGCAGTAAGCCATCAGGTTTTTCTTTTTTTATGATATTGGTCAAAGATGTACAAGTCAGCGGCTCCAAATAAACCTGGTCAGCAATATGTTGATCAGTCATAATGGTGGCTGGGTTATTATTAACTAAAATAACCTCCATCCCTTCTTCCTTTAATGCTAGACAAGCCTGGGTGCCAGCGTAATCAAATTCAGCAGCCTGGCCGATAACGATAGGGCCGGAGCCGATAACAAGCACTTTTTTGATATGTGAAAACTTAGGCATGTTGTTTCTCTCCCTTGTCTGGAATCTTGCTGAGGAACTCCTTAAATATTTTATACGTATCAATAGGTCCGGGATGTGCCTCTGGATGAAACTGAACGGTCATTACTGGCTTTGTTCGATGTACAAGCCCTTCCACCGAACGGTCATTGACATTGATATGCGAGATATCCCAATTAGCCAGTTCAACGGAATCCATATCAACAACGTATCCATGGTTTTGTGAAGTAATGAAAACTTTGCCTGTCGTCAAGTCTTTTACTGGATGGTTGCTCCCGCGATGGCCATATGGAAGACGTTCGGTCTGCCCGCCATGAGCGAGGGCAACCAGTTGATGTCCCAAGCAAATACCCAATGTTGGGTATTTGTCGGTTACTTCCCTGATATGGCCGCCCAAATAGGATAAATACTTAGGATCTCCTGGCCCGTTGGATAATACAATGCCCTCAGGCTGGAGCTCCTTTATTACTGCCGGTGGTGTATCATAGGGTACAACAGTCACATTACAGCCAAGCTCTGCCAAAGTATCGGTGATCGAGTGTTTGTATCCATAATCATAAACAACTACATGCGGCCCCTTCCCAGGCAAATGGGAAGAAGTGTTCTTTCCTTTTACCTTTGTTATCTTTGTCACCGATACTTTTTTAACAACCTCTGTATCCACCTTTATCATTTTCGGAGCTGCCTGCTTATTGGATGTTATTTTGCCATAAACTTCTCCATTTTCTCTGATGATCCTTGTCAATGCTCTCGTATCTATATCATATAACGTGGGTATTTTATATTGACTGACCATCTCGGTTAAAGTGAAACTAGCCTGGTAATGTTCCGGTGTATGACATGGAGAAGAGATAATTAATCCAGCTAGAGACGGCTTCAAACTTTCATGGTCAAAATCATTGAATCCATAGTTGCCAATCAACGGATATGTCATTGTCACTATTTGTCCTGCATAGGAGGGGTCTGTCATTACTTCCTGATAGCCTGTCATGGCCGTGTTAAACACAAGCTCCCCTTCGGCAGCGATTTCCTCGCCAAGCCATTTCCCTTCCAAAACATCCCCTGTGCTCAGCACAAGGTAGCCTGTAATTTCATTCAATTCCGTCACTCCTCTCTCGCACAAATAAATGGTTTTTATACGCATTTATTTATATTTATTCATATCAATGAAAAAAACAGGCCCACAACCACCTTTATGGCGTAAGCCGTAATTATCCATCTTTTTTATAAATTCAAAATCAGGCATTTTCGTCATTTTCGATTAATTGTTTGTGCTGTTCAATCCACTCCATATTTATTTGGAAGAGCTGCCGCGCTACAGCAAGCTGTTCTTCCACACGGTTCTTAGCTGTACCGCCTGCCACATTCCGGGCGTTTACGACAGCCTCTGGAGCAAGAAAATCATAAATATCCCTTCCAATCAGCGGGGAAAATTGCTGAAATTCCTCGACAGATAGATCCATTAAATATTTATTATGATTGATGCAGTGCAAAACCACTTGGCCGACTACTGCATGCGATTCCCTGAATGGCATATCCTTGCCGACAAGGTAATCAGCAAGATCTGTTGCATTAGAATAATCTTTAGCTACCGCCTGGTACATGTTATCCTTTTTGACATCCATCGTTTCTATCATCGGTGCGAACAATCCCAATGCACCTTTTAGCGTATCGACGGTATCAAACATACCTTCCTTGTCTTCCTGCATATCTTTATTGTAGGCAAGCGGAAGGCCTTTAAGCGTCGTTAGCATACCCATTAAATGCCCATAGACTCGCCCTGTCTTTCCTCTAACGAGTTCAGCGACATCGGGGTTTTTCTTTTGCGGCATCATACTGCTCCCCGTACAAAATGCATCATCCAATTCAATGAAATTGAACTCGGCACTAGACCATTGGACAAATTCCTCGCACAATCTGGATAAATGAACAGAAATCAGGGAAGCATTTGATAAAAATTCCACAACAAAGTCACGATCGCTGACAGCATCTAAGCTGTTTTCACAAATCCCATCAAAGTGAAGCTTCTCAGCCACATATTGGCGGTCAATCGGAAAGGTGGTTCCAGCCAGTGCTCCGGCACCTAATGGTGACTGGTTAACCCGCTTCCAGCTGTCAGATATTCTTTCCATGTCTCTTTGAAACATAAACACATAAGCCATCATGTGGTGGGCAAATAATACAGGCTGGGCCCGCTGTAAGTGAGTATATCCCGGAAGAACTGTATCAAGGTTTTCCCGCGCCTGTTTGTGGAGGGCCTTTTGAACATCCAGCAGCAGCTGGCTGATCTCCACTAAGGCCGCACGCAAGTATAAGCGCATATCCAATGCCACTTGGTCATTCCGGCTCCTGCCAGTATGCAGTTTACCGCCGACAGGCCCTATTTCTTCAATCAATAGTTTTTCGATATTCATATGAATATCTTCGTTTTCTTCGCTCATTACCGCTTCTCCATTTTTGATCTTTTCTGCAACAGAGTGAAGCCCATTTGCAATAGTAACAGCATCCTTCTCTGGGATAATGCTGCATTCTTTCAACATTTCCACGTGGGCGAGACTGCCTTGTATGTCATACACTGCTAATTTTTGGTCAAAGCTGATTGATGCTGTATATTCGTCGACTAGCTCATTTGTTGGCTTGGTAAACCGGCCGCCCCATAGTTTCATTGTTTAACAGCTTCCTTCACATCGACCACAACATTTTCAATCGATGCATCTTTTTTGGCATGTGTTTGATTGACAGCAGAGTGAACTTTGGTAGGAAGTCCCCATAATTTTATAAAACCTAGTGCCGCTTCATGGTCAAAGCTATCTTCTGGTTTGTAAGTTGCCAAGTCAAAATCATACAGTGACTGTGCGGATTCACGGCCGATTACTTGTGCATGCCCTTTGAACAACTTGACTTTCACTGTGCCAGATACTTGTTTTTGGGTTTGCTCAATAAACGACTGTAATGCTTCCGTTAACGGCGAGTACCAAAGTCCGTCATATACAGTCTGCGCCAGCTTTTGTTCAATTGTCGGCTTAAATTGGGCAACTTCTCGAGGCAGGGTCAATGCCTCCAGTTCCTGGTGGGCAGCTATTAATGTCAATGCCGCGGGCGCTTCATATATTTCACGGGATTTAATGCCGACTAACCGGTTCTCTACATGGTCGATCCGGCCCACCCCATGTTTTCCGGCGATTTCATTCAGTTTTAGGATAAGCTCGGAAAACTCGAGAGATTCTCCATCAAGTGAAACAGGCTTTCCTTGATGAAAAGTAATTTGGACAGTCTGTGGCTGATCCGGAGCATCGACAGGATCTTTGGTCAATTCGTACGCTCCTTTTGGCGCTTCTACCCAAGGATCTTCCAAAATACCGCATTCGTTACTGCGTCCCCACAAATTCTGATCTACACTGTAAGGATTATCGATATCTACCGGGACAGGAATGCCATTTTCCTCCGCATACGCGATTTCTTCATCCCTTGACATTGCCCACTCACGGACAGGTGCAACTATTTCCAAGCCAGGATTCAGCGCTGTAAAAGCTACATCGAATCTTACTTGATCATTGCCCTTTCCTGTACACCCATGGGCTACAGCTACTGCTCCTTCTTTCTCTGCAATATCAACAAGGACTTTGGCAATCAAAGGACGTGATAGTGCAGAAATTAACGGGTATTTTCCTTCGTATAGCAAGTTTGCTTGCAAAGCGGGTAAAACATATTCATTGGCATAAAGTGATTTTGCATCAACTACGTATGACTTAATCGCCCCTACATCAAGTGCTTTATTTTTAACAAAATCAAGATCCTTTCCTTCTCCTACATCAAGTGCGACGGCAATTACATCATAATTGTATTTATCCTGAAGCCATTTAACTGCTACCGATGTATCAAGCCCACCCGAGTATGCTAATACAATCTTATCTTTTTTCATTAAAAATCTCCCCTTCTGCTGTTTATATATTTATAGATTAATTGAGTTGGTTGCGTATGAATTATTATGCACTATTAAGTATATTAATTCAACCATAAATAAATATTTTTACAAGAAAACTTACCTGAACGGAATCTTCGTGACTTTCAATCCCTTTTAGTTGCAATATTTTATGCATTTTTTAGCTTATTTAGCGCTACTTTATTTTTATGATAATCCGTATGAAGTGTGATTATGGCCCACTGCCCATTTTTATAAAAATTAATTTTCTTGTATAGCTTATTCATTCTCCTGACTTCCCGGACCAATATCACAGCAATAGTAAGGAGCTGGTGTAACTTTACACCGTGTGCTAGCGTCTATTTAAAAAACTAAAGGGTGGTCAAAACATGAAAAAATGGTTTCTTATTTTATTGGTTCTAGGCTTTAGTGTGTACCTGGCAGGCTGCAGTAACGATTCGGAGCTAAAAGAATCAACGGAAATTGCCGGGGATACCGCTTCCGAAACTGCCGAATATGAGAATAGTGAAACGGGTGAGGAAAGCCAGGGAACAGCAGATGGGGCCAAACTAAATAAGCAGGAATCAAAGGAGTCTGCGGTTACTAGTGAGGCGGCACAGACGAATCGAAAGGTGATTTATAATGCTAACCTGCGAGTTGAAGTCAAGGATTACCAGCAGTCTTTTTCCGACTTTCAAGCCCAAGTATCAGAAGCCGGGGGGTATATTGTAGAATCGAATACGCATGAAGGTTCTGACGAAGATTTTACACAGGGTCATATTACCGCACGAATTCCGCAAAAACATTTCCAAAGCTTTATAGACTTTGTTGAGGAAGGCAGCAGCAAAGTTTTGGAAAACTCAATAACCGGGCAGGATGTCACGGAAGAATATGTTGACTTGCAATCCCGCCTTAAGACCAAACAGGCTGTTGAAGAACGCCTGCTGGCTTTTATGGAGGAGGCAAAAAAAACAGAAGATTTATTAAAGATATCAAATGACCTGGCAAGCATCCAAGAAGAAATCGAGACTATTACTGGACGGATTCGCTATTTGGATAACAAAGTAGACTTAGCAACCGTCACCATCCATTTGCAGGAATATAATGTTAAGATCTCTGGTGTGGATAATGACAATTTAAACACTTGGGATAAAACAAAAGAGCAGTTTATGAAAAGTATAAATGTGCTGCTTTCCGCTTTCTCCGGCTTGTTCGTCTTCCTTATCGGTAACTTGCCTATCTTAATTCTACTTGCTGTCATAGGCACGATTGCCTTTTTTATCATAAAAAAAGCCAGGCAGCGTAACGAAAAGCAGTAGTAAGCTTTTGTTAAGTATGTAATATCTATTGAAAAATTAAAACAGCTATGGCAAAGTTAAGATTGTAATAAAGATTAAACCAATTAAATAGTTGTACATGTAGGGGGACCAGTATTTGCTGGTTGAGATCGTATCCGTATAGATACAGACCCTTGGAACCTGATCTGGCTGAAACCAGCGTAGGGAACATATTTTGACGGTAGTTATGTGATGATATGCACCCTAGGTAGGAACCTATGGTGTTTTTTTATGGATAAAAGCAGCCGGCTGAATAGCCTGACATACACAAACTGTCACCGTCGATAAACCAGAAGGTAATTGATATGTTCCCTGTTTCTAGTTTACTTGCGTTTAAGCTTTATTAACATTCAGCAAGGGGGAAATAGGATGAAAAAAGCACTAATGATTTTAGCAATCTTAATCGCAGCAGGATGCAGCAGCGAAAACAATGCCAGCCAGCAGGAAGATCCGCAAGCGTTACAGAATGTTTCGCTCGTATTGGATTGGACACCGAATACCAATCATACTGGTTTGTATGCAGCGCAAGACCAAGGTTTTTTTGAAGAAGAAGGACTTAATGTAGAGATAATCATGCCAGGTGAAGCGGGAGCAGATCAACTTGTGGCCTCCGGCAAAGCTGATTTCGGGGTAAGCGCCCAGGAAACATTAACAGAAGCCCGGGTACAGGACATTCCCATTGTTTCGATAGCAGCAATCATTCAGCACAACACTTCTGGTTTTGCCTCCCCGGTCAATAAGGGCATCACTTCTCCAAAAGACTTTGAAGGGAAAACGTATGGCGGGTGGGGAGCTCCGGTAGAGAAAGCTGTCATCTCTTCCTTAATGAAGCAGGAAAATGCAAATGCGGAAACAGTCGATATTATTAACATGGGGGATACTGATTTCTTCACTGCTGTGGAACGTGATATCGATTTTGCCTGGATATATTACGGATGGACCGGCGTAGAGGCTGAACTTCGCGGAGAAGAACTAAATATGCTTTACTTGACCGATTACTCGGAAAAGCTTGATTATTATACTCCTGTCCTTACTGCCAGTGAAAACACGATAAAAAATGATCCTAAAACGGTAAAGGCCTTTGTCTCGGCGGTATCCAAAGGCTATCAATTTGCGATTGACCATCCTGATGAGGCAGCAGATATCTTGATTGAAGCAGTCCCTGATTTGGATGCGGAACTGGTCAAAGCCAGCCAGGAATGGCTGTCTCCAAAATATCAGGATGATGCAAGCCGCTGGGGCGAACAAAAGCAGGAAACCTGGGAAAACTACGCTGAATGGATGTACGAAAACGAACTATTGGATCATGAATTAGAAGCAGACAAAGCATTCACCAATCAGTTTTTGCCAAACAAGGAGGACTAAAAGATGGCTGATTCACTAGTTAGCATTCAAATTATTCCCAAGACCAAAAATGGAGAAAGCGTAATTCCCTATGTAGACGAAGCAATTGCTGTCATTGAGGAAGCAGGTGTCGCCTATAAAGTCCATCCATTGGAAACCACCATGGAAGGTGAACTGACTGAACTCTTTTCCGTTATTGAAAAAATGAATAAAAAGATGATTGAGATTGGAAGCAGTAATGTTATTTCCCAAATCAAAGTGCTCTACCAGCCAAGCGGAGCCTCGATGGATAAATTAACGGAGAAATACCACCCATGACAGCTTTTCGGAAAGGATGGAGGCCGGTATCGGCCATCATCCTTCTATTTCTCCTTTGGGAAGCAGCAAGTTTGCTGTTTGAAGTGCCATCCTGGCTGCTGCCTTCCCCTTCACAAATTTGGCAGGAGGGAATTGCTGGCTGGCCTGATTACCGCTACCACCTATGGTCGACGATCCGTTTAACAATCGTTGGCTTTTCCATTGGTACGATTATCGGTATAGCTGTGGCTATCTGCCTGCATTTACTGCCAAAACTAAGGGATACACTTTACCCATTAATGATTTTGTCGCAGAATGTCCCGATTATTGTCCTGGCACCGTTACTAGTTATTTGGTTTGGCTTTGGCGTGTTGCCGAAATTGATTGTCATTACGTTAGTTTGCTTTTTCCCCATTGCTGTTGCGGCAATGGATGGTTTTAAACAAACGGACGCAGATTTGATGCATTACATGAAAATGGCCGGCGCAACCAAAGGACAAATTTTCAGGAAGCTGGAGTGGCCGTTTGCTTTGCCTGCATTGTTTTCCGGTTTAAAAATATCGGCGACCTATAGTGTGATGGGAGCAGTTATTTCCGAGTGGCTCGGTGCCAAACAAGGCATCGGTGTTTATATGACGTTAGCCTCCTCGTCCTTCCGCACTGACCGGGTTTTTGTGGCTATCTTTTTAATCATGGCTTTATGTCTGATTTTTTTTGCTTTTATTATTCTTCTGGAAAGATGGACGGTTCGCTGGAAAACGAAGGGAGCAAAAAATAATGGCTAGTTTATCTCTTATTAATATTTGCAAATCATTCGGCGATAAAAAAGTGTTAAAAGACCTTTCTTTTTCTATCGATCATGCGGAATTTGTGTCGATTGTTGGTCCATCGGGAAGCGGAAAAAGCACGCTGTTCCATTTGATTGGCGGCTTGCTCCAGCCAGACAATGGCGAAATCCGTATGGAAAGCAGTTTGATTAACGGGAAAAGAGGGGCGATTAGCTATATGCCACAGAGTTCCTCCTTGCTTCCCTGGCGGACGATTCTGGAAAACGTCATGCTCGGGGAAGAGCTTCTCGGCAAAAAAGATGAACAGGGAGCTCTCGAAATGATTGCAAAGGCAGGCTTATCAGGCTATGAGCATGCTTATCCTGATCAGCTGTCCGGAGGAATGAAGCAAAGGGCTGCGTTTATCCGCAGTATGCTTAGTCCGCAATCGTTGATTTGCCTTGATGAACCATTTTCCGCTCTCGATGAATTTACTCGATTGGAAATGCAGCAATGGCTCTTGTCCATCTGGGAGGAGCATAAGCGCTCCATATTATTTGTGACCCATAACATTGAAGAAGCACTTTACTTATCTGATCGAATTATTGTTTTATCCAGCAGGCCAGCCCAGGTCAAGGCTGTCTTTACCATCCCTTTTGCGAGACCAAGACGGGAATCCATTGTTCTCACAGAAGATTTTTTGCGCTGGAAAAAGAAAATATACAATGAATTGAGGGGAATGATATGAGCTTTGCTGTTATAGATAGCCATATCCATCTAGATATGTACACAGATAGCCAACAAATCCAGCTGCTGAAGGAGCTTCAGGAATACCAGGTAGAAGCTTTAATATCTGTGTCAAACCACCTCGCTTCAGCTGAAAGGACTTTGGAGTTAGCTGCGCTTGACCACAGAATATATCCCGCTTTTGGTTACCACCCTGAACAGGTGCTGCCTACTGATATAGAGTTAGACAGACTATTCACCTTCATGCGTGAAAACTTGAAAAGTATGGCAGCTGTCGGTGAGGTCGGGCTCCCTTACTATTTACGAAAAGAAAAGCCTGAAATTTCCGTGGAACCATATATGGATTTGTTGGAATCATTTATTCAACACGCCGCTGCTTTTCAAAAACCGATTGTTATGCACGCGATTTATGAAGATGCTCCCTTTGTCTGTGGCTTACTGGAAAAGTATTCGATTGAAAAAGCCCATTTCCACTGGTTTAAAGGGGACTCAGCTACCATCCAGCGTATAGTGGAAAATGGCTACAGCATATCGGTTACACCGGACTGCTTGTACGAAAAGGAAATTCACGATGTGGTGCGGCAAGTCCCCCTAACTTCCCTCATGGTGGAAACAGACGGCCCCTGGCCTTTCAGCGGCCCTTTTAAACAGAGCTTGACACACCCGAAAATGGTCCATGCCAGCATTGCAAAAATTGCCGAACTCCATCAAGCAACAATTCAATCGGTCTACCAGCAGATCAATCAAAACACCAAAAGATTCTATCTTATTTAACATCAGGATTCTCAAATGAGCCAGCAGCCTAAAGCAATTCCTGTTAGGGAAAAGTGCTAGGCTGCATTATTTGTAACAAAAATGAGAATTTGTAAAGTTTAAGTGAAGAATGCCGCGGGTAAGGGCATACATTAACATCAAACAAGTAAATTTGTTATAATTGCTTCAAAAAGAAGAGGAGGAGAGAACATGAGTGGTTTAAAACCCTTAACCGTAAAAGAACTGGCCCATAGAATTTTAAACCAGGAAGAGGTTTTTATTCTTGATATTCGCCGGCAAGAGGATTATCAGGATTGGAAAATAGACGGCCGTCACGTCAAAAGTATCAATGTTCCATTCGCTGACATTCAAACTTTCCCAAATAAAGTGAAACAGTCACTTCCTCAAACTCAACCTGTTTTCATCGTTTGTTACAAAGGCATCTCCGCGCAGACAGCAACGGCCCTCCTTGAGAGAGAAGGCATGGAAAATGTTACATACTTGGTAGATGGCATTACTGGCTGGGGGGAGCATCTTGAGCCTGTCAAGATTGGCAGCTTATCTAATGGAGGAAGTGTCTATCAATTCATCCGATTAGGAAAAGGATGCTTGTCCTATATGATTGTGTCAGGAAAGGAAGCCCTCGTCATTGATGCCAGTCGTATGACAACATTCTATCAATCATTTGCAGCTGAACATGGCTGGACAATTAAACACGTAGCAGATACACACCTTCACGCCGACCATATCTCAGGCGGCAGTTTATTGGCTGAAGCCGTTGGTGCGGACTATTGGTTTCCTCCTGCTGATGACGAAGGAGCGGTTTATGACTATCAGCCATTAGAAAACGGATCGGAAATTAAATTCGGGGAGGAAAGCGAAACGGTAACTGTACTATCCTCTCCAGGCCATACAATCGGCAGCACAAGCTTTATTGTCGACAATCAATACTTACTAACCGGCGACACTTTGTTTGTTCAGTCGATTGGGAGACCAGACCTTGCCGGGAAAGCTGCAGAATGGGCCGGGCACTTACACTCCACTTTATATGACCGATTCCCTCGGTTACCGCAGCATTTGAATGTTCTGCCCACCCATTTTAGCAATATTGGCGAATTAAACGAACAAGGCAATGTCCAATCCACATTGGAAGAGCTTTATTTAAATAACGAACGGTTGAACATAAGCTCGCCTGAGCAATTTAATAAGGCGGTTACAGGGAACCTTCCGCCCCAGCCAAACAGTTATCAGGAAATTCGCTTAGTTAATCTTGGTAAAATAAATCCTGATACACACGAGCAGCAGCAAATGGAAGCAGGCCCCAACCGCTGTGCTGTAAGTTAACAAATCATCGAAAGTAGCGTAAAAAGGCTGGCTCAGTTAGCTGAACCAGCCTTTCCTATATTTCAAGGAAGAAACTATCTTCCGAAAATTAATAGTCGTTAAAAAGATTCAATTCTGCGATTCGGTCCACCGCTTCCTCTAATCTTTCTGCGCTATCAAGCAGGCCGACACGAATATAACCTTCTCCAGCCTTGCCAAATCCTTTCCCTGGCGCTACCGCTACATGTGCCTCTTCTAATAAAAGATCAGCAAATTCTTCAGATGTGTAGCCTTTGGGAACAGGCAGCCAGGCAAAGAAAGTCCCTTTCGGCATTTCTGCTTTCCATCCTATTTCATTTAATTTAGAAATAAACCGATTCCTTCTATCCTCATACGTACTCACCAGATTCTTGACAGATGATTGTTCCCCAGTTAATGCTCTTGCTGCTGCAGCCTGAATTCCGCCAAACAAACTGACATACATATGATCCTGTAATAAATTTATACTTTCAATAACAGAAGCATTTCCGACTGCAAAGGCAACCCTCCAGCCAGCCATGTTATAAGTTTTGGACAAGGTATAAATTTCAACCCCCACATCTTTTGCACCTGCGGACTGCAAGAAGCTTTGCGGCTTATCACCGTCAAATCCTAGAGCGCCATAGGCAAAATCATGTACGACACAAATATTGTGCTGATACGCCAGCTCGACTGTTTCATCAAAAAAAGCTTTGGAAGCTGTAGCGGCTGTTGGATTATTCGGATAATTCAAAAACATTAACTTAGCTTTATCCAGTGCCTCTCTGTCTATTGATTGATAATCAGGCAAAAAATCATTCTCTTTTAGTAAAGGCATTGTTTCCGTCTTCACATCTGCTAAGGCAATCCCTGACATATAATCGGGGTAGCCTGGATCTGGCAGCAACGCCACATCTCCCGGATTCAACAGGCATTGGCCAAGCTCCACCAACCCCGTTTTCGCACCAAACAGGATGGCAACCTCCTTCTCCGCATCGATATCGACACTGTATTCCTGCTTATAAAAGGAAGCAACCGCATCCTTAAGAAAGGAGAAACCGCGAAAAGGAGGATATTTATGGTTTACCGGGTCGGCCGCCGCATCCTGCAGTTCCCGGACAATATGAACAGGTGTAGGCAGATCCGGATTCCCCTGTCCCAAATTGATAACATCATGCCCTTTTTCGGTCAATTCCTTTACTTTCTGTACTAAATTGGCAAAGAATTGATCCGGAAGCCTTTTTAATAAATTCGATTGTTCGAAGTTCCTCACACTACGTCACTCTCCCAAGTATGTATATAAAATATAATTCCTAATCATAGCCATTATCCATCTATTTGTAAAGTTACCTACTTGATTCCCCGCCTTGACAGAAAATTAGCGTGATGCGATAATATCATACAATTGAAAATTGCTGAAATGACACTCTTATCAAGAGAAGGCGGAGGGAATGGCCCTGGGAAGCCCGGCAACCGGTGTAAACGAACATACGGTGCTAAATCCTGCAGCATACCGCTGCAAGATAAGAGGAAGAGTTTGCCATTACTAACCTCTTCCTATTTGTAGGAAGAGGTTTTTTCGTCTTTAATAAGAAATATCTCCCGCTGACGTGCGATACCAATCATAATGGAGGTGCTAATATGAAACCAATCCAAGTACAGGGTGCCCCAGCTATTTATCAATGCTTTGAAGGTGTCCTTGAGTTACTTCCAGAAAAAATTGCCGAGCAGCAATTCTCGCAAGGCTTGGTCATTCACGGAGAGAAATCGTGGAAGGCTGTTCAGCCCCATTTTGTTGAGCCTGGTGTGCCGCTTCATTACATAGGCTATAATAAGGATTGCACCCACGAGGAAGTAAACCGAATCAGCCTGGCCGCAGCCAGTAGTAAAGCTGACTTTATCATTGGCATTGGTGGAGGTAAAGTATTAGACATCGCCAAAGCCGCCGGCCATAAATCAGATTTGCCGGTAATCCTGATTCCAACGCTTGCATCCAACTGTGCCGCTTGGACACCATTAAGTGTTTTTTATGATGATAAGGGGAATTTTCTCGAATACATTATTTTTCCAAGGAGTACGTTAATGGTTTTACTCGACCCAAGCATCTTGATCGATTCTCCACCTGAATTTCTGCGTGCAGGTATTGGCGATACAATTGCTAAATGGTATGAAGCCGATGTTTTAACCAGGAGGTTAAGTTCAAAAAGTGTTTCCCTTGATATTGCTTTGCAAGCTGCCAGACTATGCCGTGACGTGCTATTAGAAGAAGGCACAAAGGCGATGGAAAGTTTAAAAACTGGTTCAGTCACTACCCACTTGGTCAGGGCTGCAGAAACTATTATAATGGCTGGGGGCATGGTCGGGGGCTTTGGAGATCATTACGGACGGATCTCCGGCGCCCATTCTATCCACAATGGATTGACTCATCTCCCTGAAACACATCGCTACCTCCATGGTGACAAGGTGGCCTATGGCATACTAGTTCAATTAGCTTTGGAACAACGGCCGGAGGAAATTGCGCTGCTCCTTCCTCATTACCGGGAGTTAGGGCTTCCTAAGTGCTTAGCTGAGTTGGGAATAACCAGCGGTAAGCAGGAAGCGATGGGAACTATTGCAGAGGCTGCCGCTGCTCCTGGAGAATCTATTTATCTCATGGACATCTCAGGAAAAGAAGAGGTTTATGCAGGCATTGCTCAATTAGAGCATTTAATGCAGCAGGAGACTTAACCGTCATAAGAGGAGGTTTTTTGTGAAACAATCTTACGCACTTATTCAAATGGATATAGCTTTTGGCAACCCTGAAAGAAATTTTCAACAAGCGGAAAAAATGATTCGGGAAGCAGCAGCCAATAATATTACTACTGTAGTCCTTCCAGAATTGTGGACAACAGGCTATGACTTAACTCGCTTAGAGGATATCGCTGATGATAATGCCAGCCGGTCAACATCGTTTTTGGGTAAACTCGCCAGTGAACTTCATATTAATATTGTGGCTGGATCAGTTGCTAAAAGAGTTGATCATCAAACAAGCAATACTCTATTAGTCTTCAACCGCAAGGGAGAACTGATAAAACAATACAGTAAAGCCCATTTGTTTCGATTAATGGACGAAGAAAAGCATTTAGTAGAAGGAAACAGCGACGGTAAGTTTGTGTTGGATGATGAAAAAAGTGCTGCTGTTATTTGTTATGATATCCGGTTCCCCGAATGGATTCGCACCCATATGCTTGATAATACACAAGTTCTTTATGTGGTCGCCGAATGGCCAAAACAGAGAATTGACCATTGGCGTGCTCTCCTCATCAGTAGAGCCATCGAGAACCAGTGCTTTGTGATTGCCTGCAACCGGGCGGGATCAGATCCGAACAATCAGTTTGGCGGACAATCGATGATTATCGGCCCATGGGGTGAAGTAATAGCAGAAGCCTCCGAAGAAGAGACAATCCTTTATGGGGCCGTTGACTTAGATGAAGTTGAAAAAATCCGATCAACCATCCCTATCTTCACTGACCGCCGTCCTGACATGTATAAATTGTAACGCAATAAACAAGCAGAGCCTGGATTATACACCAGGCTCTGCTTGTTTATTAGTCTATTAGATTCAATCAGCCTTCAATAACTTTTTTTGGTTTTCTTACCAGACACATGATTCCAGCTATCAAGTATAACAGCGCTGGTATGAGGCTCATGCCTAAATAAACAATGAAAGATAACACAGCAGTCACAATGAATAAGATGCCTGCAGTTTTAGGCTTTTTATTTCCTTTTATCAAAACTACTGCCACAATTCCCAAAATCACTGCTATCAAAGAACTAATAATCAAAAACCAGGCACCGCTGTTCATGATTTGGGTAAAGTCCCCAATCTTCTCCATTCCCGATTGCTGTGTTAGCATTTTTTCCATTTCCTGCTGGAACTCCTCATCATTCCGCAATCGAAACAATACTATACCGAATAAAGTAAAGAAACAAAAAAGTACTGCCCCAATAATACCGAGGACTATTTCCCCTGTCCGTTTAACCATTGTATAACCCCTTTCATGAAATCGTAATATTTTTAATGTCCTGCAACATCCCTCTTTGTAAAGAACACCCAGGATAGTACCAGAAATACCAAATAATAGACCAGAAGAACCATCACGGAAAACGGTAACGTCATTCCTTCTATCAATGGGGTACCTCTATAGTACTGGTCTAAATTAGTATTTGCGAATAAAATAAACTTTGCCCAATCATATTGAAGGAAGAAGCCCATAATGGAGCTTCCTGCCATCATTAGGAAAATAGCAAAACCTATCGCTAAACCACTATTTCTAAAGATAGAGGATATCATGAAAGCCAATGCAGACATCATGACTAAATTCACTAAACTAAACCCATAAGATCTTGTAATCTCATGCAAAGCAGACACTTGGACAAATCCATCCCCGCTATTTAGAACTAACGTTGGGTTGATTCCATTTACACCAAAGAAAACAGCCCCTGTCAACCAGGAAAACAATAACAGGAATACCAGAGAAGTAAGTGCAAATAATAAAACGGAAACATATTTTGAGAACAGTATTTTTGTCCGCGACACTGGTCTTATCAATAGTAATTTAATCGTTCCCCAGCGGAATTCATGCGCAACAATACCGGCTGCTACAATTATAGTAAATAAACTTAACAAAGCCGAAAGCATCGAATTATCTATCACCGACTGCCAAACATCATAATTCTGCGGCTTAATGTCATTCTCCAAATAATAATTATTTTCCTTGACTACCTGATCATATGCTATTTGTTCTTCATCCATACCTTCCGTTAATTCAGCATTCTCCTGTTCGAGCTGCTGGCGCCAGTCTTCCCCATATTCCTCATTTCCAAGATCGCCGACGGTTTTACCGAGAATTGCAATACCAAGAATGATTACAGCTAATATCACGAACATAATCCAAGTAGATTTCCGGGCATAGAGTTTCACTTGCTCGTTATATACGAGATTCATAAAGTTACTCAATCGTATTCTCTCCAATCAAATCTAGAAATTTATCCTCGAGCGTCGAACGCTTCACTTGGACGCCGAATATTTCCACCTGCCCATCGACGAGGCTTTTTATAATGCTGGGAATTTCTTCCCTTTTGGCTGATAAAACCAATTCTTCTTTTTCGATTGCTGCGTTGATTTGCAGTTTTTCCTGCACAATGTTCCGTCCGGTCTCCAGCGGTACAGCTTCAATGTGTATATCTTTTACATCCGTTTTGTTTAAAGCTTCCTGGACCGTTTCTATCGCAATTAGTTCACCATTTTTAATGATGCCAATACGGTCACACATCAGTTCGATTTCTGATAGTAGGTGGCTGGAAACAATTACAGCCACGTTTTCTTTTTCGGCTAAATTCCTTATGTATCGGCGAATTTCACGGATTCCGGAAGGATCTAATCCATTGGTCGGTTCATCCAAGATCAAAATAGATGGGTTGTGTAACAGGGCTTGGGCTATTCCAAGTCGTTGGCGCATACCTAAAGAATAGCGGCCGACCTTCTCATTGATAGCCTTATCAAGGCCCACCAGTGTTACCACTTCTTTAATCCGTTCTTCCGTCACAGCAGGCATCATTCTAGCGTAATGCTGTAGATTTTTCCAGCCGGTCATAAATGGATACATTTCAGGATTCTCTACAATCGCACCGACTCGCCGGATTGCCTCTTTGTATTCCGTTTTTATACTTTTCCCCTCGATCAATACATCTCCTTCTGTTAATTTCATCAATCCAACCATCATTCTTATGGTTGTTGTTTTTCCTGCCCCATTTGGACCCAAAAAGCCAAAGACCTCTCCAGGGTATATGTCAAAATTCAGGCCTTTAATGATTTGCTTGGAACCAATATTTTTCTTTACATCGATTAGTTGCATTGCCGATTCAGCAGTCAAATCTTGCACCTCCATACGTTTTATTAGCTGATACTTGTCCACTCTTTATTCTACGGGTGTTAGCGTGCAAATGTTTCAGCAATCCGCAAACTTTCCAAAATTCCCCTATGGAAATCTTGAGAATCTTGCTGCTAATCAGTTACTTCATTGCCATATTTACGGTATGCTGCATGATAGGTAGATCCGATACCACGGCCAAAATCTAATGGATACTGAATAGCAGCGGTGACAAATGCTTTAGCAGTATCTACAGCCTCTTCCATCGGCTTGTTCTTTGCCAGTTCCGCTGTTATCGCCGCTGAATAGCTGCAGCCAGCACCACTTGTATGGATAGTGTTAATTCTCTCTTGATAAAATTCGGTAAAAGTGCTGCCATCATATAAAACATCAACCGCAGATTCCTTAAGGGATCCTCCCTTAACCAGAACATATTCCGGTCCTAGTTGATACAACTGCTTTGCAGCTTCCCTCATAGCAGCCGTCGTATCAATCGGACCGCACTCGAGCAAACGTTCAGCCTCATGTAAGTTTGGAGTAATTACCCATGCAAGCGGAATAAGTTTTTCCTTCATCAACTCGATGGCATCATCTCTTAACAGCTGGGAGCCCATCTTTCCTATCATCACTGGATCAACAACAATTTTTTTCGTTGGCCCCTTTTCTAATAACCCGGCCACAAGACTGATGATCTCTTTTGTAAACAGCATTCCAGTCTTCACCGCATCGAAGCCGACTTTTTCTGCTGCAGTATAATATTGAGCCTCTACAGCCTCGAGCGAATGAGTAAAGATCCCTTGCTTTGTTATAGTGTTGTTTGCAACCATTGCCGTAATAGCCGCCATCCCGTAAACGTCCCGTTCCTGGAACGTTTTCAAGTCTGCCTGGATACCAGCACTCCCCTGTGCGGCAGACCCTGCTATTGTCAGTACTTTTGGCACCATATCACTTGCTCCTTTCTTTTATTTTCACGGATTAATTCCCCTCCCTGTCACGCATGATTACGTTTGCTATCAGCCCAACAGCTACTGCTAATACGGCAGCAAAAAAGTAGTTTATAAACTCTCCGTAAACATATTGTTCAATCAATAAGAATAGTATAAATATTATTCCAGCGGCAAGGATACTCGCAGCTGTTCGGTATCTAGGTCTTTTCTGCTTAATATATTTGACTTCTATTAATAAAGTAATCACCCCTAAACCGGCAACCAGCAATGCCCCAGCAGAAGCCTTTGTAGTTAAATAAGAAGTCAAGCCAAATATAATCAAAAAAGTTGGCAGGATAGTCGGTAAAATGTTTTTCAAGAAATTCTCTCCCTTTTTGTTTCACCATGAATATATGTTGAAAAATAATGCTAACATATAGTTTAGCACCATTTTTTGCTATATACTAAATAAGACTATTAGTAATCAGAAAACGGAGGTATTCAATGTTAAATTCACCTATACGGCTATTCAGAGTTTTTGGCATGATAGAAGGAACTTCTCTGGTGATCCTGCTTTTTATAGCTATGCCGTTAAAATATATGGCAGGTCTAGCTGAAATTGTCACAGTAGTTGGTTCCCTTCATGGCTTTTTCTTCATTTTGTATCTTCTGGTTATCGCGTACACCACATTTAAAACCCGGTGGGCATTGAGATGGATATTCAGTTCAGTATTGGTAGCCTTTATTCCATTTGGTAATTATGTACTTGATTATAGGCTCCAGAAAACACATTACGTCTAATAACGCTAAGCAGCCTGCTTCCATTCGGGAAGCAGGCTGCTTCATTTAGTTGTAGTTGCAATCCTTTTCAGACAGCGATGAAAAACCAAATTATCATGATCAATTGAATAACCGCCTTAGCAAACGCTCCCCCGAGAAAGCCCAGCAAAGATCCAAACGATGCTCTCCACGCTTCCTGTATCGATTTCTGCTGAGCTACTTCTGTTACAAATACGGCTACAAACGGAACGATAATAATACCAAATGGCGGGATAATAAAGGAACCGATAACAACGCCAATGGCTGCAACTCTTTCTCCCCATTTTGTCCCTCCGTATTTCTTCACAAAATAACTATTGGCTATAATATCAGATACGATCAACAATCCCGTCAGTATCACCATAGCAACCCAGAATATCCATGATAATTCACCTTCTATAAAAAAGAAGTACAGTAAAAATCCAATCCATAGGACTAATGGAGCTGGGATTATCGGGAAAACAATCCCGGCAAAACTTAGCAAAAAACAAGCTGTAATTAGAATCCAAATAATAATGTCGATAAAAACCCCTCCTTTATAATCCGACTAAAATAACATAATGGGCTGGCCAGTGCCACCTGCGAGCCCGTAACTCCAAGAACCGTTTCGCCTAATATTCCTATTTCATTTGTCTTTTCACTTGAAAAAAGAGGCTGCACTACGTTGTACAGCCTCTTTTCCATAGCCTTTGATTTCGGTATTGACCAGCGGCCGGCAGACTTCATGCTCTGCGTCCTTACATCGTTTCGTTAGATTAAGAGTCGGCGAGTAAGTCGGCGAATTCTTTCATGTATGGCGGAAGATCTGGTGGACGGCGGCTTGATACAATATGTCCATCGACCACTACAGGAAGGTCCTTCCAATTCGCTCCTGCATTTGTCATATCATCCTTAATACCAGGTGTGCTAGTCACATTTCTGCCTCTTAAAATGTCAGCAGAAATTAACACCCAGCCGGCATGGCATATTTGGCCGATCGGTTTTTCAAAGTGATCCATATGGCGGAGCATTTCCAGTACTTCAGGATACCTTCTTATCTTATCCGGCGCCCATCCGCCAGGAACCAAAATGGCATCGTATTCTTCTGCTTTAATATCGGCATAAGCAAAGTCAGACATAGCCGGCACGCCATATTTTCCAATATATTTCTCGTTGGCTTTTTCACCAACCAAGTGTACGGTTGCCCCCTCCTCCTGAAGCCGAAGGATAGGATACCATAATTCTAAGTCTTCAAAATCATGGGCTACTAAAGCTATTACTTTTTTATCCTGCAAGCGCATTTCGTTACCTCCTTACTATTCCTGTGCAATTTGTCTACACTATCACTATTCCCAAGTGTACCATCTTGAAGAAAATTTCTAAATCAATTAAGCATTTGTTTCTTAGTGTAAGGAAGTAGTTATTGCGTCATCAGCTGCTTGCGCTCAAGAAGTCTAACGCTTTTTTGCTGTAAGCTTGTTCAACAGCTGTGCTGCCTGCTGCGGAGATTCGGCTTGACTAATTGCTGAGATCACCGAAACTCCATCGGCACCAGCCTTGATTGCATCTGCAGCATTATCCGTATGAATCCCTCCAATGGCTGTCACTGGGGTCTCGCCTGTTAAACGATTAATCTCTTCTAGACCTGCAAGTCCAATCGGTAATTTGGCATCCTGTTTCGTAGAGGTTGGAAAAACAGGGCCAGCCCCTATATAGTCAGCACCTGCTTGGAATGCTTGGACAGCCTCTGTACTGTTCGTGGCTGATACCCCAATGATAAAAGACTTAGGGCAGCGTTGTTTAACAGAAGCAAGCGGTTCATCATCCTGTCCGACATGGACACCGTCAGCACCAATATCAACCGCCAAATCGACATCATCATTAACAATAAACGGCACTCCATAGTGGTTACACAGTTGTTTCAATTTAATTGCCAGGGAGTGCTTTTCCTTGCCTGTCTTGGCACCGCTGCCTTTTTCCCTGAATTGAAACATCGTTATCCCGCCTTTTAAGGCTTGTTCCACTACTTGCAAAGGTTCCCCCCTGCAATTGTTACTGCCCATTATAAAATAGACTTGTAAGCTTTCACGGACCAGCATGGCAAACTACACTCCTAAATGGTTAAAATAAGATAGTTTTATCTTCCCCTGTAATTCCTTTTCGTTCAAGTGATAGATGGTATCTAAAAAGGCGGTTTGAAAACTGCCCGGACCTTTACTGGAATCCGCTGCTATCTCTGCAGCAGCACCATAAAAACTAACTGCTCCGGCAGCAGCCTTCAACTCTGTCTCTTTAACAGTCAAAAATGCAGCAATTACCGAACTGAGCAAGCACCCCGCACCCGTTACTCTCGTTTGAAGCTGGTGCCCATTCTTGCCAAGATAAAGCGAGTCACCGTTTGTGATTACATCTTCCTCGCCAGTCAGAACGACAGCGGTTCCAAGCTGCCTGGCAGCTTTTATTGCTATCTCCTGATTGTTTCCTTGAAAGGAGGAATCTACTCCTTTCACTTTGGCGTCCGCTCCCGCTAGATAAGCAATTTCACCGGCATTACCGCGGATAAGTGAAACATTTACTTGTTCAAGAATGTGTAAAGCTGTTTTATTCCGAAAAGGGGTCGCGCCTGCTCCGACTGGATCAAAGACCACTGGTATCCCTTTTTCATTAGCTGCCTTCCCGGCTGATATCATCGCTTCTACCTGCGGGGTAGTCAGTGTCCCTATGTTAAGGACTAGTGCATCTGCCACAGACGCCATGTCTGCTGCCTCTTCTCGCGCATTTGCCATAACCGGCGACACTCCTAAGGAAAGCAGGCCGTTCGCTGTAAAGTTGGTGACAACATTATTGGTGATATTGTGGATTAATGGCTGTCGTTCTCTCACTTTTGTAATCAAACTCGCAATCTCACTCATTATCGTTCCCTCCTGTTGCATTATTTGGAACTCCTTGCAGGCGAAGCCCCCAGTGATTAGTTGGTCCATTTCCTCTGCCAACACCTAGCGTATAATGGATGGCTGCAGTAATAAAATCCTTGCCTATCTTAACTGCTTCCGGGATTGATTTGCCTTTGGCAAGCTCTGCTGTTATTACAGCCGAAAATGTACAGCCTGTTCCATGTGTGTGTTTTGTTTCTGTTCTCGGTGATTTAAAGAAATGATATTCCTTTTTCTCATATAAGACATCAATTGCTTCGCCGGGTAAATGCCCGCCCTTCACTACTGCAGCTTGGGCACCAAGGTCTTCCACGATTACTTTTGCTGCCTTTTTGGCATCCTCTTGATCCTTAATGGGAAAATCTACTAATATCTCTGCTTCAGGAACATTGGGAGTTACCACCGTAGACAGTGGAAGCAAACTGCCCTGTATTGTCTTTCTTGTCTTCTCTTCCATTAAGGAATGTCCGCTTTTGGCTACCATTACCGGGTCCATCACATAAGGCATCCGATTTTTTTTCAATTCCATTGCAATCATCTCCATCATTTCACTAGTCGCAATCATGCCCGTTTTCACTGCCTGCGGGGCAATATCATGGAATACTGCATGTAATTGTTTCTCAATAAATGGCACGGGCAAATGGTGTACATCTTCTACCCCCAAAGTATTTTGAGCAACAATAGAAGTAGCTACACTCATACCGTAAACTTCCCGCTCTTGGAAACTTTTTAAATCTGCTTGGATTCCAGCGCCGCCTGTGGGATCTGTACCAGCAATTGTCAGTGCACTTGCAATCGGTGACATGGTTTTCCCCTCCTGAATTTTGAATTTGGTTTAACGATCATTCTATTAATCTAAGCAACTGTTTTCTTTTAACGAAAAGTGGCGCCTGCTTTGGAACCTCTCCCTGGATTTTCGTAGAAAGAAAGGATGGCTCATAATACGTTCAGAAATAGGCTGGGCAGGTCTCTCTTCGCTCCAGAAAATTTCATTTATAAACTCCTCCCTGTAATGGAGAAAGTCCACAAGAGCTGGATGGAACGGGAAATCTTTACTTCAGGAGCATAAAAAAACCGCTCCAGAAAACTGGAGCGGTTGTCATCTTATTTTAACTATAATAGATATACTTATCCCGTCTCCACTTTCCTACGCTGGTATTAACCAGTTCAGGTTCAAAGGGACCAAGGATTCATCCTTATCTCAGCCGTATGGCGCCCCTAGTGGACTTTCCGATATTTAATTACTTCAAATTAAACATGAAAACAAAGCATTGTCAAACATCCTCTTCAACAAGACTAGGTGAAATATTCGATTTTTGCTTTCGGGAACAGCTTGCTGATGGTCTGTTTCATTACATCCTTCATTTCTTCCTGTTCCTTATCCTGATACACATATTTCCCTATCCCATATCTTCCCCATTTCCACTTTCGTTTTGACTCATCAAGCTCAAGCTTCGACATTGGATAATTTTTTTCTATAACTCGCTTAGCCGGCTGTGTGAACCGATGTTGAATCAATTCAAAGGTCAAATCCTGTTTAGCTGTGGGCGGCAGCTTTTCTGCTAGTCTTTCCAGCATCTCTGTGTACCCCTTCTGCCAGCCATCATGCAAGTAAATTGGGGCCACAATAAAACCAAGCGGATAGCCAGCTTCAGCTACTTTAACCGCCGCTCCGATTCTTTCTTCAAGCTTTGAAGTTCCCGGTTCGAAATACTTAATAACATAGTCATCGTTGACGCTAAAACGAAACCTGGTTTTCCCTTTATGGTCAGCGTCAAGAAGATGATCTACATGGGCAAACTTCGTTACGAACCGAAGCCTTCCATGCCTGGTCTTACCAAAATATTCTATTGCCCTTTTCAGTGTATGTGTCAAATGGTCAATGCCTACAATATCCGATGTACAGGAAGCTTCAAAC
This sequence comes from Sediminibacillus albus, assembly GCF_900101125.1. Classification (GTDB taxonomy): domain Bacteria; phylum Bacillota; class Bacilli; order Bacillales; family Amphibacillaceae; genus Sediminibacillus; species Sediminibacillus albus. The sequence continues at coordinate 137,824 of NZ_FNFL01000004.1, read as the reverse complement.
CTGGTAATTTCCGGAGCACGTTCACGCATATATTTTTCTGCCTCGTCGAAAATCTCCTCCGTATTCACATAAGTACGAATATACGGTTTGCTGCCCATCGTTGTTTGTAAATAACAATAATGACAATGCCCCATACACCCTGTTGCGAAGGGTATTGCATACTCTGCAGAAGGCTTCGATGTATCAAACTTCAGCGTCTTTCTTATTCCCACTACTAAGGTGGATTTGGCGTTACGATATTTTTGAAAATCGTTGTCGCCCGGTAGGTTTCGCACTTGGTTATGTGAAGTGGTCTCCCGTATCTCAATGTCCATGTTCTTAAATTTATCGATAAGTTCCCTGCCTAGCGGGTACTCCAAAGCGCGCGGTTCCACATAAACTAACTGAGGGACAAACGGTTTAACCATGGAAATCCGCTTCCTCTGAATCACCGAACACCGATTGATAGGCAAATTCCGCTTCCTGTTCAGAACGATAAACTGCTACTTCCTCTGTTAAGGGATAATATGTATCATACAAAAATAACGCCAGGTCACCAGCATGATTAGGGTCAGCAACCACCGCTGCCTCCTGGACATTGGCTACCCCCTGTACATGCGGGTTTCTAATTATCACATAGACGACTTCCCCCGGCATATAGCCTTGATTGTATTCCATTGACTCACCCATTTCTGTTAAAGTATGCCCTTATTGTCCCACCGCCCCTAGAAATTATTACAGAAACAAGCAGCGATTGTTTGTACATTCATAAAAAAACACCCGACCCAGGTTTTCTTCCATTCGGGTTGGATGTTTTTTAATTAGGGATACCTATTCCTTGCAGCGGCCATATTCTTAACTTAACATCGCCAATGACTGATTCTTCGGTAATGAAACCAAAGTATCTGCTGTCTTTGCTATCGAGCCTGTTATCCCCCAGGACAAACAGACTGTCCTCAGGAACAGTGCTTTTTCCGGCAACTTCTTGTAAAGTAAAATCGTTTGTTAGATACTGGCTATTCGATAACCTTTTTTTATATTCTTCTAAATAAGGCTCTTCAACTGGCTTGTCATTAATATAAAGAATATCCTCTTTCATCTCCACCGTATCGCCAGGTAATCCGATCACTCGTTTTACATACGCATCTTCTGAATCAGGCGCCTGAAAAGCAATTTCATCAAACCGTTGTATTTTGCTGATTTTGCTGAGAATAATCCTGTCCCCATCATGCAGGGTAGGCATCATTGATTCGCCTTCCACAATCGATGGCGTAATTAGGAAATGCCGGCAAACCACCACAATAATAAGAGCAACCAAAATCGTTTTCAACCAGGAAATCACTTCGTTTTTCAAGGTGTTATGCATACGGATACCCTACCTTTTAATAAAATATTGATGTGAATTTTCAAAAAAAGACATTTTTTGTAGACTTTTCTGGCTGTGTTTCGTCTTAGTTTAATGGAGGTATGAAAATGAAAACTTTTAAATATATTTTAATTTTACTCTTTTTACTGCTTATCGCTGGTTTTATCACTCTTTCGTTACATGGCGGCCAGCCTGAAAATCAGGAGGAACAATCAGAAACAATCATTTATCAGGACTCCTCTTTCCAAGTGGACGAGGAGGTGCTGCTTTCAAATTTAAACCTAGAAGCTGAATCCGCTTTATTAATCAATGCAGATAATCAGCAGCTATTGTATGAGAAAAACATAAACCGTTCCCTGCCAGTAGCCAGCATGTCAAAAATGATGACCGAGTATCTTGTCTTAGAGGCGATCAATAACGGAAATCTTACTTGGGAACAGCAAATCCCTATCAGTGATTATGCCTCTGCAATTTCCAATACACCAGGCTTTTCTTCTATCTTATTAAAGAAAGAGCTAACTTATACGGTAGAAGAATTATTTCATGCAACAGCTATCCACTCAGCCAACGGTGCCGCTATCGCTTTAGCGGAAGCCGTTGCAGGGAGCGAAAAAGAATTTGTCCAATTAATGAATCAGACAGCCGAAAGAATCGGGCTGGAAAAATCAACATTTGTTAATAGTACTGGACTTAGCAATAGTGACTTAGGCTCATACAGCTATGCAAATCTTCCAAGCCCGGACAACATGATGTCTGTTAAAGATGTTGCCTCGTTAGCTTTAGAACTGTTGAATACCTATCCGGAAATACTCCATATTTCCTCTATGCCTTCACAAACTGTGACCCATGGCAGTCAGGATGCTATTACTTATTATAACACCAATTCGATGCTGCCTGAAATGAATGAAGAGAATATCAGCTACTCGGGAGTAGATGGTTTGAAAACCGGATATACAGACGTGGCAGGTTATTGTTTTACTGGCACAGTGCAGCAAGGCGGAACACGTTATGTATCGGTAATTATGGGAGCTGGAACGGAAAATGCAAGATTCTCGGATACAAAGAAGCTTTATGATGCAGCCTTTAATTCCGTTGATTGAACAAATTGGCCCTCAATGGAAGGCTTATTTCATTGAGGATTTTATCCACTTCTTTTATACTGTGTTTTATACATTCATCGATATACTATTGCAAACAAACTTTTACATAAAAATCCTGTCATTCTAAGGAGTCATGTATGAACAAACAGCAAACCCTTGCTTCAAGACCCGCTACCCCTATATTACTGGTAGCTGGCATTATTTTAATTGCTATTAACTTACGGCCTGCAATTACATCGGTAGGCCCTTTGATTGGAACAATCCGGGATAGTATTGGACTTGAAAACTGGAGTGCTGGCTTGATTACTAGTCTGCCTCTTTTGGCATTTGCCGTTATGTCTCCCTTAGCTCCGCGATTAAGCAACAAAATCGGAGGCAGCTTAACCCTTTTATCTGGCCTGATCATTTTAATGCTTGGGATTCTTGTCCGTTCCGCTGCCTACATCCCCACCCTATATTTGGGGACAACGCTTGTCGGCCTAGGGATAGCCATCTGCAACGTTCTTCTTCCAGGCTTAATAAAGGAAAAATTCCCTGAAAAGGTCGGATTTATGACGAGTGTTTATTCTACCTCGATGGCAACCTTTGCTGCACTTGCTTCCGGGCTGAGCATTCCTTTAGCAGCCGATCTGCAGTTGGGATGGCAGGCATCTTTGGCTAGTTGGGCATTATTGACAGGGCTCGCTATCATTATCTGGTCTTTTTATATTCATTCCCAGCGTAAATCTCTGACAAGCCAGCAATTTTATGAGCCTTCTGCTGCAAAGCTTATTAAATCCACGCTTGCATGGCAGGTCACCTTGTTTATGGGAATGCAGTCATTTCTCTTTTATGTCACCATCTCCTGGCTTCCAGAAATTTTGCATGACTATGGACTAGCAATCGGAACGGCAGGGTGGCTGCTGTCGTACATGCAGTTTATCAGCTTGCCCGCCACCTTCGTTGCTCCTATTCTTGCCGATAAGTTCAAAAATCAGCAAGGAATGGTAGCCGTTATAGGTTTTCTTGCTTTAACAGGATATAGTGGTTTATTGGCAGGAGGCCCTATGCCATTATTAGTAGTCTGGATAACGCTAATAGGCTTATCTTTAGGCGCCAGTATCAGCCTGGCACTGACTTTCCTAAGTATGCGTACCGTCAATGCCCGCCAGGCAGCAGAGCTGTCTGGAATGGCCCAGTCAATCGGCTACTTATTTGCAGCTATTGGGCCATTTTCCATCGGCTTTTTCTATGATTTAACCCAGATATGGCAAATACCCTTGCTGATTATGATTTTCATTTCGCTGCTTATCATCATTTTTGGGCTCGGAGCAGGCCGTAATAAATATGTATGAATGATAGTCCATAATCCGAGAAGCGGCAGGCCATTCGAATGTCACACATGTCCTGCCGCTTTGTTTATTTGTTAAGCTCATTATAGATAACTACTTTTACAGCGTCCAATTCCTCTTTGGTCAACTTATCTTCTACTTTTTCCAACAACGCAGCCTGCTCTTCCGGACTTATACCGGAATTCACCGATTCATTCATTTCCTGTATTTCACTCATGCTGAACTTCTTAATTAAGTTCTTTACCGCACCTTCTTTTGTTTTAAATGGAAGAGTACTCTGGTCTATTTGCGGAACATCTGCTAAGAACTCCTGCAGCTCAGGACTATTCTTAGCGACTTGTTCCATATCGCCAGCCTGTCCGCTTAAATCAAGTTCCTGCTCCAATTTTTCTACCATCCTGTCGGCAACAAAACCAGCAGCAACATGATAGACACCATAGCCGACACCTGCCAGGATTACGATGATAATGACTAAGTTTCGTAAAAACCTCATGTTTCCCTCCCTCTCGCCAAGTTAAAAATTGTCCTGTGGAAATAATGTGTAAAAGGAACCTCATCTGAGGTCATTATAGCAAAAACAAGACTAAAATATGTGCAAAACCTTTGACTGTTTTTATCGAATGCTGCCTGAATTTGCTGACAAAATCGCCGACCCCATACAATCTATTGATAAGGTGACTGTCGCAGACAACGGTGATAGAGATGAAGCAGCGAAAACAGCAATTACGTGACAAAGTTAATGTTCACCTGATCTGGCATAGAACTTAATAGAGGTTGGAACAAAAGTATAATGGCCAAAGCAAAAATCGAACTCGTTCGATTTTTGCAAATGGATTTATGTTATGTCTCAACCACTTTTTAGGTTATTGTACCTTTTTATTTTCTTTAATCAGCTATTACCAGCTTTCCTCCGGCAAGCCTCTATCGCTTCTCGTAACAAGCTATCTACATTATGATTGTCTAAAACCCCTAGTCCGGCAGCAGTAGAACCGCCAGGTGTCGCTACCTGGCCTGCAAGGGCTGCAGGGTCCTCTCCGGTTTTAAGCAGCTCGGCGGAACCGGCAATCATTTGCGCAACTAGTTTTCTTGCTTGCTCTTCAGTTATACCAGTTTCCTGGGCTTGATTCTTTAATGACTCGGTGATCCGATAAATAAAGGCTGGCGCACTTCCTGTAATAGCCGTTAATTGATGGAGCTGCTGCTCAGTCACTTTCTCAAAGGCTCCTATCCCAGATAAGATTTCCTCTAACACCTTCACATACTGTTTTTCGACATGGGTACCGATAGCATAAAGCGTACTTGACTCACCAAGTTTCGCAGCAGTATTTGGCATTACCCAGGCAGTGGGGGTTCCGTCCGGCAGGCGGGCTTCCAGATAAGCAGGGTCTATACCTGCGGCAACTGTAATAACCAGCTGCCCATTGATAAGTCGGTATATTTCTTTCAGGATTTGCTCGTGGTCTTCAGGGGGCATGGCCAAAAAAATAATATCTATTTTATTTAATTGCTGCTTCCAATCCTCAGTTACTGGGACTCTGTAAGTATTTTGCACATACTCTAGTCTTGTTTTATTTCCTTTATTAGTAACAAGAATGTCGAATTGTTCTTTTTCGGCCAATGTGCTAATGATCGCTTGCGCCATACGGCCGGCACCGATAAATAATACTCTGTTCGTAGTTTGTGGCATTGTTTACCCTTCCTTCTTCAAAGCTTAAATGACATTGTCCGGAATTTAGGAACTAACCGAAGCCGTTCTTCATAATAATCGATTATTTCCTGTTCCTTTTCTGGAAGCTCAAGGATGATTTCTTCTGCCCCCCTATTTAATGCAAACTTTTTAATCTTCTCAAACAGATGTTGGTCAATCCCTTTGTAGATGTGGTCTTTTCTGACATACATTTCCTCTATTTTTATGATTCGTCGCTGCTCTGTCCGGGCTGTTTCCATCTGGTTCATGCCGATAAAAATAGTAAAAGCGATGATTTCCCCTGCTTTTTCAACAACGTATAACCTTTTCTTATCATCAGTAAGCACTTCTTCCAGGAATTCTATATCAATAGGATGATCCGTTTCTTTAAAATAATCAGGTTCTGCTAAAGCCCGCGCCTGGTAAAGTTCCCGGTAAAGCGTTAAAAGCTGCTGAAAATCATCCAAGCTTCCTTCTCGTATTTTGAACATCTTTATCGCCTCTTTCTTTTATGCTGCTGTATATTTTAAGTGAGCCAAAACTGACTTCAACCAGGTATGGGCCATCAGCATATTACCAGTTGAATTCATATGGACGCCGTCTGTCGTCAAGCAATGGGTTTGGTTCTTAACTAAGTAAGAAAGGAACGCCTCATGAGTTGGAACAAGAATTCCGTCATTCTTTTCTGCCAAACTCCTTACGATTTCTACATATTGCTTCAGCTTTAGATTGCCTGCAGAGTTTACATCTTCTTCAATGACTGTTGGTTCCATTAACACTGGGATAACAACTTTTGATGACTGTTTCAAATCATCTAATAAAGCCTGATAAACTTTTTGGAAACGCTCAGGGTGTATCTGCTCGATATCCGGTTGGTCCAGCTGCCTCCATACATCATTGATTCCAATAGATATCGATACATAATCTGCAGACATTTCTATAACATCTTTAGGCCACCGGTCTGCCAAGTCGGTTACTCTATTACCATTTATGCCTTTATTGATCACTTGCGGACAGCCTGCCGGGTTTGTTGCAATCAAGTAATCTCGGATAAGTCTGACATATCCCCAGCCAATTCCTTCTTCATCATCTTTCCGTCCACAGTCCGTAATACTATCACCAATAAATAAAATGCTTGGCCTGACCTTCATGCACATCCGCTCCTTTCGTAATTACCTTCTGTCCTTAAGTTAACTATAGTCTACAGGTGACAGTCAATGCTTCAACAAGTAAAATGATAGAGAAAGGAGGCACGGTTAAGACATGTCTAACTTAAAAAACAAATGCTTCTACATTTCACAGCATCCATTATTCACCAATTTGATCGTTGGGCTGATTATCATAAATGCTATATTGATAGGTTTGGAAACCTATTCAACAATCGCCGTTCAATATACAGAGTGGCTATACATATCAGATAAGATTTTGCTATGGATATTTACTTTGGAAATCGGTATCAGGCTTATCGGCAGCAGGACTGCTGGGGACTTTTTTAAGGACCCTTGGAGTATTTTTGATTTTATCATCGTAATGAGCGGCCATCTGCTTGTCGGAGCTTATTACGTTACTGTGTTGAGGATTTTGCGGATTCTCAGGGTTTTACGAGCTATTTCAGTCATCCCATCACTAAGGCGAATGGTTAACGCCCTTCTTTTGACGATCCCCTCGATGGGAACCATTTTGATGCTGTTATCGATTTTCTTTTATATTTATGGAGTGATTGGCACGATGTTGTACAGCCAGGTAGCACCTGAATATTTTGGTACTCTGCATGCTTCCCTGCTCACTCTCTTTCAAGTAGTTACCCTGGAGTCCTGGGCAAGCGGAGTTATGAGACCAATTTTGGCTGAAGAGCCTTCTTCCTGGTGGTTTTTTGTCAGTTTTATATTAATCGGTACTTTTGTCATTTTCAATTTATTTGTCGGAGTCATAGTTAACAATGTGGAAGAAGCGAATAAAGAAGGCACCCCCGATCCCACGGACATTAAATTAGATAAGCTTCAAGCTGAATTAACAGAGATAAAGAAGTTATTGAAAGACCGTAACGATTAAGGTTTCCAGGCCGTTAGCGTTAATTAACAAAAAAATGGGTTCCTGCATACATTGAACAGACAATTTAAATAGGGGAGTTGGATTTCAATGGATAAAAGTCTCGCTTGGCACGAGTCCCTGGAACTGCACGAATTAACTGCTTTTCAATCAATCGGCTTGATGAAATTAAAAAATACTCTGCCTAAAGTGAAAAGCGCTGATCTTCAAGCATTGTATAAACAGGCAATTAAGGAAATGGAAGCAAATCTCAAGGAGCTATTACAGTTTTATCCGCTCACCCCGAGAGATGGGGAGATAGAGGAAAGAAAGGGTGTTGATGAAACACTTTTGGAAGGTGATCTGTTAGTACTGACAAAAACTGCGGTCCGAAATTATAGTATCGCTATTACCGAAACCGCTACACCAGCATTAAAAAATGTTCTCGTCAGCCAGCTTAACAAACTCATCCAATTACACGATAAGGTTTTTCGGCTTATGTATAAAAAAGGCCACTACCCATCGTATGATTTAGATAAACTGTTTAAAAATGATCTTATGCTTGCCAAAAAAGCACTCAGCCAATAACTGCACGGGACGCCGTATTTCATAATAGAAAGCAATATTCAGCCCTTCAGACGAGCAGCCTGAAGGGCTGAATTTATTATTTATACAGCTTTGGTGTTTAGCTTTACGTCAATATTTCCTCTAGTCGCCTTGGAATAAGGGCACACTTTATGGGCTTGTTCTACTAATTCCTCTGCTTCTTCCTGGCTAACACCTTTAATTTCCGCATGAAGGGTAACTCCAATTTTAAAGCCGTTATCTTCTTCATCTTTCAGGAAATCGACATCAGCTGTGATCGTTGAATCTATATCCTTTTTTTGCTTCCGTGCAACAAGGTTTAGAGCACCATCAAAGCAGGCGGAATAACCAGCTGCAAACAACTGCTCTGGATTGGAGCCTTTTGCATTTGGATCATCCTTAGGATTAACCAAGTCTAAGTCAATTAGCCCATCATCCGATTTCACATGGCCATTTCTTCCACCTTTGGCTGTAGCATGCGCAGTAAAAAGTACATCACTCATGAATAATCACACTCCTCATTTTTATTCTCGCTACCGACAAGTCTATTTTATTGTCCATTAATATATTTTCCTTCTTTCACCGAATTTTAAACTGTTTTAAATGATTTCGTGAAAAATGAATCCCTTCTTTGACGATTTGTATAAAATAATCGGAGTTACAAAACCTAAGGACATCTGAAAACAGAGAGGTGAGACAAATCAATCAACCAAAAGAGAACTTACAAACGATTTTCGTCCAGGATGAAAATGGTTCAGAAACGGAATATGAAGTAGATGCAGTCATTGAAATGGAAAATAAAGAATATGTGCTTTATTCGTCCGGCCATAAATTAAAAATGAAAAGAATACTTCATGAGGACGGCGATGAATTTTTACTGGATGTCTCCGAAGAAGAAATGAGTAAATTAATAAGCGCTTATCAGGAAGCAATATCCGAGGAAACAAAAGAAATCCACTGATCAGGGAGGCGGGTCATTTTGCCGTACACCAATTATACCAAGGAAGCTGTTCAAGCTGTTCAAAGAGCCCAAAAATGGGTGGAGCTTGCCCAATCTAATCCTGCTGGCTATTCTGAGTCTCAAAACCATTTAGTATTTGCCCAAGAACAAGTTGCCAACGCTCAACAAGCAATTGCCAATGCCAGTGAGGAAGAAAAAAAAGAGCTTCGGCAGGCGGCCGACTTACTAAGGTTGTTAAAACAAACCCAACAATCGATCAGCAATAGTTAACAGTCATCAGGGAGGCCTAATCAAACGATTGGCCTCCACTGTTCATGCGGCTTTTAGGAGAACTAGATTCCTTAGGAACGAATATAAGGGCAAGCATAACTGCTGAAAATCCTCCGATCAGCTTTCCAGCTATCACAGCAAACGCCAACTCCCTGTCTATACCTGCTACAAAGCCAAGGTGGCCGCCAAAGACGAACGCCCCGCTGACTGCAAAAGCTACATTTAGCACTTTTCCTCGTGGTTCCATAGACCTTAATGCCGTTAACATTGGAATGACATGAGCAAAAGAGGCAATAAAGCCTGCAGTTGAAGTATCGCTCAATGCAAACTTTGCTCCAATACGGGTTAGCAATTTCTTAAATACCTTCGAAATAAAAGCCATCATCGGAAATGCACCCGCTAAAAATAGAGCGATTGACCCTACAATTTTGACTCCTTCCTCCAACGGGGTCATATTTGGAATGACCACGAAGCCAGTCAATGTTTCAATGGCAATTGCAGCAAGCCCAGTGATGGCTGTAATTTGAACCCCTTTACCAAATACAGAGAAACCGATAACCATCTGATTGGTTCGTTTCCATAACCCTAAAGATAACAAAATGGAAAGCGAAAAAGGAATGATGAGGTTACGTAAAACGACCGAAACGTCTATCCCTGCCAGCAATCCTCCTGCAAGACAACCTACCGGCACAGTGATTAACCCCAAAAGAATTCCTTTGGCAAAGTAGTTATAGTCTTCTTTCTCAATAATTCCTAAGGCAACTGGAATAGTAAAGGCGACCGTAGGGCCCAGCATCGTACCTAGAAAAACCCATGAGAATAACTCGGCTTGATCACTCTGGGACATAGCCTTGGCCAGCGAATACCCTCCCATATCCAAGGCTAAAATAGTATTGGCAAATGAAGCAGGATCAGCTCCCACCAAGCTGTAAACAGGCACTACAACCGGCGTCAGCACTGCGGCCAGAACAGGTGCCAAAGAGATGATCCCGACCATTGTAAAAGTCAGTGGGCCCATCGCCATGAAACCATCTGTAAATCGTTGGCCTAGCCCCCATTTGTTACCCAAACATTTATCCAATGCGCCTAAACAAAAAAAACCCGCTACAATGTATATAATGATATCGTTTATATTCAAATCCTATCACCATCTTATCCCCGCTTTTATCACATCCATTCTAACAGTACCAACATATTATGCACAGCCAGACCGAAAATCTTCTTTAATTTTTGTGCTAACTCACTCCTTGTATGAATAAAATGTACAAGTTATCCAAAAGGGAGAGAGAATAGTGGGAATATTTTTCAGTTATGTATTTTTAGGATTGTCATTGGCCGCTCCAATCGGCCCCATTAATGCCGCCCAATTGGACAAGGGGATTAAAAGCGGATTTTTCCATGCCTGGCTGATCGGACTCGGTTCTGTCGCCGCAGACATTTTGTACATGCTTACCGTATATTTCGGTATTGTACATTTTTTAGAAACACCCTTTATGAAAACTTTTTTATGGTCCTTTGGCTGCTTTGTATTGGTTTATACAGGAATCGAGAGCTTGTCGAGTGCAAAAAATGTAGCGCTTGACCGTAATCGGGAAGAAGAAGATTCGGGCACCAAAACTTTTTTTACCGGCTTCTTTTTATCGTTGTCCAATCCATTGACGATTCTTTTTTGGCTCGGAATTTATGGATCTGTGCTAGCTAAAACAGCAACCCAATATGATACCTCCCACCTGGTTCTTTATAGTGCCGCTGTCATCATTGGCTTAATTATTTGGGATATCTCGATGGCTCTTGTGGCCAGCAGCTTCCGAAAATTTCTGACAGAACGTGTACTTATTCTGATTTCATTATTGTCCGGTTTATCGCTAATCGGGTTCGGGTTTTATTTTGGCTATCAGGCAGCAAAACTTTTATTCCATATATAAATAATAACAAGCGAAGTCTGCGCTGGTATCAGTCACCCATTCACTTCCCTTTCAATAAGTTATAAGGGAAAGGGTGAGAACTTTGGAGCTATATTCTGGAATGGAACTGACGCAGAAGCCCGAAAGTGTTAACGACACACATTATCAACACTTTTTATCCTTTACCAGGAAAATGACCGATAAACAGCATAAATTCCCCTGCATCCCTGCTGTGCAAGGGTTTCATTTAAACCATTTTCGTTTTGGTTTCCTTAAGGACCCCGCTCAAAAGGAAACGATAAGCATGATGGCAGCACTGCTAAAAGAATATAGCCATCAATACAGAGACATCGGCCAATATACCTCGCTTATCGTTTTTTTTGATGAAAAAGAAAATATAGAGTGGAGCCTGCCCGATTATGAGAATGCCTTTTGGAAGATGCTAACGGAGTTAAGTGCTTTGGACCCTATCGATTGGCCGGAGAAAATCCCATTAAACGCTGCTGATCCATTGTGGGAGTTCTGTTTCCATGGCGAGCGGTACTTCGTCTACTCTGCTACACCACAGCATAAAAACAGACAGAGCAGACACTTTCCGTGTTTTCTTTTGGCGTTTACGCCAAGATGGGCTTTTGATAAATTTGAAGCACACGCTGCTGCCCCCTTTGTCAAAAGAAAAATAAGAGAGCGGCTAACGGAGTATGACGCAATCGCTCCCCATCCAGATCTTAAAGCTTATGGACAACCGGATAATTATGAAGCAAATCAATACTTTTTGCCAGATAATCAATCTACACGTAAAAGCTGCCCTTTCCACTCTTACAAACAACATCGATCAACTTAGTCCTTTTTATTTTCCATAATTTTTGCCATTTCACTAACTGCTCGTTCCAGTTCTCTGATCCGCTTTTCAAAGCGGTGCAGCAAATATACGGATATCGCAATTGGGAAGCCTAGGTTACTAATCAACTGGATGAAAGTTAGATTCTCAAACATAGTATCAGCCAACCCCTTCCTATTCCTCAACATAAGTACTTAGTAACTTAGCTGCTAACCAAGTTATAAATAATCCTTATACTTTGATGGAACCAAAATATAAGAGCGGCCTCTAACCGGAGGCTTTGCTATTTTATATGAGGAAAGGAATGGAGTTGTATCGGACAACCATCGGAAATCGGCTAAAAATCCGCTTCTATAGCCAGCTGAACGTTTTTAGCTGGCTGATTTTTTCCACTTCTTTTTCATCATTAGGGTTATCAGGCCAATGATTAACAGAAAACCCACACTGACAAAAAAGCCTGGTCTGCTGTTCTTTTCAAACAAGGTTCCTGAGACTGCAGCCAGGATTAACAGCAAGCCAAAATAACCTTTAAACTGATGAATCCCGGACAGCTTCATTAATTTCTTGAAAGATAGCAGAATAAACAGCCAGGTGTACAGCAGCATTAACCCCGCTGCCGTCGTGAAATATTCATATATCTTTTCAGGAAGCAGTAAAGACACGACGATAGATAGTATTAAGCCAGATGTCGTCAGTCCTAGTGCCCGGAATGGAATATCTCTTTTACCGCTTGTTTTTGAAAAAAACTTCGGTGCGTCTCCATCATTGGATAAACTGACAATAATTGTTGTTATCGCAAATAGAGAAGCGACCATCGTTGAAAACCCGGCAATTACTAAAGCTCCATTAAACACATGGGGAACAAATGACAAGTGGTACTTATCAAGAGCTAGAATGAACGGACTTTCCTCTGTCGAGAACTTATCCCAAGGGACAAGATACAAGGCTAAACCGAGTGACGCTATATATATGGAAGTCAGCGAAAACAACATGACCTTTCCCGATCTGGGAGCATCCTTTGGTTCTTTCAGCTCATTTGCCATAATACCCATTACTTCAATACCACCGAATGCATAAAAGGCAAAAATAAGTGCAGTCCAAAAACCTACCATTCCATTTGGAAAGAATTCTTTAAATCCATATGAAAATGCAGAAGCTTCCGCTTTTCCGTTCAATACACCAAAAACGGCAAGCACAGCTATGATGATAAACATTAAAATAGCGGCTACTTTTACAACAGCAAATATATTTTCAAACCGTTCAAAACCGCTGACCCCAGTAAGAATAACAATTAATCCGAGTCCGCCAAATACAGAAGCCAAAATCCATAACGGAACATTAGGAAACCAAAATTGCGAGAAGATACCTAGCGCAGTCAGCTGGCTGCCCATAATCAACATTTCAGACGACCAATACATCCATCCATTACTAAAGCCCGCCCAATGTCCATATGCTTTCTTGGCATAAGTGCGGAATGACCCTTCGACTGGATGTTCTGCTGTCATTCTGGCCAGTGCATCAAATACAATATAAGTTCCTGTAGCTGCAAGGATAAAAGCGAGCAAAACAGAAGGACCTGTCTGGCGGATTGCAATGCTTGACCCTAAAAAGTAGCCGGTCCCGATAATGCAGCCGATGCCTATCATCGAAAGCTGCCACCACTTAATTTTTTTCTGTTTGGATTGTTTACTCATAAGATCCCCCCTTCAGCATTATCTGGCTTATTGTTGCTGAGAAGCAGAGGAATTATTCAATAAAAAATCTGGAACTTCTATCGTAAACAGCAGTTGTTTCCTGGATAATTAAGAATGCCGCGGGACAAGCATTGCTCGTCCCGCGGCATTCATTCGGATAATCTATCCTTTTATTCGGTCGTTTCCGCTTTTCTTGGCTAGCTTCAACTCCCAGCGGCTCTTGCACTTCCTGCTCCTCGTACGATAAGTCAACATCTTCGCCGGCGCTCCGTGTTTCCTTTATCTCCTACAGACCAGTCCACTGCCTTCGCAGCTATTCGGTCGTTTCCGCTTTTCTTTATTCCTCATTCTGTTGGGCTTGGGCGGCTCTCTCTTCTGCTGGTGTTGTTCCTTTAATAAAGAAAGAGAGTGCTAAGCCTACGAAAGATAATCCAGTTGCTACCCAAAATGCTACATTGACACCATGGATTCGATCGGCAGCAGAAGCAGCTTCACTTGTATCCAGAGCAGCACTCGTCATAACTGTCACCAAAATTGCTGTCCCTATTGAGGCTGCTACTTGCCGCATCGTATTGTTCATAGCTGTACCATGTGGAATCAGTTTTAATGGCAGCTGATTCAGTCCCGCTGTTGTTACAGGCATCATTACCATAGACATCCCAAACATACGAATACCGAAAACTATCGTCAAAAATAACAAGGAAGTTTCTGTGGTTAGATTAGTAAACAAAAATGTGGTGACTGTCATAATTGTCAATCCGGTGATTGCCAGCCATCGTGCTCCAATTTTATCAAAAATCCTTCCTGTCACTGGTGACATCGCCCCCATTAACAGGGCACCAGGCATGATCATGACTCCCGATTCTAGTGCAGAGTAATCCATCATGTTTTGCATATATATCGGCAGGATGGTTTCTGACCCGATTAAGCTCATGAAAACAATCATGCCGATGGCAGTCGTAATGGTAAAGGTTTTATATTTAAATACCCTGAATTCAAGAATTGGCTGAACCAATTTAAATTGCCGAAGGATGAACAAGGTCAAGGCAATGGCTCCTACAATTAAAGAGGCAACTACTTGAACACTGCCCCAGCCGCTGTTCCCAGCGCTGCTGAACCCATATAATAAACCGCCAAATCCAAATGAGGATAAAATGATTGATAAGATATCTACTTTTGGACGAGTTAGTTCATTAACGTTTTTTAATGCAAAATAGGCAATGATAATATCAATAATTGCAATTGGCAGGATAATGAAAAACATCCATCGCCATGGATAGCTTTCTACAATATATCCCGATAAGGTCGGTCCGATGGCAGGAGCAAAGGAAATGACCAACCCTACATTCCCCATGGCTGCCCCTCGTTTTTCAATTGGAAAAATCGTTAAAAAGACAGTCATCATCAATGGCAGCATAATACCCGCGCCAGCTGCCTGAATAACTCTTCCCACCATTAAAATAAAAAAGCTGGGAGCTATTCCGCAAATAAGCGTCCCTACAGCAAAACAAGACATCGCTGATATAAATAACTTTCTGGTAGTAAATGTTTCTATCAAAAATGCAGTAATAGGAATCATTATTCCATTTACAAGCATAAAGATAGTGGTCAGCCATTGGGCTGTGTTTTCTGTAATATGAAAATCGCTCATAATATGAGGAATAGCTGTAGACATTAGGGTCTGGTTCAAAATAGCCACAAATGCACCCGCCAGCAGTACTGCCACGATCGGAAACCTATTCTCCACTTTTTCTGGTTGTTGTTCTGCCACTTTTTCATCTCCTTTATTGCTGTTTTTATAGTCACACGAGGGATTCTATTTGCTTTATCCTATCGCTTAATTCCTGATTCTTTTTCAAATAGGCGAGCAAAGCATGAACTAAAAATTCTCTTGGTTGATCCTTGCATAGTTCATGATCTATCAAGTCAATTGCCGCATTCATTTCGTCTTTATCTTGATTCGTTAACGCTACGATGGTTAATTGTTCCTTAAGCTGGGTCAAAAGCAACCTAGCCTGTTCTGTACGCCCTAAAGGTTTCCAGCCCAAATCGAATTCCTCATATTCCCTCATGATTTCAGATGAAAGCACTGGTTCTGCACCAACGTTCCTTTCAATAATCGCATCTAATGAACGAACAATATATTCAGCAATACTTTCCAGTTCAACTGGCTTTCTTTCCTGTACTGTCAATTGGATAAACTCTTTAATCATCCCTTGGAAAGTCATAACGATATCCCAAATAAATGGCTCGGGTTTTGAACCATATGCCTGAAACAATAAATGTTTATGCCAACTTAACATCGCCGCCCTAGTCCTTTTAATTAAAGCGACGATTTGCTTATTATTTTCTTTTGGGAGTGTCTTATAAAGGATATTAAAAAAATCCCGGTTCTCCAGCATCCCCTCTAATTCGATGATGATGGTTTTCTTGAAAGTTTCATACGGGGAAAGCGTTTGATCCAAATGGATCCCGCGGGCTCTTTCAAACATTTTCTCATGATTGTATTCAAATACTTGAATTAATACATCTTCTTTCGAATCAAAATATTTATATAACGATCCTTTTGAGACGCCGCAATCTTCGGCAATTTCCTGCATGGAGGTTGAGAAATAACCCTTCTTTGAAAAATATTTGATGGCAGCCTCCAGGATTTGCTTTCGTTTTTCGTTCATGCCCATTCACCACCTCGTGACCATTCAGTCATTAAAAAACTAACAGGTTTTATAAGCCATGATGAATTATAATGAAATAATCCAATCAGTGTCAACTTTAAAGACTTCCTTATTAAAGTTTTTACGCACATAAGATAGGAATGATGAATAGCCTACTTTCGAATAGACTTTGACTAGGAGGATGAAGATATGTATAAGGAAAACCTAAACAAAACATCCCAAAAACAACAGGCAAGCTTTCCGCAACAGCATCAGCGACAACAGCCAGGGATTGAAGGATTAATGGTGCCTAAGCCTGCCATTGAAAATCCGGAATATCAAGGGTCTGGTAAGCTGTTAAATAAAGTTGCCATTATAACCGGCGGTGACAGCGGAATTGGGGCTGCTACAGCTATCGCTTTTGCTAAAGAAGGGGCAGATATTGTAATTCCTTATTACTACTCCTATGAGAACCAGGACGCTCATCGAACAAAGCAGAGAATTGAGAGTCTTGGACGACGCTGCCAGTTAATGGTGACCGATCTAAGGGAAGAAAAAAACTGTAAAGCAGTCGTTAACAAGACGATTGATAGTTATGGCAAGCTTGATATCTTAGTTAATAACCATGGCGTGCAATTCCCCCAGGAAAGCTTGCTCGATATCACCTCTGAACAATTTGACGATACATTTAAAACCAACATTTATGCCTTTTTTTATTTAACAAAGGCCGCACTACCCTACCTGAACAGATCCAGTACCATCATAAATACAGCATCGGTAGTAGCATACGAAGGAAATGAAAAGCTAATTGATTACACTGCGACCAAAGGAGCAATTGTCGGGTTCACCCGTTCCTTATCCCAAAATCTTGCCGATAAAGGAATTCGGGTAAATGCGGTCGCACCCGGTCCTATCTGGACACCTCTGATTCCCTCTAGTTTTTCAGCTGAATTTGTAACTACTTTTGGTCAGGATGTTCCTTTCAAGCGTGCGGGACAGCCTTATGAGCTTGCCCCTGCTTATGTCTACCTCGCTTCCTGCGATTCCTCTTATGTTTCCGGCCAGGTTCTTCACATCAATGGCGGAACAATGGTCAGCTCATAGCTCCTAAGAAAAGTCATTATAACAACCAGCCTCCTTTAAATTGTATATTCCTTTACAACATTTTTTTATTTCGTCATTATAAAGAGTAGGAGGCTGATAAAAATGCAAAACTTTACATACTACAACCCGACAAAGCTTATTTTCGGGAAGGGACAATTGGAAAAGCTGAAAGATGAGGTACCTCAATACGGAAAAAAGGTCTTAATGGTTTATGGCGGCGGAAGCATTAAGCGAAACGGCCTATACGATGAAGTGAAAAATACTTTGGCAGAAATAAATGCCGAAGTTTTTGAACTTTCCGGCGTTGAACCTAATCCGAGAGTCTCGACAGCCCGGAAAGGAATTGATATTTGCAAAGCAGAGAAAATAGACTTCCTTTTAGCTGTAGGGGGCGGAAGTACAATAGACTGTACAAAGGCTATTGCTGCGGGAGCAAAATATGACGGAGACGTTTGGGATATTGTAACAAAGAAAGTGGCAGCTTCAGACGCTCTTCCTTTCGGTACAGTGCTAACCTTGGCAGCAACAGGCTCGGAAATGAATGCTGGTTCCGTAATCACCAATTGGGAAACAAATGAAAAATATGGCTGGGGCAGCCCATTTACTTTTCCTAAGTTTTCTATTTTAGATCCTGTTAACACCTTCTCTGTACCGCGGGACCAAACAATTTACGGTGTGGTTGATATGATGTCGCATGCTTTGGAGCATTATTTCCATCATGAAACAAATACACTTCTTCAGGACCGCATGGTAGAATCCTTGTTAATTACGGTAATGGAAACAGCGCCTAAGCTGCTTGAAAACCTCGAAAGCTACGAACACCGTGCCACTATCTTATATAATGGTACAATGGCCCTTAATGGAGTAGTCAACATGGGCTACCGCGGCGACTGGGCAACTCATAATTTAGAGCACGCTGTCTCTGCTGTCCATGACATCCCTCATGGCGGCGGCCTAGCCATCATATTCCCTAACTGGATGATGCATACCCTGGATGAGAACGTCGGTCGCTTTAAGCAGCTGGCAGTCCGTGTGTTCGAAGTAGATCCTGAAGGGAAATCAGATCGGGACGTAGCCGTGGAAGGCATTGAAAAGCTGCGCGAATTCTGGAACAGTATCGGAGCACCTTCCCGTCTCTCCGATTACGACATCGACGAAGACAGTGTCGAATTAATGGCCGAAAAAACAGTAGTAGCCAACAGCGAATTCGGCAACTTTAAAAAACTAAACAAACACGACTCACTAGAAATCCTAAAAGCCAGCTTGTAACAAGAAAACCGAAGACAACCGATTAGCTTTGTACAGGGTGGACTGCTCCGTATGAGATAAAGGAAACATGCCCCTTCAACAAAAATCCCGGCCAATTAAGGGAGGGCACTGAAAAACGAAAGCTCTACGAGAGGTAGAAATTTAAAAAAGCGGTCTGTGTGGGATTCAATTTCCATACAGACCGCTTTTCGTCTAACTTCAAGAGGTTTGCGCCCTCTTTTCCTTCTCATTAGTTTAACGATTCATGGAATCAACCACAAACGTTGACAGCCCCTTTAGATTAAAAAGGACTTTTTCAGGTGCCTCGATCAAGGCCGAGATTTTTTATGATAATTACTTAATCTCTCCTACAGTTTCAAACGGGAAAAAATGAACTTTTTTTGATTTAGAATAATGGACCAACGGCTTATTGGTAAGATACTCTTCAGGAAGGAAAGGTACCACATCACTCATATCAAGGTCCAGCTCTGCCTCCTGCAGTTCCCATGGGGAATGGATGATTGATCCTTTCAATACTTTATTCCCTTTAAAAGTAAAAAGGCAGTAACGCTCTGACAGCCAATGGGTCAGTGACCCTTCTTTAGCCGTTGACTTTTGGGAAATCGGCCGATAGCTCGCATAAAACTGTGCCGGAGCTTCTCCCTCATGAATTCGCTTACTTTGAAATAGAACCGCATGCTTACTGCGCTTTATGCTCATATTCGCTTTCATATACGGCAAGGAAAAGACCGCGCGCGCGCCAGCAACAGCTGCATTGCTATCTGCATCAAAGGAAAAGAAATACACCCCTTGTTCCCCGTTATACTTTATATAGGTGCGAACGTTCAACTCCAAAAAGGAGCTGACAAACGGGATGGGGCCAGGCATACCCCGAAATCGGTTTTTATTCCCTTGAAAAGGAACCACACTAATCCAGGCGTTGCCGTTATATGTTTCCAGTTCAAACTGCTCCGGTACATGCGGCCTTAGTATTTCGTAAGGTATCGGCCAATGAATAAACAACACATCATCCCAGCGTTGTTCTGCTACCCATGGCCACCTTGGACGTAGATTCAATATAGCCCCTCCTTTTACATATACTTTCCCTTAACCTCTAAATGGAACATTAAAACTGTTAATGAGTGCTTTCATCTAAAAAAGCTGTCTGAATGACCTCATCCGCGCCAGCGAATAGGTTATCCAGACAGCTCCCTATAATTAATCAGCCATCTTATCATTATATTCATTCTTCTCTTCTGTCGCTTGCTGATCAGGATGCGGGTCTACCGTATGTTTATATGCATAGCCTTTAGAAGTAGTAAGAAGTGATAATCCGATAACTAAAGCAACCACTAACGCACAAATAATTGTGACAATTATCATCATTGTTTCTCCTTGCTATATATTTACTAAGTCAGTGTTTCATTCATCGTCTTATAAAGTATAACATCGTTCCTCTTTTTTTGAAAAAAACGTTTATTACATCTGAATGATTGTTTTGTGTAATGACAAAATAGGTACATAACAATAAAGAATAATAATTTTAATAGGAGTGGATATCAGCATGGAGCAAAGTGAAATAAAAGCTAAAGCAGAACGCATCTTGGACAGCAACCTGATTGGCACACTGGCAACGGTCAAAGGGGACAAACCTTTTTCCCGTTATATGACTTTCTTTAATGACAACTTTACTTTGTATTCTGCAACAGACAAAAACACCCATAAAGTAGAGGATATTGAGAAAAACAATAGTGTTCATATACTAATCGGCTATAACGGAGAAGGATTGGATAATGCTTATTTAGAAATAGAAGGCAAAGCAGCTATAAAAGATTCACCAGAAATAAAAGAAAAAATTTGGAACGAAAAGCTTTCTCCATGGTTTGAAGGACCAGCTGATCCCAGTTATACAGTATTGGAAATACAACCGGATGAGATTCGGTTAATGAATACGAAGGAAAATGATCCACAGATATTGCAGTTGTGACAAACAGCTTATTCCTCGGCAAAACGCTCGTTATTTATGCGGTTATCTGAATTTGCTTTTACCTTTCTTTTTCTTTCAATAATGAATCCAGGAAGCTTAACGAGGAATTACACCCCATGTGATGATACTACTATCCTTGCGTCCTGGTCTGGTCAGTTACGAAACCAACAAAAAACACCAACTCCTATTTCTTTTAGATTCGATAAGAATCACCAAAAGACAGGAGTTGGTGTACATTATTTCACCTGGAAGCAACTGAAAGTTTTTGTGGCTTAACTTAGCAAGTTCCTTTACAGTTCATCAAATCACCTAAAAAGTGAATTGTCCATTCTAGCCTGTTCACTATTAACTTTTATGATCAAAGCATATCCAATCATAGCAGATAACACAGAACTCCCTCCATAACTTATCAGAAGTAACGGAATTCCAGTAATCGGCATAACCCCTATTGTCATCCCTATATTTTGGAACGTGTGGATAAAGAGTAAAATTAAATAACCGAAACATATAAAGGCACCAAACTCATTGTTTTGGTGGATTTTCAGACCTAAAGAAACTAGTTTAAATATCAGTAAAAAATACAACAATATGACTATCGCACACCCAGTAAAACCAAACGTTTCTCCAATTATAGAGAATATAAAGTCAGTCTGGGCTTCTGGAATATAGACTTCTGAATTACTGATCCCTTTTCCAGTTAATTGTCCCGAACCAATAGCCAGTATCGACCTTTTAAAGTGGAAAGAGTCATCAGCATCACTTTCTGAAAATCCCAGCCAGGTTTCTATTCTGTCCATTTGATAAGGCGCAATATGAAGAGTAGCTTGGGTAAAATCCGGAAACTTAACTACCATCATCCCGATCATGCCAACTGCTAAGACAAAAAATAAAATGGCAGAAGAAATTATTTTCCAATTGATACCTGATAGAAAAATAATACCTCCCGTTATAGCCAGATAAACCATAGCAGTTCCGAAGTCAGGCTGTAGAATGATAATGCCGACCGGAAAGACACCAATTAATATTAATTTCAAAAGCAGCTTTAAATCGTTTTTAACATTTTTATTTTTGTGTTTTTCCTTATGCTTTGAAATGGTGGAAGCCAAATAAACAATCGTAGTAATTTTCACTAATTCCGAAGGTTGAAAGGTTATACCGCCTATTCTAAACCAGCTTTTAGCGTTATTAATTTCCGGGGCTATTGCCTCTGGGCTAAAATAAAGAATTACCAGTAGAAATATACCAGCTAAATATAAATAAAAGCTTAAAAAATGTATAGTTCCTAAATCAATTAATTGTATCAGCCCAATTAAAACCAAGCCCAATACAAACCAAAACATTTGCTTAAGAAGGAAATTTTCACCGCCATATTGCTCCAACTGTTGTGCATTGTAAATGGCAACAAGGCTGATGAATATAAAACCAAATAGTAATATCAGTAAATCATTTAAACCGTATAATCTTTTGTTCAATTCTTTCATCCTTTTAGTTTAATCTATCGCATTCATTTTAACATATATGCCTAGCTGCAGTTATTTCATTTAAAAATCATCTATATGTACAAATTTTACTAGATTGTGCAAATTGCCCATTAGGACCTGAAAGTTGGGGTGACAGCCATCCACATGACCAGCAGATACTCATGGGAATCCATCGCTGAATAGCGAATGAAAATATTTTTATACCTAAAAAAGGGGCTGTCCTCTAACGTCTACCTAGAACAGCCCCTTTTTTCTGGTTCTTATGGTTTTAAGATTGCTTTGATATTACCGTCAGATTTTTCATCAAAAATCCGGTAGGCATCTGACGCCTCACTTAGATCCATCCGGTGGGTAATGATATCAGTAGGGTCGATATAGCCGTTCTCTACCATATTGTATAACTCTGGCATCAAGTGAATGACAGGCGCTTGTCCCATTTTCAACGAGACATTACGCGAGAAAAAATCTCCTAGAGGGAAATTGTTGGCATCTGTCCCATATACTCCGGTCAATTGTACTGTACCAAACTTCCTCACTGCTTGTGAGGCAGTAATGATTGGGCGGATAGTGCCAATTTGGTTGTCATGTTCAGAACCGAAAGTCTCTCCTTCCGGCACAGTACCATCCATCCCCACACAATCTATAACAACATCAGCACCGCCTCGTGTTTTTTCATTAATTAGTGCACCAAGCTCACTATTATTACTGAAGTCATACGTTTCAACATTATTTGTACGTTTAGCATGTTCTAGCCGATGTGGTACTTGGTCTACTGCGATTACCCGGTCAGCACCTTTCAACTTGGCAAATTTTTGGGTCATCAATCCGATAGGGCCGCAGCCTAAAACCACAACCGTATCCCCTGACTTCACCCCGCTATGCTCTACGCTCCAGTAAGAAGTTGGGATAACGTCTGATAGAAACAAGACGCTTTCGTCATCTAGCTCACTGTTATCCGGCACTTTAAATGAAGTGAAATCAGCATAAGGCACTCTTAAGTATTCCGCCTGTCCACCCGGATAATCTCCGAATTGCTTAGAATAGCCAAATAAGGCTCCAGCATCGCTATGTGGATTCGAGTTATCGCACTGGCTTTCCATCTGGTTCTTACAATAAAAGCACTCACCACAGCCAATATTGAAAGGGATGACCACTCGATCCCCTTTTTTCAAGTTCTTTACGTCAGCTCCTACTTCTTCCACAATGCCCATTGGTTCATGGCCGATAACATAATCATCTTCTAAGGGGATACCACCCTTCATCAGGTGTATATCTGAACCACAAATCCCTGTGGCAGTTATCCTAACAATAATATCTGTTTTTTCTTCGATTGTCGGATCTTCCACATTTTTTACTTGAATATTATCTTTTCCCTGGAAGGTTACTGCTTGCATCTCTTTGAACACTCCCTTTCCATATTTATACTTCTAATTGCCTGGCAGGAGTTGCTCTAAACCTTTAATTGTTTATTTCTCTCTTAGAACCTCTACCCACAAAAGATGACTTGGTTTCTGGAGCAGATGGATTAACCCTTTTCCTGGGAGGGTATAAACGACTAGCAGCAAAAAGGAAAGGATGGATGGTATGGGTGTATTTTCAGCAGAAACGTTAAAAGGGGAACACGCATTGATTACCGGGGCAACTGGAGGAATTGGCCATGAAACTGCTTTAACCCTCGCAGAAATGGGGGCGGATATAACAATCACCGGTAGAAATGAACAAAAGCTGGAAAAACTTAAGGAAACTATTTCCTCCCGCTGCCCGGATGTCAAAGTGTTGGCTCAGCGTGCGGATATTGGCAATAGCCAGGAGCGCACAAGTCTAGTGGAATCAGCTGAAAGAGAGAATGGCTTTATTTCACTGCTAGTTAATTCAGCCGGAATCAGTGGCGGAGGGCCCGTGGAACACTTAGAGCAGGAGGAAATGGAAAAAATCATGCATATTAATTATACTGTACCTGTGTTGTTATCCCAGCTTATATATAGGCAAATGAAGGAAAACCGAAAAGGAGCAATTGTTAATGTGTCTTCCCTTTCCGGCTTACGGGGTACCCATGGAAATACCGCTTATTCTGCTTCCAAATTTGCTTTAATTGGATTTACCCACTCCTTCTCTGTAGAGGCTATCGAATATGGAATTCGGGTGAATGCAGTATGTCCTGGCTATGTGGATACAACTATGGGAAGGAACGCAATCAAACGGAAAGGGGAAAAACAGAACCGCTCTTTCGAAGAGCAGCTAAAGATTGCCGAAGAAGGCCTTCCCTCCGGCCGCATCACCAAACCGGAAGAAGTTGCCAACACTATATGCTTTCTGCTGACGGATGCGGCACAAAATATTATTGGTGAATCAGTTAAAATTTCCGCCGGCAGTGTCAAGCGATGATGCTTACGGCAAAAAACGCTCCTGTCTGGTAAGTAGTCTTATACTGTGGAGAAATTGTTAAATAAACGTTTAATTTTGATCCTTAATCGAAGTAATTTTAATAGCACCACACAACAATAAAAACAATATACAAATACGCTTGGATTTGAAATCCAAGCGTTCTGTTTTTTATTATCTTGTGAAACTAAAACTACCCGTTAGTTCAGTTATTGTTAGTCAAGTAATTTTCGATTGATAAACAAGTACACACTTACCAATAAAATTAACATGATAATTACAAGAACGGTTTTTTGATAGGAATATTCAATTAAACTACTTATAACTACTACCAAGCCTAACGGGAGGAAAAAAAATCCACCCACTACTTTACCTAATAACTCCTTATTTTTAATCATTTTTTCATTGAATCCGGCTAATAACCACGTTTGTTTTTTCACTGCTACTAAATATGAAACCAGTAAAAGAGCTACACCAATAAACAATAAACCGTAATCCATCTTCACACCTCCCACACCGGTATTTATTTCCAATACTACATTTACGATTCTGTATTAAAAAGGTTTCTTTTATTTAACAATCCTCCCAGTTACTTTAAGAACAATCCTTCAAAAAACTTATATCAATTAACATTAATTAACAATCACCTCTTACATTTATCAAGTTAACTTAGCAGCCAGCCCTCTATTCACTTAGTAACCGGCATGTGGTCAAGGGTCTCCCCCACGTACTTAGCAGCAAAATTCTATACGAATCCATTCATCAAAATCCGAAATTTTAGACAAAGAGAGTACTAAAAACAGACCAAATCGTATACGATTTGGTCTGTTAACATTCGTAAGCTATTTCTTATGTTACTCCGCTAACAAGAATCTACTTTTTCTGCTCACTTTTTAGCCAGCTCGGCAATATAAGTAAAAAATTGTTCAGCCGCCACATCATAAACCAATCGGACTGAACGGCCTTGCTCATCTTCCGACGTTCTTCCTTGTTTAGGAAACTCTGTATGTACTTTACTATTAACGGTTTTTGCTTTGACAAGCCCTGGATTACCGACCGAAGCTGTTGTCAGAACGTCCCACAAATAGTAAGTTGAATTTGTTTCCGTATGAACCAGAGGGGGAACAGCTGCATAAGCTTGTCCAAGAAAATCAACACCTTCATATTTTCGCATTGAAGCCCAGTTATTTTTAACTTCAGGAGTTAACGGAACTTGCTTTGTACTCTCTAAGGCAACCATTTCAATCTGCAGTCCACTTTCCCATACTCTGGCTACTGCATCTGGATCCCAAAAAGCATTCCATTCAGCAGTACCATCATGTTCAGGGTCTTCTACATTGCCGGTAGCTTGGAAGGTCCCTCCCATCCAGACCAGCTTTTCAATTTTATCTTCAATATCCGGTGCTTCGTCCAGCGCTCTTGCCAAATCAGTCAATGGACCTGTGAACAGTAAGGTTGTCCTGCCTTCATTTGACCGGATTTTTTCTATCATATGCTGATGGGCAGGCATGTAACTGACAGGAGCCTTCATAACTCCGCCTTCATTTAGTATCGGAAGAGAATCTACATGAAATGTATGCAAACGCCATTCCTTAGGAAAAGGATTTACTCCCCGGGAGTTAGATTTAGCCACCTGGATGAAATCTTTTCCAAACCTGTCAATGATTTTTCTGCTGGCGCTGACGCCTGCCTCTAAATATCCATCCGCAGGAATAACTGATACACCAAGTAATTCGACTTCCTCCATTTTTAGCAGTAAGAATAAAGAAACAAGATCATCCACACCTGCATCATGATTAAAATATACTTTTTCAGCCATTATAAAACCCCTTCCTGTTACTAATTGTCAGCTATAGTCTTACTTAATATTGAGCGACTACATCCCTCCTATTCATTTTCAGGAGAAGGTTGCCTTTTTTCGAGACCCTCGCTTGGTAGAAAGTATACATTCCCATTACTGCCAGCGCAATGAATGCACATAAAATATAAAGCTTTTGGAACCCCATGTAAGTAACTAGTATGCCCAGCAAACACTGATAAAACTTCTAGTCCAAATCGGCTGTCGTAAATCTTTCAACCTTTCTCACTCACTCTCTAAAACCAAGAATTTATAATTCCCTTATTAGCATTTCTTCTAATTTCGAGCACAAAATAATAAAGCCACCCGTATGGATGGCATCCTTTTAATCATCATATTTAGCTTTCATTCATCGCAATCAGCACCTTGTCTCCATCTGTTACTGTCTTGGCATCTTCATAATAAGCAAGCACTGCGTCAACATACTTAATATCGCCATAACAAGCGTTTAATTCCTTTGATTCTTCACGGATACAGCGAAATTCAATCGACGATTTTAACTTCTCATACATTTTTGCAGAATAATCAACCGCCAGTTCTTCTGTGTACTTGCCGCCCCGTTCATTCACATAACGAATAAAGCCCGGGCCAAAGTTATAGGACTGTAGCGCAAGCCTCACATCACCATCCGCTTGTCCCAAGACGTGAGCGAAATGAGCAACCCCTTGCTTAACCGACAACTCGGGGTCATCGATACAGCCAATTGCCCCGCAATAACTTTCTGAAGATTGCATAGGGTCTGTTCCCCTGCCGCCTGATTCCTGCATCATAAGAGCTAATAATATACCTGTATAATCCTCTAATCCGTGTTTTTTTAAATATTTTTGAAGAAGGGGTTGATAATCCAGCACCTGTTGTGACAATTGCTTATCTCCTGTTCGATCCCTGTTATCGCTGACTTGATACTGATAAGCGGTAAACAAAACAACAAAGCAGGTGATTACCCCAATGATTACAGCCAGGGTTTTCATTCCACTTTTCACGATCCGGTGTCTCATTGAAGACTTGGGAAACATTTTATATTTAGGCATTTCATCGCACCTTATTATTTAATTAATCTACTATCTATTATATCAAAGTTTTATCATTCAGGAAGTATTCTGATTATCGGGTGCGCTTCATTAGAATTTCCAGCCTTGCTTTTCTTACAGGTTACTAACTTAATAGATCGATAGTCCTTGTAAAGTCGCTTTTACTTTTGCTAATTGCCTGGTCTATGTCTTCCATTAATGCAGAGCAGGTCTCTTCGCCAACCGTAAACTGCTCTTCCGACAATCGATTACTCTTCAAGGCAATAAGCAGTTGGAGAATAGAAAGATTAATGACTTCCTCATCCTGTAAATTATTCTCTGCACTTGCTATATACCGGCTAATCACATTACCTAAAGCCGACCATAGCTCTTCGTTATTCGACATTTACACTGCCCCTCCTATAAGTTAAATTTCCCCACTGACATTAATCTGGTTTAAGGATGGTATTCCGTCTTTCTCAAGACTGCAATAGACAAACCCTTCAATAGAAATAGCATAATTATCGTCTGCTCTCCATTTCAGCTGAAAATTCGGAAAAGCTATCGTGTCTGCCGGCTCCAATATTCCATCGTCTATCTTTTTAAACCAGTAATCTTCTTCGCTTTCCTGCTCCACCCTTTCCCATACACTCGGAAAAGAATTCTTATTAAGGTTGGAATTTTTCAAGTGGTATTTACCGGAAAAATCGAAGCGAGTAGTTGCTTGGATGCGTAAACATATATTTAAATCACGGACTGCTTCCATTCCATTATTTTTGATGTAAAAGTCGCCTAACAAAACATTTTCCTGTTTTTTATGGTGAACAGCATGCATGGAAGAAGTGAAATAGCCGGTTAGCCGGGATGACGTCTGATATTGGGTTTCTTCTTGTTTTTTATTTATTAATTGTTCAATTTGCGCCAAGTAATCGCTGGTTTGTTTATTCCATTGATCAAGCTTTCTTTTTAACTCATGATAGGAAGACATTCTTATACACCTCCAGCAAGAAATTCCGATTCTGTTCATCCTATGCTGTTAAAACGCAATTTATTAGTAAAGATCGCTTAGGAGCTAAGAGCGGAATTTATGTGGAAATACGTTATATGCCCGTGCAAATAACCGTTTACTTACATATAAAAGAATGAGGTATTAACCATTTATTAAAGGAGCTTGGCAATAATGATATTCATCTTATACAAGGAAGTTCCCCTCGATGGGGAGAAAAACTGACGCGATTTATCTTCCTAAATATATAGAAGAGAAGATGATTTTACACACTCGCGAGGCTCTTCCTTTTGATACTTGCGGATTATTAAGCGGTACAAATAATGTAGTGGATTCGATTTGGGAGTTAGAAAGTGAAATACAGCATCGATTCAGATATTTCGTAGACAAAAAAACGGTAGAAAAAACAGTAGCCGCTATTAGTGCCAAAAATGAAGAAGTCTTGATTATATATCTTTCTCACCCAACAGCAGCTCCTGCGCCCTCCCGTACCGATGTTCTCTATCATCCAGACTCGCACGTCCCCATGCTGATTGTCTCACTGAAAGACGCTATTCCTGCATGGAAATGCTATAGCCTGGAGAACAATAATTATTTTTCTCATCAAGTGGTTGTCCTTTAAGGACTTATCCCATCTTCGAAATAACTTATAAAAGGAGTAATCGAAATGAAGATTAAATATTTGAATACCAAAAAAGTCCCTTCTGTAAAAGCTGTACCAGCTGAACAAATTGCCTCAGGCAATTATGTCGCTAAAAAGACAGGTGGATGTGGGTGTAACCAGTATTCAGGGAAGAAAAAGTATTACCGTTAATCCAACAAAAAAACGTAAAACCGTGATGTCTGCCCTCTCCTCACACTTTTACCATGCATATACAATAGGTAAGCCTTTCTTTTTTATCCAAATAGTAATTTGTAAACACCTGGCTTACTTAGATTTTCCTAGCAGATATAACTTTTCTTTTAATTTAGCGAAGGAGTGATGGAATTGGATGGAAATACAAATTCAGAGCAAAAAGTAGCTACCAAAAGGACGCCAAGAGCGAAAAGAATAAGGGCAGGCAGAAAGAAATGCGGATGCGGCCGAAATGTCAGAAAGTCTTTAAACCAATAACTGATTCTTATAATTCAGATAAATAATTTTCCAAGTGATAACCCTGGCTTTTAAACCGAAGCCAGGGTTTATTTTAGTAATATAAGCTTGAGCAAAGCCGCTCGCTAACTCTCCGTTCTGTGTATCAGAAAACTAACAATCACTTCAATGATGGAGGCAAAAGCTGCTATTGCTAATATAGCAATAATTGGAAGGAAAATCCAAGGCCACAATAAGTAACCGATATACAGGCAAGACGCTGACCAGATTCCTGTACACCACTGACAGCTCAACAACTCTCCGATGAACCTTCTAATCCCTTTCCCTTTAATATAAAGCACTACTTCTACCGTACCGTCTTCTACTATTTCCTCTTTCTCCTCGTGAAATGGGGCTCTAATAAACCGAAAAATATCGTCATAGACGAACAAACGAGTTAATCGGAACGCAGCTAATCCAAGCAGTACCAGGGTTAACCAAGTGTACATATTTGTCACCTCTGTTTGTTGTTCTCCTTTATCCTATTCAACAACCAGAAGCCAATATACTTCTTTTGCAGGGAAGAGCATAAAAAGGGCTTTTATCCTTGGCTGTAGCCCCCCTTTTCAAAATCTAACCGGTCGTTTCCGCTTTTGATTCGGCTAGCTCCTACTCCCAGCGACTCGCGAACTTCCTCCGCCTTCGTACGATAAGTCAACATCGTCACGTTGTTCCGTGTTTCCTTTATCTCCTCCGTCGGACTCCACTTCTTTCGTCGCTAACCGGTCGTTTCCGCTTTTGATTCGGCTAGCTCCTACTCCCAGCGACTCGCGAACTTCCTCCGCCTTCGTACGATAAGTCAACATCGTCACACTGTTCCGTGTTTCCTTTATCTCCTCCGTCGGACTCCACTTCTTTCGTCGCTAACCGGTCGTTTCCGCTTTTGATTTATGATATTCAAATTGGGTGAGCTGGATTCCTGGGGGGACTGTTATTTGCTTTTTTTCTTTAAACCCCCATTTCTGGTAAAGCTGCTTTGCGGGCAAATTAGCGGTACCTGTAGTTACTTTCACACGCACTTCTCCACTGATGCCGTCAAGTAAGGAATTGAGCAATGTCCCAGCTATTCCCTGCCGAAAATGACTGGGAACGACAAATAAACGGGATACTGTAATATCAGCTTTATTATTTTCATACGCAAGTACACCGATTAGTTCATCTTCTTGCATGTATCCCAAAAAAATTTCTTTACTATTCATAATAGTTTCCACGGTATCCTTCAGCGGCGGTATAACTTCAGCATCTATTAATTTTGCTTCCTCTTGATAAGCAGGTAACTGTGTAGCTAATATTTTTTCAGCTGTGTCTCGTTTATAGTGCTGTAAATTAATGATCATATTTTCCTGCTGTCCTCCTATGCCTTTTTCTTTTAATAAATAATAATTAATATAAAAGTAATATAGCAGAATATCGCCGCCAGGGAAGGAAGAATGTATGTGAATGAATTTCTCGTTCGATCCCTTTTTAACAGCAGCATGACGCCAAGCGTCAGCAATAAGCCGCATAAAGCTGTCCAAATGTTCCTTTCACCTGCATCCGCCCAAACGCTCCCGTTCCGATAAAAAATGTCCGCAATAGTTACTACAAATATGTTAAAAAGATTGCTTCCTAAAATCGCTCCGATCGCTAAATTGATATTAGCAACCCTTAATGCTATAAACACACCTACTGCATCAGGAAGGGACGTGGCCGCAGCGATCAGCAAACTTCCTACCGCTGTTGCTGATATACCTGTAGCATCCACCATCCAATCCCCAGAAACGCTCATTAGACTTCCGGAAACAAAGATAATGAAAGCGAAAACGATAAATGAAATGGCTATTTTGGTTATTCGCTCCCCAGCCTGGCTGTTTGAAACCGGATTCTCCTCTGCCTGCTTTTCCTTGTTTTGTTTTATCGAAATCAGCCAGATACCGACAAAATACACGCCAGCAATCACCATACTCGTAAAACCTACTCCTAAGAAAGTAATCGAAGGCTGGTAATACAGTGATCCTGCTGCAATACAGCATAAGATCAGTGCTAGTAAACCAGTATGGAAGTGATTATCTGATACTAATAAGAACAGTCGCCTTTTTCTGAAGAAGATATCCAATATAAATAAAACCAAAAAGTTAAAAATAATACTTCCTAATCCATTGCCTACTGCAATATCTGCATTACCGATGACAGCAGCAGATCCAGTGGCAGTCAATTCTGGAAGAGAAGTGGCAACCGCCAACAGTAATGTACCTGCCAGCATGCCGCCCAACTTTGTTTGTTTACTAATGATATCTGCATATGTTGACAGTTTTATTGCTGCATAGACGGAAATAGCCGCCGAAAGTAAAAATACCAAAATAGATAACAAACCTAATGCTCCTTTGTCGTGTTACTGAATTTACTTGTTTCCCTCTCCCCGCACGCCGCAAACAATGGAATATTATGGCGAAAGGTTTTGATTTACAATTTGGCAGCCTTGTTATAATATTTGAATTTACAAAGTCTTAGATAAGGAGGTTGGAAAATGCTGAAAAGAATCCAATACTTGTCTTGCTTCATTATTCTTTTTTCGACGTTCTCCTTATCCCTTGCTTCTCATCATACAATCCACCCTTCCAAAGGCTTCATTGAGGAAACAACTCCTGTCTTCATCCAAATTACTGCCACTCCAGACAATGAAAAAAAATTAAAGGATAGCATCAACACTTCCTTTCTAGAGTCAACCTGTATTTCTATTGGTTTTGCAGCGTTGGCCTGTTTCCTGGCCAATTTTTTCCAGTCAATCAGGCAATGGTATCGTCATTTAGTTACCGTTTTTTATCAATCGTCCTACTTCCGTTTTGTCCGTTTTAACCTCAAACCATTTTAACAAGGGAGGTTGGACAATAATGTTTACAATAGTCCGGTTGATATTAATTGGCGTTTTTTCTTTTTCCGCGATTTGCTTGTTTGCCTATCAGGGGATAGAGATCTTTCACTCTATTCGCGCTCACTTTATAAATAAAGGATAGCGGAGTTTACAAGAAAAAAAGCAAAATAATTAAATTAATAGTTGATAATGATTGTCATTATCATTTATAATTTATTTGTAGTACACTTTCCTATATCAAGTTATACGCTTAACGGCATCGCTCTTTTTTAACATGATTTTTGTTGTTACCCCCCATACTGATAACATATCCATATGGTGCCTTAAGCGATTGTCAGGACTGCTCAGTTGCAGTCCTTTTTTTTGTGGACTTCCCTTTTTTTTCTAACCGAACCTATATGAAACAATTTCCATTTATCAATTCTACAGAGAAGCTATTTTCATTTCCTTAACTAAATCTGCATAAAATAAAGCTTTTCATCGTATCAATAATTAACGATTCGTACTTTATTTAAAATAATTATAATTAAATATTGATTTTTAGCAGATTTATATTATAATTATAAATGTAATAAGTTAAGGAGAGGTGTTATCATATGACAAATGAAAAAAGGTACTTAACAAACAGTTCTGGCGCCCCTGTTGGGGATAATCAGAACTCAATGACTGCTGGACACCGCGGTCCAACATTAATCCAAGATGTACACCTGCTAGAAAAACTGGCTCATTTCAACAGAGAAAGAGTTCCGGAACGCGTAGTGCATGCCAAAGGTGCCGGAGCACATGGCTACTTTGAAGTGACTAACGATTTATCGAAATATACAAAAGCGGATTTTCTATCGGAAACAGGAAAGAAAACGCCATTATTTATCCGTTTTTCAACAGTTGCCGGGGAATTAGGTTCAGCTGATACCGTTCGTGACCCACGCGGTTTTGCTGTGAAGTTTTATACAGAGGAAGGAAACTATGACTTAGTAGGAAATAACACTCCTGTCTTTTTCATTCGCGATGCCATCAAATTCCCTGACTTCATTCATACACAAAAAAGAAATCCGGCTACTCATTTAAAAGATCCGAATGCCGTCTGGGACTTCTGGTCCTTGTCTCCTGAATCTTTGCATCAGGTAACCATCCTTCATTCTGATCGGGGTATACCAGCTACTTACCGCCACATGGATGGGTTTGGCAGCCATACTTTTAAATGGACGAATGCTGCTGGGGAATCTGTATGGGTAAAATACCATTTCAAAACAAACCAAGGCATCAAAAACCTTGATCCAGAACTCGCTGCGAAATTGGCGGGAGAAAATCCCGACTACCATATCCAGGATTTGTATAATTCTATCGATAATGGGGAATATCCAGAGTGGACCGTCTATGTACAAATTATGCCTATAGAAGATGCTAACACTTATCGATTTGACCCATTTGATGTTACAAAAGTATGGTCTCACAAAGACTATCCGCTTATCGAGCTTGGAAAAATGGTTCTGAATAAAAATCCTGAAAATTACTTTGCTGAAGTCGAGCAAGCAACATTCTCTCCAGGAACCCTAGTGCCTGGTATTGAGCCTTCTCCAGATAAGATGCTGCAAGGCCGCTTATTTGCTTACTCTGATGCCCATCGTTACCGTGTAGGGGCCAATCACCAAGCATTGCCGATCAACCGTTCACACGCTGAGGTCAATAATTATCAACGCGACGGGCAAATGCGCTTTGATGAAAATGGCGGTGGTTCAGTGAACTACGAGCCAAATAGCTTTGGCGGACCTGGAGAGGTACCAGAAAGTAAAACAGCGGCTTATGAGGTTTCTGGATTTGCTGACAGCGTTGGTTATGACCACCATGATCATTATACTCAAGCTGGAGACCTTTACCGGTTGATGAGCGAAGAAGAACGGACTCGCCTGGTAAACAATATCGTAGAAGGGATGAAGCCCGTAGAGAAAGATGAGATAAAAATGCGGCAAATCGAACACTTCTACAAAGCTGACCCTGAATACGGCACACGGGTAGCTGAAGGACTCGGTTTACCAGTTCCTGTAAAAGCATAATATAAATTATAAATCTAATCCATTCCACTATATACGGAACTGCTCCAACCCAGAGCAGTTCCTTTTTTATATCATTTTTGTTTTAATAAGGAAGTCAATGGGGGTATTATCTTTAATAGTAGTTCATTATAATGAAGGATATTAATGAATAGAACAGGAGGCGAAGCTATGAAATCTGATAACTCCTTTACCCCGTTGCCGTTGGACTTCTATGAGCGGCCAACCTTGGAGTTGGCTCCTGCTCTATTAGGGTGTTTATTAGTAAAAGAAACACCAGAGGGACAGGCATCAGGTATGATCGTGGAGACGGAAGCATATAAGGGGCCACTAGATCAGGCTGCCCATAGTTATAAAAACCGCAGGACTAAAAGAACCGAGATAATGTTCGGCCCCTCCGGCTACGCATATACATATGTCATGCATACCCACTGCTTATTTAATGTTGTTAGCAGCGTCGAAGATGTTCCCGAGGCTATTTTGGTTAGAGCAGTAGAGCCCTATACAGGAAAAGATTTAATGAGGAAAAGAAGGCCAAAAATCAAAAGCGAACCACAGCTTACCAATGGACCAGGCAAGCTTTGCAAAGCACTCGGTATCCATATGGGGGATTACGGCCACCGTCTGGATCAACCCCCGCTTTATATAGCAGCCGGGCCTGCGCACCAAGAGTTTTCCATAAAGCAAGGGGCGCGCATCGGGATTGACAACTCAGGGGAAGCTAGATTTTTCCCTTGGCGCTATTGGGTTAGCAATAACAATTTTCTTTCCAGAAAGTAAAAACAAAAGCTATAGAAAACATTCTATAGCTTTAATCTCTTGATTAAGAATAGGAGTATCTCTTTTCAATATCTCCATTTTCCTTATGGACAACCGCCTCTGTTCCTTTATTTTCGGCAATTTCTTTGGCACGCTCGACTGCATCACTTTTATTGTCGAATACCTTGGATGGTTTCTTGGCATCTTTTGCTTGCACGGCCCATCCTTCGTCATGGGATACGACATGTTCCCCTTTATCCATTAGTTCTGGGCGGTTATCATATTCCTTCCCTTCTTCCGATCGACTTTGCGGGTCGCCTTCCGCTTGATATTCTTCTATCTCTTTTTTGGAAGCATTGTCATACCATTCTTTGGCCTGATCCGTAGCAATAGGGATAGCTCTTCCCTCATCATAGCCTTCATCAAGCATTGCATTGGCTATGTCGATTGCCTTTTTTCGGATAACTGGCTTAAAGTTTTTTAAAGATGCTGGGTAATCATCCATTGTCCAAGCCATTTCTCCACTCCTTTCCTATAATAATTAGTAGAACTTTATTTTATAGTTCCCGCTTCCCTTTTGATTAAACCTTGCAATGGCGCCCATCAAGGCTTCGAGTAGCCTGAATGGCGCTGGATATTTTTAAATAAATTTCCTTATCGCCATAACCCCTTCTATGAAAGGATTTAAGAAGAGGAAAAAATTAAAATTGTTAGAAAAATTAACAATACCAGAGCATTTTTTAGCTTTTGACTATCTGTTTGCCTTTAAACAAGACTAAGCATTGCTAATGCTTGTTAATCAAGCTCAATCTCGTTTGTGTAAAATTACCATCTTTCCTATGATTAATAATGTACTTTGAATACACACGGAAAAAATTAAAATAAACATTGTCAAAAAGGAGGCACTTGCTATTAATAGTTCAAGCGTAACTGCGACTGCAGATACAGCTGACAAGTTGGTGTTCGATAAACCAGCTGTTGAGGATGGCGCAGCAATGTGGGAATTGGTGAACAATTCGACGCTCGACCAAAACTCTGTATACAAATATATAATGATGAGTGAGTTTTTCTCAGAAACGTGCGTAATAGCCAAAGAGAATAATAAATTAGTTGGCTTCGTCACTGCATTTATCCCTCCTGAGCGTCAAGATGTGGTATTTGTGTGGCAAATCGGGGTTGCTTCTGATCAGAGAGGAAAAGGAATAGCTTCCAAACTTTTAGAAGAGCTTATCGACCGAGATGCCTGCCGTGATGTTCGCTTTGTTGAAGCGACCGTTACCCCTTCCAATGACGCATCTCAAACTTTATTCCGGCGCCTGGCAAGGAAATACGAAACAGAATGCGAAGTTACGGAATTCTTTTCAGAAGACTTATTTCCTATGGATGACCATGAAGGGGAGCTCAGCTTCCGTATTGGTCCTATTAACAAATAGCAGCATAGGCAAGGTAAATAATCGATGGAACAATTACAAGGAGGAAATGCAAATGAGCCAAACAGATTTAACTATTTTTGATAAGTTGGAATCCGAAGTAAGGAGTTATGTACGAAGCTTTCCTGCCGTATTTAATAAGGCCAAAGGAGAGAAAATCTGGGACGAGGATGGAAACGAAT
Source organism: Sediminibacillus albus (assembly GCF_900101125.1). GTDB lineage: Bacteria > Bacillota > Bacilli > Bacillales > Amphibacillaceae > Sediminibacillus > Sediminibacillus albus. Next base: position 100,943 of record NZ_FNFL01000004.1, on the reverse strand, counting down.
ACTTAGATTTCTTCTCGGGAGCAGGAGCGCTTAATTATGGTCATAATGACGATAAAATGAAAGCCAAGCTTATCGAATACATTATGGATGACGGAATCACCCATTCACTTGATAAAGCATCCACAGCAAAAGCTGGGTTTTTAACGAAGTTTAACGAAGTGATTTTAAAACCTCGCCAACTGGATTATAAAGTAATGTTTCCTGGGCCGACTGGTACAAACACTGTAGAAAGTGCCCTTAAACTAGCAAGAAAGGTTACCGGCCGGACTGATGTAATCAGCTTTACAAATGGTTTTCACGGGATGACTATTGGTTCTCTCTCTGTTACAGGAAATTCCTTTAAACGGAAAGGTGCAGGTGTACCACTTCAAAATGTAGTCACCATGCCTTACGATAATTTCGTCAACGACGATTTAGATTACTTAGAGAGGTTCCTGGAAGAGGCTGGAAGCGGCGTTGCTATTCCTGCAGCTATGATCCTGGAAACCGTCCAAGGTGAAGGCGGAATTAACACCGCACGCTTTGAATGGTTAAAACGTGTGGAAGATATTTGTAAGCGCTGGGACATCCTGCTTATTATCGATGATGTTCAGGCAGGCGTTGGCAGAACGGGAACCTTTTTCAGCTTTGAACCTGCTGGCATTAAACCTGATATCGTATGTCTATCCAAATCGCTAAGCGGTTACGGCCTTCCATTCGCGATCACACTCATTCGCCCTGAACTGGACATTTGGGAGCCTGGTGAACACAATGGTACTTTCCGGGGCAACAACCATGCGTTCATCACTGCGACAGCAGCTTTAGAATATTGGGAGGACCCAGACTTCGAGAAGAATATCCAGGTTAAATCGGAAATGGTTCATAACTTCCTTGAGAAAATGGTGAAAACTTATCCAGAGATGAAAGGCGAAGTACGTGGCCGCGGCTTAATGGCTGGCATAGCCTCTGATGTAGATGGCTTCTCTAATAAAGTAGCAGCCAAAGCCTTCGAAAATGGAATGATTATGGAAACTTCTGGTCCAAAAGACGAAGTGTTCAAGTTGTTTCCACCTCTAAATATTAAAGAAAAAAACTTGGAAAAAGGCTTTGAAATCATCGAAGAAAGCATCAAGAGCCTTGTCAAAGAGCCCGTTACCAATTAATTCAGATTCTTAATTGTATGCTGGGTTTGAAAGATTACGCAGCTGATTGACTGTACACTAAACTCTAGGAGGATATTTGATTATGAAAGTTATAGCATTAGACGATGTACTCGGCAGTGAACACGAGGTTGACGGAGGTAATTGGGTCAGCAGGCGCTTAATTATGAAAAAAGATGGCATGGGCTACTCAGTAAATGACACAATTATCAAGGCTGGTACAGAAACGCATATTTGGTATCAAAACCACCTTGAGGCCGTTTACTGTATCGAAGGTGAAGGGGAAGTAGTAACTTTGAAAGACAATAAAGTTTGGCCGATTAAAAAAGATATGCTCTATGCACTTGATGAGCATGATGAGCATTTACTACGCGCTAGAACCGACATGCGGATGGTTTGCGTCTTTAATCCAGCACTTTCCGGTAAAGAAGTTCATGATGAGAACGGCGTTTATCCAGTAGATGATGAATAAAATAATTAGAAGCAGGGATTTTTCTTCCCTGCTTCTTTTTTATTGAAAGAGTTTCTTTTCTGTTCCGTATAACCTTTTAAAAGATTAGGATGCATTACCCTCTGTCGGGATAGGATGCTGTTTAAATATTCTTGCCAGATGGACTAAATTATGCCCAGCCATTTGCACATTTGATTGAGTAAATTCATTATCTGCTCCTGCTTCAATGTAAGAAGGACCAGGACCTGCTTCTCCTACCCAGTAGGCAATTGGGTTTGGAGGAATCGCATAACCTATTTGGGAAAGACCAAAGATTAGATCACCAGCTGCATTTTTTGCTCCATCTTCATTACCTGTTACCACTGCACCGGCAACTTTGTTATAGAATACCGGCTGTCCCTTTTCATTCTTGACAGTAGAAGATCCATTAAACCGTTCCAGAACCTTTTTCGATATACTACTTTTCTCTCCTAGCCATACTGGCGTTCCCATGACTAAAATATCCGCCTCTTTGATTTTTTCAAATAGCTCTGGCCATTCATCACCCTCACCCATATCTTCCGCTATTCCATATGCAACATTATAATCAATAACGCGAAGTACTTCTGATTCTACTTGATTCCCATCAAAAATTTTAACAAACTCGTTTAACAAAGCGTCAGTATTTGAAGTTTCGTTTGATTTTTTTAACGAACAATTTAGAAGTAAAGCTTTCAACTTTTGCAAGTTTACATCCTCCTTAACATTGAATCTACTACCCCTATTCCCGGATTAAAATAAATTACTCACAATAATCCATATCTTTTACCTCTTATCAAGCCAAGAAGTAAAATGTTTTGTCATCCATAATAATGGTTATGCAATAAATATAAGCCAGTTTCATCAATAAAGGAGGATTAGCTTATGACAACCGTTCAAGAAGTAATGACAGACAATGTAACAGAAGCTAAGCCTAGTGATAGTTTAGAATCGTTAGCCCGTGAAATGGATGAACATGATGTAGGCTTTTTACCAATAGCAGAGGAAGACAAGCTTGTTGGAGTAGTGACGGATAGAGATATTGTGCGCAGAGGACTGGCTAAGGATTTCAAATCCAATGGTGTTGCGGCAGAACAAATAATGACAGAAAAGGTAATTACTGCACTGCCGGATATGAAAGTGGAAGAAGCCTCCCGGTTAATGCAGGACCATCAAATCAAGCGACTGCTTGTTGCTGAAGACAGAAAAATAAAAGGTGTCGTATCACTTGGCGATTTAGCTATTTCCAATAATGAACAATCTGCTGAAAATGCTTTAGGAGAAATTAAAAAATAAAAAGTACAAATTTAGAAGAGGTGAAGGTTATGGCTGAGAATAAGGAAGAACTATTTAGCAACAAAGGTAATAATTCGCCAGAACAAGAACAAAAACGAAAGGATCCCAATAAAGACCCCGATCCTCAACGTGAAGTTGACAGTAATGAGAAGGAAAATGCAGAGAAAAATCCGGATGATTTTGAAAAATAAGGATATAGAAGAGACTGGAGAATGCCAAGTCTCTAGGGCTGTCGAGACTTTCTCGCCAGTCCTGTTTTTTGTTCAGTTTTCCAAATTACGTGTTTTTCGTTTGAAATGATTTGTTTATCTAAAAGCTTAGAGACAGTAATATCGGTCTCTTTTTCTTTCCAATGAATACTTCTCCTATGGTTATTCCATATTAACTATGGAAGAAGGATACATTGTGCAGAAAGGATGCTTATTATGGATAAAAAACCGGAGAAAGCCTTAGAAAACATAGAGAAAACGGAAGAAGTAGAATTTTCTTATGAACTCGCTGATTCAGAAGACATGGAAGCAATGGAACGGATGAAAAAAGCCAATAAACGCCAACAGGGCAATAACAAGAAGTAGTGATTAGACGAGTGCCGGCTCACCTGGGCACTCGTCTTTGTCATGACTTAAACATCCCATCGGCAGAGGAGTCACCCTATACTTATTTAACCTTCACTATAATCCTTTGTCTTTCATCTCGGCTTCCTGCTTCTTTGTGCCCCTCAACCAAATCTGAACTGCAATGCGGACATCTTATTGCCTGGCAAGGAATCGACATTCTGCAATAATCACACTCTTTTTTTGCCATTGACATCACCGGGTGCTGATCCGGTTTTTTCCATCGATTCATTTGCCTAATAATCAGGAAAATGGCAAAGAATATAATTAAAAAGCGAACAAGTGACGTAATAAACAAACCATAGTTAATCGTCGCCGCGCCCGCTTCCTGTGCTTCAGCCAATGAAGTATAACCCCTGCTTCCCAGAACAATATACAAATTGGAAAAATTCATTTCTGACATTAGCAATCCGATCGGCGGGAGCAGGACATCAGTTACTAAGGAATCGATAATACTGCTGAAAGCCGTTCCCAGAACCATTCCTATCCCCATATCTGCCGCACTTCCTTTAAGGATAAACTGACGAAATTCTTTAACAATTGCCGTCTTCCTCGCCCCCTTTTCTGCTTTATTAAATTTATGCCGCAGTCAGACAGGCTATGATGGCTTATAGGAAGAATAGAATCAAAATACTTTGATGGCAGTTTAAATGAAAATATAATAGTGACAGAAAATAATTCGCATCTATATATGCAAAGGAGCGTACCGATGAGCAAACGGAAACTTGATGATTATATCGAAGAGGGTATATACGGTGCCAAGCAAACTAATCCGGCGGAGCGCAAGCATTATTTAGGGACCCTGAGAGAAAGAGTGATCATTGCCCTAAAAAAGTCTCAAGTTATGCAGCAACAGGGCCTTGCTGAATTAGAAGCAGAAATGAAAAACCACTCTGAGGCCAAACTTTTATTTAATGGAAATATTAGCTCCCGCTTTCTTAAAAAATATAAGAAACTATCTGCTAAATACCGGATACAATACACATCTGTAACCAATAAAGAAGCAGAAACTGATATAGGGGCAATCTTAACTAGTAACGATGCAATCGAACGAGAAGCAATATTTATTGAATCTAATAACGAAGAAAAAACAGTGGATGAATCAGAGGAAAAAACTAAAGGTTTTAAACATGCAATAAAGAAAATATTCGGTCTAACTTCCTCCAAATAAACCAGCACTTTGATTATACTTTCTTAACAATGAGCATTACACAGTTTATCTTGTCTATAACGGTGAAATAGAATAGTGAAGCGAAAAGTAAACTACTACTTTTCAATATTACTTCTGGAGGTGTAGTGAATGGCTGAAAATCGCTTGAAGACTGGTGAAAATGTACCAGAGACAGGAACGTATAAAGTGGATGGATTTGTGAATGAAGAAGACTCATCACAACAGGATGATACGGAAATAAAAGTAGAAAAAGGCGAACAGTTTCCACCTTCACCTACAAGCCACAAAGCAGTATATTGGAAAAAGTCCTAAGAAAAGCGTAAGCTCCCGATTTGCAACGTACTGGATGGACGGCTCCGCCGGAGATAAAGGAAACACACTGAGCGAAGCGAAGGGATGTTGACTTATCGGACAAAGGAGCAGGAAGCCAGCTAGTTGCTGGGAGTTGTAGCTGGACAAAGAAAAGCGTAAGCTCCCGGTTTGCAACGTACTGGATGGACGGCTCCGCCGGAGATAAAGGAAACACACTGAGCGAAGCGAAGGGATGTTGACTTATCGGACAAAGGAGCAGGAAGCCAGCTAGTTGCTGGGAGTTGTAGCTGGACAAAGAAAAGCGTAAGCTCCCGGTTTGCAACGTACTGGATGGACTCGTATCTCCATCCAGTCTTTTTTTTATATTAATGGAATATCGAGTAGCCCAGCAATGTCTTCCCGCTGTTTCTCCAGCGAACTGATATCCTTGAAGTTAGCGAGCAGTCCCTGGATTAAAAATTTTCTAGGCTCTGCTTTTTTTATCTCAGCTAGCAATAAGTCAATAGCGCCATGGAGTTCGCGAGACTGCTCCGTTCCCAATCGCAAACCACCGATCTCTCCCTGCATTTCCAGCAGCTTTTTTTCAGCTTTTTGTTTTACTGTGTTGCAGGGCGCGTTCTGTTTCTCCATGATTGGGCGCAGCTCATCTTTGGATATCAGCGGTTCTTCTTGCCCAGAGAGTAGTCCTTCCGCTATATCGTCCATTCTCCTTATTACAAAAACAGCCAACTTATGCAAATCAATATCAGCATTATATTTAACAATCATTTGCAAGTAAGTAGTCAGCATTCCTTCGGCAACTAAGCTTAAGTCTACTATATAATCCGCCGCTTTATCCCCATAAATAGCAAGAAGGTTGGATTCATACCATTGCTTCATTTCCATATCTTTATTTTTAATAAATTCAAACAGCTCCTGGTTTAAGGAAATTGTCTGTTCACGGAACTGCGTGATAATAAAGTCTTTATGCTTTATTATTTCCTCTAATTGAACTTCCAGTTGTTTTATAAAGCTTTCACGCGGAGTTAAGTTTTCTCTCCTCACTCCCGCAATTTTTCCATTCATCAACTCGTAGTAATACTCAAAAATACGCAGCATTAATTCATCTTTTGACCGAAAGTGAAGGTAAAATGATCCCTTTGACAGATCGCTTTTATCCACAATTTCCTGGATGGATGTAGAGTAAAATCCTTTTTCGGCAAAGAGGGAAATGGAAGTTTCGATTATTTTTTTCTTTTTCTCGTTCACATCCATCACTTCCTTCAAACGTAGTATCGCTGGTTCTCTGTATTTCTTCATTTTGGGCTGTATTAGTAAAACAGTCAAGAGACACAGCCCTGCTTTGCTCCTTGCCATCTTGACTGTATTTGTCAGTTAAAATGCTGAAAAATGAAAAATCCAGTCTCCCTAGCTGTTTTAGGAAGACTGGACGATTTTAAGGATTGAGTATCCGCTGCAAAAATTGCTGTGTGCGTTTTTCCTGAGGGGACTTAAGCACTTTTTCTGGTACTCCCTTTTCGACAATATAACCGCCGTCCATAAATACCACTTCATCAGACACTTGTTCAGCAAAGTGAAGCTCATGGGTGACAATTACCATGGTCCATCCTTCATTGGCCAAGTCTTTAATTACTCCCAAAACCTCGCCAATCAATTCCGGGTCGAGCGCTGAAGTCGGTTCATCAAACAGCATTAATTCCGGTTCAATCGCCAATGCCCTGGCAATTCCAACTCGCTGCTGCTGTCCCCCCGAAAGCTGATGGGGATATAAGTGCATCTTATCCTTTAAGCCCACCTTATCTAACAGCCGTTCAGCCATCTCCTGAACTTCGGTTTTATCCCGCTTTTGTACAATAATCGGCCCTTCCGTTACATTCTCCAACGCAGTTTTGTGCGGAAATAAATTATAAGACTGAAACACCATGCCCGACTTTCTTCTTAAACGCAGCCAATCCTGTTTACTAATCTTCTTTTCGAAATCGAGTACTAATCCATCCTCAAAAGAAAAAACCCCTCTGCTTGGCTGCTCCAATGCGTTTAAACAACGCAAAAGCGTAGTTTTGCCTGAGCCGGAGGGACCAATGATTGATAATACCTTCCCTTTTTCAAGGCTTACATCGATATCCTTTAATACTTCCAATTCGCCAAAGGCTTTTGCCAGCCCTTTTATAGACAAAAACATTTATCCATCCTCCTACCTTGCCGTGTAGCGTGCAAGACGCCTTTCAATCGCTTCTTGTGCAAGTGATAATAAGAAACAAATCACCCAGTATAAAATTGCTGCCTCTACATAAATCAGCATAAAGTCATACGTTCGTGCTGCAATTTCCTGTGCCCTCCGAAATAATTCTGTTACTAGTATCAAGGAAGCCAGGGATGTATCTTTTACAAGGCTGATAAACGTGTTGGACAGCGGCGGAATCGATACCCTTGCTGCTTGTGGAAGAATAATCCGCCTTAAAGCCGTATTATGAGTCATGCCTACTGTATAGCCTGCTTCCCACTGCCCTTTCGGAATCGATAAAATAGACGCTCTTATAATTTCAGATGCATAAGCCCCTACATTAAGGGAGAAAGCAATAATGGCACTCGGAAATGGATCGATTGTTACATTAAGGCTCGGCAGCCCATAAAAGACAATAAATAACTGCACAAGCATCGGTGTACCCCTGATAGCTGATACATAGGCGATTGCCGGCGCTCTTACTAACCGCGAGCCGGAAAGCCGCATAACTGCTGTAAGCAATGCTAAAATCAGGCCTGCTGTAAAGGCAATAAGTGTAAGAGGAATCGTATATTTGATTCCTCCTGTAATCATAGGAAGAAGGGAGTTTTTAAATAACTCCCATCCTCCCATATCTGCAGTTATAGTCATTAACAAGTTATTGAGAAGATACATCTTCACCAAACCATTCTTTGGAAATTTCCTCTAGAGTTCCATCTTCTCTCATCGCTTCCAGTTGTTTATTGACGGCTTCTACTAATTCTTCATTTCCTTTATTGAAAGTAAAAGCAGACTTAGAAGAATCCTCTTCTTCAGCGGCAATTTTAATGCTCTCATCCCCCTGTTGATTGATATAGTCAAGGACGGCAAGCTTATCGTTTACTGTCACATCAGCACGGCCTTGTTTAATTAACTCAATCGACTGTGCAAGTCCCTCCACGCTAACAAGTTCAGCGCCATTCTCTTCCGCAATAGCACCGAAATTACTTGTTAACGACTGTGCTGATTGTTTCCCTTCCAAGTCCTCGAAGGAGGTGATGTCATTGTTTTCCGCAGGTACGACAACTACTGCAGAAGAATAAGTGTAAGGATTAGAAAAATCGTAGTTTTCCTGGCGATCTTCATCAATCCCGACTTGGTTAGCTATTACATCAAAACGCTCTGCATTCAGTCCGGCAAACATGGAATCCCATTGAGTCTCCTCAAATTCCGCTTCTACTCCCATACGGTCGGCTACTTCGCGAATAACCTCGACATCATAGCCCGTCAGTTTTCCTTCATCATTATGGAAAGTAAACGGAGCATAAGTACCCTCAGTTCCTACTGTAATAACTCCTTCTTCCATAATTTGATCATAAAGAGATGTAGACTCTTCAGAACCACTACTGGCGTTGTTGTTATCCTCTGAACCTGAATCTCCCTCTTCATTTGAACCACAAGCTGCCAATACAGCTGCTAAACTGATCAAAACTAGCCACACACTCAATTTTTTCATATTTTAAAACCCCCAGTGATTTTATCGGAATTATAGTCCAGACGTGATTATACCCCAGTTTTGATTAATTTGTAAAACAATTGAACCTTATGTGGGAGGGTACTAGTAAAGTATTCCCTCTCTGCCAGGAATATATAAGAAGTCATAAAAAAGGAGTAAAAGAAGGTTTCTCCCCTTACTCTTGTCCAAAGTTTGGCTGATAGGACAACCAGCCGCCCAGCTATTTACCGTTTTATAAAGATAACCCTCTCCATTTAGTTTAGCTGCTGCATCCTCCCTTAATGATAACGGTTAAACAGTTACCGTTCAAAAGGATAAATACACCACGTTGGAGAGGAGTTAACTATATCTATACACTATAGTGATATACAAAATGGCAGCTGCACTTCCTTTACACTTTATTTTGATTTCTATTGTTTATCCAATGAATTTTTTAATTGCTCTAAAGCTTTCTTATGGCTCTTAGAAACAGCCTGCTGAGACTTATCTAACACTTTGGCAATCTCTGTATCTGTAAGTTCATGGACATAGGCCAAATTTAAAATTTGTTTTTGGTTGTCTGTAAGAGACTGGATTGCTTCATATAATTTTTCATCGACTACTAAATTTTCAATCGAATAATCCTTTCCTTCCAGCAATTCTTCATCTAGCTTATAATCCTGTTGTTTATCTTCAATTAGATCTTTCAGAGTATATTCGGAATCGTCGCTCAGCGGGGAATCGAGTATGAGCTGATTGCGCATTTTAAAGTTTTTGTATTTTTTATCGTAATTGATGGCATTAAAATGCAGGGTGTTTGAGAGAAATGTGGTAAGCCTTATCTTAAAATAATAAGCGCGGAATTTTTCATCTAATTTTTTGACATTAAGGTGGGTTGGGTAGCAGATGGTCTGAACAAACAAATGATAATTTTCCTTTTCCTTTAGAAAAGACGAGACTATATTGTTATTGATAAACTCCTGATGTTTTTCAATAAATTTCTTCACCTCGGACTCACAGGGATCCTCATGTTCTTTGACCAAATAAATCCCCCCTTTATAGAAAGCTTGGCAAGCACCTACTTCTTGGACCGCTTTAATGAGTGGGATAGCTCAGTGATGACTGCTTCTAAATTCTCTATTCTTTTCTCAAACCTAAAGAACAAATAGACAGTGATGGCGATGGGAAAGCCAAAGTTACCTAACAGGGTGATCCAAAGCGGGAATTCAAATGAATTCATCTCTTTCGCCTCCCTTCTTAGATTGACAACTAACTTATGTTGCTCTCTACCTGGGACTGAAAGTCAAAAAAACCTGGGACGGTTGTCGTGTCATAGTTAAGCACAGCTTCTACTACTTTCAATTGCAAATCCTGGTGAAGATCCTCCCTATTTCTCTCTTCTGTCTGATAAAGAGACCTCTTCACTTTTGGTTCAAACAAATCCAAAATTGTCATTAAGGCGGACGGGTTACTCTTTGACTGGTTCACTAATTGATATAATGACTGCTCCTCCATTCAATAACCCCCTAGACCATATTAGCTTGCTTATTATATAAAGAAGCCCTCATCTCCCATCTAACAACCTGTATTCCTAAAAAATTCTATTTTATCTTTATTTTACAAGAGGAACGAACGTTTGGGTATTGGGAATTCTCCCCAGCAAATCAAGCGGTTATCACCACATTTACATTCCCTCTTTCCTCTTTGTTCCATAAATGGTTATATAGTCCTCTAAAATATGATACAGAATGCTTACAAGGGAAGTTTTCAGGGCCTCATTTCCGTCTCGTCAGCTTTCCTTTGCTGCCTCTGTCTGATATATTCGTAGCACAACAACAAAGAAATTTAATCGTTAGGATGATAAGTTTATGAAATATATAGTATTAGGCGCTGGCATTTTAGGTGCATCGACCGCCTATCACCTTGCCAAAGCTGGAGCTGATGTAACCATTGTCGATAGAAAAGACACCGGACAAGCGACTGCCGCAGCTGCCGGGATTGTTTGTCCCTGGCTCTCACAGCGCCGGAATCAAGCGTGGTACCAGCTGGCAAAAGGAGGCGCCCGTTACTATCCATCATTGATTTCCGAGCTCGAGAAGGATGGGGAAACGGAAACTGGTTACGCACAAGTAGGTGCCATTAGCTTACATAATGATGAAAAGAAACTGGATGGGATGGAAGAACGTGCCTTTAAACGGCGGGAAACTGCGCCGGAAATCGGGGAAATTACCCGCTTGACTCCTGATCAAACAAAAGAAATGTTTACGCCCCTTTCCGATGGAATGGGAGCAGTTCATGTAAGCGGGGCTGCCCGTGTCGATGGGAGATTGCTTTTAGATGCTTTGTTAAGGGCCGCCCAGGTTCATGGAGCAACTATTATCCAAGGAAGTGGTGAACTACTCTTCGAGAAAAATCAAGTGAAGGGTGTCACTGTTGCAGGGGAAAGCCTGGCTGCAGATAAAGTAATTGTTACCGCAGGAGCGTGGGCCAAGGAATTGCTGGCTCCATTAGGGGTCCATTTCGCCTTGGAATTTCAAAAGGCCCAAATTGTCCATTTAGAGTTGCCTGACAATGATACAAGCAGCTGGCCGGTAGTCATTCCACCCAGTAATCATTACTTGCTCGCTTTTGACAACCACCGGGTAGTAGTAGGTGCAACACATGAAGATATCTCCCACTTTGATCACCGGGTAACTGCAGGTGGGATACAGGAAATCCTTTCGAAAGCCCTGGAAACAGCTCCTGGCTTGGCCAATAGCAGCTTAGCCGAAACTAGAGTTGGGTTCCGCCCCTTCACTCCAGGCTTTTTGCCCGTTATTGGTCCACTGCCGGGTTACCAGGGCATTTTAATAGCGAATGGCCTCGGTGCCTCCGGACTTACCATGGGTCCTTATCTAGGAGCAGAGCTGGCCAAATTGGCTCTCGGCGAGGAAGTCGAGATTGCTATCGAACGATATGACGTAGCAGGCGCACTAAAATAGCGGAAAACCAATTGATAAAACAGCCTGCAGGGAAGAAATATTCCCTGCAGGCTTTTAATTCCAATCTTTCAATGTGGAATAAATTTTCTTTAGCTTTTGCTCTAATTTCCCTTGTTTGCCTTCCTTCTTCCGTTGTTTCTGCCATTCATTATAGCTTGCAACGCTGATTAGGGTGAAGCCTGCAACAAGCAAGTACCCCCACCAAGGCATATTTCCCCAGTAAGGTTTCGTTTGATAAATCACATTAAAAAGCAATGTGCCAACCCCTACTAAAAAATAGGATTTCATCCGCAGCTGCATGCCGGCAAGCATCGATAACAAAGACAGGCTGCCGATTATTAACGCATCCCAAATGGTTCCGCTTTGGATGGCGTCAATAACTAAATAAGCAGTAACGAATAATAAAACGGCCAATTGGACTTGGTTCATTATATGCTTATAGCTGCGCCAAATCGTCAAACTTAAATAGATGGCTATCAATAAAAATGGAAATATCGTTATCTCACCGGAAATAATTTCTGGAATGGAATTTTCATAAGCATCCACTAGTAAATAATACGCCGGTAAAAGACTAATAAGAGATAAAGTGCGTACAATTCTTTGGGTAAGTATGCGAGTGAACCTTTTCTCCTGGGCAAATAACCAGCAAGCCAGCAGCAATACTGGAATAATTTTAATCCAAACGCTGTCATACCAGCTAATAAAAGTAGCAGCATATCCCAGGTATAACATTCCTAAGATGCTGTACCAGTCCACATAATATGGGTTCGCATCCAAGTGGTAGAAACGCTTGAAGAGCATTCTTCCCGCTGCAGACAATATAAGAAAACTGGCCAGTGACATAAGGAGCAATTGATAATCATCTAATAAATAGCGTTCCTGCTCCCACATTAAGAATGTCGCAGCTAATGGGATGACAACCCCCAGAGACCATTCTCTTCTGTGCCAAAAGAACAAGTTAAAAACAACATATAACAGGAATAAAACTATCTCGCTGACTGATTCTGTTCCCCGATTTGTCAGCAAGTAATAGAGTCCAATATTAGAAAAAGGAATGAGATACCATTCAAGGCGTGCTTTCCAGTCAGGACTGACCAGCAGCCAAATGAAACCGATGATGATACTCGAGACCGCCCAATGGTAAACATCAGGGATGGTTTCGAACCAGCCATAATACGAGCAAACAGTACTCAGAATAACCGGAATCATCGTCAGCGCACCATACAGAAATAGCTTTCTCTGCCATTCGGCAGGCTTCACCAGCATACTATATACATAGGTGCCTAATATTAGGAATAGAAGAACCGGGCTAACACTTGGCCGGTACATCTGATCTACCAACATCAAGCCTAATATACATAATTGGGAACTATGTGCCACCCAGAAAAAGTACGGCTTCAGCTCTTTAATTTTTTGACCAACCACATGATAGACCACTAAAAGTACAATCGGCCCAAATATCATATAAATAATTGCTGAGCCAAAGGTTTCAAAGGAGAGCGGGCTTAATAACGACATGTAAAACGCCAGAGCAGCAAGCGCAACAAGCAGCCAGATAGGTTTAAGAGACATACGTCGAGCCAGCCATACAAACACCGCAATACCGATAAACAAAATAGCAGGCCGGACAATATTAACATCAACGGTTATACTCATATCCAACAATAAAATTACTCCAAATAAATATGCGCCCTGACCCGCATAAAAGGTGGAACGGCCTAATCGTCCTTCGTAGAAGGTTTGCCAGCCAACACTAACCGCCAGCATTAACAGCCCAGCAGCAGCAAAGTGGAATGGCCGGTTAAAGAAATCACTATATGCCTGCAGCTCTCTGACCATTTGCGGGTATAAAACTAGTAAAGCAAGCAGCCAACTTCCTGCATGTGCCCCAACTGCCAGATTGATAATTTTCTTTGGCAAATCTGCTTTGCTCACTAATACAGCAACAATCCCAAGCATCGCCAGCAGGAATGCTGTTTTTAAAAATTCTTCAAATAAAAAGGGATAAGCGGTTGCTAAAATCATCGCAGTGATGCCTAGATAAAAACTACTTGCTTTTATTGGATGAAGGTAAATATTTTTATTATACAATCCGATCAGCAAAAATAGCAGCATACCATAGAAAAAAATGAATATCTCCGGGTTGCCCCATTGAAACGTCGTGTCAAATACTGACCAGGACTGGTAACCGGTAATCAGCAGAAAAAAGGGCGCCAGCCAGCGGAAGACCATATAATTCACCACATATGCCAAATAGGTATATGTAGCTGCTATCACTAAATAGGCAAGCAGTAAAACGAACGATGCTTCGCCATCCTTTAACAAGAGCCCCTGCCAGCTAATATAAATAAAAGCCAAAAATGAAATGAAACCACTAGTGTATTGAAATGCCTTTGAAATGAAATGATCGCTTTTCGCTGCGTAGGAAAAGCCGAGATAAACCGCTCCTGCTAACGCATAGATGAGCCAGTCGACAGTTTGCAGCGCTGAATGTTCAACCAACTGATAGATGCCATAAACAAAAAGTGCAGAAAATACAAATTGGTACTCCTTCTTCTTATATACAAATACCATAGACATATATAAGGAAGCTGTTACTAGCAGATTAAAACTGTAAAATAGCTCCTGATTAAACAGGAACATCATTAGTAATGTAGAAATAACAAGATTCAATTGGGTATAGGCAGGAAGTTCTTTTACAAAAATAGCGATTTTACTGTTTGCATGGAAATGATGATAAACCATTAGTAATACTCCATTAAATACCATCATCAAAAAATAAAACATATCTATAGAAAGCGGAAGCGCGGCCAATGCAAATCCAACCGCACAGGACAAAAACAGATAGGAAATCCATACAAACAAACGTGAATGATGCCTGGCAGCGTTTCTAATATATAAGGGAAGCGGTAAAACGGCTCCCAGCAACCCTAATAAATATCTTCCTTCTCCCGTCAAGGAAAGATAACTTCCCAAAAGTTCAAAATAGCCAATCGCTATCACTGCGATTGGAATCAGTAATCCACCAAGGACTAAAAAGGCAAACGCAGTCTTTTCAATCCTTAACAATCGGCTTGATATCCCGCTCAATGCCAGGAAAAAGACGGAGACAAAAAGGATTGAAAACACTTTCATAACTGCCCCCAGCTGATCCCAAGTACTAGTTGCTACTACAAGGCCGCCGATTAAAAGAAAAATAACCCCTAATATTAAAGACCATGTAATATTGCGCTCCCTGATTTGTTCTGCTGTCAATCGCTTTTTCTGCTTCGGTACTTTGTCCTTCGCAGGACGCTTTTGTTTCGGCGACTGGTTCGTACTTAACGAATCTGTTCGTTGCTCATTTCCATTATCCAGATACCCATTATACGCATCAAGAAAGACTTGGTAATGCTCAGCACTCATCCATCCCTCTTTTCTCATCTTCACCATTTCTTCTTTGACGATAGCTTCCCGCTGTTTACGTGACGGTCCTTCCACGCTTCCACCCCTCTCAGCCAGTAAACAAAACATTTAGTGTAATTTTACACTAAATGTTTTGTTTACTCAAACTCTTTTTTGCGCCAAATACAAAAAAGCCTTTACGTAAGACTTGCTGTAAAGGCCTTTTAACTATAATATTCTTTTTTGGACAAACCTTCCGATACGCTCAATTGCTATTTGCAAATTTTCCATGGAAGCTGCATAAGAACAGCGGATATGCCCTTCACCGCCTTCGCCAAACACCGCACCTGGGACAACGGCTACCTTCTCTTCTTTTAATAACTGTTCTGCAAATTGTTCAGAAGACAAACCGGTTTTGCGAATAGATGGAAAGGCATAGAAGGCTCCTCCTGGACGATGGCATGGAAGGCCAATTTGGTTACTGGCCTTAACAAAATAGTTTCTCCGCTGACGATAACTGGCCACCATTCTTTCTACATCCTCCCGGCCATTTACCAAAGCCTCCAGCGCCCCATGCTGTGCGATTGTCGGAGCACACATCATCGTATATTGGTGAATTTTCAACATCGCCTGCAAAAATTGTTCAGGCCCAGCTAAATAACCAAGACGCCAGCCCGTCATGGCAAATGCCTTGGAAAATCCGGAAATAATTATTGTTCTTTCCCTCATCTCTGGCAGCCTGGCAATACTATAATGAGGCCGGTCATAACTCAACTCTGCATATATCTCATCAGACAGCACTAACAAATCATGCCGGCAGATCACCCTTGCGAGCTGTTTGAGTTCCTCTTGTTCCAGAGTCGCTCCAGTTGGATTGTTAGGAAAACAAAGTAAAACAATTTTTGTTTTTTCGTTAATACGTTTTTCTAATTGGTCAGCCGTCAGTTTGAATTCATTCTCCGCAGTAGTTTCTATCGGAACAGGAACACCTCCTGCCAGCTGAACAATTGGTGCATAGGCAACAAATCCCGGCTCAGCAATTAACACTTCATCTCCAGGGTCTATCAACGCCCGGAATGCAATATCAATTGCCTGGCTTGCACCGGTTGTAACTATAATTTCTTTATCGGCTTGATAGTTGACATGGAACTGTGAATCTAAGTACTTAGAGATAGCCTGCCTTAACTCTAGTAAGCCTGCATTGGCTGAGTAAGCCGTGTACCCGCTTTCCATCGCTGCATATGCTGCCTCGCAAACATTCCAACTCGTTACAAAGTCAGGCTCTCCTACACCAAGTGAAATCACATCATCCATTTCGTTGGCGAGGTCAAAAAATTTTCGGATGCCGGAAGGTTTAATGTTTCTGGCTGTCTCGGAAAGATAACCTTTTTTGGAAAGCTGCTTCATGGTGATACCACAGCTCGTTTATCTTTTTGTTCTGGTTCAAATATCACTCCATCATGTTTATACTTTTTCAGTAAGAAATGAGTGGTAGTAGATAGGACAGAATCCAGAGTAGATAGCTTCTTGGATACAAAGAAGGCTACCTCTTTCATTGTCTTCCCTTCAATTTGTACTGACAGATCGTAGGCTCCGGACATAAGATAAACGGCTTTTACTTCCGGAAAACGGTATATCCGCTCTGCCACGCCGTCAAATCCAATTTCACGCTTTGGAGCGACTTTCACATCAATCATAGCAGTCACTCCATTATTAACGGGAGTATGATCCCAATTGATTACCGCCTGGTAATTGAGAATAATATTCTTATCTTCTAAGAATTTAATTATATCGCTTACTTCCTGTTCCTCCAGTTCCACCATATCAGCGATCGTTGAAATAGAAGCTCTTGCATTTTCCTCCAAAATCCCCAATATCTCCATTTCCTTTTCATTCATTGATGCTTTCCCCCAATTCTGTTATCCATGATGCCAAGCTGTAATACTTAAGGGCAAGGGCATCATTTACACGTTTTTCAAGTATAGTTTTCGTTACCCTATCTTTTTGTCCATTAAAAGTCAAACAGCTTATAAACTCTCTGTAAAATCAAATAATCCCTGTTTATATGCGAAATCTTTTGAAAATAAGTAAGCTAAATTATAACATAAACAGCTCGGAAATAGCTGTAATTTTAACAGACCTTCACAGCCTTTTTCTTTCTGGAAACTGTTAGCCGAGAAGAATGATGGGTATATATCTGAAAGAGTTTATTTAGGAGTGTTTTTATGAAAATAATTAATAATATTCGCTTGTATAGACCTGACAAGGATGACGGCCGAAACAGCTTACACCATATGGAAATAGAGGGTGAAACCATAAAAGCAATTCGTCCAGGATTATCTAAACAGAAAGGGAATCATATAATTGATGGTAAGCAAAAAGTTGCAGCTCCCTCTTTTGTTGATTCTCATTTACATCTTTTGCGTTACGGACTCATGGAAAAAGAGCTCGATCTTAGGGAAGTTACCTCCTGGGAACAAATGAAAAATCTCATTCACAACAACTTTTTGGAAAAAGAAATGGAAGAGAACGACTGGGTAATCGGAAGAGGGTTAATCGACAGCCAGCTCTCGGATTTGGACCACTTGCTGACAGCAGATGATTTGGATGAACTCGAATATAATAAATCAGTTTTTATCCTGCACGATGACGGTCATGAATGTATAGTTAACCATAAAGCCTTATCCATACTTCAGCAAGAAGACGACTTGATGAAAGGGCACGGGCAATTTATCGAAAAAGGCCCAGATGGGGAATGGACAGGCCGTTTCAAGGATTCTGCCGTTCACTTTATTAAATTCCATTTTCGCCAAAAGAGTGAACAAGAGATATACGAAGCAGTAAATGATGCTATGCCCCATCTCATAAAGAACGGAATTACTTCCGTTCATACTGATGACCTTAATTATGCAGGTGATTACCACCGCCTATGGAAGGCTTATACAAGCCTGGAAAAAGACAATCGCTTAAAAATTGATGTGCAGCTTCACCATTACGTTTACCAGCTTGCTGATATGAAAAGGTTCTTATCAGAGAATAAACTGCGGACTGGAGAAGGCACCGCCCAAGTAAAAATAGGCGCTTTCAAAATCTTTTTAGATGGGACCCAACGGCTCCATACTGCTGCATTGCGTCAGCCATATCATGATAAACAGGATACAAGCGGCAATCTCATTTATACACAGGATGAACTAAACAAAATGGTCGAAACCGCAGACATTAATGGGATGCAGGTGACCATGCATGCAATCGGCGACCGTGCAGTGGAACAGGCAATTACCGCGCTTGAAAAAACGGATACCAGCAGGCTTCGCCATCGAATAATTCATGCCCAGGTACTGGCACCTGACCTGTTAAAAAAATTGCAGAAGTTAAAGCCATTTTTGGAGACGCAGCCAGGATTCATAATGCAGGAATATGACCAGACAGGGAAATGGGTCGGAAGGGACCGCGAGAAATACTGTAACCCCTGGCATACGGTGGACAGCTTACTTATTCCGTTTACAGGCAGTTCTGACTCTCCGATAGGCCCGTTAGCTCCATTGATGAATATATTTGCCGCTATCAACCGGACAGATACGCAAGGAAACCCCGCCGGCGGTTGGATTCCGCAAGAAAAATTAGCTTTAGATCGTATCTACCGTGCTTACAGCGAAGTCCCTGCCCGATTGGAATTTAATGAAAAAAGCAAAGGAAAATTGGAGGCAGGCTATCAAGCTAATTTTGTCCTGCTTTCGGAGCATCCTGCTCTAGTGGATCCAAAAGATATAAAGGACCTTACAGTAGAAGCGACGTGGAGTAGAGGTGCATGCGTTTTTCAAACGTAATGCTGTATGTATCCTGTTAGATATAAAAAAAGTAGAAACTATTTATGCAGTTTCTACTTTTTTGTATTTGCATGCTCAACAATATTGAATCTTGCCATCAAAATAGTATGATAGTAATTTCCATCAGATAAAACTTTGTCTCTTTTTAAGACCCCTTCTTCTTCAAACCCATGTTTTTTATAAAGCATAATAGCTTTCTCATTTGTTTCCAAAACCTTTAATGTAATCTTTTTAATACCATTGGAGTCTGCCCAATCTATAGATTCCCTTAAAAGGTTTTTCCCTATTTTATAACCCCAATATTCCTTTAATACACAGAGGCCAAAATCTACTCTGTGAGAACTCCTTTTTAATTTGTTTCCCTGACACCTAGAGAATCCTACAATTGTTTGGTTAACTTCTGCCACTAACAATAAATTGTTCATACTTACTGTATCATCTTTAATAATCTGTTTAAAGCCTGATTCACTTATATATGCCTCGCCTTTTTCTCTATCTAAGTTTTCTGTTTCGCCATCTGCTTGCAACCTTACAACAGACAAGCTTTTCGCATCTTCTTCTATTGCAGGTCTTATAATATGACACAAATTAGCATAATGGTATTCCTTTGAATTACCTATCATTGTGCTTCCCACCTTCTGCTCCTTTTTCACCATCTGCACGAATTTTAGCCCATTAAAGCGAAGCGCAATTCCAAATCAAGGAATTGCGCTTGTTTACTAGTCATTAAGATACCACCCTGTAATATGCATGTTAGGTCCGCCAATGTCCAAGAAATACATCAGCAATGCCGGCTTAGCACCAGCAATACACATATCCTCTATTTTTTGTTGCGGTATAAATACATCGTCATAGGTGCAAATATAACAATAAAAATAAGCGAGGCTAACAGTACCCAGCCAACCTGTGCACCTGTAACTCCTCCATGCATCAAGCCTCTAACTGCCGCTACCAGCAGAGAGATAGGGTTAATATCAACGAAACCCTGAAGCCATGACGGTAAGGTCTCTGGATCAACAAAAACATTACTGACGAACGTGAGGGGAAACAGGACTGTCATGCTCACCATCATCAATGATTTCTCCGAACGCATAATCAATCCGAGCGTCGTCCAGACCCAAGATAAACTAAAGCAGAAAATCAGCAGCAAAGCTACCGATCCCAAAATACCGATAAAACCCCCGTCCGGACGAAACCCGAGAATAAGCCCGAGGATAATCATGATGGATGAGGCCATGGTGTATCGGACAGCGTCGACAAGCAATGAGCCGATCAGTGCAGAGGGCAGCCATATCGGCAAGGTGCGGAAACGGTCAAATATACCTTTTCTAATATCATTGTTTAAGTCTATTCCCGTGTACATGGTGATTTGAGCGACGGTCATGACGAGTATTCCCGGAAGTAAAAACTGTAAATAATCACTCGTCGAGCCAGCAATTGCTCCACCAAATAAATAAGTAAACATGAGCAAGAAAATAATAGGAAAGACGGTCACATCGAATAACTGCTCTGGAATATGCTTAATGCGCAGCAAGGCGCGCGAAGCAAAAGTAACTGATGAATTGAACGCATTAGGCGGGCTAGGTCGCTTACTTGATGCGACCGCATCAAGCAGCTGATCATTCCTGCCTTGCTTGCGCATCTCTGCTGATTGTGTCATGGTTTCACCTCTTCCTCTTCTTTTTCATCCATCGGCTGTCCTGTCAGTGTCAGAAACACTTCATCGAGACTAGGCTGGCCGAGAGAGAAAGTACTTACATCTATATTCTCTTTTGCTAATTCCCCAAGAGCCTCCGCCCCAAGAGAGGGATCAGCAACTTGCGCAGTAAGTGAAGCAGGATCGGAAGCAGGGTGAATACTAACGGCCAGCTTACTGGCCAGAACATCAATGGCTTTTTCGCGTTCTTGAGGGTCCACAAGCGTGACATTCAGCGTACCAGTGCCGACGGAGGATTTTAACTCGCTGCTGGTACCCTCCGCAATGATCTTACCCTGGTTAATGACGGCAATCCGGTCAGCAAGTTGATCTGCTTCTTCTAAATACTGTGTCGTAAGTAAAACCGTTGTACCAGCACTTACCAGGGTCCGTATAATATCCCACACTTGATTGCGGCTGCGCGGGTCCAATCCTGTTGTCGGTTCATCAAGAAATAGGAGGTCAGGAGTTACCACGATGCTGGCAGCAATATCAATCCGGCGGCGCATACCACCTGAATAATTTTTCACCTGTCGTTTTGACGCGTCTTCCAGGTTAAAGGCGCTTAGTAATTCATACGCCCTGTTTTTTGCCTGTCTTCGCGGGTAGCCCATCAGTCTGGCAATCAGGACGAGATTTTCTATACCAGTTAAGTCTTCATCAATGGATGCATATTGCCCCGTCAAACTAATCCGGCTTTTGATTTCTTCCGTTTCGGAGTTTAAATCATGACCAAATATTAGGGCCTCTCCAGCGTCTGGCTGAAGCAATGTAGCGAGCATCCGAATGGTCGTTGTTTTTCCAGCCCCGTTTGGCCCTAAAAAACCATAGACAGTGCCTTGGGGGATAGATAAATCAACTCCATCGACGGCACGGTGTTTCCCGAATACTTTGACAAGTCCTTTCGCTTCGATTGCCATCGTTGTTTGTCGTATCTGATTCTTATCACTCACAATTCTCATCCTTTACTGGTTATTGGTTACAGGCAGGTGCCATTGTATAACTCAATGATTTATAATCGATTCCAGGCATGATTGAATATTACCTGCAATCACTTTTCCGGAAAAGCTATACACTAACTATATGCCGGTAAACCTTCTCCAAAAACCTTTTCATTCATCCGTAAGGGAATTCTATTTTTTCGCCTGTTATTCCTGCTTTTTTTCCGATTCATATTATTTATTAAAAAAATAACGCTGGCTATTTAACATGCCAGCGTTTTTGGGTTATTCAAAATGGTCTGTAACAGCTCCTTTGGAAGAACAGGATACATTGTGGGCATACTTGCCCAATACTCCTTTCCTGTAGAGCGGCGGAGCTGTCCATTCTTTACGTCGCTGCTCTATTTCCGCTTCGGACACTTCCATGATGATTTCCTGCTTATCCGAATCTATCGTAACAGTATCGCCCTCTTTCAAAAATGCTATCGGACCGCCAACTTGTGCTTCTGGTGCGATATGGCCCACCACCAAACCGTGAGTGCCGCCGGAAAAACGGCCATCGGTCAGTAAAGCAACTTTTTCTCCTAACCCCTTACCGACTAAAATGGCTGATATTGACAGCATTTCCGGCATACCAGGTCCGCCCTTGGGGCCTTCATAGCGAATCACCAGCACATCGCCTTCATTTATTTCATTATTTATGACAGCCTCTGTCGCTTCCTCTTCCGTATTGAATACTCGAGCTGGGCCAGTATGGCGTTTTACTTTCACACCTGAAACTTTTGCAACGGCGCCGCTTGGAGCCAGATTTCCTTTTAAGATAACCAAGGGGCCATTTTCCCTGTATGGCTTTTCAAACGAAAGGATAATCTCCTGCCCCTCCGCGAGTGACGGAGCTTTTGCTGCATTTTCGGCGACTGTTTCTCCGGTGATGGTGATGCAATCGCCATGTAGATAACCTGCTTCAAATAGCAGCTTCATCACTGCCGGCACACCGCCGACCCGGTGCAAATCCTCCATGACATATTTGCCGCTTGGCCTCAAATCAGCAATATGAGGCACTTTTTTCTGTATCCTATTAAAGTCATCGATGGTTACATCAACATCGATTGCATGAGCGATGGCGAGCAGATGGAGCACTGCATTGGTCGAACCTCCCAAAGCCATCACAACAGTTATCGCATTTTCAAAAGCTTCTTTTGTCATTATGTCTTTTGGATAAATCCCTTGTTCTAACAGGCGGTAGGCTGCTTTCCCAGCAGCTGTACAATCCTGCAGCTTATGTTTGGACTCGGCCGGGTTGGAAGAGCTTCCCGGAAGACTCATGCCCAATGCTTCCACAGCTGTTGCCATCGTATTAGCCGTATACATCCCTCCGCAGGAACCTGCACCCGGACAGGCATGGCACTCAATCCCGTGCAGCTGTTCATCATTGATATCTCCGTTATTATGCTGGCCAACACCTTCAAATACAGAAACAATATCCAGCTTTTGTCCGTTATGGTACCCGGGGGAGATCGTACCACCGTACACAAACACTGCCGGTACCTCTGAGCGGGCAATCGCAATCATACAGCCGGGAATGTTTTTATCACAGCCGCCGATAGCCACATAAGCATCCAGGTTTTCTGCCCCAACCACGGTTTCAATCGAATCAGCGATAACGTCTCTGCTCGGAAGTGAATAACGCATCCCTTGTGTACCCATAGAAATGCCATCAGATACAGTGATCGTATTAAAGACCAAGGGAACACCGCCAGCTTCCCTGGCCCCCTCCTTGGCCTTGACAGCTAAATCATGAAGGTGAATATTGCAAGGCGTTACTTCACTCCATGTACTGGCAACACCAATCATCGGCTTTTTAAAGTCCTCATCCGTTACGCCCACAGCACGCAGCATCGCCCGGTTTGGCGCACGTTTAGGATCGTCACTGAATACTTTACTTTTAATCCGCAAATCTTTGTCCATTATGTAATCCTCCCTCTTTCTTTCTAACAACTATAATAGCTTTTACAAAAGAGTTCAATCTATTTATTCTATTCTGAAAAATTAATTAATAATGTTTTGTGTTTCTGCCAAACAAGCTAGTCCCGTTGGAAGTAGTCTGGATCTGGCAAGCCATTCCTGCCAAATCTCCAGAGATAATATGAGTTTATAAGCAACCTGAATTAGAGTAACCTATCTTAGTGAACGGTGGTCGTTCCACCAAAATCAATTTTTCTCGTAATGTTTAATTACAATCAAGTTAATGAAAACATAAAAAACATTTAAATTTTGGAGGCGACGTAAAAATTCCTTTTTAATCTAAAGGGGCTGTCAAAGTTTGCTGTTGATTCCACGAATCGGTTAGCGGTGGATGCTTGCCGCGGGCATGCCTCAGCTAACTTGGTCAAGAAGATCACTTGGCCAAGTGGATCTTCGGCTCGTGCTGTTCCCGCAGGCGTCACCACCGATTGACCATCGCGGAATCAACAGAGCCTAATTTAAAGAGAGTGAGGGATTCGATGCTCGACCGTCAATTATCCATGAATGTAAGTCACGCTGTAGCTGATATGGGCCAAATTCACGGTCGTGATAATTTAGTTTTGAGGATTACAACTAAATCATATCGAGAGTCTCTGCCTTCTCACACTCGTTATTACAGCAAACAATCTTATAGTCTCGCTTATCATGCTAACGGTGTGACTAAATATCTTTACTTTTAATTGATAAAAAGCCATCCGTTTCATTACTCTGGATGGTTTTTTATCATTTAGAAAATATGAAAATGAAAAGCCATGGAATTTCGTGTTAACCTTATTGGGGAGGGGTTAAATTGAAGAAAAAAATAAGAAAATCATCAACAGATGCGGTAATATTTGGAGTTTGCGAGGGTATAGCCGAGCATGCATTACGGTATATCTTCTACCACAGTAAGACTCATATCCTCCTGCTAATGTATTTGCTTATTTAATTCTTGGCACCATTATGCTTGATAGTCCGCCTTCATTGTAGTCTTTATGTATCTAAGAAGAAGGGCATGCGTTCAGAAAAAATAATAATAGAGCGCGTGTTTATTCCAGGCCAGATTACACTATATATCGGGACTTGATTAAATATCAGGGAAAACAGGACGTTTCTTTAGTGACTGCTGCGATGGTACTTCGGCAAAATAAGAGAGAGATCGAAGTGTATCAGCGACACGAAAGTGTGCAACCATCGCTTACACACAAAAACTCCCCTGTGACATGGAAAATCCTCTGCCACAAGGGGTTTTTTTACAGTTAAACTTTATTATAGTAAGGAAATAATAAAACTAATTACCACAATTGCTCCAATAATCATTAGTATTGTTCTTAACACGTTGTTCACCCTCTCTTCAAACCTGCTTAATTACATTATTCCCTTGGATGACTGTCAGGCAAACGCCTTTATGTCATCCGGAATTTATTTCCTCGCTTATTACGCAAGCTGTGAAGGATACAGCGTCATCCCACCATCGACGAAAAGCGTCGTTCCTGTTACATATTCTGCTTCATTTGAGACTAACCATGCAGCAGCAGCAGCAATTTGGTCAGGTTTCCCAATTTTGTTCATTGGGATTTTTCCGAGGGTAGCGTCTTTCTCTCGTCCTTCCTTCTCCTCTGCTGGGTTTGCTGGAGTTTCGATTGTTCCAGGAGCAATGGCATTGATTCGAATTCCCCTGCCTGCATACTCTAATGCAAGCGTCTCGGTCATCATCTTTAAACCGCCCTTTGTGGTTGAATAATGCACATTGTGTACTTTCGGTATTTGCTGATGGACACTTGAAATATTAATGACACTACCCCGCACATCATGGTCCAGCATATACTTAATGGCTTCTCTCGAACCCAGGAAGGCACCTGTAAGGTTAACTTCCAGCACTCTGCGCCAGTCATTCAAACTTAGTTCATGAGAAGGACAGCCACTGCTGAATCCCGCATTATTGACCATTACATCGATCGTTCCATACCTCTGTATCGCTGCATCAATTAACTGCCGCATACCTTCTTCTCTTGAAATATCTGCTTCGACAGCTAAAGCATCACCGCCTAGTTCTTTTATCATGTTGACTGTTTTTTCTGCTCCCTCGGGATCACTGTGATAATCTACAATCACATTCATATTTTCTTTTCCGAACCGAATAGCAATTCCTTGCCCGATTCCTTTGGAAGATCCAGTTACAATCGCCGTCTTGCCAGATAAATCCGGATACATACAATCGCTCCTTATTAATAGGTTGATATAGAACTAAATACCCAATTAAACATGGTTGGAAACCAAATTAGCCTGGTCAATCTATTACTCACTGTTACACATTATCTAGCTTGTTTTATTGTGGACTGTCATTAAATTATGGTAATCTCAATTTGTATATCTATGATTTTTGATTTATATCTTTCGACAAGAATTCAGAGACACGAAGGGAATAAGATGTGTGAAGGTTAATATATTTATTTGGTTCATTATTCTCTCGGCCTGTATCCTGTTCGTCGTCCTTTATCTGGAAAAAGAAGGTTCAAACATAAACCAGAACGAGGGGAACATAGAAAGAAATGCAGAAATGCCTGAGGAATTACACCCTATCGTAGAACGGAAAAAGAATAAATTAGTGGATCAGGCAGAAAAGCAGGGAATAGACGTGGTTATTACAGAAGGAATAAGGACAATTGAAAGACAAAATGAATTGTATGAACAGGGACGATCTGCAGAAGGGAATATCGTCACCTATGCGAAGGGCGGTGAGTCTTACCACAACTATGGGCTTGCTATCGACTTTGCGCTGCAAAATCAGGATGGCAACGTTATATGGGATACCTCCTATGACGGCAATGAGAATGGAAAGTCTGATTGGATGGAGGTAGTGGATATTGCCAAAGACTTAGGATTTGATTGGGGTGGCGACTGGACTAGATTTAAAGATTTCCCCCATCTGCAAATGGACTTCGGTTTAAGCATTTATGAACTGAAACAGGGAAAACGACCAGATGACCCTAGATAAGGTTATCAAATAAACGAAAAGAGATTGGGACAAAAGGTTAGTGCCCAAAGCAAAAATCGAACGATGATTCGAAAGCCTCAACATTCGAACTCGTTCGATTTTTGCTGTTCCGATGTTTAAGATAACCCGCGGGCATGGCTTAAGCCTCCTTGAAAATAAAGGAGGCTTAAGCCGTGAGATGATGGGCTGTGGTTGAAAACAGTACACAGACTTTCAGCGGAGGAAATCCACGGAGACTCCTGCGGGAGGAAAAGGCCTCGGTGAGACCCCGCAGAGCGCTAGCTCGAGGAGGCTCACCAGCCGCCCGCGGAAAGCGTAGTGTATTTCCGTAGCGCCGTACTAAATTTATCCGATCCAATTAAGAGATTACTTATTGTACATTGCCATATATATTCCATTTCGTCATCAATCGAATGGTTGAAGATGGCCTTTTAAAACTTCCTCTTTTTGAAATTGGATGTATGTTATGTCCCAACCTCTTTAATGTGAGAAAACTAGTTATTATTCATTTTTATATACTACTGTGCTGTAAACTTGGGCGCTCGCCTTGGGGTTGATGTATGATTTGGCGCTGTTGACGGCTGTACTTGCCTCCGTATAACCAGAAGCAATTAACATCGACTTATTCGAATAATGAACGGCATCTCCTGCTGCAAAAATTCCTTCTATATTGGCTGACATGCCAGCATCAACGGTTATTTTATTTTTTTCGGTACGTAAGTCCCAATGTTGGAATGGAGCAGGTTTGAAGCTAATTCCTTGATACACCAGCAACTGGTCAACAGAAATTACTTCTTCCTCCCCGGTGCTTTGGTCAACTATTTTTGCTGCTTCAAGCTGTTGGCCGCTGCCGATCAATTCTGCAACTTGAGAAAACATTTTAACCTCTACGGAGGATTCATTTAACCGTTCCTCATCACCATCGCCCATATGCTGAAATGCTCCATTGCCGTTTACTACAATAACTCTTTGAGCAACAGACTCCAAAGCTAATGCCCAATCTACCCCGACACGATTCGGCGATACTACCATCACAGTCTTGCCAGAAAATTTTTCCATATTATTTATTGTATAGTTGATTTGGCTGTCTTCATAAATGGAGGCATTGGCAGAAGAAAGACGCTCCGCTTCATAGATGCCGAACCCGGTAGCAATAATTACTGTCTTAGCATAATGCTTCTCTTCTGTATTGGTTGTTAAAGTAAAGGTACCATCCTCTTGCTTGACAATATTTTCGACATATTGGCCGTAAACAATAGCAGGGTCGTGTTTGGAGGCCTGCTTTATCATCTGTCCGACCAGCTCTTCCCCAGATATTTTCGGAATTCCGCCGATATCGTATAGGTATTTTTCCGGATAAAACTGCGCCACTTTACCACCCAGCCGGCTGTTCGACTCAATCACCTTGGTTTTCATGTCCCGCATGCCACTGTAAAAGGCTGCAAACAAACCTGTCGGACCCCCGCCGATAATGATTACATCATATAATTCATTCTCGTTTGCCATGTAAAAAACCCCTTCTTATATCAAACAACCTTGCTGTTATTTCCTGCTGTTTAGCATCAAATCTAATTGAATCTCCAATTGTTCCTCTAAAGCAATCGGATCAAAATAAAAAAATTCATCTAAATTAATTTCGTACACTTGGTCATTTTTGACTGCATCAAGTGACTGCCATACATTGCTGTTTTTGATTTCTTCAGCCCGTTTGTCGCCTCCATCATCTCCGTACACGGATAAGAAGATATGATCTCCTGCGACATCCGGCAGCGATTCCAGAGAAATCTCCAGATAAGGCTGGTCATCAATTAATTCTTCTTGAACCATCTCTGGCGGATTCAAGTCTAACACATTATATAAATTGTATCCGCCTCTCCCCCACTTGTTCCCATATACATATATATGGTTTGCCCAGATTTCAACAATAGAAACTGTTTCATCTTCGCCAATAACGCCTTCCAGCTTCTCTTTGGCTTTTTCTCCTTTCTCCTCAAATTGAGCAATCCAGTCCTCTGCTTCCTGTTCTTTCCCTAAAATGCCGCCAAGCATTTCCATTTCTTCTTTTACATGGTGTTTGCCATATTCAATCAATACAGTTGGCGCCACCTTCTGCAGTTGCTCATACGATTCCTGATCTGCAGCAATAATAAGGTCTGGATCTAATTCAATAACCTTTTCGACCGAAACAGGATTTCCGATATCTTCAATGTCACTGACTTGGTCCTGAATAAACGGGTTATCCAATTCTGTAGGAATCGCCCCGATTGGCTTTTCATCTAATGAAAGCAAGTGTCCTACATAATAAGAGGTGACAACCTTTTCCGGATTGACAGGCACTTCTGTTTCTCCTGCATCATGCGCCGCTGTCCTTGTATCTGTTGTCTCTTCACCCTTTTCCTCGCTTGTATTCCCATTTTCTGCAGAATCTTCCCCATTGCCTCCACAACCGACTAAAGCAATGGCTATCAATAAACTCAATAATGAATAGATTAGTGACGTCTTCATGATCGTCCTCCTTTAATTTGTTTTTAAAAGTAAGTAAATAAAATATGGAGCTCCCAAAGCTGAAACTACAATACCAACTGGGATTTCTGAAGGTGCCAGCAGGTTTTTCCCTACTGTATCGGCTATCAGCAGCAGTAAAGCTCCCATCAAAGCAGAGGCTGGCAGCAGATACTGGTGTTTAGGGCCTATTATTCTTCGAACAAGATGCGGGGCCACTAATCCGAGAAAAGCAATGTTGCCGGCAACAGAGACACATGCTCCGGCAAGCGCAACAGCAACCAGCAGCATGATTGCCCGTTCTTTTTCCACATGAATACCGAGCCCTGCTGCAACTTCATCCCCCATATGTATGATGTCTAGAGAGGATGCTTTTAGAAATGCCAGCGGAATCAACACAAATATCCAAGGTAATATCGCCAGTACATAACTCCAATCACTTCCCCAGATGCTGCCAGATAACCAGGTAATCGCCTGCGAGAAGTCCTGCGGATCCATTTTCAATTGAATGATAATCAGTATCGCGTTAAATCCTGAATTTACGCCAATTCCTACCAATATCAGCCTAACAGGCGCTATTCCCTGCTTCCAGGCAAAAATATAAATCAGGATAGCAGCGGATAGAGCCCCTGCTAAAGCTGCCGCAGGCA
This sequence comes from Sediminibacillus albus, assembly GCF_900101125.1. GTDB lineage: Bacteria > Bacillota > Bacilli > Bacillales > Amphibacillaceae > Sediminibacillus > Sediminibacillus albus. Next base: position 71,261 of record NZ_FNFL01000004.1, on the reverse strand, counting down.
AAAAATACGTCGATATTCCCCCAAGCTCTGCAATGGACCCTTGGAAAAAAAATATAAACAGAACTACTGCCAAGCCTGCTCCAGCATTGATTCCGACAATCCCTGGTTCTGCAATATCATTTTTAGTAATTGACTGAAGAATTGCTCCTGAAACTGCCAAACCTGCTCCAACCAATATAGCGATCACTATTCTTGGCAGCCTAAACTCGAACAAAATCAATGCATTCTTTTCTCCGCCGTTTCCTATGAATGTTTGGAAAACTTGTCCAGGTGTAATGGTGGCTGCTCCAGTATTGAGACAAACCAGAATTGCAAGTACCAGGAAGAGAAAAAGTGTACCCATAAATAAAAACGGATGGTTCTTCATGAAGTTATTTGTCATTTGCTTTCCCCTCCTTTACTTCGCGCCAAATAAAGGAAAAAGGGAACTCCAATTGCTGCCGTAAGGGCTCCGACTGGGGTTTCAAAAGGCGGATTGACCATGCGCGCCCCAATATCTGCAAGCACTAATAACAAAGCGCCAATGATTGCTGCACAAGGTATGATCCAGCGGTAATTGACACCGACCAAAAACCGGGTAATATGCGGTACTACTAGACCAAGAAATCCAACAGCTCCCGCTACAGACACTGCCGCACCAGTTAGCATCATAACTGCTAACACTCCTGCGCATTTCGTCCAAAAGGTCCGCTGGCCAAGTCCTCTGGCTACTTCTTCTCCCAGATTCAACACAGTAATTGAACCAGCAATCAGCAAAGCGATTGCCATACCAACCGCCCCAATCGGTACTAATAGCTGAACACTAATCCACTTAGCCCCAGCAAGGCCGCCGGCATACCAAAAACTCATGTTTTGAGCAACATCGTTATATATGGAAATTCCGGAAGAAAGGGAACGCAGCAAAGCACCGACAGCGATACCTGCCAGCGCTAGTTTAACAGGCGTCAGTCCGCTCTTTGATAACGATCCTATGCCAAATACGAGTACAGTTCCTAAGCCTGCACCCATAAATGACCAAAACATTAATCCAGAGTAGGCCATTCCCGGAAAGAAAGAAAAAATAATTGCCAGTGCGAATGCTGCACCGTCCGTTATTCCCATGATTGATGGAGCTGCTAAAGGGTTTCTGGTAATACCTTGAAGTATCGCACCTGATACAGCTAGAAATGCACCGACAAGAGCACCTGTGACAGCTCTTGGCAAACGAACTTCCCTTATAATCTGATGGGAAGTCAACTCAGGATTAAAATCAAAAATGGCAGCCCATACAGTTTTCCATTCGATATCTGAAGCTCCAAGAGCAATGGAAGCAATCATGACCAGTATGAGCATAAATGCCCCTGCAAACATAATAATGGCAGCAAGGATTGGTCGGGACCCACGCCTGCTCGTTGTCTCTGCTGCTCGTATTCTTTCTTTTCTGTCTGCCATCGAATCCAACCCTTTACTTAATTAGAGAAATAAGTTGATTACTCCTATAAATAAAGGGAGTCATTATCTGGAGTAAGGATATAATACTAACTTTCCCTAAAAAGCGTTTAATTTATATTTTTCTTTATTCCTTATATAAATGAGAATCATTATCATTATAAAGGATTCTCTTAATAAATCAAGTGTTTCTATGCCTAATAGGAGGCTTCCTTATCTCATTTCAACGTAAAATTTCAGTTATCGCAATGGATTCGACTTGTTGATTAGGAAGGACAAACACGTGGAATAATGTTGATATGTGCAAAACAGGAGGGAGAACAAATGAAAAAAATACTAATGGTGGTAACCAGCCATAAAACTTTAGGAGATCCGACCCGGGAAACGGGGCTGTGGCTTAGTGAGTTTACGAAATTTTACCATAAGGTGAAAGACCGTTTCTCAGTAGATGTAGTCAGTCCATCTGGCAAGGAAGTACCTATTGATCCCCGCAGTTTGTCAGAATTGCTGCTTAGTAAAAATTTACGAAACTATTATAATGATGATACATTTATGGATTGGCTGAGAAACCCTTTCGCACCTGATCAAGTAGAAGCAGATCATTATGAGGCTGTATATTTCGCCGGCGGTCATGGCACAATGTGGGACTTTCCTAGTAATGCGGAATTACAGGAGATAACCCGCACCATTTACGAAAAGGGCGGTATTGTTTCAGCTGTCTGCCATGGTCCCAGTGCGTTATGCAACCTAAAGCTTTCTAATGGAAGCTATCTGGTAGAAGGCAAATCGGTAACAGGTTATTCCAATCGAGAAGAAACAGCAATTATGCTATATAAATATCTTCCATTTTCCTTGGAGGATAAACTAAAAGACCGAGGGGCGATGTATGAGCAATCTCGGATACCATTTAGATCATTTGTACAAAAGGACGGCAGACTAGTCACCGGCCAAAATCCAGCCTCAGTAGAAGCAGTCGCCAAAAAGGTGATTGCATTGTTAAGACAATCGGACTGAATAATAAAACCAAAGAGGGTGGGACATAACATACATCCACTTGCAAAAAACGAACGATGACTGCTTATGAAGTTTTAAAAGGCCATCTTCAAGCATTCAATTGATGACGAAATAGAATATATGGCGATGTAACAGTAGGCGTTTCTTCATTTAGTTGATAAGCTCTAGTGCACCGCGTGCTCAAGTAAATCATAAGTATTTGTGTACTGCTGAAAACAGTACGCAGGCTTTCAGCGGAGGAAATCCACGGAGACTTCTGCGGGAGGGAAGGCCTCGGTGAGACCCCGCCGAGGAGGCTCACCAGCCGCCCGCGGAAAGCGTAGTGTATTTCCGCATCGGTCATCGTGCAAGGTAGTAAGAACAGCCCATCAGCGTAGACAATGGGATCAGCACGAGTCTGGCGACCTCCGGATGAAGCCGTGCCCAAGGAAAGCGAAGCACTCTGCCGGGACCCAACCTTGTTTGAAGGAAGAAATGGAGTTGTCACTTTGGCGGCAGGTTATATGTAACATTCGAAAAGAAAAATCGAACGGGCTCGAATCCTAAGGATTTCGAATCATCGTTCGATTTTTGCTTTAGCCACTACTCTTTTGTCCCAACCTCTTTTGTTTGTCCTGCTAATTAAATGAACCTACCTTTCGTTAACTTCGATTGCTGCACGTACGCCGGATTCTATCGCTCCTTCTATCCAGCCATGATGGGAAGAAGTATGCTCACCGGCAAAGTGGATTCTTCCTTCTGGTTGTTTAATCACCTCGGAAAATTCTGTTAATTGGTTAGGTTTAAATAGCGAGAAACAGCCTGCTGAAAAAGGATTTAAATTCCAGCTGAACGCAAACCCAGTCATGTACTCTTTATACACTTGGCTGCCAAACAGTTTGGCAAGACCTTTCAAAGACTGATTGATTTTCTCTTGCTTAGGCAATGAATCCCAGAGAAGGGCATTATCTTCCCAGCTATAGCTGACCAGCAACAATCCAGTACCTGACTTCCCAATATTATGGCTTGGTGTATAGGTGAACCGATTCGTTAAATCGGTGATGATATTTGACCCGCCCAATCCGTCCCTCTCCCAAAATCTCGTCTTGAATTGAATTCCTATCTTAGTAGAGGCCACGTTTCGCAGTTCACGGATGGCTCTCCGCTTTTCGAATTTTACGGAGTGAAAAGGCAGGACATCAATAAACTGAAAGACAGTAAAAGGGATTGTGTTAATAATAAAATCGCCTTCATAGAACTCAAAATTCCCCGTGCGGGTATCGTTTACATGTACAGCTGCCCCGTGGTAATCCTGCACAATTCGTGTAACCTTTTTCCTGTAAAATAACTCATTGGGTAATAATGGCACAAGCGAGGCAGGCAGTTGGTCATTTCCACCGCTGATTTCGATAAACTCCAAATCCTTGTTAAAGACTGTTGAGACTATATCGGTTAAAATACTAAGGAATGAAAACTCCGGAAAACCTTCAATGCCCAGCAAAACTTTTATTTTATTAATTGCATTTGCTGAAAGAGATCTGCCAATAGGATTATATCTTAAAAAGTTTTCCATGCTGTAACGGTCGTACTCTTTTAGAAGCTGACGTTGCTGTTCAGAAGACGAAGCGGAATAAAGCTCAAGAAAAGGGTTAACAGCAGATAGGAACAGCTCTGTAGCCGTTTTGCCTTTTTCATGCGAAGGCAGCGGATAATTAAAAACATCAGGGTTTTGCTCGTACTCCTGTCTTGAAACGGTCACATTATTGGTGTGCAAATAATCCTTTGGAGTGGAATTAATAAATTTATGGTATGGAAGTCGAAACCTTTTAAGGTATTCCATGGTCAGCAAATGTGTCTTGGGGATGCGCATTGCCCCGACATCGAGATACCCGCCTTCCATGAATGGTTCTCTGACAGTATAAACCCTTCCGCCTGCCCGGTTATTCCCCTCCAAGACAGTAACCCGGTGTCCAGCTTCCTTCAACAGCGTTGCTGCTACCAGGCCTGCCATTCCTGCTCCAAGAATAACAATATTCTTCGAGCGTTTTGCCGCTTCCAACCCTTCAATTACTGTTGGCAGGTACTGGTACGAACTATTTAGATCTTCTAACAATTCATTGCTTGGTTGTCTCATCAATTCAAATCCCTTTTTATTTTCCATAAATATGTAATAAATTGGGAGTGTATTCCACCATTACAGAAGTTGATATGTTTTTTCTATTAATAGACAATAACATGTAGAAAAACGACGGTTTTTTACAAATCAAGGAATTTTACTTAAAATAGAATAGGAATACTTATTATCCAAGTACTTATTAGAATAGAAGTTTCATCAACAGAGAGGTATGAGGCGAATGTTTCAAGATATACGGTGGGAGGAACTCGTTTCCCTGCAAGCTGCTGACAAGCATACATTAATTGACGTCCGATCCCCGTCAGAATATAACGAAGCAACGATACCTGGCAGTGTCAATATTCCATTATTTAACGACAAGGAAAGAGCAGAAATAGGAACGCTATATAAACAAACTAGTCCGCAAGCCGCCAAACAACGGGGAGTGGAAATCGTATCCGCCAAGCTGCCGGAACTTATCAAGGAGTTTGAGAAAATTGACTCAGATAAAACTGTGTTTTGCTGGAGGGGTGGCATGCGTAGTAAAACTGCCGCAACGATGGTGGATTTGATGGGTATCAAGGTTAACCGGCTTCAGGGAGGGATCCGTGCCTATCGCCATTGGGTAGTTGCAGCCTTGGAAGACTTTGATTTCAAACCGCAAGCGATTGTGCTAAACGGCTATACTGGATCAGGAAAGACAATTATTCTTAATGAGTTGGAAAAGCAAGGGTACCCTGTGCTTAATTTCGAAAGAATGGCCAATCATCGGGGCTCCATTTTCGGACAAATTGGGCTCACTCCAAATAATCAAAAAAAATTTGATTCCTTGCTAGTTCAGCAATTACTGGAAGTGCAGGATTCACCGTACACATTGATGGAGGCTGAAAGCAAACGGATAGGAAAAGTAACATTGCCGGAATTCATGGTAAATAAAAAGGAACATGGGGCTCATTTATTCATTGAGATACCAATGGCTGAACGGGTTAAAAATATTTTGGAAGATTACCGGCCATGGGAGCATCACGAAGAATCAATCCAAGCATTTCAAAGAATTAAACGGCGCATCCACACCCCGATTGCTGCTGAAATTGACAAAAGCCTGCAATCCGGCAACTATTCGACTGCCACAAAACTTTTATTGGAATACTATTATGACCCACTATACAGCTATTCGGCTGACAAGCATCATGATAGCCGAAGTATGATAATTAAAGCAGCCAATATCGAAGAATCCATTCCATTGGTAAAAGATTACCTCGCTTACCAAATCGTCAATAAGTGACTGATCATTAAAGCTTGACGCCAAGAGAAATGACGTCAAGTTTTCTTTCCATGCCAGTCACTGTAGACGAGCTCCACTTCTTTTCCCGCTCTAACTATTGGCCCGTTCCTTGCTGTGCCTGTCACATGGCCGATCGTTACATGTGATGCCCGATTTTTGCCGCCAAACACTTCAATATCTGCTCCCGCTTTGTTGAATTGCTGTACATATATATTGTCCAGCCACACATGGCTTGCCCTGTACTGGATGGCAATAACTGGCTGTCTATGATAGTCGTATCCCGGATCTCCGATAGCCGAAAAATTATTGATTCCTACCTTTTTATAGGAGGAAATCACCATCGCCCTTGGCGTTGACTTTTTATAAAGAGGAGTATAAATTGGCCGATAAGCCACTAGTTTTACCGCTTGAATTCCTACAGCTGTTTTCGAGGCGGGCTCCTCTTTATGGTGGTGTCCGATATGCCGGAAATTGAAGGAGCGATTATCGTTTACTGACAAATGGCCGATAATCGTTGTATGCATTGCCGCCGATGAATTGGCATGCGCCTTCAACTCCACACCGCCGAAGCACCTGGCTGATGAATTATTGGCAAGCCATACATACTGGGAACCATCATCAACCTCAAAGCCATTAGAATTGGAAAAGCCGCTTTGATGTGCTCTCCCGCTTGGGTCACACATATGCGAATTAGAAATAATTATATTACTGCTGTGGTGGGTCGTAATCCCATCATCGCCGAAGCCGTACCCCTTCAACTGATCAAGCCAGACAAAGCTGCTGCTTCCTTTTCCACGAAGCCCGTCACCAGCATAATTGTAATAAGTCGATGTAATATCGAAGCAGTGTAAACCAGGATTAATCGCCTCGACTTTTCTCACCCATCCGTACGATACATTGGCAAAAGTTAAGCAGCTGGAAAAATTGTTGCCGCTGCTTGTCTTTTTGAATGGAGACAGCCGGTCCACATTCCAATCTAAGGTAAAGCCTTCCACATAAATATGGCTGTTGCCTTTTATGTGATTGGCATTACTAATTAACCTGGTCCGCTTCGGTGACTTGTCTATAAGTTTCAGGATGGTCTCCCCTTGTCCTTCTCCAGAAAAATGGGTGTATGAAGGCAATCGGATGCCACGGACCAGGAATGTTCCCGAGGGTACTTTCACCTTTACTTTCCCACTGCCCATCGCCTGTTGAAAAGCTCTGGTACAGTCGGTCTTTCCATCACCGACAGCACCAAAATCCGCTACATTTACCGTTTTCTCCGTTTTTTTCAATAAACAAGCATACGCCTGATCCAGTTGCTTTTTCCACCTTGGAAAGATGTCGCCATTTTGGACCATTAATTCTTCCCGGTAATTTGTATTCACAACCGCTTTTTTAGAGTATAACCGTTTAAAGCCATGCATGATCTTGTGAAAAAGCGACCGCTGAAGACCTTGTTTTTTATTTGCATCATTAGCCAATTTTTCCCTCTTATATAATTGGTTCATTTTTTCCACTGTTGTTTCCGCATCCCATTTATTTTCTAAATATTTCTCAATCAATTCAGCATTTTGGGAAGGATTATGCTGCTTACTTAAAAACTGCAAACACATCACCTTTTTTTCTACTTTTTTCTAACTATTCCCTAATAATGAAACAGCAATCTTTATTTATTTGAATTATTATACGAAATATATTGTATTTTTTATTCAATAAATATAGTATACAACTAATAACTAAAATAGAGGTGTTTTGAAGTGGAATTTGTCCAGACTAGTTCTAGAAAAAGGGAAACCTACCAAATCCTAATCAAATACTCCCTGCTTTGGGAGTGTGCCTTAGGAATTGCCGCTGTTACAAACACTCCGCTGCTTAGCAGTTTAGAGAGGACCGAAAATGATTGGCGAAAACTTAAGCAGTCCCTCTCTGGTAAGATGCTTGACCATTTAGCAGAAGTAGAAAAAAACAATACATGGAATGCCTTGCTTCAGCTTTTACATCATAAAGATTTTCAAAGTCTCTCTTCATTTTTACAATATATTAAAGACCTTGCGCCGGAAGAGCTTAAATCCATCTGCCTTCCTTTTTTAGGGGATGACCTACAGGACAGAGTCGAGGCAGCAACAAAAGGAGAAGTATATGCAATTGGTGAACTGAAAGCAATCGTCAAAGATCACTCTTTCTTCCCTTCCTACATTGAATTTATTTGTATGGCAGAATCCGATTATATAAAAAATCATCTGGTTGAGGTAATGTCGGGATGGTACGAAACAGTGATAGAGCCTGACGCCGACAAACTGGAAACCATCCTTTCTACCGACTACGTATCGAAGACCAAAATGGCTAAAAAAATGCACCCCGAAGAATTTGTTACATGGGCAACCGGAGGAATAAATTATCTGCCTGAACCAAGTATTCATCAGGTTCTGCTAATTCCTCACTTTACTTACCGCCCCTGGAATGTGGAAGCAGATTTAAAAGGGACAAAAGTTTTCTATTACCCCGTGGCGAATCAAAGCTTAGATCCTACAGATAAAGATATGCCAGATAACTCTTTAATTTTAAAATACAAGGCATTGGGCGATGAATTGAGGCTCCGCATGATTAAAATGCTGGCAGAAGGCGGCCTGTCTTTACAAGAAATTACCGAACGTCTGGATATGGGGAAATCCACCGTTCACCATCATCTAAAGATTCTTAAATCTGCACGGTTGATCAGTAACAAAGGAACAAAGTATGTATTAAATGGGGCTATCTTGGAATCCCTTCCTATCGAATTAAGCAGCTATCTAAATAAATAATAATTTTCAGGAGGCTAGTATGGATAATTCTGCAATTTCATTAAAGCGTGACTCTTTGCCCCCGTTAAGCAAAAATTACTCTGTCTTCCGTTTTATCGGCGGGAATTTAATTTCCTTTATTGGCGATCAAATTTATCTGATCGCGCTTCCTTTAATGGTACTGGCTATAACAGGATCGCCCGTCAGCATGGGTATTGTTACGGCGCTTGAAAGACTCCCCGTTCTGTTACAGCCCGCGACGGGCATTCTTTCTGATCGGTTTAACAGAAAAAAAATATTGCTTGCATGTGACGCAGGAAGATGCCTGCTTACAGGATGGATTGCCGTCTTATTTATGATTGATAGTCTGCAAGCATGGGAGTTGTATATGGCCGCCTTTTTCATCGGACTGTCGAGCCAAATCTATCATACGTCACAATTTGCTTCTGTTCCGAACCTGGTCCGTAATGAGGACTTGCAAGCGGTGAATTCTGTGAACACAGGGTTATTCCAAACCGCCGTGCTGGCTGGACCCAGTCTTGGCGGATTAATTATCAGCCTTTTTAACCCTGGTTATGCGTTACTCATCAATAGTTTCAGTTTTCTTATCGCCTTTTCAGCGGTTGCAACCATCACTTTTCGACCAGGGCATGCACCAGTCAAACAAAAAACCGTATTTCAGGACATCAAGGAAGGCTTCCATTTTGTCATCAAGGTGAAGCCAATATTTTTCACAAACCTGGCAATGTTTTTTTCAACTTTCGGTACTACCTTATTTTTAACTTTATTGGTTTTCCATTTGAAGGACGTTATCCAACTGTCCGCTAACCAAATTGGCTGGCTGCTCTCCGCAGGGGGGATAGGCGCCATTGGCGGAGCCCTTTCCACCAACTTGCTGAGTAAATATTTTTCTTATCGCAGCATATTGTTTACAGCCTCTTTTATAGGAGGACTGTCCATCCTTTTATTCAGTTATGCCCAATCCTATGTACTGCTTATGATTGCCAATGCAATCGGAACTTTCGCAGCCTCCATCATGAGTCCCTGCATTGTAACCATTCGGCAAGTCCTGACTCCAAGCCGCATGTTAGGCCGTGTTCAGGCTACCTCGAGATTTATGACATGGACATTAATGCCGGCTGCAGCACTTCTCGCCGGTATTCTTGCCAATATTACCAGCACCGCAGCAACAATTCAGATTGGCGGAATCATTTCGACACTGGCATCTTTTATCTATCTGCATCATTCATTAAAAAACAAGAGAAGTGGCTTGACTTAGTCAGCACTTCTCTTGTTTTATAGCTGGATTATTCCCCTGCCGAAGTAAACGATACACACCACTAATACAGCCAATATACCACTTTCGGCTGATCCTCCTGTTCTGACGGTGACCGGAAAGCGAACCGTAAGATTAATTGGGTAAAAAAGTTTTATCCCATTTTTAGTAGCTGCGTCCAAAATGAGATGGCTGCCGATTCCAACAAGTATTCCCTCGCTTATCTCGGCAGGCCAGTGAACGAATGAAAAGGCTGCCCTGATCAGCAATAGGAATAATAGGCTGTGTGTAAATGTTCGATGGCCAAATACCCCGTTGATTAACCTGGATAATGCCGGTACCTTTCTGCCTAATTTACTGCCCCCATGACAAATATCCGGCAGCAGAGCCCCAAAGACACCTGCTGCCAGCAAGAGTACTGGTTCATGATCGGTAACCTGTGAAACAGCCATACAAGCGGCAATTCCACCGATCACATGTGTTTTTCCTGTCATCTAAGCTGTTCCCTCCAAGCTGTCATATATAGCTTTTTTTTATATTATCCAGGTGGATATACTCATTGCCAACAGTAATTATTCTTCACCGGTTGCGACTTGATTGTCCGGATACGAAATCCAGTCACTGAAACTCCCAGGGTATAACTTGACATTACTATATCCTGCTGCTTGTAAAGCCAAAATGTTAGGACAGGCGGAAACGCCAGAACCACAAGAGACAATGATTTCCTTTTGCTTCGGTAAATCTGAAAAATGTTCCTTTAACTCTTTTATGCTTTTCCAGTGTCCGTCTTCTGTCAATACATCTTTCCAAAAATAATTTTTTGCTCCTGGAATGTGGCCTGCTTTTGCATAAAGCGGTTCTGTTTCTCCTATATAGCGCTCATATGAACGCGAATCGATCAAGATGGATTCTTCCTTGCGCATTTTTTGTTTTAGCTGCTTCATGTCGACTACTTCCTTATCACGCGGTCTTGGTACAAACGTTTTTGGTATTGGAGCAGGTATATCCCGGCTCAACTGGTATCCCTGGTTTATCCATGCGTTTAATCCTCCATCCAAAATAAACACATTGCTATGGCCGAAATACTGAAGCAGCCAGCAACAACGGGCAGCAAACATATCATTTTCCTGATCATAAACAATAACCATCGTTTGCTCGTCGATTCCAGACCGACCCAATATGTTAACGAAGGCTTCCTGATCAGGCAGCGGATGACTGCCGCCATGGTCCCCCAATTCACCTGATAAATGCTGGTTAAGATCAAGATAGACGGCATTAGGAATATGGCCTTCGAGATAGGCCTTTTTCCCTGCCGATGGATCTGCTAAGTGAAACCGGACATCCACTACAGCAATGTTTTCAGTAGCAGCTCCTAATAATCGTTGGTATAGCTCATCGGCGGTAATAAGAAAAGACATACAAAATCCTCCTCTTAGGTAAAATTACAACAAGCAGTACTCTATGCTTTTGCTTCTGTTAATCTAGCTATTTCAACAATCGTTCTTACTGCCTTCTCCATGCTCTCTACGGAGATAAACTCATATTTCCCATGGAAATTTTCTCCGCCCGTGAAAATATTCGGCGTCGGTAAACCCATAAAGGAGAGTTGAGACCCATCCGTTCCACCGCGAATTGGTTTGACAATTGGTTCTATACCGATATTTTCCATTGCTTCATGCGCAATATCAACGATTTCCTTTACCGGTTCTATTTTCTCTTTCATATTATAGTATTGATCTTTCATCTCGAGTACAACTTTATCATCGCCGTATTTTTCTTTCAGCATAGCAGCAACCGCTTCTATTTTTGCCTTTTTAGCGGTAAACTTTTCCCGGTCATGGTCTCTGATGATATAATATAATTTCGTTTTTTCGACATCACCCTCGAAAGAAATAAGATGGTAAAAACCTTCATAGTCTTCGGTGAATTCTGGTGCTTCAGCTTCTGGAAGGGCGTTGTGAAACTCGATGGCAATCTTTGCTGAATTTACCATTTTATTTTTTGAAGAGCCCGGGTGGACGCTTTTCCCGAGAAAAGTTAATCGGGCTGCCGCTGCATTAAAGCTCTCAAATTCCAATTCACCCAGCGGGCCACCATCAACTGTGTAAGCATAAGCTGCATTAAACTTATCCACGTCAAAACGGTGGGGGCCGCGTCCAATTTCCTCATCAGGAGTGAAAGCAACCCTGACATCTCCATGCTTTATTTCCGGATGCCTGATTAAATAGGCCATTGCTGTCATAATCTCAGCTACTCCTGCTTTATTGTCGGCACCCAGAAGTGTTGTTCCATCCGTTGTAATCAATGTTTGGCCTAGATAATTAGCCAAGTTAGGGAAGTCATCGGGCGACAAGGTAACAGTGCCCGTGTTATTTAGAGGAATATCCTTCCCATCATAATTCTCAACCAGTTGAGGATTCACATTTGTTCCCGTAAAATCTGTGGCAGTATCAACATGGGCAAGAAAACCGATAGCAGGCACTTCCTTATTGGTATTAGCCGGGAGAGTAGCCATCACATAACCGTTTTTATCTATGGTGACATCTTCCATCCCTATTCCTTTTAACTCTTCAACTAACATGTTGGCCAATGTTAACTGGCCGGGGGTTGTTGGACAGCTTTCTACACTTTCATCTGACTGCGTATCCACTTTTACATATGTAGTGAAACGATCTATAATTTCCTTTTTCATTTCTTCAGCTCCATTCACTTGGAATAATTTCATCTTATCATAAGTGTGTTTTTACTGGCTTTCTAATGCTATGAAAAAGACTCTGCACGAAAGTACAGAGTCTGGCATGCTATTGGATAACCTTTATCATGTGAATAAGCTCCGCTTTTAACTCGCTGCCAATATGCTTATCCGGCTGGTTTTCAATAAAATGGATCAGTTTGTTATAATGCTTGTTTTTGTTTTCGGCATTCTTTAATTTAGCAAGAATTGCCTGCTTTATTCCTCGTGGGTGGATTTCGCTTTGCTTCACAAGCTGTTCCAATGTACTGCTATCCACTTTGGACAAGTCATCTATATTTCTGGGCTTAAGCTGATACGTATCGTTAAACACGCTGGCAATCCCTTTTATAGAAACAGTATCACCGTCTTGATAAGGAAAGGAATCATAATCAGTGCCGGTTCTGTTATCCAATCGAACGACTACTGACTCACCGGCGGAATTGACCGCAGTAAACTCCGTTGTTCCATAATTATCCGCTTCGTGCAATTCGGTAATCTCTATCATATTCACTTTCACCAGCATGCCCTGGTATTCCTTGAGGGCATCCGGCGCCACGATTACAGGATCAGGAAGACTGTCCGTACCAAGGATTTCAAAAGAAGAGATATCCACAAGTTCCAACTCACCATTGTAGATGGCCGTAGTCCCTGACAGTTGGACTAGATCGCCTTGTTTCACATCCTTCTCGGTTTGATAAACATAGAGGCCGCCTGTCTGATCCTGGATATAAAATGCTTGGGCTCCCCATAGACCAGCAGCAGTCGTGACAGTTCCTTGTACAGTCACCTGCTGATTGCTTCCCAGCTCACGTACTTCTGCAAGCTTATGCACATAGTTCAAATCGCCGAAGCTGCGCGGCTTTAATTGAAAGTTTCCTTGCCAAATAGCCGAAATGCCTGTAAGGTCTGTCGTATCCCCTTCTGCATAAGGGAACTTATCCAGTGTAATACCTGTGCGGCCATCTACCCTTACCGTTGTCGTCCCAAGCTCCGTTACGGCATCGAATTCAAAAGAACTGCCTGCAGCACGAATGTTTTGAATGGTCACCCCGTTCATTCTTACTAGTTGTCCCTGGTTTGCTTCTGATAATTCGTCGACTATTTTAGGCTCTGGTACATCTTTTGCTTCTATTTTTTTAATAGTCGGATTAATGATCTCTTTTTCAGTATTATAAGTAGTCAATTCTCCACTGACTGAAACAATGTCCCCTGCCTGAAGACCATCCTGGCTTTGGTAAACATATATTCCGCCTGTTTCATCCTGAAGGTAAAATCCTTGAGCACCATACAATCCGGGTTCAGATACAATGGTCCCCTGTGCGCTTACCTGCTGGCCGTCCTCCATTTGGCGGATGAGGTTAATAGCAGATGCTTCCGGAAGCTCTGGGGTATCCTCTTCCGGTAATTCTTCAGGTTCCACATCAGGATCAATTGTGACAGTTTCTGTGATTAAATTGGCTGATCCCTTTTTCACACGCAAGTTTGCTTCACCGCTGACTCCAGCTTTGATTCTGACAAATAACGTTTCTGAAGCGGTTCCCTGGTCATCTGCTGTTAACTCAAAATAATCAGAATAGCCATAGTTAGAAGTCCAATGCTCCCCATCCAGGCTAAATTGTCCTACTTGCGTTCCACCATCCAGGTAGATGCCAAGGCGGAAATCACTGGTCGTTGAAAAACGTTCTAGCTGCTCGCCTGTCAAGCGAATTTGGAATTCCTGCATATCTCCCGGAAGTGTATCCTGATATACGAGACTGTACGTCGGATTGACAGCCTCCTCTTCCGAACCATAAGAGCCTGGCTGGAAGGTCGTGCGGTCGTACCACTTATAACCAGATGGCGGGTTGTTCCAAGGCTCTGTCTCCGGCTCTGTACTATTCTCCGGGATTTCAAAATCATGAAGCTCTGTAGGTTGATCCAACTCTATCCCTTGGCCTTCAAGATTCTGATAATCTTCCTGCTCTGCAAGCCAATTGATTAAATTGGTCAAGAGGACGCCGTCATCTGCTTCTTTAAAGCCATCATACGTTGTTTTTGTATTTCCGTTATCCTCTCTCAAATAGACTGGTGTTCTATCCTCTACAGGAGATGAGTCCCCGATAAAGGCTGCCTTTCCTTGTCCCACTTTAGAGATAGCAACAAAGGCTCCTTCATCACGGCCGCCGCCATTATAAACCCCTTGGTCGACTGCAGGTCCCCATGAGGAAACTCCTTCCGGCACATAAACGAGTCCTTTTGCTTTTGATGGATCAGTAATAGCAATAGTCGCGCCAGCGTGGAACGCCACACCTTCTACACCTTCAGTAACCCCAAAACTTTCATTTGGTGCGGTAATATCATTCGCTACTCCATCGCCTATTGCATTAAAGCGAAAGCGGACACCAAAATGGTCGGACAACCAATCGGAATTTGATACTCCTTGCATAGCTTCCGCGTTGATTTCGTCTTCTCTGAATCCTTTGTCCGGATCGTCAAAAGCACCGCGGCGATAATCATTAAAAATTTCAGCTGAGTCCCAACGGTTCAAGTTGCGGTCGGCATTATAATGATCAGCAATATAGAAAACGCTGCCGCCATTTTCCACAAAATTTAAAATAGCATCCTGTTCCGAGTCCTTGTAAGGAATATTCGCTTCCGGAATGACAAACACTTGGTAATCACTTAAGTCTTCATATGTGATAGGGGTTGTCTGTCTTAGCTCTTTAACATAATATCCCTCCCCGGCAATCGCTTGTCCAAAATCGGAAAAAGCACCATTAATGACCCAGTCGGCAGCTCCTGCAGTCTGCCCATGCGTATTGTCAAACAACACTTTGGTATCATTATTGTCATTGACAACCGCCGGTTCAATCACCGGAGCAGGAGCGTCTACAGAGGTGATCGGCAGCCCTTCTGCCTGTGCTGTACCTGCTACAGCTAATCCTTGCAATAAACCGAAGGCCAAAAGTACCGTCAACAAATACAGAAACTTCTTAAAGACTAAATTCCCCACAAATCCCTCTCCCTTAATCTGGTTATAGTGTTTCTCTATTCAACTATACAATTTAAATATTAAGCCAGGGTAAAGGTTTTCCAAAAATAACAAAAACACTGCAATCGGCCTACTGAACTTTGTCGAACAATGGCTTTAACATAAATCATAAGTACTAAGTTTGTTTTTGTGTGTGATTTTGGCATCTTCACAATACTAGATTAGCAATTAACCACAATATTCCAAAACTAATAATAATCGTCATATTAGCAATCGTTCCGACAAATTTAGTATCATACCTGAATTCCACCGAATAAGCTAATGAGGTGGCGGCAGTCGGCAGGATAAGGGCAATCAACAGGGTGTATTTGAACATGTCTTCATACGGCAGCAGCCAAAACAAGGCAAACCCTATGATAATTCCCGATACATAACGGAAAGCCAAAAATTTCATAATTATTTTTAAGTTGCTTTTATCAAATTGCAGGTTTAAATATATTCCCAGAATGAGTAAGGATAACGGCATGTTTGCTTGAGCGATGGTACCTGCTACATCCAGCGCAAAACCAGGTAATTGCAGCCCTATCAAGTTAATGGTACAAACAAGAATATAGGTCATCAATGGGATAGATTGAAAAATTTTAGACGACATTGCTTTGAAATCCGGTTTAATATCCCCACTTGCAAAGTATGTTGCAATTACATAATTCAAACCAAAAATGACAAAAGCGTTCCCGGCATCAAACATGCCAAAGTATTTTAATCCTTCGCTTCCCCATATCCCTTCTACTAAAGGAAAGGCAAACAAACCGATATTAAAGCCAGGCAGCGTCATCAGCAGCATTCCTTTAGTGCGCTGATCCTCCTTCCGGAAGACGATAGCACCAATTGCAGCCATGAATCCACCATAAACAATCGCAATAATGACTAATAGAAATAATGATGGATCGATCACTATTTCGCTGAAGCTGACAATAAGTAAACAGGGAAGAGTGACGTTTAAGACAATGCGCGTCAGCCCTTCCCCCTCTCGTTCGCGGATAATATCAAATCTCTTTAGTATGTAACCTAGAACAATAATAGTAATTGAATATAAAAATTGCTGATTGAAGCTATCCATAGATGATTCTCCTCTGGTAGTTAAATTGATTTCTGATTCTTGGAGTATGAGTTAACTATATAACTAGCAAAAGGAAATTTGCAACTATCCTATTTAACGATACCCGCTTCCCAAAAGCTTTTTCGCATGTAGATGTAAGAATGAAATAGCCAAGTCGTTAGCAAAATTATGGAAATTGGGCCGTTCGAATCAAGGAATAAAGTATAGAGTATAGTAAAATAATATTAATTCACATCAGGAGGAACATCATGGAAAAACTTAAACATCACAAATATTCTTTTTTGCTATTTCTTCTATTATTTTTCATCATTATTAGCTCATTTACCTTCATTAACTCCAAACAAATCAGCTCCCAGGATAATTCGAAAATGATACCGACTGTATTTGTCCATGGCTTTAAAGGTGGTCCCGGCTCTTTCCGGACGATGCTTGATAGAATGGAAGCAAGTGTTCCGGACACAAAACGGATGGTTTTTCGAGTCAATGAGGAAGGGGAAGTCTCCATCAAAGGAAGATATTCCGGACAGTTAAATCCTTTCATTCAGGTAGTGTTTGAAAGGAATCGTGCCAGTTTAGCCAACCAAACCATTTGGCTGCAAAAGGTTATGGCAGAACTTCATGGGACGTATGGGTTTGAAAAAATAAATTTGATTGGACATTCAATGGGCGGATTAGCCTCTACAAATTTTCTGCTGACCAAATCAACAAAGGAATTCCCGATTGTGCAAAACTTGATTGTTATTGGCAGTCCCTTTCAAGGAATAACTGCGGAAAGATACTATTCAGCGAATAGCAGTGCCGCTGCCGTTGACCTACGGTTCCATTCAGACGCACTGCTATCAATGGAAGGCAAAAAGGACAACTTACCGGAGGAGGTAAATGTATTGGCGATAGCTGGAGTGATTAACAGCCAGCCAAGCCAAACGGATGGCCTCGTCGAGTTAGCAAGCGCGCTCGGAATCAAAGATCTTGTTCCGGCAGAACAATACACAGAGAAGGTGTTTTATGATTCAAAGGCTGGTCATTCAGATTTACATGAACATGTAGGAGTTGATCGGGCAGTCTCTGATTTTTTATGGTCTACTGAGAAGGTGGTAAGCGAAGGGGAAATCGACTAAGTCGTTTTTCCCTTTTTTTCTTCCCTATCTGTAAAGAAGTATGAGTCGCTTTAAATACAACCTGAAAAAAAATTTTTTTGTTTTTTTCAGGAAATGATCTGCAAGTGAAAACCGGGAAATAATTGGATTGGAAATCAACACAAAAAAATAGCGAGACAACACCAAGAAGTGATCACAAAACTACAGTACAGATGACATTAGTTAGTCTCTTTGACATTCATATTGAAAAAATATAAAATATGAATATATGCTAATATACACACATATTAATTATGCTTACATAAAATAATATCAGAAAGGGGTATTTTAGTGGATAAGCAATCAGAGCAATTTATAACAAATACCCATGAGAATATTGATGAGGAAACGCTATTCGTTGTTTCGCTAACTTTTAAAGCTTTAGGTGACCCAACGAGAATCAGAATTCTGCATTTATTATTTAACAAAGAACACTCTGTGAACGAAATTGCGGAAAAGTTGCAACTAAAACAATCAACAGTCTCCCACCAATTACGGTTTTTAAAAAACCTGCGGCTGGTAAAATACCGCAGGGCAGGAACTACGCTTTATTATACGCATGATGATGAACACGTCATTGGTCTTCTCAAACAGACGATTGAGCACGCGATGCATAGTTAAACCTGAAAGGAGGAATCGGCATTGGGACATAGTCACAGCCACGGCCATGATCACGGACACGGCACCAATAAAAAAGCTCTCTTGATCAGTTTTATCATTACCACAGGTTATATGATCATCGAAGCAATCGGAGGTCTGCTGACGAACAGCCTTGCTCTGCTTTCCGATGCTGGGCATATGTTAAGCGATTCCGTTTCTCTAGGAGTGGGAGTGCTGGCATTCATCCTTGGCGAAAAGGTTGCTAATTACAGCAAAACTTATGGGTATAAGCGCTTCGAAATATTGGCGGCACTTTTTAATGGAGTTACCCTCTCGTTAATTGCTGTTTATATCTTTTATGAAGCTTTTCAGCGCTTCCAGAACCCGCCGGAAGTTGCTTCTACCGGTATGCTGGTCATTGGAATAATTGGATTATTGGTCAATATTGCTGTCGCCTGGATATTAATGCGCGGAGACACAGAAGCCAACTTAAATTTAAGAGCTGCTTTTCTCCATGTTATTGGAGACTTGCTCGGCTCAGTGGGTGCCATTATTGCTGCGCTGCTCATTATATTTTTCAACTGGGGATGGGCCGATCCGCTCGCAAGTGTTATTGTCGCCATCTTAGTATTGATTAGCGGCATCCGTGTTACGAAAGATGCTTCCCACATATTAATGGAAGGGACCCCCAAAAATGTCGAACTCAGCGAGATTATTACTACTATTGAGGGAGTCACTGGTATCTTAAGTATCCATGATCTGCACGTTTGGAGTATTACCAGCGGGCAAAATGCTTTATCATGCCATGCCGTTGTCAATGACAACTTGTCAATAAACGAAAGCCAAAAATTACTGCGGGCCATAGAAGAGCAACTGAAACACAAAGGCATTGGCCATGTTACGGTTCAAATGGAAAATGGAGAGCATCCACATAAGGACACCTTGTTATGCCAGGAAAGCACCGGTACCTTTCAACACAAACATTAAAACGAGGTTGGGACATAACATATATCCACTTGCAAAGACCGAACGATAACAGCATAGGAAGGTTTAAAAGAAAACTTTTAAGCATTCGATTGATAACGAAATGGATAAACGTTAGTACTGCGCTACGCAAATACACCGCGGTCTCAAGTAAATAAGAAGCATTTGTGTACCGCTGAAAAAAATACGCAGACTTTCAGAGGAGGAAATCCACGGAGACTCCTGCGGGAGGAAAGGCCTCGGTGAGACCCCGCAGAGCGCAAGCTCGAGGAGGCTCACCAGCCGCCCGCGGAAAGCGTAGTGTATTTCCGTAGCAGTCGTCATGCAAGGTGAAAAGACAGCCCATCATCGCACTGTGTTCGTGGGTTATCTTCAGCATTCGAAATGAAAAATCGAACGAGCTCGAATCCTAAGGATTTCGAATCATCGTTCGATTTTTGCTTTGGCCACTATCCTTTTGTCCCAACCTCTTTTTATGAATTCAACCGTCAATCAGCCAGCGATGGCCTCCTTCTCGGCTGAACGCTTCATTTTTGTTGTTTTCACCGTGAAGAATACTATTATTCCCAACTGACAAATGACAAAGATGCTGAGGAGCACCAATAAGTCGGGGACAATAGACCCTCCCAGGGATATCGCCTGTCGATAAGCATCAATAGAATAGGTCATTGGCAAAAATGGGTGGATTGCCTGGAAAAACCAATTCGACAGTTCAATTGGAAATGTTCCTGCAGATCCGCCAAGCTGAAAGGTTAATAAAAGTAACATCAAAAACCGGCCAACATTTCCTAATACTATCGAGAAGAAGCTGATCAATGCCATGAAGGCAAATGAAGTAGTAATTGCTACAGCAAACAGCTCCCCTACACTATTCGGTTTCAGATCAAGTCCCCATATCATGATGCTGACCATGATTGTCGCCTGCAATACGGAAACTAACAATACAATGGAATATTTGCTAATCCACCATGCAAGCGCTGAAGTTGGTGTTGCGTTCGGTTTAAAAATCGGGAACAACAAACAAAAGATGACCGCTCCGACAAACAACGCCACCGACATCATATATGGTGCCAAACCATATCCGTAATTCGGTACGCTGGCAACTTCATCGTTCAACAGCTTTGTTGGAGAAGAAAACATAGCGGTATTGCTCTCACCGGTGTTCGTATTGTCGATTTCTTCTGCACCATCCTGCAGTTTATTGGCAAGTTCGCCAGCGCCGTTTGCCAGCTCAAAACCGCCATCCGCCATTTGGGCGGCACCGGACTCCAACTCTAAAGAGCCGTCATATAACGTTTCTATACCACCGTTTAATGAATTAATACCTGCCTTTAATTTCGGCAGTCCCTGGGCTAGCGTTTTTGCCCCACTTCTCAAATTCTGGCCATTGTCTGCCAATGTTTGTGATCCGCTTTGCAGGTCACTTCCTTTTTCTTCGAGTTTATCTGACCCGTTTGACAATTGTTCTCCCTGTTCATCGAGCTGCTGGGCCCCTGCTTTTAACTCAGAAGACCGGGCTGTCAGCTGTCCAGCTCCCGATTCTAAATTCGCCGCTCCATTATTGAGTTCATGGACGCCGGCTGTATAGCTCTGGATTCCTTCGTCCAACTCTTTCGCTCCATTTTGGAGGTCCGAGGTTCCTTGGGCAAGCCGAGAATTATTGGCAGCTAATTGATTAAGGCCTTCATTTAATGCCGAACTTCCTTCATGGGCATCTTGAAGGCTTTGATTCAATCGAACCACACCACCCTGCAATGTATCACTGTCAGCGTCACCTACGACTACTTTCTCTAGCTGCTGGTACCCTTCAGCAAGCTGTGCAACACCTTCAACAGCACCTGGAGCGGACTCACTGCCTTCAAGACTGGCAATCATGCTGTCCACCGCTATAGCCATGCTTTGCATTTTTTCATTAACAGCATTAAGCTGCTCTTTCATGCTGTCCACTATTGGCTGCATCGATTGCTTTTCTTGTGTGCTTTTCACTTCTTCGATTAATGTTTGTTTCTCCTCAGCAGTCAAGTCCAGCTGGCTGTTTTCAATCGTTTCGATAATTTCTGCATCATGATCTGCTTTTAGCGTATTTAATTGTTCGCTGATTTCCTGTCCAGCCTGATCCGTCTCAGCAGCTTCGATATTGCCTTTTAGTTCCTTCAAGCCGGCAGTAATTTCATTCAAACCTTGGATTAGCTGTTCACTGTTCGCCGAAGATGTCAGCAAGTTTTCAGCAAGTTCGTCAACTCGATCTTGTAATTGATTTCCGCTGTCTGCCAGTTGGCTTAGACCGCTGTCCAATTCGTTGCTGTTCTCTGCTGCTGATTGAGCACCTTGATCCAATTGATGGATGCCCGGACTTAAGGATTCCAGACCCTCTTCTAACTGTGCAGCACCTTCTACCAGCTGTGAACTGCGAGAAGCAAGCTCACTTGTCCCTTCTGCTTGCCGTTCAAGACCGTTCTCCATATTGCCTACACCGGAAGTATATTGGTCAAGGCCCTTATTCAGCTCGTTTACTCCCGCCGTGTACCTTTGAAGCCCATTATTGAGCGTTCCTACACCAGAAGCATAGTCCATGATGCCGCCATTCAGCTGACTAACCCCCGATGTGTATTCTTTTACTCCCTTGGCGAGTTCACTAGCCCCTTGGGCGGCTTCTCCTACATTTACCGCGATTTCTTCCGTACCATTTTTAGCAGATACCAAACCGTTTTCAAACGTAACAATACTGTCGGACAGCTTTTCAAGATTATCGCCAAGCTCTTGGCTGCCATCTTTCATGTCATCGGCGCCATCTGCCCCCTCTGCAAGCCCGTCGCCAATATTGTTAAGCTTCGTAAACATCGTATCTGCATATTCCCTTGTCACAGATTGGGCAATTTCTTTATTAATATCTTCTGCAGCCGAAGCACTGATTTTTTCCGCAATAAAGTTTTGCCCGCTGTTTGTATAATATTCCAAGTTCATCTCCTCGGGATCGGCAGCAAGGACTGTAGACGCGTTTTCCGAAAAATCTTCCGGAATGACGAGAACCATGTAATAATCACCGTCCTCCAGCCCTTTCATAGCTGATTGGCGGTCAGTAAATTGCCAAGCCAGGCTATTATCATCCTTCAAGCGGTCTACCAGCTCGTTCCCAAGCTGCAGCTTTTCTCCTTCGAAATCAGCCGCAACATCTTCATTGGCTACAGCCACAGGTAAATTTTCAACACTTCCATAAGGATCCCACATCGCATCGAGGAAAACACCAGCATACAATATCGGAATCAGCAAAAGTCCAAAGACGATGATTAACAGCTTCTTGCTATGGAACAGATTCTTCCATTCAGCTTTTAACATCTTCATTCCTTATTCCCCCAGTTGGCGGATTGCTGCAGTTTGAAAATATCTTGTTTTCCCATCTCTTTATTCCAATCAACCAAACGAAAATCACTAGTGCCGATTGTTTGTTCTAATACGGCTTTCAGTGATACCGTCCCCAGTTTGTCCCGGTAACTCATTTGGGCTTCTAAAAAAATATCTATAAATAATTCTTCCCCTTTTACAGCCAGTTTGGTTTCCGGAAAAACGCTTTGTATCAATCCATCCACCTGTAAATAAGGGTCTGTTCCTTCTATTGCATCCAATATATCAAGCATCGTAATCTCTTCGACAGGCCTTGCCAGCGAAAATCCTCCCTGATTACCAGAGACAGATGTTATCAAACGGTTGACAACCAGCTTTCTCATCACCTTTTTCAAGTAGGAGGGAGACACATTCAGCCGGCTGCTGATAATATCACTTTTTACAGGCTGCTCCTCGTTCTGGGTTGCTAGCATAACCAGGATGCTCACCGCCTGCTCCACACCACTTTTGATTTTCAAAGGATCATCTTCTTTCTTTATGGTTTTTAATTATCCATAATGGATAAAAATTGTCTATAAAGAATCATACTCCTCTCGCCGTAAAAAAACAAGGATAAAATACGTACTATGAGTTTCTATTACTGGTTTCCTTAAGGAACAATAAAAAAAGCAGCAACCTGCTACTATTTAGCGATTGCTGCTTTATTTCTCTTCTGCACCCAATTCCAAGCTTAGAACAACAATGGATTGATTGATCCTCCAAATATAATACACATGATGAATAAGGTCTCCCTGTGCCTGCTTCCTGCTTGGCGCCAGCCGTTCAATCCGTTCTCTTTCTTCACTTAAGTTATAGATAACTGCCTCTTGCTGCCTTCCTTTTAGAAGTTCACCAAGCGTTTCTATATTGTGGGCTAATTTTGCTTCCATTTGTTTAAAATCTTCTATTAACTCATCAGGATAAATAAACTTTTTTTGATAAGAGGAAGCAATTAAATGTTTCGCATAATAATTAATTGCAGTGAAAATCGTAATCCAGCGCGAGAGATTGGCATTATTAAAGGTTCCAGGCCGCTGTAAAAGTGACTGGGCATCATCTCTGACTGCCTGTAATTTTTGATCCAAATTGAAGGCATTGTCAGCAAAGCTTTTTACATCGACATCTTCTCTGAATCGTTTTACATAGTCAATTACAAATGGTTTAAGCTCTTTTAGGTATTCATCAAACGATTCAGCAACTTTATCTCTTGTTTTTTTCGGGAAAACTACAGCGGAAACGCCAAGTGCTATGGCAGCGCCTGCGATTGTGTCGATAACTCTCGCGCCCATCAACGTTAAACTGATACCTCCCAGCAAAATATCATACAAAAAAGCGATAAGCATCGTGATAAATAGACTCATCAATGTATAGGAAACTGCAAAAAGATAAAAAGCTAAAAAGACAACACAAAATAACAAAGTAACTTCAAGCACGGAGTGTCCGGAAAGAAGATTTGCCAGCAAGAACCCGATCACAGCACCAAAAATCGTACCCAGCGAACGCTGAAACCCTTTAATATATGTCCTTCCAACTGAATCTGTACCTAACTGGATAATGAAAGACGTCAACAATATCCAATAAGGTTGAACAGGCGAGATCAAATAACCGGCAAAAATAGCGATGGTTCCTGTTACGAGAGATTGTAATGCCTTTCTCGTTGATGGCTTCATTCCCTCCTGTAGGGCTTCCTCTTCATCCGACTCGTCCTCTTCCTGGTTTTCATCGTTCACCCTATCCGAATCGTAATCGCTGCCGGATAGTAAAGACTGTTGAATCGTCGTCCCTCCCTTAATGACATGATTGGCGATTGACTCAATCCGCCTAATTAAAAAGAGCCATCCGGCTGGCTCCGCCTGCTTTTCAAGCAGCTCTGATAATAACAAACGAATTGCCTGAACGGCGTGAGCCGCTTCTTCTAAATTTTTCTGTTCGTAGCCTTGGGCCAGCACTTCCGCATCACGCAGGGAGCGGACGATCCAAATAAGCAGACGGCGGATCTCCACAGCTTCCAAAGCTTCTGCCTTCTTCAACCTTTGAATCGAATCACCAAGTGTTTCTACAAGCATTGCCGCATCAAAAACATAAAGTCTTACCTGGGTTGAGTCCAAACCAGGCCACACCTTTTTAACGTCCTGGGCATTTAAATCCTCGGAAACATTACGAGCATATTCACCAAGCAAATGAACATTCTTTTCCAGACTCTTCATCCGCTTTTTGCTTGTATCCAGTTCTTCAATGATTCTTATTAAAATATTAAAGGTAAGATTGGCTTGAATGTGAAAGGAGCGCATGCTCTTCTTCAACACCTGGGCTGAGTCTTTAAAAACGATGAAATTATAAATAAAAGCATAAAAAACCCCAATGAGTATTCCTAAGTAAAACCACAGAAACTGGTCAGGAGATAACTTTAGAAAGGAAGAAAAATAAACAGTCATAAAGCCAATCATGCCTAAGGAAAAATAGCGGCTACCAAAACGCGAAAAATAAAAGGCACTAAAAATAACGAGAATCATCAAGGTCCCTACATAATAAGCGTTCCCTGCCAGCAGACTTCCCAGAGAAACGCCGATTATCGCTGAGACACCGAGCAATAACGTAGTAACCTGCTTTTTCTGTTTTGTATCATCCATGACCGTCATAATTCCCAGCATGCCAACAATACCGGCTATAAGTACAGGAGTGAATAATGGATTCCCGGTAACCCTTAATATAAAAAGCATGGTAAAAACAGATGAAATCAAACTAATCGTAGCCTTTCCAGCCTGCTGGAACCTCTTCCTTCCCGGGTCAGAAGCTAAAAATCTTCCGAGCCAATGATGTTTTATATGTAAATGTTTCATTATCGTAATCAACCCTTTTCTAAGCCTCTGTTTATCCTTTGTTTTTATGCTTGGTCTATTCCCTTATGTTAAGTGCCTTAGCCTCCCAATTCAACTTTTCTGCCAAAAATACAGTATGATACATCCGCTTTAAGCTATCTCTGTACCAACCCTATCTGTATAAGCTGTTCAGCTAACAGCTGCCAGCTCATCCGTACCGTTACTCCAATTGCCATATACTCGTCCATCAGCATTACATTAATTTAGATTACTTTCCTTCTCATTTTTATTTCTCCAATATTTTACGGAAAGCTAAAGCCAGCAGTCCATCTCTGCTGGCTTCTTTCATTTTACTAATCACTATATTTAGCCTTTATTAAGCGCAATGAATTCAGTACCACTATTAGCGTGGCACCCATATCGGCAAAAATCGCCAGCCACAGTGTCAGCCAGCCGGGGATTAGCAGTAATAGAGCCAAAAGCTTCAGTCCCAGGGCAAAAGCAACATTTTGTTTAATGACTGCTAACGTTTTTCTGCTTAATGCAATGGTATATGGCAGTTTATCCAAATCATCAGCCATAAATGCTATATCAGCAGTCTCTAATGCTGTATCTGTCCCTGCTCCCCCCATGGCAATTCCTACGTTTGCAGAAGCCAGGGCTGGAGCGTCATTAACGCCATCGCCTATCATGGCTGTTTTGCCATAGCTTTCCCGGAGCTTTTTAATAACCTGAAGCTTATCCTCCGGCATCAAATCAGCTTGCACTTCGCTTAGGCCAAGCTCGCTGCCTATCGCTCTGCCAGTGAACTGGTTGTCTCCCGTGAGCATGACTGTTTTAGTAATTCCTAGTTCGTACAATTTTTCTATAATGGAGAGGCTCCCTTTGCGCACTTGATCCGCTGCTGCAATCAATCCTTTTATCTCCTGGTTTGTTCCCAAGAGGGAAACCGTTTTTCCTTGCAGCTGAAGATCGTCGATTTTCGTTTGTATGTTGTCAGGTATAGAAAACATTCCTGTGAAAAGGCTAGGTTTCCCAATATAAAAAAGGGTGTTGCCAACGATAGCTTGGGCACCTTGCCCGGTCATGGATTGAAAATCTTCGACCTTGTATCCTGCTGTGTCTTCCTTTCCGGCTTTCCGCAAAATAGCGGCAGCTAGCGGATGTTGGGAATGTGTTTCCAATGCCGCAGAAATAGATAATATAGCCTGCTCATCCAAGTTAGAAAAGGACAGGATGTCTGTTACTTCCGGTTTTCCCTTTGTAAGAGTTCCTGTTTTGTCAAATGCGATCACTTTTAAGCGTCCAGTCTCCTCCAGATGGATACCGCCCTTGATAAGCACCCCTTTGCGAGCAGCATTGCCGATCGCAGTTACAATTGCCACCGGGGTAGAGATAACTAACGCACAAGGACATCCAACTACAAGGACCGCTAATCCATTGTAAACAGACGAGCCCAAGCTGGCATCATAGAATAACGGTGGTATAACTGCGACTAATAAAGAAATGAGCAGGATTGCCGGTGTATAATACTTTGCAAATTTATCTACAAATTGCTGGGATGGCGCACGCTCTGCCTGGGCTTCTTCTACTAAGTGGATTACTTGGGCAATGGTGGTATCCTCAGCTAATTTCGTTACGCGTACTTCCAAATATCCTTCTTGATTCAAAGTACCTGCAAACACCTCATCTCCTGAACTTTTTAGAACAGGAATCGATTCCCCTGTGATTTCTGCCTGGTTGATGGAAGACTGCCCAAGGATAACCTCACCGTCCATGGCAATCTTCTGCCCGGGCTTCACTATTAGAGTATCGTCTATCCGCACATCCTCGACATCCATTTCCAGTAACTCGTTTTCTCGTTTTATGGTAGCACGGTTAGGAGCAATACCCATCAGTATGCGGATGGACTGGCGGGCTTTATCCATCGAGTAACCTTCCAATGCTTCGCTCAATGCAAACAAGAAGACAACTACAGCAGCCTCGGCCCACTCTCCAATAATTGCTGCACCAATAACTGCTATAGTCATTAATGTTTTCATATCAAAATGAAGCTTTGCCAGGTTTTTCAACCCTTCCTTAAACAAACCATAGCCGCCAATCAAAATGGAGGATAAAAATACCCCAATCGTTACGGGACTATTTTCACCGGCCGAAAAATAAAAACCATAGCCAGCAAAGACCAAAAGTAATGCTATTGTGGTCTGAAGATTTTCCCGCTTGCTCCACATAGACTCCTTGCTTTCCGTCTGCCTTTGCCTTTCCGGCAATACTTTTATACCATCAAAAGCACCCGCCTGTTCCAACTGGCTTATCGACGCTTTTCCAATCACTTTCATTTTAGAAGCACCAAAATTCAGCTCTACATCTTCTACTGACTCAATAGACCGGATATTTTTTTCGAATTTAGCCGCACAGTTGGTGCAGGACAACCCTTGCAGCCTGTAAACGTTCGAATTATTTTCCATCGGAAACACCTGCTTCCTGATGAGTTAACGCTATCGAAACCAATTGGCGGATATGTTCGTCTGCCAATGAATAAAACACAAGCTTTCCCTCTTTTCGATACTTCGCCAGCCCCATATTGCGCAGAAGCCGTAAATGATGGGAGGCTGTGGCAGTAGTACACCCGATAATATTAGCCACATCACATACACACAGCTCGGAGTCTAACGTAAGAGCGTACGCTATCTTTACTCTGGTAGCATCGGACAATGCCTTAAACGTAAGCTCCATTCCGTTGGCTTTTTCTATTTGCGGCTGGATCCGATTTACTTTTTCTTCATCAAAACAGAAAGTACTGCATGTTTCAGGCGACCTATGGGCAACTATATTTTCACTCACTTATATCCCCTCATTCAAATGATTGTTTGATTATTTTCTCCAGTGTATGTTAAATAACTTCATCGTGTCAATATTATTACTCAAACATCCATTAGAATGTTATGGCGACAAACTACGCTAAGGAAATACACTACGCTTTCCGCGGACGGCTGGTTAGCCTGCTCTACGAGGTCTCACCGAGGCCTTTCCTACCGCAGGAGTCTCCGTGGATTTCCTCCGCTGAAAGTCTACGTACGGTTTTCAACCAATAAAACTGCTTAAGATTTACTTGAGATCGCGGGCGTCATGCAAGGGATGAACAGCCTATCAGGGCAGGCATACAAGGAAAAAATAGTGTTGTCACTGGGTCCGCAGGTGTTAAAAAAATCGAACGAGTTCGAATCCTAGGGACTTCGAATCATCGTTCGATTTTTGCTTTGGCCGCTATCCTTTTATCCGGACCTCTTTCTCTTTATTATTCTCCCAAAAGCATAGGAATAGCAATGGCAAGTAAGACAATCAGGACAAGGACCGTCCAGGCAAGTGGACGGGCAAAATTGATGGTCCATCCAATTCCAAATCGCTTCTCCAGAAACAATGCCGGATCCTTCTTATTATAATAAATCTGTCCCAGCTTCCAATACCGATCATCATCACGGTCGATTACTTCCCCTTTGCTGTCTATGCCTGTATTAATCCTGCTTCCTCCCTGCCCCGTGTTAAAGGAAAGGATGATCGCACCTACAATGACACCACCGCTGAAAATCAAAGGAATTATCGTTAGTAATTGTGAATTCACCGGAAAGATAAACGAGATTTGGATGAATGAAAACATCAAAGTTAAAGCTGTGCCCGTCAAGATGATGAATGCCGACCACCGCCTGCGGAACTGCACATTCTGCTCAATCGATTTAGCAGGATTTGCCGAACTCGTTTGCTGCTTCGCGTTTGCAATCATTGTATTTATAAATAAGAATAACAGGGTCAAATAAATTTGCATAACCGGCATAATCATTACCGACCGATACGATTTGTCTGACCAGTTGGTAACTTCTCCGTTAAAGTTATATTGCATGGGAATTCGATTCGGAATATTTTCATAAAAAACGAAAGTGGTGATCAATGTTGCAAATGAAATTATAAAGGAGACGATAAACCAAAGGTTCGAAAAAATTAGCTTTTTCTCTCGAAATTGTAAATCTACTGTCACCTGCTGCTGCCTTTGTTCTGTCCACCCTTTTTGAGCCTTCAGCTTTTTCATCTTCTTATGAAACACGAAGTAAACAATAAAAGCAGTGGTCATATAAAAGACAATACTCACAGAAAAACTCAGGCTCACTCTCTCCGTGCTGCCCCCCAGCCATGGAACCAAAAGAAAGAAACCGGCAATAACCATTAAACTTAAAGCACCCGTTATGGACACATATTGTTTACGCATTTCCTTTAACAATGGATCCTGATAAATATCTTCAGGGATATACACACCAAAGCTTTCCGTCTTTCTTGTTATAAAAGGAGTAAACATACTAATGATAAAAATTGGTACCATAATAATAATAAAAATTATCATAGTCATTGAAGTGTTCATCTATCTCCATCCCCCCTCGTTTGTCAGCTGGCCAAACAGCTTTTGGCAAAGCGTTGTAAATTCCTTTTCGGTAATCCCTTTGCAAAAGGACTCTGCTACCAAAGGACTTAACACTCGTTCCAACGATTCTCTGTATTGCTCATCGGCAGCCGGGATTCCTTCAGGGTTAATAACGACGCCCTTTTGCCGGTGGATAAGAATAAATCCCTGTTGTTTTAACTGCTGATAAGCCTTATTCACCGTATGAAGATTTATGCCTAAGTCTGCTGCCAGCCTTCTTACAGACGGCAAACCATCGCCAGGCCTCATTTCATTTCTGGCAATACTGGCAATAATTTGATTTTTTAATTGGGTGTAAATGGGATCATCAGATTGCAAATCAATATTTATAAACACAATGGAGCCACATCCTTTCTCCTCACAATTTGTAATAACTGTTATATATATAGTATAACAGTTATTACAAATTAACAAGCTACTTCTTTGTATTTTTGAACTTTTTTTATATAAATCTGCTTACAAAATGGCTTAAAAACAACATATCCGCCTTTATACCTATATCTTCTCAAAAAAACGTATGGTATAGTTATATTAATTATTGTTGTTCGGTAATATTGTAATGAAAGAAGAAAAAGCTTTTGAGCGATTATCGTCTTGAATGATCTTATAGAGCAAGAATAGTAATTTAATTGTGCTAAAAGCACTTGGAGGAATACACATGAATAATGGTACAGTAAAATGGTTTAACGCAGACAAAGGTTTCGGTTTCATCGAAGTTGAAGGTGGAGACGACGTATTTGTTCACTTCTCAGCTATTCAAGGCGAAGGCTTTAAATCTTTGGACGAAGGTCAAGCAGTAAACTTTGACATCGAAGAAGGCAACCGTGGACCACAGGCTGCTAACGTTGTAAAAGCGTAACTTTAGTTATTAAGAAAAAACCTTTCCATCATTGGAAAGGTTTTTTCTATTTATAAATCAATTTTCCTGTGAGGTATTGATTTATTACACATAATTTTTTAAAAGAAAAGTTCTTACCTTTGTTAAAGCACAGTAAAAAAGTGAACACAAAAACCACGTTTATTTTCTTAATCAAAGGATTTTTTAAATTCCCAAAACCCCGGCGTGTCCTTTATTACCCCTTTTGTCACTATCTCGATGATTTTTAATTTGATTTCCTGTTCTAAATCATCTCTCTCTTGAGAGGAAGTATTGGCGATTGATTTTCTTATCTTCGGTTCCATCTGTATGATTATTTCGGTTAGTCTTCGCTCTTGTTGTTTCATCTTCTTATCCTCCTTTATAATAGTTCTTTATTTTCTCAATAGCACGTTTATGGATTTTCGATATATTTTGAGGAGATGTATTTTTTAATAAAGCTATCTCCTTATTTTTTAATTGATCTACATAAATCAGTTGGAGAATCTCTTTTTGCATAGGGCTTAATTCTTGTAAAGCATAAAATAATTCTTCATCCTGGATATGATCTTCCAATTTAGCGCTGTAGCTAACGACCTCTTCAAAAATTTCAGCAGCATCACTGGCCAAAACATCCACAAACTCATCACCATTAGACTCGGCAGTATTATCAGCCAGCGGCTGGTTTAGGATAGTTAAATAGGTTTCTTTTTGTTTACGAATACTTTTGTCAAAATTAATAGAGTTGAAATAAATTAAATTCGACAAATATTTGGTCATCCTGGCTTGTTGATAATGGTCATGAAACTTAGCATCTAGTTTATTGCGGCTTTCCTGATCGTTTTCGATAAGGGCATTCTTCAAAAGCACCCTGTTCTCATGCTTAGAGAAAAAAGATTTTACAATTGGCTGATTTACAAAGTCCTGGTTTTTTTGATAGAAGTCTTTTATTACATTATTATTTTCCTCTAGGAAGCAATCATATTCCATAAGTGAACCCCCTCCTACTATGTAAAGAGCAATAAGAAGAGAAAAGTAAACTATTTTATCCAAAAATAAGAACATATGTTCTTATTTTTTGTAATTATATCGCAACATTTGTTCCTGTTTCTAGGGTAAATGTAACCAATTTCCGCCAGTTTATATTTTCTTTTCAACTACTCTTTAAAAATAGAGGGAACAGGAGAGGGGGGATAAAATGGAAGAGACCGCTAGTAATGCATTGGTTACTCTTTTAGGAAACCATGGTTTTCCTGTAGTCTTGGCTATGTATTTATTAATAAGGTTTGAGAAAAAGATTTCTGATTTATCTGTTGCCATTCAAAAACTTAGCAATGTAATAACTAATAATAAGTAGAATCCATCAGCTTTATATTACTGCAAATACAAAGAATCCATTTTGGATTTATCCAAAATGGATTCTCTTTTTTGCTCTCTAGTTTTCACAGGAGATCGTCGATGTACTTTCGTAAAGAGTATAACGTATGGCCGTCTCTTCCTTTCACGGTATTAGCAGTGATCATCGAATTGAGTACAGCTTCTTCCGTTGCATCAGCAACCGCTGTGAATGCCTGATCGATATCATCCTCGTGGATCGCTGTAAGGGAAACCAGGTCTTGGGCTGGGTCATGGCTAACCTTATTTGCGGTTGAGAAACCAATAACAATATCGCCACTTCCATTCCCAATATAAGAGCCCGTTCGGCTAAGGCCAACTCCAGCTCGCTTGATCACTCGTTTTAATTGACGGGACGTCACCGGCAAATCCGTGGCAACCAAAACTATTACAGACCCCTTATCAGGTTCACTGCTATTGTCGGGCAGCTTGTTTCTTATTTTTTCTCCGGCATGAATGCCATTTATACGCAGGTTCTCCAACACTCCAAAATTAGTGAGCGTAAGTACGCCGATCGTGTAAGCTCCATGAGGGAATTGGATAACTCGAGAGGAAGAACCAATTCCGCCTTTTAATCCAAAGCATTTCATACCAGTTCCCGCACCAACTCCCCCTTCCTCAAAATCATCCGCAGCGGTCTCTAATGCTTCCAAGACATGGTCCTCCCGAATAGCCAATTCACGAATATCATTGAGAAACATGTCATTACACTCGCCAATAACAGGATTGACCGTTCCGGTCGTCCTGCCAATTTGCCCGTTTTTGTCTAGCATATATGTGATTAAACTGTTCGTACATGTTCCGATACTTAACGTGTTTGTCAACAATATTGGCGTTTCAATTGTCCCCAGTTCTTCTATTTGCAGCAAACCTATCGATTTACCAAAACCGTTAAACACATGCGCCGCACTCACTACTTTCTGTTCAAAAATATTTCCGCTATGGGGATGTAACGCTGTAACCCCTGTATTTACCACTCCATTACTGATGGTTGAATGTCCGATTTTAACGCCGCTTACATCCGTTATCTTATTTAACCTGCCTGTATTCAATTCACCTATACGAACGCCATAATCTCTTATTCTTGTCTGCACCGGGGCTCTCCCTCCTGTCACCCTATTTTCCCTTTAAAAATAACTCCCTCATCCAACGGTTCGAATGAGAGAGTTAACGATAAATTATTAGCGTATTTCCATGTTAGTCACGCGGAGCTTCTTTTAATTCTTCTCCATTTTTTCCTTCATAACGCAGTCCCCAGCCAGTAAGTGCTGCAATCAGCATAACAATTACTAAGAACCAGCCTTGGAAGACAAACGGAAATACAGAAGTAGGAGCTACCACTGGCAGCCACTCATAGGTATCCTGCATAAGTTGTATCGTAGACCAGCCTAATAGGACTGGAGCTCCCCATGGAAAAATATAACCAAGGGCCGAGGTAACTGCATCCAGCATATTCGCCCGCCTGTAACGGTGTATCCGGTATTTTTCCCCTAACTCTCTTACAAAAGGAGCTGCTGCTATTTCTGCCGCAGTATTAATCGTAATAGCGCTATTCAATAGAGCAACAATGCCCCAGATAGCGAACTCGGCACGTCGAATAGATGACTTTATCCACTTAACAAGTCCATTTGTGATTACTTCCATCGTGCCTCCTAATCGCAGCAAATGAGCTGCTGCTACAATTAACAGAATCAGGATCGCCATATTCACATACCCGGTAATCCCCGAAACAAGAGCTCCTTCTACAATTGCATCCGAATCAGGATTAAATCGAATAATATCACTAAAGCTCCCTAAACTTAATATAAGAATAAGCGGAATAGAAGAAAGAATACCCCATGTTAAAGATGTAATTAAATGATGGCCTGATAATGCCAGAATTAATACTAGAGCAAACGGCAGCAGCATCATTAACCCTTTCGGATTTGCAGACTCAAGCATAGCCGTTTGGGCAGCCTCGTCAGCCGACACACTACCTGCCCCTCCGCCAAAGACAGCAAAAAGAATTGTTGTTGGAATAGCAGCCACGATTGCATACTTGAACCGACTGCGTACAACCCCAGGTACATCTGCATCCTGAGTCGTAGCCGAAACAATCGTTGTATCTGACACAGGGGCCAGGTTATCACCAAATACAGCACCCGCTAATATCGCGGCAAACAGCATGACAGGTTCAGCCTCTGTAGCAATCCCAGCTGGGTACATCAATGTACAGAAAGCTACTGTTGTGCCATAACCCGTGCCGACTGCAGTTGAAAAAACCGCTGCCAGCAAAAACGTTAATGCTACAAACATGCCGCCTGTCAGACCTGTGATCGCTCCAATCCAAACCAGCCCTTCTACAAGTCCGCCAACTTGGAGAACCTGCGCAAACATTCCTGCATAAAACCAAGCTACCATGGCAATTACCCCGATTGGCTGGGCCAAGCCATCAAACAGTCCTTGGGCATAGTCTCCCCATTTACTTTTACTAAACAACAGTCCTAATGTTAATCCAATAACTGCTCCCATTACCAAGCCGATTTCTGAAGACAGCTGCAGTACACTTGTTGTGATTGCCCAAATAACAAAAAACAGCAACGGTACCGCCGCTCCAAAAGCCCCCGCGCGGAATTCCAGCTGTTGTATCTGCTTACTGCCTGTTACACGTGCTAGTTCTTCGGCATCTTTTGCCATTTTTCCCCCTCCTCATTCAATCAAAAAACATAGAATAAGCTTGTCGTTCCCAATGCCCACTTACACTATGTCTAAGCTTCTCTCTGAAGCACATTTTATCATATTCTTATTAAGAGGAGGGAAGGAAAATGAAAGAAATGTCTAACTATTGTTTTCCATTTTCACTTGTTTTCTTAAATCCTCTAATTCATCTACAAGCGAATTAATCATCTTATCGCTTTTTTCCAATTCTGCATGTAATGCCTCAATCGTTTCCTGTTCCCACTCAAAAGGATTTCCCTGCTTCGGCGTAACCGGCAAGTCCTTATATTCATCGCCCTCTTCTTTATCCGTAGGCTGGAAATAAATCGCCACTTCACAACCAGCATGCCCTAAGGCTATTCTTTTTCGAAGGTTCACTTTTCCGTATCCAAACCTTCGGGCTGCAATACCGCCAAACACACTCGAGGTCATATTGCAAAGATGTGGAGCATCCTGGACAACATCCCCAAATGGACATCCTGTCGCTTTAACGATGACATGATCAGGATGCACTTCGGATATAGAAAAATGGCCGCCGATAGAATTCTTTAAATCGACAATAACTTCCGCATACTGGTCTGGCGTCCAGTTTAATTCTTTACTTTCATCGTAAAAGGACTCTATCCATTCCCCCGCCCTGATGCCAATTTGGCGTATGTATTCCTGTGCACCATTGCCAACAGTTTTAGAATGTAACTGTGCATACTGGGTAATCAGCTTGGACAAAAAAACGGTGCCTGTTAAACTTGAAGTCTCTGTCATATCGTCACCCTCCAATTAATCTTATAAAGCCGTAAACTAACAATATCTGCAAACTACTCCGAACCGATTCCTTGGCAGGATAGAAATATTAAGATATAGGCTAATGTCTTAAATCTATTGTTACATACTTAATTTGTTTAAGTATAGTGGTTATGCGTTCATTTATCCATTGTAAGCCTTTCACACAAGGAAACCCCCTCAGTTCCAAAAACCATAGGGGGACTCCTAACTAACCTTCGCATTCGAATTTTATTTAATTACCAGAGCGTGGTATGTAAAAAATACGAAAATTCCCTGTAGAACCTGCCTTCCAAAGCGGTAGGTACCATCTCGTGGAGGGGGGTTGTTCGTCATGTTCAACAAATTTCTCTGTAATCTAAATCGTGACCTTTCTACCTTATATGGAGTTTTAGTTTTTGAAGACTATTTTTCAGTTTTTCTCGTTCATGCCTTTTGCTCCCTTCTTCATCGGCTATTCAATATTCAATTTAGTAATTTTAATGCAATAGGCAACAATAAAATTGAATTTCCCAAAGAAAGAATAGAGGAGAATTGGTGAATGTTGTTAAAGTATAAAAAATTTTTTTCAGTTCTGGTTCTGTGGATTATCTTTGGAAGCATCATTGGTATAGTTGTAGGATAGACAACCTATTGCCTTTTAGAGATAAATGATTATCTAGGAGATGATATCCGATTAAAAAGGGATTGGCTTATTTTCCTTCTCCCCTTTGGAGGAATTATCATAGGGTATATATATATGAACTACGGAAAGGTATTCTTGAATAATACTTTGAATGATACTGCTAAACTAAACAATCTGGTAATTGATTCAGTACATGGAAAAAAAGAGGTGCCCCGGAGAATGGGACCTATCGTCTATTTTGCGACTTTTGTCACGGTCCTTTTTGGAGGTTCAACCGGGAGAGAAGGGGCAGCTGTCCAAATGGGAGGAAGTGTAGCTGCAACTGTCAACAAATTTTTTAAGGTAAACAGATTAGACAAGAAAATTTTAATGATGAGCGGTATTAGTGCTGGTTTTGGTGCTGCCTTTGGAGCACCTATCACAGGTGCTGTTTTTGGGATGGAGATGGCTGCTTTAGGAAAGCTGAAATTTGAAGCCCTGGTTCCTTGTCTTACGGCAAGCTTTGTTGGTCACTATGTAACTACAGCAGCCTGGGGACATAAACACGAAGAATTTATCATACGAACCGTACCGGAAATATCTATTAGTACATTTATGATAGTTATTCTTCTATCAGTCATTTTTAGCCTAATAAGTGTTTTATACTGTCAATTGAGGCATGGAATAGAAAAATTCTCTGAGAAACTTTTCAAAAAAAACCATATGAAAAGAGCCTTTTTTGGAGGTATTGTCATTGTAGTATTAACTTTAATAGTGCGTTCACAAGATTACAATGGCCGAGGATTACAGATGTTAGAACAATCTTTTATAGAAGACGTTCCACCCTTTGCTTTCCTTGCCAAGCTATTATTTACAGCAGTAACTCTTGGTACCGGCTTTGTTGGCGGTGAAGCCATACCCTTATTTTTCATTGGTGCCACGTTAGGCAATACCTTACACACATTCATCGATTTACCTATGTCATTTCTCGCTGCATTAGGATTAATCGCAGTTTTTTGTGGAGGGGCTAATACCCCTATAGCAGCTTTTCTGCTGGCAATGGAGATGTTTGATGGAAAAGGGTTAGAGTACTTTTTTGTGGCTTGTTTAGTCAGCTATCTATTCTCAGGACATCATGGGCTATGGCCTTCTCAAAAAATATATGAGCCTAAAAGCAGGTTATATAATATTCTTCGCGCGGAAACGATTGAAAATGTTGAAAAAAAGAAAAAACTTTAGAAAATTAGGCTTAAAAATATATGCTGCCGTTTATTGCTCTAGTTACAAAAAGACACTTCGCTAAAGAATAAGTACTTACAGAAGGATTCATTGGTTCTAGCCATTACCGTGTATTTGTCTTGGTTTACCTCACTATTTTTTGATGATCGGAGTATAGTTTCCTTTTAAAGAATAAAGTAAAAGATATCATCCACAATAAACAATAAATATGCAACTGTTGAAAAGAGGGGATGTTTGTGGATTTACATTTCATATGGAAGGCTATTGTCGTCGTTTTAGGTGGAGTCCTGATTTTGCGGTTAGCTGGCAGAAAATCCATCTCACAGCTTACGGTTGCTCAGACAGTCATGATGATAGCTGTTGGTTCATTAATTATTCAACCTGTTGGCGACAGGAACATTTGGATTACAATGGTGATTACCTTTCTAATGGTCATTACACTTCTTTTTATTGAATATATCGTGATTAAATCGAATACTCTTGAAACATTAATTTATGGGAAAGGACTTTTAGTAGTTGAAAACGGCCAAATTAATGAAAGAAATTTAAAGAAACTGCGGTTAACGGTTGATATGCTTGAAGTCCGAATGAGACAACAAAACATTCAGCATTTCACTGATTTAAAATGGGCTACAATAGAATCGAACGGTCAGTTAGGGTATATGTTAAAGCCTGATAAACAATACGCTACTAAAGAGGATATTCAAATGCTTAAATCGCTGATTGAATCAAATCAATTAAATCCTCCAAATGAAACCTCCAAAACTAAAACAAGTGTGTCAGATAACATATTTACGGAGGTTAAAAATAGAAAGCATACAGAAAAACCTAAAGAGAATTTGGATTAACAATAATGATAATAGTTTCTAACTAAGTAGACGTTCTCGGTAAAGGGGTATTCATAAAAGGTGCATCTTCACCAATTGCTAATTCCTCCATAAAAATAACAATCCTCCCTGCGATTAATTGAACATGCTATCTTAACTCCCACGAGAACATCAACCTTTTCTTTAATTTAGGATTCCTTAAAACGGCGGTCCAGATTTATCGATTTCATGCTTTAGCATTTCTACCCTGAGCATCGGAGTAATTTGTTTTGGGGGATTTGCTACAGCACGAAACGATTGCAAATCCTCTTCTGACTGCCAAAACTCGAAGTTGTTGATTCGTGCAGGGTCAACAGGATCAGCCGTTATTGCCAGATCAAGGCAACCAGGAGTTTGCCTCGCACGTTTCACGAGATCCTCGTGTGCCTTAACAACTTCGTCACGCTTACTTGGATCAACTGTAAACCATCCTGCTATGATCACCTTATGTGCATTCATGAAAACCCTCCTCGTGATATGGTTTTTTTACCATATTTAAAATATAACACGCATATGGAGTTCCCATTTCTTTTTTATTGCTGTTTTTCGTAAGAAAGACCACATTCCTTCAGAGCATTTCTATATCACTATACTTCCAGTAATACAACATTATATAAATATAATTTTTTGCGCATATTGTTCATAATGTACAGACTTCTTTCGTTTCCCTTTTCAAAAAATAGTGACTTTCACTGTAGTTTATTCAATTTTATCATTCATCTTTATACTTTAACGTTTTGGCTAAAAATGCTTCATTTCTCTCGGCTTCCTTGTTCTGGCCGGAAGGTTCGGCATAAAATATCTACTTTGTTTTGGGTTTAAATACCAAGGCTACATAACCAATGATAGAAGACCAAATAAAAAGGGTGTAATATGCTGATATATCAGCTACTATTCCTGAAAAAACAGACCCTATGGCTTGCCCAAGAGCGAGTATTAAGAACGGCACTCCTAGGCCAAATGATGGGTTAGTTTTAAATACGGTAATCCCCCATACGATTAAGACCCCTGTCAGGAAAATATAAGAGCTTCCAAAAAGAACTGGTGACAGGAACCCTGCTATATTGTTATCTGGATAAATTCCCAGGATAAGCGATGAAGTTGAAAGTGCTAATACAGAAATCCTGTATGCACTCCTAACACCAAACTTATCTATAAATGCACCAGCAGTTCCTCCTAGTAAACCCGCGGCTCCAATTATTACCCAAAACCACTCTCCCAAGTATATAGGTACGCTCTCTAAACTTAACATAAAGTCTCTTGAGAATGTCCAATAAGCCGAACAAGATAATCCTGAAAATAATGATGCAAAAATTAGTTGAATAGAACGTCTCCATTCCTTTTTAGAGTAGCCAACCGTGACCTTCTTTTCTGAAACCTGATGTCCTGGAAGCACTTTATAATTAGCGATGAGCACAAAAATAGCAATGACCATAAATATCAAATACGTCTCTCGCCAACTATCAGCCATTATAATAGCAATTGCCCCGGTACAAGCAGTTCCAATACTTGTACCAGAATTAATCCATGAATTAGTCTGATTCTGTAACCTTGTTTCTACGGTAGTGCTAACGATATTAGCGTATGGCGGGGAGGAGACCCCTGTACTCATCCCTGCCAGAAATATTCCTAAGCCTAGCAATACCGGATTAGAAGAAATGGAGATGATACCTAAGCCAATAATTGATAATAATCCAGCTACTACAAGCAAAGACCTTGGAGGAACCTTATTAGAAAATGCCATTGCTAATACAATTGCTATACAGTAAGCAATGTATGATAAAGACGATATTACTCCACTAGTTGATTGATCCATATTAATCGATTCGTTAATATATGGAAGCATTAGACCATAACTAAACCGTGATAAACCATACGTGACGGCAATCATTGGCAAGCCCACTACTATTAATTTTTTTGCCCTCATATAGCTCGCCCCTTTTTATATATAACGTTCATTATAATAACTTGATAAAAAAAATAGTGAAGAATATATAACTTTTTACTACACTATTCTTTCCCTATTCGGCAACCTCAATACTTTTCGCTAAATCAATGGCAGTATCTTTTACCTTATCTAACTCAAGTATTTGGGCCATCGATGTTATCCCCTCTAATATAATAGATATTTGTACGCTGAGAGATTGTTCAGCATGTAAAAGCTTTAAATCATTTTCAATTTTGTTTAGGAATCTCTTTTTATGTTCTCTACTTACTGAAGAAATTTTATCGTTGACACCTTCGTATTCTTGTTTCGCCCTCAAAAATAAACAGCCATTGTAATCATCAGTTTTTATCCAATCAAGATGTGCTTTAATTATCGACTCCACATATTGATTAATATCATTACCCCTGTCGATTTTAGTTTCTAAAAATTGAAAGTAATGTTTTTCTCTTTGAACTAATACTTCTTTGATTAGATCTTCCTTCGATTTGAAATGATAGTACATGGTCATTGTTGCTACTCCTGCTTGCTCCAATATATTCTTTACACCAATTGCATGAAAGCCATGCTGATAAAATAATTTTTCAGCGGTGTTAATTATATCTTCTTTCTTCTGTGATTTTTTCATACAATAACCTCCATGTAGAACGTTCATTATAAATGATAGCATGTTACTTAATTGACAGCAAGAATAAACGAGATAAAGCAAGCGTTCAACCTCGCCCTTTCTCTGCGACAGGCTTTTCATTCGCTTATTTGAATCAACAGCAATTTTTATATGTTAAAGAGAGCTTATCTCCACGACTATCGCTAAAATTAACCAAATCGTTTTGACCCTTGAATACTCCGAGATTATCTGATAAAATTTTTAAAGTGTTTCATAAAAATAAATATATACCCTGTATAACCTCAAGAATATGGCTTGGGGGTTTCTACCAGGAACCTTAAAATCCTGATTACAGAAAAATGAATTCTATTCGTTTTCTGTAATCAGGATTTTTTTATTTTCTGCCTAAAACATAATATGGAAGGACGTTAATACAAATGAATATCAAAGTATTTATTCTCGCACTATCAACTGTTGCAGTTGGACTAGTTGAATTAATCGTAGGTGGGATACTTCCTACTATCGCAAATGATTTTAACATTTCATTAAGTAGTGCTGGACAACTAATAACAGTTTTCGCGCTAATTTATGCAGTTGCCGGACCCGTTTTGCTTGTTATAACTAGTAAAATTGAGCGAAAAAAACTGTATCTCGTATCCTTGTTTGTCTTCTTTATCGGTAATATAATGACATATTTCAGTGCAAGTTTTACATTTATGATGGTAGCAAGAGTTTTGACTGCAATGAGTACAGCACTTATCGTTGTGCTTTCCTTAACCATTGCTGCTAAGATTGTTACTCCTGCACATCGAGCAAAAGCTTTGGGGCTTATATATATGGGGATTAGTTCATCACTTGTTATGGGCGTGCCGCTTGGAATACTTATTTCCAATACATTCGGCTGGCGAGTCATATTCCTTGGAATTGCAATTTTATCAATTGGATCAATTGTGCTTATTTCAATCTTTTTGGAGCGTGTACCAGGAGAAAACTCAATCCCTCTTTCACATCAATTAAAGGCCGTTGGCAGTGCAAAAATAGGCAGTGCTCATCTTGCAACCATGTTTATGCTAGCAGGACACTATACACTTTATGCCTACTTCACTCCATTTTTAGAAGCGGAACTTAATTTG
The DNA here is from genome assembly GCF_900101125.1 of Sediminibacillus albus. Classification (GTDB taxonomy): domain Bacteria; phylum Bacillota; class Bacilli; order Bacillales; family Amphibacillaceae; genus Sediminibacillus; species Sediminibacillus albus. Next base: position 29,063 of record NZ_FNFL01000004.1, on the reverse strand, counting down.
AACTCCAATTGGATTAGTATTTGTTATTTATTATTTGGGGTTGCAGCTGTAAGTGGAGGAGCATTTGGTGGAATTCTCTCGGATTCAATCGGAGCTCAAAAAAGCATTATCGTTGTTATTAGTTCCTTTGCCCTTGTCCTTTTCTTATTACCATTAACGACTTTTTCACTTATACTATTCATACCAGTTATGATGGTGTGGGCAGCATTAAGTTGGAGTCTGGCACCGCCGCAACAAAGCTACTTAATTCAAACTGACCCTACTACTTCTGATATTCAGCAAAGTTTTAATAATTCTTCAATACAAGTAGGTATTTCACTTGGTTCTGCGTTTGGCGGCATAGTGTTAAATCATTCCGGCACGGTCTCCCATACAGCCTGGTTTGGGAGCGGCATTGTTATTATTTCATTACTATGTGCGGTCTTTTCTCTAACAAGAACAACCATTTTAAAAGAAAATACTATTGCCATTTCATCTTCAAATGATTAAGCTCGGATAACTGCAAACTAGTCCGTTATTAATTATCAGCTAACTTTATAAAAATGCATGGAATAAGAAAAAATCCTGTTGCTTAAACACAACAGGATTTTTTATCAATCTTTATTACAAATGTTCAAACTTTGTTTTAATTTATAAGCCTACTGTAAAGTGACAATAAAGTTATTTAATATTAAAACCTCAAACAAGCATAACCCCGTTCTAAGTATGAACGGGGTTAAAAATATAGTTATTTAATTTTTGATTTAAGATACTTCATTACATTAAAAAAATAACAATAAAGTCTTTTAAAAACCTAAGTTTTCTTCAACAATTGCGCCCGTTTGTTTAAATCATATAAAATCCTTATAATAGCCTTTTTTGCATATGATAATCTGTAACTTCATAACCCGTTTTCTCATATAGCGATTTGGCACGGTGATTATGGCCAAACACGTGCAACCTTATTTGTTTAACGCCTACTGATTTTGCATATTCATCAAGTGCTTCCATTGTCCGCGTGCCTAATCCTTTGCCTCGCTGCTCTTCATCAAGTTTTACATCATAGATAAAGGCCTGCTTTTCTTGATTCCTTATCCGAATATTTAACCATAGAATCCCTATTGTTTCTCTCCCATGCATAACCGAGAGGAGAACATGCCCTTTCGTCTTTAACCCATCTGGAAGTAATTGTTCAAACTCTGCCTGTGCGTTTTGAACTGCTTCATCTTCTTTCCAGTTTCCGGCCTTCACATGTTCATATGCGTACTCTTTAAGGGATTGTCGGTAATATTCCGCGAACGTACTTTCATCCATAGCAACTAAATTAACAGTCATTCATAACCCTCCTATCACACTAATTATTCCATTAAATGGCCCTTTAACGAAATTCGGGCGCAATGTTTATTCCGTTCTTGCGCTCGATTATTGAATACTAGCCAGTAAAGAAAGAATTGCATTTTTTATAACAACCGGATTATCTGTATGTATGTTATGACCTGCTTTTTTAGCCAGCACATACTCAACCTTATCATTCAATTTTGTCTGGTCTTTTATTAATGTTTGCCAGATGTTTTCTATTTTTTCGGCCTCTTGAAAACTAATCCCCTCTTCAACGATCATATCGTTAATCGATACGTTTGGATCTCTTCCAATAATAATAGTAGGGATATCAGGAAGTTTTCCGAATTCCTTTATTTCTTTTGTAAACTTAGGATCTTCTTCTAATTCCTCTCCCAGAGCCTCAAACATCACAGGATTACTCATATACTCTTTAATCTGCGCATGTCTATTTTTCGGCACCACTTCTTGTAATCCGTTAATCCAATCCTTCATTTCTATTTCAAGCTGTTTAGGGGGTAGCGTTGAATACCAGTTACATTTTTGAATCCATGCTTCGGTACTATTTTCATCTTCACCCTCAATTTCTACTTCATCCAATAAATGCGAATCTACAGAGGTTGAATCTATCAAAATAAATCCACTTGCTACATTTGGATATTTTATACCAAAATATTGAAGGCATAGCCCGCCGTAAGAGTGTCCAATTATTACCGGAGCATCCAAGTCAAGCGTATCAATTAATGCCTTGAGATCTTTCGTGTTCTCACTAACATTTCTTGTTTTTATTCCTTTTTCACTTTTTCCGCACCCAGCTCTATTATAAAGAATGACTTTTGCTTCCTTTGACACTTCAGTAGCCAAAGCCTCCCACTCAATGATTGAACTCACCATACCTGGGTGGATGATAATTGGCGTACCTTCCCCTTGAATCCAGACTTCTAATTTTTTATCGCCAATATCAATTATATTATTAATATGCGTCACCCCTTCTGTTGAGAAAAGCGCCCGATTGCATAAGGCAATTATTAAAGCCGACTAAAGGCATATCTAATATAATCACTAGTTTCTTCTGTTTCTGTGTACTCCATCCCTATTTTTTCGGCAACTCTTATTGAGCCTTTATTCATCTTATGAATTTCTGCAATTACCTTTTGTAATTTAAGGATTTCAGCAGCATATTGTATGATTACTCTTGCTGCTTCTGTAGCATAACCTTTACCCCAATATTTTGGTCTCAACCTCCATCCAATTTCGATGTCTGGCCCAACCGTATCTAATGGAATTAGCAGAACCCCTCCCGCAAATTGTTGGGGTTCTTCTTTTGTCACTATAGTCCAGTATCCCATACCTTCTGGATAATCAGTCTCAAACCTTTTCTTAACAAATTCCCTATGCTTTTTTTCACTAGCTGATGTACCATTTATAATCCTTTTTAGCTCTGGAATATAATTCACGACTTCTGGTTCACGATCCAATTCAACACAACGTTCAAAATCCTTAAATGTTCTTTCACGTAGAATTAATCTATCTGTTTCAAAAGTCTCCAACACTGGAAGTCACCTCATTATAAATTATTTCATTTACACTCTTTAAACTAGCTCAAATTTATAAATTTCATTAAAGACTTATTCAATTAAATGGCCCGTTTGTTGAATAATATGACTAGCGTTTAAACGACTTTATTGTTACTTAAAAGGGTTCTGACCTAAATAAACATTGGATTCACATGTAACGTAAACTTTTGGCTACTTTGTCATAATAATTATTTATTGATCTAACTTTGATACATACTCAATATTCCATCCAGCTTTTTTTAAATCTTCTTCATGATCTTTAATTGTTTCCTCATGAACTGCAACACAGAGTAGGTGAGTTGGCCTCGTTAGACCAACATACGTCATCTTTAAGTTTTGGAGTGTACGTTTCTTATCTGTCGACTCATGGTTCCCTTTTAAATAATATAAAATCCTAGATATATCATATTTATGATAAAATGTTTCAAGATAAAGTGTTGCTGTATGCGTTTCCCCCTTTACTCCATGTATTGTATCAAGTTCTATCTCAATATCTGTTTTCGATTTACTATAAGTATATATATTAGGGTTTAAAGAAGTGAGTATTTCTTGTTTCTCTGCTTCTACTTCAAAAAAATAAACTAACTTACCGTTATTCCCCCAATTAAAGACAGTTTTAAGTTCTGATTCAATAAATTCTTTTACTTCTTTGTGAACATCCTCACCATTTTGAATGGCTAAACACCATTTTGCTAACTTTAACAACAATTCTTCATAGATTTCCTCATGTTCTTCTTTCAGAAAGTTAAGCAACGATTGGGTTGTAAAAAACCTGTTATTCTTGTCCCGTTTTTCCATTAATCTTAAGGATTTTAATATTCCCTTAATAATCGATTGTTTATATAAAGAAGCTCCCTCTTTACTTACATCTTCAGGAGAAAGTGGTGTTAAATATGAACTTAAATGATCGAAGTCGATTCTTTGTTTAACACCTTTATTAAATCCTTTCCAATAGTCCAAAAGAGTATCATACTTTGGATTTTCATTTGTAACCCAACCAACAGCTTTAAAAATGGGTTTTACCTCTTTTTCCAATTGATTTCTCAAAATCATATCCCCAAAGTATGGAATTACCCTGTCAATCGTTTCCCTATTAAAAACAATAATAGTGGGCTGAATGTCTGGTATATTTGGATTTCCTTTTAAATCTTGAGGGTCAACACAAATATTTCTTACAATATTGGCTATTGACCGAGAAAAACGTTTACTTTCAGAGATTGATAAAGACGGTTCAATAATATTCCATGTACCCTCCGCATCACGATTATCATAAATCGATTGATTCGTATCACCGATTCTTTGCACTACTACCGAATCATCAAATAGTCTGTTTAAAATATCATTTTGATGGCTCATTGTATCTTGCATCTCATCGATAAACACATAAGAAAACCTTTTAGAAAAAACTTCTTTTATTTGAGAATACTTTTCCAAATAATAATTCGCCAAATAATAAGCATCTTCATAGCATAAGACTCCAAGACTAAGCATTTTCATCTTTAATTCGTGTAAATATTTATAAGAATCCGTTTCTTTGTTCTTGTAGATTAAATTCCCGTATATCCCATTAATCAAGTCACCGTTTTGCAGCCTAAATTTCATTTTATAGATTATATCTGGATCCTTCTGCTCTATTCCGAAACGAATTCTGGAAGGCACAATCTTATAGTATTCTTTTAGTATCGTTTCATTATAGATTTCATCGTCAATTCTAATAGGCCGTTTACCATATAGGTCAATGTAAGCTGGTATAGCCAAATATTTATTTACAAATGACTGGATTGTACTACAATTGTTTGGATGCCTGAAAAGCTTCGATCCATTAACCCTAACTTTGTTTTAATTTCGTTTATAGCCACGTTTGTATGTGTTAATACACACAATCCGTTATTATAATCAAGAGGTAGTTTTTTTGTAATTATCGCTAGCTTAGCCAACAACGTCGTTGTTTTCCCGCTACCCGGGCAAGCTTTAATATCTTTCGTTTCTAGACATTTTATGATATTTCTTCTCTCACCGTTGAACGTGTTTCCCTCTGGTAATAGCAAAGTCTCTGCATACTGTATATCTTCTTGGGTTATTTCAATCATCTATACCTTCTCCATCAGTTACATAAGATATTGCATTAACAAGATAGTTTAGTTTTTCATCTGAAAAAATCCTTGACTTAACATCCTCTTTTTCTTCCTCTTTTAAAATCTTGGCAAAACATTGGGCTGTAATGGCTTTTGAAATTTGCTTTGTAATCATTAACCCATGATATATAAAAAATGCCCTTTCCTCGTTTGAGACAGCCTTCTCATCCCATTCTTCATATTTCTTATCTATTACCCGATCAACCTCTTCTATTTTTTTATCCGTTAAACCATACTGATCACTGTTTTGTATTTTCTCCGCATATAGAACTGCTTTAAAAAGCTCTTTTTGAAAATACCCTAATGCAATATCATATTCAAGAGTCCACTCTGGAGAGATAAACAACTTTACGCTTTGGCCTTGTATCCTTTCCTTTCTTTCTTTTCTCCTTTGGGCAATCGATTTTACTTCTTCTAGATTCGACCTAGTTTCAGCATCAATTTTAACTGACTTGTAGACGTCTGGTTTAATATCATTATCCGTTATACAGGAAACCGGAATATCTAAAACACCTAAATCTTGTTTCTTTCTTTTAAATACTCTTGAATATCGAAGGAATGCTGTATTACCAACGTTAACCAATGAAACACCATACTTGGAAAGAGGTTTATCAATTATTTCCGCTATAGTGGGAATTAGAAGATTTTCAGCATCACCTTCTACCAAAATTACACCCTCAGCAAAAAACAAGTTAGCCTTTGTGGAATCCAAAAATCTCTCCAAGAAAAGATAGTCTCCCAGTTCCAGCTCAGTGTATGATGGACCCATCGGAAAAGCATTGTCATTTTTACAAACAACCAAACTCTCCAAACTTATTTTAGATGCAAGTACTGGACTATGAGTTGTAAGAATCAATTGAATGTCAGATTGAGCAGTTTCTTCTTGCAAAAAATTGATCAATCTAACTTGAGCTTGTGTATGTATATGAGCCTCAATTTCTTCAATCAAAGCTAGTTTTAGTCCTGAATAACCTTCTCTTTTTAAAAGTAAAAGTTCTACCGCTATAAACAACAATTATGCGAACCTAAACCAGACTTTGTAGATAATAAATGCAAGCTCAACTTTTCAAGAATGTTTTTCAATTTCATATCGGAAATTGAAAAATTGGAATTCAACTTATTATTTACACCTGAGAACTCGCCTAAATATTGATTTATTTCTTTTAGCAATTCTTCCCCGTGCAAGTCTTCCAATGGTTTTTCATTCTCGTCTAAACCTTCAAAGTATTTTTTAATCTGTTTATTCGCCTTGTCCATGACTTCAAAAAGATAGTGATCTTCTTCTTTATCTTTAAACGATTCATGACTGTCAAGAATTTGTGATAATCTTGAGTTTCTCCGAGGTGCTAATTCTCTTTCGGCATCTCGCAATGGTGTAAGGTATGTCGATCGCAGTAAATTTCTGGCTTCTCCACTTAATGGATTTCCTTCTTCATCTGGACCCGCATTTATATCATAATAAATATTTCTGCCTTTCCTTTTTGCAACTAAAAAGATTTTTAGAAAATACTGAAATTCTTCACCGATTTTTTCCATACCTAGCCATTCTAAAAAATTCTTTGCTTCATTATTGGTAAAACCTCTAAAGATACACTCAATCCGAATTTCAGAAGCTCTTTTCCCCTCGTCTTGCCCTTCAGGTAAATGAAAATCCTCTTGTTCTAACCTAATATACTCGTAGCTTTGAGTTAATATCGTATATTTAATTGCATCAACTATTGCTGTTTTACCTGAATCATTTTCCCCAACCAATAAATTAAATCCTTTATTGAATTGCAATGAGAGACCCGGATAAACTTCTTCATCTTTTTCTGCCTGTCCATATTTTCTAAAGTTCCATATTCTTAGCTCAGATAAAAACATAGACACATCTCCACCATCTCCTATATGGCTTTATTTATAGTATAGTTCCATCACCTTATCAACTACCAATTCAGCCGTATTCTCGACCGGAGGCATCCATAGACTTGTAATGGGTCCATAAACAACTGGATTAAGCTCCACTTCATATCCTCCATATGGGTATGCTTCCTTTGTAGGCAAATAACCAAGATAACCATTTGTATAGCCCCCAAAAAAAGCAAGTTTATTACTTAGCCTTTCTTGAATATTAAGAGCCATTTCAGAAAAAGGCTCCATTGGTATTCCTGAAAATGAACCTTCGTTAATTTGGAATAGTTGGATTTCCAAATCAATAGATAATTGTTTTTTCTGCTGTTTGTGCTTTTTTAAAATTGTCGTAAGCCATTTGTTTGTATTAACTCCCCATTGTTCATCGGCTGAGGATGCCATTCTTTTTAATTCCTCAGTTTCGGGGATCTCCTTTAAATTCATTGGTAGTTTATCAGAAATAATTTTTAGATGTGAAATCGATTTGAAATCAATTGTGGGTACCATAGTTAGAACTTTACCACTTAACGCGTAAGCCATTTGTCTTATAGCTTCCATTGAACCACGATATTTTGCATTAACGTTACCAGTAGCACCTTGTACAATTATCACAGGACATTTAAGTATTTGTTCAAGTATTTCTCTTGTTAACCCTGGATAATCTGCTGATAAGATGTCACTATCTGACTTTAAGACATTAGGGTGGGCAGTACAAAAAACAATTGCACCTGTTAACTTTTGTGTAGTATGGTTTCTAATTGCCAAAATTCCTATTCGCTTGTCAACGATACCTTTTTCATTTGTTCCCATTTTCACCTTGCCATCAGGGGTTACTTCTCGTCGATTCACTCCAATATCTCCTGTTGTAACATTCCACCCAATCTCAGAAGGTTGCAAGTTTTTACTTGCCTTCACCGTAGCTTTTACTACATTTTTTAGTAAGGTTGTTTTATAAGCCTTTACTACCTCACTATGGCTAATGGTTGCAGGTCCTGAATGAGTATGAGTATAAACAATAGTAATATTTTCAACGGGGATACTTAATTCAATTGCTATTTGTTCACGTATTATTGAGGTATCTTCTATGAGCATCCCTATATTATCTACACTAATAAATACAGTCTTAGTTTTGTTGCTTTCAAACACAAACGCTGTTGCATAAATTCGTTCATCAACATTTGTAATTCCTGTTTGTCTATGATATCCAATAAATTCAATGCCTAATGGTGGTGTAATATCCACCGTGTAAACTCCTGCTTTACTCATATAAGTCTCTCCATATTTCTTATTGTTTGTTCAACTAAAATGCCCTTTAATTCAATAAGAAAAAAGAATTTCTAATCTTCAAGTTTTCTTCCATTAGCTTAACAGTTTAGGTTGTATCTTTTGTTGTTTATTATCTCATTTATAATATACGTCATATCATTAGTTGTTTTTTGACTAGTGTCTAAAAGGTGTTTTTTATCTAACTCTGAATTACTAAATTCATCCACTAAGGTAAGACATCGCTCGCCCATTCTGTGCTCTTCTTTTCTCATATTGTCTCTATTAACTAAAGTTTTCTTGTCAGTCCACAAAACTACATATTTGACGGTTACTCCGAATTCTTTTAATTTTTCTTGTAGCCATGTTGCTTCTAAGGGAAATGTAACCGAATCAATTACGACATCATTACCATAGTTAATGAAGTTTCTTGTTAAACTTAAAATATTCTCCCATTTCAATGATGTCTCATCTTTATTTTCCCACGGTTTTTGGCGACCTCCGATATGCATATGAGAAACATAGTCTCCAGAAATATAAGCACTAAAATTAAGTGTTTTAGCCAGTTCTTTTGATGTTGTTGATTTTCCAACGCCAGCTGGACCCGACACTAAGAAAACAGTTCGACCTTTCCTCAATTAGACCCCTCCCCACCCTTATGCTTTACACCTAATTAAATATTTACCAAAGGGTATTCGATGTTTAACTAAACTTCTACATTAATTGAATAGGTTTACCAGCCATTTTGTCCAAACATCCCAAGTTGAGGTTCTCAATCTTTTACCGTGGCCAACACCTTCTTTTATTATAAATTCAGCTTTCTCAGCACCACTTCTTTTTAATTTCGAATAAAAATCCTCGGTGTGGTGTGGACGTATCCCTTTATCTTCACTTCCGTGAAATAAAAGCAAAGGACGGTCTTTAATCTTAGTTATAAATCTTGAAGGGTCAACTGGATGTCTGCCTTCAATATATTCATTCCATTCATTATCATCCAAATTGCGATACACATTTTCGTGACATCTTCTTAAATATGGGTACAGAGTGGATAAATCATCTTCTTTTTGAGAATTGTCCGCATTCTGCAGACTTGGTTCCAATAAGGGACAAAATGCAATTGCAGCAGAAGCCAGGTTGGAAGAACCAAGTGCCGAAACAGCTATTCCACCACCATAACTATTACCAATTAAAACAATATGTTTAACGTCCCAAGTAACTATTTTTTCTGTATTCAGGTTTATAGTGCTACCATTTGCTAAAAGTTCTACTCCCATTAATGCCCCATCCACTGAGGAACTTGGGCCAAAATTACCGTAGCTTTGCCAATTTCCGGGGTAGCGAGCTTGTAGGACCGTAAAGCCTAAATCAGACAATGGTTTCCCCATCTCAGGCGCCATCGGGTTATTTGGCAAACCTGGTAACCAAACAATCCCAATTTTATTACTTGACTCTACATTTGGAAGATATAGTTCTCCAAGAATTTCTTTATTTTTTACAAACGCTATCATATTAGCTTCTCCCTTCCCCGTAGCATAATCAACAATCCTGCCCGTTAGCCATCCATGCAGCGCAAAAACCAGCGCTCTAAGTTGAAGAACTTAATTTTCTAAACCTTACATTAAATTTTAACATAAAACACCATCAAACCTTTCAAAAATTTCCATAAATGAGTCTGTACATAAAAAAACACACAGAGAACCAACTTACTGTGCGTTTCGGGTGTGAATTTAGTGAGGTTTATACCGCTATTTACTACGTGAAAATTAATGTGAATTCTCTTATTTTACCCCCAAACCATACCCGTTAATATTTTACCAACCTCTTTTATTTGCAATTCCTTTCAAGAAGAGGCTGACAAATAACCGCGGTAGAAGTACCTTGAAAAACCGTGGAAAGAGGACATACTCGAAGCGTCTTTACTAAACTTAGACGAAGACAATAAGGCAGAAGCTCGCGTTGATTCTCTTATTCCTCTAACTTTTCTAACCTTATAGTAAAAATCAAATCATTTTCTAGGAGTTGTTTCGTTTCAATAATCGAGACATGCTCGCTAATATCTCCAAGTTCAAGTTGAAGAGGACCAGATGGGTCTCCCCCAAAAGCCACTATACGATATTCATTCTGATACTTAAAGAAGGTGTCTTTTTCAAAGTAAAGATCCAAACTCCCTTTATTAAAAGCTTCTATTCTCTCTGAACGGTTAATGGATTGGTCTTCATATCTCACAATATTTGATGCCACATTAACGCCTTTTTTCTTTGCAGCTACATCTACTTGTTCTAAAAACTTCCCAACATTTATCAATGCAACGTGGTCACCAAACACATTTTCTGCTTTTTCTATAATTTCATTTGATAACACGAGTTTAACTTTTGCTATGCCCGTTTCTTCATCAAGGCTCACCACTTCTAGAACATCAGGAGTGATCGCTGTCGCACAATACAAGTGATTTTGAAGGTCATCATCACTTCTTAATACTGATTCAGAGGCTTTTCCTTGTAAAACGACTTTATCACTACCCACAGGCATTAACTTCCACTCAACATCGTTTAAGATTAGTGCTAACTCATTCTTATCGCCTTGCCCACGGTTACCTTCTTTTTCTTCTTGCTCTTTGAATAATTTAAACTGATTCATATAAAGCAAGCCGTTGGATAAACTTACTAAATATTCTTTCTTTGAAAACTTAAGCAGTCCTATTAGTTTGTTCTCATCCGGAACAAGTTCTCTTAACTTAATAAGATCCTTCCTTTCTAGTTTAGTTATACAAATTCTTAGAAAAAAACTATATTATCTCAGCTTAATAATAAAAAAACATATTTATTAAGTGCTGATTCCCTGTCGGATAAAGTAAAAATGGACGCGATTATATATCATAAGCCCAATCCCCCGCTAAAAATACGAAAGAATTAGGCTTTTTTATGTCCCTAGGGTTATATTGCTCTTTCCCTGACGTTACCCATTGGTAAATACACTGTTGATAAATGATAGAGCTAGTGGAGATCACTACAGGCTTGTGACCGTACTCAACATGAATACGATTAATTTCTATTAAGCACCTTTTATCTTGATGTTTTTCGCTTCTTTTATTAATTTGTTTTCTTGCCTCTTCATATACTGTTCCATAAATACAAAATCAGGATTTCCTTTCGAATCTACAGGTACCATAATAAGTTGTCGGGACATTCGTTGACCATTAAACTTATAGCCGTATTCAAACTTTGATTTCTGTTTTAGAATTAATGTTTTGAAAAACAGGAGTACATACTTATTATCACGATAATTTTTTAAATGCAATCTTTTAACATCATCAGAAAACAATGCTTCATATGGATGATAAAAGTTTTCTACCACACTTCCGTTATAGTTTACGCCGAGAACGTTAGAATCTAAACTTTTATTAGAATTAGAAACCCTTTACTTATAAAATCTTTAAAGAAGTTTGGATGGGGAGGGTATAGTGCTACACTAGGACGGTTTAGAAAAACAAGACTACTTTTACCGGTAAAAGATGGCCAGCCGGATTGGGGTTTTATGGAACAGTATATGAAAGAATTGGAAAGTGGAATTCCCTCTAAAAGAGTGCAAGAAATGAACGAGGTAACAGATAATCGAGAGTTAAGAGATGTAAAATGGAGCCAGTTTATGATTGATGAATACTCATTTAAAGATCTAGGGGATTATAAAGAGTTGTTATTAGAGGTAGCCACAGAAAGCAGGAAACTTTTAGAGAGCGAAATAGACCTTTCGAATATCGTAACTAGTTATTACACTGTTCTATTTAAGACAAATACTATCTCTTACGGAATAATGTTTTATCTCATACTCGGAAGAATAGTTCTTAATATACTTGTCCTCTTTTATTTTTCTCCACTGATCAAGAACAATTAATTCTTCCAATTTAGATATGGGCTTCTTTTCTGGAAAGGCATTCTTATTATTTAATTCAATGAGATAAAGGATTAAATTACCCGAGTCTACCCATACTATCCTATATTGTTTTTCAGAACTGTTATCCTGTATTATTTCATTTACATAGAAGTTCATTAAGCCCACCTCTTGCCACTATCACTATTTTTTTGTACTTTTATATTTTTAACATCTTCATGCAAGGAAATCCTTTTTGACATATCAACCTTGAATATTTTCTTCGCAAGGGCATATTTATATAAAGTTAATGAGGTCCCTACCTCCAAATTATATTTGGAATCCAAGGATTTTAAGTTGGGTAACAATTCTCCAGTAAAATTATTCCACTCTTTTACAAAAACACCAAAATATTTAGTATCAATATCGTAAGACTGTCGGATGAACTTTATATTGTCTAATATAGTGACAGGGAGTTCATGTTCAGTGACTATAGCCCAATCAATTCCTTGTCTTTCCCAATACTCTCTCTCTATTTCAAACTTCTCTAAGACCCTTTGGTTATTTAGGTCTTCACACATTTTAAGTGTTCTTGCCTTATACTTAACTTGTCCATTATCGTTAACTACTAAGAAAAAATCAGTAGTCATAACTGTTGGAGTAGTAGTTTTATTGTCCTTGGGATGCTTAATTTCCTTTTCATCAGCAATACACATTGTAATTTCCCTATCTAAAGGAAATTGTTCTCTAATATCAATAACGTTTTCTGCCCATTCAGCTAAACAAAAATAATTGAACTCTAAATCTGATAATAAATGATGCGGGCGACTTGTTTTCCATCCCATTACACGATGAACTCGACCTGTTGAAGGAACATCCTGAATAGTTAACCAGGGTTTATAATTATTTAATTCACCTTGACCCCTACCTTCTTTTAAATAACGATTGATTTTTGTTTCCGTCCACCCGGTTTGACGTTTAGCCATTGGAAAGAGTCACCTCGTATGATTTTCTTTGTATTATTGGTGATAACCACCTAAATTATTAATATTTTCCATCAGAAATAGCTGCTATTATTTAATCTCTTATAGAACCCTTACTTATCGATAATCCTATGTAATATCAGTTATTTTAAAATTTTAGTATGAACTGGCCAAAAAACAATCCCGTATCACTGTAAAAGTGATACGGGATAAGTCATTTAATACTTACTCACTTATCAAAGTGTGGTTAATCCTATATTTTAATCAACTTTATTTCAAATTAAACAACTATATTTTTAGCTTACACCTACCGCTAACTGTTCGGCTACTATTATTCAACAGTAACACTTTTAGCAAGGTTACGCGGTTTATCCACATCACAATCGCGGTGCAATGCCGCATAATAGGCAAGCAGCTGCATTGGCACGACGCTTACCAGCGGTGTAAGCAATTCATGTACATGCGGCAAGACCATCGTGTCACCTTCCTGCTCTAAGCCTTTCAAGCTAATAACACATGTTTTCGCTCCACGGGCGGCGACTTCCTGGACATTGCCTCTAATCGAATAATTGACACTCTCCTGTGTAGCCAATGCTATCACTGGTGTTCCTTCCTCAATTAAGGCAATGGTACCGTGCTTCAACTCTCCTCCGGCAAAGCCTTCCGCCTGGATATAAGAAATTTCCTTCAACTTCAGGGAAGCCTCCTGAACGACAAAGTAATCCACCCCTCTGCCAATATAAAAAGCATTACGGGTTTCAATGAAAAATTCTTTAGTAATTTCTTCAATAACTTCTTTTTGATCTGTTAAAGCCTCCATAGCATTGGCGGCAATTGCCAGCTCTTGTAATGGATTAAATTCAATCGTTAATCCTTTTGTCTTGGCTGTATCAACTGCCAAAATAGCCAATACAGCAATTTGGGCCGTGTAAGCTTTTGTAGAAGCTACAGCTATTTCCGGTCCTGCATGGAGGTGTAACGTATAATCTGCTTCGCGAGAAAGGGTGGAACCGGGCACATTCGTCAATGTTAATGATGGATGTCCCAACTCCTTGATTTTTACTAGTACAGAACGGCTGTCTGCTGTTTCGCCGCTTTGGGAAATAAACACAAATAACGGTTTTTCCGACAATAACGGCATGTTATAAGAAAATTCACTGGCAATATGCACTTCTACAGGTACATTGGCAATGTTCTCTAAAAACTGTTTTCCGACTAACCCTGCATGATAGCTGGTTCCAGCTGCAATAATATACACCCGGTCAGTCTGCATCATCGCTTGTCGGACATTCTCATCCAGCTTTATTTCATCATTTGTGTCTTGATATTCCTGGATGATTTTCCGCATGACAAATGGCTGTTCATCGATTTCTTTCAACATAAAGTGTGGGTATGTTCCCTTCTCAATGTCCATAGCATCAATCTCGACTGTAAAAGGCTCACGCTCCACCTTTGTTCCATCAAGTTTTTGCAGCTCTACATTCTCCCGGGAAACAATGATAATTTCTTTGTCCTCTAACTCCATGTAGCGGTCTGTCACTTGCAATGTCGCCATTGAATCACTTGCTACAACATTAAACCCATCACCTAATCCGACTAACAACGGGCTCTTATTTTTAGCCACATAAATTGTTTCCTGGTCTTGGGCATCGATTAACGCAACAGCGTAAGAGCCTTTCAGCAAATCAATCGATCTACGGAATGCTTCTGCTACGTCGCCTACCTGGTCATAAAGTGTTTCAATCAGTTGGACAATAATCTCCGTGTCAGTATCACTCACCAAGTTTACGCCCTCCAGATATTCTTTTCGAATATCCTGGTAATTTTCAATCACACCATTATGAACAATCGTAAATCGTTCAGACACACTCTGGTGCGGGTGGGCATTTTCCTCACTTGGAGCGCCATGTGTTGCCCAGCGAGTATGGCCAATCCCCATCGTTGCAAAATTATTGTCCATATCCACTTTTTCCCGAAGTGCTGCAATGCGTCCTTTCACTTTAAATACATCAACGCCGTCATCATTTAATGTTGCAATTCCTGCTGAATCATATCCGCGGTATTCCAGTTTTTCCAATCCGTTCAAAAGTACTTCTTTCGTATCGTTATTTCCAATATATCCTACAATTCCACACATATCGTTGTTATCCTCCTTGGTTAAAAGGGGCAAACAAACGACCTATAAAAGAAAAAAAACAAGCCGAGTCCTATGCTTATTAACAAGCAGCAGTTTCGATCAAACTTTTCTCCTCATGTTTATCCGGGGCGTTTCGTTTGCCCCTTTCTCGCAGTTAATTTTAGGTTGATCATCTTGTTTTTATTCTTGTTCAAAGAGTCGCCTCTTTGTTTTCGAATAATAAACATGACGGTTGAGATGTGTGCAACCGGGAGGCATCCGCCGAACTCGTTCGATAAACCTCCTCCTCGTCAACTATCCCCTTAAACAGGAAATAGCCCAGGCGCTTTTAAAAAATCCTTTCCCATCGATCCTCCTTCCTTTTCGAATGAAGCATCCATGCTTTCCTTATTTAACCGTATTAGCAAGCTGTTAAACACTAAAAAGCAAGAATACACTTTATTTTACTGTAAAATCTTCAGACTGGCAATAATCTTTTTTACCAGCCACAATAAAATATGCACAGAGCAGCCATCAAGTGCTGCTCTGTGCATATTTATTTAAGCCTTTATTCTTCTTCTAGACCAAGAAGATTATCAATCACTTCGACGACTTCATCAACATATCTTTCACAATCTTCTTTGGTAGGAGCCTCCACCATTACACGTACTAACGGTTCTGTACCGGACGGCCTTACAAGCACCCGTCCTTGGCCATTCATGTCGCTCTCCACCTTTTCGATTACTGCTTGGATTTCGGCATTGACTAATGCTTCATGTTTATCAATTACTCTAACATTTTTAAGCACCTGAGGGAATTTCTCCATTTCTGCTGCCAATGCGGATAATGGTTTGCCTGTTTCTTTTAGAACATTGACAAGCTGAAGGGCAGTCAACATCCCATCACCAGTAGTATTATAATCAAGGAAAATGATATGTCCAGATTGTTCTCCACCTAAATTATAGCCGCCTTTCCGCATTTCTTCCATCACGTATCTGTCACCGACGGCTGTTTTATCACTTTTCATTCCATGACTTTCCAAAGCTTTATAGAAGCCGATATTACTCATTACCGTAGACACCACTGTATGGTGGCGTAGCAGTCCTTTATCATTAAGGTATTTACCGCATATATACATGATTTGATCGCCATCTATGATATTACCAAGTTCATCAACAGCAATTAAGCGATCTCCATCTCCGTCAAAAGCTAGTCCAATATCTGCTTCTTTTTCAAGAACAAGATCCCGAAGTGTTTCCGGATGGGTCGAACCTACACCCTCATTAATATTTAGTCCATCTGGCGATGTTCCGATCGAGGAAATATCTGCTTCCAAGTCGGCAAATAAGTGGGAGGCCAATGACGAGGTTGCACCGTGAGCACAATCTAAAGCAATATGGAGCCCTTCAAAGTCATTATCAATCGACTGCTTCAAGTATTGAATATATTTCTGGCCGCCCTCAAAGTAATCATTGATTTGCCCTATGTCTCCTCCAACTGGACGAGGTAATTGATCTTCTTCCTGTTCTATCAGTGCTTCAATCTCTTTTTCCTGGGCGTCGGACAATTTAAAACCGTCTGAACCGAAAAACTTAATTCCGTTATCCGCTACCGGGTTGTGGGATGCAGAAATCATCACCCCAGCTTCAGCACTTAAAGCCTTTGTCAGAAAAGCAACTCCAGGAGTTGAGATGACACCAAGACGCATTACCTCCGCTCCGATGGATAAGAGGCCCGCAGCCAATGCGCTTTCCAGCATATTTCCGGAAATTCTTGTATCGCGTCCAATTAATATTTTTGGTTTGCTGACATCTTTGGTGACGACATAGCCGCCAAACCTGCCAAGTTTAAAAGCTAATTCTGGAGTGAGTTCTTTGTTCGCTACTCCTCTCACTCCGTCTGTTCCAAAATATTTTCCCATGATGCACCTCTCCTTTATTCCTTCACGTAAAATGTCATTCTATTTGTACGGTAACTTCTTCAAATTCCGGTTCTACAGCGATTCCTTCTGGCCCGCTGACTTCGACAGGAAGTTCATGCTCTCCCTCTTCCAGGCCGCCTGCGTTTACAGATAGTTGAAAGTCGCCTGCCCCTAAGTCGCTGAGCTCTTCTTCTGTTCCCAACACCTCAATGTCCATGGAATTTTCTTCCGGTGTCAAAAAACGGAGGGACAAATCGTCCGGCAGATTATCGACGTCGATAGGAATATCACTAAAAGTGGATGTCTCTGTACGTTCTAATTCGATCGTCACTTTCACTTGCTCCGGATCTAGTAACCTTATTTCTGGCGTAGAAGCCAGACTAACTTCCATTGTAGAGGCTTCAGTTATTTTCGATAAATCAATTTCTTCCGTTTTCAATTGTTCAATCGCTGCCAAGTTTTCTTCTGAAGCAAATACGGTTGCATTTTCTGGCTCTATTTCAATTGATTTTATTGAAATTCCGTCCTGAAGTTCACCCGTCGTCACTGCTTCTATAGGGACTTGCTTGCTTGGAGAGTTGACATCCACGGAAACCTCCACAGTTTCCGGTTCTACTCTAACGCTTAATTCATTCCCCTGGCTATCATAAACTTTTACAGGCACTTCTCTGGAATCAATAGGCTTGTCCACTTCTTTTAAATCAACATAAGCCTTTACCACGGCAACTTTATCCACTTCACTCTGAGAGCTGGTGATTTCTACTGTTCCCGGGTCTGCTTTGGCTTTGCCTATTTCAAATCCATCGGCTATTTGACTTGGGTTGATGTAATCGACTGTTACATTGAAGGTTTCCGAGGCCCGCTCCTCTATGGTAACTTCGGCAGAAACAGGTTCAATGTCGACATCCACATCATCTGGTATGCCTGAATATTGGATATTCACATTATGGGTGCCTGGATCCAGCCCCTCCAAATCAACAAAAACTTCAAACGATCTCTTCCTAACAAGTGGTGTAATGGAACTATTAGGCCCTTCCATATTCATGTTAATCGTTTCCGGTACACCGCTTACTACGTAATTTTCTTCATCAATTCTAATATTTACAGGAACATTGTTCATCGTTTCTATTTGATTGGAACCACTTGGAATGAAGGTTGGATTGTTATCCGGCGGTGTAATATTCTCATCCAATCTTACTGCAGTAAAAAGCAAAATTGCCATTATTAAGGCTAATGCTCGAATAACCCAGGGACTTTTCAACCAATTATCCATTCTTTTTCCCCCTCCAGTTCCAACTTTTCGCCATAGGGGTCTTAGAAGTAAAATCCAGTTCCTGTTTTAGCATTTCAATCAATTTTTCTTGGTCCAAATCTCTATGTAACTCGCCATTTTTCGTACAGGAGATTTGGCCTGTCTCTTCGGATACAACAATCGTCAAGGCATCGGTTACTTCGCTAATGCCCATTGCGGCTCTATGCCTTGTTCCAAGTTCCTTTGAGATAAACGGATTCTCGGAAAGCGGCAAATAACAGGCCGCCGCAACTATTTGTTCGTTTTTTAAAATTACAGCTCCATCGTGCAAGGGAGTATTAGGAATGAAAATATTAGTCAATAATTCATTGGTCAACCGACCATTGATCGGTATTCCTGTCTCCACATAATCCCCCATCGGTGTTTCTCTTTCTATCGTGATGAGCGCTCCGATTCTTCGCTTCGCCATATAGTTGCATGATTTAACAATAGCTTCGATATTACGGGTTAACAACTCTTCTTCCGATGTTGTATTCCGGGCAAAAAAACTGCCTCTTCCTAATTGTTCCAAGGCACGCCTCAATTCAGGCTGGAATAAAATAATAATACCGAGAAATCCCCAGGTGATTGCCTGCCACATCAACCAATTAACTGTCCTTAGATCAAGTATGCTTTCACTGCTTAAAAACCATATCCCGAGCACGACAAATATGCCCTTTAACAGCTGTATTGCCTTTGTGCCTCTTATTAACATGATTAATTTATATAAAACATACCAGACAAGGGCAATGTCAATGCCGATCCTTAATAAGTCAAGTACTTCAAATCCCCCATCAAACATGTTTCCACGTCCTTCTATCCATGAAATCTTCTTCCTATCTATTCATCAATGGTTTGGTAAGGTGCTATTATACACTGGTCAAGCAGAAATAATTAATAAATAACAATCCATATATTTATATGTTTCTTTATTATATCATATCTTAATCTTATTCAATAATCTGTACTCAGATGTACCTAGTTCCTCTTTTTCTCCATACTAAAACCTTTGCTGGCAAGTTTAACAGCAAAGGTTTTCGTTTTTTTACTGATATAAGAGAAACCTGAATTTATTTCCCAATGGAAAATACATTTTCTGTAACTTCTTTAATATGGTACCATATCCAGTCAAATACTTGATTTACTTCTTTTAAATCTCCGCTTACTTGTCCGGCGGAGGCTAGCAATGGTTCCCCGTTTATTATGACTACATCTCCCTTGACTTCTCCTTCTATCTTCACATCGCCATTTTTGACAATCAGGTCTCCGTCAACAACTACATCTTCAGGGACAATTACCGTATCATCCTGGATAACCAAGTTTTTCTGTTTAGAAACCGACAGCTGACTATCCTGATTCCAGGCAGAAAATATCCCACTCATCATAAACAGAAAGAAAATCGCCGCTGCCGTAATAATTGGATGAGCTTTAAACCAGCGCATATAGCCAACACGCTTCTTTTCCTGGGGCAGCCCTTCCATCACGTTGGCCGTGAAATTGACAGGGGCCTGGATATCACTGCTGCTTTTCAGCATCGCAACTGTCCGTTTTAACTCGTGAAAGTGCTTTTGGCACGCTTCACAGGATTGTAAATGGGAGCGTAATTTATTCTCTTCTGTCTTCGCCAAATGGCCATCTAAATATTCATGCATTAATCTTACAATTTCTTTATCGCAATTCACTAGCATTCACACTCCTTTACACGTGGCGAAGCCTCTTTCTCAGGGCTTCCCTGCCTCTATGAATTCGCGTTTTCACGGTTCCCATCGGAATGTCCAATATCTCGCTTATCTCTAAGAGTGACAGCTCATCTAGATAACGTAAAGCAATGACCCCTCGATATTTGGGCGGCAGAGCCATGATTTCCTGTTGAATATAACTTTGTAATTCCAGGCTCTCCACTTCTTCTTCAGGCAATGCTTGTTCCGCTGGTAGCTGCGAATACATATCCAATCCATCTGTTCCTTTTACCTCTGCATCGAGAAAGTAATCCGGCTTTTTCTTGCGGATTCTGTCAATTGATAAGTTGGTCGCAATTCTATATAGCCATGTCGAAAACTTTCGGCGTTCATCAAAGGTATGGATATTAACATAGGCACGAATAAAAGCTTCTTGAGCTATATCTTCAGCTTCGTGAGTGTTTCCCAGCATTCTGTAGCATATTTGGTATACCTTGTTTTGATAAAAGGAAACAACATCTTCAAATGCTGCTTGGTCCCCTTTTTTCACTTGCTTTATTTTTTGCTTTATCATCATATCCATTTCTAAATACCTCCGCTGCCGTTTGCGGTCACTATCTATACGAGTGACAAGTAATTGAGGTTTCATAATTTTTTCATACACAAACATTTTTTTAAAAGAAGTTTAAAAGTCACAAATAATGGGTAATTTTTAACAAATATATTATACCAGTTTAGGAGGAAGGTATGGATATGAAAATGTATCTTTTGGAAAAAATTGAAGCGTGCCGAAAAGAAATGTTGGAATTATCCTCTAAAAAAGATCTAACTTCTGAGACGGTAATATCTGCGAGCACTAGGTTGGATTATTGGTTAAACCAATACGAAAAAGCAGAAAGCGATTAGAAAGATTAAAGAAATCAACCATATCCGAAAAAAAACCCTTGCTTTTCCATGACAAGGGCCTGTTTTACCACTATTTTAATTTTTCCCCGAATAAAGAACCCATCAATCCAACAGCTATTGTAGCTGTTTTATTTTTTTCATCCAAAATCGGATTGACTTCCACGAATTCTGCCGAAGTAATCATATTTGTTTCAGCAAGCATTTCCATTGCCAGGTGGCTTTCTCGATAACTCAAACCGCCTATTACAGGTGTGCCCACTCCTGGAGCATCACTTGGATCCAAACCGTCTAAATCAAGACTTAAGTGTACACCATCTGTCTTATCCTTTAAGTACTCAATTATTTCAGTTATTACTGCTGTCATGCCCAGACGGTCAACCTCATGCATGCTGTAAACTTTGATTCCTTTTTCTCTAATCAATTCTTTTTCCCCTTGATCCAGAGACCGGGCACCGACAATGACGATATTCTCCGGTTTTATTTTTGGCTGATAATCAAGAATGTTAGTTAACCGTTCATGTCCCATGCCTAAATTTACTGCCAACGGCATCCCATGGATATTTCCCGAAGGAGACGTATCCGATGTATTCAAATCGCCGTGAGCGTCATACCAGATAACCCCCAAATTTTCGTAATGCTTGGCGATACCAGCCAAGCTGCCGATAGCAATGCTGTGGTCTCCTCCTAATACTAAAGGAAACCTACCATCTGCCACAGCTTTATCGACTTTTTCAGCAAGCTTTTCATTTCCTTCTGCAACTTGCTTCAGGTTTCTCAAGTTATCTTGCAGCTGTTCTTGACCTCGGCTGGGACGAGCAATCTCTATATCTCCCAGATCTTCAACCATATACTCTAAAGTTTCCAGCGTTTCCAAAACACCTGCATATCGAATAGCGCTTGGCCCCATATCAACTCCCCGGCGATTTTGCCCCAGGTCCATCGGCACACCTATGATTGATAATTGTTTGTTCAACATAACCCCTCCTTAAATACTTTCAAAAAATGTTATCGGTTACAATTATCTGAATTATATACTCTCTATTGTAGACAGAAAAAACCGAATGACTCAACCAGACACAAAGTTGTATATATATACGTTAGGCAATTACTTGATTTCAGATAAAAAGGGTTGATCTAACTGCTTTTGCAGCAAAATCAACCCTGGAAATTGCATTTAATTATGTAAATGGTGGAGCCTAGCGGGATCGAACCGCTGACCTCCTGCGTGCAAGGCAGGCGCTCTCCCAGCTGAGCTAAGGCCCCGAAATTGGAGCGGAAGACGGGATTCGAACCCGCGAGACCCCCACCTTGGCAAGGTGGTGTTCTACCACTGAACTACTTCCGCATACCAATGTGTTTGCTACTGCATTAAAAACTTTATTTCTTTGATGAGCCATGGAGGATTCCGACGCGCAGGCTAGTCCTTGCTTCTTTACGTTACTTAGTGAAGCAAGGAGAACCGTGGGTGAGAATCCTTACCACTACTTCTTTGATGAGCCATGGAGGATTCGAACCTCCGACCCTCTGATTAAAAGTCAGATGCTCTACCAACTGAGCTAATGGCTCTTGATTAAATGAGAAAAAGTGATTTTATCTAGTTAAGTGCTTATCCTATTACATGAGTGAAGCAGTTTCTTCTGTGCTCGTCACGTCAATAGGTAATTCAGCGATGCTTACGCTCCTCGCAAAACCTCTCAAGATGTTCATACGATGAGGCTTACGGCTTCTCTACCAACTGAGCTAATGGCTCTTGACTAAATGAGAAAGAGTTATTCTATCTAAATCACCATTTACAGGAAGAAAATGGCTGGGCTAGCTGGATTCGAACCAGCGAATCACGGGATCAAAACCCGATGCCTTACCGCTTGGCTATAGCCCAATAAAAACAAAATAGTGCCAATTACAGCACTTTTACCTTTTTGTATGCTTTTAAATGAAAATGGTGGAGGGAGTAGGACTCGAACCTACGAACCCGATGGGAGCGGATTTACAGTCCGCCGCGTTTGGCCAACTTCGCTATCCCTCCATAAAAACAAATATCAGGCAAAGCTATTATAAGCTCTGGCATCCGATTTTATACATTAAATAAATGGTGCCGGCCAGAGGACTTGAACCCCCAACCTACTGATTACAAGTCAGTTGCTCTACCAATTGAGCTAGGCCGGCAAAATGGTGGAGGATGCAGGGCTCGAACCTGCGACCCCCTGCTTGTAAGGCAGGTGCTCTCCCAGCTGAGCTAATCCTCCGAAGCACAGGATGTGCAAGTGCAAGTGTTGCAACAGGACGTTGCGTACTTAACTTGCCTTCCTTAATCTGAGATTATAATAATTAAAGTGGTGACCCGTACGGGATTCGAACCCGTGTTACCGCCGTGAAAGGGCGGTGTCTTAACCACTTGACCAACGGGCCAAATATAGTTTCTTTAAACTGACAGATATTATTATAACCATATTTCATAGTGTTTGTAAAGAGGAAATTTTATTTTTTTAAGATCAACTATTTAGGGTGGGTTTTATGCTTGTAAATCGATAGAGAAAACAGGCACGAATATGATTATAATAGGAATTACGTTGTTTGACAAGCCTTTTCTTTTGGTAATTTTGTTCTTTTTTAGGCAATAAAAAATGCCCCCTAGTCAATTATGACTAAGGAGCTGTATATATAATTTTAGGGGGAGGTATTATCCTTACTGTTCCGTGTTTATAAACAATTTACCGTTAGCAGTTTCTTCTGATACATTACCGTAATCATCACTAGCTTTTACGACAATTTGCGCTCCGTCTGCAACTAGATTAGACGTTGCGGTCCAATATCCAACATAATGGCCCTCTTCCGTTTCCCTCATAGGAAGTTCATTCGCATTGTTTGTCAGATTAGTTAATGGCATTTTAATATAGAATGTTGCATCCAGACCAGGCTCTGCATCAAACTCAATCATGACTGATTCACCCGCTTGAAGATTGGTATCTTCTTCTGGAGTTACATTACTTATAGCAGGGGCAGTTGTTTTGGCATCGACGGTGATTGTTTTCACTTGCGCATTCCCGGCTTTATCAACAGCCCTTACTTTTATTTCATTTTCTCCCTCATTCAGGAGTATACGCTTGGAATATTCTCCATCTTCGGTTACATCTGCTCTCTGGCCATTTATAACAACCTTATCGAGGTTTTCTTCCTCAACAACGCCTGTTACAGATACTACTTCTTTATTCGTCTTTTCCCCATCTTCTGGAGAAGTAATGGTAAGGTTCGGCCGTTGTTGATCCAGTGTTATCAATACGGGCTCTGAAGGATCTGTGGAACCATTTTCTGTAGAAGATACGGCTGTTAATTCATTAGCCCCTTCATTAAGTGTTATTTCCACGGAAAATTTACCTTCATCTGTCACTGGAGTAGAAGCAGCTTCTTCCCCATTATTATAAACAGTCAATGTGGTAGAAGGAGATGCACTTCCTTCCACAGTTATCGACTCTTCATTAGTAAAAGAGCTGTCTGCTGGAGACTCAATAACCGGTGCTTCTGCCGCATAATCGACAAGCGCTCGAATCATATAGTTTCCTTCTGATTCAGGTGCTTCACTCCAGCCCCCATCAACGAACTGCCAGCTCCTTCCAGAATATTCTCCATCCTCATCCGTACCTAATCCTGGAGTATTTGGATTTGGTTCGGTTTGAATATAAACCATATAGAAATCACCGGATACAGAGATTCCCTTATCAGCCAAGTCTACATGTGTCCATTCTCCGTTTCTCAATGCAGTTGCATCATATGGACCGCCAAGCTTCTCGCCAGGCGCTCCTCCAGGACCACTGGCATCATAAACAGCTACTTGGAAACTTTCGCCTCCCGGTACCGGCCAATCTTCTGTCCAGAACCGGAAAAGTCCTCCAGTTACCATGGCTGATTCCTGCCCTTCATCTAAAGACATTTTCACAGCCCAGCCATTGCCAGCATCATAGAATGCACGCGCATTTTCTGCTGTACCGTCATCATAGCTGATCTCTCCTGGGTAGCCAATAAACGGATCTAATTCGATATTCTTTTCTACAGTAGAATCTGCCTCAATAGAAACACTAACATCTTTGGCATGGAAATTTGGAGCCATCACACGGATGGTGTAGTCCCCTTCATATGCTTCTATCGAGTAAGAGCCGTCCTCTTCTGTTTCAACTGCTTCAATAGCTGCATCCTCAACAAGCATCAAAGTAGCACCTTCGATTTGCTCACCAGTTTCTTCATTTACAACTGTTCCAGATACGACTCCTGTTGGAATGGGGTTCAAAGTGAAGTTTGCTTCTACAGAACCTTCCTCCGGAACTTCAACCGATTCCTCGCTAGGATAATATCCGTAAGTGTCCGCTTGCAGTGTATATTCCCCTGCAGCATGGAGTAAATGGAAACTTCCATCAGCCGGATTGGTATTTACCGATCTGTCTGTTTCCAACACAGTAACTTTTGCATTCAGAGGTAAAAGGTTTGGTTGATATTGGTCATCAATTTCACCTTTTGGCAATTGAGGCGCCGTTGCTTCCTTCAACGCTGACGGTCTCAATTTTTTCGGGTTAACTTTTTTCTTCTTAGCTACAGTTTTATCGTTTAATGTTTTCATTTCTTTTTTATCAGCTTTTTCAGCTGTCTTTCCCATCAATTTGTGAAGGGAGGCAGTCGACTCTTCTGGCTGATCTGTAATTAGCACATCATCAATATACCAGCCTTCACGAACTACACTGCCGTCTGTATCTACATGGAAACCTACATAAACACTTTCACCGGAGTAATCAGATAGATCAACTTCAACATTCGTCCAACCATCTGTCTCTCCATTAAATTCTTCTACTTGCTCCCAATTCTCCAAATCGGAAGATACAACAATATGGCCATAATCATAATTGTTTTCTAAATTATGCCATGACTTGAATTGGAGGAAAGTTTGTTCATCAGGAATCTCTACAGGAGGCATAACAAGCGTCATGTTGGAATTGTTTTCATAGTCGCCTGACAGGTTAGTGCCATAAACATTTTCTCCAGAAGCAGCTTGTTCAGGGCCTGCTTCAGGCGTGCCCCATTGCCAGGAATTACTTTCACCAAAGGATAACCATCCGACCGGGTTGCTTTCAAAGTCTTCTTCGTATCCTACTGATATAGCTTCTTTTACCGAAACTTCATAAATATCTGTTTCCAGTTCGTTCTCTCCAAAATCTACAGCACGCCATTTATATTCCAGGCTTTCACCTTCTATAGCTTCACCAGGAATAATTGCTTGGTAGGTGCCTTCTTTATAATTCCCTTGTACAAGATCCGCTTCAATTGATTGCCATTGGCCATTGCCATTTAAGCGATAGGCCAATTCCACCGATTCAACACTCACATTATCATTTACTTCCGCTGACAGCGAGAGTAACACTCCTTCGTAAGTATCTTGTGGTGCTTCATGGTCAATTGTTGGCGGTTCACTATCATCGCCTTCTTTGTAAACATGTCCTGTTATATCGCCTAACCCGCTGACAACTGCAGAAACAGCATTAAATGCGTTCACTATCCCATGGCCAAACCCTTCATTTGGGTCTTCTGGATACTGGCTGCTCGTTGTCGTATCAGCAGTTTCCATTAAAATTTCTTTAACCTCTTGCACAGTTAAAGCATTGTCCGCTTGCAGTAAAAGCGCTGCGGTGCCTGCAACATGAGGTCCTGCCATCGATGTACCGTTCCAGCCGCTCTCATAATCACTGCCCGGTACAGACGATCTGATATTTACACCTGGCGCTGCTATGTCAGGTTTGATCTCCCCGTTATAAGGGGAAGGGCCTCTGGAAGAAAAGCTGGCCAATCCATCGCTTGCATCTGTGGCAGCAACTGCTATAACTTCTGGATAGTTAGCAGGAGCGGCAATTGTTCCATCTCCCGGGCCGTCATTTCCTGCTGAAAAGACTGGTACAATCCCTGCACTAATCCAATTTTGTACCATTGGCCGGTACCATTCATCTAATCCAGGTCCACCGCCCCAAGAGTTGTTTACTACATCAGGCGCAGCTTCTGGGTGTGGTGTTCCTTCTGCGTCCTTTGGAGCAAGCACCCATTCGCCTGCTTCCAGCAAATCAACATCCGTACCACCTGCAGCTGTAAAAGCTTTGACAGCAATCCATTTGGATCCAGGTGCTACACCTACTTGGTTTGTTTCCCCTGAATCAGAACCAGCGATTGTACCCATTGTATGCGTTCCATGTCCCTGGTCATCATATGGGGTTTCTTCACCAGCCGTAGCATCGAACCAATTAAGTTCGTGGTTCGGTTGATCCGGGGCGTCCGGATTAAATCCCCGATATTGACTTTGTAATGCAGGATGATCCCATTGGACACCTGTATCAATATTGGCAACTACTACTCCTGTTCCATCGATGCCCGTTTCCTCCCAAACTTGAGGAGCACCAACTCGATCAATGTTCCATTCAGCAGCATTCGTTTCCTTGTGGAGTTTCATTTCTTTTACAGTTTCTTGCGCTGCCGGGGTTAATTGACGAGTGCGGTTAGGAAGTATTTTTTCTACGTCGGGCATCGCAGCAATTTGCTTCATTGTTTCTTCATCACTAGTCACAGCCAAGGCATTGACTATATAATACGACTTATATGAAGAAACACTTCCAGCTTTTGAAGCCTTCTCTAAAAACTCATTTAACATTTGCTGTGATTCTATAGCAGTTGATTTTAGTTCTGTTACAACCGCCGATGTTTTTAATCGTTTCAATTGGGTTGATGTCATTGAGGAATTTTTTTCTGCTTTGGATACAGCAGCCTCCGCTGCTTTAGTGGTATCTGCTTGATCCTTCATCTTCACAAGATAAGTAGTTTCCTTCTTGTCTTTAAAAGAAGATGTTAATTCCTTACTAATCTTGTTACTTACTTGTTGAGTATCTTTGATGGAGAGACTAGGTGAGGAGCTCTGTGCCGAGGCAGTGGTGTAAGTGAATAACTGTAAAACCAAGAGAGTAATCAAACTAATACTTAACCATTTTAAATTACGCTTTTTTGGCCTCAATGGCTTTTCCCCTTTCTGTTATTTACTTACTGGATACCTTTTTTCACCTCCTTAGGACTATTTTCTGAATATTCTTTAGAAGTTAGAATGATATTACTAAAAGATCGTCTGCTTGGCTAGATGAATTAGCAAGAAAAGGTAAATATACTCTCTTTTTGTAATATTTGGTCGCGGAAAAAGTCCCTGAACTTGCTTTTATTTTTTGTGAATAAGGTATAATTGCTCAATTATGTTAGTTGTCGCCTGTGACAATAGCCACAGATTAAAACAACATGAAACAAAACTACTGAAAGTTTTGAAGCTTTTCCCAAAAAAAAGACAGGTTTTCGTCTAAAACACGAAAACCTGTCTTTTTTATAAATTGAAGAGCTTCCAGCCGGACTTGAACCGGCGACCTCTTCCTTACCATGGAAGCGCTCTACCGACTGAGCTATGGAAGCAAATGGCTCCAACGGTAGGATTCGAACCTACGACCGATCGGTTAACAGCCGATTGCTCTACCACTGAGCTACGTTGGAATAAAAGTAATGTAATTACTTTACAATATTCGCAAATTCCTATTGTCAGCTCTCATAAAAGCTCAGCTTAAAAAATTCTGCCTGGCGGCGTCCTACTCTCGCAGGGGCAAAGCCCCAACTACCATGGGCGCTGAAGAGCTTAACTGCTGTGTTCGGCATGGGAACAGGTGTGACCTCTTCGCTATTGCCACCAGACATAATTTACTTGTACTTTCAAAACTAGATAAGAAAGAAAGACATCAACGAACACGATTTATTGCTTGTTTTAAGTTAAGTCCTCGATCGATTAGTATCCGTCAGCTGCACGTGTCACCACGCTTCCACCTCGGACCTATCAACCTCATCGTCTCTGAGGGATCTTACTCATTTAAAATGATGGGAAGTCTCATCTAGAGGGGGGCTTCATGCTTAGATGCTTTCAGCACTTATCCCTTCCACACGTAGCTACCCAGCCATGCTCCTGGCGGAACAACTGGTACACCAGCGGTGTGTCCATCCCGGTCCTCTCGTACTAAGGACAGCTCCTCTCAAACTTCCAACGCCCACGACGGATAGGGACCGAACTGT
>NZ_FNFL01000001.1 GCF_900101125.1 Sediminibacillus albus | reverse complement strand
AGGTGGAAGCGTGGTGACACGTGCAGCTGACGGATACTAATCGATCGAGGACTTAACTTAAAACAAAGCAATAAGCGTGTTCGTTGATGTCTTTCCTTCTTATCTAGTTTTGAAGGTGCAAACTTTTGATTTACCATTTAGGAAGTTCTGTTAAAACCGTTCACTTCCTATGAACGACACAGAACGACCTAAGTCCTGTAGGTCTGGTGGCAATAGCGAAGAGGTCACACCTGTTCCCATGCCGAACACAGCAGTTAAGCTCTTCAGCGCCCATGGTAGTTGGGGCTTTGCCCCTGCGAGAGTAGGACGCCGCCAGGCAAAAACAAAACACCCTTTGAGAGATGATTCTCTTGAAGGGTGTTTTTTATATGCAAAACCGGAATAGGAAATAACCATGATCAGGGGTACACCGCTCAATTTAAAGTAGATATAATGATAACTATCTGAATATCAAATATATAAA
Source organism: Sediminibacillus albus (assembly GCF_900101125.1). Taxonomy (GTDB): domain Bacteria; phylum Bacillota; class Bacilli; order Bacillales; family Amphibacillaceae; genus Sediminibacillus; species Sediminibacillus albus. The sequence goes on along the minus strand of NZ_FNFL01000001.1, from coordinate 1,207,730 downwards.
ATGAATGCAATAGGAAAAATGACCTAAAATGCCGAGTAGACGTTTATTGACAGTAGCCCCTGGGAATGAGAATTATAAATATCACAAAGGAGGTATTTTCATGGAACACGGTAAGGCACTCGGTATGAAAGCTTTAATGGTATTGCCAATAATGTGGATTATCATGACTTTAATATTTGATATCTCTTTCTGGAGTACCACTGTCCTAGGTATTATACTAATCGCTGCAGCCTATGCATTAGGTGACGTAATGATTTTTCCGCGGACAAGTAACATGATTGCAACAATTTCAGATTTTGGTTTAGCATTGGTTGTGCTTTGGATAGGACTCGCAGTAATCGGAGCAGGAAGTACCTTTTTACCAGCACTTGTAACAGCAATAGCAATTGCTGCAGGAGAATGGTTCTATCATAAGTGGCTGCTGAAAAATGACTTAGCCCCTCTTAGGGAAAATAGACGCTTGTCAGAAAATTACTAAACAATGCTCGCTCCCTTAAAAGAAAAAATGAATAAAAAGCCTTGGCTCTATAAAGAACCAAGGCTTTTTATATTTAATAAATCGAACACGTTGCTTCCCACTCAGCCCTATACATTTATCGATCCATTGGCCTGACTTTTCGGGGCAATGTCCCTTTGATCTTATAGCAAAGAAAACCAGTGGTATATAATCTTATGGGAACCTTCCTCCGTATTTTGATTTATCCACACAGCCTGCGTATTACTTTTGAAAAGCCATGCTGGGTGATAAAATTAAATAAGAACTTTACTGTACACAGACAACTATGAAGAGAGGAAGAATATATAAATGGGCGATTCAATTATAGATAAGCACCCGAGTTATACTTGGATACCGGGGAAAGGAAGTATGAGATTTGAGGGCCAGGATGTAATTATATTCTGGATTGAAACAGCTATGAAATCTTTTTTGGACACAATCGAAGAAGTGTCTGGTGATGCTGCTGCCAACATAGTAATGGAAACAGCTGGATTCCGCATGGGGAAGATAGTTAGTGATTTCTTTAAACAAGACAGCATAGAAAATGTAGTACATTCACTGCCAGAGATATATGCTGCCGCTGGCTGGTGCGAGCTGGAAATTGTCGATTTTTCCGCGGAAAACGAAACAGCATTAATCAGGATGAAAAACAGCTGGGAATATAAAGTGAATAAGTTGCAGAGAAAAGAGAAAATGGGAACATTTTTAGCTGGCCATTTTGCAGGAACTTTAACAGGTTTGTTTAATCGGAATACCAGTTTTTCAGTGGTCAAAAGCCAACTTACTGGCGATGAGTATGATGAAATACGCTATTTCCCTTCTAATGGGTCGCCCATTAAAGATATACATAGCTTTATTAGACAGAACGAACAAGATGAAATACAACGACTGGAACGGAAGGTAGAAGAGAGAACGGAAACGTTGATGAATCTAGTCAAAGAGATATCATCTCCGCTGATTCCCGTTTTGGATGGTATTGTAGTAATGCCGCTTATCGGAAAGTATGATGAAGCTCGTGCTGATGACCTCTTTAAACGTACCATGGAAGAATTGCCTGCGTATGAAGCGAATTTTTTAATCTTAGATGTTACCGGGCTTGACAGTGACATTGACGCTTATTCCATTTCCTTGCTGCAAAGCCTTACCAACTCATCCAAGTTACTGGGCACCAAAAGTGTAATTGTAGGTATCTCCCCAAAATTGAGCATGAAATTGACAGAGTCTAATATAGAAATGCAGGACATTGATTATTTTTCCACATTAAAGCATGCAATCCATTTTGCTTTAGCCCAGGAAGGCAAGCAAATTATCGGGTGATAGGAGGAGCATAAATGAGCAAGGTCAAGTTGGAATTATCACAAGGAGAGTACCAAAAGCTGATCGAAATGGCTTATTTGGGAAATTGGTTGGTCAATGCACATCGCAATGAAGAAATAAAAGAATACAGTGATTTGGAGAAAAAGATTTTTTCTAATTATAAGGAAGCGGGCATGGAGGATGAAGTGAACCATTATCCTGATTTAGATGATATGTATGAATTTGAAAATTCCTATGAAGAAAAGCTTCATACATATATAAAGGATTATGAGGATTATAACTTTTGGGAAGAACTAACATATCGACTTGCCAATCGGGATTTATTAAGAGAACTAGGACCGGTAGGCAAGTTACAGAATAAAGATATAGAAAGAAGATTGGAGCTAGCTGAGAAGTATGAGGATGAGTTTGTCAAAAACGGCTTAAAAAATGTGAAGGTAGGAAAGTAGAAATCCAGCGCCCTGTATTAGGACGCCGGTCTATAGAAAAGATGAGAATTTATTCGCTTGACTGTGTAGTATTAAAAAACATTTTTTCATCCTTGGATTCCGTTTTATCTTTGGTTTGACGTTTCATTTCTTTGCCCATTTTTCCGTCCGATTCATAGCTTAACTTGTAGTCCTGCTTTTTCTTCATTTTGAAAACTCCTTTTTACCAGTAGCCTTGCCAAATCTAAAACTACTATTCATGTTTGTCAAAAGGATTAGTGGAAGCGAAGAAAGAAAGGAAATCAGAACAATGCTGCAGCCAATACCCGATCATTTGCAAAAACAGTTAAACGTGTTGTTTGTTGGTTTTAACCCAAGCCTTAAATCTTCGGAAACCGGCCATCACTATGCAAACCCAAATAACCGGTTCTGGACAATTTTATACAGGGCTGGACTGACCCCTAGAAAATTAACAGCTGCAGAGGATGTTCGTCTCCTTGACTTTGGGTATGGGCTTACGAACATTGTGTCGAGGCCAACCAAAGAAGCTGCAGAGATAACAAAGCAAGAGTACCAACAAGGAAGAGTAGAATTAAAGAAAAAAATAGCGTATTATCAGCCGAAAGTCGTTTGCTTTGTCGGGAAAGGCGTTTATCAGCAATACAGTAAGAGGCGGAAGGTGTCCTGGGGTGTTCAGGAACAATCTGTAACCAATGGGTGTATTGAATTTGTTGCTCCTTCTTCTAGTGGGCTGGTAAGAATGAAGATGGAGGAAATCGTTGATATTTATCGACAGTTAACAAGCTTAATTTAGGTTGAATGGAGGGAACTATCCGTGGAACTAGCAATTGTCACAGGTGTTTCAAGAGGACTCGGAGCTGCAATCGCTGAGCTCATGCTGGAGAAAGGGACAGCGGTTATGGGACTGGCCCGGCAGGAAAACAAGCATTTACAAAAGGTGGCTGAAGACAACTCGACAACATTTGAATCCAAGAAGTGTGATCTAAACAATCTCCATCAAGTGGAAGCGATATTTACAGAGATAGCAAATAAAGCTTTTAATGGTATGTATCATAAGGTTTATCTAATAAACAATGCAGGTGTCGTTAATCCTGTAGATACTGCCGGCAATTATAGCGTGGAAAGCTTGAGCAACCATGTGAATGTTAATTTAACAGCTCCTATGGCCACGTCTAATTTGTTTCTTCACCAAGCAGCAGCGTCGAGAACTGAACTTGTAGTTGTCAATGTCACTTCTGGCGCGGCGCAACGGTCTGTTTACGGGTGGAGTGCCTATTGCAGTACAAAAGCGGCGCTTAATCGTTTTACAGAGACAGTCGCCCTGGAGCAGGAGGAACTAGGCACTCGCTGCAAAGCGATCTTATACGACCCAGGCATAATGGATACAGAGATGCAGGGGACCATCAGATCTTCCAGCGAGGAACAATTCAAGGATGTGGAGAACTTTAAACAATATAAGGAAACGAATAGTTTAAGAGATACAAAAGTTGTTGCTGAAGCTCTGCTTAACTTCCTGGAAGAAGGAGAGGACTTGGTGAACGGCAAAATTTACAGTATTAAGGATTTATATTAAATAATTCTGATTGCTGGTATAGAAGCACAGTCGTGTGAGCTTGGATATGCCCGATTTATCAAGCTGACGACTGTGCTTTTTTGCGGAAAATTTGGGAAATCCATCTTTAAACGTTTGAAAGCAGGTTAAGTAAGGAAAAAGACTTATATACCATATTTGTTTTTTTAGATTGCTTATAAACTTAATACATCAGGAAAATTCGAATTTACTGCTTAGTAGTCTAATTAATGAAAACAACAGAAAGGAGATCATTCATGGCTCTAAATGTTGCCCAAAAATTAATCAAGGACCACTTAGTTTCAGGAACGATGGAACCAGGGGAAGAAATAGGCTTGAAGATTGATCAAACATTAACACAGGATGCTACCGGGACATTAGTAATGCTGGAATTAGAAGCGATGGGGATTGATCAAGTAAAAACGGAAGCGTCTGCCCAGTATGTTGATCATAATTTGATCCAGGCAGATCATAAAAATCCCGATGATCATCTATTTCTTGAAAGTGCTACCAGAAGATTTGGCATACATTTTAGCAAACCGGGAAATGGTGTAAGTCATCCAGTCCATATGCAGCGGCTTGGCAAGCCAGGAAAGACGATGGTTGGATCGGATAGCCATACATGCGCAGCAGGGTCAATTGGAATGCTTGCTATGGGAGCAGGCGGAATGGAGGTTGCTTTGGCAATGGCCGGCCAGCCATTTTATGTAAAAATGCCAAAAGTCTGGGGCATTGAACTGACGGGCGAGCTGCCAGACTGGGTAAGTGCAAAGGATGTCATTTTGGAATTGCTTCGCAGACATGGTGTAAAAGGCGGGATCGGAAAAATTATTGAATTCCATGGTCCGGGAGTTAAACAGCTAGGTGCTATGGACCGTCATGTTATCGCCAATATGGGAGCGGAACTTGGCGCCACGACGACAGTGTTTCCATCTGATGAAGAGGTAAAGAAGTTTTTGGAAATGGAAGAAAGAGGAGAAGATTGGACTGAGCTCAAAGCAGATAAAGGAGCCGTTTATGACTTAGAAGAATCAATTAATCTGTCTGAGCTGGAACCATTGATTGCCAAACCTTCCAGCCCCGGGAATGTTGTTCCTGTGAAGGAAGTTGCCGGTGAACCAATTTACCAGGCGTATATTGGTTCTTCTGCAAATCCGGGCTACCGGGATTTTGCAATTGTTGCCGAAATAGTAAAGGGAAAAAAAGTTTCCAACAGTGTTTCCCTAGATATCAACCCAGCTTCCCGGCAGCTGCTCTCGGATTTAACCAAATCAGGCTTACTGTTTGAGCTCATCCAGGCAGGCGGCAGATTGCACCAGGCAGGATGCAATGGCTGTATTGGCATGGGCCAGGCACCGGCAACTGGCAGAAACAGCTTACGAACAACACCGAGGAATTTTCCCGGACGGTCAGGAACAAGGGAGGATTCAGTATTCTTGTGCAGCCCGGAAACTGCTGCAGCCTCCGCTCTTTACGGCAAAATAACCGATCCTCGCGATTTGGAGATGGATTATCCACAAGTGAGTATTCCGGAGAAGCCGACCATTAATAACGAATTGTTAGAGGAGCCGCTGCCGTTAGAGGAGGCAAGGGAGATAGAGTTAGTGAAAGGGCCAAATATATCAAGTATTCCAGAATTCGATGCCCTTCCAGATGAAATGGAGCTTCCGGTGCTATTTAAAGTCGGTGATGACATTTCAACAGATGAAATATTGGCCGGAGGCGGAAAAGTACTCCCGTTCCGGAGTAACTTAGAGGAAATAAGCAAATTCACTTTTGAAATTTTAGATGGGACTTATTATAAGCGGGCGTTGGAGATTCGCGAACAGGGCGGTCATGTAATCATAGGCGGTACGAATTATGGCCAGGGATCAAGCCGTGAGCATGCTGCTTTGGCACCGAGGTATCTCGGATTACGTTTTGTGGTAGTTAAGGACTATGCTAGAATTCACTGGCAAAATCTCGTTAATTTCGGAGTATTGCCGCTAGAGTTTGTTAATGAAGAAGATTACGATATCTTGGAACACGGTGATATTCTATCCGTGAAAAATCTTCATCAGACATTGCCTAACACAAACAAATTAGAGATAGAAGTAAAAGGAAAAGGGCCGATACAAGCAAAGCACTCCCTATCACCACGCCAAATTGAAGTAATGCTCCATGGCGGCCTAATCAACTGGGTAAGAGAAGGAGAAGCAAGAAATAGTTAACAAAAGCGGAAGCGACCGATATTGACTTATCGTACGAGGCGGGGGAAGTTCCCAAGTCGCTGGGAGCAGAAGCTGGATGAACAAAAGCGGAAGCGACCTGCTTCAAAAAAATTGCTAAAAGGAAAGCCGGTCTCCGGCTTTCCTTTTAATATTTAGTCAAATCTGCATGGTGTTCGTGGATTTGCAGTGTCAGCAATCAATTGTGCTACTTGCTCATATGTATTTCGGGCGGGGGAAAGTTCAGGTAATCGGTCTTTTTTGAAAAAAGCTGCCTTGCTAGTTTCAAGTCCTCCAGACAACCTTCCATCCTTTCTTTCACAATAGATAAATAATTTATAAACATGGTAAGGCATTGAAGGGTGGTTATGATTTTTCGTATCATAGACAGCCAGCATTCTTACAGGGGTGACTTTTAATCCCGCTTCTTCTAATGTTTCCTTGGCAGCCACTTCACCTGGCGAAAACCCGACATCTCCCCATCCTCCTGGTAATGCCCATTTACCATCCGATTTTTCCTTAACGAGCAATATTCTTTCCTGTTCCACGATCACTGCACGTATATCGACTTTTGGTGTTTGGTAACCCGTTTCATTTGTGAACAGTCCAGTCAACTTGTCGATCGGCATATTCGTGTATTCGCCCATAATTTCCTTGCTGATTTCTCTTAGTCTTTCATACCGCTCTTTATCATAGGCATCTTTTGTATAAGTAATTCCTGCTTGCGATAAGGCCTGGATTTCTTTCGCCCACGACAGCCACCTTGGTTCCATTGCTTCACCTCCGGATAGAATCTTGTTATTAGTTTATCATAGATAAAATCAGCGAAGGCTGTTTCTATCGTTCATCGATTGACATAGTTTTAAACACATTAGCGATTAAAATGGTCATATACCCAATTTTTATAAATGCCCTTCCGACTTCCGTGGTGCTACATACTCTATAGTACATCGGAAAAAGGAGGGATTGTTTAAATGAGTTCAGGAGCAGGTTATGGATATGGTTCAGGATTTGCGTTAATTGTTGTGTTGTTTATTTTGCTTATTATCGTAGGGTCATCATGGTTCAGTGGTGGTGGCTATGGCGGAGGATACGGCTATTAATTTCCGCTGTACAATATAGATACAAACAAGCAGAGGTATCCCGATTTAGGGGTGTACCTCTGCTTATTAATTCGTTCGGCTAGGCAGGATTTGGAGAATCAATAAAACATATCATTAATTCCTCATCCATATATTCCCCATTTTCCTTGATGGCGTTAGGTTCTACTCCATAACGGGAAAAGCCTGCTTTCTCGTATAGCTTTTTTGCGGGGAGATTTCCTGCAACCACACTAAGCTCTAATTGTTCAATTCCTATAGTATAAGCTTCTTCCTGTGCTTTACGTATTAGCTGAAAGCCGACATTATGCCTTCGTGCTTCACTGGAAACATACATAGCAAGAATATCGGCCTTATGGGCAGTTTTAGCGTGTTCATTCCGCAGCATGGTTACTATTCCGACCAATTGATCAGCAAGGTATGCGCCGTATGTATAATTGTTAGCCGCTTCCAGTCGGGATTGAATCGTTTGAATCGGGTCTTTTTTTTCCACTGCCGCTTGATAGCTGGTGAGGAAAGCCTCAGGGTTTTTTTGTAAGGCCTCCAGGCGCAGTTCCCAATAATCTTTGCCGTCTTCCTTGCCAAGTCTTTTAATTTCCATTTGTAACCCCCACTTTGTAAAATATATATAACTTATAATTGTTTTATTTTAACATCCCCCACCTGCAAAATTACATGTTTTCTATTGCTTTTATATTATTTTCAACTGATTTTACGGGAGATGAATCCCGTGGTAAACTTTAATATGGCTTTACACTAACAGCATGCCAACCAAGAGAAAGGCATAAATTATTTTATATAATTGGTTATTCCCCGGGCTTTGCGGGCTGTTTAACCACATGATAAAATAGATGGAGAAGAAAGGAAGTCTTAGATGATTACACGTAAAAGTAAAAGAGAAATTGAGAAAATGCAGGAAGCAGGCAAATTGCTGGCATCCTGCCATAAAGAGATAGCAAAAATGATAAAACCAGGCATTACAACAATGGAGATTGAAAACTTTGTAGAAAAATACTTGGCTGAACACGGAGCCACCGCGGAGCAAAAAGGATATAATGGTTATCAGTTTGCTACCTGCGCCTCAATCAATGATGAAATCTGCCATGGTTTTCCCCGGGAAGATAAACTTTCAGATGGGGATATCGTCACTATCGATATGGTTGTCAATTTAAATGGAGGACTTGCCGATTCTGCTTGGACATATGCGGTCGGAGACGTAGATGAAAAAGCGAAACGATTAATGGAAGTAACAGAGAAATCATTATATAAAGGGATTGAGCAGGCAGAAGTGGGCAAACGTATCGGTGATATCGGGCATGCCATTCAAACGTATGCTGAGGCGGAAGGTTTTTCCGTAGTGAAGGACTTTACCGGTCATGGGATTGGACCTACCATCCATGAGGACCCCCATATCCCCCACTTTGGGGAAGCAGGGAAAGGCCTTCGCCTTAAAGAAGGTATGGTAGTAACTATCGAGCCCATGCTGAATGAAGGTAGTTGGCACAGCCAAATGGACACAAATAATTGGACAGCACGGACGACGGACCAGGGCCGCTCTGCTCAATATGAGCACACCGTAGTGATAACTAAAGAGGGGCCAAGAATTCTTACTGGCCAAGACGAAATCTAAGAGAAAGCAGCATGCTTTCTCTTTTTTTACATAAGCTGCAGTGCTGTTAGTGAAAGGAGATATAAATATGCGGGTAATATCAATATGTCCGAGCAATACGGAACTGCTTGATTATTTAGGGAAAATAGACCACTTGATCGCTGTTGATGATTTTTCTGACTATCCGGATTCTGTAAACAAATTGCCAAGACTTGGTCCGGATTTGTCGATTGATATGGAAAAAGTCGCTGCATTAGAGCCTGATCTCGTGTTAGCTTCTTTAAGCGTGCCAGGAATGGAGAGCAATATTAAAGCATTAGAAGAAAAAAAGCTTCCTTTTCTCGTGTTAAATCCTAATACTCTAGAGGAAATTGCCGAGGATTTGCGAACAGTGGCAGAGGCCTTAGGTGATAAAGACCTGGGGGATGAAAAAGCTGGACAATTTAGACAGGAAGTCCATTTTTATGAGGCTGCAGCCGATAAAAGGAGTCAGCGGTTTTCCCTTTATTGGGAATGGTGGCCGAAACCAATATTTACTCCGGGCCGCAAAAACTGGCTGACCGAAATCAGCCGGCTTTCCGGTGGCTGGAACATCTTCGAAACAGAGGATGCCGCCAGTATCCAAACCGATTGGGAGGATGTCAGGAAAAGGAATCCTGAACATATTTGTATGGTGTGGGTAGGAGTGGAAGAGAAAAAAATGCGGCCGGAACTAATCAGAAAACGGCCAGGCTGGGAAAATGTTGATGCGGTCAAAAAAGACAACATCCATATCCTCCCGGAATCTCTATTCTGCCGACCATCTCCGCGGCTGCTGGTCGGTCTGGATAAACTGGAGCAAGTACTGAAAAAAAACAGCTCCCTATAAGGAAATAGGGAGCGTAAATCAGATAATAGTAGCGGTTTATGCCTTTTCTTTGCTGGTATTTCCTTTAATGATAATTGTCATTATTGGACAAAGCAGGCAAAAGAAAGCGAAGGGCAGGTAAGTTAATACTGGGACCCCTAGAACATCAGCAAGGAAAACACCGCAGACACTCCAGGGAACAAGTGGATTGATCACCGTTCCGGCATCTTCTAGGGTGCGTGATAACTTCTTTCTGGAAATCCCAGCCCTGTCATAAACTTTTTTGTAAGTTTCTCCTGTCAGCAAAATCGATAGGTATTGCTCGCCAATCAAGATATTTGCACCAATTGCTGTAAAAACAGTAGTCAAAGTGATGGAGTGTAAACTAATCAGTTTTTTCTCGATGGTTAATAAAAGCGATGGAATAATGCCTGTGACAAATAATAATCCGCCCAATCCCAATGCCAACAGTACCAAAGAAATTGTGAACAGCATGCTTTCCATCCCCCCTCTGGTTAAAAGTCCATCGACACTTTCCACGCCTGTATTCGATGAATAGCCGGCAAACCAACTATTCCAAATAGCAATCCAAGAAAGATTCCCTTTGAATCCAGCGATCAGGGCAGCAGTTAAACTGCTGGCAGCAAGTGTTACAAAAGCCGGGATTTTGAACAGGGTGAATCCGATTAACAGAAGCAAGGGAATCCAGGCACTCCAATGAAGAAGGCCGGATGCCTGCAAGCCTTGTTGGTAATTTTCCAATTGGCCGGCATCTATTTGTTGACTAGGCGATAAGGCCGCGAACAGGACAAACGTGACCAGAAAAGCGGGCAGGGTGGTCCATGCCATATTCTTAATGTGGCTGAACAAATCCACTTCTACTATGGTGGAAGCAAGATTGGTGGTATCTGACAAGGGAGACATTTTATCACCAAAAAAGGCTCCGGACACGATGGCTCCCGCAGAAATTGCCAATGATAAATCCATTGCTTGTGCCATCCCTATAAAAGCTACTCCGATTGTTGCGCTTGTAGTTAGAGAACTGCCTAAAGCTGTACCAATGATAGCTGTGACAACAAATACAATCGCGTAAAACCAAGTTCCTCCGATCAAGCGGATCCCCGTATCCATTAGCATCGGGATTGTACCGCTTACCATCCAGCTGCTTATTAAGATACCAATCAGTAAAAATAGGAAAACAGCGCCAACCCCTGCTGTAGCTCCCTTGATCAGTCCTGTTTCCAGCTGGGAAAAAGGTAATTTTTTGACCAGCCCGTATGTCATAATGTACAGAATTGCGAGTATTAATGGGAGGTGCGGAACTGTTTCAAGCTTAATAATAAAAGTACTTATTAGAGCGATGACTGTGAGCAGTAAAAATAATGCTTCCTGCCACGATAATGATTGCTTTGGTTCTATTTGAAACATGGAAATGCTCCTTTCCTTACAAAATATTTAAAATAAGATACAAAAAAACTCCATCCCTGAAAGGGACGAAGTTTGACTCCGCGGTACCACCCTAATTGATGAAATTCATCCAACTCAACATGAATCGCCTGAACCGATTTTGTAATTCAACTCTGTCCTGCCCGGATTTTCACCAGCCATCCGGTCTCTAACAACTGCACGGCAAAGAGTCTACTTTGAAATCTGCGATTAATTATTAGCAATGTGTTTCCGTGAATAATACAATAAAGCTTGTCACGCTGTCAATAACTATGAGATAAATATAGTAATCTCTTTTTTTACCAATACATTTTTTTAAATGAAAATAGCAGGAGTGAGCATATCCCTATGACATCCAAAGCAATGGAGAAGGAACAAGTGTCTGTCCGCCTTTATATGATTAAAAGAGGCATTTCTAAGGGTTTTCCAATTATGTTAGGATACTTGCCAATTGCTCTGACATATGGAGTCTTAGCAAAACAGGCTGGCATGGCTGTCTGGGAAATAACGCTGATGAGTGTGCTGGTTTTCGCAGGAGCAAGCCAGTTTATGGGTGCTAACATGATTGCCATCAGCGCAGGGGCGGCTGAAATTATTATTGCTACATTCGTCCTTAATTTCCGCCATTTTGTCATGAGTTTTTCGTTTATGAATAGGATTCGGGAATTCGGCGTAGGGTGGAAAGTCCCTCTTTCGTTAGGGTTGACTGATGAAACGTTTTCTGTTGCTTCCTTGCATCCTAATGAAGCAAAACAAGAGAAAGGAATGTACTTTTACGCCGCTTTAATGCTGACTGCTTATGCTTCCTGGGTTGGTGGTTCCTTTTTAGGGGGAATCATCGGTGATATTATTCCCGAAGCATTGAGCCAAAGCATGGGGATTGCCTTATATGCCATGTTTATCGGCTTACTGCTGCCAAGCGTTAAAAAAGAAGTTAAAGTGGGGCTGATTGCAGTTCTTGCTATGTTAATTAATTTTATTTGCAGTCAGTTTGTAAGTAATGGCTGGGCAATTGTTACCGGCACCCTTGTCGGTGGCTTAAGCGGGATTTATTTCCTGAAAGGGGGAGAACAGTGATTTTATTGATTATCGTTGGTATGTCGCTTGTTACCATGATTCCGAGGGTCATCCCTGCTTATATCGTCGACAAATTACATTTTCCAGAATGGATGAACAGCTGGCTGAATGCTATCCCTTATGCAGCTCTGGGTGCGTTGATATTTCCTGGAATTCTTTCCGTCAAACCGGATGAACCGCATATCGGCCTGCTGGGAGGAGCAGTTGCAGTCATTTTAGCCTTATGTGGGTTAAATATTATCCTGGTCGTCCTTGGAGCTATTGCCGCTGTTTTTTTACTAACAATTTAATTATCACAACCGAGGGGGAGAAGCATTGTTTCAGATTAGAAAAGCCGATTTAACCGATGCTGAAAAAATTGCTAATGTCCATGTCAACAGTTGGAAAACGACCTATTCCGAGTTAATTAATGAAAAGGATATGTCCAATATTACTTACGAAAACCGGAAAGCGCTTTGGGAAACAATATTGAAGATGCCCCAGACTGGCCAGCCGGCGCTCGTTGTTGAAAAAGAAGCGGACGGAGAAATTATTGGCTTCGTATCAGGGGGAAAGGAACGGACGAAACGGTTCGGTTACGATGGTGAGATATACGCTATTTATTTGCTCCCTTCCTATCAAAGGCAGGGGATCGGCTCTAAAATGCTTGCTGCTTTTACAGAAGAAATGGTCAGGGAGGGATATCAATCGATGCTCGTGTGGGTACTGACGCGAAATCCTTCCAGCAACTTTTATGCCAAGCATGGGGCACGCCAGATTGACAAGGAAGAGACCACTATCGGAGAAGGTACATATCAAGAGTCAGCCTATGGATGGAAAAGCATTGAAGAATTAGCTGAAAAACTGCGACATAAATAAACAATAATATAGCGCAGGAAACATAAAATAAACGACCAGACAGTCAATGGTACTGCCTGGTCGTTGTTTATGAAACTATAAAGGTTGGGGTGGGGCAGGCTCGATATGAATATGGGCATGCTGAATGTCATGCTCCTCTTCTAACAGGTTTTCAATACGAACGGTAATTTCATGGCTTTCTTTTACATCAAGCCTTGGATTCACATAAATCGTGACCTCTACGAGGGTTTGGTTACCGTGTAACCGTCCTTTTATATCTTTAACTTCTTCCACTTCTTCGTCGCTTGCGATACTGTCTTTGATTTGCATTAACTCCTCTTTATCAAAGCCATCCGTTAATGTATGAGTAGCATCGCGAAAGATGTTCCAGGCTGTCTTGCAAATAATCAGCCCAACAATCAACCCAGCAACCGGATCGAGCCAGAATGCCCCGAATTGGGCGCCGACAATACCGGTAAACGCTCCGATACTTACTAAGGCGTCAGATTTATTATCCTGGGCAGCCGCATACAGGGATGAACTCTTTACCTTCTTGGAAAGATTTAAATTAAATCGATAGACTGCCAGCATAATCACAGCACTGCCGATTGCAGTCCAGGCTGTGAGCATGCTTGGCTGTGAGTGGGTATTTTCTATAATTTTTTGAAAGGTATTCAAGATTACTTGAAAGCCGACAGTAACCATAATAAAAGCAGCTACAAGCGAGGCAATTGTTTCTGCACGGAAATGCCCGTAATGGTGGTCTTCATCCGGAGGTTTTCTTGAAATCCGCAGTCCGATTAATACGGCGATAGATGCAACGACATCCGTTGTATTATTCAATCCGTCAGCCCTTAAGGCATCAGAGCTTCCGACAGATGCAATGATTAATTTAGCAAGAGCCAGGATTAGATAAGCAGTAATGCTGATCCATGCACCTCGTTCTCCTCTTTTTAAATTTTCATATTGACCCATGTCTATTTTTGCCTCCGCTTCTTAGGCTTTTCCAGCAAACATAGCTTACCAAACAAAACTTCAATAAGTCTAGAGAAACAAAACTTGATGTAGGCACCAAAATTGCCGGCATTCAACTTTTTTTCATTACTGAAATGTAAATAAAGGTTCAACGACCATGTATTTGCTTGCATAGGATTAATTTTGTGCAAAATCGGGTAAAGAAATACTAAGCATTCATCATTATAGTTTTTATTATATTAAGGGAGTGAGAGCATGTATCGTGAAACGATTATTATTGAGGGTTCGGTAGATGGGATGCGCTTCTCCAAACCAATATTACTCTCCTATAATCCCAACCAAGAAACAGTAGAAGAAGCAATCATTAACTTTTATAACAGTCAGGCTGCCACTTTTGACGAATTGGCTGTCCAAAGAGGATGGGGAGATTGTTACTGGACTTTTCCATCCTACAGTAAAGTAGTATAGAAAGCATAAAAGAGGCAGAGCATCGGCTCGCCTCTTTTTTATTCCAAAGGCTGGTAACCCCACTGATGACCTTGAGGAGTCAGACTGTATTTGAACATGGATAGTACAAATTAGAGGCTTACTACAAAGTAAGCCCGGGAATAGATATACGTGCATACTCTCTTTTATAAAGAGAATAATATTTTTTAACATAAAGAAAGGAGCATTAACATGGTGAAACTGGGAATTTTTTATTATAGTTCGACTGGCACCAATTATCAACTTGCACAATGGGCAGAAGCTGCAGCAAAGGATGCAGGTGCAGAAGTAAGAGTACGTAAAATCAAAGAGTTGGCACCTGAAGAAGCAATTGCTCAAAATCCGGCTTGGAAAGCCCACTATGAGGCAACCAAAGATGTTCCTGAGGCTACTAACGATGATCTCGATTGGGCTGATGGATTCATTTTCAGTGTACCGACCCGTTTCGGTAATGTGCCAGCACAAGCGAAGCAATTCATCGATTCAGCTGGGGGGTTATGGGCGGAAGGAAAATTGGTCAACAAAGTTGTCAGTGCTATGACTTCCGCACAAAACGCCCACGGCGGTCAGGAAGCCACTACATTGAACCTGTACACTACAATGTTCCACTGGGGAGCTATTATCGTCGGACCAGGCTATACCGATCCTGTTACGTTTGCAGCGGGAGGAAACCCATATGGTATCAGTGTCAGTGTCGATCAAGACGGAAATATGGTTGAGGACGTAGAAGCTGCCGTCAAGCATCAGGCTAAAAGAACGGTAGAGGTAACCAAAAAGATCGCCCAAAACTGATCCACTAAAGAAAAAAAGCCCACCCCTTATCGAGGAGAGGTGGGTTTTTTTAGTTGGAGGCGTCCAATCTTATCTTTGCATGAAATGTCACTATATAGGAAAACATGAAAGGAGAGTAAATGTAGAAAGGAATACTACTGATGAATTCTACCAACCAACCTCACCATCAGGAAAGTGAAGTGCATGAAAAAAGGTGGGCAATTGTTTCTCTGGCATCTATACCGCTTATTATGACGTTAGGGAATTCTATGCTTATCCCAGTATTGCCGTTAATGGAGAAAGAGATGGATATCTCTAAACTGCAATCAAGCTATATTATTACTGTTTACTCTATTGTTGCCATTTTTTTCATACCTTTAGCCGGTTTTCTTTCAGACCGGTTTGGAAGGAAGATTGTTATCCTGCCCTCCCTTGCTGTAGTGGGTGTCGGCGGCCTGATTTCTGGATATGCTTCCTGGAAAATCGATGACCCGTTTCTGTTTATCCTGCTGGGCAGAATTTTGCAGGGGATAGGCACTTCTGGAACTGCCCCTATTGTACTGCCCCTCGTAGGAGATATGTTCCGCAGAGAAGAAGATGTCAGCTCTACGCTCGGGTTAATTGAAACATCGAATACGTTCGGCAAAGTACTTAGCCCGATATTAGGAGCGATACTTGCTGGTGTTATTTGGTATCTCCCTTTTTTTGCTATCCCGGTTTTTTGTCTAATATCAATGGTTCTAATTTTTTTATTGGTAAAAAAACCGAAGAATGATGAGAAGGGGCCTAAGTTCAAAGAATTTCGGGCAAACACAAAAAAGGCTTTCCAAGAGCATGGAGGATGGCTGACGGCCGTGTTTGCCATCGGAGCTATTTTAATGTTTATCTTGTTTGGAATTCTTTTTTATTTATCGAGTGTTTTAGAAGACCATTACCACTTCACAGGAATAAAAAAGGGTTTTTATTTAGCCGGCCCATTAGCGGCATTGTGCCTGGCGTCCTATATTACGGGGAGAGTGATTAAAGACGACCTGGTCAAAATGAAGTGGATTACTTTTTCAGGTATATTGTTGTCTGGCCTTGCAGTAATTGCTGTCCGTTTTTCTGATCAATTTATTTATCTGCTGATGGTATTTCTCATTTGCGGTATTGGAATTGGGGCGGGTCTCCCTTGTTTGGATGCCCTTATTACGGAAAGCATAGATAAAGGGGTAAGAGGGACAATTACTTGCATTTATAGTTCAGCCCGATATCTAGGGGTGGCGGCAGGACCGCCGGTAATTGCCTTACTGATGAAGGTCGACTTGACTTGGATGGTTGTTTTGTTGGCGAGCCTCGCTGTTGTCGCTGCGTTGCTTTCATTTAAAGCAATCAGGCCGGAAGCAGATCAATCTGGCTAAAGTTAAGAAAGCTTGGTAGCTGCTAAATCAAAGCATACCAAGCTTTTTTTGGCTGATAAACGTTTGGTTAAAAGAAATCCAGGGAATTATTTAATAAATATTCAGAAAATTGTTGCGTTATTACTCATTTTCTAGGATAATAAAAAAAAGGAACAAGGGGGCGTGTTCCATGAAAAAGCATAAGATCAATTACAGATTACAGGCTTTTGGAACCAATAGGAAAAGTAAAATCGTAGCCAAACGTGAAATATCCTATGAAATTAAGCTTGCGACTAAATTACTTCTCGACGAATTATGTTTTAACTGGAACAAATCACACTTAGAAGCTCAAATTAACCATTCCATTGATGCTAGTGACAAAGAAGCCTTTCTTGCTTTAAGTAAACAATATCAATCTTTTGTAAGGGAGTAACCGTTACAAAGTATAGGAATCCTTGCCGCTGCCTGGCAAGGATTTTTTTGTTATTTGATATCTATTTCATTCATGGGGGTGCCTTTATCGCAATGACAATCCATTAATTTTCCATATTTCGAGAGCGTCCAAATCCGAAAAATTATGTTACACTTTATAGATGAGAGCTATAATCAACAAGAAACGAAGGGATAATCATGAAGTTAAAAGCATTATTAATAATAACCATCATAAGTGCAGGGTTACTCGGCTGCCAAGAGGACGAACCAAAGTCTGGTTCGGATAATCAGGGAAGTGAAACAGAATTGGATGATAAGCAGCAAGCCAGCCAGGATCCGAAAGAAGGCGAAGGACAGGATGAGGATGGCGAAAATGAAAATAAGGAAACCGATAAGTCGGGAGAATCTGAAGATGAGAACGATGAGGGCAAGGAAGGAATCGTAACTGTTGATAATCCAGAAAGCCTGCAAGTTCTTGTTAATAAACAGCGTAAATTGCCGGATGGATATGAACCGCCAGATTTAACTGCTCCTGATGTACCGTTTTATTTTGAAGAGGATTTGGAGAAAAGATATATGCGTGAAACAGCAGCTTCTGCTTTGGAAGATTTATTCCGTGGCGCAGAGCAGGCTGGCTTGGATTTGGTTGCTGCCTCTGGCTACCGCTCTTATGAACGCCAGAAGCAAATATACCAGCAAAATGTCGAGAGCAGGGGTCAGGAAGAGGCGGATAAGTTTTCTGCCCGGCCAGGCACCAGTGAGCACCAAACTGGCCTTGCCATGGATGTAACATCTGCAGAAGTTGCCTTTGCATTAGAGCAGACATTCAAACAAACAGATGAGGGACAATGGCTGGCAGACAATGCCCATAATTATGGTTTTATTATCCGTTATCCAGAAGGAAAGAGCGATATTACTGGATATAGCTACGAGCCTTGGCATCTTCGTTACGTAGGTAAGGATATTGCTGAAGAAATATATAATCAAGATATCACGTTAGAGGAATACTTCGATTGATGCACAAAGGCGTCCCGGCCAGCCGGGACGCCTTTTCTATTCTATCGCTGTTGAACTGTTTAAAACTGCGGGTGTCCAACCGTAGAGGATCCAAATAAAGAAAAAAGCACGACCGAAAACAGCCACTTTGGGAGGGTCCCTCTCTAACAGCAATTCATGCACCTTTTCCAAAATACAGGGAAGCTGTCCAGCAACAAAACGGGAATTGTGCATATAACCATGATAAACGCATAATACAGTAATAATCTACTTGGATACTTATTGCTAATTTAACGAAGTAACAAGAAGTTTAAAGCAAGAACGTTGGAAAAAATACAATATCTTAATATGAATGCGGGTTTTTTTTGTTATGCTTATACTAACTAATGGAAAAGGGAGGGAAGGGAGTGGAAAGAAAACCAGTAAGAAGCTGGCTTCTGTATGACTGGGCCAATTCCGCTTTTGCCACAACCATAATGGCTGCTATATTACCTGTCTTTTATTACGACGTAGCCGCCAAAGGACTTGAAGAAAATGCAGCGACAAGCTATTGGGCTTATTCACAGTCGATTGCAGTATTGATCGTCGCCGTAATGGCCCCGGTATTAGGAGCGATCAGTGATTATTCTGCTGCCAAGAAGAAGTTTCTTCGTTTTTTTGCTTACATGGGGATGATTGCCAGTGTTTTGCTGGCATTTGTCGGAGAAGGGGACTACTTATTTGCCTCGCTTCTGCTGATTGTAGGAACGATTGGTTTTTCAAGTGGAAATGTCTTCTACGATGCTTTTTTACCTGAAGTGGCCAAAGGCGAGGATATTGATAAAATATCAACTAGAGGCTATGCGTATGGTTATATTGGCGGTGGGCTGCTTTTGGCAGCCAATGTGATCATGCTAATTAAGCACGATTGGTTCGGTATTCCGGATCAGGCTGCCGCAAGTCAAGTAGCATTTGCCACAGTTGGTATCTGGTGGTTTATTTTTTCCATTCCGCTTTTCAAAAATATTCGGGAAGAGCAGCCGGTCAAGCGGGAACGAACGCAGTCTTATGCAATGATAGGTTTTAAACGGGTGGGCAATACATTTAAAGAAATCAAGAAGTTCCGGCAATTATTGATTTTTTTATTGGCATTTTGGCTTTATAATGATGGTATTTCGACGATTATTAAAATGGCTACCATCTATGGGAAAGATATTGGAATCGACACAAATTCCTTAATCACCGCTCTTTTAATTACTCAATTTGTCGGCATTCCCTCTACATTTATGTTTGGCTGGATCGCTGGAAAAATTTCCGCGAAAAAGGCTTTGACAGTTACACTATATGCGTATGTTGGCATTGTGATTTTAGGGTTTTTCATGAGTACTGCTCTGCACTTTTATTTACTTGCGATTTGTGTCGGATTAGTACAGGGAGGAGCCCAAGCGTTAAGCCGCTCTATCTTCGGCAGGATGGTTCCCGATGATCGACATGCGGAATTTTTCGGTTTTTATGGTATTTCTTCCAAATTCGCAGCTGTTTTTGGGCCATTTGTATTTGGATTTGTTGGGCAGGTTACAGGATCAAGCAGATTTGGTATCATTTCATTACTGATATTTTTTATCGCTGGTATCCTTTTGTTGAAAATGGTGAATATCGACAAAGGAATGGCTCAAGCAAAAGAACAGACAAACGATGAATTGAAAGTCGAAGTAGTGTCTAAATAAATGGAAAGAGCCGGCAGCGGTAATTAGCTCTGCCGGCTCTATTATTATATAAACCCCGATGCTCCAGCGGTGCAGTCCACCCCATACGCCGCAAACCTGGCACTTTCACTTTTGAACGTCTAGTTCCAGTGCCCAGCGTCTAGTGGGCTTCCTGCTCCTCCGTCCGATAAGTCAACATCGTCGCGCTGCTCCGTGTTTCCTTTATCTCCTACGGTGCAGTCCACCCCATACGCCGCAAACCGGGCACTTTCACTTTTGAATTTTCATACGATTGGGTTGCTGTGTTTATTTCTTAGTTTGGAACTCAGGGGTTTGCCTGTATCATAGGAAATATTGTCAATTAATGCTGTTAATTTGGCTTCTTTTGATTGGGCTGGCTCTTTCCAATAGCTGAGTACTTCATTCATAATCTCTATTCCTTCGTTCCTTGCTTTATCATATAATTGCAAAAAGCTTTCCTGGGAAGCTTCTTTTGTGGCTGGATGAAACCAAGTGTCATTGCCTTCGTTCAGGTAATCTATATCTGTTTCTACCGGCCGGTGGGAAAAGGCTGAAACTAATGAAGGAAACAAGGAGTTCTTCCACCCATTTGGATCATAAAGGATTCTAAGGGCCAGCTTCATATCACGGTAGGAATGCTGGATATACTTTTCAGGAATTCCTGCGGTACTTTGCTTGTAGTGTTTTCTGATTGTGTTGTCCAGGAAGTCGGCAACTGTCTGGTCCATCCGGTTACCGGCGTCGATTTCCTTATACACGGGTGCTTTCCATGTTTTTAAATGGCGAAGCTTTTCTGTCATCAGTGTATCAATGATTACTTCAAGCCTTTGATGGTTATGTCCGTCATAGCCTGCTTTGTAGTGTATATACGGGTGAGCATTCCGGTCAAGAATATGATGCGTTACGAAGCCAAAAACATAGGCCTGTACTTCTGAAGAAGCTAGAGTAGCTTGGCAGATTAAGTCGATGAGGAATTCTCCACATTTCTCCGTGTGCAGTACGGTCCCAATTTTATTGACGTCTGATTCTTTTTTCCAAGGCCAGAAGTTATGGTAAAAAAATGGATCCGGGCCCTGTGCACCTAAATTCATGTATACTTCCTGCTGTATGTAGGGAGTATTCTTTTGTAATGAGTCAGCAATTTCTTCGCAAAATAAGATATGTGTCCAAATGTTCGGCAAGTTTTTCCCCTCCTGTCAGGTACATCTCTATTTAAAATATTATATAAGATGATATGGCTTAATAGAATGGACAATTATTGAATTTTGTGTCGTTTCTGAGAAGTGGGGGAAAAAAAGAGAGCCTTGAATTCAAGGCTCTCTTACCACTTTTACTACATTGGCTAGATTAAGCGGAGAAATTTCAATATTGTCTTTGAAATTTTCTCTCCTCCCTCCACCATAGTAGCTCAATCATAGCATGGAATTTGTTAATTATAAATAGTCTGACTATTATATCCATAAATTTCTTATTTCCTCTTAAAGGTATAAGCTTGACCTTTGTTTTTTCTTATTTCGCAGAAAATTTGGTACAATAAAAAAGAAGCTTATTCAAAGGGAGGATACATATACTATGGATTACCGGATTGAAAAAGATACACTCGGTGAAATGAAAGTTGCAGCTGATAAATACTGGGGAGCGCAGACACAGCGAAGCAAACAGAACTTTCCAATTGGCGCGGAAAATATGCCTGAAGAAGTTATTGAAGGTTTTGCGATTTTGAAAAAGAGCGCAGCAATGGCAAATAAAGATCTTGGTTTACTTGAAGAAGAAAAGGCACAGGCCATTGCATATGCTGCAGATCAGATTTTGGCCGGAGAATTAGTAGAACATTTTCCTCTTGTTGTTTGGCAGACTGGCAGCGGTACCCAATCCAATATGAACGTTAATGAAGTAATCGCATTTGTTGGAAATGAGTGGTTGAAGGACAGGAATAGTCAGTTAACGCTACATCCGAATGACGATGTTAACAAATCACAAAGCTCGAATGATACATACCCGACAGCGATGCATGTCGGAGCTGTCTTGAAGCTTGAGGATACCGTATTGCCAGCTCTCCGGACATTAAAACAAACATTTAAAGAAAAAATGGAAGCGTTTGAGGACATCGTGAAAATCGGGCGTACCCACTTACAGGACGCTACCCCGCTGACACTTGGCCAGGAAATCAGCGGCTGGCACCGGATGCTTGAAAAAACCGAAGCAATGATCAGCAACAGCCTCTCCTATATAAAAGAGCTGGCAATCGGCGGGACAGCAGTCGGTACAGGACTGAACGCCCATCCCGAATTTTCCGAAAGAGTATGCGCAAAGATCAATGAGTATACGGGCAAAGAATTTATTTCTGCTCCCAATAAGTTTCATGCTCTTACAAGCCATGACGAGCTCGTCTATGCTCATGGCGCTTTAAAGGCATTGGCAGCCGATTTAATGAAAATAGCGAATGATGTAAGATGGCTGGCAAGCGGACCGAGATGCGGCATAGGAGAAATTGATATTCCTGCCAATGAGCCGGGAAGCTCTATCATGCCCGGGAAAGTTAATCCAACTCAAAGTGAAGCAGTCACGATGGTTGCGGCCCAAGTGATGGGCAATGATGCCACCATCGGATTTGCCGCCAGCCAAGGGAACTTTGAATTGAATGTATTTAAGCCTGTTATCGCCTATAATTTCATTCAATCTGCCCAGCTGTTGGCTGATAGTATGCTATCCTTCGATGAGCGCTGTGCGAAAGGACTAGAGCCTAATTATGAAAACATCGAGAAAAATTTAAAAGATTCCTTAATGCTTGTGACTGCCCTCAATCCACATATTGGCTATGAAAATGCTGCCAAAATTGCTAAAAAAGCTTTTGCCGAAAATACCACTTTGAAACAGGCAGCTGTGGATTCAGGTTTATTGACAGCAGATCAATTTGATGAGTATATCGATCCAAAAGAAATGACCTATCCTAAATAAAAGGACGATAATCCTCTGAACGTTTTTGCCGTTCAGGGGATTTTTTTGCTGTTTTTACCAAAACTTTACCTTCACCTAATTCAGTAATAAATAAGTACAGATGATTGAACAGTTGGTTTAGCGGGGATAGACCTACAAAGAATAGGTTTTTGTTTGGGAGGTTAAAGTAATGAGCAAAATGATCGCTTATGGAAAAGAATTAGGTAAAGAATTTAAAAAAGATGATGCAACTACACTAGCGGCAGCACAAGCGTTTTATTACTTGCTTGCCATTGTTCCTTTGTTAATTTTATTGCTGTCTATTCTTCCTTATTTATCGATCGATCCGCAGCGGGCGGTAAACTTTGTAGGAAATATTCTTCCTTCTGAGATAGCTGGTACGTTTGAAGACACGGTTGTGAATGTCGTTAGCAATCAAAGAGGCGGCTTGTTAACGATAGGTATCCTCGGTACACTTTGGTCAGCCTCTAAAGCGGTAAATGCTTTTATCGATGCATCCAATCATGCTTATAACGTGGAAGAATCCCGATCCTTTATCAAGGTGAGGCTGTTGTCGTTAGCATTAACGTTGGGAATGGTATTAGCTTTGGCTGTCGCCTTGGTTTTCCCCATTTTCGGCGGTGTACTGCTTGATTTTATAAAATCATTTATCCATTTGCCGAACGGTACGGAAATATTACTCAATGTCTTACGCTGGGTGGTAAGCATCTTCGTGATGATAGTCATATTAACGGCCCTTTATTGGTCGGCTCCTAATATTGACTTTCCGTTTAAACAAGTCATCCCTGGTGCTATTGGTGCTGCAATACTTTGGCAGATTATTTCTTTAGGTTTTTCTTTTTATCTCAGCAACTTTGGCAATTACTCAGCAACATATGGAAGTCTTGGCGGTGTCGTAATATTACTGCTTTGGTTCTTTCTGACTGGTTTGACGCTGGTAATAGGGGCAGAAATCAATGCTATTTACCACAGAAGAAAAAATGCCAGCTAAATGGCAAGTGACTAGCGGCTGTCGATACTGGTTTTGTAAAATTACCAATCTTTTCTCCTGATAATCCGTTCTTATCCGGCAATAATAGGTTTACAGGAGGTGATACACATGGCTAGCAACAATTCCAACCAATTATTAGTGCCTGGTATCGAACAAGCTTTAGATCAAATGAAAGTTGAAATCGCACAGGAATTTGGCGTAAGCTTAGGTGCTGACACAGTATCTCGCGCTAACGGTTCTGTCGGCGGTGAAATTACTAAGCGTCTTGTAAGAACTGCTCAACAACAAATGGGCGGTACTCAACAATCTTAATCATCTAACCTCTGACAATTTCATAAAAATAATGGCTTAGGAGGCACTTTTAAGTGCCTCCTTTTAATAGGGCAAACGGCGCGCGGCAGCTTGTGGGAGCTGTCCCCTGCTAATGATATATTTACCAGACAAGATGATAAATATTATCTGCTGACCAGTAAATAATATGATTACAGGAGGTGATACACATGGCTAGTAACAACAATAATCAATTGCTAGTACCAGGAGTAGAGCAGGCTTTGGATCAAATGAAAGTTGAAATCGCTCAAGAATTTGGAGTTAACCTGGGAGCAGACACCACCTCTCGCGCTAACGGTTCTGTCGGCGGAGAAATCACTAAACGTCTTGTAAGAACTGCTCAACAGCAAATGGGCGGTACTCAACAATAACAAATGAATGAAACCACAATGGCAGGGAGAGACATCTGATACGGGATGTCTCTCCCATATTTATGAGGTGGTTCTCTTCTACATAACTATCATGGAAAGGTACTTTCGAGGCGACAGTCATCTTTTAAGTACTGCATATTCGGGTATGGAAAATCGATAGTTAATTTAAATCGAAAATATAAATGGAGGGATTAATGATGGTGGCCTGTCCATTATGTAATGGCATGAGAGTCATTGAAAGAACTTGCCCTGAGTGTTCTAATTTGATGACTGATCAGGGGAAATTAGTCGACTTTATGGGGGATTATAGTCCGTACCTCGATGATGAGATAAATAAAACGGTGGATGGAGTTAAAGATTCGACTCGAAAGCATACTTGCGTCCATTTATTCCAGTGTGCTAATTGCGCCGGGCAAATCACAGTTACAATGCAGGAGATTCCCCGATAAACTTGTTAACAAATAAAAAAAGAGCAACAAGTATGGGGGCTGCTTGTTGCTCCGAAAAAAATTATCTAATTCTTTGTTCCGTTTCTATATCGAAAAAGTGGGCTTTGTTCATATCAAGAGCCAAGTCAATTTTTTCCCCGCCGTTAATATCGGTCCTAGAATCTACACGGGCGATAAAGTCCTGGTCATTAACCTTTGAATAAAGATAGGATTCAGATCCCATCAACTCTGCCACATCAATGGTAGCAGTGATTTTCGTACCTGGAGTTGATTCAATAAATACTGGTTCGTCATGCATATCTTCAGGACGGATTCCTAAAAGAAGTTCTTTGTCCAGATAATTTTGAGCGCGTAATGTTTTCATTTTTCCTTCTGGCACCTGGATTTTTAAGTCGCCAATTTCAAATTGGCCATCTCTTAGCGTACCTGTCAGGAAGTTCATTGAAGGAGAACCGATAAATCCGCCGACAAATACATTCTCTGGTTTGTCGTAAACTTCCTTAGGAGCGCCAACTTGCTGGATAAGGCCGTCCTTTAATACAACGAGACGTGTTGCCATTGTCATTGCTTCTGTCTGGTCATGGGTAACGTATATGGTTGTTGTCTGTAACCGTTTATGAAGTTTTTGGATTTCCGCACGCATTTGTACACGAAGCTTGGCGTCCAGATTAGATAATGGTTCATCCATTAGGAAAACTTTGGCGTCACGTACAATTGCACGTCCCAAGGCTACACGCTGGCGCTGTCCGCCGGATAATGCTTTCGGTTTACGGTCAAGATAACCTTCAAGCCCAAGAATTTTGGCTGCGTTTTGTACTCTTTGATCGATTTCATCTTTTTTGAACTTCCGAAGCTTTAAACCAAAGGCCATGTTATCGTAAACATTCATGTGCGGATATAAAGCATAGTTCTGGAAAACCATTGCGATATCACGATCTTTAGGAGCAACATCGTTCATTCTTTTGTCATCAATATAAAAATCGCCGTCTGAAATTTCTTCCAATCCAGCAATCATACGCAGGGTTGTAGACTTGCCGCACCCAGAAGGACCAACAAACACAACAAATTCTTTATCAGCAATTTCCAAATTAAAGTCTTCTACTGCTGTTACTTTTTTATCATATACTTTGTAAATATTTCGTAGACTAAGCTCTGCCATTTGCTTCTCCTCCTATTTATGTAAGCGTTTTACTTATAGACCAAGTGTACTGAATTTTAGGGAAACCGTAAATAGCCTGAGTGCACAAAGTTAGGTGGACAATTTGTGCACATTTACAATAGTGCTGTTTTCTGTTTTAACATTAATGCTAAATATACGGTGATAGCACCTTTGAATTGCTTCACATCGATTCCTGTTTTTTCTATGAACTTGTCTACCCGGTATTGCAGGCTGTTGCGGTGCATATACAATTCCTTCGCTGCCAGCGTAGCGTTGGAATTACACTCGAGGAATGTTTGAATGGTCGTCAACAATTCCTTATCATCAATCGTGTCCTGAAAGACGGATGTGACAATTTGACAGTTTTTCTCTTGTTTCGTTTGATCAAGGATTAGATAAGGGATGGCATCTACGTGGGTAAGCACAGGATTTTTGTTATATTTATGCGCTGTATGAAACCAGTCTTTCACCCTTTGGTAGTTTGTATGAGCCGAAACTAAATCCGGGAACATCGGACTTACAAACAGATGTACTTTCATATAAAAATCACTCATAAGCAGGTCTGTAATTTGCTGGTAGGATGTGAATCCACTTTCCTCTTCCTGGATACCTTCTTCAATAATTACCCCTTTGTTTCCGTTTTCCCACAGAATTGGCACAAAATCAGGATAAAAGCCTTCAATAGCCTCCCTGAAAGCGTCCTGGTCGATATTTGCTTCTGATAAATAAAAATAGATAAAACGGTACGTTTCAAAAGGCTTGCTTAACAGCTTGTCGGGCTTTTCGTCTTTAAACAGAATGTCCATCCAGGCTAACTCCTGTTGATTCATAGGAGAATGTGTGAATTGGTATGGGGTAAGGAATGTTTTTAATAAATTAACTTCATTGTTGGTCAGTTCGTGTTCTGGAATCCCAATTATTTGGTTATCGTCGGTCAGATACCATTGGTAAGTTTCTGTTTCCGGGTTGTTTTCCGGCTGGTATCGGACGAGGGAAGGGAAGATAGCTTGTAATTTGTCGATCATAAAAAAGCCTCTTTCTTTTTAGGTTTTCACTTATTATAACAAAGTCACGGAAACAATGGTTCTCTGCAAATTTTCAAGCTTTGCCCGTGGAGAGACGCGGCGAGTTGAATAAAAAAACAAAAAAGGCCGTCGAGACTTCTCGACAGCCTGTCAGACTCTGGGAAAGAAGAGCTGGTATGCAACTTAATTGTTCCCAGGGAAAGGTTGTTTCTCTTTTGGAAGATCACGCGCCTGTTCGATATGCTTCCGGCCGTTTATGCTTCTTGTGGTTCCTCCGGCCATTCCTTCATTTATCATCCGATCGACATCGACTTCGAATTTTTTTTCATCTTTTAAATAATCATCATACCCAGCCATTAAAAGAACCTCCTTTCCTTGGCTTATTGTTTCTGGCCGAGGTAGTTCCATACCTATTTATTTCTGGCAGCAGGAATGTTACGCAAGTTGTTAAGGTAAAAGCCATAGCGGAACGGGTAGGATAACACATGCGGGGATTGCTGATACAGCTCCGGATGGTTGAATACGCTGAAACCAGGTTTGGAATTTACCTCGAATAGCCAGACACGCCCCTCAGTGTCCATACCAAAATCAATTCCAACCTCGCCAATCGGGGACTGAAACCCTTTCTCAACGCTCGTGCTGACAAGCAAGGCCATGGCATTTAATCTTTTGGAAATTTTTTCAGCTTGATCTTCGGTGAACAGCTCTTTTAACAACAACACCTTGCCGCCTCGTTTAACGTGAGTAGTAAGGCTGCCTTTTCCGGCAAACTTGGCGCAAATCAGAGTTACTTCCCAGCTGTTGCGATGGTTCTTATTGACATGCAGACGAAAGTCGATGGGGCTTTTCCCCTTTTTTATTAAAGAAATTTCCTGTTGGGCAACATAGCCCTGTAAGCCGTTAGGAAAATGCTGCTGAAAAAATGCTTCCGTTTTTTCATAGCGATTTACTTGTGGCTTGTCTTGCAAATAATAATGGCATTCGATTTCTCCCGATGAGAGCAGACGGCATTTGGTAATACCGTTTCCTCTGCTGCCATGGATCGGTTTAATATAAATATTATATTTAGCAAGCATTGTTTCGATTTTTTGTTTAGAAGGGTGTAAAATAGTTTCCGGTACTAAAAAGGAACATGCTTGATCTTTTATTAAGCTTTGATAAATTTCCCATTTATTAAAAAAACCATGGTTGAAAAACACGGATTGATTTTGCAGGATGCTTTTCGTATTAACAATATCGGGATGATGCTCTATTTTGCGGTTGGGAATTCGGTCATAAATGACATTGGGGAAGGTGAACCAACCATTTTCCCATTGGTTATTTCTATAATAATAGCCGTTCAGCATTCGCTTCTCCTTATCGATATGCTGGTGTCCGAAAAACAAAGCCTGAAAACCAAGCGTTTCTCCGGCAATGCTCAGCTGCTCGAAAATCGGAGTGCGCTCTCCTAACGGTTGTTGTCTGCTTTCTTCAAAACCTGCCGTAAAGACACCCATGGTTAGTAAAATGCTACAGCGGTTTTTTTCCAATTTTATAGTAATGGGCGAGCTTTTATGAAGGTTAAGCACCGCTTTTAAACGGGAAGATACGTATAATGTCGAGGGATCTTTGTCATGGACAAGAATCTCGACCGGAGAATGGATGGGGCCATATTGGATATCTTCAATCATTTGAAATTGTGACAGGTGGCGGTATGGGACAATAATGCGGTTCCTATTTCCTTGATAAAACTTAATAGTGAAAGTATTCATTATCACCACCAGCCTTTCTCGTTTGTCAGGAGATTAAGCAGAGCCACCATACCATTTCATTTATATGTGAAAAATTTGCTTCTCATGCGTTGGAACTTATACTAGTCATTATAGAAATAAAAGAGAGGTCGATAAATGTGTCTGTAATATTAATGGTTTTGATGATGATTGTTATTGGTGCGGTGATCGGGGGGCTGACCAATTCATTGGCTATAAAAATGTTGTTCCGCCCTTACGAACCAAAGTATATAGGAAATTGGAAGCTTCCATTTACACCGGGCTTAATTCCGAAGCGCAGAGATGAACTGGCAAGGCAGCTCGGCAAGATGGTAGTAGAGCATTTGCTGACCCCTGAGGGAATTCGGAAAAAACTGCAGCAGCCTGTATTTCAAAAGCAATTAACAAGCTGGGCCCAAAAGGAAACAGCCAATCTGCTTAGCGTAGATTCGACATTAAAGGAAACGTTGTCTACAGCTGGCTTTTCGATAGACGAAGAGGAACTAAGAAGAAAGATTGCTGCTTTTACAGAGCAGCGTTATAAACAGTTTATGTCAGCTAATCGATCAAAACAGATAAATGATTTCTTGACGGAAGAGTGGAAACAAAAGGCAGCTTTGGGAGTAGGAAGTATAAGTATTTATATTCAAGCGAAATTAGTTGATTACGTATCAAGTGAAGCCGCTAAAGAAAAAATCGGCGCTATTGTTGAAAGCTATCTCGATGGGAAAGGCTTTTTTGGAAACATGATTTCCTCTTTTCTGGGGAATGAAGGGCTGTCTGATAAAATCCAGCCTGTGCTTGTCGATTATATTCAATCTGAAGAAGCCCGGTCAATGATTGAACAACTGATCCGCGAGGAAGCCATCCTCCTGGCAGAGGCTCCAATCGGCAGTATTGAGGATAAGATTGGAGAAGACACTATTGCATCAGCACTGGGGAAAATCAGTGCCAGAGCACTGCCGGTAGATAAGTGGCTCGATAAGTCAGTCGCACAGTGGATGTCGCCATTCAAAGAGCAGTTGATCGGAAGACTTGTACCTAAGCTAGTTGATAAAACTGCTAGTACTTTGGCCGGAAGAATGGAAGAGTTAATGGAAAGCCTTCATTTAGCAGAAATTGTTGAAAAGGAAGTTGAAGGGTTCCCAATCGAACGGGTGGAAGAGTTAGTGTTAAATATTTCCCGCCGTGAATTCAAGATGATTACTTACTTAGGAGCATTTCTGGGAGGGGCGATCGGCTTAGTGCAAGGTCTCATTGTCGTTTTGATAAGCTAAAAGGCAGTTAGAAAGGAGCCCGCTGACCAGAACTCCGAAGGATTAGCAGAAAAAACAGTTGGTTTCAATGGTCGGACGCAACATATCCCTATTACTATACATTGCTTTTTACGTTTGTTATAGTGAGAAAAGAGTAGCGTGTGAACGCAATGAATAGGAGGATTTTTAATAATGGCAAACATTTATGATAGTGCCTATGATTTAGAGAAGGCAATTCGCGAAAGTGATGAATTTAAAGGGCTGAAAGCTGCTTATGATAAGGTAATGGCCGATGAATCGGCAAAGAAAATGTTCGAGGACTTCCGTAATACACAGATGCAACTACAAGAGAAACAAATGCAAGGCCAGGAGATTTCAGAAGAAGAAGTTGAAAAAGCGAAAGGTGTTGTGGAACTAGTACAGCAGCACACTGAAATTTCCAAGCTTATGGAGGAAGAACAGCGTCTTAACGTAATGATTAACGACGTAAGTCGTATTATCACGAAACCGTTGGAAGAGCTGTACGGAACTCCAGAACAAGAACAATAAAGTATCAACAGTCTTTCAAGCTGCCCGGTCTGTTATGGCAGCTTGAAAGGCTTTTTTTCTGAAATTAATACGCGTTCTATCCTACGGATTATAAAGCTCAACGGTGGAATAGAACAAGTTTGCCGTCAGGCGATACGCATCTATGCGTAAAGTCACTATATTTTTCATCTTCCAGGCGGTTAGTGCCGATTTTTTCCGCATCCTTGTCATTTTCTGCTTCAAATGATTCCTCCATCAGTTTTTTTCCATCTGTATCAAAAACTGTTAGTACATAAGCTTTCATGGGTACCCCTCCTAATTTCTTCTTTGCCACTAAAGTATTCTTCACTTATCCGAAAACTCCTTTATAAAAAGAACACTTAATTAAACCTATACCCGTGTTGAAGTTAAAGATATAATAAAAAAGAAACTTTTTTTGAAAGGTAACCGTACAGGTTAGATGGAGAGGAGATGTTGTATGTCATTAAAAATGAGTAATGTAACGAAAAGGTTTGGAAATTTCACTGCTGTTGATAATTTGTCGCTTGAGATTCCCGAGAGCCAGATTTTCGGGTTTCTTGGTGCCAATGGGGCTGGTAAGACGACTACGTTTCGGATGATTCTCGGTCTCTTGGATATTACGGAGGGAAATATTTCGTGGAATGGCAATGCAATCAACTACAACAATAGCGATTTGATTGGCTACCTTCCGGAGGAAAGAGGTTTGTACCCAAAGCTAAAAGTGAAGGATCAATTAGTTTATCTTGGTAAGCTGCGCGGTATGCAGAAAAATGATGTGATTGAAGAATTAAAAGGATGGCTGGAAAAATTCCGTGTGCCAGATTATCTGGACAAAAAAGTTGAGGAACTTTCGAAGGGGAACCAACAGAAAATCCAATTTATATCGGCGGTGATTCATCGTCCCAAGCTGCTTATTTTGGATGAGCCTTTCTCAGGCCTTGATCCAGTCAATGTAGAGATGCTTAAACAAGCAGTAGTCGATTTGAAAAAGCAAGGAACATCAATTGTGTTTTCTTCCCATCGGATGGAGCATGTAGAGGAACTCTGTGAGTACTTATGTATAATGCAAAACGGCAGCCCTGTCGTACATGGATCTCTAAAGGAAATCAAAAGAAGTTTTGGCAAAAAGAACTTGTTCATTCATGCAGACTTCGATTTAGAGTTTCTGCAAGGTCTCCCTGGAGTAGTAAATTATAAAGCAACGAGCGAAGGCTGTGAATTACAAATAGAGAAAGAAGAAGTATCCCAACAAATTTTCACATCGTTGGACGGAAAAGGGTTTATTAGAAAATTCGCATTAGAGGAACCATCGTTAAATGATATCTTTATCGAGAAAGCAGGTGCTTCCTATGAATAAATTTTGGATTGTCCTTGCACATACATATATTACCCGATTTAAGACGAAGTCCTTTTTGATTACAAATATTATAGCGTTAGTGTTTATTTTTGGCTTGGCCAATCTTGAATCAATTATCGGCTTGTTTGATAATGAGGAAGATCAAGTAGTGGCAGTCCTGGACGAGACAGATACAGTATTCACACCATTACAGGAAAGCGTGGCAAATACGTCAGAAGATGTGGTGCTGCGTTCCTATGAAGGAACTGCCGAAGAAGCGAAAGACGAAGTTATGGACGGAGAATACGAAGCATTTCTGTCTATTTCGATGAACGAAGAAAATCTTCCGGAAGCTGAATTTTATGCGAATCAAATTGCTTCCTCAAGCTTGAGTGAAAACCTGCAGCAGCAAATGCAGCAAATCAAGGTAGCCATGGCCACAACAGATGCGGGGATTGATCAGGCAGCGTTGGAAAAAATCTATGAGCCTGTTCCTTTTGAAACAATTGCCCTGCAGGAAACTGCCAAGACGGAGGAAGAATTAAGCGAAGCCCGGGGATTGGTTTATATCATCCTGTTCATGTTATACATTTCTGTAATAACTTACGGTAATATGATTGCCATGGACATCGCGAATGAAAAAACTTCCCGCGTTATGGAAATACTAATATCAAGTGCATCTCCTGTCAGTCAAATGTTTGCCAAAATACTGGGGATAGCACTGCTCGGTTTAACACAAGTAGGTTTGTTCGTTGTTGTTGGTTATTTAATGATTACACAAAAGCAGGATGAGATGACCGGTGGGGTGTTTGAATACTTTGGCATTTCTGATGTAACGCCATCCACGTTTATCTATGCGATTGTGTTCTTTATTCTTGGTTACTTGCTTTACGCAACATTGGCAGCGATGCTTGGTTCACTGGTCAGCAGAATAGAAGATGTCCAGCAGCTGATGATGCCAATGATCTTTTTAATCATGATTGCTTTCTTTATCGCTATGTTTGGCTTGAATGTACCTGCATCGAATTTTGTGACTGTTACTTCCTTTATCCCATTCTTTACGCCTATGCTAATGTTCTTAAGAGTTGGCATGCTCGATGTACCAGCATGGGAAGTAGCCTTATCAATAGGCATCATGGTAGCATCCATCGGTTTATTAGCGGCATTGGGCGCCAGAGTTTATCGCGGCGGCGTGTTGATGTATGGCCGTGCTTCCTCTTTGAAAGACTTCAAAAAAGCACTGCAATTATCTAAAAGATCTTAATACCACTTTAGCTGCTCTTGAGGGAGCAGCTTATTTTTTTTGCAGCGGACGAAGATTCAGGGAACGAACGTGCATTCGTCTTTTTATTTTGCTAAAATAAAAACTAGCAAGTATAGGAAAGGATTCTGAAAGATGGAAAATAATAGCCTGTCATTCATACATTGTGCAGATTTACATTTAGATTCCCCATTCAAGGGATTGGGACATGTGCCGAATTCAGCCTTTGAACAGATTAGGGACAGCACGTTTGCTTCTTTACGGGCACTTACCGAGCTGGCCATTGAGAAACAAGTAGATTTTGTGCTAATAGTGGGGGATGTTTTCGATGATAACAAGCAAAGTCTTAAAGCACGGATGCAATTTAGAAAAGCACTGGAAAATCTGGAAAAGCATGATATTGCTGTTTTTCTATCCTATGGCAATCATGATTCTACCAGCGGAAACGACTTTGTCGATCAATTTCCGAAGAATGTCCACGTATTTACCGACCAAAAAGTGAGTTGTATCCCGTTTATCAAAAATGGCAAAACAGCAGCTCATATCTATGGGTTTAGCTACCGGGAACGGGCAGTCCATGAAAATAAAACAGAAGAATTTACTGCCGCTGGTGATGCTCCTTTTCATATCGGTATGCTGCATGGCAGCATTCATACCAATTCCGATCACGATGTATATGCTCCTTTTAAAATCAGTGATTTAACAGGTAAGAACTTTGACTACTGGGCTCTTGGGCATATCCATGCCCGTGAATTACTAAAGCAGCAGCCGCCGATTGTGTATCCCGGCAATATTCAGGGGAGATCTAAAAAAGAAACAGGCCCGAAAGGCTGTTATTACGTGGAGCTCGATAAGGAAAATGCTGATTTGCAATTTTTCCCGTTACAGCAAATTAGATTTGAAAATATCGAGCTGGATGTTTCAGCTTGTAAAGATGCTCAAGATTTAGAACCGGTAATCGAGCGCAGCCTATCTCAGTGCAGACAGACATTTGGGAGGTCGATTCTCCATGTGACCTTTACTAGTGACCGGCCGATGCACGTGGAGTGGCAGCAAGCTGGATATTTCGAAGATGCGGTCGATTATGTAAATGATAGTAATCGTTTCGGGGATAAGTGGACACTCATCCAAGGATACGACTTATATGTGACAAAAAGCTGGAGCAAAGAAGAGTTACAAAAAGGCAATCATTTTGCTGGGGAACTTGTACGGTTATTTAATGACACGGATAATATTCAGCAGTATTTACAGCCGCTGCTGCGTCACCGGCAGGCCAGAAAATTTTCAGAGCCATTTACAGAGCAAGAGGAAGAGCAAATCAAAGATGAAGCGCGTGATTTGCTGCTGACCCAACTACTCAAGAAGTGAGGTGATCTAGTGAAACTGTTGGAAGTGCACATCTATGGATTCGGGAAATGGCAGGACTTTCAAATAGATTTTCCGAGCGATAATTTATTTGTCATTAGTGGAGATAATGAGTCAGGTAAATCAACTATCAGGCTGTTTTTATTGTTTATCTTATTTGGCCTTCCGCCTAAGGCAAGAAAACAGCTCCGTCCCAAAACGGGCGGAAGAATTGGCGGACGTTTGAAGGTGTTTACCGAAGAAAACGGGACCTTCTACATTGAAAGGATTCATGAGAAGCAAAACGGAGAGGCAGTTTGCTATCTGGAGGATGGCACCGTGTTAGGAGAAGACTGGCTAAGGCAGCTGCTAAAAGGAATCAATCGGGACCAGTTCCAATCTGTATTTTCCTTTGACGCTGACGATTTGACTAAATTGCACTCCATTAACGAGGAAGATCTTGGTGAACTACTGCTCGGCGTTGGAATGACAGGTACAGACAAGATATATGCGGTGGAAAAGCAACTCGATAATGAACTGGATAAACGATTTAAGCCACAGGGGAAAAATCCGCAAATAAACAGCCAGTTGAAAAAACTTCAGGAGATAGAGGCAGAGCTTACAAAGCTGCAGGAACAAGAGGATACCTATTATCAGAAAAAAATGGCGGAGTCTGATTATGTAAACGAAATTCACCATAGGCAAAAGTTAATGGATTCCTTAAAATCAGAGAAATCAAAGCAGGAAAAATTGATTCAGGCATTACCGTTGCTGCACCAGCTTTCCGAAGCAGAAAGAAAGCTTGCGGATCTGCCAGAAACGCTTGAATTTCCGGAGAATGGTATTACAAGATATGAAGCGCTTCAAGAACAATTATTTCCTTTGAAAAGTGAGCTGTCGGTATTGGAGAGCAGCCTGCAAAAATACCATCAAAAATTATCAGGGTTTCAGCAGGATACTTGGCCGGAAGAAACCATGCAAAAAGTAGAAAAATTAATTTCAAGAGGAGAGGAATACCAACAGCTGCTAAGTCAATCTAAATTCCAAGCCAAGCAAAAAGCAGAAGCAGAGTCAGAGCTTGGCCGGATGCTGGAAGAGCTCAACCTGGGACTCGAACGGGAAGAACTTGATACATTGATATTCCCTTTCCATATAGAAGAAACGTGGAACAATATTAAAGAAGAAGATTACCAGTTGCAAGCAGAGATAGACAAACTGCACCGGGAGGAACAAGCCTTAGCAGAACAGAAACGGGCGTTGGAAACAGAAAAGAATAACATAACAGAAAATCTGCTTGAAGACGAGCAAGTACAAGCACTAGCCAAAGCGGTAGAAAGCAGGGAGAAAAGTGAAGTCAGCCATGAACAAAGAAATTCATGGGAAAGGGTTAGGAAAAAGCGAAGTAAAATTTCCTTTGCAGCTATGCTATGGATGTCGACTGGTGCAGCTGCCTTATTCTTTTTCGCTTTTCTTACAGAAACAGCTATCTTAAATACTGTGGCTGGAATCCTGCTATTTGCCGGACTGTTTCAAGCTTGGTGGACGAAGCGTTCACTAAGGATGTTAGACATGCATTTTCCGGAGGGCAATCAATCAGTCCACACACCGCCAATCAATCAGGAAGAATGGGAACGGGCAGACATGCAGCTGCAGAAGCATAACGAAATGCTAGGCAAAAGGGATAAATTGGCAGCCGAACATAAACAGACTGCCTTAGAGCTCTTGAAAATCACGGAGAGAAAGAACTTCTTTTTAGAAAAACAACAAGGCTTGATGCAGCGGGTGGATCAGCAATTAACAGAGTACCCCTTTCTTACAGATGTGGACACCGCTTACTGGCCGAAGCTATATCACAGGCTATCCGCGTGCCTGGAGAAACATCGCTCAGCCAAGCGTTATCAAGCAGAGCTGGACAATATTGAGCAAGAGATAGACAAGCTCACAGCAGAGGTAACTGCTTTTTACAAACAGCATGGGTGGACTTCCACAGGAAAGTTTATGGAAGATGTTAATAATTTGAAGGAACGTTTGGAAGAGCAAAAGGAAATAAATCATAAAATTGCCCAGTACAAGGAACTTATAGCAGAAAACGAGCAGAAACAGCAGGATATCAGCAGCCGCATGAAACCTTACCAGCAAGAGAGGGATAAGCTATGGAAAGCAGCCAATGTAAACAGCGAAGAAGCATTTTTACAGAATGGCAGGAAACAACAGGAAGCAAACGCTTTAGAAGAAAAAGCCGACAGTCTTTTCCATCAATTAGCTGGCTTGTTTTCCAACGAGGAAATCAAACAAACGTTAGCGGCTCTGCCTACAGAAGCTCAGGTCTATAGTGAGCTGGAAAAGACTGCTGCTGATATTACGGAGGCTGAGGCCCGACTTGACGAGTGCAGGCAAAATCTGTCCGATATCCGGTCGCTTATTTCCCAGATGGAGAAATCGGAAAGCTATTCGATAAGCAAGCATCAATTTCATCGTGAAATGGGTGTTCTAAAACAGCAAATAAAGCAATGGGCCGTTTATCAAACCGCAAAAGAACTACTGGAAGAAACCAAAAAAACATATCAGCACAAATATTTGCCAAGGACGCTGGAAACGGCGGCCGCATATTTTACACAACTTACAGGTGGAAGGTATACGAAGATCATTCCGCCAAACCTTAATCAGCCTTTTGAAGTAGCCGACGGCAATGGTTTCCGTTTCCGTGTGGAAGAACTGTCCAAAGGCACAGCGGACCAGTTATATATTTCGATCCGCCTGGCTTTAAGTAAGATGTTTGAAACGGAAAATGCTATGCCATTTTTTATTGATGATGCTTTTGTTCATTTCGATGCTAAGAGAGCAGGCACTTTCGGAAAGATTCTCAAACAAGCGTCACTGCACCAGCAGGTAATTTTATTTACTAGCAATCGTTCCATTGCAAATACTTTCGGAGATGTTCCAGTTATTGATTTAGGCAGCCCTGAAGTAATTGAATTAGCATAATCATGGCAAGGATGATAAAATAACTGAAGATAAAATGGCGAAATAAATTGTTGGAGGGTATACCATTGCCAAATAATGATATATCGAAAGAATGGTCCGAATATGAAGAAACCATTGAGAAATTTATTCAAGTAATAGCCAAGAACATGAACTTATATGGAATTACTTCATCTGTCGGGCGATTGTATGGAGCGCTCTATTTTGCTGAAGAGCCAATGACTCTGGATGATATGCGCGATGCCTTGGAGATGAGTAAGACAAGCATGTCTACAGGTGTCAGGTCGCTGGCGGAAATGAAAATGGTTCAGCCTGCCTACAAAAAAGGAGTAAGGAAGGATTTATATAAATCGGAAGAAGATTGGTATAAATCGTTCACTTCGTTGTTTGGGAATAGATGGAGACACCATACAGAAACAAACATTGAAGAAGCGGAAGAAGCCATTCATGAATTGGCTTTGCTGAAGGAACAGACCGTTGATGAGGAGTTACAACAGAAAATTACAGGTGACATCGAAAGGCTTAAATACGCGCAAAACTATTACAGATGGTTGATGAAATTTATTCAAGTCGTGGAGTCTGGCGAGATCTTTCAATATGTGCCCAAGCATGAAGGATAGCTCGCTTCCAGCTGGGTTGATCGCTTGTTATGAAGCAGCCCTTACCGAAATAGTTGGTAAGGGTTTTATCTATATCATGGAAAACGATGTAAAAAAACTGAACGTAATGAAAAAACAGAGAGGAGACTTTGCTTGTGAAAAAAGGAATCGCGTACTACAGTGTCGGCGACGCATTTGATTACTTCATGTTAATCAAATCAGCAAATAAAGGGGTTGCCAGTAATGGCAAGCCATTTTTGACTCTGATATTAAAGGACGTCACAGGGGAAATTGAAGCTAAGCTATGGGAAGCCACCCCGGAAGATGAAGAAACATTTCAACAAGAGCAATTAGTCAAAATTAATGGGGAAGTAAACCAGTTCCGCGGCCGCCCGCAATTAAAGATTCAATCAATTAGGCCAGCCCAGCCGACAGACGGTGTTCATGCCACCGATTTTATCGAAACGGCTCCTGTACCGAAAGAACAGTTGATGGAGAAACTCACCGAATATATATTTGATATGGAAAACCCGAATTTACAACGTATCGTCCGTTATTTTGTGAAAAAATATCAGGATGCCTTGCTCGTTTACCCGGCAGCCGTCAAAAACCACCACGAATATGTTTCCGGTCTGGCTTACCATGTAGTATCAATGCTTGACTTGGCTAAAAGCCTGAAAGGACTGTATCCTGAACTGAATAAAGACTTAATATACGCTGGTATCATTTTACATGACCTAGGGAAGATGAAAGAACTGTCAGGCGCTGCAACACCTTCCTATACGCTGGAAGGAAAGCTGATTGGCCATATTCCGATTATGGTAGAGGAAATCGGACAGGCTGCAAGAGAATTGCAGATTGAAGGCGAGGAAGTGACAATCCTCCAGCATTTGGTGTTATCCCATCACGGAAAAGCGGAATGGGGAAGCCCGAAACCTCCTCTAGTTAGAGAAGCGGAAATCCTTCATTTAATTGATTTGATGGATGCAAAGATGAACATGTTAAACCGTGCACTAGAAAAGGTAAAACCGGGTGAATTCACGGAACGTTTATTTGCTATGGATAATCGTTCGTTTTATAAACCGATGTTTGAAGACGAGTAGGGAACGAGATTTTATAATAGAATACGAGAATTAGAGGCGAAGCTTTATGAAGTGGAAGGATTGGGATAGGAACCTGCGGATCCGCCTATTTGGAGAGGGGACGACAAACCTGCTTTTCTGGTCTTATTTTCCATTTATGACAATATTGTTTGAAAGATCTTTTGGGAAAGACAAAGCAGGATTGCTGTTAATATTATCACAAGCATTTTCCGTGTTGGCAAGTTTGATTGGCGGCTATTGTGCTGACCGGTTCGGCCGCAAAAGAATGATGGTGCTTTCATCGTTTAGCCAGTTTTTGACCTTTTTATTGTTTGCATACGCCAACTCCCCCTGGTATCAATCACCCATGCTTACGTTCGTTTCCTTTAGTTTGCTTGGGGTTTGGGGGGCTTTGTATTGGCCGGCATCCCACGCAATGGTTGCTGATGTCGTCCATGAAAAACACCGTGCGTCTGTTTTTGCAGTTTTTTATACGTCAATTAACATTGCCGTGGTCGTAGGGCCCGTGATTGGCAGTTTTTTATTTTACACTTATCGTTTTCAAATGCTATTAGCCGGAGTGGTACTGACGGCATTTTTAACAATTATCCTTCAAAAGTATTTAAAGGAAACAGTCGAGTTGAAAATACGCAGCAAGGAAGCGAATACGCCATGGTATCAGGCGGTGTGGAGGGAAATGAGCGATTATCGGATTATCGCAAAAGATAAAACCTTCTTGTTATTTATTATCGCTGGTGTCCTTGTAGCGCAAACCTTTATGCAGCTGGATATTTTAATAGCCGTATATACGAGCGAAGTGATAGACAACCAAACATTGTTCCATTTCGGTGATTTTAAAGTGTCCATAAGTGGGGAAAAGGCATTTGCGCTTGTTTTGGCAGAAAATGGGCTGCTCGTTGCCCTTTTTACTGTGTTTGTTACCCGGGTGATGAATCGATTCAAAGAACAAAGGGTATTCGTAGCCTCCAGCCTCTTATACGCTGCAGGGATAACCTTATACGGACTTACCGAAAGCTTGTGGATGTTTATCTTTGCGATGGCTTTGTTTACGCTGGCCGAGCTGATGGTAGTAGGGATTCAGGAGAGCTTTGTGGCAAAGCTTGCACCGGAACAAATGAGAGGGCAGTATTTCTCCGCAGCGAGCCTCCGTTTTACCGTTGGAAAGTTAATTGCTCCCATGAGCCTTGTTTTAACCAGTTATATTTCCTACTCTTTGGTATTTAGCATTTTAGGGGTTTTTGCTGTTTTAAGTGCTTTAGTATATGTGATTACCTTTAAAAAGCTGGAAAGCAAAAGATCGCAAGCTCAAAGCTGATATAGCTGGTACTTGTCATATTTAGTTTTTATTCGCATATATTTGTAGCAAATATGGACAAGGGAGGCTGTAACATGATATTGGGGATTCCATGGTGGGT
Organism: Sediminibacillus albus; assembly: GCF_900101125.1. GTDB lineage: Bacteria > Bacillota > Bacilli > Bacillales > Amphibacillaceae > Sediminibacillus > Sediminibacillus albus. The sequence continues at coordinate 1,167,154 of NZ_FNFL01000001.1, read as the reverse complement.
TTTTATGTTTATTATATTTATATTTTTCAGCGGTTATATGTCCTTTCGCGCAGTACGGGCAGAGAAAAGACTAGAAATGCAGTTTATTGAGCGGGAAGGGAAAATTTTTATGGACCGGATTAAGGATGAACGGAGTCAGAAAGAGAATGGCGACGCGGAAAAGAAACAAATGACATCTTACTAAACAAAAAGAAAAGCTCTGGCATGTATAGCCAGAGCTTTTTTTGTGCTCCTGTTTACTCTCCGGAATTCTCGCCTTCAGCTGGAGCTGGGGTTTCTGTTGCACCTTCTCCAGCTTCCGGTGTTTTAAACAGATCTTTGAATTCCTCGATTTTCACATCGATATCTGCGTCTTTCATCAATTGCTGCATCTTTTCTTGAGCGGCTGCATCATCGACTTTTTGTGCTGCAATTTCACGGCGAACCTCGTCTTTGATATCTTCCAGCGGCTCAACATCTTCAACTTCATTTCTTTCTGTTATTTGGATGATGTGCCAGCCATTAGATGTTTGTACTGGATCACTGATTTCATCTACTTCCAGGTTGTATGCTGCCTCTTCAAACTCAGGAACCATATCGCCAACAGTAAACGCTCCTAAGTCGCCACCTTCTTGTGCCGAACCGGTGTCAGTGGAATACTCCTCTGCAAGTGCCGCAAAGTCTTCTCCATCGTCCAGTTTGCTTTTCACTTCCTTGGCTGTTTCTTCATCTTGTACAAGAATATGTCTACCTACAAGTTCTGTTTGCATTTTTTCATATCTTTGCTGTATTTCTTCATCGGATACTTCCACATCTTCAGTAACTGCTTTTTCTTGAAGCATATTTAAACGAAGCACCTCTTTGAATTCCTCTTCGTCAGAAAATCCGCTTTGTTGAAGAACCATTTCAAATTGGTCCCCGTATTGTTCTTTTAGAGACTCTAATTCTTTGTCTACCTGTTCATCTTCCACTTCATAATTTCCTTGAAGAACTTTCTTCGTCACAAGCTGTTGAAGGACGGTTTCACCGTTCTGGTCTTTCAGCTCCTGGTAAAATTCTTCTTTGGTTACGTCGCCTGAACCTGTTTCAACGACTGTTTCGGGGTCGTCTGAAGAACAAGCAGATAAAGCGAGGATTCCAACCGCTACAGATGCTGATAATGCTAGTTTTTTCATTATATAAACACTCCTACTCTCAAAAACTTTACTTCGTTCAAGCTTTGACAAGCTCTTGAAATAATATAACACATTTATTAGCAAAAAAAATAGTCTATTCCTAAATTACACACTTTTTCCTAAAAATCGGACAGCAGCCTATCCTTGACGGGATCGGTTTGCATAAAATGAAGCAATATAACTAAAGGAGGTGCTTTCATGGGTGCAGGATATCATGGTGGATTCGCACTGATTGTCGTGTTGTTCATATTACTGATCATTGTAGGAGCTGCTTGGCTGTAATCGGTAATCAGTAATCAGCAACCATCATTTTTCCGGTAGTAAAAAGGGATGACCAGCACGCTGACTGCGTGCTGTCATCCCTTTTTTATCATTTGGTTTCATAGAGTATCTTTTCTTCGATTAAGTGAACAAAACCTCTACATAAGAAGAGATCAACAAGATTGTGATTAATATATTGATCGTTCTAAATACATTAGGTTGGCGTTCAGTGGACATCTCTGTCTGTACCACCAGTTTATGAGTTAAAGAGTTAAATATAAATAGTACGAACAAAGCAAAAAAAGCAAACAAGACTGGCATATCCTATGACCTCCTTTACACCTATACATTACTTTATCAAAATTTCCCCAGGTTGAACAGCCAAACCCACTCAAAAATCCACTTAAAGCCTAGTATCTTTATCTCCGCAAAAACAGCATTAAAACGAAAATAACAGCATCCCCGATGGCCGGGGTGCTGTTATCGTTCTTAGATAAGGATGTCATATCCATCCTTGGCGTTTTCGATCACACATTTTCTTGGTGCTTTCATCACCTGGTTTGCATACAAGAAATCGGTGAATGAAAGACCGATATTAACGGATAGAAATAATAAGAAGTATACATAGTAATTTATAAATACATAGCTGGAAATCAACCCCGGGATAGTGATCAGCAATGCCGGAGCCAGTAAGATAAATACAGAAGACGCTTTTGACATTTTTGATCTGGTCCGGAAAGAGAAAGATGGGAATATTCCCATATTGATTTTCCAGTTAATTTTAAATCGTTTATTTGTAAGGATTAATGGTAAAATATGCGTAAGTTTATGAATAGTCGGTAGTAAAACAAGTCCTAATAACAAAGGGAGTATCCCATGGTCTTTTACAGTTCCAGTTTGGTGGATCATGGAAAATATTAAATAAAAGAAAATGAATGCCATCATCCCAGTGAGCAACGATAATAAATAGATACGGTTAAGCCCGAATTCTCTGTGTAGATTAATAGTTTTCCAGCAATTCATTTTTCATCCCCCTTTGCACATTTGTTACGGGTTTATGATGCGGCTGCGGGGCCTTACCCTCAACGAATGATAGTATGTTTCCAGGGAAAAATCAATAGCTTTTAAGGAAAAAAAATAATAAATAAAAACTAGCCATTTTAAAGCCTGTCAGAATCCTGCTCTGACAGCATTTATCCTTCTTTCAGTCAGGAAAAGATTTTCCCGAAAAAAACGTCCAGATAACAAGAAGCGGTTTTAATTATTTTTTCAGGAAAAAACTTCACAGAAGCCAGTTTGCCTTTATAATGTGAGTATATAAATATAATATGAGAAAGGAGGGGAAATAGAATGGGCAGCGAGAGTGGCAGCGATTTAGCAAAATTTCATCTTCATTTGCTATTAAAGATGAAAGAAATTGATCAATATCCTTTTACCAAGCTGGTGATCGAAAAAGATTTATCCCAAACGGAGTATACACAGTTAATGGAACTGATAGATTATTTACATAAACAGTATCTGCTTCAGACCGAAGAAGGTTTTCTGGATGTTACCCCTTTGCTGGTACAGTTTGTCGGCATGCTGCATTATAAATTAGAGCCAAAGGCTACAATTATTGCATTAAAAAAGGAAGGTTTTTACCCTTCCCTGATGAATAAATTTTTACAGCTGCCCATAATAAAAGGATGACTTAACTATTTAACTTTTGATCGATGGACACAGAATTTGCCGGCTTGATTTTCTTGAATGCTGTCTCCAGTAGTTGATGAAACGCTATCATATCTTTTAACCGTGCATTCAAATCATTTACTTCTTTCGGGTCAGCAGCGCCAGGAAGATTGCTCCCATTCTGGGAAAGCACTGTTTCAATTTGTTCTAAGGAATGTTTCTGACGATTTGTCGCATCCATCCATTTATGAATGAAAGCATTCATAAATTTTTTATATAAATTCTCATCTGCTCGATATAAATCTTTTCTTTCCCCTTTTTTCCATACCCGTTCCACTAAATTTAGTTCCAACAGACTGCGTATGCCTGTGCTCATGGAAGTTTTGCTTTTTCCTAACGCTTCCCCCATTTCATCCAGCGTCATCGGCTCTCCTTCTAAATATAAAATAGCGAATAATCGGGCCTCTGAAGGGGTTAAGCCGAACATTTCTACCGTTTTGGCAAATTCGGTGGTAATTAATTCATTGATATCTTTCAGATTCGGTTCAGACATATAATCCTCCCTCAAAGATGTCCACTACACAATAAAGCATCCGTAACTTAAACATTCTTTATTCTAAGCTCTGGCGAGAAATGTTAAATAATATGTTGCATCATAGGTTACACTATTCTTGAATTTTTTAAAAATAGGCAAATGGATAGTTATTGAAAGCAAATCAAAGGAATTAAAAGTAAAAGCCGCAAAAAGTTTGTTCAGTTTAAACTGTACGAAAAATATATACAAAATTAGTGGTTTGTATCGTTTGAATTTTATGGTCAAATAGGGATATAGTATTAAGAGTGATTGATTTTGTGTTCGGATTTTTTATCTTTTATAGTAGAAAAGTAATGTACCCTAAAAGAAGATAATGCAAGATCATCTATAACGGTTTGCTCGATAGGCTATACTTAAGCGAGCAAGATAACTTGTAAGAGAGGTGAATAATATGCCAGTAATTGAAGTGCAGGGGTTGTCAAAGGTCTTTGGCAAAAATACGAAACAAGCATTGAAGCTTATGGACCAGGGGAAACCCAAGGAAGAAATATTAAAGGAAACTGGCAATACAGTTGGTGTTAACAGGGCTTCCTTTGAAGTGGAGGCTGGAGAAATTTTCGTTATCATGGGGTTATCAGGGAGCGGTAAGTCAACTCTTGTCCGTCTGATTAACCGCTTGATCGAGCCAACAGAAGGCAGTGTGTACATTGATGGGGAAGATCTAGCAAGAATGGACAAAAAAAATCTCCGCCGTGTCCGCCGTGAAAAATTAAGTATGGTATTCCAAAAATTCGCTTTGTTTCCACATCGGACCATTTTAGAAAATGCGGAATTTGGTTTAGAGATTCAAGGGGAAGAAAAAGACAAGCGAGGCAAAAAAGCGAAAGAAGCTTTAGAGATGGTAGGGCTTGGCGGATATATCCATCAATATCCTGCTCAACTATCCGGCGGAATGCAGCAGCGTGTCGGGCTGGCGCGAGCGCTTGCCAACGACCCGGAAGTTCTGCTCATGGACGAAGCTTTCTCTGCATTAGATCCGCTTATAAGAAAAGAAATGCAGGATGAATTGCTGGACTTACAGGAATCTATGCAAAAGACTATTCTGTTTATCACCCATGACCTAGATGAGGCATTAAGAATCGGTGACAGAATTGCTTTGATGAAGGATGGATCGATTGTTCAAATTGGTACACCTGAAGAGATCCTAGTTAATCCGGCTAATGATTACGTAGAGAAATTCGTAGAAGACGTCGATCGATCTAAAGTATTGACTGCTCAGCACATTATGAAGCGTCCAGAAACGATAAACATTGAAAAGCACGGGCCTAGAGTGGCGCTTGAACGGATGAGGGAAGAAGGCCTGTCAAGTATTTATGTAACGGACAGAAAGCGGAATTTAAAAGGGTATGTAACTGCTGATGCTGCTTCTGATGCGAAGAAACAGGAAATCAGCGATCTGAACGAAATTTTAAAGACGGATGTGCCGATTGTTTCTAAGGATACTTCTATGCATGATATTTTCGAAATAATCCATGACTCACCTGTCCCAATTGCCGTAGTGGAAGAAGGCAAATTGTTGGGAATCATAGTCAGAGGTGCTGTCATTTCCGCACTTGCTGGAGAAACCGAGGTGATCAACGAAGATGCTTAACTTTATGGAAAATGTAGGACAGATACCGTTAGCACAGTGGGTTTCCGATTTTACAGATTTGATTACTGAAACCTTTTCTTTCTTATTCAATCCTATTAAAAATGGTTTCGGAGATTTTATGGAATGGTTTGCCGAATTACTGGCTAGTATTCCACCAGTCATTGTTATAGTTTTAGTGGTAATTCTGGCGTTTTTTGCCAGCGGCAAACGCTTTGGACTGGCGTCCTTTTCATTAATTGGTTTGCTGCTTATTTGGAATCAGGGTTTATGGGAAGAATTAATGTTTACTTTTGCGCTGGTATTGATTGCCAGTGTGTTATCGGTAATCATTGGTGTTCCCATCGGCATATTGATGTCGAAGAGCAAAACTGCAGAATCAATTATTACACCGATTTTGGACTTCATGCAGACAATGCCTGCCTTTGTGTACTTAATTCCGGCGGTTGCTTTTTTCAGTATCGGAATGGTACCAGGTATTTTTGCATCGTTGATTTTCGCTACACCGCCAACGGTACGGTTTACCAATTTAGGAATCCGGCAAGTTTCCAGTGAATTGGTGGAAGCTTCAGAGGCATTTGGAAGTACCGGCTCGCAAAAGTTATTCAAAGTCGAATTGCCGATGGCGAAAAAGACAATCATGGCCGGTATTAACCAAACAGTTATGCTGGCACTGTCCATGGTAGTTATTGCTTCCATGATTGGTGCGCCAGGACTCGGGAGAGAAGTATTGTCTTCCTTGCAGCGCGCTCAAGTAGGTACAGGGTTCGTAGCGGGTCTTGGAATAGTTATTCTTGCCATTATTGTTGACAGGTTTACCCAAAGCTTGAATACCCGAAAAGGTAATAATGCTTAATCTAATTGCTGGCAACTTTTCAAATGAAAAGTTTTCCATATAAAAAATAGTAAAGGGGAGATTATTAGTTATGTTTAAACTTAACTTAAAACGTCTTGGCTTAGCAGCTGGACTATCATTTACTCTAGTGGCCGCTGGCTGCGGAAACTCTGATGAAGGTTCTGATTCAGAGGATACAGGCAGCGACAACGGCGGTGAAAACACAGAGCAGGCAGCTAATTATGGTGAAGAAACGGATTATACCATCACTGGTATCGAACCAGGAGCTGGCGTAGTACAAGCAGCAGAAGACGCAACAGAAACGTATGACAGCCTGTCCGGCTGGAAAGTAGAAACATCTTCCAGCGGTGCTATGGCAACTGCTCTAGGTGAAGCTTACGATAACGAAGAACCAATCATTGTCACTGGCTGGACACCTCACTGGAAATTCGCTAAGTATGATCTTAAGTATCTGGAAGATCCTGAGGGAGTTTTCGGCGAGGCAGAGGAAATCAAGACAATGGTGCGTAAAGGTCTAAAGGAAGATATGCCAAACGCTTATCAAATCCTTGACCAATTCAACTGGGAATCTGCAGACATGGAAGAAGTGATGCTTGAAGTAAGTAACGGCACTTCTCCTGAAGACGCAGCAAAAACCTGGATAGAGGAAAACTCAGACATGGTAGATGAGTGGACTAAGGGTACAGAAGAAGTTGATGGCCAAGAAATTGAACTAGTGTATGTTGAGTGGGACTCTGAAGTTGCTTCTACAAACGTAATTGCTGAAGTATTGCGCAATCAAGGCTTCGATGTAACAATCACTCCACTTGACAATGCTGTTATGTGGCAGTCGGTAGCAAGCGGCGATGCTGATGGTATGGTTGCTGCATGGTTGCCTGCTACTCACGCTGATGCATATGGCGAGTATAAAGATCAGGTAGAAGACCTAGGAGCTAACCTTGAAGGCGCTAAAATCGGCCTTGTAGTTCCAAAGTACATGGATGTAGATTCAATCGAAGACTTGCAGCCAGCTGAATAATAAGAATGTATCAAAAAGCTGTCCACTCTAGTGGACAGCTTTTTTGGTAAAAAACAGGCTGATCCTTTATAAGACCAGCCTGTTTTTTATTGGTTCGATTGTTTTTTTGTTTTCTCTTCAAGCTCTTTTAGACTATCTTCTATTTGTGCCAAATAGGTTTGAATATTTTTTTGATGAGGCTCAATCGTATTTTTCCACGATTCAATCGAGGTTTTCATATCTGCGGATAAATCTTTTATGAGAGTTGCACCTTCTTTTGATGTCTGGGTAATTTGCTCTTTCAATTGGAAACCTTCTTGTTTTAAATTTTTGAAAGTATCCATTAAGTCATCTCTCCGAGCATTGACTTGGCTGCGGAGCTCCTTCCCTGATGATGGTGTACTTAACAATGCAGCGGCTGCACTTACTGCTCCTCCAATCATAAAACCTAAAAGAATCGATTTACTGTTAGCCATGACTTTACACCCCTTTCACTCTTATTATACTTATTTTCTCTAAATTTGCCGAGATGAAACTACATATTCTTCGGAAAGAAATATTTCATGAAGATTCTTTTTCCCATTGGGTGCATATGCGTTAGCTAATGAAGGGCCTGCAGGCAGGCGCTTCGCTCCTCCTGCCCCAATTATACGACTCCCGCTTATTTTTTAATATAATTTCCAATGGTACCGGCAATTTGTTGTAAGTCATCCTGGGAATAGGCATTATTATTCGTATTCCAAATAGCTTCAAACCCATCCCCTTTTCCATAACGGGGAATCAAGTGGATATGTAAGTGGAAAACAGACTGTCCAGCAGCTTCTTCATTATTGTTGAGCAAATTAAGGCCAACTGGCTGAAAAGCTTCTTTAATAGCACTGGCTACTTTAGGAACACTGCCAAAAAAGCTTTGGGCTACTTCCGGCGGTGTTTCATATATATTCCTGGTGTGATGCTTTGGAATCACCAAGGTATGTCCTTTGGTTACTTGGCTTAGATCAAGAAAGGCGTAAACGTTTTCGTCTTCGTATACCTTGGCAGACGGAATATCTCCTGCTACAATTTTACAGAAAATGCAGTCTTCACTATGATTCATGTAATCACTCCTATTTTATTAATTCGTACTTCTAATTATTGTATAAAGGAAGATGGCTGTGTGTAAAGCATATACATTCAGAGAAAAAAATCGAGCCATCCCGCCACAGGAAAAGTCATCCGATAGAGACTCCCTGTTTTGGAATGGCCCGTCTTTTGAAGAAGAAGGATATTTTGGTCATCTGTAGAATAACTTGTTTGTAATCAATTGAACCAGGGGAATGATTCAGAACTAATTACTTTTGAAAACCTTTCGTCAACACCCCATTTGGCTGAAGTAGTTGTTTCCAATAAGGAAAAGGTTTGTAAAGTTTTCTATCGATGGTCGATCACCAACACCTCATTTCGAGTAGTGGAGATGATATCCTAACTTCTTCCTTACATAGTGTGAGCCGGGGTTAAAGATATTATTCATGGTATTTTTGGTAATCATCAGATTAAAATGATAAAATTTTAGTATTACATCCGCAAAAACAAAATATTATTTATAAATTCAAAAGGGGGCGCAAGCTTGGAACCTTTATTACATATTGATCAATTATCGGGCGGGTACACGCACAAAAATGTGCTGCATGATGTTTCTTTTGATGTTTTCCCAAATGAAATCGTTGGGCTTATCGGGCTTAATGGAGCAGGAAAGAGTACAACCATTAAACATGTCATCGGCTTGATGCAGCCCAACCAGGGCAGAGTGGCAATCGAGGGCAGGACATTCCGGGAGGCACCCGAAACATATCGCAGCAAATTCACCTATATACCGGAAATGCCGATTCTATATGATGAATTAACCCTTGAAGAGCATTTACGTCTTACTGCCATGGCGTACGATATTCCGGAAGAGACATTCCAACAGCGCTTGGACCCGCTTTTAAAGGAGTTCAGGTTAGAGAAAAAAATGAGATGGTTTCCTGTCCACTTTTCTAAAGGGATGAGACAGAAGGTAATGATCATGTGTGCCTTTCTGGTCGATCCACCCTTGTATGTAGTGGATGAACCTTTTGTCGGCCTAGATCCGTTAGGCATTCAATCTTATTTACAGCTGATGGATGATGTAAAGGCAAGAGGAGGCGGGGTATTGATGTCGACTCATATTTTGGCAACTGCTGAGCGTTACTGTGATCGTTTTGTCATCCTGCACGATGGGAGAGTCCGTGCACAGGGGACCTTAACAGAATTACAATCGGAGTTTAATATGCCGCATGCTGCTTTGGATGATCTATATGTGGAGTTGACGAAGGAAGATAACCATGTTTGACGCCAATCTTTTTTTTAAGTCGCGTTTTTCTTCCCATATGAAGGAAATCAGCCGCTATTTAAAATATATATTCAATGGCCATATCGTAGTGGCTATGCTGTTTTTTATATCGGCCCTCGCCTACTATTACCAGCAATGGCTGGCAGCCTTACCAGAGGGCTTTCCGACAGCTCTCGTTATCAGTGTGTTATTTGGCATCATTGCTGCCTACAGTCCGGCCAGAACGTTGCTGAAGGAAGCTGATTTAGTATTTCTTCTCCCGGCAGAAACAAAGATGGGCAGTTATTTCCGCAGCACCCTCATCTACAGTTTCGTTGTCCAGCTTTATCTGCTGGCGTTGGCTGCTGCGGCGTTGGCCCCTTTGTATTCTGCTGCTTATCCTGAGAGGGGCGGACAATCCTATTTGTTTCTCCTGCTGCTTTTGGGGATTTTGAAAATTTGGCATTTAGCAGCTACCTGGTGGATTTTAAAAGTAAGGGATAACAATATTCGCCTGGTGGATTTTACTGCCAGAACACTGCTAACTATTGCCGTATTTTATTTACTGATCAATCAGGCTCTTTTACTGGCTGCGTTGGCAATGCTTCTGTTAGCCTTTGTCTTTGCCTATGACTTTTATTTAGCCAAAAAGAATCCAGGCATCGTCTGGGATGTGCTGGTGGAAAAGGATAACAATCGGATGCGGGCCTTTTATCGTCTTGCCAATATGTTCACGGATGTGCCGCATTTGAAAAACCAAATCAAAAAGCGCCACTGGCTTGTTTCGTTATTGGTAAAGTCTGTTCCCTTCAAGCAACAGCGTTCTTTTGATTATTTATTCCGGATTACCACGGTGAGAAGCAGTGATTACATCGGCATATATACACGTTTAATTATTATTGGCGGGCTTGCCGCGTACTTTGTCCCTAACCTGTGGATGAAAATAATTTTTTGCTTATTGTTCATCTACTTAACGGCATTCCAGTTGATGAGCTTGTGGAAGCACCACCGGACAATCGTCTGGATGGATCTTTATCCGGTGAACCTCCAGTGGCGCAGGCAGGCATTGTTAAAATGGCTGCTGCAGTTACTGTTGGCTCAAACATTTCTGTTCGGTTTGTTGTTTATTTTTATGGAGAGCCTCACCGGTATGGTGGTTGTTTGGGCTGGCGGACTTGCCTTTAGTTACTTGTTTGTAAATGGTTATGTAAAAAAACGGTTAACTTAAGGAGCGTTATAATGGCAAATGCTTATGAACAGCAAGTATTGGCAGAGGCACTTCGTTTTCAAAAATCGATGACCAGAAAGTCTTCGATTATCCAACGAAGCTCTAAAAAGCTGCAAAACAAAGTCAATGATAAGATTCCTGATAAAGTTCACCAGGCAGTTACCGAAAGCATCAAAAGGATGATCGAGCTTAGCTTGACTTCATCCCAATACATTCATCCAGTCGAAATAAGCCAGTCGAACAATCTTCAGGATAGAGAACTGTTAATAAAGAAACGGCTGAAACAATATAAACGAACAGCAATGCTGGAGGGAGCCGGTACAGGTGCTGGCGGTATTCTATTAGGGATGGCTGACTTTCCGATGTTGTTGAGCATCAAAATGAAATTCTTGTTCGACGTAGGGCAGCTATATGGGTTTGATGTGAGGAAACACGAAGAAAGAGTGTACTTGCTGCACGTGTTTTTACTGGCTTTTTCCAGCGACCAAAAGCGGAAGGAAGTCCTGCATACCGTTTTGAACTGGGACAACAATGAGGAGCAGTGGATGAAACAAGTAGACTGGAAGACGCTGCAGCAGGAATATCGCGATACGATTGATTTGGCAAAAATGCTGCAGCTTATTCCCGGATTCGGAGCTGTTGTTGGTGCATGGGCAAATGGCAGGTTTTTAGACCAATTAGGGGAGACGGCAATGAATATATACCGTCTCCGTATGCTTTCCTGACTTTTATTTTTCCTGGTATGCTTTGTAGGTTTGTGCCAATGTTTTTGCTGCCAGCGGCAGAGCTCTTTCATCTATGTCAAACATTGGATGATGGTGCGGATAATAATGGTCTTCTTTTTTTGCTCCTGTAAAGAAAAAAGCTCCAGGCTTTTCCAGTATATAGTAAGAAAAGTCTTCTCCGACCATACCAGGTACTACTTCCTGAGATTTTTCCACTCCTGGAACCTGCTCAGCCGCCTTTAATACAAGCGCTGCTTCTTCGGGATGGTTGACAACAGGAGGATATCCTTTCTCATAAGTGAAGTCATAACCTGCATCATAGCCTACACAGACTCCTTTGATGACCTTTTCCATTTCCTTGATAATCAAATCCTGAATTTCTGGATCAAAGGTGCGGACGGTCCCGGTGATTGTTGCGGTATCGGCAATAATATTGAACGTGCTTCCCGACTGGAATGTTCCAATGGTCAGTACCGCGGTACCGAGCGGGTCAATCCGGCGGCTGACAATATTCTGCAGGCTGGTAACCACTTGAGAGCCGATGATAATTGCGTCCTTAGTTTGATGAGGCTGGGCCCCATGGCCGCCTTTGCCTTTGATGGTTATCTCAAATCGGTCAGCCCCAGCCATAAATTCTTTCAAGGATGTTTCTACCACTCCAACCGGTGTATTGGACCATAAATGGGTGCCGAACACCGCATCTACGTCTTCAATAATTCCTGATTCAACAATCGGTTTGGCACCGCCCGGTGATAATTCTTCTGCGTGCTGATGGACAAAGACGACAGTGCCAGGCAATTGATCCTGGTACTCTTTCATGACCTTTGCGAGAACGAGCATGGTTGCCGTATGCCCATCATGGCCGCAGGCGTGCATGACTCCCGGGACTTTCGATTTATATGGAACCTCTTTTTCATCGGAAATCGGCAAAGCATCAAAATCAGCACGAAGGGCGACCTTCTTTCCGGGTTTTCCCCCTTCTAAAGTAGCAACAACTCCGTTTCCACCAACTTTTGTTTGATATGGGATGCCGAGCCTTTCATATGTATCGGCAATATACCGGGACGTTTTCTCCTCTTGGAAAGATAACTCCGGATATTGATGAAGATACCGGCGTATATCAACCATTTCCTGATAATGATTTTCTAAGCGAGTCATTAATTCATTCCACAAAGTAATTCCCCCTTTACCTTTCCTGCTAGTATACCATAGCCCATTCAACCAACCACAAGTAGAGCGATTTTCAGTAGAAGAGGATCAACTTGGGGGAGAAGTGGAGCGAAAGTCTGGAAAAGTGGATCATTCGAGATGAAGTAGAGCGACTCCCGGCAGAAGAGGAGCAACTTAGCGATAATCCGTGAAGGTGGATCATCTCCAGGACAGAAGACTATATGCGGCTTAAATAAATAAAAAACTGGCTTGCTGCCAACTTTTTGATGGCAGCAAGCCAGTTTCATGGTTTGTTCATTACGCAAGTCTTGAGTCAGTTAATAATCGATCGATTTCCTCTTTATGGCCGGTTTCATCGGCAATCATATCTTCTAGCTTGACTACTAATTCGGTAAAGCCTAATGCTTCTGCTTGTTTTTTGCGTTTTTCATAACGCTCGATTGTTTCGTGCTCTGCCTTGCGGGCTTCCTCCAGCATATCTTTTACTTCTGTAAGCTGTTTTACTTGGGCAGGCTGTGTTGTCGGAGTCCCCCCAAGGATAGCTATTTTGTCTGAGAGGTAGAGCGCGTGTCCGATTTCATCATTGATTTCCTCTTCGAAAAACGGTTTCAGTGCGGATCGGTAGAGCCCTGATACTACAGCGGCATTGTAAGTGTACATGATCGTTGCTGCATATTCATTGGCTAAATCTTCATTGAGGCCATCAATTAGCTCTTGCAATTGTGTATTGTCTGCCATGCAATATCATCCTTTCTCTTATTATACGTATGGCATAAATATAATTCCCTCGTAGTTTTTTTATAAACATATAGGGGAATTTATTAGCAGATAAATAATAACAATAAAAGAAAATCTATTTTTAAAGGGGATATTATGAAAAAACGTTCGTATTTTTATGTTTCTTTTTTCCTTTTAGCTGTTCTCTCCGGGATTTATATTACAATAGACGTCCTGTTTTCAGCACAGCCCTTGTTAGATAAATGGACAGGACCAGTAGTAGAAGGGCTGGACAATACGATGATTTTCTTCTTTTTTCGCTGGATCACTGAGCTGGGCTCAGGAAGTTTTATCACGCCTTTCGCGATAGTGATGGCACTGGTGCTATTGCTTTTCACTAGAGATTGGCTGGCGGTAATCATGTTTGTGACAGGGACGTTTTTGAGCTACCGGATAAATTACTGGATAAAGCTTTTAGTTGAACGAGAGCGGCCGAGAGTTTTGGCGGAAGCCGAGGGAGTAGGATTCAGTTTTCCATCTGGGCACGCAATGGGAGCGATGGTAACGTATGGTATGCTTGTTTATTTTTTATTAAAGTATATAAAATCGCAAAAGGCTGCATTGGCTATTAATATTTTCGGTTTTTGTCTGATTTTGTTAATTGGCTTGAGCCGCTATGTGATTCGCGTCCATTACTTGACGGATGTCCTGGGCGGGTATGCATTTGGATTTGTATATATTGTGGTGTGGATCGGTTTGTATCATTTTCTGCAGCAGCTGATCAAACCTAAATATCGACATCTCCGCCTCTAGACGGAGGTAAAACCCTTCCATCGGTCGTTCATGCAGTCTCTTTCTCTATTTATAATTAGTGTAAGATACGTAAACATTGTTATTATGGAACGCAGTTTGCTGCAAAATAGCAGGAATTATACCGGCTAAACACGAATATTAGATGGGATGAGGAGAGAATCAAAATGAAAAACAATCACTTCCTGCGTAGTATTTTTGCCATTAGTATCATTTTGGCAGGAACTGTGCTCGTTTTAGCAAACATCGGCATTATCTCTTGGGATTTCATGGAAGCTTGGCTGTATATTTATCCTGCTTTTTTTGTATTGCTTGGATTGAAATGGACATTTGACGGAATCCGGGGGAGAGCTGGCTTATCAGCCGGTTCTTTTTTAGCTATTTTCGGTTCTCTATTATTATTGGACCGGTTTCAAATCATCGCTTTTACTTTTGGTGATGTTTATAAATTATGGCCGCTTCTGCTCGTATACTTAGGGTTCAGCATCTTCGGCTCTTCTACCAGGAGAAAAAGAAAGCGGACATTTCAATTTATTTTTGATTCGGATAAACACCAAAGCAAGAAGATGCCGAGAAAGCAGAAGTTTGCAATCGGTGATCATGACTTCAGTAATGCCAATTGGCAGGTGGAGCCGATGGATTTATGGAATGCGGTTGGCGATTATCATCTTGATTTCACCAAAGCATTCATCCCGGATGAGGAAATACCGATCAGTATCCAGGGCTGGGCAGGCGATATTAGAATACTAATGCCGGAGAATGTGGAGTTAGCTATAGAAGCTCATGTGAAAGCTGGCGATATTAATGTGTTTGGTTTAAATGCAGAAGGAATTAATCGTGAAGTTTTTTATGAGACCCCCAACTATAAACAGGCAACCAGGAAATTGGATATCTATTTGAGTTTAAAAGCCGGTTCCATCCGGGTCGATAGAGTATAAGGGGGCTGTCACTGATGCTGAAACGCTTGAACACGATTCGTTATACGTATATTCGCTCACTTTTATACGGTTTGTTTTTGACCAATATTACTTTGCTGGCTATTCTATTATCAATATTTGTTTTGTTCCAGCCGGCATGGCTGAATGCCACAAGTATCTTTTTGACCGTAATACTTTACATAATTTTAGGGGTTTTTATATCGATTTATGTCGGCTTTAAATCCAGCGGAGACATGAAGGACAGAATGGACTACTTATCCGTCTTAATTACTCAGTTGTCGCGCGGGAATTATACTTCACGGGTTTATTTCAGTGAAGAAGATGAAATTGCCAGGATCGGCAACGAGTTAAACGAATTAGGCGAAAAGCTGCAAAGCCAAGTGAAATCCTTGCAGCGAATGGCTGATGAGAAGTCTGAATATGCCAAAACAGCTCACAAGGCTGCTACGATTGAGGAAAGACAGCGGCTGGCTAGAGATCTGCATGACGCTGTCAGTCAGCAGTTATTCGCTTTAACGATGATGTCCCAGGCTACCCTAAGGCTGTTTGACAGTGATCCATCCCAAGCGAGGGAACAGCTGGAGGAGATCACAGCAACTGCTTTGAAGGCGCAAACAGAAATGCGCGCGCTGCTGCTGCATTTAAGACCGATTGACTTGTCCGGCCAGCCTTTGAAAAAGGGTGTTCAAGAGCTTGTCGACGAATTAAGGCAAAAGTGCCAAATCAACTTTCATTTACATATGGAAGAAGTCGAATTATCCGGCACTGCTGAAGAGCATTTATTCCGGATAGTCCAGGAATCATTGTCCAATACATTAAGGCATGCAAATGCATCTGAAGTAACGATAGAAATTATTGAAAGAAATAAGGAACTATTTATACATATAGCAGATAACGGAGCCGGTTTTGATCTCCATACGGACCAAAGAAAAAAAATGTCGTACGGACTGAAAACAATGCGGGAGCGCTGTGAAGAGATTGGCGGAACTTTTGCAATCAGGTCTCAGCTGGGGGCAGGAACACATATAGATATCAGGATACCGTTATAACTGAAAATGCCAGGGTGGAGGGAGCAGGTAAGATGATAAAAGTAGTAGTCGTAGATGACCATGAGATTGTCCGGAAAGGCGTTATTGCCTACTTGAAAACAGAGCCAGGTCTGGAAATCGTCGGGGAGGCGTCGAGCGGCCAGGAAGGTGCCGATATTGTCAATAAAACGACCCCTGACGTGGTTCTGATGGACTTGATCATGGAAAATGGCACCGGGATTGAAGCTACGAAAACCATAATGGCTTCCCAGCCGACGTGCAAGGTGATCATTTTGACAAGTTATTATGATGATGAGCAAGTATTTCCTGCTTTGGAGGCCGGGGCTTACAGTTACATGCTGAAAACCGCCAGTGCTGATGAAATAGCTTCAGCGATTAAGAAAGCTTCTGCCGGAGAGCCAGTGATAGAGCCTAAAGTTGCCAGTAAGATGATGACCAGTTTTCGCTCAGCTTCGGGCAAGCCTCATCAGCAATTGACAGAAAGGGAGCTAGAGGTATTAATGTGTATCGGTGATGGATTAACAAACCAGGAAATCGGCGAAAAACTGTTTATTGGTGTGAAAACAGTTAAGACTCATGTCAGTAATATTCTTGGTAAGCTAGAGGTTCATGACCGTACTCAGGCAGCAGTATATGCCCATAAGAATGGCCTGTTTAGAAAGTGAACGCTTGCCCGAGAAGTCTCTTTTTCCAAAAGGAAAGAGGCTTTTTCTTATCAGAATCCATTATTCTGAATAATTTTCCTTTGTTTTTGTACCGGCGGCTAGTATAATAATTTTTGAATGCTTTAGGAAAGGGGCTATTTCATGGCAGTTAGTCAACAAACGAAAGAAACAATACTATTGATCATTTGGGGACAAGCCTTAACAGCTATGCTCGGCAGTTTGTTTTTCTCGGAATTCATGGGATACACACCTTGTGAATTATGTTGGTATCAAAGGATTTTGATGTATCCGCTCGTTATTATATATGGTTACGCTGCTGTCAAAAAGGATATCCGCCTGGCACTTCCCGGCTTGATTATGAGCGGGCTCGGCATTGGGGTATCAACTTATCATTATTTAATCCAGAAATTACCCGCCCTTCATGATGCTGGAGCAGCCTGTGGTTTAGTGCCCTGTAACGGCCAATATATAAATTACTTCGGCTTTGTGACCATCCCGTTGCTAGCTTTAGTCGCTTTTTTAGTTATTTTTATTCTACATATTAGCTTGCTAGTGCAACAAAGGAGAGATTAGTAATGAAAAAAAAGATGTTGATATTTTTCGGTGTTATTGTAGTACTAATTACCGCACTTATCTTTGTCGTCAGCTACCAAAATAACCAAAAGCTTGAAGACAATCCTTATGGAAAAGAAGAATTAAGGCAATCAACGATTGATCAGATAGATAACCCCATGTATCAAAATCAAATCCTGCCTGGCGAATTAGAAGAGAAGCTCGATAACAATGAGGATGTTACCGTGTATTTTTACAGCCCTGAGTGTGTACATTGCCAAAAAACCACACCAGTCATCGTTCCTATGACGAAAGAGTATGATATAGATATGAAAAAGTTGAATATTCTCGAATTCGAAAAACCATGGCAGACGTATAATATTGAGGGAACGCCAACGGTTATCCATTTTGAAAATGGAGAAGAAGCGGCAAGAATCAGCGGAGAAAATTCCGTATCTACTTGGGATAGCTTCTTCCAGGAAAATGTGCTCGACGAAGAATAAGCAAAGAATCAACGTTTAAAAAAAGGACAGCGGAATCCCCGCTGTCTTTTTGAATGCAGCTATGTAAACGTACATTCGCTATTTACAGTTATTCTGATTCAATCATATGCGCTTCAGTTGTGTAAGAAGGCCCGGCATGGTATGGCGGCCGCTTTTTCTGTTTAGAGGAAGCATGAGCCTTGGCAAACGACTCCGACTCTTTCCACTCCTGATAGCTCTTTTGTGAGTCCCACTGGACGAGCACAACGTATTTATTGCCCTGCAGCGGGCGGAGGACACGAAGTGCATGAAACCCTTGGATGTCGTCCATCGAACCAGATCTACTTTTGAACTGATCCTCAAACAGCGGTCTTCCTTCATAGGTAACAGGGATATTATTCATCACGACATACCCGCTTTCCTTTAGCTCACCATTTGCTACAAAGCTTTCATATTCTCTTGCCTGCTCGAATATGGACGTATGCTTTCCTTCGTAGTAAGCAATGGTGGCATCATCTGTCTGCATTAAATAGATGTGTTTATCCTTGTGCTCTTTTTTAATTTTTGATAAAAAATCAAAAGTCCCATGAGTAATTTGTGCTTTCATGTATGATCGCCTGCCTTTTCATATTTTATCTTTCCTATACGTGTCACCTGATGATCAATCAGTAGTAGTGAAAAAGCAATATCTCCATTATTCTGTTCATTCCAAGCGTAGCAATACAAGAATGGAAACGCAACCTTGCCTTTCTTCTATATTACCCATTTTGACAGAGAAGTGAACAAAATGTTTATGTAACTTTCTTTCTATCGTATAATAAAAGGTATGGTTTTTATAAAACTTATTTGGTTATAGAGATTATTATAAAGGTGGATATAATGGAACCAAAACAATTATTCGTTTGGATAAATAGATTAAAGTGGCCGTTGGTTGTTATTGGAGCGATAGTTTTGCTCGGACTGCTTGGCTACTTAACAATCCTTTTTGGAGGCAGATTTGTAGTAGATGAAGAGGATCTCGTACTGCCGGCTGCAACGATCGTAGAAACAACGGATGGCTCGGAAATCGGCAAAATCTATGATGAATACCGTCTGCCTGTATTGATTGAGGAAGTGCCGGAACATGTAGAAAATGCGTTTTTGGCTATAGAGGATCACCGTTTTTACGACCATGCCGGTGTTGATTTTAAGTCAGTGTCCCGTGCCGTTTTTCGGGATATCGCTACGATGGAAAAAGCGGAAGGTGGAAGTACCATCACCCAGCAACTTGCTAAAAACTTGTTCCTCCATAACGAAAAGACGTGGATGAGAAAGACAAAAGAGGTTATGGCCGCTATTTATTTGGAAAGAAACTTTAGTAAAAAGAAAATTTTGGAGTATTATTTGAACGAAATTTATTTTGCCCATGGCGTTTATGGTGTGGGAGCAGCTGCCGAATTTTATTTCAGTAAATCTGTAGATGAGTTGTCGATAACAGAAGGTGCTCTATTAGCTGCTTTGTCAAAAGCGCCAAATACGTATTCACCACTGATTGATCCGGATAAAGCCAAAGACCGGCGTGACTTGGTATTACAGCAGATGAGCCAATTTAATATGCTTGAAACGGAGGAAATGCTGCAGCTGCAGGGAAAGACGCTTGGAGTGGACCAAAAAAACGAAGAGGAAGTGCCCTGGTTTGATTCATACGTCGACCTAGCCATTAAAGAAGCGGAGGAAAAATACCAATTATCGTTAGCAGAACTGAAGCGCGGAGGCTACCGGATTGTGGTCAATGTAGATGAGACTGCCCAGCAGATCGCCTATGAAAAATTTCAGGAGGCCGAAAACTTTCCGGAATCCCTTCCCGGCGCCCAAGGGGCGTTTGTATTAATGGACCACAAAACCGGTGAAATTGCAGCAGCAATAGGAGGCCGTGATTTCCAGGCAGGCGACCTTAATCGGCTTTTACTCCCCAAACAGCCGGGCTCGACGATTAAACCGATTGCTGTCTATGGACCGGCAATGATGCTAGACAAATACCAGCCGTATTCTCTTCTGGTAGATAAGAAGCAGAGCTATGGAGACTATACTGCAACCAATTACGATGACAGCTACCAAGGGGAAGTGTCCATGTATGAAGCGATCATGCGATCCAAGAATGCGCCAGCAGTATGGCTGCTGGACGAAATAGGCATTTCCTATTCGAAGCGTTATTTAAAGAAGATGGGAATCGATCTTTCCGATCAGGGGCTGGCCATTGCGCTTGGCGGCTTGGAGGAGGGGATTTCTCCTTTAAAGCTTGGTGAGGCCTACAGTTCATTTGCCAATCAAGGGAAGATGGCAACAGGATACACCATAGATCGCATTCATGATAGGAGCGATGCAGTTGCCTATCAAGCAGAACCAGAAAACATAGAGGTTTTTTCTGCCCAGACTGCCTGGAATATGGTCAGAATGTTGGAACGGGCTGTTGCTGGTGGAACAGCAGCTCCGGGAGAATATGCAGGCGCATTGGCTGGAAAAACGGGATCTACCCAGCATCCATTTGCCGAAGGACAAGTAAAGGACGCCTGGTTTGCAGGTTTTACTCCACAGTATGCGACTGTACTTTGGATGGGCTATGATCAGGTAGATGAAGAACATTATTTGACGAAAGGCAGCGAATCTCCAACGATACTTGCCAAAGCTATTCTGGCGGATTGGAGTAAAGAACAGGATTTAGGCAATGAATTTGAACAACCTAAGCATGTGAAAGACGTTGAGAAGCCAATCGAACTGCCGGTGATTTCTGATTTAAAGGCTGAATTCAATTTGGGAGGATTTTCGCTCATACGTGGAAAGCTATCCTGGACAGCATCGCCTGACGATCGAGTCGTTTATCAGATTTATCGAGTATCTGGTGGACAGGATCAAAAAATCGGAGAAGTAAAAGGAAAGGGCCAGTACCAAATCAAAAGAGCCAGTTTGTTTAGGGACACGACTTATTATGTCGTACCTTACAACCCGCTGACAAATCGAAAAGGGAACGCCTCAAATCATGCAAAGCTTTCCCTGGACTTTTAACATGAGCTTAATTGTCTTCCGCATGCAACGCATTAACGTACAAATTAGTGACAAATAAGGCCAATCGCTATACATCAAAATTATTAATCGGTATAGTGATTATGGAATGGATTAGATAAAAAGGGTGAAAAAGATGGCTAAAAAAATTAACGATACGATATTGAAAGCATTCAGGGGGGAAGAAACGGATTATACACCGGTATGGTATATGCGCCAGGCTGGTCGATCCCAAAAGGAATACAGGGAATTGAAGGAGAAATATTCTTTGTTTGAAATCACGCATCAACCGGAGCTTTGTGCTTATGTAACGAGGCTGCCTGTCGAACATTACGGTGTGGATGCTGCGATTTTATATAAAGATATTATGTCCCCTTTACCTGCCATCGGTGTAGATGTGGAGATCAAGTCAGGCATCGGCCCTGTGATCGATAAGCCGATTCGTTCACGAAGCGATATAGATAAACTTGGTACGATCGACCCTGTATCAGACGTGCCTTATGTATTGGAAACCATCCGGCTGCTGTCAGAAGAACAATTGGATGTCCCTTTGATCGGCTTCAGCGGTGCTCCTTTTACTTTAGCCAGCTACATGATTGAAGGCGGGCCATCAAAGAATTACCATAAAACAAAAGCAATGATGTACAGTGATCCGACTGCCTGGTTTGCTTTAATGGATAAACTGGCAGATATGACAATTACTTATGCGAAAGCCCAGATACAATCCGGGGCAAAGGCTTTTCAAATTTTTGATTCATGGGTAGGGGCGTTACATGCTGCTGATTACCGTGAATACATTAAACCAATAATGAATCGGATTTTCACTGAGCTCAAACAGGAAGGTGTTCCACTGATTCTATTCGGCGTGGGGGCGCGCCATCTAATCATGGAATGGAATGACCTTCCTGTCGATGTGATAGGGCTTGATTGGCGTATTTCCGTCACAGAAGCCAGACAAATGGGAATTACGAAAGCATTGCAGGGAAACCTTGATCCGGCATTACTGGTGTCTGACTGGAAAGTGACGGAAGCACGGGCGAAAGCTATCTTAGATGAAGGAAGCAGCCAGCCGGGCTTTGTGTTTAACCTCGGCCATGGGGTTACACCGGAAATTGAGCCGGCGACTTTGAAGCGGCTGACAGACTTTATCCATCAATATTCGCAAAAAAAATAAGCTGGACGCTTCTCGGCGTCGTTTTTTCAATAGTAAGAAGTAGAGATAAAAGAAAGGCAAGAGGTGTTGGAAAGTGGCTAAAAAGAAAATCGGTTTACTTGTGATGGCTTACGGTACACCGTACAAAGAAGAAGATATTGAACGATACTATACAGACATTAGACACGGCAGAAAGCCGACCCCGGAAATGCTCGAAGATTTGACAGAAAGATACCGGGCGATCGGTGGGATTTCTCCACTCGCAAAAATTACGAAACAACAGGCACAGGGTATTGAGGACAGATTGAATACGATTCAGGATGATGTGGAATTCGTCCACTATCTCGGGTTGAAGCA
Source organism: Sediminibacillus albus (assembly GCF_900101125.1). Classification (GTDB taxonomy): domain Bacteria; phylum Bacillota; class Bacilli; order Bacillales; family Amphibacillaceae; genus Sediminibacillus; species Sediminibacillus albus. The sequence continues at coordinate 1,144,821 of NZ_FNFL01000001.1, read as the reverse complement.
TATCGAGCCTTTTATTGAGGATGCTGTTTCGCAAATGGCCGATGATGGGATTGAGGAAGCGGTATCGATTGTGCTGGCGCCGCATTATTCTACCTTCAGTGTTAAGTCTTATAATGGGCGTGCCCGAAAGGAAGCAGAAAAGCATGGCAAACCAGTGATAACTTCTGTAGAAAGCTGGTATGATGAGCCAGGCTTTATCGATTACTGGGTAGAAGCGATTTCCAAGGTATATGGAAAAATGGACGACAAGGAAAAAGCCGAAGCTGTCTTGGTCGTATCGGCCCACAGCCTGCCCGAAAAGATTCTGCAAAACGGCGATCCATACCCTGACCAGCTAAAAAGAACGGCAGAATTGATTTCTGAAGCAACAGGTATTGAACAGTATGAGATAGGCTGGCAAAGTGAAGGGAACACGCCTGATCCTTGGCTTGGACCAGATGTCCAGGATCTCACCAGGGAGTTATATCACGAAAAAGGGTATCGTTCCTTTGTTTATGCACCAGTTGGATTTGTCGTCAATCATTTAGAAGTACTGTATGACAATGATTATGAGTGCAAAGTCGTATGCGATGAATTGGGTGCTAAGTACTACCGGCCGGACATGCCGAACGTTGCACCTAAATTTATTAACACACTGGCTGATGTGGTTTTAAAGAAATACAAAAGTACTGATAGCCATGGCAAATGATAAACAAATTGTCATTATCGGCGGCGGGATAACAGGATTGACAGCGGCTTATTATTTGCAAAAGCAAATCGATGAACAGCAGCTGCCATATCAAGTAAGGTTAGTCGAGGCAAGTGATCGTCTGGGCGGAAAAATCAAGTCTGTAAAAAAAGACGGTTACACGTTTGAACGCGGACCTGATTCCTTTTTGATACGGAAACCATCTGCGGCCAAGCTTGCCAAAGAGGTTGGCCTGGAAGATCAATTAATAAAAAACGGAACTGGGCAGTCTTATATCTTAGTTGGCGATAAACTGCATAAGATGCCAAGCGGATCATTCATGGGCATTCCAACCCAAGTCCGCCCGTTCTTGTTTTCGAGTGTTTTTTCAACCAAAGGAAAGCTGACAGCTGGATTAGACTTGATCAAGCCGAAAGGAAAGCAGGCATCAGATCAATCGCTAGGTTTATTTTTCAGGCGCCGATTTGGCGATGAATTGGTGGAAAACCTCGTCGAACCGCTGCTGTCAGGTATTTACGCAGGGGATATTGACAATCTGAGCCTAATGGCTACATTTCCGAATTTTTACGAGCTTGAACAAGAGCATAGAAGCCTTGTAAAGGGACTACGCAAAACAGTCCCTAAAAAGAAAAAGACCAAGGACAAAAAGCCAAGTATGTTTTATTCTCTGGAGAATGGCCTCGAATCCTTAGTAGATGCTGTCGAGAGGCGTTTGAAAAACGGAACGCTTATCAAGGGTGTTTCCGTCGACCATATTGAGCGGAAGAATGAGAGCTATCATTTACTGCTCGGTAGCGGCGAAGTACTGAAGGCAGATACGATTGTGATGGCAGCACCGCATTTTGCTGCCCAGCGGATGCTAAGCCAATATGATTTTATGGACCCGTTTAAAGAGATGTCGGCTACATCTGTTGCTAATGTCACGTTGGCTTTTGACGCTTCTGCCATCAAAAAGGATTTCAATGGTACAGGCTTTGTCGTTTCCCGCAATAGTGATTACCGGATTACCGCTTGTACGTGGACCCATAAGAAGTGGCCAAAATCAACGCCAGATGGGAAAGTCCTGCTGCGCTGCTATGTAGGGCGGCCCGGAGACGAACAAGTCGTCGATTTACCCGATGAGACAGTTGTCGATATCGTGATGAAGGACTTAAAAAAAATTATGGATATAACCGAGGCACCAGAATTTACGGTAGTCTCCCGTTGGAAAAACGCCATGCCGCAATATTCTGTTGGCCATAAGGACAGATTGAACCAGGTGAGAGACCATATGAGAGAGACGCTTCCAGGTGTTTTTTTGGCCGGCAGTTCTTACGAAGGAATTGGTATCCCTGACTGCATCGACCAAGGTGAAGAAGCGGTGGATAAAGTACTCGCTTTCCTGTCCGCTCACGATTAACAAGCAAAGGAGTTAACTCCTTTGCTTGTTTTTTTATTTGACTGTATGCTAACAGCAGTGGATCCATAAAAATAGAAAAAGCAGCTTAATTGCTAAGCTGCTAATAAATGTGATTGGAATTGTATTATCTGGCGGGATGATCGCATTGGTCACAAAGATTTCCATAACAATCAGCTTTTTCGAGTATTTCTTTCCCACAATTGTGACACTTTTTCCGAGGCAGGTTTCTGAAAAATTCCACAATGCTTATCAAAGAAAATCCCTCCATAATTAAGATATACTTTAATTGTAATATAACAGGGTTGTAAATACAATAGGCTGTATCATAACAATTTATTGAAGAGGGTGACTATTTATGAAGCTGACAGTGATCGGCTGTTGGGGGGCCTATCCTGCTAAGGACGAGGCTACTTCAGCATATTTACTCGAGAAGGACGGTTATTCTTGTTTGATTGATTGTGGCAGCGGCGTCTTGTCCCGCCTGCAGTCGTTTATAGGCGTGAAGGAATTGGATGCTGTTATACTATCTCATTATCACAACGATCATGTAGCCGATATTGGAGTATTGCAATATAGCTGGCTGGTACAGAACAGCCTTCAAGAAACGAGCGATGTTTTGCCGGTATATGGCCATAGTGAGGATCAAACAGGTTTTAAACAATTGACCCACCAATTTACCAAAGGGATTGCTTATGATCCGGAAAAGGAGCTCCATATAGGCCCGTTTCAATTTACCTTCCTGAAAACCAGCCATCCAGTTCCTTGTTATGCCATGCGTATCTCTGATGGAAACAAATCAATCGTATATACAGCTGATACCAGTTATAAAGAGGCATTTATCCCTTTCAGCAGGAAAGCGGATTTACTGATAACCGATTGTAACTTTTATGACGGACAAAATGGAACAAAGGCCGGCCATATGACTAGTAAACAAGGTGCACAAATTGCAGCAGAGGCCCAGGTGAAACAGCTTTTGCTCAGCCATCTTCCCCACTTTGGTAATCATGAGGAGCTAGTGGCACAAGCAGGTGCAACTTTTCAGGGAGATATTCAGCTTGCTCACGAGGGGTGGGTATGGCACGGGTAAAAAAGTCCTAATCATTGCCCTGGAATTAGACTTTAGGTAAAATAAAATGACAGACAAGTTTTAAGGAGGGTTTTTGATCATGCTATTTATCGATAATGAAGGAATTACAGATCCTCATATCAATCTAGCCATCGAGGAATATATTTTAAAAAATTTCGGAGCAGATAATACATATTTGCTGTTTTATATTAATGAACCGTCGATTATCATAGGGAAAAATCAAAACACCATCGAAGAAATTAACACCAATTATGTCGATGCCAATGGAATCCATGTTGTCCGTCGTTTATCAGGGGGAGGGGCCGTCTATCATGATCAGGGAAACTTGAACTTCAGTTTTATCACAAAAGATGATGGCAACAGCTTTCATGATTTTGCAAAATTCACCGAACCTGTGACTGACGCCTTGAAAAAGCTGGGAGTAAATGCCCATCTGCAGGGACGGAATGACATTTTAGTAGACGGACGTAAGATTTCTGGAAATGCCCAATTCTCGACAAAGGGTCGGATGTTCAGCCATGGCACCTTAATGTTTGATTCAGAAATTGAAAATGTGGTGTCTGCCCTGAATGTGAAAATGGAGAAAATCAAATCAAAAGGAATTAAATCCATTCGCAGCCGGGTTGCCAATATTTCTGAATTTCTGGATGAGCAGATCACTATGGAAGAATTCAAGCAATTGATTCTTAGATACATCTTTGATGTGGAAGATATTAAGGATGTTCCGCAATATAAGCTAACCGACGAGGACTGGGAGAATATCCATAAGCTTTCCAAAGAACGGTACCAAAAGTGGGATTGGAATTACGGCCGCTCTCCTGCTTTCAATATTCAGCAATCCCATAAGTTCGCTGCAGGCTCTGTTGATGTCCGCCTTGATGTCAAAAAAGGCACCATTGAAAATGCCAAAATTTATGGAGACTTTTTCGGAGTCGGCGATATAGCAGACATTGAAGAAAGATTGACAGGGATTCGGTATGAGCGCCAGTCAATCGAATCGGCATTAAATGATCTAGATATCAGCCACTACCTTGGCAAGATTTCCAAAGAAGAATTTATCGATTTAATGTACTAATTCACTGCTGGATAAAAGAGATTGGGACAAAAGTATAGTTGCCAAAGCAAAAATCGAACGATGATTCGAAATCTTTAGGTTTCGAGCTCGTTCGATTTTTCTTTTCTCTTACTTAAGAAGATTACCTACAGACACAGTGACAACTCTCTTTCTTCCTTCTAGCAAGGTTGGGTGCCGGCAGCATACTTCGCTCTCCGTGGGCACGACTTCAGCCTCCTTGAAAATAAAGGAGCCCTTTTCTGCGTGCGATGAGTCGCTGTCGAAGCGTTCCTTGTCCTCAGAAGCAAGAACGGCTTCCTCCGGGGTCTTCAGACTCATGCTATTTCCACAAGAGTCTCCGTATTCTGCCGGCGCTAATCGGACTGGTCTGACTACCTTGCATAACCACCGCTACGGAAATCCACTACGCTTTCCGCGGGCGGCTGGTGAGCCTCCTCGAGCTTGCGCTCTGCGGGGTCTCACCGAGGCCTTTTCTCCCGCAGGAGTCTCCGTGGATTTCCTCCGCTGAAAGTCTACGTACGGTAATACACAAATGCTTATAATTTACTTGAAATCGCGGTGTACTACCGCTTATCCGGTACTACTGTTACATTGCCATTTATAATAATTTCGTCATCAATCGAATGCTTGAAGATGGCCTTTTAAGACTTCATATGCTGTTCTTGTTCGGTTTTTGCAAGGGGATGTATGATATGTCCCATTTGCTATATCTGGAAGGTTTCGCCATTTTTTCTGATTTTCAGTTGCTAGTATGGATGTCTTACTTTATAATATATGGTAATAGCAATAATGAATGACTATTCATTCACGGGAGGGTAATCATGAATCTTAGTGATCAAATTTCTGTAACTGCCCAACAGCATCCGGAGAAAACAGCATACATATTTGAAGGAAAAGACACGACCTATCAACAACTGGAAAGTTCGATCAGCAGGTTTGCGGACAGCCTGCAGCAGATGGGTTACCAAAAAGGCGACCATCTTGCGCTCGCGGTCGGCAATAGCCCCTATTTTATTATTGGGATGTATGGAGCACTGCGCGCTGGGATCACGGTGATCCCGATCAATCCGATTTATACTCCGGATGAAATGGCTTATATTTTGCAAGATGGCGATGTCAAAGGAATTATTACTATGGATGTGCTGGCAGCAAAGTTTGAAGCCATCTCAGACGTGTTAACGGATGTCCGGCATGTGATTATCGCAGAAACGGGGGAAGCGGTCAGCCAGTCTGCCGGAGATTTTTTATTAAAGAGAATGAAACCGTTTGCAAAAATGATAGAGGAAGGCAGCTCCGTCTTTTCACGCCCCCAGCTTAAAGAAAATGATACGGCCCTCGTTTTATATACTTCAGGAACGACCGGGAAACCTAAGGGGGCTATGTTGACACACAAAAACCTTTATTCCAATGCTAAAGATGTAGCCGACTACTTGGAGATGGATGGCAAGGATAAAGTGATTGCAGCTTTGCCGATGTTCCACGTTTTCTGTCTTACTGTCGCGTTGAATGCTCCTCTAATGAACGGTGGAAGTGTATTAATCGTTCCTAAATTTTCTCCGGAAGCTGTTTTTAAGATTGCTAGAAAACATGGCGCGACAGTTTTTGCAGGGGTGCCGACAATGTATAATTATCTGCTGCAGACACCGGGAAGCCATAAAGAAGATTTCCAGACCATCCGCTTATGCATTTCTGGTGGAGCAGCAATGCCTGTCGCATTGCTGAAGAACTTCGAGCAAAAATTCCAGGTAATGGTTTCCGAAGGATATGGACTATCTGAAGCCTCACCGGTAACCTGCTTCAACCCGCTGGACCGTGAGCGAAAACCAGGATCGATTGGCACTAATATAAAAAATGTCGTCAACAAAGTAGTCGATGAGTTTGGGGAGGAACTGCCAGCAGGAGAAGTCGGGGAATTAGTTGTAAAAGGACCAAATGTAATGGCAGGCTATTACAAAATGCCGGAAGAAACGGAAGCCATTCTAAAGGATGGTTGGCTATATACTGGTGACATGGCCAGGATGGACGAAGATGGCTATTTTTATATTGTTGACAGAAGAAAGGACATGATTATCGTAGGCGGATACAATGTCTACCCGCGTGAAGTCGAGGAAGTCCTTTACGAGCATCCAGAGATTGCAGAAGTCGCTGTCGTCGGAATGCCCGATCGAGATACAGGCGAAGCAGTTATCTGTTTTGTTGTTTCAGAAAATCCTTCTTTGTCAGAGGAGGACGTCATCAGCTTCTGTCAGGAAAGATTAGCTAAGTATAAAGTACCTGTCGCACTTGAGTTTTTAGCAGAACTGCCGAAAAATACCACGGGGAAGATTTTAAGAAAACAGCTGCGTGAACAAGTAGCCCCGAGCCGGCAGTGAGGAGGGGCAGCGGATAAAAGAATATGGTAAAATTTAAGAATCCCTTGTTCGGTAACCGGCAAGGGATTCCGTTTTATATTGCTGATAAGCACATGCAGGAGGAAAACATGATGAAAAAAATAGTAACAGTTTATCTAATCTATCTTTTCATTGTTTGGGGATACTTTTTGTTCTTTTATCCGTTATCCACGATTGGAGATTTCCGGTATGCCGCTTTAGCCCATGCAGTCTATTTCGCCAAGCTGCCGATTGAGTGGTTGTTGTTGTATGCTATTGTCAAAAAAGGCTGGTCCTTTGCGTGGGTGGGCTATATAGAAAGACGTGTCAATAAAAAATGGATGCAGACGCTGCTCTATTCCCTGGTATTAGTGATGGTTTATGAAACTATTCGTCTGCCCTTTAATTTATTGTGGCTATGGATCAGCCGGAGGGAAGGAACGAGCAGCCAATCGCTTGCTAATTGGCTGTATGAACTTGGATTGAATTCGTTATTTTTTTGGCTTGTTTTATCTGCCGGCATTTATGCGGCCATGCTGCTAATCAAAAGATACAAGAGGTGGTGGCTCGGTTTATGGCTGATCTTCCTCCCAGCAGTAATATTTATAATGTATATTCAGCCAGTCTGGATCGATCCACTTTATGAGGATTTCTCGGTAATGGAGCCTGGACCGCTCCGGACAGCAATCGAAGACTTGACGGAGAATGCGGGGCTGGAAGATGCCACCCTTCTTCAGGTTGATATGAGTGAAAAAACCACAACCTTTAATGCCTATGTCACCGGCATTATGGGAAATGCCCGAATTGTGCTGTGGGATACGACGCTCAATGGAATGCCGCAAGATGAAATTTTGTTTATCCTCTCACATGAAATCGGCCATTATATTATGCATCATGTGTATGCGGGGGTTGCAGGCTACCTCGTATTAAGCTTGCTTCTAATGTACCTTGCCGCGGTCGTTTACCGGCTATTCTGGCGGAATATTGAAAACAAGCATCTCTTCCGAAGTAAGCATGATTTACGGGCTGTACCTGTACTGTTGTTGGTTTTTTCTTTGCTGTTAAGCGCTGCCCAGCCGGTATCACTGTATGTTTCCAGGCAAATCGAGCAGTCGGCAGACTGGTATGCCATTAAAAATACGGAAAACTTGCAAGCAGGCATTAGCAGTTTCAGGCGAATGGCTGAACAGTCGAAAAGCGATATTGACCCGGTTTTTTGGGTTAAATGGCTGCGGTTTAGCCATCCTCCGATTCAGGAGCGAATTGATCGAATCGAAAAAGAACTTTCGGAGCGTGAAACCAACCAGGGAACTTCCCCGTAAATCTATATAAAAGGGGATGATGTATTGTGTTGGAGAACTATCAAAATCTTTTAATGGCAGAAAAAGAAAAAATGCGTGAAAAGGAAAATTTGCGCCTGGAATTGGAAGCAGCGGCTCTTCAACTGGAGAAAATAACAATAAATGAGCAGCGCTTTAAGCGCAAGCTTGACAAGGAAAAAGTAGATGTCGACAAGCTTGAAGGGATTAGCATAAAGGGTTTGTTCATCGCTTTAGCAGGAAAGAAGGATGAAGTATTGGACCGGGAGAAGCAAGAGCTGTTGGAAGCACAACTGAAATGGAAAGAAGCCCGGTCGGCAAGAAGAGAGCTAGAACTAGAATACCGAACACTACAAACCAGAATAGACGAATTGGGCTTTCCAGAGGATGCTTACAATCGGCTGCTCGAGCAAAAGCAGCAGTTTTTGGTTCGCAATGGCTATCAGGAGGGGGAAAGAGTGCTTCAAATTTCTGAAACCATTGCTGAACTGCGTGCTGACAGCAAAGAAATACATGAGGCTTTGGAAGCGGGAAGACACGCTTCCAAAGCACTGGCGAAAGCGGAAGACGCCTTGGACAGTGCGAAGAATTGGGGAACGCTTGATATGTTTGGCGGTGGGATTATCTCTACAGCAATCAAGCATAGCCGGGTAGATGAAGCTGGTGAAGAAGTCCATCAGGCTCAAAGGCTGTTGAGAAAGTATTCCCATGAATTAAATGATATTGGCGAGACATTTACCTTGGATGTTTCCATTTCCGGCGGCTGGTCGGTGGCTGATTACTTTCTGGACGGCCTGATCACCGATTGGTTTGTTCAGGGGAAGATAAACGACTCAGCCAATCAGGTCCGATCAGTAAAGAATGAAACGGACAGATCGCTAATAAAACTCGAAGAGCTATCGGCCGAAGTCGACCAAAAAATCAAAGAACTGGAAAGCGATAAGAAAAGCCTTTTGGAGTCAATTACCTGACTTGCTAAGTCGGCTGCTTATGAGTGATTAAATACTCTTCATCGGTTAGATAAAAAGGACGATCAGGACGAGTGGTTAGTAAACCGAGTTTTTCCAATTTAAAGTAGCTTACTTTCCTGTGCGGGTCCCCATCAATGATAGGAAGCTCTTTTTGTTGGTCCATATAATTATCGACAGCCTGTTGCACGGTGTCTATATCCTCTGCAAGCTGTTTGTCCTTTTCCTCGAATAATTCATAGGTTTCACGGGACATGTAATACGTATCTTCCGGTTTTGCCTGCAGATAGGGAGCCAGCAAATCATAGTCAATCGTCCGGTCTTCGTTTATAAGGACACCGAGTGGAATTTCGGAGGAAAGCTCTGCGCTGTATTTCTGGACGGCAGTTCTTACTTCACTGATCGACATTGGCTTGACAGGCAGTTCTGCCTGTTTCTTTTGCCGGGTCTTTTTTCTGTTTTTTTTCTTTTTCCACATGACTAAATTCCTCCTTTTGTTTAAGAGCGTTATCATCGGCATACAATAAGGATAGGGAGGCGGTAAAATGGATAAAGTTAAAGATGCCCTCGAGCTGGAAATATATACGTTACTAAACCCTGAATTCGGGATGAATCCTGCCGAAATCCAGGGAGAGAAACTAATTGGTGCCCGCGCGGAAAAGGAAGAAGAAGAAAGCTAATTATAACGATAGTATAGCAAAGGTTCTACCTGACAATAAAGCGCTGCCATTGTTTTTAAATCAACTCCGACAGAATGTGGATTATTTTTACAAAAAATTCAATTTATTCTACCATTTTATTCAATTTTCTGGTAAATTAGTAATAGGCCTTTTACTTTTGCCTAATCACTAAATGAAGGGATGGTATTATGCTACATGAATTGAAATATGAAGTAACTCCGGTCACACTAGCCGTCATTGGAGAAGAGGTAGACAACAAATTTTCCTCGCATATTTTGGAAGATGAGGAGACCTTTCAAGTCAAACAACCTTCAAGTAAAATCATCGACATTGCTTGCAAATTCTTCGGCAGCAGCCTGCGGGGAAGACAGGAAGGTACAAAGGATATTTGTGGAATTACCCACAAAGCGCCTATCTCCATCGATCCTTCGAGCGGCATGTATTTTTTTCCGACGTCCTCTCCTAACAACCCTCAATGCTCATGGATAGCACATTCGCATATTGACCAAATCAATAAGGCATCCAGCCAATCCACCGAGATTACCTTCAAAAATGGCAAGTCCATCACCCTGCCGGTATCCCATGGTTCCATGTTAAACCAAATTCAGCGTACAGCCCAGTTCCGTTATTTGTTGGATCATCGCATCAAGTATTTGTGGAAGAATAATGTTGATGTGGTTGCTGAGCCTTTTGTATAAGTTCACGTAAAATATTTTCTACTTTTTTTCTAATGGCAGGATTGAAGTAATTTCTCTTCTCTTCGCGTCCCTTACAGATAAATAAAAAAGATGAGAAGGAATCATTCTTGTTTAAAGAAACGACCTGGAGTTGTTTTTTGGCCATGCGGCCGCGCAGCTGCCTTCGCTCGCTGACAGCTTCATGCTCCATTTTACCGAGAAGGTCTGCAAAAGGCTCTTTGATTTTGAATGTACTTTTGTGAAGGGCTTCGGTGTCTTTTTGTATCACCAGGATAGCCATGGAGAGAAATAGAAAACGTGAAGCCAAAGCTAGTTCTTCTTCGCTGAGATAACGCACTTGTTCTTCCTCCTTAACGAACATATGTTCTATTATAACCTAATTGTATGATATCTAAAACAAAAAATGCAAAATAATTAATTGGAAAGTAATCCAGGAAAAGTAAAAGGCCTGGTTAAACAGGAAGAAGGCAGGGCGGGAAGTGAAAAGGGTCCGTTTGTTATTAGGCTAGTTCCTTTCTTTTTGGGCACGCTATTAGTGGGTGATAATTGATGAAAGCAACGGATATAGAAAGCAAAAAATTCGATAAGGCGTTAGATGAAATACTCGATCTTTTCAACAACCTGGAAAGCGATGATCCGATTATCCATTTTGGTCAGGATGTGATGGATAATATCGAACGGGCAAAGAAAAAGTATGGCAATGACATGGTTGATGAAAAAATAAATACGGTTGTACGTGAAATGCTTTCCTGGCTTGATCTTGATGAGGTTGATATGGAGGAAGAAGGTAATAGCGATGATTAGCCCTAAGAAACAAGGGAGAGCGGGCTTAGATTAATCGCTACCGCGATTTAAGACCGCTAGTTAGTTAAAAGGGTTAAAAAGGTAAATGATAAGCAGCACAATAACTACTAGAAATACAATTCCATAAATGGCCGCTAATAGCGGGAGGTTTTCCTTTAATGAATGCTTTTCATAATTTCTCGAGCGGAGTAGTTCCTGCTGGCGGCTGCTGCCAGCTTTTTCAAATTCCTTTGCTTTATCTGTTTCTGATTTTCCGACCATCAATGTTATAATTAGCGCAATGATACACACAGCGAATGCTATCGCCATCAAAAGTACATACATCTGTTTTCCCCTCCAGTGGTAAGTGCAATAGATACATACCATTATACAAACAGCAGGCTGCCACTGCAAAGCAAAATAAAAAGACAAGCTGGGCAATTTTTATTGTTTACATTACAATTAAATTAGGGAAACTAGTCAATAGGTAGTATAGCAACTAAATGATCGGGGCGCGAGGAGTTTTGAACCAGATGTACATATTTAGTATCGACATAGCTGAACTAAGAGATCTAATTGAAAGTAATAGATTTGATGACCTGTTAATGGAGCTGCTGAAAAGCTATGAAAGCCTTGGGCCGCTTCCAGGATTATTGCTGCCTTTTGTCGAAGCCTTTTTGCCATTTTTGCCGCTGGTAGTGTTTGTACTTGCCAGTGCGGCAGCTTACGGATTGTTGGAGGGCTTTTTATTATCCTGGGTAGGAGCGAGTGCCGGGGCGATTTGTGTTTTTTGGATCGTCCGCAAGCTCGGGCAAAAACGCTTTTTTCTATGGCTGCGAAAAAACAAACAAGTAAAACGAGTAACCGCCTGGTTAGAGCGGCACGGTTTCGGACCGCTATTCCTGCTAATGTGCTTTCCTTTCTCACCGTCCTCGATAATCAACATTGTCGCAGGTCTCTCGAAGGTTAGCTTTCAACAGTTTGTTCTTGCTGTTTTGCTGGGAAAAACCGTAATGATCTTTACGATTGCTTTTATTGGGGATAGTATTGTATCTTTTGCACAAAATCCTGTAAAAACAATCGTGGTCGGGATAGGGATTTTATTGTTCTGGTTATTCGGCAAGTATATGGAGCAGCGGCTTCAAAGGAAGTCCAAGGAACACTTGCAGGCCGGAAAAAAGGATTAAAAAATTTTCTTCAGGGTAAAATAATGATAGACCAGCACCTGGAGGAAAATGAAATGAAAAAAATAAATTATTGGAAAATCATACGGACGGTCGCTATTGCAGGGATTCTAGCATTCCTTTTCCGTTCGTATTTATTTGCTAGTTATGTTGTTGATGGTAAGTCAATGGAGCCTACGTTGCACGATGAAAACTTAATCATGGTCAATAAAATGGTTTATGATCTGCGAGATATTGATCGATTCGATGTGATTGTTTTCCATGCTAATAAAAAAGAGGACTATGTCAAAAGAGTTATAGGGACACCAGGAGATACAATCGAATATAAGGATGACAAGCTTTACCTGAATGGAGAAAAAGTCGATGAAAAATATTTGGAACCTTTCAGGGAAGATGATGGGCAGCCGTTAACGGAAGATTTCACTTTGAATGACGTGACCGGCAGTAGGGTAGTCCCTGAGGGGCAATTGTTCGTCATGGGGGATAACCGCCGGGAAAGCTTGGACAGCAGGTATTTCGGATTTGTTTCGATTGAGGAAGTAGTCGGCAAAGTGGATGTCAGATATTGGCCTCTGTCCCAGGTTGGGTTAAGTTTTTAAGATAAAGGAGTGCCTTCAAGAATGAGACTTGAAGGCACTCCTTATTTTTTGCCTTGAGGTGCCGGCTGACTATCTAGTGTAAGGTTGATTAGTTGAAATTAAGGAACGTATGTTCTATGATGAGAATAAATACTAGTTGTCAGGAAGGACTTTAGCCAATAGAGCCAATCCGGCAAAGAGCATTGGAATCATCCATAAAACATGAAAAAAAGCGATTTCTGGAGCCAAAGCAGAACCCACCGCCGCACCTGTAAGCAGGGTGCATGAGTAGATGGCAATACCGCTGGTCCCTGCTGAAGAATGCCGGCCGACAAGTAAAACGACCATCGGGATGGTTAACGAGGTCGACACAATCATGAGAAAAGAAGCAATAGCAATCGTCCCCACATTTAAATGAATCAGTGCAGGAAGAAACCCCGCCGCCATAATCCCTAAATGAAATTGCAGTACCGTCCTAGGCTTGAATTTTTTTAACACATAACTTGTGAAGAACGAGGGGAAGATCCCAATCAAACTGATTAAGCGAAAAAGCTGAAGCGGGATCGGGAAATCCTTCCAAATAGTGTATAGGTAAATTTCAAAAGCGCCATAAAACAGCATAATCGGAAATAACAGGAAAAAGGCAATAACATAAAGCCAGCGGACGATAGGATTGCGCAAACATGATAAAATAGTAACAGTTAGTTTTTTAATATTAAGGCCGCCAGCGTTTGCTGAAGGCTGCAATGTAAACCATAAAAAGATAAAACAAGATAAATAAAAAAAACTGAAAGCGACGAATACGCTGGATACGGAAAAAGCACTGGCAAAGGCTGCAGATATTATTTGGCCGAATACGCCGGCAAAAAGAAAGCCGGTGTTAATCAGAGCAATCACCACTCCTTGAAATCCCGTGGTGAAATGGCTGAAACAATAACCAAATGCGAGCGGAGCAAAGCTTGCAGCCAACAATCCCTGGAAAACCCGGAGAAGCAGGATAGCCTCTATGCTGTCCACGAAGGCGAGGAGACTGGTGAGCAGTGTGAGAACTCCCATACCGGCCAGCATGATTTTGCTGAGGGGCAGTTGATCAGCCAAAAAGCCAAACAATAATAGGCCTAGTGCATAGGCGATGATGAACAAGGAACTGGATAGGGAAGCATGGGCGATGGTGACTTGATAGCTTTCTGACACGGCAGGATGCAAGGGAATCATTACATAAAGGCTGCTCGCGACAAAAATGCCGCAATAAATCAGGGCGGTTGCGGTAAAGGCTTGCCTGGCCATGCTACTGCCGCCTCCTTTCCGTTAAACTAGTGTACTATATGCAGCAGACAGGATTTCGTGAGAAAGGGAGAGTGTGACGATGGGGATTAGATTTTTGCTGGGAAAAGCAGGAGCAGGCAAGAGTAATCAGTGCCTTCAGGAAATAGAAGAGAAACTAAGTGACGACCCCAAAGGGCCGCCTATTTTATATATTGTTCCCGATCAAATGACATTTCAGCAAGAATATGCGCTGCTGAAACGGGAGTCAATCAATGGCAGTATTCGTGGACAAGTATTTAGTTTTTCCCGGTTAGCCTGGCGAGTGTTTCAGGAAACAGGAGGAGGAACGAGAAAATTTATCAGTTCGACCGGGATTCAGATGATGCTTCGTAAAATAACCGAAGAAAGAAAATCAGACTGGAATGTTTTCCAGAAAGCGATAGAAAAACAAGGATTTATGGAGCAGTTGGAACATATGATTACCGAGTTCAAGCGTTACCGGATCACCCCTGAGGTACTGGCAGCGCAAATCTTGGAAATGGACAGGTTTACACACAAGTATCCGGGAGAAACTGCTTTAAAAAACAAACTGGAAGACTTAAGCTATATTTATGACAAATTAGTTGCCGCCTTGAAAGACCAATATATTGATAGCGAGGATCAGCTACAGCTGTTGTCGGAAAAAATCGAAGAAGCTGCTTTTCTGGAAGAAGCTGAAGTGTATTTGGATGGATTTCATCATTTTACCCCACAGGAATTATTGGTTGTAGAGGCACTAATGAAGAAAGTGAAACAAGTATCTATTACGCTGGCAATTGACGGTCCGTCAGATGAACAGACATCAGAGTTGGATCTTTTTTGCCTCCCGGCGGAAACGTACCAGACTCTCCGAGCAATAACTAAAGAAAACGGGATACCCATCGACAGTATCCACCATCTGGGCCATACAGGGGGCAGGTTTGAGAACCGGCCATATTTTGCTCACTTGGAGGAATATTTTGATGTAAGGCCGGCGCCTCCATACGAAGGCGATGTGCCAATTCAGCTTGCACAGGCTGTACATCCGCGGGCAGAAGTGGAAGGGGCAGCCCAGGAAATACTGCGCCTGATTAGAGAAGAAGGCTATCGCTTTAAAGATATTGCTGTGTTGATCAGACAGACGGATGTGTATCATGATTTGATTGACACAGTCTTCAGTGATTATGGAATCCCTGTGTTTATTGACGAAAAAAGAACGATGATGAACCATCCCCTCCTAGAGTTAATAAGATCGGCATTAGATATGGCAGAAGGCAACTGGCGCTATGACGCTGTCTTCAGACTCTTAAAAACTGGATTCATTCCCCAAGGCGATTCCCGCTATCCTCTAAATGAGGATGCGATTGATGAATTGGAGAATTATGTGCTGGAGTACGGTGTTCGGGGACGAGACCGCTGGTACAGTGATCAGGAATGGAAATTTCAGCGGTTCCGCGGATTCGATCAGGCGTCGCAAACAGATAAAGAACGAGAGATTCAGACAAGGATTAATCGTTACCGTGATCAAGTGGTCCAGGCAATAAAGCCATTCGATGAACAAATTAGACAGGCAACATTCGTAAAGGATAAAGCACGTGTTATTTTTGAATGGCTGGAAGCATTACGTGTTCCTGAACAGCTGGAGCAGACGCGCAGCCTGCTAGATGACCAGGGGAGGAACGAACAAGGCCGTGAACAAGAACAAGTTTGGGATGGAGTCATTCAGTTGTTGGATGAAATGGTAGAAATAGTCGGTGATGATAAAATTTCGCTGCAGCTTTTCAGAGGTACACTTGAATCAGGTTTTGAATCCCTTAAATTTGCCCATGTTCCGCCGAGCATGGATCATGTCATCACTGGAACCATCGACCGATCAAGGATTACCGGCATTAAATGTGCGTTCTTATTGGGCGTTAATGAAGGAGTCTGGCCGATGAAACCATCGATTGACGGCATGATTTCTGAAGAGGAACGTGAGCTGCTGGCAGAGCAGGGATTACAGCTTGCTGACGGCAGCAAACGCCAGCTGCTTGATGACTGGTTCTACGTCTATCTGGCTTTCACTTGTGCTAGAGATAAATTGTGGATCAGCTATCCGCTTAGCGATGAAGAAGGAAAGTCGAAGGTTCCTTCTCAATTAATCAATCGTGTTGAAGACTTATTTCCCGCTTGCAGCGATCAGAAACTGCTTCAGGACCCGGAAGAGCTGATGGATGCAGACAGATTTATAACTACGCCAATGAAAACGAGGGCAGCTCTTACCGCCCAATTGGCAAGAAACCTGCGAGGCTATCCAATCCATCAAGTCTGGTGGAGTGTTTTAAACTGGTATATAGCCAATGAACAGAAATATGACCAAGCTTATACCATCCTGCAAAGTCTATTTTACAAAAATACACCAACCAGCTTGAAGGAAGAGACGGCTAAACAGCTTTATCCGCGTGAAGTAAAAGCTAGTGTTTCCAGGCTGGAAATGTACTATCGCTGTTCTTATCAGCATTTTGCCAAATACAGTCTCGGTTTGGAGGAGCGCCGGACGTACAAACTGGATGCCCCAGATATTGGACAACTCTTCCACGAAGCGTTAAAGAAGATTACCGAGTGGGTTCAAAATGAAGGCAGAAATTTCTCGGATTTACAAAGGGAAGAAACGGCCCAGTATGCAGGCAGGGCAGTTCAAAGCTTGGCCCCTGTACTGCAGAATCAAATTTTGCACAGCTCTAACAGATATCAATATATCCAACAAAAACTGCAGGAGATTATAGCACGGGCAGCATATGTCTTAAGTGAACAGGCCAGGCAGAGCCAGTTTTCGCCAATAGGGCTGGAATTAGGGTTTGGCCCGGATCAAGACCTGCCCCCAATAACGATAGATCTGCCGAATGGCTTTGAACTAATGCTTAGAGGCAGAATAGATAGGGTCGATAAAGCATTGAATCAGGATAATTTGCTCCTGCGCATCATTGACTACAAGTCCAGCGCGAAGGGGCTGAACCTGACTGAGGTTTATTATGGACTTGCCCTGCAGATGCTGGCATACCTGGATGTAATTCTTTCTCATTCAGAACAGTGGCTGGGGGTCAAGGCCAGTCCGGCAGGTGTATTGTATTTTCATGTCCATAACCCGATGCTTTCGGAAAATAAAAGATTAGATGATAACGAGATTCAGAAAGAAATTTTCAAGAAGTTTAAAATGCAGGGACTGCTAGTAGAAGATGAACAAATCGTCAAAATGATGGATACTGGACTGGATACCGGTTCAAGCCAAATCGTCCCGGCGGGGCTAAAAAAGAACGGAGACTTCCGAAAAGGGTCCAATACAGCTGAAAGGGAGACCTTTGATCAGCTGCAAGCATATATACGAGAACTGATGGTGCAGGCAGGGACCGATATTACCAACGGCGGCGTACATCTAAATCCTTACCAGCAAAAGCAGCAAGTAGCATGTACACACTGTCCGTTTAAATCGGTCTGCCAGTTTGATCCAACCTTACACGAAAATAATTACCGTCGTTTAAAAGACATGAAGGATGAAGATGTTTTAAATGCGATTGCCAGGAAGGAGGATGAGTAATGCCACAATGGACAAAAGAGCAGGAACAGGCCATTTATGCCGGAGGAAGCGACATTCTGGTGGCAGCAGCTGCCGGATCGGGAAAAACAGCGGTTCTTGTAGAAAGAATTATTCAAAAACTGCTGAATAAGGAACAGCCAATTGATATTGATTCCCTGCTTGTCGTAACATTTACCAATGCTGCAGCACAGGAAATGAGAAACAGGGTCGGCACAGCGTTGGAAGCAGCCCTAGAAGAGAACCCGTCCTCGCGTCACTTAAAAAAACAACTGTCTCTGTTGCAGCGCGCTTCGATTTCTACATTGCATTCTTTTTGTATGGATATCGTCCGGCAGCATGCTTATTTATTGGATATAGATCCGGGCTTCCGCCTCGCTGATACGATCGAAGGAGACATGATCCGCCAGGAAGTTTTAGAAGATATGTTTGAGGAATGGTATGGGAAACAAGGAGATGAGCAAGCGGCTTTCTTTGCAGTAGTTGACCGTTTTTCCAATGACCGCAGTGATCTGGAGGTCGAAGAGCTAATTCTCAAGCTGTATGACTTCGCTACGCAAAACCCCTGGCCTGATGCTTGGCTGGACCGCATGGCAGCAATGTACAATGTCGATGAAAACGAAACAGAGAATAACCTGCCATGGCTCTCAATTCTTAAGCGGGAAGTAGACAGCCAGCTTGCAGCCATGAAACATGAAGCAGAAGCTGCGATGGCATTGACGAAAGAAAATGATGGCCCTTATCATTATGCCGAAACAATTGCGGCTGATTTGGAAATGATTCATCAAGCGGCCGATCATTTGAAAAGTTCCTGGGACGAAGCCCAAATCTTTTTTATAGAGAGTAAGTTTCAAACCCTATCAAGGAAGAAAGTGGACTGTGCAGAGGAAAAAAAAGACAAAGTAAAAGATTTAAGAAATAGTTATAAAAAGCGTTGGAATGACCTGGCTGGCGATTGGTTTTCCCGGAGCATGGCGGCTTATTTGGCAGATATGAAAAGCCTTCACCCTACTATCGTCCAGCTGACTTCTTTAGTAAAGGAATTTAAACAGCGATATACCCAATTAAAGAGAGAAAAAGCAATTGTTGATTTTTCAGATTTAGAACATTATTGTTTACAAGTACTTTTGGATGAAACAGCGACACCTGACAAAATTGTACCATCCAAAGTTGCCGAGAACCTTCGCTATTCGTTTGCGGAAGTAATGGTGGATGAATACCAGGATACCAATCTTGTCCAGGAAACATTGCTGTCATTGATTACAGATCAGCAGGGAACAGGCAATATGTTTATGGTTGGTGATGTTAAACAAAGCATTTACCGGTTCAGGCATGCCGAGCCGTCATTATTTATTAACAAATATAAGCATTTTGCCGAGGAGGCAAATCCGGGTAAACGGATTGATTTGGCAAGAAACTTCCGGAGCAGAGAGCAAGTACTATCTGCAGCTAATTATATTTTCAGGCAGCTGCTCAGTGAAGATGTTGGAGAGATGAATTACGAACCAGAGGCAGAGCTAATATATGCCAATAAGATTTACGATGAGTTGCAGCTGAGCGACACAGATGCTGAACTTGTCATTATTGACCGAGAAAACCAGGAAAGCAACCAGACGGAAGATAATGGCGGTGAAAATTTTCAGGACTTGGAGAAAGCGCAGTTGGAAGCAAGAGCTTATGCCCGCATGATTAAAAAATGGATTGGGACCGAAGATACACCGCCCATGCAAGTGGTTGATAAATCGACGGGCAGCCAAAGAGATCTCCAGTACCGCGACATTGTTATTTTGCAACGTTCGATGACCTGGGCGCCGACAATAACCGAAGAATTGAAACAGCAGGGGATTCCTGTTTATGCCGAGCTGTCTACCGGTTATTTGGAGGCTATTGAGATTAAAATCATGATCAGTCTGTTAAAAATAATTGATAATCCTAAGCAGGATATCCCGCTTGCCTCTGTCCTGCGGTCGCCGATTGTCGGATTGGATGAGGAGGATTTAGCGGAAATTCGTCTGGCAAAAAAACATGCTTCCTATTATGAGGCATTGACTGCCTTTATCGCTAAGACGCCAGATAACAATAAAGGAACAAAAGTCCGCTCCTTTTTGAACAAATTAAAGGATTGGCGGGTAAGGGCGAGACAGGGTGCTTTGTCCGAGTTGATTTGGCAAATCTATCGGGAATCTGGCTACTATGATTTTGTTGGCGGGATTCCAGGCGGCAGACAGCGCCAGGCTAATTTGCGGGCTCTTTATGACAGGGCCAGAACGTATGAAAGCACCTCATTTCGCGGTTTATTCCGCTTTTTAAGATTTATTGAAAGAATGGAAGAACGCGGCGATGATTTAGGGGCGGCCAGGGCACTGGGCGAGCAGGAAGACGTTGTCCGGCTGATGACCATTCATAAAAGCAAAGGGCTTGAGTTTCCGGTCGTCATTTTAGGGGCACTCGACAAGCAATTTAACCAACAGGACCTAAAGCAAAAGTATCTGCTCCATAAAGATTTAGGGTTTGGCAGTAAGTTTATTGATCCTGATAAACGGATTATGTACCCGACGCTAGCTTACCATGCTTTGAAAAAGGAAAAACAGCGCGAGCTGCTGGCAGAGGAAATGAGGGTGCTTTATGTTGCGCTTACCAGGGCTAAAGAAAAACTGGTCATGGTAGGCAATGTGGCTTCGTTTGAAAAGAAGCAGGAGCAATGGCAGCAAATGGTTGACCATAAGGAATGGGTGCTTCCCGCTCATTACCGGTTGGAAACACAGAGCTATCTAGATTGGATCGGTCCAGCGTTAATTCGGCACGACACCAGCCAGCAACTGCGCCAGGTAGAAGTGAGCGTTCAAGTGCCGGATTCCATCCGGCAGGATCCCTCTAAATGGCAAGTACAGCTGCTTCATGGCAGTGAACTTGCGAATTTGACAGAAAAGGAAGCTATCGAACAGGCTCAAATTGAAAAATCTATCAAAGAGTGGAAGCCTGTTACAGGGACTGATATGGCTATGGACGAAAAGGTTTCAAGCCGGTTGTCTTACACATACCCTTTTACTAACGCATCCCATTACCGTGCCAAGCAGACTGTTACCGAGTTAAAACGGCAAAGAGAAGTAAAGGATGAATACAGCAGTGACCAACTTGTACAGCGCCATAAAGCACCTATTGTAAGGCGTCCCCGCTTCATGCAAAAAGAAAAACAGCTGACAGCTGCAGAAAGAGGAAGTGCCATGCATACGGTGATGCAGCATCTGCCTCTGGACAAAAAGTGGACATCTTCCGAACTAAGCGAGTATGTACAAGGATTAGTGACGAAAGAGATTCTTACACAAGAAGAAGCTGATGTGATTAATTTAGCGGCAATCGAGCGTTTCTTTGAAACAGAGATGGGTACACTCTTAGTCAATGCCGAGCAAGTTACCCGCGAGGTACCTTTCAGTCTATCGATTAATGCTAAAGAGGTTTATGCCGATTGGCAGGAGGATACTAATGAACAGGTGCTTGTCCAAGGGGTGATTGATTGTATTATTCCCTCAGAAGGTGGCTGGATAATCCTGGATTATAAATCAGACGCCATCGATGGCGAAGTGACTCCACAGATAAAGAAAAAGCTGATGGAACGCTACCAGGTGCAGTTATCCCTTTATGCCCAAGCATTGGAACAGATATGGAAACAGCCTGTTACACAAAAATACTTGTACTTCTTTAACGGCCCTCTGCTTGTCGAAGTTTAGAGGAACTTTAATCGGAGCAGGGCGGTTCATTGAAAAACTTAAAATATGAAAAACAATTAACCGGTTCACTTGGAACCGGTTAATTGTTTTTCAACTTGATAATAGGCCAATTCATTGCCCGTAGTTGAAGCTAATTTATAAAGCTTATGAAGCAGCATGTGTCGTTCACTATCGTAAATAATATCTTTTCCTACATTTTGGACCGTTTCATAAGCAAAATTCCATAATCCCGCATACTTGGACGGATCAATCGATAAAGCCAACATGCTAAGGGAAGAAATGATTTCAAAGGTTATCGGAAAATCATTTTTGGCATAATGCCTTATCGTACCAAACCCCTGATATAAGTAAAAGTCAAATGTATCTTTGCCGATTATTACTCTTACTTGTCTGTCATTGTCTGCTAAGTAAGGCGTAAAAGTAATGTATTGATCGATGGTCAACAACAATTCTCCCATTTGGTGAATGGCATTGATAGTCGTACGGGGATCATCGTTTCCGATAGCTTTGACTGATACTTCCGCAAGTTTTTTCATCCCCGACTTAATATCCTGGATTTCGGTTTCCTTATGTCCGATGATGATCATGTTTTGATACTTTTCTTCGTTTATATTTTCAGCCCCAGGCCCCCAATAAGTGAATAGCGGATTATATGATAGGACAAAATTGCCGACACGTGCGTTAACCTTAATAATAATATTATCCTGGCGGGCTTGTTCAATCATTTCCCGGTAATTAATAAGCTGGACGTAACCGGGTGTTTGTGCCCGGACAATGGTGGCATTAGAACGGTAATTCTCCAAAAGATCGCCAGGCTCCATGGTGCGGAATTCTTCCAAATCTTTTTTCAATGAGTAACGAATGATTTCTTTGGAGATATTTTTCATATTAAATGTTATATTATGGACCTGCATCCAGGAGGTTGCATGGTTGATGAAAAAGATAAATGTCAAGGCAGTTATAAATGCTAATATACAAGTAACGACTGGAACAGCAATGAAATAGTGTTTAGAGTAACTACTGATAAATAAAAAAATCAGTAAGACATAAACAAAGCTTCCATTAAAAATACCCATAATATGCTGTGTTTGCCTGTCCGCAATGAAGTCTTGCAGCATCCTTGGAGAGAATTGCCCGCTGAAGGTAGTCAAGACAACTAATAAACTGTTTAAAGAGAAGGCGCTCAGTGTTAAGATACCGCCGATCAATGAACTGACAAGCAGCCTGGTAGTTTCGAAATTGACAGCAAACCTTTTCCCTTCAGATATACCAAGCACTAAATCAAGCGCAAGGGTAACAGCTGCTAACAGGAAGGTTATCAATATATAGATGACAGGCATCCGCCACAACGTAAATTTCAACTCATGCTCCCGCTGGCGCCTCGACATCCGGAAATATTTACTGATTGATTCGGGTAATAATTTGAGAAACATATAGTGTCTCCTTGTCTGGTTTGGTTTCTTTAACGAGTAATATCGGCCTCTCAATTATTACCCTTCTGAACAGACAATAAAACAGGACAAGCCAGAAAATCCTCCTGGAAGCCCTCCAGAAAACACTGTAGGCAGTTGGTTGAGGCACCCAGGGGGATGATTCTAAGAATTTTCGGCTGCTCACGCATTTCCGGCCACGTTCTGATCAGAAAGATCAGGGTCGGCCGTATTGGTAGCATTGAGACCGCTGTTGGTATTGATAAAGTCACCAGTATTGAACGAACCAGAGCCAGAGCTGACCTTGGATGTGCTTTTGGGCGACAAATAAAAGCTGTCACCGAAATTGATCACTCCTCCATCAACACCGTTGATTTTAATCGGGCCTACAATCGATGGCATAAAGTCGACACCTTCTTTAAACAACATTTACTATATTATATTTCTGCCTCGTTGTCTTGTTCCTCTTTCAAAACCCGGATATGCTTAATCCGCGCTTCCGAGTGAAGGTTAGCGAGACTGCCTATTTGAACGACTGAGGAAGAGGAAGCGCCAATAATACTAATTTGTCCTACATTTATCCTGGCGGAATGGTGAATGTTCTCTTGTTTGACTGAAAATGCCGATGCTAGTCGATCAGCCTTTCTGGAGAAAATATCAAAGTCGGCAAAGTCAAAAGCTTCCTCCTGAAACTTTAAATCTTCCTGTTGGACAGCTATCGCCTTTGTTACCGGATGGCAGCTTTCGGTATCTCCTATTTCGAAAATAGAACTGTAGGAGATGGAATTAAGATAAATACTGTTTAAGTGGACTTTTCTTTTATTCATCCCGTTCACAATCACTACCCGTTTGGTTGCGGCCTAATGGAACAAGAGAGCCGACAATATATGATTCTGGTGGAGTGTCAAAAAATGATTGTAAGTTGATTTCTTCATTGTCCCCTATCAACAGGACAGAAGAGGAAGAGATTCCGGAAATCTGGATATTATCAACATTAACTCCCCAATTGTGTACTTCAAATCTCATAGTGGGAAATCTCCTTTGTGAAAAAATTCATGGAGGGAATGATTGATTTCTTCCTGGATTTGTTCCTCGATATTACTTAAATCTGATTCATTTTCACGGTTTTCCATATGATAGGCGACTCTGTCTGGTAGTTGCTTTCTAATATCGTTTATCACCATTTCCATTTGCTGCGGGGAGAGCTGATGATTATATTTTTGTGAGAGTTGATGGAGTATTTTCGGTGTTTCTGTCGCTACGTATTGGTCAAGTGCCGAAACCACCTGCTGGGAAGGGGCGGCTGTTGATTGCTCCCTATATGGCTGGTTCTGGTCAACTACCATATCTTCAATGTTCGACAAGCCATCAGGGCTCAGTCCTATATGGAGTGTGCCATCCAACCGCTCAATTTTCAACTGATCAAAGTGATAATCAATCCGCTCGACATTTGTTTGATTCGTTTTCTTATTTTCCAACTCTGTTACTCTCGTTTCCAGGTCTCTAATTCTTCGGTCCTGTTGCTGAATATACTGATGCAGCTGTGCCATGTATGCTTCCCAATAGTGTGGATGCGTCACTAGAAAAACTCCTTTCTAGGCAAAGACCTATTTTAAATTATGCCTGAAAAGATAAATTGTGCATTAGGTAGCAGGAGCAAGCGGGACAAGGGGTGAATCCTGTGGGATGGAATTTCCTGCTGGCTCTGACGGTTCAGCAGGATCAGCTGGCTCGGTATATCCGCCGGTATTATACAGTTCGGATTTGGCCCGGACCATTCCGGCACTTCCAATTTGAATAATGGAAGAGTTGGAAACATTATTAACTTTTAACATGTGGATAGAAATCGACTGATGGACTGTTAAATTCATGGAAAGCCTCCTAACTGCTAATATTCGGTTGATCGATGACATCGTCGTCTATAAATTGGGTATTCGACTGCTGAAGTTGAATTTGAATGCCATTCCCTGTATTGAAGGATCCCCCGCCAGCAAATGTCTTCGCAGTTGTATAAGGGTTTATCGCATATACATCACCAATATTAAAAATGCTGGATGAAGAAACTGTGTTCACTTTAACAGCTCCGACCACAGCAGGCATAGACGATACCTCCTTTTTTATAGCTTATGAAAAAAGGCAAAGTGGGTGCTGCTGTATAATGTATGAAACATCTTCAGCTTTAAAGAAACTTAATATTAGTTATTTGATTGTCATGGTATAATATGGCACTAGACTAAATGCGAAATGAGGAGAGGGACAGATGCGGCGAACAGGGGGCCCGATAGAAGATAACCAAAGGCTTGCATGGATTGATGCGGCTAGGGGATTGGCGATACTCGGAATTTTCATGGTCAATGTACCAGCTTTTAATGCGCCATTTTTTTTGTACGGGGGAGAAGAGCAGTATTGGTCGTTGCCGGTTGATCATGCGGTGCAAACGATTATCGATATTTTTTTCCAAGCCAGCTTTTATACGTTGTTTTCCTTTTTATTTGGATTTGGCTTTCAACTAATGCGGGAAAGGCTGGAAGCGAAACAATTAAATGTCCACTACATATTACTCCGCCGGATGATGGTCTTGATTGGATTCGGCCTGATTCATTCTTTTCTAATTTGGCATGGAGATATTTTGTTATCATATGGATTGATCGGCTTGTTGTTATTTTTCTTTTATCGACGAAAAAATTCCACACTGATAAGTTGGAGTATCGCAATGTTGATTATTCCGGCATTGCTGCTGACAGGTTTGTATTATTTGGTGAGGGATCAGCTGGATAACTTGGCACAAAACACTTCACGCCAAGTCAATCAATCTTTTGCAAATTACGGGAATGGTTCATTGCTGGATATTTGGCAGCAGAATGCGGGTGATTGGCTTTATGCCAATGGAGGTATCACTTATTTATTTTTGATCTGTAACTTACTGCCTTTATTCCTGCTCGGGATTTACACAGCGAGAAAGAAATGGCTCTACCATGTCGGAAAGCATAAAAGATTGCTTGCCAAGGCCTGGATAGTGACAGGGCTCCTCTTTATGCTTGTAAAAGCTGGCCCCTACTTGATTGGCAATCCGATGTGGCTCGGCAGCTTGCAGGATATCATCGGCGGCAGTTCTTCAGCCCTTTTTTATTTGCTGTCGCTGACATTGGCATTTCAACAGACAGCACTTAGAAAGCTGTTAGAACCGCTCACCTCTGTCGGACGGATGTCTCTAACTAATTATCTCTTACAATCCATCATTTGTTTCTTTCTTTTCTATTCCGTCGGTTTTGGTTTCTATGGTTCCATCCGTCCGATTCACAGTGCCATCCTTGTGCTGGTCATATTCAGCCTGCAAGTTATCCTAAGTAAATGGTGGTTTCAGCATTATCGATTTGGCCCTGTGGAATGGCTGTGGCGAAGCTTAACTTACGGCAGAAGGCAATCATTTAAAAAGGCAAACGAACGATCAGGATTTCCTGGAAGGAAGTAAATAACCATAAAGAAGGAGCGCTGCCTGGCTGCAGATCGCTCCTTCTTTAATAATTTACGCTTCTAATACTTCTTTTATTTTTCTTACCGCCCATTCCAAGTCGGTCTTTTCGATGGTCAATGGCGGGGCGAACCGGATAACATTATCGTGTGTTTCTTTGCATAACAATCCTTTTTCTTTTAGTTTTTCACAATAAGGACGGGCAGGCTCGGTTAGTTCAACACCGATGAATAATCCTTTCCCTCTAACTTCTTTAATTGCCTTGTTATTAATTTTAACTAATTCACCCATCATATAATTTCCAAGTTCAAGCGAACGATCGACAAGATTTTCTTCCTCGATAACATCCAATGCTGCTATCGAAACAGCGCATGCCAGTGGGTTTCCGCCAAAGGTGGAACCGTGGGAACCAGGGTTAAAAACGCCCAGGATATCTTTATTGGCCACTACGCAGGAAATCGGAAAGACTCCGCCGCCTAGGGCTTTACCAAGGATTAAAACATCTGGAGTTACATCTTCCCAATCACAGGCAAACATTTTTCCGCTTCTTCCGAGGCCTGCCTGGATTTCATCGGCGACAAATAATACATTATTTTGTTTGCATAGATCATATGCCTGTTTTAAATAACCTTCTGGAGGCATAACGATCCCTGCTTCCCCTTGGATAGGCTCGAGCAGAAAGCCAGCCGTGTTCTCGGTGATTGCTTCCTTTAAGGCTTCAATATCTCCGTATGGAATCAGCTTAATTCCTGGAAGAGTAGGCCCGAACCCTCGTTTATATTCATCTTCCGACGATAGGGAAACAGCTGTCATTGTCCGGCCATGGAAGTTACCGGTACAAGCAATAATTTCTGCCTGATTATCTTCGATGCCTTTGACATCATAGCCCCAGCGTCTGACGGCTTTTACAGCGGTTTCAACTGCTTCTGCGCCGGTGTTCATCGGCAAGGTCATTTCTTTATTAGTTAATTTACATACTTTTTCGTACCATGGGCCTAATTGGTCGTTGTGAAACGCTCTTGATGTCAGGGTAACGCGATCAGCTTGTTCTTTCAATGCATTAATGATATGTGGGTGACGATGGCCTTGATTTACTGCGGAATAGGCGCTAAGCATATCCATGTAACGGTTTCCTTCTGGATCTTCTACCCACACACCTTCAGCTTTCGTCACCACAATAGGAAGCGGGTGATAATTCTTTGCTCCGTATTCCTGGGTTTGGTCAATAATTTCCTGACTAGATCGTACCATGGTATCCCTCCGTTTCAAAAATTAAGCAATACGCTTACATTATAACAGTTTTGCTATATATTTTCTCTACTCTGAAATGACACAAATCTTTCAAATGAAATGATGGCTGAAAAATGATATGATTACCTTGACCGATTAAAAAGGAGGTACGTCATGACGCATCTACATATAACTTCATGGGTACTAGCGTTCATCTTGTTTGGACTAGCTTTAATGTTAAACAAGCAAGGCAAAAACAAACCGGGAAAAATACTTCATATGATACTCAGACTGGATTATTTATTGATTCTTTACTCCGGCGGCGAATTGTTGATGAATTATTTCAACCCTTCCTATATGCTGGGAGAGGTCATTGTCAAAGCCCTAGCTGGTCTGTGGGTCATTGCAGTGATGGAAATGATCTTAGGGAAGTACAGGAAAGGTAAACCAGTACTCGGAGTTTGGGTGCAGTTTGCTATCGCTGTAGTAATTGTTCTCGCTCTTGGATTTGGCAGGCTGCCGTTAGGCTTTTTACCTTAAATTAGCAGACAAAAGAAGCATCACCTGTTTGGTGGTGCTTTTTTTATTCATCATAATCACACTCTAGGCGCTTTCATCATACGTATAAAGAAGCGGTAAAAGAAAGGGTGTGTTCACTATATGTGTGGAATTACAGGCTGGGTGGATTATAAGCGCGATCTTACCGGGGAAGCTGCAACAATCAGGAAAATGGCCGATACAATACAGCACAGAGGTCCTGATGAGTATAATGAATGGTTTTCCACTCAAGCTTCTTTTGGCCATCAGCGTTTAATCGTTGTGGACCCGGCTGGAGGCAAGCAGCCGATGACATGCCTGCGGGAAGCCTCCAATTATGTCATGGTCTATAATGGCGAGTTATATAATACGGAAGATTTACGAGCAGAACTATTGGCTGAAGGATGGACCTTTTCTTCCCATTCGGACACGGAGGTATTGCTGAAAAGCTATATACAATGGAAAGAAGCGTGTGTGGAAAAATTAAACGGCATTTTTGCTTTTGTTGTCTGGGATTCAAAACAGGAACAGCTGTTCATGGCAAGAGATCGCCTTGGCGTTAAGCCGTTATTTTATAAACAACATGGAGAGGGGCTGTTGTTTGCTTCCGAAATCAAAGCGTTACTTGCCCATGATGAAGTAGACGCTGTACTGGATAAGGAAGGCCTTAGCGAAATTCTCGCCCTGGGACCATCCCGTACACCGGGCCACGGGGTTTTTAAAGGAATCAATGAACTGCAGGCTGCCCACTTTGGCATATTATCGAAGGACGGTTTTCGGACCGAGCGATATTGGAATGTGGTAAGCAAACAACATCAAGATGACATCGAAACTACTGCGAAAGTGGTTCGGGAGCTGCTGACCGATGCAGTAGAAAGGCAGCTCGTGTCTGATGTATCACTCGGTACCTTTCTGTCAGGCGGAGTCGATTCCAGTGCCATCACCGCTATTGCTGCTAACTATTTGAAACAGCAGGATAACCGTCAGCTGTCGACTTTTTCGATAGATTATGAAGATAACGATAAATACTTTAAAAAGAGCTCCTTCCAGCCAAACAGCGATAAAGAATTTATCGGCAAAATGAGCGCAGCCTGTTCGACGGACCACCACAATTTCGTCATGGATAACAATACATTGGCAGAACTATTGAAGGAAGCGGTGGAACTGCGGGATTTACCTGGAATGGCTGATGTTGATTCGTCGCTGCTTTGGTTTTGCAGGCAGACAAAAAAAGAAGTTACTGTCGCTTTGTCAGGAGAGTGTGCGGATGAGATCTTCGGCGGCTATCCTTGGTTCTACCGGGAAGACGACTTAGCCCGCGACGGTTTCCCATGGATCCGGTCATCAGAGATGCGGCGATCCTTACTTACCGATGAGTGGAAAGAAAAACTTGATTTGCATGGATATATGCTCCATCGGTATCATCAGACAATTAATGGCACCCCTGAATACGACGGGGACAGTCCCTTGGAAAGACAGCGGCGGCAAATGTTTTATTTGAATATGCACTGGTTTATGCCGACATTGTTGGACCGGAAAGATAGGATGAGTATGGGGGCGAGCTTTGAAGCCCGCGTACCTTTCAGCGATCACAGGCTGGTAGAATACGTATGGAACATTCCCTGGGAAATGAAAACATACAAAGGGAGAGAGAAAGGGATTTTAAGGAAAGCATTAGAAGGACTGCTGCCGGAAGAAGTTTTATACCGGAAAAAGAGCCCGTACCCGAAAACACATAATCCGATTTATACAAATGCCGTGGTTTCCTGGCTGAAACAAATATTGGAAGATCCAGAAGCCAGGTTATTTGAAATTTTTGATCGTAAGCAAGTTGAAAAACTAGTCAAAACGGAGGGCAAGGAAATAGAAGCTCCGTGGTTTGGCCAATTGATGACTGGCCCACAGCTGTTGGCACATCTGGGACAAATCGACCACTGGCTGCGGAAGTACGACATAAAAATTGAACATTAGGCAGTAATATGTATGAACTGTACCCCAATTGTTAGACACTCAACAATTGAAGGTGCAGTTTTTCTATGGTTAAATTCTCAAGAAGACGGGCCATCCACTTGCCAAAACAGAACAATGACAGCATATGAAGTTTTAAAAGGGTCTCTTTAAGCATTCGATTGATGACAAAATTATTATAAATGGCAATGTCCCAGTAGTATCAGATAAACATTCGTACTGCGTGCGCTGCGGAAATCCACTACGCTTTCCGCGGGCGGCTGGTGAGCCTCCTCGAGCTTGCGCTCTGCGGGGTCTCACCGAGGCCTTCCCTCCCGAAGGAGTCTCCGTGGATTTCCTCCACTGAAAGTCTGTGTACTGTTTTCAGCCAACAGCCCTATCATCGCAGCCAAAAATGACTCCTTTATTTTCAAGGAGGTTGAAGCCGTGCCCACGGAAAGCGAAGGATGCTGCCGGCGCAAGTTTAATTACCGAACCTTGTTCGAAGGAAGAAATAGAGTTGTCCTTGTGTCCGCAGGAGATATGAAGCATTGGAAAAGAAAAATCGAACGAGTTCGAATGCAAAGGATTTCGAATCATCGTTCGATTTTTGTTTTGGCCGCTATCCTTTTGTCCCAACCTCTTTTTGAAATTCCTCCGGTTAAAGAAGCTGTCAGCCGGCGCTTTTTGTGTTGGTAAAAGAATTTCTGATCCAGACTTTGGAACGCCACCTTCTTAGCATTAACAGGCCGCGCAGCCATTCATCAGCAATAAACGCAATCCATATTCCAATGAGACCGAATCCAAGAAAGAGCCCGAAGAACCAGGCAAAAGTTACGCTGACTCCCCACATGGAAATAATTCCAATGAATACAGGGAATTTAACATCACCAGCTGCCCGAAGAGAGCTGATGACAACAAGGTTGAAAGCCCGGCCTGGTTCCAAAACAATTGTAATGAGCAACAGCATGGCGCCTTTTTCCACTACAGTAGCACTTTCGGTGAATATGCCAAGCAGAAAATCACTTGAAAAGTAAATGGCTATCGCTGCTAAAGTAGATATGATGATAGAGATTTGCAGGCTTTTGATGCCATACTTATAGGCGGTGTCTAATTCTTTGGCACCAATAAGATGGCCAATTAGAATTTGTGTTCCCTGTCCGATTGCCAGCACGAATAGGAAGATAAACATCATTATATTTTGCACATAGACTTTCGTCGTCAAAGCAACTGTTCCCAGTTGGGCTATAAAGTAAGTGATTACCATTTGACTGGCATTATAAGAAAGCTGTTCGCCGGCAGAGGGCACCCCGATATGCAATAAATCTGTGATATGCTGCTTTTTAAATTGGATAAAGGAAGCGAGTGGAAGCGAATAGTTGCTTCTTTTTAATAGAAGCAGCAGTAAGGCTACGAACCCTAAAAACCTGCTGGCAATCGTCGAGTAAGCAACACCTTCCACCCCAAGTACGGGAAAGCCAAACGGACCAAAGATAACAAAATAATTGCCGATAATATTCACTATGTTCATGGCTATGGTCACGTACATTGTATCCTTCGTAAATCCATAGCTGCGCAAAATGGCTGCTACCGTCATGATGAGCGCCTGGACAAAAATCAACCCCCCGACGATGTTTAAATATACAGAGGCTTCTCCCATTAGTTCCCCGGGGAGATCCATCATTTGCAATATTGGCTCGCTGAGCAAATATAAACCAAAGCTAAGAAGTAAGGAAAACCAAAGATTCAAACTTAAGGAAGTAACTGCAATCATCCCAGCTGTCTTAGTTTGTTTCGCTCCAAGGTTTTGAGCGACAAGAACCCCGGCACCGGCGGCCACAAAGCCAAACATGACAATTATTACGGAAATAACTTGATTCGAAACGCCGACAGCAGCTACTGAACTGTCTGAATACTGGCTTAACATTAATGTGTCGGCATTACCCATCAGCATATGGAGTAAAATCTCAATGAAAATAGGCCAAGTCAATGCAAAGAGACTTATTTTTTTTACGTTTGAGTCATTCATATGTCTAACCTCTCTTTGTACAAGCCTTGATTTAACTCTGCTTTATAAAAATCCAATTTAGTATATCCTGTTTCCGGTGATTTGTCAGCAAGCTGTTTTCGGTGCAGTACCTTTATGTTTATGTCAGGAAGGTGACATTTTTGAAATTCCGTAATAAAATTTCCGTCTCTTAATTGACGGTAGGGGAGGGAAAGGGCTACTCTTTACTATGAAAGCAGTTTCTGCTTATTGAACATAACATCGCTTAGGAGGAACGGATTGTGAAAAGAATCTTAACAGCAGCGGCTGTCCTGCCGTTTCTTCTTT
This sequence comes from Sediminibacillus albus, assembly GCF_900101125.1. Classification (GTDB taxonomy): domain Bacteria; phylum Bacillota; class Bacilli; order Bacillales; family Amphibacillaceae; genus Sediminibacillus; species Sediminibacillus albus. Next base: position 1,112,459 of record NZ_FNFL01000001.1, on the reverse strand, counting down.
TTTACTCACAAACAGTTGGTGCTGTAGAACAAGAAGAACGTACAATCACAGATGAATCCATTTATTATGCCATGGTTGATCGGTATGTCAACGGGAACTTTGATAATGATCAAGATATCGATATTGAAGATCCAAATGCCTTTCATGGCGGAGATATTCAAGGAATCATATCACAGTTGGATGATTTGAAGGAGTTGGGTTTTACTGCGATAAATATCAGCCCGCTCATGGAAAATGAAGCTGGCGGTTACCATGGATACTTTGTTACCGATTTTACCAAGATCGAACAGCATTTAGGCACAATCGAAGCTGCCAAGCAACTGATCAAAGAAGCACATGCACGGGATATGAAGGTGTATATGGATTTTGTCATTAATTATACTGCGCCGTCGCACCTATGGTTGGAGGATAATGGTAAACAAACGTGGTATTTGGATAATGATGGAAGCGCAGAAGCAGAAACCAATATCCAGACACCTTGGCTGAAAGGGCTCCCGCAAATAAATTTAGAGAACAGCGAAGCTGCCAATCAACTGAAGGAAGCTGGCAGCTATTGGTTAGAAGAAGTAGGGTTCGATGGGTATCGAATCAACATAAATCCAGCTACCCCTGTTTCATTTGTAGCAGATTTTGCAACTGAACTGCGGGCGGCAAATTCCGACTTCAGCTTAATAGCTGATTGGCGGAAGAATGACGATAGCATGCTTAAGGAATATCGTGAGGCAGGGATAGACTTGGTAATTGATTATGCTGTCTATCAGCAGCTTGCAGATACATTTAGTTCACCAGGTAATTCCCTCGCCGACATTTTACCGAAACGGCCGGAGGATCAGTTGTCGGGTACTGGAGTCTTCCTTGATAACCAAAATACAATAAGATTTACAAGGAGGGCTGTCGAAAATGAACAAAACCCTATCACACGGTGGAAACTCGGATTAACTTATTTATATTTAGGGCCTGGTACGCCGATTGTTTATCAAGGCTCAGAAGTTGCTATAGATAATGGAGAGAACGTGCCAGATCACCGGACAGTCCAGCTGAACAGCGGGGATGAAGAGCTGTCAAAATATATTGGACGGTTATCAGCCATCCGCCAGCGGTTTCCAGCGATTACAGAAGGAAACATTGAATCTTTCAGTACGGATGGAGGAATGGCTGTCTTCAAGAAAACGTACCAGAACGAATCAGTCTATGTAGCAATCAATAATGATACCACCACAAAAGCGATTACAATTAACGACCTGGAAAATGATAAACAGCTGCGTGGCCTATTACATGACAATACAGTACGTGCTGATCGGGAAGGGAATTTCAAAATTGGCTTGGACAGAGAAACGGCAGAGGTTTATATTGTCGAAAAAGATAAGGGAATAAACTGGCTGCTTGTATCATTTATCCTGTTTGTGTTTATTGGATTTGTATTTTCTGTTATATACCTAAGCAGGAAAGGGAAAAAGCTAGAAGCTTAAGCTTTTCTTGGAGTTTTCCTGTAGCGGCAAAAATGCTTTCCCCCATCTGGAAACTTGATCAACTATCGGCGAAAGAGGAGCGACTCGGACGGAAAGCAGAGCGAAAACCGGTGAAAGTAGATCAATAAATCCAAAGTAGATCAACTATCGGCGAAAGAGGAGCGACTCGGACGGAAAGCAGAGCGAAAGCCAGAGAAAGTAGATCAACAAATAAAAAGCAGGAGCACCGAACCAGTATCGGTGCTCCTTTGCTACCTTCACTTATAAGCGTCATTTAAGAAAAACAATGCAATCGTTCCAGGGCCGGCATGTGCTCCGATGGAGGAACCGACCATTTCGATATGGACATTATCCGTGTGAAACCTTTCCTTGATCATTTCTGCCAGCTGGCTGGCGTTTTCCAGGTCATCTCCATGACTGATGCCAATTGGCTGGTTGGCCAGATCATGTCCGCGTTCTTCCATAACATCCAGCATGCGTTTCAGTACACGCTTAGAACCCCGAATTTTTTCGAGTGGGATTAGTTTACCCTCTTCTACGTGGAGCAAAGGTTTTATTTTAAGTAAAGATCCTACGAAAGCAGCTGTCTTACTGACACGTCCGCCGCGGTACAAATATTCCAAATCGTCTACAGTGAAAATATGCTCCATATGGGAAGCATGGTATTGAGCAGTTTCGGCAATTTGGTCAAAGCTTTCTCCTTGTTGCGCCAGTTGAGCTGCCCGGATTACGACTAGTCCATAACCAAGTGAAGCGCAGCGGCTGTCTATTACTTGAGCCTGCCAGTCAGGAAATTCTTCTTTTATCTCTTGGAGCGCCATTCTTCCGGCATTGTATGTACCAGATAACTCTGAAGAAAAACCTACATAAATACAAGGCTGGTTTTGTTTCGCGTATTTTTCAAAAATATCTCGGAAGGAGTGGGGGGTTACTTGAGAAGTCTTTGGAGCTTTGCCCGCTCTCATAGCATCATAAACAGTTTTTGCTGAAATTGTCCGGGCGTCTTCAAAGTTTTCATTGTCGAGCTGGACTGTCAGTGATACCATATCAATATTGTACTTTTCATAATAGCTCTGGGAAAGGTCACATGCAGAATCAGCAATAATCTTTACATTCATTGTTTTTCCACCTTTTATATTACTTTTTATTTTTGCATAAAATAATAAAAATGTTTAAAAGTACGTTCTGGTTTACTTATAGTGTAAGCTTCCCTAAATCGATAGTCAAAACTTTTATCGTTATTTACTGTTAAAAAGAAAAGCAGCCTTAAGCGGATATTGCCGTTACTTCAAAGGGAAGGATTATCTCATTTATTTGGCGGGTATGGAAAAAAGAAGCTTACTTTTCATACATATGGGAAACGATAAGAAGAGCTTAAGGCGTGACCAGTCAATGGGGGCTGCCATGTGAGATCAGGATGGCAGAAACGATCAGCGGTTTGTTGTCCTTTCCGTGGAAAACAAGAAAAGTAGATAGGCTCTGATAAACGAAGGAGGCAGTCATGTTTTTTATAGAAGCAAAAAGAATTTTCATTGTAATGGTAGGGGCTATCTTGAATGCAATCGCGTTGAATTTCTTCCTGATAGGGGCAAATGTTTATGCCAGCGGATTCACCGGGATTGCACAGCTTTTATCAAGTATTTTTCAGGACTTCTTCAATATAGAAGGAGTAAGTACAGGTATCATTTTATTTATATTAAACATTCCAGTTGCGATTTTAGGATGGTATAAAGTCGGAAAGGGCTTTACTATTTATAGTGTCATTTCGGTTATTTTCACTACAGCCTTTTTAGAAGTGCTTCCAGTCAGGCCATTATCCGAAGACATTATTTTAAATGCAGTATTTGGCGGAGTAATGGGTGGTATTGGTGTTGGAATGACCTTGAAATGGGGTGCCTCCACCGGTGGGCTTGATATTGTAGCCATGGTATTATCGCGGATGAAAGATAAGCCAATCGGTAATTTCTTTCTCGTCATCAACAGCGGCATCATCGTTGTTGCAGGGTTGCTTTACGAAGCAGAAAATGCCTTATATACTTTATTGACTTTATATGTAACGACACGGGTGATTGATGCTCTTCATACCCGCCATGAAAAGGTAACTGCAATGATTGTGACAAGAAAGGCGGAAGAGCTCCAAACAGCAATCCATGATAAGATGATTCGGGGAATTACTATCCTGCCTGCTCGAGGGGCATACACCCGGGAAGATAAAGACATGATGGTACTGGTAATTACCAGGTATGAGTTATATGACTTGGAGCGAATTATTACAGAAGTGGATCCAAAGGCGTTCACTAATGTCGTGCAGACAACTGGCATCTTTGGATTTTTCAGAAGGAATGACTAAATAGGTGTTTCCTTTTTATAAGGATTAAAAAAGGTGTCCATTAGTTGGACACCTTTTTCCTATCTTAATAGCCGTAATTGTTTAAAATTTCTTCTACTTGAGGGGATAACTGTTCCCATTCAGCATCCACTTGTTTGTTAACAGTGATGAAATTTTGGAAACCAAAAACATTGTCGACTCCTTCAAGTTCCATTAGATCATTAAGCACTTTATGTTCACTCGTTTGGCCAGGCATTACTGACACACTGTCATTTCCTTGGAAAATCATCGAGTCAGTTGTAAATTTCATTGCATTCGGGTTCGGGGTAGAATCCACTCGTACACTCATTGCTTGTCCTCCTATGTAACGCATATTTACGTCCATAATAGCAGAAAAACTCAATTTACAAAAGGAATTATCATTAAGCTCGTCATCTGTGGGGAAGACTGCTGGCAGGAGGGAAGAACTTTTTGCTAAAAAAAATAACGATTGCAGGTTTGGTGTCAGGAACAATTTCCGGTGTTTTGCTCGGTTGCTATCTATGGATGGTTGAAGCGTTGACGGACAAACAGGTGTACACATTGTTACTTAATGTCGATTTCATCCCGATACTAGCGGGATATGAACAACAGCTCATAGAGTGGCTATTCCATGTCATTATTTCCTGGGCAATAGGAGTCGTCTATTGCTTTTATTTGTGGAAAAAGCAAATTTTCTCCTGGAAAAAACGGTTGTTGGCAGCAGCAGGGATAGCGGCAGTCGCTGCAGCCACCTATTTTCCGCTCACAATTCTTTTTATCCAGGAGATAGAGTCGCCAGATGATCTGCTGGCTCTTGGATACTGGGTAAGCGGCCATGCGTTATTTGCATACGTCTTGGCAATAACCGTAAACATCTATTGTTCGAGCAAAAGTAAATAACATGAAAAAGACAGCACCCGGAAGAGGTGCTGCCTTACTTTGTCATCGATTAACTAAGTTCGTTATTGCGCTGCAACTGCTGCTCCAATTGTTGCAACTGCTCCTGTTCTTCCGGAGAAGCGCTTGTATAAGCAGATTGGATAGCATTTCTTGCAGCTTGTTTTTCTTGTTCACTGACGTTTTGTCCACCGTTTCTCATGTTGGTTAAACGGTTCATCGCATTTCTTGCTTGTTCCATGAAATTGTTAGCCATCGTTAAAAACCTCCCAAAGTATGTTGGTCTGCTTCTTCACGTTTCCGCTCTACATCGGTAAATCGTTCACGGTAAGGGAATTTTTCATCATGCTTTTTTACTGAGTCTGCCCCTTGCTGCGTAAGACGCTTCGATTTACTGCGTTTGCTCATTTCTATTCCCCCTAGAAAGAAATGCTTGCCTTGAGAAGTAACCAGTCCAGCATATAAACAAAGCCTGAACGCTGTTATGCGTTCAGCCTTAGTATGAACAGAGCAGTTAAGATGATGACTTGAAAATCATGGCAGGTTAAATGGCTTTTTGATTTAGTTTTAAGTATTCCTCTAAAAAGGCTCCGATACCATCTTCTTCGTTTGAAGCAGCGACATGGTTGGCTAAGACTTTTAATTCATCAATTCCATTATCCATCGCTACCCCAACACCGGCATACTCGATCATTTCCAAATCGTTGTCTTCATCACCGAACGCAATGATCCTCGATTGGGGAATCCCATAATAATGGGCGATCTTTCTCAAACCTACTGCTTTACTTAGCCCTTTCCGGACAATTTCGATCACATGCCACGGTGCGCCCCATTTTCTATGCTCAATTACCGACGCATGTTTATCGTCCAAGTGGGTTCTCAATTCTTTAATGTGTTCCTCCTGCGGATGGATCAACAAAGAAGTTGGATCCTCGCTTAAATGGTTTTTCAGGCTGCCGACAGTAACAGGATTGCTTTGGTCTGTATGAAAAATTTCCATTAATTCTTCGTCATATTGGTCCAGGTAAATGGTATCCTCGACCTCTGCCATTATATTGTTGACTTCCAGTTCGTAACAGGTCTGAATGATTTTTTTGGCAGTCCTGTTGGGAAGGGGGGTATGAAGTGCTTCCCACTTTTTATCTAAAGGATGGTGAATTAAAGCGCCGTTAAAGTTCACCATCGGTGTATCGAGCGCCAATTCATGATAAAAATCAATACTGGCCCGATGCGGTCTACCGGTAGCAATGACCACGATATGGCCTTCTTGCTTTGCTTGCATGATGACGTTCTTTGTTTTTTCACTGATCACTTTTTTATCTGTCAGTAATGTTCCATCCAAGTCCAATGCTATCATGTGCTGATTGTTTTTCATTTATTTAATCACCTCTTATTGTAAGTATAGTTTATAAGGGAAAGGACGATCTGTAAAGATTGGGTTAAATTTACTGTTTGTTTTGCAAGTTGTGATTGGAAATATTATGATGGAAGTGAGCCTTAGAATTCTAATATGAGAGGAACAGAGATAATGATCAGCGTTTTTAAAGAAAAATGGAGGGAAATCCCTTTACTAGTTGTTGTCGATTCCCAAAAAAGTGACCAACCATTACCAGTGCTTACATATTTCCATGGGTACACCAGTGCCAAAGAACATAACTTGCCGCTCGCCTACTTATTAGCCGAGAAAGGATATCGTGTCGTTTTGCCGGATTGCATGCTGCACGGCGAAAGATCGGAAGACATTTCTGCCGATGAAATGAATTTGCAGTTTTTTAATATTGTTGGTCAAAATATAAAGGATGTAAAGACAATCAAGGATACACTAGAAGATAAACAATTGTTGCTTGATGGCAGGTTGGGATTAGCTGGAACAAGCATGGGTGGAATAACAACTGCTGCTGCTTTGACACAATATCCATGGATAAAAGCTTCAGCAATATTGATGGGGTCTCCAAAAATAACATCGTATGCCGAAGCGTTGGTGGAGCAGATGAAAAAAGCTGAAGGCGGAATTGCCATGACGGAAGCAGAAATCGAACAAATCTTCCAGCAATTAAGCAATATTGATTTATCCAAGCAAATCGATAAATTACATGGACGGCCGATCTTTTTCTGGCATGGTGAAGCAGATGCTGTTGTTCCTTTCGACCACTCTTACAGTTTTTACAATGAAGCTGTTCCTTATTATAAAAATCCAGAGAGCATACGGTTCCTGCGGGAAGTTGGGCGCGGCCACAAAGTAAGCAGGTTTGCTATCCTGGAAACAGTGAATTGGTTTGAAATGCAGCTGTAAAGAGATTTTACGCTTATAAGGATTATCATTTAAAAAATCCCGGATTTATGTTTATAATAAGAAGAACCAAACATGAGGAGGTTGAACGTGATGGAGGAAGCTTTACAAGAAAATTTAATGGGCGCACTTGAAAATGTTATTGACCCGGAACTCGGGATAGATATTGTGAACTTAGGTCTAGTATACGGAGTAGATCTGGATGATGAAGGTGTAGCAACCGTTACAATGACGTTGACTGCAATGGGCTGTCCGCTGGCTGGTCATATTGAACAGGATGTTAAGTTTGTCATGAGCGATTTACCTGAAGTAAAAGAAACAGTGGTAAACATTGTCTGGAATCCGCCATGGTCAAAAGATCGAATGTCCAGGTATGCTAAAATCGCCCTTGGAATTCCTGATTAATATCAAGATGAAACAGTCCCTTGCCGCTGAGTAAGGGACTATTTTTATACAAAAAAGGGAGGAAAGCATTTAGCTTTCCTCCCCTTTTTTTATTTCAAGAAAAGTATCGCAAGTATTCCGACGATAAAACAGTAGAAAGAAAAATATTTTAGGTTACCTTTGGCCATGATATTCATAAACCATCTTAATGAAAAATACGTGGCAATAATCGATGCCATGAATGCCAGTAAATAAGGAATAAACAGCGCACTAAACTGATCATCAGTAACTATTTCCTCAATGCTGAGCACCAGCGTACCAAGGCTTACCGGTATATAAAGCAGAAAAGAATAGCGCAAAGCGGTTTCTTTATGCATGCCAAGCAGCATCGCACCGACGATGGTAGCCCCAGAGCGGCTGATTCCCGGAATGAGCGCTACAGCCTGGGCAATCCCGACAATAAGCGCGTCTTTGAAGGTGATTTCCCCGTCATTTTTATATCCCTGGATATTACGAATGATCCACAAAGCAATCCCGGTGATGATCAAGGTAATTCCGACCATTTTGGAAAAGCTGAATGTATTCTCAATTTGCTCTTCAAATAATATGCCAATCACGCCGGCTGGAATTGTTCCAACAATCAAATATAAAATGAAATTGAAGTCTTCCCGCGTTTCTTCTTGTTTGTTGACTAAAAAGCTAACTCCATTTTGAATCAACCTCGAGATATCTTCCCGGTAAATAATCAAGACAGCGACCAAAGACCCGGCATTTACTAAGATTTCAAAGGACAGTCCGTGTATATCATCCAGTTGGAAAATATTTCTTAACAGGACAAGATGCCCACTTGATGATATCGGAATTGGTTCTGTGAAGCCTTGAAACAATCCTAAAAATAAATACTTGATAAGTAACCAGAAATTAGTGAGTGAATCCATGTTTCTCCTCCTGCAATCGCAAAGCTATGCTTTATCTTTTAATAAAATATATTAGCAGCATGTACAATGTCTGCACCCCTGTCACACACCTAGGTTCAAATGAATAGGCTGAAGTGTGAAGGAGGTAGTCAGATATGAATAGACCACACAGCCACCACCATATATATGAGCAGTGCAAAGCACATATGAATGCTTATGTACTAGCTGAATTAAATGATGGAACAAAGGTGGATGGCATCATTACAGACTTAGATGAAGATTTTGTTTATTTAGCAATCCCTATCCAGGCCGGTTCGCCGGAGCCAATGGGCCACTATCCTTATTACTCCGAGGACCGCCAATTTGGTTTTGGTTATCTTGGCTATGGCTTCCCAGGCTATGGATATCCTGGCTATGGGTACGGTTATCCCGGCCAAAGATTCAGGCGTTTGGTACTGCCATTGACAGCACTGGTCGCACTAAGTGCTCTGCCGTGGTATTAAGGTTTTTGACTAATAATAAACCCTTGCCATCTCCTTGTGGGCAAGGGTTTCCAATAATCATTATTTAGCAGGAGCTGGTTATTCTGTTTCTTCTTTAAGAGCTCCTTCTCCTAAGATGAATATTGCTACAGCAAAAATCACTGTCATTATAAGAACCTGGTTAATCGGCAATGACTCTCCACCCATGCTTGACAGCACATAAGAGATCAAAAAGCTAAGTAAGAACGACCAAATAATTGTCCATAGATAACGCAATTATTTCACCCCATTTATCTACACATTCTAATGATAGTTTATCAGAAGCTTGTAAAAAAATAAACAAGATTGTTGTTAAAATTTAGCGAGCTCACTTTTTGATGATTGACAGGTATTAAGGAGCCAGGGAAAAAAGGGGTGGTAAACATGTACATGGTATATCCTTGTTTTGACTGGATTGGCTTTCATATAGTTCAGAAACTACTGCACGAGGGGAATCAGGTGGTCGGAATAGGGGAAGCAAAAACAAAGAAACAAGAAAATTTTTTATCTTTTTTGGCAAGAAACAGTTCCTTTCATTTGTATAAAAATTTGGAGGAGTGTAAAAACTGCCTGGAAGATAATCGATTACAAGCTATCATCCAATTAGAAAGCCAGCGTACGCAACCCATTATGGAAAGCATACAAACAGATAAACACTTGGTATTAAGCCGGACCAGGAAGGATGCAGAGATGATGGAACAAGAAAGTTGTCTCCACATTAAACTTCCGCTTCTTTATGGAGAGTGGATGCCAAGAACAGATAATGGCCTCTGTGATCCGGACGGGGGCATCATTTGCTTTGATTCCGACCAGTTTGTCACTCAGGCAGTATATATTGAGGACTTTACCGAAGGGCTGCTTGAGTTATTAGAGTCTAATAGCCAAACGGGCATAATTAGAATAGAGCTTTCCGATACGGAAAAGAATGATCGCCAAAGCGGGGACGCTGTCTTCCCGGTGAAAGAAAGCCAAGACTTGCAAAAAAGGATCAAAACATTGGAAGAACACTATCGATTTCATCGGCATTTTTACTAATGTAATAAGAATGTAACAATGACAAGCGTTTACGGACAAGGGCTAAGACGGTAGAATAGTAATAGACACTATTGCCGAATGGGAGTGCACGTATTGAAGACGAAATCAGCAACTCTTTTAGTACTCATACTATCTTTTATCATTATTCTGCTGGCGGGATGCTCGTCTGTAGGTGGAGGAAATATTCAAAAGGTTGGCATGCTGGTTGAAAACTCCATCCATGATCAGACATGGGGAAATAAAGGTTATCAAGGATTACTGGAAATAAAAGATGAATACGATGTCGATGTCTTTTTTAAAGAGGGCATTAAAAACCAGCAGGATGTCAACCGCGCTGTCGAAGAATTCTCTAACAAAGGCGTCAACTTAATTTTTGGCCACAGCAGTACGTATGGAAAAATGTTTGATGATATAAATGAAGTATATCCGGATATTCACTTTGTTTATTTTAATGGCGGCTATACCGGTGAAAATTTGACAAGCTTAAACTTCAGTTCACATGCGATGGGTTTTTTCAGCGGCATGGTTGCAGGTGAAATGACTGAGTCGGATAATGTAGGCTTGATCGGGGCATTTGAATGGCAGCCGGAAATCGAGGGGTTTTATGAAGGGGTCAATTATCAAAATCCAGACGCGTATGTACATATGAACTTCGTCAATAATTGGAATGATAACGAGAGAGCATTGAAATTATTAACACAAATGGTTAACAAAGAAGTAGATGTTTTCTACCCTACAGGCGATCAGTTTAGTATCCCGGTCATAAACAAGATTAAGGAAAAAGGTCTTTATGCGATAGGTTATGTTTCCGACCAATCAATCCTAGGGGAAAACACAGTCTTGACAAGTACCATCCAGCATGTCGATAAAATTTATCTGCTTGCGGCCCGGAAATTTAATGAAGGTGAACTGGAAGGAAATGTGGAGACCTATGACTTTGAAGACGAAGTAATTACCTTGGGCAAGTTTAGTCCCGAAGTACCTAGGTCCTTCGTAGAAAAGATAAGAGAAGAAGTAGAAGAATATAAAGAAACCGGATTACTCCCTAATGAACGTTAATATACAAGGAATGCTTCCAATTGGAAACATTCCTTTCTTTATTTGTTTCGTGTGAAAAGAAGTGAATTAATTACGCCGTAACAGAGCGAGTATCCCGGATAAAGAATCAACTCTGGAGGAAAGAAGAGCGAAAACCCGCGGAAGAAGATCGACTTTGCAGCGAAGTAGAGCGAAAATCTCGGAAAGTGGATCAATACGGCCAAAGTAGAGCGAAAACCCGCGGAAGAAGATCGACTTTGCAGCGAAGTAGAGCGAAAATCCCGGAAAGTGGATCAATACGGCCACAGTAGAGCATAAAAGGGGGAGTGGATCATATATCAATCCATTTTTCCCCTCAATTCGCCTTCGCTTTTGGTGTCGTCCAGCTCCGGCTCCCATTGCCTATTGGACTTCCTGTCACTCCGTCCGATAAGTCAACATTGATTCGTTATACTCCTCGTGTTTCCTTTATCTCCTGCGTGCCAGTCCATTCCATACGGCAATTTCCGGTCGCCTTCGCTTTTGGTGTTACTTTTTGAATTTTTTTACCATGTTTGAGATTTCTTTTACGTAGGGGGATAGTTGTTGATAGGTTTGCATGACGGTTTGGGCTGTTCCGAATAAGTCAAAGTCTTCATTTTCTGCAGGTTTTTTTTTCGTTTTTTGCGGAACCGGCTGTGGTTGTCTGGCGCCGAACATCATTGCGTCAAACCGGTTGATTCTTTCTTGTTCGTTATTTTTTTGCTGTTGTGCCATTGAGGTTCACCTCCTGTAATTAGTTTATTGAAAGGTTCCCCAATAAGAGAAGGCTTTCGTCATGCTCTGAGGAGAATAGTCTGTTAAATACTTGAATAAAATATCAATATCAATTAAAATTAGTACCAAGTCTTAATAATTGATATTAAACTCTGTTTGATGAGGAGAGGTAATATATGAAAGCAGGTATTACAGGTACTGGACATTATGTCCCGGATAAGGTTCTTACCAACTTTGACCTGGAAAAAATAGTGGAAACCAATGATGAATGGATTAGAACGAGAACTGGTATTGAAGAAAGACGAATTGCAGAGGACGATATGGATACTTCGGATATGGCCTACAGAGCTGCTGTCAATGCTTTGGAAGAAGCCGAGATTACAGGAGAAGACCTTGATCTTATTCTTGTAGCAACAGTAACTCCTGATACGCCGTTCCCATCAGTATCTTGTATGTTGCAGGCAAGATTAGGGGCTTCCAAAGCGGCAGCGATGGATTTAAGTGCTGCTTGTTCCGGTTTCATGTATGGTATGATAACCGCGAAGCAGTTTGTTGATACAGGGGTCTATAAAAATATTCTTGTAATAGGTGTAGAAAAATTATCGAAAATCACCGACTGGTCTGACCGTAACACATGTGTACTATTTGGCGATGGCGCTGGTGCCGCTGTGATCGGACCGGTAAGCGATGACAGAGGTATTTTATCGTTTGAACTAGGTGCTGATGGATCAGGCGGGAAATATCTGTTCCAAGATGAAGATTATTTGAGCATGAATGGCAGAGAAGTGTTTAAATTTGCTGTACGCCAAATGCCTGAATCTTCGGTAAACGTGGTAGAAAAAGCTGGTTTTAAAAAAGAAGATGTCGATTACTTGATTCCCCATCAGGCAAATATCAGGATTATGGAAGCAGCCAGAGAAAAATTGGGTATTCCGGTAGAAAAGATGGCGACATCCGTTAAGAAATACGGTAATACTTCAGCTGCATCTATTCCAATTGCTTTGTCTGAGGGAGTTAAAAACGGTAAAATAAAAGAAGATGATTTGGTCGTTCTCGTAGGATTTGGAGGGGGACTTACTTGGGGTGCAGTTGCATTCAAATGGGGAAGATAAAATGCTAACTGGACAGGTTAGAGAAGGAGGAACATGAAATGGAGAAAAGACGCGTAGTTATTACTGGACTGGGAGCTGTCAGTCCTGTCGGAAATGATGTAAAAACAATGTGGGGAAACATCGTCGATGGCAACTCCGGGATAGATTATTTGACCAAAGTTAATAAAGACGATTTTCCGGCAAAAGTAGCCGGTGAAGTAAAAGACTGGGATCCAGTCAACTATATGGAGAAAAAAGAAGCAAAACGAATGGATTTATTTACCCAGTATGCTGTTGCTGCGGCAAAAATGGCAGTTGAAGATGCTGAACTGGAGATAACGGAAGAAATTGCACCGCGTGTCGGAGTCTGGATTGGTTCCGGAATCGGCGGTATGAAAACATATGAAGAGCAATTTGAAAAATTCCAGGAAAAAGGATATCGAAGGGTGAGCCCTTTCTTTGTACCAATGCTTATTCCTGATATGGCAGCTGGACAAGTATCTATCCAGCTAGGTGCGAAAGGTATTAACTCTTGTACTGTAACTGCATGTGCCTCAGGGACAAATTCCATTGGCGATGCATTCAAAGTCATTGAGCGCGGTGATGCAGACGTAATGATTACCGGCGGGGCAGAAGCACCATTGACTAAAATGGCATTTGCTGGTTTTTCTACTGCCAAAGCGTTGACTTTTAATGATGATCCGCATACTGCAAGTCGTCCATTTGATAAAAATAGAGATGGTTTTGTTATGGGAGAAGGCTCTGGAATTCTTGTCATCGAGACCTTGGAATCAGCCCAAAAACGCGGAGCAAAAATTTATGGGGAAATTGTCGGCTATGGTTCTGCAGGCGACGCTTATCACATTACTTCCCCTGCTCCTGAAGGCGAGGGTGCAGTAAGGTCGATGAACCAGGCGATTGACGATGCAGGCATTGAGCCATCGCAAATTGCTTATATTAATGCTCATGGTACTAGTACAGAGCTAAATGACCCGTTTGAAACAAAAGCTGTTAAGCAGGTATTTGGCAACCACGCTGAAAAACTGGCAGTGTCATCTACTAAATCGATGACAGGCCATCTACTTGGTGCGGCAGGTGCCATCGAAGCAATTATTTCTGTGAAATCTATTGAAGACAGTATCGTACCGCCAACCATTAACTTGGAGGAAGCTGATCCGGAATGTGATTTGGATTACGTTGCTAATAAGGCAAGAAAGCTTGAATATGAGTATGCGTTAAGCAATTCATTAGGCTTCGGCGGACACAACGCCACTTTAATTTTTAAAAAATATCAAGGATAATCTCAGCCCCCTATCGCGAGCGGATAGGGGGCTTTTTATGTCTGCCATCTTCCCCGCTATCTAAAGCTTTTTCCGCGAAATATGGACATGTTCCCAAATGGTTTTACATATTATATAAAAAGAATTGGACAGGCAGGGGGACGTGTGGTGGGGTATATTCTATTATTTTTAATAGGGTTTGGATTGGCCGTTTCGGGAGGAGTAACCATCATTTTATACTTGAATTTCATTCCAGGCGGTCTTTCTTGGCTTAATTACTTTTTGTTTATGAAGGGAAGGTTGGAATGTTATTTCTTCCCGATAGGGCTGCTTCTCCTGATTATCGCCATTCACAAATATCCCGAGTAATACCTGTTAATTATTAGGTTAGTTAGAATAAATATTCCTTTATTGGCCATAATGTATCGTAAAAGATTAACTGTGATCAGTATTGCTTTGCAATCATGGACAAAGCAACAAGATGATGGACGGCTTAATGAAAGAAGATGCCTTATCGCCATGGAATTGTCCAAAAAATCTCTAACGATCCAATTAATAAAGCGGGGGTTCGACATGCTGTATTTACATGATGTATGGGTGAATTGGTTTGAAGGTGAAGAAAACGGCTATAACGTGTGTGCATTTCATGAATGGAGAAAGGAAGACGGCATTGAATTGTTAGACCAGGTGCCAATTTTATTTATTGATGAAATGCTGTACTACTATATCGAAAATGATTTGCAGGATCTTCCCAAAAGTTTATTAGAAGCTATCCACAAAAAGGCATATTTAAGAAAGAACCAGGAACGTATTTCATTGGAATATTCCTGTGTAATAACGGACGGTCACTCGATTCTTGCGATTGATACGATGGGCTATCATTTGCCTGTAAGGAAAAGCCGTCTGATTCCTAGGCAGGAGCGATTGGTTTACGATCTAATTGAGGGTACTAATCGGTTGGAGTTCGCCTTTTCCCCCGAGCAAAAAGAAAAAGAGTACCATATCCTGTCACTTCCGCCGGATTCCATGTTGGGCTTGACGAGAAAAGAACGGCAGTTAAAGCAATTATTGATGATGGCCCTTGATCAGCTGGAAGGAACGAAGAATTTGCAAGAGGTAAGGTACTGGTTGACGGAATGGCACCCTGACCAGTATTCAAGGATTAGAGAGATGGATTTTGAGGAAGCATGGCAGTCATTATACGATGGCGTTTGCTCAGGCTGGAGTAAATCACATGAAGAGCTTTGTTCGAAACTCGTAAAGGGCCAGCCGTTTTTTGAAAAAATGTATGAATTAGAGCAAAATCAGGAACAGCAAAATACTTATAAGCGAATGTTATGAAGTATATAAGAGAGGCCGGAAAACCGAGGGCTTTGAAAAACTGAAGCTCTATGATAGGTAGAATTTTAAAAAAGCAGTTTGTGTGGAATTTAATTTCACACAAACTGCTTTTCGTCTAATTTCAAGAACGACCTCCACGGTCTTTCCAATCAGGAGATCTAAAAGGTTTTTGTTTTTAAGACGTTTTACGACGGAATGAGCTACTCGGTCAATGACGTCATCGTCTTTAGGGGCCACCATCTCGTAGAGCTCTCCGTACTGACTTACATTCATGAATAATTGACGGTCTAGCATCGAATCTCTCACTTTTATGTATTATTTTCATTGTACAAGAAAAAAGAGTGATTTTCTTTTATAAATCAAAGAAAATCACTCTTTTTAAATTGGCCTCTATCGATTCCGCGATGGGCGATCGGTGGTGACGCCTGCGGCAGCATCCACTGACAAGCAATTCGTGAATGACCTACAAACGTTGACAGCCCCTTTAGATTAAAAAGGACTTTTTCAGTGTCCTCGGGAATCCGGCCTCTTTTGTTATCGTTTCTTTTTGACTCTTCCCAATCCCATTGCTTTCTTTGCTTTAGCAAGCATTTTGGATGCAGCTCTTTCGGCTTTATCTGCTCCCAAATCAAGAATATCATCAAGTTCTTTTGAATCAATCAATTGATAATAACGCTCTTGGAGAGGTTTAAGTACATTGATGACTGCTTCAGCAGTATCCTGTTTAAAGTCCCCATAACCTTTGTTTTCATATTTCTTCTCCAATTCAGCAATTGATTCCCCGGTACAGCTGGCATAAATGGACAATAGGTTACTGACACCTGGCTTATTTTCTTTATCGAATTTAACAATGCCCTCTGAATCTGTAACCGCGCTTTTAATTTTCTTCTCGATTTTCTTTTCGTCATCCAGCATGAAAATAGAGGCTTTCTGATTGGAATCGGATTTACTCATTTTTTTAGTCGGTTCCTGAAGGGACATGATCCGGGCACCCGTTTTAGGAATGCTCACCTCTGGAATCGTAAATATATCGTTGAATTTATGGTTGAACCGCTGAGCCAAATTCCGGGTCAGCTCCAAATGCTGTTTTTGGTCTTCTCCAACAGGCACGATGTCCGTTTTATAAAGCAGGATATCAGCAGCCATCAACGGCGGATAGGTAAGTAAAGAAGAGGAGACGGTCTCTTTACCGGCAGCCTTGTCTTTAAATTGAGTCATGCGTTCCAACTCACCGATATAGCTAATTGATTGTAACATCCAGCCCAGCTGGGTATGGGCAGCTACTTCTGATTGGATAAACAGGGTCGATTTCTCTGGATCTATCCCTGATGCCAAATAAAGGGCGGCCAATGAACGGATGTTATCACGAAGCTTCAGTCTGTCCTGTGGAACAGTGATAGCATGTTCGTCTACAATACAAAAATAACAATCGTTTTCCTGCTGCAGGTCCACAAAATGTTTCATGGCACCTAAATAATTTCCGAGGGTTAGAGTACCACTCGGTTGAATTCCTGAAAATATTGTCTTCATTTCTTTCACCTCTTTGCAGCAAGCAAGTCTGATAAAGATAGGCTCAAGTGAATGGAATGGATTCTGAGCAAATAAAAAAAGCTCATTCCTTTCCCCTCGTAGAAGGGACGAATGAACCGCGGTGCCACCCTTGTTATCTCTTTGAAAGAGATCGCTTAATTGCTCATGGCTCCCAAGTAACGCCGGGAATACGGTGATTAACAACTGTACTGCTAAACACAGCTCTAAAGCCCAATTCCAATACTCCATGGTATCTGTTTCCACCAACCACAGATTCTCTGACATCCAGCGGGAGTTTGTACTTATCTTTATCATCGCTTGCTATACATTTATTTGTAATGGCATTATATATAAAAAGCCGGCCAATTGCAAGATAACCTGATCAGAGATAGAACAGCGCCAGAAAGAGGAGCATGACAGCCAGCAGGAAAGCTGCCTGGAACATGAACATACTGATTAGGGATTTACTTACTTTATCTGATGGCAGTGCTTTTTCTTCAGCTTCTGACAGATAGTCTCTTCTTTTGAAAACACGTTCATATGTTTTTTGGAAACCAACGGTAACTCCGTCAAAAAAACGCCCGCGCACTACCCATAAAAACAAGCCAACGAAAAAATAAATACCGCCGACATAGAAGAGCGCATTGATGAAATGTTCCAATTGCAATCCAGGCGTACTGGCCAAAAAGATAACGAGGCTGGCGGTCAAGTTAATGGCAAGCAGGATCCATTTGTTTTTTAAAAAGTTCATATATGCACCAACCTTACAATAGATATGAAGTATTATAGCATGACTGAATAGGTCGGTGAAATGTATTCTGCTGCCAAGTGAATATATGGATAAAATCAGAAAGTTCTTTCGCTAAACTGCCTTTCGACATGAAATACTTTCCTCTGATAAAAAGAAATCACTTACAATTAACTAGGAAAAAAGCACTATTTTGCGTAATCCGAATGTAATGTTTACGCGTTTTCATAAAATTTTTGTAAAAAAGATGATGCAAAATTGTATGAAAACTTGTATAATTCAAAATGTGGATAATTTATCTGCACAAATATTTAGAAAATTTAATCTAAGGGGAGGTCATTTACTTCATGAGAAAGGCAAATTGGCTATTGCTTGCGATGGCACTACTATTGAGTGTGTTCCTTGCAGCTTGTTCCGGCGGCTCTAGTTCCGAAGGAGATAACAGCGGTGATGACACAGAAACAACAGAAGGTACTGACACAGAAGGCGAAGGAGAAACTGAAGGCGGAGAAGCGAGTGGCGAGCAGGTACTTAACCTGTTAGATACTTCTCAAATCCCTACCATGGATTCCTCACACGCAACAGATGCAGTTGCTTTCCAATACTTAGGGGAAACAATGGAAGGTCTTTACCGTCTAGGTGAAAATGCGGAGCCTGTTCCTGGTATTGCGGAAGGCGAGCCAGAAGTAAGTGAAGACGGAATAACTTGGACCATTAAACTACGTGAAGATGCAGTTTGGTCGAATGGCGACCCTGTAACTGCCCACGATTTCGTGTTTGCTTGGAGACGAGCAATCAACCCTGATACTGGATCTGAATATGGCCCGTTCATGATGAACGATGTATTGAAAAACGCTACAGCAATCAACAACGGCGAAGCTGAAGTTGAAGAGCTTGGTGTAGAAGCAGTAAGCGACTATGAATTAAAAATTACGCTAGAGAAAGCTGTACCATATTTCCACAGCTTGCTCACATTCGGTACTTACCTGCCGCAAAATGAAAAGTTTGTAACAGAACAAGGCGACGACTATGCGCTAACTTCTGAAAACTTGATTTTTAACGGTCCGTTTGTGCTGGAAGACTGGGATCCAAAAGCAAATGAACAATGGACACTGAAAAAGAACGAAGACTACTGGGATGCTGAAACTGTCCAGTTGGAAGAAATCAATGTAAGTGTCGTAAAAGAAACGAGTACATCAGTTAACCTTTATGATACTGGCGAAGTTGACCGTGCTAGTTTAACAGCTGAATTCGTTGAGCAGTATGCAGGTACGGAAGATTACCGTACATTGCCTGAGCCGACTTTGTTCTACTTGAAGATGAACCAGGAGAACGAAGCTCTTGCAAACCAGGATATCCGTAAAGCAATTGCAATGGCAATCAACAAGCAAGACTTGGTTGACGTTATCCTTGCTAACGGTTCAATCCCGGCCAATGCAGCTGTACCAGTAGATTTCACTACCCATCCTGAAAGCGGGGAAGATTTCCGTGATTTAAATGGAGACTTGCTGACTACTGACAAAGAAGCTGCCAAGGAACATTGGCAAGCTGGTCTGGATGCACTTGGTGTAGACTCTGTTGAACTAGGATACCTTGGCGGTGACACAGAAACTGCTACAGAAATGGATGCTTATATCAAGAACCAATTGGAAGAAACACTTGAAGGCTTGACTGTTAACATTTCTTCTGTTCCTTTCGAAGAGCGTCTTGCAAGAGATGAAGCTTCTGATTATGACATCCAAAACTCTGGTTGGGGCCCTGACTACCTTGACCCTAGTACATGGTTGAATATGTGGACTTCTGACAGCCCATATATGACAATGAACTACCACAACGAAGAGTATGATGCTTTAATTAAAGAAGCAAACAACGAACTATTAACAGATTTGCCTGCGCGTTATAACAACTTCCTTGAAGCAGAAAAAGTGCTGATGGATGATGCGGCAATCGCTCCATTGTACCAGCGTTCTCGCGCATACTTGTGGAGACCATCTGTTAAAGGTGTTCTATTCCAGCCAATGGGGGCAGACTTCTCATATAAGTGGGCTTATATCGAAGAATAAACTTGATAATATGAGATTTATGTAATACCTCTTTGGTTTAGGGGAGAGGAGAGTGTACTGCCAGCTGCTTGCCGGCGTATACTCTCTTTTTCAGTTTGACCTGATTGTTAGAATTATTTGAAGATTAAAATAATCCCATTAGAATAGGAGGGATAGGGATGGCGAGATATATACTGCAGCGACTCGGCTATATGTTGATTACGATGTTTTTAATTGCTACTTTTTCATTTTTTCTCATGAAGCTTCTGCCAGGTTCACCGCTGAAAGCTGAAGAAAAGCTCTCAGAGGCCCAGTTGGAAATTCTTTATGAAAAGTATGACTTAAATGACCCTGTACCAATTCAATATATTAATTACTTAGGAAACCTAGTTCAAGGAGATTTAGGGGTATCCTTCCAGCTGAATAACCAGCCGGTAACAGATATACTGGCTAATCGCATTCCTGTTTCAGCTCACTTGGGAATCCAGGCAATGATATTAGGAACAATTATAGGTATGATACTCGGATTAGTGGCGGCCATCAAAAATAATTCGTGGATAGACTACACGGCGAATGTCGTATCGGTGATTGGTATATCGATTCCTTCATTTATATTTGCAGGCTTGCTCCAATATTACGTTGGGGTGCAACTGGGAATCTTACCTATTGCTTTCTGGGATAGTTTTAAACACACAATAATGCCGACGATTTCTCTGGCTATTTTCCCACTGGCAATTGCAGCCCGTTTCTTAAGGA
This sequence comes from Sediminibacillus albus, assembly GCF_900101125.1. Classification (GTDB taxonomy): domain Bacteria; phylum Bacillota; class Bacilli; order Bacillales; family Amphibacillaceae; genus Sediminibacillus; species Sediminibacillus albus. The sequence goes on along the minus strand of NZ_FNFL01000001.1, from coordinate 1,092,014 downwards.
CAGAGATGATTGAAGTGTTGGGCTCGGACTATATTGTAACAGCACGGGCAAAAGGTGTAAGTAACTCTGGTATTATGTTCAAGCATGGCCTTAGGAATGCTCTAATCCCATTGGTAACTGTTATGGGTCCCATGGCGGTTAGCTTAATGACAGGTACATTAGTTATCGAACAAATATTTTCGATTCCGGGTATTGGTGAACAGTTTGTTACTTCGGTTACGACTGATGACTTCCCGATTATCATGGGTACTACGTTATTTTACGCCTTTTTCTTCATCTTGATAATTCTGATAATCGATATACTGTACGGTATCATTGATCCGCGTATTCGATTGGCTGGAGGTAAAGATTGATGGATAAAGAAAAGCTAAATAAAGATTTATTTGTACCCGCGAAAACAGATGAAAATGCCAGTGAACAAATCCAGCGCCCGAGCCTTACCTATTGGCAGGATGCCTGGAGACGTTTAAAGAAAAATAAAGGTGCGATTTTTGGAATGGTTGTTATCGCCCTAATTGCACTTATGGCGATAATTGGCCCGTATTTCAATGAGCATGGACTAGATGATCAGGACTTAGGCTTGTCCAAGCTGCCGCCGCGTGTGCAGGGTCTCGAATCAATCCAATGGCTCCGGCTGGACGGAACTAAATCGGAAACGTATGAAACAGCTGATGTGGAATCTGCCAAGGAACGAATCCGTCAACGGTTTACACAGAGAGATGATGAGTTTATCACTTATGACGTAAAACGCGAAGGAGATGGAAGTCCGGAATCTGCAAAGGTAACCGGCTACTATCACATTTATGAAGCAAAAGATCTCAGCGACACATACTACTGGTTTGGTACAGATACATTAGGCCGTGATTTATTTTCAAGAACATGGTATGGGACAAGGATTTCCTTGTATATTGCTTTCTTGGCCGCGGCGATTGATATGATTATCGGTGTTGCTTATGGCGGTATATCTGCCTATTACGGCGGCAGAGTCGATAATGTCATGCAGCGAATTATTGAAATACTTGTCGGAATTCCGAACTTAGTCGTGGTTATTTTAATGATCATGATTTTGGATCCAGGTATTATTTCGATAACCATTGCCCTTACGATAACCGGGTGGACAGGCATGGCACGTATTGTAAGGGGGCAAGTGCTAAAATTGAAAGGCCAGGAGTTTGTCTTGGCATCAAGGACACTCGGTTCCTCCAACACGAGAATTTTGTCTAAACATCTTATTCCAAATACGTTGGGTATGATCATCGTAAATACAATGTTCACCATTCCATCTGCAATATTCTTTGAAGCTTTCTTAAGCTTTATTGGACTGGGACTACAAGCACCAGAGGCGTCTTTGGGAACATTGATCAACGATGGCTTTAAAGCATTGCAGATCAACCCGCATGTAATGATCTTCCCTGCGATTGTAATATCTTTGATTATGATTGGCTTTAATATATTTGCAGACGGACTTCGCGATGCTCTAGATCCGAAGATGCGTGAATAGGAGGCAGGTGCTGATATGGAAAACATTTTAGAAGTAAAAGACTTACACATCTCCTTTGATACGTTCGGCGGCGAAGTAAAAGCTGTCCGCGGTGTTTCCTTTGATTTAAAAAAAGGAGAAACATTGGCTATAGTGGGAGAGTCGGGGTCAGGTAAATCAGTTACTACCAGAGCATTGGCACGCCTGATTCCTTCACCACCCGGACGTATTAAAGAAGGGGAAATACTGTTTGATGGAAAAGATTTGGCTAAATTAAAAGAAAATGACATGCAGAAAATCCGCGGGAAAGATATATCGACGATTTTTCAGGATCCGATGACTTCTCTTAACCCGACTATGAAAATAGGCAATCAAATTATGGAAGGACTCATCAAGCATCAAAAGATGAGCAAAAGCCAAGCGAAGAAGCGGGCGGTCGAATTATTGGAATTGGTTGGTTTACCAAACCCGACCGAAAGAATCGACCAGTATCCCCACCAATTTTCCGGCGGCCAGCGGCAGCGGGTAGTTATTGCGATTGCTTTGGCGTGTAATCCAAAAATATTGATTGCTGATGAACCAACAACGGCTTTAGATGTGACAATTCAGGCGCAAATCTTGGAATTGATGAAAGATATTCAAAAGAAAACAGACAGCTCTATTATTTTTATCACTCACGATTTAGGAGTGGTTGCTAATGTTGCTGACAGAGTAGCAGTTATGTATGCCGGCAAGATTGTAGAAATTGGTACAGTTGATGAGATTTTCTACAATCCGAAACACCCATATACTTGGGGGCTGTTAGGATCGATGCCGACATTGGACAACACCGGTGACGATTTAATTGCAATTCCCGGTTCTCCCCCAGACATGCTTAAGCCGCCAAAAGGCGATGCATTCGCTCCAAGGAATGAGTATGCATTGGAAATCGATAAGGAAATGGAGCCGCCGATGTTCAAAGTATCGGACACTCACTATGCGGCAACATGGCTATTACACGAATATGCGCCGGATGTTCAGCCGCCCGCACCCGTTTTGCGTCGGATGAAAGGCTTTTCCAATACGGGCGCCGACAGCAATTCGAAAGAAGGTGAACAGCGGTGAGTCAGGAAAAATTGTTAGAAGTAACTAACCTTAAACAGCACTTCAAAACAGGTAGGCACAGTGTAGTTAAAGCTATCGACGGCATCTCTTTTGATATCTACCAGGGAGAGACTTTTGGTTTGGTAGGAGAATCCGGCTGTGGAAAATCTACTACCGGCCGGACAATTATTCGTTTATATGATGCTACCGATGGCGATGTGAAGTTTAAAGGCGAGGATGTCCACGGAAAAAAATCGAACCGTGATTTGAAGAAATTCAACCAAAAGATGCAAATGATTTTCCAGGATCCATATGCTTCCTTGAACCCTCGCATGACAGTTCTAGACATTATTGCAGAAGGCCTGGATGTACATGGATTGGTAAAAGACGAAAAAGCACGGAAACAAAGAGTAGAAGAATTATTGGAAAGAGTAGGCTTGAACAAGGAACACGCAAACCGTTACCCGCATGAATTCAGTGGTGGGCAGCGCCAGCGGATTGGCATCGCTCGTGCGTTAGCAGTCGATCCTGAATTTATAATAGCCGATGAACCGATCTCTGCGTTGGACGTATCGATCCAGGCGCAAGTAGTCAACTTGTTAAAAAAATTGCAAAAAGAACACGGATTGACCTATCTATTTATCGCTCATGACCTTTCAATGGTAAAATATATCAGTGACCGTATCGGCGTTATGTATTTTGGCAAGCTTGTAGAATTGGCTGACAGTGATGAATTGTATAAAAATCCGCTTCATCCATATACAAAATCATTGTTATCCGCGATCCCGCTCCCAGACCCTGATTACGAGCGGAACCGCCAACGAATTGCTTACGATCCCAGCCAGCATGATACTAGCGAGGAGCCAGAATTTCGGGAAATCTCTCCTGGACACTGGGTCTCATGTACAACAAAAGAATTCGAAGCATATAAACAAGAATTAAATAAAAATTAAAAAAATAGTAATCGTTTGATATACATGAAGAACTTAAAGCCGCCATAAAACGTGGGCGGCTTTTTTCTTTAGTTAATGCTAGGAAGAAAATGGAAGATTCAATCGTTTATGCTTTTTAAATAAAGGGTACTACACCTATGCCTGCCTATAAGAAATGACAGAAACAGTAAAAAAACGACATCATTTAATGAAATTGGGTTACATTAGCTGTCGTTTATCTTTTATAATAGAGGTAAATACATAAAATAGGAGTTTGATAAAGGATGGGGAAACTACAGCTTAAGATGATTATAACTGCTACACTCCTTCTAGGAATAGCCGTGCCTGATTCGCCTGTAAAGGCTGCGGAAGACGGTAAAACGATGAAAACACACCATCGAAGCATGAAAACGTTAGAAACCTATGAGCTTCCTGACAGGATGTCTCGTTTCTCGTATAATTCTGGCCTGACCTTTGACTATCCTGATGCTGTAAGAGGTGTCTATGTCACAGGTAATTCAGCAGGAGGAGAACGGTTCGAACGGTTAATAAAACTGATAAACAATACCGAATTAAACTCGATGGTAATCGACGTCAAAGAAGATCATGGGAACGTCACTTTTAAAATGGATGAGGATTCCCCTTATGCCGATATTGGAAAAAACTTCATTAGTGACCCGAGGAAAATGCTAGAGAGACTCGAAAAGGAAGGAATCTATCCAATTGCCAGGATAGTGGTATTCAAAGACTCTGTATTGGCTGAAAAGCGTCCTGACTTATCTTTCACGAAAAATGGCGAAGTTTGGACAAATAGCAAAGGTGAAGCCTTCGTAAGCCCATACCAGGAAGAAGTCTGGGATTACAACATAGAATTAGCTAAGCTGGCAGCCGAAATGGGCTTTCAAGAGATTCAGTTTGATTATGTCCGCTTCCCGGAAGGATTTGAAAACAGGGATGATGAATTGGAATATGACCAGGGCATGTATAAGGACTTAGAGATGAACGAAATCAAGAAGCGGGTAAAGGCAGTAACTGACTTTGTGGCACATGCCAGAGAGGAATTGGCCTCCTATGACGTTGATGTATCGGTAGATATCTTTGGTTATGCAGCGACCATTGAAGAAACACCAGGTATCGGGCAGAACTTCTCGAAAATTGCTGATAATGTAGATGTCATTTCCTCGATGATTTATCCAAGCCACTGGACTTCTTATTTTGGCATAGATAAACCAGATAAAGAACCATATAAACTGGTCACAGAATATGCCAAAGTGGAAAATCAAGTTCTTGGCAAATTGGAAGATCCGCCTGTTTCCCGTCCGTGGATTCAGGATTTTGAGGCACCTTGGCTTTATAGTGGTGCTGCCAAGCAATATGGCAAAGCAGAAGTGGAAGCGCAAATTAAAGCTCTAAATGAGAATGGCATCGATGAATTTCTCATTTGGAATTCAGGAAACAGCTATACAGAAAATGTCGATTATACACCGCTTGACTAAAAAAAGCCCTTGCCGTTTTTTACCGGCAAGGGCTTTTTTTAATTCATTGGTTAACGAATAACTGTTTATTTTAAACAGATTAGGGCAAAAGAAATAATGAATCTTGTAAGAAGATTTAACAATTGGCGGATTATTCGTTATAATAAAGAGGACTACAAATACAAGGAGTAGATCAATGAACTGGTACGAAAAGCTAAATAAGTATTTTCCGGTAGAAGAGATGAAGTCTCAGGAGCATATGGAAATGCTGTTGAAGGAAAAAGGGGACGTCTATTACAAAGACGAAGGTCCGCATCATGTGCTTATGTACGCAGAGTTCAAGTCGTTTATTTTTATCGATTACGTGTATGTCTCTGCCGCTTCCAGAGGACAGGGGTTAGGGCACAAGCTAATCGACAAGTTAAAGGCAAAAAATAAGCCGATTATTTTGGAGGTCGAACCTGTAGATTACGAGGAAACAGATACAGAGAAAAGATTGCGTTTTTATCAGCGAGAAGGCTTTGTCCATGCGCAATCAATTGGCTATAATCGACGCAGCTTAGCTACCAATAAAGATAACCCAATGGAAATCCTTTATTGGACACCAAACGATGAAGATGAAGAAGCGATCTATAATCAAATGAAGAAGATGTATGAAGACATTCACACGTATAAAGATGAAGAGATTTACGGAAAATCCTACCAGCCGGTAGATGAGGTTTTGTCTTACGATAGTAAGCGCGAAGCAGATGACATTTTCGACGCCTTGAAGGAAACAGAAGGCGTTTAAGCATTAAGAAGGGCTGCCTGGAAACGGGCAGCCCTCCATTATTGATACATATTAGTCTGTTGGTCTGTGGCCAAACCAAGCATTCTTTGATTTTTTAATATTTTTCTTTGATTTTTGGAAAAAAGATGTTTAATGGTTTCAAACATGGGGTACTTTAAACATAACTTTAAAATCATTTTGTGTAATAAAAGAAGATGGCGAATTAGCTAATTAAATTCCCAAAAAATCTCCCCTAATCTTGACAAGTATAGTATACTATACATAGAAGAGTTATTTAAAGTAATTTTAATTTAATATCTTCTTCAAAATCATAAAATGACGATAAATAATCTGCGTTACGAGGAGTGAAGTTTCAATGGTAACACTTTATACCTCACCAAGTTGTACATCTTGCCGTAAAGCAAAAGCATGGTTAGAAGAGCATGATATACCTTTCAGTGAGAGAAACATTTTCTCAGAGTCTTTAACTCTGGATGAGATTAAAGAAATACTGAGAATGACAGAAGATGGTACTGATGAAATTATTTCCACGAGATCTAAAGTTTTTCAAAAACTAGATATGAATCTTGATCAACTTCCGTTAAAGGACCTCTTTAACCTTATTCAAGAGAATCCTGGTCTTCTTCGCCGCCCGATCATTCTTGACGAAAAAAGATTGCAGGTTGGTTATAACGAAGATGAAATCCGCAGATTCTTACCTAGAACTGTCCGTACATTCCAGTTACGGGAAGCTCAAAGAATGGTTAACTAATATAGCATACCAAGCGCAGGTCTTCTAAGATCTGTGCTTTTTTCTAACCTAAGAAGTGAATTCTGCAGTCTGTATGCCGAAGCGTCCTCCGCTCACGGCCCGGTACAGCTGGATAGCTCCTGCTTACGCCACTTCCTCTTGGTGTAATGTTTGCCAAGTATTACTATCCTTTCATAATCTTTTAGGGATGACTTTTTCCATTGAATAAGCTAAAATATATAGTTATAGTCGTAGTTGATTAACAATAAGTTGAGATAATGATAATGGCAAAGCTAACAGCCCTTTTCTTAATTTTTTTTTGTTTTTTAAGAAAAATATAGGCTTTTATATTTTCAAAATAAATATTTTTATCATAAAATAAAATTAAGTAGTCATTGTTGATTTTTACGGTTGATGGAAACTTGTTTCGGGTATTGATTTATAAGTCTACAAATAGGTGAAGTTATTCTCTTCCACCTAATAATAAGTAGAAGGGAGAGAGAATAAATGGAAATAGAACGTATAAATGAAAATACAGTCAAATTTTATATTTCTTATATTGATATTGAAGATAGAGGCTTTGACCGTGAGGAAATCTGGTATAATCGCGAGCGCAGCGAACAGCTTTTCTGGCAGGTGATGGACGAAGTCAACTATAAAGAAGATGACTTTAATGTGGAAGGTCCTTTATGGATTCAAGTACAGGCACTCGATAAAGGCTTGGAAATCGTCGTAACCAAGGCGCAGCTGTCTAAGGATGGCCAAAATCTGGAATTGCCTACCGAAAATGGCAAGACCATCGATATGCCGGTTGACGAAAAGATTGAATCGATGCTGGACGAGAAGTTCGGTGCTTCCCATGAAGCTGATCATGAAGACAATGATAACACTTTGGAAGAAGAGGGGAACTTATCTTTTGTGGTTAGTTTTAAAGATTTTGAGGACGTCATTCAACTAAGTCATTACTTCCCGGAAACGGAAGGACTTACAGATAGTCTATATCACTTTGAGGATCAGTATCTGCTTTATTTGGAGTTTGAAGAAGGAAGCATGAACGATGATGAGCAGGAAAACATTTTAAGCCAGCTGCTTGAATTCGGGCATGAATCTAATATTACGATCCACCGCCTGCAAGAATACGGAAAAACAATTTTTGCTGAAAATGCACTCGTACAAATCAAACAATACTTCCCAGTTAAGTAAATTGGAGCATTCGACAAGTTCGGGTGCTTCTTTTTTATGTTTTTATTCTCCGCTTTTTTCTCCGGCGAATCAAGCTGTAAGGAAAGTTGTCGCTGTTTCCTGTCTTCTGGTTATTCCGATTTAAGCTGACGATGTTTAGAAAAAAAAGCAGGATTAATGAACCCCTATCGAGAAATTTTCTTACGGGAGGTGAATGTATGAATGCTTCAAGCAAATGATCAACATGGCAACTCTGTTGTTCTAGCGTTAAAGAGCAAGGCTGATATCCGAAAAATGCGAAGCGAATGTTCATTTTTTTGTCCCGTTTGCAATGAAACTTTAACCGTAAAGGCGGGAAGTCAGGTAGTACCGCACTTTTCCCACAAATCCGGCAGCAAATGCGTCCACACCGGTAAGGGAGAAGGTGCCTACCATGAAAAAGGAAAATTAGACATCTTCCAGTGGCTGGCAGGACAAGAAATTCATATCGAATTAGAGGCGTATCTTCCGGAGATTAAACGAAGGCCTGATATATTGGCCAAAATCGGCAGCAAAACGATTGCAGTTGAATACCAGTGTGCAGCGATGCCGGCCGATGAGTTTTACCGCAGGAATGCAGCCTATCAGGAACTGAGCATTATTCCTTTTTGGATACTAGGCGGCAACCGTTTAAATAGAGCTGGTCGCAATAAAGTGAAAATAACCGCCAATGAAAAATTTTTCATCCACAAGTTTACCCCCGACTTTCCTTTGACGATGTTTTTCTACTGTCCAAACACTCAACAATTTTCCCTCTTTAAAGATATTCAGTTAACAGGCAAAAGAAGCGCTTATGGGCATTTGAATTATTTCTCATTAAACAACAGCAGCTTGTCAGACTTATTAAAAGTAAAAAAGTCCGCCAGCTTCAACCTTTATCAGTTTTGGAAAAAGGAAAAATACCAATTTCGAACAAAAATTTTATCCCGGCGGGCAAGTGCATCCGAGAAGGCATGGCAGGATTGGCTGTATGAAAAGCGGACACATCATAGTCTGCTGCCGGGGTTTATCCATTTACCTGTCCCAGGGCAATATAGGATGAAAACCCCGCCATGGATATGGCAGAGCAAACTTTGTCTGGAGCTTTTGGCGCCTATTGATGAACAGCAACCCATTAGTCTTCAAAGGTGTTATCATCTACTGGAGCAAGACTTCCTTCCCCCTTCCTTGTTTCCGCTCATCCTCGTTAAATCTGACCCGGTGCGTGAATATTTGCATCTGCTCGCATCCCTGCACATCGTCAAATTTATCTCTAATCAGGAAATCATCAAGCTTAGGCCGATTAGCTTTCCAAAAAATGTGGAATTAGCATTAAGGGCAGATAACCAAATCATCAAAATTCTGCAAACTCGTTATCCGATTGCGAGCATCTCTTCGCATGAATAAGAAAGGATAACGATATAATAACAAAGAGATTACTTTGTGAGAGGAAAGGAAGGATTTTACAAAGGAAATCGAGAATGTGAAAATGGAAAGAAGTTATTATGAAGGAGGAATATGTTTGGCACAAACCGACAAGCAATTAAAAAGCCGGGAAGAAGTACCTTTAGACAAAACGTGGAGACTGGAAGATATCTTTGTCATAGATGAAGAATGGGAAAAGGAATTTGAAGCTGTAAAAAAACAGCTGCCGGCTTTTAAGGAGTTCCAAGGAAAGATCAATGAATCCGCAGACAACTTATATAAAGTCCTTAAATTTCAGGATGAGATTTCGGAACGGATTGGCAAGCTCTATACATATGCTCGTATGAGATATGATCAGGACACGACTAATTCGTTATACCAGGCAATTAATGCTAAAGCGGATAACATTCTTACACAGGCGTCCAGCGCGATGAGTTTTATCGTACCGGAAATTCTCTCTTTAGATGAGGACCGGCTGAAGTCTTTTATCGAAGAAAATCAAGAATTAAAACAGTATGAGCATACATTAAATGAAATTAACAGACAGCGGCCGCATGTATTGTCAGAGAAGGAAGAAGAGCTGCTTGCAGAGGTCTCGGAAGTCACTGACAACCCGTCCCAGACTTTTGGTATGCTGAACAATGCTGATTTGACTTTTCCGGCAGTTAAAGATGAGGAAGGCAATGAGGTGGATCTAACACATGGCCGCTATATTAACTTTCTGGAGTCTGATGATCCTCGAGTAAGAAGAGAAGCCTTCCAGGCAATGTACGATACATTCGGCAGCTTTAAAAATACGTTTGCTTCTACTTTGTCAGGTGCAGTGAAAAAGAACAATTTTTATGCGAAGGTGCGCAATTACAATTCCGCCCGCCAGGCAGCACTGGATAATAATAATATACCAGAAGAAGTTTATGATAACCTGGTAAGCGCAGTAAATGAACGCCTGCCATTGCTGCATCGTTATGTAGAATTGCGCAAGCGCGTGCTGCAGCTGGATGAACTGCACATGTATGACTTATATACGCCATTAGTTAAAGACGTGGACATGAAAATCCCTTACGAGCAAGCTCAAGAGCATGTTCTGAAGGGGTTGGCGCCGTTGGGAGACGAGTATGTCAACATCATTAAAGAAGGCTATAAGGACCGCTGGATCGATGTTGAAGAAAATAAAGGAAAAAGAAGCGGGGCGTATTCATCTGGGTCGTATGGCACTAATCCATATATCCTGTTAAACTGGCAAAACAACTTGAACAATTTGTTTACACTCGCCCATGAGTTAGGGCACTCCATGCACAGCTATTATTCAAGAAAACACCAGCCGTTCCGGTATGGAAACTATTCCATCTTTGTCGCTGAAGTAGCTTCCACCTGTAACGAAGCACTCCTGAATGAATATTTGGTGGAAAACACAGAAGATGAGAAGAAAAAATTGTTTCTTTTAAACCATTTCTTAGAGGGCTTTAGAGGAACCGTCTTCAGACAGACTATGTTTGCGGAGTTTGAGCATGACATTCATGTGCAAATGCAAAAAGGAGAGGCATTGACAGCTGATAAACTGACGCAAATGTATTACGACTTAAATAAAAAGTACTTCGGCGATGAACTGGTGATTGATGATGAAATAGGGCTGGAATGGGCCAGAATCCCGCATTTCTACTACAATTACTATGTGTACCAATATGCTACAGGCTATTCAGCGGCAACCTCTCTGGCTTCGCAAATATTAAAAGAAAAACAGCCGGCTGTAGATCGTTATTTAGAATTCCTGAAGTCCGGCAGCAGTGATTATCCAATTGAGGTTCTAAAGAAAGCAGGAGTAGACATGACATCAAAGAAACCAATCCTGGATGCTTTGCGGGTGTTTGAAGATAAGCTCTCTGAGATGGAGACATTGCTGGACAGAGTTGAGTAGCAGCCAACGTTGGCAGTAACTAGATAAACAACCAAAAAAGAAGGCGGCCGGTATAAAAACGGGCGCCTTCTTTTATAATCTGCGGCTTATCTTAGAAAAACCTCTAAATGTATTTTTGTAAGCAAACGAGAAAATCGTTAAGTAAATAGAAATAAACAAAATCGGCATGGTGAAATACAACGGGACTAGCCGCAATATCCCGAATAAATTGAATAAAAAGGCAATAGCCGTGAGCAATAAAAACAGATAGGGGAAAAGTCTTGGCACTAGCATCACCTCGCTCATTTTTTTTAAAAATTGTATGCTCAGAGAAGCTTGGTTAGAAGTATGACATTTTTGTGAATGTGTGAGCAAAACAATTGCACCGAACAAGGAAACTTGGTATATTTTATTTGTGAGATAATTAACAAACAATACCCCTTTGTTTGACTTAACTTTCTCCCATCCCCCTTTGTCTATATATAGTTAGACAGCAGGAAGGATATACCTAAGGTATATCCTTCCTTTTTCAAATAATCTGCAAGAGTAAGCAGGGAGCAATAAAAAAACCCCTTGCTTATCATACAAGGGATAACCTTAACCTTTTACATGACGGTAAAAGGTACCATATTTAACTGGTACTTTTTCTACCATTTGTTTAAGCTGGAGTTTTTTCATTTCTTTTTCTGTTTTTTCCTTCGACCAATCATATACAACAGAAATCTCCTTGTTGCCGACAAACCCGTAGTAGGCAATGAAATCTTCAAGATCCGGTGTTTTGGCGGGTGGCGGATCCATTTGCAGCATTTGCTTTAATACTTTTACATAGATTTCATAAGGATAAACACCAGATACCTTTAAGCCGCCTTCTTCCTCGGATTCATTAAAGAAAACCATTGTCGGGATATATTCGACTTCCATTTCCTGCGTTAATTTTAAATCACACTGCAACGCTTTTTTGGCGGAATTGGAATATAAATCCTGGGTAAACTCATTAATGTCCAGATTAACTTCCTTCGCACACTCCATAAGTGTAGCTTCGTCGGAAATGTCCCGTTTACTTAAAAACAAGTTTTCCTGGACTTTCCGTAAAAAGTTTCTGCCAGCTTTTTTGCCTTGCAGTTCAGCTGCTTTTATCGCAATCGAAGCAAGCCAAGGCAAGTTGACCGGGTTTTCAAGCCACAAATCGCCGTCACAGCTCATGCCAGTGCGGCTTGCTGTTTTCTCCCAAATTTCCTTTAGTTTTTTCGGTTTATCAAATTTATCTTTGTTTAGAACAGTCAATTGTCCGCTTAAAATCGGCCGAATGGTAAAAAACCTGCCGTATTCTATCGATAACTTTTTAAGACTGGGTTCTAAAGACCAACACTCTGGACATAAAGGATCAACGAAGACATAAATTTCAACCGGTTTTTTTAATAGATCAAAAAAGCCATACTGTGCCGAGTTTTTTTGTTCTTGGGTGTTTGATGGCCCAGTCGGTTTCCAATTCACAACGATTCTCCTTTCTCATCCTCTGGTGTGTTCATCATATGCTCTGCTGTCATTGTTAATCGTTCAAATATGGCACTCCGGTAAGGCTCATCTACTTCTGCTTCATCTAATGCTTGATTCATGCACTCAAGCCAGGCATTTTTTCTGGAAGGAGTTATCGGAAAAGGGAGATGCCTTCTCCTTAACATCGGATGTCCGTGCTCTTCACTATATAACGCAGGACCGCCAAATAGCTGGGTGAGAAACTGCTCCTGTTTTCTGGCGGTCTCTGTTAAGTCATCTGGAAAAATCGGTATTAGTTCTGGATGTTTGGCTACTCTTTTATAAAATGCCTGGACAAGCCGTTCGATTTTAACACGGCCGCCGATGGCTTCGTACAGAGTTCCTGAAGAATTCATATTCAAGTTCCTCTCTAACTTTACAGAAAGTATCTTTTATAAGCTGATTAACAAGGATTTGGCTGCCATCCCTTGTGAAAGGACAGCTTTCTGGCAATCCTAGTTCAACAATCTCAACTAGATTTTTCCTTATTGTAACAATCGCCGCATAAGTTGGGCAACTTATCTGTTTTGAAGAGTAGAATAGAATCTTTTTATCTTATTTGGTGTTTCCTTTTTAGTAATGTTTACCCGTTCCAGCAATTCTTCAAAAACCTTTTTTCCATGATCCCTGTCGCGTGCTTCTACTTCGAGTTCAAAATCCGCTTCGCCGTTAAAGCTGCTATGGTCAAGTACTACAATTGTTTGTTTATAATCTGTTTCGATTCGTTTCGTTTTCAGCTGGCCTCCATAGACTAATTCAGCAAAGTCAATCCCTAGCTGATTGAGCTGGACTGCTACCTGCGGTTTGGGAATAATATTCCCTTCCAGCCAGGATTGTGCTTCGAGTTCGGTTAATGTGTCATGCGTCTCTAGGAGCCCTTCCTGATGAGGTTCTTTAAGAGTTAATTGCCACTGCTTGTTTTTTTCCCTGATCCGCAGTGCCGCTCCATGCTTTTTTAAGTCGAAACCAGCTGTCTCGAAATAGTGATTGGTATGTGTTTGGGCGTTAGATTCATCTGCTTGTAAAAAGCCCTTTAAGCGGTTATATTCTGATTCAGTCAGTAGATTTTTAAATTCAATTTCTATTTCCTGTGCCATTACATGTTCCTCCAATCAAATAGGCTTGTTTTTTATTATGGTGCAAACAAACATGAAAATGCAAAAGTTAACGTCCTAAGCAAAATTAGTGGTTTTTCCGCAAAACGTATTAACCAATCATCCCGTGCTTTTATGATACAATTGACATGTATTTTGTCAGATATTTATGACAGTAGTTTGAAACACGAGTATGATGGTTGAAGGTGGTATGTATTATGAATTGGGAAGCCTTTCTTGCTCCATATGTCCAGGTGGTCGAGGAATTAAAGGTGAAATTAAAAGGGATGCGGGCCCAATTTGAGTTTGAATCCAGGCATTCGCCGATTGAATTCATTACTGGAAGGGTAAAACCAGTACCAAGCATTCTTGAAAAAGCTCATCGTAAGCATTCTACAATGGAAGAAATCGAGGATGAGATTCAGGACATTGCTGGTGTAAGGGTCGTCTGTCAGTTCGTCGATGATATTTACACTGTTATCGACATGATGCGGACACGAAAAGATTTCACGATTATTGAGGAGAAGGATTATATATCATGCAAAAAGGACAGTGGGTATCGATCCTATCATATGATCATTGAATATCCCGTGGAAACGATCCATGGAGAAAAGATGGTAATCGCAGAAGTCCAAATCCGTACGCTTGCCATGAACTTTTGGGCGACGAATGAGCATTCTTTAAACTATAAATATGAAGGGCAGATTCCTGCCGATATAAAAGCCAGGCTGAAGCGTGCCGGTGAGGCAGCCTTTAAACTGGATGAAGAAATGGCAAAAATTAAAGACGAAGTACAAGAAGCACAGCGAATATTCCATAAAAATAAAAGCAGCCACTGAGGGAGGCAGATGAACAGTTATGAAATTTGCAATTACTTCTAAAGGGGATAAAAAGTCTGAAGAATTAAAAGCTACTATTAAGCAGTACTTGATTGACTTTAAGCTAACTTATGATGAGGAAGAGCCTGACTTAGTAATATCTGTTGGCGGAGACGGCACTTTTCTTGAGGCTTTCCATACATATATTGATCGACTGGATAAAACTGCTTTTATCGGGATTCATACCGGGCATTTGGGCTTCTATGCAGACTGGGTGCCTGATGAAGTAGAAAAACTAATCATAGAAATAGCCAAGAACCCTTTCCAGGTGGTTGAGTATCCTTTATTAGAAGTAACAATCTGTCCGAAAGGGAGTGGACAAGTCGACCATTTTCTAGCTCTCAATGAATGTTCGATTAAGACTGCCGAGGGATCAGTGGTGCTTGATGTAGAAATCAAGGGTGAGCATTTCGAAACATTCCGCGGGGACGGGTTGTGCATTTCTACTCCTTCAGGGAGTACGGCTTATAATAAGGCATTGGGCGGCGGCATTATCCACCCTTCGCTGGAATCGATCCAAATTACTGAAATGGCATCGATCAATAACCGTGTATTTCGGACAATTGGTTCTCCATTGATTCTGCCGAAGCACCACGCCTGTGATTTTCGGCCGATCTATGATAAAAGCTTTTTGATCACCATCGACCATATAACGAAAAATTATTCAAATGTGGAAAAAATAGAATGCAAGGTAGCTGAAGAAAAGATACGGTTTGCCAGGTTCCGCTCCTTTCCTTTTTGGAAAAGAGTGCATGATTCCTTTGTCTCCGATGAACGCTAAAGCTATTTTAATGAAAAGGTGAGAAACGTGAAATGGAAGATTTCATCCGGGCATGATGGCATGCTTATTAAAGAATACTTACAGCAAATTCAAGGGTTTTCCCGGAGAATCCTTAAAGCAGTCAAGTTTGACGGCGGAACTATCCTGCAAAATGGAAAACCGGCAACTGTCCGGAAAAAATTGACTGCTGGCGACAGGCTGCAAGTAATCTTTCCGCCTGAACAAAGAGGAAACCATATGCAGGCTGCTAATGTCCCGTTGCATCTTATTTATGAGGATGACGATGTCCTTGTGCTGGACAAGCCGGCAGGTATTGCATCGATTCCATCCCATCAACATCCATCAAGTACAATCGCTAATGGCCTGATCAACTACTATGAAAAAAAACAGCTTGCTTACACTGTCCATATAGTGACAAGGCTTGACAAAGACACGTCAGGACTAATGTTAGTTGCTAAACACCGGTTCAGCCACTCACGTTTATCTGACCAGCAAAAGCAGGGCTGTATTAAGCGCAGCTACTCCGCATTTGTCGAGGGAAAGATGGAGCAAAAAGCAGGAACAATTAATGCAGCCATCGGAAGAAAGCATGGTTCTATTATTGAACGAGAAGTAACAGAGCATGGACAGCAGGCGATTACCCATTATCAAGTGATAGAAGAGCTTGATGGCTATTCATTGGTTGATATCCAATTGGAGACAGGCAGAACCCACCAAATCCGCGTCCATTTTTCTTATATCGGCCATCCGCTGATCGGCGATGATTTATACGGGGGTAACAGCAGCCGCATTGCCAGACAAGCGCTTCATTGTAAAACCTTGGCATTCAGCCACCCGGCAAGCGGAGAACGCCTGGAATTCACAGCAGAAATGCCCAAGGATATGACCTCCTTGCGAAAGTGTTGAACGGGGTGCTGCTCTACTTCAGAGTAGTCGCTCCACTTAAGCGGAAAGTTGATCTACTTTGGTGAAGAGTCGCTCTACTTGCAGGAAAAGCTGCTCTACTTCGGGGTAGTCGCTCCACCTAAGCGGAAAGTTGATCTACTTTGGTGAAGAGTCGCTCTACTTGCAGGAAAAGCTGCTCTACTTCGGGGTAGTCGCTCCACTTAAGCGGAAAGTTGATCTACTTTGGTGAAGAGTCGCTCCACTTGCAGGAAAAGTTGCTCTACTTCGGGGCAGTCGCTCCACTTAAGCGGAAAGTTGATCTACTTTGGTAAAGAGTCGCTCCACTTGCAGGAAAAGTTGCTCTACTTCGGGGTAGTCGCTCAAAGCCGTTAGACATCTCGCAACTTCATTAAATGAATCAAGTTAAGGCGCCGGATTTTGCCCAGCGCCTTGTTTTTTATTCATCGAATGAGCGGAATTTTTCTTCCACATAATCCTGGTTGGAGGGGACGGAGATGGTTTCTTCTTCTAGAAGCCGAAATGCTGTTAGTTTATTTCCGAATACACATCCGGTATCGATATTGATGGTTCGATTAACTATTCTTGGTTCCTTTACTGGAGTATGGCCATATACAATCCATTGGTCGCCTGAATAATGGCGGGCCCAGTCTCTTCTTACAGGACGGCCATCCTCGTACGTTTCTCCAGTTATGTCTCCGTAGAGAACGAAAGTCTTAACTTTTTCGCCTGTTTTCCCAATTAACGCTTCCCTAATACCTGCATGAGCTACAACGGCCTGCGCCTCGGGAAGCTGCAAATAAAGGGGGGAGTCCTCGTATAATTTCATGAACTGTTGGCGGATGGCTTGTTGATCCTTGCTGCTTAAAGCTTTGTACTCTGCCACGGTAGTTTCAAGCCCGTGCTGCTGTTTGACATTGTTGCCCAGAAAATAACGGTAAAGCTTATTGCAGTGATTTCCAGGGACATATTTAGCTGCTCCTTGGCTGATTACCATGTCATAGACTAGTTTGATAACCGATATAGAATCTGGGCCGCGGTCGGTCAGGTCGCCAACAAAAACAGGTGTCCGCCCGTCGGGATGGACAGGAATTCCAGCCTCACTAATTTGGTACCCCATTTTACGAAACAAGGCATGCAATTCATTGAAACAGCCATGAATATCACCGATGACATCAATTTTCATTATATTTTCCTCCTTAAATACCGATAAAAAAGGGAAGGGTGGAAGCTACTTGATATAGCATATCCACCCTCATAATTAATCAAACATATATTGTTTTGTCCGTGAGCGGATATTCAGTGCGAGGCCTATGGCCAGCATATACGTCAGGGTTGAGCTCCCTCCGTAACTTAGAAACGGTAGCGGCAGGCCGGTAATCGGTAAAAGCTGTATCGACATGCCGATATTTTGAAAGATTTGGAATGCGAACATACCAATAAGCCCTGTCACTAAAAAGCTGCCAAATTGGTCATTGCTTTGTAAAGCAATATAGAGAAGACGATAAATCAACAAGAAAAGCAAGGTAATCACAATACTGGCTCCAATGAAACCAAACTGCTCGGCAATCGCCGTGAAAATCATATCTGTATGACGTTCAGGAACATCGACTTCAAAGTCCCGAAGCCCTTTACCTGTTAGCTGACCGGAACCAATCGCCATCATCGCTTTTTTTAGCTGGTAACCAGAGTCTAAATACTTTTCAGGCTGCAGCCAGCCGTAGAATCGGCTTTCTACGTGTTTAAAAACACTTTCTTCCAGTGTTGCTCCAACAGTTTCCGGAAACATAATGGATAGCACCCCCGCTGCACCGATAAAAAGTAATAGAATCATGGTTACGGCAAATAAGACCCGCCAGCGGATACCGGAAACCAGCACCATGCAGCCAACGATGGCAGCCAGCACGAGAAAACCGCCTAAATCAGGCTGGACAGCAATTAACCCCATAGGCGGCAAGCTGATGAGCATAATTTTAAACAATAGCCAAAGGTCACTATTATTGGTTCTTAGTTGAAATTTTTCGTTATGTTTCACCATAATATGTGCTAGTACAATTACTAATATCACTTTAAAAAACTCTGCCGGCTGAATGGTTCCTATCCCTGGGAATATAAACCAGCTTGTCGCATTATTTGCTGTATGGATTATCTGCGGAGGAAATCCGAAGAAGAGCATCAGTAAGGTGATCATGCCAATTCCATACAAGTACCAGGAGACTTGGCGGAAACGATCATAGTCTATCAACATTACCCCAGCCACAAGTATGCTGCCCGCTATATACCAGACAGCTTGCCTAATATAACTATTATCCGGAGCATTAGCCGGTAAGTAAGGTTCAACAGTATAAAGGGTAAGACAACTGACAAGACCTAATAAAAAGACGATGAAAATCAGCGTGTAATCTATATTTGTATTATTTTTATTCATAGGGTTCCCTTTCCTTCTCGATTGCTTGGAATCTTTTGATGATCCGATGTGAAGACAGCCTTTTTAAAAGAAAAACCAGGGCATAAAAATCTACAGCTTATACGAAGAACATCTAAAGTGGATATAAATGCAAAAAAGTATCTGAAAATAAATTTTTCAGATAGAATAGTAAATAAAATTAATCGAACTGATTCAAAAATTCGCGATCATACATATTTCAGTGTACATCAAAAACCTGTTTTTTTTAAGCATTAGCAGTACTCTTATTAATGTTAAGTTAAAAACATAACAATATGTTCACTTTTCTGTCGTTGACAAATTGCTGAACGGAACTTACGATAATACGGTCTAGGCGATAAGGAGGGTTAGGATTATGGAGCATTTAGATGAACTAGAACGGGAGCAATATTGGGAAAAAATCCAGGACGCCTTATTTAATGAGCAAATTGATCAATTTCGTGCTGAGTTTTTGGAACTTCATCCCTATGATCAGGCGAAAATATTTGAAACACAGTCGGAAAAAGTCCGAATGCAAATTTATTCATACTTATCGTCTGAAGAAATTGCCGATGTAATGGAAAATATCGATATAGATGATATAGAACCATTTTTTTCCGAGATGACACCGCCATTTGCTGCCAATGTTCTGGCAGAAATGTCTACAGATGACGCGGTAGATATTTTAAATGAATTGGATAAGAACAAAGTTGCTAGCTTTCTTACCATAATGGATAAAGAAGCAGCAGGGGAAATCAAAGAGCTGCTTCATTATGAAGAAAAGACAGCAGGGAGTATCATGACAACGGAGTTTGTCGTCCTTAATGCCAATTTGACTATTAAAGAAGCAATGCGGCATTTAAGGAAGGAAGCTCCTGAAGCAGAAACCATCTACTATACGTATGTGATTGACAATCAGAAACGCTTGGTAGGCGTTTTGTCATTGAGGGATTTAATTATTGCTGAAGGTGATTGGCTGGTTTCTGAAGTCATGAGTGACCGTGTTGTTTCGGTTCCTGTCGGAGAAGACCAGGAAGAGATTGCTCAAATGATGCGCGACTATGACTTTCTGGCCCTGCCTGTCGTTGATTTTCAGAATCATTTACTTGGAATTATAACGGTCGATGATATCATGGACGTTATGGAAGAGGAAGCAAGCGATGACTATTCCAAGCTTGCCGGTATTTCTGATGTAGATGGACCGGACGATAGTGCATTTACTTCAGCAAAAAAGCGGCTGCCTTGGCTGATCATCCTATTGTTTTTAGGAATGTTGACAGCCAGTTTAATTGGCCGTTTTGAAGACACCTTGGACCAAGTAGCCATTTTGGCCATTTTTATTCCATTGATTGCCGGGATGGCCGGCAATACTGGGACACAAGCCCTTGCCGTTGCAGTTAGAGGAATTGCGACCGGCGAGTTTGAAAAGCAGGGCAAGTGGAAAATGATTGGCCGTGAAGCAGGCACAGGCTTGATAACGGGTACTTGCTGTGGTGTGTTAATCACCTTGATTGTTTATTTTTGGCAAGGGGATATCTTTCTTGGCCTGTTAGTCGGTATTTCGATTATGGCAACATTAATTGTCGCTACTATCGCTGGATCGTTAATACCGATCCTTATGCACCGGCTGAAAGTGGACCCGGCGGTAGCATCCGGGCCATTTATCACGACGATAAATGACATTATTTCCATTTTGATTTATTTTGGAATGGCTACAGCATTTATGAATCTATTATTACATTAAGGAGGTTAGAACAATGGAGCATGGAGAATCAGTTACCTCCCTTGTGATTGTTATTTTAGCTGCTTTTTTTACTCCTATTTTAATGCACCGCTTGCGGTTAAAAGCCATTCCTGTTGTGGTTGCTGAAATTATCGTCGGATTAATTATCGGACACAGCGGCTTTAATATTGTGGATGACAGTACTTGGCTGGAGACCTTATCGACATTAGGGTTTATTTTCCTGATGTTTCTCAGCGGACTGGAAATTGATTTTTCGATTTTCGCTAAAAAAAGGAGAAAAAATAAAAATAATACAACGAATCAGGCGCCGAATGCGGTGGTGGTTGCCACAATCGTATTCCTGGCCATCCTCATCCTGTCGTTAGGTCTATCCTATTTATTTGTGCTTGGCGGGTTTATCGATAATATGTTCCTGATGACATTGATCATTTCGACAATATCATTAGGTGTAGTAGTGCCGACACTGAAGGAAGCGCAGGCAATGAAAACTACTGTCGGGCAGACGATTTTATTAATAGCCGTCATCGCCGACCTGGTTACCATGATTTTACTTGCAGTATTTGTATCCTTTTATGGAGAAGAAGCAGGCAATATGTGGCTGCTGTTGATACTGTTTGGAGCAGGCATTCTGCTTTATTTTGTCGGCAAACGATTCCGAAATCAAACCTTCCTGGAAACGATGTCGAAAGGGACGATCCAAATAGGCACCAGAGCAGTATTCACATTGATTATTTTTCTTGTTGCCCTGTCTGAAACAGTCGGAGCCGAAAATATTTTAGGAGCCTTCCTTGCTGGTGCATTGGTTTCTTTGTTATCCCCAAACCAGGATCTCGTCCAGAAGCTGGACAGCTTCGGATATGGTTTCCTGATTCCTATCTTTTTTGTGATGGTTGGGGTAGACATCGATCTCTGGTCATTGTTCAGTGACCCGAAGGTGCTCGCATTGATACCGTTGCTGTTAATTGCCTTATTGTTATCGAAGCTGGTACCGGTGTTGATTATGAAGAAGTGGTACGACTGGCGAACGGTCTTTAGTTCCGGGATGATTCTGACTTCTACCCTTTCGCTGGTAATAGCAGCTGCTACCATCGGCGAGCGAATGGGTGTCATTGACGACCAAATGGAAGGTGCTTTGATACTTGTAGCTGTATTGACTTGTTTGATTACACCGCCATTTTTTAAAAAGTTCTATGTGAACAGTGCGGAACCTGACCATAAGCAGATTGTGGCTTTTATCGGCACTAATCAGGCAACCTTGCCGGTAGTGAGAGAGCTTGATAATAATATCTTCGAGATTTATATGTACCATACAAAATTAGAAAAAATCGACGAAAAGATCAGCCGCTCGATTTTCGATATTAACCAGCTGGAGAGCTATGATATCCCTCTTATGGAGGAAAAAAACGTGTTCGATGTTGACATGCTTGTTGTTTCCACTGGTGAAGAAGATAAGAATGCTGAGATTGCCTCTTATGCCAAAGAAAAAGGCGTTGATCGCGTAATTGCCCGTGTCGAGAAACCAGGCTTGGACAAAGAGTTGAAGGAGAAAGGCATAGATGTTTTCTCTGTGCTGTTATCGACAAAAACATTACTTAAAGCGTTGATTGTGGCACCAAGTGTAGTTGATATTTTGACCAATCAGGAAAGTGCGCTTTATGAAATCACCATGAGCAACCCAGAATACAATGAGACATTGATCAGAGAGTTTCCATTCACCGGTGACGTCATCATGGTCCGGATTTTCCGGGGCAAAGATTCGATTGTTCCTCATGGAGATACAGAATTACGGCTTGGTGACCGTCTGATTGTAACGGGGTCATCTGAATATGTGGAAGAACTGCAGTCCATTTTGGAATATAGAATATAAAAACTCATATCGCTAATCCTATGATAATCCTGCCTGCAAATGTTCGGGCAGGATTATTATTTTAAGATGGCGAATTCTTTTGATAAGCAGTTATGCGAAAAGGGTGTGGAAAAAGAGGGTGTTCCATGGCAATTGATTATCGTAGAACCAATTTAAACAGCGTGCTTGTTTCCATCAAAAAACTTAGTAAATAGATTGTATTTCGGTGCCAGATTCGATAAGATAGGAATAGTATCAGGTACTAATAACTAGTGATAATTTTTTAAAAGATACCTCAAGGAGGACGAAAGCATGAACTTTTCATTAGAGGGCCGTACATATGTAGTGATGGGTGTTGCCAATAAAAGGAGTATTGCCTGGGGAATTGCCAGGTCGCTGCATGAAGCAGGAGCCCGGTTAATTTTCACCTATGCCAACGAGCGTTTTGAAAAACCGGTTAGAGATTTAGTATCAACATTAGAAGGGCAGGATGCTTTGTTTTACGAATGTGATGTTACAAATGATGAAGCGGTTGACGCTACATTTCAGCAAATCGGCAATGATGTTGGCACTATTCATGGACTTGCCCATTGCATCGCTTTTGCAGACAAAGAAGACTTGAAGGGTGAATTTGTCGATACTAGCAGAGATGGTTATCTCCTTTCACAAAATATCAGTGCCTACTCGCTTGTAGCAGTCACCAGAGCTGCCAAGCCACTTATGACTGAGGGTGGAAGCATTGTAACAATGACTTATCTTGGCGGCGAAAGAGTTGTCCAAAATTACAATGTGATGGGTGTTGCAAAAGCAAGCCTTGATGCCAGCATGAAGTATTTGGCCAACGATTTAGGCAAAAACAATATTCGTGTCAACGGAATTTCCGCCGGCCCGATCCGCACCTTATCTGCAAAAGGGGTTGGAGACTTTAATACCGTTTTAAAGCAAATTGAGGAAAAAGCGCCACTGCGCCGAACAGTAACACAGGAAGAAGTCGGCGATACTGCTTATTACTTGATGAGCGATTTATCCCGCGGCGTAACAGGAGAGATCATCCACGTCGATTCCGGATTTAACATCTTAGGACTATAAGAGATAACCGCATGCCAAATGGTGTGCGGTTTTTTGTTTTTTAAAATCGTAAATTGCTGCCCCGATGCCTTCCTTATTATATAGTGAGTGGTTTTTCTATTCAGATAGGCACATTTCCTATATTTCTTCATATAATGTCTGGAACAGTTCTGAATAAGGGAGGAAGCTGAATTTATGAGTCGAAACGATAAAAACGCACGGGAACCTATGCTTTACATCACCCAGCCAAGTCTGGAAAAGCCTGCTGCTTCCATGCAAACCAACTACCGGACGCCAAGAAAAAAGAAACGGAAGCCGGCAGATAAGATTCCCGCGGCTACAAAAGAGATGAGAAAACGCCATTCAGGCAAAGAACCGGAAGAAGTTTCAGCAGTTGATATAGTAGAAGGAGAGATATATAAAGAACTTTCTGATGATTCAACGACAGAGCACAGTGAATCTGCTAATAAAGATGAGTTAAAGGGGGAAAGGGAGGAAGTACAAGAAGAATCACCGGAGAACGCGGTAACATCCCAGCGGACAAAACGTAAAAGGTTCAGGGATATGACGATTACAGAAAAAGTGGATTATTTTGTCGGGATTCCGCAAACAGTTCCCCGGATGAAATGCGAGGTAACTACGGATAACCAAACTTATCGAGGGGTAATTTACGATCGCCGTAATGACGTTGTTTATATGAAAACGATAAAACGGCCCTTTAAAGCAGAAATCAAACAGCAGGAAATTAAAAAAATCCGTTTGCTGGGATTCTAAGTACAGAGGGTCCGGCCACTGAATAGCGACCGGACCCTTGTTTCCATTACAATAAAAATTACAGTGCGCTGATAGCTGGAAGACAAGTTACATGGCAGAAACAATTCAAGTCAACGGTGATACAAATACCAGTTACTTCAAGGTCACTAGTATCTTGGTCTACTGGTGATTTCGGGTCATCATCGTGGTCATCAGTTTCGCGCAATAGCTCCAAAACTGCACAACCATCTTCGTCTACAGACTTAACCCGGAAATAAAAGCTGCTTGTCGCATCTCCTAGATCGCCAGCTGGGACACCATAACCCTTGAACGGTTTACAATCCCCTTTACAGTAAAGAATTACTGGTACAGTATCCAATCCGTTATTGTTCGGATCATTACCGCCTAGCAAATCACTGATTGATTGCTCACAACTGGTGGTACAATCAGAAAGTACATCTGACTGTGCATCAGCGATTTCTCTTAGAATGTCGGCAACACAGCTGCCTGTTTTATAGTCACTTCCACAACCCATTCTATCTAACCCCTTTCCAATGATGATTGACTTTTGTCTCTACTAGAATATGTACAGCGCAGGTTAGTGTGTGGGCAAACACCTCTCTTCCATAAAAACATTTTACTTCGCTTCTTAGCAGAACAGGGCGGATGTCCATACCCAAATCAAGACATCAACATAGGATAATAGCGATCAAGGTTTTATAAAAGGGCAGCAGTTTTAACAGCTAAACCTATATTGTCGTATCGGCAGGAGGACGACAGAACTCCTGCTACTAAGAGCATAATAATAAGGGAGTGAAAGAAGCATGTCAGAAAAGAAAAAAGTGATTTACGTTAAAGATCTTGTCATCAAAGCGGATAACGTGACAGTCGAACCAGCTCAATCCCGGCATCAGGTGGATCCATTTTTCGGCCCGAGACGGATAGAATCAGAGGAAGTTGAAGAAAAAGTAGATGATGAAGTATTAGGTGATGAAGACGACAAAGAGAATGACAAAGAGGATGGAGGAAGAAGACCATTCAGTTGGATATAAAAACCAGGGACAGCTGTTTTGCTGTCTCTTTTTGTTACCTTTAAGGTGTTAAGAAAATTGTAAAGGAGTCACAATATGGATGACAATCACCGTACTTTTCCTATGAAAAAAAATCTGCAGGTTATTGAAAAGCATCTTGAGAAAAACGAGAAGTGGCTAAGGCTTCCTGAGAAGTCAATGGCCAAGCTGGAAAAAGAGTCAGCAGTTTTCCACAGCGATTTCACTAAGCAAATAGCCGAGTTTGAAGCTGTCATGGCTGATTTAGAAAAGTTTTTAAATGAGTATTAAGGCCTAGTATATTTTTCGGGAAAGCGGGTATAGATAATTGAAATAGCATGCATTTGAGATGGAGGAGGAAAACAAAATGGGATATATGCTGCCAGTACAGCTTTACCAGTACCAGGATTACCAGGAACGTGTAACGAGAACCAAGCAACGTCCTTTTTATATTGATGGCGTATATAAAGCAAACTTCAGCACCAGGCATAAAGAAATCGAAGCAGAAGAGAGCCGGAAGGACAGCCATAATCACCAGGATGTCCAACCCTCGCACCATTCTCTATATGCTCCCCGAACTATCCATAAACCGATAATTACCGAAAAAGTTTATGCAGATGTGACAGGAAAAGGGCGGCTGTTTAGCGAAACTATATAACAAAAGTATTGGTTCACTCCGGAATGGAAGAAAGTTCCCAAAGGGGTGGACTTTTTTTTGTATTGTAAAAAAGGAGCTGGTTATATGGAATTTCAAACACTGAAAGCTGACGCTTGTTATTGTTTTCATGGGCCCGTAAATATAGGTTATATCCGGCAAGGCGAGAGAGGTATGTTAATCGATGCTGGCATCGATGCGTCTACGATGAAAAGGGTGTTGAAAATGTTAAAACAGGACAGGCTGCCGATTACCCATCTTTTCATTACTCATGCTCATTCCGATCACTATGGAGGGGCAAGTTATTTGCAAAAACAAGCAGATGTCCATACCATCGCCCCAATCCTCGAAACTGCGATTTTGCAGCATCCAATCCTGGAGCCGCTTTATTTGTTTGGCGGAAATGATCCCTTGTCAGAGCTGCGGAATAAGTTTTTGGAAGGTGCCCCGGTCAGAGTAGATCAGTCGATAGGCGAAGGAAGCTGGGAAGTAGATGGATTTCAGTTCGAAACAATCCACTTGCCAGGTCATAGTTATTTTCAGCTTGGTTTATTATTTGAAGGAATTTTATATGCAGGAGATAGCTATTTTGGCGAAAGTCAGCTCCGCAAGCATAAAATTCCTTTTATGACGGATACAAAGCAGGCAATCGAGAGTCTGGAAAAACTGCAAAATGTCAAATGTGAAGGGGCAGTTCCCGGGCATGGAGGATTTGAAAAGGATTTTCAGCCGACCATCAAGGCAAACCTTTCCTACCATCAGCAGCTCCTTGACTGGCTTGAAAAAGAAATCACCAATGAACCAGCAGGCATTACCCACGAAGCTATCGTTGCCCGGATGTGCGCCCATTATCAAGTGAGCGCCCCCCAGTTATCACAATGGCTGCTGTTCCGTACCGCTGTTACAGCCTATCTAACTGCCCTGTTAAGGCAAAGAAAAGTTATAGGATCAGTCGATGAATTCCGCTGGGTGTTCAAAAAAAATGAAGACGTTAGCTGAACTGCTTTGAAAATAGCAGAGGTGGTAACAATGAGGAGTGTTTCGACAATTTTCGCAGAGTGCACAAGGTTAGTACGGCTGGATATGCAAAGGCTGACCTTCGATCCACTCTGCATAAAACACGTCACTAGTCGACTTAACTCCTTGTTTTAACAACTCTGCATCGAGCCACTGCTCATCAAGATTGGACTCTCGCAAATTGTCATATAAAATTTCCCCGTCGGAAATAACTGTGACAGCCAGGATCGGATTTTGCGGCTGGAGTGCCATATCTTTCCGGGTTGGCGTCTGGGCTTCTGATTTCTTCATCACCGAAATACTGCCATCGGTCTCAAGGATGGCATAAGCAACTTCATTGATAGAGAAAGCCCCTTTTGCCCGCAGCAAATGCTGTAACTGATTGATATCCAGCTTACTACTCTTCATTTGTTCCCTCTGAAGATGGCCTTTGTTGATAATTATTGACGGCATACCCTCAAGTAGACTCCGGCTCCGCTTGAACTTTTGGGTGACAATTTCAGTTACATACAAGAGTGCTCCCCACAAGAAAACCGCATAGCCAATTTCCAAAATACCAGCTTTGTCATCAAAGAGAGCGTTTCCGACCAATTCACCTAAAATCAAAGCAGCAATAAAATCAAACGCAGTCAGCTGGGTGATTTGTGTTTTTCCGAGAAACTTAGTTATTAAAAACAAAGCGAAGAAACCAAAGAAGGTCTCTACTAATATAGAAAAAGCATTATCCATTTTCACAACCCCCAACAAAAATTCCTTCTTATCCTAACCAACAAAAAGACAGGATATACCCAGAAAAGCGGAGGCGACCGTTTAGCAGCGATAGAACTGGACTGGTGCAGAGGAGATAAAGGAAACACAGCGCGTAAGCGATGATGTTGACTTATCGGACGGAGCAGGAGTTTTTTGCCCTATAGAATTACCAGAAGGAAACACGCGGCAGACGTAACAACACACAAAAAAAACCCTTGCCGATTTGGCAAGGGTTTGCTGCTACAACTGTTTAACCATGGTAACGTGTGGAATACCGGCATCCATAAATTCGCCGGAGACCGTTTGATAGCCTAGTGTTTTATAAAAATCTTCGGCACGGGTTTGTGCATTCAGCTTCGCTTTTTCATAACCATCCGTTTGAATAGCTGCTTCCATTTCGCTGATTATCTGAGAACCAAAGGAACGGCCGCGGTATTCTTTTAGCACGCAAATCCGTTCCAACTTGCCATAATTGTCAACAAAACGAAGCCGGCTGGCTGCCACAGGCTCACCGTTTTGATAGCCGACAAAATGAATCGATTCTTTCTCCAGTTCATCGATCTCTAACTCTGGCGGAACCTTTTGTTCTTCAACAAAAACAGTATTTCTCACGTAGTATGCTTGTTTTATTTCTGCGTCTGTTACTGCTCTTTTTACTTCCATTTCTTCCTTACTCCTGTTCTCCGCTGAAAGTGAATGTCTCATAAACTGTCCAGGCCCCGTTCTCCAATTGGTACATCAGCTGGAACCTGTCCGCTGTTTGTTGTAAGTTAAAGTTCTGCATTTTCAGACTTCCGAATACATCAGAATATTCGTCGTGGGAAAGCTTTTGAGCAATCGTTATATGCGGGACAAAGGAATAAGTCTTCTCCTGCGGAAGCTTTCCGGAATGTAATCTTTCGTTTAGTTTAACCAGTTCTGCCACAGGCTCGACTTTTAAGTAAATAGTGTTGGTCACAGGCGAGAATGAACTTACCTTATTAATCTGTAATGGAAAAGGCCTTGTTTTTCTGGCCACGTCTCTTAACTCACTGACAATGGCATCAATGTCATCATCACTCGCATCGAACGGCTCTTTCAGCGTTATATGCGGTGGAATCAATGCGTAATGCGGGTCATACCGCTTTCTGTATGAATTAGCCGTATCTTGTATTTTCTTCTCTGGAAAGATAGCGATACCATATCTCATAGATATTCCTCCTGTATAATTAATTTAAGTTAGGCAATATTTAATGTCCTGGTATTTCGTTGCTTTGCACATGCAGCTAATTCCAATTTAGGTTATCCTTAATTATATCAAAAATTGGTAAAACAGGAATAATAAAAAGAGAGAAAACGAAAGAATTTCAGAAAAATTTCCCTTATAGCCGTAACTAACGGCTGTTTAGCAATTGAGTTAATTGAACATCGTCGTTAATGCTCTTTTTAAATCTTGCTGCCAATATTTCCATGTATGCTTACCATCCAGTTCATGATAAGTATATTGCAGGCCATGATTTTCTAACAATTCCTGCAGCTCACGGTTAGGTTCGAGGAAATTCTTTTTATCGCCAGCCGTTGTTGCTACATCTGTTTCCTCATTGCCGATCGTATGGTAAATATTCAGTGTATCGAGTGATTTGGCAGCCTTTACAGCATCAATGACTTTATCATCGACATACGGCGACTGCATAATCACCTTTCCAAATGTATTCGGGTATTTCAAGGCAGTCATCAAAGCTAAACTGCCGGCCAGGGAATCTCCCATTAAAGCCCGGCTGCCTCCCATATTATACGTCGGAAGTTCTTCATCAAGAAGCGGAACCACTTCATGAAGCAAAAAGTTCATATAATCAGCTTGCTTGCTGCCGCTGGGGTGGTACTTGTCCTGACGGTCATATTTATCATTATACTGTATCCCGACGAAGACGGTATTTTCAATTTCACCGGCACTGTGCAGCCGATCACTTAATGTCGCGATCCTGCCAAGCTGAAAATAGTCGTCACCATCCTGCATGATGCAGACATGGTATTTGTATAAAGAAGAGAATGACTCCGGCTGATACCATTTCACCGTTATTGTCTCATTCAAATATTTACTGTTTATTTGCTTATCAAGCATAGTACCTTTTCTACCCATTTCCGCTCACCCCTCTGAAGCACAAATCAAAAGATTACCTTTTATATTTCCCTCTTCTTCTATCTAGTAAACGATTCTAAGCCCAGTTTAACATAAAACTGTAGAAAAAGAACCGAACAAGAAACCGCAGGCACATATCAATCCTAACCATGAGCCAGGAAGAGATAGGATACAAAACCAGTGGCGGCTTATCGAGCAGATGATTCAAACCAACACTGCCCGGGTATAGGTAAACAAAAGCTAAAAAGGAGGCTGTAAACGTGGAAAGCAAAGTAATCGGCGGCGTTTTCAAAAAACAGGAGGATGCCATCAAGGCAATTAAAGACCTGCAAAACAAAGGTTATCATAAAGACGATTTCTCTGTATTCGCCAAGGATAGTGATGATGCAGAGGCAATTGGAGATCAAACAAACACGGACATTACCAAGGATAAAAGCGGCAGAGGGAAAAATGCCGGAAAAGGCTTAGGAATTGGTGCTGGGACTGGCGGTGTCCTCGGTGGTACTGCCGGATTGATTGCAGAAATCGGTTTACTAGCGATTCCCGGTGTGGGAGCTATCGCTGCGGCAGGCCCGATTGCCGCAGCATTGACCGGGGCCGGAATCGGCGCAGGTGGCGGCGGCATTGTCGGTGCCCTTGTCGGCGCGGGTATCCCTGAAGAACATGCCAAGGAATATGAACAGCATTTAAAAAATGGCAATATTATTGTATTAGTAGAAGCAAATGAAAATGACCGTGAAGTTTACCGGACATTCCTGGCAAATAAAACAGAAAACCACACGATATATCCAGATGAGGTTGTCGTAAATGAACCGCGCGGCCATCGTTAAAAACCAAGCCAGCGCCTTCTCATCATTGAGAAGCGTTGGCTTGGTTTATGCTTAGAGAACTAAGGTATGTTCCCAAAGATTTACTGTTTCTTCAGTTATCCATTTTGACAATCGGTTTGACGGTGGTTCCTTGTTTGGAATCCTCAAAAGCCTGGTTGATATCTTTTAACGAATAAAATTTTACGAGCTTATCAAAAGGAAACAGCCCTTTTTTATAGTATTCAATTAGTTTAGGGATGAACAGCTGCGGGATAGAATTGCCTTCAATCGCACCGACCAGTCCTTTGCCAAGCGCCATAATATCCTCAAAAACATTAAATTCTGTTTCCTGGGTAACCCCAACTACTGCTGAGGTTCCTAATGGTTTTAACGCCTGGACAGATTGACGGGCAAGAGCGGGGACGCTTGTCGTTTCTACAGCATAGTTAGTTCCTCCGCCGGTGATGCGGCGGATTTCTTCGACAACATCAACCTCTTTGCCGTTCAGCACATCGGTAGCCCCTAATTCTTTTGCCATCTGCAAGCGGCTTTGATGGACATCGATTGCAATAATTTTGGAGCAGCCAATAATGTTGGCGGCCATTACAGCACTCAAACCGACAGCTCCGCAGCCAAAGACGGCAATTGTTTCGCCGAACTTCGGCTGCAGCTTATTCAAGACTGTTCCACTTCCGGTTTGAATTCCGCAGCCCAAGGGCCCGAGCAAAGCCAGGTCGACATCTTTATCAACCTTGACAACATTACGCTGGTTGGCAACAGCAAATGTGCCGAAGGAGGACTGTCCGAAAAAGCTTGAAACCTTTTTGCCGTCCTGTTCGATTCGGTTTGTATTATCATTCATTTTACCGCCAAAATTTAAATCATTAAAGGAAAGACAATATGCTGGGTGTCCGGATAAGCAGTTTTCGCAATGTCCGCAAGAAGAAAACGATAGAACGACATGATCTCCCTTTTCCACTGTTTGGACGTTGGACCCGACCTTTTCTACAATTCCCGCTCCTT
Organism: Sediminibacillus albus; assembly: GCF_900101125.1. Classification (GTDB taxonomy): domain Bacteria; phylum Bacillota; class Bacilli; order Bacillales; family Amphibacillaceae; genus Sediminibacillus; species Sediminibacillus albus. Next base: position 1,060,555 of record NZ_FNFL01000001.1, on the reverse strand, counting down.
CATGGCCGAGTACGGCAGGAAGCGGTACCGGCACCTCCTGATCTCTGGCTACCGCATCTGTATGGCAGACACCTGCTGCCACAATCTTGACCAGCACTTCATTATCGTTTGGCTCCCCCAGTTCAACTTCTTCAATTTGAAATTCTTCGCCCTTGTCATGAATTACCGCTGCTTTTACTTTCATCTGCAGACTCCTTTCTATCCAAAATATTTGAGGATGAATCATATTGTAGGCTTCCCAGAAAGGCAAAACTTAAAGCCCTTTACCTTCCTGAGAGGGAGACTGCTATTTTCTATTGTTTCTACATGAAATAACCGGAAACAACCATACTAATAGCGGAGGTTGGCAATCATGAAAATTTTAATCACAGCTTTATTATTAATTATCGCCCCGCAGCAGGAAGAACAAAAACAAATAGAGCAAGTACAATCCCAGCCGTTTACGATCATTTATAATGGCAAAAGCATTCAAAAGGTCAATCGTTCTGACGTAAAGCTTCCTCACTTAGAGGAGAAGTGGCTGGATATGGATAAATTCAATCGCATCACAGAGGAACTGGCTGAAAAAGTTTACAAGGAGCCGGTCGATGCAGGAATTGATGACCTGGGGCGCATCAAGCCGGCAAAACCTGGCCACCAGTTGGATCGCCAGCAATTTAGTGAACTATTTGCATATTATTATTATGCCAATCAGCTAAACGAGGTAGAGGCTCCATTACGAGTGGTACATCCTCGAGTGGATGAAGAACTGTTGGCTTCTATTCGGGAAAAGCCGATAGGCAAGTATGTTACTTATTACAATTCGAACAACAAAGAAAGGTCGCAAAACATTGTACTTGCCGCACAGGCAATCAACAACCATGTGGTATTTCCGAGGGAAACTTTTTCGTTTAATGGAGTGGTCGGAAAACGAACAGAGGAAAAAGGTTACCAGCCCGCACCGGTCATTGTTAAAGGAGAGTTAGCTGAGGATATTGGTGGTGGTATCTGCCAAGTATCATCCACCCTTTATAATGCAGTCGATCAAGCTGGGGTGAAGATTGTGGAAAGATATTCGCACAGCCGCAGTGTCCCATATGTACCGCCTGGAAGAGATGCTACGGTGAGCTGGTACGGACCAGACTTCAGCTTTGAGAATGCCTATAACCAGCCGATTCTTATCAGGGCAAAAGCGGTAAAAGGCACGATGCAGATCAACATCTATTCAGCGGACTCCATCCAATATCAGAAACGGCAGGTTCCCAATGTAAACGAAAATACGCCCAAAGAAGTACCGGCTGATTAGCAATAACTATTAATCAGGACTTTGCACTCCTAAATCGTCCAGCAAAAGCTTTAATTCCTCCGCTGCCCGATCGGTTCCTTTATAGTACGACTCAATACTGCAATCCTGCAGATAGCTGTACCGTTGAATCAAATCATCAAGCGTGATACGTTCCTCGTCTGTAGCATTTAAATAGTAAGGGGCAAGGCAAGCACAGAGCACTGTAAAGGCCCCTTGCTTATTTTCGATGAAATCAACCGAAATCACACCGGCCATCGAATTGTTCTTTTTTATGTTCAACGCTCTTTTAGCAGCTATTTCCAATTTGATAGCAATCTGTTGACTGAACATACCTACCAGTCCCTTCCGAATAATTTCTTTCATCTTACCAGAAAAGAAAGCGCTTTAAAATGGAACGTATTTTTCCTTCCTCCAGCCATTAAAATACATGCTATAATAGAGACGATATTTTTCCGCATGATTGTAGTGAAAAGCTTGCAGGGAGTGAAGAAAAAATGAATATTGTATTTGATTTGGATGGCACGATTTGTTTTAAAGGAGAGCCGGTAACGGAAACGATTTTGCAAGCCTTGGAAATTGCCCAAACAAGCTGCCACCGGGTAATCTTTGCTTCGGCACGCCCAATCCGTGATATGCTGCCTGTCCTCGAAAAACGTTTTCATACCTACACGATGATTGGCGGGAATGGCTCGCTGATTGCCGAACAAGGAATCCTTAAGCATACTTCCGCTTTTACCGAACAACAGCTGGAAGCCATCAAGCAATTGATCGGCGAGCAACATGCAGCCTATTTAGCAGATGGGGAGTGGGATTATTCTTTTACAGGTCCCCAGGAACACCCGATCCTCCAAAAAGTCGATCAAGCCCGGATGGCCGAAAACATTGCGATTGACTTGCATCCGTCAGTCGTAAAAATACTGATTCTGACCGCAAACAATATGGACTCATTTGCCCGGGAGTTAGCGAATTTAGATGTAGTCGTCCACAGGCATGCCCAAGAAAATGTTTTAGATATAAGCCCTGAAAATATCGATAAACGCTCGGCCTTGAAAACACTTGGCATCCATCAAGGCGACTATATCGCATTCGGCAATGACGACAATGATATTACCATGTTCCAAGATGCCGCTCATGCAGTGATGGTAGGTGAGCATAAGGCGCTCGCTCCGTTTGCTGATGATGCTATTCCGTTAACAGGAAACTATGAAAAGAAGATTATAGACAAGATCCATCAACTAACCAACGATTACAACACTAGTAAGGTGTAAATCCAAAAGCGGCATCCCAATACGGCTGAGCGAAACTTTTTACATAGCGCAACGTATTTTATAAGAAGTCTTTATGAGGAGGCGAAACATGGCTGAAAAGAAACATACTAAATCTAATTTCGGATGGAAGGTAGGTGTAGTGGTCGCTTCGGGGGTTGTCTTTGGTATGCTCATGGACAATATTGCCATAGGTATAGCGCTCGGAGTTGTCTTTAGCGTAGCCATCCCCGATAAAAAGGAGAAATAATAAATCGCAACAGTTTTTTTTAAAAAAGCCGAAAACTTAAAAGAATCAACCCAGTTGACAAAAAAGCAAGATGCTATTATATTAATAGATGTCGATATAACTTGATACCATGATTCCGTAGCTCAGCTGGGAGAGCGCCACCTTGACAGGGTGGAGGTCGTTGGTTCGAGCCCAATCGGAATCATTCAGACAAAGTGGCGCGGTTTCTCATCAGGGGGAGGCCGCGTCACTTCTTTTATTTTGCCTAGAAATACTTAAAGTGGTCACAGATTGGCCACATTCAACTAAAATAGCCCTTTATTGCTTGAAAAATTGTTTAGCAAGACGGTTAGAGGCTTCATGACCCAATCGTTCAGATATTAATTTGATATTTTCCCCTTGTTGCATTAAACTTGCGTGTGTGTGTCTTAAATCATGAAATCTTATTTTGGTAAGAGATGTTTTAGAGATTATGTTATGAAAAGCTCTGAGTAAGTTTCTAGGATTTATGGGAGCTCCTTTGGTGGTACAAATAACAAGGTCACAATCCACGTACAAACTTCCATTTTCAAGCTTTTTAACTTTATTCTTGTTTCTCTTACTTTCAAGGGCATTTAAAGTATGGGTATCTAATCCAATTGAGCGGTATCCAGCCTTACTCTTTAAACCATCTTTAAACCCTTTACCATCATGAGTCAGAGTCTTCCTAACATATAAACACTCATTTTCAAAATCAATATCTTTCCAGCGTAACCCCAATATCTCCCCTTGCCGCATTCCAGTAGTTAGTGCTAGAAGGAAAACGATATAATAAGGGCTATTCTGAGATGTTTTAAGGAAGAGTGAAACCTCATTTAAATTCCAAATAACGTTTTCCTTGAAGGATACTTTAGGCTTTTCTATGTGATTTGTGGGATTTTTTTTGATAACTTCTATTTGGACAGCATGATTTAGAGAAGCATGAACTACATTAAAAATTCGCTTAATTGTTGAATCCGATAAACAGTTTTTTCTTAGTTCATCAATAAAACTTTGAATGTGTATAGAACTAAGAGTAGAGTAAGAGCCTCCCTGAAAGCTCTTAAGCTTGTAAAATATTTCCTTCATTAATTCTATCATATGAGTTAGTAGTGTTAGTAATAGAAGCTTACTTTAACGTATTAAACAAAAAATATTAAATAAAAAAGCAACCTCTATTTTAAGAGGTTACTCTTTTAGATTTAATGTGAAAGTAAAGCTGCGATTGAAGGTAATCGCTTACCCTCAATATAAAAGTCATCTCCGCTATAAATGGCTACTTCTATCTCTCCATCTTTTTTTGACCTTCTTACTTCACCTATTCCTGTAAATGTAATATTACCTTGACTTCCCTTGAATTTCTTAATGTGGTGGAATAACCCCTTGAAATTAGCGCTATTTGCAAAGAAAGCTTCTTCAAAATTAACTGAAACGATTTTGTTACCATGTTTTACGGTGATTCTTGCGAAATCTTCCTTTTCCACAGTATCAACTACTTGACCAATTATTAATCTTGGTTTACCTATGTCAGAATCTTTTAAGTTGTCTACATTACGTTTATATAGACTAGGTGATTTTCTTCTTTGAAATTGTTCAATTTCTTGAGTATCTTCTTCTTGACTATTCAAAGCGATATCAACTCTCGAGTTATTTCTTTTCCTGTTAGTAACTGAATTTTTCCTTCTTTTTGATTTTCTTCTTTGTTTTTGTTCCTCTATCTGTTCTTCGGTCATTTTTGATTGGGCATACGCTTCTTTTAACGCTCTCCTCTTGTGTGCTTCTGACAATGCTAGACTAATCACATTCTCGACATTTACTCCAGTTCTATCAGCAACTCTATCAAAGTAATGTAAGCAATCCTCATTATGATTGTCATTACGCCATGTCTTAAAGAAATTCGGTCTCGAGGCTCTAAACACCAACGATAATCGAGCATTACAATTATCAGTACTACAAAACAATTTTCCTTTGTACTTTTCTAAATATGTCTTGCTGTCTACATCATTTGCATCTACGGTGACTGATTTATTTCCATCTCTATAAACCGCATCAATTGGCATAGAAATCCTCTCCTCACCATGAAAGATTAAATATATCTAGTAAATATTATACCAATAAATTCTATTTTTTTACAATAAATTCACTAAAAATACAAATTATTCAAAAGATATGAGAATGTATTTTTTTACTAAAAGAAATGATAGAATTGAATGCAATGTTTGTGGTAGCCCCCCCCCGAGTATTTGATGATTAACTAAACATGAACTATGGTTGCTACATTATGTGGTCGCTTCAAAACATTGAAAACAAAAAACTATCAATTACACTTCAAGTCAGAAACTTCAGTAATAAATATGCGATTCGAAAGCATTTTTGTGGTGATTTATTTATAAATTATCGGCTTTTACTCGTAAATTGAGAATACAAAAAGGATTAAGCTAAAGACGTTAAAAATAAAAGGGAATACTTAATTGAGCCGGAAGGAGTTACGAATGTTTTAAATATTAAAGTAGTAAGGTTTGACAGGTATAAGAAAAAATAAAAATAGTATAAGGTTTAAACATCTTATACTATTTTTGTGTTTATACAGCTGCTTTTGTTTTTTGTAATAAAATCTCTAATATAGCTGATAGTATTGCTTCATTATTGATTATAATCACATTTAGCTTTTCACGAGTTCTAGTTAAATTTTGATACAACATTTTATCAATTGCATAAGCTCCTCCATTAACTGAAGTTGCAAATAATTTTTTATTTGTATCGTAAAAGAAATGTTCGTCAATAAAAACTGCCACATTATCATATTCTTGTGCTATTACTTCGTGTGAGTTTTTATTTTGTTCATTTTGGTAACTGTCATAAGTAACTTTATAATATAGCGAGTTAGTAAAATTTATTACTTCCTATCCCTTATTAGAAAGATTTTCAGCATAGTTTTTAGCTGAGTTGTCATCATTAAAGAATTGAACATTAATATTTTTATACGATTGGTTTGAGGAATATCTCATGTGGATGTTCCTCTTTTATATGATAATTTTTCAATAATATCTCTATATACTTTATCTTCATTAACATTTGCTGAACTCAGATGTTTTAGGAGTTGCTTTTTCATCTTAACATGGTCAAGTGTGAGTAGTTCTTTTCCTAAACCTCTATATTTAACTTTTTTTCTAGCTTCCCCCCGATACTCCATTTGGAGTACTAACTCTGCAAACTTCATATTAAAAAAATGAAGTGTGATAGCACTCAATCCATAATAATATTTACTCTGCTTTAACCTTTGTCTATCACTTCTACTAAATATTCCAGTCCATTTACTAGTTCTAAGCATGTCTTCTAATAGAAAGTAAACAAGTGCATGTTTGTCTCTCTCTTTCCCACCTCCCAAACCATCTGATTTATATCCGTGTCCGAAATATCTCTCATGTACTTTTAACAAAGCTGGTGATGCATGTTTAATATTTTCTTTTAATTTGATTAATGTAATTTCTAGTAGGTCGTTCTCTTCCACAGCCTCGTGTACATCGTGTCCCTTCATAGGATTAGTTTTTATATACATATAGTTTGATAACGGCGCTAAAGTATTTGAATATAAATCTTGGTATTTTTGCATAAACTCTTTCTTTTTATCTCTTCTGTTAGCGAAAAAATGTGAAAGTACCTGTGTTAATATTGCTACTATGAATGTTGCTAAAACTGTGAAAAGTATGTACACAGGAATCTCATAGACAATCTTTGGATTGCTTATTGAACCTAGTGTAATATCCATAGGGATGCCCTCCTCTCGTCAAGTGGAAACATAAATATAGTTCTAGCATAAAAAATTGGGTTGGTTTTACTTAAGTCAAAGAGATTTACTATAAATGATGCTATTTCTTTGTTAGTACGAATTTTATCTGTTAACCAATAGGTTTTAGTTGCTAGATTTTGTTCAATTATTGAACCGATTTTTCGAAAAGATTCTTGATTTGTAAAAGTTTGAGCAGGGTCATAGCTGAATATACATTTTCCTTGTAATGAATTAACAGTACATTGAATTTTATCTAATTGATGAGGTTGTAGTCTTTGTGCTTCATCTACAATTAATATATCAAAATCATGTAATGACATTACGCTTAAGGATTTAATAGATTTTATATTCCATGGTAAGTCCATGCTAAAGTACTATGCCCATTGTTTAACTTAACACAATGAACTACCAAAACTTTAAGCTTATTATTGATATAATGATTAGCTATATCATATGTTAGTAGGGTCTTACCTGTACCGGGGTTACCAATGACTGATACAAATTCAGCAGAGCTGGAGGTGAAAAGATTTATAATATCTTTTTTTATACTATTTTGGTGGTCTGTTAAAAAATACTCTCCATTTATAAACTTGGTCGTTGAATTAAATGGAGAGACTAGATAGGTTGAAGGTTTAAACAAACTATGTACACATCTGGAAATTCCCCCTCCTTTATACATGTTCCGTTCATGTATTTATAGTTACTTATACCTGTATAATACACCAATAAATACCACTCTCCAATACTTCATGATAATTCTTAACTTTATTATTTCTTTCTAGTCTAGTATATGAATCGCCATGACAAACCTTAGTAACTGTAAATGTATGAAGTTTTAAAAGAAAGGAGAATAATATGAAACGTATTGCTCTTATTAGTTGTACAAAGAAAAAAGAATTATCACGTGTGAAGCTGCCCAAATGTATTCTAAGTCACAATTGTTTTCAAAAGCGGTAAGGTATGTTGAGAACAATGAATATGATGACTGGCTGATTTTATCTGCTAAATATGGACTGTTACAAAAAGGGAAAGAATTGAAACGTACTATGAGACTTTAAATGATATGGGAGTTAAAGAAAGAAGACGTTGGGCTGAAAGAGTTGCACAAGACTTAGACGGCTTCAACATAAAGCAAGTGGATTTTTATGCAGGGAAAAGATATAGAGAGTTTCTTATACCATTACTTGAGCGAAAAGGAGTAATTTGCAAAGTTCCTTTAGAAAGTTTAAATATCGGAAAACAAATGAAGTTCTACAACGACAACTTTAACAATGGAGGTTCATAGAATGCCAATACCTAAAAATATTGAGGAGAAACATATACTTCAAGCAATTTTCCACATTCAAAAGTATGGTACTCCAGAAGAGAGAGAAGCTACTAAATTTCATATGAACTATGACGGAAAGTTGTATTCTCCAAAATATGTTTTGTCAATAGCAAATCTTTATGCAAATGATGAAGAGTTGTCTCCAGAATTGTTTAGTGGGGGGGAGGAAACAAATAACTACTTAAAAAAGTTGGGTTTTAAAATTGAAAAGTTTGGAGTAAGTAGTCATTCATGGACCATTCAATCTAACGAGGTTGCATTTAAGGTAATTGATAAATCTGTGTTTTTACATAATGGTACAGGTCTCCCTAAAGAGATTAGAAGTTTTTTTGACATTGTACACTTTAAAGAAGGACAAAAACAAAATATCACATTAATTTATAATGAAAAGCAATATGATGCAACAATCGAATTTGATAAAATGGATAATCCTCGTTCCAAAATGCGTTGGTCAGGACACCTTTCCAATGCAATTAGATTAGACTATCCAAATGAATATGGACAATACAAAGCCAAAGGTGAGTCACAAAGCAAGTTGAAGATGAAATTTATTAAATATAATAACAATGAGTATCAAATAGCAATAACAGAAAACTTTAGTTTTAATGGGGAAGCGATACTAGATGGAAGGTTTGAGAATGCACTTTTCCAAGATTCTTTTAGAAAAAGAGAATATGTCAAAGGGAAAGACACAAAGTATTATATTATTACAGTTAATTATCCAACTTTAGTATATGAGGTATATGTGCTTGAAAATCATAATAAAGTAGCAACTGATACTGTAATTGACCGAGAAAGCAAGAATCTATTAACGCCAGCAAAACAAACAGGAATTAGGCTCTTACTTGAGTATAATTCCAATGCAAATATAAATAACACGACTATGGTTCACTTTAAATTCGATAGACCAAACGGTAAACCATGGGAGAAAGACTCAATAACCGTCTTAAGAGAGTTGTTTAATGAGTATCATAATGAATTACAAAAGGAAACAGAACTAGAAAAAGCTTTAATTAAAGAAATAGATGAACTTATAGAAGAGGTTGATAGTAGTACAGAAATTACAGAAAGTGAAAAAGAGCAGGTTATCAAGGCAAGAATTGGTCATTCACAGTTTAAGAAATCATTATTAAATAGAGAAAAGAAATGCAAGTTATGTGGAGTAACTGACGAAAGATTTTTAGTCGCAAGTCACATTAAGCCATGGAGTAAATCAAACAACCAGGAGCGGCTAGATGTGAACAATGGCTTATTACTTTGTCCAAATCATGATTACTTGTTTGACAAAGGTTATATAAGTTTTGATGATGATGGAAGAATTTTAATTTCAAGTACCCTAGGTGGTCCTACTAAAACATTTATGAATTTATACGAGGACATGAGGATACAATTTGACTTGCATCAGTTGGAATTTATTCGCTGGCATAGAGAAAATCTATACGAAGAACAATTAAGCAATATAGAGCTTTAGTATTGGTCACATAGCGGTCACAAAGTTGTGACCAAGTATATGATAATCGTAAATCATGCACATATTTGTGCAGTTATTCCGTAGCTCAGCTGGGAGAGCGCCACCTTGACATGGTGGAGGTCGTTGGTTCGAGCCCAATCGGAATCATACCGAATTTTACCGCGTTGGAACCTTGTGCTAGCGCGGTTTTTACGTCTCAATGAACGGTGACTTGTCCGGTGACTTAGACCTCAAGGTGACGGTGCTATTTCGTACAGGGTGGCGCAGGACTTATTCGATAAAATACGAATGAGGAGCGATATAATGAACGATGAAACCACGGTCCACCAAACGGAAGGGTAAGCGCACGAAGACGCAAAGTAAAGTGAAAACTGCCGCCTATAATCTCAACTATTTATACCGAATATTTTACGAAAAAAAAATCGCAGAGGGCGAGCAAAGTCGACGCTAAACAGTATGAAATAGGTTATACAATTACGCAAAGAAAGCGGGAGTTAAAAAGAGGTGGCATCCGCATTTGTTATGCCATACCGCGGCGACAATGTTCCTCGAAAACGGAAGAAATATACGCCATTTGCAAATGATTCTAGGGCATTCCGATTTGCGTATGGTCTAACGATATACTTACTTATCACAACGATCAATAAACCGTCAGCAAAGCGCCTATCCCGATAAATAACGTAATAGGAAAGCTTAATCGTCCAATAAAAATAAATAGGCGATAACTATACTTGCGTCACTTCTTTCGAGAGGTGGCGTATTTTTTTTGCCAAAAATGATGCCCGAAATTACAGGTGGTTGCGTTTCGTATATTAAGGACGAAAAAATCGGTTGTTGTGTATGACAAACTAAATGTATCTGCGCATTACGTAATAAGAGGGGAGGGATTTTATATATGGAAGAAATCAGGGAAAAGAGCAAATAGCTTAACTAATGACCAGAGCTGATTTAATTAAAAGGACTTTATACCTTGTTCTCCGGAGATACAATCTTCTTCGTTCCACATAATAGGTGTAAGAGGAGAAGAACAGATAAAGGTGCAAGTTAAATCCTTCACTTTTGATGGAGAAGATTGCTATTAAATTAGTTATTCTATGCTTTCTCTGTTATCTTTAATATAATAGTAGAGATAATTCAAATAAAATTACATAAATATTCTTGGAAGGTGGTACATTTGCTTAAAGTTTTAGGATATTTTTTCTCTATCGCTATAGTTATATATATATTGTTTATAATGTCGGCAACTGCTTTAGATGTTAATAGTGAAGGGGCAGTTTTTCATATTCTCATATTTATTTGTTTACTTTTAGCACTGATTTCATCTTTACTAATTAGGATTATTGAATTAATAAAAAATAGCTAAGCATTCTTTAAGTTTAATTAATTATCCAAAGAAATTAAAAAGTTCTACCAGCTGGAGACACTGATTAAGTAAGTTGCACATGCAACTGCTTAGTTGGTGTCCTTTTTTTACTAAATAAGGGGGACTAGTTATGTATAAGTTTCAATGGAAAATCAGTGAGTATCGCAGGGATAGAGATAAACCGGTGCAAAAGTCGATTAAGCAGAGTGACTATGCTAAACAATTGATGAGGATTGGAACTGAGCGGAATGAATAAAAAACAGATTGCAGATACGTTGTGCAACTACCATTGGATGGTGAACGAGATTAAGAGACAGCGAGAATTATTAAAAGATGCCGGTACTAATTTAGTTGCTCAATCAGGAATCGAATCTGCTATGCCAAAAGCACAGGGAGACTCGGGTGATCCAGTCGTCCGGGAAGTCATCAGAAGAGATAAAAAGCATACTTGGATTGATAAGTTGGAGAAGAAGGTCGTTTATCCAGGAACGCATGTATGTAGTCGTAGACGAGTGTAAGAAGGCTGTGCTGGAGTGTTTGTTGGATGGTATGAGTATGGGAGCGATTAGCAATCACATGGGACTGTCCAGGCGTCATGTTTACAACCTTCGTGATGATGTGGTGGACAGAATTGCACAAAATGCACACTTTGCAGAGAAATTGCAAATCATAGGCGTTGTGGTTAAACTGGAAGGGAGGACGGCGAGGCAAAGTTATCTGGCCGAAGAGAGTTGTTAAGGGCACCCTAACGGGTGTCTTTTATTTTAACAAACCACACCAATTAAGGCGTGGTATTGAGAAAACTCATAAAGTTGCTTACGTCGTAGTTAATAACTGTAGATAGAGCCCAACCAGCAAGAACGAAGCCTGCCACAAGCGAAAAGGCCACAATACCTAAACGTTTTATGGGTTCTATTAATATTTCATTTAGTAAGTTATATAACATTTAGTTCCTCTCCTTTCTCGTATCCTTTCTCCAATTATGGAGGAAAACCCTTCCTTTTGTCGAATTAGTTCGAAGGAGGGGAGATAATTTATGAATTTCGAAACAAAATATTTGATTAGACGGGGAGTGTCAGGTTGGGTTTTTATAATGACAGTGGGTATTTACCTTTACTTACTGCAACACTTTTTTTGATTAGAGTGTAGACTAACTGACCCAAATACCAATATAACTTTTCATTCTTTTGAATCTTTCTTGATGGGATAACTAAAATGAAACACTGGATGTGCCAAGAGCTACTTTTTGATCTCCTCTTCGTGCAAAAATTCGCACTCGGTATTTTCCAGGTTCTTTTATTTTGTATATTATTGAAGTATCTGAAGTGTACATGATTTTATCAACAGGCTCAGTTTTTCCTTCTTTGTAGATATAATATGCGTATTGAATAGTTGATTTACGGTCGTTAACGGTACAGGAAACTTTTATTTCGTTATTTTGAGTCTTTGTAATAAAGGTATCTTTAATTAAAAGCGTCCTTGTTATTTCTGGTATTTTATCTAAGATAAATTCAACAAAATGAGGACCGATTTCAGCATGTGAGGAATAGTTTTGAATGTCTAAGTTATAAGGGATATTTCTTTTGTTCATTGTTTCATTAAAAATAGTTACATGCTCTAAATAATGTGAATCACCCTTTCCGCCGTGTATATATAAAGAAGTATCTTTTACTTTAACATTATTTATAAAATCCAAATAAAATTCATTCAAATATTCTTTATATAAACCTGTACTACCGCCAGTAATTAACTTTAAAACCTTATCTCTTCCATAATTATGCACGGAATGCAAGTAATCACCTACTTTGATTTGAAAGCCTCCGGTGACTATATGGCCGAATTGGTATTTTAAACCTAAATAAAGAGCAGCAGTACCTCCTTTACTTGAACCACAAGTAATAATATTCTCAGGAGGTATATTGAGTTTGTTTGCTATACGATAAATCAAAGAAATAACGGACACTTCGTAATCAAGTTTTTTATTTTCGCCTAAGTAATAGCAGGGATGGCCTCTATAATCATCGAGGATAAACAATCTATTGCAATCGATTTTACTCATTGGCTTTATGTAGTTATACGTGGCTGGGACACCTTTTGCTTCACTACCATTAAAACCAGAAAAAATTACAACCAAGTTTTTAGAAGGCTTTTCAGATGGCCAGAAGAAATACTTGATATCTTGCGAACCTTTGAATACTTTTTCGTTTTGCTTAATGAAAGTCGAAAGAGACATGATAACACCCCTGATTTTTGGATATTTTTTGTTAATTGTACCACGTATTTCTTATTATAACGATAGGATTTTAGTAATTATATAGGAGGTGATGCCATGCAAAATGTGTATTAAGTGTCCGGGATTTGGAAGGAAAGGAGTTCCCGTTACAAGCAACTCACGAACTGCCCGAAGAACTAAACGGAAATCAAAGCCTGGAAGCGACTATAAAGCCGAACAAAGCTACTATTCACTGCTCTACCTTCGAATGGTTACCATGAAATCTGTTTAACCTTTATTTTTGCTTGTTCATACCTATACCAAATCGTCTCTTTATGGAGTTCTTGACCTAGTTGATTTTTAAAACCAGAATTCCTAAGCAAATGATCTTCCTCTTTTGTAATTATACAAGCAAAGAGATATTGATACAGGAAACGATACAATTCTTCTTCGTTACAACCGTTATCTAGCATTTCCAGGAATTTTACCCTTATTACGTTTCTAGGAACTACATGTTCATGAATTAATCCAGCAGTTTCCTTTTTGGAATTGATGAATTGATTATATGCATTTTCGGACCACCATTTGCAGCCTTTATACTTACCTTCAAATTCGGTCCATCCCCACAAAAAATGATCTAAAAGGATATGTACATTTGCTAAGGGCACCTCTGATCGAGAGTATAATTCATATATCTTTACCAGAGATTTAATCATGTCTGGTTTACTCATGTATTTTCTGTTGTTTTTGGAAAGTCTAGCCATAATTTCACCTCTTATCCAATTATTATAGCAAGAGAATATAAATAGACAAGGATAGAAAAGAGAGACTTTTTAAGTAAGCCTCTTTTCAAACGATTGAAACATCTACGACTTCAGATGGAGCCAAATAATCAACCCCATCATTATTTTCCACTTCCAACTTACCCATACCGTGACCTTTGATTATTCCTTCGACTAATCCCACTTTGCCGTTATCGTAGAAGAATATGAAAATCTTACGCTTGAATTTCACTGCTTCCTGGATGGTTTGCTTCATCTCTTGCAGCTGGTCTTCACTAAGTATGGGTTTCTCTACAAAGTTTTCTGATTCATACCATTCATTTAACATCTCAACATGCTCTGGCATTATCATTTTGAAAGCTTCCCATTTAACATTTCCGCCTCGTTGTGATAAGAAGTACCGGGCTTAGCATTTGTGACAACCTTACCTGTATAAATTGGAAATATTTGGAATTTGAATTAGGCATTGACTGGTCAAGCTTAAAAGACAATCACATTTATAGATGTGGTATCTCTTTGATGGAACAACTGGCCAATCACATGTGGGAAAAATGTTTTGGTAATAATAAAAAGGCCCCTATTATCGGGACCTTTTCTTTAATTAAATTGTGGCTTGATAATGATTAAGTTATCAGATTTCACCCAGGCGTCTGCACCTAAGCCATAGTAACCATCACTATAAGTGTAAACATTAAATACATCATTTCCACTCAGCTTTCTAACATAGTTTCCGTTAGGAGCATCATAAACATTTACCCCGTACCGATAATCGTAATTCACGTAGGCCCTAAAACGTTTGAAAATCACACTGCTTTCCTTCACCCATTTTCCGCCACCAAGGTTGTAATAACCGTCTCTCTCTGCATAAACGCCATAAATATTTTGTCCGGGAAGTCTACCTAAAAACTTACCATTAGGGGCATCATAGTAATTGACCCCATATTCAGGGGAAGTATCTATTTGTACATAACCATAAGAGCCGTTATCGGGATTGAATTCGGTGCCATCTAAAACCCCTACTCTGCTACCTAAATAACTTTCAGGATTTAAAGAATAGGATCTGCTCGCGTTCCAGTAGGGCTGATGTACTTCAAAGTGCAAATGCTGTCCTGTTGAATTTCCTGTATTCCCCATATATCCAATGGTATCCCCAATTTCCACGAAGTCGCCAACTGATACACTTTTGCTACGGAGATGGGCATATAGTGTCTCGTATTTGGTTTTATTAATGATATGTTTAATAGTTATATAGGTTCCGTAACTACCAGAACTAACAGTTGAGCGCGTAACAATCCCTGAATATGCCGCTTTAACTGGTACTGTACCCGTCTTTGCGATATCAAGTCCATGATGAAATTTGTTGTCATAATCTCTGTAGCCATAGTCTGAAGTAATTGTTCCGTCAGCAGGCCATCTAAAGTACCCTGTGTCTGCATTAGCCAAGGTAGGACTAATTAACAATGTTGAAGAAACGATCATTACGAGGAGAAAACTGATAAAAAACCGATGAAGAATCAATTTCATAAATCAACCTCCTAAAAGTTTATATACAATGGATTCGACTAATCCATAAAAACACCTGCAAGATTATTCAAAATATTCCATGAAAAACTATAAAAACCCCTCCTCGATATAGAGAAGGGGTGAAACCTTATTATTCATTTTTCATCAGTAACTTTTCACGCTCCTGAAACAGCCGTCTCAATTTAATCTGATGTTTTATTATTTTGCATGTTTTTTGTTTTTCTCTTGCCATCGTTTATTATTTGGCTATTGACAGCGATGCCTTGTGCCCCGTTTGGGATTGTTTTAAGAAAAAAACGTTATGGATTTATTATGAAAAAATTCAATTATTTTCTAAACCTTATCTAATTGATACCGATAATAGTAAGGAAAGTATTTATTTACCAATTTAAAGGAGGAGATTTTTTGAAAAAGATTTTAACATTAGTAGGTGTATTGGTCTTGGCGGTTGCTGGATTTGCGACAAACGCATCCGCAAGTGATGAGGAGACCAAAGTAACTGTGCAGTCTGTGGATGATATTAATTTTGATAATGCTTACGAGATTGATGCTGGGGAGACAATTACTAGTACAATAATAAACAGATATGCAGATCCTAAAGTATATAAAGTTATGTTTCCTTATTCAACTGAAGCAGGATTTAGCATCTTTTCTTTAGATGCATATTACAACATGGAAATTTATGATGAAAACTATACACAAATCGCGTTTTTAGAAGACGACGACAGGATAATGCAAGTTGATGGTAATTCGTGGTACTACTTGGTTGTTCGGGCAGGAACCACTTCATCATACGGTTATGATTTTCAATTAAGAACTGTTTACTAAATGAAAAAGAAGATGTCTTTTTATTAAAAATAAGTAAGTTAAAGCATTCCTAAACGGAGTGCTTTTTCTTTTATAAATATTTTATGAATTAGTTGGAGGTGAAACTATGGAAGGGGAAGTTAGCAAAGCTCTTCGGGCAAACAGAGGTCCAGTAAATGAGCTTGCATTAAATTTTGGAATTTTATTATTAATAATGCTCGCTGGTGGTTTTTTAACAGGTTTTCTAGCGAAGAGTTTGCGGTTGCCTGATAAATTAATGAGAGGTTTTATTGGTATAGGAGTTTTAGGCGGAATTTATTTTTGGGCACAAACTCCTTTAGCTCATTAAAGTGTAGGAAGAACCCTCCTTTTATCGAAGGTTGGGGTTGAAGGCAATGAGAGGGTGTTACTATCACTGATGAACAAAGAGTTAAATCAGCTGTTATTGAGTTTTTGGATGATGAAACTAAAAGAAAACTATTGGAACAAAAGTACCCGTCAAAGCCGAAACACAGCCCTTTGGTGGGTGCTTTTTTCTACAAAAAAACATATCTGTCTTCGTTACTAGTCAAATGGCTAGTCCAAGCGGAAGAAGCATCTTTGGCATAAAAAATAGGAAGGAGGGATTTTATGACAAAAATTTTTATCGATCCAGGACATGGAGGCAATGATCCAGGGGCAATAGGTAATGGATTACAGGAGAAAGATGTAACGTTAGCTATTGCACTAAAGATTCGCGATCTTTTAAACCGTGATTATCAAGGGCACTCTGTAATGCTTTCACGTACAACAGATCAAACCCTGTCATTAAGCCAACGTACCAACATGGCAAATAGCTGGGGTGCTGACTATCTAGTCTCTGTTCACATTAATGCTGGCGGTGGTACCGGTTTTGAATCTTACACGTACAACGGAAATTATCCGGGAAAAACGGAGACAAACCGTCTAAGAAGCATTGTTCATGATGCGATTGTCATAGAAACAGGTTTTAGGGATCGCGGTAAAAAAGAAGCAAACTTCCACATGGTTAGAGAATCAGCGATGCAAGCTGTCCTAACAGAGAATGGGTTCATTGACAATTCTTCGGATGCGGCAGCTCTGAAATCAGATGCGTTTTTAACACGAGTTGCTCGCGGGCATGTTATAGGAGTGGCTAATGCACTTGGTCTAACACCAAACAGCGGAGGGGGAGATGACGGTACGCAAAAATATGTAGAGATAATAGTCGATTCACTATGGACTTACAACTCTGCTGACTGGGCTGATAAAGCAGTTGTAGTAAACAGAGGGGAAGTATTTACCGTTATTCGGGACAAATTCCCAGTTGCTGGCGGCTATATGTATCAAATAAAGAGCGGCTTGTATATTACTGCTAATCCGACTTATGTCAGGTATTATACTAGGTAACAAACCAATATTAGTAACCTAGTTAAAGCCTCATTCCGGGCGATAACACAAAAATAGAAATAGCATTATGCTGGCCATTTAATCGATAAAACAAAAGAGGGGATTAATTTAATAATCTCCCTCTTTTTATAGTGGTCGATGATCGTCTCTGGGAAAGTTTGCTGAGCCAATAAACAAACCCGGCTGGCACAGCAGTTAAGAGAACACCCGCTATTAAATATGCTTTAGATCTTCATTAAGTTTTTTGGCTTCATTTTTGAAATAAAGGTAGAAACAGATCCAGAAAGTTGCATAGATGACAAGCGATATGGCCAGGAAAATCAAAATATTAATTGTTCCGGCCGGAATCCAGCCGATTTTATAGGCTAAAATAAAATAGACAATATTGACCGTTATAAAATGAAGTGCTGTCTGCTGCGGAAGACGTAAAGACCTTATCTCAAAGTAGAGCGGTGTCACCGAAAATAACCAACCGCAAAAGATGCAGCCAAGGGAGTTTTTCAGAAAAAGATTACCGTCTAATACATTCTCCCCGCCAAAATAAACAAGAGCATTAGTCGCCATTACTGCTATGAATGCTCCAAAAAAGATGCCGATAATACTTCTGAATAAAAAAGTTTTCATTTGTTTTCCCTCCTGTTTAGTCGTAATATTTCTTTTATGTTGCTTACATAATGTCTGGAGGCATATTCTTTCCCTCCAGATTTAAAATACACACAGAGCGTGCCATTGAATGATGGTTCGAAATGGCTCATTTCATGAAGGTTGGCGATGACAGACTTCGACAGCCGGATAAACCGGTTGGATGGAAGTGAATCTTCCAGCTCATACAACTTTTCTTTAACTTTGAAGAGGCCTTCAGAAGTCGTTGCCATGACTGTATCTCCTTCAGAGTGAAAATAGTGAACTTCCTCGGGTTTCAAAATATGCTGCATATCCCCCTTTCTTCCGACGATAAATTTTGTTTCTCTTTTTTCGAGAAAATCCAAGATTTCCTTAATAGAATCGCTAATTTCCTTACAGTGGATCGTAACCGCCGTTTTTTCGTGATTACGATCGACATCGAGTATGACCTTCATGCTTTCTCTCTCCTTTAAGTTAAGGCTCTAAAATTAGTATAGATGCGGCGATTCCAATTGTCACCATGATGGAGGCGAAGCGTCGAACTATCGCCACAAGATGCAAATTCATCTGTACATCCTGCATGAAGAGTTGTCAAATAAACCTTCATTACTGTACCTGTTTGAGAATTTTTTTGTAAAGGTGTTGATAAATGTATGAGCAAACTTGATGATAAAGATTTCCACTTAAATGGAGATCTTCAAAAAAATAGAGGCTGTTCCAACGTAACATTGGAACAGCCTCTTGTAATTTGGCCGACCTTTTCAAGGAGTTGCTATCATTAACGTTTCGCTATAAGGATTGGCTTTCGTCAATCGCTGTTTTGTCATTAAATGTTTTCATATTGAGCTTGCCTAATATTCGGGAGGTTAGTGTACCTGAAACCATGGCGCCATTTACATTTAATGCAGTACGTCCCATATCAATGAACGCTTCGATAGAGATCAATAAACCTGCTAACGCCACCGGCATGTTCAGCGAAGATAACACGATTAATGCGGCAAATGTTGCACCGCCGCCAACGCCAGCAATACCGAAGGAACTGATTCCGATAATCACGACCAGTTGAAGTATGAATAGAGGGTCCAGCGGATCGATTCCCACGGTTGGGGCAATCATAACAGCCAGCATCGCTGGATAAATGCCTGCACAGCCGTTTTGTCCCATCGTTGCCCCAAAGGATGCGGATATATTTGCGATTCCCTGATCAACACCGAGGGTATTTTTTTGTGCTGAAATGTTTAATGGAATTGTACCAGCGCTGGAACGGGAAGTGAATGCAAAGCCTAATACAGGGATGACTTTTTTCAAAAACGTCACCGGGTTTAACCCGAAAACGCCAACTAATACTAAGTGAATCACAAACATTGTAATTAAGGCCAAATAGGATGCCAGTACAAACTTCCCAAGCTCTAGAATTCCTGCAAAGTCGGTAGCTGCTACGGTATTTGCCATTAACGCCAAGATACCAAAAGGAGTTAGACGTAAAATTAGCGTCACAATCCGCATGACTACTCCATATAGCGCATTAACAATATTGGTGAACATTTGCGCTTGTTCAGGGTTTTTCTTTCGCAGCCCTAACACGGCTATCCCTGCAATAACGGAAAAAATGACAACTGCGATGACCGATGTGGAACGCTGGCCAGTCATATCCAAAAAGATATTGGAAGGGATGAAGTTCAAGATTTTTTGAGGGGTGGTTTGGTTTTCCACTACATCGCTCAGTGTAGTTTCAAGCGAAGCCCCGCGGTCCTGTTCCGCTTGCCCTGCTTCAATCTGCTCGGCATTTAAATCAAATATACTTGCGGCACCAATTCCTACTAATGCCGCAATCATGGTCGTGGTAATGAGGATACCGATGATCCACGCGGACATTTTTCCGAGTTCTGCTGATTTGTCCAAGTTAATAATCGATTGGATAATCGATACCATTACAAGTGGAATAACAATCATCATTAAAAAGCTGATATAGCCCCGGCCGACAATACTATACCAATCCGTTGTAGTCGCGAGTACATCAGAACCGCTGCCATAAATCCATTGTAAAACTGAACCGAGCACAATTCCTAATCCTAATCCGGTAAACACCCGTTTTGAAAATGAAATGTGCTTGCGCTGCATCGTAATTAGCACACCAATAATTGCAAGTAAAACGATGATATTAATGAAGACGAAGACAATTTCCATCCATAAACCCCCTGTTAATTTTGATTATGTTAGCATATGCACCTAACAGTTGATTGCTTACTAATACATATAAATCCGAGGTAACTAGTATGACTTAATTCATTTATAGGAATTGTTAAGTTTCTGTTACCAGATTTATCGGCTAATGACTTTATATTTTTTTTAAAAAATTTCCGGAGCCAATGAGAAGCCAATCCGTTGGAAGGTAGAAAGTAGCTGGGGGAAAAGTCGGTAATAAAGGCTGCTTTGTCAGGAATGACGATTGGGGATGAAGGAATATACTTACCAAGTGGTCGTTCACAAAAAGTGTCTCTCAGATGAGCTAAAGAAAGTCTGAGAACAGGAACTGCCTGTCTTAAGCCTCGGGATCTAATAGAAAAAGAGACTGTTAAGCGGAACAGTCTCTCCTTTGCTGTTTTCACGTCGTTTTTAGCTATTTTGTCAGTAGTAATACCCACCATAATATGGCGGGTAACCATATCCGTAAGGCGGGTAAAAAAGTGTACTGCCGACAAGACCGCCTAGCACTCCTCCAATAAAGGGATTGCCGAAACCTCCATAATATGGCCTCGGTCTATAAAAAGGTCGAGGATAACCAAAAAAAGGCCGTGGCCCGAAAAATGGTCGTCCTCTATTTTCTCCATACATTGCCTGTTGTTCAGGGCCTGGATATTCCTGATGTTCATAATTCATGATGCACTTTATCCTCCTTTCTGCTCGTTCTCTCATATTGTATTAACTTAAAGTAAGAATGTAGCCTGTTTACTGTGAATACTTACGGGAATAGATGAAATGGAGACTAACTATACATTTCCATTAGGTTAGCAAGAAACCTATAATATACTTAGCTCTCTATTTAATAGAAAAAACACTATATAGTAAGGATTAATTTTTAAATATTCCTGGATAATGTTGAATGCTAGAATACTTTGCATGAAACACGGGTATTTACTTCTATTAGAATTTATAAAAGGAGTGTTTATAATGAAACCCTACCTAAAATTTGCCGGGATGGTTTTAACCTCTACGGTTGCGATGTATATCTTCAAGTATTTTAGTACCTTTAAGCTTGATCATCTTTTTTTTAGCGAAACAAGAGCTTATATGGCTCTAATGATGGGCGCAGCCATGACTATGATTATGCTTGTTTTTATGCTCCATATGTTAAAAAAACGGAAAGTAAACATTGGCATTGCTGCTGGAAGTGTTATAGTATTTTTTCTTTCGCTGTTCCTGCTGCGAAGCCAAACGTTAGTTGATGATACAGACTATATGGAAGCTATGATTCCTCATCATTCCATTGCGATATTAACGAGTGAACGTGCAGAAATAACAGACCCGAGAGTTCGTAAACTTGCGGATGAAATCATAAAGGCGCAACGCAAAGAAATTAGCGAAATGAAGAAATTGATAAAAGACATTGAGGATGAATAATTCCAGGATAAAAAGAAGTTGGGACAAAAAGATAGTGGCTAAAGCAAAAATCGAACGAGATTCGAGTAACATTCGAACTCGTTCGATTTTTCTTTGCTAATGCTTCCTTTAAACTGCGGACACAGTGACAACTCTATTTCTTCTTTCTAACAAGGTTGGGTGCTTAAACTTGCGCAGGCAGATTACTCCGCTTTCAGTGGGGACGGCTTCAGCCTCCTTGAAAATAAAGGAGCCATTTTTGGCTGCGATGATAGGGCTGTTCTCACTACCTTGCATAACGACCGCGATTTCAAGTAAACCATACTATCGGTTAGAAACAGTACGCAGTCTTTCAGAGGGGGAAATCCACGGAGACTCCTGCGGGAGGAAGGCCTCGGTGAGACCCCGCAGAGCGCAAGCTCGAGGAGGCTCACCAGCCGCCCGCGGAAAGCGTAGTGTATTTCCGCAGCGCAGTACTAATGCTTATCCGATACTAATAAGGAACCATTTACTGGTACATCACCATATATATGCATTACGGCACCTCGTTCGGTTTTTGCAAGTGGATTTATGTTTGTTTACGGCAATCTGTCCGTGTGATTAAAGACCTTTACTGGTGTTCCCGTTCAAACCAATGTGAGGAATGGTTGTATATCAAGTTTGAAATGAATAATTATTAGAAGGACACTTTATCATTGTTCTTTAAATTGTGGATGGATTTATACAGGCTTGGTAAATGTGCGGTAATTTTCCGGGGGGGGGGTTAATAAATGTTTATCAATGTAGAAGATTATGGGGCGGTTGGAGATGGACAAACAAAAGATGCTATTGCAATTCAAGCGGCACTGGATGAAGCTATACCAGGCCAAGCAGGAGTAACTGTTTGGATTCCCGAGGGAACCTATATATTGGAAAGGACGTTATATGTTTCTTCCAATACTCATATAATAGCCGCCGCTAATGCCAGATTAGTTAGAGACCATTCTGGTTACCTGGCAACAAACGGCCGCCCATCGGATTCATTCGAAGGTTATGGCGGGAATTCTAATATTCAATTTGAAGGAGGTATTTGGGATTTTAACGGGACAAAGCAAACCGTTATGCACAATTGCTTTGCGATTGGCCATGGAGAAAACATAACCTTTGAAAAAATGGAAGTCAGAGATGTTGCTGGTGCGCATGCCATTGAAGTGTGTGGATGCAGGAATGTTCAAATAAAAAGCTGCCAATTTCTTGGCTTTATTGACTCTGGCGGCCGTAACTTTTCAGAAGCTGTTCAAATTGACTTGATGAAAGGGGCCTGGGCGTTTGGGGCGTTCGGTTCTTATGATCATACGCCATGTGAAAATATTTGGATTATGGATTGTTATTTCGGTTCATCTAGTACAATCGGAAGCCAGGTTTGGCCTCGTGGAATTGGCAGCCATTCCTCAACGATAGGTAGGTGGCACAGAAATATTATTATTGCCAATAATATTTTTGAAGGCCTGACAATGCAAGCGGTTAGAGCATTCAACTGGCAGGATGTCAGCATCCACCATAATCAGATCAAGCATTGTGGAGCTGGCATCAACGTAGTGTCAGCCCCTGTCAGTGATCCGAAAGACACGAAGGATGTTTCCGGCAGCCAGACTGGCCGCAGTCAGCCTTGCCACAACTTTGATATCTCTAACAATATTATTTCCGGTGGGTTAGCGTATAACCATGGAATCAATATTAACGGTGAAAAAACAGGGGTATTATCAAATGTCTCTATTAGTAATAATATTATCTCTGATTCGGTATGTACAAGTGCTTTCTCGGGAATTTACATTCGGAATGGTGATGCGGTGCAAGTGAACAATAATATCCTGAGGAATATTAGGGGAACAGCGATAGCTGCCAGTGCTGGCCAGCATTATACGATTACAAGTAATGTTATCCTGGATACAGGGGGAGATGGTGTTAAAGTAACAGATTCGGTATATTTCATCGATATAGTAAGTAACATGGTCCGGGAGGCAGCTTACAGCGGTATTGTTGTTTCCGACCACCTGGAGATGGTGTCCATCATTGGAAACACGATAGCGGAAGTGAATCGGGACAACAAAAAGGACATCTATCATATGGCAGTTACGAAAAACGTAAACGGTGTGAATATTAGCGCCAATACTTGCAGTAATGAAAAGAAGGATAATAAAGCTGCGGCTGTTTTGAAAGTGTCAGCTTCGTGTAAAAACGTAACGAGAAACGGTAACAACTTTCAAGGACTAGTCAGTTACGACGCTACTGATTCTTGAATACCATGTGAGTATAGAGTTTGATAGAGTTAGGATTTTCGGCCGGCTCCGAAGCCGTTGACATTTCCTTTACTAAACCATAGTATAAATATAATATTTTCCAAAATAATACATAAACAAGGAAGTGTTGATAACGTGATAGATATTAAGATTTCCACCACTTCTTTTGTTGGGTTGAAGCTAACTCTTATATTGTCACTTCGTCGCCAATATGTGTGCTCTCCGAGGGTGAAACCAAAACTCCGACTATCAGATTGTGATAGCGGAGTTCAAGAACCAATTCAAGACCCGGTTCGCCAAAAATGGCGAATAAAAATTCATCATCCAGGTGCAAATACAAGTTTCCGCAGCAGGGTGAATTTTTGCCAAATTAAAATGGCCATACAAAAATGTATAGCCATTTTAATTTGCTGAGATCTATGCATTTTTGGAGGTGAATCCCGAAAGGAATACCCTTGATCCATGAAGGATGTATAAAATCATGCATAATTGGTCAACTGAGAATGTACTTTTATTCAATGTACACGATGGGAAAAAATACGTTAGAATGGTGAAAAGGAGTTTACAGAAGAGTTTTATTACACATGACGATAGAGCTAAAGATCAATTACGTTTCTGCTAAAGTTGCTTAAAGCTTTTCCCCTTTTTTTATTTTAATTTGATTTAACAGAGGGAATTTGAAGATAATTAACGAATTACTTAATAACTTTATGAAGGGAAGATGAACTAAAATGGAAAAAGAAATAAAATTAAATACAACTTTTTTTAGCACTATTGGATTAATAATATGTTTATTACTTCTTTTATTTTCTGCTTTTTCGCAGGGATTCCACGAATTTTCTGTAAATAGTTTAGGGATACATCCTCTTATTATAACAGTTGCTTTTTCAATTGCTTCATTCTTTGTAGCTGTATTGGGGATTTTTAAAACAAAAAAGGGGAAATCTGTAATAATAAACTTATCAGTAATAGTTATTACTCTTTTAATTTCAATTATAGCTATTTCAATTTTCTTATTCGGCAATTTTATTGATAACATATGAAGGGGCTGTCCAAAAGGCCTCTTTGTCTCATGAAAAATCGCCCAGTTTCGTTTTTTGTTGGTTTAGTCGCTTACATTATAACGAATGAGGCGATTTTTTGGTATGTAAAAGAGAAGATTTTTGAATTGTTAATTGTCAATTTGGGAAGGGAATGTTTCCCAGCCCCACTTTTCCGGTATCAACAATAACGAAAGAAATAAGCTGCCCCAATTAGTCTATTACAGACTTATGGGACAGCCCCTTTTCAATTAATTAGCAATCCTTTTTGGATCATTTTTAACCATTTTATCAAACTCTTTCTGTAATTCTTGTCTTTCTTGCTTTGTAAAATGTTTCTCCATTAGCAAATCTATATTCGCTTCCATTTTTTCAAGAGACATGTTCATTAAATTCAAGTCATCACTTTTAACAGAAGTATTAGAATTAACACTAGATGGCAGTGTACTAGGCGAACCCCAATAGTTAAAGCCAATTTCTATATAGTGTTGATCTTTTGGATCATCAAAGTAAGAACCATACCAACCAATATGACTTGTACCACTATATATTTGAACAGCTCCGGCAGCTGTTCTAAGGAGATATTCCGAAAAACCACTAGCTCTCCCTGTAAAACCATAATGCATATTTCCTAGTGCCTCGCCAGTCATATATCTACCATCAAAATAATAGCCATTCGAATAACCGAAAGTGCGCTTATAATCCCAATCTCCACCTGATTTCACCTTACTTGCAAAATACTTACCAGTGTAGTATGGATAAGTACCTAAATCAATATCATTTTGTTTTCGTTGCATCATAATAAGAGCATTCTTCTTCATAGTATAGGCAAATCCATTGGCACTTTCAGCCATTATTGAATTTCCCATCTCAGAAGCATGCACCTTCGAACTATTTCCACTAAATCCTGTAATCAATCCTACTAATATTACAAATGAGAACATCAATAAAATTTTTTTCATAAAAACCTCCTTAATAAAATTGTGATATGTCTTATAAACAAATATGTAAAATCTTGTTGTATGACATTCCCCCCTTCCATTTTATGAGTTGTATTAATATTTCGACATCAATTGTAATTTTCCTGTAATATTTATAATTTCATTAAAGTTTTTAATTTGGACCTTCCTCTCGTTTTGGGTATGTTCGGCTTGGCGACATACCACACTGCCAAAATAAGAAGAACACCTTTGTTTCCTAAAAGGGTACAGACTAAAACGGAAAAATTGTACGTTAAGACTGGCATTATTGATATAAAAGGAGTGGCTCAATAATGACCGTTTTTGGTGCTTGAATAAACGAAGTCTTTTAAGACCTAAAATCAGTTAATTTATAGCACCAAAACTCATTATCAAAATCAAAGTTCCCATTATTAAGGTTAAATATATTTTGGGTAAAGCCTTAGCGTACACATAACAAGCAATTCTCTTATTTTAATTTGCTTACCGTACAAAATTTCCGAAATGTTGGCGAGCCCCCTAAAAGAACTTAATTGCCTTGATGGTAATCTTTATGCCTTTAGGCAATTAAGGGAGATAAGGTGAATCTTATATTTTATTAAAATACGGTTATTCAAATAAGATAGCCAACTTGAAGAAAGCCGATAGCGATAAAGATATAAACACATTGTTTTTCCGCATCTCTGCCATTAGTGGGAGGATCTCCAGGATTATTAACCACTATGAGGGAGACAAAGTAAAGAAGGCTAATGAACCGGAAATGTGTTTAGGCACGGAAGTTTCCCGTCTGCAATATCATTTGGTATTGCTGGCGAACTCTTTTCATATTAATCTTTTCGATAGCGTGGACAAGGTACTGGAAAAATCTGCAGAGAGGGATAAAAACCGATTTATGTCTTTACATGATCCGGTCACTGAATTATCACTTGAAAGATTTAACACTGTTATCGAAACGAATGATTGCCTTAACAAGAAAAAAATCTGGGGGAGCTGCCAATGGATTGAACATAGGGATTTTGAGAGTAATTTGACGCACAGTCTGCCCTCTTTTCTCAGATTTACCAAGAGTGCCAAAGCAGAGGGACTGGATGGGTATGTTTTTGAGATTCAAGATACAAGTCTCGCAAATGACGAAAACGGATTGCAAACCGCTGCAAGCAAATTGGTGTCTTTCTTATCTGAACATAATCCTGTTGGGCAGGAGATACGGACAAAAGAGACATCAGGGGAAGAACGGCAATTTTCATATAACGGAATTCGCTTTTTCCTGACAACCTTTGCTTCTTTCTATTCAAAAGGCCACCCAAGGCATTCCCCGGTAAAAGATTCTTTTTTTATTTTGCTGCAGTCTGAATTTTCCATGCCATAATAGAGGATAGGGCTTTTCAATATGGCTGCCTGTTCTTTATTATCGGCTGTATTCTTGAGAACACAGCTGGGTTAATTCCTTAAATGTGCTGTAAGTGGTTGTGGCTCACACGTAATTTGGTATAGCCGGCGATTGTTAGGATGCTCATACCGATCAGAAAAGCAATAAAATAGGGAGATATGATGTCACGGATAGTGCCGGTAACAAATGAGCTGCTAATGATTCCCAGGGAGTATATAGCTGACATATACCCAAAGGCCCTTCCATGCGCCTCTTTTGGGATATTTTCAGTAAGTGCAGTGGCCATTGCTGGCATTATGAGACCAGAGAATATACCGATTAAAAATAATAACATCGGTAAAGGGAGCGGGGAACTGAATAAGCCAAACAGGGTAATGGTCATACCAAACAAGCCAATCATAAGCCGTTTAAGAGGAGAAAAGCGATGGATGAAAAATAAGGACAGTGTGAACAATGTTCCGATGCCCATAAAACTTAGTAATTGGCCTGTATGAAATGTGGATAGTCCTTTTTCAACAGCTAAGTAAGGAATTTCGTAAATAAGTACTCCATGGATATACATAACAGCAAAGCCGATCAAGTAAACAATAACCAAATTGGGGACCATGATTATCGTTCCAGGACTCATCGATTTTTGCTGCTGCTTTACAGAAATAACGTCTTCTCTTTCTTTTAAATACTTGATCGAGTACATACCAGTGAAAACCATTGCTGATCCAATAAAGAAGTAGGTGTTCTGATAACCAATCAAAACAACCATTTTCCCGCCAATTAACGGAGCAGCAATACTAGCTATGGTTGATAAAATCCCGTTGACTGCCATGTTTTTTCCCTGCTGCCGACTATTATTCGCATATCCTGACAGCAGGGCGAAAGCCGCAGGAATTAAGAATGCCAGCGCAAATCCGTTCAGTCCATGCAACAATAGCAAGTCAGCAGCATCAGAAGCAAAACCATGGGCGATAAACAGCGCACCTGAAGCAAATATCGGAAGAGCGATGAAAAGTTTTTTGCCAAAACGGTCAACCAGTGGTCCGGCGAGTAAATTCCCGGATAAATTAGTGAACGAAGTGACACTTAAGATGATTCCTATGAAAACACTAGATGCACCAAATGCTGCTGCATATGGTGTGAAAACAGGTAGTTGTATCCTCATGATCAGACTAATAAAAAACAGGATGACAAAGATATGCCATTTTTCTGCAGTTGCGTTTCTCATTTTTTTCACCTCGGAATCAATGTATGTCCAGAAGTTTAAAAATAGACGAGCTACGATTAGATACAGTTTTGGTTGGCTACCAGTGAAATCATTCCGTTTAAATGCTAAAAGTATGTAAGTGCGTGTGAAAAGGCAATCGATCAGTTATATTTAAATTACAATCCATAACTGGGTTTCGGGTGAGACAGAACATGGGAGGGTTGAAAGGATGAGAGTGGAAAAACGGACATTTCAAACAAAGTTAAACACTTCTTATGCGGCTGCGTATCTATGGGAGGATTCTGAGCATTTTAAAACAGGGGAGAAAAGACCTGTTGTTGTTGTCTGTCCAGGTGGGGGCTATCGCCATACTTCGGACCGGGAGGCCGATCCTGTTGCATTAAAATATTTTTCAGAAGGGTTTCATGTGGTGATATTGAGATATACCTGTATTTCTGAGAAACCCTTGTTTCCGGCTCCGCACAAAGAATTGGGGCAGACGATTCTTTGGATCAGAGAAAATGCAGAAGCCTGGCATGTCGATCTAGCTAATATTGTTTTGACGGGTTTTTCGGCCGGTGGTCATTTAGCATGCACATTTGCCACAGAACGAGAATGGATAGCGAATTTACTAGATGTTTACAAAGAGTCCTTGCGTTTCAATCATTTAGTGCTGTGCTATCCAGTCATTAATTTTACTTATGGTTGGCCGAATCAGGCGGATAAGGACAAGAAAATGGCCGATTTATTCGGTAACGATTTTGATAAGCAGGTGAAAGAGAGATTAACACTTCCTGACCAATTTATACCTGAGTCGATGCCAAGAACGTTTATTTGGCATACGGTGGATGACGCTTCTGTACCTGTAGATAATTCATTGAAGTTAATGATGGCCCTTCGAGACAAAAGCGTGACCCATGAAGCGCACTTTTTTGAAAGTGGTGTCCATGGGCTGGCATTAAGTACGTCTGTTTCATCACAAACAAAAGAGCAGGAAAATGAATACTGTGAGCCCTGGTTTGATTTAGCTGTAAATTGGCTGAAAAAGTCAATCAATACTTGAATGGATCAAGGCACCCAATAAATATAAGTGCCGCTTATCTGAGAATAAGCGTCTGTCAACGCTAGCTTATTCTTTTCTTCTGCTTTTTTATTTATGTAATGCTACTCCAATTCAGAGGCTATCTCAATCGTATAAGTCCCTCTATCAGTTGTTAATGAAAACTGCGACTCGTCAAATTGGTACAAAGTTGAATCTTCAATCGGTATTTCATACAATTGATCCGGCAACGGTTGAGAGCTCTCTGCATCGGTCAGCATCTTTCCATCTCCATTTAATTGCAATGTGTGCATTGGTTGGTAATCATCGATTCTTCTTGTATTTCTCCCATAGGAAACTGAATGTAACTGTAAGACCGACTCATCATAGTCGTCCAGTTCCTGTTTCGATACCTTAATCATTTTGCCATTCCATTGCTGCAGAAGTTTGTTAAACTCTTCAATCGTTAACAATTGCTGTGCCATCATCATCCCTCCTGCCTTTAGGATTTCCAAAACCGATGGAAAGATACAGGGTAATTAAAGTACAGAATGGGAAGCTGACCTTAGCCATCAGAATAAAATAGTAAAATAGCCGCCCCAATTGATAGACAAGTTAGGGAGGCTATAATTGTTAGTAAATGATTGCGAAAAAACGCCACTAAAATTTTCTTGGATTTTTTGTCCATCTTCCTTCCGCTTGTAAAAGATAATTCAAAGTGCACTTCGTTATTTTTAAAACAAGTTTCTCCTGTTAAACTAGGGACAAAGAAAGATGGCAAAGAACCTTTAAAGGATTGGACGACCAAGTTATGTATGGAAAGGAAGTACGATCAAGCGTACTTCCTGAAATCTCTTATTTTGATAAAGTACACTGATGAATAAGGTAAAATAGTAAACCGAATAAACAAATAGCCGCAGTAATGAAGAAAACTAAAAAAACGGTGATTATCCATAGCCAGGAACCATTGTTACACTCCGGCTGTTTAGGTGGGCATTCCTGTGAGCATGTTGGCTGGCATGTACTGTAACAAGTCATAACTATTCCTCCTTTTTCTAACGATTACTACATGCTATGGAATCGGTAGATAAGATGATAGGTACAGAGATGGATTCATGTGAACAACTAGATTCCTATCCTTACCTAATTTTAAAAGGGTTTCATTTACATAAAAGTTTGAGAGGTGAGATAAAATGCCAGCGTTTACGACAGAAAGACTGCAAATGCAAACATTGACAATTGATATGATGGAAGCTGTGAGTAAAGGAGCAGCAGCTCTAGAAAAAACTGTTCCCTACAAGGTATCTCCTGAGTGGCCGTTGGATGTCTATCAACAGTTTTTCCCTTATAAGATCGATAGATTTCGCAAGTTTCCAGCGGAAAACAACTGGGAAGGGGTTATCATTGATAAATCGGAAAATATGATTATTGGCGATATGGGCTTTAAAGGTGGGCCAAATGGGGAAGGTATTGTAGATATTGGTTACAGTATTGTTCCTAGTTATCGTGGCAGAGGCTATGCAACGGAAATGGGCAAAGCGATGGTAGAATGGGCATTGGACCAGCCGGATGTTAAGAAGGTAATGGCGAGCTGTGATCCGGACAATATCGCTTCGATCCGCACCTTAGAGAAAATAGGCTTTCAGCAGACAATAACAACCGATGATTCGATTTATTGGTTATATTAATACTGGAAAATTAAAGCGAATTTACCCAACTGGGTAAATTCGCTTTTTTGTATAAAAGGGCTTTTTATCAGAATTCAGCGGTTTAGTGTTTGTGTCATATTACATTGACAGACAAAGTAATGTGTTGTAAATTATATTTCAGGAGGTGAGCTATTTTGGGAAGTAAAATTTCAACTGATTTAATCCGCGGCCATACGGATACGATCATTTTAAATGTTCTTCGGCAAGGCGATAGTTATGGCTATCAGATTTATAAAACGATCATTGAATTGAGCAACAACCAGTATGAATTGAAGGAAGCAACGTTGTACACGGCTTTTCGGCGGTTGGAAAAAGAAGGTTATATTGTTTCCTATTGGGGAGATGAAACCCAGGGCGGACGACGAAAATATTATCGGATAGCCGAAGAAGGATTAGAGCGTTACCAGCAAAACAAGAAGGAATGGAAGTTCGCCAAAAATGTACTAAATAAATTGATTGAAGGAGGTATTGATACAGATGAGAAATAATAAAAATCTGGATCAAAAGGTAAAAGCATACGTGGACAATTTGTTTGCCGGCGTTGGTCAAAGCCAGCAGCTGTTTGAGTTGAAGGAGGAGTTGACCACCAATTTGAAAGAAAAAATAAATGATTATAAGAGAACAGGGATGGGAGAGGATGAAGCCTTTAAAGCGGCCGTTAGTTCCATGGGGGATCTTAGCGGGCTTGTGGACGATATGCGGGAGATTGGCCAGGACAAAGCGAAGCAATCGGTTTATTCGACCATGACTGCACGTATCTCGACTGCCGGCTTGATTGTCGGGATCCTGTTAATCCTATTTGGAGCGTTGACGACATCGATGCTGTATTTTATGAGTTTGCCTATGGAAGCTGTTACTGGCCCAGCTATTTTCATTGTGATCGGTGGTGCCGTTATAACGTATAGCCTTTTAACAAGAGAAACCAGTAAAAAGTATGCCATGAATAAAATCAGAGCTGCCTTATATGCCTTAGCCTCAGGGCTGATTTTATTCAGCTTGTTCGTAGCATTTACTTCTGGCTTTGCAACAGAAGAGGTGTACGTTGCGATTAGTTCGATGATGGTATTTTTAATAGCTGGGATTGGATTGCTGTTAGGTCTTCTTTTTACAACGAGAGACCGGAGAAAATAATAGGAAGGAGGTTGCGTCTATGTTTTTAGCTTTTAAAGAACTGGGCTATTCGAAATTGAAGTATATCCTGGTTACAATCATTTTAACTGCCATTTTATTTCTGCTGTTTTTCGTAAATGGCCTTGCCAGCGGTCTGTCGAATGCGGATAGTTCCTCCTTGAAAAACCTGCCTGCCGACTATGTCGTGATGAATGAGGAGGCGGAAGGGAATATCACAAAGTCGCAAATCACGGAAGCGGAAAAACAAATGGTTTATGAAAAGGTCAATCACGATCAGGCGACACCATTAACGATTACTATGTCGACAGTGAAACAAGACAGCCGTTCGACAGACATTGTCTATTTTGCCTTGAATACAGATCGTCTAACAATGCCAGAAGTGATCGAAGGTAAATCGGTGCGAGCAATCAGCGGAAAGGAAGTAATCGTTGATGAATCTATTAAAGATCAGGGCTACTCATTAAATGACACCCTGAAGGATGAAAATCTCGATACGGAATTTAAAATTGCCGGTTTCTTCGAAAATCAAACATACAGCCATTTGCCGGTTGTTTATACCAGTCTAACGCACTGGCATGAAAACGAGTTAACCGATCAGGAGGTAAGCCAGGCAGTTTTGTATGATGGAGAAAAGGCTGGCTTTGATGAGCTGGAAGCCCTGACAATCGACGAAACAGTTAGTGCCATGCCTGGTTATTCTGAAACCCAAGGTTCGTTACTAATGATGATTACATTTCTGTTTATCATTTCTGCCTTTGTTTCTACCGTTTTTTTCTATGTAATAACGATCCAGAAAACCAATCAGTTTGGCATCTTAAAAGCAATTGGAGCTGATACGAAGTTTATTGCCAAAGGTATGATCATCCAAGTCGTTTTAATCACAGCACTTAGTTTAGGCTTAAGCCTGCTCGGGATAACCGGAATGACAAAGGTGATACCTGCAGAGATGCCATTTGAAATATCCATTTCACTAATTGCATTTACCGGGGCACTGTTTTTGGCCCTTAATTTAACCGGATCGTTATTGTCTGTTTATAGGGCAGCCAAAGTAGATGCTTTAGAAGCAATCGGGAGGGTGGAATAATGCGTGCTATCATGAAGCTGGAAAATATCTCTAAAACCTTTATGGACGGAGATACGCCAGTCAAAGTACTGGAAAATATATCGCTGGAAATCAAGAGGGGTGAGTTTGTTGCTATCGTTGGTCCTTCGGGCTCGGGAAAGAGCACCTTGTTATCAATCATCGGTGCACTGCTTACACCATCAAGCGGAACGGTAAAGATTAATCAGGAAAAAATCTCTAGTTACAAGCCGAGGCAATTGAAGAAAGTCCGTTCAAACAAGATTGGTTTTATCTTTCAGTCAGCCAACTTAATTCCATATTTAACAGTGAAAGACCAATTATTGCTTGTTGCTGATATTGCCAGCAAACGGAACAAACAAAACAAGGATAAGGCTGTCCGGCTTATTGATGACCTAGGGTTGGCCCACCGGGAAAAAAGCCATGTACACCAACTGTCAGGCGGGGAAAAACAGCGGGTAGCCATCGCCAGGGCTTTTATGAATGACCCGGAAATAATATTGGCTGATGAACCTACTGCAAGCTTGGATTCGGAGCGAGGCAGACAAGTAGTTGAAATGCTGTTAAAAGAAGTGAAAAGCAAGGAAAAGGGAGCAATTATGGTAACCCATGATGAAAGAATGCTGGATTTATGCGATCGTATTTACCGGATGGAAGATGGCCAAATTCGTGAGGAATCTATGCTATCAGTAGAAAACCACCCTGAGCCGTTGCATGCAAAAGGTGGCTTTCCAGAAAAAAATAAAACGTTATAACAAGCCCTGCTTGAAGGCAGGGTTGTAGAGGGAAGTGTTGGCGCACTTCTCTCTTTCTTATTATACCTAATGAAAGTTGTGGCTATCAACAAATAGCCCTATTCTGGAGTACAAATACGGGAATAAAACAGATATAATTTATTAGATGAGCAGTCTCTACAAAAGAGACGCTAATAAACGATTTTATCGGAAAGGAATATAGCGGATGAACAATTCACTGGCAGAAGCATTTAAGCATGCAACCTATTATCTATCGGGCCACAGCAAAAGAAATGTGCGAGTTTTAAAACAGGCGTTGACTGCTATTGACGATGAGCAGGCGAGTGATATGTATGGCAGGGGAGAAGTGATTGAAAATTTCCAGGCAAAAATGGCCAATTATCTTGGAAAGGAAGCCGCCGTTTTTTTTCCTAGTGGTACCATGGCTCAGCAAATCGCCCTCCGTATTTGGTGTGACAAAAAAGGAATCAAACGAGTTGCTTATCATCCGCTGTCCCATTTAGAAATTCATGAGGAAGACGGATTAAAAAAACTTCACCAGATAGAAACCATCTTAATAGCGGATGAAACCCGTGTGATTGAACTAGAGGACGTCGTGAGTTTGGGGAAGGACATCGCATGTTTGCTGCTCGAATTACCGCAGCGTGAAATTGGCGGACAGCTGCCCGAATATCAAACCTTGGAGGCTATTTCAACATACTGCGGGGACAATAATATCAAGCTTCATCTCGATGGTGCAAGGCTTCTGGAAATCCTTCCGTTTTATCAAAAGTCAGCTGCTGAGATTTGTGGGTTGTTTGATAGCGTTTATCTTTCCTTTTATAAAGGGATCGGCGGAATTGCCGGTGCCATTTTGGCTGGCGATCAAGTGTTTACAGAACAGTCGAAGATATGGAAGAGGCGTCATGGCGGGGATATAATCAGTCTTTACCCATATATTATTAGTGCTGACCACTATTTTGAACAAAGAAAAGACAATATGGCGGAGTATTACCATCAGGCAAAAGAACTGGCACTGGCTTTTAATGACTGTAGGAAATCTGCAACAACCCCTGTCATGCCAACATCCAATATGTTTCATGTCCATTTTTCGGCTGCAAGGGAGAAGCTTGAGCCAATCTTGTCGTCCATCTGTTTGGAAACAGGTATAGGAATCACCGGTTACCTTAAATCAACAAGCAATCAGACGTGCAGCTTCGAGGTAAGTATCGGTGACCGGTACCAGCAAATCCCAAAGGACCTATTGCAAAAAGGTTTCAAGCTGCTTGATGAGCGATTGGGCAAAATCGAATAAATGAAAAAGAGGTTAGGGCACACCATACATCCAATTGCAATATGAGAGTACACCGCGAGCTCAAGTAAATCATAAGTATTTGTGTACTGCTGAAAACAGTACGCAAACTTTCAGAGAAGGAAATCCACGGAGACTCCTGCGGGAGGGAAGGCCTAGGTGAGACCCCGCAGAGCGCAAGCCCACAGAAAATGGTTCCTTTATTTGCTTTGGCCACTATCCTATTGGCGCAACTTCTTTTCAGGGGATGTCAATCGACCAGAAAATCGAGGGATGACTTCACTGCCCCGTTTACAATAATCGAAATCGAATGCTTTCCTTTATAATGTTTTCTCGTAGTTAAATCTTTGAAAGCATGCTTTTTGCTATAGGACTTGGTTTGCTTTTCTGTGAGGGTAGTTTCCGATACTTTAAATATTTTTTTGCGGCTTTGCCCGTTAGCTTTCATAAAATCGATGGCATATTCAATCCTTACTTTTTCTGTTTTTTCGGAATGGAGGTCGAAGGAAAATGCCAATTCTTCACCGATTGAGATCAAATTATTCTCTAATCGTAGGCTGCGCACTTCAATGGTTTCTGCGTCTTGATAGCCAAAAATCGAAAGTATCTCCCTGTGGCCATTCTTTAATAACGTGCGGCAGGCATGCTTAATAATCCAGTTAGTATGCTCACTTTTCCCATACCAGTCTTGGGCAATTTGCAGAACGAGCTCAGGGTGGTTTTTTGATATGTCATTTAAGTTATTGGCAACACTTTTTCGGACATAAAGCGATGGATCTTCCCTTAGTTGGTTAAGAATCGGTAGGATTGGCGCAGGATCTGCTGTAAATTGGTTAAGCACTCCTCCCCACGGCAGGCGCGGCCGGCATCCTTCGCTGGCCAGGCGCCGGACATGTTCATCTGAATCTGTTGCCCAATGATTCATTTGCTCCATCATCCGCGCTGGCTGCTTGGTGATAAACGGCCTTACGGCAAACTCTGAAGAGGATCTTTTGGTGAATCGCTCTAAAGCCTTGATGGATAGCTCCCAATTTTCCTCCTTTTGACCGAACACCTCGACAAAGTCTGGGAAAAATAAATAAGGAAAGCCGATACATTGCTCATCGATTTGGAACAAAATGCTCAAGGCATCCTTGTAGGATGGAGGAAGAAATTTGCCGAGTGATTCAGTGATCCTGCGCATTCTCGCTTTAAGAGCTAACTGATCCCAATCCTCTGAAAGTACTGCTGTAATAAATCCTTTTCTATCAAAAGAGTGATAGACGCTCTCTACCTTCTTGGCAAATTCACCAAGAAACGTTTCATTATACATTGCCTTCAATTGGTCTGCCATATGATTATTCTCCTGTAAAAAGTATTTTTTTGATGTAGCCGAAGAGATGCAGGTTACAAAAAAGATCGATTACCACTATTTTAACATTACTTGCTTCCATTGGTTACTAAGAGAACGACAATACTAGAATTTATAACTGCGTTAGCCGCCTTTTTCTTCACGATTATATTTTTTCACCGATATAAAAAAATAGGAAATATATAGGAGATAGTATAAAGGAATAGCGAAAACATAGGGGGACAGTCAATGAATTTATTGTTTAAAAAGCAAAAAAATGGTCAGCAGGCTTCTTTTATCAACGAAGAGATCGGAAAAAGCACATACATAAATATCGATAGTAACAGCGAGTTATCCAAACAAATAAAGATAATTAACTTACAAAAGGAAGACTTGGTAATGCTTGCTTCCTTAAAACCTATCATACAGGCAAACATTGAAGGTATCGTAAGTCAATTTTATAAGAATTTGGAACATGAAGGTTCGCTAATGAACATCATAGAGGATAATAGTTCTGTGGAAAGGCTGAAGCAGACCTTGATGGTTCATATCCAGGAAATGTTCGATGGAAGAATAGATCAATTATTTATCGATAAGCGAATGAAAATTGCCCATATCCATTTTAAAATAGGTTTATTGCCTAAATGGTATATGTGCGCCTTTCAGGATTTATTGTTATCTTTAATTGCTCTTATTAATAAACACATTCATCAACAGGAAGAATCTACTAAAGCAATGGAGGCCATTACAAAGATTCTTAGCTTGGAGCAGCAGCTTGTGTTAGATGCGTTCCAGCAGGAAAATGAGCAGATGTACAAAAAAACAGGAGCAGGAAAAAGACAAGCTGCACCATCAAATTAAAGACACCTCAGAAGGTCTGGCAGCTGTTTTTGAAGAGACGACAGCCTCGATCCAAGAGCTGGTGGCTAATTTAGAAGGTATATTGGAAATATCGAAAAAAGGAACACAGACATCGTTAGACGTGGAGCAGACGTCGATAACAGGTAAACAGGATTTGGAAGGCCAGCAGGATAAAATGACAGATATCAATGACCGAATGGATAAGATTAAAGAGGAGACCCAGGGACTTTTAGAAATCTCCAATCAGATCGGCGAGGTAGTTTCAATTGTTACCGGTATTGCCGAGCAAACCAATTTGCTAGCTTTGAATGCATCGATTGAGGCTGCCAGAGCAGGCGAGCATGGTAAGGGCTTCACGGTGGTTGCAGATGAAGTCAGAAAGCTGGCTGAAGAAACAAAATCTGTCTCGAGTGTTTCGGAGCTAGTTGGCAAAACTGATGGGCAAATCCACCGTGTGTCATGTTATATTACAGAAGTAAGGAATTTAATACATGACGGCACCGATGATTTGACACAGATTAACCAAGTATTTGATACTATTGTGACCAAGATGAACCAAAGCAAACAGCAAAGTGATTCGATCGAATTAGAAATCGGTACATTTAAAAACAGTCTTGATGAAGTGAACAATGCCGTATCCCATGTAGCTGTTTCTATTGATGGTTTAGTTGATTTAACCAGACAATAAAATGATACCTCGATTAAAAAAGCATGCACCAGAGAAGAGGGCCCCCTCTTCCTTTGGTGCATGCTTCTTTCTTGCTGCGTAAGATTCAACTATTATGCAACGGTTTTACAAGCCTCGGCGCATTTAAAGCAAGCTTCCGCGCATCGTTGGCAATGGTCATGTTCATGTTTTTTGCATTCGTTTCCGCACGCTTCGCATATTTTTGCGCAAACAGAAGCTAATTCGGAGACAAATGGAGTGTCTCTTGATAAAGCTTGTTCAAAATAAGCGCAAATGTCGGCGCACTCCCTGTCTAACTGGATACAGTCAGCCATCATTTTTACATCTTCTTCCTGAAAGCAGGCAGTATAGCAATGATTACACTCTGTCATGCATTCATGTAAAGTCTCAATTAAGTCTTGGTATTTTTCATGTGCCAATTCGGAAACCTCCATTTTAAGTAAGTATTTTATTAGTAATCTCTTCCCACCTGGTTATTAAAATAAACACAATCAGCAAAATAAATTTTATATTGATGATAAGGTGGAATAATTGACAAAAATACACCAGGGGGGTATATTGTGTGTATAAACAAAAAGGATGTGATCTATATGGGAGAATACTTGCATGATCACCCGATAACCCCTCGAACGGAAGAAGAAAAGCAGGCGGTTGTGAACCGGTTAAAACGGATTGAAGGGCAGGTTCGCGGTGTTCAAAAGATGGTCGAGGAAGATCGGTATTGTGTGGATATCTTAGTACAAATCAGTGCCATTAATGCCGCATTGAAAAAAGTGGGTTTCACCGTAGCTGAACGTCATACGAAGCATTGTGTGAGCCATGCTGTCAAAGCTGGTGAAGGGGAAGCTGCGATTGATGAGTTAATGGAAGTGTTGAAGCAGTTTTCCAAGTAAAGGAGGGGTTGGACATGAGCGAGAAAAAACAGCATCTCACGGTTGGAGTTACTGGAATGACTTGTGCTGCCTGTTCTACAAGAGTGGAAAAAGTCTTAAATAAATTAGAGGGCGTCGAAGCCCAGGTTAATTTAACGACGGAAAAAGCGAACGTTTCTTATGATCCGGATGACGTTTCATTTCAGGATATTTCAGCAAAAATTGAAAAGTTAGGCTATGGTGTACAAACAGACACGGCTGAATTTGATATTTTTGGAATGACATGTGCTGCTTGCTCGGCGCGAATAGAAAAGGTGCTGAACAAGCAGGAGGGCATTAAGCAGGCGAGTGTCAACCTAACGACGGAAAGTGCATCCGTAGAATATAATAACGGGTTAATTGAAGAAGCAGATATCATCGCAAGCATTCAAAAGCTGGGCTATGACGCCAAGGAGAAAGCAGATAAGCAGGAGAAGCAAACAGACAAACAAAGACAGCTTAAACAAATGCAAATGAAATTGGCCATTTCAGTTCTTTTGTCTGCTCCCTTAATAATGACAATGTTTGTTCATTTGGCTGACATGAGCATTCCAGCCATTTTCATGAACCCCTGGTTCCAATTCGCATTGGCAACTCCAGTCCAATTTGTGGTAGGCTGGCAGTTCTACATTGGGGCTTATAAAAATTTGCGAAACGGCGGAGCGAACATGGATGTGTTAGTAGCTTTAGGAACGAGTGCCGCTTATTTTTATAGTTTATATGAAGCAATGCGTACTGTCGGTAATCCAGACTACATGCCGCATTTATATTTTGAAACAAGTGCCATTCTTATAACATTGATTTTGCTCGGCAAATACATGGAGACAGGGGCCAAGAGCAAAACAACCCTTGCTATTTCGAAACTGCTTAACTTACAAACGAAGCAAGCACGTGTGATTAGGGATGGCCAGGAAAGCCTGATACCGGTTGAAGAAGTGATAGTCGGCGATCGTCTGGTAGTGAAACCAGGTGAAAAAATACCCGTAGACGGGATTGTAGTTAAAGGAAGAACAGCTGTGGATGAGTCGATGATAACCGGTGAGTCGATGCCTGTGGAAAAA
Source organism: Sediminibacillus albus (assembly GCF_900101125.1). GTDB lineage: Bacteria > Bacillota > Bacilli > Bacillales > Amphibacillaceae > Sediminibacillus > Sediminibacillus albus. The sequence goes on along the minus strand of NZ_FNFL01000001.1, from coordinate 1,020,128 downwards.
GAAGAAAAAGCACAGTTCATTGGTTCGACTATTAATAAAAATGGCACGGTTGAGATGGAAGCTACCAAGGTAGGGAAAGATACAGCTCTTGCATCAATTATCAAAGCGGTGGAAGATGCCCAAGGTTCAAAGGCCCCTATTCAGCGGTTGGCAGATGTCATTTCGGGCTACTTTGTACCGATTGTTGTAGGAATCGCTCTGTTCACTTTTATTGTCTGGATTAGTGTTGTGCAGCCCGGTAACTTTGAACCGGCCTTAGTCGCAGCAATCGCGGTTCTGGTTATCGCTTGTCCTTGTGCTCTCGGATTGGCTACCCCGACATCGATTATGGTAGGAACAGGGAAGGCGGCCGAAAGCGGGATATTATTTAAGGGTGGAGAACATTTGGAACGAACCCACCAACTAGACGCAATAATTTTTGATAAAACAGGAACTTTAACAAAAGGCAAGCCAGAAGTGACCGACTTTACAGGTGATCAAAAAACCTTGCAGTTATTAGCCAGCGCAGAAAAAGGCTCCGAACATCCATTGGCTGAAGCAATCGTATCTTTTGCCGCAAACAAAGAGATTGAACTAATCGATGTGGAAGCTTTCAGTGCCATACCCGGATACGGTATAAGAGCGATGGTTGCTGGTAACCAAGTACTTGTAGGGACCAGAAAATTAATGAAAGAAAATAACATTCATTTCAGTCATACAGAAGCAGATTTGACTACTTTTGAAAAAGATGGTAAAACAGCAATGCTGATTGCTGTTAATGGGGAAATCCGCGGAATTGTTGCTGTAGCCGATACTATCAAAGATACGGCAGCAGAAGCGGTTAGACAGTTAAAGGCACAGAATTTGCAAGTAATCATGCTGACAGGGGATAATGAACGGACAGCCAAGGCGATTGCTAACCAAGTCGGTATTGATCAAGTGATTGCACAGGTTCTTCCTGAGCAAAAAGCAGAAAAAGTGAAAGAAATTCAGCTGCAAGGCAAAAAAACAGCGATGGTGGGCGACGGGATTAACGATGCACCAGCATTAGCTGCAGCGGACATTGGAATTGCTATTGGCACGGGAACAGAGATTGCCATTGAAGCAGCAGATGTCACGATCCTCGGCGGAGAATTATTGTTAATTCCTAAAGCTATCAAGCTAAGCCATGCTACGATTAAAAATATCAGGCAAAATTTATTTTGGGCTTTTGCCTATAATAGCGCAGGAATACCGATTGCTGCAATTGGATTGTTAGCTCCATGGATTGCCGGCGGTGCCATGGCATTAAGTTCGGTTAGCGTTGTTACCAATTCGCTCCGGTTAAAGCGAGTAAAAATATAACGGAATCAAGAAAGGAGAAGTTATTGTGAAAACTACTCTAGAAGTTAAAGGAATGACATGCGGCCATTGTCAGTCATCAGTAAAAGGTGCTTTAGAAGGACTGGCAGGGGTGCAAAATGCAGAGGTAGACTTAGCTACCGGTAAAGTAGATGTTTCCTATGATGAATCACAAGTAACCTTGACAGACATGCGTGAAGCTGTGGAAGAGCAAGGATATGATGTAGCTTAATGTAGAGAAATTCTAAATTAACAGTGCCAGTTGATATCCAGGGATAGGTAACCGCGGATAGTTAACTGGCACTGTTTTTTTTGTTATTACATTCTTCTATTTTGAAGAAAATACGGCTTGGCAGTATGCTTACAGCTCAAATTTCTCCGTAAAAAGCCCATTCCATAAAAAGGCGATAATCTGTTCCGCTGTTACCTGGACAGTCGGGAAAATCGGCTCGTCATCAGCATCACGGTAATTACCCACCCGTAATAAGGAAATATACGTATGGGCTGCAAACGTTGAATTTATTTTCCTAATTTCCCCTTTGTCCATTGCCTCTGTAAATGCCTGTTCAATCGCCTCATAAAGCTTTTCTTCGGCTGCTTGCATTTTTTTGATTTGTTCCTCTGTCAAGGCGTTTTTGGCCTCCCGCATAAAGCTGTCTAAATCAATATCGACAGTCGCTTCCAGATGGGCTTCTGCAACTTGCAGTAGCCGGTTACGCAAGGGAGCTTTTTCCTGCAGGATAGCTTCCATCTGGGCCTGAATCCGGAACATCATTTGGACAATGGTTTCTGTGAATAACGCTGCTTTACTGGAATAGTAATAATAAACCGTCGCCTTTGTGACATTGCAAGCAGCTGCGACGTCGTCAACAGAAACTTCCTGGTAGCCATTCGCTAAAAAAAGGTCGGTAGCCGCTGCCAGGATGCTTTGATTGGTTGGTTGTTTTTGTTCGCTGGAACGAGGCCTGCCCAGCGGACGTTTGTTGTTGGCTGTCAAACTTGTTCTCTCCTTGTACGCTGTTTCGTGCAAGTATACCATAGATACAAGTTGTCCATTAATGAAAGTGTTGAAAATTAACTAACCAGTATATATAATTATGGGAACAAGGGAGAAGGGGATTATTAATGAATAATTTTTTGCGTCGTTTGGCAACTATAGCTGCACGATCTAAAAGCAGGTGGATGACTTTGGCCGTGTGGCTTCTGCTTGTTGCTCTTTTGTCATCAATTTGGCCCCAGGTGAACGATCAAGAGGCAGGTTCTAACAATTTACTTCCAGCGGAAGCTATGTCAGTCGAAGCGGCTAGGCTGGCAGAAGAGCAATTCCCTGATGATTCCGGTGTCCCGCTGTTACTGGTATGGTACCGGGACGGCGGATTAACTAATGCGGATATCCAAGTGGTCCAAGACTTGTATGGAGAGCTGAAAAAATTGCCGCTCGCTCATCAATCGATGGTTCCGGATTTTGCCGATATGCCCATTCAGGCATTGCAGGAATCCACGTCAGAAGACAGTATGGCCCTAACTACTCCGGTATTCTTTGAAGATAATTCATCAACGGAAGAATTGCAAAATTCACTGGAAGCATTAGAAAGAAAACTTGCTAACCTCACGGAAGAAAACGTTCTTGGCCGGAATTTATCCGAACAAGGGCTGCACCTCCGCTTTACTGGTCCAGCAGGGATCCAGACAGATACAACGGAATTGTTCAGCCAGGCTGATATTACGTTACTTATTGCAACTGTATTACTTGTACTGGTGTTACTTATCGTTTTATACCGCTCACCGATATTGGCGGTTGTGCCATTGATCGGGGTAGGATTTGCCTATGGTTTACTCAGTCCGCTGCTTGGATTTATGGCCAGGGAAGAATGGATTGTTGTCGATGCCCAGGCGGTTTCCATCATGACGGTGCTGTTATTTGGGGCGGGTACCGATTATTGCTTGTTTCTCGTATCCAGGTACAGAGATGAATTACATTTGGAGCCAAATAAGTATAAAGCATTGCAGTTGGCAATCGCCAATTCAGGCGGGGCAATAATGATGAGCGCCTTAACAACGGCAGTAGGTTTGTTAACCTTGTCTCTCGCACAGTATGCATCCTATGACCGGTTTGCCGTGCCATTTAGTCTGGCGATAGTCATTATGTGTGTCGCAGTCCTGACGCTCCTGCCTGCCATTTTGGCACTGTTTGGCAGAATGGCATTTTTCCCATTTATACCTAGAACTGAAAAAATGGCAGACGATTTAGAGAAAAAGAAAGGCAAGCCTGTCCGTCAGCAGAATAGCAGAAGCCGTTTTAGCAGAGCGGCAGGCCGGCTGGTGATCGAGAAGCCATGGCCCATCATTATTAGTTGTATTATCTTCTTAGGAGGGCTGGCTGCGTTAGTGCCGAAAATTGATTATACTTACGGCGTGCTGGACTCTTTTCCGGAAGATATGCCGTCAAGGGAAGGGTTTTCCATCATTGCTGAGCATTATCCTGAAGGGGAAATAGCTCCGGTCCAGCTGATTATAGATACAAGAGGAGAAAAAATCGACTTGAAAAATGCCCTTTCTTCGCTGGGACATGTGGAAAGTGTCAGTGAACCGGAAGCGGGTGTAAAGGATCCAAATTTCGTTCAATATACTGTCACGTTAGCGATTGACCCATATTCAACCGAAGCTGTGGAGACGATTCCAGAGCTCAAGGCAGCTGCTGTCGCAGCTGTCGCAGCCCTTAAACAAGCTGGTGCCAACCGTGCTGAAGAGCAAGTGTGGCTAGGAGGAGAAACAGCTGGCTTGTATGATACCGAAGAAATAACAAGCCGCGACCAGAATATCATTATTCCTGTAATTTTAGTGATAATAGCTGCTTTGCTGCTTGTATATTTGCGTTCTGTTACCGCCATGGCTTATTTGTTGCTGACGGTTGTCCTATCTTTCTTGTCTGCATTAGGCTTAGGATGGCTCCTGATTCATTATTTGATGGGTGAAGCTGCCATGCAGGGGTTAATCCCGTTATACGCGTTTGTTTTCTTAGTAGCACTAGGCGGTGATTACAATATATTTATGATCTCGAGCATATGGAGAAACCGTAAACGGATGCCGTTGAAACAAGCGATTGCTGAAGGGGTTGGCGAAACCAGCAGTGTAATCACTTCGGCAGGATTGATTTTGGCAGGGACCTTTTCGGTGTTGGCAGTAATGCCGATGCAAGTGCTTGTCCAATTTGGAGCTGTAACAGCTATCGGTGTTTTATTGGATACCTTTATCGTAAGGCCTTTACTAGTACCGGCAATCACCACTGTCCTTGGCAAATATGCTTTTTGGCCTGGGGCATTATGGAAAAAAGAAGCCACGGACAAGGAGAAAGGTTCACAGTAATTTGCTGTACTTTAAGGATAAGCCGCATCCTTATCCTTAATAGGCTGAGATTTTCAGAGGTTGGGACAAAAGGATAGCGGCTAAAGCAAAAATCGAACGATGATTCGAAATCCTTAGGATTCGAGCTCGTTCGATTTTCCTTTTCGAATGTTTAAGATAACCTGCGGACACAGACAACTCTATTTCTTCCTTTTAACAAGGTTCAGTGCGTAACTTGCGCCGGCAGAGTACTTCGCTTTCCGTTGGCACGGCCTCAGCCTCCCTGGAAATAAAGGAGCCATTTTTGGCTACGATGATAGGGCTGTTGGTTGAAAACAGTACACAGACTTTCAGTGGAGGAAATCCACGGAGACTCCTGCGGGAGGGAAGGCCTCGGTGAGACCCCGCAGAACACAGGCTCGAGGAGGCTCACCAGCCGCCCGCGGAAAGCGTAGTGTATTTCCGCAGCGCAGTACGAATGCTTATCTGATACTACTGTTAGATTGCCATTTATAATAATTTTTTCATCAATCGAATGCTTGAAGATGGCCTTTTAAAACTTCCTATGCTGTTATCGTTCGGCTTTGCAGGGTTCCGTTGTAAGTTGCTTTACTTTTTTTACATTGATTTTGTTCTATCTTTATATTTGATTTGTATACTCTTTTTGAATGCTTTTTGTTTAAAAAAAGTAATCCAAAAGGAGTGGCGGAATGCTCAAAAAAGTACTTGTGACTAGTTTCTTGTTTCTTTTTTTACTCCCATCGGTGATTGCTGCGGGGTCTTTTGGAAAAGATGATCCGCCGGGAAATCCAGGTGAATGGTACGTGGGAACGACTCCCGCCAATGTTCTTCCGGAAAATTTCCCGATCCTGTTTGTCCATGGGCTTAACAGTTCCTCTTATACATGGTGGGAAGAAAATGATATGTATGACACATCATTTCAGGCTGGCTATGAAACAGCATTTATCGATTTATATCCTTCCTACGATATGTGGGATAACGGTGCCCTTCTGGCGGCAAAAATAGAAGAGATGTTTCAGCATTTTGGCAAGAAAGTAGTAGTCATTGCCCACAGCAAGGGCGGAATAGATGCCCAGGCAGCCCTGGTACATTACGGAGCTTATCCTTATGTAGAAAAAGTAATTACGTTGTCAACACCGCACCATGGATCCGAATTAGCTGACCTGGCTTACAGCAGCTGGGCAGGATGGCTGGCCGGCATTCTCGGAAGTCAAAGTGATGCTACCTATTCATTGCAAACAGGGTACATGGATTACTTTCGGTCAACGACAGATAGTCATGCGCTTGTAAATGCCGTCCCTTTTTATACGCTGGGCGGAACAAAAAGGGGGAGCTTTGGCAGTTCTTTATACTGGGGAAGCCTCTACTTGAGCAGCTATGGTCCGAACGATGGAGCAGTGACGGTGGCTAGCTCAAGACTCCCATCCGGGACCGAAATAAGTGTCGGTGAATGGACGCACTCGACTATTAAAGAAGGATCAGCTACTTTTAGCCTTTTCGAAAATTATCTATTTGAAAACGGAATTACCTCATCAACAACTTCAGCGCAAAGTACACAGGCAACGGCTACTCCTGACGCTGTGTCATCTGCCGCCTATATTCGAGGCGGGGAATTTATCGGCAGGCACACGGAATCCTTTTATATAGAAAACGGGGCCAAAGAAATGACCGTCGATTGGATTAGTGATATAAAAACGCCAAAGCTTCGTCTGGAGAATGGCTCTGATAAGCAATATGATTCTTTTACAGTGGAGCCTGATTTAACGGAATACTTTGCCGGGGCATATCATCATACGGTAACGATCCCAATGCCAGAGGGCGGAAAATGGTCGTTAGAAGCAGTGTCCAGCCGGAAGCAAAGCTATTTGTTGAATGTGACCATTGATAGCCCTCTTAATGAAGAGCTTACGTTAGATGTTTCAGGCAAAGATGTAAAGCTGCATCATAAAAACAAGCAATTACAAGTAAAAACGAATGCAACGATTGAATTTTATAAGAATGGTAAATGGAAAAAAGGAAAAGTGAAGATAGATGGTGATCAAAACTCCGGATATAAACTTCCAAAGCTTGGTGAAGGGATTTATAACATGACAATGGAAGTGGAGGGAAAGAAAGCTGGCGAGAAATTCCAACGAACCATTATAAAGTCACTGTATGTCAATGAGGATGGAGAGGCATATTAGAAACCACATTCTGTGGCCTGGTGGATTAAGTAGCCAAACTATGCCATTGTCCATAATAATAATATATTTCTTCTAACACTGCTTGGTCGTCTTGCGCTTCAATTCCCCCTTTGATCCGGGAAATCGTACCGCTTATTTCCAAAAGATATTCCCTTTCCACACTAAATTGAATCCGTCTGACGACCTTTTTCCAAGCATTTTCGATATAACGGACTTCTTTTTTCGCGCTGGACCAATCTTTGTCTTTTACGTTCTCCTCTAATTTATTGACAGACTGATAAAGGCGGTCCTCCGTTCCCATTGGGTTTTTTAATACAATCCCGCTGTGCATGATGGCGATAAAAAAAACCAGTGTTAGCAGGGGAATAGCGTGCAATGAAAATTTTTTCATCACTGTCACCTCTACGATTAATAAGGTCCTTCATAATCGCTCATATCAGCTTCCTTGCCTATTTGGTCATCAAATTTGTCTACATATAATTTTCCATTAGGCAGTATCAGTGCATAAGCGACTTGTTTTTCTTTTTCTATCCCATTTGCCTGCAGCTGTTGGCGCAGCCAGGCTTTATCTTTTTTCCTTTGTTGAAGGTTTTGTTCAATGACAATGCCGTCCTGGATAACCTCAGTGGCAAGACCGCTCGAGGCGGATGGGATTTGTAAATCCTTCCGGGTAACCGGAAGGTACTCGGCTTTTTGTTTTACAGAGAGTTCCCCGTTTATCTCGAAAATGGCGTACTCCACCTGGGTTATATCGAATACTTTTTGAGCGCGCAGCAATGTCATTAATTCCCCGATTTTAACGCGCATTTGGTTTAAATTTTTCTCTAATATTTTACCATCCTCTATGACGACAGTTGGCTCTCCGTCTAATACCTTTCCCAAATAACGGTTTTTAATCGTGATATATTGCAATAATCCAGTTAGTAATGCATATCCGACTAGGCCGACCCAATGAGTCCAGGCTCTTGCTGACAAATCGGTGGCTAACGTTGCTGCAATCGAACCAATTGTTATTCCATTAATATAATCAAAAAAAGTTAATTGCCCGACTTCCTGTTTGCCAAGCAGCCTCGTAAAAATTAATAAGGTAAAAAAAGAAATAACAACTCGGACAATGACAACAATTGTTTCGTCAATCATAGTAGGCCTCCCATGCAGTTTATCCTTTCTTATTGTTGCCATTAATCCAATTCCTAGTAAAAACCAGCTGTCTTATCCGTTCGTTTTTTTCTGCGAAGCGCTAAATAATCTAATGAAATAAAAGGAGAAATTTGGGGAAAACCGGCATTTTTTTTGGGGTATCTAATTGCCCGCTTTGTAGAACTATAACTATTGTTTCACCACAAAATTCAAGGAGGAATGATCGAATGGATGAAAAGAAAGTGGTTGAGTCGAGGGCAAAAAGAGCAGCAGATGCTGAGGTTGCCGAGGAATTAGGATCATTTAAAAGCCAGTTGAGTAAATTAGAACGCTCTGTATCACAGTTGAATAATCAACAACAGAGCCAAGGCCAGCAGCAAGGGTTGAGCCAGCAGCAAACAGAAGGACTGCAAAATCAATTGTTGGAACAAATCCAGCAATTCAGCGGGCAAACTCAACAGCAATTACAACAGACTGACCAACAACTTCAGCAATCCATTCAACAAGCAATCCAAACCTTGAATCAAGGGTTGCAGCATGTACAGTCAAACCAGGCTCTTAACCAAATTAACCAATCGCTTGGACAAGCACAACAACAATTATCCAAAATGAATCAACAACAGCAGGGACAATCCCAAGGCCAGCAAAACCAAATGAGTCAGCAGCAAGGACAACAAGATTCGTTAGCCAATCAGTTGAAATAACTGCAAAAATGAAAAGAGTGCTAACCCTTACTTCTTCAGTAGGGGTTAGCCCTAATGAGTATTATTTCACGGAGGAAAAAGTGAGGATACTGGACAAATGTCAGGTATCCAATTAGGAAGAAGACTGAAGCTGAATCAAGAGGACCTCGTATTATATCACTTCTAATCGTCAAAACCTCCCGGATTGCTTTATCTGTTAGCGTAATATTAACTCGCACAAACAGCATCATGGTAATCGCCATCCGTACGTTTCAATCCCTCCAGAACCGGAAATAGTAAGAAGAGAGAAAAAGTACACAAAACTGTAACAATGTTTTGACAAAATTGTGAACAAGGTGGATAATATAGATAAGATTAAAGGAGGATGAAGCGCTATGGTAACTAAAGCTCAAATACTCAATGCGACGAAATATACAGGCGGTATCGTTCTTACAGCAGGAATTATGATGTTTATGTTCGGTTTCTTTGCAAGCGGTCCCAGTATTTTAACTCCAATTGGTATAGGAACTGTCATGGGTGCTGTGTTTATCTTTCTAATGGGCGTGTTTTTTGTTGCAACAGAAGAAACTTTGGAGAAAATCGCGCATCATAAACAAATAGTTCCGACTATGCAAAAAAAATGAGCGCCTTAAAAGGCGCTCATTTTTTAATAACCCCAGATCATGGCTAATAGCGTACCAAAGACGGTAAGCAAAGCTACAATGACCCCGTAAAATATATTGATATAGATACTTCCTTTATCCTCTGATTCCCCAGCATGCATGAACACAATTAGCTGTAGTCCCGCCTGGATAAAGGCAGTGACGAGCAGTACAGTCATACCAACAGCGAATGACATGTTCAGGAAATATACCGACAGAGCAACGATCGTCAGGACTAAGGAGAAAACAAAGCCCATTACTTGTTTTCGCGGGAATAATTCTTTCATATTACATCATTCCTTTCAAGTAGACGAAGCTGAAAATGAAAATCCAAACAACGTCTAAGAAATGCCAGTAGAGCGAGAAAATGAATGATTTATTGGCTGTTTCAGGAGTCAAGCCCCGTTGCTTGATTTGCATCATAATGGCTATTCCCCAAAACAAACCGAATGTTACGTGCGCTCCATGTGTTCCCAATGTGGTTAGCAGAATAGAGGTAAAGGCACTCGTTTGCAGTGCTGCACCTTCCTCTACATAGGTGAAGAATTCAAACACTTCAAAACCTAAAAATGCCAAACCAAGGAGCAGAGTAATCCCGAAGAAAACCAACGTTGCTTTCTTGTTTAGTAAGCGCATCGCATGTACGCCGAGTCCAATCGTAAAACTACTGGTCAACAGCAGGAAGGTCTCGAACATGACTGGAGTAATTTCAAAAATCTCAGCTCCAGACGGGCCGCCCCCAGTACGATCTACTAGCGTGAAGTAAGAGGCAAACAGGGTGCCGAACAACATGATTTCTGCCCCTAAAAAAATCCAGAAGCCCAGGATATTTAAGTTATTCTGTTCTGTGCTGTATTCGAGAGGCTGAGTGTGATCAGTCTTCATTGCTTCGCACCTCCCAGTGTTTCTTCTGTTTCTTTTATTTCTTCTACCGGTATATGGTATCCGTGATCCTGTTCAAAGGAACGGTGTATTAAGCAGGCAAAGATGCCGAGCAGTGCCACAATTGCAAGAATCCATATACTGAATACCATGGCAAACCCAAATACAAAGAAGATGGCACTCATGATAAAGGGAACACCACTGTTACTCGGCATGTGAATTTCTTTATACTTACCTTTATATAAGGTATGGCCGTTTTTCTTTGAATCCCAGAAAGCTTCACTGGAATCAACCTGCGGCGTAATCGCAAAGTTATAATCCGGCACCGGTGTGTGTGTCGCCCATTCAAGAGAACGTGCATCCCATGGGTCTGAACTAATATCTCTTGATGCATAGCGAGTACTGTAATAAATGTTATAGACGATTAACACAAAACCTGCAGCAAGCATTAATGCGCCAGCGAAGGAAAGCATGTTCCAAATGCCGAAGCCAGTTGCTTCCGAATAGGTGTACATCCGACGTGCCTGACCATCAAGCCCCGAGATAAACATTGGGAAGAAGGCGACACATGTACCAATCGATATAAACCAGAATGCCCATTTTCCTATCCGTTCATTAAGCATAAATCCGAACATTTTTGGCCACCAATAGGTAAGTCCGGCAAGCATAGCAAACACTACTCCAGGAATGATTACTAAGTGGAAGTGGGCAACTAAGAACATCGTGTTATGGTATTGATAGTCAGCAGCTGACATTCCGAGCATTACACCAGTTACACCGCCAATCGTAAAGATTGGAATAAAACCAATGGAGTAAAGCATTGGAACGGTAATAGTAATTTTTCCTTTCCATAATGTAAACAGCCAGTTAAATATTTTAATCCCAGTCGGAATTGCAATTGCCATCGTAGTAATGGAGAAGATACTGTTAACCATTGCTCCCTGTCCCATGGTAAAGAAATGGTGAACCCACACGACAAAGGAGAGTACCGAGATTAAAACAATCGAGGCAACCATCGATTTATATCCATACAAGTTTCGCCGTGCGAATGTCGGAATAATTTCACTGTAAATACCAAATGCGGGTAATATTAAGATATAAACCTCTGGATGGCCCCATACCCAGAAAAGGTTGGCCCAAAGCATATCCATTCCGCCGTTAGTCGTAGTAAAGAAGTTTGTGCCGAACAGCCGGTCCATGGTTCCCATAGCAAGCGCCACAGTTAATACCGGGAAAGCGAAGGCAATGATCAAGTTAGTAATCAATGCAGACCAGGTAAACATCGGCATTTTCATCAGGGTCATGCCAGGGGCTCTCATTTTAAGAATTGTAACGATAAAATTAATTCCAGTAATTAATGTACCTAGACCGGCTATTTGAATAGCAATCATATAATAGTTTGTACCCACCGACTGGCTGAATTCGTTTCCTGCCAGTGGAAAATAGGAAGTCCATCCAGCATCTGGAGAACCACCGATAACAAAGGAAATGTTGAATAACATTGCTCCCCAGAAATACAGCCAGAAGCTTAAGGCATTTAATCGCGGGAAAGCTACGTCACGAGCGCCAATTTGCAGCGGAACGACGAAGTTCATTAAGGCCATAATAAAAGCCATTGCCATGAAGATGATCATAACTACCCCGTGAGTGGTGAATATTTCATTATAATGCTGTGAATCTAGCAGCGTGTTTTCCGGCAAAGCCGTTTGCGCACGCATCATGATGGCATCTGCTCCACCTCTAAACAGCATCAGCAAGGCAGAGACAAGGTACATCATTCCAATCCGCTTATGGTCGACAGTTGTTAACCATTCGCGCCACAGGTAACCCCATTTTTTCGTATAGGTGATGCCTGCGACTATGGCAATTACAGTTAGCGTAATGGCGACCATCGCTGCGTATATTACCGGGCTTGGATGTGGTATGGCAAATCTATCAAAAAAGTCCATCCTTTTGTTTCTCCTTTCAGCAAATCTCTCGGATTATAAAGCGAAACTTCGACTAGCGGCAGGAATCCCACCGCTAATTATTGAGCTTAGTGATGGTGCGATTCTTCATCTGAATGTTTATGACCATCACTTTCTCCATGCATATCCATATCTTTTTCATTTGGGCTGTTCCCATGGTTATGCCCGCCATGTTCACCTTCAGGAGGCGGGGAAAATTCTAAATGGGTACTGGAAAATGTTAATTGGCCAAGATGGCCCGGCTCCAGCAGCTCTTGGTATTTTTCTTCCGTTATTGGATCAGCAGTTTCTTTCACTTCATCGACCCATTCATCAAATTCGTCAGGTGTCACTGCGTTTACATTGAATGTGTTTTCTGCGAAACCTTCACCACTGAAGTTAGCATTTCTACCCATATACTCACCAGGAGCCTCTGCAGCCAAGTGAAGGGTAGTTACCATATCAGACATCGCATACTTCTGTCCGCCAAGCTGTGGAATCCAGAAGCTGGTGATCGGTCCGGAGGAATAGAGCTTGAATTCAAGTGCTCTGTCTGTCGGGATGTATAAATAATTGACTGTCTCAATCCCTTCTTCCGGATAGCTGAAATGCCACTTCCAGTTAGATGACTGGGCATAAACAACTAAAGGCTCCTCATCTTCATATCCCTCTGGAGTCGCTTCTACGAGATAGTTGCTTCGTACCGAAATGACTGAAAGAACGATGACAATTAAAATCGGAATACCGACAATGATACCTTCCACGACTGGATGTCCTTCAATGTGGGGCGGTTCATAGTCGTCGGCTTGTTTGGACGCACGATATTTTACTAACATATAAATTAAAATGGCAAACACGACAATCACAATAAACGACATAATAGCAATCGATAATAGGATGACATCTGCTTGTGTTTGAGCCTGCGGACCCTTAGGATTCAGGACCATTAACGGCTCACAGCCGGTCAACAATGTAATTGCCGCGAAAATGAATAATAACCATGTTGCTTTTATTTTCATGAAGGGTACCCCTTTCCTGGATTTATTAGCAGTTGTATAGAGCTAAAGCGGTACATAATCTATTCATTTTATTATCTTATTACGCTCTATCCAAAAAAACAATTAAATGTGAAGTTTGTCACAAAAGGTTCAACAAATAGATGTGATTTCTGTCACTGAATGTTCATGAATCCCAGTAAACTAGTGAACTGGCGGTTGATTCTCTGCTATGAACAAGTGTTGCATCGTATGTGCGGGGAGCCGTTCTGCTTGCCCGGGTTAATCTACTTTGGATGGAAGTCGCTCTACATGTGTGCGAAGTTGATCTACTTTGGGCGAAAGCCGCTCTACTTTTCCGTAAAATCGCTCCACTTATGCGGAGTTAATCGACTTTGGACAGGAGTCGATCCTCATCCGGTGAAAATCACTCCACTAGTGCGAAGTAAATAACTGGTATAGGGGAGAGGGAATGCTGGTATGCTCGATAATCAGGCCAGAAGTCAACATGGAATTTCACTCGAGTGCTCTTATGCAAGATGTTGAATGGTTGGTTAGGTGGGAACCGGACAGTCGTAATACTGGCAGGAATATCTGTTTTAATCTCCATTTTAGGTTCGTATATTTGTGTGACTATTAAGTGAAAAAGCTGTGTAAAATCCTTGCTTTCACAAAAATAGAGTTGTACCTAATTTTACAGGTCAACTCTTAGGTTTTATGAGTCATGGATAGACATTATCTATTGTGTTCAGCGTTGGTCCGCAGCATTTTATACGGCTGGAGTACCCTATGATAAGTGGAAAATAGAAGGCATTGAGAGTAATTAAGCAGTTAATATACTTAGTGCCTGTTTTACAGTTGCCATCGTTCTTAGTGACTTTACATGTTCGTAAGTGTCTGTCATCTTTTTAGCGATTTCAGGTCTGAGGCCAGTAAAAATTAATGAGACACCAAATAATTTTGTAATCGAATTGATGCTGTAGAGAAATTCAATAATATATTCGTTGATATTGTAAATTCCGGAAACATCGATAATTAAATATTCGAGGTCTTGTCCTTGCACTTTCCGAGGGACAAGATCTAACAGCTGTTTTGTTCGCTCTTCATCAATGTCACCAACTAAGGGCAGGACAGCAATTCCTTCATACACAGGAACTAACGGAGTCGCTACTTCTCCCTTTAGTTTCTTTAGTTTTCTTTCTGATTCCTTTCGAGGAGTGATATCCCGAATGATCGATTGAATAGCGTTAGTACTGCCGAAAATCACTGGGTGGCAGTAAAGCTCAACTTCAACAATCGAGCCATCAAGTTTATAAATGGTCGTTTCCATCAACTCGCCTACCTGATTCTCTGTTTCTCCTTGACGTATCCTCTCCACTATAAGGTCACGATAATCTTCGGTAAACACTTCAACAATATTCGAACCAATGATTTCTTCCTTTGGTGCTTTTAAAAAATCTGCACCTGATTGGTTTATATATAATACTTCATGATTAGAATGAATCACAGTCGTTTCAAATGAATATTCCACAATTTGTCTATACATTTGTTCTTGGTCAATAACAGTAAGACTTCCTTCATTTGGGGTATGTTCTACTTTTGCCATTATATTCCCTCCTGCCGGATAGTAAAGTATAATCATACTACTTTGGTACCAGAAAACACAACCTTTCTTAATAAATTGCTGCTGCCTTATTGTGAATGATTCACCAATATAAGGGTAATTTACTAATATTTCTAGCGAGCGTTAAATCGGAATAAGACATTGATTGCCTTTATCCTTTAGACAAGCAAGGGGAACAGGGGGATTAGTTATGCCATTGGAAAATTTATTAGAAAAAATGAAAGCGAATGAAGTTATATTATGGACGGGAGCGGGGTTTTCATTATACGCTGGAATGCCTTCTGTCAAAGAAATAAAGGAAGAATTGCTTACTTTATGTAACCGAGAAGAACGATCCAATTTGAAACAGATAATAAATCTACCGGAAGTATTCGAGGAATTTATACGGCTGCGCAACGGGTCACGGGAGGAAATCACAGAGGTTCTAAAAAAATTAATAGACAAAGAGCCAGCTTCTATCCTCTATCACAAACTACTTAGCGAAATACCACAAATCGATACCATTATTACTACGAATTATGACCGGTTATTTGAAATAGCCTACAGAGATGAAATAGGAGCAATTACTGATGACTCGAATCTTGATGACTCCGCCGGGAAGCGGGTTAAGCTGTATAAAATCCACGGAGATGTCCGCAATCCAGAGAGTATGCTGGTTTCCAGTAGGGATTACCGGAAAAATTACCATAGAAATAAACAGCGGTTATGGAAAAATATAAAAAAATTGGTCGCCGAAAAATCGATTGTGTTCGTTGGTTACAGTTTTGCTGACGAGAATAATGATTTTCTAATCAGTAACGTTTTAAAATATTTAGAAAAAAAGCAGAAAACATCCTATTTAGTATCACCAGAAATATCAGAGTTGAAAATAACCCATCTGGAAAAGAAAAATATTGAGCTAATTAACAATTCAGGAGAAGAGTTCATCCGCTACCTCCATAGCCAATTAAGTGCAGAGAATGAAATGGTGAGAAAAACTGGTGCTGGGAAGTAACCACTATGAAGTCTCCCTCGTCGTCTATGCCTCTTGTTTTTTGGTGTTTTTCACTGGCGCTAATGATAAAATGTTCCCGGTTTTAAATGTTCTGATTTCTTTCCGGGTAAAACAATAAGCAACAATCCGATCTTCATAAATGGCAAGTACCTTAATGGCTCTTTGAGAAATAGAGCCGCCGCTGGCGAGATAAATCATTTCTACAGCCTTCTCGCTTTCAAGCGAACGATAAAGCAATCCAACCATGTTATCATCCCTTCCTTCATCGAACATTTGTTCTTATTATATGCAAAAAAGGGCATAAAAACAACCTGTTCCTTATGAAAACTTATGTAAAAAACAGGTTTTGTATCAGTATATGGTGCCATTCTGTCCGAACAATCCCTGCCTTGCACCGCTGGTTGTATAGCTTTCATAGATAAAAGGGGCTGGGCCATAACATAAATTCCCTCGTAAAAACCGAACGATGACAGTATATAAAGTTTTAAAAGCCATCTCTAAGCATTCGACTGATTACGTAATGGATAAAATGCGCTGTAACAGTAGGTGGTTTTAACCGGATAAGCGCTAATACTGTGCGATATCAAGTAAATCAGAAGCATTTGTGTAATATTGAAAAAATTACGCAGGCTTTCAGAGGAGGAAATACAGGGAGAATTCTGCGGAAGAAAAGGCCTCGGTGCGACCCCGCAGAGTGCAAGCTAGCCGCCCGCGGAAAGCGCAGTGTATTTCCGCAGCGGTCGTCATGCAAGGTAGTGAGAACAGCCCTATCGGCGCAGGCAGAACACATAGACTACAGTAGGGACAGCGAGAGTCTGGGGCCCCCGGGAAGAAGCAGTTTTCACTTCTGAAAAACATTGAAGCCGTGCCTGCGGAAAGCGAAGTATGCTGCCGGCGCAAGCTTAAGAACCCATCCTTGTTAGAAGGAAGAAATAGAGTTGTCACTGTGTCCGCAGGTTAGAAAGGATAGTCGAACAGTTCGAATGTTAGAGATTTCGAATCATCGTTCGATTTTTGTTTTAGCCACTTTACTTTTGTGCCAACCTCTAATTTTATCTTTTATTCAATTTTATCCTTTCTTAAAGCATTTTGATGTTCAATGGTTACTTTTGTATGTACCTCGAATTGGATACTAGCATAAGTTTCCGGCCAGTTTTTTCTTATTTTTTTCCATTGTTGTGGATATTGCTGGCGAATGGCTTTTCTAAGAAAAAAAATATCATGGTTTTCTTCCTGCATCTTTTTGATGGTTTCCGTTACTTTTTCGCTAAGATAAGCCTCTATGGCCTTCTCCATCTCTGATTTCGTCATATCTATAGGTTTATCCATAATAGAAGTTTTCTCTGTAATCGTGTATTTCACGGAGGGCTGGTCGCCGTTCATCTCGATAGTTGGCTTGCTTTTTTGGGATACGCTACTAGTTACTAACATTCCCTTATCTGTTGGTATTTCCATTACGGTCCGGTCTTCCACTTTTCCTAGCACATACATCCAGGCCTTTGACTCTTCAGCGGAAAGTTCGAGCTGTTTTTTAAATTTGTCGAAAAAGATGACCCTGTCCACTTGAATCCAGGAGTTTTGTCCGCCTGTTTCTGTTGGCTCCAAACCACTTTGGGCGACTGTCTCTACTACAGGGGTGTACGCCAGCGAATCCGGATCCGCTACATGGATAAACAGGTCATTTAAATTAACGTCACGAAATGTTGATGATTGGTTGGACATCGTGATAATTTTTTGAATGCCGGTAGACTGAACGGTTTCAAAAGGTGTTTTTGATCTTAATATATCTTCGCCTTTGCCCTTGGCTGTTACAATATTGACTGTTCTTCTCACTTCAAACTCCCGGTCAATAACATTGATAACATTCTCCATTTCCTTTTGGACAACCTCTTCTCCAAGCACAATTAATTCCATATGGGAATATACCGGCGTGCGGGGGGAAATTTCAGTTAGCATAGACATTGCCCGAGTCAGGGAGTCAGCTTCTATCGAAAAATCGGTATTTTCCTGGCTCCCAGCTCCTTTGGCTCCTTCTGTCGAAAACTGAGTCGGAAGCGCCCATTGAAAGGTAACTCTAAGTTTATCTTCATCGGTCGTATCAATAGCCATGCCCATGACAAAATTAATATCGGATATTTCATTTCTATCCCAGCAGCCTGTAAGAATAAATAAACAGAAGATCACTAGAGGCATTTTATTAACTTTTACCATGTTTCATCACCTTTATCCTGATAAAAAAGAATAAACCAATTAATACTGGTAGTACGGCATGAAAGATTAAAGACAAGTAGACCCACTGTCCATAAATAAATGTGATTAAATTAGTTGTATCAGGCACGAACTGTAGAATACTTGCAAACCCTATCATAATTAGTAAGATATTAAGTGCTTTGGACTCCTTCGGTTTCTTTAGCATATGTGTCATTGTTAAACAGGATACGGTGAAAAAAATACCAATTACTAATAACATGGCACCTGCCCAGATTGTTACTAAAAAAATCTCCATTCTTTCCATAAATTCACCTATTTGAATAAGCGTGATTAATTCAACTGTCGGATATTGCAACCGTTGCAGTTCAAAGGGAGAAAATACACCGATTTCCACAACCAATACCATACTCGTTAAGAAACAGGAGAATAAAATCCCGCCAAAAACCTTGCTGCGTTTCCGCTTTTCTTTTTGGTGGTTAACGAACGGAAAGATAGTAGATAGTAAAACAATCTGTCCATAGTTAGAGAAGGAAATCAGAGTACTATATAATAAACCATCCGAGCTTTGTGGAAATATTGGTTTATAGTAGGATGGATCGATTTCCGGGATGACTGAGAAAATTAATAATAATATAGTAGCGAGTAGTAGTATTAAAACCATGTTGCTAGCCCGTGCCAGCACCTCGATTCCCAAAAAGGAACAATATAAAGCTAGAATTAATACTAGCAGCAGAATTGCAGACATAGGAGTTCTTGGTAAAAATAATGTTTTAAAGGTAGTGACAATCATTTGCGAATGAATAATAAATAGAATAAAAAAGTAAATAAAGTATAATCCGGCCACAATATTTCCAAGAAACTTTCCAATTACTTTATGTAAAACAGACACGAAGCTTTCATTTGGGTAATGCTCAGAAACAATCAGCATCGTCCAGCCTACAATGGCTGATAATGCAATCGATAATAGTAATGGAATCCATAAACTCTGGTGGGTATGCTCTGCCATGTAAGCAGGAGCATAAGCGTAGATTTGCACGAGCAATACTAGCATGACTAAAGCTGTCATCTGGCCATGGGTTATTCGCAATATCAATCGTCCTTTTCACGGTTTTTTTTGCCAGGGTTAGGCTTGGCAGGAAATCGTTTGAGCGATGGCTGGTCGACTGTGAACTTAGGGTATCGAGCCTGCTGGAATAGCGGAAAACGGAAAATCGTATCCTTTAATCCTTTCGGGAAGAGCGGAGCATGCGGCGCCAAATATGGATAGCCGAATGAGCGCAGGCTGGTCAAATACAAGTAAAGTACAAGCAGCCCCCAAACCATACCAAAAAAACCGAACGTTGCTGCTAAGAAGATAAAGGCAAACCGGAGAATCCGAAATGAAACCCCCAAACTATAGTTAGGAATTATAAAAGATGAGATTGCGGTGATCGACACAATAATGATCACGAACGGGCTGACAAATCCTGCCCTGACCGCGGCATCGCCGATTACAAGCGCACCAACGATACTGATGGTATTCCCGATTGCTTTTGGAAGACGTAAACCTGCCTCGCGTAAAAACTCAAAGATGATTTCAATAAATAATGTTTCAATCAAGGCGGGAAACGGTACGGCTTCCCTGCCGGCGGCAATGCTTAATGCGAGAGCTGTTGGTATCATTTCCTGGTGAAAGGTAGTCAAGGCGATGTACAGGCTGGGCAGCAATAAAGATGCGAACAAAGCGCCAAATCTGACCATTCTGAGTAGGGTGGCGATATACATGGAATCATAATAATCGTCTGGTGCCTGCAGCAGCGAGAACATACTAATCGGTCCATACAACACAAAAGGAGTCCCATCAACGATAATGGCGATTTTTCCTTCCATAATGTTGGCCGCAATTTTATCCGGCCGCTCACTCGACCCAACTAAGGGGACAATCGCATAGGAATGGTCTTTGATAAACGATTGAATTTGGTTGCTTGACTGGACGGCATCGACCTCTATCCGGCTTAGTCGTTTTTTTACTTCACTGACAATTTCCTCGCTGGCAACCCCATCCAGATATAACATCACTACATCTGTTTGGGAGACTGTCCCAATTTTTCTTTTTTCAACCTTGAGATGGTGATTAAATATTCTTTTTCGGATGAGTGAAATATTAGTCTTGAAGTTTTCGTTAAATCCTTCTCTCGGTCCTTTGATGGTGGCCTCTGCCGCCGGTTCTTCCAGTGCCCGTTCTTTAATATCCTGTATATCGATGACAATAGCTTCTTTCTGATGGTTGATAAAAAGAACACAGCTGCCCCTTGTTAGAGCTTGCACAATGTTTTCAAAACGAGTCTCTTTTGAATGGTGAAATGGCAAGTGTTCCAGTTGGTCCTGACCTTGATTACTAGAAGTCTTTCTTAAATAATCAAGTATTTGCTTTATTTTTTTATCGTTGACTATGGTTTCTATGTAAGCAGCGCCAAATTGCTGATTAATCGATAATAAAATTAAATCATCATTGTTTGCTAAATAGGCAGTTGACAGAATCTCAAAGTTTTTTTTGGTTTTTGTGGAAATGGGGGTGTCCTGTGTCGTAAATTTGCTGACAAAATTACTGATGGCGTCTTTTTTTCGGTTCCTTTTTTTCCACATCATCTATCCAATCCTTTTGGCGTTAGTGTCCTCTATTCTGCTCGATTATCAAGAATTCATACGATACGCACCGATTTTCTTTTCCTATAATCAAATGTTAATGAAAAAGGATTCGAACAAATGAATACCTTACATCGTCACGCAGATGACTCAGCGCTTACGATAGCGTCTGAACAAACAAACCTGCATCCCTTGAATGCTAGGATTGAAGCAGCCAGGGCAGGAGAACACGGCAAAGGTTTTGCAGTAGTTGCCGATGAAGCAAGAAAGCTTACTGAGCAAACAGCTGCATCGACAAATGAAGTGCAGCAAATGAGGAATTAATGTTACGATCGATGAACAAACAAACGCTTTACAATCTCTTGCTGAATCAGCAGAAGAATGGAACCAATCCAGTGATGGACTATTTGAAATAGTAAAAGAATTTAAGGTGGAAGATAGTAAGGAAGGAAATACTTAATACATTTTTAAGGCAGCCGGTAATTTCGGCAGCCTTAGTTTTATGCTCTTTTTCAATATTGCTTATACCCACCCCAAAAAATGGAGAAGCGTTTTTGGTCTGTGTAATTCGCCTATCATAAAAATTGCTGTTTTCAACGGTATATTTACTTATGACGTCCTAGTGATTTCATAAATTATAAAAATTGCCGATAATAAGATAGAGTACCTATATGAAAATGTGGTGCTATAGTCTTAATATATTTTGTAATTAGTATAAGGGCAAACCTAATGAAAGTTAGGGACGCAAAGCTAGAGGGGCTAAGGATAATAAATCTAGGCCAGCCAGTTGCCGGTTACCTGGTAAACACATCCATGTAAACGGATGTGTTTTTGTGTTGCCTTTTTGAAAGGGGGGGCAAGAGGAATATGAAGCATGGAAAGCATCTGTTACGTTTATTATTGATTGGCATAGTGTTGTTATTATCAGCTTGTGGTCAAGCAGAGAGCAAACAGCAGGCTGCCGGGCAAAACGACGAGCCAGAAGCTCTTTTTAAGAACAGTGAATATGGCATTTTGGTGCCTGATTCAGCGGGCTGGGAGCTTGAGGAAGAATCTATGAAGGATAATCTCCATACTACTTTCAAGAATGGGGATATAAAGGCAATCATTACTTCTTTTGATACGAAAAAGACATTTGAACAATTAAAGACTGAGTTAAAAGCAAGCTCAGGTAAAGTGGAAATCATCAAAGATGAAAAAGATAAGCTATCCTTTGAATCATCTTTGAAAAGCAGCATTCGTACAGACATAATTTTTAAAAAGAAAGCAGACTATACGTACATTTTCACTTTCATGACACCAGTTTCTAAATATGAGCTGGCAGAACAAGAGATTACGCAATTTATCGACAACGTCAAGTTAAATAAATCATAAGGAGTTGGGTTATATGTTAAAGAAAGTATTTACATTGTTTTTAGGGCTTGGGTTTATTTTTGCAGGCCACGCAGCGGCTGAGGAGTCACTAGTAGTTAACCCGGATTCAGAGCTATACGAAACTACTAGACTGATGGAAGAGGCTGAGTATGAGTTAACAGAGGATACTAGTGATAAAGCGTTACTACAGGACCAATTTTCAGAAGAACGGATTCAAGAAGCATTACTTGCTGCAGAAAATGGTGATAGTGACCTTGTTGAAAAATTACTGGAAGATTATCAGAAACATATTGAGGAAGTAGAAAAGGCTCTAGCGGAAATTAAAGCCGAAGACGCGGACTCATCTGTGGCAAAAGAAATCGAAACCAAAGTGGCTGAAAATGAACAAAAGCGTGCTGCACAATTAACTGCATTATTGGAACGAGAAGACCTTCCTGAGCAAGCCAAATCAGGAATTCGCAAAGCGCTGGAAAACCGCAGTAAAGCAAAAGCAGCAGGTGAAGAAGAACAGGTTGATGAGGAGAAGGACGAAGATGAAAACGAGGAAGAGCTAGAAAAAACAGAGGAAGAGAAAGCAGCAGAAAAAGCTGAAAAGGTTCAGGAGAAAGCAGCAGAAAAAGCTGAAAAGGCTCAGGAGAAAGCAGTAGAAAAAGCTGAAAAGGCTCAGGAGAAAGCAGCAGAAAAAGCTGAAAAAGCCCAGGAGGAAGCAGCAGAAAAGGCTGAAAAAGCCCGGGAGAAAGCAGAGAGAAAAGCCGGAAATAATTCAAACGAAGATGAAGACCAAGACGAAGACGAAGACCAAGATGAAGACCAAGACGAAGACCAAGATGAAGACCAAGACGAACAATAAATGGCCATTCCCCCCCCCCCCCGCTAGGAGCGGGGGTTTTTTATAATCACTAAATTAAATGATATTATCTTTAACAGGATGCCTGATATGGTGTTTATGATTTCGATGGATAGCAATGGCGCATTCCAATATGTAACGGCTAATCAGTCTGCAAAAGACATTCTTCGCTATCAATCAATCGCAGCCAAAAAAGCCAAGTTTAATAAAGAGGCTTTTCCGGGTTAAAAATTTGTGAATAATCTTAAAGGCTACCGCAGAATAGAGGAAAACTGTTCATAAAAGAATGGGGACAAAAGTATAGTGGGCAAAGCAAAAATCGAACGATGATTCGAAATCCTTAGGATTCGAGTCGTTCGATTTTTCTTTGCTAATGCTTAATTTAACCTGAGGACACAGTGACAACTCTCTTTCTAGGTTAGGTGCCGGCAGCATACTTCGCTTTACATGGGCACGGCTTCACCCTCCTTGAAAATAAAGGAGCCAGTTTCTGCGGGCGCCTGCACTGATACGGCTGTTGGTTGAAAATAATACACAGACTTTCAGAGGAGGAAATTCACGGAGACTCCTGCGGGAGGAAAGGCCTCGGTGAGACCCTGCAGAGCGAAAGCTCGAGGAGGCTCACCAGCCGCCCGCGGAAAGCGTAGTGTATTTCCGCAGTTCAGTATTAGCATTTATCCAATACTATTAAGGAACTTACCTACTGTTCCATCGCCATATATATCCCATTGCGTCATCAATCGAATGCTTGAAGAAGGCCTTTTAAAACTTCATCTTCTGTAACTGTTAGGTTTTTGCAAGGGGATTTATGTTATCTCCCAATCACTTTTATGGGTTTCAGTTAGATAATCCCTTGCCTCTCTAAATAACGGATAATTACTTCGGCAGCCTCTTGGATAGAATAGTCTTCTGTATTAATGGTTAATTCTGGAGAGACTGGCGGTTCATAAGGGGAGTCAATGCCGGTGAAATCGTGAATCTCTCCTTTTCTGGCTTTTTGGTATAAGCCTTTTGGATCGCGTTGTTCACAAACTTCAAAAGGACAATCTATAAACACTTCAATAAATTCTCCCCGGTCAAATATTTTTCTGACCTGACTGCGGTCTGCCCGATAGGGGGAAATAAAAGCAGTCATGACGATTTGTCCGCTCTCGACAAACAGCTTCGCTACTTCTCCGACCCGGCGGATATTTTCGACCCTGTCTTTCGGGCTGAATCCTAATTCTTTATTAAGTCCGTGCCTGACATTATCTCCATCAAGGACAAAGCTTCGGACCCCTAAAGAGTACAGCTGGCAATCCAATTCATTGGCCAAAGTAGATTTTCCGGAGCCCGAATATCCAGTAAACCAAAGGGCGCAGCTTTTGTGGTTATTTAATTGCTGTCGTTCTGCTTTGCTAACGGTAGAAGGGTGCCAGACAATATTTTTTTGCATCATAATTATCTCCCCGTTTCTACAAATTTTTTTGACATGCCTTCAACCAATTTTTTGGCTACTTCCGGACGGCTGAATTGCTTTGGCGGCAGTTTGCCTTCCTTAAGCATTGCCCTTACCTTGGTTCCTGATAAGGAAATATGGTCCTCTTGATTATGCGGGCACGTCTTGGCTGTTCCCATTGCTTCGCATTTAAGGCAGTAAAAACTGTTTTCGAAGCACAATATTTCTATGCCGATTTCTTCGGCGGAAAAATGATTAAAGATTTTTTGAGCATCATAGGTACCATAATAATCACCGACGCCTGCATGGTCACGCCCGACAATGAAATGAGTGCAGCCATAATTTTTCCGGACTAATGCATGAAAGACTGCTTCTCGGGGACCTGCATACCGCATAGCAGCTGGAAATACCGATAGGCAAACACGCCGCTTAGGGTAATAGTTTTCTAACAATACTTGGTAGCATTCCATCCTTAAATCACTGGGAATATCACCAGCTTTAGTTTCCCCGACAAGTGGGTGAAGCAGCAGCCCATCGACGGTCTCCAATGCTGTTTTTTGAATATATTCATGGGCCCTGTGAACAGGATTGCGTGTTTGAAAGCCGACAACCGTGTTCCAGCCAAGTTCGGTGATTTTTTGCCTTGTTTGAATTGGCTCCAAAAAGAATTCCTGAAAGTCGTCCTTGGGTGGAAATTTCACTAAAGTGATTGGACCGCCCAAATAAATGCCGGCACGTTCCATCAGCTTTTTGACGCCAGGGTGGCTGCTGTCGGAAGTTTGATAAACTTGTTTTGCTTCTTCCTTTTTATCAGGAGTAAAAATGTCGGTGACTGTCATCACGCCATATACTGTTCCTTCATGAACCAAATGAACAGTTTCCCCGATACGGATGTTGCTGGCAGTTTTCGCTTCCACAGGCAGTGTTATGGGAATGCTCCAAGGAAGGCCGTTGCTAAGGCGCATTCCCTGCACAACTGCCTGGTAATTTTCCTGGTCCATGAATCCATTTAATGGACTATATGCACCCGTGGCAAGTAATTCAAGATCACTCAATGCAATCGAATCCAATGTGACTTCCACGTTTCCCTGCTCAGGTTTAAAATTGAGGTCCACTCTGTCTACAAGTGAACCGCCGTGAGGTTTATTCATTTTCTGTTACCTCCTGTTTATTTAGTACAATCTTTTTATCATAAATAACTCGAGATTTATTTGCCGGCTTCCATAAAGACAGCAAACCGACGATGGCAATAAATACGATAATCATAACCAAACCAGTGAAATCAAAGTCTATGAAAATTTTTACGAGATTATAGGAAATGACGAGTGAAAACAGAGGGGAGATGACCCATGTTTTTATCAATTTGGCCAGGATTGCCTTCTTCCATATCTCCGCACCTTTATCAGATACTCCCACACCTAATATGCTGCAAGTGGTTACTTGGGTATGGGGAACAGGAATGCCGAAAAGGGAGGAAATGATTACCAGTGCAGCGCCAATCCCGGAAACGGCACTGCCTTGCAGCAAGCTTAATTCGGTAATCTTTTTGCCATTCGTCTCAATAACTTTTCCTCCGAGAAAAAAAGCTCCGAGCGCAACAAATAGTCCGCCCGCTAAAGTTCCTTGGCCAATTGAAATAAGACCGGAGGCTACAAGAGGCCCTACAGAATTGGCCACATTGTTCATTCCTGCTGAAAATGCCTCCAAAAAACCAGTAAAGACCACTAAACATGCCAACAGTTTTGGCCATGGCCCTTTTAACAGGAAGGGAGATCTTGCTTCCACGAGTCTTACTAATTTATTGAGCCCGAAGGCTAATAAAAACGCAATGAAAGGAATGAACAGCCAATAAAGGACGATGACAAATAGCGTATCGACAAACAATACCTTAAAAGCAATTCCGACGCCTACAATTGCACCGACGGTGACCTCGCTTGTCGATAAAGGGATACCGCTGAGATTAGCGATAAACAGGGAAACAGCGGCGGAACTCAATATAATTGAGGCGATCGGAATAGAAATAATATGTTCGGGAACAATTTCGGATCCTAACGTTTTAACAACTTCGCCGCCACCTAAGACTGCTCCTGCGAAGACTCCAGCTGCGCAAATGAAAAGGGCCAGCTTACGGGTTTTGACAGCCCCGGATCCGTAGGCTATTCCCATGGAAGCAGCCGCCCCGCTTGCTCCAATATTTATAGCAAAAAAGAAAGAAATAATACATGCGAGTATTGTAATCATAAACGTAAACAGCCCCTACTTAAGCCTTGTGCAGCCCACACTCTTTTTTATCGAAATTTGCCCATCTGCCTGATCGCGAGCCTGTTTCAGCCTTGACGGGAAGCGTGCATTTTTCGCAGCCAATACTTGGATAATTTTTGTCATGCAGCTCATTGTAAGGTAGGTTGTTTAGTTTGATATAACTCCAGACATCTTCCCATTTCCAGTGAATCAACGGGCAGATTTTCACACGCTTGAAGCGCTCATCTTTGTTAACATATTCAGTTTTTTTTCTGCTGGGGGACTGCTCCCGCCTTAAACCGGAAATCCAGGCTTCGACATTGTCCAGCTCTTGCTGAAGCGGCTCAATCTTTCTCATTTGGCAGCACAAGTCAGGGTTGTATTCCCATAGCTTGCTGCCAAACTGATCAGTCTGCTGCTCAAGCGTAAGGGATGGCTTTACCATCTTGACTTGCAGCTTTGGATACTTTTGTTTCACCTTTTCAATAAGCGAATATGTTTCTTTGAAGTGTAGATCTGTATCTAAAAAGACGACCTTTGCGTTCGGTTGTACTTTTGTAATCAGGTCAATCAATACCATTCCCTCAGCACCAAAACTGCAAGCGTACAAGATATTCTCCCCGTATTCTTTAAATGCCCACTTGATTACATCCATAAAATCCGTCAGTTTCTCGTTGAGTTCCTGTTGGCGTTGATTGTCCCAATTTTTATAAGTCAGTTTATTTTCCATGATTCCTCCCCTGCCTACGATTCTTTTTTAATAAGACGGTCAGTTTGAACCTTCCCCTGAATAGTAAAGTGAATAGGTGTTTGCCTTAAAGCCAATGTATTCATTTCTTTAACAGATTGTTAAAGAACAACTGCTATTTCCTGCTAAGGGCAGATTGATAAAAGCAGTAACGGAAATCCACTGGGCGAATATAATTTGGGTAGGTTGTATGGGAGGGGAGCAGGGGAATCTCGGACTATAGATTAGGAGAGAAACGATGAAGGTTACTATTTACCAAGGCAGTAGACCTCCGGCGACTATTGCTGATATCACGATAGTCATTGATGTGATCCGGGCATTCACGGTCGCCCATCATGTTTTTCTGCAAGGTGCTGATGGAATCTATCTTGCAGAGTCTGTTGAGCAGGCTTTTCAGCTAAAAAAAGAAAATCCTGAATATCTTTTGGCAGGAGAAGTGAACGGTCTTGCCATTAATGGGTTTGATTTGGATAATTCCCCTTATCGCATCAAAGAAAAAAATCTAGCCGGAAGAACTCTTGTCCAAAGGACGACAAATGGAGTACGAGCGACATTGAATTGCTTAGCATCAAAGACAGTGTTCGTCACTGGCTTTTCAAATGCAAGGACAACAGCAGAGTGTGTCAAAAAACTTAGCCGAAGGAACAAGCAAATGACGGTCAATGTGATTGCCTCGCATCCAAGCGGTGACGATGATTTGGCTTGTGCTGAGTATATTAAAAGTATTTTGATGGGTTCCCTCATACCTGAGGAACCGGTGAGGGACAGAATAAGGAGCTCTCAAGCAGCTGAAAAGTTTTTCACAGACAACCAATCGTGTTTCAAGCGGGAGGATATATTGGTTTGTTTACAAGCAGTGGAAAGTGACTTTGTTATGCGGGTGGATAAAAGTAAAGAATTCCCAATGATTGAGAGGGTTGCCAGATGATCAATACGGAATTGGTTTTACCGGTAAGAGAAGAGAAGCCAAGAGAGAATGGATGGACCATTTTAATTGATAATGGAGCACCAATCCAACATTTTAAAGATACTATTCACAGTTCAAGCGAGTATATCGACTTAGTGAAATTCGGCTGGGGAACATCTCTCGTATCGAAATACCTGAAGCAAAAGATAGATTGCCTGCGGAAGGAAGGAATTGAATTCTTTTTTGGCGGTACATTATTTGAAAAGTTTTTAAGCCAGGGAAAGGTGGATGAATTTTACCACTTATGCAAGCAGTTTGATTGCAGCTATGTCGAGATTTCCAATGGTACGATTGATATTCCTAATCGCAAAAAGGCTGAATTCATTGCCGATTTTGCGGATGAATTTGCTGTAGTTGGCGAAGTGGGGGCTAAAGACTCCTTAAATTCTGAACAGCAGAGTTCTGCTGAATGGCTGGAAAATATCCATGAAGATTTAGAAGCCGGTGCTACCAAAGTGATTACCGAAGCAAGGGAAAGTGGAACAAGCGGAATATGCCAGGCAGACGGTGCTATTCGAATAGATATTTTCAACCAAATCATCGCCTCAGGCATTCCGATGGAACGGCTTGTATTTGAAGCTCCTAATAAGCAAATGCAAACATTTTTTATTCAAAATGTAGGTTCGGACGTCAATCTTGCCAATATCGCTTTATCCGATGCGATAGCACTAGAGACGCTGCGTTTAGGGCTTCGTTCCGACACGTTCAATTTGTAATTGTTTTAAGTCTTTTATTTTTAACTTTTAATAAAGGAGAATGAATATGAGAAAAACAAATAAAGTATTTCATCTGGCTATCCCTTGCAAGGAATTGGATGAAACAGTGGACTTTTACCAAAAGTTAGGCTGCAAGCTTGCCAGAAGGTATGATGACAGGGTAACTTTTGATTTTTTTGGCGATCAGGTTGTGTGCCACTTAAGTCCTGATAGTGTGGATGAAAATCCGAAGATGTATCCGCGTCATTATGGTATTACGTTTTTAGACAAAGGAGAATACGATCAGGCACTAGCTTTAGCCCTCGAAGAAAGTTTACCGTTTTTCAAAGAACCAATGGTACGCTTTAAAGGAAGACAAGAAGAGCATATGACATTCTTTCTCATTGATCCTGCCAATAATTTGCTGGAATTTAAATATTACCATGATGCTGCAATGGCTTATTAAGCTGAAGCATCATAAATCAATAAAAACAGCTTGTCTCAGCACATCAGACACACAGTGTTTGGTGTGTTGCTTTTTGCCTTTAAAAACGTTTAAAAAATAAATATCGTCCTATCAAAAAATGTTATGATGAAAATAGTAAGAATGCAGCCGGGTGGCTGGTATTTTGCTAGAGAAATTAGGGAGAAAGGCAAACATGTTTATCGTCAATGTAGAAGGTGCTGTGCTGCCGGAAGGAAAATGGTTAGTCAGCAGGCGAAGCGAACAAGAGGAACACGCTAGCGGAATGCTTTCTCTTGTGGGCGGTAAAATCGATATTTCCTAACTATTTATTATGTTATTTATCAAAAAAGTTTGTATTGCACACACGAATAAGAAACAGCGAATGTAGTGATTCAGCAGAAAAAAATAGTAAAGAGAGGTTATTTTATTGGACAATTTTCATTGTACTGCAGAAACCGAAAGGCTAGTAATCAGGCCATTAATAGAATCAGATTTCCAAAATTGGTTTGCTCAATTCTCCGCCCGAATGCCATCACAGCATCGGTATGATCGAGGGAAAATCGATATGAGCGATTGTTCGCCAGAGTGGTTTTCCGGTTTAGTGGAAAAGCATCAGGCATTAGCACAGGAGGATAAAGCCTATATATTTGGAGTCTTTCACAAACACAACGGAACGCATCTCGGGATGATTGATTTTTCTACTTATGAACGATCTGTTTTTCAATGGGGAAGGCTTGGTTACACAATTCACAATCAATTTTGGCGGAATGGTTATGGGAAGGAAGCAGTGAAGGCAGCACTTGAACTTGCCTTTAGCGACCTGGGCTACCATAGAATTGAAGCGCATATCAATGTCGACAATACACCTTCTTACCAGCTGGCAGCAAGTGTCGGAATGGAATACGAGTGTACAAGAAAAGGGTTTATTTTTGAATTTGGTGAATGGACAGACAATCTAGTATATTATATCAATGCAGAACAGGCCAAAGGTAAGCTTTAATAATGATCGGCTGTGAGCCGATAGCTTCCAATTGGATTAATTACCGGCTCTGGCAGAATTATTTATTTTTCGTCGTTTCTTGCTTCTTGTCGAAAGATAAACTCCTGCAATTACAAGTGTCACTCCAATCACTTGAACCAGCCGGATTTGTTCTCCGAGAAATAAAGCAGCTCCTATCATCGTGAAAATAGGCAGAAAATTAAAGAAGATAGACGCCTGTGACGGGCCTACTTCTTCTACAGCTCTGTTCCACAATATCAAGGCAATCACAGAGGGGAAGATACCGAGGTGCAGTAAGCTAAGCATTTGCTTGCCTGAAATTGATGGAGCGGAGACAATCCACTCCGAGAATGCAAGCGGAAACAAGCAGGCTGCGGCAATCGCATACATTACTAACAGCCCGCCGTAGGTTGGGAATTTAGCATTATGCCGCTTTACTAAAATTGAATAGACAGCCCAAACAATAACAGCCCCAACCATCAAAAGATCGCCGATATTGAACTGTAAATGGTAAATCACTGCCAAAGACCCGTTTGCAATAACCCAGATAGCACCTGCAAGAGATAATATGACTCCAATCGTTTGGTTAAGTGTTAATTGTTCCCTTTTTAAAAACAGCAAACCTAGTCCAATTGTAAAAACAGGGGTGGTTGCTTCAATGATTGCTACGTTCGTTGAGGTGGTGTACTGCAGAGAAGCATAAACGAGTGCATTAAAAAACGCCATTCCAAACAGAGCTAAAGATAAGAGAGCTTTCCATTCCTTCTTCCATAACGGTATATTTTGTTTAAAGGATTTCCATCCAAGCGGCAATAACACGAGAAATGCAACTACAAAACGGAAAAAAGCAATGGTGAATGGCGGTAGTTCGTTAATTCCTTTACCGATTAATAAATTGCTAGAAAAAATCATCATAACTATTAATAAGAATAGATAAGCTTTCATGTTTGGATGTCCTCTCAGCTGCACATAGGGATTAAACTGTACTGGCATGTTAAATCAAGGGTTCAATTGTAACATCTTATCAGAGGTAACAGAAACAATTGTACATAAATTGAAGTCTTTATAGTAATTTACATAAACAGCATTTATAGAAAGGAGAATCCTTATTTTTCCTGGAAAACAAAAGAAATATGGTTTGTTATTACTTACAGGCATCGGTATTTCCAGTTTAGGAGATTTCATCTACCTGGTAGCCATCAATATTCTTGTAATCCAAATGACTGGATCGCCTGCGGCTGTTGCTGGATTATGGATAATGAGTCCGATTGCAGCTGTTTTCACCCAGTTTTGGGCGGGCACTGTCATTGATCGGATTAATCAACGCAAGCTGATGATTGTAACAGATATTATTCGGGCAGTGTTGATTGCAGTTATTCCTTTTATGTCATCCATTTGGTTCATTTATATTTTTTTGTTTTGTTTATCGGTTGCCAAGGCGTTTTTTGGGCCTGCATCTATTTCATATATGACAAGCTTGATTTCCGAAAAACAGCGGAAGCAATTCAACTCCTTCCGAAGTCTGATTACTTCAGGGGCCTTTTTAGTTGGACCGGCAGTCGCAGGAGCCCTTTTGCTCGTTACCACTGCAAGCATTGCTATCTGGATCAATGCTGCTTCCTTCTTGGTCTCTGCTTTTATATTACTCTTACTCCCCGATATAGACCAAGCAGAGAATCGGACTGCATCCCAGTCTATTCGTTTGCTTACATTGAAGAGAGACTGGCAGGAGGTACTTCTTTTCAGCAAAAATAACGCTGCCCTGATTCACATTTACCTGCTGGCCCAGTTTTTTATGGTTATTGCTTTGGGCATGGATGCCCAGGAGGTAGTTTTTACCCAGCAGGTATTGGGTTTATCTGAAACTGATTTTGGTTTGCTGATCAGTATCACGGGGATAGGATCAATCGCAGGGGCGGGGACGGTCGCAGTATTAGCCCGCAAATTGACGCTCAAGACGTTAATCGGCAGTGGATATGTCCTTGTAGCAGCTGGCTATCTCATTTACGCCTTTTCGTTTTCTTTCTGGTCCATAGCGTTTGGTTTTATCATTCTCGGCTTCTTTAATGCCTTTTCTAATACTGGATTGATGACTTTCTATCAAAATAATGTACCATTGCCGATTATGGGCCGGATAACAAGTGTTTATGGTACCTTTCAAAGCATTTTGCAAATAATATTTATCATGCTGATTGGTTTTACCGGAGAAATCTTTCCATTGCGTTATAGCATTGTTGCCGCCTCCATACTCATGGCAGTGATTAGTTTGGCAATAATCTTGCTGGTTCATCAAACGGCGAATAGAGACTTATTCAGGGATGAACAAACGCTGCCGCAAACGAAATGAAAAGGGGCACAGGAAGTCATTAAACAAAATATAGATTGGAGAGAAGAAGAGTGGGCGAAAAACCAAAGGAAAATCCGATAAAAAAACAAATCGGGGGTATCTTTATCCATGTCCGAAATCTGAAGAAATCGGTAAAATGGTACAGTGAACTTCTCGATTTCCAGTATGTACCCGATCAAGTAGAATCGCCAGTCTACAATCTGCCAGTAAACAGCAGTGTTTCCTTGACGCTGGATGATCATCGATTTGATCCTGAGTTTCAGCTTGATCCTAGTACCAACCCGGTATTCAATTTTCTCGTAAATGATATTGATGAAGCTTATCACTTTATCAGGGAAAAGAACATTCCGATTGTCCGGGAGATTGAAAGAGTCGGCGAAGATTTTGCCTGGTTCAATTTCACAGATCCAGACGGGAACGTAATTATGGCGTGTACAGGCTGAATTATACAATTATCCGATAAAGATTAGGGGGAAGTTGTTATGAACGAGAGACATGCCCTTATTATAGGAGGAACAGGAATGCTGGCTGATGTTTCTCTTTGGCTGACGGAAATGGGCTATCGTGTATCTGTCATCGGCCAAACCATTGAGAAGCACCGACAGCTTAGGAGAAAGGCGAAGGACCCGCAATTGCTCAACAGTTTGGCAATTGACTACAGCCAACTTTCCGTTGTCGAAACACATATAAACAAAGCAATGGATGAGAATGGGCCTATTTCACTTGTAGTCAGCTGGACGCCGGATTATCGATCGTTGGAACTTGTCGGCAGATTGGTCTCTGAACGGATTGCTGACTGGAAATTGTTCCATGTCAAAGGAAGCAGCAGATATTTAGAGGATGATCCGATTGAGATTGCAGCTAATTGCCAATATCGCAGCATCTATTTAGGATTCATCATAGAGGGTAGTCAATCGAGATGGCTGAACCATCAGGAAATTGCTTGCGGCGTAATCCATAATATAAAGAAAGATAATGACGTAGGCATTGTCGGTACACTGTCTCCCTATGAGAAAAGACCCGGTTATTAATCGCATCCTTGTAAAATTTACAAGTCAGCTGTTTTGCGGTAACATCCTTGCTAAAGTGAAAGTGTGGAGTTAAAAGGCTTATTTAGAAAAGGTGAAAGCATGGATATTCGACATCTGAAGTATTTTATAGAGGTCGCTCATTTTAAAAGTTTTACAAGAGCGGCCGATCATTTGTTTATTACACAGCCGACCATTAGCAAGATGATTAAAAACCTGGAATCAGAGCTTGGTGTCGAGTTATTTGACCGCTCGCGAAAAAAGTTAATCCTGACAGATGCAGGCAGGGTGATTTTGGAGCAGGCCCAGACGATTGATAAAGCTTTTGATAATTTGCAAACAGAGCTGGATGATTTATTAGGGCTTCAAAAAGGGCATATCCGGATTGGCCTGCCTCCTATTATGGATGCCGAGCGGGTCAT
Organism: Sediminibacillus albus; assembly: GCF_900101125.1. Classification (GTDB taxonomy): domain Bacteria; phylum Bacillota; class Bacilli; order Bacillales; family Amphibacillaceae; genus Sediminibacillus; species Sediminibacillus albus. The sequence continues at coordinate 985,924 of NZ_FNFL01000001.1, read as the reverse complement.
TCGCATTTTGGGGGAATTTCACCAGTTATATCCTCATATTACTTTTCAGCTATTAGAAAACGGCACTAAAAAAATCGAAGAAGATATCAATCAGGACAACCTTGATGTTGGGATTACGGTGTTACCAACATCAGAAGAGAACTTTCACTATTTTTCTTTTAAGCAAGAAGAATTGAGAGTGGTTGTTCCTCCAACTCATCACCTGGCTTCCAGAAAACAAATTAAGCTGGAGGAGCTTAAAGATGAGCAAATCATCCTCTTTAATAAAGATTTTGCTTTGAACGACCGGATTTCCAGTGCTTGTAAAGAAGCTGGATTTTTGCCTACAGTTGTTTCAGAGAGCACACAGTGGGACTTTATCGGCAAAATGATTGCTGCAGATTTAGGAATCTCCATATTGCCATATAGTGTATCCCAGCTATTAATGGAGGATGTTAAAACCATTAAAGTAATTAGTCCAACGATCGAATGGGATCTAGCCTTCATATGGCGAAAAAATCATTATTTGTCATACGCCACCAAAGAATGGCTGAAGTTTACCCAAGAGCGTTTAACCGTGGAAAACATCTCTGACTAGAGATGTTTTTTTATTCGTTTTTTGTAGAAAGCGTCCCGCATATACGGATTGAAAGCAGTTGCATTGATTCTATCTATCATTTGAATAGCAAATAACCATTTTATTTATCATTCCGGCAGTCTTACACTTGTTATAGGAATTCCACAGAAAATCAATGAGGAAAGGAATGGAACCATCCTATGCAAGAAGCCAGGCGACCTCAGGAAAGTTTGATTGTCAACACAGACCAAGTAATGATAAATGATTTAAATAATTATAATACGCTTTTCGGCGGTGTTTTAATGAAAAAGCTGGATAACAACGCCACTTTGTCAGCACGGCGCCATGCCCGAGTGAAAGAATGTGTGACAGCTTCCACTGATTCGATAGATTTTTTGTATCCGATACATCAGACGGATTCGGTTTGCGTCGAGTCATTTGTATCTTATACCGGAAATAAATCGATGGAGATATTTTGCAAAGTAATTGCAGAGGACATGATTACTGGACACCGCCAGATGGCGGCGACTGCTTTTCTAACCTTTGTAGCTTTAGACGATGATAAGAACCCATTAAAGGTACCGGAGATTATCCCTGAAACTGCTGAAGAGCAATTTCTTTATGAATCAGGAAAAGAACGTGCAGAAATGCGGAGGAGCCGAAGAAAACAGAGTAAAGAGTTAACGGAAATCATTGGTTTGGAAAAACCGTGGGAAAAGGAAGGGGAAGGATGATGACAGGGAAAATAGCTAGCTTAAAAGAAATTTACCGGGCTAAAGAGGAATTGGAAAATCTGAAGCATCAGCATCCGAATTTATACGAACAGCTGATTCACGTGGTAAGCCTTACTAGGCAAATGCAAATCATGTATGGGTATATGGGTTCTTTATTAATGGATGAAGACCTGCCGGAATATCGACCAAGGTTTGTTCGAGAATCAATTCTTTCTCTTTATCAAGGAGAAGTGGAAAATTTGAAAAAACATCCAGAAATTCATTTCGTCAAAGCAATCATGAAAAGAAACCGGAATATAAGTGATTCAAAACTATTTTTGTTAATTCTGGGAGCCAAGCCCGAATTATTGCAAGGGTCGACGATTATGAAATAATCAACCTAATTGATTTAAAACTTACCAGGAATATAAAAAAGCTGCCCCCTCCGGTTATGAGGGGGTACAGCTTTTATATACTAAAACGTGTGACTTGCAAGGGTGGTGGCGATGGCATCTTCGATCTGTCTAATCCCTGAACTGGAGCCAAGATAGTTATTAATCAAGACGGAGAAAATCAGCTTTTCTCCATCCTGAGAAGTGACGTAACCAGAAAGGGTAGACACACTGGTAAGCGATCCAGTCTTAGCGATTACATTTCCTTTTGTTGGTTCAGCTGTCATCCTTGAACGCAACGTTCCGCCGACTAAACGCTCGGTCATGCCGGCGACAGGCAGCGAATTTTCGAAAGCAGGATACCAGCTTCTCTGCTGGGCAGAAAATAGCAGTTGGGTAAGGTCGTTTGCAGGTATATATGTTTTATGGGACATACCAGATCCATCACGAAGCTGAATGGTTTTTGGTGAAACACCTAAATCAACAACTGCATCTTTAATTACTTCTAATCCCTTGTCCCAACTTCCTTCATCCTTGAATACTCTCCCCATTTCCTTTGTCAATATTTCGCCATGACCGTTATTGCTAAGTTTCATGAATGGAATAAGCAACTCTTCCAAAGGCATAGACTTCTTTGAAGTTAGCAGACGGGCATTATCTGGTGTTTCAGCTGCCTTAACCGTGGATTTCCCGATAAAAGAAATTCCATGTTCTGTTAACGATTGTTTAAAGACATCCAGCGCATAGCCTGAAGGCTCCCACACGGATGACCAGGACTTGGAATTGGTCCCATTTAACGGCATTTCTCCCTCAATGATGATATTATTGGTACCATGCTCCCTTTCGATAGAAATATCTTTGGTACCACCTTCAGCAATCATTTCCGTATTATTGACGATGGTTATGTAGTCATTCTCAGGTGTGGCCCGAACAATCGCTGGGCTATCGATATCGTCTGACGGCATTACTTCAATGATTACTGTTCCAGCATCATAATCGTCATCCGGTGAAATAGTCAACGCAGATACCTGGGCACCAGTATAAAAGGGCTCATCTGACCAGTTCAAATCCTGAGATAAACGTATATCATCAAACCAGCTGTCATCTCCGATCAGATCACCTTTTATCTTAGTGATCCCTTTTCCCTTTAAATCGGCTGCGAACTGATTCAGGTCCTCTTTTAACAACGTAGGGTCACCTTTGCCTTTTAAATACAAATTTCCGTCGAGTACTTTTCCTTTTGTTTGCCCGTCAGTTAACACTTCTGTGGAAAACTGATAGTCAGGACCGAGCTTTTCCAAGGCAGCCGCGCTAGTAAGCAGTTTCATATTGGAGGCTGGGTGCAATCTTGTATTTCCTTCATGAGAAAAAAGAAGTTCTCCAGTTTCAGCTTTTCTGATACTCACTCCAGTTACAGTGCCGTTCAGTCGTTGATCATTCAGGATTGCTTCCAGTTTTTCTTTTAGGGTGGAGTTTTGGTCAATCTCTTCTGTTAAATCTGCGGATGCATCCACGAACAAAGCTTTTCCTTGATCAGCCATCGGCATTAATAGCAAAAGAGCGAAAAGGGCATACAGCATTATCCGTGTTCGATGATTTTTTTTATTCAACTTGCTCACATCCTATCATTTAATTATTTGAATATTTAAATAATAACGGAAAATGCTTGTCGAATGGGTAATATCAAGGAAAATCATTCCAATTACCTATTCGAAGTTCAGCTAAGGTTCAATAATAGAAAGGTGTACTTTTTAGGGGATCAGATAGTCGTATGTCTTACATCCTATGAAAGAGTTTGAGAAAAAGAATCAACTGCTATACATTAATAATAGCGGCTAAGTCGATGGAAGACAGGAGCAGAAAAATTTAACCGAAGTGTCGCCGCAGCAATTCGTTGATTGTACGAACCGGCGCAATGTAGGAGGAGATGCCCATGCTTCGAGCGGTTCTGTTTGATTTAGATGGTACACTGTTAGACCGGGATACCTCGATTCGGAAGTTTGTCAACGATCAATACGTGCGGCTGCATGCATCTTTGGGCCACATAAATAAAAATGAATACATGCGCAGATTTATTGAATTAGATGATGGTGGCTATGTTTGGAAAGACAAGGTATATCAACAATTGGTTACTGAAATTCCTCTACAATCAATAGCCTGGGAAAAGTTGATGGAAGATTACTTGGTTTACTTCAAAAAGAGTTGTACAGCTTTTCCGAATCTAATCCCTTTACTCGAGGAACTGAAAAGCAAACAGCTTGCAATAGGGCTGATTACCAATGGCAAAACCCGATTCCAGTTGGACAACATCAGAGCTCTTGGTATCGAAAAATACTTTGATGTTATATTGGTTTCTGAGTGGGAAGGGATAAAAAAGCCGGACAGGAGAATTTTCGAAAGGGCTTTAAGCAAGTTAGGTGTTGGTGCAGAAAATAGTATTTTTATCGGAGACCATCCTATTAATGACATAGCAGCTGCACAGCAGGCCGGAATGAAAACAATATGGAAACGAGCCGGGAAATGGAAAGATGTAAAAGCGGATTACACCATTAGTGATTTAGCGGAATTATTAACAATAAAAGAGCTATGCTGCACTTGCGAAGAATCCGGATAAACAGATAATCAGGTACTGGCATTACGCCAGGCCTGATTTTTATATCACTTTTTTTCTGGTCTTTTTAATAAAATAATTTAGACAGATTCTCATACTAAACAAGAAATCCTGAGGTGATTAGTTGCAGTTTGACAAACATACTTAACTGTCATATTATAAGTCTCATGGTATTTTGACCAGTCAGTCACTTTAGGTTACCGAATGGTTTTGACAGGGGTGAAAGAAATTAGTAAAAAGCAGGAATTAAAAGATATAGCGGTCACACTGTTTGCTGAAAAAGGATATCATCTGACTTCTGTTCAAGAGATTGCCAAGGCGTGTGGTGTTTCTAAAGGAGCTTTTTATAAACATTTTGAATCGAAAGAAAGCTTGCTTATTGAACTAGTAAAAGACAATCATCAAGCGATGTTTCAAAAAGCCCAATCAGTTCCACAATCTGATGCCTTACCAGCTAAGCAGGTATTGCAGCAAAGAATTACGATTGAATTGAAACAAATGAAGCAAAACAGCTCGATATTTTTACTTCTGTTTAAAGAATTTCCGTTAAACGAAAAAAATGCTGTTTCGTTTATGATGGAGGACTTCCGCTTGAAGTTATTGAAATGGCATAAGCAATCACTGAGGGAAGTATTCGGTGAAAGCGTCCTGCCGAATATATGGGACGTAGTCATCCTGTATGAGGGGATGATGAAAGAATTTTTGTCGCTTATCATATTCCATCGTAAGGAGCTGCCGGTTAACCGCTTGGCAGAGCTTATTGCTTCCAGTTTGGAAGCGATCATTCATTCATCAGAAAAACTGGAGCCAGTCCTCACGGAGGATTCTTTATGTGGGCCGCTAAATCAGGAAGAGAAGATGCTGGAAAATAAAATGCAACAGCAGCTTGTTGATGTTGAGAATAAATTGCATACCTTATCGCTGAAGGTTAATGAAAAGAAGAAGTTAGTATCATCCCTCAATCATTTAAAAGAAGAATGTAAACAGGAGCAGCCAAAATTATACTTAATCGAAGCATTGCTTCAATATATGAAAACAAAGGAAGGCTGGCATCAAGAAATTGTACAGCTGGAAGAAACGATTACCAGGCTATTTAGAGAAAAAGGAGAAGATTGATCATGCAAGAACAGGTTCAAGAAACAAAGCAACCAGACATAAAATTAGGAGCAATGCTAGCCGTTATGCTGATTGGTGCGTTTGTGGGGTTACTAAATGAAACATTACTAGCCACTGCGCTGCCTTCAATAATGGAGGATTTTGGTATCAATGAAAATAAAGTACAATGGCTGACGACAGCATTCTTATTGACCAATGGAGTAATGATTCCTATTTCTGCCTTCTTAATCGAGCGGTTTTCAACTAGAAAATTATTTATGACCGCTTTTAGTATATTTGGAATAGGTACATTAATTAGCTCGATATCCCACGTGTTCCCTATGTTATTAATAGGAAGGATTATTCAGGCATCAGGTTCAGGAATCATGCTTCCGCTGATGATGACTGTTATTTTAACTGTCATACCAAGAGATCGACGCGGAGCAGTGATGGGAATGGCTGGCATTGTTATTTCTTTTGCCCCGGCAATAGGCCCGACCCTTTCCGGCTGGATGCTCGAGTATTTCTCATGGAGATCCTTGTTTTATGTCGTGCTCCCGATTGTTATCCTGACTATTATTTTCGCTTACTTCCATATTAAAAACGTTACGAAACTGACTTATCCGAGGATTGATGTTCTTTCCATTATTATGTCTTCCTTAGGATTTGGCGGTTTGTTATATGGTTTCAGCAGCGCGGGGGAGGATGGCTGGTCAAGTACCAAGGTACTCGTTTGTTTGATCGGAGGCGGAATTATTCTGGCTTTGTTCATTTGGCGCCAGCTCGTATTAAAAACTCCGCTGCTTCAATTCAAAGTATTCAAATTTAATATTTTCTCATTGTCATTACTTATCACGATGATCGTGCTTATGTCGATGATTGGTGCTGAAACGCTATTACCATTATATATGCAAAATCTGCGTGGCTTCAGTCCACTTGAATCCGGGCTGATGCTTCTCCCAGGAGCAATCGTAATGGGAATTATGTCGCCGATTACAGGGATGATGTTTGACAAATTCGGCGCAAGGTGGCTGGCTGTTCCTGGATTGGCAATTGTAGCAGCGACTACCTTTATGTTTACTAATCTATCAATGGATACGTCCTTTACCATGCTGGCTGTTGTTTATGCAATCCGTATGTTTGGCCTGGCTCTCGCCATGATGCCGGTAATGACTGCTGGATTAAATCAAATTCCTGATGAATGGAATGCCCATGGGTCAGCAATGGCTAACACAATGCAGCAGGTGTCTGCTTCGATAGGTACAGCGATACTAATAACGGTTATGACAACGGCCGCAAAAAACTATCAGCCGGATATGTCAGCACTTGCAGGTCTGTCGCAGAATGAGGCCCAGCAGCAAGCGGCTCAAAGTGCCTTATTGAATGGCTACAATACCGCCTTCTTATTTGCTTCGATATTGGCGCTGGCAGGTATGGCATTAGCACTGTTTTTAAAAGGGAAACCTTCAACGAAGACTGAAAAGGCATAACAGAAAGCTAGTCCTATAGTTGCGACATGAATCCTTTCCATGGATTCATGTCGCTTTTATATTATGGTTAAAAGAATCGAAAGTCAAAAGACATCTAAAACCCAAATGATGGCCATCCAGTAAATTATAAGAGGTCTTCCATCCCTTCAATCTTTGAATAAATTCTTTTTACAAACGTTTCATCAAATTTGTTATACCAGGAGTAGGGGAGTCCAATATCGTTCATTAAAGAGATAAACTCTTCCACTAGATTGCCATCGTATTGTTTCCATGAACACTTCCGTAATTCATTAAATGCTTCGGAATAGCTCATCTTTGTCTTTTGATAGTTTCGCATATCATAGGTCATTGCATCAAAAGAGTCACAAATACGAATGATTCTTCCTTGAATAGATATTTCTTCGCCAACCAGTCTGCGGGGATACCCCTTGCCATTCCAATCTTCGTGGTGGTCTCTAATATACTCAGCTGAATGGACTTTTCCTAGTTCCTTACGTACTATTACATTGCCAATATGACAATGGCTTTCAATAATCGTTCTCTCTAATTGAGTAAAAGTCCCAGCCTTAAGTAAAATATCCTTTGATAATCCCATTTTTCCGATATCATGCAATAATGCTGCTATCCGCAAATCTTCATCATAATGGCCCACTTTTTTAGCAAGCATGGTAGATAAATACATAACCCTCATCGAATGATGTTTAAAATACTGAATAATTTCATTATCCTGAGCGATTTTTTCAAATAACGTTTCGGGAGTTCTTTTCACTTCCAATAAAACCAACCTTTCTTCATAGTTGTTTATTAAAATGCAGAAAATTCTTATAATTATTCTACTAGTTTGCTATTATTTTTCCTACTAATTCGCTAGAAAAAAAGGAGGATATTTCCTATGGGTCTCATAATAAAAAACCACACCAATCAGCTGGAGTGGTTTTTTGGAAAAATATATGGGCTTCAAATTAACAATCGATGGATAATTAGGAATTATATTTCAGCCACTGTACTTTATTTAGCATTTCATCCAATGCCTGAGAAATCTTCAGCACTTCTGGCCCATCCGGCTCTTTCTGGTAGGCTTTATACATACTTAGCCTTAGTTCTTCAATGTCTCTTTCTAGATCGTTTTTCATAGATACCCACAACCTTATTTTTATTTCTAGCAGTTATTATACATCATTTTACATTTTTTTCAAATATAATTAGTACTTTGTTCACATAAATATCTTATTTTGTTAAAGGAGGCCAATGTACCTTTATTGTTCGAATGGCATAGACTGTCATGAATATAATGATAAGGAGGAACAGAATATGTATAGTTCCTGGCAAGATTTGCCGCATAATTACGGTGATATGCCTTTTCGTGGACAGACTGGGCCTCAACCAGGCATTCCTGGTTTTCCATCTTTTCCGGGTGGCCAACCGGGAGGAGGTCCGCCAATAGGAGCCCCTCCGACAGGAGCTCCAACAGGACCGCCCCCGTCTTTCATTCCCCAGCAGCAGCTGCAAACCTATGCGATTGATGCTGGAGCTATCCGGGGCTGTTTGTATCGATTTACCTATGTATGGCTGGAAGGCTATCAGTCCTTTTGGTTTTTCCCGACCTACGTAGGGAGGCGGAGTATTGCGGGATACAGATGGACGGGATACCGTTGGGTATATTTTGGAATTGATTTAGATAGAATTGACTCCTTTCAGTGCGTATAAGCCTGGGAAGAGGCCATTAAACAAAGTAGAAAAAAAGGAGGAGCACGGTGCTGTGCTCCTGTTTCTGTTCTGTCAATTATGAGCCTAATTGGGATGGCAAAGAATTGCTTTTTTCGAGACGATCCTTGCTTGTTAACCGGGCAAAAATAGTAATTGAGGCAGTCCCCATGAGCAGAAATAAACATGATAGGACGATAGTCGGCAGGAAGCTGCTGAGAAAGATGAAGACTCCCGCTGTCATAACGCCTACAATCGTCATTAAACCAAAAACAGCCATATAAGAACTCCTGGCGTGGTCAGGCACCATATTGGCAAGCAGTGTTTGTTTTACGGGAATATGCATTAACTCACCCAAAGTAGCTATAAACATGGCAAGCAGTAAAACGATCGCCGAATCATGGAAGCTAAGCACGGTATAGCCAATAAAATAAAGAACCAATCCGCTCAGCAATACAGATCTGTCATTGAATTTTTTTAACAAGTATGTGACAAGAACAGTCAAGCAGACAACTAAAATCGTATTTTCTGTTTTTAATATACCTAGTAAATTGATGCCGTCTACTTTAAGCGCCAGGAATGGCAGTAACTGTTCGGGTTGGGCAATATCCTCAGCCAAACGGAGGCCGATAAAATTAGTTAACTGTTCTTCAATAGCGACGATTAGTAAGTTAGCTAATGCCAAAGCAATGAACGTTTTGTTTTTAATTACTTGCAGATAGGAAGACCACCCTGCAAAAAAAGAAAGGTTATTCCTTGTCATTGTGTTTATTGGGGCTGGCTTATATGTCTCTTTAATAAAGAAGAAAGTAATCAAAAGGGAAATCAAAGTGAAAAAAGCAACACCGATAAAGAGGAGAAAGTGATGCTCTTTAAAAAGAAAAGCACCGATAATTCCACCGATAGCTACAGCCAGGTTTTGCAGCCAGTAAGAGAATGTGTAGATCGCTTTCCGGTTATCCGGACTGCTTTCATCAATGATCATGGCTTGATAGGCAGGTGCAGCCATGCCAATAAAAAAGTGGATAAAAACAAATATCACAAAAGTAGCATACGGAAGACTAATCCAAGGGGAATTAACAGAGGCAACGGAGAGGAAGCCAATGAATACCATTGCTTCTGACAAGATAACCACATTTTTCCTGCCGGTTCGGTCCGAAGTATATCCTCCGGTAAAAGAACCAGCAATATTAGCTGCCATCACTCCTAAAAACATCCAGCCAGTCATAATTGTGCCCAGCTGACTGGAAAAAAAGATAACTAAATACGGTGTAACTGACATATTAGCCATCGTAGTCAAAAATTGCAAAATTAGACGAATTTGAATAGTCTGCGAAAACAGAAAGAAATTCATTTATTGTTCTCCTTACAGAAAAATTGATTAATCAATCGTTTTGAAGGGACCGGTTGATTACAGGGTATTCGGTCCAAATAATTGCATGGCGAAAGGTTTAAATGCATCCCAAACATCGTGCTCCGGTCCGTCAATAAGATTTAGCCTTAGTCCCATTAGAAAGGAGCTATAGGAGGTTGCGGCGTATATCGGCTGCAAATTACTGTTTAACAAGCCCTTTTCCTGGCCGTTTTCCACCAGTTTGGCTATTTTATATCTGAATTGATCATGAAACGTGTCCAGTTCTGTAAATTGTCGCTGGAAGCGCTGATGCTGGCCAATAACTTGGGCAATTAAACGAAGATAGGTACCGACACTGGAAAACAATTTAATATGCGTGTTCACCATATTCTCAAGTTCTGCAACAGGATCTTCCGCTTCCGTAGTGAAGTTCAGCAGGATAGTTGCATATTCATCTAGTCGATCGGTTACTGCATGGTGGAATAAATCTTCCTTGGTTGGAAAATAAGTAAACACGCTCCCGAAGCTAACACCGGAGGCTTTTGCTACTTTGGAAATAGTCGTGTCATTATAGCCTTGCCCGGAAAAAAGAGTGATTGCCTGTTCTAATATTTTTTCTCTTTTGGCGTTCATATTTTGTAATTGTTGTTCAGAAAGCGGCATGATAACCCTCCTATTTTAATGACTGATCAATCAATCAATTATGATTATATCTTTATTTTTTCACATTGTAAAATAGTTTTTTCAGTTTGTGTTGGTTGTTGGTTAGAATATTACAAGCAGAATAACGAGTGCTGATTTTTCAAAAGCTAGTCAACAATCAATAGGAAAGGAGGAATATGCCATGTCAGGAAGACGAGAAGGACCGAAACAACAAAAGCAGCCTAATCTGCCTAAAACCCCCAGCCAGCCATACGGAGAGCCATTGAGCGGTTCGCATAAAGTGAAAAAGGAGAACCATTCCCGCCAGAAAAGAAATCCCGGGCATGATATGTAAAACAAAAAAGACAGCCATCCGGCTGTCTTTATTACGTATCAAATTAATAAGCAAAAATATTGATAACCAGTTCCTCCCGCAGTACAGTGAAATTGTTTGTATATGTAAAGGGAGTCAAGTGGTGCTGTACATCTTACTCCCAGCTGGATACTTGAAAAAGGCTGGGACTGGTACGTTATGATAGAAAACAATGGTTGTAAATTCGTTCTCATGGAAAATCAGTCCCATCTGCTGTATAAAGAAATTAGATAAAATAAAAGGGAACAGATTGCCGCCGCAAGAATCGGGTGGTGGTCAGACTAGCGATAGGGGTTAAAGTAAATGGAAATTATTCAGGTGCAAGACGTACCACCGGAAAATACAGAGCCAATTATTTTATGCATTGGTAAATTCGACGGAGTCCATATAGGCCATCAGGCGATTATGCGTCATGCCAATCTGTTGAAACAGAAGGATGTATCGTTGGCTGTCATGACTTTTTATCCTCATCCTCGTTGGGCATTGCAGCAAGATGAACGTTACAAACAGTGTATTACACCAAGGCAGGAAAAATATAAACAACTGGAACGGCAGGGAGTCAGCAAAGTTTACGAGATTAATTTTACAAAAGAATATGCAGAAACGAGTCCGGAGACATTTGTCCATCAGCATTTGTCAGTCTTGAATATTAAAGGCATCGTGGTCGGGGAAGGCTTCAATTTTGGAAAAGGGCGCAAATCCGACACAGATTTACTCACGAAACTATGCAAGGATATTGGTGTTCCAGTTACAGTTGCACCATTAGTAAAGGTTAATAAGCAAAAGATCAGTAGTACCGATATTAGAGCTTCTATCCATAAAGGCAAGTTTGATAAAGTCAACTTGCTGCTTGACCGCAATTACCGTATTCATGGTTCAGTCATTCACGGCGATGCGTTGGGAAGACAGCTAGGATTTCCGACTGCTAATTTGGAGGTACTAGGGGATTATGAACTTCCGGGAAGCGGCGTTTATCTTGGCATTGTTGAGTTAAACAATGAGGATGGCCAAGCTGATGAAAATTGGTATGCGTTAATCAACGCAGGGTACCGGCCGACAGTAAATGGCAAAGGGTATTTGATCGAAGCTTATTTAATGGACTATACGGGAGACTTATATGGCAAATCGCTGGCGGTTTCATTTGTCCGTAAAATGCGTGAGGAGGAAAACTTTGCTTCAAAAGAGGAATTGATTGAGCAAATGAAAAAGGACGAAGCAGAAGCACGGCAAATGTTGAATTTAACTGATAGCAGATAAAACAGCTATAGACAACAAAGAGAGGGGCTGACTATGGGAATTGTAGTTGTTGAAATTTGTGATGCCAGCCTGATAAACGAAGTAGACGTGGAGCGAATTATTGAAGCAGAGTATCCCGAGGTCGCTGTCATTAAGAGTGACTGTTTATCCTTCTGCGGATTGTGCCGGGTCAGACCGTACGCAATGGTGAATAATACACGGGTGTTTGGCAAAACAGCAGAAGAATGCTTACATGTCATTAGAGAAAAAATAGAAGAGGAACTAGCTTTCTATTTAAACTAACCAAGCGCTGTGCGAGAGGATAATTGACTATGCTATAATTTTAAAAAAATGGAAATGCTGCTGGGAGTTGAACATTCTTGCATTTAATCGAGATTTTAAAGCATAGTGCAGTCCTGCCTAAAAAACAGGCAGTATTTTGGCTGAACAGGGTTAGCATGAGGGACACGCTGATCTATATATTTGTACTCATTTTTTTATTATATTTACCTGAGGGTTACACACTGGCATTCCAGGACAATCTTCTGCTTGATAGTAATTTACGCAGTGTTTTTATCCTGCAGAGCATCACCTTTTATCCCATGTATGTGATATTTTCAGGACTGGTAATGATTACGTTACTGGCGGCAGGTGCCTTGATTCTATCCACATTCTTAAAAAGAAAATTGGCCTTCCAGCATCTATGGAAAATGACAGCTTATGCGTTGACCATCCCTTTGTTGATTCACACCGCAGTTAAGCTGATTGGCTGGGATCATTGGTCGATTGTCCTGCTGCTTGCAGGCGGATTGTATGTCATCCTGTGCCGGATGATAACCATATATCCAAAAAAGAAAACGAGAGAACCATAAAAAACCTTTCCTTCACTTAGGAAAGGTTTTTTTGTGGAAAGAGGATCAACTCTGGGCGAAAGTAGAGCGAAAACCGGGAGAAGAGGATCAACTCTGGGCAGAAGTGGAGCGAAAACCGTGAAAAGAGGATCAACTAGGCAGAAGTAGAGCGAAAACCGGGAGAAGAGGATCAACTATGGGCAGAAGTAGAGCGATATGAAGATAGCGGATAATCCGCTATCTTCATTTTTTTCCTTTTCCTTTGAATAAGCAGGATATTTTTCACATAGCAAACATATCTTTATTTAAGTAAGCGCTTTCATAATTTTATAAGGAGGTAATACGATGAAGTTGACCACCAAGATTTTTATTGGCCTGATTTTGGGTGCTGGCATCGGTCTGGTTTTACACTTTACTGCACCTGATTTGTTCGGAACGCTTGATAGTTATGTGTTCAGTCCGCTCGGAACGATTTTTCTTAACTTGATAAAAATGCTTGTCGTCCCAATTGTATTTTTCTCTATTACGCTCGGAACTGCCTCTCTGGGGGACCCTAAGAAATTAGGAAGGATTGGCGGAAAAACGATTGCATTTTTTCTGGCAACCACGACTATTGCGATTACTATAGCTTTAGCACTTGCTTATATATTCCAGCCGGGCAATACCGGAATTGATACTGCTGGTGCCAGTTTTGAAAGCAATGAAGCACCAACAGTCGTTGAAACTTTCACGAATATTATACCAGCCAATCCGATTTTGGCGATGGTGGAAGGGAATATGCTGCAAATCATTGCTTTTTCGATTTTTATCGGTTTTGCTTTGGCCATGCTGGGCAAAAAGACAGCCGCTGTACTGCGAGTAGTTGAACAGGGGAATGAAATCATGATGTTCCTCGTTAATTTGATTATGAAATTCGCTCCATATGGCGCGTTCGGTTTATTAGCTTCTGCAATTGGAACCATGGGACTTGATGGCGCCAAGGCAATGGCTTCCTATATGCTTGTCGTAATAGCATGTTTGATTATCCATGCCATCGTCACTTACGGATCGGCGGTCTCTTTCCTAGGGAAAATGAGTCCTATTGCTTTCTTTAAAGGTTTTTTCCCGGCAATGACCGTAGCCTTCAGTACTTCGAGCAGCAGTGCCACACTGCCTATATCGATGAAGACGGCCCAGGAAAACCTAAAGGTACCTAAGCCGATCAGCAGCTTCGTCCAACCGCTCGGTTCGACCATCAATATGGACGGAACAGCTATCATGCAAGGGGTAGCTACCGTTTTTATCGCACAAGTTTATAATACGGACTTATCATTTTCTCAATTATTAATGATCGTTCTTGTAGCTGTGCTGGCTAGTGTCGGCACAGCCGGAGTACCGGGTGTCGGGCTGATTATGCTTGCCATGGTACTAAATCAAGTTTCCTTGCCTGTAGAAGGAATTGCTTTAATTATCGGTATTGATCGACTGCTTGATATGGCACGGACGGCCCTTAATGTGACTGGTGATGCTGCATGTGCGGTAATTGTTTCGGAAACAGAAAACAATAATAGTGAGAGCAGCGATACGCCGACACAGCAATTAAATTAGATTAGCATTTTATCCACAATAAGAAACCGGAAAGGACTTGATAGTCCTTTCCTTTTTTTTGTATTTTAGACACCATCTTTCCCAAACTCTCCGCTTATACCGGTGTCATTTATAAAAATAGAAATATATAAGTCAGGTTAATAGAATAAACCATTAAAATCGTGTAATCTAAATTAGTAAAAAATGCGCAACAAAACATGATTGATGGATCATGGTAAGGAGAGAGGGAAACTAGATGGCAACCAGTTATAAAAGGTCTACCATTGTAACACTTCTGCTAGCAGGAGCGTTTATTGCTATTTTGAATCAAACACTGATGATTACTGCGATACCGCCAATTATGGAGGAAATGAATATTACAGCAAACACGGGACAGTGGCTTACAACGGTGTTTATGCTGGTCAATGGGATTATGATACCGGTAAGTGCGTTCTTGCTGGAGCGGTTTACGACAAGACAGTTATTCATCACAGCTATGAGCACTTTTGCTGTTGGCACGCTTGTCGCAGGTCTTGCACCAAACTTTGAGGTTCTATTGTTTGGCCGTGTAATTCAGTCTGCGGGTGCGGGTGTAATGCTGCCGCTTATGCAGACAGTGTTTTTGATGATTTTTCCAGTGAACAAGCGCGGGGCGGCAATGGGTTTAATCGGATTGGTCATTTCCTTTGCCCCTGCTATCGGGCCTGCGTTATCTGGCTGGATTACATCCCATTACTCCTGGCGGCTGCTGTTTTTTATCATTTTGCCAATAGCTATTATTGATATAGTTGTTGCTTTTTTTGTTATGAAAAATGTAACAGAAGTAAGCAGGCCGAGAGTAGATATCTTATCCATTATCTTATCTTCTTTCGGGTTCGGCGGCCTGTTATATGGTTTCACCAGTGCAGGCAACAACGGCTGGTCGGCAGCTCTTACGCTATTGTCATTGGGGCTTGGCGTATTGGCACTGGTTCTATTTATTACCAGACAATTACGTTTGGAGCATCCGATGCTCGAGTTCCGGGTGTTTAAGTATTCGATTTTTCCGTTGGCGGTCATTGTCGGTATGATTGTTTTTATGGGTTTAATCGGAGTAGAAACGATTATTCCGCTGTATATGCAGAATATGCGGGAGTTCTCGGCATTCGAAGCTGGTCTTGCCTTACTGCCAGGCGCGCTGATTACCGGTCTTATGTCTCCAGTGACAGGAAGGATTTTTGACAGGGTCGGTGCAAGATGGCTGGCGATTGTCGGTTTATCGATCATTACTGTTTCATCATTGGCTTTTTCTGCTTTAAATACTACGACATCATTTGCATTTATCACCATCATGTACAGTATCCGTATGCTTGGCTTGTCAATGGTAATGATGCCTATAGCTACTGCAGGATTAAATCAGCTGCCCAAGCGGTTGATTCCCCATGGTGCTGCTATGGATAATACAATGCGGCAGATCGCCGCTTCGGTTGGTACTGCTATTCTAGTTACAGTTATGACGACGACAGAAGAAACAGCCCAGCAGCGTCCGGAAATTTCACATCCCGATATTTATGGGGCGAATATGGCATTTATCGTTGTCTCGGTTCTTTCTTTATTTGGTTTACTTCTTTCGTTTTTTATTAAAAACAGCAAGCCTGCTGAAGAGGGACTTAACGATGAAGACAGAGGACAGCAAAGAGTTCGGGGAGATTGATAGCATTGTACAGAGAACTGCTTGATGAGCCGGTAATCCATTGCCGGATTATCAGCAGTTTTTTACGCCAATGGAAGGCTGCTTGCTGACTGCTGTATTTGTCGAAAAGTAGATTACTTGTATTCTCTTGTCCTGTTTTTTATACTGAAATCAGCATTAAAGAAAACGCTTACACATATAGTGGTTAATGAAAAATAGACAAGGGGAGGTTGTTAAAGTGAGCAGTCTTTTGGTAGCTGCTATCGGGATTATAATTTTCATTCTGGGTTATCGTTTTTATTCGAAGTTTGTTGCGGAAAAAATTTATAGACTTGATCCCAACTTTGTAACACCAGCTCATCAATTTAAAGATGGAGTTGATTTTGTTCCAACAAATAAATATGTAGTATGGGGCCACCATTTTACTTCGGTCGCTGGAGCAGCTCCGATACTTGGCCCGGCGATAGCTGTGTATTGGGGCTGGCTTCCAGCGTTTTTATGGGTCGTCTTGGGTACGGTCTTTGCTGCTGGGGTCCATGATTTCGGTACCCTGGTCTTGTCGGTACGGAATAAGGGGCAGTCGATTGGCACTCTTGCTCACCGCCTGATTGGCAAAAAAGCAAAGCTATTATTCCTTTTCATTATTCTAATTTTGGTATTAATGGTCAATGCTGTGTTCGCATGGGTGATTTCGAACTTATTTATATCTTACCCTGCGAGTGTACTGCCAGTCTTCATCCAAATTCCACTAGCAATCTGGATTGGATTTGCCGTTTACAAGGGGAAAACAAAGATGTTGATTCCATCGTTGATTGCGCTAGCGGTTATGTACGGCGTTGCCATTATCTCTAGTAATACACCAGCACTGCAAATCGACCTCGTTCAGTATATAGGAGGGGAGGGGGCTGCCGGTCTATTTGGAATGGGAGCTGTTTCCACGGCCTTTCTCATTTGGATTATTATTTTGATGGGTTACGTTTATGTAGCATCAACACTGCCTGTTTGGAAGCTGCTCCAGCCGAGAGATTATATTAATTCTCACCAATTGGTTGTTGGTATGGCAATCCTTTATCTTGGTTTATTATTTACAAACCCGGAAGTAACAGCGCCTGTCGCCAGCGCAGCTAACGATGTTTCCTGGTTCCCGCTGTTGTTTATTACAGTTGCCTGCGGAGCTATTTCCGGATTTCATGGATTGGTTTCCTCCGGTACTTCCTCCAAGCAATTAAATAAGGAAACGGACGCCCGTTTCGTCGGATACTTTGGAGCTGTCGGTGAAGGAGCTTTGGCATTGGTTTCCATTCTTGCTGTGATCACCTTGTTTCCAACAACTGGCGATTTTACAGCAGCATATTCCAGCTTCACGCAGGCGAATGCGACGGGTTTAGGCAATTTCATCGAAGGAGCCAGTCAGTTAGCAACCGGATTGGCAATACCTGCGGGTGTGGCAACAACCATCGTATCGATCATCGTTGTCAGTTTTGCCGCGACAACGCTTGATACTTCTGTCCGATTGATGAGATATATCATCGCTGAACTCGGTGTTGAATATAAGGTTCCGGCATTATCAAAAATGCATGTGGCTACAAGCGTTGCTGTCATCCTAAGCACGGTTCTAGTCCTGCTGCCGGAAGGATCAAGAGGATTTGGCTCTGGGGGCTATCTACTATGGCCATTGTTCGGTACATCCAATCAACTGCTCGCCGGTATTAGTCTGCTGTTGATTTCCATCTGGCTCAAGCGTCAAGGGAGGAATTACCTGGTTACGTTGATCCCGATGATTTTCCTGCTTTTGATGACTCTGCTTGCCATGTTTAACCAAGTACTTTTCCAATGGTCCTGGTTTGGATCTGACTCTAACATGTTGTTATTCGTATTAGGAGCCGTTATATTTGTTTTCGCTATTTGGATCATCATTACCGCTGTTTCGACACTTAGCAGGAATCAATTAAAACAAAATTGAGATAAGGGGGCATAGAGCTGCCCCTTTTTCTATTTGAATAGGAGGCTGCCGGATGTTTGATAAGCTGAAAATGCTAATAGACTGGTATGACGAAATGTTAAGTTTACCGCATCGAAGTGAAGTCGCAAGGGAACTCCGGGATGAGGAAGATTTATTCCTGCTGCTTCTATATTCAGAAATGGTAGGTATTCCTAATCCTGTTTATTATTACACATTAGAACTATATCCGTATATGATTGAAAAATTTCATGACTGGCATTTGCGGATGGGAATGGAAAAATCTCCATTGGAAGGAATCCGCTGCTGTTAATAAGAGGAGGCATCAACGTGGAAGCGAATATTGACAAGCCGATTGTCTTTGTAGGTGGAAAAGGAGGAGTCGGAAAGTCGACAACTGCTGCTTCGCTTGCCTGTAGAGCAGCAGGGGAAGGCAAAAAAACCTTGCTTGTTTCTACGGATCCGGCCCATAACCTGGGGGATATTTTTGGCAGGAAAATCGGCGGTGAAATCGTCGAGGTTGCCGACCGTTTGTCCGTATTGGAAGTGGACTCCGCAGTTGAGACTGACCGTTATATTAAGGGTGTGAAGGACAACCTGTCTGGTTTAGTAAAATCAAGTCTGGTTGAAGAAGTAAACAGACAAATGGACCTGGCAAAGGCCTCTCCGGGTGCTGAGGAGGCTGCGTTATTTGACCGGATTGTTACCATCATAATAGAAGAGCAGGCCCATTTTGAGCGGATTATTTTTGATACAGCACCGACCGGGCATACCGTCCGGTTATTGACCCTACCTGAGCTGATGGGGGTATGGATGGATGGCATGCTGGAAAAGAGACGCAAGACAAATAAAAATTACAGTCAGTTGTTAAATGATGGGGAGCCTGTCGAAGATCCAATTTTTGAAGTATTATCAGAACGCCGCAACAAGTTTGACCAGGCCAGAAAGATTTTGCTGGACAACGCTGTAACTGGTTTTGTTTTTGTTTTGAATCCGGAAAAATTAGCGATTGAAGAAACTAAAAAAGCAATTTCTCAACTGGAACGATTCGATATTGACATTGATTCCCTAGTTGTTAACAAAGTACTGCCCAAAAACGCAGATGGAGAATTTTTGGCGAGAAGAAAACAAATAGAGAAGCCATACATCAATGAAATTAAGCAATCTTTTATGGATAAACATATTCACTATGTTCCTTTTTTTACGGAAGACATTACTACGTTCAGCCAGCTAAAAAAATATGGAAAATTCCTTGAAGGTTCGAATATTTTTATGGAGTTATGAAAAAATAATAGTAATGAACGAAGATACATGACAAATGTCATACAAGCTCCTTGACGTTTGTGTCTTACAACATTGAGGGATTTCCCCTATCATTAAGGATAGACCAATTGGTTTATTCCAGATAAAGCATGGCAAGTATGCTTGAGGAGGAAAACATGAGTAAACAAAAACAGGCTGAACTTAGAAAAAATGTCGCTCCATTCGGGAAAGCGGACACGAAATCAAGTATTAAACAACTAATAAACACGATACCGGCGTTCTTTTTACTTTGGTTTTTAGCATACCAAAGCTTATCCATTTCCATTTGGATAACTATCCCATTAGCAGTTGTAGCAGCAGGCTTTGTGGTGAGGATCTTTATCATCTTCCATGACTGCGCACATCAATCGTTTTTTAAAAACAAAAAAGCAAACCGCATTCTCGGCACGCTTACAGGTATCATTACACACTTTGCGTTTGAAAAGTGGAAAAGAAGTCATTCTATCCATCATGCCACAAGCGGTAACTTAGATAAACGAGGCACTGGGGATATGTGGGTAATGACAGTGGAAGAGTATTCTGCAGCTTCCTTCTGGGAAAAATTAACTTACCGATTATACCGTAATCCACTCGTAATGTTTGGATTAGGTCCTATATATCTTTTCATGGTGGACAACCGCTTTAATAGAAAAGGAGCAAGAAAAAAGGAACGCTTGAACACTTACCTGATTAATGTCTCAATCGCGGCTATTTATGGTCTGTTAATATGGGCAATCGGCTGGCAGGCACTGGTAATCATTCAAGGGACTATCTTGTTCGTTTCCGGCTCACTTGGCATATGGCTGTTTTACGTTCAACACCAATTTGAGGATTCTTACTTCGAAAACGAAGAAGAATGGGATTATGTGAAAGCTGCAGTAGATGGCAGTTCTTATTACAAACTCCCAAAAGTGATGCAGTGGATGACAGGTAGCATCGGCTTCCATCATGTTCATCATTTGAACCCGAGGGTACCAAACTATCATTTAGAGCAAGCGCATGAATCTACGCCGCCATTACAAAAGGCGACCACAATTACATTCTTATCCAGTTTAGAATCGCTGCGTTTTCGTTTATACGATGAAGAAAGCAAAACATTCATCAGCTTTAAAGAGTTAAAAGGCTTGCAGCGGAAAAAAACATCATCCAAGGTACAACTAAGCAATAGAACGCCAAGCCTTCAGGAAAAATAAAAGTGGCGAACAAAACCCTTCAAAAATCTATTTTGAAGGGTTTTGTTAATCATTCTTCGGTTAGTATAGTGGATTTTCCGTCCCTCCCTACCCGGTGAATCTGCGCTTTGATTCCTTTTTTTGTTATAATTTTGGTATGTTATGCTTTATATTCTTTGCTAAGGGGGCTGCTATGCAAAACTGGTATCATATTATCCCAAAAAACACGGGGCTTAGCTCTTATATCTGGATTATTTTTTGTATTCTTCCTTTTTATTTTATTTTTCGGTCATCGACTATGATGGAAATTGTTCTGGGAATTACGATGATTCTGCTGTTTTTTACTTCCTATCGCCTATCTTTTATTTCGAAAGGCTGGCCGGTTTATGTATGGGTAAGTATAGAAATGGCAATTAGCATTGTAATGACTTTATTTTTTGGTTATGTATACTTTGCGTTATTTTTAGCCTTTTTTATCGGTAATATCCAAAATAAAGCTGGTTTTATCACATTGTATGTCGTTCATCTTACCACTACCGTTGCTGCAATCACCACTGGTTTTTTGATCGATCTAGATTTGTTTTTCAGCCAGCTTCCCTTTGTGATTGTCAGTCTTATCGGTGTGGTACTTATGCCATTCAGTATGTATAACCGCATTAAGAGAGAAAAGCTCGAAGGACAATTGGAGGATGCTAATAAACGGATTTCTCAGCTAATGGTGATCGAAGAACGGCAGCGGATTGCGCGTGATTTACATGACACCTTAGGCCAGAAATTGTCGCTTATCGGTCTAAAAAGCGACTTAGCAGGAAAGTTAATCGATGTTAAACCGGAGTCTGCAAAATCAGAAATCAGCGATATTCACCAAACGGCCCGCACAGCTTTAAAAGAAGTGAGGGACATGGTTTCCGACATGAGAGGAGCAAAATTGAAGGATGAAATCGTTCATATTAAGCAAATACTGGGAGCTGCTCAAATAGCGTTTGAGGTAAAAGGAAACACGGAGCTTTCAGAAACTCCATTGCTGATTGAAAATGTTCTTAGTATGAGTTTAAAGGAAGCAATAACGAATGTGGTAAAACACAGTGGGGCAACGTTTTGCAGCATTTTAATTGAACAGTCACATAATGAATGGCATATTAAAGTGGAAGATGATGGAGTAGGAATCCCAAAGGAAGATTCTTTCACAGGTCACGGTTTGCAAGGGATGAGAGAGCGATTGGAATTTGTGAACGGCAGCCTGGAAATTGAGTCGGTAAACGGAACGGTACTCCATATTCGTGTCCCAAATGTTATTCAACAAACTAAACGGGAGGGATTACTGTGATTCGTATTGTAATTGCTGAAGATCAACGGATGCTGCTGGGGGCGCTTGGATCTCTGCTTGACCTGGAGGAGGATATGGAAGTGATTGCCAAGGCTCGGGATGGGGAAGAAGCTGTTACCTTAGTAAAGCAGCATCAACCCGACATTTGCATAATGGACATTGAAATGCCCACAAAAAGCGGTCTTGATGCTGCCGAAGAATTAAAGGACCACCCGTGCAAAGTTATTATTCTTACGACCTTTGCCAGGTCGGGTTACTTTGAACGGGCACGGAATGCCGGGGTAAGCGGATACTTACTGAAGGACAGCCCTAGTGAGGACCTTGCAAAATCGATCCGTGCTATTATGGATGGCCGGCGTGTTTATGCACCAGAATTAATTGATATGGCTTTTGGTGAAGAGAATCCTTTGACGGAACGCGAGGAACAGGTGATGAAATTGATGGCCGACGGAAAGGATACGAAAGAAATTGCTAGTGAGCTTTTTATAACGAACGGAACGGTCCGAAATTATATATCTGTCATCCTTGATAAATTGGAAGTAGGAAACCGGATTGAGGCAATAACTAGATTTAGGGAGAAAGGCTGGTTTAAATAGTTTTATAGCTTATTTCACGATAAAACATTAACATTCCGTTCTACGTATGCCCAGTTTTGCGGAAAATCATAGCGAAGCCTCCAGTAAGCAGCACCTAATAAGTTGTGAGTTTCCAGCAGCCGATATTTAGCGGTTATGCTGCGGATGTCTTCAAACCACACGGTGTGATTCTGGCCATTGATGGTGTAAGTGTAATAGGGAGATTGAGCCTGCTGATCATAATAAATCACCGATCGGTTATGCTGCGCCAATTGTTGGGCCTGCAGCACCGGAATCGCTCGTGCAGGTGTAGTAGAATCAGCTTCAGCGGAAGTGTTCCAGTTATATCCATACAAAGGAATAGCAATCATTAACTTGTTATTAGGTATAAGGTTCGCTGCGTATTCTAACACCTGCTCTACCCACCAAATCGGCGCAACAGGATCTGGAGGTCCAGTCGTGTAGCCATAATCATAAGTCAAGACAGTGACAATATCTGCAATCTGGCCAATGGCTGCATAGTCAAAGGCACCGGCAAATGGGTTATTTGGCATATCTGCTGACTTCGAAAAGACGTTAACCTGCAAAATTAAATCTCCGATTGCTTCCTTCAACTCAATTAAAAAACGAGTAAACGCCACTCTGGATTCAGGCGGGATGAATTCAAAGTCAAGGCTGACTCCAGCATAGCCCTTTTCGTTAAGTATCCGGACGATATTGCTAATCAGGAGGGGGCGAATTTCCGGCTGCAGTGTTTTTCCGGCTAGTTCTGGACTAAACGTTCCCTCCGCATAATTACTGACAACCATTAACGGAGCAATATTGAGTCTGTTTGAAGCTTCCAAGAGGGACTCATCGTCTACATCTGTAAGTGAACCATCTTCCAGAACGGCATACGTGAAAATAGCAATATAAGTAAGGATAGGAGATAATCTGGTAAGTTTCTCTGTTAGCGGGGAGGGAATAAAAGCATCCACAAAGGCTAATGTCTGCATGCTGTACCGGCGCGAAGATGGGATGTTGATTACTTGACCGATCGACAGGTTGTTTGCGGCTATTACAGGATTTGCTTGTAATATTAATTCGATACTGGATTCGAATTGTTGTGCAATCGACCACAGCGTATCCCCATTTTCAACTCGGTAATAACGCTCAGGAAGCGTTTGAGTAGGAAGATAAAGCGCCAGTCCTGGCATCAGAAAGTCAGAGGTTAAGCCATTTACTTCATTAATCTCTGGAATGCCGACTCTGTAGGTGCGGGAAATCGACCACA
Source organism: Sediminibacillus albus (assembly GCF_900101125.1). Lineage (GTDB taxonomy): Bacteria > Bacillota > Bacilli > Bacillales > Amphibacillaceae > Sediminibacillus > Sediminibacillus albus. The sequence goes on along the minus strand of NZ_FNFL01000001.1, from coordinate 962,060 downwards.
GCGTATCCCCGGGTTTGACAACGTGTACTGCCATCCTAAACCACTCCCTCTTCTTCTCTATTACACCATTTTATGGTCAGGAACGCTGAATATGCCTTAATCCTGGACAGAAGGCCAGTACTATTCCCGTCAATTGAAAAAATTAGTCACAAGAAAAAAACACGAGTATTTGAAACACGTGCTTTTTGCATTTTCCGTACCTTACGCAGAGCTGTTATTCAACCTCGTCAAAATAAATGTCAATCAGTTGCTCCGTTTCCGGATTAACAAGTACATACACTCTGACTTCTTTTGGCTCGGCGCCTTGCAGTTTAATTTCAAAGTTAAATTGTTCTCTTTGTTCTGATATATATACTTTTCCCTGGTATGAATAATCTGTCGCATTATAATCAGCGTATTCATTTTTTGTTTCCTGTAGTGCCAATCTTCCCCATTCTGCGTACTCCGGCTGAGCGAGCATGCTAGCAGGAAAAGCCATAAACAAAAGGGCAAAAACCATTAGAGCATTCCGAAAGGTTCCTTGCAGCATTTTTTCATCTCCTAATATTTTGTTGCCCTTATTTTTAAACTGCAGCTGCAAAGTTATTCACTTTATCCATGGGAAATTTTAAATGGTGATGATTATCATTCATTGGAATAGGTGATGGAGCAGCCTATCCTTATCTTCAATAAACTGTTTTAGAATAGCATAGTGGTCTGTTTCTTCTAAGGAGACTTCGGTCATCCCTGTATCAGAAAGTTGAATAATCGCAGCTTCTGGATAGGACATAAGAATGGGTGAGTGGGTGGAAATGATGAATTGTGATCCTTGATTGACTAATTCATTTATTCGTGCCAGCATCGACATTTGCCTTAGTGGGGACAAAGCGGCTTCCGGCTCATCAAGAATATACAACCCATTCCCTTGGAACCGATGAACAAACGCTGCAAAAAAGGATTCACCGTGTGACTGTTTATGCAAAGAACTGCCCCCAAAACCATCGATGATTTTCGCTCCGGGACCAGGAGCATCGTCCAATTCTTCAATGTTTGTCGCTACATTATAAAAAGTTTCCGCTCGAAAAAAGAAGCTGTCTTTTGGACGCTTTATTCCTCTTGCAAGACGTAGATGCTTGTCCAGATCGGAATGGGAGTCATAGCTGGAGAAATTAAAATTCAATGTGCCGCCTTCTGGATTGAAACCCAATGAAATAGCGATTCCTTCCAGCAAGGTTGATTTTCCCATGCCGTTTTCGCCAACAATATAGGTAACATTAGGATGGAAGGTCAGCTCCTCAAATGCTTTAATAACAGGCAGGTTAAACGGAAATGTATGATAGGCAGGAATGCTTTCTGTATTTAATTTTAGGCTTTTCACAAATTGGGTCGATCGATTTAATTTCATTGTAGCCAACCAACTCCTTTCGGTAAAATCTATTTTACAGGTTTAGCCGCACCCGGTCATCCGAAATTTCCTTTTCGAATCAGAAGATCAATGTTATGATAATACCAATTACATAATGAAGAGGTTCTAGCTACACCCTCTATAAAAAACTAAGGACAGACTATACTTTCTTAGGGTATAGTTTTTTATTTATTTATACGTGTAGATAGAATTCTCTTTTTCTTTTGGAAAGGGGAATTTTTTTATGGAAAAAAACAAAGCGGTTGTCGTTTTCAGCGGCGGCCAGGACAGTACAACCTGTTTATTTTGGGCGCTGGAGAAGTTTGATGAGGTGGAAGCGATAACCTTCGATTATAACCAGCGCCACCAGCAGGAGATTGAGGTGGCTAAAGCAATTGCAACAGAATTGAACGTTAAACATACAGTGCTTGATATGTCGTTGTTGAACCAGCTCGCACCCAATGCGTTGACTAGAAATGACATAGAGGTAAATGAAGGGGAAGACGGCAGCTTGCCTTCAACCTTTGTGCCCGGGCGGAACCTGATGTTTTTATCCTTTGCTTCAATTATGGCTAAACAAATCGGTGCCAAACATATTGTCACTGGTGTATGTGAGACGGATTTCAGCGGATATCCCGATTGCCGTGATGTATTTGTCAAATCGTTGAATGTGACATTGAATTTATCGATGGATGAAGCATTTGTCATCCACACGCCATTGATGTGGCTGGATAAGGCTGAAACTTGGGAGCTCGCTGACAATTTGGGAGCATTTAGCTTTGTCCGGGAAAAGACGCTGACCTGCTATCACGGCTTCCATGCAGATGGCTGTGGAGAATGCCCGGCCTGCAAACTGCGCCGTAACGGGCTGGAGTCTTACTTAGCTAAGCGGGAAGGGGCTGATTTGTAATGGAAGGATACGGGTTTACGATTGTAGAAAAGCTGGAAAAACTAGGTGAAGATATTCAAAAGGAGCAATTAAAGTATCATACAAAACGGGTGTTGGTCAGCAAAGAGTTTACGTTTGATTCCGCACATCATTTACATTGTTATGAAGGTAAATGCAAAAACCTGCATGGCCATACCTACCGGGTCGTTTTTGGGATTAGCGGATATACCGATGAGATTGGTATGGTGATTGATTTTGGTGATATTAAAGTGTTGTGGAAGGAGGAAATCGAAGTATATCTCGACCACCGCTATTTGAATGAAACACTGCCCGCTATGAATACGACCGCTGAAAACATCGTCGTCTGGATCTATGAAAAAATGGCAGCAGCTTTAAGAGAAAGGATTGATAGTAACCTTCGCCTGGAATATATCAAGCTGTACGAAACGCCAGGCAGTTTTGCGGAGGTGCGAAGGGAGTGGATGGAGGATGAATAGGTTTCCGGTGTTGGAGATTTTTGGTCCGACTATTCAAGGGGAAGGAATGGTTGTTGGCAGGAAGACAATGTTTGTAAGAACGGCTGGATGTGACTATAGCTGTGCCTGGTGCGATTCTGCTTTTACGTGGGATGGGAGCGCAAAAGCGGAAATTCAAAAAATGAGTGCTGGTGAGATTCTCGGAGAACTTCAGAGGATAGGCGGCAGCCACTTCGATCATGTGACGATTTCCGGGGGAAATCCAGCTTTATTGCGCAATCTGGCTGAACTGGTTGATTTGCTGCACCAGGAGGGCCTTGAGGTAGCATTGGAAACACAGGGCAGCCGCTGGCAGGACTGGTTTTTACAGATTGATGACTTGACTATTTCGCCAAAGCCGCCCAGTTCCGGGATGGATACAAACTGGGATATGCTCGATAGCATCATTAACCGCTTAAGTGAAAAAGACCGCCTGTTCCATACCAGCTTAAAGGTAGTCATCTTTAATGACGAGGATTTGCACTACGCCGAAAAGGTACATAAGCGTTATCCGGGTACCGCTTTTTTTCTGCAAGTCGGAAACGAAAATCTCGCAGAGAATAGTACAACAAATCTTACAGCTATTTTATTAGACAAATACCAATGGCTGATTGACAGGGTAGTTAACTCGCAAACACTGAATCATGTCCGCGTATTGCCGCAGGTCCACACCCTGTTATGGGGCAATAAGCGCGGAGTGTGACTGCTAACATAACAACGTGGGCATGGACAATGGCCCTTGTTTTTTATACTGCCCTAGAGGCCGTCCGGGAAGTGATCGTAAATTACGTTAGTGATATCCTTCTAACTATTTACAGGTCTATCCTTCCGTTCAAGTTAATCATAAGCATTTGTGTACGGCGGAAAACAGTACGTAGACTCTCAGAGGAGGAAATCCACGGAGACTCCTGCGGGAGGAAAGACCTCGGTGAGACCCCTCGGAGCGCAAGCTCGAGGAGGCTCACCAGCCGCCCGCGGAAAGCGTAGTGTATTTCCGGAGCGGTGGTCATACAAGGTATTAAGAATAGTCCTGTCAGCGCAGGCAGAATATGTATGAAAGAAGAAATAGCTTTGTCCCTGTGTCCGCAAGTTATAGAAAGAGTAGAAAAGAAAAATCGAACGAGCTCGAAGCCTAAGGATTTCGAAATCATCGTTCGATTTTTGTTTTGGCTACTACCCTTTTATCCCAGCCCGTTATTAGCTATATTAGTGAAGCAAATTCTCTTTACTGTCGATAAACAGGGTGCCGTCTTGCTGGACTTCCGCATAAAAAACATCCTCTATCGAATCAATCCCGGCCTGGCGCAGCTGTTGATCCAGCCAATCCGTATCAAGGTTTAGCTTTGTTAAGTTATTGGAGAGAGCTTTTCCATCAGATATCACTTCTGTAGCTAGCTGATAAGTCTTCTGTTGTTTATCAATCTTCATATCTTTTTTAGTAACTGATTGTTTGTCTGCCTTTTTCATCACAGACAGTTTTCCATTGGTTTCGAATACGGCATAGTCGACATCTGCAATGGAGAAGACATTCTTTTGCCGCAGCATTGCTTTTAATGAATCCAGATCCAATCGGCTCTTTGCAAGGGCATCCTCAATAATTTTTCCTTCTTTCATAACGGTAATTGGCGTTCCTGTGACCACTTTGCGGGCTTTTTTTGATTTGATATCAATAAAGTCCATAACTAGTGTAAAAACTGTCCAACCTAGCAAAGCCAGGATGCCGTTGCGCAAGCTGAAGTTTTGGTTAGCAACCAGATTAGCAGTTATCGAACCAATAGCTATTGCCGAAACAAAGTTAAAAAAGGTCATCTGGCTAATTTCTTTTCTTCCCATTAATCTAGCCAAAGCAAACAATACTAAAAAACTTATAGATACCCGAAGTAGTAGTTCAAAAGTGTCCATTTAGTAAACCATCCTCTTGTTTGTTTAAGATATTAGTATTTATTTGTTTGTTTGTTGATTTTTATTCTTTTGATAAATTTTAAAAGGAAATCCGCCTGTCTGGTCGAATTGTAAAAGGAAAGCATTAAGAAAAAGGGGGGGCGCTGTTTATGCTAATTAAACCAGAGAAGCTACAAGCGGGAGATCGGATAGCGACTGTCAGCCCTTCGTGGGGAGGGGCTGGCGATCCTGAGCTGCGCTGGAGGTATCAGCAGGGAGTCAAACGACTGGAAGAAATTTTTGGTCTGGAAGTAGTGGCGATGCCGAACAGCTTGAAGGGAACTGATTATCTATACAATCATCCAGAGGCTCGGGCGGAAGACCTGCATACCGCTTTTCGTGATAAAAGTGTGAAAGCAATTGTTGCAAATATCGGCGGCGAGGACAGCATTCGATTGCTGCCGTACATAGACTTTGAGGTGATAAGAGCCAATCCGAAAATATTCATGGGGTACTCTGATGTAACAATTTCCCACCTGTTTTGCCATAAAGCAGGTGTTTCCTCCTTCTACGGCCCGGCGATACTGACGGACTTTGCAGAAAACGTGGAAATGGATTCTTATACGGTTGAAATGGTTAATCGGACATTTTTCTCCAGTGAACCAATCGGTAAGATACAGCCCGCAAAGCAATGGACAAGCCAATTTGTGGAATGGACCGAGGAGAATAAACAGAAGCGGAGAAAGATGCAGCCGAATGGCGGTTATGAAATTCTACAGGGAAAAGGCACCGTCCGGGGACAATTGATTGGCGGCTGTATCGAGGTATTGGAATTTGCTAAGCAAACCGTCCTGTGGCCAGAGGACAGTTACTGGGATAACAGTATTATATTTTTTGAGACGTCGGAGGAACAGCCGGAGCCTGACTTTATAAAATATTGGCTTCGCAATTATGCTGCCCAAGGAATACTTTCCAAGGCGAATGGGATTGTTTTTGGTAAGCCGAAGGATGAGAAATATTATCAGGCGTACAAAACACAAATTACGCAAGTCATGCAGGAATATGCACTAACGGATGTACCTATTTTATACAATATGAATTTCGGGCATACCGAACCAAAGTTCATTTTGCCCTACGGTGCCACGGCGGAAATTAATTGTGAAACGGGGTCCTTTTCCATAGTTGATAGCGGCGTACAGTAAAAATAAGGGGATGAAGATGATGAATCGTTTAAATTTAGTTACGTTAGGTGTCAATGACCTGGTAGAATCACTTCAATTTTATCGGGATGGCCTTGGGTTTGAAGTGGTTATCTACGGGGATGAAGCAAATCCAGAGGTGATTTTCTTTAATAATGCCGGAACAAAAATTTCGCTATTTCAAATTGATCAATTAGCAAAAGACATTAATGAAGAATATCCGCCGAAACTTAATGCAGGTACTGCTGCTATCAGCCTTGCATACAACGGAAAATCAAAACAGGAAGTTGACCAGGTCTTTGCGCTGGCAGAAAAAGCGGGAGCAAAGATTGTCAAACAGCCGCAGCCCGTTTTTTGGGGCGGTTACAGCGGCTATTTCCAGGACCCGAACGGCTTTTATTGGGAAGTTGCTTATGGCGATGACTGGAAGTTTGATGAGAACGATATGCTAGTGATTGAATGACTTTAAGTTCAGGAAATGTTGGCCAAATTTACGGGGCTTGAAATATTTTAGAAAGTAATGGATGAACAGCCCAGATTCAAAAAGGGGGATAAGCAATGCAGATAACAAAAACAGAAAAACAGGCGGACAAAGATTTTATCAGAAGCAAGGTAATCGATCACAACATGGCAATGCTGCCCGATCAGTTGAAAACACCGAAAGAAAGTATTTGTATCACCGTAAACAACGACAACGGAGAGATCGTTGGGGGGATTACCGGTACAATGTATTGGCAGCATCTACATATCGATTTCCTATGGGTCGATGAACAATACCGTTCCCAAGGGTACGGAGGTCAACTACTGGAAAATGCTGAAAAGCTCGCGAGAGAAAAACGATGCCGTCTCATTTTTCTGGACACCTTCAGTTTTCAAGCGCCCGATTTTTACAAACAACAAGGCTACAAGGCATTTGGCGTATTGGAAGACCATCCGCAAGGTTATAGTCAATATTTTTTGGAAAAAAGACTTTAGGATAATTCAGGGTTGCTGTACATGGTCAGGTGGAAAGGACAGCAAAAGCAGCAAATGAACTGACTGACCTGACCACGGAATTGAATAGTATTATGCACAAATTGTAGCAGTAATTTATAAAAGAAAAAGAATCATTGTGAGAAACTAGGATGGCCTGTCTTCGGATATTTGATGAAGACAGGCTTTTTGTGCAGGAAGCAGATACTCCGGGCCACGCGACACTATTTCTTCATTAAAGTAATAAATAAACGATTCGTAAGATGTGCTTCGTGGTAGAATAATAAAATATAACTTATTACCTACAAATTGCTAAATGATAATTAGGAGCCTTCTGCCATGAGACCACTAAAATTAAGACAATTCAAATTAGAAGAAAAGTTATTTATTTATATATTGCTGTTCATTATTTTTGTTTCGGCAACCTCGATTACGATTAATATTTTGGTTGATTATCCATTCGGAGTTAATTATAAATGGATAGGATCGATTACTATTTCTTTAGTAGCTTTATATTTTGCCAGCAAAAAAATGTATATGAAACAGTTTCAAGTAGTCATCTTTATCTGTATTATTTACTTTTTACTGCCAATGGGCTGGATATCTGCAGGTGGTCCGAATAATTTTTCGATTGCTTATTTCTTTCTTATTTGTATTACCGTTAATTATTTGTTTACAGGAAGAACCAGGGTTATATTCATATTTTCCCTTATTGCAATTTTTTGCTTTCTAGTTTTATTACATAACCAGCTGCCTTCCTTTTTTCCGGTTTATTCGAAGCAACAGAACCTGTACGATATGATAGTCCAAGTCCCCTTGACCCTGCTTATGGCTTCATTTTTGCTCAGACAGTTCGCATCCGCTTACCGGCAGGAGCGAAACAAATTAAAAAGCTACAGTGATTTACTAAACGAGCAAAATAAACTGTTGGAAAAGCTAACCTTCACAGATGAGCTTACTCAGTTGTTCAACCGCAGGTATTTGTTTCAAAAATTGGAGGAGTATAAGCAGGAAGAACGCAAAATCATTGTGTTGATCTTAGATATCGATAATTTTAAACAAATTAATGATCGATACGGCCATGAAACAGGGGATAAAGCACTTATCCGGTTTGCAAACTTACTAAAAGAGGAACTTGCTGATACTAGAACTGTAGGCAGGTATGGAGGGGATGAGTTTCTTGTTCTGATTGATGAAATGGACGCAGCCCAATGCAGGGAATTAATTGATCACCTTCTGGAGAAAGTACATAAAATGCAGTTTAACGAGAAGATTAAGTTGTCTGCCAGCGGGGGCATGGCTTTCTTTGATGGCAAGACAAGCATTCGAGAGGTGCTCGCCAATGCGGATCAGCTTCTTTATCAGGTGAAAGTGAGCGGAAAAAACAACATTCTTTTTGATGAGAAGCCTGATCTTTAAGAATGGCATAATAGATAAAAAAGTATTTTAATTCAGGGACAAGTATATTTGGACTGCTGCCTCGAATGGGGGCAAATCTAACTTGTTGACAGCATTTTTTTAGGTATGATACATTTATCTTGAATTAAAGATATTTAAGTAATAAATAATGAAGCCCCGTCATTCTCGCCACGGAAGTGTTTACAATAGACAAGCTTTATTGGAGGAATTTAGGATGAACCAATTAAAAGGGATACACCATGTCACTGCAATTACTAGCAGTGCTGAAAAGAACTATGAATTTTTCACTTATGTATTAGGAATGCGATTAGTCAAAAAGACGGTAAATCAGGATGATATTCAGACTTACCATTTATTTTTTGCTGATGACAAAGGCAGCCCCGGAACGGATATGACATTCTTTGACTTTCCAGGCATACCGAAAGGGGTCCATGGCACAAATGAAATTTTCAAAACTTCTTTCAGGGTACCGAGTGATGCTGCGTTGAACTACTGGGTGAAAAGGTTTGACCGTTTGGAAGTAAAACACACTGGTATTAAAGAACAATTTGGCAAAAAGACACTTTCCTTTGTGGATTTCGATGAGCAAAATTATCAATTAATATCAGATGAAAACAATCAGGGCGTTGCTGCTGGTAATCCATGGCAGAATGGGCCAATTCCGCTAGAGTATGCCATAACCGGGTTGGGGCCTATTTTCGTCAGGATTGCGAATTTTGAGTACTTTAAAGAAATGATGGAAAAAGTTCTTGTCTTCAAAGAGATTGATCAGGAAGGCTCTTTTCATTTATTTGAGGTCGGCGAGGGAGGAAATGGCGCGCAGGTTATAGTCGAGCATAACAAAGTACTTCCCCAAGCCCGACAAGGATTTGGTACAGTGCACCATGCTGCTTTCCGTATTGAGGACAGGGCAGAGCTAGAAGAATGGGATCAATGGTACCGCCAATTCGGTTTTCAAACTTCTGGGTACGTTGATCGTTTCTTCTTTCAATCATTGTATGCGAGGGTGGCCCCGCAAATTTTATTTGAGCTTGCGACGGACGGTCCAGGATTTATGGGAGATGAGCCATACGAAACATTGGGCGAAAAATTATCCCTGCCGCCTTTTCTAGAATCCAAACGAGAGCAAATCGAGCAAGCCGTGCGCCCAATCGATACAGTGAGAAGTACAAAAAATATGGAAAAAGAACGAGAATAATAAATGAAGCCTCCTTTGGCCAAAAGGAGGCTTTTTTTAATTGCTTAAAGGATTTCCACCTTATTTAGGGAATAAAAAAGGGGTGGAGGCGATGAGAGAATGACGAATAAAGTATTAGAACAAAATAGGCAGGGCTGGAACACTGTGGCTCGCTATTTTAACGGAAAGGATGCATTGCCAAGCTATGGGCCTTATGCACAAACAGAAGAGGAGCTGCAATTGTTCGGTAACATAAAGCGTAAAACAGTACTCGATATTGGTTACGGCAGCGGACATTCCTTGCGGTATATGGCAGAAAGAGGAGCCGGTGAATTATGGGGCGTTGATCTGTCAGCGGAGCAGCAGCGGGCAGCAGAAACAACGTTAAAGGGTATTTCTGCTAATTTATTCTGTGCACCGATGGAAGAAGACATCGGTTTGCCAAAACAATACTTTGACTGTGTTTATTCGATTTATGCAATCGGTTGGACGACCGATTTACCTGCTACCTTTCAGTTAATCCATTCCTACCTAAAAGTTGGGGGAAGTTTTATTTTTAGTTGGGATCATCCTTTATATCCCCATTTGAGTAGTGAAGGAGGACGTTTTTATCTTGATGCCTCTTATCAGGAAGAGGGATTGCTGACTTTTGATAACTTTAAAGGCGAAAACAAGCCGTTATCTTTCCAGAGGCGCAAAATGAGTACGTATATCAATCAATTAATTACGGCTGGCTTTTCCATTGAAGCTGTGATAGAAAGTGATGTTCCTGCCGAATCTGCGGAAGCAGAAACAGGGGTGTCTGACCGCTATTACTCACTGTATAAGGCACGTATGTTTCCAACCACTATCATCATTAAGGCTGTGAAGAAAAAAGAATAGGCAGTTTGTTGAAGGGAAATCAACTGGCATCTTACCAAGGCTTATTGCACATGCGAAGAAGCAATAAGTCTTGGTATTTTCTGATAATACCATATTTAAAATTTTAATTATCAATCAAAAAAATGTTGACAAGAGTATTTATAAAATTTATGATTTAATTGAACAACGGTCAATTAAAAGGAGTTATTTATGGCACCGAGAAAAGCAGTAAACCAGGAATTAACCAGGGAAATCATTATGGAAGCAGCCCGCACACTATTTGTAACAGACGGTTATCGCAATGTGTCCATACGGAAAATTGCTGCAAAGTTAGGCTATAGTCATGGGTCCATCTATTATCACTTTCAAAACAAAGCCGAATTGTTTTATGCATTGGTTGAGCGGGATTTTTCAGCGCTAAATCAAAAGCTTGATGAAATATTGGCGCAGCGTAATCCTGCGGATGTCAAACTGCAGGCCGTGCTGATCGGATTTATCGAATTTGGCCTGACCCATCAAAACCATTATGAAATAATGTTTCTTACCAAGGATGAGGAGATTAAAAGTTTTTTAAATCAAGGACCGAACAAAAGCTATGAAAAATTTGCGAATGCACTGCAAACTTTATCCGAAAAAACAATCAATGTACAGACTACTTGGTCCGTGTTTTTAATGCTGCATGGATTTGTGGCCCATTACTGCCAGAGCGGTCAGCAATTTCATGATGTAAGAGGCTTGGCTGAATCATATGTGAATATTATTTTTACGTCAATGCTAGCAAGCTGATTTTTTTAAAGTTTTATTGAACGTTGGTCAATTAAAGGAGGAGTATGATGAAAAAGGCGTTAGTGTTAGGTGCTTCGGGAGCGATTGGCAGAGCGATTACCTTCGAATTGGCGAATCGGGGCGTGGCTGTGACTGCTTTCGCACGTCATAGGGATAAGCTTGAGCGATTGTTTAAAGATCATCCACAAATTGCTGTCCATTCCGGAGATGTTTTCAGCAAGGATGAACTAGTCCTTGCTGCCAGCGGCAACGATGTTATCTTTCATGCGATTAACCTTCCTTATCCGGAATGGGGGGAGAAGCAGCCGATATTATTAGCTAATATTTTGGAGGCAGCCAGAATTCAGCAAGCCAAGCTGGCAATGGTTGATAATATTTATGCTTATGCCAAAAGTGAAAGGGTACCTGTACCGGAGACATATGCAAAACAGCCGCCAACAAAAAAAGGAACGATACGGCTCGAGCTGGAGAACATGGCTAAACAGTCGGAAGTGCCAGTGCTTATTGCGCACTTTCCTGATTTTTACGGACCAGGCGTAGAGAGCAGCGTACTAAATTATACCTTTCAGTCCATCGTCCGCAATAAAGGGGCCATGTTTGTCGGTAATCAAAAGATTCATCGAGAGTTTATTTATACACCCGACGGAGCGAAGGCAATCGTTAATCTCGCCATGCAAGAGGCAGCATATGGGCAAAATTGGAATATCCCTGGTGCAGGGACGATTACTGGCCGGGAAATCATCCAAATAGCAAAAGCTTATACAGGTTATAGCAAAAAAGTCAGAACGGTGACAAAGCCGATGATTCGTATGCTTGGTTTATTTGATTCGATGATGCGTGAATATGTTGAAATGTTTTATTTAAACGAAATACCACTAATTTTGAGCGGGGATAAGTACGAAAAACATATTGGTCCGGTACCGCGGACTTCTTACCGGGAAGGGGTTGAACAAACACTATCATTTATGCAGCGTGCGCAGTAGGCAACCCCGGGACAGAGAAGTGGAAGGCCATTATTGTTAAATTACCAGTACAACCAGTAAAAAGGCACTAAAACCAACTGTTTTAGTGCCTTTTTACTATCTTGTGCTATTTAGATTTTTTTTAAACTTTTGATTCCATAATTCTGCTTTTTGGATGGCAAAGGAGTCATTGGCAATGTCGCCGGGTTGATTTGCTTGCCCGATAATGTAATCGGCAAACTCCATTCCAATATAGTCAAATATATAGTGAAACTGCTGGATTAGCGGTAATGCCGATATCTTTGGATCCGGGGAATTACCTGTAACAATTGTATAGGCGCTCTTTTTTGGGATTTCTCCTTTGAAATTATATCGGGAATCACGCATATACTGGCTCCAGCGGTCAAAGAAGTTTTTCATCTGGCCGGACATCCCAAACCAGTACAAAGGTGTGGCAAACACAATGATATCGTGGGCTAAAAACGCTTCTAATAACCTTTCATAGTCGTCATTGACGGAAGTAAACCCCTCTGCGTCATGCCTTTTATCTAATATTGGATTGATTTGATAATCCCGTAAATAAATGCTTGTATAGTCAATATCAGCTAATGCTTTTTTAGCTAAATGTTCACTGTTGCCTTCTTTTCTAGAACTGCCAAGTAAAGCTAATATTTTCATTGGTAAATCTCCTTTTCTATTTTGCGTAATTAAGTCCCAAATCAAAAGCATCGTTAAGCAGCTGTTCGATATGACCGCGATCAGGGTGGATGGTTTTGTAGAATAATTCAAAGCTGGAATGCTTAATTCCACAGTAATCGGCCAACCCAATATTAAAGTAGTGCGACATCATTTGATCATATTTTCGTTTTTCAAACCTTTCGATTGGCGCTCCTGCCAGGCTTAGCCATAAAACGCGCTCATGCTCCAGCCTTCCCGGGCCATAAGCAAAGCCATAGTTCCACACACGGTCAATATAACCTTTAAGCATCGCCGGCATGCTCCACCACCATAACGGAAATACAAATGCTAATCCGTCATACTGTTTAACCCGCTCGATCTCCGCTTCTACTTCAGGGGAGAAATGCTGCGAATCGGCAGACCAATCCGGTTCGTCAGCCTCGCCTAATACAGGTTGGAATCCGATACGATATAAGTCCACGGTTTCTGTTGTATGCCCGGCAGCTTCCAACCCTTCTGTAAATCTTTGTGCTGCTGTGAATGTTAACGAGTCTGTTCTCGGATGGGTTACTATTGTCAGCACTTTCATATTTTATCCTCGCTCCCTCGTTGAATCTTATTGTATGTACAGTTTATAATAGAAAGATGGTTCAGTAAAATTGATAGTTTTGAATGTTTAGTTCATTAAAACCGATAAGAGGAGGGAGTAGGATGGAACTGCGTCACCTTATTACTTTTCAAGCAATAGTCGATGCCGGTGGATTTAAAAAAGCTGCCGACGAGTTGGGATATGCTCAATCGTCGATCACTTCTCATATTAAAGAATTAGAGAGCGAACTGGGATACCCGCTGTTTGACCGCTTAGGAAAAACAATTACGGTGACACAAGCGGGGAGGCGTTTTCTGCCTTATGCGAGTGAAATCATTAATCTCTATGCCAAGTCGAAGGAAGTCATCAAAGAAGCGGACGAACCAGTCGGTCCGCTTACCATCGGAGCCAGTGAGTCATTGATGATATACTGGCTTCCAGATAAAATCAGGAGATTTATGGATAAATATCCTAAAGTGGAATTAACGCTTAAATCCATCCAGTATGAAGACTTGTCCAATCAATTGAAAAAGGGGGATATCGATGCGGCTATTCTTGTCGAGACGCTCGATTGGCAGCCGAGGGACTTAACTATAAATAAAATCTTGGATGAGGAACTTTCCCTTGTCACATCTGCCCAGACAAGTAGGATTGCCACATTCGACACCATGCTTGTAACCGAATATTCGTGCAGCTGGCGTCCGATCATTGAAACCTATTTAAAAAATGAGAAAAAAACATTAACAGCGAAGATTGAATTGCCGAGCATTGAAGCGATCAAGCAGTGTGTGCTGTGCGGCCTTGGAGCAGCAATGCTTCCCAACTTTGCGGTGAGGAGTGAAATTGCCCGGGGAACGCTAACGGAAGCTGTCATTGATCTGGATAATGCTATTGGCATCTACACTGCCGTCCATAAAGATAAGTGGCGTTCCGTTAACTTGGAGGCTTTTTTAGCGATGCTTACGTAATATGTCCACAAATCTTCTTTCAAAGGAAAACTTTTCATATGTTACTATGGATATGGTTATTAATTGATTTACCGAAAGGAAGTTACATAGATGAGTACTAAAGCAATCGACCAACAAATGTCACCGGCAAATGACCCGTGGGAAGCATATATGGATGTGGAACAACACGGAAAGATGGTTCTGTCCAACGTAGAATTTACTACGACGACTTTGTGCAACATGCGCTGTAATCACTGTGCAGTCGGGTATGCCCTTCAGGACCGGGACCCGGATGCACTGCCGATGGATTTGATCTTCAGGCGGTTAGATGAAATACCGCAGCTTCGTGCGATCAGCATCACAGGCGGTGAGCCAATGATGTCAAAGAAGTCAGTCAGAAATCATGTCTTGCCTTTGCTTGAATATGCACATGCACGCGGGGTGAAAACACAGATCAATTCCAATCTAACTTTGCCCTATGAGCGATATGAACAGATTATACCTTATCTGGATGTCCTCCATATTTCTCATAACTGGGGGACAGAGGAAGAGTTTGCTGAGACTGGCTTTGCCCGGATGGAGCGAAAACCTTCCGAAGAAAACCGCAAGAAATACTTCGAACGAATGGTTGAAAATGCCCAGCGACTTTCCAGAGAGGGGGTCATGGTCTCGGCAGAAACGATGTTAAACGGACGGACATTCCCATATTTGGAAAAAATCCATGACCACATTCAAGAAATGGGCTGTGCACGGCATGAAATTCACCCGATGTACCCGGTCGATTTTGCCGAGCATCTTGAAACACTGAGCCTGGAGGAAATCAGGACTGCCATTCGGCGCCTGCTCAACCACCGTAATGAAGATATTTGGATGCTGTTCGGTACACTGCCTTTTTATCCATGCAGTTCTTCCCCGGAAGATTTGGAATTGCAAAAGCAGCTATTTACAGCAAGAAATGTTTCTGTCCGTAACGATCCAGATGGCAGATCCCGGCTGAATGTTAGTATCTTCACGGGTGAAGTAACAGTTACTGATTTTGGAGATGAGCCGCCGTTGGGCAATATTCAAACGACACCATTAGAGCAATCCTACGCCCGCTGGATGGATACCCAAACGGCAGCATCGTTAAATTGCCATTGTCCAGCCGTAAGGTGCTTAGGACCGAACGTATTGGTTAAAAATACGTATTATCCTGATGTCGACTTTCAACAAAAACAAGCGAAAATAAGCAGGTAAATAAAAGGGCGCGTTTAAAACAGGGGTTCCAGAGAGCCCTTGTTTTTTATGGTTTAATTAGTCTTGTTGATGGTCATTGACAGGCGCGGCTGTTCCTCGCAGGCCTTTGTCTGTTTTGAAGCCTTTTGCTGGCTTTCCGGCATTTTCGATATCCCCTGTAGCCTGGTTACAGCAAATACTTCTGTTGAAGTTTTCCCATATGATATATCGCTCGATTGCAGGATAATTTTGCGGAAGTTGATACACGCCAGTTCAATTTGCGTGTCAATTTCAAACAATACGCCGAAAAGGTATGGGAGTTATCACAAGTTCCATTATCGTTATGGAAGTAGCCCAATTAGGCATTTGCTTGAACCAATTTTTGAACAGCTACTAGTGCAGCAACTGTTATTTTTTAAAAATGTAACAAGCTGTCCTAAAAGTCTTGCCTTTTCCCCTAATCTTTCGATATAATGGCGTAATATTTATCTTTAGAGAGGAGGCTGGAAAAGTGAAACAGGATTTAGCACTAGAGCGGATTTCTGCTAGTTTACGGGAAGACCCATTCGTTCAGGCGATATTTGTAAAAGGATCTATGGGACGCGGAGAACATGATGGAAACTCGGATATAGACTTATATTGTTTAGTCGAAGAGGAGGATCAATCAGCGTTTTTAGCTAAGCGGCTAGATCATCTACAGGCCTACAGTAATATCCTCTTCTATGATGATATTTTTATTATCGCTCCCCAAATTATTGCTGTTTATGAAAATCTGCTGCACGTCGACTTATTTACAGTGACGGAAAATACGTTCTTGAATAAAGACTATTTTCGTGTGATCTACGACCCACAAAAACGGCTGGATAAATTTAAAGATAACCAGAAATTAACTTTAGCGAGCCAAGAATTTCTTGACGATGTCACAGATGTTGCCTGGTTTCTGCTGCAATACCGGAAAACAGCATTAAGAGGGAATGACTTATGGGCAGTTGCCATGCTTCATCATGTAGTCGTCCATTTAGCAAGGGTGCTGTTGCACCGTTATGCACCAGCAAGGGCACAGCTGGGGTTGAAAACACTGGAAGACTCCTTGCCTCCGGCGATATTAAAACGGGTGCGCAAGATATTCCAGACAAACAATCCTGAAA
Organism: Sediminibacillus albus; assembly: GCF_900101125.1. Taxonomy (GTDB): domain Bacteria; phylum Bacillota; class Bacilli; order Bacillales; family Amphibacillaceae; genus Sediminibacillus; species Sediminibacillus albus. The sequence goes on along the minus strand of NZ_FNFL01000001.1, from coordinate 945,438 downwards.
ATCATGACAAGGCAGCTGCTCTTATTATAGACGTTTTGGAAGATAACCAGGAATGGCTGTCCGGACAATTAAATGTGGCGCCAGAAACCAATCGATTGCTGAATACGATGATGGCAGTCCATTCCAAACAAAGCAGTTAAAAGAAATCACTTAGGGGTGGGACGATTATGTTTACTTATGATATTGACAAACAAACAAGCCTGAAAATGCTAGACTTGCAAGATGCTGAAGCTTTGTATTCTTTGACAATGGACTCAATGGACCGTTTAAAAAAATGGCTGCCATTAATCACAAAAAATAAGGAACAGTCAGATACGGAGGCATTTATTCAATCAACGATGAAGCAGTTCAGCGAGAATAATGGTTTTCAGGCAGGTATCTGGCATCAAGGGAGGATAGCCGGGGTGATTGGCTTTCATCAGGTCAACTGGCACAATAAAAACACTAGTATCGGTTATTGGCTCGGAGAAGGGTTTGAAGGGTTAGGTTTAATGACAAAAGCGTGTGAAGCATTTACCAGCTATGCATTTCATGGACTGCATTTGAACCGTGTAGAAATTCGTGCAGCAGAAGAAAATAAAAAAAGCCGTGCCATTCCCGAGAGACTGGGTTTTACAGTAGAAGGGAAAATAAGACAGGGTGAGTGGCTGCATGACCATTATGTCGATCATATTGTGTACAGCATGCTGGCAGAAGAGTGGAAAGACAATAAACAGCGCCAATAGGAACAGCCTAACGAGTTTAGTGGCAATTACTAAAGAAGGGCATAAACTATCATCTAAGGGAACTTGTACGTCGGAAAGGTACTAATTCTTTTACATTTCTATATATATTTCATAAAATGCAGTAGGATTCCATGATAGTTTGTAAGGAAAGGGGGATATGTGTGGAAAATTTTAATGATTCCATTCAGTCCTTAATAGAAGGAGCAGGGTGGCTGGCTCCCGCATTATTTATTGTTATTCATTTATTAAGGCCACTTCTGTTTTTGCCTGTGATCGTTGTTTGTATTGCCGGAGGTGTGTTTTTCGGCTTTGTGGAAGGTGCAGTATTGTCCTTTATTGGTTTGTCCCTGATGAGTTTCTTTTTTTATAAATTGGTCAACATTTTCCCGAAATTCCGGGAAGGAGTGGCCCGATTGAAGCAAAAAGTATTTCAAGATCGGAGAATTACTGTCAGCCAGGTCATGATTCTGCGGGTGATGCCATTTATCCATTTTCATTTGCTATCGTTATATTTAATGGAAATGACCAAGACATTAAAAGGGTATATGTATTATTCGGCGCTTGGCGTGATTCTGCCGGCAGTTCTTTATACAGCATTCGGCCAGGCGATTACTGAATTTTCCTGGTACGCAGCGGGACTGTTTATGATTATTTTATTAGTTGTTTATGCATTTTTAGGAAGGATTCACCAAATGAATATCGAAAGTAGTAATGGCTAGCCCGATTGTAAGGCCAGCCGTTCGGAAGGGGAGGTTGTTGTTAATACAGCATCCTCTTTCTTATTAATGCATAAGAGATGGGGGAATCACAAGTGGAAAACAATTATGGATTAGATGCTTTTATTTGGATAAATATAGGAATCTTCCTTGGATTATCTGTTTTCATTTTCGTTTTAAATACGATTCTCCGCAAGCTGCTGAACGTAGAAAAGAAAAAGTGGTTTTCTTTCCACTTTGTCAATGACTTACACAAGAAAGTTGATTGGACTTTCAGAATACTTTTTGTGGCTGCTTCCTTTATCTTGTTAATGCGCCAGCCGGTTAACATTGTTTATCCACTGTTACTAACACTGGTCTTTCTACTGCTGCAGGAAGGTTTTCGTGCTTATCTCGAATGGAAATTTAAGCCGGATACCAATGATTATATTTTTACTTTAAGTCAAATAGGAATCGTATTAATCTACTTTTTGCTAATTGTTCAGCTCGATTTGTTCAGCTTGTTTAGCTAATTAACGAGTGGGCGCTCTCCTGCTCTACTCCCCCTCTTCCCCTAGGCTTCTCGTTCTTCCGCTACCCATCAAGTTTTTTCTGTTTTTTTGTAACTAAAGTATGCATTTTATAAGAAAAGGGAAAATATATGTTGAGTATTGACCAGTGTGGTCTACGGTGTTATACTCGCATCGACCACTATGGTCCGAAAATCAGGTATACAAAAGTAAATAATTGCTGAAAGGGGGTACTTCTCTGGGATGACGAAGACGTTTAGCAATTTAGAAGAAACCAAACAGCAACGGATTATCAGTGCGGCCCTTAAAGAATTTGCCGAGAATGGATTTGAGCAAGCATCGACAAACCGGATTGTCAAGGAAGCAGGGATCGGCAAGGGGATGCTATTTTACTATTTCACCAATAAACAAGAGTTGTTTCACTACCTTGTTCAGTACAGCCTGAATATTTTTATGGATGACTATATAAAAAAAATAGACATAAGCGAAAGAGACTTTATTGAACGGTGGAAGCAGGCTGCTCAACTGAAGATGCAGGCTTTTGCTAAATATCCAAATGCCATTAACTTTACGGGGATGCTTCTATTGTCGGATGAAGTGCAATTGCCCGATTATTTAGAAGCAAAATTTGATGAACTACGAAAAACAGGCTATGCAATGCTATATGACAATATTGATGTCTCGTTGTTCCGTGAAGGGATAGATGTAGAAAAAGCATTTCAATTGATCCGCTGGTCAATTGACGGTTACCAAAATGAATTAACTAACCAGTTAAAAGGAAAAAAATTCTCATCGGTAGATTTTGACCCTTATTGGGAGGAATTTTATGCTTATTTAGATGTATTAAAGACTTGTTATTATGATTAATGAATGGTGGGGTTAGGAGAAAAGAGGGGGAAAGCGATGACTATCTTACAGACCGGGAATTTGACAAAAAAGTTCGGGAAATTTACAGCTTTGGATGGAGTAGACATTGAGGTGAACAAAGGGGAAGTATATGGATTTATCGGACCAAATGGCGCAGGCAAATCAACGACGATCAGGATATTGCTTGGCATGCTGAAAGCAACTGCTGGGAATGCAACTATTTTCGGTTTAGATGCATGGAAAGATGCGGTCGATATTCATAAGCGGGTGGCTTATGTACCTGGAGACGTTAACCTATGGCCTAATCTGACCGGCGGTGAGGTGATCGATTTATTTCTCAAGTTCCGCGGCGCCAAAGGAAAAGGGCGAAGGGAAGAGCTAATCAGTAGATTTGCGTTAGATCCATCCAAAAAATGCGGCACTTATTCCAAAGGAAACCGGCAGAAGATTGCATTGATTGCTGCTTTCTCTTCGGAGGCAGACCTGTATATTTTAGACGAGCCGACATCAGGGCTGGACCCATTGATGGAACGGGTCTTCCAGGAGTGTGTTATGGAGGCGAAAAATCAAGGGAAAAGCGTCCTGCTTTCCAGCCACATTCTATCAGAAGTAGAGAGGCTTTGTGATAGAGTCGGAATTATCCGTGAGGGAAAAATGATTGAGACGGGTACTTTAAGTGAGCTGCGCCACTTGACAAGAACTAATCTACAGGTAGAAACAAAGGAAGCGATGACAGATTTGAGCGGTGTAAAAGGCGTACATGCGATTAAGCAAAAAGGCCAGACGTTGTCTTTCCAAGTGGATACAGAGGAAATGGACGCAGTGATGAAGCATATTAGCAGGTATGGAATCGTCAGGCTGGAAAGTGCACCGCCTACCCTGGAGGACTTGTTCATGCGCCATTATGAAGGAACAGGCAAGCCGAATAGAGGAGCCGGAGGGGAAGCCTGATGAGCAAACAACTTTATCATCAAACAGGGAATTTCATACGTTTTCTTTTGCGCAGAGATAAAATCCGTCTTCCAATTTGGCTGTTTTCCTTAATAGGTTTTACTATCCTGTTGACGTTAGCGATGGACAATTTATATCCAACGCAGGCGGACAGGAATCAACTGGCAGAAACAATGATCAACCCAGCGGTTACAGCTATGATTGGACCGGGCTATGGATTGGATAGCTATACGCTTGGTGCAATGATCGCCCATCAAATGCTAGGTATTACTGCATTGGTGGTTGGGATTATGAGTATTTTGCTAGTAGTGCGGCATACCCGGGCAGATGAAGAGGAAGGGCGGCTAGAACTGTTCCGGTCACTGCCGTCCGGGCGATTAACTAGTCTGGCTGCAGTTCTGATCGTAATGGTCAGTATCCAGCTGTTACTAGCTCTGACAACAGGCTTTGGATTATATGCTTTAGGATTTGACAGCCTAAACTTGGAGGGTTCCTTGCTATATGGAGCTGCACTCGGTGCAGTAGGGATTTTTTTTACAGCGATTACCGCGCTCTTTGCTCAGCTTTCGGAAACTTCCCGTGGCTCCATCGGATTGTCATTCACAGTTTTGGGGCTTGCATATTTGTTTCGCGCCATCGGAGATGTGAGCAACGAAACCCTCTCGTGGTTTTCGCCGTTCGGCTGGGCACTAGGAACAGAAGTATATGTAAATAATTATTGGTGGCCGCTGCTGCTTACTGTTGGGGTGTCACTTGTTTTAATCATCCTGACGCTGTATCTCAACGCTATTCGCGACATGGAATCTGGATTCTTACCATCACGTCCGGGAAGAAAACATGCTGCTGCTTTGCTGCAATCCCCGACTGGCCTTGTCTTGAGGCTGCAGCGTACCAGCCTGGTCGCATGGTCGATTGCCATGCTGATTTTTGGAGCAACTTATGGCTCTGTTTTAGGAGACACAGAAGCATTCTTTGAGGATATTGAAATGATGGAACAAATGCTTCCTCCTATCGAAGGAGTAAGTTTGACAGAACAATTTTTAACGATGTTGATGACAATCATGGCGTTAATTAGTACAGTGCCGGCTTTGATGGTTTTATTCAAGTTGAAGAGCGAAGAGAATGCAGGTCGGATCGGGCACTTGTTAAGCCGGACAATTTCAAGAAAACAGCTGTTGGCAAGTTATTTTCTTGTTTCCGTACTCGGTGGATTTGTGATGTTGTCGTGTTCTGCCCTTGGAATAGGGCTGGTAGGGATATCGGTGCTGGATGGCGGTATATCCCTCGGTACTTTTTACCAAGCTGCCATTGTTTATTTACCTGCCATATGGCTAATGATTGGATTCGCCGTCCTGTTGCTGGGAGTAATCCCGAAAATAGCTGGGCTGGCTTGGCTTTATTTGGGCTATTCCTTTGTGGTTGTGTACATGGGCGGAATGCTTCAGCTGCCAAATTGGCTGGAAAAGTTGACCCCGTTCGGTTACATTCCGCAGTTTCCCGTCGAAGAAATCGGCTTTGCCAATCTATCACTATTGTCTTTGACGGCTGCCATCCTTATGGCGGCAGGTTTTGCCGGCTTTAGTAAAAGAGATATCCAAGGATAACAAATAACTAACTTTCACCTCTGCTTCTGCCGTTTTGGTAGATGCAGGGGCTTTGTTTTTTCGGCGTCCACTGGCATCTGTGGAAATCGCATACATTTTCCTGCTGTGATTGCTAATACTATTGGCAATTACCTGAAAGAAAGGAAGTGTGATAATGGCCGATGAACAAGTTGTCATAGACGCAATGATAAACGGTGAAAAATTTAAAGCGGAAAAGCAATCGCCGCGGGAAAACCCGGCACATCCGGAAGAAGTAGTCGGGTATGCTCCGATTAACACGCGGGAGGACACAGTCCGTGCCATTGAAGCAGCCCATAATGCTTTTCCATCCTGGGCGGAATCTAGTTTGGACGATAGAATTAGACGGATGCGGTCAGCTATTCAAAACATCAAACACCGAACATCGGAAATCGCTAAACTGTTAAGTCGTGAGCACGGAAAACCGCTTTACGATTCGGAAGGAGAAATCGCTGTCTCCTTGATGTGGATGGAGTATGCTTGTGATAATGTGGCAGAAGTGCTAAAAAGCGATGTTCAGGAGCATGATAGCGGCAGAACGATTATAGCCAAGGATGCAATTGGGGTTGTATCGGCAATATCCCCGTGGAATTATCCGATCTCTTTGTCTACCATAAAAATTGCTCCTGCCTTATTGGCTGGGAATACAATGGTGTTAAAGCCAAGTCCACTGGCACCACTGGCGGTCAGCCTTGTAACCGAAATGATAGCGGAGGAATTTCCACCGGGGGTGCTCAACCTCGTCCATGGCGAAGCGGATGTCGGTGTAGAGCTAACCTCCAATCCTAAGGTAGCAAAAATTGCTTTCACCGGGGGAACAGAAACAGCGAAGCATATTATGAAGGCTGCGGCTGATACAATCAAACATATGACGCTGGAACTCGGAGGAAATGATGCAGCAATTATTTTGAGCGATTTTGACGTAAACGACGAAAAAGCAATGCGGCGCTTGGTTATTTCCAATTTCCTGACTGCTGGACAAATATGCATGATTGCTAAACGCATTTATGTTGACCGCTCCATTCATGACGAGTTTGTTGAAAAGTACATCGAAGCAGCCAATAGATGGATCCGGGTTGGTGATCCCTTTAATGAACAAACAACTATCGGCCCTGTCAACAACAAAAAACAGGTCGAATTTGTCCAAAGCTTAGTTGATGATGCCAAAACTAAAGGAGCCAGGGTGGTAAAACTGGGCAAGATACTCGATCAAGATTTGTATGAAAAGGGATATTTCATGCAGCCTACAGTCGTCATCGGTGCAAATTATGATGATCCAATCGTGGTCGAGGAACAATTTGGCCCGACTGTACCTATTTTACCTTTTAATGATGACCGGCATGCCATCGATTTGGCTAATGATAGTATATTCGGATTGACTAGTTCGGTCTGGGGTGAGGAAAAACATGCTGTCAAAGTCGCCAGGCATATCCAGGCGGGTACAACAATGATCAATACAGCCGCTATCCAGGGATTGGATGTAAGATTCCCGTTTGGCGGAGTAAAACAGTCGGGAATGGGCCGCGAATATGGGAAAGAAGGGCTGCTGGCCTATACCGATACCCATGTAATTAATATCCCTGATGACAAGGAATTGCCTTATATCCCGGAGTGATATTACATTTAGGAGGCAAGAATAAAGGAAAAACAGCGGGCACAGGAAATCAAACAGTCCACAGGCCTTATTAACGTGACGTAATTGGGGGAACAGATTTATATTTAGGTGATAGATGAACAATTCGGAACAGCTCATGTTTACTACTTAGACAACCCAGAGCGGCAGCAACAGGTTTACATTGCCGAAATGGAGGAGCACTAAATGGAATACAAGAAAAGCGTGGTTGGGGCATAACATACATCCACTTTTAAAATCGAACGATAACAGCATATGGAGTTTTAAAAGGTCCTCTTCAAGCATTCGATTGATTACGTATGGATATAAATGGCGATGTAAAAGTAGCTGATTTTTACCGGATAAGCGCTTGTACACCGCGATTTCTCAAGTAAATCATAAGTATTTGTGGACTGCTGAAAAAAGTACACAGACTTCCAGTGGAGGAAATCCACGGAGACTCCTGCGGGAGGGAAGGCCTCGGTGAGACCCCGCAGAGCGCTAGCTCGAGGAGGCTCACCAGCCGCCCGCGGAAAGCGTAGTGTATTTCCGCAGTGGTCGTCATACAAGGTAGTAAGAATAGCTCTATCAGCGGTAGAAAGACTCCAGTTAGTCTGAAGCCCCCAGAAGAAGCCGTTTTTGCTTCTGAGGAATAGGAACGCTTCGGCAGCGACTCATCGCACACAGAAAATGGCTCCTTTATTTTCAAGGAGGCTGAAACCGTGCCCACGGAAAGCGTTGTATTCTGCCTGCGCTCGTTTAAGCATCTAACCTTGTTAGAAGGAAGAAATAGAGTTGTCACTGTGTCCGCAGTTTAAATTATGCATTAGAAAAGAAAAATCGAACGAGTTCGATTTTTGCTTTGTACACTTTCCTTTTTTGGCCAACCTCTTTTTTAAAAAGAAACAAATAACACAACTAACTTCTAATAGTGAAACAGTTTGGCTTGATAAATCGTAGAGAGATTAACAAATTGGGGGAGGAAGCAGATACTGATGGACGGATTAAAAGTAGAAAAGGTTAACATCGAAATCAAAAATGAAAGCATACTTAAAGATATTTCTTTTTATTTGCAGCCAGGAACCATAACTGCCCTAATTGGCCATAACGGTGCGGGAAAATCGACGATCATGAAAACACTTATCGGTCTACAGGAAAAGACATCAGGGACAATCTCTTTAAATGGCGATTCACAGGACGATCATTTCCTTTCTTTTAAGCAAAAGCTTGCTTATATACCTGAAGAACCCTTTCTATTACCAGAGTTGACAACGATGCAGCATTTTCAACTATATGGGAAAAGCTATCAAATCGATGAACGGGACTTGAAAGAAAAAGTTGATTATTACATACACGAATTGGAAATTGGTGATAAGCTTCACGAATTTCCTGAATCTTTATCTAAAGGAATGAGGCAGAAGGTACAAACTATATGTGCACTGCTCCCGGAAGTACCCTTATTATTGATTGATGAACCCTTTATGGGTTTAGATGTGTATGCTGCTGATTTTCTACAACAACAAATGGCAGCCAAAGCTGAACAAGGTATGGCAATCTTGCTCACTTCCCATCTATTGGACCGTCTCCAGGATACAGCTGATCAATACTTGATGCTGCAGCAAGGAAAGGTAGTCGATCAAGGAGAAATGGGCAGTTTTCACGAGTTAAAAAGGAGATTTGCTGAATGAAATCGAATTTTTCTACGTGGGCTGCTTACACTAGTGTGAAAAAAAACAGGCGCTATAAAAAGAAGCAGCTATATCTGCTGGCCTTTGGAGTGAGTTTTGATGTAACCGTATTGATTTATTTAGGGTTATATATGATCTTTGGCGCTATTATTTTATATGAAAATATCCAGCAATATGGAGCTCAAATCCGTCATATTGAAGTTGTTCTATCCGCTAATTCTATTAACCTAGTATTTATACTAGTGATCCGCTCAATTACAGCTGCCTTTACAAGACCGGGTGTTCCCTTTTCGAGCACAGAATTTAAAATGAGTTTGCTCCCTTTTTCAAAGGCAAAGCTGTGGCTATACTGTGCAGTGGAAAGCTGGCTGATAGGTGTCTTATATTGGACAGTAGCAGCTTTATTAATCGGGATACTGACGCCATTCTCGGTCCCCTTTTTGATAGCTCTTGCCGGGATAATTCTTTTGATGCAGGTTTTAATGAAAATTCCACAGTGGAAACTTTATCAGCTGCGTTTTACCAGTAAAATGCTTATTGTTGCAATGACGGTTATTTTAATGGGAGTCGTCCGGTTTGTTATGATAGAAACGGGGTTCATTCTTCGGGGAACTGCTGGACTGTTTATCACCTTGCTTGCTGTCAATGTAGTGCTGTTCAGAAAGCTGCTGCAGGAAATCGATTGGCAGAAAGTGGTCCAAACGAATGACTTGATTATTTGGAACATGTGGTTTGTCAATAAAATGTCACATATGGAAATTAAGCCGCCAGCAAGGCAGAGCTGGCTTTCCCGGGTTATCTCCAGTAAAAAAAGCAGAAAACCTTTCGATTACCAGCATCAGACAGCTATTTATAAACGGTTATGGAAAAGTTACTTAACCGAACAAAAGGAGACAGTTCTCCGGACACTAGGAAGTCTGCTCATTATCCTTGTGCTATTAAGTTTTCATGGGGACTTGGTATTCGGAGCGGCTATCAGTCTGGCTATTTTTTTGTTTGTAAAGATGGCTGCCAGTTTTTTTATCGGTGGGTTCGGGGATAGGTTGATTTTCTGTTTGCCATGGCAATTAACCGCATGGAAACGAGCATTTTTGTACTGGTCTTATCGGGCAGGCCTGCTTGTGGGTGTGCTGACGTTAGTATTACTGGCACTATTTCAAATGGAAGTCTGGTGGATCCCTTTGCAGCTGCTCCTTTATGCATATGTTCTTGTCCTATATATTGAGCATCAGCTCGATACCACCATGTCTCTTATTGCAAAGGCCAAATCTCCAGTGCCGTTGAACAGAAACTTGTTGATGCTGCTACTATTCCTGCTAACAACGGTAAGTATTGCCTTTCCCATGGTGACACTTGTTGTTGTCGTATTGCTGGGAAAAGACTTCACAAGGAGAAAGGATGGTAAAATAAAAAATGGATGAAAGCACCACAAAAGCTGTCAAGGATCTTCAGTCAACAGATAAAAACATCCGTTATGAAGCATTTATTCAGTTAATGGAGACTACGAAAAGTGAAGTGGATTGGGCATATGAAGTCTGGGATGACTTGCTGGAGGATTTAAGCCACCAGGATAATCACCGCCGGGCAATAGCAGCCCAGCTGCTCTGCCAATTAGCAAAAAGCGACCCTGAGAACCGAATGCTACAGGACTTTCCCAGGCTAATGGAAGTGACTAGGGATAAACGGTTTGTAACGGCAAGACATTGCCTTCAATCGCTTTGGAAGGTGGGAACGGCAGGAGCTAACCAAAAAGACATGGTCATTGCCGGACTTTCCCATCGGTTTGAAAATTGCAGAGATGAAAAAAATTATACCTTAATCCGATTCGATATTATCCAAGGACTTCACCACCTTTATGAGGAAGTGCCGGATGAGACGATTAAACAGCAAGCTATCGATTTAATCGAAACCGTGGAGGAAGATAAATATCGGAAAAAGTATGCTGCTGTCTGGAAATTATAAAAAGCTGGTTTTGCTTCCATCCAGCTGATTAATTAGGCGGAGGGAGGCTGCACTGGATACAGCAGCGGTTACCGTAAGGTAGAAACTAACCAAGCAGAAGCGTAGTTATTTTATTTTTTTAGACTTTCATTTTATAATAAAATAAAACTAAAGGATAAGTGAGTGAAAAAAATGAAACTTTTAGAAGAAATTTTATCTTATAATGAAAAATTTGTAGAAAATAAGCAGTATGAACAGTATCAAACAGATAAGTTTCCCAATAAGCGGCTTGTTATTATCTCCTGTATGGATACAAGATTGGTGGAGCTGCTGCCTAAATCCATGAATGTAGGAAACGGTGATGCTAAAGTAATAAAAACAGCAGGCGCCATTGTTGCAGATCCATTTGGCAGCATCATGCGGAGCATTTTAGTTGCAGTTTATGAGTTAAAGGCAGATGAAGTACTAGTTGTCGGACACCATGATTGCGGTATGTCCAGTTTGAATTCTGAAAGCATGCTTGCTAAAGTCAAAGAACGCGGGATTGCACAGGAAACCTTGGATACACTGCAATACTCCGGTGTTGATTTCAACAAATTTTTACAAGGGTTTGATAACGTAGAAGACAGTGTGAACCATAGTGTCACAACGATAAAACAGCATCCGCTCTTGCCTGGCGATGTGCCGGTTCATGGCTTGGTAATCAGCCCGGATACAGGGAAGTTGGACATTGTTGTCGATGGATATCAGAGTTAATTTAAGTTATTTTTAAGCCTAATTATTATTGGCAGGGGGTTACGACCTCCTGCCTTTTTTATGTAATGCATTAACCTTTAGAGTTATTGAGCAGGAAAATCGAAATAAACTGCGAAATAATGAGGGGTAAAGTCAAAAAACATGGGGGAAGCGAATGAAATTAAAAATTATCCATACTAACGATTTGCACAGCCATTTTGATGAGTTTTCCAGAGCAGCCAGCTTGATTCGCCAGCATAAAGATGAATCAACGGTGCTTCTGGACGGCGGCGATTTTGCTGACTTTAGAAGCATCGAACTGCAAGGTACTAAAGGGATGGCTGCCATCGAACTTATAGAATCTCTTGGTTATGATGCGTTAACGGTTGGCAACAATGAAATGTTTAATGGTGTGGAGACACTTGAATATATGGCCAGCAACAGTTCAGTGCCATTTATCAGCAACAATCTTTATAAGAAGGATAAAACCCGAATAACTGGTATTGTCTCTAGCACATTAATTGAAAAAAAAGGACTTCGAATCCTAATTACAGGTTCTTCTCCTGATTTGGATGTCTTCAATGATGGCCTTGGGGTACATATGTCTGATTACAAAACGGCACTTAAGGGAGAGATTGATAGATATTATGGCGAGTATGACGTTTGTATTGTGATGAATCATATCGGGACAGCTGCCGATGATCAGCTGGCAGCGGAATTGGCTGATATCGATGTAATTCTTTCAGCACATGATCATCAGCTGTACCCGGAGCCGAAATTTATCAATGGCACCCTCCGTAATAGTGCAGGAAATTATGGCGCACATATCGGGATACTTGAATTGGAGGTGACTGGCGACCATGTGAAGCTATTAGACTCTGCGATGCTGTCAACCAGTGAAGCTGCCATTGATGAACAGGCTACAGCTATTTTAAGAACAAACAAAGATAAGGCGGTAGCTAACTTAAGCCGTCCGTTGTACCATCTGGATCAGCCGCTCTGGCATGACGTGATTGAGGAAAACCCGATGGCTAATTTGATAGCTGATGGCTTACAGAATATGCTTAAAGGAGATATCGGATTAATTAACAGCGGCATTGTCAATGCAGGATTGTTTGATTGGGTGTCGGATAAAAAACTAATCGAAATATGCCCTTCCCCCTTAAATCCGACAATTTTTGAAGTGAAAGGCAAAGATATTCTTGCTGCTATCGAACAATCCTTAGATGTACAAGCTTGCCTTGCGGATGGCAGTGGCCCAGGCTTCAGAGGAAAATTTGCCGGCAGGCTGCACGTATCTGGCGCTGAAATCGTCCATGACGGACAAAGGGTTATCGACATGAGAATCGGGGACGAGCCATTACAGGAAGAAAAGTGGTACAAAGTGGCAAGCTCAGACTATTTACAGCGCGGTTCCGGTTATCCATCCCTGGCCCAAAACCAACATACCAGCTACCGTCCAGAAGACATCCGCGATGTAATCAGGATGTATGCCAGCCAGCCGTCGTTTATTGAAGGCGCTATGGTTAAACGGTGGACAATCGACAGTAAAGTTACCGTTTAACATAAGCGAAGGAATCCAGTGGTTTTCTAGAAGAGAGGATTACTGGTTTTGTTTTCGCTGCCCTTGGATAGGAGGAACAGCATGCAACAACAATTTGTCAAAAATATAAAACTGTACTTTCGGGAGGAAGGGGAGGCTTGGCTGGCAAAACTTCCGAACATTATTAGGTATTGTGAACAAAAGTGGCAGTTAATTATGCATGAACCGTATCAATTGTCAATTAACTATGTAGCCCCGGCCCGGATGGCAGACGGCACGAAAGCAGTCGTTAAAATTTCACCTCCGGGTGGAGAATTTATCGATCAGTTGGAAGCGTTGCAATCGTTGCGATCTCCAGCAATGGTCAACCTTATTGATTATGAAGCGGAGTATGGAATTATGCTGTTGGAGCAAGTATTGCCGGGGACAACACTTGCCGATATAGAGGATCATGCCCTAGCATGCCGGATTGCTGCTGACGTACACCAGAAAATAACGGTAGGCGCTCCGCCGCAAACAAAACTCCCTTCAACAGAAGTAAGAGAAGCAGGGTTAAGAAAGATTGCACGCAACCATCCCAAAGGTATCGGGCCCATTAGCGAAAAAACGCTAGAAAATGCGCTTGGCATTTTCGCTTATTTGAATCAAACAATTAAAAAACATTGGCTCCTGCATGGAGATTTTCATCATTACAATTTGCTGAGGAATGGGGAATCTTGGCTGGCAATTGATCCAAAAGGATTAATTGGGGAGCGGGAATACGATCTTATCCAGTTTTTATTGAATAAGCTTCCGGAAGAAGGTAGCTATTGGGTGATCGAAACAAGGACAGCAATATTTACTCGGGAATTACAATTGAATAAAGAAAGACTGCTATTATGGGGGTTTTGTCATTCCGTTCTGGCCACCTGCTGGACGGTGGACGAAGATGGCCGCTATGAACAAGGCTTTTATCAGGCCATCGGCATATTTGAACATTTGTATAAGCAGCATTTTGGCAGGACCATCGAAGATATCCCAGCTTCCTATTAAGTAGTGGTAGTGCTATTATTCTTTGCTTGCCAGTAAATGCTTGAATTTGTCCAAAGCTGTCTGCCAGTTAATCGGATGTCCGAGCTTGAGCTTGTACAGCAATTCATGGAAGATTGGCTGAACCCCATAAAACTGCTGTACACGCTGAAAAATTTTGTCAGCTGGGTCGTCCCCCTGATACTGATTAAGAACTTCACGAGTGAAGGCAGCGCCAAAATCCCAATAAAAGCCGGCAAAGTCAAACGCTGGGTCCCCAAGCTGTGCATCGGTAAAATCAATCACCCCAAGAATCTTCCCAGTCTCTGGATCACCGATGATATTATTGCTGGAAAGGTCGCCATGAATGAAGGTAGGACGATAATTTTGATTAGAAAACGAATGCAGAAAATCAGAAAAAAATCCAGTTATCAAATATGCTTCCCGATTACTTACTAATGGAAGCACCTGGTTCTTAACGGCAGTAAACAAGTTATTCCAGTAATCGAATGGATGGCTGGTCTCCAGATTAATAGCAGGGTTTGTATTACGGAGATGGTGGAGCTTGGTTAGAAACGTTCCCATCACTTTTGCATTTTTCTTATTCGCTTTAATCATGCTTTCATTTAATTTATCCAGCGATTTCCCGTTTATGAGAGGGTAATACATACATGTCAGCTCTTTATTAAAGTTTTCAAGAACGGTAGGGCGAGGCAGCTCTACTGGTGGGTTACGTTCATTAAGTGCTTTTAGCAGTTCCACCTCTGTTTGCACCTTTTTCCTTATATCCTTGGTTTTCGGAAAGCGGAAAACAAGTTCTTTATTTAAAAGAAGTACATCATTGTCCCAACCTGTATTAATCACTTCGATGGCTGTTATATTTTTATGAGGAAATCTCTCTTTAATAAATTGGATTATTTTCTGTTCTTCCATGATGGAGCTCCTCCTTTTCTTCCTGTTTCCAAAACCAAAGCCCGTCTAATCCTTCCAGCCTAGGGTATTGCTTGATGCAGCGGTTAATATTTAATAATCTACTAAATTACCCTTCTCTAAGGGGAAGAGAGTTTTAATAGATTGTACACTTTTTTTCGTCTTTTTAAAACGTACAATAGGAAACTAGGAGGGGGATACATGACAGACGTGATAGCGCACTGGAATAAATAAGAAAACAAATAAGAATCGAATACGCATCCACTCATCCATTATGGATGGGTACGAAAGGGATACATGTATGCTACTATCGGCTAAAAGAAAAATTATAGGAATAGCTGTCATTACTGCTGTGTCGGTGTTGGGTGATGCTATGCTGCTGGTTGTCCTGCCGTTATACTGGCCTGAATTTGGTTTGGCAGCCGTGTGGCAGGTCGGACTGCTTCTATCCATTAACCGGTTTATCCGCCTGCCGATCAATCCGCTCATCGGTCTGTTTTATAAACATGTTCAGTTGAGGACAGGCGTTTTTATTGCTGTAGGTTTAGCTGTTCTTACGACAATGTCTTACGGCGTGTTTAACCAATTCTGGATACTTTTTTTTCTTCGTGCTCTTTGGGGGATCTCGTGGTCGCTGCTCCGGCTTGGCGGTTTCCTTACAGTCATTGAAGAGACTGACGAGCAAAACCGTGGCCAGTATGTCGGCTTGTATAACGGGTTATGGGGAATTGGTGGTTTATTTGGTATGCTTGTCGGAGGAATATTGGTTGATCAGACTTCGATATTTTTTGTTACAACCCTGTTTGCCGGAATGGGATTACTTACTTTACCTTTTGTTTGGCTGCTCGTTCCAGTAAAAAAAGGAGGAGGACAGCCAAAAGCCCTAAAAGAGACAGCCTCCCTGGCGTGGTTTTTTCCTTATCAACGAATGGTTTTACTGACCGGCATGGCTGTAGGATTGATTGTGTTCGGAATTTTTGCATCGACACTTAGTCAATTAATTGCCAGAAGCTATGCTGGCGGCTGGATAGCTCTCGAATTATCAATCGGAGCTGCCACGTTAGCAGGAATCATTCAGGCAGTCCGCTGGAGCTGGGACCCCTTCGTGGCTCCAATGGTCGGCAAAGTTATCGATGGGTCTAATTTAAAACACCATTTATTGTTAATCCCTGCGTTTAGTGGTGCCGTATTACTTATTTTGTTGGCACATACTTCATCCATTGTGTCACTGATCATCCTGCTATTAATGTTTCAATTAACTTCTACTGCTTTTGTGACAACCGCAGATACACTGGCAGCCAGGGCCGCTGTGCAATCAGATCAACTTAAAATGATGACTGCTTATACGGTTGTTATTGACATTGGAGCGGCTCTCGGTCCGCTAATGGCATTCTTCCTTTTACAGAGATCCTCGATCACTATTTTATATGATCTTGCAGGATGTTCGCTGTTGCTGCTAGGGGTGGCTTGGATAATTTTCAACAGGCGAAATAGCAATCCTTAATCAGGTCAGGACTGGAGCAGGTATTCCAGTAAATGACGAAGAATACCGTATAGAAGCAATTAATGCTGCAACAGAACTACAAAGGAGATATGTATATGGTAAATAATAGCGCGAAAACAGATGTTCAACTGCAATTTGGCAACAATGCAGCAAACTATGTAACTAGTACGGTACATGCAAAAGGGGAGGATTTGGCTAAGCTGGTGAAGCTGCTTCATTGGAACGGGGAAGAAACGGTGCTGGACATCGCGACTGGCGGCGGACACGTGGCCAATGCGTTAGCGCCATTATCAAAAAAAATAACGGCAATTGATCTAACGAAGGAAATTCTGGCAGCCTCTAAAAAATTTATTGAATCCAATGGCCATAGCAATGTGGAATTTTTGGAGGCAGACGCAGAGAACCTACCTTTTCCAGCAGAAACATTTGATATTGCAGTGTGCCGGATTGCGGCTCATCATTTTGCTGATATTGAATCCTTTGTTAGGGAAGCCTTCCGAGCATTAAAGAAAGGTGGCATTTTTTTATTTATTGATAACACGGCCCCGGAAGACGATGAGTTTGACGAATTTTATAACCGAATAGAAAAGAAGAGGGATTACAGTCATCAACGAGCTTGGAAAAAATCCGAGTGGGTTCGCCTTATCGAGCAACAAGGATTTGAATTGGAAGAAATGCATTGCCTTAAAAAGTCGTTTTCATTTGATAACTGGTGTAACACAATGGCTCTCCCGGAAGCAGAAAAACAACAATTGGCAAAAGAAATGCTGCAAGCCCCTGCCCATTATCAACAGAAATTTAAAATTACCCAAAAAGCCGGAAAAGTGAATAGCTTCCAGGGAGAATCCGTACTAATAAAAGCTGCAAAACCTATCCAATAGGCGAAGGAAGTCGATCAACTTTCAGGAAAAGAAGAGCGACTCGTCCGGAAAGAAGAGTGAAAATCCGGAAGATGATCAACAATGAAGAAGTAGAGCGACTTCCGGTAAAAGAGGAGCGAAAACCAAAAATTTAAAGTCAATTCTTCTGACAGGTACACTCTCTTAAACTTAGTTTGTTTACTGTACAAACTAACAATGAACTGGTAGAATACGGTTTGTGGTAAGCGATTACATCGAGAAAGGGGTGTGGAGAGGAAGTGAGTGGTTGCTTCCTCCGAATATGAAGAAACATAAACGTTTATTTATCAGCTTAGTTACGCTCGTCGCAACCTTGGGAGGACTTTTGTTCGGTTATGATACAGCTGTTATTTCCGGGGCAGAAGGATCGCTGCAGAACTACTTTGCTGAAAATTTGAACCTTAGCTCGCTTGTTCATGGAATAACTGTTTCAAGTGCACTAATCGGTTGTATTATCGGTGGTTTTTTATCTGGTTTTTTATCCAATCGGATTGGTAGAAAATACTCTTTGATGCTGGCAGCTGTGCTATTTTTACTGTCAGCCTTAGGTTCAGCTTATCCAGAGTTTCTGTTTTTTTCTAAAGGTGATCCAACTTTATCTCTATTAGTAACATTTAACATCTACCGGATAATCGGAGGTGTTGGGGTGGGATTGGCGTCAGCGGTCGCGCCGATGTATATTGGCGAGATGGCACCGCCGGAAATTAGGGGAAGGCTTGTTTCTTTAAACCAATTTGCCATTATTTTCGGTATGCTGGTTGTGTATTTTGTTAACTGGGGAATTGCCAGGGGACAGTCGGCAGAGTGGATTAATGATGTCGGCTGGCGCTATATGTTTTTATCAGAAGCTATCCCTGCTGCATTGTTTCTCGTCTTATTATTCGCAGTGCCAGAAACGCCTAGATATTTAGTTTTAAAGAATCAGGATGAAAAAGCGAGAAATATCCTTTCCAAGATTTATGACCAAACGATGGCTAAAGCAACAATGTATGAAATTAAGAAATCTTTTGACGCGGAAAAAGGCAGGCTATTTTCTTTTGGCAAAAAAATCATTGTGATCGGTATATTGCTGTCTGTTTTCCAGCAATTTGTCGGCATAAATGTAGCTCTTTATTATGCACCGCGTATTTTTGAAAGTATGGGTGCAGCTAGAGATGCTTCCATGTTCCAAACAATCATCATGGGGCTGGTAAATGTTATTTTTACCCTGATAGCAATAATGACAGTCGACAAATTCGGCCGAAAACCATTGTTGATTATTGGCTCGATTGGGATGACAATTGGCATGTTCGGAGTGGCCGGCCTGGCCTTTTTCAACATGATAGGAATCGGCACTTTAATCTTCATTATTATCTATACAGCTTCTTTTATGATGTCTTGGGGACCTGTGGTATGGGTATTGATTGCCGAAATTTTCCCTAACAAAATAAGAGGGCAGGCAGTTGCGCTCGCTGTTGCTGCGCAATGGGCAGCAAACTATTTCATTTCCTCTACGTATCCCTCTATGATGGAATACAGTGGTGGATTGACTTATTCTTTTTATGGTCTCATGAGCGTACTTTCTGCTATCTTTGTCTGGAGGATGGTTCCTGAAACAAAAGGCAGGTCACTAGAAGAATTAGAAATGGTGTTGACGAATTCTAACAAAAACTGAATTGAGTGCGGCTGCTTTTTTACAGGAGCAGAAACAGCCTCAAATAAAGTGAATCGGACAGTTTAACTCAAACTGTCCGATTAATTTTGCGGAAAACCTTCAGGCTTGCTTACCGAAAGGGGGATACGCGGCCTGCAACGCTTATACCATTGGTAACAAAGGATACAAATAAGGATGACATCGACCGCGTCGCCGCCATAGTACATAAGCATTCCACCAGATTCTGCTTGTATGGCTGACACGCCTGCTGGTGGATGGGCATAAATGTACTTGGATAACATCCCGTGGGCAGCCAGTGCTGCGATTAATGCACCAGAACGATAGACAAATGAGGCCCTGTGGGGAGTCGGGTCAATATAAATGATAGCGGCTGTAAACACGTAGCCAGCCAAAAAGACATGCAGGTGGATAAGCGCATGTAAGGGATTGCTCCCGTGCATAGCGCTGTATAAGTTAGTAGTGTAAAGCAGCCATAACCCGCCTACGTTAAGAATGGAAGCAAACAAAGGATCACTAATCACTCGGACGGGCCAGCTTCGGAGCAGACGCGATAAACGACGGGCACTTCTGGGCCGGAGTGTTCTAAGCATCAGTGTAACTGGGGCGCCAAGCACCATCAGGAGAGGTGCAAGCATTCCGAGCAGTAAATGTCCCGCCATGTGAGCTTCAAAGTCGAAGACAGCACGGCGTGCCAGCGGACCGGAGACCGCAGCAATAGCTGAGAGGCAACCTGCTATCCAAAATACAGAACGGTGCCAGTGCCATGGCCGCTGCCGCTGCAGCGATAAAAGCACAGCTGAAATGTAGAGAATGATTGCCATTATAAAAGGAAGTGCCAGCAATAACTGATGAGTGAGACCAGCCCCGTGATGAAGGTTATTCATAGCCATCATTCATTTCGGCTCGTGGCGGCCTTGTCCGGACCAGTGTGAGTATGCTAAAGGCGATCATTAGGCAGGCAGTTGAATTCCACACCAAATCATACGGCAAAACTTCCACGTCATAACGAATTTGATGAAGCTTCCAAACCTTGTGTTGAATAGTCCCGTCATATAGTTGGAATAAACCTGCACCAAGCAGGATTCCACCCCACCAACGGGCTGCATGCCAGGCACGTCTGCGCCGCAAATCGGCGACCATAAATAAGGAAGCAACTGTTGCAAACCAGCTGAACGCGTGGAAAATACCATCGGAGACTAGCCCGATGGCAGTAGTGGATTTATCGTAAAAATGATGCCAATGCAGCAGTTGGTGAAAAACCATCTCATCAATAAAGGCAACCATCCCAATGCCAAATAAAATACCCGACCACATGTTTCGACCGGCATATTTAGCGTATGCTGGAATCGTCTTTTTCTTTCTGTTTTTTCGTTCTTCCATCAGGGGGAACTCCTCCTATAGATTAAGTTTTTCCTTTTGCTTAGTTCCTTGCCAGTAAGCACTTTTGCTTATCATTCATCAGGCGATACAAGTGTTTTTTATAAAGATACATGACCAACAGATGGATATCAGCCTGGGTGTATTTATATAAATACCAGGGCAAGGCAGGCTGGTAATCATGAATAGCAATGATACATTCCTGGGAGCCGGGAATTTGCCGGAATTCCAGGCGGCAGTGCCTGTCATTAGTAATACGTGCTAGTGTACCACCTGAAATAAAATAGAGCGCACGCGTACGGTAACTGTAGTCGGGAATAAAGCGGATCTCCAAAATGGGACCTTTCATTAATCCGAGAAAAATACTGTAATTCCTTTGCACGTCCGCCTCAATCGTTATTAAAGGGTTGGCCAAGCCTGCCAGCCAGTGAAAGTAATGTTTTCCTGCCCAGTCAGCATCTCTTCCTTTTGGCAGTAATACTCGTTGAACAGATCTGACATTTGGCGGGAAAGCGGGTGTTGATTTGGAAGCTCGCGGGAGGTCTAAGTCTTGCAAGTGACTGTTCCAGTAATGATTATCCCAGGGGAGCTTAAGAACCTCCTTCAAAGTACGAGTCCATGAGGGGAGACGTTCGATCAGCTTCGAAGGAGCCGGAAGAGATAATATTTTTGTCCCAATGATCAAGCCTGTCCTTACCGTCCTGACCGGAATACCATATGAATGGAGTATTTTTTCCACTTCCAACCGGCTCTTCAAATGAAAAGTTCTTTCTAGCTCATGTTTGGGTACAGCGGCACGCATGTATATGATTTGTTTAATCCCATTTCTTTTTGCCGCTCTGGCAAAATTATCGGCAAGCAGTACTTCAGTGTCTGAAAATGCTGCTTGGGTAAGTGTGGCAGATGATGTCAGCGAATGGATCATATAAACAGCAAAGTCTGCCCCTTCTAATCCCTGCTCCGCATCACGCGGCGAAAAGAAATCACACGAACGCCATACTACATGTTCCGTGTCTGTTTGATTGTGCGCGCTCCGTGACAAAGCAATCACGTTCGCTGTTTTGGTGATTTTGTTTAGTAGATGTTGTCCAATTTGGCCGCTGGCGCCTGCGATTGCTACGACTGGCCTGTTTATGTTATTCATGCCCATTCCTCCAGTTGGTAATTCCAGTTAATGTTATTTTAACAGTTGTTCAACATGGTGTACGTTTATTCTTTCTTCCTGCTTAGTTAGGAATCCTCTATTTGTGGCCGATCCTGTTGCTTTTGTTATCATGGAGAAAGGAAGGAGATGTTGGGTTTGAGAGAGTTTAAGGTCACTTATTTTTTTGATCAGGAACATTATATTAGACGGTTTATTTTCGAAGAGACGCAAGCCAAAGCCGAGGAACTTATTCAAAGCGAGCGTAGCGACTATGTTTCTTTCCATGATCGCCGAGGAATTTACCACGAACTGCATCCACGCGATGTGAGGGTTATCCAAATATCGGAGTATCACCGCAAGGATAAAAGGAGCGGCCAATGCGGCTGCTCCAATTAACCTTGAGCTTCTGGTGGTGTTAGACAATCCGGTTGACAGTTAGCTTCGCGACTGCTTTAAATAACGCTTATATCCCAACAAGGCAATAAGAATCCCGGCAGCCCCGCAGGCAAAAAGTATAAGCGTATGCTGCCAAATATCTATTATTGTTCCGTCGTTTAGAATAATCTCTTTGTAACCTTCAAGTCCCCAATATTGAGGAACGAATCTGCTGATTTTTTGGAGTAAATCCGGCATAATTTCCACAGGCATCCACAGCCCGCCCAGCAATGCACCCCCCATTGCAATCACCTGGGTAAGAGCTATTCCCATGTTCTCTGTTTTAACTAAAACAGCCATGGCCATTCCCCAGCTGGTAGCAATAAAAGCCTGCATTAGGGAAATAATAATCAGTGCTGCTGGATCACCGAGGGGAAGGTCGTATACAAGCACTCCGAATAACAACAACACGGCAATCTGTAAAAGAACAAGAATCATGAAGGGGATCCATTTACCCATAAAAAAGTGCTTGATAGGCAGGGGGGTGCTTGCTACTCGGGCAACCATCCCGTTTTCCCGATCTTTAACAAAGGCAATTACGATCGAAATCATAATAAAAAATGTAAACATCACCGTGTACCCTGGGATGATTTGCGTAACAATTTCTGTATATTCCACGCCCTCTTGTCCGGAAAAAATAGCGACAAAACCTACAATGAAAATAACCGGCAAAATAAATGTCCAAAACCATAATCCCTTATCCTGAATTTTCTTTTTAAACTCTACTTGTGCAATTGCCCACATGTAATGATTCCTCCTTTTCTATACATCCCGCAGTTGTGTCCCGGTAAGGGTGAAGAAGATATCTTCCAGTCTAGGGTAATAAAGCTCCAGCCGCTTCGGTTTGATATCCTGGCTTCGCAGACTTGCAATCAGTTGTTCTAAAGTAGCCATCGGGTCTTCGCTGTTCACTAGATAACCATCTCCCTTTTTCATGGCAGTTAACGGTTCCAGGCTTTTCGGACCGATAGCGTCGCCAGAAATAAAAAGCGACGGTTTACCGTGCCGTTCCAGCAGTTCCTGCATCTGGCCTCCTTCGACTACTCTTCCTTTGTCAATCAAGCCGACACTGTCGCAAAGCTGTTCTACTTCCTCCATATAGTGGCTGGAATAAATAATAGTGCTGCCGGCAGCTTTTAATTGTTTGATAATCGTAAAAATGGAATTACGTGACTGGGGATCAATACCCACAGTCGGTTCATCCATGATAATAACGGCAGGTTCATGTAACAGGGCACAGCCAATGTTAAGTCTCCGTTTCATCCCCCCGGAAAAGCTAAGAACAACGTCCTTGCTTCTGTTTGTTAGTCCAATTTGTTCGAGTACAGCCTCTATCCGTTCATGCAGCTTTTTACCAGACAATCCATATAAATGACCAAAGAGCAGCAAATTATCTCTGGCAGTCAATGTTTCTTCTAAACAAATATCCTGTGGAATGTAGCCGATTTGCTTTTTGATGAACATCCTTTCATTGGACACTCCATGGCCATTGAAAAACATATCACCGTCAAAGTCGAGGATGATTCCGGCAAGTATTTTCATCAGAGTCGATTTACCGGCTCCATTGGGTCCTACCAAGCCAAAGCAAGTTCCCTCTGCAATCTCCAGATTAATATCAGTTAATGCCTGTGCAGCATCGTAAGTTTTGCTGACATGGTCAATTTTTATCATGCGTTTCTCTCCCTGCCTTGTTTAGATTTAACGCTTCCCGTTATTATTAGTTAATACGTATGGCAGAACTTTAAGTTTCGAAAATTCTTATAATTGGAACGAAGGAACAAAAAAGACCCACCTTGAAATGAGGCCAGTGAAAAAGTCCTTTTTGATCTAAAGGGGCTGTCAACGTTTGTTGTTGATTCCACGAATCGCTTGGCGGCGGATGCTTGCCGCGGGCACGGCCTCAGCTAACCTGGTCAAGAAGATCTCTTGACCGAGTGGAACTTCGGCTCGTGCTGTTCCCGCAGGCGTCACCATCGATCGCCCATCGAAGAATCAGCATAGACACGGATATGAGGTCGCCTCATCTTCGGGTCTCGAAGGCAGGTGTATTCAAGGGGCAATGGCAATTTTTACGCAAATGTGAAACGAATCGTTAAACGAATGAAGGAATAGAGGGGCATAAACCTCTTGAAGTTAGGCGAAAAGCGGTCTGTATGGAATTTAATCCTACACAGACCGCTTTTAAAATTCTACTTATCATATAGCTTCCGTTTTTCAGTGCCTACCTTGAAATGCTAGGTCTTTTCCAAAATGAACCGAATGAGTTGTTTCAAGTGCCCACCGTTATCCGTTACCAGCGGATTCTCCTGACAGATTCCAATAAAATTTCCTTTTCCTGTCGGCTGACTGGCCATTGGCTGATTTCGTTTTTAATTCCTGCCATGGTTCCTAAACCTCTAACGAAGCTATTCAGCCGCGCTGTTAGTGTTGCGTCATTAAAGGCTGTGAAGGAAGGGTAGAGCTCGGTTAGTTGTTTAATAGCATCCGGGTACCTTTTTAGAAAGTATTTCTGATGCCGTTCCTCGGCTAAGGTAAATCCTCTATAGGTGCTTACCTCTGTTTGTATTTCCTTGTGCAGTTCTTTTTCCAGCGCGGTCTTCTTTTGTTCTATCGCGTTTTTTTGCTGTTTATCGTGATACAGCAGTAGTGACATGTACTGTCTGCCTTTATAATTTTTGCGGTTAGGGTGATGGCCTTTCCAAAACAACTCCAGGATCTCTCCGTAAGAAATGATGGCTGGATTAAAATCAATTTCCACTGTTTCTGTGTGATCGCCAATTTGTTTATATGTTGGTTGCATTACCGTTCCGCCTGCATATCCGGTTCGTGTCCGTAAAACTCCAGGTAAATGCCCGAACTGGGCCTCCGTGCCCCAAAATCAACCCATCCCCAACGTTGCTGTTTGGACAATTGGTAGTGAACGCTCCAAATTTATCTCTCCTTTCTGTAAATCAAAACAATTTTCTCTAAGAGTATGGTGTTACAAAGGAAATGTCTAGTAATTCAAATTCGTTCTTGCTTATGTCCCCCAGCTAGCAAGATATATTATGGATTCGTTAAAAATTAATAGTTGTATAGACATTTTTTACGAACATGATAAACTAAGAGTTAGTACATAAAGGGAGATATTTATAATGAAGCTGTGGATGAAAAAAATATCTGTTATCCTAATTACGTTTATGACTTTAGGGATGTATATCCCACCTACATATTTAGATGCCATTGCCGCTGAAAAAGATGAAATAGTTTCTTCGAAAACCGGACTGCCAGAAGAAGCTGCTGTTTCTTTTTTGGATGTAAACGAAAGTGAGCCGGCGAAAGACGAAATTGATCATGCCCATGCATCCAGTGATGCATTAATTGAAATGATGACAGACCAGGCCAGAGAGCAGACTGTCGTCAAGCTCGGACCTAAAATTTACAATCAGGTCGAAGATGAGTTTGCAACTAATATTCTTCCGACTATGGAAATAGTGCTTAATGATATATTAGCCGACGCAGGAGAAGAAAAAATCCCTTACTATGTGATTACTGAAGCGCCTTCCAGAGGTTATGGCGAAAGGATTTTTAATATCCATGATTATCAAACGAAACAGGATGTTGCCAGGTTTCATGTGAGACGTGATAATAGACCTGGAGAGGGCTACTGGTTTAATTTTCATTATCATCTGAACAAAGATCGATTTGAAGAGCACCATACAATCGGCGAAATTTATTGGGATAAAAATACACCGCCAAAATGGATGTCTTAGTTAGGCTGAGCCATGTTAGCAGCGAACGGTGACTTATAATACGTAAAAGAGGTACAATTTATTGAAAAATTGTACCTCTTTTTATGATGATTTTGTTGAAGAGCAGACTGTTCACTTATGCATTATCTTCAGCGGAGTTACCGTCGGAAGACGAGCTGTTCCCCGTATTGTCTCCACTTGATCCATTGCCAGCATCATCATTAGCGGAGCTGTTATCAGACTCCTGGTTGTTTCCTGTATCAGAGTTATCAGACTCTGTTTGGCTAGTTGCCTGATCGTCCGAATTGCTTGATGACTCTTCATTTCCTGAGGCTGTTTCATTGTTCCCGCTTTGTTCAGAGCTCGTGTTTCCGTCACTGCCGCTCTCTGATTGGTCCTCGTTATCATTGCTTTCTTGGCCGCTTTCATCTGTTTGGCCAGTGTTGCTCGAAGAGGAGTCATCGGTCTGGCCGGAGTCCTCTGAGGATGCTTCCTGATTAGCGTCATCCGCGGACCCCTCCTCATCGTTAGTATTCTCTTCATTATTTTCTTCTTGATTAGAGGTATCATCCTCACTAGAAGTGTTAGCTTCCTGCTCTTGTTGTGCATCCTCTTCATCTGCTGTATCTTGGCCATCCTGGTTTGTGTTTTCTTCACCATCATCCGCTGATGTCTGTTCATCTTCATTAGAGGAGTTATTTTCCTGATTTGTTTCTGAGCCCGAATCGCTTGTATCCGCTGATTCGTTCTCAGACTCGGTACTTCCATCAGGCTGCTGCTGTTCCGTTTGCAGCACAATGGATGCAGGATCGCTTTGTTCATCATCCGCAATAGCAGTCACTGTAAAAGTGTACTCGTTTCCTGGTTTGATGCCGTCAATTCTTAATTCTTGTTCTTCAGTTTTCCCGGCGGGTTCAGAACCTTGACCATCCGATGAGACAGTGACCTTAAAGCTTACTTTGCGATCATCATTATCTGCCTGCGAATATTCCCAGTCCAGGAGGACCATTTCATTTTCCCTATCATAATTAGTTGTAAGCCCGCTCGGCGCCGGCAAATCTGGTACAAAATCTCTAGATTCTTCTGAAGGCTCTCTTCCTTTGACGAACAATTCGGTGGATGTTTCCTCTTCAGGCGTGAAACTGCTGGCTAGCTTCGGCGGGTCGGTCCCGTCTTCAATTTCTACTTCTACCACACTATCAGGCTGTTCGAAGTCTTTTGTCTTTGATTTCTTTGAAACTTGTTCCATTAAGTGTTTGAATATCTTCTCAGCAGTGTCCCGCTCTTCCGGTGTTAAATAATTTTTCCTTTCCTGATATCCCGTCCAGACTGCTGCTGTGTAATTGGTAGTATAGCCGGCAAACCAGGAATCAGGCGCATTTCGTTCATCGATATTATATTCTTCCAGCGTATCTTCAGAATAATTTGTTGTACCTGTTTTTCCGGCGGCAGGGAGCCCGGGAATACGAGCTTGGCTGCCAGTTCCTTCAGGGTGCTCAAGGACATCTTTGAGCATATCTGTAACCATATAAGCGGTATAATTCTCCATAGCCTGGTGGCTCTCATGGTCTGGTTCGATAATTGATCCATCACGTAATTCAATTTTTGTGACGGCATACGGCTCGTTATACGTCCCGCCATTTCCGAAGGCAGCATATGCACCGGCGACTTCGAGAGGGTTGGTTCCTTGTGATAAACCACCAATAGCAGCACTTTCGTGTAAAGGCTCTTCCAAATTCAACCCTAAATTGCTGGCGAAGTCTGCTGCCTTTTTATGACCCACTTCATTGAAAGTTTTAATCGCCGGTATGTTCCTGGAGCCTAATAGTGCTTCACGAATGGTCATTGGACCTTTAAATTCACCGTCCCAGTTCTTCGGTTTACCGCCGTTTTCATACTCGAATTCTTCATCCTCTACGATATGGGCAGTAGACCATTGCATAAACTCGATGGCAGGGCCGTACGCTAAAATCGGTTTAATGACAGAGCCTGGCTGCCTGTCTGTATCTGTAGCAAAGTTAAAACCTCTTTTAGCTTCCTTGCCGTAATTTCTGCCTCCGCCGACTGCACGGATTGCACCACTGTTCGTATCAAGCAGGGTAACGCCTGCCTGGAAGGGCTGTCCATCCTTGTCTTTGGGAAACTTAATAATATCATCGTTATTCAGCATTTTTTCCATCGTATTCTGGGCTTCCGGATCCAGCGTAGTATGAATCCGCAGACCATCTTCATATATATTATAATCGCCTAATGCTTCTACTTCACTGATAACAATATCAACAAATGCTTCGTATTTTTTTTCACCAGTTAAGTAGGTCCTTTCTCCTTCTGAACGTTCGACAAGTCCTTCTGTAATCGGTATTTCGGAAGCTTTCATCTGTTCTTCATGAGATATTTTGCCGTGCTGTTCCATCAATGCGAGGACAGTATTACGCCTTTCTTTCGCCCGTTTGGGATGATCATAAGGATTATAGCTGTTTGGGCTTTGCGGCATACCGGCAAGTAGGGCAGCCTGTGCTAATGATAAATCTTCCAGGCTTTTATCGAAGTAATAGTCAGCAGCTGTTGCAATTCCATATATATTGTCAGAATAATAGATTTTGTTGACATACATTTCAAAGATTTCTTCTTTGCTGTATTCTTTTTCCAATTTAACCGCCAGCCATGCTTCCTGGGATTTTCTGTCAAGCGATTTTTCGGATGTCAGAAAGGATCGTTTGACGACTTGCTGAGTCAGCGTGCTCGCTCCTTCTGAACCGAATCCTTCGGTGATATTGGAAAGGACGGCTCCCCCTAGTCGCTTCGGATCCAGTCCAAAGTGGTCATAAAAACGAACATCCTCGGTAGCAAGCACTGCATCTTCAACTAAAGAAGGGATATCCTCATAATTAACCAATTGCCGCTTTTTGGTACCGACAGAAGCAACGACTTCGCCATTCATATCCAAAATTTGCGAGGCGATTGGATCCTTTAACTCCTCCTCCTCAAGGGGAGGAGCCTGGCTTGCATAATAAGTGAAGAGTCCTCCGCCAGCCAACAGGGCGACAAACCCTAACATAATAATGGAAAACAGTAATTTTCTCCATAAGGGTTTCTTTTTTCTTTTTTCTATTCGGGTATTGTAGTCCTTCATGTTTCTTTCCTCACTTTCTCATTCTGAGGTTATCTTTCCATCTAAGAGGGAGGGTCAGAGAGTATTCGTGCCCGAACAAGCAGAAGAATGTTTGCTGCAAACTCCATTGATATCTTCTTGTCGTATACCCATTCCTGGCTGCTGTCGAACTTGTAGTTTTTGGCAAAGAGAAAAAAGGGTTTATTGGATGGTGGGAATTTCCGGTAATTTTTTCAGCTGCAAAGGAATCTATTAATATAAAGAAGAGCTTTAAGAATGGTTGGTGATTAAAGCTGCAAGACTAGACACTCTTTCTATCACCAAGTACAATTTTAGAAAAGGGGGTAACAAAATGAGTGGCAATAATAAAACAATCATTCAAGTAAGAGATAATGGCTCAATTCTTGTAAAAGGGGATGTAGAGCTGCTCGATGCAGAAGGAAATGTGTATGAAACAAAGCCGGCTTTCTCTTTGTGCCGTTGTGGTGCTTCGAGTAATAAGCCATTTTGTGATGGAACCCATAAAGAAATTGGGTTTGAAAGCAAATTAAGGGCAAAATAAATAAGTTTTAGAGGAAATGAGAGCCGCTGTCCAGGCTCTTTTTATAAGAAAAGATAACGGCGGCTTCTGGTTAGGAATGCAGGTGCTGTCTCTACTGAAGGAGGGAAAGGGATGGAAGGGATAGGTTTAATTATTTCGATTGCTGTAGCTATTTATTTAGCAATCGATGCTCCCAAGCATGGCAAAAACCCATTGTTATGGGGGATTCTCGGTTTTATCCTTGGTCTGCTGGCACTTGGAATATATTTGATAAGAACGGACAGAAAAGTTATCGGCTGGATTCTAACGATTATAATTGCGATACTCTACTTATTGATTATCTTGTCAATAGGGTTTGCTTTTTGGCTGTTCTGGTCGCTGATTTAAGGAATAACGACAGTCGGCTGGCATCGTTGCACTAAAGCTGTAGATTATAAGAGGAAAGGGTGAATTTACTTGTTCAAAAAGGTAGCCTCCGACGCATTAGGATTAAGTGATTTAGGAAGTGTGATTTTTCCTGAAGATTACGACAAGACAGAGGCTGACGATTATGTCATGCACGAAGATGGAGAGAAAATATACTTTTTGATAAAGTCAAAATCGGATGAGTACTGTTTCACCAATAAAGCAATGATCCATTTGGATGGTGCAAGTGCGACAAGCAAAAAGCGGACATTGAACAGGTATAATTATTACTCGAAGGTTGTGAGTAATGTTGCATTGGAAACGGCTGGAACCATTGATCTTGATGTAGAAATAAAATTCAACCTTGGAAGCGCTGCATTTTCTGTCGATGTCCACAAGAAATTTATTGCAGAAGTAAAGGATTTGTACAAAACACTACTTAAAATGGAAGAGGTAACCAAGGATAATCAGGTTTATCTGGATTATTCCGAACGAAGCCTTGAATTAGCTGCGGCAGCTGTCAACCAAAGCAGAAGCACTGAAGGCAGTGTCTCTCAGGAATTTAACGAGATCAACCAAGCTGCCTTTGATTGGTTAAAAAAGCAAAAAGAAGCATACACTATGAAAGATTATGGACATATCTTTAAGCTATTTATCGATAATTAATGAGGTTGGGACAAAAGTATAATGGCCAAAGAAAATGCGAACGATGATTCGAAATCCTTAGGATTCGAACTCGTTCGATTTTTCTTTTTATGCTTCATATAACCTGCGAACACATTGATAACTCTATTTTATTCCAAATACTTCACTTTCCATGGGCACGGCTTCAGCATCCTTGAAAATAAAGGAGCCATGGTCTGCGGGCGCCTGCCCTGATATGGCTGTTGGTTTAGAATAATACACAGGTTTTAAGAGGAGGAAATTCACAGAGACTCCTGCGGGAGGAAAGGCCTCGGTGAGACCCCGCAGAGCGCTAGCTCGAGGAGGCTCACCAGCCGCCCGCGGAAAGCGTAGTGTATTTCCGCAGCGCAGTATTAGCGCTTATCTGATACTATTAAGGAATTTACTTATTGTTCCCTCGCCATTGATATGCCATAACGTCATCAATCGAATGCTGGAAGAGGGGCTTTTAAAACTTCATATGATGTTATCATTCGGTTTTGCAAGTGGATGTATGGTATGTCCCAACCACTTATATTATATTTTGACTAACGCTAAGTACTCTGCAGCATGTTTCTTCCCTGGTAATTCTGTTTGATGAGAAGGCGAAAGGCGCAAAAAAATGGAAGGCCCTTCGATAAAAACCTTGTAAGGTTATCTGACAATTGAATTGCGTGAAAATTGGGAAACTGCTAATTTTAGAGTTAACAATTGATGTTACAAGACATCACATTAAAGGGGAGGAGAACTAATGGATCCTATATTTTTAATGAATAATGTTTGGATCGCTCTTTGCGGAGTACTAGTATTTCTTATGCTTGGTGGATTTATATTATTGGAGGCAGGCTCAACACGAATGAAAAACGCAGGGCATATTGCCGGCAAAACAGTATTCACTGTCGGAATAGCTTCTCTGGTTTTCTGGGCCGTAGGGTGGGGCTTTGTTTATGGAAGCGAGGGTTCACTCATCGGTTTTGGCGATTTCTTTTTTGGCGATGCAACAACCATGGGAGAGGGTTTAGCTGGTTCCACTGACTTTTTCTTTCAAATGGCGTTTGCTTGTATTGCGATGACGATTGCGTTTGGCGGGTTTGCTGAACGGGCGAAATTATCTGTTTATGTTATTTTCGCCGTCTTATTCTCTGCGTTGGTTTATCCGGTAGTAGCCCACTGGATTTGGGGTGGTGGCTGGTTGGCCGGCCATGGCAAGCAGGACTTTGCCGGATCAACAGTTGTCCACTTAACAGGTGCGATGGCTGCTCTAGCTGCCACTATAATTCTTAAACCCCGAATCGGTAAATATAACAAAGATGGTTCTACCAATGACATAGCTGGACATAACCAAGTCTTCACTGCTTTAGGGGTGCTTATTCTGTGGATAGGCTGGTTTGGCTTCAATGCCGGCAGTACACTAGAAGTAGCGGATGCCTTTTTCGGATACGTAGCACTGAATACGCAATTAGCAGCAGGAGCCGGAGCAATTGGCGCAATGCTGATTGTCTGGGCAATGACAGGTAAGGCGGATGTTCCTACAACATTAAATGGCGCACTGGCAGGCCTTGTTGCCATTACTGCCTCTTGTGCTTTTGTAGAGCCTTGGGCTGCTGTAGTTATCGGCTTTATTGGCGGTCTGATTGTATTCCTAAGCATGAAGTTCTTTGATAAGGCAAAAATCGATGATCCGATCTTCGCACTTTCTGTCCATGGAACTGTCGGTATTTGGGGTACATTATCCAACGGTTTGTTTGCAACACCGGAATTAGCTAGTGTCGGACGTCCGGGATTATTCTATGGCGGCGGCTTTGAACAGCTTGGCGTGCAAATCATGGGTGTTGTTACTAGTGGTCTCTACGCATTTGCAGTAGCCTTTGTATTATTAAAGATAATGGAAAAAGTCATGGGAGGACTCCGTGTCACAGAGGAAGAAGAAATTGTCGGTCTGGACTTGAGTGAACATGGCGGCTATGGTTATCCAGAAAACCTGCCTCAACCCGCAAATAAAACGGGGGCAACAGGAGCATAGGTTAACGATTGCTTATAAAAGGGGTGGATGCCAGTTGTGAATAGCTACACAGAATTAAAAGAAGCTCGAGAACAGCGAATGGGAGCTGTTTCGATGAATCACATAAAATTAAATTTATTGCATGATGAACTAATTGCCAAGGCTGTCCATCTGGCATTGGATACTGTGCGAAGCGAGCGGGGAAATCCTCCTGCTCCCTTTGCTTTCTTTTTAATGGGTAGTGCCGGCAGGTTCGAACAATCTGTCTGGAGCGATCAGGATCATGGCATCATTTTTGCTGGAAATGATGACAGTAAATCTTATTTTTTAAGGGTAGGAGCTGAAATCACCAATGCTTTAGCGGTAGCAGGCTATGAACCTTGTGATGGAAAAGTGATGGCTTCCAATCCATTATGGTGTAAATCCGTCGCAGATTGGCAATTACAAGTTGCCGATTGGCTGGAAGAAGCCAGCTGGCAGTCTCTGCGCCATTTTTCTACCTTTTTTGATTCCCGTGTCTTAGTAGGGGAAAAGGGTTATTTAAAGGAGTTAAAGCAAACTTCTTTTTCCATTTTACAGGATAATCCGGACTTATATATCCGGCTGATTGATAATGTTGATTTTTTAAAAAAAGGCGTAGGTATTTTCGGGCAACTGCTTCCAGAACAGCAGGGGGAACAATCGGGAACTATTCAATTAAAACAGAAGGCCTTTTTTCCTTATGTAAATGCTTTGCGGCTGCTAGCCTTAAAGAATAAGATTTTTGCTCCATCCACCTTGTCACGGTTCAGGCAGCTGACGAATGATTACCAAGCAATCAAATCAGTGGAAAGCGATTTTATCGAACTGCTTGATTACCGGCTTAAGTTCAGAAAAAATGCCCAAACATATGAGGAAGTACATCTTATACCGATGCAATCATTAAACAAGGAAGCGAAGCAGGAGCTAAAACAGCTGATGAAAAAAGGGTATAAGCTTTTTTCTGATGTTAAATCCATCATAGAAAAAGAGTGTTCCAAATGATCGTGGATCAAATGATTCAATTTGTGAAGCAAATGTCAGGTAAGCTAAATGCGGGTCCATATACTTCTTTATCAAACCAGACAGACCCGGGTAAAATTGCTTATATGAGGGAACTTCAGCGGGAAATGAAAAGGAAGGATATATTAGAAGTTCCTTTTGGTGAATTGAAGGTAGTTGTCTTTGACCTTGAAACAACAGGATTTTATCCATATAAAGGTGATCACATCTTATCGATTGGCGCTGTGAAAATGGAGGGGGACCATGTTATCGATAATAAAACTTTCTATTCACCTGTCCATTGTGAAACTGCTCCATCTCAAGAAATCCAGCAATTGACTGGGCTGACTGAGGACGTATTATTCAATGCTGATCCAATTCACGATGTATTGAAAAATTTTTATCAATTCATCAAAACGGATCCACTGGTTGCACACCATGCCAACCATGAAAAAGTGTTTATGAAGCATGCTGCCTGGAGGGCTTTGAAGATGAATTTTCAACACCGCATCATAGATACTTCCTTTTTGACTAGGATTGTGGAGCCTGAAGCTGGTCTGGTAACACTTGATCAGTGTTGTGCTCATTACGGAATCGAAATAGCAGATAGGCATCATGCATTGCACGATGCGTTGGCAACAGCACAGCTTTGGGCGGAGAACATCCGATTAATTCAAGCCCTTGGCTTTAAAAACTTAAAAGATGTTTACGCTCACTTGGCTGCAAAATAATTTAACTGACTATCGGTACGATGAGAAGGAGGGGAAGGGGGATTGAACCATGATATTCCTGGCGATACAGCAACTTTCCCGATTAGTGTCGTAAAAGATTTGACTAGGCTATCGGCACGGCAGATAAGGTATTACGAAAAACAAGGCCTGATTGAGCCGGTTAGAAATGAAGGAAACAGGCGGGTATATTCCTTGAATGATATCAACCGTTTAAAGGAAATAAAGGAATTGATCGATAAAGGAATAAATATTGCTGGCATAAAAGCAATGCTTGAAGACTAAATAGCACGATGGTAGCGGATGAGTCATTTCATGGAAGAAAAGCGCTGCAAAAAAATGCTGGGAACCAAAAAAGCTGATGCATGTCTCGCCGGGATGGCGGCGGCATGCATCAGCTTTTGAATGGAGGGATGTTGCGGGGACAATCCTCTACATTGACCGGGAGATGGCCGGGTTGAGCCTAGTCGGTCCTGTTTGCCGGAAAGTCGCTCTACTTCGAAGAGAAGTTGATCTGCTTTGCTGAAAGTTGCTCAAGTTGGGCCAAGTCGTTCTACTTTGCCGAAACAGTCAATGCCCGGTCGCTTCCGCTTTTCTTGTCCAGCTGCGGGCACCTAGCAACTAGCATGACTTCCCTCCCTGTCGCTTCGATAAGTCAAGCTCAAAAAGAAGGAACATCTTTTTGGCTATCCTTTATCTTGGACAGGTCAGTCCAGTCTGTACGTTGCTGACCAGGCACCCTCCGCTTTTCTTCCTACCGGGTGTAGGCTCGGACGTAGGTTGGGTTTGCTGTTATATATAACCCGCTTTTAATTTGATACATATATCCCCCATCAACATAAAATCTGTCTCTAATAACGGTAAATACTTCTCCGCGGTTGACGATTACTGCTCGATCGTTCCAATCGGCTGTATTATAGGTCCATAGAGAATCGGCGAGAATTTCGATATATTTTTGCCCGGTTCCTCCACCACCATCATCATTAAAGTTAATATTGAAGAAACGGCATATGGCTTTAGCGTGGGCTCTGGCTATATTAGCAACGTACACTGCCTGATTAGATCCAAAAATTCTTTCAAAGTCGGCATTATTAGTCATAAATCCATTTTCTGTCAATACTGCAGTCATGTTGGTTTCCCGGCAAATATGAAGGTTCGTCCAGCTATTTGGCTGGCTTGCGTGGAGTCCTGTGCCGTGTGTATTGTAACCAGCGTTTGTAACTTCCTCTACATACAGCTCAGCCAGTCTTCTAGCTGCGCTCGACGTGTACCAATAAAATGCGCAACGCCCTTCTGCACTGGTAGAAGAACTTGCATTGGCATGGATGGACCAAACGAGATCAACATTTTGCGAATTGTAATAATTCGTTCGCTGTGTCAGGCCAACCTCTGGTGAAAACGGCTGTTGATATAGCAGTGTGCTAATCCCATTGTAGTTAAGCAGCCTGTCCAATTCCTGGGCAACAAGCGAATTGAAATCATGCTCTTCATAAACGATGCCATTACGGACCACCCCTTTACCACCGCCATTTTCCCATGTGTTCGAACCATGACCGATATCAATTGCTACTCGTACCATAAAATCATCTCTCCTTCACCTTTTTGGATTTATCAGGCGAGCGGCTCGGAATTATTTAATATCCTTTACTGGTGAGCCAGCCGCTTGATACTTAATAAAGAAAAAGCTGGGTCCAATTTAACAACCCATAGAAGCATTTTTCTTTTCAAACTATTATAAGCAGCTGGAAAAGTTATGAGACGACGAACACCATGTATCTTCGAAAGATTGCTTCAACAGTCTATTTACTTGATGCGGACCTATGTGCAAGATAACGACATAAAAATGACTGTCTGTAAAAAAAGACAGCCTTTCAATACTTTTGTATTCCTTCCTGAACCAATAGGGAATTTTTTCAAAATAGTTCCTTTATAAATATTTTGTGGCTATCTCTGCAAAATAATAGAGCTAATTATATAAAAAAGGAAGGGAATGTCATCGTGAGAAGGAATCTTATTAGCATTTGGAATTTATCGGATCCCATCTATTTTCAATGTACACGGTTAACCTATATAGATGATCCTGACAGGGGTTTTAAAAACATTTTCAGGGTTCGGCTTACTTCTTATCAAGGTAAACCAATCACTCTTTCAGATGGAACAGTCATCAATAAGCACGATAAACTAATAAAAATTCATTTGCATAATATACGGTTAATCAATGAAACCAAAGATATACAAGGGGAAGTACGCAAGGCCCGTCATATTTACAAAACTGTCCAAGCCTCTTTGCCAGGACTGGCCGATTTTTTGCGAGCCCATAAGCATCATCAGCAGATCAAAGGAGTTATTGGTATTACGGTTCTTAACCATAAACTATGCCGGAGGTTGGGGTTTGAAACTTTCGCTATTTCAAATTTTATTTATCGATGGTTTAAATTCATTATTTTTATATCCATAAATAAACTTGCCAAAGACCCATCTGCACAAGGAAAAGGAAAGCAAGAACCAAAATATTTGTTTATGTCTAAAGAAAACTTGCTTAATGCTTACAAGGAATAAGTACCAAAAGAAAAAAGCCAACCTGCCGATAAAGCTGGTTGGCTTTTAAACAACTTGTTCATTAATGAATTCTTCTGAGGCAGGAATGCGGTGAAGCGTCATTTCAGGCCTGCTGCCTAGACGGACATTAAGCCCTGTCTGTCCTAATCCCTCGCTGATATAAAAGTTTTTTCCATGATATTTTTGTAGTCCCTTTATCATATTCATTCGGACAAGCTTCCCCATTTTCACTAAGTGATAGGCTTTCGGATAAAGAATCTGTCCGCCATGAAAATGCCCGGAAAGTAAATAGTCAAAGTCGTAATCTTTCATTTCGAGGACAACATTAGGGTCATGGGTAAGCACTAATCGATAACCCGCTTCGATGCCCTTGTAAGCTTCAGCGATATCACTGCGGTTGGTGCTATAATCGTCGATACCGATAATATTTACCGGATAGCCTCCCATGTTGACCAGGCGGTTTTCATTGTGCAATACAACGCAGTTATAAGCCTCTAAGACTCTCTTTAATTCAGCTAAGTGTTCTTTACGCAGAACGTAGTCATGGTTGCCGAGTACAGCGTACATACCATAGGAAGAATTAAGTTTATTCAACACTTGCAAATAGGGGAGCAGCTTGGGAATGGTTCGCTTGCGGTCAAGGAAGTCACCTGTAAGGGCGATAAGATCGATAGGTTCGTCCTTTAATTTTTCATAAAGCGTTGCAGGGGTAATAGATATGTTTTCCAGGTGCAAATCTGACAAATGTAAAATTTGCAAGGGTTGGCCTGTTTTATTCCCATCCTTATTGGTATGCTCTATATCAAGTTTATTAAAAACAACTTGTTTTGTATTTGTATAAGCTTTTATAAAAGTATAAGTGATGATAAGTGCAACTAGTAACAAAATTAACGACATAATCAAACACCTCCGCTCTCCATTATACAGGGGAATTAGGAAAAACTTTACCGGCAATAGTTGGAAAGCGTTCTGTTTGACGCCTTAAACAGAAAGTGTCTCCTGTTCCTGAAGTCTCAACAAGGGTGAGGCAGTTTTTGTTGGCAGCACGCTTTCCAAATATCTACATGTTTAGCAAATATTAAAATAGGCCCGATGCCATTTAATTTCTGTCCAGCGAGTATACTAATCCTACTAACTTAAGGTGAAAGCGGAGGGGTTTCATTGAAGAAAGTATTAATATTGCCGTTTTTGCAGATTCCTTCCGGGCATCATCAAGTAGCCGATTCGATAATTGATGGGCTTGCTAAACTGGATAGCCGAATTGCCTGTAAAAAAATTGATATTTTAGCATACACGTTTGGAAGGATTGAAAGTATCGTCTCGGGAACATATTTAAAATGGATTCATCACTTTCCGAAAACCTACAGCTGGTTGTACCACCGTTCAGTTTATGACGGCATACAGCAGCAGAAGCAGTTTAAAGCTTATCAGCTGCTGTTCGCTTATGCCATGAAAAAAGTATTAGATGAGGAAAAACCAGATGCTGTCATCTGTACTCATGCATTGCCGTCCTATATCATGAACCAAATCAAACAAACAGAAAACATCGCTATTCCCCTCATTAATATTTATACGGACTTTTTTGCCCATCGCCTTTGGGGGATAGAACAGGTGGATATGCATCTTGTTTCCTCATTAATAATGCGTGATGATTTAATCAACAAAGGTGCCCGGCCGTCAAGCATTTATGTAACTGGCATTCCTACCCATGCAGACATCAGGCAAACGGCGCTCCAACATAATAATAATAAAGCAGTTTTAATAACAGGGGGCAGTCTGGGTGTTGGCAGGATGGAAACGTTATTAAACATTCCAGAAAAGAACCAGTATCAATATTTTGTCTTGTGCGGAAAGAATAAAAACTTATACGAAAAGCTTTGCAAACGAAAGCATGGCAGTATTATTCCGCTTCCTTATATTGACTCCAGGAAAGAAATGGATCAATTGTATGACCAAGTGAACGCGATAGTAACAAAGCCGGGTGGAGTAACGATAAGCGAATGCATTCGCAAACGAAAGCCTGCTTTCGTGTACCATGCTTTGCCTGGGCAGGAAGAAATAAACCTGCAGCACTTAAAGCAGCTTGGCATTGTGATTGATACGATCGACTGCCAAAAAAATTTGCCTATTGAAAAACAAATAACGGCGTTTTTCGAGGACAAAAACCAGCTCGAGTCGTTTCAAAAAAATCTCGATCGTTATCACAACTGCCTTTCCCACGACGCTTCCTCCCTTATCCTGGACGCGCTTCAAATGAACACGTAACTTGGTATAACCGAATTAATTTGAATCAATCTTCCCTTAATTTGAAAAAAAATAAAAATACCCCTAAATACTGTTGTAATATTAGACGATATAATGAAAGTGAGTAAAACGAAAATTATACATCGTTTTAATTTGCAACAGGAATAGGGGGAATACTAATGAAAAAAAACAAACGAAATTATTCATCTCTTAGTTTGAAAAATCGTCTGATTATAGCGTTTTTAGCTGTGCTTTTGCTTCCGAGCATCGTCATTGCTACTAGCTCATACGTCAGCTCGAAAAGCGAAGTAGAAGACCAAATGATGGAATCGGCTGAGAAAAATGTCAGCATCGTCAGCCAGACAGTGGATCAATTTGTCTCAGCCCAAATAGAGAATATTGATTACTTATCCAATGCACT
The DNA here is from genome assembly GCF_900101125.1 of Sediminibacillus albus. GTDB lineage: Bacteria > Bacillota > Bacilli > Bacillales > Amphibacillaceae > Sediminibacillus > Sediminibacillus albus. Next base: position 906,152 of record NZ_FNFL01000001.1, on the reverse strand, counting down.
GGCACCAGAAGATATCACAAATGATAATGATCCAGGAACCCGCGAGTTACTGGACACAATCCAGGAATCTAAGGGAGATGTAGAACAAACCTTTGTGGGTACAGAAACAGGCGATTTCATGAACTCACCTACATCTTTCCAAAACCCGCCAGATTATGACCCGCGTGAACGGCCATGGTACCAGCAGGCTATGGAAGAAAGCGGCGAGGTAATTGTTACTGATCCTTATGTCTCTCAATCTTCCGGGCAAGTAGTGGTTACATTGGCAAAAGCAACAGCAGACAATCAAGGCGTCGTTGCTGTTAACCTTGAGCTTGGTAAACTTACCGAAGTGATTAACGAAGTTAGTATTGGAAAGGAAGGCTACTTATTTTTACTGGATAAGACCAACCATTTTATTAGCCATCCAACCAATGAAGCCGGATCCGAAGCAACTGATGATTTTTTCCAGGATATCCAGGACGGAGAAGCAGGCAGCTTTGATTATACATTTGAAGGCGATCAAAAGAAATTAGCCTTTACGACAAGTGATGTAACCGGCTGGAAAATTGTCGGTACGATGTACCAGAGTGAAATCGATCAAGCGGTTTTGCCAATCTTTATTACTACTTTAGTTGTGATTGCCATATCGTTAGTTGTCGGCGGCCTATTGATATTCTTCATTATCCGTTCGATTAATCATCCAATTAAAGAGTTAGTCGGCGCTGCCGAGCGGATGAGTGATGGGGATCTAAGTGTACTGGTCAATCTTAAGCGCGATGATGAATTAGGCAAGCTGGGGCAAGCCTTTAACCAAATGAGGACAAATCTCAGTGATGTAATCTTGCAAGTTCGTGAAAAAGCGAGCAGCCTAGCAGCTTCATCTGAGCAATTAAATGCAAGCACTGAACAAAATACATCGGCAACCGAACAAATCTCTTCCTCTATTCAGGAAGTAGCTTCCGGAATGGACAGCCAATCTAATCGTATTGTCGAGAGTACAAGAATGGCAGAGGAGATGTCCAAGTCTATTCAGCAGATTGCGACAAGTTCGAATGAAGTATCCAGTACAACAGCTAGTGCATCATCTGCCGTTGAAGAAGGAAATAAAGCAATCGAAACGACTGTTGGCCAAATGGAATTCATCAAAGAGACAGTCAACGAATTGTCAGGCAGCATTCAAGGCCTTGGCAGCCATTCTCAGGAAATTAGCAAAATTGTCGATGTTATTACCGACATTGCTGAACAAACGAATTTATTGGCTCTAAACGCGGCGATTGAAGCAGCGCGGGCTGGTGAACATGGCAAAGGGTTTGCTGTCGTTGCGGATGAGGTGCGAAAGCTGGCAGAACAATCCGCACAGTCAACGGAACAAATCAGGCAAATGATTGGTACCATTCAAAGCGAAACAACCAATGCAGTAGAATCAATGAAGTCTGGCACTACGGAAGTGGAAAAAGGAATCGAAGTGGTTAACCATGCCGGCGAATCGTTTACAGCAATTACTGGCTTTGTCAACACGGTAACCCATCAAATCGATCAGGTAACCTCGAAAATTCAGGAAATTGCATCTGGTACTGACCAGTTTGTCGGCACCTTTGAAGAAGTCGCCAAAGTGGCAGACTTTACATCTGACGGAGCACAAAATGTTTCTGCATCAACGCAGCAGCAACTGGCTTCTATGGAAGAAATCACAGGTTCTGCAACATCCTTGTCGCAAATGGCAGAAGAACTGCAAGACCTTGTTAAACAATTTAAATTATAATTTTTTCATTAAAACAAGCCATCGACAGAATTTTCTGTCCTGGCTTGTTTTTTTGGGTTGTTTTTACATATTTCAGCGGATTAGAAAGTAGTGCAACATAATAGCTGTCTTCTCTAATGAACACTAACTGTATTTCACGCTTTAAATCAAGTATTCAGTGCTATCAGGGTCAATGGTCTTGCTTTTTTGTTGGGAAATATTGGGTGTGATTTTATCTATCTATGGAGTATTTTTCTTGATATTTCCCAACCTGGATTTAGCAGGTATTTCTATTATTTTAAAGAATTGGTAGATAAATCTTTTAAAGGAGGAATTTTATGAAAAGTAAATTGTTTGCCGGTCTGTCGCTCGTAGTCTCATTGGCAGTGTTACCTTCTATCAGCGAAGCTTCTGCCGCTGATCAGCTTGAACAAACGAAAGGATCTGCTGAGCTGAATGCTTCTGTAGAAATGGGGAGCCATGTTAAAGATGAAGTGGTCGTCAAGTTCAAAGAGAAAACAGGCAAGTCTACTCAGGCAAAAGCTTTTGAGAAGCTGAATGCCCAAGTACTTCCAGACGAAGATGGAGTGGACTCTCCATTCAAAGTATTGAAAGTAGGCAATGTCGAAGCGGTTGTGAAGGCATTGGAGAACAATCCAAACGTTGAATATGCAGAACCAAACTACACATTTAAAGCAACGTGGACACCAAATGATACGTATTATAGTAATTATCAATATGGACCTCAAAATACCTATACTAACTATGCCTGGGACATTACCAGAGGAAGCAGCGGAACAGAAATCGCAGTTCTTGACACCGGTGTCGATTACAACCATCCTGACTTGGATAGCAAGACCATTAGAGGATATGATTTCGTCGATAACGACTACACTCCGATGGACTTGAATGGACACGGAACACATGTAGCTGGAACTGCAGCCGCTGAAACAAACAACGGTGCTGGGATTGCAGGGATGGCTCCGAACACTCGTATTCTAGCTGTTCGTGTATTGGACGCAAATGGCAGCGGGTCATTGAATGATATCGCCGATGGTATCAGATACGCCGCTGATAATGGAGCAGAAGTTATTAATCTATCACTTGGCTGTAATTGTGATACACAAACACTTGAAAATGCTGTTAACTATGCTTGGAACCAAGGTTCTGTTGTTGTAGCTGCTGCTGGCAACGACGGGGTCTCCACTACATTTGAACCAGCTTCATACCATAATGTCATTGCCGTTGGAGCAGTTGATAGGAATGACCGCAGAGCTTCTTTTTCTAACTACGGTACATGGGTAGATGTTACGGCACCAGGTGTTGATATTGCAGCTACTGTTCCGAACAATGGCTACTCTTACATGTCTGGAACCTCTATGGCTTCCCCGCATGTAGCTGGCTTAGCTGGATTGCTAGCAGGACAAGGACGCAACAATTCACAAATTCGTCAAGCAATCGAACAAACAGCTGACCCAATCAGCGGAACAGGAAGCTACTTCCAACACGGAAGAATCAACTCCAACAACGCAGTAAGGTATTAAGAAAAGCGGAGGGTGCCTGGTCAGCAACGTACAGACTGGACTGACCTGTCCAAGATAAAGGATAGCCAAAAAGATGTTCCTTCTTTTTGAGCTTGACTTATCGAAGCGACAGGGAGGGAAGTCATGCTAGTTGCTAGGTGCCCGCAGCTGGACAAGAAAAGCGGAAGCGACCGGGTATTGCTGGATGGGGTGGACGGCACCGCAGGAGATAAAGGAAAGACGGCGCTTTAGCGCCGATGTTAACTTATCGGACGGAGGTGCAGAAAGCCCACAAAGCAATGGGAGCTGAAGCTAGACAAGAAAAGCGGAGGGTGCCTGGTCAGCAACGTACAGACTGCGCCCGCGCATAACAGGTGGTTCGGCGTTGCTGTATATTGCGGCGGTTTTAGGTCGAACTTCCATAAACCTTTTTAGCAGATTTTATAGACTTTAATGAGCTTCGCATCAGCGAGGCTCTTTTTTTGCGTTGGTAAAAAGAAAGAAGGATTAAATAATGCATACTAGCCAATTGATTGGAGAAACTATTGTTTGGCAGTAAATACTCCGGGGTAAAAACAACCATAAGCCTCTTCAAAAAAATTCCTTTACATATTCTCCCTTTAATGCAACCAAGGAATTATTCCCCAGATAGGAGATGAAAAGATGAATAAAAGCAGTCAAGTACCTCGTGAACAGGGACTGGATAATAGTCTAAATTTATTAAAGGAAGGCTATCTGTATATTCCTAACAGGTGCCGGCGGTTTCAATCGGATATATTTGAAACCCGATTAATGGGGCAGAAGGCAATTTGTATCAGCGGTGAAGAAGCGGCAAGAGTTTTCTATGATACTGATCTTTTTCAACGTCAAGGTGCAACACCTAAAAGAGTGCAAAAGACACTTTTTGGGCAAAATGGAATTCAATCGATGGATGGCGAAGCGCACAAACACCGCAAAAAACTGTTCATGTCGCTAATGACGAAGCAGCGTTTGAAAGTGCTTACCGATATTACCGTCGAGCAATGGCAAGCAAGTGCACTTGAGTGGGAGAAGAAGGAAGATGTTATCTTGATAGATGAAGCCAGAAAAATCATGTGCCGGGTGGCTTGTAAATGGGCCGGTGTACCATTGAAGGAATCTGAAGTTGAACAGCGGGCAAGTGATCTAGGTGACATGATTGATGCTTTTGGAGCGATTGGGCCAAGGCATCAGCGTGGCAGAAGGGCAAGATTGCGTTCCGAGGCTTGGACTAGGCAAATCATTAGGGAAATACGCAGCGGAAAGCTGAAACCGTCTGCAGAAACCGCTGCCCATGCTATGGCTTTTCACCTTGATTTGAATGGTAAACGTTTGGATACTCAAATAGCCGCTGTAGAGTTGCTGAATATTCTCCGACCGATTGTAGCAATTGCCCGGTTTATTGCCTTTGGTGCTGTCGCTATCCATCAACACCCGGAAATGCGCAGCAAAGTGGCAAGCAATCAAGGCAATTACCGGCAAATGTTTGTACAGGAAATTCGCCGTTTTTATCCATTCGGTCCTTTTACAGGTGCTAAAGTGAAGAAGGATTTCACCTGGCGTCAGCATCCATTTAATAAAGGAACATTGGTTCTGCTCGATATTTATGGAACCAATCACCATCCAAATATTTGGGAAAGACCAGAGGAATTCCGCCCGGAGCGTTTTCAAGGCTGGGAGGGCAGCCCATTTAATTTCATTCCCCAGGGTGGCGGGGAATATGACATGGGTCACCGCTGTGCAGGTGAATGGGTTACCATTGATATCATGAACAGTAGCTTAGCTTTTATGACAAAATACATTGACTACGAAGTTCCAGCTCAGGATCTTAGTATTAACATGGCAAGGATGCCAGCAATGCCCAAAAGCGGTTTCGTCCTCAGCAATGTCCGGTTAAACACTACAAACAGTTAATCTAATTATTTAAAAAGTGTTGGCTGAAGCGTTATGCTAAGCCGACACTTTTTTTATATGCCTGGCTATAAGTGGAGCGAAAATCAGAGGAAGAGGATCGACAAAGAGCTGAAGTAGAGCGAAAATCCGGAAAAGTAGATCAACTAAAACAAAGTGGAGCAAAATCAGAGGAAGAGGATCAACAAAGAGCTGAAGTAGAGCGAAAACCCGGGAAAGTAGATCAACTAAGACAAAGTAGCGCGAAAATCAGAGGAAGAGGATCAACAAAGAGCTGAAGTAGAGCGAAAATCCGGAAAAGCAGATCAACTAAGACAAAGTGGAGCGAAAATCAGAGGAAGAGGATCGACAAAGAGTTGAAGTAGAGCGAAAACCTGGAAAAGCAGATCAACTAAGGGAAAGTAGCGCGAAAATCAGAGGAAGAGGATCAACAAAGAGCTGAAGTAGAGCGAAAACCTGGAAAAGTAGATCAACTAAAACAAAGTGGAGCGAAAATCCGGAAAAGTAGATCAACTAAGGGAAAGAAGGTCGGGCACCGAAAAAGCAGTTCGACACCAGGTGCAATTGAACGTCTCATCCTCTCTGATATAAAAGATAGAATTTTCAGTAAATAAATGATTGAAATTTTGTCGAATAATTGTATAGTTATATAAAGGGGGGGATCGATATGAAGTGGGAAGTGCCGCCTCATAGCAGTAATGGAATCAAATTGATTGGGACTGATAAGGTAAATAAAGAGATCTTTCTTCACTTTATCGGTTCAGGGGTGTCAAGAGAGAGGGTCCGTTTAAGTCACGTTCAATATGAAAGCAAGGAGATTCAGGAGTACGTTTCGATGTATCTAGCAAAGATTCTATCGGGTGTCTATGATATGAATTTGACGAATAGAATGTAGAAGGAAAGGCTGTCCCTGGATAATCTGCCGGCATGAAGAGTAGTTGGCGATGGGTGCGGGAGAGCCTTTATTTCTAATAAGTACCTATTTAAAAAGCTTTCTGATTGCTTTTCCGGCTGCTTTTCCAGCTGTACGTCTGCCGATTCTTTTTCCTGCTCTGCCTTTTTTTACAGCATCTACGTCGTTCCAGACGCGAAGAATTTTATAAATCGTTGATTTCACGCTCATTTCTTTCACCTCTCAATGGAAGATACTTAAATTATAGCAAATTTATCATCACTAGCTAAACCGGTCAATAACAGAAAAAAACTTGGATAGCAGTTGCCTATCCAAGTTTTTTCTGTGCTGGCATTAAGGGAAATCAGCCCCTGACCCCGATGAAATGGAGAGCCTGCGGTACGGAACCAAATGTTTTGATATTGAATTTGATGCCAAGCTGGGTAGCAACCTGTGCGAGGTCCGGCCTCATTCCGGTGATGATTGTTTGAATGCCCAGCAAGCGGATCGTTTCATTAATTTTAAAAAGATAATCCGCTACATATGTATCTAAATTAATTATTCCGGAAAAGTCGAGGATCAGCCATTGGATGTTCAGTTCGGCTACTTTAGCAGGGATGTGATCTAAAAATTGCTGAGCCCGCTCTGTTTCAATGGAACCTATTAAAGGAAGGACAGCTATGCCTTCCAATATGGGTACTACTGGCGAGGCTAGTTCATTGATTTCTTTTAGTACAGTTTCCAGGGATTTTTCCGTTTCCTTCCGGTCAGTAATGTCTCTGAATACAGACTGAACGGCCCTCGTCCCGGCAAAATCTACCTTGTTACAATTCACTTCTACATCAATAGTAGTGCCATCTGGTCTTTTAATGACCTGTTCACTAGTTTCAGCAGGGGCGTCGCCGTTCATCACCTGATCGACTAGGGCTTTTACTTGTTCATGAAAATCGTCACGAATAAAATCCAATAAATGCCTGCCGATTAGATCCTCTTTATTCTCGCCTAACAGGTCAGCTCCAGATTGGTTAATATAAACAATGATATAATCTGAATGGACGATAATCGACTCGACAAGCCGTTCGATGATCTGCTTGTATGCCTGGTTTTCCTCTAGAGAGGAATCGCTATTGAAACTCCCCATTTCCCCCTTCAACTCCCTTCATAAAAAGTCTTCCATTTTAACCACAATGACACACCTTAGCATGGTTGTCTATGGACTTTAGAATCATTCGGCTGTTATCTATAATAAATTAATTTTAGTATTTTGCGCTATTTCCATTTTGGCCCTTTTTAAGAAGATCGAATTGATTAAGGGCATCATCTAGCCTCTGGGAGAGTTTTAAAATTTCTGGACTGTCGGGATTAAATTGAAATACTTGATACATCCTCACACGGAGGTTTTCTATCTTTTTTTCCATTTCCTCTATCTCTTTCATTTTTCATCCCCCTTTGAATACAACTAAAGGTAATGGAACGTGTGTTCTTTCAGTTGTTATTTGACATTATAATTTATTTTCCGGTAAAAAAACATCAAAACTTTAAAAAATACAGAAATCACTGGATATGGTATAGTGGAAATAACTTTACCATGGAGGTGGATATTTTGGCAGAAAAGCAATCAGCCATAGGATATATCGGTACATATACGAATGGTGAGAGTAAAGGAATTTACTCGTTTCAGTTGGACCGGGTACATCAAAAACTGACTATTCTTGATGCGGCAGCCCATGCAGGCAAGCCAACTTATTTAACGATAAGTGATAACAACCGCTACCTGTATTCGGTAGTACAGGAGGATGGAAATGGCGGAGCGGCAGCATATTCTATTGGAAGCAATGGTGCTCTGGCTCCTATCAATAAACAGCTTTTAGAGGGCGCTGCTCCGTGTCATATCAGTGTCGACAGCAGTAATCAGCAGCTGGTGACTGCTAACTATCATAAAGGTACTGTAGAATCCTATTTAATTGAAAAGGATTCTGGAGCAATTCAGCCTGCAGTATCGGTGGTTGAACAAAATGGCTCTGGTCCGCACGAGCGGCAAGAGAAGCCGCATGTGCATTTCTCCGGCTTCACCCCAGACGAAAAATATGTCATTGTTGTCGACTTAGGCAGCGATACTGTTAAGACCTATCAAAGCAACAATGGCAAGCTAGTTGAGGCCAGCTGCTTTAACACAAAACCAGGAGCGGGTCCAAGACATATTGTATTTCATCCAAATGGTAAATTTGCCTATGTGATGACCGAACTAAGTTCAGAAGTTATCGTGCTTGCGTATAATCAGCAAAATGGAAGCTTTCATGAGATTCAAACAATAGCGACGATTCCTGCTGATTTCACTGAAAACAATCAAGGAAGCGCGATACATATTTCTGCTGATGGTCGTTTTATTTACGCTGGCAACCGCGGCCACAATAGCATCGCCTTGTTTGCAGTGGACGAACCAGAAGGGAAGCTTTCATTTGTGGAGCGTTACTCTACAGAAGGCGATTGGCCTCGTGATTTTTGTCTTGATCCGACTGAAAACTATATGGTGGCATCTAACCAGAACTCCAGCAGCCTGACGTTGTTTTCCAGGAATCTGGATACAGGGAAATTAGAACTTCTGCAAAAAGATGTCGAGGTACCTAATCCTGTTTGCGTAAAATTCTTACAAGATTGATTCAAAAAAGCCCAGATCGAAACGATTTTGTCGATCTAGGCTTTTTTGTGTGCTTTTCAGGAGAAACAGCACTTTCATTAAACGATGTTTCAGCTGTTTCCTGCTATGGAGTTTTGTCCTCGACGATTCGTTTTTTAGGCTTCTTTTTACCATACAATAGTCCTCTTACTTTCTCACGGTCCTTTTTATGAGCAAGAACATACAACGTATCACCTGTTTCAAGAATTGAGCTTCCCGTCGGAGTAACGACACTACCTTCCCGGATAATGGCCGCAATCAGCGTATCTTCAGGCAAACTTAGATCCTGAAGAGAAATCCCTGTCACAGGAGCATTTTCATGGATTGTTGCTTCCATGATTTCCGACCCCGTGCGGCCCAGGGTAATTAATTCCATGCTTGGAATAATTCCTTCGCCTTTTTCTTCTGTAAGCTTCAGACTAGTTCCGAGCCATGACAATGTACTTCCTTGCACTAAGGCCGAAATCAATACAACGAAGAATACCACATTAAAAATCAGCTGGCTGTTTTCCACACCTGCCAGTGTAGGATAGGTAGCAAGAATGATTGGCACCGCGCCTTTAAGTCCAGCCCAGGATATGAAAACTTTGTCTTTGAGCCGGTACTTCATAAACATCATACTTAAGAAAACACCAATAGGACGGGCAGCGAACATTAAAATAACCGACAGTAGAATACCCTGCCAGAAGATATCAAGCAGATCTCCCGGAAAAACTAGCAGCCCTAACAGAATGAACATGATAATTTGCATCATCCAGGCAAATCCTTCGTTAAAACGAAGGATGGAAAAGCGGAACATTAATTCATTATTGCCGATAAAGACAGCCATCACATATACAGCCAGCAATCCGCTTCCTCCGACAGCGGCCGTAATAGCATAGGTGAAAATGGCGCAAGCAAGGGCAAGTACAGGATAGAGGCCTGAAGCATCGAGGGTAATCCTGTTAATAAGTTCAGTCGTTGCTTTTCCTAATAGAAGGCCGATCAGCAATCCCAGTCCCATCTGCCAAAAAAAGCTGCCAATTGCCATCCATACGGAACTTTCAGGTAGTTGTATCATTTCAATCATAGTAATGGTTAAAAACACGGCCATTGGATCATTCGTGCCTGACTCTGCTTCCAGTGTGGAGGTAATCCGTCGTTTAATATTTTTGTGGCCGAGTACAGAGAATACAGCTGCAGCATCAGTGGAGCCGACTATTGCTCCAAACAGCATGCCTTCCAGGAGGGATAAATCCAAAATGTACATTGCAGCTAAACCGGTTACTGCGGCTGTGATGAATACTCCTAAAGTTGCCAGGGAACCGGCAGCCCCCAGGATTGGCCGGATATTCGTCCATTTTGTCTGGGTGCCACCCTCGAAAAGAATGATAATAAGTGCTGTAATACCGATCAACTGGCTGAGTTTGGCATTTTCGAAAAATATGTAATTATTGAGGAACATACCAACCAATAGGAACAATACAAGGGAAGGAAGTCCGAGTCTGGATGAAAATTTAGTAGCCAGAACTCCGATGATTAACATGGATGAAAATAAGAAGATTAAGGATTGAACAGATAATTCCAACTATTTATCAACCTCTCCACATCCAGTGATTATTTGTCTATTGTTTCTATAGTTAATGATAATCTTAATCTTTTAAAATCACAAAAAAATTGTCTTGAAAGTGTAAATAAAAAACGAGCTTGAAAAATCAAGCTCGCAGGGGGGGAGTTTCTTCCTTTGCTCATAAATTGAAATAGACTACAGCCAATAGATGAGATGTATAAGTATAGTAACCGTCCTTGCATTTTTCTAAACATTATTTATCGTTGGTAATTAAAATTAAATGGACAAAATATTCCTGGACACCGACGATTAGGGAAATAAAGACAGCCCCTGCAAGAGTCACTTCAATCCCGTCGAATACTGCCGCTATAAGGAGCAGCAAAACGACAGTGGAGGCGAAATCCAGGAAAATACTCAACCAGAAAGTTTTCCGCCTTAAAAGGAGTGCTTCCATTGATACACCAATTACTGCAAGCATCAATATGGCGATAATTGTTTGCCAAATCGAATCGAATTGTACATTGCCAAAAAAGTATGTAAAGAAAACAATGATAACCGGTAAGAAAATAATTTTGATTAAAAAACTGATCATTTCTTTCCTCCTTCCTTTCCTTAGTATTTCCTACACTGAATTTGTTAAACGCCCCACTCTTGAAAATGAAAAGAAAGCAATAAACCAAAGGCATATCAACGTTTTACCGGGGGCTTTTCTCCATTTTATATAAATTGGCAGGATATTCATATTAAAAAAATAAAATTTCCCCTTCTCAAATGATAAAGCTTAGTATATACTTTTACTGTATTACTCATATTAATACAGTTAATACAGTTAAGCGGAAGCGGAGGATACGCTATGTTCGATCTCGATTTTAGAAGCCGAAAGCCGATATATGAACAGCTTGTCGACAAGCTAAAAGACCTGATTATCAATGATGTTCTCCAAGTTGATGAAAAGCTGCCTTCAGTAAGGGTCCTTGCCCAGCAGCTGACCATTAACCCGAACACTATCCAGAAAGCCTATCGGGAGCTGGAAGTACAAGGGTATATTTATTCGGTTAAAGGCAAAGGCAGTTTTGTAAATGCACTGGCTAAATCGGAAAAATCCGAAGAATTACTAAAAATAAAAGAGCAACTAGAGAAGCTGGTTGCAGAGGCTTTGTTTCTCGGTATGTCGAGTTCCGAACTGGAATTACTTATAAAAGAAATCGACGAGTCTAAAAAAAGGGGGGATCAAGGTGATCACGAGTAACAATATCAGCAAATCGTATGAAAAAGAAAATGTGTTAAACAAGGTTAATTTGCAGGTGAATAAAGGATCAATATACGGACTGCTTGGATCAAACGGTGCAGGAAAAACGACGTTACTTAAAATTATGTCAGGAATCATCAAGCAGGATAACGGAGAAATGACCATTTCAGGAAGAGAAGTGTTTGAGAATCCGCAAGTAAAAGCATCAACCTTTTTCCTGTCTGACTCGCTTTATTTTTTCTCCCAATATTCAGTGAAACAGATGGCAGACTTTTTTAAGGACATATATCCAGGTTGGGATAAGGAACGTTTTCTAAAGCTAGAAAAATTATTTCAATTAGATAAGAAGAAAAAGATCAGCCAATTTTCCAAAGGAATGCAGCGGCAGGTTGCATTCTGGCTGGCGCTATCAACAATGCCGGAATATTTGATTCTCGATGAGCCTTTTGATGGCCTCGACGCGGTAGTAAGGAAGAAAATTAAGAACCTGCTGGTCCAGGATGTGGCAGACAGGGAGATGACAATCATTATATCTTCGCATAACTTGCGGGAAGTTGAGGACATTTGTGACTATGTAGGGATTATTCATCAAGGCAGGCTGCTGTTGGAAAAGGATATTGATGATTTGAAAGCTGATATCCATAAAGTACAGATTGCTTTTCGTGAAGAACCGGAGGACACTGTGTGGAACGGATTGGAAGTTCTTTACAAGGAGAGCCGCGGCAGCGTCATGCTGGCGATTGTCAGAGGCATTGACGGGGACATCATCCAGCATTTAGAACAATACCATCCGGTCATTCTCGACTTGCTGCCGTTAACGTTGGAAGAAATTTTTGTCTATGAAATGGGGGATGCCGGTTATGCGATCGAAAACATCCTTGTTTAGTAAACAATTATTGAAACAGGATCTGTTAAGCACAGGCTGGATTGGCATTGTCTATTTCGCTGGACTGATTTTTGCCTTGCCGTTCAATATTCTGATGCGCGAGAGCGACAATCAGTTCGACTATTCGTATGAATTTGAAAACTTATTGGATTCAAATGGAGAAATACAGCTATTTCTCCATTATATCATCCCTGTGGCGTTAGGTGTGTTTTTGTTCCGGTATATGCAAGTCAAAAATGCTTCCGACTTTATTCACAGTTTGCCGCTAAAAAGGGGAAGGCTATTCAATCAGCATTTTATAGCAGGAGTATTCATGCTTATAGTCCCATTAATCATTACCGCCGTGTTGTTGGCCGTGATGCAGCCGGTGCTGGACTTGCAGGCGGTATACAGTCAAAAGGATATATGGCAGTGGTTTGCAGCATCGGCGGTTTTTACGCTGCTATTATTTTCATCAAGCGTGTTTATTGCCATGTTTACAGGAATATCGGCAGTTCAGGGGGTACTAACTTATATTTTCCTATTATTCCCGGCGGGGATTTTAGTGTTGATTTATTCGAATCTCAATTTTCTATTGTATGGGTTCCCGGGAAACTTCCTGAATGGCAGCAAAATTGCCCAGTATTCACCGCTGACCGACTTTTTAGAGTATTATAATTTCGAATTCAGCGGCTGGAAAATCGGATGTTATATAGTAATAACGCTGCTTCTCTATGGGCTGGCCCTGTTCATTTACCAAAAGCGGCCAGTCGAAGCAAGTACACAGCCGATGGTCTTCCGCCAGGCGCGCCCGATTTTTAAATATGGGGTTACAGCATGTATGATGCTGTTCGGCGGTTATTACTTCGGCGAAACAGAAAGGCAGTATGAGTGGATTATCTTCGGTTATTTACTTGGATCATTGCTTGGTTATTTAATCGCAGAAATGGTATTGCAAAAAAACTGGCGTGTGTTTGGCAAGTGGAAAGGCTACGCGGCATTTATTCTTACTGCCGTCGCCGTGTTCGTTTTACTTTCCATAGATATCACTGGATATGAAAGGCGGGTTCCTGATTCGGAAAACATTGAGTCGGTTTACTTTAGTGAGGATCAGTCATATATAAATGAAGAAAACGCGGCTGAGTTGATCCGTAAACAGGCAATCCATGAGCAGGAAACGATAGAAAACATACGTAAATTGCATGAACACTTTGTCGAGGAACCAAGCAATATTCTTTCTAGTAAACGTACTGGAGAACAGAGGGTGTTTATTAGCTATCAATTGTCTAACGGCAGTATGGTTAATCGGGAATATTACCTGGATCCAGCAAAAAATTACGAGACGTATCTGAAGCCAATTTACGAATCCGATGAATATAAAGAAATCAAGAATCGAATTTTGACAATGGATGCCGGTGTTGTTGATGAATTGGGGATTTATAATGATGCCACAAGACAAAAAACAGCTGCTGTAGTAGATCCTGTTAAAGTCGCTAATGCGATTAAGTTGTTGAAGCAGGATATTTATGACCAGTCTTATCAGGAAATGGTTAGTCCACTGGATACGATGGCATATATTGTAGTTTCGGTTGGTGAAAATACTACTTACCACCTCCCGATTTTAAGAAGCTATGAGCGGTTCGGCCAATGGCTGAAGGAGAATGACTTATATGACAAGTCGGTTATACAGGCGGAGGATGTCTCCCATGCTTTGATTTTAGATAATAGAATAGAAAGAACCGATCCTTACAGGATATTAATGGAACAACAGAACAGCGATAACGGGCTAGTCATCGAGGACAACCAGCAGCTGCAGGAGGCGCTGGAATCAACTGTAGCTGATAGATACCAATATCGCATAAACAATAACGGTTATATTGTAGGTTTCTATTTTGATAATGACGATTATCCGGTTATCCGGTCATTTTCCAAAGACCATGTGCCTGCATTCGTAAAGGATTATTTTGAAAATCAGTAGAAGGGGAGAAAAATATGGACAAATCTGTAACGGCGGAAGGAGTATGCTTTGAAGCCGTTTATCGGGAGTATTACCAACGGATGTATATCGTTTCTATGGGAATTACAAAGAATCGCTGCCTGGCGGAAGATGTTGTTCAGGATGCGTTTATCAAGGCATTAAAGCATTTTGATAAGTTACGCGATCAAAGTAAGCTTGGTGCTTGGCTGACAAGCATTGCTTACCGGACTGCCATTGATGCTATTAGAAGAGAAAACAAGCGGACGTATATCCCACTGGAGGATGTTTATTTAACCAGCCAGGAAAGCTGCTCCGAGGAAACACAAGTAGAAAAAGAAGTGGAGAATAAATTGACAGAGGAACAAATCAAACAGCAGGTAACCCTGTTAAGTCCTAAGCTCCGCAAAGTATTCACGCTCAAATACCAAAATGATTTTACGGACATGGAAATAGCAGGAAGGCTTCAGTTGGCACTTGGTACAGTGAAAGCCCGCCTCTATAGGGCAAGAAAACGAGTGAAAGCAGGGCTGGAACAATCAGAAGAACTGGCAGACAACAAAACGATCAGTGCCTAACGGCAGACAAAGGAGAAGCTGGGAAACAGTTCCAGCCTTTGCCTTCTATTTTAGGCATGGATCTCCTGTAAGAGTTACGTTGTTGACATCTTATCTAAGGGTATATATAATTAGTCGAGTAAAATGGAGACTATCCGTTAACACGGGAGAGGTTCTTAGCTACAACCCTCTATAAAAAACTAAGGACATATGTCGTATTTTACAGCCATGTCCATTAGGGGCATGGCTTTTTGTTTGGCTACGGAGAATTTTTGGCACAATCTCCTATAACGATTAACTATTTATTATCTACCTAATAGCAGTGATAAGGAGGAAATTTTATGGCAAGACGAGATGAGGATTTAACTGACTTGACTTTGCTGGGCAGCCAGGGGACAGCATACGCTTTTGATTATACTCCTGAAGTATTGGAATCCTTTGATAATAAGCATCCGAACCGTGATTATTTTGTGAAATTCAACTGTCCAGAGTTTACTACGCTTTGTCCGAAAACAGGACAGCCGGATTTTGGTACGGTATATATTAGCTACATTCCCGATCAGAAAATGGTGGAAAGCAAATCCCTTAAACTCTATTTATTCAGTTTTCGTAATCATGGGGATTTCCACGAAGACAGCATGAATATTATTATGAATGATTTAATAGATTTAATGGATCCGCGTTATATTGAAGTATGGGGGAAATTCACTCCGCGCGGCGGCATATCGATTGATCCTTATTGTAATTATGGGAAGCCCGGGACCAAATTCGAGCAAATGGCGGACCATCGCCTGATGAACCATGACCTTTATCCGGAAAAAATCGATAATCGCTGACCGGCGAAACCTAGTTTACTGTTTTGCTTAGAGGGTATGCTTGTTCCTTTCCTTAATAGGAGGAATAATAGTTGTTTATTTATTTGAATGCATTATTTGTGGGACTTTTAATTATTTCTAACATTTTAGGCGTGAAATTGTTCAGCATCGGCGGCTTTGTCCTGCCTGCAGCGGTAATTGTTTATGTGGTGACATATTTGATTACTGATGTCATCGGGGAGGTATATGGAAAGGATGCCGCCCGCAAGACTGTCCAAGCTGGTTTTTTTACCCAAGTGTTAGCTTTGGTATTCGTCTTTATTGCTATCGTACTGCCGGCAGCACCGGTATTTGAGCTGCAGTCCGAATTTGAAACTGTCTTAGGCGGAAGCTTCCGCGTTATGCTGGCGAGCCTGCTTTCCTATATAGCAAGTCAGAATCTTGACGTTTCTATCTTTCATCGCTTAAAAGCAAAGCATGGAACAAACAAACTATGGCTGCGTAATAACCTTTCTACCATGACTAGTCAATTGATTGATACGGCGATTTTTATAACAGTAGCTTTTTGGGGAACTGTTCCTTTAAGCATTTTGTTTAGTATGATTGTGACACAGTATGTCTTCAAGCTGATAATTGCAGCAGCAGATACACCGATTGCTTATCTCCTGGTAGGGATGGGCCGCCGGCTGGAAAGAAAAAAGATATAAAGAAGCAAAGATATAATTCGCTGACTGCTGCCAAATAAATAGAAAGAAGGAGGAAATGCATCGTATTACTAAGGGGGCGTTCCTCCTTCTTTTTTGTAGCCGGGTTTTTGTTTTATTAGGACTATGGTAAGATTTAACTGTTACCAAACATTCCAAAAATTGTTGCAAACATACATGTATTTTTTATGGAGGGGATTTAGTGGCAGCCAAGGATCAGGTGATGAAGGGTGCAGAGGAATTTTATTTTGCCGGAAATGAAATCGGTGTGCTGGTGATTCACGGATTTACCGGAACAACACAGAGCGTACGGTTTTTCGGGGAGCAGCTGGCAAAAGAAGGATTCACTGTTTACGGTCCAAGACTAAAGGGGCACGGAACCGACCCTGAGGACATGGAAGCTTCCACTTATCAGGATTGGATTCATACAGTTGAAACAGGATTGGCTCGTTTGCGGGAACAATGTACTAATATATTTGTAACAGGCTTATCGATGGGAGGAACTTTGGCGCTTTACTTAGCGGAGCAATATCCCGATTTGGATGGAGTTATGCCGGTCAATGCTGCCGTGAATATCCCGGAAATGGCAGAAAATTATCGTAATCTTTCCCAGACGGATACAAGGTTTGTCCGAGGCATCGGATCAGATATAAAGAAACCTGGTGTCAACGAGCTTGCTTATCCAAAAACTCCTGTAAAGGCTATTGGTGAAATTGTTTCCTTGACCGAAATCACCAGGAAGAATCTTGCTGAAATCGCCATGCCTGTACTAATTCTCTCATCTGCAGAGGATCATGTGGTATCTCCAGATAATTCCCAGATGATTTATGAAGCTATTTCGTCCAGGGAAAAATCGATGATCGTACTGGAAAACAGCTATCATGTTGTCACATTGGATAATGATAAAGAAATTGTTGCCGATAATGCAATCCAGTTTATCAAAGCGAAATGTTAATCACATTGACAGGAAGAACTACCTTTTTTATTGTAGGTGGTTCTTTTTTTGACAGATTGTAAAATACTGGTCTGAATCCGGAAAAAAAGATAGAATGGTTGGTACAAGACGGAGAGTAAAATGATTAGTAAAATTTATAAGTATCTTCTAAAAATAAAAGATGCTTTAAACAAAGGAGGCTGCAAATATTGCCTAAACGACAGAGAGGCTTTAAGATGGGCTGGTTTGGCTGGACATTGTCAGCGCTGGCTATTACACTAGTCGGCGCTTGCTTATTTTTCTATCTATTCTTTGATTTGGGAGCAAGCCAGCTTTTTAATAATGGAGAGCAAGCAGAGACAAGCAACCAACAACAAACGGATCAAGAAGGCGATGATACGCAATCCCAGGAAGAGTTAGAAGCGAAAGCTGAAGAGACCAGGGAAACAGTTGGTAAGGAATATGAGAATGTTGGAGAATTTGTTTCGGATACACATAGCTTTTATAACGATACTACTGGATATGGCCGGATTGATAATCTCGATTGGTCTGAGCAGACAGCGAAAGCTGAAGAAATTCTGGACACATTGAATGCAATGCTGCCTGAAGTAGAAGACGAAGCATTAAAAAGTGATTTACAGGAAATCGAACGGCTTGCTAATGTTTTGATTGAAGAGCAGCAAAAAGGCCAAGCTAAGAGCTTGCATCGTATGTTTCATGATCTTGATATAGCCTTGAATGATTACAAGGGAACGGACAAAATATGGGGAGTAACGAAAACGCTGCAATAATAAATAAATGATCATAATATTTTTTTCCTTAATGAAAAACGGAAGAGGTTGAAAACTTGCAAAAATTGGCGATAGCAGCAAATGAAGGTTTCAAAGGCCGTCTTCGAGTATTCTATTGATGACGCACGGAAGTAAATAGCAATGTAACAGTAGGTAATTTCCTTAATAGTATTGGATAAATGCTAGTACTGCGCTGCGGAACTACACTACGCTTTCCGCGGACGGCTGGTGAGCCTTCTCGAGCAAGCAGTCTGCGGGGTCTCAGCGAGGCCTTTCCTCCCACAGGAGTCTCCGTGGATTTCCTTCTCTGTAAGTCTGTGTATTATCTTTAACCAACAGCCGTATCAGTGCAGGCGCCCGCAGGGTATTTTAAATAGTAGAAAAGAAAAATCGAACGAGTTCGAATCCGAAGGATTTCGAAATCATCGTTCGATTTTTGCTTAGCCACTATCCTTTTGTCCTAACCTTTTTGCCATATCTCAGGTTTACTTTTTATTTCAAAGTAAAACCTCAGTCTTCCATTTCACATTAATTAAGAATTGTTATTTTTGTTTTGCTGTTGGCGGCCGCGTGTTTCTCCGCCTTTTTTACCGATTTCCTCGTAAAATTCTTCATCATGGTTTCGGGAAGTAGTTTTTCCACCCTTTTTACCAATTTCTTCATAGAATTCCTGGTCATGATTTTTAGAAGTAGTTTCTCCGCCTTTGCGTCCTGCTTCTTCTACAGACATTTTCTTGTTATTGTTCTTGTCAGCCATTCTATAAAACTCCTTTCATAAGTTGTTTTATATTGCTTACATAACTACTATACACGCTGTACAAAAAAGTAAACTTACTAGAAGCAAAAAAATTTGTTTATCCTTTTCTTATAACGGGCAAATTATAACCATCACAGGCTTTAGGAGGTTAAGAAATGATAAAAATAGCAGTTGAACAGCCATTTGAAGACGTGAAGAATCAATTGAATAAGAAAGGCTACCAGGCAGAAATGCTAGAACGAAAAGTGGATGCCCCCGATTATCAGGTAGTTGTCGTACGTGACCTGGAAGATTTAACCGACATCCATATGAATGTGCCGATAGTATCCGCAAGAGGGCGCAGTGTGAAGGAAATTGTAGCTGAAGTGGAAGAAAGGTTGCAAAGAGTTGGTGTAATCGACCAGACATCGGGCGGAGGATCTGGAAAGCAGTTTGTTAACGGCCTGGCTCTCGGCAGTATCGTGGGTGCAACTATCGGTTTCATGCTGGCTCCCTCCAGCGGGAAACAGACAAGAGATAACCTCAATCAAAAAATAAAGCAGACGAAAGAACAAACGATGAACATGACCAATAAAGTGAAAGAAAAAGTTCCAGGTCAAGGCAGTAACAGCCAAAACGGCAATAAAAATGAATTGATCGCCCAAGAAAGAGATTTAGAGCTTGTCGGCGGAACCGAAGTAAAAAACAAATAAACGATCCAGTTAAGAAAAGCACCCTGATACGGGTGCTTTTTTTGTACCTGTAAATGCATCAGCTAGGAAGGGCTGATGCTATTTTATCTACACTTAGTAAAATATACTTAACTTTATGACAAATATATATTGCATAAAGCAAATTTTATTATATAATGATTCTAGGGTACTTTCGAGGCGACACACAATCGTATGCGGCTTTTGCCAAACGTAATATCGCCTATAAACCAACAGAAGGTGCGCTTTACGTGTTACTACAATAAAAATAAAAAACCAGCAAGAAGAGGAGGGACGGTATGAAGAGTTTTTTCCAAAGAAATAAGGTTAAGGATGAAAGGATCACCAACCTGCAAAATAAAATTTACCGGGAGATTTTTCTAATAGTAGCAGCCATTTGCGTATTGTCGCTAATCATCAAACAATTGAACCATGGCTACAGTGAGGCAAATATTTGGACAGAAGCAGTAATATTACTGGTTTCTTCTTTTTACTACATGATTCGTTCAACCGGACTAGGGATTTTTTCTGCAGAGGTGGAGTTGCACAATCAGGCAAGCAAACGGTCGATGGCATTCAAAAATATCGTCTTCGGATTATTGTTTGGCATAGGAATCGGTACTTTTTTCGGAATTCGCAGCGCCGTACTTTATGCAGATTCTACTCTGCAGTCCATTTATTATTTTTTGCTTGTATCTCTCGTTTCGTTTATTATCTATATCCCGTTCCTGATTGTTGTGGTGGGTATCACTTATCTGGCAGCAAAGAAACGGAGCGATCGGGCAGTGGAAAAAGAATTGGAAGACGATCAAGACCAGGATGAGCACAAATGAAAAACATCAGAATGAAGGTAGCCAGAACCGAAATGGATTTATCACAGGAGGAATTAGCTAAACAGGTCGGAGTTTCGCGCCAGACAATCGGGCTGATTGAACTTGGCAAATACAATCCGAGCCTGAACCTTTGCATTGCTATATGTAAAACTCTGTCAAAAACATTAGACGATTTGTTTTGGGAGGACTAGCAGTGATAGAACTGTTGGTGGCGCACTTGATTACTAAAAACCTAGAAAACATGCTGAGAGCACGTTCCAGCATGTTTTTTTGCATTTTTCGAAAAAGGTAATTCCGTCTTCCGTACTTTAAAGTGATTCGGCCATCAGTAGAGGAGTTTATACATGAAAATATCATCAACATAGCGGCCGTTGATCAAAAACTACTAATCTTCCTTGCTGATTAAATCCTTTCTGCTCATAAAATCGCAGAGCTGCAAGGTTGGTCGACAATACCAGAAGGCACAGCTTACGGATAGCCTGTTCTTTCGCCTCTTGTTCCACGTCTTGCAATAATTTAGTGCCGATTTTTGGCCTTGAAGGTCGGGATGGACGCCGATAATTAATTCCAGACGTGTGGATTGGTGCTGAGTAAAGTAGGATGGCGAAAGCTGATAAAGCCTGCGACGGTTCCATTACTAACCGCAACTGACTGGCTTCCAGGCGGACAGCAATCCGCATAGTCTTCCACCGATTCCCAAGTATGCAGTTGAGGGGTGTTGGCTATACACCAAATTTGGTAATTAAGCAGCATTAATTGTTCCAGGCCCTCTTGTAATGACGCACGTATCTCCAAACGAATCCTCCTCCCCTGTTGTTGTTTAGCCAGCTGGTTTAGGTCGTGATGCCGGATAACCGTGTATCTCGCGGTAACGTTTTCTTTCAGCGGTAAAGTCGAACCATTGCCTATCACTGCCGGGGTTTTCAGCATGATGGACAACACAGCGGATTTGGTCCTCGACACATGGGTCTACCGGAGTATTGATTTTGATCTCTAAGCAATCCAATAATAGTGCCGGATCCTGTCCCCGAACGTCGTCCAGGTTGTATAATCCGAGATATTGGACAAGATTGTGGGATAAACGGCAGCCAATCGAAGGAATTTGTTGAAAGGAAGCAAGTCCTTTCAGCAGCCTTGCCCGATCGTAAGTGATGTCTAATAAGTCAGCGAACGTTTTTAACTCCAATTCGGCAATCTGGTTGATTTTTACTTTGGCACTACGCAGTGCGTTTCTTTCTTCCGTTGTGAGCGGGAGCTTGGGATTTTGTGCAGTATTCAAGCAATCACCTCGATTCAGTTAATCATTATTACTATTATTTTCGACTTAACAGTCTAACTTTCCTTTAAAACTTCGTGTAATTTTGCAGGGAATTATACGTAGTTGGTGTACTTTTATAAGGAAGGAATATAGGTATAAAAAAAGGAAAGAGCAAGGGGATAAAACCATTGACCTCCGTTGAGTCCCAGTTAGTTTTTGGATAGAAGAAAAAAGACAACGACTACTTTGTCGCTATCTTTTCAGTCACCGGTAGGTAATTGGAAGTCCTTCAAAATAGACGATTTGTGCAATCCGAACATGGACTGCCCGGGTTTCGCTCAAATTGAGCTGGATATGGTCGACTGCTACACCAGAAAGGATCCCCTCTACAGTTCCTGCTGTAGTTACTACACTGATTTGTTTGCCTTGATGTCTGCTTAGATGGTCAACATAAACAGGTTCAAAAGGCGAGGTATACTGGGTCGGCTGCGGTAAAGCAGGAACAGAATAGACTGGGGTGGATGGAGATGGCATGTGGTTGACGTAGGCGGGCTGGACAATTGGCTGCAGCTTGACAGGCTCTTCCGCGGGTATGCCGGTAGATTTCAAATCTGTCTTCTTTTGATGCACTGGGTGTTTGTTAGTCATCGAAACACACCTTCCTCATAGCTGTACCTTCATACCTATGTACGAATCAGCAATAATATGCAGGTAAAAGGATGCAAAGGTGAGAAAAGGGTATGCCATCGAGTCGGCGAGCAGCAAACCATTTATCGGTTGTTAACCCCATATTGATCCAACGCAAATTAGGAATAAAAAGCCTGATAAAAATGCCGGTAGGTGTCTTGTTGCGATCTTATGTCAGACTGTGGGACGTACATCCAGCCCGTTTCCTCCAGAAAGGCTTCATATCTTCTAAGCAGCTCCGTCTGCTGCAGAGCCATTTCCACATGTGCATTTCTTACCGCCAAATCTTGCATCATCAGGGCGGAAGAAAAATTATTACCAGCCATCTGTTTTGCCGTGGAATGGGTCTCCAAGGCGATCCACTGGTCGTTTTCTCCTGCATTTCCACTCTGCCAGTTTTCATATCCTTTTTCCTCGAATACATATAAAGGCGGTACTTCAATCGGATCATGAAAAGCAGGATCAATAAAAGCGAGCATGATATGGACATGCCCTTGCATGGCATTGGCCTGCTGACTGATGATTTTCTTCAATTCGGACGACTGGACCATTCGCTGGTAAATGTTCAGTTTGCGGATGATTCCCTTATGCGCAGATAAGTGCTGGGCCATGATTCCCAAATCGGCTGCAGGAAGAATGTGCATAACAGCACCTCCGTTAAGTTGTGTTGATTTCACTATATGAATGGGCAGGGAAAGTGTGCGAACTAATGTAGACAGACAAGAATAATATTACAGAATTATTACAATAGTGTTGCAATTATACATCATGATGGTAAAATAAGGTAGTGAATAGAATGTTAAATAATTTGCTTATAAATTCCTGATGAAGGAGGGCAGAGAGTGAAAAAATACCTTCCAGTTCTACTGATGACGATATTGGCATTGACGTTAACAGGCATCAAATTGTATCCGACGATAGCAGGTGCGTTAAATAAAGAGGAACCGCAAAAAAAGCAGCAGCTATCAGAAGATTCTGATGAAATTGCGCAGGAAACGAAGCACAAAAACCCCTTACTCGAGGATGAGTTTCCATTAAAATCCGAAGAACAAGAAAAATATGCGCAAGAAAATCCTGATAAATTTGCTATCGTAGAGAAAATGTATTATGCATGGGACTACATTGACAATGCCGAAGGGTCGTATGAATACGGACATAACGGCCAAGTGGAAAATCGCGTCACCTTTCATGTCGATTTTGAACAAAAGCGAAACAAAGCCATCTATGAGACAGTGGGGAATGGAAGTGTGGTGGAAACCGAGCAAATTTTACTGAATGATGGTCAGATTTTCAGGCAGCTCGCAGAAAAACGGCTTTATTCTCTGAAGCCTGTTAATAATCAAGAAGATGTAGAAATAATGACGACCTATTTAGGTTATGTCATTGGCAGCGAATTGTGGATGCTTCTTTTTGATAATTATGACAGCTGGAATTATGAGGAAACGACAGCATTCGGCGTTCCTGCGTTCAAAATAAAGGGGACACTCACAAAAGATACTTCAGAGATGCTGGCGGGTCCGTTTGAGATGACGGTCGCCAAAGAAACCGGCGTATTGCTCGATTTGCACTGCTATGGAGAGGAAAACAAAGATAACCCCGTATATTTTATAAAGGTCGCGGATATTTCCATTAACGACGGAATTGAAAATGCAGAGGAAGTTTTCCAAATGGATGTATCAGGCAGTGAGGAATTGCTTGTTGAAGAATATGGTAAGGAAACATACGGCGCCGAAGCAGGCGGCGAGAAAACAGGATGGGATTAGGATGCGGGTTTTTTGGAGAGGTTATTGGTCCTGGAAACTCTTAGTGGCCGGTTTGCTTTATTTGCTGCTTGTGATAATGGCCTCGATTGCCATGTCTCTATCGGGACCTTATAAGCATTCTTTATTTGACTTTATAGTGAATCTGCGGGGCGGTGGAAGCGCAGGTGCGACTGTGCTGCTATATGGTACGCTTCCCATTATTACGCTAGTGTTTCCATTGATGATAGACAGGATGGAAACAGTAATAGTCGTCACCAGGTTAAAGCAGCAAAAACAACTGTTCTCTCAACATGTAATCTTTGCTGTTTGTTTCAACTTTTTGTTGATTTGTTTGATGGCAGTGGCTGGATTGTCAGCTGCTTATTTCTTGACCGGCAGTCTGGACAATTTATGGGGAGAGGAATCGGGTGCAATTTATTATTTTCTCGACAATAAAGCGCATTTCCCGTTTTATGTTCCGCACGTAACGGGTTGGAAAGTCTGGTTCTACATATGGAGCAATCGTTTTTTCTATTTAATGATGGTCAGCATGTTCGTTTTATGCTTCCAAACAGTGTTCCAAAAAAAAACACTCACGTTTATTGGCATGATGATTTTGTTCGGAACACCATTTCCCTATTTACTCGATTTTTCGGTGTTCTTACATCCGATTCATATTGAAATGCCGTTATGGCTGTCCTGGCAGGACCAAATGTTTAATCTTGTCTATTTACTGTTTTGGAATGCAGTTGCTTATTTCCTGGCTAGCAGGCTGTACACAAAGAAAGAATTTTTCTGAGAGAAAAAAAGGGGGGGATTCCATGCTGGAAATGGAATGGAAACGAATTTCTACGCGTCCGGCGTTTTGGCTGGCAATAGTAGTGGGCGTTGTGTTGGCCGTCATCCCGGCCATACAGATGTGGCCGCAGCATGTGACAGAGGATTACTATTATACGTATCCGAGAAGTGCTTTCATCTCCTGGTTTTACTTTGAAGGAGCAGGCTTGTATTACATATATGCGTTGCTTGTGCCGCTTCTTGCTTCGATTGCTTTTGCAGATTCACACGCTGAGGATGCCAACACAGGTTTTATCAAAAACATTTTGACCAAAGTGGAAAAGAAAAAATATTTTCTCGTTCGTTATGTTTTTAATTTTGTCATCGGCGGAGTCGTGGCAGTATTTCCGGTAATCCTCAATTTTCTGCTTGAAATGGCGGCATACCCGTTAATTGAAAACAACTACTATTTCGGGATGAACCTGGTTCATGATATTAACTTGCTGCCGAACTTGTTTTATGAGCACCCGTTTGCCTATGTATTGGTGGTCGTGCTGCTCATTTTTTTGCTGGGCGGTATGCTTGCCTCTATTGGGCTGGTCTTTTCGTTACTAGTGAAGAACCGGTACATCGTTTTGATACTGCCATTGCTGATTTTTATGGCTTTAGATGTACTGGTTCCTTTTTCGCATAGTATTTCTACGGTGTTCTTGCACAACGGCGGTTGGAATTTTGCCGGCACGGCTTATTTGGCAGTAGGTATCTTCGGCCCGTTAATTTGGTATGTAGCACAGGGGTACAAACATGAAACAATCTAACGTATGGACGGTCACCCGCAAAAGCATTGCATCCCTTGGAAGCCGTTGGTTCTATGTGTGTATTTACTTCTTGCTTATCATTCTGGGGCTGTTTTTTTCTGTCTTCTATTCCTATGGCACCAGAGAGGAGGAATTGATGGAAAAAGCAGGGGTTATGGATTTAGTGGTATTTCTTGATCAAACCTCCGGAACCACGAATTATTACATGCTCGCTTTCCTGGCGATCCCGTTGATCGTCAGTATCGTCCACTTGCTGGTGCAGTACCAGGAGAGAGGCAATGTTGTCCTGAAAATCGGTTCACGGTTTACATTATGGCAAACCCATGCCGCTTTCGCTGTGGTTGTTTCGTTCATCTTGACTGTTTGCCTGTTAATAGTTTCATATGTACTAAGTGGACTGATTGTCGGGTTTGACAATACTTGGATTACGAAGGACAGCATTTTATATGAATTATTAGGTGATAAACAGCATTTTTCCTCGATCGTGCCTTATGTATCGACAGGGAGAGTTTTGACGATTGTTTTTGTGAACAAGTTTCTCAGTTTTCTGTTAATCTTTTTTCTAGCGTTGTTTCTTAAACGCTTCATCAAAAATATAGCGATCATTTTAATCATCCTGCTAGCTATGTCTGAACTAGATAGAACGGGCATGGTTCCATTTGAATTTTTCACTTTCTTTGCTTCGCTATCACTTGAAGACTGGCTGCACCCGGTGCACATCTATTATAAGTGCTTCTATTTATTTGTTCTATGCCTTTTTTTATATGGGATAACCGGGTTGCTTTATGAAAAGAAGGATTTTTTGCAATGAGAAAACGACTTGTCTTTACGCGGTTGCTCTATCGCGATATAGCCTACAGCTTTTCCTACAGCAAAATAAAGTACGGTATCTTTTTTATTCTTACGGCATTGTTGGCTGCAGGCAAAGCGCTTCAGCTGCAAGAAATAGACTCTGCCGGCAGTGTCGATGTCCTCTATTTTATGTTGAAGGATGAAGGATACTTTTTGAATCTTGATAATTATCAAGTCCCTGTCGATTGGATTTTCTTTCAAACTGTCGCGCTATTTTTGCTCAGTGACTATTATGTACACGATTTGGGGAGAAACGCGCTCTATGTAACCATCCGCAGTTCTTCCAAAGCAACTTTTCTGCTGGCAAAGCTTTTCTGGTTGATTTTGCAGACGGCTGCACTGTTTGTCGGGGTGTTCTTGGTTGGTTTCTGTGTGACAGGATTGGTGCTCGGCCACTTTTCACTGGAAGTTACGCCTTTTTATCAACATCACATCATGCCGATGCTGCAGCTTGATAGATCGCCGTTGCAATTGATGGCACAGTTGCTGATCGGCTACATCGTGACGACGTTGGTTCTGTCGACGGCTCAACTGCTGCTTGTCCAATTTTTGGATCCGGTCGTTTCGTTTTTGATCGTCGTTCTGTTGCTCGGAATCTCGACGATAGTCGACAGCAGATGGCTGCCTGCTATCCATTCGATGATTTTAAGACAGGAAATCTTTGATCTGGAGCACGCACTTAGCTGGCAATTTTCCTATCTGTACAGTGCTGCTTTTTTTATCGTTTTATCCATAGCTGCCTTGCTGGTATACAGGCGAAAGGACATTTTATAAAGGGGGAAACAAGATGACTGGCACTGCGTTTTTAGAAGCCAACCATGTTTCAAAACAAATCAAGAAAGAACAGATATTGACGGATATTGATTTATCCTTACATAAAGGGAAAATTTATGGCTTCCGTGGTAAAAATGGATCGGGAAAAACGATGCTGTTCCGCCTGCTTTGCGGATTGATACGGGCTAGCAAAGGTTCCGTGAATGTAGACGGGAAAACGCTTGGGGAGGATATTTCCTTCCCGCCGAGTGTCGGTGTGTTAATCGAGTATCCAGGTTTTCTAAATGGATACACAGGTTTTAAAAACCTGAAGCTTCTCGCTGAGATCAACAAAATCATCGATGATGAAAAGATTAAGCAGTCGATTGGGATGGTCGGGCTTGACCCTGATGACAAACGGAAATATCGCAAATATTCGTTGGGGATGAAGCAGCGGCTGGGAATTGCCCAGGCGATCATGGAAGAACCGGAATTGATTATTCTGGATGAACCGACAAACGCCCTCGATTCTGACGGAGTGGAGGAAATAAAAAAAGTGCTGCTCGATCTCAAAGCAGATGGAAAATGTATTTTGATTGCAAGCCATGATAAGGAGGAGCTGGATTATCTTTCCGACGAGATTTTCATGATGGAAAACGGCAAAATCGTCGATCACTATGCGCTGGAAGGTGATTCCGCGTGAACAGGAAAAGATTTTTGGTATTACTTTTCGTTATTGTTGTTGTGGCAGCATACTCGGCGCGAGTCTATGCGGTCAACAAAGGGGTGGCGAAAGAATACAGCATTGAATCCTTTGCAGTAGGAGATGAAATTTCTTTAGGGAATGCCGTACTGACAGTGGAAGACGTCCGCTATGGAGAGGAAACCGAGGAAAAGTATGATCAGGAGTGGATACAGTGCACCGTGACAATGGGGTTGGAGAACACTTCGGAAGAAGCAATCTCGAAGGCAAAGGTCATCGAAACCAAGCTGGCTTACGGTAGGGATGTGTACCAAACGAATCAGGGGAATTTTGATATAAATGCCCTGCTAAACATCGAGCCCGGGAAGCAAGAGAAAATCGAGTTGACCTATGAAGTCAAAGCCGAGGACCAACAGGGGCAAGGCAAGCTTTATATCGTACAGGATTTGTATCCGGAACTGGTTGAGAAAGTGTATAAACAAGGCAAAAGGTACGGGATTGCAGTGGATTTATAAGTCTGGTAAAAATTAGAATAGGACTTCCGCAGGAGTCTCCGTGGATTTCCTCTTCGGAAAGTCTTCGCACTGTTTTCAACCAACAGCCCTATCAAATCAGGTAGAATATGTAGTCTCCAGTGGGAACAGCACGAATCTGAAGACCGTGGAATAAGTCGTTTTTTACTTCTTAGGATAAGTAACGCTTCGCTAGCGACTCATCGCACGCAGAAAATGGATCCTTTATTTTCAGGTAGGCTGAGTCCGTGCCCACGGAAAGCGAAGTATGCTGCCTGTTCAAGTTTCAGCACCCAACCTTGTTAGAAGGAAGAAATAGAGTTTTCAGTGTGTCCTGCGGGTGATATTTAAATTAGAAAAGAAAAGCCGAACGAGTTCGAATGCTAAGGGTTTCGATTCATCGTTCGGTTTTTGTTTTGGGTACTAAACTTTTGTCCCTTTTAAGTCACTTGATTAGGAGTACAAAGTGCTGCAATGCTTCCCGATTTCTTTTAAAATGAAGTTTTGTTCTTGTTTCTCTTCCTCAGGGGCTAATTGGCTCTTGGTTTCGTTACGTAAGGACTCCCTATTCCTCCGTTACCAAAGCAGTTTATAGACACTTTCACGGTATGGTTGAAAGCCCTGTTTTGTATAAAATGCTTTAGCCGGCTCATTAGCAGCCCAATAATCCAACTCTATTCGATTGATCCCTTGCGAGACAGCTCTTTCCTTTATTTCTTCCATAAGTTTTGCACCCAATCCTCTTGCTTGGAATGCTTCTTCGATACTTATTTGATGTACATAAATGGATTGGTATGACTTTCGGTAGGCAATACCTGGGTGTGTTTTATTTTCTATCCAGGCAAAGCCTGCTGGGGTGGCGTTACTTTCAATAATCAGGAAGGTGAATTCCGGTTTTTGAATGATTCCTTTGAAAAAAGCAAGGATTTGTTGATGATCGTAAGGTTGGAAAATCTCCGGATACCAGCTGCGATGCAGCTCATGCACTGTTTTGTTTAACTTTGCGATTAATTGGCAGTCGTTTGACTCTGCGATTTTTATCATTTTATTGCCTCCCCCTTTGATTCAACTAACGGTTAAACTGTATTATAGCTTATAATGGTAGAGAGTAGTAATAAATAGAGAGTCTATACTATTTAACAGGCTGAAATTTTTCAGAAGAAAGGATTTTTTATAGATGGCACAAGGAGTCAAAGCACTGTTCACGGAAACAAAACCCTTTATGGAAGCAGCTTGGGATAAATCGGAATTTTCGGAGCCTACGGCAATCCAATTAAAAGCAGTTCCGAAAATTTTGGAAGGCAAGGATGTTATTGCTGAATCACCGACCGGAAGCGGAAAAACACTTGCTTACATATTGCCGCTTTTACAAAAAATTGATCCGGATAAAAAGCATGTGCAGGCAGTAATTCTTGCATCCTCCCATGAGCTCGTTATGCAAATCCACCAGGAAATCCAAAGTTGGGCAGCCGGCAGCGGCATTGGAAGTGCTTCGCTTATTGGCGGTGCCAATATCAAGCGCCAGCTCGAAAAGCTGAAAAAGCGACCGCAAATCGTAGCAGGAACGCCGGGCAGGATTCAAGAATTGATTAATAAGAAAAAGTTGAAAATGCATGAAGTAAAGACGCTTGTCCTAGATGAGGCCGACCAGCTACTCGTGCCAGAGCACCAAAAAACAGTCGAGGCGATTATCAAGAGTACCCTGACTGAACGGCAGCTATTGGTTTTTTCGGCGACCATTTCCGAAACGGTCGAACAATCGGCTAAACAGCTAATGGATAACCCAGAAGTTATTCGAATCGGAAAAGAAGAAATTGAGACACCACCGGTCGATCATATGTATCTTGTCGCCGAACCCCGTGAAAAGCTTGAGGTCCTTCGCAAGCTGATAAGAGGCACGGATGAAATGAAAGCACTAGCCTTTGGCAATGACATTGGGAATTTGACCGTCCTGGCTGAGAAACTGGAATACAAGGGGATTAGCGCCGGTGTTTTACATGGCGATTCAAAAAAGCAGGAGCGTGCCAAGACAATTAACGGTTTTCGTGCAGGAACGATTGAGTTAGTCCTGGCAACTGATGTGGCTGCACGCGGTTTGGACATCAAGGATATTACTCATATCATCAACATTGATTTGCCGGCAACTGTTGATCAATATATCCACCGGGCAGGTAGAATCGGCCGGTTGGGAACTGCTGGTGGGTCTGTTATCTCCATCATCACCGCTCATGAGGAAAAACAATTGAGGAAATATAGTAAAGAGTTAAACATAGAACTGATCAAGAAGACAATTTTTAGAGGCAGATTACAGAATGCCGACTAGCCATTACTAGAGACAGTTCCGCCTGACAAGGATAATTCCAGGATCCTGCCGGAGGCGGAACTGTTCTTTTTTATCAATTATCGGATTATTGGAACTTTTCTGTTCATTCTCCCGTAAAGGTAGTATAAACTGTAAGGGAGATGAAATCATTGAAGGCGTTTTATGCGGGGTTAGTTATCGTTGGGCTTGCAGTTGCGGTCGCTCTGGTGTTGGATGACTCAACCTACATTTATAAAATCACCGGGATTGCAGGAGTCATTTGTTTAGGGCTTGCAGGTGTGGTCTCTGGAGCTTTTGCCAGCGGCAGCCAGGTTGGAAGGAATGTCCATTCGGAAACGAAGCAGACGAGGGAAGAACGGTATCAACTGATGTTTTTTCGCTGAAAGCTGCGCTGCCAAATATCACATGTGCTGTCCTGTCATATGGCTTGATTGCTTCATAAAAAACGATAGAAGGAGTGCTTTTTATGACGATGTTTGGCTGGATATTTTGGGGGCTTATTGCCTTGATTATTTTGTTTGCCGTTTTCCTGCAGTTGAAATTTAAGAGGATGAAAACCCCTGGTGCCACCAAATCTGCAGGACAAATGGAGGCAGAGGAGCGGGTCAGGAACCACCCCAATAACTTTCCTCCAGGAGGCTAATTAATCGACTTGCTGTGGATAATCACAGTATTCTATTATGGTTCCTTCTGTGTCGGCAGGATTTAAATAAATTAAGCGCCGCCCGTGTTTATTGACGCGCAGACTATCTGCCAACGTGCGTATTCCTTTTTTATTCAGCCCTTCTATCGCTTCATCGAGGTCATGGACATGGTATGCGATGTGATGGACACCTTTACCCTTTTGCTTAATAAACCGTGCGATTGGGGACGTTTGATTATTCGTAGGCATTAAGAGTTCCGTTCTGCTGCCATCAATTTCCATGATGGCGATTTCGCTTTCAACTCCTTTTGCATCGCTCCGATAACGGTCTATTAAGCTTGCGCCTAAAACATTTTGGTAGAAATCAATGCTTTCTTCTAAATGACGGACAGCTATTCCAATATGATCTAATTCGTATTTCATGTACAGTCTCCCTTTCATCAACAGTTAGGCCTCATTTTACCATACAATTTCTTATGATCCATTTACTATGTTCAAGAGCAGGTGATTGTTTTGATGCATCTATTTCTATTTGGCGGAAGCCCTCCATTTACTCCCCAGCTTGCAAAAATATTTGCCGGTTTAGCTCGCAATTCTTTAGGCAAAATCGCCATTTTGTTTTTGGAAAGAGAGGGCTGGCAAGCGTACATGCCTAAGTACACAACTGAATTGGAAAAGCATGGCTTGAAAAACTTTTTATTTTTCCCGCTCCAGTCGAATGTATCAGAATCGGGATGATTCAACTGGGGGAGTGTAGCGGTATCATTATTGGCGGAGGCGAAACCGAGCGTTACCGTGACTACATCGTCGATACGCGTATCGGTAAAAAAATAAAAGAATTGTACCGGCAAGGTGTACCAGTGGCTGGCTTTTCTGCTGGTGCATTGCTGAGCCCAGAGTTTTGCGTGATTCCGCCGATTGATAATTCCCAGGGGAAGCACTTATTTCTGCCAGGTTTAGGTTTAATCCAGGATCTTGTGGTCAGTGTCCATTACACTAAGTGGCAGGAGGAAAGCAATCTTCAAGCGGCTGTAGCAACAACTGGTGTTTCCGTTGGTTATGGCATTAACGATCAGGCGGGCTGTTATTTTCTGAATCAATCGTTTTGCCGCTCGGAAGGAGAGATTGAACTCTCCAATAACAAAGGAGGTATCTCATGATTAAACTTACTGGCGACTATAAAAAACGGCCGATTCGTTTCTTAGACATATGGCAAAAGCAGGGCTGGCGAATGAAAGTTTATGGGGTGGCATTCCAAGGTGAACAACCAAGAGAAGAGTTGGTTGCCACTGCCAAGACGCTCGCCTTGCAAACGGTCCCCTTTCCCGCTGTGAATGAGGATCGATACGGAGTCGGATTTATCGGTGTACATGATGGAAAGGATGCCGATTTCATCTTTATCGACTGGTGGTCAAATGAGAATGAACTTAATCATCATGTGTATGTATCGAAGCATGGAGCGAAGCCGCAATTTGCATACTGCACACCGAAAGGATTGATTGCCTGTACATGGGATATAAAGGTGCTGAATTTCGAGCGGGACTGCTGGGTGACGGCCGTATTGGACAATCCATCAGGCAATCCTGATATCGAGCAATATTTGCAATGTCATATGAGCGAAGATATTTAATCGGTCCAGTCGAAGAGATGGCGGTAGAACTAGATATCTACATGTTATATAACTATAAAGGAGAAGAATAGATGGTTGTAATACAAAGAGCCAGGCCAGTGCATACTTCTGGAATTGTCCGGGTCTGTATTGATGCTAATTGGGCTACCTACAGCGATTTACATTCTAAAGCATACATTGAAGGGGTCATCAAGGAATTTTATAATGAAAAGCGTGTACTTGATGAGATCGAGCGTACGAGCAAGGAATGGGGAGGCTGGTTTGTCGCATTGGACGATGAAACTGTAGCTGGTGCAGCTGGGGGCGGCATGATAGATGATGAGGCAGCTGAACTATATGTTATATACCTGAACCCTCGGCGCCGGAATCAGGGAATTGGCACTAAACTGTTGGAAGCTGTAACAGAGCAGCAGAAACAACTGGGGGCAAAAAAACAATGGGTGTCTGTCACCGAGGGCAATCAAAAGGCAATCCCTTTTTATGAGGCAAAAGGCTTTCAGTTTCAGCATAAGAAAACGGGTTACGCAAATGCCGAGGGAGAAGACGATAACACGGTTCGCTATTTACGCAATATCTAACGAGGGAACCTTAGTCGGAGTAATCCAGCCGGAACACATCGATATTCTGCCCCAATGGAATCGCTAATAAAGTGAAATCCTATCAGCGCAACAGCACCCCGGTTGGCCAGATATATCGAAGGGGAGCGGGGGACAATATCGTATGATTCCGTTTGGTCTTATTATTTCATTTGCGATAGCAAGGAGTTCTTTATTATTGCTGTTTTTATCAACAAAAAACCAAGCTCAAAAATGTTGAGCTTGGCTGCTTGTTACCATTGAATCTCGACGGGAAGAACTTTTTCGATTGCTTGCTGGTAGGCTTGTTTTTCCTGGCCGCTGATCCATATATGAATGATACCGTAATCCTCACTATTCCTGATTAAACGGCCGATTCCTTGGCGCAGACGCAGCAGCATGTAAGGTACGTCTACCTCGTCGGTAGGTTTGTCTGCATGTTTGCGTTTTGCCTGAAATACAGGGTCCTTCGGAGGGAATGGCAGGGAAGCGATAATTACTTGGGTTAGCGCTTCGCCTGGGACATCAAGCCCTTCCCATAAATGGTAAGAACATAGAACAGAAGACTTGTCCAACTGGAATTTCCGGACGGTTTCACTAATCTCCCGATCTCCTTCATATAATAGGGAAACCGGCCAATCCTTCGCATCAGCCCACACCCGGAATTGGTCCATTTCTTCCTTGGAAGAAAATAAAATAAGTGATTTTCCTTCGTTTTCCTCCAGCTGATTCCCGATTTCTGTCCATTTCTCTATTGATTCCAAATGACCGTTTATTTCCATCTTTTGCGAATAATCAAATGGAGAAGCGACAGAGAAGGAGTCATAACATTCAATCCCTAGGCTGTCGGCAAGATGGGAAAAATCATTGCCATGAGAAAGGGTAGCTGATGAAAAGATAAACGGGATTTGCTGGGAAAAAACTTCCTGCTTTAAGACATCCTCGACTAACCGTGGCATGATTACCAATGAAGTGTCCCAATCGCTTTCTTCCATCCAAAAAATACCTTCATCATTTTTTAATAAAATCGATAGCCCATAGGAGAAGAACTCTAAATATTCTTCAATAATTTTAATATGGTAGGAATCAATGGTAAATAACTCGGAATCAAACACCAGCTGTTCCAATAATTGCTGAACTTTGTTATTGAGATTTTGGGCCATCGTTAGCATGTCGGCGGACAAATCCAGCTCTTTCCGGTTGGAACCTTCGACATGGCTTGCTTTTTCCGCAAGAGAGTCAAACCAATCCTCATGGATGGTTAGAATTTCTTCTATCAAATATAGCGTTTCCTCCCGGACATCCTGGCTCATGTAGCCAGTCAGCACTTTAGTCAGTGTGTCGGCATGAAAACGGTATGTTAAGCCTTTTTGAGCGGCAAATTCTAGTAAATGACCTTCGTCAAACACGACACAGCTTGCTTCAGGAAGTAACGGCATTTGCCCTTCACGCTTGCGTGATTCTTTCGTCCAGATATGTTCCATGTAAAAATCGTGCGAGCAAATTATCAAATCCGTAGCATGCCGGTAATAGTCTCTGTTCAGCGTCTGTCCGCTGCGATGGCGCCATTCACAGGTCGAACATTGTTGCAGCGGGTCCCAGGCAATTTTTTCCCACGTTTCATTGGAAACCCACGGGTATTCTTTCCGATCCCCGTAGCGTTCGAATGCCTTCATGGATGCTCCTTGATCAAAAACAAAATCAGGTATTTGATCGTGAACAGCCAATATATTTTCATCATCGGTCCGGTTTGCCAAGGCATCCAGTTTTCTAATACAGACATATTGCTCTCTGGATTTGGCCAGACGTACATCAATGCTGAGGCCGAGTGCTTCCTCCAGCTTTTCGATATCGCCGCCCTTCTTGACCAGCTGTTCGATCAAGGTTTCATCCGCGCAGGAAATAATCGCCGGCTTACGTTGATGCCGTGCATAACAAATAGCATAAAGCAGATAAACAAACGTTTTTCCGGTGCCGACACCAGCTTCTGCAAATATCGTTCGCTTGT
This sequence comes from Sediminibacillus albus, assembly GCF_900101125.1. GTDB lineage: Bacteria > Bacillota > Bacilli > Bacillales > Amphibacillaceae > Sediminibacillus > Sediminibacillus albus. The sequence goes on along the minus strand of NZ_FNFL01000001.1, from coordinate 870,409 downwards.
TTTTAAAGGCTTGTTCCAATTGAAAAGCCATGTAAATTTGTTCATCTCGTAGTTCATAGCCTTGTTCAGGCAAAATATCATAGAAAACATCGCCGACATAGTCGCCAAGGCGATCATAAAAATTTTCCGTCTTGTCAACGGTAAATGGAAGTGAATTCGTCTTAGACATAACATTCTCCTCAAATACATGATCAGTCGCTAAACTTCAATATTACCATAAAAAACGTTTGTATACTGAGTAAAAGATAAGTGACAATATCTTTTTAAGGGAGCCTCAACAGAAGTAGATCAACTATCAAGGAAAGAAGATCAATTCTTGCGGAAAGTAGAGCGAAAACAGGAGGAAGTGGATCAACTAGGGAGAAGTAGATCAACTATCAAGGAAAGAGGATTAACTCTGGTGCCAAGTAGAGCGAAAACAGGAAGAAGTGGATCAACTAGGGAGAAGTAGATCGACTATCAAGGAAAGAGGATCAATTCTTGCGGAAAGTAGAGCGAAAACAGGAAGAAGGGGAGCTACAGCCTGCAAATCAAAAAAAACACGCCAGGGAGCTAGGGCGTGTTTTTAACATGATCAGCCTGTTTCTATGTGCAAAAGAACGACTCCAGTGATAATTACGAAGAGCGACAAGATCTTTAATCGATTAAATGTTTCGTTGAAAAACAGCATGCCAATTATCGCGGTGGAAGAAACTGTGACACCCGACCACAGAGCATAGACAAGCCCGACTTCAAAGTATTGTACAGACAGGGTGAGACAAGTTAAACATAAAGCGTAGCTGATAAATGCGGCAATTGTTGGTAGCGGGCGGGCGAAACCGCCCGACATTTTTACAGACAGGTTGGACAGAAATGCTAGCACTAGGCTGCTTACTAAGTAAAGGTAAGCCATCATGCTTCCCCCTTTTTACTTACTGAGCCTGTTTGTCTGGTACTGACATTTAAGCCGACAACCCCGATAATAATAAGAACGGTCCCCAAAGTCTTCGTGTAAGAATTTGACTCCCCAAAATAGAGGATTCCGATACTGACGATCAAAGCGGTGCCTACTCCAGACCAAATGGCGTTTACCACGCTGATTTCCGAATAGTAGGTTAACGTAATATAAAGCGTAAGCGAAATGGCATAGCAAACAGCTACAATTCCCATGGCTATCCAACTATTGTCAGCAAGCTTCATAAAAGAGGCTCCAGTTGTCTCCAAGATTATCGACAAACTTAAAAGGGTGTAAAATTTCATGATGCTATTGTCCTCCTTGTTTAACCCTCGTCCTCCCTGTCAGCAGAGTCACCGGGCTCCAAACAATTTTAATTTTCCTTACGATACCTCGGTGATAGACCAGTAAAACGTAAGAATTTTCTTTTTAACTAACTTGTAATCTTCTGTAATCGAAGCATAAGCATCTATTCCGATTTAATAGTATAGAGGAGGATTAGCAAAAAGAAATGCTGTCAGGATAAACGAACATGGTACATTGTTATCAGAAATAAGAGGTAAGGGGAGTCAAAGAAAGAAGGAAACCAGTTTCACTGCAAAATTGGTATCATAGGTAATGTTCAAAGGTTTAGACAGCATGGTTGTCAAAAAAATAGGGAAATGTAAAAGAGCGCGAAATCCATCGCGCTCTTTTTACTCGTCTTTTTCTAATTGATAGCTGCCGTCCTCTGGTATGTGCAGTTTAACATGCGTTTCATCTATTACTTCCAGTTCGGCTTGTTTACCGACATGTTCTTCTCTATCGCCTTCCTGCTTATTGTGGATTACACCAGAATAAACATTATCCTGTTTAGCATTAATAGCAAAAATCATTTCACTATTATTTTTAGAAGTAATGTGGATATTACTTGTCAATCCTTCGGTGAACTGCCACGATTCCTGCGAGAATTGTTCTGTCCACGTTCCATAAAGCCCTTCGAGTGATTGATTGTCGAATGCCTTGAATGTATACTCAGCAACACCGTCGATGGTAAGCTTGGCTGTTGTCTTATCGATTTTTTCCAGCTTGGCATTTTTCCCTTCCCAGTCCAGCCGGTCTGCCGGTGCTTTAACTATTGTACCGAGCAGAGCTTTGCCACTTTTTTTCGATGCTTCCATAAAAAAAGTACCAAGATAGTCTTCCATTCCTTCTTCTTTCGTTGTGATTGGTATTTGGAAGAGGATCGATCCGTAGCTTATTTCCATGCTTGGAAGTTCAGAGTTCCCCCAGCCGAGCTTATCTGTTTCAAATAATTCATTCAATGTTTTCGTAAAGGCTTCTTCTTCTTTCTGAGACCGTTCGGCTTTTTCGACAGGTTCTACAGAAAGATCCAGGGTATCTACGGTAGTTTCCTTGCTTGTGCTTTCTGCTGTCGAACTGGCTTGGCATCCCATCAAAGCAAAAGCCAGAACTCCAGCAATGTATATATATCTATGCAAATTAACACTCCTATTTTGACTATCATGTAGCTTTTAATAGTTTATCAGTTTTGCTGCTGTTTTAATAGGTGAAAATTTTTGTGTAGGTAGGCCGGTTTTGTTCTGCCAGGTTGAAAAGAAACCAGGAACATCTATATACTTGAAGAAACAAAAAGTTTTTTAAATGAAAGGAACAAAAGCATGTTATACGAATATGTAGTAAAAGTCCCGCGTGGACGAGTGGACGAAGCAATCGAAAAATTAAATACGTTCGGTATTTATAACCTATATTACGAGCCTCCGATTGAAATTATCCAAGTTGAGAATGGCTATGATTTTCAGGAGATAGAACAGGAAACAGTCGAGTTAAAAATATACGCTGAGGAAAAAGAGCTTTCTGGTCTTCCGCATACCTTTTTTCCATTAATAGAAAAGGCGCTCCAAATACCCCAAATAGAGATAGCCTTCCGAGAATTAGATGATCAGCAATGGAGCCACTCTTTTGAAGACATCGACCTCGGGAATGGCTGGGTACTCTGTTACTCTGGAGATGATAGTAAATATCCAGACAAACAAGTGATGAAGTTCGAGCCACAGGCGGCATTTGGCACCGGCTTGCATGAAACGACCCAGGACTGTCTGCGGATCTTGCTTGATAAACGGTTGGAGGGTAAGTCTGTTTTGGATTTAGGAACTGGTTCAGGCGTACTTACTGTTGCTGCCGGATTACGAGGTGCGGATAAACTGCACGCCATCGATTATGAACCAGTCGAAAGAGAAATTCGTTTAAATGCTGAATTAAATCAGCTTAGCCAGCAGCTGGATATCGACCAAGCTGATTTATTGCTGGGGGATTATCGAATTAGACAAGATTACGATTTGGTTATCATGAATATTGGGGCTGACGAGACCGTTGAAATTTTAGACAGGCATCAATTAGCATATAAAACCAATGATTTCCTTGTCTCAGGTATTGTTGAGTGGAATGCCGGCCGGGTTACCGAAGCCTTTCAAAAACAAGGCTTCATCATTAAAGATAAGCGCCAGTCCAAGGAATGGATAACCATTAACTTTGGAAAAGAACAGGCATAACCGGTGTATGAAAGATAAATATTCGTAATAATATTCTTGCAATGGTCCATCCTTAAAGTATGGTAAGTATTCATATGGGGCCACTGTATAAAGGAAAACTGCAGAGCGGTCCTGACAACAGTGTCTCTAGTTAATCTTCAATATAAGGAAAAATATTCCATTTGTGCGTTGGTTTGAACCGAATTTGATTTAAAGATTCATTATGTTATCCTGTACATTGTGTGTAAAAAGCTGTGGGATAGAGTTTGCCATTCAAAACTAACCAAAAAGGAGAGACAATCAACGTGGAAATTACGAATAATCCTGCATTACTGTGGTTTGTGGGAGCTTATGGGGTCATCATGATTGCCATGGGTATCTATTTTTCGAGAAAAATATCTAATAGTGAAGACTTTATATTAGCTGGTAAAGGACTAGGCACTATCGTATTGACAGGTACTTTGCTTGCTACATGGACCGGGAGCGGGAGTATCTCTGGCGGTGAAACTTCCATGGCCTTTAGTTATGGAATCGTCCCGGCATTGTTGATGATGATACCTACACTGGTCGGTATCGGGATATTGTATTTGATTGCACCGAAGATCCGCCAGTTTGGCAAATATACTGTTTCTGGAATCCTTGAAGAAAAATACGGATCTACTGCTAGAATGATTGCCAGTATTATTATTATATTAGCCTTCGTCGGAATTGTTTCTTACCAAATGACAGGACTTGGATTTATCTTGAACCTGACAACAGGCATGTCTGTCGAAGTCGGAACAATCATCGGGGCTGTTTTAATTATCTTCCTGGCAACGATTGGCGGTTTACGCTCCGTAGCACCGACAGATGCGTTGAGTGCTTTTCTGGCAATAGCTGCTTTATTTATTACGCTGCCGACTATTTTTGTGATTGCCGGCGGATGGGATGAGATTACCGCTAATGTTCCGGCTGACCATCTGACAGCGACAGGGACTTTAAGCAATGTGCAGCTGCTGGGATTTTTACTGCCCTCATTATTTCTTTTGTTAGGCGATCAAAATATGTATCAGAGGCTCGCTTCCTCAACTGGTGATAAATCCTCTAAAAAAGCCCAAATTGGCTGGCTGATAGGGATGCTGCTTATTTCTCCAGCTATCTCATTTATCTCATTTGCCTCTCGTTCCATGTTCCCTGATATTGATCCGGGAATGGCATTAATGGCGACAACTGTAGTTATGCCAACCATTGTCGGCGGTATTCTTTTGGCAGCAGCGACAGCATTCATCGTGACGACAGGGAATTCCTATTTGCTGTCAGCCGCTACCAATGTCACCTATGATATTGTCGGTAAATTTATGAAAAAGGATGCATCAGACAAGCAGTTATTAAAAATGACTAAGTTATTTATTATCGTATTAGGTGTACTTGCCTATTTACTTATTGCTTACTTCCCAACGGTTTTGGAAGTACAAATGTATGCATATACGGTATATGGCGCCGGCTTGACGCCAGCCATTCTGGCCGTGTTCTTCTGGAAGAGGGTTAACGCTACCGGTGGTGTTGCTTCTATGATTGCTGGTGTGGTAACCACATTAATTTGGGAAATCCCTCTGGCAAAGCCATATGATTTAAATAGTGTCATTATTGCGCTACCTGTAGCTGTGATTGTATTAATTGCCGTTACACTGATGACTTCTGGAAAACCAGAAAAAGCTTAAAAGCAAACGGAGTGTGGTTCGATTTGATGGAGCCACACTCTTTTTTTGTCGGTATAAGTAATTTATCTCAGCTCATACTAGTTTCAGTTGTACAGAAGGACAGGAATTGTCATCATACAGATTATTTGCCTTCTTTTTACAAGCGTGAAATAATTTTGGTGTACTAGAAAATCATTGAAAAGGAGAGTTGCATGGATATGAAAGTACTAGTAGCGGGTGCGAACGGACATACAGGACGTCTCATTCTTCAATATTTAGTGGAGCGCGGCCATGATGCTTATGGAATGGTACGGCAGGAACAACAGGCTCCTGAATTAAAGAACTTAGGGGCTAAGATAGTTGTTGGCGACCTGGAGAAAGACGTAACCGATCAGGTTGATGGAATGGATGCTGTCATTTTCGCGGCTGGATCTGGATCTAAAACTGGTCCGGAAAAGACAAAAGATGTCGATCGGAATGGTGCCATTCATTTAATAGATACAGCCAAGAAACTGGGAGTCAACCGCTTTATCATGTTGAGTTCCATATTCGCGGATCAGCCGGATGTAGCGGATGGAACGTTTGGATATTACTTGCAAATGAAGGGAGAAGCAGACGAATATCTGCGAAACAGCGGCCTTGTTTATACAATCGTTAGACCAGGCGGCCTGACACACGAGGCACCAGCTGGAAAAGTGAATGCCGCTGAAGATGTGGAACGCGGAACGATTAGCCGTGATGATGTGGCTAATGTAATCGTTACTTCCCTTGAAGAACAAAATACCTACAATAAATCCTTCGACTTGATCGAGGGCCAAGTGGAAATACCGACTGCTTTGAAAAATATATAATGTAACCTTCAAAAAAAGCGTTCCTCTGACTAAAAGAGGGGCGTTTTTTCCTGCGGTGTCGATTATTTGTTTTCCATATATGCCCATCACTTATGGTAATCTTAGATTACCTAAATAATGGAGGGGTTTCATTGAAAGAAAACGTTCAGTTTAGATTGGCGACAGAACAAGACTTGGATAAGATTGTGGCAATGCTTGCCGATGATGTATTGGGCAAAAAACGGGAACGTTACGAAGAACCACTGCCAGACAGCTACTTGAAAGCATTTCAAGCGATATCTTCCGACCCAAACAATGAGTTAATTGTTGCCTGCCGGGGCAAAGAAATTATTGGGGTTCAGCAAATTACTTTTACACCGTATATCACCCACCAGGGAGGATGGAGAGCGAGTGAGAACTGCTTCTTCTGTAAGAGGGGAAGGGATTGGTTCCAAGTTGATCGGTTGGGCGATTCACCGGGCAAAGGACCGAGGCTGTCACCTGATTCAACTGACATCCGATAAAAAGCGCGAGGATGCTTTGCGTTTTTATGAACAATTAGGGTTTATAGCAACACATGAAGGATTTAAAATGAACTTATAATCAATACACAATAAGTGTATGCGAGAAATGGCAGCCCGCCTGGCGGGTAATTAAGAGGGGACCCTGAGTGGGTTCTTTTTTTATGTTGCAAGCCTACGGACCTAAACGAAAAGTAAAAGTAAATAAATTCTGGCAGTATATATAATTGGTTTTACTTATGAAATAAAGGACGACTTCAGTCATTTGAACAGCAAATTAACCGTTGGATGATTGTTCAATTAAAAAATGTCAACAGTACTAGTGACAAATTCTTATTTAGAAACAATTGAATTAAACCTGTAACCGCTTTACGCTTAGTGTAAGGAATTTATTCTTAAATACTTTTTTAATAGCTGAAAGGAGAAATTTATATGGCCGATAAAGGCTTTCGTGCGAAAGTACAACGGTTTGGCAGCTACTTGAGTGGTATGGTAATGCCGAACATTGCTGCTTTTATTGCTTGGGGTATCATAACTGCCTTATTTATTCCAGATGGTTGGATTCCTAATGAGGATTTAGCTCAATTAGTGGGTCCAATGATCAACTACTTGCTACCGTTATTGATTGGTTTTACTGGTGGACGTCTTGTTTATGATTTGCGAGGCGGAGTAGTTGGTGCAACAGCAACCATGGGGATGATCGTTGGAGCGGAGATTCCAATGTTCCTTGGTGCAATGATTATGGGACCGCTAGGTGGTTACTTAATCAAAAAGATTGATCAGGTGTTCCAGGACAAAATTAAGTCAGGATTTGAAATGCTCTACAACAACTTCTCTGCTGGTATCCTCGGTGCGGTTGTCGCTGGGTTGGCAGTGAAATTTGTCGGACCTGTCGTCCAAGGCCTACAAGACGCGTTGGCTGCTGGAGTTGAAGTGATTGTCAATGCTGGTCTGCTTCCGTTGACGAGTATTATCATTGAACCAGCTAAAATCTTGTTCTTGAACAATGCTATCAACCACGGGATTTTGAGCCCGCTTGGTGTTGAACAAGCAGCAAATGCCGGAAAATCCATTTTGTTCTTGTTGGAAACAAATCCAGGGCCAGGATTAGGAATTCTGTTAGCATTTGCAGTTTTCGGAACAGGAACGTCAAAAAGCTCTGCATCAGGTGCAGCGCTAATCCACTTTGTTGGTGGTATTCATGAAATTTATTTCCCGTATGTATTAATGAAGCCGACACTAATTCTTGCTGCTATCGGCGGGGGAGCAAGTGGTGTACTAACCTTCTCCATTTTCAATGCAGGACTTAGTGCAACGCCATCGCCTGGAAGTATCATCGCGTTACTGGCACTTGCACCAAATGGTAATCATATACCCGTGATTTTAGGTGTAGTAGTAGCTACGGTAGTTTCGTTCCTGATTGCTTCTCTGATATTGAAGTCAAGCAAGTCAGGCGAAGGTGAAGATTTAAATGCAGCGGCAGGTAAAATGGAAGAAATGAAAGGGAAGAAGAGTTCTGTAGCTGGTCAACTCAACAAGCAGGAAGGCCAGGCAATTGACGAGGCACAGCCACAGGATACAGGAGAACAGGACAATACAGCCCTTCCTGAGGAAGAACCAGAAAATATTAATAAAGTAGTGTTTGCATGTGATGCCGGGATGGGCTCCAGCGCCATGGGTGCTTCCTTGCTGAAAGATAAATTCAAGAAAGCAGGTATCGATGTATTCGTTACGAATACTGCTATCAACCAGCTTCCGGATGATGCCGATATCGTTATTACTCATAAAGATTTGACAGATCGCGCGAAGCAGAAGCTTCCTGGCGCACATCATATTTCAGTGGATAACTTCCTGAACAGCCCTAAATATACAGAACTAGTAGAACGATTAAAAAAATAATAAGCATATATACGGCCCTTCGATACGCGTGTTTCGGAGGGCTTTTCTTTGTACATTTTAAGCAGGATATCTATACTTATTAAATAATGGCAACAATCCTAGTGACGAAAATAAAAGAAGTTTTGTTTGTATAACAAGAAAAAAAAGACTTACACTATACCAAGGAAATATTTTATTTATATTTTGTCACCATCATGCTTTGCCTAAGCTTAGGGGGTGGTTTTACTGTATATTTCTGGGCGGGAAAGAAAAATATTGGAGCTTTTATTGTCGGCTCAGGACATGCTTACCATTAAAAAATTAGCAGACCATCTGGAAGTAAGTGCCCGGACAGTTCACAGGGATCTAAAAAGCGTGGAAGCGATTATTGCCGAGTATGATTTGACGATGGACAAAAAGTCTGGGGTTGGCCTCCAAATCATTGGCACTGCAGAGAATAAAAGCCGTTTGGAATTGGTTTTGTTCAATGTAAAACATACGGATTATACGCCAGAGGAACGGCAAACCATCATTTTATCCACCCTGCTGGAGACTAATGAGCCGATCAAGCTTTTTGCTCTGGCGGATGAATTGCAGGTAACAGTCGCAACTGTCAGCCATGATTTAGATAAGATAGAAGAAAACATTTCCGGATTCCATCTCTCGCTGATAAGAAAAAGAGGGTATGGGGTAAAAGTCGATGGAAGAGAAGCCGATAAACGGGCAGCCCTAAGCTACTTGATTACTCAGCATCTCGATGAATTCGATTTCATTTCCATGCTGCGGGAAAACATCCAGAAAAAGTCTAAACAGCAGGCTGATACCATCTCTGCCCGTTTATTAGGCCTGGTCGACCGTGACCGGCTAATGATGATTGAAAAAAGGGTGGAACGGCTGCGGGAGGAGCTTCCTTATGAACTGGCAGACAGTGCCTATATCGGATTGGTTGTCCACCTTGCCTTGGCAATTGAAAGATTGCAAAAGGGAGACAACATCCAATTTGATGCTGATAATCTTGAGCAGTTGAAAGGAACGCGGGAATATAATATTGCCTTGAAGATGATCCGTGATTTAGGAACGGCCATGGCTATCGAGATTCCGGATGATGAAATCGGCTATATTACCATGCACTTAATGGGAGCAAAACTGCGGGTTGACCATGAGTATTTGATTGAAGATACAAGTTTGGATATAGCTGTTAAAGCAAAAGAACTAATTCGTTTCATCGGTGTAAAACTGGATATCGACATGACAGATAATTCCCGGCTGTTAAATGATCTTGTCGCCCATTTAAAACCGACCATCTATCGGCTTAAGCAGGAGATGAGCATTAAAAATCCGATGATTGAGGAAATCAGGCATGATTATCAGCAATTGTTCCGGCTGCTTGAAGAAGGAGTTGACACCATCTTCCCGGAAGTTCACTTTCCAGAAGAGGAAATCGGCTATCTTGTCCTTCACTTTGCAGCTGTCTTATTGGATTCGGAAGAAGAACTGCGATTAAACGCGCTGGTGATCTGTTCCAGTGGAATTGGAACTGCTAAAATGCTGGCAACAAGATTGAAACAGCAAATTCCGGAAATAAACCAAGTTAATAACAAATCATTGTTCGAACTGGAAAAGCTGAATCTGCATGCATATGATTTAGTCGTTTCGACGATTCCGCTAAAGGGAATTAACCGTGAATATATACTGGCTTCACCAATCCTGACGCAGTCAGACGTCCACAAAATTGAAAAATTCGTTCGCCGCCGGAAAATCAGTCAAAAAACAGACCGGAGGCAGAAGCAGGAGAAGGATCCTGAGAATCAAGACAACGCGGACGTTGTCCCGCGTTTGCAGGCAATGCAGGAATATTCCAAAGCGATTTTGGCTCTGCTCGATGGATTTCATGTCCGACAGCTTGCTGGAGAGCGGACATTACCAAAGGTACTCACGCAAATTTGCAGCAAGCTGGCAAAGGAGCAGGTACTGGAGAATGAACAACGGGTTAGCAGGAAACTGCTAGAACGGGAAAGGCTGGGAGGACTGGGGATTCCCAATACTTCATTGGCCCTTTACCATACCCGCAGCAATGATATCTTGAAGCCATGTTTTGCGATTTATCCACTTTCACACCCATTGACTGTGCAAGGAATGGATGGGGAAGACATGGACATCAAGCATATTTTGCTGATGCTGGCGCCTGATGATACAAGTCAGGAAGTATTGGAAATACTAAGCTATTTAAGCGGATTGGTAATCAAGGATAAAAAAAGCATACAGTTGTTCCAGTCGGGAAATGAAGCAAAAATCCGGCAATTTATAGCGGGACAGTTAAATCAATTAATTAACGAAAAAATATAGGGATAATCAGCAGCAGCCTGCTGCTTAATGATTTTTAAAGGAGTGGTTGAACATGGCAAAAGAAATACTGACAAAAGATAATGTAGATTTAAATGCATCGGTGAATGGAAAAGAGGAAGCAATCCGTTATACTGGAAATATTCTTGTGAAAAATGGTTACGTCGAGGAAGCGTATGTAGATAAAATGCTGGAAAGAGAAGAGGTCACCTCCACATTCATTGGGAATAATGTTGCTATCCCCCACGGAACAGAAGATGCGAAAAAAGCAGTGAAAGAAACAGGCTTATCGGTAGTAACTGTACCGGAAGGCATCGATTTCGGCGGTGGTAATGTAGCAAAAGTGTTAATCGGGATTGCTGGCAAAGGTGATGAGCATTTGGAAATATTATCAAAAATTGCGCTTGTTTGCTCAGAGGAGGAAAATATCCAGAAAATCCTTGATGCACAATCTGCGGATGACATCCTTAACATGTTCGAAGAGGTGAACTAATATGTTGGCCGTACACTTCGGGGCAGGGAACATCGGCCGTGGTTTTATCGGTGCACTGCTATATCAGGCCGGCTATCATACCACTTTTGTCGATGTAAATGACCAAGTCATTCAAGCATTAAATGAAAAACAGCAATACAAGGTGGTATTAGCTGCCGAAGAAAGTGAAGAGGTTACTATTAAAGACGTTTCCGGGATAAATAGTATGGAAAACCCGGACGCTGTTATCGAAGCAATTGTCCATGCTGATGTGGTAACTACAGCCGTTGGCCCAAATGTGTTGAAGATTATTTCTGAGCTTGTCGCAAAAGGCCTCCGGGAAAGAGTGAAAACAAACAAGCAGCCGCTTAATTTAATCGCCTGTGAAAACATGGTCGGCGGAAGTACACTGTTGAAAGAGAAAGTGTTCGAGCAGTTACAGGAAGATGAAAAAGCCCAGTTTGATCAGTTGTTTGGTTTTCCGGATGCAGCTGTGGATCGGATCGTGCCCAACCAGACAAATGAAGATCCATTAGAGGTATCTGTTGAACCTTATTATGAATGGGTTGTCGACGAATCGATGATTAAAGGAACGAAGCCTGAGATTGATGGAATTACCTACGTCAGGGAGCTGACTCCGTATATCGAACGCAAACTTTTCACTGTAAACACTGGGCATGCGGTGCCAGCTTACCTGGGCCGGTTTATAGGCTATTCGACTATCAAAGAAGCCATGGACAATAAAGATGTCCAGGAAATTGTCAAAGGGGCTTTATACGAGTCTGGAGAAGCGTTGATTCAAACTTACGACTTCAATCGTGAAGAACATCAACAATATATTGATAAGATTATTAAGCGATTTTTGAACCCATATATTTCGGACGAGGTGACCAGAGTTGGAAGAGGACCGATACGGAAATTAGGTCCAAAGGATCGTCTGGTTCGTCCAGCCAGCCTATACCAGCAGTTGACTGGTAAAGAACCGGAGTATCTGGCAAAAACAATTGCTGCAGCCTTGAACTATCAAAATGACCACGATGAAGAAGCGGTGAAAATGCAGGCGCTGATCAAAGAGAAAGGCTATCAAAAAGCACTCCAACAAGTTGCCGAACTGCAGGATGGCGACCCTCTGCTTACAGTAGTAATGCAGCAGCTCGACGAAATTAAACATTTAAATCAGATTTGATAATAGTGAAACACTAAAGGCCCTTTTGCAAATGTATGCAAAGGGCCTTTTCCATTTTACAGAAATACTATATGGAAACGCCAAATAAATAAATGGCAATCGCTAGCAGCAGGCTTCCGGCTGTAGGAATTAAGTTTCGATTATTCGTCACTAGATTCATTGCACCCAAATAAAAGAAAAAGATGGCGATGTATGTATATGGAGAAATAGCTTGATAAAGGGAGGCGAGAAAAACGATTACTAACGCAACGAATGTATGGACCCCCACTAAGTTTTTTCTGTTTATATATTTTCCCACGTTCACACCGTCCTTTTGAATTCTATTCTATTAATTATACGCTATCTGCTGACTTAGTGAAAAGAACAAGGCTTATAAAAAGAAGACGAAAAGGAAAGTATCCCGATGCTTTCCTTATTCGTCACTCTATAGATATAGAAAGGAGACAATTATTGGAGAAAGCCAGTTATTTACTTACTGCTTATGCGCATTACTCACAGTGGAAGCAACGCGATCTTTTAAACGCTTAAGGTTCGATTGCTTATTAGCGGCAGCAGCGTTTAATAGATTTTTCTTTGACTTGATTGCCGCACCAAGTCCTTGCAGCTTTTCTCTATGAGCATCTACGTTTGGGAGCATCTATCGTTTTCCCTCCTTTCTTGCTATATCGTATGGGAGAGAATTTATTTTGATAGTATGTTTCCACTAGAGTAACAAACCATTTTTAAAAAAGGCACAAAGGAAAGCAGGAGAAAGGAATTACTCCTCGTTATCTTTGTCGTCTCCGCCGAGCATGTCGGACATCATTTTGGTCATCGATTTAAACTTCTCCTCATCGCTTAGCATTTCTTTCATTGTTTCCATCGCATCCTTTGAAAGCTCAGGGTCATTTAGCACTTTATCCATTAGTTTGTTCGTATCGCCATTGGACGTTAAGCTTTTTAACAGCTCACCAAAGTCTTTATTAGACATGTTTTTTACCACTCCATTCATTAAATTTTTCGGGAAACGAGTGCGCACGAAATTGACTAGCTGTTGAAGACCGCCTCTGACTTGCGGCGTGTTCAAAGTATTGATGATCCCCTGTAATTTATCTATTGAATCTGTATTTAATTGCTTTGCCCTCCATTCAGTACGCAGCCGGTCAAGAATCGGAGAGGAGTTCATCAAAACAGCTTCATGATGCCTTGTTTGGTTGTTTAGCATTTGTTCTTGTTCCCGGGGATCTGTAATCTGCCTGAACCCGGCAGGAGTTTTTTCATAGTAAAGTGTACCTTTTGCCAATTAATCTCACCATCCTTTTATACTTTTTCTATACATAACTACGTTCCAAATATGTTTTTGTCCGTGTGAATGACTACCAAAACAGCCTTTTTTGGAAAATAGATACCAGCCTCTTTCAGGAGGCGGTTCAATCGACTATTTTTGCGAAAATCCGCAGGTAGCTATCGAATTCGTCTATACCAATCCTCCCAATATTCATAGTGTGGTAATGTGAGGCCTCAATATTAATATTCTTAATAGAATAGAGGTGAATCCGAATGGCTATCGTTGCTGCTATCCTATTGTTGTTCTTCTGGTTTGTAGTATTTACACCAATTATTCTATTAATTGCTGTCTTAGCTGCTCTTGGGATATAAAAAATCCCTCTGCATAATGAAGTTTGAATAAGGTGCGGTTCAGGGACCAGCAAAATTTGCGCTAACTAACAAAAGACAGCAATGGTGGAACAGGCCGCCATTGCTGTTTTATTATTTACATATTGGGAGGAAGCAGAGCAATAAATGGAGAAGGAAGATCAACCTGGTGGGGAGAAGGAGTGAAAGTCCGGTCAAGAGGATCAACTCTCAGCTTCAGTATCATCGCGTATAAAAAAAGCAATGGCGCATGTGCGCCATTGCTCGTAAATGATTATTCTTTCATCCATTGAGGCTTGCCAAACCCTTGGAATTCTTCGTCGATAATTTCTTCGAATTCGTCTGATTCAATGACTTCTTTAATATCTTTAACATATTGCTTGTCAATGTCTTCCGTGTTCACTACTACACGGTTACGATAATCATCGGGCATATCTTCCAACGCCAGGGCATCCAGAAGGTCCATATCTGCTGCTAATGCATAGTTGCCGGGAACGGCTGCTACATCCTCACTTTCAACAGAACGGGGAAGCTGGCCGGCTTCGATTTCCTGGAAGTTCAGATTTTTGGGATTTTCCGTTATATCATTGACAGAAGCACGTAACGGATCCACTTCATCGCTGATTGTGATCAATCCTTCGTCCTGTAGCATGGTTAATGTTCTGGCCAGGTTGGTAGGGTCATTGGCAATTACGATTGTGCTGCCATCCTCAATGTCTTCAATGCTGTCAAATGAATTGGAATAAAGGCCCATTGGTGCAGTCGGCACGATAATAACTTCCGATAAATCCATGTTGTTTTCTTCTGCGAAAGATTCCATGTAAATCTTATGCTGGAACAAGTTTGCGTCTAAGTCGCCATTAGCCAGTGAATTGTTCGGTTGGATATAATCGGTAAATTCTTTGTTTTCAACTTTGTATCCTTTTTCCTCCAACAGCGGTGCGATTGCTTTTGTAACCATATCACTGTAAGGGCCTGTAGTAGCACCAAAAGTAATTTCCTTCTTGTCGCCATCACTCCCCGAATCTGCGCCTTCTCCATCATCTGAGCCGCAGGCTGCTAACACAGAAATCAATAAAATCGCTAATAATGATAATAATTTCTTCATCTTTTTTCCTCCTAATTCTTGTTGTTTATATAAATTCTCAGCGCTTGTTGACCGCTTTTGCGATAAAATCGCCGAGGTATTGCACAAATTGAACTAACACGATCAAAACAATAACGGTGGTAAACATGACGGTATCGTCATAGCGGTAATACCCATAGCGGATGGCTAGGTCACCGATCCCACCGCCGCCTACAGTGCCGGCCATTGCTGAATAGCCGATTAAACTAATCGCTGTAATTGTCAGCCCGCTGATTAACCCAGGCTTGGCTTCCGGGAAAATGATGTCTTTAATGATCATCCATGGGGAGGCACCAACAGCGACAGCTGCTTCAATGACCCCTTTATCAATTTCCCTTGCCGCCGATTCGACAATGCGGGCGTAAAACGGAATAGCAGCTACCGATAAGGAGACAGATGCAGCCAGGGGACCGATGGTGGTGCTTGTCAATAGCTTGGTAAATGGGATCAGGAATACGAGCAAGATAATAAATGGAATCGAGCGAATCAAATTGACAATAACCCCGACCACCAGTTTGATTGGCCGGCTTTCCAGGAACAGCCCTTTATCAGTGACATAAAGGAGAATTCCCATCGGCAAACCAATCAATATCGCTACTAACAAACTAATTCCGACCATGAGCATCGTTTCAAAAAAAGCTGTATTTAATTCCGGCAGTATTTCGATGATTCTATCTAGCATGCTGAATCACCTCCAACTGGTTGACTCGGCCCTCTAAGTAAGCAATTGCTTTATCTACCTCTGACTGCTCTCCGGTCATTTCCATAATGAAAATTCCTAATGGGATGTCTCCGATATATTCTACTTTCCCATGCAGTATGTTACCCCTTACTGGAAAAGCTTGCAGCATATCTGACACAATAGCGTCACCGGCAATATCCCCTCGAAATTGAAGCCTCATTAACGTTCCTGTACAGTTTTGCAGAAGCTTTTCCGGCAGTTCGAAATTAAGCACGGTTTGGATAAAGGCTTTTGTCAGCGACTCGGTTGGATTGGCAAAGATTTCATAGGTTGGTCCTTCCTCGATGACTCTGCCATCCTGCATCACTGCACAGCGGTGGCAGATCTCCTTGACGACTTCCATCTCATGGGTAATGATGACAATGGTGATGCCGAATTCCTGGTTGATTTTTTTCAAAAGCTTCAAAATCGATTTAGTAGTTCCTGGATCGAGAGCGGAGGTTGCCTCATCGCAGAGCAGCACTTTTGGATTGTTCGCCAGAGCCCTGGCAATGCTGACCCGCTGTTTTTGTCCTCCGCTAAGTTGTGCCGGATAGTCATCGATTTTATCCTGCAGACCTACCAATTCCAATAATTCCAGCACCCGGTCTTTCCTTTTTGCTTTTGGTACACCTGCCGCTTTTAAAGCAAAGGTAACATTTTCAAATACGGTCTTCGATGATACTAAGTAAAAGCCCTGAAAAATCATGCCCATTGACTGTCTCGCTTCCCGCAGTTCCTTTTTGGCAAGGGATAGCAGTTCGACTCCATCAATGAAGACCTTGCCGGTTGTCGGTCGTTCCAAAATGTTCATACAGCGTAACAGTGTGCTTTTTCCAGCTCCGCTATAGCCGACGATTCCGTATATTTCCCCTTTATCTACTGATAAGGAAACATCATCGACCCCTGGCACAAGGCCTGATTTTGTTTTAAAAACCTTGCTTACATTTTCTATTTTGATCAATGGATTCCCCCCTAACAACGTACAACATAAAAAACCTCTTTCATTCAGAAAGAGGGAAGAATTTCTATTCAATCCTTATCTTTCAGAATGAATCACCATTCTGCAGGAGGTAGCACCACTCCGCTAGGAAGGTTGCTGTGACGTCAACAGGCCTGGTCCCTCAGTCACTCTGGATAAGATTTTTAATTTATGTAGTTTATAAGATAGAATCTATCATAATCGGCTTAGGAGTGTTTGTCAATGTAATTTAATTGAAAAAGTCTAAATATTTTATTAATGGAAGCAGACAGCGGATTCATTGGTAAGCAGGGAGCTGTCATGGTAAGATTTAGTGATAAGAATGCTAGAGGGAGGGGAAAAAATGGACGGCAGAAAGCGAAGCGACATCGAGGCAGGGGCAACTGTGGACATTGTCTTAAAAAAAGACCAACGTACAGGAAAGCTTACCCGCGGGGTAGTTAAAGATATACTAACCAACTCCAGTAATCACCCGCACGGCATTAAAGTACGGTTGCAGGATGGACAAGTTGGAAGAGTAAAAGAGATTATAGGCGACTAAATCGGCATGTTAAAGGTTATGGCCATGTACCGCACGAACATAGCTGGTCAGCGGGAGCTCTTGGCTATTTACTAATAAAAAGGCTCTGTTAAAGTTTAATGTTGATATTAGTTATAAAAATGGAACTTCCATAAATTTGGAGGTTTCATTTTTATAATATTGCTTGTTAAACTAACGCCCCAAATAGTTGAAGAAGAATAGTAAATTTAGCCTTCAACTAAAGCGTGGTAATCAATTAACTCTCCGTCCATTTCAACTAAAATTACAAATGGTGCATCACCACTTTTATATTCTTCATTTGTTGAAAATACTTCTGTTCCTTTTGGTAGCTTACTCGCATAAAGGTTTCTAAACCACAAAGTATTCGTCGTTTTTTTCTTAATTTCTCCTATTTTTTCACCTTTGGAATAACCATCTTTTGGTTTTCTATCAGGATTAGTATTTCTTGAATAAATTAAATCATCTAACTTTATTATATCGGCATTACTATTACCATCTAGGATTTCTTTTGCTGTTGGATTACCCGTAGAAGCAGAATTACAACCTGTTATTAACAAAACAAGGATTAACATCACAATGTATTTGAGATACCTAATAATAATTCCCCTCACTTATTAAATATTACTGCCCGTAGTTGAACAAGAAATAATGTTAGATCGTGAATCTAGAAAACCTAAGTGTATTATATGTTTCCATATTTTGAAGTAAATTCCCTTTAATCATCCATTCAACATCATAGTAACAGTATTCCCATGATGTTGAATGGATTCTAACACTTGAAACCAAGCTAGGTAATTGTTCAGATATTTAGTTGCAACTCCATTAATACGTTGTATCCATCCTTTAAGCCTTCTGTGATAATTGTTAACGTTCTGAATATGGTATAGTCCCTTTGTACGAGCCTTGCCATCAGACTTGAATTGATATATACCCATTGAATGAATTTAAGAATATCCGTTGCTCTCACGTTTATCACCAACTTGTTTATAATTAAGCTTATTATAGAACCTTAGTTCCCGTGAAGCGAATATCCACAACAAACATTAACAGAGCCAATAAAAAAAGACTTTAACGCAGCAGCAAATGCGCTAAAGTCTTTTATTTATTTGAGGAGGCCCAAGGTACGGAGACCTTTATATATCCCAGAGTCTTCAACTGTTGTCGTTTTATGCTTGGCATACTGGAACAGGTCGGGATGAGCATTACCCATCGCAAATCCTTCTCCGACTGACTGCATTAATTGTTTATCGTTCATGCCGTCGCCGAAAGCAATGGCACTTTCTTTCGGAAAATCGAGCAGCTGCAAAATTTTCGTGACAGCTTCCCCTTTGTTGACGCTGTCTCTAATTACATCATAGCAATGCTCCAAGCCGTGGACATTTACCTGGGAAAAATCGAGATCATCCTCAATCTTATACAAAGCCGGCTCAGTTTTCGTTAATTTCATTAGCGTGATGCCCAAAATTTGGTCCATCACTTCCGGGCCGAACAGCTCGTTCTTTTTCAGTGCAAACACGTCGATAAATTGTTGAACTTCTTCAACTTCCATAGAAGTGTAAAAGTTTTTATCACTTGTGTATAATACCATTTCATGCCCGTGCTTGTTAGCTGTCTCAACAAAGCTTTTAACCGTATCTGCTTTTAATGGTTCATTGACAATCACTTCGTCTTTGTAAATGGCAAATGCGCCATTGTAACCAATAAACGAATGAATATCCAAAGCTTCTGCAATATCCGCTATTTCATGAAGCGGACGACCGGTGGCTAGAAACACTTCTATCCCTTTTTGTTTCACTTCCCGGACGGCTTGTTTGGTAGATTCCTGAATCGTATGGTCGGGACAGAGAACAGTACCATCAATATCCAAAAATAAAATGTTGTAGTCGTTCATAGTTTTCTCCTTCTATATATATATTGGTTAATCATCATAGCTTGAATATTATCATACCTTGGCATTCTCTTGAAAAAATTTCCCTTGGAAACACGCAAGAATAGCGTCAAGAGTAAAAGGAACAAACATTTCGCTTTTCTTTTTCTAACTGTTTCCGTTATCCTAAATAAATACAATCACATGACAGAAGAGGGAGCAGCAGATGAAGCAGATATACAGTGACATTATTCAATTTCGCGGCAGTCATTATGATTTCGGCTTTAGGCAGGGACAAATGTTAGAGGGTTCCTTGACGATCAAAAACAGGGAGAAGCAGTGGAAGGTGCGGAAGCCGCGATTTAGTGTAGATGAGGAAGAAGCAAGACAGGCAATTACCAAATTCGCTCCCGGTGTCTGGCAGGAATTGCTGGGCTTACGTGATGCGCTGGAATGGCCGATGGAACGGGTATTGATGGAGTTTGGCGGCTACCGTGTCGAATACGAAAAATCTGGATGTTCCATTGTGACAGGCGACAATTATTTCGTTCGTAATTACGATTATCATCCGAAAACATACGAAGGAAGGTACGTATTCTTTCAGCCGACGGACGGCGGTTATGCCATTATCGGCCCGTCACAGCGAATCACAGGCCGTCCCGACGGCATCAATGAAAAGGGACTGGTGCTTGGCTATAATTTCATGCATCGCAAAAAGCCTGGGGATGGCTTCATTTGTGCAATGATCGGTCGTTTGGTGCTGGAGTCCTGTGGTGACGTAAGTGAGGCTGTAGCAATGTTGAAGGAGATTCCTCATCGCCATTCATTCAGTTATATTGTCTACGATGCCAGTGCCGAAACCTATATTGTCGAAGCCTCACCGCGAGGCACAGAGGTACGGCAATCCAACGTTTGTACCAATCATTTTGAAGTGATGAAGCGGGAGAACCGTAATTACTTAGTAGATTCTCAACGCAGACATGAGGTGATTGAGGGAAGAAGGCATACATTCAGCGATGGCTATGATGCTTTTCGGCTGATGAATGATTCCGATAAAGGGGTCTTTTCTGATCAGTACCGCAACTGGGCGGGAACTATTCATACCTCAGCATATTTTCCGAAAGCGATGAAAGCCTGGTTTGCTCTAGGCGGAAACCAGGAGCCGACAAAAGTTGATGTTGCCGAATGGCTGGCCGGAACAGACTATCAAGAGGAGCGAATCTTTGGCGAAGTGAATACAGATATTCCATTTGTCCACATGGAGGAAGGCGCCAGCTGGATGAACAAAAAGCAATAATAGCAAGAGAGTTTAGCGTGAAAAAAGATCCTGGGATTTCGAGGCCACTGAAAAAATCCTTTTTAATCTAAAGGGGCTGTCAACGTTTGTTGTTGATTTCACGAATCGCTTGTCGGTGGATGCTTGCCGCGGGCGTCGCCACCGATCGCCCATCGCGGAATCAACAGAGGCCATAGATTGAAGCTAAAAATAGCGAATGGAAGCATAGACACGGATATCAGATCGCCTCATCTTCGGGTCTCGAAGGTATGTGCATTTCAAAGGGCGATAGCGATTTTCACGGCAAATGTGAAACGAATCGTTAAACGAATGAAGGAATAGAGGGCACAAACCTCTTGAAGTTAGACGAAAAGCGGTCTGTATGGAATTT
Organism: Sediminibacillus albus; assembly: GCF_900101125.1. Taxonomy (GTDB): domain Bacteria; phylum Bacillota; class Bacilli; order Bacillales; family Amphibacillaceae; genus Sediminibacillus; species Sediminibacillus albus. Next base: position 849,496 of record NZ_FNFL01000001.1, on the reverse strand, counting down.
AACTCCCACACAGACCGCTTTTATAAATTCTACCTATCATAGAGCTTCCGTTTTTCAGTTCCCTCGGATTTCCAGACTCTTTTTATTTATTATGCGAATAGTTGTTTTCAACAACTTCTTTTGGTTCGTCAAAAAATTCCATGTGCTTCTTTTCTTGTTTATAGTAATCAAGCCTGTCTTGCAAAGTGCCGGTATGAAATTCAAATTTATGTCCGTCCGGATCTGTGAAGTAAATGGATTTTTTATCCCGTTCGTCTCTAGGCCGGCTTGACAGGATATTTACCTTCAACTTCTGCAGTTTATGATACATATGGTCGTATTCACTTTCTTCTATAGTAAAGGCAATATGGGTATAAGATTGCGATATTTCATTTCGGGGGATTCCCTCTTCCACATTTAGAGCAAGCCACATGCCATTCAACTCAAAATAAGCAGTGTTTCTTCCTTTTACCAGTAATTTTGCATCGAATACTTGTTGGTAAAAATTGATCGATTCATCCAGATTGGACACAGAGAATAAAAAATGATTGAACCCCTTTATTGTCATCTGATTCCGTCCTCCCCTACACTGATAATTTGAACTGGGTGTTATGCACTAAGTTTCCTTTCCTTTGTTCATCACCCGTCCCATGACATCCTGCAGTTCATCAGGTTTGTGGAATTCTATTGGTGAGAAGCCTTGCTCAAAGGTGACTGAGTCTGCTTCAATGACCAGCACATAGCGTCCGTTTACTTTTGCCATATGAACGGTATCGCCAAAGTCGGCAAGCATGGATTTCACTGATATATGATCAAGCTTCACCTTTAGCTCCAGGTCTGGTGTATGTTCCACAATTTGCGCAGCTGCCTCGACGACTTGTTCTGTGGAAAAGTGTTCCTGTAAATCCCGTTTCGGAGTCACTGCCCATTCTTCCATTGCTTGTTCAAATTGTTCTTTTTCTTCACTTTCTTCTGTATAAGTCTCCTGGATATGTTCCTGGACCATCCCAATGGTTTGTGTTTTAACGATTTCAGGCATCGATTTTTCATATTCGACAAACTTGAGAAAGTCTTCAAAATACCGAGCGTGCGAAGCTTGGTGGACCTTTACCTCAGCACTGTCCATCATACCTTCCTCAGGCATGAACGGATACTGAATTGATTTCATATTTTTGGTAGTAATGGCCATTTCGACATTATGTATTAACGTGGACTCATCGGTAATACTGGCAACCTTCGGCTCGAAATCGCATTTCATAATAAATAAGAACGGCTCATCAAAAAACTTTGTCAGCTTGGCCGAAGCCACTAATAGAGCACCACCACGAACGGCGCTAGTATCGATATACATCTGCGCAATCTGAGTAGCAGCAGTTTGGAAATCTTCTGAAGAACCGGCAAAACGTACTTTTTGAAACAAATTGTAATTCGGATTAGAATCAAGCTCATGCCCGGGCTCGACGGCAAAGCGCCCAATTTTGGTCGGAGACCCTTCTGATTTTGCATGCCGCTCGACTTTCCTTTTGGTTATTTTCACTAATTCTCCGTCGAGAAACGTTTTCAGCGGGCTATCTAAATAAGTAGCACTGTCTAATGTTTGAAAGTGTTTGGATCGTTTATCATCACCTTCTACTTGAATGAGGTAAAAGGATAAATAGTTAATATCGAATTCCATCTTTATCACCTGTCCATTTCTTTGCATTTAATCAGTATAGATAAGCTTTCAGCTTTCGTCAATAACGGTTCGTTTCAATAAAACTGTTGAACAATTGTAATATATTTCAGGTTTTTTCCATTCTTTTGCCACATTCACCTGTGATAATGAAGCAATAGGCTTTCCTAAAGGATGGTTTGTGTTTATATGAATAATCAAGCGGAGATAGGTTTATTAACAGAGAGAATCAGCAACAAAAGAAAAGAATTGTATTTGCTGGCAGACGCGAAAGGATTGGCGAGCAGAGAAGTTCTGCAATGCAGTAAAGAATTAGACAAGCTGATTTTCCTTCTTCAGCGGATTAAATATCAACTCAAAGAAAAGCAAGAGTAACGCTATTAAAAATTGGTAAACAATACTATTGCTTTATTAGCATCCATGAGTTATTATATCAATACAAGCTGCGTTGCTCGTAATGATAATAAGTTTTAACCTTTAAGCTGTAATAGGGAGTTTTAAATTGAATGTGAAATGTCATGCCTCCACGATAGAGGAAGACAGGAAGGATTCTGCGAACACCCACTTTGAGGAGTGGTGGTTTAAAACTTTATTACGAAAGGTTACGGCAAATGTGGCTCTAAAAATGATAATTGACAAGCCAGTCCTGATAGGGGCTGGCTTTTTTGTGTGCTCAAGATAAAAGCAGCACCGTTTCTCAAATAATACGTAAGATAAGAATAGAAAAAAATCGTAAATTAATTAAATGGGACGTTATTTAAAATGTTAATCAACAATTTCCACACCCAGCAAAGCAGCAAATTGAATTGCCTGGTTAGTAGAAACTTTGCAGCCTTTTAAATCAGATAAAGATAGAGTAAGTGATTCGAAGTAAGAAGTACTAATGTCTGTTCCTTTCAGTGATGTCTTTTCAAAGCTTGCCCCATTAATGTTGCACGATTGGAAATCAACTCTTTTAAAGCGAGAATCATAAAAATCGGTGCTCTCTAATTGGGAATATTGGAATTTAACTTTTTCCAGTTTGGCATTTCCGAATGAGGCTAAGTTCAGTAAGGAATTATCAAACTCAATATTTCCAAGCTTCGATTCTGTAAAATCAACACCTATTAATTTGCAGTTTGTGAATACCGCTCTGTGTATGGAGGACATTCTCATTTTAACATTCGAGAAATCGCAGTTTTCAAAAGATACATCTGTTATATCAATATTTGAAAAGTCGGTATTGTTAAACTTACAATTTCTTATCGTCATTTTATATAAGCGGCATCTAGTTAACTCCCCATTATCAAAGATAGAATCATTGATTTTACAAAGTTCTAATTCGGGGTCTGCTTCATAAAAAATGTCATGGAAATTTCTTGATGGTAAATCATTTGGCAAATTGGGCGATTCTATTTTCATAAAACTACCTCACTTATCAATAAAATTAGAGTTAAAAAAATCCTCTTACTTACAATAAAGAATAAATAACTTTAAAAACAGACTTTTATTTTGAAGGAATTTGTGTGCAAATTATTTAGCAGGTTATTTAGTATGCATATTGAATAGTATGGTAAAGGTACTTTCAGATAAGGAATTGGGGGGGAGAACATTGAGTAAAATTCTTTTACACATAGAAGGGTTCGCTGTTTTAGCGTTAAGTCTTTATTTGTACGGATACAGTCAATTTAGTTGGTTATTGTTTTTTATCTTGTTATTAGCACCAGACATTTCAATGCTTGGTTATTTACTTAATAATAAGGCTGGGGCTGTGCTTTATAATTTATTTCATACCTACGGTTTATCTATTGGTCTTGTTTTCTGTGGCCTAATTGTATCAAACCCGCATATCTTAGCACTTGGTTTAATATGGTCAGCCCACATTGGAATGGATAGAATGATCGGATATGGATTGAAGTATCCAACAGGTTTTAAGGATAATCATTTGAATCGTGTTTAACCCACTACAATTTTAAAGAAGTTAGGTGTTTATAATAAAAGATAAAATCAGCTGTTATAAACTTTATTATGAAGGAGGTGAGATTCATCTCGCATGTTCAAAGTATTTTATTAGATCAGTTTTTAGCAAATGCTAATGACCCAAGCTGGTACCTCCCATTTACAGAAGCAGTTGAAAATTTAGCAGAGGAAGAAGCATTTTGGAAGCCTGCTGAAGATAGTCATAGTATCGCTGAAATTGTACAGCATTTAATTTACTGGAATGAAACATGGCAAATAAGATATCAAAAATCTGATTTTAATGCTGTTCGGTCTATTGATAACGTTAAAAGTTTTATCATTCCGGAAAACAAAATGTTTAATGAACTAAAAGAACAGCTTTTAAAGGTACTGTTACAATGGCAAAGCCTGCTAACCAAGAAGCAGCTCGAAAGTGATGTGAATGGATTCCCTGTACCAGCGGTTTGGCATGAATTACTCGGAAATGCTATTACGCATAACGCCTACCATATTGGTCAAATTGTTTATATACGGAAGTTGCAGAAAAACTGGCGTAATGGGTAATAAGTGCAGAGGTATTCATGGTTCAAACGTATTTTTTTCATAGCAAGTGATATTAGATGGTCAATAGCACATGCTATGAAAAAATAATAGTAATCTATTTGGAGAGAAGAGGTAGGTTTATGTTATTATCTACAGTTATTTTAGGGTGGATTGGTATACTTCTATTTGCTATTATGGCCGTAACCTTCATCAAGCTGTTTCAACATAATGAGTTAGGTTTTTTACATATATTAATGGCTTTGATGTACGCCATGTGGTTACCGCTTCCTGCAGTATTAAACCAACAAATAAATAAGGATGTCTTGCAGGCAGGAATGATTTTCGGAGTTACTTATCTAATTATGATGATAGTCACAATGACCTTCCAGGCGGGTCACATCGTTTACATAACGAGGAACGGGAAGAATAGTGTGGAAGAACATAACAATCACATGATGGAAACATTGTCTAATCCATTTGAATTACTAGCGAATATCTTTAAAAGTTTGTGGGCGTTATTTTTAACAATCGCTTTTTGGCAGAGTAATAATTTTTTAATGGCAGGACTAATGCTTTTATTTAGTTTAATCGGTTTTTATTTCCTAATAGATAGAAGTTTGGTGAAAAGAATAAAGTTCTTGGAAAAATTCAAGCCCAATCCATATTTATTTAATGTTGAGACGTTATGTTTCTTTCTGATATTAATGGTTTATACATCAGGCCAATTATAAGCTCTGCTGACTTACGACGGAGGAGTGAAAGTAGTTAGGGGGAAACAATGGAAATTTTGGCTTTTTTAATCTTTTTGTTAGTATATATTGGTTTACCTTTGACAATAATATTCCTTTTGAAATGGATATATGAAATCAAAAACAACAGTGAATTGCAAGTTGAGCAAAACTATAAAATTATTGATTTATTAGAACGGATAAGTAAAACAAAAGAGTAAATTGCTGACTCAAGGAGAACAAACCTATGCCGGAGCATAAAAATAATACATTTCGTGAGATGAATAGAAAAGAAAAAATAGCAGCTATTTTGGGAATCTCATTTCTCATTTTACTGGTAACGGGATTTGTATTAGGGCTTTACTTCTTTGGACTGGCCGGGATATTTGGACTGCTTGGCGTCCAGTATGAATCTATCTGGTCATTGATTGTATTTGTTGTCAGTTTCTTTATCCTTGGAGTAGTAGTCGAATTGTTCTCTAATGCTATTTACAGGCTGTCCGTCCGAAATATTACAGGAAAACGAAAGGTGTTTCTTATCCGAATCTGTATTGATGGTACAACGAACTGGCTAGTTCTGTTTACAGTGGATGAGTTTATGAAAAGTATTACGCTTCCCTTGAAAGCAGAGATTATTATTGCAGTGCTGTTTGCCGTACTGGAAATTGTATTCGATGATGATAAGGAATAAAAAGCAAGGGTTTTAAAGGTTGTTTATCTAAAACATAACGGATTTGGATGATTTTATGTTGGTTCTTTTTTTATGTATTTTATTATCTTTTTTGTCATTGCTAGATTGGTTAGCCTTTCTGGAAAGATAAAATGGATGCCTACAATAAAAAACACAATGATAAAAGATGCAAAGCTTGCAGCAATTCTATCCTTATATATTGTTGGTTGCTTTTTGTTCGCGGATATAATTAGCATAATCAAGAAGTAAATTGAAGAAGAAATAAAACGAACGTGGATGGGACATAAAATATACTGGCAAAAATCGATGATAACAGCAAATGAAGATTTTAAAGGCCATCTTCCGGGGAAGGGCTCGGTGAGACCCCTAAGAGCGCAAGATCGAGGAGGCTCACCAGCCGCCCGTGGAAAGCGTAGTGTATTCCGCAGCGACGCAAGGCAGTAAGAACAGCCCTATCATCGCCCGCAGAAAATGGTTCCTTTATTTAAGCGGTGCCCACGGAAGGCAAAGTATGCTGCCTGCGCTCGTTTAAGCACCCAAGCTTGTTCAAAGGAAGAAGTAGAGTTGTCACTGTGTCCGCAGGTTATATTAAATAGTAGAAATGAAAATCGAACGAGTTCGAATCTCTTTCGAATCATCGTTCGATTTTTTGCTTTGGTCCACTATTCTTAAGTCCTAATCTCGTTTTTTCGTAGCTAAAACTCGTTTATTAGCAAACCAGTTAAGAAGAAGTAAACATGCCGCCATTGATGTGCACAAATTGACCGGTCATGTAGGCTCCTTCATCAGAAGCAAGCAAAATATAGCTTCCGACATGGTCCGCAGGCTGTCCAGGCCGGCCTAACGGGGTGTTAGCTCCGAATTCGCTGATTTGGTCTTCCGGAATAGTAGCCGGGATCAGCGGTGTCCAGATCGGTCCTGGAGCAACACCATTTACACGGATGCCATCTGCGGCAAGCTCCTTGGCCATCGAACGGGTGAAGGCTACGATTGCCCCTTTGGTGGATGTGTAATCAACCAGCTGTTTGTTGCCTACATAAGCATTGATCGAAGCTGTATTGATGATCGAGCTGCCTGTTTTCAAGTGGGGAATAGCCGCCTGGGTCAAATAGAACATGGAGAAGAAGTTAACGTCAAATGTTCTTCTCAGTTGTTCGGGACTGATTTCCCTGATATTTTGTTTTACTTCCTGGCGGGCAGCATTGTTAACGAGAATATCTAGCTTGCCGTGTTGATTGACCACATCTTCTACAAGTTCTTCACAGAATTTTTCATCGCCGATATCACCAGGGTGCAGGGTACACTTGACTCCTTCCTGTTCGATGCGCTGTTTGGTGTTTTTGGCATCTTCATGCTCATCTAAGTAAGCAATAGCTACATGGGCGCCTTCTTTCGCGTAGCCAATAGCAACTGCCTTTCCAATCCCGCTGTCGCCGCCTGTTATCAATGCGACACGGTCTTTTAATTTTCCGCTGCCGACATGGCTCTCCACTTCAAAAATCGGTTTTGGATCCATTTCCGTTTCTAAGCCTGGCTGACGGGATTGCTGCTGGGTAGGTATCCCATCTGATAATGGCTGTTGTTTGCTTAGTTCGTCCATCTTATTAGCCTCCTTCTATTTTAATCTAGGGTTCTTATTCGATATACCCAGTTGTTACTAATAGGAAACAGCCGAGTAGAGTATTACTTTGTATTATGCTTTGAAAATTGCTTTTTATTAATAACGTTTCGACAGGTATGGAGGGGGATGTGGAGCATAAAGGAGAAGTTCTCACCTGATAAGATTTATGGTAGAATTTGTTTATCAGAAATTTCCAACTTCACTCCTTGTATAAAAGAAGCGGGGTGATCCTGGAGTATTATAACGAGGTGAAGGAATGGAACAGACAAATAGACTTCCTGCTAAGCAGGCGGCCGAACGGTTTATCGGCAAACACTTTCCTGACAGCAAGGGAGCAATTTTAGCTGGCAGCACTGTACGTGGAGAAGCAACAGCTACCTCTGACTTGGATATCATCATTTTTGATGATGATATCGCTTCTTCTTTTCGTTAATCCTTTGTGGAATTCGGCTGGCCGATCGAAGCATTTGTCCATAACAGGAACTCCTATAAGGCTTTCTTTCAAAGTGACTTGCAAAGAGCCCGGCCCTCTTTGCCAAGAATGGCAGCAGAAGGAACCATTTTAAAAGATACGGACGGATTTATCATCTCCGTAAAAAACGAGGCCCAGCGGCTGCTGGATGCAGGACCTGAAGGGTGGCCTAAGGATACGGTTGATATTAAACGGTATTTCATCACGGATGCTTTAGAGGATTTCCTTGGCAGCAGTTATCGAGCAGAAGATTTATTTATCGCCGGTACGTTAGCAGAACTAATCAGCGAATTTTATTTAAGAACGAATGGCCAATGGATCGGAGCTTCAAAATGGGTGGTTCGTGCTCTAAAGCGTTTCAATGGTGAGTTTGCGGATAATTTTGTCGAGGCTTTTGATAGCTTTTACAGGACAGGAGACAAATCAAAAATTGTATCGCTTGCAGACGAAGTACTGCACCCATATGGCGGCCGTTTGTTTGCCGGCTTTTCTATAGGGAAGGATCAGGCATATAGCAGAAATTGCTAACAACCCTCGTATTGCTACCAGGGATTTATTGGGTGAAGTGGTTTTCGGCAGAACCAGTGTTTCTGATTCAAATAGTACTAAATACAGAAACCCACTTACTTGTTGCTGTCACAGCAGGACTTTTTTTAATTGACTTATTGTTTTATGGAGGAACGGAATGAGGCACTTATCAGTTTTTATGGAACTAATACGGATTATTTTTCTGTTTGGTTTGCTTGGCGGCCTGGCATGGGAGTTGTTCGGAAACATTTATAGTGTTTCAGGCAAGGTGGAGGAGTTTCGCTGGCTTGGCGGTATCGCTATTTATTTGGCCCTTTTTGTACTATATCGAAATAAGCTGCAGTTTTCCGGATGGTATAAAGGAAATGGGAGAGTGAGGCTTTCCAGGCCTGTTACATGGACTCTGTTAGCAAGCGGCGTGTTTCTGTTTATTTTGCCTTTCCTGCTGGCGATCATTGTTTCATAGAATAACAGTGTATGGAATCAGATGAGTTGGCTGCTAGGAGTGGTTCATTCCCATGACGTATGAGCTTATTAATTGGAGGTTTAGTTGTGGAGAGTGAAAATAAAAAGTTGTTTTTTGTAGGTTTGCTTTTGTATGTTACTGCTATAGCTTCAAACTTTCCCTTTCCGCATGCCAAACCGTGAAGTGATTGCTTCGGCTCTTCAAATACCTGTCCGGTCCTCTTCAGGACTGCATTATTTAGGGTTTTTTACGGTTTTATTGTTATTAACCAGCTTTACTATTCTGGGGAAATCATTAAAACAATATCAAGGACGCTTTATTATGTTTGCGCTTTTCGTTGCGCTTTTCATTCCGCCATACATAGGGGAAGCATTTCAAAAAACGCTGGCCACAGGAATGTATGCTGTTTCCTATAATCGGGATATCAGCAACTGCCAATTTGAAAAGACGGATAACTCTACTTTACAAGGGACATGTGAACTTTATTTTGAAAATTATAGTAGCAATGATGTGGAATTCAGCGTGTCTTTCTATGAGCGGTTTGACGACTTTCTGCCAACAGTATCGCTAATGAACAACGATGCTCCATTTCAAGTTGTCTTAAATGGAGGAGAATCCAGGAAGGTACCTTTAAAAACTAATATCGATATCACTCAGATGGACGGCTATATAGAACAAGCAAATACATTGGGTATTGGGATCATTATCAAGTCTAACGGTAATAGAAGAGGATTATAGCGATTTATTCCAGTTTAACTGGCCAAAGTCATTATAGAGGCTGTTGGTCGATGGGGAATGAATAAAAAGAAACATCATCTGGAGGAAAATAGAATGTCTGTTAAAACGGAAGAAGATATCATCGAGCTCATACAAGCAGATGAGTGGATGATGGAGATCATTCATACTGCCGGAAAATTACATTTACCTGATTGGTGGATTTGTGCAGGGTTCGTCCGTTCGAAAATTTGGGATTCTCTCCATCATTTTGAAAAAAGAACGAAACTTTCGGACGTGGACGTGATTTACTTTGATCGGGAAAATATCGACGAAAATACTGAAAAGCAATTAGAATCGGAGTTAAAGCGTATGTTTCCGGATGTTCCCTGGTCAGTAAAAAATGAAGCGAGAATGCATTTGATCAATGGGCTGCCGCCTTATTCATCAGCTGTAGATGCAATGGCGAAATTTCCGGAAACTGCTACTGCCTTAGGGATTAAGGCAGATGAGAAACAAAACATAGTCTTAGCTGCACCGCACGGTATTAAAGATGTTATCAATCTGGAAGTAAAGCCGACGCCCTTTTTTGCAGCGAATAACAGGCTAATGGCAATCTATCAATCTCGACTTCGTTATAAAAATTGGCAGGCTGTTTGGGGAAAATTAAAAGTTTATAATAGATAGTAAGGAATGGTGAAATGAGTAAAATAGAGGCTGTATTTATCGTTTTATAAGCGAATGTTTGTAAAAAAACCAATTTACATAGGCGGGATATAAAAATGAAAAGAACAAGCTTTTTAATAGCGGCTATTCTGATTGCTTTTCTTCTGTTAAGCGGCTGCACAAAGAATTTAACTAGGGAAGAGGGGATTCTGGCAGAGGTTTCCGTTGCTGAGGATTCTTCCTATCAAGCAACCTTTGAAGAGTTAAACCTCGGAGTTATGCTCGATTTCTATCTTAAACTACCACAAGCAGACAGCACGCTGGTGAAACTGTCTGCCGAGGGTTATCAAAATGGGGAAAAAGTTCACGAGAAACCATTATTGACTATTTCGTACGGATTAAACCAGCAGGAAAGTGAAGAAGGACATATAGGAATGGGAATTATCAATCCGTCTGGTGATAACACGATGCTGACCCTTTTTGCACCAGGATCTAGTTCGCAATCAGACAACATTGCTAAGTATATTCATCAGGATACGAATCTTGTCAGCACGTGGGATGATGCATTGGGAGATACTGAACTATCACTAAAAGCTGGAGAATCTGCTATTTTAGGTGCCTATCGAGAAGCCGAAAATGAAATAGGAATGCATGATTTGCAGGATCAACAGTCAGTGGAAACTATGATAGAGAGCGATGAAATAGTGTTATTGTTAAAAATGAAAGTGGAAAAGCAAACGGAGAAATAAGAGACGAATTCACCAAAAGCTTAACACGGGGCACATAGTAAGACAGCTTTTTTGAAATTGAAATTTAATTAGACAGGCGGGATCCACCGCTGGACTCATCAGCAAACATACCAATTCCTAAAAGAAGAATCGACCGGCAATTCACTTCCTGCCTCAGAATGCCAGTATCCGCAAGTGAATAATGCGGTTCCACTAACCATTTGAGCTATAAAAAACAGATCAATTGTGAAGAAGGATTCCTACAACGTATGAGTGGTCGGTATTTTTATTGATAATCTTTTTAAATAGCATCAGTAATCGCTTTAAAGGATACAATCCGCAAAGATACCGCAGAAGCTCTGCAAAAACTGAAAAGATATGTTAGGCGGGCCTGCTTGATTCGTTCCGGATGCAGCAAGCTGCCGACATGGTCTCCTCTTAATGGTATATTTTTTGCTTTTGCTAATACTTTCGTATCTTGTGATTGAGCCACAATAATCTCCTTCTTTCCTGGTATATTTTCGTAACATAGCTGCTGCCTTTTCAAATGGCAGAATAAAAAAAGAGCCCTCTAAGAAGAAGGCTCTTGAATACAAACGTTCTTCTTATCTTCCAGGCATGTCTGCCTTCTGGATGGAGCACCGGGCCATGTTTGGCTGGTTGCTGAGGCGTCATCGGGCCAGTCCCTTAACCTCTCTTGATAAGCAATCTTAAATTTTAAATTATTGGAATATTATTGTATTTAACTTTACAATAAAAAGAGCAGAAACACAATATTTTTATAGCAACCTTATAATGCTGCCTGGGAGCTGCATCCAGAAGCCTGGTTCACTGACTATAGATAGAAATAAGAGGGGATTGAAATGAGAAAAAGATTCTTTTGGTTATTCGGCACAGTGGTTATCCTGGTGCTGATTGTCCTGCTGGCAGCCGGTAATTACTTTTATAATGAGAGTGTGAAGCGCGGCGAATCCGTCGAGTTATATAACGGAGATGAACCGAAAGAACTGCCTGCAAGTGAAGAAGATAAAAAGCTGCTTGTAGAAGCACAGGAATGGTTTACCAGGCAGCAGCTTAATGTAATTGAGTACACGGCCTATGATGGGCTTATATTACGAGCACACTATTTAAAAAATGAGCAGCCAACTGGAAAGGCAGTAATATTGGCGCATGGATACCGTGGCGTTGGGGAGCAAATGGGTGATTTGGCAAAATTTTATTATGATCAAGGTTTTGATATTTTGATGCCGGATGCACGGGGGCACGGGGAGAGTGAAGGTGACTACATAGGGTACGGCTGGCATGACCGTAAAGATTACCTAGGCTGGATCGAAGAATTGATAAGCGGATATGGCGCGGACCGTATATTATTGCATGGAAACTCCATGGGGGCGGCACTGGTATTGATGACTAGCGGAGAAACCCTTCCAGTTCAGGTAAAAGGGATTATTGCCGACAGTGGATATACCTCTGTAGACAAAGAGCTCGCTCATCAGCTAAAACACCTGTACCAGATCCCGTCTTTTCCGATGATCCCGATTACCAGTACGATTACTAGACTGCGGGCTGGATATTCATTCGGTGAGGCTTCTGCATTAGAACAGGTAAAAGAGAATAGCCGTCCTTTATTTATTATCCATGGGGCTGAAGATGAATTAGTGCCAACCGAAATGGCTCAACAGCTGTATAAAGCGGCAGCGGGTGAAAAGGAATTGTGGATTGTCCCAGGTGCTGGGCATACGGACGCATACGCAGCGGCAACGGTAGAATTTCAGAAAAGGATTCAGTCCTTTATTGAACAAGCCTTATAAACCAGCAAAAAAGATGACTTCGGTAAATCCAACCGCACTGCTGTTTAGCGGCTGATCATCCAATTAGTATGAGACGCCAGAAAAAAATTTGTTTGAAACTAAACCGTCCAGATAGTATATTAAAAAAATACATTTTGTTTTTAAAGGAGATTTTAATGGGTAGACAATCAAGAAAGATAGAGATACTTACTGCCGCATCTAAAATAGTCAGTGAACAAGGGATATTCAATTTGACATTAGAGGCTGTCGCTATCGAAGCAGGAATAAGCAAGGGTGGATTGCTCTATCATTTTCCTTCTAAAGAGGCATTGGTTAAGGGCATGGTTGACCATTTGACAAATAACTATCGGGAAAAAATCGCGAACAACGCAGAGATGGATCCAGTGGAAAAGGGACAATGGATTCGCGCCTACGTCAATGTTACGTTTAACCAGGTTTATCAAAACAAAGATATGAATTCTGGATTGCTGGCGGCGAAAGCAGTTAATGCCAAGCTGCTTGATCCAATCCGGGAGCTTTATTCAGAATGGCAAAAGGAGATTGAGGACGACGGACTCGATCCTGTAAAGGCTACTATTATTCGGTTGGCAACGGATGGTATTTGGCTGGCCGAGCTGTTTGATATTTATCATATTGAACAGGAGAAAAAGGAAGAAGTGTATCGGACCTTGCTGGAATGGGCAAATGAATAAAAAGCTTCAAGAACATACATCCACTTGTAAAAAAACGAACGATAACAGCGTATGGAGTTTTAAAAAGCCATCTTCAAGCATACGATTGATGACGCAATCGATATAAATGCGATGCAACAGTAGTATCGGATAAGCGCTAGTCCAGCGTGTTCTCCAATGAATCATAAGCATTTGTGGACTGCTGAAAACCGTTCGTAGACTTTCAGCGGAGGAAATCCACGGAGACTCCTGTGGGAACAAGACGAGGCTGAGGCCGTGCCCACGGGAAGCGAAGTATGCTGCCTGCGCTGGTTTAAGCACCCAACCTTGTTAGAAGGAAGAAAGAGAGTTGTCACTGTGTTCGCAGGTTATCTTCTTAAGCATTAGAAAAGAAAAATCGAACGAGTTCGAATCCGAAGGGATTTCGAATCATCGTTCGATTTTTGCTTTGGTCACTATCCTTTTGTCTCAACCTCTTTTTATGTTTGAACGCTTCCTGTTAAATAAAGACATTTTAATGACCATAAACCAGTTAATCACCAATATCGCTCTGCCTGCATTTAGGGAATAACAACCATATAATTTACCCCTTTTCTTCGCTTAATCAAACATTTTTAAATTTTTTTCTGAAATAAGTGCCACCCCACATATATCAAGTACCAGCCGAAACGTCCCCACAAGTTTACTCTCTTATGAAACCCCTTTCTTTTCTCAAAACGGTTTGCAAACAAAACCGTCTGGATGGTATAGTTTTAATTGTGTTACAAACCGTCCGGACAGTACAGTAAAAAATGGATGAACAGAATGGTCGCATCCGCTAAGGCCTAAATTAAATAAATTACCTATGTAAAAGGGAGGACAACTATAATGAACAAGGTTTTATTAACAGCAGCAGTAACTGGTGCAGGAGAGACGACAAAAAAGAGCTCTCACGTTCCTGTGACTCCGAAAGAAATAGCAGAGGCTGCCATTGACTCGGCAAAGGCTGGCGCGACAGTTGCCCACGTTCATGCCCGTGACCCGAAAACGGGAGGGGTCAGCCATGATATCGAGCATTACCGAGAAATCGTTGACCGTATACGCGAATCTGAGACAGACGTAATTATTAACATAACGTCAGGCGGCGGAGGAGATTTCATTCCAAGCCTAGCCACTCCTGCTGCGGGCGGTGACGGAACTGACATGCAGACGCCAGCAGAACGCCACGAGCCGGTCGGGCAATTGCTTCCGGAAATGTGTACATTAGACTGCGGAAGTACCAACTTCGGCAATATGGTTTACTTAAGCCCGACAGATTGGCTGCGAGAACAGGCAAAGCTTGTCCAGGCCAGTGGTGTCAAACCCGAACTGGAATGCTTTGATACCGGGCATCTTCGTTTTGCCAAGCAATTAGTTGCTGAAGGATTAATCGATGGCGATCCAATGTTTCAATTTTGCCTGGGTATTCCTTGGGGAGCAGAAGCAGATGCAGAAACAATGCTCTACATGAAAAGCCGCCTGCCGGAGAATTCCCACTGGTCCGCTTTCGGAATCGGCCGTATGCAACTGCCAATTGTTGCGCAAGCTGCCATGCTTGGCGGAAATGTGCGTGTAGGACTGGAAGACAATCTGTACTTAAGCAAAGGGGTTCTGGCCCGCAACGATCAATTAGTCGATAAAGCAGTAAACATGCTCAACGGCAATGGGATGGAAGTTATGACACCACAAGAAGCCCGTGAGCAATTCGGATTAAGAAACCCTTACGGAGGAGATAAATCATGAACCAGCAAACAACCAAAGACAAAACTTTCGCAGTCGTAGGTACCGGAGTCATCGGTAACGGTTGGATAGCCCGTTTCCTGGCAAATGGCCATGATGTAATAGCATTTGATCCTGCGGGGGGAGCAGAGGAACGGACGCGTAAGGCAGTGGAACTTGCCTGGCCTTCATTAGAAAAAATAGGTTTGGCAGAAGGAGCTTCTGTGGATCGGCTGACTTTTGTGCCAACTATAGAAGAAGCCGTGGCAAAGGCCGACTTAATCCAGGAAAACGTGCCAGAAAGAGAAGAATTAAAGAAAAGTGTATTAACAAGCATAGATCAACACGCCAAACCAGAAGCCATTATTGGTTCCAGTACATCGGGCATCATGCCTAGCAGGTTACAGGAAGGCTTAAAACATCCTGAACGTTTAATTGTCGCCCATCCATTCAACCCTGTTTATATTTTGCCATTAGTGGAGCTTGTTGGCGGAAAAGCAACCACACAAGCGGTGATCGATGAGGCAAGTAATATCTACGCTTCCATACAAATGAAGCCGCTCGTAATTCGCAAAGAAATCGAAGGGCATTTGGCTGACAGGCTAATGGAAGCTCTATGGCGCGAAGCATTGCATTTGGTCAATGATGGCGTAGCTACTACAGAAGAAGTGGATGCTGCTATTATTTATGGAGCCGGCTTGCGCTGGGCTCAAATGGGACCATTTTTAACCTTCCATCTGGCAGGAGGAAACCAGGGTATGCGCCATATGCTTGAACAGTTTGGACCGGCGCTCAAGCAGCCATGGACAAAACTTATTGCTCCTGAATTAACTGATGAATTAAAAGAAAAAGTGATCGAAGGCTGTGAATCGCATGCTGGAGATGCTTCTGTTTCCGAATTAGAAAGAAAAAGAAATGAGTTTCTTGTCAAAGTCCTTGATTTAGTAGAAGATTACTGGCCGGAAACAAAAAGCATAGCAAAATAATGTTGTGATCAGAGGAGAGTAACCATGAAACATACACCGTTTAATTATCAAAATCATGTGCGTGAGGAATGGGTGGATTATAACGGCCATATGAATGACGCAGCGTATGCAAAATTGTTCAGTTTGGCTGTCGATGCGTTTATCGACTATATCGGACTAGATGCAGAAGCCCGTGGCAGATATGCATATACCATCTTCACACTGGAAACACATTTATGTTATTTAAAGGAAGCCCATCAAGACGAACAAACCGGGATTGAAGTACAGCTGCTCGATGATGATGCCAAGCGACTGCATGTCTTTTTCACAATGAAAAACAGCGGAGGCGAAGTATTGGCGACGAGCGAGCAAATGCTGATGGGCATGGACGTTGAACAAGGGCGTCCAGCACCATTCCCAACTGCTATAGCTTCCGAAATAGAAAGGTTACGTCAAGCACATGAACATTTAGAAGCACCAAAACAAATGGGCAGGCGCATCGGAATTAAACGATAGATTGTCTTATTGGTGGCCTAAGAAAGGAGAATGTTTGTGAACAAGATTGAAGTGAATAATCTTACTAAAATTTTCGGCTCTCACCCCCAGCAGGGGTTAAAACGTTTGAAAAACGGCGAGCAAAAAAATGAAATATTAGAAAAAACAGGAATGACAGTTGGTGTGAACCAAGCATCGTTTGCAGTCAAACCGGGAGAATTCTTTGTAATTATGGGCCTTTCCGGAAGTGGGAAATCGACGTTGATTCGTTTGATTAACCGGTTGATAGAGCCGACTGATGGGGAAGTGCTGATAGATGGAGATAACATAACCGAAATGGATATGTCCACACTGATAGATACCAGGCGGAAAAAGTTAGGCATGGTCTTTCAAAAATTCGGACTGCTGCCGCACCGGACCGTGATAAACAACGTAGCTTACGGTTTGGAAATCCAAGGGGTTAACAAAGAAGAGCGATATAAGAGAGCCCAAAAATCAATCGAGGATGTGGGCTTGAAAGGGTATGAGAACAGCTATCCCAACCAATTGAGCGGTGGAATGCAGCAGCGGGTCGGTTTGGCTCGGGCACTTGCTAACGATACAGACATATTGCTTATGGATGAAGCCTTCAGCGCCCTTGATCCTATTATCCGCAAGGAAATGCAGGACGAAATTTTACATTTGCAAAATAAATTGGGGAAAACTGTTTTATTTATTACCCATGATTTAGACGAAGCATTAAAGCTTGGAGACCGGATTGCTATTATGAAAGATGGACGAATCGTTCAAGTAGGCACATCGGAAGAAATTTTAGAAAATCCTGCCAACGACTATGTCTCCAATTTTGTTAAGGATGTTGACCGCTCCAAGGTGCTCGAAGCTTCTCATGTGATGAAAAAACCAGAAGTATTAATGACATATAAAGACGGCCCGCGTGTTGCCGTTCGCAAAATGGAGGAAGTCGGCGCATCCAGCATTTTTGTCGTTGATAAAGAAAACCATTTCAAAGGGCTGCTAACTATTGATGATGCAATAAGAGCCTATAAGGAAGAGATCCCCGTAGATGATGTGTTGATTACAGAGGTTCCTTCGGCATTGCCGCACACACCACTAAATGATTTGATCGGCATTGCAGTTGATGCTAAATATCCGATCACAGTTATCGAAGATGGAAGACTGCTGGGAATTATTTCCCGCGTATCGATTCTTTCTGGGCTTGTCCTAGGAAAAGAGAAAGATGAGGTGACGCCAACATGAACTACTTCCATTTTCCATTAGAAGACTGGACCAATTCTTTTGTCAACAATTGGTTGTTACCGGTTATGGGCGGTTTTTTCAACAGTGTAAGTGATGTATTGGGAGCATTCATAGAAGCTGTTACAAATTTATTGATCGTTATCCCGCCTGAAGTTATCGCTGTCATCCTTATTTTATTATCCTGGAAGATTGCCGGCAAAGGCCTGGCAATATTTACACTGATTGGCTGTTTTTATTTAGGATCAGTCGAATTATGGTCGGCAGCGATGCAAACGGTGGCTATTGTACTTGTTTCGACATTGATGTCCGTACTTATTGGTGTACCGGTTGGCATCTTGACAGCTACAAGTACGGTTATGGATAAAATCGTCAGGCCTATTCTCGATTTTATGCAGACATTGCCGAGTTTTGTATATTTAATTCCAGCTATCCTATTATTCGGGCTTGGCGGAGTTCCGGCTGTGATATCGACTTTTATTTTTGCTACGCCGCCAGCTGTCCGGATGACCAGCCTGGGAATCAAACAAGTACCAGAAGATGTAGTAGAAGCATCCAGGGCATTCGGTACGACCAAATCACAGCTGCTGTTTAAAGTTCAGCTGCCACTTGCTTTATCGACTATTATGGCTGGTGTGAACCAAACGATCATGCTAGCTCTGTCAATGGCAGTTATAGCTTCCATGATAGGTGCTCCCGGACTAGGGTCAACTGTATTATCCGGTATTTCCACGGTTAATGTCGGATTAGGACTTACCGGGGGGTTAGGTATTGTCGTATTGGCGATAATTTTGGACAGAATCACACAAGGCTTAGGAAAAAGAGTATAAAAAGCTTCAGTTTTTGGCTGTTTAGCTTCAAATAATAAAAAGAAAAAGGGGATAGTAATATGAAAAAAGCATTAGCAGGTTTAATGAGTGTCTTATTTTTAGTATTGATTGTTGGCTGTTCTTCTGATGGAGACACCAACAATTCTGAAGGGAAAGGCGATGAAGCTGGTGAAAGTAAAGATCAGACCATTACCTTCGGTGTGACGCCATGGACAAGTACTGTACCTCCGACTGAAATTGCTACACTTATTTTGGAGGACATGGGATATACAGTAGAACATACAGATGCAGATGTGGGCAGTGTATTCATGGGGCTATCACGTGGTGATATAGATGTGTTTATGGACTCTTGGTTCCCGATGCACCAAGTACATTTGGACAAGTTCTCTGATTCTGTTGAAGATACTGCTGTCAGCTATCCAGAAGCAGAAACTGGCTGGGTCGTTCCAAAATACATGGAAGACATTAACACCATCGAAGATTTAAAAGGCAATGAAGATTTGTTCGATAACAAAATGTATGGCATTGAAGAAGGAGCTAGCGCAACAAAAGAATCAAAGGAAATGATTGAAACGTATGGTCTCGATATCGAGCATGTAGCATCTTCAGAGGGAGGAATGCTTGCTCAGGCACAGCGGTTAATGAGCCAGGAAGAGCCGGTGATTTTCTTCGGATGGCGTCCGCATACGATGTTTAACAAATATGACATTAAAGTATTGAGTAATGAAGAAGGATTCTTTGAAACATCTTCTGTTCATGTAGTAACTAATAAAGATCTTCAGGAAAATGCACCAGAAGCTTATGAATTCCTTAGCAATTGGGGCATTTCTATTGATGATGTGGAAGAAATGATTGTCAAAATCGAAGAGGAAGACCAGGAGCCACAAGACGTAGCACGCGAATGGATAGAGAACAACCAGGATAAAGTCAGTGAAATGACTGGAGAATAATCAGGGGAGGTCTGCTTACGGCTTGAACAGTCGGAACAGACCTCTTTTTTTCGAAGCTTATAAGCAGTGTGCTAAATATGTACGGTAAATGGAGTGAACAAATAAATGCGTGAAATTTCCCAAATTAGCTTTGAAAAGGATGTGCCTTGCCGCCTGCGGGATGGGCTTACATTATATGCGAATGTCTATCGGCCTCAGCAGGACGGGGCTTTTCCAGTTTTATTATCGAGACTGCCTTACAATAAAAATCTGCCTGAATTTTCCCATCGTTATATCGATCCTTTTCGTCTGGCGGAAGCGGGTTATGTAGTGATTATCCAGGATGTCAGAGGGAGATTTGCTTCTGAAGGCGAATTTGAACCGTTTTTGCATGAAGCCAATGATGGATATGATGTAGTTGAATGGGCCGCAGGGCTTCCTTATTGCAATGGAGAGGTAGGAATGTTTGGTTTATCCTATTATGGATTTACGCAACTATATGCCGCGGCAGAGCACCCGCCATCATTGAAAACTATTTTTCCGGCTCAGGCCGGCAGTGATTTGCGGGATGGGTTGTTTTATCGCGGCGGGGCATTCGAATGGGGATTGTTCGCTACGTGGATGCTGGATTCGATTGCTTTAAACTTGGTGGAAAGGCAGAAACCAAAGGCCTTGCCGCTGGCAAAACAGCAGATAGCCGCAGATTTGAACAAAGTAAATGAATGGCTGAACTACACGCCGCTTAATGAATGGCCCCCGCTAACTAAGCATAAGCCGGCGGGAGATCTTTTTAAGCAATATATTACCCAGGAAATATCGGGTGACTTTTTCGCAAGAACAACCATTAAACAGGAGTTAAAAGAGTTGGATATTCCGGCATACCATTTGGCTGGCTGGTATGATTGCTTTCTAGGTCCGACTTTGTCGAATTACCAGGAAATGAATAAATCCAGCCAGCAGCAGAAGCTCATTATCGGCCCTTGGGGGCATGGAGACTTTTCAGCAGTGCAAGGAGAACGATTTTTTGGCAGTGCAGCGGCTGGTGATTGGATCGACCAGCAAACAGATATTACTCAACTTCATATCGACTGGTTTGATTGCTGGCTAAAAGAAGGCAGCCATCCAGTGCTTGCCGATGATGCTCCCGTCAAGTTGTTTACTATGGGGATTAACGAGTGGCGATCAGAAAACGAATGGCCGTTACAGCGGGCAGAATATGTACCTTTTTTTCTGCATAGCGAAGGAGAAGCCAATGTGCATAGCGGGCAGTTGAATACAATTGTACCTGGCGACGAGCCTGCAGACGTATATACATATGATCCGCAGCATCCAGTTCCTACTCATGGAGGCAGCGGGTTGTTTTACCAGGGGGCAAACGCAGGGCCGGTTGACCAGCGTCGGGTAGAAGCAAGGAGTGATGTGCTTGTCTACACTTCCGAACGAATGACTGAGCCTTTGGAGGTAACTGGCCCTGTAATCGTTCATTTATGGGCGGCAACCGATGCTGCTGACACAGATTTCACTGCCAAACTTGTAGACGTATTTCCGGACGGCAGAGCTTACAATTTGACCGATGGTATTATTAGGGCCAAACACCGTAATGGGTATCAACAAATAGCTGCCTTAGAGGAAGAAGCAGTCCACTACCAAATTGATTTATGGGCAACGAGTAATGTTTTCTTACCTGGACATTCGATTCGTATAGAAATAGCTTCAAGTAATTTCCCGCGTTATGATATCAACCCGAATACAGGGAAATCAACGGTGGATTCTGATGTGATGCGGCAAGCAAAGCAAACGGTATACCATCAGATGGAATTTCCATCTCATGTTGTGCTGCCAATCATCAAATAAAAAAAGCATGTGCAGGGAAACTGCACATGCTTTTTTTATTTTCGGTCTTTGTTTTTTTTCGGCGGATTAAAGCGGCCGACGCCTAGTTCCCTAGCTTCCCGATAGAGTGATTTGACGAAGCTGACAGTCATCATCAGCATAATAATCGAGAATGGCAGGGCCGCGATAATCATCGTATTTTGCAGAGCCTGAAGGCCCCCGGTATATAGCAAAGCAAGCGCAGTAGCTGAAAGTAATACGCCCCAGGTAAGCTTAATAGTGTGCCCGGGATTTTGTGATCCTCCAGTAGTCATCATTCCTAACACGAAAGTACCTGAATCTGCGGAAGTAATAAAAAATGTCCCTATTAGAACCATTGCTACCACAGAAGCAACCATACCTAGCGGGAAATTAGAGAAAACGCCAAATAAGGATTCCTCGGTCGCTAACGTGGAAATAGTCGCTATCGCATTGTGTTCTAAAGAGATTGCCGTTCCGCCAAAAGTGGCAAACCATAAAAATCCAATCACCGATGGAACAAGCAATACAGTAAATACGAATTCTCTAATGCTGCGACCGCGCGAAACACGGGCAATGAAAATACCGACAAATGGCGACCAGGCAATCCACCACGCCCAGTAGAAGATGGTCCAATCGTTGATCCACTGCCTGACATTAGGATCCAGCGGTGCAATCCGGAAACTCATTGCCGGAAGGTTTTGTACATATGTTCCCAGCGTATTGGTAAACAGGTTGAGTACGAACATGGTAGGCCCCATTACGAATATCAACCCGAATAAAATGACAGCTAACACCATATTGGCGTTACTAAGGATTCTAATACCTTTACTTAATCCGGTCCATGCCGAAATCATGAATAATACTGTAACGATGGAAACAATGATGAATTGCATCACAATATTTACGGGTATCCCGTATAAATAAGACAACCCGCCATTTATTTGGACCGCTCCAAAACCAAGGGTAGTGGCTACCCCCATTACGGTCGCGATGACCGCCAGAATATCAATCACTTTTCCGGTATTTCCTTCTGATTTATTTCCAATGAGTGGCTGTAAGGTGGCGCTGATTAGTCCTTTTTTACTGTGACGGAAATTAAAATACGCCAGGACTAGAGCAACAATCCCGTATATCGCCCAAGCGTGGATACCCCAGTGGAAGTACGTAAAGCGCATGGCGTCTTTGATTCCTTGCTCTGTCCCTGCTTCTCCTGTTGGTGAGTTGACCGCATAGTGGCTGATCGGTTCCGCTGTCCCCCAGAATACCAAGCCTATCCCCATGCCGGCACTA
The DNA here is from genome assembly GCF_900101125.1 of Sediminibacillus albus. Taxonomy (GTDB): domain Bacteria; phylum Bacillota; class Bacilli; order Bacillales; family Amphibacillaceae; genus Sediminibacillus; species Sediminibacillus albus. The sequence goes on along the minus strand of NZ_FNFL01000001.1, from coordinate 826,914 downwards.
AACAACATTGCAATCCAAGTCGGTCTGGAAAATTCCGGCTTATCATCTGATTTTCCCAGCTTTATTCTACCGACAGGACTAATGAGTAAGAATAAACAAACCATGACGAACAGTGTAACAACAATTAAGTAGTACCAACCAAATTTATTAGCTATAAATGCTTGAATGTTAGTGGTGGCAGTTTCGAGTCCATCCGGCCATGAAACTCCTATAATTACTAGTAATAACATGATTCCGGCGGATATTTTAAACACCGGAGAGAAATTTTTCAGCATTTCCTTTATCGTCTCCTTTCCGATTCATTAGTGTATCGACTTGCTGTAAGTACTGACTTGTCATAGAAGTTGAAGACACTTATAAACCTGTACCCTTGTTACAAGAACCGAAACGTTGATAGCTGGAACTATTTTCGCAAAGTAACTCTTAACACTTAGATGTTGGAAAATAGAAATGCTATTTACACCGCTTGGTTGTAGCGAAATTTGCATTTTTGCAAACGAACAATATGGTAAAATGTAATTTTAAGGAGTGAATAGGCATGAAAAAGCAATTATCGCTATTATTAAGCATATTTTTATTTGTATTCAGTGCCTGTGGTACCAATGGAACGGAAACTTCTGGTACTGAGCAGAACACTAGCGGAAATGGACAGGAAGACAGTGAAGTTAGCGAGTATGGGCAGGAAAAGCAGGAAAAAGAACAAGCAGAGGCTTCTGGGTCCCTTAATCGTGCAGAGGCAGACAAGAGTGGAGCAGAAGAAATTAGTGAGGAGAGGGAAGAAACTGCCGTCACTGACAATTCGCTTGACGAACCGCTGCCAGAGCTGAAGGTTCATTATATCGATGTCGGCCAGGCGGATGCAGCGCTAGTCGAATTTGGCGTCTATGCGATGCTTATTGATGCCGGAAACTGGAATAGCAGCAATGTCGTCAACTACTTAGCAGCGCAAGACATACAACAGCTTGATATTGTCGTGGGCACCCATCCAGACGCCGATCATATCGGTCAGTTGGATAAGGTAATCGAACAAGTGGATGTAGGGGAAGTATGGATGTCTGGAAATGCAAGTACTTCCCAAACATTCCAGCGGGTGATGGAGGCAATTGAAGCAAATGGTGTCGATTATGATGAGCCGAGAGCCGGGGATGTATATGATATCGGCCAGTTGACCATTGATGTTTTATACCCATCAGCAATTTCCGGCAATGCTAATCAAGAGTCGATTTCCCTGAAACTCACCTATGGAGACATTGCGTTTGTATTTACTGGTGATGCGGAAACTGTCCAGGAGCAGGAAATGATAAACAGAGGTGCCGGCTTGGATGCTGATATTTTACAGCTTGGGCACCATGGTTCAAGTACATCAACCAGCAAGGCATTTCTGGAGAAGGTTTCCCCAGCAGTGGCCATCTACAGTTCAGGCACCGACAATCAGTATGGGCACCCTCACGAAGAAGTGATTAACCGGCTAAATGCTTATGGGACAGAAATATATGGTACGACCATTCATGGAACTATTATTGTAACAACAGATGGTGTAGCCTACCAGGTAACAACGAAAGAAGATGGCAATATCACGCCGGGAAGTGAAAGTAAATCAGGGACAGAAAACGAGGATGCAGCAAATAATGAGTCTACAGATACAAAGCAGGAAACCTCTGCCGGCCAGTGTGTAAATATAAACGAAGCCAATGTCGAAGAAGTTCAGGAGATTAAACACATAGGTCCGGAACGAGCACAGGATTTAATTGATCTCAGGCCATATCAGTCGGTGGACGATTTGACCAAAATAAAGGGCATTGGACCATCGAGAATGGACGATATCCATGCCCAGGGAATAGCTTGCATAGGAGAGTGATCAAAGATGAAAGGTGTATTGGATAGAATAGAAGACGGAAAACATGCTGTCATTCTTGTGGAAGGGACGGGCAGGGAATTTGTTGTTTCGAAAGAACTGCTGCCTAAAGGAAGCAGTGTTCATGATTGGCTAGAGGTGACTATTGAAGATAATCAAGTAACAGCCGTAAAACTGGATAAGGAAACGACTAAAAACGAGCAGGAGAAATCAGAAGCACTTATAAATCGAGTACGTGCCAAAAGCAAAGGAAGCATGTTTAAGCGAAAGTGACTGCAGACAAAAACGGCCTGGATGAAAGCTCATCTCAGACCGTTTTTCTGATTGTCAAGGTGCATTGAAATCGAGTTTACTTCATTAGTTCACTGATAATTTCGTAGGATCGAAGACGATTTTCTTGGTGGAAAATCTGTGAGTTAATAATCAATTCGTCTGCCTCTGTTTGCTCAATAAATGCTTCAAGCTTCTGTTTGACCGTTTCGGGGCTGCCGATAATCGACGCTGGTGAGTTAAGCGTCTTCTCCACAGCGGCTTTTTCATGAGGAGCCCACACGTCATCTATGTTATCAATTGGAGGCTGCAGCCGTGCAGGTTGTCCTCTGGTAATGCTCAGGAACTGCTGCTGCTGAGATGTTGCCAGCCATTGGGCCTTTTCATCTGTATCGGCTGCGACTATATTGACGCCAAGCATGGCATAGGGCTGGTCCAGCGCCTGTGAAGGCTGAAAGTTATCCCGGTAAATCTGCAAAGCCGGCAACGTGTAATCCGGTGAAAAGTGACTGGCGAACGAAAATGGCAGCCCCTTTTGAGCGGACAGCCGAGCACTGAAACCACTAGAGCCAAGCAGCCAGATTGGTATATTAAGTCCTGTCCCGGGATAGGCGCGGACACGTGCGGGCGACTTTTCATCAAAGTAGGCTTGCAGTTCTTCCACTTGTTGTGGAAAGTCTTCAGGTGTTGTATTTAATGTACGGCGCAATGCGTAGGCGGTAGCCTGATCGCTTCCTGGAGCACGGCCGAGCCCAAGATCTATACGTCCCGGATACAAAGATTCGAGTGTGCCGAATTGTTCAGCGATAACTAAACTTGCATGGTTAGGCAGCATTACTCCGCCTGAGCCGACCCTGATCCGTTCGGTCGCACCAGCAATGTGGCCAATAACGACAGAGGTAGCTGAACTGGCTATCCCTGGCATGTTATGGTGTTCAGCCAGCCAATACCTGTTGAAGCCCCATTTTTCTACATGTTGGGCTAATTCGGCGCTGTTCTTATAAGATTGACCTGCATCGCTTCCCTCATTAATCGGGGCTAGGTCAAGTACAGATAAAGGAATATTTTGAAAAAGCTTTGCTTGATTGTTACTCATGATCCATCACTCCTTGTCGTTTCGTCACTGCCATTAAATGATACGACTAATAAAAAACAGCGTCCAATGATTTGTTTAGTGCCCAGTTACTGTTCTCGTGGCCATGGCGTGTTGCTCTTCTTTGCCATATTATTGATCTATTTAGATTAGAGTTGCTCTACTATTGTAGTAAACACAACAAGAGAGCTGAACGAATACATATCCTAAGGTATTCGTTCAGCTCTTGTTATTCATCCATATTTAAGATGATTTTTCCGATATTCTGATTGCTTTCCATGCGCTGATGGGCCTGCTGTATGTCTCCCATAGCGAAAACAGTGTCGATTACTGGCTTTAATTTGTTTTGCTCAAATAATGGCAAGGCTCTGCCAGCAAAATCAGCAGTCAACGCTGCTTTATACTGATCTGTCCGAGGGGTAAGCAACGTTGCTTTCAATTGGACCCGTTTCATCATTAAATCCATTAAATTGATATTTTCCAGCTGGGCCCCGCCTAATAAACCAATTAAGACCCAACGTCCGTCTACCTGAAGGCTGGCAAGGTTTTTCCGGTAATAAGAGGCGCCTATAAAATCAAGAATCACTGCAGCCCCTTGGCCGTTGGTGGCTTCTAATACTTTTTCATCAAAGTCCTGTTCTTTATAATTGATTTCGACATCGGCACCTAATGACCGGCAAAAATCCAGTTTTTCCTGTGAGCCAGCAGTAGTAATCACCCGTGCACCTGCAAGCTGTTTGGCTAATTGGATGGCGGCTGTTCCTACGCCGCTTCCGCCCGCATGAATAAGTGCTGTTTCATTTTCCTTCAGTTCGCCTAGCCAAAATAATGTTTGATAGGCCGTCAAAAATACTTCCGGAATTGCTGCAGCCTGTTTGTAGGAAAGGCTGTCTGGTATAACCATCGCCCGATCGGCGGGCATGACCGCATATTCGGCATATCCTCCACCATTAACCAGCCCCATCACACGGGTGCCTGCTGGGATTTTGGTATCTGTATTGGCTACTTCCACAATTCCAGCTACCTCGATTCCTAAAATCGGTAAATCAAGATAACCAGATTTTGCTTCACGGTTGATTATGTCTGTCCGGTTAATGGCAGCAGCTTTGACCTTTATCAACAATTCTCCGGGCTTTGGTTCCGGTTTCTCCCGTTCGCACACTTGCAATTGGTCAGCTCCGCCTGGCTGATTGACAACAATAGCTTTCATACGAAGACTCCTTTTTTATCATTTTGATAACTATTTACTATCTTATTATTATCCTATCACAGCCTGCCTGGCAAAAAGAAAGGATTAAATCGCTATTGTCCAACGGTAATTCGCTCGCATACATGCCTGGCCACTGTTATATAAATGTAGAAATACTCTTTTTTTAGTCTGCAGGAAGGGGAACTTTGATGGAAGAACAGCGAACGCTAGCGTTAAGTGATATTCGGTCGGCTCATAGCCGTATCTCAAGCCTTGTGAAAAAAACACCTCTTATAAAAACTGCAGTTATGTCTGAACAATTGGGAATCAATACGTATTTGAAACTGGAAACATTAAATGAGGTCGGCTCTTTTAAAATTAGAGGGGCAGCCAATAAAATGCTGCAGCTTACCGATAAAGAGCGAAATTGCGGAGTAACAACCTATTCGACAGGAAATCATGGCCTGGCTGTTGCCTTCATTGCACGCCAATTAGGTATAAAGGCAGTCATTTGCATTTCCAGCCGTGTACCCAAGTCCAAATTGGCAGCATTGAAACAATTAGATGCAACCATTGAAATCGTCGGCGAGGGGCAGGATGCTGCAGCAGAAAGATCCCATCAGTTACAAAAAATAGAGGGTTTCACCATCATCCCGCCGTTTGATGATATCGATATTATTGCAGGCCAGGGTACGATTGCTCTGGAGCTGCTTGAGGATTTGCCTAATCTGGAAGAGGTTGTTATCCCGCTATCAGGAGGAGGGCTATTATCAGGGTTAGCTTATACACTAAAACAATTGAAGCCGACAGTTAATATTACCGGTGTGTCGATTGAGGGTGCTTCAGCGATGAACGAGAGCCTGCTGGCAGGACAGCCAGTTGAAATTCCGGAAAAAGAAACCTTGGCAGACAGCCTGTTGGGGGGAATTAATCTGAATAACCGGCATACTTTTTCCATAGTTCGTACTTATATGGATAAACTCGTACTCTTGTCGGAGGAGGAGGTTGTCCATGGTATGGAATACTTACTAAATAATGAACGAATTGTTGCCGAAGGGGCTGGAGCGGCCGGTATCGCTGCCTTATTGGCGGGGAAAAGGGAGGTTACACCTCAACATCCCCAGTCAACTGCAGCTGTGATTGTCAGCGGCAGTAATATTGATTGGCTGCAGTTCTGTCAAGCCTGGGAGGTGGTGTACAAATGATTTTGTTCACCGAGTCGGAAATCCGCCAGTATGTGCAGTTGCAGCCGCAAGTATTAACCACAATAGAGAAGGGTTTTTCCAGTTTACAAGATAGCCAGGTAGTAATGCCGCCAATCATGCGCATCGATTTTCCGGAAAGCAACGGCGAAATTGATATAAAATCTGCTTATGTGAAAGGGGTGGATAAATTTGCTGTTAAAATGTCGACTGGATTTTTCGATAATCATTTACAGGGGCTGCCGAGTGGAAACGGAATGATGCTGCTGTTTAGCAGCGAAACAGGTGTCCCGCGGGCAGTGATGCTTGATAACGGCTATCTTACCCACCTGCGTACAGCTGCTGCCGGAGCTATTGCCGCTAGCTATTTAAGTCAGGAAACAGTAGATACTGTCGGCGTTATCGGGACCGGAAGCCAGGCCCGCTGCCAGATTGAAGCACTCCATTTTGTGCGTTCATTCACCCGCTTGCTTGTGTTTGGCCGTAACCAGGAGCATGTAAAAACATATATCGACGATGTCTCCGGGATCTTTCAAGGTGAAATTGTTGCTTGTTCAACTGCAGAACAAGTGGTCCGGCAAAGTGAACTTGTCATTAGTACGACACCGTCCGAAACACCTGTCATTAAGGCAGACTGGATTCATCCCGGCTTGCATATCACGGCGATGGGGGCTGATGCCGAGCATAAAAACGAATTGGAAGTACAATGTTTTCAAGCGGCTGACAAGATTGTTTGTGACAGCAAGCAGCAGTGTCTTCGTCTCGGCGAGTTGCACCATGCGTATGCCTCTGGGATGATGACGGACGATTCGGAGGTTAGCGAACTGGGAGCAATAATCTCAGGACAGGAATCTGGCAGATTAAATGAGTCAGAAATCACTATTTGCGATTTAACCGGAACTGGTGTCCAGGATACAATGATCGCTGTTTATGCCTATGATGCACTTGTTAAGCACAGAGCTGGTACCACTTTTTAAAAAATAGAAGCAGGGGGCATGGCCATGTTTACCACCGAAGAATACAAGGAGCGTTTAAGGCGGACGAAAGAACAGATGGCTGTCGAAGGTATCGAGGTATTGTTAATCACCAATCCTTCCAACATGAATTACCTGACCGGGTATAATGCATGGTCATTTTATGTTCACCAAATGGTCGTCATTTTGCCGGAAGAGGAAGAACCGCGCTGGATCGGCCGCAAGCAGGATGCGAATGCTGCAAAGGAAACAACTTGGCTCCAGCACCAGCATATTCTCTTTTATAATGATGATTACATACAATCGCCGATACAGCACCCAATGGATGCTATTGCGCGTTTGTTGGATAAAATCGGCAAGGGCGGCTGCCGCATAGGTGTCGAATTGGAAAACTATTATTTTACCGCTAAGGCATTAAAACAGTTGGAAAAAGGCATTCCAAATGCCGAGTTTGTTGATGCGACGCTGTTAGTCAATTATTTGCGCATGATTAAATCTGATAAAGAAATCGGTTATATGAAAAGAGCGGCTGTTATTGCCGGCCATGCAATGAAGACAGCCATGGATGCGATTGATTCCGGCCGCCGGGAAAACGATGCTGTCGCTGATATTTACCATGCCCAAATCAGTGGTACTGCCAGTTATGGCGGCGATTATCCAGCAATTGTTCCCCTGCTTCCTGCTGGAACCCGCACCTCTTCGCCGCATATTACCTGGTCTGACCGTCCATACCAAGACAATGACATAGTGATCGTCGAGCTGGCCGGCTGCTTTCAACGCTATCACGCACCATTAGCGCGAACATTGGTGCTCGGCTCTCCGACAGACAAAGTGAAAAATCTTTCTTCCGTTGTTGTCGAGGGTTTAAATGAGGCATTGGCAGCTGTTAAACCAGGCGTCACTTGTGAAGAAATCGAAGAAGTCTGGCGTAAGTCGATTGCCAGGCATGGCTTTTTTAAGGACTCGCGCATCGGCTATTCCGTTGGTTTAAGCTATCCGCCCGACTGGGGAGAGCATACAGCCAGCATAAGACGCGGCGATAAAACAATCCTCCGGCCTAATATGACTTTTCATATAATTCCCGGTATTTGGTTTGATGACTATGGCGTAGAAATAAGTGAGACCTTCCAAGTGACCGAAACAGGCTGCATAGCGTTGACCGATTTTCCAAGAAAGTTGTTTGTGAAGTAAATAGTCATGGCTACCAACCTATTTTCAAGCTAGCTGTACTGGCATTGTCCTGGTTGAAGCGGAATTATTTAGAAAGCAGATAGATGTGAAGTGATGATAAGTCGATAGTTATCTGCAAAAGATGAAATTAACCTTAATGTTTCCGGGAAGTAAAAATAGCCGCCAAAGTTGGCGGTTTTTTGATGCATTATCCTTGGTAATAAGTGCGGTGATCGGCTTTGTGAAAATTTGGTATGGATACCTCTAATCACGTAAACAATATTAGAAAGAATGTTTACTATTTGGAGGGATATTAGTGACAAAAGAAAATGGAAATGAAGGAAGACTGCCGACTTTCCCTGAACCATACTGGCTGGACAATATAGAAATACCGCAGTTTGGCTCATTGAAAGACGATCTGGAAGTAGACGTCGTCATTGTCGGAGGTGGTATCACCGGCATTACAGCTGCCTATCTATTACTAAAAGAAGGGGTGAAAGTGGCTGTGCTGGAAGCTGGTAAGTTGTTGAATGGCACTACTGGCCACACTACCGCCAAAATAACCGCACAGCACGATTTAATATATGATGAATTTATTAATCATTTTGGCAAAGAAAAAGCAAGATTGTATTATCAGGCAAATACGGAGGCCTTGAATTTTATTAAGAAAATGGTAAACGAGCTTGCAATCGATTGTAATTTTACCGAACAAGATGCCGTATTATATGCGACTTCAGAAAAGTATGCCCGTGAATTGGAAAAGGAATATCAAGCATACCAGGAGCTCGGCATCGACAGCGAGCTGAAAGAAGAAATTCCTTTTAATATAGAAATTGAAAACGCGCTGCATATGAAAAATCAAGCCCAGTTTCACCCGCTTAAATATTTAACGCATCTCGTACATTTAATCAAGAAAGCTGGCGGGCTCATATTTGAAAATACGACTGCGGTAAATGTAGAAGAAAATGAGCAAGGAGCAGTGGTCTTAACTAGGGAAGGAAAGCGTGTTACAGCAGATTATATTCTTGCTTGTTCCCACTTCCCTTTTTATGAAGGAACAGGGTTATACTCAACAAGAATGTATGCAGATCGGTCATACCTTCTTGCGGTAAAGACGGAAGAGGATTATCCAGGAGGGATGTACCTTAGTGTGGACCAACCAAGCCGTTCCCTTCGTTCGGCAGCGGGGGATGGGGAGAATATTGTACTTATAGCTGGGGAAGGCCATAAGACCGGGCAGGGGAAGGATACGCTTGAACACTATAAGGCGTTAGAAGCATTCAGCCAGAAAGTGTTCCATACAAAGGAAATTATGTATCGCTGGTCTGCCCAGGATCTGACTACATTAGATAAAATGCCGTATATAGGTGCCATTACATCGACACAGCAGAAGGTTCTGGTAGCTACAGGTTTTAGAAAATGGGGAATGTCGAGTGGGACTGTTGCCGCAAAGCTATTGAGCGACATCGTGTTAGAGAGGGACAATCCGTACAAGGATTTGTACACTCCTTCCCGGTTTATCGGGGACCCAAGTGTGAAAGAGTTTATAAAAGAAAATGCAGATGTTGCCAAGCATTTGATAAAAGGGAAGCTGGATTTGCCTGTCCAGCGTATCCATGACTTATCAGAGGACCAGGGGGCTCCTGTCACCATTGAAGGGAAGCGTAAAGGGGCTTATCGGGATAAACAGGGGAAGGTGTATATTGTTGATACAACATGCACCCATATGGGTTGTGAAGTTAATTGGAACCATGGCGATCGAACCTGGGACTGCCCGTGCCACGGCTCGCGGTTTTCCTATACAGGGGAAGTGGTCGAAGGGCCGGCAGAAAAGCCGTTACAGCGGGACGAACATACATTTCTCGATAACATAACATCAGAGGATTCCGGTTATTAGCAGGCCAGTATAAAAATAAGCAAAGGAGAACATTGCCAATGTTCTCCTTTGCTTATTAGTCAGCCAATTTTAATGCTGCTTTTGATGCTTTTAAGTCAACGGTTAATTGTTCATCTAAATCACTGGGGTGATAATAGCCTTTTTCCATCATATATTGACTGATTTTTTCATGGGCTTCGATCGCGTAGTTTAATTGTCCCCGCAAAACATCTCTCACTTCCGGTGTTGCTGCTTCTGTTAGCGCAAAGGTCATATTTCTTACTGCCGACTTAGTGGAAATTAAAAAATCAGTAGCAATCACCTGATCCGTCATTCCACTCAATCCAGCAACTTTTTGCAGCATATTTGTCATGATGAAATACCCCCGTTTTTTAACAACTGGTTAAGTTGTTCGACATGCTGTTTTCCTTCGGTGACGTCTGTTTCAAGTATTCCTTTTAACTCCTCACAACCTACCAACCCATGCATTGTTGCTGCTTTCGTTAAGCATAGATTTTTGAATGTCAAAATCTCATGTAATTCTAAACGTTCATGGAGGGCTAATTGATCTGCCATGTCCTCACTCCCAATCCGTAATAGTAACACTTTTATCTTAGGTTACCTAGTTGAGCTGTTATTATTCCACATGGTCTCCCTCAAAGTTACTAGCCTTTTATGTGCATAGGTTGAACTCTTTAGTAGCAAAATACTGGTTAGTTTGATAACACGCGAGGAGGATTGTTAATGGGCCAGGAAAATTTAGCTTTCCATGAAACAATGGATACCCACGAACTTTTAAATTTAAAGACGGTCGCCTTATTAAAAGCGAAAATGATGCAAGGCATTGTATTTGACCAGGACTTGCGGGCAATGTTAGAGAAAAACGTGCAAACGTCCGTAATGGATATTAAACAATTGCAGCGTCTATATCCCTATTCAAAATCACAGTAAACGAGGTGACGAACATGAATGATTACTTAGATCCAATAAATGCTGTCGGCATGCCTGAACAAATAGATTCGGCGATAGCGCTCGATTTATTGATTACAGTAAAAGAAGCAGTACGAAACTATTCCGTAGCTTTGACGGAAGCAGCTAGTCCAGAGGTCAGAACTACCATCCGTAATCAAATGGAAGCAGCTATTGATTTCCAGGGAGAAATCACAGAGATGATGGTAAGGAAAAAATGGTTCCACCCGTATGATGTAAGCGAGCAGCAAGTACTAGACTTGCAAGCAGCTCAAACGGCTGTAGATATTGCTGGCCTGAAGCTCTTCCCAGATAACAATAACCGGAAAGGGTTATTCCCAACCCCGCCGCAGTAGAAGTGAAAACGGAGGAATATAATCATGAAAGCTGTTACCTATCAAGGTGTCAAAAATGTCATTGTGAAAGATGTTGAGGCTCCTAGTATCCAGAAGCCAGACGATCTGATCGTAAAATTAACCAATACTGCTATTTGTGGTTCTGATTTGCACTTGATTCATGGGATGATTCCCAATACACAGGAAAATTACATTATTGGCCATGAGCCGATGGGGATTGTGGAAGAAGTCGGTCCTGAGGTAACAAAAGTTAAAAAAGGCGACCGTGTCGTTGTTCCATTTAATGTGAGCTGCGGGAGATGCTGGTTTTGCGAAAATCAACTGGAAAGCCAGTGTGATAATGCTAATGATAATGGAGAGATGGGAGCCTACTTTGGATATTCGGGAACAACCGGCGGTTATCCTGGGGGACAAGCTGAATATATGCGTGTCCCATACGGGAATTTCACTCCTTTCAAAATACCGGAGGACAGTGAAGTAGAAGACGATAATTTAGTCCTGCTTTCAGATGCTGGTACGACTGCCTATTGGAGTGTTGATAACTCTGGCATGAAAGAGGGGGATACGGTTATCATTCTCGGTTGTGGCCCCGTCGGTTTATTAGCCCAAAAGTTCGCCTGGCTAAAGGGGGCAAACCGGGTGATTGCCGTTGATTACGTCGGTTATCGTTTAAACCATGCCAAGCGGACAAACCATGTAGAAATCGTTAATTTTGAAGACTATGAAAATGCAGGAGCATTTCTGCATGACATGACCAAAGGCGGCGCAGATGTCGTTATTGATTGTGTAGGGATGGACGGCAAGATGACTGATTTGGAATTTCTCGCTACCGGATTGAAGCTGCAAGGCGGTTCAATGAGTGCGTTAGTGATGGCCAGCCAGGCAGTCAGAAAAGGAGGAAACATCCAGGTTACCGGTGTATATGCTTCTCGATATAATGCATTTCCCTTTGGTGATATATTCCAGCGCAACGTCAATATAAGGACTGGGCAAGCACCGGTAATTCACTATATGCCACATTTACATGACTTAATTTCTAATGGCAAAGTAAATCTGAGCGATATTATTACCCATACCTTGCCTTTGGCTGAAGCAAAATATGGTTATGAAATTTTCGATACGAAAATGGAGGATTGTATTAAAGTTGTCCTGCAGCCTTAATAAAATTCATTAGTTGATTTTAAAAAGGAGGTGAATATGATGAATGCCCAACGAGCACAGGAAATCACTTCGGCAGCTGACATGATAGAAGTAACTTACAATGGAGAAAAAGTTTATATTGAACACGTAGATCAAGATGCCGGAAAAGCTACCGTACATCCTCTCGATAATCCGGAAAGCAAACAAAGTGTTTCCGTTAATGAATTGATGGAACAGTAACATAGTATCGTTAAAAACACCGCATTGACAGCGGTGTTTTTATTTAGTCTCTCCACTTGGATAGAGTCGCTCCACTTTGCCGAGAAATCGCTCTACTTGGGTAGAGTCGCTCCACTTTACCGGAAAATCGCTCTACTTATAGACAGAGTTGCTCTACTTTGCCGAGAAGTTGCTCGACTTGTTGCCATAATTCTAACCAAAAAACCCTGGCTCTTGAGAGCCAGGGCTTCATTTCTTTTAATCTTGTAAATTGAAATATCGTTGAACACCTTCCGAGATGCCTGCTGCGACGTTGTTTTGATATTTTTCGGACTGGATAGTTGCCAGCTCTTCTGGGTTGGACAGGAAGCCCAACTCTACTAAAACAGAGAGATCACGGTTTTTCTTCAAAACGCGATAATCTGCTTGAAGAGTTCCTTTATCCTCCAGGCTTACCCTGTCAGATAACCCTGTTTGTATACTCTGTGCCAGTTTGCGGTCTTCACCATCGGTATAATGGAAGGTATGAATACCGCCAACAGAACTAAGTGAAAAAGAATTGAAGTGGAAGCTAATAAAGGCGTCAGTTTCTTCCTGATTGCTAATCGCAATTCTATTCTCCAAAGAGAGATAGGAGTCGTCGGCTCTTGTTAAAATGACGTTCGCTCCGCTGTCCTCTAAGCTGTTTTGTACTTTTTTGACAGTATTCAGTGTCAGGTCTTTTTCGTAAACATTATTTACTCCTATGGCACCGGGGTCTTTTCCGCCGTGACCGGCATCTAAAACAATCGTGTAACCATCTAGAGGCTGTACTGTTGCACTTTCTTCCTTTTTGTCGGTTAATCGGGAATAAATCCACCCATCATTGCCGTCGGGCAAAACGACTCGATTCCAATCCTTGTCTGTAGCAGCCAGCTCAAAGGATTCTCCTTTATCAGCCGTTTGATAGACGCTGTAGTTTCTCCCTGGACCTGTCCGCACTCGTACGCTGTTTTCATCAACAGTTACAGTTTCTTTTTCTTTATGTAAGGTTGATAGATTCCCGTTATCTTCCTCTGGATAGAGGTACTGGGAGGCTACCCAGGCTTCTTGATCGTCCACATAAGTTTTTGCCCACCCGTAGGCATTATCAAAAACCGTTACTTTATCACCATTGTTCAACTGTCCAATCACCTCTCCATTGCTGGAAGGCTCACTCCTCACCAGCAGTGATGAAGCATCGACAATATAAGTTTCAGAATCTGCTGCAAATGCCGGGCCAGTCCATGATAAACATAGAGCAAGGATGGCTATACAAGAAATCAATGAATATAGCAGCTTCATAGAACTCTCCTTTCCCTTACTTTAACTCTTTTTTATTACGGTATTTCTCCATGTTTCCCAGCAAGCAAAACGTTTAAACCTATTTTTTTAGATTAGTAGATTGAATTTTAAAAAAATCTGGTGATAGATAGTAGAACCGAGGGGAGTAGAAAAGGAGTAAAAGCAAGCTACTGAAACAAAAAAGGAAGAAATCCATCGTAGAATTTCTCCCTGGTTTTGTGTTAAGACGATAGCTTTTCCTTGAAAGCAGTCAGCTTATCTTTTACTTGTGGAATCAGCTGTTTGATCTGTTTGGTATCAGGTTGACCCTTTTGCGCGTAAGCAATTAATGGATAGAGGCTGTCTTCGATATTTTTATAGTCGTCAGGAAAGTTTTCTTCGACTTGTTTTTCGATAACATCCCAATCCTCGGATAACGTTTTTCCAAGCTGATTAATTTCGGCAGTGTCATCAGGAGAGGAAGTGATCGTGTCATTTAAATCCTCCAAAGTCGCCAAAACTGTATCAACTCCTGCGGCAATCTCGTGTTCACTGCTTTTACCAACAGAAACTTTTTCCGCTGCCAGTTCATCTGATTGCTGGATATCTTGGGATTGTTCATTTGGTGCATCAGCGAAGTAGTAAACTAAACCTAAACCAAGCAGTGCAACCCAAAAAAGTTGTCTCACGGGGAATCATCTCCTTTATTCGTAGTCGAAGGTAGCCTTCCCCGCAAGCAGGTAATATTATGCAAAGAACCTTCCTTTGATAGAACTGGCAAAGTATAGAACAGTTATTTTTTCTCTAAATAGTCAATCAAATCTTCTGTCTTCGTAAAAACAGCATCAGGTTTGACGCTGTATTCAGATGACTGGTATTCGGGCAGCCACTTAGCCCCGGCAGTATGGACATTTGCCTTTTTCCCCGCTTTCATATCGTCATCGCTGTCACCGATATACATGGCATTCGCTGGATCGATGTCCAGTTTGCTTAAAGCGCTATTTATGCCTTCCGGTTCAGGCTTGGCATCCCTGACATCATCCCCGGTGATGAGTACGTCGAAATGCTTTTTCATATCCAACTCATCGAGAGACATTTCAAAGCTGCGCCTTGATTTTCCAGTGACCACTCCCAGCTTGATTCCGTGCTCCTTCAAGGAGGAAAGCAGGTTATCGATATCTTCATTCTTCTCCACCAAACGATGATGGTTTGCTTCATATTCTTGATAGTACACTTCGACGGCCTTTTCAATTTCATTGCTGGCCAAATTCTGTTCAATTAGTTCAGGCTCTGGCGGCCCGAACATTTCCTTTATTTCTTCTTTTGTGTATTCTTTGTTATCGAATTTTTTAAACACTTGCTGGAACCCATAAAAATTGACAGGTAATGTATTAGCTAACGTTCCATCGAAATCAAATATGATTGCTTTCACAGCACCACTTCCTTTCATTGCTTGTTCCTGTAAGGGTAGATTCTTGTTCTACTTAGTTTCTTATACCCGAAATATACGAAACAAAAAAGGGGTGATCGCTAAAACAATTATCAAAGTGCTTAATCAGCCATCCTGTTCGCCAGCACAGAAGAAAGGAAGCCTCAGCTTGCTGGAAACCAGGCGAGGACTGGTTCAGTAAATAAAAAGGTGGATCAGCTGAAAAGCTTTCTCCACTTTAAAAGATTACTCTTGTGAAATTGTTTCCAACACCTTAAGAATCGTTTGTATTTTCGCATGGTCGGCCGGTTCGGCATCGATATGAAACCAGAGAATTTCGCCTGTTTTATCAATCAACCAGGTGCCGCCGAGTTGAAAAACATTCTGGCTTCGCATCGCTTTTTGAATAACTTTGCGCTGCTCTGTATCTTTTGGAAAAATAGTACGGATCCGGCCTGAGAAGAAGTAGCTGGAAATGGCTCTTAAAGATTTTCCTTTAGACATTTGCTTTAACTTCAATTGCTTATAGGCAATCCTCTCGGGGTCTCCTAGAATCGGGAACGGATAAGGACCGTATACATCGAGAATTGGTTTTATTTGGGCCGAATCGGTCGGTAAGACGGCCGCAATTGATACGTTGCTGCTTTCAATGACTGTGGTATGCTCACGCAACTGCGTGAGGTATTCACGACAGATTGGTCAACCGATATGCCTTAATAAAACGAGCAATACAGGCTTTTCCTGGTGTAGTTGGTCAAGGGTGATTTGGACGCCTTCTTGTTCTGTTTCAAATATTAAGTCCATCAAATCTGCACCTCCTGTTTAGATTGTTTGAAGCATTTCTTATTATTGTTATGATGTATATAGAGTTTGACTCGCCATAATACCAAACGGATAACCCATTGATACATATACTATACGAGATGGAAGGGGAAAATCCTCTTTCGTTCTATATAACACTTAAGATATTTTCCGGACGAATACTAGATAAGTTTAAAAAACGGACGCGAAAGGCATGTATATAATAGAGAGAATGGGAGGGTATCAAATGGATATGATGATCGCAGGAAAATCGATGAGGGAATGGCTTGACAGCTTTCCGTTATTAGAGCAGATTCGAAGATACGAGCCGGTCCACTGGCTGAACCCTGAAGTGCAGGGAGAGCAGCTTAATTCTAAAACGGTTAATAAAAAGGATATTGCCGAAGCTGCTGAACGATGGCAGCGGTTTGCCCCTTTGTTAATAAAGCTTTTCCCCGAACTTTCAGAGAATAACGGAATAATCGAGTCCCCCTTACGTAAACTTGACAACTACAAAAATGCCTACTTAACAGACGTGCTTGGTGAAGAAAGTAATTTTTATTTAAAATGTGACCATCTTTTGCCTGTAGCCGGATCGATCAAGGCCCGCGGCGGGATGTATGAAGTGCTGAAGCATGCCGAAACTTTAGCATTACAAGCAGGATTATTAACAGAAGGTGACAATTACCAAGTTCTTGCCTCTAAAAAAAGCCGGCAGTTTTTCAACAACCATTCGATAGGCGTAGGATCTACTGGTAATCTTGCGCTCAGTATCGGGATTATCGGTACAGCTTTAGGGTTCCATGTCGATGTCCATATGTCGAGTGATGCCAAACAGTGGAAAAAAGATTTGCTGCGCCAACATGGGGCCAATGTTCATGAATACCGAGGCGACTTTAGTGAAGCAATCACTGCAGGCAGGGAGAAGACACTGCAAAATCCTTCTGCGTATTTCATTGATGATGAAGATTCTAAGGACTTGTTTTTAGGATATAGCGTAGCGGCAGCTGAACTGCAAAAACAGCTGGAAGCAGAGGGGATTGCCGTGAATGAGCAGCATCCGCTAGTTGTTTATCTTCCGTGCGGTGTCGGTGGAGCACCGGGTGGTATTGCGTACGGGCTGAAGCAGTTATTTGGTGAGCATGTGCACTGCTTTTTTGTAGAGCCGACGCATTCGCCTTCTGTCTTAATCGGACTACTGACAGGCTTGGATGAGCAAGTTTCGGTTCAGGATTTCGGTCTTGATAATCGCACCGCTGCCGATGGATTGGCAGTTGGGAGGCCATCAAGCTTTGCATCTGCTATTAGTAGATACACAGTAAGCGGCATATATACGGAAAACGATCAAGTGTTTTACCAGCTGGGTTATCAGTTAGTACAGTCAGAGGAGTTGTTTGTCGAACCCTCCGCAGCTGCCGGGCTGTCTGGTCCCAAACGATTACAAAAAATGAAGCAAAGCCTATTAAAAAAAGCAAAAAGTGCCACCCATATCGCCTGGTCAACCGGAGGTTCGCTTGTACCGGAAGCAGAACGCGAAAAAATCTACCAAAAAGGAAAGCGTTTTTCCGAGTAGTGCATGGTGTCTTTTGAGGGCTATCGAAGAATTATCCCCATAGACGAGAGGCGGATTATATAGCGCTCGTACTAGTAAACCCATATGTGCGGGCGTTTTTCCATGGCCAAGTAATTGCTGCTGATTATTAACGAATAATTACCAAGAAAACCGTTACACTTAAAAGAATTTTTGCAGGTTTCTTTTCCGTGAAATCATTAAGCAGGCAGATAAATAGGGAGGAATTCCTGAATACTAAGTGGAAAGCTTCTATAGGAAGGAGTGGTGGAATGAAACGAAGTAATCTGATAATTCCTATTCTCATTGGAGTACTTACCTTCGCATCAGCATTAGTGCTTTTTTGGGTGATCGACTCTCCATCACCTTATTTAGCTGCTCTTGTGGTCGCATTTTTAATTTTTGAAATTAGTTTTTATCATTTACTCTCCAGCCTATGTATGAAGAAGAATCCGTTTACAGAACGCTGGAAAAGCAGATAGTGGGCTCAATAGGACGAAGTGAAAGTATATTGTTGTTGGGAATGCGGCTGTCAGCGGTCTGCTAGCCGTCCTGACAGCTGTGTTTTTGGCGGGAGCAGCAATCGGCGAGAATTATACAGAAAGAACATTTGTTGCGCCAGAATTTTTTGTCATACTGCTCCTATGGGCAATTGGTGCTTGCCTGGCCGGCATCAGTGTCCATAAAGATTCGAAAATAATTTTAACTGCATTGCTGTTGCTTACTTGGGCGGCTATACCGCTTGGTTTTAGACTGGCACTTTATTTGATTGGCTAAGAAATAGTGTCATCATACGGATGATTCAAGGGATTTCAAAACAAGGTTAGAGGGAAATCGTTCAGGCCTTTGATAAATAGTACCAATATAGCAACAGCGAACGTGTACCCAATGGAATTAGGATCAGTTAGTATTCTTCTATAAACAAACTCGTTATGTTGTTAGAAATAGCTTGGATATTGGCTGGAAAGTAAAAAGGCATTATTATTCATGGGACTCTCTTTTCTGGATGGAAAGTGGGTTCTTTTTTATTTAATAACTGCTGGTTAATTGCAGCCATAGTAACAGACAAAAGGACAAAAATAAAAAACTAATCGACGATACCTTCATATATCCTCTTTTAATAGGTGTCCTGCCTTTAAATTTACTACTCATGAATAAAGTTTAGTCTTCGCGTAAAAATTTAATAATGTATTATTTACAATAGTGTATGACATACATTATAATGAATAGAGGAGTTGATGGTATGAGCGAAGTCGATGAACTGGTAGATAAATTGCTGCAAGAGCTGCGCAGGGGCACGATTACCATTGGGGTGCTCAGCCAGCTTGCAGAGCCTCAGTACGGGTACTCTTTGGTGACAATACTTAGTGAAAAAGGAGTACAGGTGGAGCCTGGCACGTTGTACCCATTGCTGCGAAGATTAGAGAAGCAAGGCCTGCTGGAAAGCCAGTGGGATACCAATAAAGCAAGACCGCGCAAGTATTACTTGTTAAGTGCGACTGGCAAGCAAGTGTTTGATCAATTAAAAGTCGAGTGGAAGAAAATCGTTGCCAGTATGGATGTGGTACTAAATGACAAGGGGGAATCAACAGATGGAGATGATTGACAGATATGTCTACGCAGTTACACAAAGGCTTCCTCAATCCCAGCGCCAAGATATTGCCCAGGAGTTGCGCAGCTTGATTGAGGATATGCTTGAAGAAAAAACAGGAGAGAAACAATATGGCCAAGAAGAAGTCGAGCAAGTACTATTGGAACTGGGAAATCCAGCTAAACTTGCTGACCAGTACCGGGAACCGAAACGATATTTAATCGGACCACAACTATTCCATCCGTATATTTCCATTATGAAAATCGTCTTAACCGTGGCAGCGGTAGCTATGGGCGTTGTCTTTATCCTGGAAACCATATTGGATCCAGCGGCGATTTTGCAGCATTTTCTCGATTTACTCATCTCTGTGATAATTGCTGCCACCCAGATGTTTGCCTGGATTACGATTGGCTTCGCTATTGCTCAATACTACGGCGTGGGCCGGTATAATTGGAAAACGGCGGGATTTGGCGATGAATGGAAGCCATCAGAACTTCCACAGATTCCGGATACAAAAAAACAAATCAAACGGAGCGAGGCTGTATTCGGTATCATTTTTTCCGTCATAGCGCTGGTGGCTGTGAGATTTTCCAATCACTTATTCGGCGTTACTATATTTGAGAATGGTGAATGGGTAGCTGTCATCCCATTCCTGGATACCGAAGCGGTTGCAGAAATTATGCCAATCATCTATTTGGTTGTAGCGTTTGGTATATTAAAAGAAGCTGTGAAACTAATTATCGGCAAGTGGTCAAAAAAAATGGCGGTTTACAATTTGATTGTTAATGGGGTCATTCTAGGTTTGGCATGGTTAGTACTGAAAGATCAATTGATTTGGAATCCTCATTTTATGCAGGAGCTGGCGCAATTCAGCGAATTCAATTCAGAGGAGTTTGCCACCGTCCAAAACATTTGGAAACAATCCCAAGTCTGGATAGTTATCATTTTTATTCTAACGATACTGATTGATACGGGAATCGGCTTTTACAAAGCGTTCAGAAAATGACTATATGCTTGTTGTGTTATACGAGGCCCCGAGGATTCACCTTTTTCAGGCATAGGATAATTCTATAAATATCTAACAGCAAAGAGTATCCAGAAGGAATAATATGTTAAAATAGGGGTAAAGAAGAGGATTGCTGTATCCATGGATGTTCATCATCAATTGTCTCAAAAAAAGATAAGGGAGTTGCTATCCGATGCCTACTTGTCAGAACTGCGGCAAAGAATGGACATGGAAACAAACTGTGAAATCAGTATTCAAATTGCATTGCCCATACTGCGGCAAAAAACAATACGAAACAGCTTCCTCAAGAAGAAGGGGAGGCATGGTTGCTTTGCTGCCGCTGCTGGTTTTACCCGCCAACGCAGTAATGGATTTCGGCTGGGCCTTCATTCCGGCATTGGTTGTGATCGCATGTGTCATTTTCATTATTTACCCGTTTTTATTAAAACTGTCCAATGAGGAAGAACCGCTGTGGTAATAGTACCATAAATGTCGCTCTATGTTCATGAAAGGAATAGTTAGCAATAACCTGTTCGCGTAATTGCTGTCAATGGACAGACTTTCTTTTCTGCCGTATACTAACAATATTTATCATGAAAGTAGATTAGTAGGTAGGAAAGGTGTTTGATATTCATGTTGCAAAACCCAACAGGAAAAGAACGGTTGGGATTGGCTTTTCTTCTCGGAATGCTTGCCATTCTTGGACCGCTTAATATTGATATGTATTTACCGAGTTTTCCTGATATTTCCGCTGACTTAGGGGCTCGTGCTTCACTGGTTCAGCTTAGTTTAACTACTTGTTTGATCGGCCTTGCGGCAGGCCAAGTGGTGGTTGGGCTACTTAGTGATGCCCAGGGGAGAAGAAAGCCATTGATGATAGGGATTTTTCTCTTTGCATTATCATCTCTTCTCTGTGCATTTGCGCCTAACATTACTACCTTGATAGCCGCTCGATTTTTACAGGGATTTACTGCTTCAGCAGGAGTTGTTCTTTCTCGTGCCGTTGTCCGGGATGTTTTTACAGGGAGGGAGTTAACAAAGTTTTATGCACTATTAATGGTGATAATGGCAGCGGCTCCGATGATTGCTCCAATCGCCGGTGGAGCTATTTTGCTGCTCCCTTTTGCAAGCTGGCATACGATATTTTATTTTCTCAGTTTGCTCGGGTTTATTATTGTGCTGATTGTGGCCATGAAGTTAAGAGAAACATTACCGCCAGATAAGCGAATACCGAGCTCGGTCGGTCATTCTGTCCGGACGATGGGCAGTTTATTGAAAAATCGCTCCTTTATTGGCTATGCCTTGATTGTCGGGTTTGTCCATGGGGGAAGTTTTGCTTATGTGTCGGGCACTCCGTTTGTTTATCAGGGGATTTATGGTGTGTCGCCGCAGGTATTTAGCATTCTATTTGGCATCAACGGGCTGGCCATCATGACAGGAAGTTCGATCATCGGGCGCTTTGGCGGAATCGTTCCTGAAAGAAGTTTGCTGCGGATAGCAGTAATTACCGCTGTAAGTGCCACCTCTTTACTTCTAATCATGACGATTATCGAAGGGCCGCTGGCAATGCTGGTGATTTTGATATTTATTTATATGACAACAATCGGAATGACGGTGACAAGCTGCTTTACCCTGGCGATGGAACACCAGGGGCATCGCGCAGGCAGTGCTAGTGCTGTTCTAGGCCTGTTGCCTTTATTACTTGGTTCTATCGTTTCACCGCTCGTTGGCATTAATGAAACGACTGCAGTACCTATGGGAGCGATTTTGTTTATAACTTCCTCTATTGGTTTCACCGCTTTCTTTACATTAACAAAGAAAGAGCAGACAGAACAAGCTTAGTAAAAAGGAGGGGGAGACCCCTTCTTTTTTGTATGAATGTCTATTTTTTACTACTACCTTGCTAGTGCCAGGTATAAGGAGAATCTACAATATGGAATTCAAAATATCGGGAAATAAAGGTTATACACCGCAAATCGGCCAGTTGGTTTCAATGATGGATTATGCTAGAAAAACTACTATAGATGCTGTCCAAGGTTTAGGTGTGGCAGAACTGGATTACTTGCTGACAAAGGAAAGCAATAGTATTGGTGCACTTCTATTACATATCGCCGCGATAGAAAAGGGGTTTCAAATAGAGATTTTTGATGACAGAAAGCCGAATCAGCAGGAGATGGATGAATGGGGAGCTGCTTACAGCCTCGGTGAACAAGGGCGGAGGCAGATAGACGGAAATTCTTTGGATTACTATATCCGCAAGCTGGCAGAAGTGCGAAAGCGTACGTTAATAGAACTTCAGCAGCGGACGGATGATTGGTTATATAAAGAAAGGTTGTGGGACGGACACCCTTCGAATAATTATTTTATATGATTCCATGTGTTTGAAGATGAAATTAACCATAGAGGGCAGATCCGTATCCTTCGAAAAATGGTCGAAAAAGATGTGGGCTCCTAACGTGATAGGCGGTTCGGGTCATTAAATCAATAAGACGATTTAGTCTGTAGTACTTCTATTTCAGGGTATGCCTATCTTCGTCAATAACCTATCTCCTATTGAACTGAATCATCTTCATGTAACTTTGCTTAACGTAAATGCTATAATATTCCTAAACTAAAATACTGTTATCAGAAGAGTTTAGGAGTTTTTCTATGAAAAAATTTTCAGCAGCCGGTTTCGTAGCTGCTATCTGTTTATACGCAATCATGCATTACCTTACATTTATTTTTCCTGCGGACACAGGAATGGTTATTTTGTCATTGTCAGGCATTGTCGCAATTGTTTGTGCTGCGATAAACCTCTCGCTGCGTTCTTTCTCGATACCTCTATTCCTGTTGACTGCGGCCACTGTTGTTCAGTTGGTTTCGGGCGGGCCGCTAGGTGCTTTTTTTATAGATGGAATCGTACAGATGCGCAGCTTGATTACGTTATTGTTGATTGTTCCTGTCATCGGCTGGATTCTGCGGGAAGAACCTTATATAGACAGCATCATGAACGTTGCTCACAACCTGCTGGATTCCAGTAAAAAGTTTTATTTCGGGGTAATGATTGTTAACCAAATTATCGCTTATTTCTTGTTGTTTGGATCGATACCGATGATGTATCAATTCATCAATGAGTTTCTACGTAATAAGAAAAGCGAAGCATGGGAGTATTTTAAAGGAACTGCATTGCTTCGTTCGTTTGCACTGACGACACTCTGGGTTGTCAGCATTCCCAGTTTTGCTTTCGCCGTCGATCACCTTGATGCCTCCTTAGCAGGAACAATCGCACAGGGCTTTTTCATATCAATGGGCGGCATTTTACTAGCAGTGTGGTTTGCTTCCTATAAAGAGAAAATATATGGCATCAACTTTACCGCCGGGATAAAAGAAGAGATTGATAGACTGGTTCAGAATACAGAAGATGTTAAGCAGTCCAAGCGTCATGTTATGGAGTTTGCCTGCTTGTTCGTGTCATTGTTCAGCACCATATTTATTTTACATATTACGATGGGCTGGGGCTTGTTAATGGTCATTCCACCTGTGATTCTCGTCTGGACGTGTGCTTACTTCTTGGTGAAAAGAAGAGGGGACCGGCTGTTTATTCAAGCCAAGGATTACTTTGGAGAAGAAATGAAGTATAAATCCCAGCAGTTCAGCCTGCTGCTTGCTGCTGGGATGTTGATCTTTTCCGTCAATCAGTCCGGGATCGGGAATTATCTGGTTGATAGCCTGTTTTATTTGGAGGAAGTTGTCCCATTTTTAAACTTCCTGGTTATTTTGCCATTTACCGTTATCTTTTTGGGTTTCCTCGGACTTGGTCCTCTGACAGTTATTGTACTGGTAGCGGGTATCCTGCAAAATGTCAGCTTGCCTTATCCTGCGGAACTAGTGGTGCTATCGATGACATCTGGGAGTGTGATTTCTGTCTTATTGTCACCGGTAATCCTGCCGATCATCATATTGAGTGCTACTAACGGGTTAAGCATTTTGAAAAATGGTTTTAGCTTTAATCTCGGTTACTCTATTGCTTTTTATTTATTCGTACAGGTTTATATCCAGTTCATGTGGTATGTCGTTTATTAATAAACTAGCACATACTTATTTGCTTATGGAAAAACAAGATGTCCACTAAAAGATATTACTAGAGGTGACTTATGAAGGAACTACAGGAGTATGCAGCAACTTTTCAGAGAGAGATGGACTGGGAAATCAGTTCAGCCAGCTATACAGAAAGCAGGGCTTCACTGCTCAACAATTACATGCTATTAACAACAGAAGTAGCAGAAATAGCAGAAGAGTATCGCAAGGCTTTCAATAGGACTAATACGTTAATCGAGGAGGGTGTCGATGAACAGGAGGCCTTTGGGCGAGCCAAGGAATCGATAAAAGCGGATATAAGCAAAGAGTTCGCTGATTGCCTTGCTTATCTAACCAAGATGGCCAATTATTTTGAAATTGATTTGGAAGAGAGTTTTTATGCAAAAATGGATGAAGTGAAGCAGCGTAAAAATAAAGATGTACCACTAATTAAAAAAAATAAATGAGAGTATGCCTAATAATTTTGGGAAGTGTGCTTTAGCACAGAACAATAACTTGAAGACAAGTCTTAGGAGCAGATGCCGATATGAACATTCGTGATGCAAGAAAAGATGAAGTACAAGCAATCCGCAAACAGCGGTTGCAAGCCTATAGTATATATGCTAAGGCGATCAACCAGAACCACTGGCAGGCGTTGAAGCAGGCGATTTCATCCGATGCTGATATCCAGCCAGGTGTTGAATTGCTCGTCGCCGAACATGAGGGAATAGCGTTAGGCAGTGCTGCACTGTTTCCTGCCAATACGGATGCCTATCAAGGACATGTGGAAGAACTTGATTATCCGGAAATTCGTGTCCTCGCTGTTACACCAGAAGCGCAGGGTAAAGGGGTAGCATCTGCCTTGATCGAGGAGTGCATCCACCGGGCGAAAGCTAAGGGCTATTGCTGGATTGGTTTGCATACCGGAGCATTCATGCACGGTGCTATCCGCCTATATGAACGGGTGGGATTTGAGCGGCTGCCGCAATACGATTTTGAACCGGCCAATGATGGCATTATTGTCAAAGCCTTTCGCAAAGCAATATAAGTCTAAAGCGGATAGAGTTAGTAATTGTTTGGTGTCAGCAGGCTGCAGGATTCGTTAATGATAATTCAACCCGCTCTGACATAGAAGGCATACTAATAATAACCGATAATACGAAATTAATTTCAGAAATGTAGGTGAAAGAGATGCTTCCGAATCTTCCCGAAATCCTCTTATATTTATTTTTGGGGGTAGCCATCCAACTAATTGGTTCGCTTATGCGCAGAAAAAGTAAAAAATGGGGGGTAACAGCAGAGGCTGCCACAGCTCTACTGGCAGTCGGCTTCAATTTTTATCATCATGGATTTCTCGATGGGTTTATTTATATTGCTTTTCTTTCCAGCGGCTGGATGGCCTGGCTCACGTTGACTGGCGGAGAAGCTAAATACCGTGAACTGAAACAGGAACTGAAATCAGTCGAAGTAGAACAAGTTGTCGTTACACGTAAGGCAGCACGTATTCTACTCGATATCGGATTTGCATTATTAGTATTTGCTGGTGCAGTTCTATTCTTGCTATTTGGCCCCGAAACTAGTCCTCTCAAATTGATTATTGCTTTTGGGATGTTATCAGCCGTTACAATAATGATCAAGCGGTTGGCCACGTATCAAGGTATTCGCATTTATTATTCGGATGCCAATGGTTGCTTATACTTACTTTCCCGTCTAAACGCACGAAAATTCCCGGTGAAAGATCTTGAGTCAATGAGGATTGAATCAACTGTTGACATATTAAAGCTCCACCCATTTTTTACACTGTTCACTGCTAATAGCGACTTCACGACCAGCTTTCAGCAAGTACTGCGTCTGCAATTCCCAGGAGAAGCGGTCTACCTGACCATAGATGAGACGGAGCAATGGCGAACGAGGCTAGCTGGACATATGACAGAGGGAAAGCAGACAGAAGAGCGAGTGGAAGTTCTGCCGTTTTACCATCGAAACAACATTAAACGGATGCTTGGGAAACTATATTTTGCCATGACGGTCAAAGGTATTTCGGCTTATACAGGAATAGTTTTACTGCTCTATCTTTTACATGCTCCAGTATGGCTGATGTTAGTTTTCGCCGTCAGTTATTGGCTGTTCAATTTG
The DNA here is from genome assembly GCF_900101125.1 of Sediminibacillus albus. Taxonomy (GTDB): domain Bacteria; phylum Bacillota; class Bacilli; order Bacillales; family Amphibacillaceae; genus Sediminibacillus; species Sediminibacillus albus. The sequence continues at coordinate 800,707 of NZ_FNFL01000001.1, read as the reverse complement.
TATATATCAGATCACGTTCTTAAAATTGCCATGGATGCCAGGGAAACACATGATACAGAGGTGATTGCGGCAGCCCGTCGGGTTTTTGCAAGAGCCGGCATTCCTGATGTGAAGGTGTTTGAAACTGAATCAGCTCACTATAATGGCCTGGCCACCGGAATGAATATCGGCCGCTCAATGGTTACACTGACCACCGCCACATTAAAGCTCCCGATTGAAGTGATTGAGGGTATATTAGCACATGAGGCTGTTCATGTCAGAAAAAGGGACGTTATGTGGGGACAAATGGCGAAGGCGGTACTTTTGCTTGTTTATCTAGCAATCATTTTGTTAATCATTGATCAAGTCACCGATATTGAAGCTATCATGATGCCCTTATTCCTGCTTATTTGGCTGTTAATGATTTTATTTCCAGTATATCAATCTTTTTATTCACAGTGGATGGAAGTACGTGCTGACCATTTGGGGGCTTCTTTTCTCGAAGGCGGGGCGGAGCAAATGGCAGACAGCCTTACCGTACTAGCAACTCGGCAGGATGAAGATATGCAGAAAAATATCGAATACAGCGAGGCAGCCAACGAAAGAAAGGTAAAAGAGTCATCGCTCGACCGTTCCCCCTGGTGGCTGCGCCTCATGGAATTCCAGTTTATGCCACATCCACCGATGTATTGGCGTGTCCAGGTGTTGAAAACCCATCAACTCCAGTGGGGAAAGGCTGCCAGTAAGCTTTGGTTCATAGCACGATGGAAAGAATCGTTTTTGCCTAAAGAGAGAGCTCGGTGAAAATAGAGCTACTCCGAAAAAGAAGATCGACTTGGTCGGAAAGTAGAGCGAAAACCTGCGGAAGAAGATCAACTCAGCAGGAAAGCAGAGCGGAGACTTGGGGGAGCTATTGGAGAGAATAGGCTTATTCAACTACAAAAGCTTGAAGGTCACCTTCAAGCTTTTTATTTATTAAATAATATCTACAATATTCGATTGTGCTTGAAAAGCAAAAATTGGATAATTCTTTTCAAAGTAATCATAATTTATCAATATAGCCAGCAAGGCAATCGTTATAATAATTACCCCCCACATGACTATTTTCTTCCCGATTACACTTCTGAAATAGAGATATACAAACAAATAGAAAATGAAAGCTGCGATAGAAAAAAAGACGCTACCGCTTATTAGCTCCTCCTCTGTGTAATGGGGAGCTGAGACAACAAAGTGGATTATTACTGAAACAACTGAGAACAAGCCGAATAGGTACATTAATTTTTGTGTGTTCATTACTGTCGCCCCTTTCTTTATTTTAATTAACAATATAGTCCTGCCAATTTTCAATAAAATCAATGAAACTTATGATTAACATAAAAACTATCCAAAGGAGAGGAGGGATGATTAAACTTTTAAGCGCCATTCGCCACCTGTACACGGTTTCTTTTCTGTCTAACAATCGGTCAACGATAAAATAAATCAAGGCAGCCAGCAGACTGATCCAAAGTAATATCAATCCAAACAGCAGGTGGAGTATGCCTGATATAAATACTTCTTTGTTTACAAACCATTTACGGGCAATCCGACGGGAAAGCAAATCGCTGATGATGGACGTTGATGAACCGTAAATGAAAATTACCGGAAAACTGTAAAGAAGGTAAACAGGAGTTGTGATTAAAAAAGCAGAAAAATATTCGCTTAGAGAAGCTATACTCCCGAAAGGGTTAGGTCTTATCAGTCCGAATAACACGGCAAACAGGGAACCTGCAATTACAGCAGCAATGATTTTTCTTGGCAGCATGCTTTTAATTTCGATGAACATTAATCAATAGCTCCCATCTAACGAGATCCTTTTCCATTCATATTAACAATGTCATATAATCGAAAACTTTCGGCATCAAGTACAGCGTAAGCTGGCAAACCAAGTGAATTCCAAATTTCCATGACGTCTACTTGATTGTACTCGTCAATAAACAGGGAAATGACTGTTCCATGGGCAACGATGACGATATCTTCGTTTGCCGGTCTGTCTTTTAGCAGTTTACCAACCGATGAATCAAATCTTTTCTGAGCGGAAGCAGCAGTTTCCTGGCCGAATACCAAATCGTTTGGATAATCGAAAAATTCTCGTATTATTGTTTTCCATTGGTCTTCCGGATAAATTTTACGATGTTTATGCCTTTCGTGTTCATGAATTCCCTGTCTGATGTCAACTTGTTTATTTAGTTCTTTTCCGATTATCTCGGCTGTTTCTATTGCTTTAGGTTCTATACTGGAATATACAGTATTGAACAGAAAGTTTCTCAAAGGAGTTGCTAGTAATCTAGCTTTGTTGATTCCTTCCTCTGATAAGGTCCATTCACAGGAGGGGATACTGGAAGAAATAGTTGGTTTCGAGTGCTTAATAAGTATTAAATTTCCCAAGAACTTTTCACCTCTCGATAAATCTCACTTAAGAAGGCTTGCCTGCCAAAAGTAACATAAGGATCCTATTTGCCCTTACGTGTCAATAAGGCGGCTATCAAGGATCCAATTATTCCGCCGATCATCATAGACAGCCACCAAATCCAATCAAATTCGCTTGTCCACAGCCCTTTAATTATAAAGACTATCGTAAAACCGGCCAAAATACCTGCTGCCAGATGGAGCTTCATCTTGATCCTCCTTTTACTCCTATTTTATCGTTTCCACCTTCAACGTATCTTCGTCTAAAAAAATCTGCTTTTCACCATCAACCTGAACCGATACTGGATGAGCTTCAGCGTATTTATTTGAAAAAAACCAGCGGCGTTGGGGAGGGCCCAATAATAGAAAAGAACCTCCTGTCATCTCGCCCATAAAGTTTAATCCGTCTGGCTCTAATGGCTCATTATCTCTAACTAGTATTCCTGACTGGTTTAGTTTTGCTGCTGCATCGGCAACCTTCCTGGTAGTAAGGTTGATTTCGCCTATATTCAAGATACTATTTGCCGAAAAAGATTCCCTTTTCTTTTTGAAATCAGGAAAAACCGAATGCCTTGCTATCAATTCGACAACATTGCCAGCGGGATCGGAAAAATAAAAAGCATTAGCGTCTAAAAAGTGAAAATAAACCTCATCATCGCCATCTTCCTTATGTAAAATAACTCTGTCTTTCGCCCATTTTTTTGCCTGGTTAAAGTGATTAGGTGGAATGTTGAAGGCAAAATGGTAAAATGGCTGCGTGTCTGCAGGCGCTTTTTTGAATTGCAATACACTGTCACCGGCTTGCACAGAAAAAGCATCGTTATCGTCAGCTAATATTTCGAAGCCTAATGTCTTTTCATAAAAATCTTTCATTTCGGTTAGATGCCCGCTATAGAGAGTAACTTTATTTATAAACATCTCGCTTCCTCCTACAAATAAAATTTCTGGAATATACATAACCAACATCCATTTAATTAATTTTAACATAGATAAACTTTCTGCTACTGTCTGCCGGATCAATAAAAAAGAGCCCAAAACCACAAACGGCTTCGAGCTCTTTTTTTGTTTCTAGGAAAATCTAATTAACGATCCTCATGCGTCCAAGTCGTCTCCTCGCCAGTAGCTGGGCATAATGGGAACTCTTCGCCTTCTTTAAAGGATACTTTCTGTCCTGCCTGGCATTGGTATTGTCCGCCAACTGGCACACCTTGTCCCGTACGGTATTCATCATAGCGATCTGCCATTATTACACCTCCAATTATTGCTTTTATAGCTAGCATTTCCTAGAAGCACCAGCTTACTCATCCGTATGCTTCATTTTTTGCTGGCTCAGAAGGAAATAAACTGGGCAAATAATAGAACATAAATCAAAAGCGCTCGGGTGGGACTTGCATGAATATATGGGAAAATTATACCCGATTGGGTTATTTTAGTAGACATCTGCACCTCATCTGTTTGGCGAAGTTGCCCAACCAATGAAGCATCTGCAAGCCGTGCAGACGCTTCATTGGTTGCAGTTCTGCCGTTTACAGTGATACTATTGCTGTTAATTGCAGAGCGGACTATACGGTTTCGCCGCATTAGCAAAGAAGTAAACAAGAAAAAAAGAAGCAGTTAAATGCCGGGTGACAGAAAGATCTGTTCCTGGTTTTTTCATTTTTTCTTTCTATAGAAAGAAAAAGTCTGTAAGATAAAAGCAAGCAGGAATGTAAAAGGATAAATGAACGGAAAAACATACATACGTTTCTTCTCGTTAGTGAAGATGCGAATTTTAAAGGAGACCGAAGGAAAACAATAAACATGGCATGAGACAATGAAAGGGGATTAAGGTAATGGGGGAGAAAGCAGCTACGCAAATTCTGAAGAAGCCTAATACAAGGACAAGCTTGCACAAGGAATTAACCGATTTAGGAATGGAAAAGGGGATGGTGGTGATTGTTCATTCTTCGCTAAGCGCGCTAGGCTGGGTGTGCGGCGGTCCGACAGCGGTTATCCAGGCATTGATGGACGCTGTGGGAGAAGAGGGTACGATAGTAATGCCAGCCCAAACAGGCGAAAATTCCGACCCGCGCGATTGGGAAATGCCGCCGGTACCTGAAGATTGGTGGCCGATCATTCGCGAGGAAATGCCAGGCTTCGATCCAGCGGCCATGCCATCCCGCGGCATGGGGAAGATTGCCGAGGCCTTTCGCAGCTTTGTTAATGTCAAGCGGAGCAATCATCCAACTTATTCATTTACAGCCTGGGGAAAACACGCAGACTTCATCCTTGCCAAACAGCCACTTGAGGCAGGCTTTGGCGAAGAGTCGCCGTTAGCAAAAATATATTATCTGGATGGCCATATTTTGCTGTTAGGTGTCGGCCATGACAGCAACACTTCGTTGCATTTTGCCGAGCATGCCATTCCCAACCGCAAGACAGCAGAAAAGGGAACGGCGATATTGGAAAACGGCAAACGGATTTGGAAAACGTATCAAGAAATTGTTTATGATTCCGATCCGTTTGCAGAACTTGGAAAAGACTTTGAAAAAAATAACCCGGCAATAAGTAGTCAAATTGGTGCCGCAAACGTTAAGCTAATTAAGCAGCGGCCAATGGTTGACTATGCCCGGAAGTGGCTTCAGGAAAAGAATTGATAAGGTGGGCTACCATGAAAAAATGGATTCCTTTAGCATTAGTTATTCTAGTTCTGGCAGGCTGCGCTCAAACATTCGAAGGAGCAAGTCCAAGCTGGAAAGCAAAATATACAGTGGAAGAAACAGATGACAGCGGGATAAACCGGACCTTTTCATTGACTTATAAAGGAGATATCGAAGATCTGGAAGCGGCAGAAGCCATCAACTATTCGTTCGAAAGTGAATCCGCCGAGATATCCGGGGAACACTCGTTAGACGGGGAGATCCCGAAAGACAAAACTTTTTCGTTTGATGTCGAATCTGAATCAGAAAAAGTGGAAGATGAGACAGAGATTGTCGATGTAATGGTTAGAATGGGCACAGAGCTGGAGACGTTTCAACTGCATTAAGTATTGAGAAAAGAAGGCTGCCAATTAATTGGCGCCTTCTTTTTTTCGATCTTCCTGTACACTTACTCGGTATCTGTAACTGTAAACGGCCGCATCATGTCATAATCCTCATGTTCAAGGATATGGCAGTGCCAGACATAATCGCCAGTATAAGGAGCGAATTTGGCAATCACACGGGTAACCTGGGCAGAAGGCGCAGCAATTGTGTCTTTCCAGCCGCGTTCATTGGCAGCAGGAGCTTCAACCGTACCGGTATATATTATTTTTCCATCCTGATTATAGCGGTCTAAATCAAATGGTCGGCGATCGAGTACTTGGAATTGGATAAGGTGGATGTGAATCGGATGCGTGAACCCTGTAAGATTAATTAACGACCATATCTCGGTCGTCCCCAGCCTCGGCTTTTCTGTCGTAGGGTCGTGCCATTTTTTATTGTCCAGCAGCAACAACGGCCGCCCAAACTCATCGTTGGAACTTGTAAGTTTTAAGTTGCGGATTGCTCGTATATTATTTTGTTTCAAAGAAGGAATGCGCGATAAATGCCGTGGGATGACACTAGTATCCTTACGTGCTGGAGACTTGGTCACCCGGAATTGCATCACTTCGCCTGTAGCATCTTCCGGATCAGCATTCGGACCAAGATTATTTTTCAAAACGACCGTTTGCCCTCTGTATTGGGAAAAATCCACGATAACATCAACACGTTCTGCTGGCTCAATTCCGATCTGATTGATTTTTACCGTTTTTTGCAACAGGCCGCCATCAGATCCGATTTGGTAAAAGGGCTGGTTTGAATCCAATGTTAGCTGGTAGTCGCGTGTATTTGATGCGTTCAGAATACGGAAACGGTATTTCCGCGGCTTAACTTCCAAATAGGGCCACACTTTGCCATTAACGAGGATGGTATCGCCGATAAATGCCGGCACAATCGATGGGTTCGGCAAATTAGCAGCAGCGTCGTCAGGCTGCTGTGGATAGGACAGGGAACCATCAGCGTTAAATGTGCGGTCCTGAATAAGCAGCGGAATTTCATAGTCGCCGGCAGGCAGGTTTAGAAGCTTTTCCTGTTTATCACGGATAATGTACATTCCGGCAAGCCCGGCATAGACATTCAGCCTAGTAATACCCATGGCATGGTCGTGATACCAAAGGGCAGCAGCCCGCTGATGGTTGGGATATTCATAGACTTCGCGGCTAAAGGCTGGACCAGTTTCTCTAAAGCCGCTGGTGAACCAGGCCTCGGGATAGCCGTCACTATCCGCTTTTGTTTCACTTCCATGCAAATGAACGACCGTCCGCACCTCAGGTTCGCGGGCCACATTATGGACAGATCGGTCGACCGGGAGCAAATGCCTGTTTGGAAGATTGTTTATCCATCGGACTTGCACCGGTTCTCCTGTGTCAGCCTCAATAGTTGGTCCAGGGAATTGGCGGTTATATCCCCACAATCTAGTCGGCCGTAAATCCCTGTGCAGTTTCTGTCTGAATTCTTCCATGACTACCTCATAGTAGGCACCGTTTTTCGTCCTGCGGGTCGGCTTTAACGTTTCCATGATTGGCAGCCGATCCACAAATTTCTCCAGTGTTGGACTCATGTTCTCATCTCCAGTCGTGAAGCATTTACTATAGTAGATGACAGACGCACAAAATTGGGAAAGGCTACTATAACGGTTTTTATACTTCTGCCGCTGCTTAAAAAGACAGGAGGGATTTTTGTCCAAACTGCTTCATGCTACAATGAAGATGTAATGATAATTAGAGGTGAGAAAGATGAAAATTAAATCCATCGTTAATAAAATAGGAAACCACACACCTGCCATTCTCAGCAGTGAACAATTCGCTAAGTTCGCGGTGCTTCTCCCGCTTATTGAAAAAAATAATGACATCCATTTATTATTTGAGGTTCGTTCCCACAAACTGAGAAGACAGCCTGGCGACATCTGCTTTCCAGGTGGGAAAATGGACCCCCATGATAAAACAGCCCAAGCTACTGCTATCCGGGAGACAACGGAGGAGTTGGGGATTAGCGGGGAGGAAATAACCGATGTACATCCAATTGACTATCTAGTTTCTCCTTTCGGCATGTTGGTTTATCCATTTGTAGGGGTTGTTAATCATTCAGCAAATATAGAAGCTAATCCTGAAGAAGTGGAAGAGGTATTTACCGTTCCGCTTGCATTCTTTCAGGATACCAAACCAGAAATCCATCATGTAAGTATGTATGTACAGCCGGAGGATGACTTTCCATATGATTTAGTCGCCGGCGGTCAGGATTATGAATGGCGCCCGCTGAAAATGGAGGAATATTTCTATATGTATGACGGCCGGGTAATATGGGGGTTAACCGCCAGGATTGCTGCCCATTTTGCGGAACTGATAAAGGAGCGGTAAATAATAGCAGTAATCAATGCGAAAAATATTTCTAACAGGATAACAGTTAGCAGACCAAACGGATGGCCGTTTGGTCTGTTTTATTTGCGCGGCATTGCCCCCTCAATGAATGGATATTCTCCTAAAACCAAATAATATTTGTATCCTAAGTATAGGAAAGGGGCTTCACCATGTTTTTCAAGGTTAGCGATATGGAAAATTTATGGGTATTTGCGCAAGAATTAAAGGAAAGTAACGCAATAGGATTGATATTGATCGAAGATGAAAGGCATAGGAACAAGCAGAAGGGACTGCCAAAAAGCACGAAAGTATTTTTGCAAACAAATATAGTCAGTGTTTTGTATGAATCTCACGAAAAACTCTATTATATAGATGAAAAAAAGAATAATATGGATATTATTCATAAAATGGAGAAATTATTTCGCGTCTGTCATGTAAAGGAGATTATTATAGATGACCAGGAAAGGATAGGAAGTGTTTTTTTCACTAAGGGATAACATTGTCGCTTACTTATATCCAATGTTTATATGGTTAATACTTGTAGTACCATACCGAAAGGAAGCCTGAGAGTGAAACCACAGAAGAAAGAATTTGCTGTAATAGGATTAGGAAGATTTGGAGGAACGCTTTGCAAAGAGTTAGCTGCGGCAGATATCGATGTTTTGGCTATTGATAAAAACACGGAGAGAGTGCAGGAATTTGCTTCTATTGTAAGCCATGCTGTTGTAATGGATGCGGTTGATGAGCAATCACTGCATACAGTCGGAATACGAAATTTTGATTGTGCTGTCATTAGTTTTGGCGAGGATATTCAATCAAGTATTCTGGCTACCCTTGTACTTAAAGAAATGGGCATGAAAAAGGTATGGGTAAAAGCCCGGAATGATAGCCATCAAAAGGTATTAGAAAAGGTGGGGGCAGATAAAATTATCCATCCAGAACGCGATATGGCAAAAAGGATTGCCCATCATATCGTTTCTGATCGAATCGTTGACTATATTGAACTTTCCAAAAACCATAGTATAGTCGAAGTTATTGCAAGTGAGACTATGTTAGGGAAGACGTTGTCAGAACTGCATTTCGATGAAAAATATGCCTGTAGGATAATTGCTGTAAAGAAAGACGAATATCATATGCTTATCCATCCTACTCCTGCTACGAAAATAGCTAAAGGTGACATTTTAATTATCATGGGAAAAAACGGAGATCTCAATCGATTGGAAACTAGAGGTTACGGGAATGAACTTTAAAAAAGATATTGTGAATCTCAGCCCGCCCCGATTTTTATTAGTCATTTTTGTAATCTTTATTCTATTAGGAACTATTTTATTAAAGCTGCCGTTTGCGACCGCGGGGCAAATTAGCATATTAGATTCTCTCTTCACTGCTGCTTCGGCAATGACAGTCACTGGTTTAATCGTAGTAGATACAGGTTCAGCCTTTACCATATTTGGTCAATTAGTGATTCTCATGCTTATCCAAATCGGCGGTTTAGGAATCATGACCATTGCAGTGCTGATATTTTTGATGGCGGGCAGGAAAATCGGATTTAAAGAAAGGCTGATTGTTACCCAAGCATTAAACCAAACGTCTGTTGGCGGAGTAGTAGCTTTGGTGAAAAAATTGTTTTTATTCTCTATTATCCTGGAAAGTATCGCATTTCTTTTACTATCTTTTCGCTGGATACCGGAGATGGGGATGAAAGAAGGATTATACGCCAGTTTATTTCATGCTGTTTCTGCTTTTAATAATGCAGGTTTTTCCATATGGGCCAATAGCTTATCAGGCTATGTCACAGACCCTATCGTTAATATTGTGATTTCCTTTTTATTTATCGTTGGCGGTTTGGGTTTTACCGTTATTTTCGATTTGTGGAAAAAGAAAGACATCAAGCAGCTGAGCCTTCATACAAAATTAATGGTGGTTGGAACTTTTTTTATAAATATATTATCCTTGTTCGTCATATTCGTACTCGAATATGACAATCCGGGATCGCTCGGAGGTTTTACGGTTTTTGAAAAACTTCAAGCTTCTTATTTTCAAGCAGTTACACCGCGGACTGCTGGCTTCAATACGATCGATATTGGCAGCTTGAATGAATCCACGTTGTTTTTCATCCTTTTATTAATGTTTATCGGTGCAGGGAGTGCCTCTACTGGTGGGGGAATTAAGTTAACTACATTTCTGGCACTTATTTTCGCGGTTTTTGCCTTTTTAAAACAGAAGGAAGAAGTAATTATTTATCGTCGTGCAATTATGTACTCAACGATTGTCCGGTCTCTGGCAATAGCGATTATTGGTTTGTTTTTTGTCATCATCGGAATTTTTATACTAAACATTACCGAAGATGCCCCGTTTATCATGGTTGTTTTTGAAACCGTCTCCGCCTTTGGGACTGTTGGATTATCCATGGGTCTCACAGGAGAGTTAACAGCGGTTGGAAAAATCGTTATCATACTAATAATGCTGATTGGAAAAGTGGGACCGCTGACTTTAGCGTTTTCTTTCGCAAATCCCGTAAAAGCTAATATCCGTTATCCGAAAGAAGATTTGTTAACCGGATAATGTATCGAAAAAACTGAAAAGAAATTTCAAAACAGTTTTACTAAAGGATGACTCGATGTGCATAATAGATATATGGTTATAGGATGGAATGAGCGTACTAGAAACTTATTAGAGATGATGGTTCAAAAGGAGAATGGAGCTCAGTTGGTATTGATGGACTCCACAATAGCTTCTCCTCCTGTACATTTTGAGGGTATCGAATTCATAAGGGGAGATGCCACGGAAAGCAGTGCACTTCGAAGAGCTGGAATCGAGCTGGTCGACACAGCAGTCATCACAGCAGACCCATCTAAAGATGAAGAGGAAGCTGATCAGTATAGTATCCTGGCTACTATTTCCATTAAAGGAATGAATCCTAAGGTGAAAGTTATCACCGAAATTCTTACGGAAAAGCACATGTTAAATGCACAAAGGTCAGGAGCTGACACTATTATCAGGCCAAATGACCTGATCAGTTCTCTATACTACAATAGCACAAAGAGCGGTTTGTCAAATATTCATGTCCTTACGGAAGTTATAGGCTCTAAATTCGATACTTTTCCAGTCCCCGATTGGTTGGTTGGAATGGAATTCTCTGAAAGTACCATGCCATTATTAAGAGAAGGGAAATTAGTGATTGGTAAAGTAACGGATGGCAGGATAAAGATTAACCCAAACTCTAAAACGGTTTGGCGAGCCTCAGATATAATTATAACAATGAGTAACGGTAAATAGCTTCTGCGTCTTATTTTACATTAATAATTTATGATCCCTATTCAACCCTTTATAGATGGAGATTTGATTAAAAACACCTGGATTACTGTCCAGGTGTTTTTTTAAGCGGGTATAATCATTGTTTTAAAATTAGCAGACAATTTGTTTTTACATTAAGTCATAAACAGATTCTTCTAAATAAAGCCAGTGGTAATATTCCACTTCTGTATCTGTCATGTTTTTTACCGTTTTTTCATTTAGGGAAGCTAGCTCGCATAAATCATGTTCCAGCTCACTTCTAAGGACTTGGCTCATGAATAAAACTCCTTTGTAATCAGTATGGGCTCTTAAACCATTAAATTAACTCTACTTACTATATATCTCATTTTGAGATAAATAAAATATCATTTTTAGATTAATCATTTGGTTATGATGCACATGTGATATAGGGAGAAGAAAAGCTATAAATAGAGTAAAATGAGTTACAATTCTTATAGAGTGAAAAAAGGAAAAACAGCTGGAGTTTATTTCCCGTAGATAAATGACTAATTTAGATATCACCTATTGAATCGCCCATTCCATTCTGCTAGCTAATACAGTTCTAGTCAGCTCGCCGGTCAGGTTAAATACTTGCAGGTTAAATTTTGGTTCCTTTTGACCCGAAAATTTCTGCCATTCTTCAGCAACATATTTGAGGTCGTCCGCACTTATGATTGCTACATCAGTGTCTTCCTCCGAAAAGGCTTTTAGTTTTTGAGCCTTCGAAATTGCTTCATTAGTATAATCAGAAGTAATGATTAGAAATAAGGTTACTCTCATCCCTTCAGACTTTATGTATCCTAAGAATTGTTCAAAATGGGAATCAGGAAAATTATACGGTGATTCTACACTTTTATTATCCCAAAGAATAACTTCTTTAGGGTTATAGTTCATTTTCCCGTCAGCATGTTTAGAACCTGGCATTTCCACTAAATTGATATTTAATTTCTTTTCAAAGATGTACTTTGTTGCTTCTTCAAAGCTTCTCTCAATATCTAAATCTTTATCGATTATTTTATTAACCCTGAGTGGCTTGTAGTTTCTAGCTGCAAGGTCTTCGTAAAAGTCATACAACCGAGAACGAGAGTCCGTGGGATCAGAATTTTCGATAGAAGTTAGATTTTCATAGTAATCGATAATGCTTTTAATTTTTTCTTCCTTTGTCCCGCTTATTTTAGCCCCGTCTAATGTACGTAAAACATCCGTTAGTTCTGAACTGCTAAAGAAATTTAAAGCTTTTGTCGGCAGGATGTTATGTCTAATAATTCTTTCAATGAGGGTACTTTTGGTGCCGCTAACATTTAGTCCCAACGGGGAAAGTATATTCTTTAATTGATTAACATTTAAATCGTTCAGCAGGCTTAAATATGTTTCTTTCCTAAGTTCACCGCCAAGTTCATATCGAACTACCCTTGCTATTTCCTTAGGAATAATATAATAAGCTTCATCTGTTTTGAATCGTAATATAATTCCTCTGGATTGGAGATCTTTTAATGATTTTTCTATTTGTCTAATACTATGTAATTTATTTCCCCTTTGCGGAAACCTCCCAGCGATACTTTCAATAAGATAGTGATCTCTAGTACTTAATCCTAATTCATTTTTAAGGACAGCCAGCATATTTATCTCATGAGAGTTAAGAGATTCATCTTTTTTCCATGCAGCCATAAGAACCGCAGTGTATATTCTAAGCGCATCTTCCGGTATAGAAGTTTTGATAAAGTCATCATCCTTGCTTTCTTCAACAATTTGCTGCTCGAGATTTTCCACAGAAGTGAATAACTCACTCTCTGGCAAAACATATCCCTCGTTTTCCATTAAGGCCATTAGAATCATCTCGTTAACAAGAGCGATATCTCGATCGGTTTCTAAGAAGTTTAAATTTCGTTTAACTCTTTCACTGTTTTGAAACTCATCGATGTTTTTCATGATTACCTCACGCATTTCTTCCTCATTGTTTAATCTTACGTCCTTTAAAAAACTATCGACAATTCTAGATAAGTAAAGCTTCGACATTTTTGGAAGTACGTCTTGCATTTGCATAATAAACCGCCCCTTTTAGTAAATTGTCTTTGATTCCTTACCTAAGTCTACCTTTTGTGATGATTAAAAAAAAGGTAATATGGTAAGTTTTAGAAAAAATCAACTTTCTAAAGCCAATCATAACAGTATGATTGTAAATTTAAGATAACCATTTATAAACGACATCTCCAAATTTAGCAATTGTATAATTATCCAAAAAATATATTCCTCTTTCTTTAAAACGCAAGATCCAATTTAAAGAGACTTTTAGGTTACCTGTTAAATCACCTTTTCCTATGGACCCGCCTTCGTTGACGTAAATTTTCCAGAACGGTATACTCTAACCTACGTACCACCCGACCATGTTAATCGAAAAACAGATGGAAATTCCAGCGCATTTTACTAAATCGATTTAGTGCAATGTAAACGCTATGTGAAAGATTCGTTGGCAAAGCAATAATGCGCGTTGTTTTTCGGGTTTTATGAAAACGCTTCAAATCAAGGTGTGGAAAATACCAAAGGGGGATATCATATGAATCAATTGAATTGGGGAATACTTGGGCCAGGAACCATAGCAAGGGAATTTGCTGTTGCTATTAAAGAAGTGAATGGCAGAATTGCTGCTGTAGGAGCCAGAAAGCCGGAGAAAGCCCAAAAATTCGCAGAAGATTATCAAATTGAAAAGGCTTATGGTAGCTATGATGAATTGTTGAAAGATGAGGCGGTTGATATCGTTTATATTGCCACTCCTCATACCTTTCATCATGAATATATTATGGAAAGCTTAAAAAATAACAAACATGTCTTTTGTGAGAAATCGATAACTGTCAACAGCAGCCAGTTAAAGGAAATTGTTGAACTGGCAAAAGAGAAAAAACTAGTCGTTGCAGAGGCAATGACAATATACCATATGCCAGTTTATAAAAAAGCTCGTGAAATTCTGCAATCAGGAGAGTTGGGGAAATTGCGGATGATCCAACTGACGCACGGCAGCCTGAAAGAACCGGATCCGACGAACCGCTTTTTCAATCCAGCTTTGGCGGGTGGTGCCATGCTTGATATTGGGACGTATGCATTATCCCTGTCCAGATACTTTATGTCGAATCAACCGCAGGAAGTTTCGGCGACGGTTAAACAGTTTGAAACAGGTGTCGATGAACAAGTGGGAATTTTGTTGAAAAACCAGTCAGATGAAATGGCGGTGATCACCTTGACATTGAGAGCGGTCATGCCGAAAGACGTGGTGATCGCTGGTGAGAAAGGATTTATCACTATAGAGGATTATCAAAGGGCAACCAAAGCAACGGTAACGTACACGGAAGACAATCGGGTAGAGGTCATCGAAGCCGGTGATAAGGAAAAAGCATTTCATTACGAGGTAGAAGCGATGAACAACTATATTGCAAATAAAGCAGACAATGAGACACTGACTTTGTCTGTTGATGTAATGGCACTGATGGATGAGGTGCGCCGACAGGCAGGGGTTACCTACTCTTTTGAATAATTATGAGCCGCCAGGTACTATTTATGGTATCTGGCATTATTTATGTTCAAAAACGAAACAAATTTCCTCTTTTATTCGTACTAGTTAAAGATAGGTCAATTATTTATTAGACTCCTATGGTAAAGTAAAAGGAGTGAGTTTTTTAGATACAAGATAGAGGGGGAGAAGGTTGGAAAATAACACAATAAACATCAACCCAAAACAGAAAGAGAAGCTGAAAAAAATTGGCGGTTTTTTCGGAAAGATAATTGGAGCAATCATATTGCTGTTGATTCTGGGATGGCTGTCCTTACATTGGGTTACCGATTATATATGGATGGATACGCTCGGTTTCCGCGATGTATATACGACAATTTTAGGAAGTAAAATCCTGCTTGGCATCATCGGGTTTATCCTGTTTTTCTTATGCACGTATGTGACACTGGCGTGGATTCGAAAAGCATTTTTAAAACAATTTAATCCATCCCAGCTGCCCGCTGTGATCCATGCCAAGCGGTTGAGCTTGTTCACGATTTTTTGTATTGCCATATTTGTCGGTCTGCTTGGAAGCAGCATCGTTCAAGGAGTGGGCTGGGAGCTGTGGCTGAAATTTTTACACCATACTTCATTCGGGGTATCTGATCCACATTTCAATATGGATATCTCTTTTTACATGTTTGTATTGCCGTTTATCGAATTCGCTGTTTCGACATTGATTGGCCTAGGGTTCCTTTTGCTGCTTGTTGAAATCGGCTGTTACTCTGTCTTTCATATGTACCGGATCAGCCGGACTGCTCAGCTGCACCTCGGTGTAACATTAGGAAGCATCGGGTTGCTGTTGGCTGCGGTCCATGTTTTGGAACCGTATGGCACTATGCTAACCAGCCGGGTCAACTTATTCCAGGATAGTGTTGTCCATGGCATGAGTTATACAGATAAGCTGATTAACATCCCGGCTTCCTATGTATTAGCTGCCACAGCAGTGATCGGCACGATTTGGATGATCATTGCGTTAGTACGGGGAAGATTACGCGCGATGGCTATTCCTGTGATCGTTTATGTGGGACTGGTAATCGTCGGCCAGGGGGCTTCGATTATTGTGCAAAATTATATCGTGTCGCCAAACGAGTTTTCCAAGGAAAGCCCGTACTTGGAGCATAACTTGTCATTTACGCGCACAGCATATGATTTGGAAAGCATTGAAGAGCGGGAACATCCCGGTACACAATCGCTTGACCAGTCGATGGTAGAGCGCAACCAACTGACCATCAATAATGTCCGTATCAATGACGCACGTCCGATTCTCGATATTTACAATCAGCTCCAGACATTCCGGACGTATTACCAGTTTAATGATATCGACATTGACCGGTACCAAATCGATGGCGAGTATCAGCAGGTATTCCTGGGCGCTCGGGAGCTGAATACTGTCGATCTTCCGTCACAGGCGAAAACATGGGTGAACGAAAACCTTCGTTATACGCACGGTTACGGTGTTGCGATGAGCAGTGTCAATGAAATCACTTCCCAGGGACAGCCGGAATACTTGTTGAAAAACCTTCCAGCTGAAGGGGAAATAGACATCAGCCGGCCGCAAATCTATTTTGGTGAGGAAAACTATAAGAATGTTATCGTAAATAGTGAAGTCGACGAATTTGATTATCCTTCTGGTGATGAAAACATGTCGAGCCGCTACGAAGGCGACACAGGTATTCCATTATCCGGTCTGAACCGGCTGTTATTTGCTATGGATGAAGGCTCATTCCGGATGTTTGTCTCAGATCAATTAACAGGAGAAAGCCAGCTGCTCGCTACGCGTAATATTGTCGATCGAGTAAACAGAATTGCGCCATTCTTGGAATATGATGAAGATCCTTACCTGTTTGTCCGTGATGATGGCAGAATGGCATGGATGATTGACGCTTATTTGACTGCAGAGCGTTATCCATACTCGGAAGCCCATGAAGGGGACGAAAGTTATATTCGTAATTCTGTGAAGGTGACAGTAGATGCTTATACAGGGGAAGTGACATTTTACGCGGCTGAACCAGATGAACCACTGCTGCAAACCTATCAACATATCTTCCCGGATCTGTTTACAGAGGAAATCCCGGAAGATGTGCAGGCGCATTTCCGTTATCCGCTCGATTTGTTCAAAATCCAGGCTGCCATGTATGGCACTTACCATATGACCAACTTGGAAGTGTTCTACAATCGGGAAGATTACTGGCAATTCCCGACGGAAAAATACTTCAACGAAGATATTGAAATGGAGCCTTATTATATCACGATGAAGCTTCCGGAAGCAGAGGAAGAAGAATTCGTACTCATGATGCCATATACGCCAAGAAACCGCCAGAACATGGTGGCATGGATGGGTGTCAGAAATGATGGGGAAAACTATGGAGAGACTTTTGTCTATCGGTTCCCGAAACAACGTAATGTATACGGACCGCAGCAAATTGAAAACAGGATTAACCAGGACAGCACGATATCCCAGCAGCTGAACTTATGGTCGCAGGGAGGTTCCGAAGTTATTCGCGGGAACTTGTTAGCAATACCGCTGGAGGATACGGTGATGTATGTGGAACCGATTTACATTGAATCTTCCAATGAAACATCTCTGCCAGAGGTGAAACAAGTTGTCCTTGCTTATGGGGACCATATTGTAATGGAACCGACATTCGATCAGGCATTAGAGCGTATGCTTGGTATTATTGATCCTGACGTCGAACTGGATGAATCAGAAGGCGAAGCAGATGGAGAAGACCCTGCACAGGAAATTCTCAATTCAGAAGAGGTACTGCAGGAGCTATCCTCACTGTTTGATCAATATCAACAGGCGCTTTCGGCAGGAAACTGGGAAGAAGCCGGCGCCATTATGTCACAAATTGAAGATCGTTTGAGTGAGACAGAACAAGACCAGGACCAGGAATAAAGTAAAAGGAACTTCCACACAAGGTGGAAGTTCCTTTTTTAACAAATAGGACTGCAAGTCACCAGATGTATTATCCGGGAAAGATTTTTCGTTATCTTGCTGTTACATTTGAAAAGCGTTCATTTCCTGATTATTTCGGTTATAATTTATCCAGAGGTAAGTACATGGAAATGATGAAAGGTTCACCTATTCATTAACTTAATTTAGCAGATTACTGCTTTAACAACTGATAAATATCGAAAAATTCATCAAGTGAATGGAGGGGAAGAAATTTGGAGAGCAATAAAAAGATATATTGTTCGTTATTTGACTATGAAAACTGGCGATTTTATCTAGCTGCGACCAGCAGAGGTCTGTGCTATGTAGGTTCTCCCAACAGCCCTTTTACCGAATTGGAAGAATGGGCGAGACGGTATTTTCCCGAACATAGAATAATAGAAGACGATGCCCTGCTGAAGCCATATAAAGCCGAATTAATGGAATACTTTCAAGGTGAACGGAAGACATTTACTTTTCCAGTCGATCTGCAAGGCACCTCATTTCAACAGGAGATTTGGCAAGCGCTACAGCAAATCCCATACGGCAAAACATATACCTATTCTCAAATTGCTGCCATGGTTCAGCGGCCGAATGCAGTTCGTGCGGTCGGAGCTGCAATCGGTGCCAATCCTTTGATGATTTCCATTCCATGCCACCGTGTCATTGGAAAAAATGGTAAGCTGACGGGTTTTCGCGGCGGTTTGGAAATGAAAAAAGCCTTGCTTAAGTTGGAACAATATCCCTGAATCGTCTTTTTGATTGCTCCGTTAAAGGTTAAAGCATTAGATTAAAAACGGACTTCCAATTATATGAAAGTCCGTTTTGTTGGTTCATTGGTATCTTCTTCTAATGCCACCTATATACTAAAGAAGTTGCCTAAACGGTTCGTTAGTGGTCGATTCATACAAATGAAAGCAAATAAAATTCCCGCTAAAATTAATACGCAGTTCCCATCTTTTCTTTAAATGCACAAATATTTTGAAAACAATTTTTGATAAACTACTCTGAAGGTCTTGGATTCTGTGAAAATTTAAGTAAAATAGAGACATATCAAAAAGAAACGGAGCGATTCCAGTGTGATTTTTGTGTGAAGTAAATAAATCAAAATGAATACACAGGAGGTAACACTGGTATGGTTGAATATGTATATTTTGCTCCAGAGTCTGCATTCAGAGAGAAAGCAGAAAAAATGTTCATGAAGCACCGGGAGCTTATTCTTCAGCAGCTTCCTAAGTCAGAAATCCACTATATTGGGAGTACAGCTGTAAGAGGATCTCTTACCAAAGGGGATGTCGATCTGCAGGTACGGGTTGCACAAGAAGATTTTTCCACAGCCAAAAAAGCCTTTCAGAATCTGTACTCCATTAATGAGGGGAGTTATCAAACTTCTTTCTTCTGTGGCTTTGAAACAAAGGATGACCTGCCAGTCGGCGTGCAGCTAACCGTTAAGGGGTCGGAAGCAGATCACTTTTGGAAAACGACTCATTTCTTTCAGGAGCATCCAGCTTATAATGAAACATATAATCAATTGAAGAAACGTTTTGATGGAAAAGATATGGAACAATATCGAGATGCAAAAGCGGAATTTTTGACCGATATTTTAGCCAGTAAAGCGTATCAAACCTTTTTAGCAAAATGTTAACTAACACCAGGGCGGCAGTCAGCAATCGATTGCCGTCTCTTTTTAATGAGGGGAGAGCGAAAAATGCAAAATACAGCGAATGACCGTATGTTCTTGACGATGGCGCTCAAGGAAGCGGAAGGGGCACTAGCAGAAAATACATATCCGGTGGGAGCTGTCATTGTCGATGAACAGAACAACGTGATTGCCAGGGGAAGAAATCGCGTTCATATAGCCAAAGATGCAACGGCTCATGCAGAAATTGATGCTATCCGGAATGCCGGGCAGGTAATCTTGGATGCCAAGGTGAGCGGCAGGATGTTGACCATTTACAGTTCACTTGAGCCTTGCCCGATGTGTACCGGCGCGATCTTATTTTCTCACATCAGGCGGGCAGTCTGGTTGAAAAATGATGAGGAAGGATTTGGTGGTTATCGGAAAATAAAAAATACCATGGTGTTTGATCGGCGCTTTTCCCGAGTAGTGATGGAAAAAGAGCCTTTTGATGACTTAAAACAACAGCAGGAAGAACTGATGAACAAATGGGCGGAAAATCCTTATAATGTTGTCAATTTACGAAAAGCGGGCGACGAATAAAGCCGTTGCAAGATAGGAGGGAAGCAGGATGGATTATCTGGTGCGGTTTCTTTTGAAATCCGATTTATTGAATTGCTCCGAACTGTGTACCGATATCTTCAACCTGGTGATGATGGCCAAGCGGTTGACAGAATAGCTTTATAATCAAAAAAGACAGCATACATTTAAATAAAGGAGCGTGTTTCATGAAACATTCAATCCAGTGTTTAGACGTTAATAAAAGTTTTGAAGGAGATGGGGTAACAACTACTGCCTTGAAAGGAATTAATATGTCGTTCCAAGCTGGAGAATTTATATCCATTGTCGGTCCTTCGGGTTCCGGGAAATCCACTTTATTAAGCCTGCTAGGCGCATTAGACTTGCCGACGGATGGAACCATCCGGTTTGGAAATAAAGACCTTCAAAAATTGAAGACAAAAGAACTCGCTGATTTTCGCTTTCAGCATATCGGATTTATTTTCCAGCAGTATCACCTCCTGCCCACTTTGACATCGATTGAGAATGTATTGGCACCCTTGATTGCCAGAAAGGTTTCGTATGACAAAAAGAATCGGGCGGCTGGATTATTGGAGGAGGTTGGGCTTGCAGATAAGCTAAACGCTTTGCCATCGCAGCTTTCCGGGGGACAACAGCAAAGGGTAGCTGTAGCACGTGCATTGATTCATGAACCCGATTGGCTCCTGGCTGATGAACCGACTGGAAACCTAGATAGTGAAACGGGGGAAATTATCTTTAATTTATTGTCCCGCCTTAATAAAGAGAAAAGCTGTGGTGTGGTGTTTGTAACGCATGAAGAGGAATTGGCAACCAGAGCAGAACGGATGATTGAAATGAAAGATGGATTGGTCGTTCAGGATACGAGGAGTCAGGCCCTTGCTTAAATTTATATGGAATTCGTGGTGGCGGAATAAACAGCGATTCATATTATTAATTATTGGTGCTTTAATTGTCAGTGTAGGTTTAAGCTATTTAGTAGGGATTACCCAGGCTAGTAAAGGAACCATCGTCGATGAGCTCCAAAAAAGATGGAAATCCTCCTATGATATTGTTGTCCGGCCACCTGGGACAAGAAGTGTCACGGAAGAAGAACAATTGTTAGAGCCTAATTACCTGAGCGGCCTTTCCGGCGGAATTTCCATGGAACAGTACAAACAAATCCAGTCGATGGAAGCTATTGAGGTGGCTGCCCCGATTTCCATGATGGGTTATGTCGATTATGAAACAACGTTGAAGCAAACGGATTATCGGGAGCCGGGGATTTACCGGCTGCATATGAAGAATGCCACAACCAATGGGGTGCATACATACCAGAATGAAAATGATCTATACTTCACGATAGGCGATTGGAAGCCTGCAGAAGGCACCCGACCAGATTACGGAATTAACAGGTACGAAGGGGGGATTGTCAAAAATGAAAATATCCTTATAGCCGGAATTGATCCCCTGGCCGAAGCTGATTTAGTCGGACTAGATCAGGCGTTGGTGGATGCTGCAGACACTAGTGACCGTTTTTTTCAAAACCAGTCAACAGTAAAGGTCATGAACTTAGGGGACGGATTGCAGGATACTAAGATTCCTGTGTTGATCAGCAGTCAGGCTTTTGTAGAAGAATCCTCCCAATATACGGTAGAAAAACTTGATCTGCCCTTCGAATCAAATGTTCAACAAGAGACAATGGAAAGGGTCAAACAAAAAGGCGGCATAGACTATCTGGAAAAGCAGCCTGCAAAGTTGATCGATAAATTCACCTTTTCGACTGTTGAAGCGCACGAAAAGACTCTCGATCTCATCAGAAATAGCAGTTCAGCTGGAGAAGCGGGACTAGACTCCTTTAACTGGATGGCCTTAAAGCCTTCTCCGGTGAATTATCGGGAAGTGACAAGTCCCTTTGGGGAACGCTGGCCGTATGCCTACCAAGTAGAGCCTTATTCCGTTCCGGAGGACAGCATGTTAGCACAACGACATGCCTATCGTCCGATATCAATGTTTTCTGAGACAAGTGATGGATGGCCGCGTCTTCAGCTTGATTTTCAAGGTATATTTGATCCTGGCAAGCTCTCCATATCAAAAGATCCGCTCAATGAGCTCCCGATGGAAACCTATTTTCCTTCACGGGCAGATTATGTGGTGGATGCAGAGGAAAACCCGGTAAATCCGCCTGTAACAATGAAGCCTTTGAACAACCCTTATGGATTTTTGACAAAGCCTCCATTAATGTTGACGACTATAGAGGCTGCAGCAGAGGTGCTCGGCGAAAAACCGATTTCTGCTATCCGTGTCAAAGTTCGGGGTGTCGATACGATGTCGCAATCTAGTGAGCAAGTACTAAAGCAAGTCGCCAGCGAAATAGAAAAGAAAACGGACTTGGTCACCGATATTACCTTAGGTTCCTCTCCACAACCAGCCATCACCCATATTCCGGCGTCTGGCGATCAAGCTTCGATCGGTTGGGTGGAACAGCCGTGGATTAAACTTGGTTCCTCCATTTCAATTTTTAAAGAATCCAAGATAGGACTATCCGGAGTTATTGCTATCGTAATCGCTGTGGCGGTTGTGTATGTTTTTTCTTCGAATCTAATGATGATGATGGCAAGAAAGAAAGAATTTGCGGTACTGCTTGCGCTTGGATGGCGGCCGAAGCAGCTTGCCGCCTTGCTTTATGTAGAAGCAATCATTGTTGGAAGTTTTGTATCGGTCACTAGCTGGCTAATTCTAGGACTGATTTATCTGACAAATGATGTTGCTACTTCGCTGTGGCGCTTTCTGCTGATTGCAGTGTTCGGATTGGCAATTTACTTATTGGGGGCACTGATTCCAAGTTTAGTCATTCAGCGTATCTCCCCCTATGAAACGATGAAATCCGGAGAAATGTCTGCTAACACTCATCGATTCGGTGTTTCTTCTACTTTTGGAATGGCGATAAATCAGTTGTTGAGCCGTTGGAAACGGAGTCTATTATCGATCCTATCTATTGCTCTTCCTACTAGTATGCTGATGTTCTTTTTATTCATCACCTTCCGCTTACACGGCATGTTATATACAACCTGGCTCGGTGAGTATGTAGCCATGGAGGTCAGTACCTTGCATTACATTGCTATGGGGACAGCCATAATAATTGCGGTTTTAACTACGGCAGAAATCATGTGGCAGAATGTAGCGGAGCGGCAAGCAGAATTCGCTGTACTAAAAGCGATGGGCTGGCAAAACCGGACTGCCCGCAGGCTTGTGCTTTGGGAAGGGGCTTTGTGCGGATTGGCTGCAGGTATTGTCGGTATCGCAATAGCAGTAGCCGTCATTATTGCTGTCTATCATCACCTCCCGCTTGAGGAAATGCCTTTTTTACTGGG
This sequence comes from Sediminibacillus albus, assembly GCF_900101125.1. GTDB lineage: Bacteria > Bacillota > Bacilli > Bacillales > Amphibacillaceae > Sediminibacillus > Sediminibacillus albus. The sequence goes on along the minus strand of NZ_FNFL01000001.1, from coordinate 777,523 downwards.
AACAATGATTATTCCTATGGCCACTGGACTGATCGGAGCACTGCTGCCCGCAACAAAAGCTGTATATATCCAGCCGAACCAGGGTCTGCGGGGTGGAATTGATAACTCCGAAAAAACAGAGCGGTTATTCAGACGAGTATTCATCATAGGTGGTACTGGTTTAGCCTTGGGAGTAGCCGTGCTAGTAGTTTTTACATTGCCAAATCTCGAACAATCTTCCGTTTCTTCGGAAAGTACCTCTGGAATCGAAGTGCAAGGTACAAAAGGAAATATACAAGTCAGTGACAGCAAGGAAAAGGATGGAGAAAATGCAGCCGATCATTTAGAGGACAGGAGTAATGAAGAGGAAAAGAATAACTATCAGTCATATATGGAGTCAGCTAAAGTAATACCTATCAATACCACCGTGTTTAACTATGCCGATAAAAAGATGAAAGTAGAGCTTCTAGAACCACATGTAGGTTTACAGCCTAGTGAAGAGAAGAAAAAATTAATCACCATCAGAGTAATCTATGATAAAAAAGATACTGGACGTGTTGTCTACAAACCAAACTTTTTTGTTATCGTCAGCTCCACAGGTGAGGTCTACGAACCTTTTGAATACAAAGATGTAAGTGATGTGCAATGGAATGGGTTTGAAATAAAAGACAAGATGAAGATTGTTTCAGAAATCACTTACGAAGTTCCTGAACAAGCCGGTAAGTTAGCGTTGCATATGAATGGGGATTGGACGCCGCGCAGGATTATGGTGGAAATCAATTGATAACAATGAAAAAGATATAGATGCTTCTTGCATATCTATATCTTTACATTTTTAGTAATATGGATAATAAGGAAATGATGGGTAGTATCCCTGTTGTCCGTACGGCATATGCGGCCGGCTGCTTTGTTGGCAGTTTTTAGATGGGCCGATATAGGTCGACGGCTGGATAGGGGCGATCGTTTTCTCCCATTGGCGCTGGTCCAGACAATACGTATGAGCCATTACATTTGCCGGCGTGAACTTCAGCAAGTCAGATCCCAAAATCACTTCAGGGGTCGGTGCGTCAAAAATGGCTAGCAGGTGGGTATGATCGACCGTAGCCATCTCATAATGCCACCATCCCTGTGGCACGTTGGCTACTTGCCCTGGAGTAATCGGAAAGTTAAGTATTTCCTTGGTATAAGGGTTCATAATTGAAACAGTCGCGGCTCCTGAAATACAATAGACGAGTTCTGCGGCATTTTGATGATAATGCGGCTCGACTACATTGCTGGTACTAAGGAAAATATCAAGCAGGGAGGTATTTTCCAATGTGTTCAACTGGTTAATGCCAAGCACATTAATGAAATTTTGATTATCTTTTTTGAACAAGTTACTTTTATTTACATCGAACGTAAACTGGGCGGATGGAGATGTATAATCCACAGTAGAAGCCATCGTACTTTTTCACCTCTATTAATATTTGAATTCTCAACGTATGTTATGCGATTGGTGAAAATAGGTGAATAACCATATACAACTGGAGGGATTTGATGCGCGGGAAACCTGTAGTGATTGCTATTGCAGCGATATCGGGCGGTGGTAAGACGACAACCACAAAAATGTTAAGCAGACAGTTAACAAATGCCCATGCATTATATTTTGATGACTATGCGTTTGAAGAACAGCCTGAAAACCTTGCAGAATGGGTCAAGGAAGGTTCAGATTACAATGCATGGGAGTTATCCCCTTTAGTTAATGATGTAAAAAAGCTGTTAGAGGTGCCATACACATATAAATATATATTGTTGGATTACCCATTTGCCTATCAAAACAGTGGCATGAAGGACTTGATTGATTTAGCAATCTTTATTGATACACCTTTAGACATTGCAATGGCAAGGCGGATTTTGAGAGGTAAATCCAAACAAACTTCCGAGGATATAGAAAATGACTTGAGCTATTATCTGTCGCATGGAAGAGCGGCTTTCATACAAATGGCCTGCTCCATCAAACCAGATTCAGACATCGTAATCGATGGGTCTATGCCCAGAGGGTTAATTGTCGAGCAAATAGTGAAAGAATTAAAAGATAGAAAACTGTATAAGAAAGGACCACCCAAATAAAATGGATGGTCCTAATAATTTCTCCATTCAATGAACGAGTTTGTTTGCGTAGAGTACCTCTAATACTAGTAGCTACTTGCACTGCATCACGATAAGACGATTTTTTATCAGTTTAGTTCATTGATTTGTTTCGTCAGTTCTTTAAACTTGTTGTCTAGTTCTGCGTACGTTTTATCGGTTGGCGTCATAAAGCTGAGTTTTCCTAGAACCTCCTGTCTTTCTGTCTCCAGCGTTAAACGCAACTCTTGCTGGTCATCTGTTTTTCGTGCTTGATCCATTTGCTTTTGAATCTTCTGATTAGCAATAACGAAATTATCATTCGTCGTTTTTTCAAGAAAGTATCGATCATGCGAAACGACGATTAGTGTACCGTTATACTGGGCTAAAGTGTCTTCCAGCTGCTCGCGGGAAGGTAAGTCAAGATGGTTTGTCGGCTCATCTAAGATAAGCACATCTTTTTCTTCTAATATATAGGCCATCAACTTGCACTTTACACGTTCACCCATACTCATAGCGCGAATCGGCTCTGTCCATTGGGACGCGGTGAATCCTAAATGCTTCATTAAATTTTGAACTTTCCCTCTCGCTTCAAACGTTTCTTTATAAAATAGCTGCTCAGGGGTTTGCTCGAGTGGTAAATCAAATACTTCCTGCGTTAAATAGCCAATATCGGCTGTAGGTGATATCCACACATCACCATCTGCCGTTTCCTGACCAAGAATGATTTTCAACAAGGTTGTTTTACCACTGCCATTTGGACCTGTTATCGAAACCTTTTCCCCATGCTGGATTGTGAAATTGCTGTGTTCAAATAGTATTCGTCCGGCATACGACTTGGTTAAATGCTTCACTTGCAAGAACCGTTTTCCCACCTTGTTATTCGCTTTCATGGAAAAATTGACATCATATTCAGGCTCGGGCTGTTCCACTCTTGTCTTTTCCAGCTCTTTTTCCAGCCGCTTTTGCTTTGACTTTACTTGCGAATCCATTCGCTTTGCTTTTAAGCGATAATATTCTTTCTTACCTTCTTTTTTCGTCGATTCCGCATGGGCTTTTTTCGACCAGGAGGTAAGCTCATTCATCTGTCCTTCTATTCGTTGCACCATCTTTTTCTGCTTTTCATATTGGCGTTGCTGGGTATACCTGCGCTGTTTCCGAACCTCCATATAGTTAGAGTAATTCCCTACGTGTTCAATCAGCGTGTTTCCTTCAATCGACCATATTTTTGTTACTGCTTCATCAAGAAAATGTCGATCGTGAGATACCAGAATAACAGTCCCTTTAAAACTCCTGATTTGTTCCATCAACAGTTCAGTGCTTTGTGTATCGAGGTGATTGGTAGGCTCATCAAGCAGTAGTAGCTGTGCATCCTGTGCAAACCCTGTTGCCAGCCGTGCTTTCAATTTCTCACCGCCGCTAAAATGGGAGAAATCATGGTCAGGCACTTGCCATTTCTTGCGTAATTTTCCTTCAACGGAGGACATATTCTCAACTGTGTGTGAGTCGGTCTCCTGTTCAACGATCCCCGTTTTTACGTATGGCTGCATCCATTGGATATGCCCTTTTGTTGGAGCCAAATCCTTATTGATTAACTGGAGCAGAGTCGTTTTTCCTGCTCCATTTTTGCCAATGATACCGATTACTTCGCCTTGCTGGACACTGGCATTTACATTGTCAAAAATTTTCACGTTGGATACTTCATAGCTGAGATTATTTAATTTCAATACTTCCTGCATAACATCAATCCCTTTCTGAAAAGGGAGGATTTATACATCCGCTATGCGCCTATTGGCGTCGGGATAAGACGCCGTATAATTATAGCTAATAAAAAAATCCTCCCAATTGATTTGGAAGGATTAGTCATACCGTTGCAAATATCAAATAAGCTATGTCAATCTATAGCTTTTTAATTTTGGTTATTGAAGTGGGCAGACTAATCCTATTTCGTGTGATTTGAAATATGCTATTTCAAACGTTGGAAAATAAGATTAGTTACGCATTGTCCACCCATCATTCCTTTCTGATATTAGTTAAAATGAGTATACCACAAATGAAATTGAAAAGGCAAAGCCCATTTATCAGCATGTTTATTAGGATTCATCAATCTAAGTTTCTCCACGGATTATACTCTACTATCCTTCAAGCATCTTTAGATAAGGAATTTCTTTATCATTTACAATGGCAATGTAGATTTGTGTATCCGTTTCATATATTTTTGTTCCAATGGGGAGTATGTTAGAAGTTCCGTTACCAAAGTCTTCTGCTTTATCGGTTTGTTTTGTGATTTCTCCAACTTCTTCACCTATTGTATAGTCTAATTCTTTAACCCAATCAACGTGTTCTACATTTGAATAGACAATGCCACTCAAAAGAAAAATATCTGCATTTCCATCTTCAAGAAAATCCTCTGGTGTAGGATTACCTATTACTTCTGATTGTGTATTTTCTTGAGAATTTCCACATCCAGCCAAACCTACAAGTAAAACAACTAAAAACAAGAGAAAAGTTCCTTTATTAAATAAAGAGTTATTCATTTTGTATCCCCCTTTTCACAATGTTATTCATTCCAATAACTTACAATAATTTTAACGGAAAATTGCGACTATACAAATACACTTTAAAAACAACAATCTTGAGAAAACAGCCAAAAGAAAAAGCCACCAGAAAAGAAAAAGAAAGGGGTGCGTGCTTTTTGTCTGGCTAATAAGCGATTTAACGGAAAGGTTTATTGTTATGAGCATCAGAAGGGTTCGTAGTTTTGGTATAAGTTTTTATTCGGGTATCGGGCCAGGTTGTGGAGTAACTCCCTGTGGCTCTTATTTATAAATCAAATTGAATTATGAGTTATCCAATGGATGAGCCCCGTAATAACGTGTTTTTTGAAGAAAAGATTTATCCTTGACAGGTGATGCTATTCTGCGCTACTATATACCAGTATTAAGTATTACCTAATACCAGCAATACAGAGTACTGAATAAATACAATGGAATACAAATGGGTGATAAATTTGGAAAATAACACAGAAATGCTCAAAGGGGTACTTGAGGGTTGTGTACTTGAGATCATTAGTCGTGGTGAAACTTACGGCTATGAAATCACACAGCAGCTGCGAGAACTTGGATTCACTGATGTGGTTGAAGGCACAGTTTATACGATTACCATACGCCTTGAGAAAAACAATCTGGTGGACATCGAGAAAAAGCGATCCACTGTGGGACCGCCGAGAAAATTTTACACACTCAACGCAGCAGGTCAAAAGCAGCTTGAATTTTTTTGGCGAAAATGGGAATTCATCTCAAGCAAAATGAACGAACTCAAAACGAAAGAAATCAAAAGGAGAAGGTAAAATGAGTTTTATTGAAAAAATTATCGGAAGTCTGGATGACAAGCGGGAATGGAAGGCGATGGAGGCGCGTGCGAAGGCACTTCCAACTGAGTACCATAACGCTTACAAGGCTATCCAAAAATATATGTGGACCGCTGGTGGCCTTACCGACTGGAAGGACATGAGCCGTATTTTTGGCGGCATTCTCGACCTTTTTGAGGAAGGTGCAGCGGCAGGTAAGAAAGTCACTGACCTTACGGGGGAGGACGTGGCCTCTTTCTGCGAAGAACTAGTGAAGGACGCGAAGACATGGAAGGACAAACATCGCGAGAAGTTGAACGATACGATTGGCCGTGATTAATGGCGAAATTATAGTGGATTTTCGCCTCGTATCTCTACAGGGCTAACGCCGAAACTTATTGGCCAAGTATTATGAGGATTCGAATTAGCGTATCATAAAGCCATTGAAAGAAGTAAATTCAATAGATTATTCCGACTGAATAGCTGGCTGCAAATGAGAATTGCCATCTCAACTATTCAGTTCAATTTTAATCTGGTAGTAAGTAATACAGAATATCAGTCAGACTAAGTAGATAGATATAGACAATTTAGATGCACAAGACGATTGACCGGATCATGACTACGCTTTGTTTGCAGGCAAACAACTCGCACACTAATTAATCAAAGCACCTAATTTCCAGGTCTAGCAAGCGACCTTGCTGCGCCTATTATAAGGAGGAAAAAGTATGACAAATACAGCTATTTCTGTAAAAGGGTTAAAAAAATCCTTTAAAGACAAGGAAGTTTTAAAGGAGGTGGATTTTGAGGTGCAGCGTGGTGAAATTTTCGCACTGCTGGGTTCAAACGGAGCAGGCAAGACCACGGCGGTCAACATCCTCTCGACGCTGATGAAGCCAGATAGTGGGGAAGTAAGTATTTGCGGCTTTGACGTTCAACGGCAACCGGAAGATGTTCGCCAAAGCATCAGCCTGACAGGACAATTTGCAGCGTTAGACGGCATGCAAACCGGACGGGAAAATCTGATGATGATTGCCAAGTTGCGGGGAGTTTCCAATCCCGTTCAAGTCACTGACAATCTGCTTGTAAGATTTAACCTGACTGATGCGGCCAACCGCCGTGCTGACAAGTATTCTGGCGGGATGAAGCGCAGGCTTGACATCGCTATGAGCCTGATCGGAACTCCAGCAGTCATTTTTCTCGACGAACCCACCACTGGGCTTGACCCTGAAGCACGGATTGAAGTCTGGGATACCATTAATGAGCTTTCCGAGGGCGGAACGACCATATTGCTAACGACCCAGTACCTGGAGGAAGCCGAACAACTTGCAGATCGTATTGCCATCCTGCATGGCGGAAGGATCATCACAACTGGCACCCTTACCGATCTCAAGGAGATGTTCCCGCCAACGAAAGTAGAATACATCGAGAAGCAGCCCACTTTGGAGGAAATTTTCCTCGCGCTCATCGGCAAAGGAGGAGAAGTAAATGAAAAGTAATACAGGTGTGTTACTAGGGCGTTTAATGCGTAATATCCTGCGCAGCCCGGATACGATAATAACGGTGGCGATTACGCCGATTATGCTGATGTTGCTGTTTGTCTACGTATTTGGCGGCGCTATTGAAACAGGCACGGACAATTACGTCAATTATTTATTACCGGGAATTCTACTGATCACTATCGCATCCGGCGTTGCATACACTTCCTTGCGGCTATTTACGGATGTAAAGAGCGGACTGATGGCGCGCTTCAATACCATGCCCATCAAGCGCTCGTCGGTATTGTGGGCTCACGTGTTGACTTCGTTTGTTTCCAATGCGCTAACCGTCGTGGTGGTAATCCTCGTCGCACTCGTGATGGGGTTCCGATCTAACGCTGATATTCTGGATTGGCTCACGGTAGTTGGGATACTCGGGCTGTTTACGTTAGCGCTGACATGGCTGGCGGTCATTCCCGGACTGACAGCAGGGTCTATGGAAGGGGCGACAGCATACTCGTATCCGCTGATTTTCCTGCCGTTTATCAGTTCGGCCTTTGTCCCCACCGAAACCATGCCTAAAATTGTGCGTGCGTTCGCTGAGAACCAGCCCGTGACTTCAATCGTGGATTCGGTTCGGGCCCTCTTGTATGAAGGGACTGTCGGCAATGGTATCTGGATCGCGCTCGCCTGGTGTGTGGGGATCATGGTCATCGCTTACTTGATCGCGAGTAAAGCATTTAAACGCCAGTTAGGATAAGAATACCAGAGAGTGTGGAATTTGTTTAAAGCTAAACATAAAGACTTGTCCGTATTAATAAAGAGGAATTTACTTTGGCAAGCGCTAAAAGAATTTACTGGAAACGACGTAGCAGCTTGCTGACAGCTTAGTAACTTAAAGGAGGATACTAAATGAACTTTTTAGAAAAAATAACCGGCAGCGATATGACTAAAGAAATGAAAGGATTTGAAGCGCGAGCTAAAGTCTTGCCAGTTGAATATCAAACTGCTTGGAAAGAAATTATAAGTAATCTCTGGATTTACGGCGATTTCACTGGTCGTAATCTGATGCCGATTCTTGAAAGTGCACTTGAACTTCTTGAAGTTACATCAGCAGACGGCCAGAGCGTCGAAGAAGTACTAGGAGATGATATTAAAGGCTTCTGCGCAGCGCTTGTTGGTGAAGAAGGCGCAAAAACTTATAGAGATAAATGGCGTGACCAACTCAACAAGAACGTAGCAAGAAAAATAGGAGGACTGAAATGAGTATCAAAAAAATCATCGAAGGCAAAAAAGAATGGAGAGCCCATGTTTCGCGTGTCAAATCACTTCCACAAGATTACCAAATTGTCTATAAAGAGATCCAAAAATATCTCTTCAAAGTCGGTCCTGTTGAGCTAAACGAAGGTACCGGACTGCTCTCGGAAATTCTCAGCTTCTTTGAAGAAGGCTCAGCTGCTGGGAAAGGTGTGCTTGAAGTCACAGGAACAGACGTTGCTGCTTTCTGCGATGCGCTGATTGGAAATTCAAAAACTTACGCTGATCTCTATCAAGAATCGGTCAATAAAAAAGTCAATCAGACTATGGAAAAATAGAAGGAATGTAGAACTTAATGGCAAATTTCTAACGAACTTTTCTCTAGGTACTGCATTAACCAAAACCATGCAAATGATTTTAGCTTCTTTGGAGAAAGATATAGGATAGAACTAAGACAAAACAATCGAGGAGATATCATGACACATAAAAACATCGGATGGAACTTTGACAACAGCTATGCACGTTTGCCTGAACGTTTTTTTGAAATCGCACAGCCCACAGAAGTATCCTCTCCAAAAACAGTTTTATACAATCAGCAGGTTGCAGAGGATTTGGGATTGGTTGTGAAAACACTGCGAACTGAAGAAGGTACCGCAATTTTTGCAGGAAACAAAATCCCGGAAGGGGCGCACCCGATTGCCCAGGCATACGCTGGGCACCAATTCGGGAATTTCACTATGCTCGGGGATGGCCGGGCGGTATTATTGGGTGAGCAAGTCACTCCAGACGGTACAAGAAAGGATATTCAGCTCAAAGGATCTGGTCGCACACCTTTTTCCCGTGGTGGTGATGGGCGTGCCACACTTGGTCCGATGCTTCGTGAGTACATTATAAGCGAAGCCATACATGCACTCGGGATTCCGACCAATCGCAGCCTGGCTGTAGTCACCACAGGAGAATCGGTCATGCGTGAAACCGAGCTTCCCGGTGCGGTGCTTACCCGTGTGGCAGGCAGTCATTTGCGGATTGGAACCTTTGAATATGCGGCCCGCTGGGGAAGCGAAGAAGAGCTTCGCGATTTGGCGGATTATGCTATCGACCGGCACTACCCAGGCATCGAAGACAATCACGACCGTTATCTGACCTTTTTCCGGGAAGTCGTCAAACGGCAGGCGGAATTGATTGCCCACTGGCAGCTTGTCGGCTTTATTCATGGCGTGATGAATACCGATAATATGACCATCAGCGGTGAAACAATCGATTATGGTCCATGTGCGTTTATGGATGAGTACGATCCGGCGACCGTATTCAGTTCGATTGATGTGCAAGGCCGATATGCGTATCAAAACCAGCCGGGAATCGGCCAATGGAATCTGGCGCGCTTTGCGGAGGCACTATTACCGCTGCTTCATGAAAAGCAAGAGCACGCGATCGAGCAGGCAAAAGAGATCCTTGGCGAGTACAAGGATTTCTATGATGCTTCTTGGCTTGCGGGAATGAGGAAAAAGCTAGGGCTCCACAATCAAGAGAAGCAAGACGAAGCTTTAATACAGGACCTACTCGAGATGATGAATGAACACAATGCCGACTTTACCAATACCTTCCGCGCTTTAACATTAGACAAGCTGGAAAAGACGACGATGTATGGTACGGATGCCTTTGCTGTATGGTATGAACGGTGGCAAACAAGGCTTTCCAGGCAGGAAGAATCAAAGGATACAGCTATTCAATTGATGAAGCAATCAAATCCAAACGTAATTCCGCGTAACCATCGCGTCGAGGAAGCACTGGAAGCTGCGGTTCAAAAAGAGGATTTCAGCGCTACAGAGCAGCTGATTAATGTACTTTCTGATCCGTATGCTTATACAGCCGAACAGGAGCCTTATACCGAATTGCCAGAGCCCTCTGACCGCCCTTATCAGACGTATTGCGGAACATGAATATAGAAATAAAGGCTGTCCCCCCCTGTCAGTATAAAGGGATGGGCAGTTTTTTTGTGCATTTTTGAGAACCCCCGTATCTTTTCAGCTGCACTTTTCGTTTATAATAAATGAAAGACTAAATTTAAGGAGTGATTGGCAATGCGGCCGCTTGTTAAAAAAACTCCAGCCGAGACGAAGGAAACCTTCACAACTGCTATTGAGCCTTATCTGATGGATTTGCGTAACTATTGCATTTCCCTGACCAGATCGAAATGGGACGGAGAAGATCTCATGCAGGAAACGCTGGCGAAAGCTTACAAAAGCCACTTGAAAGCAACAAAACCGATTACGAAGGCATACCTGTATCGAATTGCTTCTAACACTTGGATTGATCAATACCGCAAGCGAAAACCGGATGAAGATTACAACAAGGAGCTGTTCAGATTGCCGGCGGAAAAAACAGCGGATTCTGACCTGACTTGGGAAGCAATCGAAACGGCATTGCGTCAGTTATCCCCCAAACAGCGGGTGTCCCTGCTTTTGACAGAAGGCTTTGGCTATACGGCTTGGGAGACAGCGGAATTGATCGGGACGAGTGAAGGGGCGGTCAAGGCGGCACTTCACCGGGGCAGAGCAGCGTTAAAACGCAAAAGAAGATGGAAAGACACCGATGATAGTGACGAGAATACAGCCACTGGATATGTGCTTGCAATGCGACATGCAAATCCACACAAAGTCGTCGAACTTTTTAAAAAGGAAACACAGGAACCGACGATGTCCTTGTGTTTTTCCGGCTTGCCAGCTGCTTCGATGTCGGTCCACCCGGTTTCAGGGGCAAATGCTGCCTATGTACTTGTCACGCTATTTTTCGCTGATGGCAAGATGTTTACCGTTCCGTTTTATCGGCAGGAATGGCAGTCTGTGTTGGCCATCATGACAGGCGGGGTTTCCTTCGCGGCATAACGAAAGGGGTTATGAGAAATGTCCAATGTTATACCTTATGTGGTCGAACAGACAAATCGCGGAGAACGGTCCTATGATATTTATTCGCGGTTATTAAAGGATCGTATTATTTTTCTTGGATCTGAGGTAACAGATGAGGTTGCTAACAGTGTCGTGGCACAGTTATTGTTCCTTGCTGCCGAAGATCCGGAAAAGGATATTTCGTTGTACATTAACAGTCCAGGCGGATCGATTACTGCCGGGTTTGCGATTTATGACACGATGCAATTCATGTCCAAACCATTTGCACCGGATTAGCAGCTTCCTTTGGAGCCATGCTATTAGTTGCAGGAACGAAAGGAAGAAGGCTGGCTTTGCCAAACAGCGAAGTGCTGATCCACCAACCGCTCGGCGGAGCGAAAGGGCAGGCGAGTGATTTAGAAATCAGTGCCCGCCGTATTTTAGAAATGCGGAAACGTATCAACAAAATTCTCTCTGAGCGGACGGGACAGCCGATTGAAAAAATCGCCAAAGATTCTGACCGGGACTATTTTATGAATGCTGAAGAAGCGAAACAATATGGAATGATCGACAAAATAGTCAACTCAGAGGATTTGATGTAGTAGGTTCATCCAATTTTAATAAAAAAGATCAATCCACGATTGGGTTGATCTTTTTTTTGGAGTACATATAATTATTTTTTTCCGTTTAATAGGGAGGGAATGGATAGAGCAAAAAAAGATTCAGAAGCAGTTATCTTTTTTTTAAATCGCTCTGTTAAAGGGAAGTGTGAATATTTGAATAAATCGAACGAACGTTCCACAATGATATCATCAAACAACGGGTTGGTGAACAGAGTATATCTCACTTGGTTTTAATTGTTAGAGAGCATTCATCATCAGCGAAGTGAACGATATGATAATAAAAGGCAATCTCATTCCATATTGGAAACAAGATTTAAATCGTTTTGGCCTTTTGGCATACTTTGGTTAATTTCTTAATATACCTAAATATTCCTTCCAAGGTCCAACATCTGTTCTGTAGCGCTCAGCCATTACACGTACGATTTGAGAGATATGGGTTAAATCGTGAACAACCCATGTGGATAGCAGTTCTCTTAGCGTGACCTCGCCGAATGCAGGGTGGGTTCCTTTCCGTTCTAAGAGGACTTCCTGGTCAACTAAAGTTCTCAACTTGGATATGTTCTCGGCTCTAATCTGCTTAAATTCGAGCAGCTTTTGCTGCATTGCCCTATCAGTTCCTTTAGTTAGATGCGCATACCTATCGAAGGGAGGAAAAGGGTTACTTTCCCCTTCATTTAAGAACGTTTCCAGCCTTGGTATCCAATTATTTTTCTCGCCTTCAATAAGGTGCTCGATCACTTCGGAGGCATTCCATGTACCCTCTCCTTCATTGGAGTGCAGCCATGTTTCAGATAAACCAGATAAAAAATGCATTAATGTATCGGGAGTACGCTCTAAAATCTGGATAGCTTCTTCCATGACAAAATTCATTTAACTGCTCCTTTCTGTAATAACTACCGAGAAACTATTCTGGATCCTCCCTTTTGACACAGAAGCATCCGCCGGCATGGCTTCCAATAAAACGCTATCAATCTAACATGATCATAACACATCTCTCTCCAATATTTGCTGAGCATTTAGAAAAATGCGGAAGTCGATAGAGGTCGATAAAAAAGGTTTTTGCCGTTAAATCACGAAATAAACGATAGTTACCTTTTAAAAGGAGGATACGGAAATGAGTTTAGGTGATGAGTATTTAAAAGTTGTACAGGATAGTTTTTATAGTACGAAAGAGCTTGGAGAAAAAGCAATAAGTCAGTTGACTGAAGACGATATTCACTGGGTTTTTAATGAAGCTTCAAATAGCGTTGCTGTTATCGTAAAACATTTAAGTGGAAATATGTTATCTCGATGGTCCGATTTTTTGACTTCTGATGGTGAAAAAACGTCCAGAAACAGGGATGATGAATTTGAGGATGATATATCGTCAAAGCAAGCATTATTGTCAATTTGGGAAAAGGGTTGGAATACGCTTTTTAACACGTTAAAAGACTTGGGAGATCAGGATTTATTAAAGGTTATCTATATACGGCGAGAAGCTCATACAGTACTTGAAGCGATAGAAAGGCAGCAGGCACATTATGCCAGCCATATTGGACAAATCGTTTTTATCGGTAAGCAACTGAAGGGTGAGCATTGGAAAAGCCTAAGTATTCCTAAAGGAAAGTCAGAAGAATATTTACAGCAAAAGCTGAATAGAGATCAGCAAAAATAAGTGCCGGTTATACTTTTCCTTAAGCATGGAAAAAGCTATAGCTTGGACCAATAGCTTTGATAAAAAGGCGTACACCATGGCGGTAAATGAGCTTTACAAGAGGGATAGAGTTTCATAACTCTTTCCTTTTTTCTTTGTTGTTCAGCGAACAGACTAGATTGATAAAGGATATCTTCTGTTTTTAGCGAATAAGCATTATAAACAAACTTATCAAGAAAGCAGGAGTGCAAAATAACAGGAACAAGGAGGTATGGATATGAAGATCAATAGAATAGACCATGTAGGTGTAATCGTCGATGATCTCTCTGCTGCTAAAGAGTTTTTTCTCAATTTTGGCCTTGAAATGCTAGGGGAAGGAGAAGTGGAAGGTAAATGGGTAGAACGAATAATTGGGCTTAATGATGTTAGCGAGACGGTTGTAATGTTTGGGATGCCGGACGGCCAGGCAACTTTGGAGCTGGTCAAATTCCATAAGCCGTCAGATGAAAAAGGTATTCAGCAATCTTTTGCAAATACCTTGGGTATCCGACATATTGCGTTTGCTGTTGAAGATATTGAATCCATTGTTGCCAAGTTGAAAAAGAAAGGAACCGAACTCTTTGGTGAGATACAAAACTATGAAAATACTTATAAGTTATGCTACGTACGCGGGCCGGAAGGGATTATTTTAGAGCTGGCGGAAAAAATCAGATAAATTGGGGTATTGAATTGATATCGTTCCCCAACTTGGAATACAAACATGTTCTGCCAGTGAAAAATAACTTTGTTACATGGAACATCGGCAGAATGAACAGGGGGGCGAGGGATGATATGGATCGTCAATCATTAATTAAAAAGTTTGATAAACAGGCAAAAAAATACAATAAACGGCGAAAATACGATCAGGCTTATAAGTTTCGCCAACGAATTTTTCAAGAAGCTAAAGGAAAGGTTTTGGAAGTTGCTATTGGTTCTGGACTTAATTTTCCCTTCTATAATAGAGATATTGAATTGACAGGATTGGATTTTAGTCAAGAAATGTTGAAATCAGCACAACATGCAGCAAAAGACTATCCTTTTAAAACGACACTTATACAAAAGGATGTTGAAACGGTTGAATTTAATGAAAATAGTTTTGATACCATCATATCTTCTGCCAGCTTATGTGCTTATCAAGAACCTGTCAATGTTCTAAATAGCTTTCAAAAGTGGTGCAAGCCAGAAGGAAAAATACTGATGATGGAGCACGGCGTTAGTACAAACAAATCGTTGGCATGGCTGCAAAAATCCTTGGATCCTTTAGCTCTAAAGGTTGTAGGGTGCCACCAGAACAGAAATATTTCTTCAATTGTAAAAGAGTCAAAATTAAAACCTATAAGGGAGGAGCGTTACTTGGCTGGTTATTTGTATTTGATATGGGCGAAACCTTAAATGGACTGAATAGTTGGCCGACCTCCCACTTTATTACAGTCAATAAAACTTTAATTAACTTAGGCTTCCGCCATAGGATCTGACGGTGGAATAATAATAAAAATGCTTTTGATTGCGTTAGTAAACGAATGAAAACGCAAAAAAAAGAAGAGTTTTTCGCCCCTTTTCTAGTACACTTATTGCTGTGAAGGGGTGAGATTATGAACAATAAATCTATTGGATTATTTCAAGGAATTGCATTATACATTGCTGCTATCCTTGGTTCGGGTGTCCTTTTTTTATCAGGGGTAACAGCTTCCATGGCGGGACCCGCATCTATTGTATCTTGGCTTATTGTTGTGATCATAAGCTTTCCGCTTGCCTATTCTTTTTCTTGTTTGGCAAGAAAATACCCTGATGCTGGTGGAGCAGCAACCTTTGTTAGAAGTTCTTTTGGATATCATCTTGGCAATATCGTTGGGTGGTTTTACTTTGTAACCGCAGCAGTCGGTCAAACCATTGTATCTTTAACCGGTGCTTACTATGTCAGTCAGGCATTTGGACTTTCAGGTTTCAAAACAACTGTAATTGCAATCTCTATTTTGGGAATTGCGGGTGCTTCCAATTATTACGGCGTAAATGTTAGTGGTAAACTTGCTTTAATTTTAAGTTCTTTATTACTAATACTTTTAGTGGTCGCAGTATTGGTGTCACTTCCAAGAATACAATGGGCGAATTTTACTCCTTTTGTTCCGAATGGATGGTTTTCTGTGGGGAGTGCTATAACGGTTATCTTTTGGTCTTTTTTCGGTTGGGAGGCAATTTGTAATCTAGCTGAGCAATTTAAAAGACCAGAAAAGGATATTGTCAAAGGAGCAGTTGTTAGTGCAATCGTCATTGGATTATTATTTTTAGCGTTAAGCCTTGTCACAATTGGAACAGCAACGTATGGCAGTCAAGAAAGCAATCTTTCTCCTATTGGTGTCATAATGGGGGATACGGTAGGCTTAGGGGCTAAAGTCTTTACAGCTATTTTAGCCTTGATTATTTGTACAGGCACCTCAAATGCTTTTGTAGCTAGCCTGACGCAATTAGGATATTCATTAGGCAGAGATGGAGCTTTTCCAAAGTTTTTGTCAAGACACCATGTAACTACTCAAATTCCAAGACGGATGGTATTATTTGTTATCTGTTTTTCGATGGCAGGTGTGTTAGTGACGAAGTCTTTATCACTGACATTTGATAATATTTTATTTATACCGACCTCTCTTGGGATTCTAGTTTACGTTCTTTCAATGGCTGCGGGTGTAAAATTATTTAGGAAGAACACGTTAGCATGGTGGGCATCGTTAACCTCTTTCGTTTTATGTTTATTGGTTCTTCCATTTTTTCAATTGTATATATTTGTACCAATGAGTGTCGTGGTTTTATATACGATTTATATGATTTTTAGCAAGAAAACTTTCTCCTACAAGGGAGGTTTCAAATCTAATGAAGAATCCCATTAACCATTCAAAGGAAACTATGTGGCAAGCGACCATATCATGTGATTCAGCATATGATGGGATGTTTTTTTACGCGGTCCGTACCACAGGAATATTCTGCCGTCCTTCTTGCAAGTCTAAGGTTCCTAATTGCGAAAATGTTTCCTTTTTTCCAAATGCGACGGAAGCCCATGATGCAGGATATCGACCATGCAAGAGATGCCGGCCAGATTTAAATATAAAAACATATGACCCATTAGAAAGCCTTGTGGAAGACACTAAGCGATTGATAAAAAATAATTATGTTCAAAACATGCCTTTACATGAACTAGCGTCAAGGGTTGGGGTTAGTCGTTTTCACTTAAATCGGATCTTCAAAGAAAGAACAGGATATACACCACGAATATATTTAGAAATGATAAGAGTGAACGAAGCGAAGGAACTTCTTTTAACCACGAATCTTAATAGTACAGAAGTTGGTTTTCAAACAGGCTATCAAAGCGTCTCTAGCTTTTATAATGCATTTAAACGAAATACAGGACTTTCACCGAGTCAATTCCGCTCTTGCCATAATCGAAGTCTCTTCAACCAAGAACCAGACTGAATCATTCAAAAACCTTGTAGACTATTAAAAATTGGTTTTCACCTAACGAAAGTGATGGTGCGACATAGCGAACGGTAAAGCAATCAATTCGAACTCCCAAAAGTTCCTCATCGAATGATATAGTAATAATACATAGTAGTTTCACAGGAGGAACCGATGAATCAATATACGTACTGGTTATGCTTGGCGCTGTTAATGGGAACATGGGGCTTTGGATTGAATAATCAAACGCAAGGGCTGACAGAGGTTACTTTCATACAATGGCTGGGAAGCGCACTATTTTTTTCTGTGTATTTTCTGCTGCCGCTGTTTAAGAGATGGTTGCTAGTCCAGTCACTCATGCTTAGCAGTGCCTCACTGATTGTAATGGGTGTATTTTGGCCGATGCAGCCGGAAGGTGCAAATTATTTTACTTTGCTGTTGTTTGCCTATTTGGCCGGTGAAATGGTGTATCGATTACCAGTTGCTTACGCATATTCGGTAGGCGGTGCCATTCTTTCCGGCCTGCTTCTGCCTGCTTTCTTAGGAAGCGGCCGCTATTTCCCTATTTCTTTTTTATTGTTATACATAAGCATATTGGGACTTGCACTTTGGAAGTTTCATCATTATTTTCACCAATCGATAGAAGTTTCTGCTCGATACAATGCATTATTACATGAATACCGGGGGATGAAACGAAACTCCATCTTAGCCGAAAAACTGGCCAGGCAGCAAGAACGGACTTTGGTTGGAAGGGAAATTCATGATAGTGTAGGCCACAAGCTGACAAATCTACTAATGCAGCTGGAAGTAACTCGTATGAAGGCAGATGAGCCGGAAAAACAACGAATAGGAGTTCTCAAAGATTTGGCCAAAGAGAGTCTGGAAGAGACGCGCAGAGCTGTCAAAGCATTAAAACAGGAAGAAATAGGCGGGATACCTGCGATTATTAGTCTGATTCGTAAGCTGGAAGCAGAAAATTTTATCCGTATTCATTTTTCGGTGAAAAACCGGGCATTTTCTGTACAGCTTTTACCAGAACAGACAGTAGCGGTTTATCGAGCAGTCCAAGAAGCGCTCACTAATGTCATGCGCCATAGTCCGGCCCGGGAAGCATCGGTAATATTCGAATCACCGGGAGAGAGTATTTTTCGATTCGAAGTTTCTAACCCGATAAAAAAAGATTATACATATTCAGAAGGCTTTGGATTGAATTCGATGAGGGAACGGGTAGATCAGGCAGGAGGAAGCTTGGACATTTTAGTATATAAGCGTTTATTTATTGTACGTGGAACCTTTCCGCTGCATCGAAAGGATGGGGGTATCAATGGTTCGGATATTGTTGGCTGAAGATCAGGCGCTGGTAGCGCAAGGCTTAAAAATGATGATAGAAACGGATGAAGAACTTCAAGTAACAGGGGAAGCGAAAAATGGAAAAGCAGCCATTGACTTATGCGAAACCCAACAGTTTGATATGGCTGTATTGGATATCCGAATGCCAGAGATGGATGGGCTCGAAGCAGCAAGAATTATTCGGAACCGCTGGCCGGCCATAAAGATTTTGATGCTGACTACCTTTAACGATGATGAATATGCACTACAGGCACTTAGGATTGGGGCACATGGATATATGCTAAAAGATGCTGATGCTGAAACACTGATCCATTCGGTGAAAAGCTGTTTGGCTGGAGGAATTCAACTGCAAGGGGAGGTGGCAGCAAAAGTGATGCCACGCCTGTTAAACGCTGCCAAACCTGAACCGCAAATGAAACATTTTCTTACCCCGCGGGAACTTGACATTTTGAAGCGAATCGGCGAAGGCAGGAGCAATAAGGAAATTTCCGGGGAGCTGGCGCTGTCTGTTGGGACCGTCAAGAATCATATCAGCCAGCTGCTAGATAAGCTGGAGCTGCGAGACCGTACCCAGTTAGCGATATATGCGATCCGCAATCACTTCGTTTAAAGCTTTTGGATAATTAAATGACTAAGGTCACGGTTTTCGTGCTTTTTAATGACGGGAGACAGTATTCGTACTGTCTCCTTTTACTTATAATGATGGAAAGTGGTATCGGCAAGCTTTAAATAGGAGCCGAGAAAAGGGAGGATCATAGCGTGCTGGAAACGACAAACTTAAATAAAGCTTTTAAAAAGAATAAAGCAGTAATCGATGTGAACTTGTACTTGGACAAAGGAGAGTCTGTCGGATTGCTCGGCCCGAACGGCGCAGGAAAATCGACGACAATATCGATGATTTCCTCACTTGTTAAACCTACATCAGGCGATGTGACATGGCATGGAAAAAGTATTGTAAAAGACCCAAACGCCATTCGCTTGCATTTAGGAGTTGTCCCTCAGGAAATCGCTTTATACAAAGAGCTGAGCGCCTCGGAAAATTTGAAATTCTTTGGGAAAATCTACGGACTGAAGGGAAAAGCGCTGCAAGACCAAATCGATAAGGTTCTCGGAATAGTTGGATTAGCTGAACGGAAGGATGAGCTTGTCAAGCATTATTCCGGCGGCATGCAGCGTCGGATTAATATCGCAGTGGCATTGCTGCACGAACCGGAATTTATCATTATGGATGAACCAACGGTCGGGATTGATCCCCAGTCCCGCAATTATATTTTAGAAATGGTTCAAAAATTGAACAAGGAAAAGGGAATGACCGTTTTGTATACGAGTCATTACATGGAAGAGGTTGAACGGCTTTGTGACAGGATTTACATTATGGACCATGGAAAAATTATCGCTGCAGGAACGAAACAGGAGCTTACCAGCATCTTGTCGAGTGAGGAAACAATTTTTGTTGAGCTTGACCGCTCATACCCTGAACTAGTAACTGAACTGAGAGAGATTGATGGAGTATTACGAGTAGTCGAAACAGACAAAGGCATAAAGCTGATTACTCCGAAAAACAGCAGACTGCTGGGGAATATCTTTCAGGCAGCTGAACGTCAGCAAGCGCAATTGATTAGCGTAAATGTTCAAGTACCGACATTGGAAGATGTTTTCCTGCATTTAACCGGACGCAAATTGAGAGATTAGGAGGTGGATGAAGAATGCTTTCGTTTTTAAGGAAAGATGTGCTGGTGCTCATCCGTGATCGAACCGAGCTGCTTGTCTTACTGCTAATGCCGATCATTTTGACGGTAATTCTGGGCTTTGCATTAAAGGGGATGTTCTCCGGAGAATTTACTGGTCTGGATATGGAAGTAGCGGTTGTAAATCAAAATAACGCCGAGGCAGGGATCGAACAATTCCAACAGGAAGTCGGCCAGTTATCTGTACCGCAACAGGCAAAAGAAGAATTGTTGAAAGCAAGCGAGACGGTTGAACCGTACCGGATGCTGGAAGAGATGCTGCAAAGCGAGCAGGTAAGCGAGGTGATTAATGTCCATTCAATGGACGAAGCTGAAGCGAAGCAGGCATTAAAAGCGGAGGAAATCGTTGCTATATTAAAAGTATCAGAGGATTTCACCTACCAATCGCTGGCAAAGATGCTACTGGATCAAGGCGGAGGCAGTGAATTGCAGGTAATAGAAGGAGAGGATGCTGCGATATCTGCAGGCGTATTCCATGATATCATTCAGCGTTTTGTACGAACATTGAACTTAGAAACTGCCATTGCAAAAGCTGCTGAACAAACTGAGGTTACTGCGGCAGGCGAGACGGATGTTCAGCCTTCTCAACTTGGAGGGCGGCTGACCGTTACCGACGAGGAGCCGATTTCCTCCATAGAATACTACACGATTGGTATGGCAGTAATGTTCTCACTTTTTGTTGCTTCGACTATTGCCTCGAAAGCTTATCTGGAAAATTTTGAGCATGTGCTGGACAGAATTCTCCTCTCTGGTAAACATCCGTTGTTGTATTTGTCTGGCAAAGCGATTTCTACTGCAGTGATTGTGTTTTTGCAGGTGGCCATTTTGTTTGTGATGGCGAGGTTTTTGCTCCAAGCTTTTGCGGATAACTCTTTACAGTTTTGGCTGGGCATGCTGGTTATTGCCCTGTTCTTTTCCATTTGTATTGGAGCGTTGGGGGCATTATTAACAGCAATCACACTAAAGTCGGAGAGCAACATCGTTCCCAGTGTATTTTCTGCTGGTATCGTTTCAGTGCTGGCATTTTTAGGCGGCAGTTTCTCGCCTGTATCCCAAATGCCTGATATATTTGCCACATTAGGAAATTGGACACCGAATGGAATCATGTTAACTGCCACGCTGCAATGGTCGCAAGGATTGGGGCAGGAATTTATTACTCCGCTCGTTTTACGGCTGTTATTGCTTACTGCCACATTATCAATCATCAGCTTATTGATCTTTTCCAAAAGGAGGGCGGCCTAAATGAAATCAGTTTTTTTACTACAACTGCAGCGGCTGCGTCGTGAACCAATCCTGGTTTTATCGATGATGGCGATGACGTTCGGTTTTGTATTTCTGTTAGGAGGTATGGGGAGCGGTGATCGGATAGAAGTGCCAATTTATTTTGATGAAGCTATTAGTCAAAGCGGTCAAGAAGAACTGCTGGACCGGCTTAATCAGTCTGATACATTTGTTTTCCAGACTACAGAGGAAGCTGCCGCAGAAAAACAGGTCGCCTTAGGCGAAATCACTTATGCTATCAAAGCAATGCCGGATAATTATCGGATGCTGGTTGCCGCTGATGATCCGAATCAGCTATTAGTCAATCAATATGTCCAGCAGGTTTATGCAGATGAGCTGCGTCTCCAGAAGGCTGAGGCAGCGGCCGGGGATACGGATTTTCGTAAAAAGGTGGATTCCTTGTTAGCTGATGCACCGATAACCTTAACAGGTCTTACCGCAGAGGGAGAAAGCGATTCTGCCGGTTATGATCAAAAAAATCAGTTCTTATTTGGAATGACGTTGTTTTTCTCGATTTATACCGTGATTTTAAGCCTGGGAAAAGTTGCTGAGGAAAAACGTACAGGTACCTGGCACAGGGTCATTTTGTCTCCGGTTCGGAAATTTCAAATCTATATTGGGCATTTATCTTACGCATTTATGATCGGTTTTTCGCAGATACTGTTCATTTTTCTAAGCTTTAAGTATGTTTTTAATTATGAACTGGGCAACCACTTTGAAGCAATAGTATTGACGGTGGCATGCTACACATTCGCAATTGTTGCTTTAGGTATGCTTATGCTGGGATTGGTAAAAAGTTTAGAACAATTGAATGCATTAGTTCCGATTGTATCGGTGAGCATGGCGATGATTGGTGGTGCTTATTGGCCGATAGAAGCTGTCAGCAATAACATCATACTCGCTGTTTCAAAAGTCCTTCCGATGACTTATGCCATGGACTCCTTAAAAGGCATTGCCTTGCATAATCAAAACATAGCTTCTTTGGCAGAGCCATTGTCCATTATGGTTTTATTCGGTGTACTGTGCATGGGAATCGGGGTTAATTTGATGGAAAGGACTTCATAGAACTAGATGGCGGCCTTGCACATCAGCTTGGCTGCCTTTAACTTATTATGGAATACATCTATTAGATTTATTTGAAATTGATTCTACCTACATAAGCAGCCTGGACGTCAAAAAAATATATCCGGCACCTTCGTTTGTATCTTTTCGGATGAATAAATTATACCCTGTGGAAGGCAGGAGTATTGCAATAAAAACAGAAATAGATAATTGCAAGCTGAAAAATAAGAGGAACTTGCAATGTATAAACCGAGGGAAATTAACGACAAATGGTAATGGTTCCGCCAAGAGAGTTGTTGTTAACAAGAAAATTATTCTATAATCCGTCCATTAATGCCTTATACTTAGGTGAAAGAAGTTTTTTTCGGAGGTAAAACATTGAACGATAACTTGTACACAAAAAGACTACATTTAAAAAGAATGACTATTGCAGACTCAGCTGGTTTGTTTAGGATTTGGTCGGACCCTCATGTAACGAAATTTATGAACATAGATAACTTCCAAGAGGAAAAACAAGCAGAAGAAATGATTGCTTATCTGGAAGAATTGGCACGCACCAATAGAGCCATTCGTTTCTCCATTTTTGAACTACAAACCAATGAATTAATTGGATCATGCGGCTATAATTCCCTTGATTTCGAAAACGGTAAAACGGAGATAGGATACGACATAGCAAAAGCCTCTTGGGGTAATGGATATGCACCAGAAGCTATTGCTAAACTCGTAGAAAATGCATTTGAGACATTAGGTTTAAATAGGGTGGAGGCGAAAGTGGAACCAGGAAATGAAAACTCCATTAAAGTCTTGGAAAAGTTAAATTTCACATATGAAGGAACGCTTAGACAATCGGAAAAATCAAAAGGGAGATTCGTTGATCTTCTTATGTATTCAAAATTAAAATCTGATGGATAGGTTAAATAAATTCGTCAACTAGTCAAACTAATATACTTAATCTGTTCAACTCCTTAAAGAAGGTGAACAGGTCTATGGAAAAGAAAGAACTCGGGAAATCATAATATAAAAGCGTTGTAGATTTCACAGACACCTCCAGGAAGAAGATTCACATAACCTGTTGCAATAGAATAAGAGCATCTCTGTTCCTGGTATTACCATATCTAGTACCCTCATACTCCCAACTAACCCTTCTTGAACTGGAATTGTTTCCGGGCCATCTTCTGATAGGGGGTTGCGAATATCACTAACCACTTCTGATAGATTTGAAGAAGCATTAGTTTCTATTGATTCCTTGTTTTCTGTTGCGGATATAGTAGAACTAAAAGGAATGGAAGAACCTAAAAGACCTAAAGCCAACGTGAATACATCAATTTCTTTTTAATTTTAATTTCTCCCCTCATTTGTTGGAATTACTTTACAATTAATACCGTGACACTTATTCACAATATTTACAAATATAAAAAAGGTGGAAATGCAAAATGTTGTCTAAAGTATCTAAAGTATGGGGACAAATAAAGATAATAATTTCAGTAACTTTAGTTTTTTCTATGTTTTATCTAGAAAATGAAGATACCAAAGGAATATTTCTTTTAAGTGCTGGTATTCTTTTTATAGTGTTTGGACTTATAAGTTTTTCAAAAAATAAGAAAGAAGAAACTATAAAAATAGATGAAGGAATCTTTGATCTAGTAATAGGAGCTTTTTTTATCACTTACTCAATATTTCAAAATATAATTATTTTTATTCTTTACGTTATAGTTTTTATTTTGATAATAGTTTTCCTGAGTTATGGGAAAAGGGACCGTTAAAAAATGTGACAAGGAGGAAAATATGAAATTTAATTTCACTTTAAAAAATAAAGAAATGGGTAAAGTTAAAACTGTTTTATTCCGGATTCTTAAGCAAAGGCATACTATTGCTGTGTGAGTGTTATACATTTAATGATCATAATCAATGTGGAGGAAGCGAATATGGAAATCATTAAAGCAAATGTCCAAGCCCATAGTGGTTCAATTGCATATACCTACGTCCGGAATAAACCGGACAATCAAGACCTTTGTATCATGCTGCCTGGCTTGGGTTACTCGACAGACCAGCCGTTGTTTTATTATGCTACGGGCCTGTTTTTTGAAAAAGGGTTTGATGTCTTACATATTAACTACCAATATGATGCACCAGTATTTAAAAACCTAGAGCGTGAGGAACAATTCAGTATTGTAAGCGAAGACGTGCAATCGGTTCTTGAACAAGTAATACCTTCAACTGCATACCCAAACTTTTATATAATGGCCAAATCAACCGGTACAGCTGGTTTAATCCGCTTATTAGAAAACAATCAAGAACTTGACCGCGCAAAAGTAATTTGGCTGACTCCGCTGCTTCATGAAGACGATGTCTACCGACGCTTGCTTAACAATAGCCAGGACAGTCTGCTTATTATCGGCGATCAGGACAGATGTTATATGAAAGAACGGGTTACTGCTCTTACAGCAAAGAACACTATGAAAATATCTTTGATGCAGGGAACCAATCATTCTTTAGAACATCCAGACGGTATCCATCAGTCCATTGAATGCTTAACAGTTATTATGAGGGAGTTTGAATCGTTTATTTGCGAGTAACCGATTATATAAGGACAAAGCTATTGTCAACGTGCTAATAACTATCTTATTTGCAATGCTATTTGA
The DNA here is from genome assembly GCF_900101125.1 of Sediminibacillus albus. GTDB lineage: Bacteria > Bacillota > Bacilli > Bacillales > Amphibacillaceae > Sediminibacillus > Sediminibacillus albus. Next base: position 752,653 of record NZ_FNFL01000001.1, on the reverse strand, counting down.
TATTTAGAAATTGATAATTGAAGTTTAAAAGTTAAAATTAATTCAAGTTTGTTAAGGGGGGGGATGTTAGAGAATTGGTGGATATGCTTTTGAGATTTGCATTCCACGAAGCTGTGCATACTTAACACAGTCCTTACTAAAAGGGTTGTGTTCTTTATCTAGGGAAAATCACCCTACAAATTACTTGTTTGGCTTCTTCACCCATAAATTCACTTGTAAATTGGTAATCGTCACCTCTAAGATAGGGTCTTCTTCTAAATCAATATCTTTCAACTGGTTTGGAGGAAATAAATAAAACCCAAAGTGTTCCCCATCGCGGTAATCTAATCCAGAAGATCCAGAAGGAGATAACTCATAAGTTTCGTCTTTATACACTGCTTCGGCTTTCGCTTTGAAATGACTAGTAAAACTGTTATTTTTATGTGTGTGTTCCAAACCAGAAATTAATATCGCACCACCCGAGCCAAAACTTCCACGTGATCTGAAAATTACTTCGTATTTAGAACCACTATGTGTTACTTTCGTTACATCAATTGTATTTTCACTATCCTCAAAAAGAACTTTTCCTTCGTTACTCTCTATATCAATTAAATCAATTTCCACGGTATATTTTCCTTCTTTAGGAAAGGCATTATGATAATAATCCTCTATGTTACTAGTTATATAACTGATACCTTTGGATTGTAGATTGATGCTTTCGATTATTCGCGGGATCAGGAGGATGCCAATTGCGATTATTGCCATGAGAATATATAACGTATTTAAATTAAATATTCTTCTTATCATATAAATCCTCCTCATAAAACCGGATAGTAATCCATTAAAACTAACACGGTCCGAAGAAAAACAAAACCTTATGTCTATACTACCATAAAATTACAACGTATTTTGTTAGTTGTTAAGGCATGGAGTAAACGAAATTTACCTTGGATTCAAGTCCTCAAGTAACGGGAGCAAGAGTTAAACAAGCAATCGATCGTCTTTTCTTATCAGAAATAGGATATTACTGATATCGGTATTATTTTTTGTTTTAGGTTCTGCAATGGTAAGTAGTATGGATTCGCTTAGCCAAACTTTTAAGTCGATTTTTTATGGCATCGCTATGACCGTTTTAATTGTTGTGGGATTAGTAAGTTTATATAAATATTTCAAAAAGGACTAAACACTAATCATTTAGCACTTGTTGCGCTATCGGGTGCGTTAGTTCAACAACTAAAAATATTGCTGTTTAGGATTAGTTGAAAGGCGATATGAAAATACAAAAATCATTGGTTGTTTGTGAAAATATTATTGACGAACAGGAAATTATTCTATATAGTAATTAATAATTTAATGGCAAAAATGCAAAGATAAGGACAACAGTTATTCTGAACGGTTTAGAGAGAGGGAAGGCAAGGCTGGAACCTTCCTAACGCTGAAGAATTGCTTACCGCCTTTGAGCAGTATTGGTGAACTCAAGTAGTCAATACCGCAGCCGCTGCGATAAAGCGAATGGAGCCATCCATCACTTATTACTGTGGTGGGAATCTGGGTGGAACCGCGGGTATAACACACACTCGTCCCTTTTTAAGAGGGGTGAGCGTGTGTTTTTTTATTTTATAAGTTCATATGTGAAGGCAATGATAAGGACAACAGTTTTTCTAAACGGTTTACAGAGAGGGGAGGCAAGGCTGGAATCTTCCCAACGCAGTAGGAACGCTTACCACCTTTGAGCAGTATTGGTGAATGAAACCATAGCCAGTGCCGTCTAAGCTGCGATAAAGCTGTAACGAAGCCATCTTGTTGTAAGGAGAGATGGAAAGTTGGGTGGAACCACGGGTAACTACACACTCGTCCCTGTTAGCAGGGATGGGTGTGTTTTTATTTATTATTTTAAAAGGAGTGGTAACAGATGAGAGAAAGCGAAATTGTCATCAAATTTCCAGATGGAAATCATCACAAATATCCAAAAGGGATAACTTTAGAGGAAATTGCCCAATCGATCAGTCCATCGTTAAAAAAGAAGTCAGTTGCCGGGATGGTAAACGGATCATTGTATGATTTACGGCGTCGGATTAATCGGGATGCAGAAATTGAATTGTTCGATATTCATTCCTCTGTTGGGATCGAGGTGCTGAGACATACAGCTGCCCATGTTTTAGCTCAGGCTGTCCAGCGCATTTATGGTGAAATTGATTTAGGAGTAGGGCCTGTCATCGAAAATGGGTTTTATTATGACTTTGATTTAGGAAAAAACATCTCCAAAGAAGAGCTCGGCCGGATCGAAAAAGAAATGAATAACATTGTTTCCGAGAACTTGGCCATTAAGCGCGAAGAATTATCACGGGAACAGGCAAAGGAACTATTTGCGTCTGATCGATTAAAATTAGAACTACTAGCCGCTATTCCCGATGATCAAGCTGTTACTGTCTACCGCCAGGGGGAATTTGTTGACTTGTGCCGCGGGCCGCACCTGCCGGAAACGAAGCATATCAAAGCTTTTAAGCTAACACATGTCTCTGGCGCCTATTGGCGGGGGGACAGCAGCAATCACATGCTGCAGCGCATTTATGGGGTTGCTTTTCCTTCAAGGACGGCGATGGAGGAATATTTTCACTTTGTTGAGGAAGCTGAAAAACGAAATCATCGTAAGCTGGGACAACAATTGGAGTTATTTATGTTTTCAGAAGAGGCGCCTGGCATGCCGTTCTATTTGCCCAATGGCCAGTTTATCCGAAACCAGTTAGAGTCCTTTATACGTGAAGTGCAAAATTCCTATGGCTATCAGGAAGTCCGGACACCAATCATGATGAATCAACGGTTGTGGGAGCAGTCAGGGCATTGGGACCATTACAAAGATAATATGTATTTTTCGGAAGTGGATGACCAGCGATTTGCGCTGAAGCCAATGAATTGTCCCGGGCACATGTTGATTTTTAAACATAAGCTCCACTCCTACCGGGATTTGCCTGTTCGTTTCGCTGAGTTCGGGCAGGTGCACCGCCATGAATTCAGCGGAGCGCTAAACGGATTGCTGCGGGTGCGCTCTTTTTGTCAGGACGATGCCCATATCTATGTCACTGCGGAACAAATTGAAGCAGAAATCGCATCGGTATTAAAATTAATTGACTATGTGTATCGTTCGTTTGGATTTGAATACGCGATTGAATTGTCGACAAGGCCGGAAGATTCAATGGGAGAAGAAGCTTTATGGGACAAAGCGGAGACAGCGTTAAAAAATGTTTTGCACAAGCTTGATTACCATTATCATATCAACCAGGGCGACGGAGCATTTTATGGGCCGAAAATTGATATCCATATAAAAGATGCTTTGAAAAGGAGTCATCAATGTGCAACGATCCAATTAGATTTTCAGATGCCGGAAAAATTTGATTTGAATTATATTGATGAAAACAATCAAAAGGTTCGTCCAGTTGTTATTCATCGCGCTGTATTCGGATCGATAGATCGCTTTCTTGGAATTTTGATTGAACATTTTGGCGGTGCATTCCCGGCTTGGCTGGCTCCTGTTCAGGTAAAAGTTATTCCCGTATCAAGCGTGCTTCATAAAGGCTATGTGGAGGAGATCTCCGAACGGTTACAAGCAGAAGGCATCCGGGCAGAATCAGACTTAAGGGATGAAAAATTAAGCTATAAAATGAGAGAAGCACAAATGAAGAAGGTTCCATATATTCTTGTCGTCGGCGACAAAGAACGCGATAACCAGTCGGTTAACGTAAGGAAATATGGCAGTGAAGCTTCGGAGGAAATCGCGCTGGGAGCATTTATTGATAATTTGTTAAAGGAAGTTGACAGGATGGACAGTAAGTAAAATAGCTTGACTTGCTGCCTTCAAAAAACGAAGTAAGAAGCATGATTAACAATGGCGGGATTAGATTCACCAGCAAAAGGTCACCGACCCAAGTCATTCTTTGGTAATGTAGATAACCTGCTTGTTCATATCGGAAAACGAAAATCCGTTAAGTTAAAACTGATCTGCAAATAGGCAACGATGTTTTTAATCGGACGGGAAGATGTTATAAATGATTTGAATTTATATAAAGGCTAGGTATGGATTACACATTTACTAAAATGACCCAGGAACAGGCTGAAGAAATCGCATTTAACTGGCACTATCCGGGAGAATACCGTTTTTATGATATGGAAGCTGACAAAGAGGACCTTGTTGAGTTTTTAGATCCTGACAGCCGCGGTGATGCTTATTATATCGTCCAAAAGGGCGGAAAATTAATAGGGTTCTTTAACTTTTATGAAAAGCAAAACAATACAATAGAACTGGGACTTGGAATGAAACCGGAATTTACAGGAAAGGGCATGGGTTTAGGCTTTCTGAAAGCGGGATTAGACTTTGCCAAAACCAACTTTAACCCGGCGGCCATAACGCTGTCAGTGGCAGCCTTTAATAAACGGGCAATCAAACTATACGAAAAGACTGGTTTTGTACCCATAAAGACTTTCATCCAAGAAACCAATGGGGGTAAGTATAGCTTTGTTTCCATGCTTGGAAACTGGGTGCACAGCTTTCCGATGAGAAGGAAGCTGTTGATCAACAACGGAAATAAACAGAGGACCGGCATTTGGATTTTTCTGGTAACAAATAATAAGCCAGCAAGTTCATCACTAAGGAGTGTAAAACTTGCTGGCGTTTCTCATTATAGTTAGTTTTTATTAACAGAAGCATCGTAAATAGACTCTACGGCCTCTTTTAATGCAGCATTAAATTGTTCGTCGGTTTGGCTGACATTTAAGTCTGCGCTTAATGCTCTAGAGAAGCTGGCAATTAACCCTTCATTTTGTTTTAATTTCTGGTTCGCTTCTTCGCGGGAATAACCTCCGGAAAGAGCGACGACCCGAACGACACGTGGATGTTCAATCAATTCCTTGTACGTATTTGCCACGGTAGGAATCGATAATTTTAACATTACGTTGTCTTGTTCATTCAGTTTATCTAAGTGAGCCAAAATTTCTTCCTTCAACATTTCTTCGGATTTTTGTTTATCTTCACTGTATATATCCACTTCTGGTTCAATAATAGGGACTAAGCCAGCTCCAATGATTTGTTTACCGATGTCAAATTGCTGGTCTACGACAGCTTTTATGCCTTCTGGATTAGCTTCTTTGATTACAGAGCGCATCTTTGTCCCAAAAATATTCCGTTGGTTTGCACGTTTCAGTGTTTCATCCAAATCTGTGATCGGCTTCATCAACTGCACGCCGTTGGAGGCTTCTGCCAGCCCTTTATCGACCTTTAAAAACGGCACAACGCCTTTTTTCTCTGCCAAATAGTCGGCGGTGTACATCCCTTCTATCTGTCGATCCATTGTTTGTTCAAATAAGATGGCACCAAGAATGTGAGTAGAGTCAAAAGCAGGTGCTGTAATAATGCGGGTGCGCATTTCATGGACGAGATCAAACATTTCATCTTCATTTGCATAAGCGTCTTCAGAGACGCCATATCCTACCAATGCTTTCGGGGTACTTCCACCGCTTTGGTCAAGGGCAGCAATAAAGCCTTTTCCGTTTTTGATTTTTTCCAATTGATTTCCGTGCATCTTTTCCACTCCTTTACTGGTATTCATCATCACTTTTTCTACATCCTAGCGCAGAAGAAAGCTTATATCCCATAGTGTAGCCTAAATAGAAAAGAAGTTGTAGTGATGGGGCTTGTAATTGATGCTCAGGGTACTTCCGGAATTTTTTTATAATTTTTCTTGTGTTGCGGGGTATGCTCTTTAGTTCATCGGCTTTCACGACTTGTAAAACTGCGAAGCGATCTAGCTCTTGAAAGTCTAAAAGCCTATTTTGCAAGTATGCAGAATAACTATGTACTTTTAAAAAGGCTTTGCTAAAGTTAGTTTTTAATCATTTGATTTATAAGAACAAACTTCCCATGATAGATTTTAACGGTATTGTTCTTATAAACGAAAGGCTAACGAATTGATTTTTGTTTTGCAGAGGCGTGATAAATAAATGTAACCAAATAAACAAAAAAACAGGTAAGTGGAAAAATCACCTTTCCACTTACCTGTTATCAGCTAGTAAACCTTATCGCCATTAAAAATTGAATTTTTAACGACCACATAATCAACGTTGCGGATTGCCTCTAGTTTGCTGCCTCCGGCATAAGAAATGGCGGATTGGAGGTCCTGTTCCATTTCTTTCAAGGTATCGGCCAGAGCCCCTTTGTGCTCCACGAGCATTTTCTTGCCTTCGACATTCTTTTTTTCGCCTTTTTGGAACTCTGATGCAGAGCCAAAGTATTCTTTGAAAAGCGTACCATCTTTTTCGATTGTCTCCCCAGGAGATTCTTCGTGACCGGCGAACAGTGAACCGATCATAACCATGGAAGCGCCAAAGCGGATCGATTTGGCGATATCGCCGTGGGTACGGATTCCCCCGTCAGCAATGATAGGCTTGCTAGCTGCTTTTGCGCACCAGCGCAGGGCCGCCAATTGCCAACCTCCGGTTCCGAATCCGGTTTTGATCTTAGTAATACATACTTTCCCTGGTCCTATGCCAACTTTAGTGGCATCAGCACCGGCGTTTTCTAATTCTCGTACAGCTTCAGGTGTGCCGACATTTCCAGCAATCACGAAACAAGCTGGTATATGCTTCTTAATATGCTGGATCATTTCTATCACGGCATTCGAATGGCCGTGGGCAATATCGATAGTTATATATTCTGGTATAAGCTGTTCCTTTGCTAACTGTTCAACGAACCGATACTCTTCCTCTTTGACACCGACACTTATCGATGCAAGTAAGCCGCGTGCTTTCATATCCTTAATAAAGTCCAGCCGTTTTTCAGGTTCAAAACGATGCATGACATAGAAATAGCCCTCTTGTGCTAAATAAAGTGCAATTTTTTCATCGATGATCGTTTGCATATTTGCAGGTACCACTGGCAGCTTGAATGTATGCTCACCCAGGGTAACTGTTGTATCGCATTCTGAACGGCTGCTTACTACACATTTAGCCGGAACTAACTGAATATCTTCGTAATCAAACACATTTTCCATGTTATACACCTCTAAACACGAATATTATAATAAAGTTTAAGTCTATTGTTCGTACATAGGATAATGTACATCATTTGCGGCTGATTGTCAAAAAATTTTAATAGGGCAGAAGGAGAGGAGGAACCGGTGGGAAGATTTCTATAATAAATTATTTCGGGTAAACTAACTAGTAGATGTAGGATATTAAACGAATCTGGAAAAGTGTCTGTAACTATCCTATTTGCTAAGGGGGTCATACAGTGAATGTGAGAATCGAACTAACTTACCAAACGCCAAAGGGGACAGAAACAGGATTCAGCTCAGCTGAAATGCGTGCTGGCAAAGCGATTTTAATAGTAGAGGATTTAGAAAGAACAGGACGTCTGAAAAATGCTATATTCATCGATAGTCAGGAAAATCAGTGGACAATGAAGGAGTTAAAAGAACTTATCAAGGAAATCCAAACCGAGCCCCATGATGTCACTGTTTATTTTGATGGCGGATTTGATTTGGAGGCAAAAAGTTCTGGCTTAGGCTGCGCAATTTATTATCAACAAAACGGAAAATCATTCCGTCTCCGTAAAAATGCTCATGTAGAGGAACTTGACTCGAATAATGAGGCGGAGTATGCCGCATTCCATCTCGGATTGCAGGAATTAGAGCGATTAGGTGTCCACGATTTACCGGTGGTTTTTATTGGAGATTCCCAAGTTATCATTAACCAGTTAAGTGGAGAGTGGCCGTGTTACGAAGCGAAATTATCCAAGTGGGCAGATCGCATCGAAAACAAAATGAGTCAATTAGGAATTAAACCGGATTATGAGCTAATCTCCCGTAAAAAGAACCGGGAAGCAGACCAATTAGCATCCCAGGCCTTGAAAGCCATTGAAATAACGGGAACAACGGAGTTAAAAGATAATTGACCGTGAGCGGAAATAGGAGAGGTTCCCATTCGGTCCTTTACTTTTCCTGTTAATGACTTATGGTAGTGGGGACCACCAAGCATGAAAAAGTAGGGGAGCAATGATGGGAAAATTTCTAACTTATCAAGAAATTCAGGATAAATGTGAACAATTACATGAGCTATATCAAATAAATGAAGAAAAGTTTTATAAAGTAGTAGAGAAATGGGCGAATCACAATACCGCACCAGAGCAAAAATTATTGGCAAGCTTTCAAGAGCTGCTGGAGGTGGTAAGCGACGAGGTCGCCGGGATGGAAGAAGCTATGGAGATGGCACCGACCTGCAGGCTAGGCTGTGCCTTTTGCTGTTATTTTCCGATCATTGTAAATCAAATGGAAGCAAAATTAATGGAAAAGACGATTAACCATTTTCCTGAACAGAGAAGGCATGAGATTCAGGATCATATTAACGGTTATTTTGCTCAATACGGTGAGAAGATCGAACAGCTAAACACGCTGGATTTTGATTCAGACGCTGATTTCAAACAGAAATATAAGCAAAGTCTGCTTCCTTGTGTCATGTTAAATACGGAAACCAACCAATGCATGGCTTATGAAATACGGCCGATTCCATGCCGTACCTATGTTAATTATACGGATCCCGAAGTTTGTGAACAAAATGAGATGCCTAAAGACACAGTAAGCTACGAATTTTTGTACAGTGAATACATGGGAGCTCTAAATGAGTTTCTCCAGTTCCTTTACGGAGAAGGGGATACTGCCTTTATTGACTATCCCAATGACGTTTATGCCCATGATTATTTAGCTAACTGGTTTTGGGACAGTAAGTCAAACAGACAGTAATTAGATGATAAAAAGAGGTTGGGACAAAAGGATAGTGGCCAAAGCAAAAATCGAACTCGTTCGATTTTTCTTTTCTATTGTTACATATAACCCGCAGACCCAGTGACAACTCTGTTTCTTCCTTCTAACAAGGTTGGTGCTTAAACTTGCGCAGGCAGCATGCTTCGCTTTCCGTGGGAACGGCCTCTTCCGGGTTCTCAGGGCTCGTGCTGTTTCCACAGCGCCGTTTATAGCCATTGCGTCTCAATCGAATGCTTAAAGAGGGCACTTTAAAACTTCCTATGTTGTTATCGCTCGGTTTTTGCAAGTGGAGGTAGGTTATGTCCCAACCTCTTAAATCTTGGATCAAGGTTTTTTCTTGCTTCGCCTTTCTGTTACCAAGGAGGAATAAATTAAAGCTCCGATCAGGAAAAGACCCATATATCCTATGAGCGGGTAAAAGAAAGCAACAAGATCAGTAAACCCGACAAAGCTTGCAGCGAAGGCTGCAGTTAATGAAATGAGGATAAATCCTTTGAACTTTTTAGTTCCTGTTTCTGTAAAACGGGCACCGAAGGCAAAGAACATACTGACTGCTGTATTGAAAATCATTCCGAATAAAATCAAAAAATAAATGAGACCCAAAACAGGTGAAATATCATCGACAATCTTTAACAGGGGCATGTCAAACTGGGCAGCTGTCTCCACTTTGGAAAAAATGGCTAGGTGGCTCAATAAAATAAGGATACCAAGGCCAAAGCCGCCAGTCAGCCCGCCCAGCGCAGCAGTTCTCTCGTTTGGTTCTGCGCCGCCCATGACTAGTGACATCGAAGCACCTAGGGCAATATTAAAGGAAACATAGTTAACCGCTGAAAGGAACCAATTCGGCAGTGCAGATGGTTGTTGCTTAGCAGCTGCATCCAATGCGGCAAGCGGTCCGTCCATCGTAAAAGCACTGTAAATGGAAAGAAGGATGACGGCGATGATTAATAATGGAGTAACACTGCCGATTACTGCGACGACACGGCCTACCTTTAGCATGGCGGTAAAATAGACGAGCACAGCCATTAATAATGCTCCAACGATGGAAGGCATGCCGAGCTGTTGATCAACGATTGATCCTGCTCCTGCCACCATGACAACTCCAACACCAAATAGGGTAAATATAATGACATAATCGACAATAATTCCAAGATAGCGTCCGCTAATCTGATAAATTGCGTCCTTATGTGATTTGGTCTGCATCCGGCTGCCAAGCCGCGTCAATGTCATCCCTAAATACGAAAAGAAAATGGTAGCTAGAAAAGCAGCTGCTGTTCCGATTAGCCCGAAACTGGTAAAGTACTGTAAAACTTCTTGTCCGGAAGCAAAACCTGCACCGACAATGATGCCGATAAAGGCGCTTCCCATCTGTAAAACTTTCTTCATGTTGTCCTCCCATTATGTTGATGAAAAATCTGTTTATTAATCCTGATAAATTTGTTTTTGCTCTGCTGTTAATAGAACTTATAGCAGACTTCCCGTAAGCGTTTGAATGAACAAAGACTGGGAGGATTATGACTCTCCTGCAGATGCTTGATAAATTGCTTGAATCTTCTCATGAAATTGCATGATTGGCACAAAGCGGGATTCTCTCAAGGCTTCTTTTCCATTCACATATAAAAGCAGAACAGGAGCAGTAAAAGCAAGCAGCTGTCCTGCTGCTGCCGGCACCTTTTCTGCATTGACCGCAGCGGCTTCTATTTCCGGAAACTGTGTTAAGACTTCCTCGACCTGAGGAAGCAATCCGTGACAGACACTTCAGTGAGTATTCCAGATAAACAGAAAGCTAAAACGATTTTCTTCGATAAAACACTCGATTTCTCCTATAGAAGTTAGTTCTTCCATTTAGGCAATCCCTTTCTCTATTTTTGTGATTTTTTTATCATAAGATTTTAACCGGTTATATCGCAAGAAATCCGACTTTTTCAGATAATTTTTTAAAAACAAAAAACGGAAAGGGTGGGGAGCTGTAAGAAAAGGAAACTAGGTAGTTTATTAATCCTTTAGATGATACCGCCCGGATTGATGGGATATAGTTTCCCCTCCAAAGCAAAGGAGGTTTTGCCCGTTTCTTCAGATACGATTAGAACAAGAGCATCACTTACTTCCGATAAACCGATGGCTGCCCGATGTCTTGTGCCAAGGTTCTGCTGACGAACAGTTTTTTGGGTGAGGGGTAAAACATTGCCCGCGGAAATTATCGTATTGCCATGGATTAGCGCTGCTCCATCATGGAGGGGGCTGCCAGGATAAAAAATAGATTCGATCAACGCATAAGAAACCTCTGCTCCAACATGCGTGCCGGGGGTTATAACCCTTTCAAGCGGGTCTTTCCGCTGAATTACGATTAACGCGCCATGTTTCCGTTCAGAAAAATGTTGGACTGCAGTCGATAACGCCTGATGGCGGTCGGTATATGGAGACAAATAAGCATTTAAATAATACGAGGCAGCAGCCATTTGCAGGTCGTTAAAGATATGGTGGACTTGCTCAAACTCGTTTAGTATGCAGCAATTTTTGGTTTCAATCGTATGGAGCATACGTTCGATATCTTCGGTAATTTGGTATAAGTATTGCTTCAGGTGTTCCTGCATAGGACTAGATAGACCTATCTCCGCGGCATCCATTGTCGCATCGCTCCCTTCCGGCGGTAATTATGATTAGGTTTTCCTTTCTCGTATAGGTTATTCCCTTCCGAAGCAGATGGAGTATTACTGAATATAGACAGTACCGATACCGTTCATTAGGATATGACTTTTCAAAGAGGTTGGCCGGTATATCATGATATAATAAGAGCAGTTTTTAATTTTTCTCTAGGCAAAATAACATCCTCATAAAGGAGGCAGATCCATGGATCCATTAGACATCATCGGCAATCTACATACTGTCAAACCTGTTTACCAGCCAATTGTCAGTGCTATTAGACATACAGTGATTGGGTATGAAGTGCTGGGCCGCTGCCATAATGGTAAGGAATGGGAAAGTCTTGGGCCTTTTTTTCAGAATCCGGAAGTGCCCGAAGAGTTTAAGGTGGAAGTTGACCAGCATTTGCTCCAGATAGCTATTTCAGAAATGCTTGCTTTCAATAAGGAAGGGTATTTGTTCATTAATCGCAATGCCAAACAATTGATGGTAAACGACGGGGAAGACTTGTTGCAAATGCTGCTTGAGTTTGAAGGAAAAGGATTTGCAATGGACAGAATTGTCATCGAGGTAACCGAGCATGACTTTGATGAAGCGTTCGAAAATCTTGATCATTTACTGCTTTATTACAAGACTTTTGGCATCCAAATTGCCATTGACCATGTCGGGGCGAAAAGCTCCAATATCGACCGTATCCGGCAGTTGGAACCTCATATTCTCAAAATAGATACCAACAATATCCGCAGCCAAAGCAATGATGGGTTTCAGGATATCTTACATTCCTTGTCATTGCTGGCTCGGCGTATTGGAGCTGCATTGCTGTTTGAAAATATAGAAGATAGTTATCAGTTGCATTTTGCCTGGAAACATGGCGGCCGTTATTACCAAGGGTACTACCTAAAGCACCCAGCCTTTGATTTGGCGGAAAATGACGGATTATCCGTCAATGTCAACGATAAAATAGCTGCCTATATCCAAAGGGAAAAAGCATTAGTTGAGCAAAGGCTGAACCATGTCCTCGTATGGGAACAAAAGGTAAAGAACCATCTTCCCCAATGGGATGGATCAAGCAAAGTAGATAGGTTTATCGAAGGTCTTACCAGTTACTTTGAAGAGGAAAGCTTTCGGATGTTTATCTGCGATAGTGATGGCCGTCAGATATCTTCCAATTTCCGGAAACGTGAAGAGGACTGGGAGATAGAGTTGCAAAAAATCGGTTCCAACTGGGCTTTCCGGCCTTATTTCCTGGAAAATGCCATGCAGATGAAAACATGGAACAGAGGCATTTTATCCGAAATTTACTCGGATATCGAAACAAGAGAGTTAATAAGGACCTTCAGTTTTCCACTGACAAGCGAGTACTTTTTATTTATTGATATCAAGTATGCGTTTATCTTTGAAAATGAGTCGCTGCTAATCTAATCAGTTAAAATCCCTAATCCTACTGGATAGGGATTTTTCATGTCAAAAGTCTTATCCTTTTTATTGGAGAGGTATCAGCAATTAATTGGTCTTTTATAGTTCAATTACAAGTGAAGAAAAAAGTTAGTTCGTTCAATTGATAAACTAAGATAAATTCGTTATAATGAAAGGGCTTACATCATTAAGAGGGAGAATCTGCCGACTGGGACAGGGAGGTTCTTTTTCCGAAGATTTAACGGGAGGAGGGTTGCAGGTAACTTTTTTTGTGACTGCTTTGCAAAATTTTTTAAGAGGGGTGTATGGATGCTAAAATTACTAAGAAAACCAATAGCTGCTGGATTAGCTTTTTCTTTAATTCTTCCGGCAGGAGCAGCCGGTGTAAGTGCTGAAGAAACCTATGATCCAGTTAGTGCGCTGGATGTGCGTTCGCTTCAGGACAGATATGAGGATTCTTTTGCTATTGGGGCTGCAGTTGAACCTTACCAACTTGAAGGAATACAAGGAGAAATACTAAAGCATCATTACAACAGCATTGTAGCTGAAAATGTCATGAAGCCGATTAACATTCACCCGGAAGAGAAGCGTTACGACTTTGAAGAAGCAGATAAAATTGTCCAGTTTGCTAAAGAAAATGATATGGAAGTGCGCTTCCACAATTTGGTCTGGCACAGCCAAGTACCAGATTGGTTTTTCCTCGATAAAGAAGGGAACAAAATGGTCGAGGAAACTAGCCCGAAACAACAGGAAAAGAACAAAAGGTTATTACTTAAGCGCCTGGAAAAACACATAAAAACGATTGTGAAGCGCTATAAAGACGATGTGGATTCTTGGGATGTAGTTAATGAAGTAATCGATGAATATGCATCCAATGACAGGGCTTTACGCGAATCACCATGGTATCAAATTACCGGTACTGACTATATTAAAACGGCGTTTGAAACAGCGAGAAAATATGCTGATGAAGATGCAAAGCTTTATATCAATGATTATAATACCGAAGTCGAACCAAAACGGACTTACTTATACAACCTTGTAGTAGAGTTACTCGAAGAAGGTGTTCCGATTGACGGAGTTGGTCATCAAGCCCATATTCAGTTGGGCTGGCCATCTTTACAGGAAACAGAGGATGCCATCAATATGTTTGCAGATTTAGGGCTTGATAACCAGATCACAGAACTGGATGTTAGCATTTATGGCTGGCCGCCGGCACCAGCATATGAGTCATACGATGCGATTCCGGACAGTGTCTTCCAAACCCAGGCCGACCGTTACAGTGATTTATTCGAACTGTTTGAGAGATTAGATGATAAAATCAGCAATGTAACCTTTTGGGGTATCGCAGATAATCATACATGGCTCGATGACAGGGCGGAAGAGTACAATGATGGGGCAGGAAAAGATGCACCGTTTGTCTTTGATCCAGATTATAATGTCAAGCCTGCTTATTGGACTATTATCGACTAATCATATCAACGACTATCAAGTTAGGAGAAGGACTGTTCCCAAAGTTGACAGGGGCAGTCTTTCCCTGTTTACGACGATCTATCAAGGAGGGGGGAGCTATCCTAAGTCTGTGTTCGTCAAGATTACAGGGACCAGTTTGCCAATGTCGATTCGTGCAGAATTTTTTATAAAAAGGAAAAGACTGCTCTCCGTTGCCAAGAGAGCAGTCCCTTATTAAAATACTTTAGTTGTCCAATCCTCACAGTTCCATACATCGGTAACGACGCCTTGGTAAAAGTCCGGTTCATGTGAAATTAGCAGTACGCTTCCTTTATAGTCTTGAAGCGCGCGTTTAAGTTCCGCCTTTGCATCAGGATCCAAGTGATTGGTCGGCTCGTCCAGTACGAGCAAATTTGTTTCCTTGTTAATCAATTTGCACAAACGTACTTTTGCCTTCTCACCGCCGCTTAACACTTGTACCTTGCTTTCAATATGCTTCCTGGTCAACCCGCACTTAGCCAGGGAAGACCTTATTTCTTGCTGAGTTAAATGGGGGAACTCCTCCCAGATTTCCTCAATACACGTGTTTCTCGTTTCTTCTTTTAATTCTTGCTCAAAATAGCCGATATGCAGATGATCACCCAGTTGTACGGAACCAGATACGGCTTTAATTTCGCCTAGAATACTTCGCAGAAGAGTCGTTTTTCCAATACCATTGGCGCCGGACAAGGCGATTTTTTGGCCGCGCTCCATTGCAAGATTGAGCGGCCTTGATAAAGGCTCACCATATCCTATCACAAGTTCATTTGTTTCAAATAGATACTTTCCTGGTGTCCGTGCCTGCTTAAAGTGAAATTCAGGTTTTGGCTTCTCAGCATCTAACTCGATAACATCCATTTTATCTAACTTTTTCTGGCGTGACATTGCCATTTTGCTTGTTGCCGCATTGGCTTTGTTCCTCGCGACAAAGTCTTTTAAATTGGCAATCTCTTTCTGCTGTTTTTTATAGGCTGCTTCCAGCTGCTGCTTTTTCATCTCATACACACGGAGAAATTCGTTATAGTCACCCGGATAGCGAGTAATTTGCTGATTTTCCATGTGGTATATCAAGTTCACCACACTGTTAAGGAATGGAATATCATGGGAAATCAAAATAAACGCATGGTCATATTCCAGCAAGTAATGTTTCAGCCACTCGATGTGCTCGACATCCAGATAGTTGGTCGGTTCATCGAGCAGGAGAATGTCCGGTTTTTCTAATAAAAGCTTGGCAAGCAATACTTTGGTACGCTGCCCGCCGCTTAAGTCATGGACGTCACGATCAAGCCCATATTCATCAAGGCCTAGCCCGTTGGCCACTTCATCGACCTTTGCATCAATCGTATAAAAATCATTGTTGGTTAGTGCATCCTGAATCCTTCCCGTTTCCTCAAGGATTTCTTCTAATTCCTCTGGTTCGACTTCTCCCATTTTTGCATAAAGGCCATTCATCTCTGCTTCCATATCATACAAATACTGAAAGGCTGTCCTTAATACGTCACGGATGGTCATGCCCTGCTTTAAATCGGCATGCTGGTCCAAGTAACCGATCCGGGAATGCTTCGACCAGGTGACCTTCCCGGCATCCGGTTCCAGTTTTCCTGTAATAATATTCATGAAGGTGGACTTTCCTTCACCGTTAGCCCCGATCAGGCCAATATGTTCTCCTTGTAATAACCGAAAAGACACATCATCAAAAATTGCGCGATCTCCGAATCCGTGGCTTAAATTTGAAACTGTTAGTAAACTCATCATTAAACACCTTTTCTTTCAAAAGTTCATCCTTTCTATTATATAGGTGATTTACTAAAAGCGATAGGGGAGATTACAGGTTTGGAAAAATCGATCTCCATGGAATGTACGGAGAGAGTCAGTCTGTCCAATAATTGGGGGATTTTTCCTGTGTGTGCTATCATAGGATAGATTGTCTATGAGTATCGTTTAACGTAAAATTGGGTCAGTAAGTTTTTTGTAATGGTAAAATTAATACACATAGCCCTTGATAATGCGAAAAGAGGAGGGGCAGTATTTGAATATAATACTTAATGAAAAGTTGATAAAAGATAGGTGTGGTACTGTTTCCTTTAAAAGCGGAGATGCTTTTTACCGTGCGAATAAAGTCACTTTCGAGCAATATGGCCCTGGGGGATGTGAAGCGACAGTTGCTGGAAAAGAAGATTTTCATGTTGTCATTAAAACAGATGCCAATGGAGACCTTCAATCGATGTGCAGCTGTCCAGCTTTGGCAGGTATTACAAAGGACTGCCAGCATATCGCTGCTGTGTTATTGGCTTTGTATGGATGGCAGCGCTCAGGCAACAATCTGGCCCTGCATGCTTCCGCTAACCGGGAGCTGTCTAATGACTTATTATCGCTTTTCCAGGAAAACAGGAAACGAACGAGCGGCCATCAGTCCCATTTTGAGGACAGGGAAGTGGTGGAGGCTGTGTTCACCTGTAGAGTGATCAATAGACACGGACAAGGCTTGATGTTCGGAATGGATGCCGAGATAAATGGAGCCAAGGTCGATGACATCCAGATATTTCTTCAGCGGGTGAAAGAAAATGTTCCGGTTAGCCTTACCTCTAAGGTCACGTTTGATTTGAATGTACACTGCTTTGCCAAAGAAACAGATGCGGTTGTTCAGCTGCTTACTGAGATCATTGACTATCAGTCAGTGGCAACAAATGCAATGGAGCGCGGCGGCAACAATATATTAGTAATCCCGCCATCAGCCTGGGAAAAGCTTTTACCTTTGCTGCAGCACACTGCTTATGCGAATTTGGACGATCAGAAGCAAATTTACCAGGGGATACATGTTTCGAAGGACATCCTGCCTTTGCAATTTGACCTGTTGGAAACAAAGGGAAAAGGCTATAGCTTAAAAATTACCGGACTGGACCGGGCGGTTGTGATGGCTGCTTACAATACTGTCATTCATGATGGAAAAATTACCTTGGTGGATAGCCATGATGTTAAGCGTTTAGAGGAGTTAAAGAGAATGCTTGATGCAACCGGCAGAGATGAAATACCGATTGCTCCCGAGCAAATCAATTTTTTTCTCGAGAAAGTGGTACCCGGTTTAAAAAATTTAGGAAAAGTAACTATTTCGGAAGGTTTCGAGCAACAGTTTGAGAAGACACCGTTGGAAGCTAAGTTGTTTCTCGACCGTGTGAAAAACCGTTTACTTGCAGGACTGGAGTTTCACTACGGAAAGATCGTTATCAACCCCTTGGAGATTAGCGAAGCAACTTCGAAACCAGTGGTTTTTAGAGATATAGAAAAAGAGGAACAGATTCTAAGGCTGATGGAAGATAGTTTGTTTACCAAGTCGGAGAGCGGCTACTTTATGCACAATGAAGAACTCGAAT
The DNA here is from genome assembly GCF_900101125.1 of Sediminibacillus albus. Taxonomy (GTDB): domain Bacteria; phylum Bacillota; class Bacilli; order Bacillales; family Amphibacillaceae; genus Sediminibacillus; species Sediminibacillus albus. The sequence continues at coordinate 734,949 of NZ_FNFL01000001.1, read as the reverse complement.
ATGACTTTTTGTATTACATGGTTCCCAAACTGCAAAAGCTGACACACATTTACACAACAACAGCGATAAGAACACGGCTCGTTAAGGAAAATGTTTTTCCGAAAATCAGGGTGAGAGTGAGTAAAGAACGGACCAATTGGTTAGAATTCAAATTCAATCTGGATGGGATTCCACATGAAGACATCCGCGGCTTGCTGGAAGCGTTAGAGGAAAAGCGCAAATATTACCGTTTACGATCGGGATCGCTCCTATCCTTGGAGACAAAGGAATATCTGGAGATACACCGTTTTCTTCACAACCTTCCTGTACACAATGGTGATCTGGAAAACGGACTGCGTGTCCCTGTTGAGCAAAGCCTTGACATACTTGATTCCGTGGATACGAGCGATATTCTCCTTGCCGAGGATTCATTCCGCCAGTTTTGGAAGGATATCTGCCAGCCTGCACAGTCTGCGTTTACGGTGCCTGAGAGTCTTGCGGGAATATTGAGAGATTATCAAATCCATGGTTTTCAATGGCTGAAGACGCTGGCCAGCTACGGTTTTGGCGGGATTTTGGCTGATGATATGGGACTGGGAAAAACCGTGCAAAGCATCGCTTATATTTTGTCAGAGGTGTCCGCAATTCGTGAAAAGCAGCAGCCGGTACTAATTGTTTGTCCATCGTCTGTCACCTACAATTGGGTGAAAGAGCTGGAGAAATTTGCGCCAGATCTTCAGACACTTGTGATAGACGGCGCCAAAGAAAAACGGATCAACCAGCTTCAATTGATTACTGGAAAAGATGTGATTATCACTTCTTATCCAATATTGCGCAGGGATATCCCCAGTTTTCAAAAGGTTTCCTTTCATACGGTGTTCTTTGATGAAGCCCAAGCCTTTAAAAATCCAGTAACTCAAACGGCAAGAGCCGTTAAAAAAATTCAAGCCAGCCATCGCTTTGCTCTTACAGGAACACCGGTGGAAAATTCACTTGTGGAACTTTGGGCGATTTTTCATGTTATTTTTCCCGAGCTTTTTTTAGGTTTACAGCAATACAGCAATCTTACCAACAAAGCAATTTCCCGGAGATCCCGTCCATTTATCCTGCGCAGGCTGAAAACGGATGTACTCAAAGAACTCCCGCAAAAAAGCGAAACAATTGTATCGACAGAGCTGCTTCCGGAACAGAAAAGGTTGTATGCGGCCTATCTTGCAAAGCTGCGTCATGACACGCTTAAGCATTTGGATAAGCAAACTTTCCGAAAGAATAAAATTCGCATATTAGCAGGTTTAACCCGGCTGCGCCAGATTTGCTGCCATCCAGGCTTGTTTGTCGATAATTATCAAGGCAGTTCGGCGAAATTCGAGCAATTAATGCAGCTGGTGGAGGAAGCTATGCTTTCCGGCAGAAGGGTGTTGATTTTTTCGCAATTCACCAAAATGCTTGATCTCATAGGGAGACATTTAACGGACAAGCAGCTTGCTTACTTTTACCTTGATGGCCAAACCCCTTCAGAAGAAAGAGTGGAAATATGCGATCGATTTAATGGCGGGGAACGCCAGCTGCTGCTAATTTCCTTAAAGGCTGGGGGCACCGGGTTAAATTTAACTGGTGCCGACACGGTAATCATGTATGACAGCTGGTGGAATCCAGCCGTCGAGGAGCAGGCTGCTGACAGGGCTTACCGGATTGGCCAAAAACGTGCTGTCAAGGTCATTAAGCTGACAGCACAAGGAACGGTTGAAGAAAAAATGAATGAACTGCAAGAGAAGAAACGGCTTCTGATCGAAGAAGTGATTGATTCGGAGGACGATAAAGCTTCCGTACTCACCGAGTCAGATATTCGCGAATTATTAATGATCAATGAAAATTAGCTGAAATGGAACCATCATATAAATCCACTTGCAAAAACTGAACGTTAACAGCACGAAGGTTTACAAGGCCATCTTCAAGCATTCGATTGATGACGCCATAGATATAAAATAACGATGGAACAGCAGATGATTCCGTACTAGCGTTTATCGGATAAGCGCTAGTACACCGCGCTCTCAAGTAAATCAGAAGCATTTGTGGACTGCTGAAAACCGTTCGTAGACTTTCAGCGGAGGAAATCCACGGAGACTCCTGCGGGATGAAAGGCCTCGGTGGTTATGCAAGGTAGTAAGAAAAGCCGTATCAGCGCAGGCAGAATACATAGAATCCAGTGAGAACAGCACGAGTCTGAAGGCCCCGGAAGAAGCTGTTTTTGCTTTGAGGACAGGAACGCTTCAACTGTGTCCTAGGGTTATCTTAAATAGGAGAAAAGCAAAAATCGAACGAGTTCGAATGTTAGAGATTTCGAATCATCGTTCGATTTTTGTTTTGGCCATTATCCTTTTATCCCAACCTCATTTTTATGGGGAATTCGCGTTGATTATTCTGACAGCCAGTTTAAGAATCAAGAAAAATCCTGAAGCACGTTATGTGTGTTAAAGCTGTAATCAATCGATGCAAAGAGAAGCCCAGCAAAACACCGGTTTACATCCGGATTCGATTGATAAGTATGATAAATACTTCCGCTGATATACCTTAAAGCGAGTGACTGAAAGGAAATTGAAAGGTTCACAAAAATTTCATTTTTTGATTTTTTAGCAAAATTTGTCGAAAAAGCACTTCTAAAACCAGGGAGCTTATGATACTATATAATTACATAATTTTGGCAAACTTGTTGAAAAACAAGGACGCAAAACTACGAATCTAAGGCTGGTCTCTTAGCTATGATAGTCGGGTTGCAGGAATCATTTTATACTCGTTATAAAAGATTTTAAGCCCACAGCTATCCGTGTGGGCTTTTTTCTTTTCTATAAAATATAAGCTGCCTATGCAGCGTTTAAAAAATCAGGGGGAATACGTATGACTAAGTACACTATTAACGTTGTTAGTTCTAGCAAGACAATTGAAATGGAGGTTAAAGGTTCTTTTTCTTCAGAAGACGTAAAGAACTTTGTAACTGATTATCAGAAAAAAGTAAATTCTATCGATGCCAGCTCCTATACGTTGGATGTCGATTGTACTTCAATGGATCTGCTGACCAAAGATATGGTTCCGAGTCTGGAAAATTCCTTCAAAATGTACAATGAGTCTGGATTCAATAAAGTTGTCTTCACAATTAAGAAAAATCCTGTTTTGAAGATGCAGTTAAACAGAATAGCAAAAAGTGCTGGCTTAACCAATTCAGAAGTAGCAGAAGTTGCATAATAAAGAATGAAAAGGCTTGGCAAAAGCCTTTTTTTCATGTTAACTATCAGAAATAAAAAAGGGGAATGACGAGTGAGTAATATTAGAATAAAGGGAGTAGACATCTACCACCCGGCGACATCTGTTGATAATCAATTCTACCTAGATCACTTTTCTAAAAGGGGTAAAAATATTGAACGTTTTCTCGAACATATGGGAAGAGGGCGAAGGTATATCATCGATAACGATGGGGAAAATGGCTTGACGATGGGAATCACAGCTGCGAAACGCGTGCTGGAAAAGCTTGAATTAACGGGGGAGGAAATTGATATGATTGTATTTTCCACTCAAGTCCCTGAGACCACATTTCCAGCGAATGCTATGTTTATCCATGATGCCATTGAAGCGGATCATGATACGATTATTCTTGATTCGAATGCGAATTGCGCAGGGATGACTGTCGCAGTTGAGCAAGCAAGTCACTATATGAAATCGAATATTCATGTGAATACGGCATTAATTGTCGGTTCGGATTATAACTCGCTTATCAGCAATCCGGAAGATGAAATCACCTATGCAAATTATGGGGATGCAGCAGCCGCAGTCATCCTGGAAAAAACAGAAGAAGAAACTGGTTTTATAGATGCCGTCTATTTCACTGATTCCGTCAATCGTGATAAAATTATGTATCCTGGGAATGGATTATCGAACATGAAGCAGAAAGAAGATAGTTATATTAAATGGCTTCCTTTCGATGGCGATATTGCTATGCCGCCAACTTTTGCTATGCTGGAAACGATTCTGCAGAGAAACAATATCCCTGCAGATGAAATTAAAGCATATTGTTTTTCCCAGTTCTCCCTTGCCAATATCTTGAAAATCCAAGATGAGCTTAATATAAAGGATAACCAAATTATTTATGTAGGAGACAAATTTGGATATACGGGGACAAGCAGTCCATTTCTCGCTTTACATGAGGGAATAGAAACTGGAAGAATCCAGCGTGGTGATCACGTATTATTTTGGACGATTGGTGCAGGATACCAGCTTATTGCGATGTTGATAAAATATTAGTTCATCTAAGGAAAATAAGAACGGCCCTCGGACGTAGATGCGAGGGTCGTTCTTTTATTTTTCCATATTAAACCAAAGGGGATCCTCGTTATCTACATCGCCATTATAGTTGATCAGGATTTCCTCACCCGCTTTTATATCGGTATAAGCAAAGTAGTCAAAGGTGTGTTTTGAGAAATTAATATCATAATCAGCATTCGGTGTATAGGAATGGTTGAACAGCATTCCATATCCAAGCACCACGGCTGTATGGTTTTTACCATATTCAAACACATAATCATCAAGGATTGTTTGTTCGATCAATTCATGCTGGTCATTAGGATAGGGAATCACTGGAGCCTCATGGATGAGCTCCCCTTTGGCGATATCACGTGTAGCGAATACCCCTCTATTGAATTCTCCGTCACTAAGTGCAGAAGTTTTAATCTCAATCAAATATGTCACCTCCGCGGTCTTTTTTTATTTATCTCTCCAGAATGCCAGTTATCAAGAAATAAAGCAATCGTTTCAACTTCATATTTAAAGTTTTTCTATTTATTTCCCAGGAGCAGAATGAAATAAACAAGGGGGGGAAGCAGGAATACCCAGCAAGGTTGTAGAAAGCTAAATCGAATCATAAAGATTTGCATTGATAAATAATAAGGAGAGATATAAACATGCGTTCATTCGATTATCAAATTGTGCAGGCTCCCGCCTATCGCGCCATCGGATTAAAATGGGAGGGGCCATACACGGAAATCACTGAGCTTAAACAGATGATTAACCGGATGAGTTTGAGAGTTTCAGAGTTAAGATATGCTGTTGAGCCAGACATTCAATTGGGCTTATCCTATCATACCAGGCTGGATGGTTTCGTCCATTTTTCTCTGTATCAAGTGAGCGAGGAACAGAAGCTGCCTGATGGGATGATTGAAGTATATGTTCCGTCAATGACTTATTTAAAGACGCAGCACAGAAAAGGACAAGATATTAGCCGAACTTATCAAGAGCTGGAAGCGAGCGAGTACCAAACCTATACAGAGGACGGGGGAGAGTATTTCGATAATCTGCCTATCAAACATGAAAGATATCCGGCTGAGCGTGATGCACAGGATCCCCATTTCGAAATATTGATTCCAGTAATAAAAAAATAACGGGTTACAGGGATTTTCCTGAAATATCTCACCGGTGTATAAGGATAGTGCGGATTAAACAATCAACCCGCTGATGATGTACAATGCCGTCGCAATGGCCGCTCCAACCGCACAAAATTTCAACTTATAGCGTGCATAATCAACTAAGGGCATTTCCAAAATGGAGGCTGTCGTTATCGTTGTATCGCCCAATGGTGAAGTCATCGCTCCGAATGATCCGCCAGCAAACACAGCCCCGACAGTCATGATTATTGATGCATCCGTTGCTGTGGCTAATGTAAATCCTAAAGGCATGAACAGACCCCAAGTTCCCCAGGAGGAACCAATAAAATAACCAACAACGCAGCCTAAAACGAAGAGAATTGCCGGTACTGTGAATGCCGGCAGAAAGCCTCCTAATGTAGAGCTTATAAATTCAGAAAAACCTAAGTCTTCTGCTGTTAAAGACAATGCCCAAACTAATACAAGCAAAATGATTGCCTGCATCATTTGATTGCCTCCATCAATAAAGTGGTATAGAACTTCATTGACTGGCTGTTTACGGAAAATATAAAAAATAAACGTCAGTACAAGTGTCATAAAAACAGCCAGCAGCATTACAAATGTAGCATCTGCCTCTGAAAAGGCGGCAAACACGGTCGTCGCTCCTTGGTCCATCCCATCCTGCCATAATAAGTATAAAGAAAGCCCGAGCAGCAGAAACAAAGGGACGATTAAGTTCCAAGGCTGTGCTTTTACCATGCTTAACTCTTGTTTTACCCCAAGCCGGTGATAGGGGTGTTGTTCATCCTCGATGCTGGCGCCACCGTTATTTGGTTCTATTTCCTTATTCCTGGAAGTCCAAAAGGTTCTTGCCAGTCCTAATAACAGCATAATAATCGCATAGAAGTTAAACGGGATGCTCATTAAAAAAACGCTATAGGGAGTCAAGGATAATCCGTGTTTGTTAATGCCATTAGCGACAAGCGATACCATGAAACCGACAAATGCCGTAGCCACTGGGAGCAGGACAATCACAGAGGAGGTGGAAACATCCATCGTAAAGCCGACCTTTTGCTTGGAAATATTCAACCTTGCCATTAATGATTTGACGACTGGGCCGATCATCATTATCCGGAACATCGGCATCATAAAAGTGAAGGGCAGCGTTAACCAAATTAAGCCTAACAATCCGCGTTGCGATTTTACTTTCGTTCCAATCCACTCGGAAAACCCTTTAATCCCCCCTGATATTGTCATCATTCCAACAAGCCCGCCAAACAGATATAAAAATCCGATGATTTTAATATTCGTTTCATCGGTAAGGGTAGTAACCATATATTCGACCGTTAGCCGGGAACCGCTTAACAGTCCTGTTTCTACAATGAACGAACCAACTAAAATCCCCAATACAAGACCAGGCAATATTTTTTTCAGCCAAATCGACAGGCTGATGACTATCAAAAACGGAATAACAGAAAGCCATAAATGTTCCAAACCCAAACCTCCTTAAGTCACTCCTATATTTCCCGCTTTTGAAGGCATCATACAATTTGCCGAATTAATGAACGTCTCATGTGGTTGCGTGTTATCGGTATCAAAAGCCTGTCAGTAAAAATCTTTTGGGTTTCAAAGATGATTTTATTTTGAAAAAACAAGGGAAAGTTTTGCAGGCAGGAGGAGGACAAGAAATGGTCCGAATGTCCGTTCGTTTATAAGTAAGAATATGCTATAATTGATGTAGATAATGTTCTTTTAGGGTGGGTCGGCTAACCCCGTGAAAGGGGGTGATGCCTTTGAGCATGTATGAGAGTTTTATGGTACTCATTGGTTTTGGTACCTTCTTGATTGCATTGCTTGCATTGATCGTTTCGCTGATCAATAAAAAATAGACCTCCCTATTTGCCCAACAAGTAAACTAGGAGAGGTCTATCGCACTATGATAGCCGATCCCTCTGGGGGAACCGCTTATCTACAGACCACAGTGGCTGCTGTGGTCTGTTTTAGTTTTATTTTGATTTAGTTTTATTATACCCGATTTTTCTGAAATGTAAAAGCAGAACAATCAAGTGTTTTGGATTTGGCCGCCCATTTTACTGAAAGCTATACTGCCAGGCTCATCCATCGTCGCAAACAAGCAAACCTTCTCTATTATACAGCGGCCTGGGCATCTTCTTTTAGACAGTTTTTCGCTCAATTAGCTGGAAAGGAAGAGATATTTTCTGCTTTTTCGCGGACTTTCCTTCCACCAATGTTTGAACCGCTTTCCTTCCGATCTCCTTGATTGGAATATCAATAGTTGAAATATTCATCACTTCGGAGATTGGCTGGTTGTCAAAACTTAAAACAGCGATATCATAAGGCACCGTTAACCCATCATTTTGAGCACCGAAAATCAGGCCGGCGGCTACTTGGTCGTTGGTGGCCAGGAAAGCGGTCGGTTTTTCCTTCAATCGGTTATATTTATGGATGATTTGCCTGCCATCAGTGATGGTAAGGCATTTGTCGAAAACCCAATCGTCTCTTATTGGTTCATTTATTTTTTTCATTATCGCCTGGTAAGCTGTTGTTCGTTTCTGGCTGTTTGCACCTGTTTTTCTTCCTAAGGTGTAGGCAATACGGGAGTGGCCCTTGGAAATGAGATAGTCCAATCCCCTTTGGAAAGCTTGCTCATGAGGAATACTTATGGAGGGGAACTCCAGTTGATCGGAATCTTCGCATAATACTACAGGGCCATTCCCATTGTATTGTTTAATAATGTCCAGTGAAACAGCACGGGAAGTAAAAATTAAGCCATCGATTAAATTGCCGCGCAGCAGCTCGAGTGCATCCAATTCTTTTGAAATTTCATAGTTTGTTTGCACGAGGACAAGCTGCAGATTATGCTGCAAGCCTTCTTCGGCAATCCCTTCTATGATATTACTGAAGTAGGGGATATCGATGGACGGAAGCACTACTCCAATCAAATTGGTAGTGCCTTTCGATAAGTGAATCGCTGTAAGATTCCTTCGATAATCCAATGAATCCATCGCTTGCTGTACAGCATGGCGTTTCTCTTCCCTGACATAGGGGTGATTGTTGAGTACTCTTGAAACTGTTGCTACAGAGACACCGGCAAGCTTTGCAATCTCACGAATGTTGGCCATTTTTGTGTATCCTTTCCAGTAATGAAATATCTGTCTTGACCTGAAACGCGTTTCATAGATTACTTTCTTCTTAACAAAAAGAAGGAGTGTGAAGACAGGATGTTAAGCGGTTTTCTAGTACTAATCGGTTTATGTGGATGTGAAATTATCATAGCAAAACTTGTAATCAAAGACAAAGCAGTTTTCCTCATGGATATCGACGAGTTTTTTGATTGGAATGGCGGACCAACAAAGGATGACAGAGGCAGAACTGACTAATGCGAGCTTATAATGACTTTTCTGAGGAATGGATCTAATCGAGTAGAGCTTTCTAGTTTAAATTAATCCCTTGATATGTAATGATACTAACTAAATAGAGAGGAGTTGGTAGTGTATGGAAAAGAAAACGAAATTAGGAAAATCAAGTATTTCTGTTCATCCGATTGGGCTTGGTACCAATGCTGTCGGCGGGCATAATTTGTATCCTAATCTTGATGAAAAGGCAGGCAAGGATCTGGTCCGGACAGCGATAGACAATGGAATCACCTTGTTGGATACAGCATTCATCTATGGTCCGGAACGTTCAGAGGAATTAATTGGAGAGGTTCTCGAAGAAACCGGAAAACGCAGTGAAGTCGTTCTTGCTACAAAGGGCGCCCATAAATTTGCCGGCGGAGAGACAGTAATGGATAATTCACCCGCCTTTTTAAAACAAGCGGTGGAAAGCAGCTTGAAACGGCTGCAGACCGATTATATCGATTTATTTTACATCCATTTCCCGGATAAAGATACTCCAAAGGATGAAGCTGTCGGTGCCTTGAAGCAGTTGAAGGACGAAGGGAAAATTAAATCCATCGGTGTTTCCAATTTCTCTATGGACCAGTTAAAGGAAGCAAATAAAGACGGTTATGTCGATGTGTATCAGGGCCAATATAACTTGCTGCAGCGAGAGGCAGAGAAAGAGTTACTGCCATATACAGCAGCGCAAAACATTTCGTTTATTCCTTATTTCCCGCTTGCGTCCGGCTTACTTGCAGGTAAATATACAAAGGATACGGTATTTAATGATTTGCGTAAAGATATGCCGCATTTTCAAGGAGATGCATTTGCAAAAAACCTTGAAAAAGTGGAGCAAGTCCGGAAAATCGCTGAGGCTAAGCATGTAGAAGTTGCTCATGTCGTGCTTGCCTGGTATCTAACAAGGGAAGCTATCGATGCTATCATTCCAGGGGCTAAAAATTCAGAGCAAGTGCTTAATAACTTAAAAACACTGGACGTCTCTCTGACAGATAAGGAGATCCAAGCAATTGACCAAATTTTTAGCTAAATGAGCTTTTAAGGAATGCGGCAACTGAGCCGCATTCTTTTATTATTTTGCGTTACGATTGGAGCTGGCGGGAAATGGGTATACAAAATTCAATAAAAAGTATTACGGTTAACGATGTAACAACGGAGTCGTTAATAAAAATAGTTTGTCACCATTGATTACCAAGTTATTGCTTTTGCCATAAATCGGTGATAATATATCGATAATTTAACTGTAAAACTAACAGAAGAGGAGGCATCATGATGAGAACAGTCACTATGAAAAAGATTTATCAACATCCAATTACTCAAAAATACGTCAGAAGATCAGGAATGGCTCATGCTATTTCCGTTGCCTACCATGCCTTCCATCTAGCCGGAGCGTATAACGTAAATTCTGATTGGGCTGCGAAAGCAGGTTTCCTGCATGATATTGGGCATTATCAATGGTATAAAGATGGCGAGTGGGATTATCAATTGTACCGTGCCTACGATATCCATCCGATTAAAGGAGCTGAGCGGGCACATAAATTGTTGGTCCGGCTGGGAGAAGATAAGCAGGCCGCCAAGGAAATTGCCCATGCGGTCTTATTTCATACCGAGTCCGCTCTTCCAGAAGGAGAATTTGAATTAAAAGCACTGCAAAAGGTGATCCATTTAGCCGATGAGAAGGATAAACAACCAGGAGATTCGCATCACTACCGCAATATTGACAGGAAAAAAGAGCTTGCGTTAATTGAAGCGCTTGACAGGAAGATTGATCGTTTGCCTGAAAAGCTAAATACCTAACTATCTTCGGTAACACGAGCAGTTCCTCCTCTTCTTATCTCCCCTGTTGTTTTTCTGCAGGAAACTAATCCGATACACCCAGTGAGTAAAATGTGAATTAGCACCTAATACTTTGCATGGGTGCTTTTTGCAATGGGGTTCTTTTTAACCATTCCTTCTGTCGATATTTCAGGTGTCATTGTTCCACAAGTGGGAATAGGTAGAGTAGAAGACGATAAGGAGGTTTTTTTAAGGTTATGGATTTAGAAAAACGTCTGGAAGCACAGATGCCGGAAATGAAAGATATGCTTGAGCAACTCGTTAATACGGATAGTAACACCTATGATAAAAAAGGTGTTGACTCGATTGGCAACCTTCTCAAAGATAAGTTTGAAGAGCTAGGCATGTATGTACACATTCACAGGGAAAAAGAACACGGAAATAATTTGGAAGTGAAGGCAGATAGGGGAAGTGATCCTAAAATCCTGATTGTCGCCCATATGGATACAGTGTTTCCGGCTGGAACGGCACAAGAACGGCCATTTGAAATAATAGACGACAAAGCTTATGGACCTGGAGTGAGTGATGAAAAAGCGAGCCACGTATCTGTTCTTTATGCGCTAAAAGCGTTGAAAGAAAGTGGATCGCATGCATATAAAAATGTCCATGTCATTTTTAATAGTGATGAAGAAATAGGATCGCCTACTTCCAAGCCATTAATTAAAAAAGCAGCCAATAATAAACACTTTTCCCTTGTGGTGGAATCGGGCCGCCCCGGGGATGCGGTTGTTTCGCAACGCAAGGGTGTGGGCAGATTCGATCTTGAAGTAGAAGGCAAAGGCGCCCATGCAGGGGTGGAGCCGGAACTGGGTAGAAGTGCGATTAACGAACTTTCCCACAAAGTCATCAAGTTACAGGATTTAAATAATTATGAAGAAGGTTTGTCTGTCAACGTCGGACTTTTTAATGGCGGAACGTCCAGTAACACGGTTCCCCCTGATGCAGATGCTAAAGTAGATGTAAGAGTGAAGGATAAACAGCAGGCGAAGGAAGTCACCAAGGAAATATCGGATATTGCTGATCAGGATATTGTCGAAGGTACTTCTACAAAAATAGAAGGCGGCATGGCTCAGCCGCCGATGGAAAAAACGGAAGAAACAGAAAAACTTCTCGAGGTGATTAGAGCTGCCGGAAAAGAATTGGGAATGTCCGTTAAAGACGAAAGTACCGGAGGGGCTTCCGATGCTGCCTATACAGCAGATGAAGGAGTTCCAACCGTAGATGGCATGGGGCCATTAGGAGAGTTTTCCCATAGCTTGACAGAGGAATACGTTGATTTAAAGACATTCCCTAAACGGACAGCCTTATTGGCAAGATCGATTGAGTTATTGACAAATAACCGTAACAAAGAACAATAACAGGAGGATGCAGCTATTGTCGTTATGATCGGCAGGATATTAAAGCTGGAAGAGGAATGACTATTGCTACTTCCAGCTTTTTAACGTATGTTAATTGATATAGGAAATCATCAAACGGTGCTAAAAGCATTGCAATTCTTATTACTACTATAAAAGGAAGTGCGTATATGCCGACAGAAAAAGAAAAAATGATTAATGGTAACCTATATTTTGCCGGGGACCCGCAATTGGCAGATGAACGTAAATATGCCCGCCAGCTAACTAGACAATTTAATCAAACGAGAGAAACAGAAACAGTACAGCGTACCAAACTTTTAAAGGAACTATTTGGATCGACCGGCGGCAAGCTATTCGTGGAACCCGTCTTCCGCTGCGATTATGGCTATAACATACACATAGGGGAAAACTTCTATGCCAATTTCGACTGTACTATTTTAGATGCTTGCGAAGTGCGAATAGGTGATAATTGTATGCTGGCACCGGGAGTACATATATACACTGCTACACACCCGATCAATCCGGTAGAACGGAATTCCGGTGCAGAATTCGGCAAACCTGTAACTATTGGAGATAACGTTTGGATTGGCGGCAGGTCGATCATTAATCCAGGGGTTACGATTGGCAACAATGTGGTAATCGCCTCTGGTGCTGTCGTGGTCAAGGATGTACCAGAAAATGTAGTGGTGGGCGGTAACCCGGCAAAGGTCCTGAAAGAAATTGATCGATAGTTTCCCGCAAGTAAATAAGCGATTGACAATTCAGAAAATATTTCTTATTATAGTAAAAATTAATAATCCGGCGATGAAGAGAAGAGTAGTTAAGGAATGGTTGTTTGCAGAGAGCTCCTGCTGCTGAAATGGAGCAGCAACCACCTTAATGAAGAAAGGCTTGGAGCTTGTTTGCAGTGCTTTGCAAAGCTGCAAGACGGGTTCTCCCGTTATAGGGACAGGGTATGCTATGTACCCGATAAGGTTGGTGCGGTGACGTATCAGCAAACTGAGGTGGTACCGCGCTAGTGATAACTCTCGTCCTCAAGATGTTAGAAATCTTGGGGGGGCGGGAGTTTTTTCGTTTTAAGCTATTTTAAAGAGAACCAACAGATGATGGAAGGGAGGCGGCCAAACTTGAATCCGATTTTATATGAAATTCCTGCTGTACTAGAAACAGAAAGATTATTATTGAGAAGGCCTGAATCAGGGGATGGGAAGGCAGTCAATGATGCAGTCAAGGCGTCTATCCAAGAATTAAGGCCTTGGATGCCCTTTGCCCAGAGAATCCCTACAGTTGAAGATTCAGAGATTAACTGCCGAGAAGCTTATAGTAGCTTTATAAATAGGGTTAACCTCCGATATCTGTTATTTCATAAGGAGACGAACGCATTTATCGGATCATCCGGATTCCATAATATTGATTGGAATGTTCCGAAATGCGAAATAGGATATTGGATTCACACCACATATAGCGGCTATGGCTATATGACAGAAGCAGTTAACAAATTGACTCAGTTTGCTTTGTCCGATTTGAAGTGCCAAAGAGTAGAAATAAGGTGTGAGGCGAAAAACTTAAAAAGCCGTGCGATACCAGAAAAGTTAGAATTTGCGTTAGAAGGGATATTAAGGAATGATGATTTGTCAGCAGATGGACAGCATCTTACAGATACATGTATTTATGCGAAAACGTGATAAACAAAAGGCCTTCCCGCTTGCGTGGAAGGCCTTTATCCGGACTTGCTATTCGCCTTCAGAGACGGTAAACTCTTGTTTTACCTCGTACTTTTTTCCGTCTGTAGGGGTCAGCCAGGCGGTTAGTACATATTTGCCTGGAGGCAAATCCCGTTCCTGTAAATCAATATCATAAACAAGTTCTCCACCCGGTTCTATTATTTCTTCTCCCATCACTTGAATGTAGGAAGTGACACTGGAAAGCAAGAAAACCTGTTCTCCTGATGAATCGGCTATTGAATAATCAAATCGTTGAGAACTGGAGAATTCGTGCTTCACTTCGTTCTCCGTCTGGTTGCTTACCCGGTATTGGTATGTCAATGGGCTTTGCTCTTCAAGGCTTCCGGCTATTACTCCTTCATTAATTCCTTTGCCATCTCCGTTCACTTCTTCTGCCTCCTCATTCGGGTCATTCCCTGTACCGCATCCAGCTGCTATTATTACAAAAAACAAAGACAGGAACAATATCTTCTTCATCGCATGACCTCCAGTAACTTTTGTTAATTAGACGTGCCCACGGAAATAATGTTACACCAATCACAACAGATATAGACTCAATAGTAAAGGGATAGACAAATTTTATAGGAAGCATACATCATATTTCCTGGTTATTAAAAAATGCAGTACTTCCTTGACTTCTGGAAAGCTCGAGACCAGGGGACTGCGTATGGCGAAAAATCATTTTATTTTAGCCACCCAATCAGCACGGTCATGTCTGTTCCTATCCCCAGTATCTGTTGCTGAATGCTTTAGCATATTCAAGTGGGGAATATAGAGCTCGATGTTTACCGCTGCGTCGCCTTGAAGGATTGAACTGTCTAGCATCCTGGAACTAGTGAAATATAATCATAAGCATTGTTTATCCCAGCGGAGGAGAAGAGAAGCCTCGTTGACAGTCAACGTATGAAAATATATAGTCAAATTGACAGAATGTTGAAAAAGGAGCGGGGCGTTATGAAGGGGAAAATTGATCAATGGAGCCGGGAATATGCATTACAGAAGGATCAAATGGACAATTTAAGCCATTTTCGCCAGGAGTTTTATATAAAAGAGGATGTTATTTATTTTGACGGTAATTCATTAGGGTTGCTTTCCAAACGGGCAGAAGCTGCTTTGCATCATTTAGTGGAGTCTTGGAAGCGATATGGCATCGATGGCTGGACAACTGGGGAGCATCCTTGGTTTTACCTGTCCGAATCATTGGCAAGGCAGACAGCGCCATTAATTGGTGCAAGTCCGGAAGAAGTGGTGGTTAGCGGGTCGACCACAGTGAATTTACATCAGCTTGTTTCGTCCTTTTATCATCCCCAAGGTGATAAAACAAAAATATTAGCGGATGAATTGAACTTTCCTTCGGATATCTATGCATTAAAAAGCCAGATAAAACAAAAAAATCTTATTCCGGATGAAGAACTGGTACAAGTGAAAAGCAGGGATGGAAATATGCTTGAGGAAGGTGACATCATTGCCAGAATGACAGAAGACGTGGCGTTAATCGTTTTGCCTAGTGTGCTTTATCGCAGCGGCCAGATTCTGGACATTGAGCGGCTTACCGCGGAAGCGCATAAACGAGGTATCCTGATTGGTTTTGATTTATGTCATTCGATTGGGGCTGTGCCGCATAAGTTAAGTGAGTGGAATGTCGATTTCGCTTTTTGGTGTACCTACAAGCATTTGAACGGCGGTCCAGGAAGTGTAGGCGGCCTTTATGTTCATCGCAGGCACTTTGGCAACGAGCCAGGTCTAGCTGGATGGTTTAGTTCCGATAAAAACAAGCAGTTTGATATGGAGCATGAGCTTACCCCGGCGGTAGATGCGGGAGCCTATCAAATTGGTACACCACATGTGTTAAGTATGGCACCGCTGATTGGTTCTCTGGAAATGTTTTCAGAAGCTGGCATTGACTGTATCCGCGAAAAGTCCTTGCAGCTTACCGATTATTTATTAAAGCTTATCTCCCATGAACTAGAGGGCTATGGGTTTTCTGCGGCAAATCCAGCCGATCATCAGGCTCGCGGCGGCCACGTGTTTATTGAGCATAAAGAGGCTGTACGAATTTGCAAGGCATTAAAGGATGCAGGAGTGATTCCGGATTTTCGGGCGCCAAGAGGCATCCGTCTAGCTCCTGTAGCATTATACAACACATTCGAAGAAGTGTGGCTCGTCGTTCAGAAATTAAAAACCATTATGGAGAAAGAACTGTATAAACAATATGAAAATAAACGAGGAGTGGTGGCATGAACGATAACAAGGAATGGATTGATATTTCCCAGCCACTGACGAATGATATCGCCCATTGGCCTGGGGATGAACCATTCTCTTATCAATTGACTTTTTCCAAGGACCAGACGGGCTCTGTTAATATAGGCCAGTTTTCTTCCAGCTGTCACACAGGCACCCATATTGATGCTCCGTTCCATTTTGATAACAAGGGGAAAAAGGTAAATGATTTAGATATAACCATTTATATTGGGCCGGCAAAAATTATCGACGTCTCCGGAAAAAATAGCATTGATGCTGAATATCTAGCTTCATTTGCTATAGATCGAGTTGAACGGCTATTGTTACATACTTCATTGCCGAATGATCCGACAAGGTTTCCAGGGGAAATGCCTGTGCTTGATCCAAATATCGCGCCGTTTTTGGCAGATAAAGGCGTGCGGCTGCTTGGTGTTGATATGCCCTCCGTTGATTCGGCAGAAAGCAAAGATCTTCAGGTTCATCATGCGTTAAATACCGAAGGCATCCATATACTTGAAAATTTAATGCTTGATCAAGTCGCTTGTGGAGATTATGAACTGATTGCTCTGCCGCTGGCGCTTCAGGATGCGGATGGCAGTCCGGTCCGTGCTGTGATCCGGCGATTATAAGGGCAAATGAGGAGGAGAGTTTACATGACTGGTCATAAAAGCTTTTCAACAGAGAGGAATATTCATACAGATTTTTTAGAAAAAATGACCTATGGGGATTATTTGAACTTGGACCAACTGTTATCGAGTCAAAAACGCCTGTCTGATCACCATGATGAAATGCTGTTCGTTATTATCCACCAGGTCAGCGAGCTGTGGATGAAGTTGATTTTACATGAAGTAAAAGCAGCGATAGCTTCAATAAACAATGGCGACTTGCCAAATGCGTTTAAGATGTTGGCCAGAGTAACCACTATCCAAAACCAAATTATTCATGCCTGGGATGTGCTATCCACCTTGACTCCAAGTGAATATATGGAATTTCGCGATCATTTAGGGCAAGCATCTGGGTTTCAATCCTATCAATATCGATTGATTGAATTTGCTCTCGGCTATAAGACGCCGCACGTGTTAAAAATATATCAGAAAGACCCAGAAATACTTAGCCAGCTGAAGGAGGCATATCATGCTCCAGGCTTGTACGATGCAGCGATAAAGGCACTAAGTCAAGCAGGATTTCCGATTGACCCTGCAATCGTAGACAGAGATGTCGCCGCCCCATATAAACCGGACGCTTCTGTGGAAGCAGCCTGGCTGGAAGTATATCAAAACGTTGATCGCTATTGGCAGTTATATGAGCTGGCAGAAAAATTGGTGGACATTGAGGATTCGTTCCAGCAGTGGCGCTTTCGGCATATGAAAACAGTCGAAAGAATTATAGGGCATAAGACTGGAACAGGTGGTTCATCTGGTGTAGGATACTTGAAGAAAGTACTAGATCAGTACTTTTTTCCTGAGCTTTGGGAACTTCGTACGAAGATCTAGCTCTAAGCTATCTGTAAGATTAGCAATTTATCAATGGGAGGCATGTTATGGATACCAATAGAGAGCAATGGTCTTCAAAAATTGGTTTTATTCTTTCAACCGCCGGAGCTGCAATCGGGCTCGGGGCGATTTGGAAGTTTCCTTACGTTACCGGCATGAATGGAGGCGGGGCGTTCTTTATTATCTTTGTTGCATTTACCGTTTTAATCGGACTGCCGTTGCTAGTGTCCGAGTTAATAATCGGGCGTGGTGCGGGAAAGGAAGCAGTCACAGCTTATAAAGTACTTGCACCCCGATCTTTCTGGCCTTGGATTGGCCGTTTGGGAATTATTGGCTGTTTTCTCTTGTTATCATTTTATAGTGTTGTCGGCGGCTGGGTATTAACATACAGCGGCATGTCGATACCAGGTATGATCATAGGAGATAGCAGTAACTATCCGGAGATGTTTGGACTGGTAACAGGCAGCCCGCTTATTACTATAATTGGTCTGGGTTTATTTTTGCTAATAAATATTATTGTCGTTTCCTTTGGTATCCAAAAGGGGATCGAGCAGGCGAGCAAGGTGTTAATGCCATTATTATTTATCTTTTTCATCATTTTGGTGGTGCGTTCGCTAACATTGGAGGGAGCGATGGAAGGCGTACGGTTTTTCCTGCAGCCTGACTTTTCCAGTATTACTGGAGAAGGGGTCTTGTATGCGTTGGGTCAGTCCTTCTTTTCCTTAGCGGTAGGTTTTTCCTGTATGGTTACTTACAGTTCGTATTTAAATAAGAATGTTAGCATTCCATCCTCGGCAGGGACTGTAGTGGGGATGAACATTTTTGTATCGTTACTCGCTGGTCTGGCAATATTTCCGGTTGTATTCTCGTTTGGTTTGGAGCCAGCTGAAGGACCAGGATTATTGTTTATAGTACTTCCGTCGGTATTTGCCCAAATGCCACTGGGAGAAGTATTCTTAAGCTTGTTTTTGTTGCTATTCCTATTTGCAACATTGACGTCTTCCTTCAGTCTTTTAGAAATCATTGTCTCCGCATTTACCGAGAGTGGAAAAAGGGCAAGGAAACCAGTTGCTGTTATTGCAGGTATCGTTGTCTTTATGGCTGGAATCCCAGCTGCATTGTCCTCCAGCCTGCTCAGTGACTTCCAATTGTTCGGTTTGACTGTATTCGATGCAACGGATTATTTGGTCAGCAATATTTTGTTGCCGATCGGCAGTCTGCTGATTGCTCTGTTTATCATCCATCGCATGGATAAAAAACTGGTGGAAGAGGAGTTTATGCTAAGCAATGGTATATCTTCTCCATGGTTTACAGTTTGGAAAAATTTGATGCGCTGGGCTGTGCCGATTACGATAATCGTTGTCTTCTTAAGCACCATAGGTTTCTATTAATCTTTCGAAAGCGGGAGGTTGGGACATAACTTACACTCATTTACGTAAAACCAACGATAACCTCATATGAATTTTTAAAAGGCCATCTTTAAGCATTCGATTGATGACACAATGGATATAAATGGTGATGTAACTGTAGGTGATTTTTTAATAGTATCAGATAAGCGCTAGTACTACGCTGCGGAAATACACTACGCTTTCCGTGGGCGGCTGGTGAGCCTCCTCGAGCTTGCGCTCTGCGGGGTCTCATCGAGGCCTTCCCTCCCGCAGAAGAGGACAAGGAACGCTGCGGCAGCGATTCATCGTACGCAGAAAATGGCTCCTTTATTTTCTAGAGACTGAAGCCGTGTCTACGGAGAGCAACGTATGTTGTCGGCGCAAGTTTAAGCAGCCAACTTTGTTAAAATGAAGAAATAGCGTTGTCACTGTGTCCGAAGGGTATATGAAACATTCGAAAAGCAAAAATCGAACGAGCTCGAATCCTCAGGATTTCGGATCATCGTTCGATTTTTGTTTTGGCTACTATCCTTTTGTGCCAACCTCATTTTTTGTTTCCTGCATATTAAAGGGATGGTAAAATTAATAAAATAAATGGGGGTCGAGAAATTATGAAAACAGCATTTCAGGCAGTATTAAAGAAATATCAGCCAGCATACATGGAACAGCTCAAAGCGTTTGAATTACCTGTTGAGCAGGCGCAATTCACAGCTTTTCCGATAGACCTTCTACAAACAATCGAAGATGAACAGCATCCAGTAGTTGTCATATTGGCAGATCAGGAGCCTGTGGGATTTTTTATGTTACATACAAGTGCGAGAGTTGCAGAGTACACAGACAATCCTCATGCAATGCTGTTGACTGCACTTTCAATCACTTACGCACAGCAAGGAAAAGGGTATGCTAAGCAGGGGATGAACCAATTGGCATCATTCGCAGCTAAGGAGTATCCTGCTGTAAATGAAATAGTTTTGGCAGTTAATAAAAGAAACATATCAGCACAGAAACTGTACCAAGCGGTTGGATTTCAGGATAGCGGACGAAGGAAAATGGGCAGGAAGGGAGAGCAGCTTGTTTTTAGCTTACCGCTCTGAAATAAAATGGACCCGAGAACTTAATCGCCATTTTGATGGGAATTTGTTTGTAGAGAAGTCCACCCGCTCTGGAAAGAATTCGATTGTGGAGAATAATAGCCGGAAAGCCTGGTAATGAGATAACATAAAACTGGCTGTATGGAATCCTCTGTACAGCCAGTTTCTGCAGAAAAAATAAGCCGATTAATGAATATGCGGTGGATGGCCTTTGGAAGAATTCGTGATTTTAAATCCTTCCGTCGGTATGTAAAAATATTGAATCCAAACGCCATCAAGGAAATCTTCCCTGCTGTCCATTAAGACATCAATGTCTTTGTCTGTTTTAACAATTTCATCATGCTCTTTCGGTTCATCAAGCGTAAGATCATAGTGGGCGTGGTTGCCGTGTATTTCTGATACAAAAACACGTAGCATTTTTTCATCCGAACCGTCTTCTGCGAGCCATTGTTTAATTTTCTTAGCAGCGTTGCGATTTATTTTACACTTCATATAATCACTCCTTGGTTGGGATAGTTATATTATCGCGATTTTTCCCAAGAAAATAAAGCATTCCGTTTTTACAGCGTGAAAAGCCGGATCCCTATGACATCTTCTATTTAAATCAATCCGTCCGCTTCTCTTTTAATAGAAATTGCAAATTGGCGGCAAACTTGGTAAAATGCATGGAAGCATTTGCTGCGCATAATTGTAAGGGTTTTCATCAATAATAAGGGTTCCTAATAAGGGGGAGAGCAAATTGCCAATCAAAATCAATAACGAGACAAGGGAATTTCACTTATTTAATAACAATGTTAGTTATATTTTCAGGGTGCTGGAAAAAAGCCATCAGTTGGAGCATTTATATTATGGAAAAAAGGTTAAGCATCGCGGCTCATTCAAGCACTTAATAGAAAGAGAGATTCGGTCGTCTTCAAATATGTTTGAGGGGGATCTGACATCATCGCTAGAACATATAAAGCAGGAGTATCCTAGTTATGGAACTACGGATTACCGTTTTCCTGCCCATGGGCTTACAAATGAGATTGGCAGCAGGATTACAAATTTTCAGTACAGCAGTCATCGGGTTATACAAGGAAAGCCTGCACTAGCTGGATTGCCTGCCACTTACACAGAAGCAGCAACGGAAGCTGACACATTGGAGGTCACGTTGATTGATGAAGTGATCCAGTGCAAATTAATCTTAAGTTATACAATTTTTGCGAGTCGAAATGTTATTTGCCGTAATGCAAGGTTTATTAATGAAGGGTCTGAGGTGATTCATCTAAACAGAGCGATGAGTACCAATATTGACTTTCCAGATGATCATTTTGAGATGGTACACCTTGCAGGAGCCTGGGCCCGTGAAACCCATGTTGAAACACAGCAGCTTTCAAAAGGAGTCCAATCTGTTTATAGTACAAGAGGTGCAAGCAGCCATGTACACAACCCGTTTCTCGCATTAAAACGTACAGATGCTACAGAAGACAAGGGGGAAGTATATGGCTTCAGCTTAGTTTACAGTGGTAATTTTTTAGCGCAAGTAGAAGTAGATACATATAGTGGGGCCCGCGTAATGATGGGGATCAATCCATACCAATTCAATTGGACGTTAAAACCTCAACAAGACTTCCAAACCCCTGAATGTGTGATGGTTTATACAAACGATGGGTTGAATGGGATGAGCCAAACATACCATCAGTTATATCGGGAACGTTTGGTGCGTGGGTACTGGCGTGATAGAGACAGGCCTATTTTAATTAATAACTGGGAGGCAACATACTTTGATTTTGACGAGGACAAAATTCTGGAAATTGCCGATACAGCCAACAACCTCGGCATCGAGCTATTTGTTTTAGATGATGGCTGGTTTGGCGAACGGCAGGATGATACTAGTTCGCTTGGCGATTGGTTTGAAAATAAGGAGAAATTGCCTAATGGAATAAGCGGACTTGCGGAAAAAGTAAAGGAAAAAGGGATGAAGTTCGGTCTCTGGTTTGAACCAGAAATGGTATCAAAGAATACAAGACTGTATACAGAGCATCCGGACTGGATCATAGAGACGCCGAACCGCAGGGCATCTCACGGACGCAATCAATTTGTTTTAGATTTTTCCAAGCCGGAAGTAGTCGAATATGTTTTTGCTATGATGGACAACGTAATTTCAAACGCTGAAATTTCCTATATTAAATGGGATATGAACCGTTATATTACCGAACCTTATTCCCGAAGTTTAGACGATCACCAGCAAGGAGAGTTGTTTCACCGTTATATCCTTGGAGTATATCGGCTGCTTGAAAAAATCATCGAAAAGCACCCTGAACTTTTGATAGAATCATGTGCAGGCGGGGGCGGTCGTTTTGATCCGGGTATGTTGTTTTACGCACCGCAAACATGGACCAGTGATAATACAGATGCAGTTGAAAGATTAAAAATTCAATATGGCACTTCCATGGTGTATCCGCTCAGTTCGATTGGAAGCCATGTCTCGGAGGTTCCCAACCACCAGGTTGGCCGGGTGACTCCTTTAGATTCACGTGCCAATGTTGCCTATTTTGGAACCTTTGGATATGAAATGGATATTACCAAGCTTAATGACTCTGAAAAATCAACGTTGAAAGAACAGGTAAACTTCTATAAACAAAACCGCCATCTAATCAGAACTGGCAATTTTTATCGCTTGCAAAGTCCCTTTGAATCTAATGAAACTGCATGGATGGTGGTTTCTGAAGACTTAAATGATGTGGTCGTCTTGCACTACAAAGTTTTAGCAAAACCTAATGATAAATATCACCGCTTAAAATTAATTGGACTCGATCCTGATAAACTGTATAAGCTAAAAGGAGCGGATACGACTCATTATGGTGATGAATTGATGAATATTGGCATTATCCTTGCAGATGATTATACCGACAGAGCAGATGACTATTGGAAAAAGGAAAAACCGGCAGATTTTACGTCTCGGTTATTTGCGTTTCAAGCGATCGTAGAATAACAGGTCCTGGATATGCAGTTTATGGATTTAGAAAACAAGTAAACTTAAGTATGTAAGCAAAAGCTTGGGCGACCAAGCTTTTGCTTTGTTTTGTATCCGTTCTTTCTACTTTTTTACCGAGCTAACAGTAGATAAGCTTTTTTTATGATAAGCTTATTTAGGTAGACTTATCTTGACTACATCCATTAATTTCCTGGGAAATACCCTTACATACGATGCAATATCTTAATTAAACAGATAACCGGAAACCACAGGAGGATTATACCCGTTGCTTAAAAAAGAATCCGTTTTACCGTTAAAATCACTATTGTTTTGCTTTCACGCCGCTAATTCTATTATTATAACGTTTCTGCCAATCTACTTGCAGGATAAAGACCTAGACGGAACAGAAATCGGTTATGTATTAGCCATCGGTCCAATGACTTCATTGCTTGCTCAACCATTTTGGGGTTATATGAGCGATAAATACCGTACGGTCAAACGGATGATCTTAATCTGTCTGGCAGGGTTACTGATTAGTAGTCTTATATTTTTCCAGATGAACATGCTGGCCAGCATTTTGTTAATGGGTGCTGTTTTTTATTTTTTTATTTCGCCGGTGGGCGCATTGAGCGACAGCCTTGCCCAGCGTAAGTCCCAACAATTGTCCGTAGATTTTGGCAGTATTCGTACATGGGGATCGATTGGTTTCGCTGTTTCCTCCTTGCTGATCGGGGAAATGCTTGCCCGAATTGGGGTCCAGCACATGGTTTGGCCATACTTTCTATTTGGCGCAGCTTCCTTGTTAGCATGCATAACCTTAACGGATGTTAAAGTTGAAAATACAGCCTCAGCAGTACAACTGGCTGATATAAAACGGTTATTACAAAGTGCACCGTTTATTATTTTTTTACTGCTCATCATGTTTTTAACGGTTACTCATCGTGCCAACGATAGCTTTCTAGGTATTTATATTGTCCAGCTTGGAGGAAGTGAAGGGCTCGTCGGTTTAGCCTGGTTTGCCGGTGTGGCTAGTGAAGCACTAGTATTTGCCCTGGCTGCTACTTGGTTTCGAAAACTCCATCCTCTGATTTTCATTATAGCAGCTGGGTTACTGTACAGTAGCCGTTGGTTTATTTATGCCATGGTAGATGAGCCAGTTTGGGTTATTGCTTTTCAATTTATGCATGGTCTGTCCTTTGGTGTATTCTATCTGGCAGCATTTCAATATGTGTCCAGATTAATACCGGCCAGCCTGCAGTCGACTGGTCACCTTTTATTTGTTTCCGTGTTTTTCGGTTTATCAGGTATTATTGGCTCATTGTTTGGCGGATTTATTATCGATACGATGGGCGGGGAAATGCTCTACCTCGTAATGGCTTGGATAGCATTGTTCGGAAGTATTTGTATCACCGTTTATCACATTCTTCCTTATGGAAAGGTAATAAAAGTTCCTGACAGGCAGCGAAGCAATGAAAAAAGTTGATTGTTTTGTTATCGGGTGATTCTGTTATATAATATGGCAAGGAATAGAGAGGGAAAAACCTCTTTTGGAGGGAAAATCTTGAATATAGTAGCAATAGACTTTGAAACTGCCAATCGTTATCGAACCAGCGCCTGTTCCGTCGGTATAGTAGTTGCTGATGAAAATGGAATAGTCGATGAATTTTACAGCTTAATCAATCCATTAATGGATTTTGACTCTTACAATACTTACATCCACGGAATAACAGAACAGGATGTGGTGGAGGCGCCGACTTTCGACGAGCTCTGGCCAGAGCTTGCTGACTATCTATCCGGTCAATTAGTTGTTGCCCATAATGCCAGCTTTGACATGAGCGTATTAAGACAGACGCTTGACCGGTATGAATTGCCCTATCCGGAATTAGACTATCTATGCACTGTTACATTGTCAAAAAAGGTGTGGCCAGAATTAGCCAATCATAAGCTTCATACAGTCGCTGCCTATAATAATATTGAATTTTTCCACCATAATGCCTTAGAGGATGCTAGAGCGGCTGCCTTGTTGATGGTGAAAGCAGTCAATCAGCAGGAGGTAAAAGACATAGATCTTCTTGCTGCCAAGTATCAATGCTCCAAAGGCAGGATTTTTGAAAGAGGGTACTACCCGCCAAAAACAGGAGCAAAAAAAAGGAAGTCTGCCAAAAGGTAATATAATGAAACCTTACCAGACAAAAAACTTTAGCGGAGAAGGAGGTAGTCGATAGGCTATCTCTTTATTTCTTTGTCCTGCCGTGTTTAAGACAGCAACATATATTGAAGAGGTGATTTCTATGAAAAAATATTTAGCTTTTGATATAGGTGGAACATTTATCAAATATGCGATTGTTACTGAAGCTGCAGAAATTATGGAAAGCGGCAAGGCGAAAACGCCAGCAAGTCTCACAGGTCTCATTGACCTTATCGACGGTTATGCCGTTTCTTTTCCTGATGCTGCTGGGATTGCGATAAGTGCTCCAGGTGCTGTTTCCGAAAAAGGAGTTGTTTATGGTTCAAGCGCTCTTGATTATATTCATGGACCAAACATAAAGGAAATGATTACCGAGCGAACGCAATTGTCTGTCTTCATGGAAAACGATGCGAATTGTGCCGGGTATGCAGAAGTTTGGGATGGTTCTGCCAAAGGAAAAAGTGATGTGCTGGCAGTTGTAATCGGCACAGGTATCGGTGGAGCAGTAATTAAAAATGGGTTATTACATAAAGGAGCTCACTTACACGGCGGTGAGTTTGGTTATATGCTAATAAATACGGATATTGAAGAAGATGATAATACATGGAGCGGCAAAGCAGCCACAGCAGCGCTTGTCAAAGCTGTCGAAAAGAAGAAACAGCTGGCAGACGGTACTCTTTCCGGGGAAGAAGTTTTCGCCATGGCTGAGCAAGGAGACAAGGATTGCGAGGAAGCTATCGATCATTTTTATCATTATTTAGCAGTCGGAATTTATAATCTCCAATATATTTTCGACCCGGAAATCATTCTCATCGGCGGGGGAATCAGTGCCCGGGAAGATTTAATTGAACGAATTAATGAAAAGCTGGATATGCTTTTGGCAAAAATAAAAATTGCCACGGTAAAGCCAAGAATTGATGTTTGTAAGTTTCGCCAGAATGCTAATTTATTAGGCGCCGTCTACGGTTTCTTGAAAGAAAATCATAACTAATATAATCCTAGGTGCTCACGAACTGGAAATCCAGTCGAGCGGGGCCTGAAGTAATAATTCTTACATGGAAAAGCTACCATAATAATAAAATTTT
Organism: Sediminibacillus albus; assembly: GCF_900101125.1. Taxonomy (GTDB): domain Bacteria; phylum Bacillota; class Bacilli; order Bacillales; family Amphibacillaceae; genus Sediminibacillus; species Sediminibacillus albus. The sequence goes on along the minus strand of NZ_FNFL01000001.1, from coordinate 708,786 downwards.
ACAAAGAAGTTGGGACATAACATACATCCACTTGCAAAAATCGAACGATGACAGCATATGAAGGTTTAAACGGCCATCTTCAATCGTTTAATTGATGTCCCGATGGATATAAATGACAATGTAATAGTAGGTAATATCGGAAAAGCGCTATTACTGCGCTGCGGAAATACCCTACGCTTTCCGCGGGCGGCTGGTGAGCCTCCTCGAGCTTGCGCTCTACGGGGTCCACCGAGGCCTTTCCTCCCCCAGGAGTCTCCGTGGATCTCCTCCTCTGAAGGTCTGCGGACTAGAAAAGCGAAGCCGAACGAGTTCGAATCCTAAGGATTTAGAATCATCGTTCGGTTTTTGTTTTGTCTACTAAACTTTTATTCCCAACCTCTTTCATGGACAATTTATAGTTGAAAAAACGGTTAACATTATATAAACTGGTAAATAACAACGTTGTTATTATATTTATCACTATGTAAAGGGGATGGATTCATGGAACGCTTTGTAAAGGGCACGGCTAAACTCGGTTATCAGGACATTTTTGGAGAAGATTATCAACGACTTGACTATTTGGCGTTTGGCAAGCTATTGCTGGAAGCAGGAGAGACTTATCAAGCAAAGACAGGAAGTTTTGAAACCGCTTTAGTTATCTTGTCTGGTACAGCTGATATTAAAGTAGAAGAGGAGAAATGGGAGAGTTTAGGCGGAAGAAAAAGCGTTTTTGACGGAAAAGCGACTACAGTATATGTTCCCTGCCAATCTTCTTATCAAATTGACACATCAAGCACAAAAGTGGTGATAGCTGTGTGCAAAGTAAAAGCAGAGGAAAAATTCGCGCCATTTGTGGTACGTCCTGACGACATAAAGGTACATGAACGGGGCGAGAAACAATGGAATCGCACAGTCTATGATATTATCGCGGACAATGCCGATGGAAAAGTGCAGCGGATGGTATTAGGAGAAACGATCAACCATCCAGGCCAATGGTCTGGTTATCCGCCCCATAAACATGATGGGGAATTTTACCCGGAAGAACCGAATCTGGAGGAAATCTACCATTATCAAGTAAATCCCGAACAGGGTTTTGGCGTCCAGCATCACTATACGAAAGACGGGGCGATTGATGCTGCTTATCCAATCCGCCATGGCGACAGCTTTGCCATTGATATTGGTTACCACCCTGTCGGCGGGGCGGGCGGATATGAAATTTATTATCTTTGGTTTATGGCCGGGGAAACGGGGCGGGAACTTTATCCGTATGAAGACCCTGACCATAAATGGCTCCATGAAAAGTAAATAGCAGGCAGCGGGTAACTTGTAATAAACGATTATCGTCAAGGGGAGGAATGTGCCGTTAATGCAGCCTCTCTTTGGCATGTATGTTTTCCAATTGGAGGTGAGGATGTGGCTGAAATCAATGAGAAGGTTGTCAAGTTGCAATCGGCAATAGAAAGCAGTTCTTTTGAAGGGATTGTACTTACACAGCAAAAAAATGTGTCCTGGCTGGTCAATGGCAGAAGTTTTATTAATACTGCAACAGAAAAATCGGTTGCTGTCATATTAGTAACAGATACAAGCCTTGTGTTATTCGTAAATAATATCGAGAAAGAGCGCTTGGTTGATGAAGAGTTCGACATGATATTTGATCAAATAGAAGTGTACCCATGGCATACCCCCGGCCAGCTCGATCAATTGATCGCAAAGCATTCCCGCGGCAAGCATATCGCTGGAGAAGAGGCATTCGAAAATCAATTGCTGCATCTGCGTACGGTAATGACAGACAAAGATATAGAGGAATTACGCGACCTGGCGAAGCAGACAGCACAAGCGATTGAACAGGCGGCTTTTGAAATAGTACAAGGGGATAGTGAGTATCAAATCGCCGGAAGACTGATGCGGTCCTGCCTGAATCGGGAGGTAGAACCTGTCGTCAGTCTGGCTGCCGTTGATGAACGGGTATTTTTAAGGCGGCATCCCTTGCCGACATCCCGCAGATTGAAAGATTATGCCATGCTGGTTGTTTGTGGAAGAAGAAATGGAAAAGTTGTTTCCGTATCAAGGCTGGTTCATTTCGGCCAGCCGGCGGAAATAATTAAACAGCGGCATCAAGCGGTAATTACTATTGATGCCCGACTAATTGAAGCTACTGTTACAGGAACGTCGTTCAGGGAAATATTTGTTAAGATGCAAGCCGCTTATGCTGCCTGCGGCTTCAAAGACGAGTGGGAGCTTCACCACCAGGGCGGGCTGTCTGGTTATAATACACGAGAAGTGTTGCTCTTGCCGGATAATCAGAACAGCATCGTTCAACTCGGACAGGTATATGCCTGGAATCCGAGTATCGCCGGAGTGAAATCAGAAGATACCATCCTGGTAGGAGAAAACGGCCCTGAGGTTCTCAGTTATACAGGGGACTACCCAATGGAAGCCGTCCAGACGGCGGACCGTACTCTTATCTACAGGCCGTCTATTTTAATTCGCTGAAACAGAGAAGATACAGACCATCTCGGAAAGCAGGGTATCGGAATGAGTAAACCGCTTAATCGATTCAGTTATAAGCAGCTCGTTGCTTTTTTTCTGCCGCTCGGTTTCTCTGCAAGCCTAACGTCTATCACCCATGTAATTATTAATGGAACTTTAAGCCGCGGAGAAAATGCAGCCTTTATTATTGCCTGCTATGCCGTGGCTTTTTCTTTATTCGGGATTATCGAACGACCAGTCATCGTCTTCAGGCAAACCTGTTCCGCTCTCGTTAAAGACAAGAGGTCCTTCAAGCGTCTGATTATTTTTATGTGCTATGTAATGACTGTAATCATTGGGATTAGTTTGATGATGGCATACAGCACTGTAGGGAATTGGGTGTATATTCATCTATTTAATGCAGATAAGAACATGCTACATACGATATCAGAAGCCTTCAAGGTAATCATTATTGTCATCATTTTTTCGGGCATTCGCGGGATTTATCAAGGCATTATCATTAATCATCTGGAGACGAAGTGGTTGACTATAGGTGTGATCATCCGTCTATTCGCAATGTTTTTGGTCGCTTATCTCTTCGTTGCCTTTGATTATGTTACAAGTGCCAGCGGGTCTGTCATTTTTTTGGCGGGGATGCTGGTCGAATGCGGCATCAGTGTCTGGAAGGGACAGAAGATTTTAAAGAGAAGCTATCAAAAGCAGGGACCGGTGCTCGGTAATACAGAGATTTTGAATTTTTATATGCCGCTTGTGTTTTATTTTGTCATCCAGACGGTGTTAATCCCAATTATTTATGTGTTCTTGGCAAAAACAAATGATATCGAGATGGGAATTGCTTCTTTTGCTCTTGCTTACAGTATTACGCAAATGTTGTTGAGTTTTTTCATGTACACCCATCAGCTTGTGCTGCAAATGTACCAGACAAACAAGCAGAAAGTCGTCCGCTTTATGGCAGCTGTCAGTGTACTGCCTTCCCTCTTGCTAGTGTTGCTCTGCTATACACCTGTAGGGTTTTGGTTTATGGAAAATGTTATGGGTGCAAAAGGAGAGCTAGCGGCAGCAACTATTGCCGTTTTGAAGTTTTTTATTATTAAAACGATTGTGTTCCCATGGGTTGATTTCTTGAATGGAATTCTCATGCTTCATCGCCAGACTAGAAAAATGCTCATCGCCCAGTTCATCAATTTGTCTACAGTAATTATTACTGTCTTCCTGTTTGTCACTTACTTTCCGGGATGGAATGGCGTTAGCGGATCGCTGGCAGCTTCGATAGGCGAGTTATCCGGCTTAATTCTAGTTGTTTGGATTGTTTATCGAATGACCAGACGAAAAGAACAGCCCCATAAAGATATGGATACTAGTTAGTAGATTGTTACAGGAATTTCCTGGAAGTGGATATCCCCCCTATAAAAAATAGTGCTATAATGGTAAAAAAAAGCAGAGAACAGGGGGATTAATAGTGTTAAAGCCCTTTTACAGCAATTTTAAAATCAAGAACAAAATATTCTCTATTTCCCTGCTTCTTTTGCTGATTTTTTGTTTAATTGGGATGGTAACTTATCATTACTTTACGAACTTGTATGAAAAACGAATCTATGAAGAGTCAGCAGATATGCTCCAACTGTCATCGACTGTATTGGATGAAGAACTTAAAAAGATTGAAAATCTGTCCTTTCAGGTGAGTACGGACACATTGGTGCAGGAATACATGGAAACCATTAATGAAAGAAAAATAGGCTTTGAAGACTACAAGACCAAAGCGAATTTACTTGAACGGTTGTTAACCTTCGCAGCCAGTGAACGATATATTTCTTCCATCCAGATTATTGATATTTACGGAAAAAAATATACGACTGGCTATAATACAAAAATAGAAAATGACGCCGATAAAATTAAAAGGCTTGTTTCTGCGTCGGAAGGTTCCAATACATGGTCGCGGATAGACGGGAAAAACGGGCTGTCTTCGGCAAGGCAGATTAGGAAAAAAGCAAATGTAAGTTTATCGAATATGGGCATCCTGATTATTTCTCTTGATATGGATAAATTTGTCGAACAAACGCTTGATTTTTCCAAGAATAAAAATTTTATTATTACTGATGGAAATGAAATTTTTTATCAAAACGAAGGAAGTACGATAATGGATAGTCATGATTTTCCTAAAGAAAGTATTGAAAACGGTTACAAAATTGAGGAGATGGAAGGAAAGGATTACTTGCTTACTTACAAACACTCCCGATTTTCACAAATGACTTATTACCACCTGCTTCCTTTTGACAATATCACGAAGCAGTCACAAACGATTAAGCGGATCATGATTGTCTGTTTTTTATTTATGCTGACTTTAACAATTTTGCTTAGCCGGAGAGCGGCCCAAAACATTTCAAAGCCGCTGGAGGAGTTATCAACCCGGATGAAACAGGTGCAAGATGGGGATTTTGAGGAGCCTGAAGCAATTCCAGAGAAATACCATAATGATGAAGTCGGGCTGCTCCATATAAATTTTCGTTTAATGCTGGATAAGATTAATGAGCTTATTAAAGAAAATTATACAAAACAGTTAATCATAAAAGAAACAGAGTACAAAGCTTTACAGGCGCAAATCAACCCCCATTTTTTATACAACACGCTTGATTCCATTAACTGGCTGGCAAAGATCAACCAACAGGAAAAAATTTCAGTCATGGCTGAGGCGCTTGGCAATATGATGAGAAATATTATTAGTAAGAAAGCCGCAATGATTACGGTCAAGGAAGAACTGGAAATTGTCCGGAATTATATAACCATCCAGCAATACCGTTATGAAAAAAGACTCGACTTTACTTTAGATACATCGATAACTCATGAGGGCAGCCAAATCCCCAAGCTGACCATTCAGCCGATTGTGGAAAATGCGATCCAGCATGGGCTGGAAGAGATGGTGACCAAATGCCATGTGTCTGTCACTGTTCTGGCTATCGGAGAAAATTTGCAGATCACAGTGGAAGATAATGGCCCAGGAATAGATGAAAGTAAGCTTGAGGGGATTTATAGAGGAAAAATAAAGTCCAAGAGCTCCGGAATAGGCTTGAACAATATTAACGAACGAATCAAATTAATGTTCGGCGATACATACGGAGTTAACATTGAAAGCAGATTAGGTGCAGGCACAAAGGTGAAAATTTTATTACCTTATATGGCGGGGTGAAAGCGATGTACAATGTTCTTTTGGTCGACGATGAAATTAATATTCTCGAGGGGATTGCAGCATTAGTAGATTGGGAAAAGTGCGGAACAACATTACAGGTGAAAGCATTTAACGGGCAAATGGCTTTTGAATTTATTAAGGATAATCCTCCGGACATTGTCATCACAGATATTAAAATGCCAGGGCTTAATGGAGTAGAGTTAATCCAGCGGGTTCACCGTATTTACCCGGATATAAAATTTATCGTCTTGTCTGGTTATGATGAGTTTCAATTTGCTAAAACGGCAATGGAATGTAATGTGAAGCATTATTTACTCAAACCTAGCAACGAGAAAAAAATAGAGGCAGCACTTCAGCAAGTGGTTGCTGATCTGGAAGAACAACAACGCAAACAAGTATTTATGGAAAATATGCGGAGCCATTTACAAAAAGTTATGCCAAAAGCGAAAGAGCAATTTTTGAAGGATTACATTACAAATAAAAAATACAACATCCAGGATTGGGAAAGCTACAGCCAATTATTCGATTTAAATACAAACTCCACCGAATTCCGCCTGATCGTCTTAGCAGTAGACGAGGCACATGAGTATGAGCAACAATTTGCATTGAAACAAATGGTTACTGGAGAAATGGGTAAAAATCGTGATATTCCACTTTCGACAACGATAGGGGAGAAAATCGTCCTTTTGGCAGAAGATGTCCCTCTGCCAGAACTGACAGCCAAATTAAAGGAAACAAAACAAACCTATAAAAATTTTTACCAAAAGACGTTTACTACTGCCATAAGCGACCCGGGCGGCATTGGACAGCTTCGTTCCATGTATAATGAGGCACTAAATTGTCTGACTCAGCGCTTCTACTTAGCAAATGGAAGTATTATTACTGTGCAGGACATCGGGAAGGAAGCAGGAAGATTTAAAGATTTGCAGTACGATCATGAAGATTTAATCCTAGCGGTGAGAAGCGGAAACACAGACGTTGTACATATTTATTTGACTGAATTTTTCGATGATATCCGCTGCCAAAAATACGAGGCTGGCTTAGTAAAATCGCATAGTCTAGAGATGTATATGTCGATTATCCGGCAGGCTGGGAAGGGAGATATGGATCATTATTTTCAACAAGTAATATTTTTTCAGCAGTATGAGCGGTTTGATGAAATAAAGCAATTTATTATTTCTGTTGCTGAAGAGATAACAAATTATCATTATGAACGTACAAAACAAACGCAAACCAATATTATTAGGCGGGTTGTTGCATATGTAGAGGAAAACCTGGCAGATACGGAACTTTCCTTAACGAAAATAGCTGCTGAGGTCCTTTATATGAACCCTGACTATTTAGGAAAGCTTTTTAAAAAGGAAAAAGGAGAACGATTTTCTAATTTTCTGATAAGCCGGCGGATAGAGAGTGCTATTGACATAATCAAAGACTCAGAACAGGTAAAGGTATTTGAAGTAGCAGAAGCGGTTGGTTTTGGCAATAATCCGCGCTATTTTGGGCAAGTTTTTAAAAAATATACTGGAGTGACTCCAACTGAATTTAAAAATAAGTCGGAAAAGTAGAGCTGGACAGCTAATCGGTTCGGCTCTGTTTTTTTTTGATAGATTGATAATATTTTTTGTTATCTTTTTTGACTGTTTTTTATACATCGATATCTGAAAATTTTATTTTTTATGAATAAGGCTTGCTTTATGATGAAGTTAAGAATTAGAAAGCGCTTTCAAATAGTAAGGGGGAGGATGTTTTAAATGAAAAAAAGTTTACTGTTGGGTTTCTTAATGGTATTGGCTTTGATTATTTTCTTGTCAGCATGTTCGGAATCGGATGAAGCTGCAGGGGAAGGGGGGAGCGATAGTGATAACGCAGAAGTTGGCGACCAGGTAACTTTACGCATGACCTGGTGGGGATCTCAAAGCCGCCACGATCAAACACAGGAAATTATAAAAAAGTTTGAAGAGGAGAATCCGGATATCAACATCGAGGCAGAATTCACTGGGTTTGATGGCTATTTCGAAAAAATGGCTGCTCAGGCAGCAGGGAACAACCTTCCGGACATTATGCAACAGAACTTTGGTGAATATTTGAACCAATATGCCGATAAAGGGCTGCTCGCCGATTTATCCGAGTATGTGGAAAGTGGAGAAATCGATGTGGAAGGCGTCAGTGATACGGTAATGGAATCGGGTGTTAAAGACGGCAAATTGTTAGGGATTCCTACAGGCACAAACGCGCTGGCAGCTTTCTATAATACTGACATGCTGGAGGAGGCTGGCGCAGATATTCCTGATGAAAGCTGGACATGGGAAGATTATCTAGCGATAGCCGAACAGGTTCACGAGCAAACCGGAGAGTACGGAACGAGATTAATGGAACCGAAGAATTTATTTGAATATTATTTGAGAGAAAAAGGTGAGAAGCTGTTCAATGAAGACGGAACAGACCTTGGATATGAGAATGATCAGTTACTTGAAGATTACTTCACCATGAATAAAAAGATGGTAGAAGCAGAGATAGCTCCCGGATATGATACCATCCAGCAAATAAAGGGTGTGGAAGATGAGTTGATTGTCCATGGAAAAGCGCCATTTGACTTCAGATGGTCTAACCAGGCAACTGCATTAACTAGTGCTGCCGGAGACCGCAATTTGGAAATGACCCTGCTTCCTGGTTCAAACAATGTAGAAGGGATGTATTTGAAACCGGCAATGCTCTGGTCTGTGAGTGAGAATTCAGAGCATAAGGAAGAGGCCGTAAGGTTCATTGACTTTTTCACCAATAGCATTGAAGTATACAAGATCGGCGGTTCTGACCGCGGGGTGCCGATCAAGGAAGAAATAAGAAATGAAATGGCAGCCGATTTAAGTGAAACAGACAAAAAAGTCTTTGACTATATTGAACTAGTTACCGAGAACAGTTCGCCGATTGATTCAAACTTCCCGCCAGAATCATCAGAGATATTAGCCGCACTGGAGGAAGTTGATGAGTTGGTCATGTATGGCGAATTAACTCCGGAAGAAGGCGCAAAGCAATTCAGGGAAAAAGCTACATCCGTACTGAACAGATAAATAAATGGGAGATGGCCCTGAAGCGAGGTGGTCAGGGCCATTTTCCTATCTATCCTAATACTTTAAGAAAGAGATGAGGGCGATGATTCCAAAAAAAGAAGAGCAAAACACAGCAAATGTGAAAGCAGCTTCTTCGAAATCAACGACAAAAAAGTATTTAAAGCCGCTCGAACCTGCCCAACGCAAGTCAAAGTCGAATAATAAAAATGCAACGGGCTACCTTTTTATTTCGCCGTTCCTGCTAGGTTTTTTCACTTTGACAATTTTTCCGATCCTTTATTCTTTATATTTGTCCTTCACAGATTATGATTTAATGGGCACACCTAACTGGATTGGCCTTGATAACTATGTACGCATGTTCACCAATGATCCGACGTTCTGGAAGTCGATGGAGGTCACTTTCTTTTATGCAGGAGTTGCAGTACCGATTCGATTGGTGTTCGCTTTATTAGTCGCGATGGCCTTAAATAAAATCGTCGAAATGGTCGGTATTTACCGGACTCTATTGTATTTGCCTTCTGTTGTCGGAGGCAGTATCGCCGTTTCCATTATGTGGCGGCAACTGTTCGGGAATGAAGGGGCATTTAACTCTATTCTAAGTACGTTAGGCTTACCGACTCACTCCTGGCTGGGGGATCCAGATACTGCTATTTGGACATTGATTGTATTGTATGGATGGCAATTCGGGTCTTCGATGCTGATATTTTTGGCAGGTTTGCGGAACATTCCGAAGACATATTACGAAGCTTCCAGTGTTGATGGGGCTGGACCTGTGAAACAGTTTTTCATCATAACCATACCGCTGTTGACCCCGGTGATATTATTTAATACGATCATGCAGGTGATTCAAGGATTTATGGCGTTTACGCCGAGTTTCGTTGTCACCAATGGCGGGCCGGTCAACAGTACATTGCTTTATGTACTTTATATGTACCAGCGGGCGTTTGAGTATTTCGATATGGGATATGCTTCAGCGATGGCTTGGGTGATGCTTATCATTATTGCCATTTTTACAGCAGTAATCTTTAAAAGCTCTCCGCATTGGGTCCATTATGAATCCGAGAATAAGTAGGGAAAGGAGAAGACGGTAATGAAAAAAACAAAGACCAAAAAAACCTTGCAGCATACCTTTATGATCATCTTTACGTTGATTATGATATATCCCCTCGTCTGGATGGTGAGCAGTTCTTTAAAAGAAAGTTCTAGTGTTTTCGTTGATGCACACTCCTTAATCCCGGATGGCTGGCATTTTGAAAACTATCTAACAGGATGGAAAGGATTTGCCGGCATTACCTTCAGTACGTTTTTTATCAACTCAGCGATCATCTCTGTCGTAGCCACAGTGGGAAGTATCATTTCTTCTACTTTCATAGCCTATGGATTTGCCAGGGTGAAATTCGCAGGTAAAAGTGTTTGGTTTATTTGTATGATGCTGACGATGATGCTCCCGTTTGAAATGGTAATGATCCCCCAGTATATTATGTTCAATAAGTTCGGCTGGATTGACACGTACTTACCATTGATTCTTCCAACCTTTTTTGGGATACCGTTTTTCATATTCCTGATCATGCAGTTTATCCGTACAATTCCTACAGAGTTGGATGAAGCAGCAAAAATAGACGGTTGTAATAGCTTTCAAATTTTTTACCGGATAATCGTACCGCTAATTGTACCGGCAATGATGACGTCGGCGATCTTTTCCTTTTACTGGCGATGGGATGACTTTATGGGACCGCTCATTTATTTGTCCACACCGGAAAAATATCCGGTTTCTTTAGCTTTGAAACTGTTTTCCGACCCTAACTCGGTAACCAACTGGGGTGCAATGTTTGCAATGTCCACGCTCAGTATCCTGCCGATTTTTGTTATCTTTTTTGTTTTTCAAAGATATATTGTAGACGGAATCAGTACCAGTGGCTTGAAATCTTAAGAAAGGGAGTGGTCAAAAATGGTTTTAACAAATCATACAAAAACGAATAGGCAGTTGAAAACTCCGCTTGATTGGGGAAAGGCGGCATGTGATTCCTTAATGGCTGCATATAAGCCTTCCGAGCTTCCTCCTGATGGCAGATGGCACTATCACCAAGGAGTTTTTCTGGAAAGTATGCGCCAGCTAAAGGAGGCAATTGGCGGCCAAAATTATTTTGCCTACATTAAAGTTTACGTCGATCATAATATCGATGAAAATGGTAATTTCCTCTGGAATCGCAAGGAACTTGATGCCATTCAAGCAGGGTTGCTATTGTTCGAACTCGATCAACAAACAGAGGATCCCCGCTATCGAATTGCTGCAGCTAAGTTAAGGAATATGTTTCCAACACTAAACAGGACATCGGATGGGGGTTTTTGGCATAAGGATCGTTATCCGTATCAAATGTGGCTGGACGGGTTGTATATGGGCGGAGTATTTGCCATGAACTACGCCAAGATATACGAGGAGCCGGAGCTGCTCGATATGGTGCTAGAGCAGGAGCGATTGATGCGAAGGCATACGAGAGACCAACAGACAGGACTGTACCATCATGCCTGGGATGAGAGTAAGATTCAACCATGGGCAGATGAAAAGACAGGTAAGTCGCCGGAATTTTGGGGCAGGGCGATTGGCTGGTATGGAATTACGTTTAATGAAATTCTCAGCTTTCTGCCGGATAATCATGCCTCCAAGATGGAAATTTCCTCAGCTTTGAAGGACTTAGCGGCAAGCCTGATTAGTTATCAAGACCCCGATACAGGCTTGTGGTATCAAGTCGTCGATAAACCGGAAGCAGACGGAAACTGGATAGAAACTTCCTGCTCGGCATTGTTTATTTATACCATTGCCCGCGCAATCCGCGGAGGGCATCTGGATGAAAGTTTTAAGCCTTACGCAATTAAAGGGTATCGTGGGCTGCTGGAACGCATGAAATTTGATGCGCAAGGACATTTCATCATGCCGGAAATTTGTATCGGAACAGGGGTAGGCGATTTTGCCCATTATATCAACCGCCCGAAAACAGATAACGACCTGCACGGTGTCGGTTCTTTTATCCTGGCGAGTATAGAGATGCAGGCATTGCTGCCCGAGTTATAAACAGAAGCAAAGCCTGATGGACTTAAAAATACTAACTGGGAGTGGGAGATATGAGAAAATTCGCAGTATGCGGTGTTAGTAAGCGTGCGATGGGCATGTTTATAAAACCAATGGTGGATAGCTTTGCCGCAACCAGTAAGTTGGTTGGATTGCTTGATAAGGATCCCAAACGTTTTGCGGTATGCAAAGCCGAACTTCCGGAGATCGAACACGTGCCGGAATATACGGAAGCTCAATTTAATCATATGATTGCTGAAACAAAACCTGATGCCATTATCGTAGCAAGTCGGGATGATACGCATGTTGATTATATACTGAAGGCATTAAAGTGCGATTTGGATGTAATAACGGAAAAGCCGATGACGACAACAGCAATTGACAGCAAGCGGGTAATGGATGCCGAAGCGAAAAGCAAGGGAAGCGTAACTGTTACCTTTAACTACCGTTATAGCCCTTACCATATGCGGATCAAGGAATTAATACTGGCAGGAAAGGTTGGCAGGATTACCTCTGTTGACTTAAACTGGTATATCGATACGTACCACGGCTCCAGTTACTTCCAACGGTGGAATCGAATGAGAGAATTCTCGGGCGGATTGTCCATTCATAAATCCTCCCACCACTTTGATTTAGTCAATTGGTGGATTGATCAACGTCCGATAGAAGCTTTTGCCTTTGGTGCCCTCAACTATTATGGGCCAGACGGAGAGCATAACCCGCTTAGGGAAGATGGCCGCCACTGCAAAACGTGCCAGGTGAAGCATGACTGTGCTTATTACTCGAGATGGAATTCACGGAGCAATAGTGTCATCGTTCAAGATGATCATATCGACTCAGATGTGGCCAGGAAGGATGCCTATACCAGCTATCGGCCTGACCAATGTGTGTTCGACTCTGAGATAAATATCGAAGATACTTATACAGCAACTGTCAGGTATGATAAAGGGGCTTTGCTGAGTTATTCAATCAACTTTTCTCTTCCTTACGAAGGATATCGGCTGGCAATCAACGGAACCAAAGGCCGAATTGAAACGACGGAATTTCATGCTCCTTCCCGCGTACCGTTTCCTGTTCCCGAACAAACGATTGACTTTTTTCCTCTCTTTGGATCGAAAGAAACGATTCATGTGCTGAAAAGGGATGGGGGGCATGGCGGCGGCGATCCGGTTATCCAGGAGGATATATTTATGGGAGAAGACCCGCTTCGTCCTTATACAGTTTTGTCAGGGAGTAAAGATGGAGCATATGCAGTTACTTTAGGAGAAGCAGTCTGGCGTTCAGCACAGGAGAACCGGCCCATCAGAATTGAAGATTTGTTAAATCAGCAAACGGTAGGGAGTAGAACCGTGGATAAATACGGAACCTAGTAATCTAGTGTTAGCAACGGTCAATCGTATGGCCGGTATCAGGGAGGCTTATCTATGCAAATGGGGCGTTTATTGAATGGTGTGTTGGTTTTCTGTAAGTGGATTACCCATTTCACTATTCTCAATTTACTTTGGATTGGCTGTACATTGCTGGGCGGTATAATATTCGGGATAGCTCCCAGTACGGTGGCGATGTATGCCGTATCACGGAAACATTTAATAGGAGAGGAGGATGCGCCTGTTTTCCGGATATTCTGGCAGGTTTATCGCCAGGAGTTCTTCCGTGCAAATCGAATGGGGTTGATTTTGGCGGGGTTTGGGATTGTTTGGTATTTTGATTTGCACTTTTTCCGCCAATTTGAAGGAGGATTTTATACTATAATGAATTATTTGATGACCATCATCGGGTTAACGTATATTATCCTCTTAGTTTATATTCTGCCTGTCTATGTCCATTATGAATTAAGTGTATTTGCTTACATAAAGCACGCCTTGATCATCGGCTTCCTACACCCTGCAAACCTAATACTGATGCTGGCTGGATCGCTGTCGACTTATTACTTTTTTATTAGCTTTCCTGGGTTCATCCCTTTGTTCGGCTTTACGGTGTTTGCCCATCTGAATATGTGGCTCGCCTTTAAATGCTTTGAAAATGTGGAGGATGCTGCTGTAGCAAGCAGGGTCCCCTGAAAAGCGGGGCAAGCCAGCTGTAAGCATGATTTTGGTGGAGGGAGACTTCTAGCTGAATCATGCTGTTTTTTTAGTTAGAGCTTTAATTGGTTAGGTGGTGGGTCAAACAATGGAATTGCTTTTTATTTTTTTAAATATTATTGTGCCAGTGTTCATATTAATTGGCATCGGAGCCTGGCTGCATAAGTTATTCGTGTTAGATTTATATACACTTGCCAAGCTGAATATCTATTTTTTGAGCCCTGGTTTTGTATTGATTAATTTATATGAGTCGGATTTTTCGCTGTATATGCTTTGGTCGGTGTTTGGATTTTTTTCATTATTTATCGTTTGTTTGTATATTCTAGTTAAGCTGATAGCGAAAATCGGCAAGTATAGTAAGAGTGTTGAAGGTGTGTTTATCAACAGCGTTATATTGTATAACTCCGGCAATTACGGAATACCTGTCAATGATTTGGTTTTTAAACAGGATTCTCTGGCTGCAACAATTCAAGTAATCGTCATGACCTTTCAGAACGTACTGTCTTATTCATTTGGGATTTTTTCCTTGAAAGCGGTCGGTGAAGGGAAGCTGCGGGCATTTATTGGGCTTCTGCGGATGCCGGCAATTTACGCAATGTCGATAGGTATATTGCTAAATATGCTAAATATCCAGCTGCCGATCTTTTTGTTAAAGCCCGGAGAGTATATCGGCAATGCTATGATTGGCATTGCTTTGTTGACTTTGGGTGCTCAGGTCGCCCAGTTATCCTTTAATCCAAGGCTGCTAACCGTCTACGTAAGTTTGCTGGTAAGGCTGGCCTTAGGGCCAGCCATTGCGGGCATCCTGCTCTCGAGTATGGGCTATCAAGGATTGCTTGCTCAGGCTCTGTTCATATCTTCGGCTATGCCGAGTTCTGTCAATAGTGCTATCATTGCTCAGGAGTACCGGAATGAACCTGAACTAGCCGCCCAAATTGTCCTCGCTTCGACTGTATTGAGCATGCTTACCGTGACAGTCACTATCTATTTTTCCTATCTCATGTATTAATCCGTCAGGTAGAATGCTTCGTTTTTTCCAGCATCTTATTAAGAAAAGTTTTGGAAGCAAGTCTCTCTTCAGGGGTATTGGCGGCTTCCATGATAATATCAGTTTCTGGCTTCCATTTATTCAACAGCCGGAAATATAATTGGTAGTCTAACTGCCCCTGACCCGGGGGGACAGTAACAATTTTCCCCTCCCTTATTATCCGGTCTTTGGCGTGGCAGGCAATAACACGTTTTCCGAGCAGGTTAAAAGCATGTTTGATCACCTCTTGCTGTCGGTTGAAATTGTTTTCATTCAACAGGTTACCAGGGTCTAATACGACACCGATTTTGTCGGAAGATAGCTGGTTTAACATCCGGTCTAATGTTTCAGCGTCTCCAATCAAATGGTCGTTAGCCGGCTCAATTCCAATAAAAACGCCCCATCTTTCCGCTGTCTCCGTAAGCTCCTGTAAGCTTCCCTGCAACGTTTCCCAATCTTCGTCTGTAAATCCATCAGGCATTTTCCCGACCTCTGCTGCAACTATATGACAGTCAAACACCGGAGCATAACGAATTAATTCTTTGAATCGTTCAATGTTGCGCTGCCTTTTATGCTTATCCCGGTCAAACAGATGCAGATAACATGCTAGTACAGAGATGGAAACTCCTTGTTCCTTAAATGAGTCTCTAATATTCCTTGCCAAACCAGGGCTTAACTTTCCCGGACTGCTAAAATCGGGTGATTCAACTGCTTTCCATAAAGCAAGCTGGACATGGGAAAAACCTGCCTGGCCAACTTGTTCAGCAAGTTGCTGATAGGGCAATCTGCCAAATAGATGTGCCAATACACCAATGGACATATCATCTCATCTCCTTTTTCTTTTAAACTGCTCGCTCTGGCGATACGCTGAAAATTCGGAGCTCCCTGACACATGGCAGGTTTACTCCAATTCGGGATGAGGTGCTATCGAGCCGTCAACGGGAAGTACAGGGTGTCCAGAGAGGAAAACTTCCTTTAACCATGATAAGCTTCTCCTCTGCTGACAGCACTATCATCCAGTTTCCTGCTTGAACCTGATATTTTCAATTCTGGTTCAAGGTAAATGGCAGTATCCGTGTTTTCCTGTTGAATTGTCGCCATTAATACATCCGCCAGCTTGTCTGAGATGGCAGCAAGCGGGACCCCGACAGTCGATAATGGGACTTCCATGTCATCACTTTCTGGCAGGTTATCATAACTGATGATGGAGATATCATTCGGTATCGACAATCCTTTCTCATGAACGGCCCGCAATATCCCTCGTGTGAGGTCGTGGCTGCCGCTCACGATTGCTGTCGGAAGCTCTTGGGCTTCAAAGACCTCCCTGGCAGCAGCATATCCGTCATATTGCTCTAATCCTGCTACTTGTATAAGCCTGCTGCTAACGTCGTCCGCGGGGTATAATCCGGTCATCGCTTGTTTAAAGCCAGTTGTTTTTTCCTGTTGTAATCGATCCTCTCCCAACATATCTCCGATATAAATGATTTTTTGATGGCCAGCAGAGCCAAGATATTCAACCGCAGTCTGAATGGCCTTTCTTCGATTGGCATCAACTGTGGGATACACTGAGGCAGAATTTGCAATACCATAGCTGACAATTGGTACAGTCGACTGATAGTTGTGGATATTTTCGCCATCATCAAAGGCAAGAATGGCATCGACCTGGTACCTATTAAAAGTGTTAATAGCAAATTCCATTTCATTTATCGAAATTAAGGTAGTGTAGGATAGCTGTTCTAACCGTTGGTTTAAGCTGGTAATCAAAGCAGCATGTGCTGCTCTCTCAATGGTCGGCCAGACTATCCCGATGGTATGCGACTTTTTTGATACTAGACTGCGTGCGGCCGCATTTGGCTGGTAACCTAACTGGCCGGCGATGTCGATAATCCGTTTTTTGGTCGGTTCCTTTACAAGAGGGCTGTCACGTAATGCCTTAGAGACAGTCGAATAACTGACCCCGGCAGATTTAGCTATATCTTTGATTGTAACTCCCATAGTACTCCTCCATCTCCTGGTGATTTTGTAACAAGTATATATGCCGCAACCAGGAAAGACAACGTTGTTCTGTGTCGGACAGCCGAATCCCGGTCGCTGCATTGACAGAATATTGTGTCCGCACTATAATAATAACAACGTTGTTATTATTTATCAAATAACTTTTTACAGGAGGCTAATGATGAACGAGTCAACGATTATCATCCAGAGTAGAGATAATGTAGCGATTGCTCTCAAGGATTTGGCGGCTGGTGAAAAAATAACCGCAGACGGGCAAACAATAACGGTTAACGCAGCTATTCCTGCCGGCCATAAGATTGCAAGAAAACCAATCGGAAAAAATGAAAACGTTATCAAGTATGGGTACCCAATCGGTCAGGCTAAAGAGCCTATCGACATCGGTGACTGGATTCACACCCATAATGTGGTCACCAATTTAGATGGCACCCTTGATTATGTCTATCAGCCAACGAACGACAAGGTAACCAGCCAATGCACAGGTGAGCGCACATTTGCAGGCTATGTCAGGAAAAATGGCGAAGTCGGCATTCGCAATGAAGTATGGATTATCAATACGGTTGGATGTATCAATAAGACGGCAGAAATCGTCGCTAAAATGGCAGATGAACAATATAGGGATGATCATATTGACGGCGTTTATCATTTTTCACATCTGTTCGGCTGTTCCCAGCTTGGCGATGACCTCCACAATACACAAAAAATTCTTAGCAATTTAGTCCACCACCCTAATGCCGCCGGAGTTCTGGTAATGGGGTTGGGCTGTGAAAACAATTATATATCCGAATTTAAAAAAGTAATCGGAGATTATGATGAAGACCGGGTCAAGTTTATCGGTGTTCAGGAGGCGGAGGATGAAATAGAAGATTCACTCGAACTCATTGAGCAGCTGGCAGACTATGCAAAATCTTTTAAAAGAAAGGCTGTTCCGGTTTCCAAGCTGAAAGTGGGCTTGAAATGCGGAGGGTCTGACGGTTTCTCCGGGATTACCGGAAATCCCCTGTTAGGTTCATTCTCCGATAAATTAATCTCTTATGGAGGCTCTACTGTGTTGACAGAAGTGCCGGAGATGTTCGGAGCTGAAACAATCTTGATGGGCAGGGCTAAAGATGAAATGACTTTCCGGAAAATTGTAGATCTAGTAAATGATTTCAAAGAATACTTTATTAAACATGGTCAAAATGTCTATGAAAATCCTTCTCCAGGAAATAAAGAAGGTGGTATCACAACTTTGGAAGAAAAGTCGCTAGGTAATGTCCAAAAGGGCGGTTTCGGTGAAATAGTAGACGTTCTTCCGTATGGCGACCGCATGACATCCGGCGGACTGAATTTGCTGCAGGGGCCTGGGAATGATTTGGTTTCGACCACGGCGCTTGCTGCATCTGGCGCCCATATCGTCCTGTTTACAACTGGCAGAGGCACGCCGTTTGGCGGTCCGGTTCCTACTGTCAAAATCTCGACGAATTCAGCATTGGCCGAAAAGAAAAAAAACTGGATTGACTTCAATGCGGGCCAATTATTAGAAGGAAAGAGTAAAGATGAGCTAACCAATACATTTTTTGATTATATTATCGATCTTGCCTCTGGTAAAGAGCGAGCTAATAATGAAAAATTCGGCTTTAAAGAGATTTCGATTTTCAAAGACGGAGTCATCCTGTAAATGGAAGGCTGGATATATAAGAGTTAAGGAGGGATAAGCATGCCTAAGTTAAGTAAAAGACTGCAAACAGTCTCACAGGAAGTGGAATGGCATCCCATTGAAGGCAGCATGCCGGAAAAGGTGCTGCAAATCGGGGAAGGAAATTTTTTGCGGGGTTTCGTCGACTGGATGGTCCATCAAATGAACAAGCAAGGTATTTTCAACGGCAGTATCGTGGCTGTCCAACCAACACCCCATGGCAGGGTTCTTCCTAAATTGGTGGAACAGGATTGCCTTTATACGACGGTTTTGCGCGGACGGCAAGATGGCAGAGTTGTAGATAAGGCTGAAATTATTCCGTCGATTTCAAGAGGGATTAACCCTTATGAGGAATGGGAGAAGGTTTTACAAACAGCAGCCTCCAGTGATCTGGAGATAATCATTTCCAACACAACGGAAGCAGGGATCACCTACATGGAGGAGCCATTTCCGGAAAAAGATTCACCGTTATCATTCCCAGGTAAACTAGCGGCTATCTTATATCACCGCTACCAGGCGTTTTCCGGTAAATCGGAAGCCGGGCTTTTCATCCTTCCTTGTGAGTTGATAGAAGGAAATGGCGGCAAGTTAAAAGCTTTGGTCAAGCAAATTGCCAGAGACTGGCAGCTTGGCAGTGACTTTATCGAGTGGGTGGAAACCGCTAATTATTTTTATGATACACTTGTTGACCGGATTGTCACAGGGTATCCAAATGGGGCTGGCGATGCCTTTATGGCAAGGCTTGGCTATCATGATCGATTGATGACCATTGGGGAACCGTACCACCTGTTTGTTATCGATGGAAATAAAGCAATCCGAGAGAAGTTCCCGCTTGACCAGGCAGGAATAAATGTAAAATGGGGAGACATTGAACGTTATCGACAATTAAAGGTTCGCTTATTGAATGGACCGCATACGTTAATGTCTTCCGTCGCTTTTTTGGCAGGAGCGGATACCGTTTTAGATGTGATGGAGGACAACGCACTACGCGGGTTTATTGACAAGGGCTTCGAGGAAATCCTGCTGACAGTCCCGATGGACAATAGAGTTAAGCAGGAATTCGCTGAAGCTGTCAAGGAACGGTTTTTAAATCCTTACAATAAGCATTATTTATTGGATATCGCTATGAATTCTATTTATAAATATAAAACAAGGCTGCTGCCTGCCTTGCACACATACACTGGTAAATCAGAAAAACTGCCAGAGGCGATTGTTTTGTCTCTTGCGGCATTGTTGGTCTTTTATCGTCCCATCCGGCACGGGGAAAAGGGGATCATCGGAATGCGTAATGGTGAAGAATATGCGGCACGGGAAAGTGAAATAACCGTCAAAAAAATCTCCGAATGCTGGGAAAAGTATTCAACTGGAGAAATCGGGATACCTGAACTAGTTTTTTCTTTTTTGGGCAGTCGATCGATTTGGGAAGCGGATTTAAACGAAATTGAACAATTGACACAGACTGTCAGCACTTATGTCGAACAAATACTTTTAAACGGTATGGAAGAGACTTTAAGAAAACTGTTGAAGGACAATGTTTCTCCGTTACTATAACCATATCGCAAGAAAGGCAGCTGCATCTGCGGGCAAGTAAATAAAACCTTGTTATCTAGCAGAGTCCGTGCTACAATCGAACCATAACGAACATAAACAAACATATTTATTACTTAGGGAAGGGAGCTGCTTTCCGGATGGGGAATTTATTTTCTTTACAAGGTAAAACAGCACTAGTAACCGGTGCCAGCAGAGGCCTTGGGCAAGGTATGTCTGTCGGTCTCGCTGAAGCGGGAGCGGAAGTAATCGGAGTTGGAACAAGAGACTTAAGCGATACACAAGCAAAAGTGGAATCGGCAGGCGGGAAATTCCATCAGATCATCAAAGACTTGTCAAAACAAGGAGCTGCTGCCGAGCTGGCTGCCGAAGCGATAAAAGTGACCGGCCGCATTGACATTCTGCTGAATAATGCCGGAATTATCCGCCGGTCAAACTTAGAGGAGTTTTCCGATGAGGACTGGTACCAGGTAATCGATGTTAATCAACACGCTGTCTTTCAGCTAAGCAGAGAAATCGGAAAACATATGCTGGAAAATGGGGCGGGAAAAATTATCAATATTGCATCGATGCTGTCTTTCCAAGGTGGTCTTAAGGTACCTGCTTACACAGCAAGCAAGCATGCTGTTGCAGGACTGACAAAATCTTTTGCAAATGAGTGGTCAAGCAAGGGAATAAATGTAAACGCTATCGCACCTGGTTACATGGCAACTGATAACACAGCGCCTATTAGAGAAAATCCCGAGAGAAATGAATTCATCACCTCCCGGATTCCACAGGGGCGTTGGGGCACACCAGATGATTTGAAAGGCGCTGCAGTCTTTTTAGCATCCGATGCGGCTGCTTATGTAAACGGTCAGGTTCTTTGTGTTGATGGCGGTTGGATGAGCTCTTAATGAAGAAAGGGGAAATGTAGAGTGGAAATCAGATATGCGACTAACCCTGCAGATATTAAGCAGTATGACACGGAGAGGATTAGACAGGAATTTCTAGTGGAAAATTTATTTGTTGAAGGGGAATTGAATCTTGTTTATTCTCACTATGATCGGTTGATTACAGGAGGAGCTATCCCAGTCGGAAAGCCGTTGTTTTTAAAAGCGGGAGACTTGTTGAAGACGGAATATTTCCTTGAGAGGCGTGAAGTTGGCATTATCAACATTTCAGAGGGAACGGGCAAGGTGACAGTTGATGGCGAAACCTATGAGCTAAATAAGCGGGATTGCCTTTATATCGGTCTCGGACATCAGGATGTATCATTTGAGAGTACCGATCAGAAAAAACCGGCCCGGTTATATATTGTTTCTGCCACAGCACACAAACAATATCCTACCCAAAAGTTAGCGATTGAAGAGGCGACACCTAACCATTTAGGTTCGGATAGTAAATCAAATAAACGAACGATTTACCAGTACATCCATGCAGGAGGAATAAAGAGCTGTCAGCTTATGATGGGGATGACACTGCTGGCGCCGAACAACATGTGGAATACAATGCCTCCGCATCTGCATGATCGGCGGATGGAAGCTTATCTCTACTTTGATATGGATGAAAACTCCCGTGTTATTCATTTTATGGGGCGTCCTGACGAGACCCGGCATATCGTAATGAAAAATGAACAAGTAGTTCTGTCACCGCCTTGGTCGATTCATTCAGGGGTTGGCACAAATAACTATACTTTTATTTGGGCAATGGCTGGGGAGAATTATACGTTTACAGATATGGATGGCGTCCAAATGGATGAACTAAGGTAGAAGGATAGCCAAAACTGCTAGGATTCGAGGTTCATATACTGCTGATCTGCTAGATCAATATCCAAGCAATCCGATTCATTCTTATTAAAGGTGAATCGGATTTTTTTAACCTATATTTATGCTAAAGCAACGGAAAATTGCAAAAAACGGGGGACTGTCTGTGGTAAAGTCAATAGAACATTTTTTTGAAGATATCTTTCACCATGCAATAAGGCAGCAGCCTGAACCTGACTGGTCTTTTGAATATAGAACGCATTTAAAGCAGGGTCTGTCACAAGCTTTAGGCGACTTTACCGATTGGGAAGGTGAAGGAACAGTTCCTGTTGTGCAGAAAGTAGTTAACAAAGGTAGTTATTCACAGGAATTGGTCACTTTCCGGCTCCCCAGCCAGTTGCTCGTCTCCATGTATATTTTGACCCCGCTTACTGGACAGAAAACTTATCCAGCGGTATTAGCCCTTCATGGCCATGGATATGGACCAGAGGAAATAATCGGGATTAGAAAAGACGGAAACGTTAAACAAACAGAAGATCTTCAATCGGACTATGCATTACAGTTAGTTAAGCGGGGAATCAAGGTATTTGTCCCGACCGTTTTAGGCTTTGGGGAGAGAATGTTCACCAGCGATTGGGATGCAGGAAAAGATAAATCCTGTGCTAAGATGGCCCAGCTGTTATTAATGGCAGGAAAAACATTAGCAGGTGCCCGAATATGGGAGGCCGCCAGGACGATAGATGTAATCGAAGCATATAACGATGTCCAGCCAGGCCGAATTGGGGTTTTCGGATTTTCGGGCGGAGCGATGGTGGCTGGGTATACTGCTGCATTGGATGATAGGATAATGAATGTGGTGTTAAGCGGTTACGCGAGCACGTTTGCAGGAAGTATTTTAAAATTGTCTCATTGTATCGACAATTATTTACCAGGTATATTGAAAACTGGAGAATTGCCTGACTTGCTCGGTTTGATTGCTCCACGGCCATTATTTATCGAAGCAGGGCAGGACGATCCGATTTTTCCGGTTGCTTCTGTAAAGGAAGCTGTTCAGCAATTGCAAGACTTGTACCGATACTACCGGCAAGGGAATAATTTTTGTTTTGATTTACACGGAAAAGGCCACCAGGTCAGCGGAGAAAGGTCATATGACTGGCTCGCCAGGGAAATGGCCGCTCAATAATATTCAGCTGGGACAAAGGCTGGAAAATATGATAGGTTAACAATAAGAGACGGCAGGGGGGCTAGTATGCTTTCAATTGAGCGTTATCAAAGAATATTAGCAGAACTGGAACAACAAAAAATAGTAAAGGTTTCCGACCTTAGCGGCATACTCAATGTGACAGAGAAAACAATCCGAATCGATTTGGAAACGCTCGAAAAACGGGGACTGTTGACTCGTATCCATGGAGGGGCTGTTTTGGTCGAATCCGAAGAAAGGCTGCTCCCGATCCAGGAGCGGCAATCGGGGCATAGTCAGGTTAAAAAGGCGATAGCCGAACAAGCGATGACTTTAGTACGGCCAAGAGAAACCATTTTGATGGATGGAGGCAGTACGACAGTAGAAATTGCCAAATTGCTTGGCGACATGGAAGTTACTGTTATAACAAACGACTTGAACATTGCCCACATTCTGCAAGATAAGGAGAAAATCCAGTTACTAGTACCGGGAGGAACCCGAATTCCAAATTCAACCTCACTTATGGGAGCGCAAGCGACGGAGCTGCTGAAAAAATTACACGTCAACAGGGTGTTTTTCGGGGCAACTGGTATATCCGTCGACCAAGGCTTGACGGTCTTTACCAGCTTGCATGCCGACTGGAAAAAGCAAATCGTCGAATGTGCCGAACAAGTAACCCTTGTTGCCGATTCCTCTAAGTTCGGAAAAGTTGCCTTAATTCAATTTGCAGCTATCGATCAAGTCAATGAAATAATTACAGATAACAGGCTCGACGAGCAAATAAAGCAACAGCTTGAGAAAAGGAATATCCAGGTCAGGGTTGTAAAAAACAACTATGCAGAAAGAGGAGGAAATTAGCGATGGATGTCGTAACATTAGGAGAAAGCATGGTTTTATTTACTCCGGATAGTCAGGGGCCGCTCCGCTATGTGAGTGGTTTTCATAAAACGATTGGCGGAGCAGAGTCGAATATTGCAGTAGCCTTGACAAGGCTTGGTCACCAGGTCGGCTGGATAAGTAAGTTAGGGAATGACGAATTTGGTTTATATGTTCGTAACTTTATCCGGGGAGAAGGCGTCGATACCTCACGTGTAGTGTTTGATGATTCGGCGCCCACTTCTGTTTTTTTTAAGGAAAGCAACCCGGGGCAGGATCCGAAAATCTATTATTACCGCAAGCAATCGGCTGCCAGTCTAATGAAACCGGAGGAGTTGGATGAAGCCTATTTGCAACAGGCAAAATACCTTCATATCACTGGAATCACCCCAGCATTAAGTGCTACCTGCAAAGATGTAGTATACCAGGCGGTAAATCTGGCAAGAGCAAATAGCCAGAAGGTTGTGTTTGACCCTAATTTGCGTTTGAAGCTGTGGAGTGAACAGGAAGCAGCCCAGGTCCTTCTTGATATTGCCGGCAAAAGCGATATAGTACTGCCGGGCATTGAAGAGGGACAATTAATGACAGGAAAAACTGCTCCAGAAGAAATAGCTGCTGATTTACTCGAAGCAGGGGCTGAAGTAGTTGTTGTTAAGCTTGGGGCAGAAGGCGCTTACTATGCAACCAAAAAAGAAAGTGGTTATGCTACGGGATTTCAGGTAAATCATATCGTGGATACTGCTGGAGCAGGGGATGGTTTTGCGGCAGGGTTTCTATCAGGCCTTTTACGCGGCTGGAATTATGAGCAATCTGTCCAGCTAGGCAATCGGATTGGAGCCTATGCCTTGAGCGTTGCGGGGGATGTAGAAGGGTATCCATTCTGGCATCAAGTCGATCCCGATAAATCTGGCCGGGAAATCTTAAGGTAGTGAGAAGGGAGTAAAAACATGGAAAAAGCAGCTATTATTGATCGCTTAGTATGTAACGGCGTCATTGCTGTGATCAGAAAAGTAGCGGAGGATAAAGTCGAAGCAGTAGCTGAAAGCTTAATAAATGGCGGAGTAAACGTGCTGGAAATTACGATAGATGTGGAAAATGCCAACACAATCATTAAACGGTTGAGCGATAGATTTTCCGGAAGAGCAGTCATAGGTGCTGGAACTGTACTCGATGCAAAGTCAGCTAGCCGTGCCATCGACAGTGGTGCCCAATTTATTGTCAGTCCTCTGCTGGATGGAGAAGTGATTGAGATGACAAAAAAATATGGGAAAGTTTCCATACCTGGAATAATGACGCCGACAGAAGCTATTGCTGCAGTTAAACAGGGGGCAGATATAGTAAAAGTATTTCCTGCTTCTGCTGTAGGCGCTTCTTTTATCAAAAATGTCAAAGGCCCGCTTCCCCACTTAAAAGTGATCCCAACGGGCGGCATCAATGTAGAGAACGCTGGGGATTACATAAGAGCAGGAGCTATTGCAGTAGGCGCAGGAGGGAATCTCGTCGACAATAAAGCTATCGCTGCAGGTGAATTTAAAAAAATCGAAGCTGCGGCAGCAAAGTATGTGGAGGCTGTAAAACAAGCAAGGCAGGCTTAAGCAGCCGTTGCAATCGATTATTCTTATCAACAGTTTATATTTGACAGTAGTAGGGAAAAGTTTTATGTTTGTGAACATAATAGCAAAGTTTTGTAAGCTGATACATCAACGGTTTTTCGTAAAAATACCACCATCAGATAGTATAAAAACTATTCATTTGCAAAAAGGAACCGAGTTAGTAAGTGTACCTCCTTTTTCAGAGGATAACTCACTTCATATAAAGGTGAAAGGTGGATGTTAAGAAATGAGCAACAAACCAAAAATTGTCGTTCTTGGTGCAGGGTACGCCGGGATGATGACAACTAAGCGCCTGACCCAGAAGCTTGGTGCTGAAGAAGCAGATATTGTTTTAGTCAACAAGCATAATTATCATTACCAATCGACATGGCTGCATGAAGTGGCAGCAGGCACGATCGATGTCAACAAAGTGCGGATGTTGATCACTGATGTCATTGATACTAACCGAGTAGAAATAGTCTATGATACTGTTCAAGAAGTTAAAAAAGACGAACAGCAGGTAATTTTGGAAAATAGTGAACTAGATTATGATTATCTAGTATTCTCACTAGGCTTTGAAAAGGCTTCTTTCGGAATTCCTGGTATGGAAGAAAACTCTATGTCTATCGAAAGCGTGGACAAGAGCCGTTTGATAAGTGAGCATATTGAACATCAATTTGCCCGCTACAGCAGCGGGAAAGAAACAAACGATGACTTGTTGAATATTGTTGTCGGCGGTTCTGGATTTACTGGCATCGAATTTGTCGGTGAATTGGCTGAAAAGGTACCAGAGCTTTGCCGAAAATATGATATTGAACGCAGCAAGGTCCGGATTATTAATGTAGAAGCTGCTCCGTCTATTCTTCCTGGTTTCGATGAAGAATTGGTTGCTTATGCCCGTAAATCCCTTGAAGATCGAGGGGTGGAATTCCGGATAGGTACTAAAATCCAGGAGTGTAAGCCAAATGCCTTCATTGTTGGCGAAGATAATGAAGAAATCAAGGCAGGGACGATTGTCTGGACTGGCGGGGTACAAGGCAGCTCTATCCTATCAAAATCAGGGTTTGAAGTGTTTAAAGGCAAGGTAAATGTCGATGGGGATTTACGTGTTCCCGGCTATGAAAATATTTTTATGCTCGGAGACTGTTCATGGGTAATGGACAAGGAAAATGACCGTCCATATCCACCTACTGCACAATTAGCTATCCAGGAAGCAGATACTGCTGCTAACAATTTAGCCGCATTGCTGCGCGGCGAACAACTGGAAGACTTTGTGTTCGATAATAAAGGAACTGTTGCTTCCTTAGGCGGCAGCCATGCAATGGGAACCGTATTTTCCGGTTATAAGCTGTACGGGAAAACCGCAAGGACGATGAAAAATGTTATTGATAACCGTTATTTATTCATGCTTGGCGGACCAAAGCTTGTCTTGAAAAAAGGGAAACTGCGCCCGTTTTAATCGATATCATTTTAAGTAGACGAATTCTCCACGAAGAGGGAGGGAAGTAGGTTTGAAAAATACATTATTTGTTACACTGCTTGCGGTCCTATCTACAGTCATTTATGCTGTAGTTTTGAGGAATCAGGAAAATAATAAAGACTTTTGGTAAACGATAGGAGTAACCGGCACCTTTATTTAAAGGATGCCGGTTTTCTTTTTAAACAATGAGCGGGGGAGTAATACGTGGACACTACTCAAGTTCCAGCAAACGTCTGTTCCTTTCTGCTGTTTTTATGTTATAATTGAGAAGTCTAAGTTAAACGGATTACTAACTTCCTTAAAATATCCTCTATTTGTTCCCCTCCCTATAAATTTCCAAGCAGATTGGTGATGAAAATGAAATTAATTTTAGCAGAAAAACCTTCCGTTGCGAAAAACATCGCAGACGCTTTAAAAATAAAAAATAAATTAGACGGTTATTTCGAAGGCAATGATTATATTATTACGTGGGCTTTCGGGCATTTGCTGCAGCTTTATGATGCAAAGGACTATGACAATAAAATGGCAAAATGGAAAATGGCCAATTTTCCGTTTATCCCTGATGACTTTAAATATAAGGTTAAAACCGACCCGAGGAACAGGGACAGAGCGGATTTGGGAGCCCGAAAGCAACTACAGACAATTAAATACTTAATGAACAGAAACGATGTAGGTGCCATTATTTCTGCCTGTGATTTCGACAGAGAAGGACAGGTAATCGGTGATAGCATCATCAATAATTTCACGCCCAAAATTCCGGTTTATCGGCTGTTAATCAATGAATGGACACAAGCAGAAGTGCTGCAAGGGCTGGAAAATATTAAGCCTAATGAAACAATGAGGCCTTTACAAGACGCAGGTATCAGCCGGCAGTGGGCTGATTGGGTTATCGGTATTAATTTGACATCGGTTGCGACTTTAAAGTATCAGCAGGGAAGCGGTAAAGCTTTGAATATTGGAAGAGTACTGCTGCCGACTTTGAAAATTATTTATGACCGGGATAAAGAAATTAGCTCGTTTGTCCCTGAGGATTATTTCAAATTGACAGCTACCTTTACAACGGATAGTAATCAGAGCTATCAAGGAACATATGTAGAGGAAAAGAAAGAGAAGTTCAAGCAAAAGCAAAGCCTCGAAGCAATAGAAGCAGAAATTAGCGACAAGCATGCGCTCATCATAGATAAACAAGTGGAGAGAAAAAAAGAATTTCCGCCATTTTTGTTCAATCTATCAAACTTGCAAGGGTTTATGACTGCTAAGTATAGCGGCTGGACTTCAGATAAAGTATTGAAGGTCGCTCAAACACTTTATGAAAAGAAATATATTACGTATCCAAGGACTTCGAGTACAGCATTGGATGAGAGCTTGGCAGGAAAAGCCGCCAAAGTGCTGAAGACCTTATCCGAAGGCCTTCCATATAAAGATGAAATAAAGTTTACTAAATCAAAAAGAATATTTAACAATGCCAAAGTAGAGAGCCATAGTGCGATCATTCCTACTTATATGAAACCCAAGCGGTTAACGAAGGATCAGGAACTGGTTTACCATGCGGTCAAGAATCGTTTTATTATGCAGTTTATGCCTGTGGCTGAATACGAAGAAACCAATTTGCTCAGTAAGATAACCGACGCGGCGATACCAGGATTGTTCCAGACGAAAGGCAAGGTACAGCTTCGCGAAGGATGGAAAAAAGTCGATAACATACAATCGAAGGATACGTTGATTCCTGCCGTGGAAGTGAACGAGAAATCATTAGTCACCGGTACGGAGCTCTCCTCGCATGTAACGAAGCCACCTAAACCCCATACCGAAAAAACATTGCTGCGCGTGATGGAAACTTGCGGTAAAACAATTAAGGAGGATGACAGTGACGACTTAATGGGCAGTATTTTGACCGGATTTAGCATTGGTACTCCTGCAACCAGGGCAGAAACTATCAAGAAACTGAAAGATGTCGGTTACATTACATCCCAGCAAAAAAGCCTCGTTTGTACAGAGCTGGGTGTTAATTTAGTAGAGACTTTTCCGATTAGCAGCTTATTTGACTTGCAATTTACTGGGCGATTGGAAAAAACGCTGTCTGACATGGAAAAAGGCAAGGTGAATAAACAGGAATTCCTTCATATGGTTTTTGACTTCACTAAAGAATCGGTCGAAACGATCAAAGGTAAACCGGAGGTTATCATTAACAAGGTTGCTAAGAAAACAAATGAAGTGTTAGGAAGTTGTCCGCAATGCGGCAGCAATATTGTAGAAGGCAGGATGGGGTTCGGGTGCAGTAATTGGAAAAGCGGCTGTAAATATATCATTTGGAAAAATGACAAGTATTTGGCAACCATGAGAAAAAGAGCAACAAAGGCAATGGTTAAGTCTTTATTAAAGAATGGAAAAGTCTATGTAAAAGGATTGACGAGTAAGCGAGGAAAGAAATTTAGTGCCTATCTGAGCTATGAAAAGAGTGAGAAGAATGATTATTTCAGCTGGAATATGGAATTTAAGAAGTAATCGATATGTTATTCACCCCTTTCAAAAAGTATGTAAGGTTATTTGACAAAAAGAGAGCGAGATTTTCCGGCCTTGTGGTACATTTAAATCACAGAACAAACCGGCTTTCAAATGGCCTAATCCTCCATTTGCTTTGCAGCTGGCCGTTTTGTAAGTGAAAGTTTGCGTCTCCCTCTTTTCTTTGCAAGGTGTCTATTTGGTTGCTGCCCTTCCAGCAGCAATCAAAAAAAGCCAAAACAGCCACCCAAGCGGCAGTTTTGGCTTTTTTTATTGATTAAATTTTTCAATCGATGACTTTACGGAATCCATTATCTTTTGGAAAGCTAGTGCAGCCTCTGCTGCATTTTGTGACTTAATCGCTTCAAGCAGGGATTCATGGTAAGGATAGCTTTGGTCAAAAATATCGTCCTTGCCGAAAGGTTGATTCCAAAATTCATGAAAGGTATCCCAAATCGAATCGATGATACTGTTTAACAGCTGGTTGTTGGCGGCCTCATATATCGCCTGGTGGAAACCGGCATCCGCCTGATTGGCCTGCTCCCGCTGATTTGCATTTAAGTTGCGGACATATTCCTGTAAATAAAACTCCATTTTTTCTATATCTGCTTTGCTGGCATGTTTGACGGCCAGATCTACAGCCTTACCTTCCAACGCAATCCTGACTTCCAATGCTTCCAATAAAAACATTTTTTCGTTTTCTACCTCAAAGGATGTTCTGATTTGAAATGGTTTCACATCTTTAATAAATGTGCCTTTTCCATTAAGTACTTCAACAACTTCTTGTGATTCCAAAAGTTGTAAAGCTTCACGAAGGGTAGAACGGCCGATGCCCAGCGAATTAGTCAACTCTGAAACAGCCGGGAGGCGGTCGCCTGCCTGTAAATTTTCTTGTTTTATATACTCCTTGATTTCACCGGCAACCAGTTCAGATAACCGCTTTTTCTTTAATAGTTTCATTCAGTCACCTCTTTAACCGCTGAATTCCTTTTTATCTTTATATTATTATACCAGATTATTCCGGCAGGGATTAATGATTGACATGCCCCATGAATAGTCTGAAAAATTAAACCTTTCATACAGGTTGGAAGTATGATAGTATAAAAAAAGATTCATTAAGTGCTAATTATACACAGAAAGAAGGAAATCGGATGAATTACAGCGACGAGGAAATTTGTACACATATTGGCGAGACTGTATCAGAAAATCATGGAGCAGTAGCACCCCCGATTTATCAAACAAGTTTATTTGCATTCGAAAGTTTTGAAGCGTTTACAAAAGCTCAAGAGAAGGAGCGGGAAAACTATGTTTACACAAGAGGGGTGAATCCAACAGCAGAATTATTGGAAAACAAATTGGCATATCTTGAAAGGGGGGAAAAGTGTAAGTGCTTTGCATCAGGGATGGGGGCAATCAGCGCCGTGTTTCTGTCCTTGCTAAAAACAAGCGATCATGTATTGTTTGTAAATAACATCTACGGGCCGACGACGCTATTGCTGGATCACTTGAAACGATTTTATATCGATCATAGCTTCGTCAGCGGCGAAATTAACGAGATCGAAAAAGCAATCAAGCCAACGACTAAACTTATCTATATGGAGAGCCCTGGAACGATGATAATGAATGTGGTTGATTTGGAGGCCATTGCTGCTATTGGAAAAGCAAAGGGGATTGTGACAGCCATTGATAATACATGGTCTACTCCAATTTTTCAAAAACCCTTGACGATGGGGATTGACTTATCCATCCATTCATTGACTAAGTATATTGGTGGGCACAGTGATGTGGTCGGCGGAGCTGTAATTGGAAATAACCAATTAGTCGATCAAATCTTTCAATATGGTTACCAATTGAATGGCGCAGTTCTTGCTCCACATGATGCATCTCTGATTATCCGTGGGCTGCGGACATTGCCGCTGCGAATGAAACAGCATGAGAAACAATGCCGCCAAGTGATCGAATATTTACAAGGCAAAGAAGAGATACAGACAATAAACCATCCCAGCTTGCTGGATGAGCGGTCTGTTCCGTTTATTACCAAGCAAATGAGCGGCTATTCCGGATTGCTTAGCTTTGAATTAAAGGAAGCCGATTTTGATAGTGTGGCTCTATTTATTAATCAATTATCGATATTTAAAATCGGGGTCAGCTGGGGAGGATTCGAAAGCCTGGTAACTGCTCCCGTCAAGCGCGGCAATGAAGAGATGTTAAGAAAACAAGGGGTCAGCCCTGGTCTCATCCGTCTTTCGATAGGCTTGGAGGGTGCAGAGTTACTAATTAATGATTTAGAACGTGGATTTCAAGCGTTGAAAAATCAACTCAAAGTACGCTAATCAATAATAAGAGGAGTGTTAATTGATGAATCAAGCAGAAATAAGACGTCCGTCCATTGGTATGGCATTGGTGCCAATCTTGATTGCGTTAGCTGTATTTATCATAGGGATAGGGGTTCTCAAATATCAGGCAGAGTTAATGCTAATATTTGCTGGAGCAATTTTTGCGGTTTTTGCCGTGTTTCATGGTCATAGCTGGGAGAAAATTCTAGTAGTAATGGGCGATAAAATTAAGAAGGCTTTACCAGCAATTCTTATCCTTTTTAGCATAGGCTTATTGATTGGCACATGGATGATTTCCGGTACCATCCCTTTTTTCGTCTATTATGGATTAGAAATCATCAATCCGAGCTATTTATATGTGATGGCGTTTATTGTTACTGCTATTGTCTCCACTTGTGTGGGAACTTCATGGGGATCGGCAGGTACGATAGGGGTAGCGCTGATGAGCATCGCCCAAACCATGGATCTTTCTTTGGCAGTTACAGCAGGTGCTGTCGTGTCTGGTGCATACTTCGGTGATAAATTATCCCCGCTATCAGATACTACCAACATGAGCTCCTTGGCTGCCGGTTCTAATTTGTATGAACATATACGCCATATGCTTTACACTTCCATTCCTTCGTCAGTTATTGCTATCATCGTGTTTTATTTTGTCGGTTTGAAAATTGATTCGAATCCAGCTCAATTGACGAATGTAGAAGAAATGTTATCAGGAATCGGACAATTATTTAACTTAAATGTAGTCGTTCTGATACCAGCGGTTATCGTCATTGCAGGTTCCTTAATGAAAAAATCGCCGTTGATTGTTTTGTTTGTCTCAGCCTTATCGGCAATGGCTATTGCATTGTTTTTCCAAAATGCCTCGGTAAGCAATTTGTTTACTGCAGCAGTTGAAGGATTTCACGTGGACATGCTGGCCGCTGCTATTCCTGGCCTGGATGCCGGGATTATCAGTGAGGACATGCAAGGACTGTTGAACAGAGGTGGTTTATATTCGATGTATGGAGCCACATTCTTTGTGTTTTGCGCTTTTTTCTTCGCTTCGGCTTTAGAGGTTTCACAGGCACTTAATGTTATCCTTGAGAAAATGATTACTTATCTGAAATCGGTGGGGAGTGTCATTTTTGCCTCGTTGCTTACAGGTTTTGCAGTTATTAACTGTACATCAAATGCATTGGTTACTTACTTTTTAGTTCAGGATATTTATGGAGACGTTTACAAGAAAAAGAATCTGCATCCTGTCAATTTGTCACGCAGTATGGAAGATTCTGTTACTATTACCGAGGCCTTGATGCCTTGGACGGTTTCGGGCGTATTTATGGCAACAACGCTAGGTGTTGGGAACTTTGAATTTCTGCCGTGGGCGATCTTCAATTTAGGAGGAATAATCTTTTCTGCTTTGTATGGCTTCCTGGCTCCATATACAGGAGGGTTTGGAATCCGGACGAATGAACCGGAAGCTGAAACTGGCAATACCTCATCAAAAACTGCAATATAAAATTTTATATGCAGAGGGTTTTGCCGAAACAGTATCGTGGAATTTATAGAAAAGAGATGTTAATATCAAAATTATCTTCTCATAGAGAAGGATTGAGACAAGCAGAAGGAGGGTAAGTATGGCTGAAAAAATTACAGCAGAGCAATTTAAAGATCTTGCGAAATCGATGAATAAGCCGATGATCCTCGAATTCGGGGCTGATTGGTGACCAGGCTGCCGTATGTTGAGGCCGGTGGTCTCAAGCGTTTCTGAGCAGCTTGACACGGTTGATTTTTATTATGTCGATATCGATGAATCACCAGAATTAGCTGAACAGTTTGGAGTACAAAGTATTCCGACCATGGTAAAAATAAAAGATGGGGGAGAAGAAGCGGATCGTTCGGTTGGCTTTATGCCAGAGGAACAGGTCAAAGCATTCGCCCAGTCTTAAAAAATAAAGAAGGTGATCCGTCTGTTAAAATAAGGCGGATCACCTTTTTTTAATTCGGCAAATTTCGGAATGTATAGCCTTTTTGTCTGATTGCTTGAATCAACTCTGGCAATATTTCCGCTGTCTGCTGTAATTCGTGCAACAAAATAATTGCCCCGTCCTCCAAATGTTCTGTAACATTTGTGATTATTTGCTGCGGCTCATTTTTTAATTCCCAGTCAATCGAAGCAACTTTCCATAGCACAGTCGTTAATCCAAGCTGTTGAGCAGCCTGTTTAGTCGTTTCATTATATTGGCCGAACGGCGGCCGGAAATAACGTACCTTTGTCCCAGTAACTGCTTCAATTATACGGACACTTTTAGCCAGCTGCTGATATTGTTTTTCAAAAGATAATGCCGTTAAATCCGGGTGGTTGATTGTATGGGTGCCGATTTGGTGCCCATCATCCAGTAACCTCCGCCATGGACGTTGATGATGTAGCAGCCTTGATTGCCAAAAAAAAGTTGCTGGTACGTCTTCTTGCTTTAAACTATCTAAAAGATCTGGTAATACCCGGGCAGGGCCATCGTCGAACGTAAGGGCGACTGTTTTTTCTCCCGACACCTTTGTCAGGATACCTTTATCTGGAGAGTCGTACACGACCCTTGAATTGGTGACCACTCATGGACTGGCCATTCCGATCTACCCCCTTTTTAGTTGGTTGCTGGTTCCTTCTGGACCATAGCCTGTCTTGAATCATATGTTTCCTCAAACTGTTTGGCCGTAAACTGATCCGGCGGACCGTCAAAAATAATTTTTCCTTCCTTCAAGGCAATAATTCTTGTCGCATAACGTTTAGCAAGCTCGACATCATGGACATTAATAATCGACAGCAAGTGATACGTTTGATGCATTTGCTGCAGCAAGGAAAAAATATGATTGGAGGTGCCGGGGTCAAGACTTGATACAGGTTCATCTCCCAGCATCACTTGCGGACGCTGTAACAGTGCTCTGGCTATTCCTACCCGCTGTTTTTGGCCACCGCTTAACAGCTCCACCCGCCGGTCAGCCATATTTTCCAGCCCGACGTCGGCGATTACCTGGTGTGCCTCTTGTTTTTCTTCTTTTGTAAACAACCCGATTAAATTTTTTAGACTATTACGGTAACCGAATGACCCGGTCAAAACATTCTGCATAACGGTAAGACGGGGAATCAGATTAAAGTGCTGAAAAATCATGCCCATTTGCCTGCGGACTTTCCGCAATTCCTCTTCGGACAATGCAGAAAGCTGTTGATTTTGCCAAAATACTTCTCCAGCCGTTGGTTTTTGTAAACTATTAATACTTCGGATTAACGTCGATTTTCCTGACCCGCTTTTTCCAAGGATACATACGAAATCCCCTTGAGAAAGTGAAAGGTCGATATCTGTCAGTGCATTTTGGTCACCGCCCGGGTAACGGACAGATAAGTCTTTGATTTCCAGCATAGCAGGGCACCTCCTTATATGACTCTGTTTCGAACGTAGCTGCCTAGTAAATCCACACAGATGACTATTATCATAATAATCAGGACGTCGAGAGAAACAGATGAATACTGAAACGTTTTGAAGTCATTAAACAAGCGCTGTCCAATCCCGCCGCCACCAATAAAACCAAGTACAAGCGAGGTACGGATGGCTACTTCAAAGCGATAGAAGTAATGTGAAAGTACATTTGGCCAGATTTGCGGCAGAATACTGAACAAGTGGGCAAACCAGTTCTTGGAGCCTACCGCTTTCATTGCTTCCTGTGGTCCAGGATCGGAAGCTTCTACCAATTCGGATATCAACTTTCCAAGCACACCGATATTATGGAAAGTGATGGCAAGAACTGCTGGAAATGGACCAAGCCCAAGAGCAGTTAATAATATTAGTCCAAAAACAATTTCCGGTATGGAACGAACGAAACTGAGTACTAATCTGGATAAATGATAGAGATACTTTGATGGCGCTGTATTCCAGGCTGCAAGAAAACTAATTGGCAAACCGATAATCAAGCCAAATATGCTTCCTAAAAAAGCCATGGCCAATGTTTCCATACTATCACTTATCATGCCCGGAAGCTTGGAATACTCCATCGGAAACCATTGAGACAAAAAATCAATCATATTGCGAAAGTCTCTGAACTTTGACAAATCAAACTCTGTAAGCCTCATGCTGAAATAAATCAGCAGACAGAGGATGAATAAAGTTAGTAAATTGCGTCGTTTAAACCACATGGAAAATCAGCTCTATTCTTCGATAATTCCTTGTTTGGCAGCTGCCTTTCGAATACTTTCATAGTCTTCATTCTCAGCAGTCGTAAACCCAGTCGCACCAAATGCGTTCAGTATTTCCTCATCTTCGATGGATTGGAACGTTTCCTGTAAAATGTT
The DNA here is from genome assembly GCF_900101125.1 of Sediminibacillus albus. GTDB lineage: Bacteria > Bacillota > Bacilli > Bacillales > Amphibacillaceae > Sediminibacillus > Sediminibacillus albus. The sequence continues at coordinate 672,619 of NZ_FNFL01000001.1, read as the reverse complement.
GATTGTTTCTTGATCTGTGTCTTGATGAACAGCCCACGGGTATTGGAATAATTCTTCTGACTTCCAGATAGTTTTGACTTGTTCTCCGTCAACCTTTCCTGATTCGACAAGCTGGTTAAAGATGGCACTATCAATTGCCCCTGCATCCACTTGCTGGTTTTGAACCGCTAGGGCAGTGGCGTCATGAGAACCAGTAAATCGGACAGACTGGAAAGAATGATCATCTTCTGATTGGTAAACACCTTGGTCTTGTAGCTCGATTTCCGGAATTAGCGCTCCGGATGTGGAGTTAGGATCACCGAAAGCGAAATCGACTTCCGCTGGATTTTCCAAAAGACCATCCAGTGATTCCCATGGATTATCCTTGTGCGTGATAATATAGGAATGGTAATACGGTTCACCATCAATAAGTTGGGTGATGATTGCTTTTGCTCCGCTTTTTTCGTGTGCCACCACATACGTCAATGGACCGAAATAAGCCATATCAATTTTATCGTAGTTCATCGCTTCTACTACCCCGTTATAATCAGGATAAACATCGACGGTAACCTTCTTGTCCATTTGTTCGTCGATTATTGATTGAAGCTTATCCATTGCCTGTTCCATTTCGCCTTCTGTTTGGGCAGGGATGACACCGATAGTGAATGTTTCATCCTTGTCACCGTCTTCCGATTGCTGGTCTGTTTGGTTTTCCTGATTGCTTCCACAGGCTGTTATAATTAGCACAAGACTGAGAATAAATGCAAAAGGGATCCATTTCTTCATTACTTTCACCTCATTATTATTATTAAGTGGATTATTGATAATTTTTATCCATGTCGTTTAAAGGATCATGGTTCCAGTTTTCTATTGTTTCCTTCAGCCCCTTTGTCAGGGGATAACGGACCTTCCAATCCAGCTCACGTAATGCTTTTTTGTTTTCTAAGTAACTTTCCTTAATATCCCCGCTCCGGTCTGTTAAATATTCTGGCATTAGTTCGGTTCCTAACAGGGAATTAAGCTGTGCGGCAAGCTGGTTTAGATTTGTAGGAAGGTTTGTTCCAATATTCAATGTCTGCTGATCACCCCGCCTGATGGCAGCCAGAATTGCTGCCGCTACATCTTTGACGAAAATGAAATCCCGCGTTTGATTGCCATTCCCGTAAATGATCGGACGCCTGCCATTCGTCATCTTCTCAAGGAAATTGAAAATTACGTTGCCTTCTCCTTTTTGGTCAAAAACAGGTCCATATACATTTGCATACCGTAGAATCGTATAATTAATTCCATGTAAGCTTGCATACAGCTTGACGTAATTCTCAGCGGCATGTTTGGAAATCCCATAAAAAGAGATAGGAACCTGCGGGTGATCTTCAGAGATGCCTAAAAACTGCGGCTCTCCATAAACAGCCGCAGAAGAGGCAAAAATAATTTTTCCGACTCGGTGTTTTTGACAGCTTTTTAAAATATTGATTGTACCGTAAATGTTTGTTTCTGCATCCAAGCCTGGATCGGCTGCCGATTTAGTGACATCCACTTGGGCAGCAAGATGAATGACGCATTCCGGCTGTTCTATTTCAAACACCTGGTCCAAGCCTCTAGTTATATCAACCGGATAATATTCCACATTTTCCATGCGGCTTAGCGCAGATGTGCGGTCATAGTCAATCACGGCTACATCGTAATTTTCTGTTAGCAAAGCATCTACTACATACCTGCCAATAAAGCCGGCACCTCCGGTAACGAGCACTTTCATAACATTAACCCTTTCTTGTCCAATATAATCCCATAATCGGCATAGCATTTATATGTGTAGCTTAACGAGCCTGGCGATAGTAGAAAGTAGAAAAAAGGGCTCCTGTGAGCCCTTTTTTCCAACCATAATAAACCGGACCTTTCTGGTGATGGTAATTAAATGACAGTAATGCGCCCTGGTTTTTCACTGGTTACTTCACCGATGATTGCCGACGGTATTTCGCTGTCCTTCAGCTTTTGCTGAAGGTCTGCTGCTTCAGCTTCCGGGACAGAAATCAATAATCCTCCTGAAGTAACGGCATCACACAGGATCAGCTGGTCTATCTCAGAGATGCCCTCCTGGTAATCGATACAATCATCAAGCCATTGATGATTTTTTTTCGTGCCTCCAGGTATGACGTTTTGTTCTGCTAGTTCCCTAGCCTGAGATAGGAGCGGAACGTCTTTATTGTGGATAGTGATTCCGACTTTACTGCCTTCCGCTATTTCCCTTGTGTGGCCCAACAATCCAAACCCAGTGACATCAGTACATGCATGGACCGTATGGTTTTCCATCGCTTCAGCAGCATGCTTGTTCAACGCAGCCATTACTTTCATGACTTCATCAGTTGCTTGGTCATCAAGCAAATCCTGCTTGATAGCTGTGGTCAAAATCCCGACACCGATTGGTTTGGTGAGAATAAGCTTGTCTCCCGGTTTTGCGCCCGCATTGGCACGGATTTTATCCGGGTGGACAGTTCCGGTGACGGACAAGCCAAACTTAGGTTCCTGGTCATCGATAGAGTGTCCGCCGACAAGAACAGCTCCTGATTCTTTAACCTTATCGGAGGACCCTGCCAAAATATCAGCAAGAACGCTTTTATCCAGCGTGTTAATCGGGAACCCGACAATATTCATGACGGTGATTGGCTTCCCGCCCATCGCATAAACGTCGCTCAATGCATTAGCAGCAGCGATTTGCCCGAACATATATGGATCATCTACAATTGGTGTAAAGTAATCCAGTGTCTGGACTAGAGCTGTGTCATCATTTATTTTATATACACCTGCATCGTCTGCCGTTTCCAGGCCGACAAGCAGGTTAGGATCTGGTACGGACTTCGGTAAGTGGCGCAGCACCTGCGCCAGGTCTTCAGGACCTATTTTGCATCCTCAGCCGCCTTTCGTAGATAAGGAAGTCAATTTGATAATATCTTCTCTAGACATGGTTGCTCACTCCTTTTTCGGTTCCGAAATACAGTGGAAACTGCTTTTCTTGATAAATCCAGCCTGCTACTCGATGGACTGCTGGTAAATCTTCAGCAAGGCTTCAGCTTCATGCTGGCTGGAATGAAATTCGGCAATGTATTGGGCAGCAGCCTGTCCAATCGACTGCCTTAAATTGTTATTATTCATGATTTCTTCTGCATAATCAAGAAATTGGTTTTCATTCTCATAAATAAAACCTGTCTCCCGATGGGCGACAATACTACGATTCCCTTGATTTCCAGCTACTAAAACAGGAATCCCGAAAGCCATTGCTTCTAAAATTGCCGATGATTGCCCCTCTGAATGAGAAGTATTCAGCAGAACATCAGCCTTCCGGTACACCGCCCCCATGTCGGCATGGTTTAACTGGCCTAAATACGTAACCCAATCGCTGTTTTGTGCGACAAGATCTTTAACAATTTTGCCTTCATCGCTTTCCAGAACAGGCCCGATAATCCAAAGTTTGATATGGGGGGATTTCTCATGTAATTTGCGAAGCATATGGATAGCGCTCGGTACGTTTTTTACTTTTCTGATGCCGGCTGGCAAAACAAATAAGCAGGAACCGGCATCCTTATCGAAGGTTTGGCCATCTTCACGGAAATCGTCCGTTCCCTGGGGAATCATATACGTCTTATGCTTTACATTTGGCACTTCCCTTAGCAGTGTTTCTTTCGCCTCATCATTGAAAACGTGGATGGCTTCAGCTCCCGTTAACGAAGCTATCACATCTGGGCGAGTACTTGTATCCCATAAGTAATGATTGAGATCTGTTCCCGTGATGGTAACGATATAGGTTTCCGGTTTACTTTTCAGTTGTTTCATGAATTGATAAAAGCGATAGGCATGAAAGCCATGGACAATATCGACTTTCGGGATAACAGTTTGTTTATTATCATCGGTAATGGAGACGATTTCTGTATTTACTCCTAGTTTATTGAGGCCATCGGCAATTCGTTTTACTGTAACCGTATTTCCTCGTGGTTGATGGAAGTTAGGGGTTGCTAGTATAACTTTCATTTCGTTCTCCTTTTAAAAAAATAGGTTTGCTCCAAATATAATTGGCTTGGCAGTCTGTTGCAAATAATAAGGATGGGTGGAGTTCATCACTGTCTTTACTATTCCCGATTTAAACATTATTGTTAATGTTAATTGCGTGTATGGTTAACAAGTTGTTACTAACTGGTGCAATTGTCTTCTTAAGTGAACAGCACATTGTGCTAACGGACAGGACTGTGAAATACTTGAATTCGAGATAATGTTAGAATCAGAAATTAATTTGCTAGTAAAGAAACCTGAGGGATACAAACTTTATTAGGCTGTTAAAATCATAACTTGAATCGTTCATAACAAGTTAGATAAGTTTCTCGTTGCAGAGTAATCTATTCTGCTTTTTTGTTTACATAACAAATCAAGGAGGGAAAAATAACCTTTTGCAGTAATGGATAGTTGGAAGCAGGGTATAAAAACTCAAAAGGGAGTAAAGAAATGGAAAAAATTAATTCTATAACATTAGAGGGTGTAAGAGAATTTGCAAAAAAGAAGTTAGTTGGATTTCGTGTAGTTTGCGAAGACATGACGGGTTATGGTCAAGAGATTCCTGAAGCTTCTATGTCATTAGAGCGACGTAAAGCTGCAGAGACTTCAGAAGAAGACGATGGATACTGGGTTTGTTTCGAGGTTCATGAATTTGAGGATATTCCTGCCGGGATGGTTCGTTTAGTTGTCCCTGCACAGAAGTATGCAGTTCTAAACTTTAACGGACATGCTTCAGAAATTTTCCAAGTATATACTCATTTGCATAAATGGATTGGTGAGAATGGATATAAGAGGGTACCAGATAAGTGGTCATTAGAAATTTATTCAAAATGGCCGAAAAGTGAAGATAAAGTGGATCTATGTGATCCGGTCCTTTAGGCGATTTTTGGAAAATGTAATAGGGTGTAGAATGGCATTAAATTAATTAATCTATCGTTAACTGACTTTTATATCAAATACAAATCAGTTATGTAAGCCTCTAAGAGTAATAGATTATTTTATTGCCTCGAATTCAAGTCTTTATAATATAGGGGCAATTGTTCAATAAGGATTACCAGATTTTTCTGACGGGCAGAAAGGCTGAGGAATTACCTTAAAGTGGTGTGTTGGAAGGGGTTCAGAAATGATACAGATTAAAAAAGCCGATTCAAGTCACGTGGCTGGGATTTCCAAAGTTTGTAGTGATGGTTATTGGGCAACATACCGTAAAATACGTAGTGAAGAATATATTAAAAGAAATATAAAGGAATTCTATAATCTCGAAAGAATAGAATTGGAAGTTACTGAAACAAGCAGAGAATGGGGGGGCTATCTTGTCGCTGTTGAAGAGAACGAAGTAATTGGCGCGGTTGGCGGGGGAATGACTAATGAGACTGCTGGGGAAGTATTTGTTCTATATTTAAATCCGAATAGACGGAATGAAGGTATCGGCACATTGTTATTAAAAGCTCTTACCAAACAACAAAAAGAGGAGTTCAATGCAACTGAACAATGGGTCTCAGTTGCAAAGGGGAACCAAAAAGGGATTCCTTTCTATGAAGCAAGAGGTTTTGTTTTCAAAAAAGAACAGAAAGCATATGGGAATTCAGAGGGAGAAAATTATATCGCGTTAAGATATTTTCGTGAAATTTAGTCAGTCTATCATTAGTAATATCGGGATTTTGAGCTTTCTATCACAGGGGGCGATTACTCAATAAGAGTAATCACCTTTTTCCCTCTAGGATTGAGTAGGGTAGAGGAGAATATGTTAGTAAGTGGTTGGATATTGTACTAACTTGGCAGGATTATGGAATGAGGGTAATTTTTTAATTTAGAAATAAACAAAGGGGAAGAGTATGGAGAATTGGTTAACGGATATTATAAGTGAGTTTGGTTATATGGGGATTATGTTTTTAATTGCCTGTGAAAATATTTTTCCTCCTGTTCCGTCTGAAGTAATACTAACGTTTGGGGGTTTTATAACAACTACATCTAAACTTAGCATTTTTGGTGTAATTGTTTCAGCAACAGCAGGTTCAGTTATTGGAGCTATTGTTCTTTATATTATTGGATTACAACTTGATGTGGCAAAGTTAGAGAAAATTGTGGATAGATGGGGACATATTCTTCGTATAACAAAAAACGACATCTATAAGGCTGATGCTTGGTTTGATAAGTATGGTCCTTGGACAGTCTTTTTTTGTCGCTTCGTTCCTTTAATTCGTAGTTTGATTTCTATTCCTGCTGGTATGTCTAATATGAATGTTGGCTTATTTCTATTATTTACAACATTAGGGACTTTGATTTGGAATGTTGTTCTCGTGTATTTAGGTGCTTCAGTAGGCGGTTCTTGGGAAGTAATTGTAGACTATATGGAAGTATACTCTAGAGTGATATACGCTTTCTTATTCTTACTCGTCATTATTTTTGTGTATCTATTTATAAAGAGAAGAAGGTAAAATCACAATTAAGCTAACGGGTGCCTTAGTTGACGAAGGAATACCCCAATGCACCCATTTATTAAAAGGGCCACTGGGGTATTCTACTACGACAACCAAAAAAATAACTAAGCTAACTATTACTAAATGTCCAATGATTATTTAAAATAAAATTAACAAGGGGGATAATAAGGATTGTAACTATCTCACCTATGATGTAGTGGAAAGAAAAGATTGTAACGGTTGAATAAATGATGACAAAGTTTAGAAAAAATCCTATAACAGCGACAATGGAAAATTTGACCAACTTTGAGTGAGTGTACAAGCTTCCAAAAGTATATTTTTTATTAAGAATAAAAGAGAAGATCGTCATTATGATAAAAGAGAGGGATGCTCCTAATACAGGTTTAATATCTAGCATTTCAACAAAAAAGAACATGGCCAAGAAATAAATGGACGTACAGAAAAATCCTACGAGACTATAATTAAAGAACTTATTTATGAGAGCTTTTTCACAGAGCATAACTATGTATTCCTTTCAGGTCTTTGTTACCTTGCTTTTATTACAAATTTATTTTACCCATTGATAATTGAAATTACTGCTGATAAATTTTTTCAGATTTCAACCCCGAATGATACTTATAACTCCTTGTGAAAGTAAATTGCTGTAAAGAGTTTGATGGACAAGCTCTTTTTTATAATTGTCTATTAGTAATTTATCGTAGAATGGTTAGGTCACTTTAACAACAAAGTGTGGGAGGATAAATCCAGCTTTATTCCTAAAACAAGCAGCGAGAAAAAACTAGCCAACTTTCTGATTTTTGTAGTTTAAAGATTTGGGACTTGTAGGGGTGTTAACTATATTCTTTGTACTACTTCTGTTGATTAACATATACAATTTTAAAAATACACTTGGTAACCAATCGTCGTTAGAATAGATTAGATATCTCGCTTCCCATGAATGGGAGAATTTACGTTTGTATTCCCTTAATCCTTTAAAGTTATAGGGGACTTTCACGTACTCATAAATTAGATTGGCTACCTTCTCATAAATTTTATCTTCCTTTGACTTACCAACATTTGAGAGAGGGCACATACCTAAACTGCATTTTTCATATTTTTCGTCTTTTGCCCAAGAAAGTATAGATATAATTAACATGTCCATCGTCCCATGGGGGCTTTGGGGGCGATATCTCATAAGATCAACAATGAGAGATTTCGAATCTTTATAAGCGTAACCTAACGTGACAAAGGCAATTAACTTGCCTTCCGGATTACGAAGAGTACCTATGGGTGAAAGAGCAACGTAATCTCTTTTGAAAAAACTAACAGAAAATCCTTTTTCTTTTTTCCCGCTCAACCATTCATCTGATATTTCTTCTATCTCTTTTAGTAGTTTTCCGGTATGGGGAGGATTAACTACCTGAAATTGGTAACCTTGCTTATTAAATTTGTTGCGCCGGTTTCGCAATTTGGCTCCATATTTTCCGGAAATGGAATAGCTGTTGAGGTCGACTGTTGCTTCTTCTCCTAACTTGAAAACCTTATGGTTTTGTAGATAAGAGGTTGTCGAAGAACTAACCTGATAGTATACTGCCTTGCTTTTTTTTCTATCGGCATACTGTTCAAACTCCTTAATAGCTTCTTGGAAGTATGTCCTTTCGCCAATGGGATCACCTAACACAACTAGTCGGTTAGCAACTTGTTGGTATGCAATTAATACTTTATTTTCTTTTGCCCAAAATAAGTTTTTATCCTCGAGAAATAATAAATGGGATAGATGATTTCCTTTATATGTATTCAAAAAGTGCTCTAATTTTTTCATGCGTAACCTCAATTCATGTTGTATGTCTGTTGCTATCTTCCGTGTCAGACTATCTAATTATAAAAGGGTTTTAAGTACCATTCAACAAAAATTTTCAAATCGTAGCAGGGAAAAACGAAAGGTTACCTTGCTAACGCTCAGCCTAAAAATGTCCCGATATTAAACAAGGCGATGCATCGAGCACCATTTAGAAGTCCTAAAAATAAATAAGAGAATCTGAACAGCAACTTCGAGATTATTGCACTAAACGGTGCAGGTTAATGGAATAGGAATTAAAGGAAAATTGAAATATTTGAAATGGTATATCTTATTCAATTTTTTAGGAGGTACATAATGAAGTTTTATACATTCAATAAAGAAAATGGAAGAGAGATTACAAAATACAATTCAGATTTTATTATGTCTCGTATAATCCAAACCGAAAAGAAAGCTCATTATAGGTTGTATGCATTTAGATGAAAACGGAATCATTGGGTACCATCAAGCAGTTGTACCTCAAATCCTTTTAATTATGAATGGAGAAGGTTATGTTCGTGGGAAGAAAGAAGAATACTTCAAAGCTCAAACAGGGGATGCTGTTTTTGGGGAGAGAAATGAATGGCATGAAACTAAAACAGATGGAGGATTAACACCTATCGTTATTGAAAGCGATGAGTTAAAGCCATCATCTTTCATGCCCATACAGAAATAAATGGTTCTTGAACAGATGGTGCGTGGATTGATGCTTTTTTGTGGAAGTTATTGTACTAACTGGCAGGATAGTTAAATAAAAACTATTGGAAAATTATGAAGAAGGAAAGTTTTTGATGGAGCAATACCTTTTTGTATGTACAAGTAATATGGACATTGGTATGTTCTTTATTTTTGAAGTAGTTATGAGTATCGTTATTCAATTGTTTTATTAAAAACTCAATGGTGAATTGGAATATAATGTTAGTAGTTAAGTGTAGATCTTGAACTGAAGTGGAATTAGTTTGAACTATTTCTAATCAGATAAAGTTTCGGCACCTCGGTAGTGGATGGGGGAGGTTATTCATCAAATCATTTAGTACAGGTCAAGCTATTGAATTGTTGAAATATAAGAATGTGGCGGGACTGTGTGGGAATCGAACCCACCGAGCCTGGCACGCAGGCCCCTCAGGGTTTTGAAGACCCAGGGGGACACCAGTCACCCATCCAGCCCCATATTAAACGCTATATAACACCAAATCTAAGTAACTACCAAAAGGTCTTGACTGAAACTCCCCAGAGGTTCTTTTTCTGCCCCTCAGGTATTCATTTTATGTTAGCTAGGTGGAATCTGTAAACAAAAAAGGACCCTAAGCCTCCTAATTGCCTCAATTAATAATGATATCACCTCGATAATAAGGAATCTGACTTATGTCTTTTTATAATCTCCAGTTTACAATTATCCGAACGGAAATAGACTTTAGGTGACCTATAAGAATCTAAGAAGCAGGGGGGAGGGGGTAATTCAACTCAGTTACAACTTCCGAACGAGAAAGCATAGTAGCTCCCTAGGATATGTAATATCGATTTTTGGGGATTTCTCTATAGAATGTTTACGGTCACATTACCAATATTCAAGTAGAAAACAAATCTAAAAAGTTTCCATTTAACACGATTTGAAATTTAAAGCGTATCCTCAATTGACAAAGCTTACTTTTAATTTTTCAAATACAACATTGGAGCTCTTAGTTTAGTTCCCTTGCTTCAATAACCATCTTTCCATTTTTCCGTCTTTATTTTCTCCAGCATAGAATTTACCATCTTTTATAACAACTAAACATTCATCAGTTAATAACTGTAAATCATTGTTACTATCTTCAAATACAAGCTTCTTGTCTTGTAGCTCTTTCAAAAACACTTTTTCTTCAAGGGCGTATCTTTGAAGCAAATCTTCAAAAATATCGCTTTTGGTATTCATTTTTTCTCCCTGACATAACCATGTAATTAACAAATGTTCCGCTTCATTTAATTCTTGTGGTTCCCATTGAATATAAAAGGGTTCAATTTCTAAATCCTTTGGCAACTCTAAAGATACAAATTCCCAACCTATCTTCTCTTCTTTTTTTAATGGTTTACAACGTAGGTATGCAAAGAGTCCTTCAATCTCTAAATCTTCACCAAAGATATCTGATGTAATACCGTGTCTGTAGCTTAGTCTAGTCCACAACATTTCTAATAAATGAAGTAATGGATTGTGAACAGAACTCACATAGACATCCCAATAACCATTCTTATCTAAAGGAGCTCTATAAGGAATACCATCAAGTTTTATTAGTGAACTATCACGAGTAAAAATTAAGTTCGGAAAACTGTTTGGACCATATCCACGGTTAGGAGCTTCTAAATCATGGGTTATATTCCCCTCTAAAAATTTAGTAAATCCATTCCTAAGACTTTTCATATTACTATATCCGTAAAAACCAAATACTACTCTTAAAGGCATAACAGTCTCCATTAAAAGAGTATGAAACATCATTTGAGTAACAAGGGGGTATTTTGTTAATTCGCTATAGTCAGGAACCTCTTGCCCTAGTGCAGACCTAAATGAATCACGAAATAATCTAAATTCATTTGAGCTCATATCTCTTGGGTCAAAAATCTCGGTCACTCTCTTCATTTTATTATAAGAATCGATTAAGTCAGCCTTATATAAGTTTTTCTTTACTTCGATTACAGCTATAACCTGGGAAATGTCGTAAATCCAACGGTCAGTATTTGGTATTTGGTAACCATCTCCTTCAACAATCATGATATCAACTTCTGCACTTTTATCTTTGTTTTTATTTTTAATTTGTCCAGACACAATTCTTAAATCTAATCCTTCAAAAATTGCTTTATTTAAAAGCTTTTCTGCCGTACCCTCGTACATATCTCCAATGATAGTAGGGTGTTCTAATGAAACTACTTCTTCTTGAAAATTATTAATTATTTCTTCTTCTTTTTTCTTCAAGTCTATGAGCATATCGGAAATTGTAGTTATCATATTAATACCTCCAGAAAAATACTTAATTGTTCTATATTTAACGTATATGACTTACTAAAAATTGTAAATGTTACATAGGAAGATTATTTTTTATATTTAACTTTCTTCAATATTTTCTCAATTTACAGTCACCATAATCAGCAAAGGTACAAGTACTTAAACGTCTTCTATAGTTAATAGAGGGCGTTATTTGTTTTCTGAAAAAAGTGCTCAACATAGATTTATAGGTGCTTATTAAGTTTCAATTTTTATTCAGAATTGAATCCATATGGTCTCATGTCTTTTCCTATCAGTACTAAGCTAGGAGTGCAAAATTCATTACATCAAATCCTAAATATATTACTGAGTGGGGAAGAAGGGCGAGACCAAAGATGGTCAATAGCATAATATTGTGAGTTTCAAGAAGAATATATAGTGTAGCGGTTTTAGCTTCCTCCTACTCCGCTTTACTCTTGGTTCTTTATCATATTAAAGTGCGCAAGATAGTTTGCTTTCGTTGGTTGTAAAGATGGGAAGGGTCCTTTCCCCCTTCCTAAACGTATTTTAAAAATTTATGAAGAGGTGTTAACCATGAGTGTTTTTATCAATATTCAAAAAGAGATAGTTGTTACTGATTACTACGAAAAGTATGGGTTGAAAGTTGTAAAGGGTAGTGATAAGGCTATCTTAAACAGAATACAAGAAGTATATTACCTTAATTTAAAATCCTTTGCCTCAAAAATAAAGCTAGAATTTGACCTACTTATGGAGTTGATTAATTATAGTCCAGGCATAAATGAGTATCTTGCTTATTATCGGGATGAAAACTACAAGTTTATTAGAGTTTTAGAACTAGCAGGAAGGAATGAATTGGTAGGGGGATTGAGAGGGAGAGTTCCCAATCTAGAAGCATTAAGGAAAACTAGGGAGCAAGCTTATAAACTACATAACCAACTAATGGAAAAGGAGTGATGGAAAATGGAAAAAACTAAATAAACAACAGTACATTTAGAAGAGGTACACATTCGCTATCTAGCATTAATGAGTGTAGTAAGCGGAATTAATAAGAGCGGCTATCTTCGTCAGCTACTAGATGAAGACATGGAGAACAATGAAGAACTGGTTAAAAACTATAGGAAATTATTATTTTAAAGTAGTAGTTTGCAAAGTTTCGATGATTAATTCGTAAATATATATTGTACAGAAAAACAGAGAGAATTTTATTAATAGTTATGATGGCATTTAAAAGCTGAGAGTTTTGCCGAAAATAAACTCCAAGGTAAGCTGAACCGAAGCAGAAAATCAGCAGTTACCGATTAAACATTAGCGTATATGTGAGAGATTCAATATACTTGCTCTAGTGTTTAAAGTTTCGGTGATGTGTTGAGTTTAACGCATTCTCAAGTAAATCAAAAACGTGCGGGGTGGAGCGGTCCTTAGTTTCTTGCTAAGTAGCAACCAATGAAGTAATATCGTCAAGGCTCAAATGAGACGATTCTTAAAAAAGTTTTCATTGGTTTTTGAGCTAGGGGGGGAAGTACTTAGTATTTAAGATTAATGATAACGTACTGAAAAATAATCAAAGCCTTCTGTGTAAATGGAAGTAAAAGCTTTGATTCAATCTTTTAAATTCTTTCACGAGTGACCAAGATTGATAAAAAGTAATTACATAATTCGTTTTCCTTAAGCAAGTAATTAAATTATTAGAAACCAACGAGAATAATACCGAGTAATGAAAGTGAATCCTGATTATGGAATCATCCAAAAATGAAACCAGTTAAACTATCAATTTATAGAAAAAAATAGAAAGAATAAACTGTAATCAATTCGTAGTTTGATTATGCTTTAGAGTTGAATTATACTTGGTAATACCGTAAAGTGGCTAACTTCTTGCATATGTTTTTTTGTGTGGAATGCATACATAGGGATGTGTATTTTTTACGGTAAGTTTATTCTAAAAGAATGGAGAATGTTAATGTCGAAGTTAGGCGAGATTTTAAAAGACTCAAATTACAAACTTACACAGTTTAGTGAAGACAAAATAAATTATATTGAAGAGAATTTATATGAAAAAAAAGTTCGGGGGAAGATGGCTCTTTATTTCAATTGTTTAGTAAGAAAGAAAGATGTGAAACTTACACCAGAGGAAATTGTTCGCCAACTTTATATTTTAGTTTTAAATCAAGACTTCCATTATCCGATTGATAAAATGGAAGCAGAATACCTGGTGGATTTTGGAAGAGAAAAGAAGAGAGCAGACATAGTTATTTTTGATAGAGAAAGAACCACCGCACCTTACATTATCGTTGAAGTGAAAAAACCTAAGCTTAAAGATGGGAAAGGTCAATTAAAGTCATACTGTAATGCAACGGGTGCCCCTATAGGAGTATGGAGTAATGGCGATTCTGTTTCTTACTATCACCGGAAGGACCCTAATTATTTTGAAGATTTGCCCGGTATTCCTAGAGCAGACCAAAAGTTATCTGACATTTTAGAAGAACGTTGGACTATAGATGATTTAGTAGCCAGAGATAAACTGGTAAATGAACGAAAATCATTAAAAGATTTAATTTTAGAAATGGAAGATGAAGTTCTAGCAAATGCAGGAGTAGATGTTTTTGAAGAGCTTTTTAAGCTTATTTTCACAAAGCTTTTTGATGAAATGGAAAGCGGGCGGAATAAAAGTAGAAAATTAGAGTTCAGAAATTATGGTGATACAGAAATAGAATTGAAAACAAAGATACAAACGTTATTTGATTATGCTAAAGAGAAATGGGAAGGGGTATTTCCTGAAGATTCGAGAATAATTTTAACTCCATCTCACTTATCTATTTGTATTTCATCACTTCAAGATGTGAAACTATTTAACTCAAACCTTGATGTTATTGACGAAGCTTTTGAATACTTAATAAACAAAAGTAGTAAAGGGGAAAAAGGGCAATACTTCACTCCTCGATATGTGATAGATATGTGCGTTCAAATGCTAAACCCACAAGAAGAAGAAACTATTATTGATACCGCTGCTGGAAGCTGTGGTTTCCCAGTACATTCTATTTTTTATGTTTGGGAACAAATTATGAAAGATGAAGGACTTGATAAAAGTCATTTATTCACTTCAGAAACAAAGCCCTCTCGTTGTGTTGATTATGTAAAAGAAAAAGTGTTTGCCATAGATTTTGATGAAAAAGTAGTTCGTGTAGGTAGAACTTTAAATCTAATTGCCGGAGACGGACAAACCAACGTACTCCATCTAAATACACTTGATTATGAGCGGTGGGATGAAAAAACAGAAGAAGAATCATGGCAAGATATCTATTTTGAAGGTTGGAAAAAGCTAAAGAAACTGCGTGCTAATCGTAATAGTAACAGAGATTTTAAATTCGATATACTAATGGCAAATCCGCCTTTTGCAGGAGATATTAAAGAGAGTAGAATACTTTCTAAGTATGAATTAGGGAAGAAACCAAATCAAAAAGCTCAATCAAAAGTCGGAAGGGACCTTTTGTTTATTGAGAGAAACTTAGATTTCCTCAAACCAGGGGGAAGAATGGCAATTGTCTTACCTCAAGGTAGATTTAATAACAGTAGCGACAAGAGAGTTAGAGAATACCTTGCAGAACGTTGTAGAATTTTAGGAGTAGTGGGTTTACATGGCAACGTGTTCAAGCCACATACAGGAACAAAAACAAGTGTTCTATTGGTTCAAAAATGGGATGACCAACTTTGTCCAAAAGTTGAAGATTATCCAATCTTTTTTGCTACCATGAAAGAAAAAAGCAAAGATAGCAGTGGGGAAAAAATCTTCTTGAAAAAGAGAGATTTACCTGACTATGTAGAATCAGAAGAACAAGACACTTCAGAAGCCATTGACCCTTCCGGTATCTATAATAGTGCTCCGATAAACTTAAATGAATATATATTAGATTCTCATGGTCACTTAATTGTGAAACATGACTTATATAACCATGAAGGGATGACACAAGACGGAATTGCTGAAGCTTTTACTGATTTTGCAAAACGAGAAGGTTTTTCATTTGCGAAATGAAAGCTCCAAAATGAATAATTACTAAACAGAGGGGGGTGCTTGAAATTAATGTTGTTTATAAATCTAATCTCGAAAGAACTTTAAGGATAGATTCTGAGTTCTATAGTAAAGAAAACTACAAAGTATTAGATGTTTTAGATAAATTTGAAACTTTAAAGTTAACAGAAGTGGCAAAAGTATCTGACGGAAATCATATGAGTATAAGTGACAAGTTTACCGATACAGGCATTCCTTATTATAGAGGACAAGATATTCATAATTTCTTTATTGAGCAATCTTCACCAGTTTGTATAGATGAATTAACTTATAAGGTTCCGCAAATGAAACGTTCGCATTTAGTTAAAGGAGATGTTCTACTATCAATAGTAGGAACAATTGGTGGTGTTTCATTAGTAAGTACAGAAGCACCTGCTACATGTAATTGCAAACTAGCAATTTTAAGACCACAAACAGTTGAAGGGTTTTATTTAGCGGTTTTCTTAAAAACTCGTTATGGTCAAAACCAAATTAAAAAGTTTGTGCGTGGAGCGGTTCAAATGGGTTTAATTTTGGAAGATATGGACCAAATTTATGTACCGATTGTAAGCCCGGAGCTTCAGAAGAGAATAAGTAGTTTAATACAACTCGCTTCTGAAAAATTTGAGAACTCAAAAATGCTATATGAAAAAGTTAATGAAAATTTCTTGGCGGAAATTAATCTTGAAAATTTTGTACCAAATGAAAATGGAATCAATGAGAAAAGCTTTCAAGAATCCTTTCTTACATCAGGGCGATTAGATGCGGAATATTACCAACCAAAATTTGACCATTTGATTGAACATATTTATGCACAAAATTACGAAACATTAGACAACTTGGTAACTATCAAAAAATCTATTGAACCAGGTACAGAAAATTACTCTGAGAATAGTGATGGTTTGCCTTTCTTAAGAGTTTCAGACTTTGATAAATTTAGAATCGGTGAGCCTGAAAAAAAACTTACTGAAGAATTTTGTTATGAAAACAAAGAACTTATTGAAAAACTAAAACCTAGTAAAGAGACTATACTATTCACAAAAGATGGAAGTGTAGGAATTGCACACTTACTTCGAGAGAATTTAGATATGATTACATCAGGGGCTGTACTGCACCTCAACATAAAACCTAATCAGCAAGTAATTCCTGAATATTTGAATCTAGTTTTAAATTCACCTATTGTTCAAATGCAGGCAGAAAGGGATGCAGGAGGTTCTATAATATTGCATTGGAGAATAGAAGAGATAAAAAATGTGTTAATCCCTATTGTTGATGTTGCTGCTCAAAAAAATTTAGCTGATATGGCACGAGAAAGTGCTGAGCTAATGAGTCAGGCTGACAAATTAATTGATACAGCAATTAAGGGTGTGGAAATAGCCATTGAAGAAGGAGAAGAATCTGCTTTTCATTACATCGAAGGTAATTCTTAAAAAATTGATAAAGAAAAAAGACTGCTTAAATTAAAGCAGTCTTTTTCTATTAGAATATGGCACTTATTGGAGAAAACTGATTATGTTGGGCCTTTATATCAGTATTAGTCATTTGTATATATTTTCTGACCATAGACATGTCAGTATGTCCAAGTATTTTTTGTAAACTAAAAGGGTCACCGCCATTCATAACATAAAATAATGCTCCAGTATGTCTGAATGTATGCGGAGAAACACGCTTATGTTGGATATTAGCTTTTTTCCCCCATTCTTGAAGGTTTTTTCTAACAGTATTATCAGCTAAAGGTTTCCCTTCGTATGTGACAAACAACATTTCTGAGTGAAAATCAAATGTTTCAGTCATGTATTCATCTAAAATTCTTACAGTTCTTGTTGAGAGCGGAACTAGTCTGGCTTTTTTTGTCTTTGTTCCGCTAGGTTCTAACTGGATAAATCCAGTTTTTAAATCAACATTTTCTCTTTTAATTTGTATCAGTTCCGTACATCGAATCATGGTATCTAGTAATACGTAAATCACTACTAGGTCACGAAATCCTCTGAATGTTGAATCATCAACAGCGCCTATAAGAGCCTTTATTTCATTAGGAGTAAATGACTCTAATGTATCTTCATGCGTTTTCACGGGTTTAAAACGCTCATGTATAGGTTCTTCTATCCATCCCTCTAAGAAGCAATGTCTTACAAAAGCACGCATAGTTCTTATACGGACATTAGCTGTCACAGGAGATAAGTTTTTTTCATGGAGCATATAACCGATAAATCCACGGAATAATTCAAGAGAAAGTTCATCCTTCGGGAGGTCACCGTTTGTGTACTCTAATAAATACCTAAAGTGTTTATGATAGTCTTGAAGGGTGGTGTCAGTAAGTCCCTCCGTTTCCTTGTAACCCATAAACTGTTCGAACATTTGATTTAAAGTAGCAGTATTTCTGTCATTAATTGTCTTTCTCTTTATTGATGTACTTCTAGCGAATTTTCTTACTGTTTTATTTACATTTTCACCCATAACAAAATCCTCCTATTATTTATAATAGAAGGACAAAAAGAGAACATTTTATAGCAATTCCCCCAAGTGGTCACCAATAGAGGTCTGCTATGGTCTGGCTTAAATCAGCCTAGAAACCATTGGGTAGTTAATATATCCCATGTGGTATAATCGTTGATTTGGCGGGACTGTGTGGGAATCGAACCCACCGGAGACGGCACGCGCCTCCCTCAGGGTTTTGAAGACCCAGGGGGACACCAGTCACCCATCCAGCCCCATCGGAAAGTATAACCGGACTTCACATAGTTTATAACGTTTCAATCGGAGAAGCAAGTATGGCGTTTCAGTAGATTTTGCCAACTTACATGGGAATTGGTCTGCTGCCTAATACTATATGGGACACTGTATAGAAAAGAGGTGGAGATATGGGAAGAGATGAACACCATCAATCCAAAGGTAAAAATAAAGCGAAATTGCCGCAAACGCCATCTTATGAAAAAGACCGAGTCGGCGTTGATATGGAAATGTCTAATAACCCGAAAGTACAATTTGGAATAGCTGAAGAAGAAGAGAAATAAAACAGGGAGGGGCAGCCAGCAGGACTAGACGGACTGTCCCTCCTGTTTGATTCTTCTTGCTTGAAACAGGGACGGCCTATGATTAAAGTAGTAGTATCAGTATTGCAGAAAGCAGGTGAGGGGAATGGATGCAGCCTATTATACGATCGGTATGGCCGGGCATATCGACCATGGCAAAACTACATTGACGAAGGCTTTAACCAATGTTGATACCGATCGCTTAAAGGAAGAAAAAGAAAGGAATATTTCCATCGAAGCTGGCTATGCCCCTTTACATACGAATGATGGCACCCACATCTCGATTATAGATGTCCCGGGACATGAGCGGTTCATAAGACAGATGATTGCTGGTGTGGCGGGGATAGACTTAGTTGTATTAGTGGTAGCTGCAGATGAGGGTGTCATGCCGCAGACCCGGGAACATCTGGAAATCTTGCAATTTCTCGGTGTGAAGCGATGTATTGTAGCTGTGACGAAAATTGGCCGTGTTGACGGAGAATTGCAGGAATTGGTTGGAATGGATATCAAGGAAGCGTTATCCGAATCGATATTTGCCGATGCTGAGATGCATTTTGTCGATAGCATTTCCGGAAAAGGCGTCGAGCAGCTGCGGGAGGCAATATTTACCGCTTTGAAGGATGTAGAATTCCGGGATCGGTTTGGCTCTTTTCGGCTGCCGATTGACCAGGTTTTTACTGTGCAAGGACAGGGCACCATTGTTCGGGGCACTATCTATGAAGGAATCGTCCGAAAAGGAACGCAGCTGACCGTACTTCCTTCAGGAAAAAGCGTAAGAGCACGGAATATCCAAGTCCATCATAAAGATATCGAAGAAGCACGGGCAGGCCAGCGGACGGCAGTTAATCTTACCGGAATCGACCGCGCGGAAATGAACAGGGGAGATGTACTGGTAGCCTCTGACCACTTTCTTGTTACGAAGACAATCGATGTTGCTGTCCGCCTGGTTGAGGGAATCCGTTACCCAGTGAAACAACGCACACCGGTAAAACTGCATGTCGGCACATCAGAAGTCATGGGTAAGATTGTCTTTTTTGACCGAAATGAAGTACAGGAGTCCGGGGAAGAGATACTTTGCCAAATCAGGCTGGATAACGAAATAGTTGTCCGGCGTGGGGATAAGTTTATTATCCGGAGGCCGACACCGGCAGAAACCATTGGGGGTGGCTGGGTGATCGATCCTAAAGGAGAAAAATATCGATTCGGCGAAAGTACGGTCGCGATGCTTCAGAAAAAAATGGAAGGCACTCCGGAAGATTTAGTCGTCCATGCGCTCGAGGAGCACATCTTGCTAAATCGCACACAACTAATCCAACTAACTTCTTTGGATGGAGCAGAAGTGGATGAAGTACTAAGGAGTGCGGGAGTATCTGATAGAATTATAGCAACAGACAGTGAAAAATATACGCTTGTCTCGATGGTTAACAAAGCATCCGCCCTGCTTCTCTCCCGATTGGAGGAGATCCATCAGCAGTACCCAATGAGGGCAGGTGTAAATAAAGCAGAATTACGCCAGAATCTGATTACCTATTTTTCCAAATCATTTGTTGAGTTTGTGATTGAAACATTAATAAAGCAGGGGAAATTACGCCAGGACGGCCAATTTATTACTGCAGCAGAATTTCTACCGCACCTGCCGCCTAGGTGGGAAAACCGTTTGCAGGAAATCATCAGCCATTTAAGACAAGATGGATTAGCTGTGAAAAAATGGGAGGAGTATTTCACAGGTGCCCCTGTACCAGAAGATATGGCAGCTGAACTGAAAAATTATTTGCTTCAGAGTGAGCAAGCTTACAAATTAACTGAAGAAATGATTGTGCATCGTTCTTCGATAGAGCATGCAGTCCATCTGTTAAAGGAACAAACCGGGGTAACATTTGATTTAAAAGAAGCTAAAGAGATTTGGAAGGTTTCCCGAAAGTACATGATTCCGCTTTTGGAGCTGTTGGACCAATGGAGGCTGACCGAACGGGAGGATAACAAACGGCGCTGGCAGTAAGCAATCATCAGAAGCTGAATCTTTTGATTCGCTGACGGCATTTTGTACAATAAGATTAACGATAAAAGAAAAAGGGAGGAACCGAAACGTATGAAATATCAAGTAACTATAGAGTTTTGCATGCAGTGAAACTACGCACCTAAAGCCGCAAGTTTTGCGGAACAGTTATTTAATCACTTTCGATCTGCAATCACTTCTTTGGAACTAATCCCAAGTTCTGGCGGGGCATTTGAATTAACTATAAATGGCCGAAAAGTTTACTCGAAACTGGAAACTGGCGAATATCCGGAAGTCGAGGCGATCATTAATGAAATGAAAGCCATCAAGTAAGCAGCATGGCAAGAAGCGATTTTCAGAAGAATCGCTTCTTTTTTATATCTTTGGCAATAGAACAAGAAAATACTTTTGGGAAAATGATACAAGTTAAGGCTATAATGAAGCTAGATAAAGTATTCAGCTTTTAATTGGAGGACGAAAAAATGAAACATTTGCTGCGGGAACTCCCGCCAGTCCATGAATTCCAGAAGAGCAGCAGGTTTCAAAAGGTTGCTGACTTAACTAGAGTACCTGAACAGGAAGTGACCAATACTATCAAGGAAGAATTGGGCGCTTTGCGCAGCCGGTTATTAAACGGAGATAATCCAGTGAAAAACCAGCCTGATTTGTCTTTTATGGATTATGTTTGGCAACAATCGGAATCAAAGCTCGTTCAATTTAGAAAAGAACGGCTGCGGCAAGTTATAAATGGTACAGGTACGGTTTTACACACGAACTTAGGGAGGGCCAGGTTAAGTAAGCAAGCAATCGAGCATGTTGTCCAGTCTGCTGGCAGTTATTCGAATTTGGAATATAACTTAAGCGAAGGGAAGCGCGGTTCCCGGCATGAAATCATCGAGGATCTACTAACAAAGGTAACAGGCGCCGAGGCAGCGATGGTAGTTAATAACAACGCCGCTGCCGTGTATCTAGTGTTAAGGGCACTGGCGAAGGAACGGGAGGTCATCGTATCGAGAGGGCAGCTTGTGGAAATCGGCGGATCTTTTCGTGTGTCATCGATCATGGAAGAAAGCGGGGCCCGGCTTGTTGAAGTAGGCACTACCAATAAAACACATGTGTATGATTATCAGCAGGCCATCACGGAAGATACAGCTATGGTATTGAAGGTACATACGAGCAACTTTAAAACAATTGGCTTTACCCAATCGGTCGAAACGGAAGAATTGGCTGACCTAAAAAAACAGCATAAAAATTTGGTGTTTTATGAAGATCTAGGCAGCGGTTCGTTATATGATTTTAAACGACAGGGCATCGGGGAGGAGCCGTTGGTAAGGGAGGTTATTGACGATGGCGCCGACATCGTGTCTTTCAGTGGTGATAAGCTGCTTGGCGGACCGCAGGCGGGTATTATCGTTGGTAAAAAATATTTGATTGACCGCTTGAAGAAACATCAGCTGGCGCGAGTGCTTCGTATTGATAAAATGACGTTGGCAGGATTAGAAAAAACATTGCAGACATATGCCATGGGGGAAGAAGCAGCGGCCGAGCTGCCTGCCGTTAGGGATATTATCAAAGCTCCTGAAGCGATTAAAATGCAGGCTGCAGCCTTTATGAAAGAATTGCAGCGTTCTCCTGAGCCATTTTCATGCCGATTGGTGGAGACCACATCACAAATCGGCGGTGGCACGATGCCTGATGTGGAGCTGGCAACGTATGCAGCAGCAGTCAGTCATAAACAGCTAACTGCTCAGCAAATAGCGGAAAAACTGCGCCTTGGTACACCTGCAATTGTTGCTAGAATTAAGGATGAACAAGTGCTCATTGACTTTCGAACGGTTTCAGAGGAGGAAACGCCTGCCGTGCTGGATCGTTTCTTCCACTTAGGAACTAGCTGAAACGATTTCTCGTTGAACATTTTTGAGATGTTAAAAATGGTGTCCCCAACCATGTTTTACTGCTGAATCAAAGGGGTAAAGTGAGCACAAACCTGCTATTGAATAAATAAAACGGTTTAATTGAAACAGGAAGCACCGGTTTCTTCTACAGATCCCAGTGCTTTTTGCTTGTTTCTTAACCTGTTAAACATCGTAAAGAAATTGCAGGAATATCGGGTTTTGTATGGAATATGAGATAGATAGCATATTAGCAAAGCAGGTGGAAAAATGACATACATAATAGAATCGATGAATTTACCAGTCGACAATTTTCTTGGAATGTTCCTTTATTTATTATTATTTATGGCTGGAGCTGGCTTGTTAATTGGTCTGCCGTTACATTTTATTCCTAATCGGCTACCGTATGAAGTGAAGAGTGCCTTAGTAGGGATGGCTGTTTTTTTGAGTATGTATTTATGGTGGATATTCATCTTTTGACTTTAATAAAACAGATTGGGAATGAACGCTTATTAGCGTTGTTCCCAATCTGTTTTTAAATAGGAAAAGATAAAAGCATCATGCGATCGACCATTTTGGTACAAATATCCTCGTAGTTTCCCCTCTTTTTCGAACCCGAGCTTTACCAGTAAATGATTTGAAGCATCATTTTGCGGAAATGTTACCGCCCCGATTCTGTATAAGTCCAGTATTTCGTAACTATATGCCAATACTTCATTAATTGCTTCAGAGATATAGCCATTTCTCCAAAAATCCGGATGAAGCTCGTAACCAATTTCGGCTTTCTTGCTGTATGTGCTTAGGTTATTTAAACCGATTGTACCAATGAACTTCCTTGTATCTTTAAGTATAAGTCCCCATCTAATTCCGCGATTGCTCTTAAAGGTCTCGCTGAAGGAACGAATCATCTCCTCCGCTTGGTCCCGATCAGTCAGACGGTTCATTCCATAATACCTGGTGACCTTCTCCCTGGACATGATTTCAAAATAACCGTCGGTATACTCCGAGCCAATTTCAATTAATTTCATCCTATTCGTCTCCAACACAGGAAATGCCATCGCTCTCATCCTTTTGCCATATACTTTTTGGATAGTTATTCCATATCTTATGTTAAACGGCAGTAGATTACAAGCTTTTTCATAGGCTTATATTCCTGAAATGAAAAGACAGCTCCTGGAGTTTTTTAATCGGTTTTAAAAACCTTCCAATGAAGGGGTGTATTTATTTCTTAGTTGTTCCTTCAACATTGTGAACGGTATTTTAAAAACGGGTTCGCCCATCGATCCGGGAGCAATCTCATATTGGGAAAAGGCAATTACTATGCTGCTATCTTCAATGTAAAATAACTGATCTTTGGATATGGATTGAAACGCTAAAGCTCCGGTGAAGGGATTATCCGGTTTAAAATACACCCCCTCTTCAGCAGCCTCCTGGCCTCTGATTTGTTGTTTAATGTTCTCGGAGATCGTTTGCTTATAATTGCTGTTTGGAGAAAATAAATCACCAAGAGTAATATTTTTACTTTCCGCTATGTCAATATTGTAGTATTCTGTAGCTGTTGTGCCGTGGGCCCCACCGGTAAAAGTGTAAGTGGAAACGGTGAAGGAGAGTAATTGTTCGGTATTTTTAACACTGTAATCTATGTTAAGCTCGTATGGACGGAATTTTCTATCCTGTATTTCTGCTTCTTTCTCTGCCTGTTTGGCTGCGGTGATAATAGCGGTCTTAGCTTTCATTGCCTGTTTTTTGATTCTATTATTCAACTTTTTTTCGAATTTTCGCTCGGCTAGCCCATTAATGACAGGGATTTCAAGATCGATTTTTACGAAATCCGTTTTTTCTTTTACCGGCTTGGTACCGATAATAATACTGCCAGGGTGTGCTGGCTCCTCCACAGATTTGATCGAGAGCGCCAAAGGTTGTTGGGAGTTAATTGGGAGTGAGATTGCACCGAAGAAAAATAACAGAGCCAAACACTTCATGTATTGTACCTCCATCGCGTTTTACCTTTAGCATAACCATCTTTTGTATTTGTACCAAGCCCAAGTAATAATTGGAAAAGTGTACATTTTTTTGAACCAATTTAATCATGTGTAACATATATCCACTATATGGGAGGGCTTGCAATCGAATCGATAAGAGAATTACGGAAAAAACAATTTTTTTGGATGAATATAAGTATCATTCTGGCAAGTGGTATCCTTTTTTATTTAATGTCTTATCAGGTTATCCTCAGTCATATTCAACTTGTTGCCGGCTGTTTATTACTATTAAGTGGAATCATGATGCTTTTATCAATTAGAAAAAATCTACACGTATTTAACTGGTCCAGACAGCTGAGAGACTATGAACGGAAACAGCTAGGCACGGAGTGGAAAATTGAAACACGGCTGGCTGGCATCACGAACCTTGTGCTCGGAATGTTATTCTTCTGGCAGTGGAGCAGTATCAGAATCGATTCAACGTATCATGCTGATGCTGATTTTCTGACATTTTATATGCTGCCACTATTAGCTGTATTACTGGTTGCAGCAAATGTTGGTCTTGTTTTGCGTGCGAGAAAAGTAGATAAATCTTCTCAAGGCACATGGAAAAGTTACGCCGGTCGTAATTTTTTTGCAAGAATTATTTTTGGCATTTTGTTAGCTGTATTCATTTTATTTTTAGCCCTTTCCGCCGTGGTTCTCTTTATTTAAGGACTTGAAAAACTGCAGGAAATCGACTGCTGAAGGGAAATTCCGATGCAACTAATCCTTATGGTAATAACCTTTATTATCAGCATAGCTGTATCCATTTTTATCGTTTATAAAAAAAGTAAAGGGTATCAAAACATAGGAATAAAAAGTTATTTAACGCCGGTTTGTTTTTATCTAATGGCTGTTATTAACATGGCAGCAATTTTATTTGAACTTTTAGGAATCATTAGCTGGCTTATCACCATGATATTACTGCTGATGGCTGGATATTTCACAAAATACCTGCCAACTGCTGGGGATAGATAATTCAGCACTGCTGTTTTTTCTTCGATTGGAGTATTGTATGATAGGAGTGAATCTATTTTACTGGAGGATACTATGGAAGATATATTGAAGCTAAAAGGTAAAAATATTGTAATTATGGGAGTTGCGAACGAACGGAGTCTTGCCTGGGGAGTGGCTAAGTCGCTTCATCAAGCTGGGGCAAAACTGACATTTACATACCGGAAGGAACGGTCTCTGCAGAAACTGACCAAGCTGTTAGCTAAATCAGGAATTGCTGCTGAGCATATAGTTGCTTGTGACATCAATGAGGATGAAAGCATTAAGCAAGCTTTTGCCGAAATAAATGATAAGGCAGGGGCGATTTATGGTGTTGTACATTCGATTGCTTTTGCCCATGCAGAGGACTTGAAAGCAGACTTCGTTGATACTTCCCGCAGCGGCTACGCCTTTGCTCAGGATACTAGTGCCTATTCACTGGTCGCCGTGGCAAGAGAAGCGAAACCCTTTATGGCAGAGGGCGGTTCGATTATCACGATGACCGCTCTTGGTGGCGAGCGAGTGCTCGATGGCTATAAAGTCATGGGGATCGCCAAAGCATCGCTAGAGGCATCCGTAAAGTATCTTGCACTCGATTTAGGTGCAGACAATATCCGCGTTAATGCCATTTCCGCTGGGCCGATTCGGACATTGGCGGCCAAGGGGATACCGTCATTCAATCAAATGCTCCATGACATAGAAACAAGAGCTCCGTTAAAAAGAAATGTGACCCAGGAAGAAGTCGGAGATATGTCAATGATAATGCTAAGTCCTGTGTCCAGGGGAGTGACAGGTGAAATCGTCCATGTTGACTCAGGTTATAATATAATGGCATAGTTGCCGGCTTAAAACAGCGTCTTTTCAGGTGAGAGGACAAGCAATTGCTTGTATCCGCAACCCTTGAAAGGCGTTTTTTTATTGGCTTCAAACGAACTGTTCTCCTATAGCCGGATGTAGAAGAATTTTTTCAGACATTTTCTCAAATTTTTATTCCTTCCCTAAAAACAATAAAAGTGATTGAAAGCTGTGTAAAACGATGAAGATGCTATGTAAAAAAATACCTTTTTTGCCGGAAAGGCAGCCGGGCTCCCTATAGCCGGCTATCAGACCAGCAATGAATGTTTTAAGCTAATCTGCAAATATTAATGAGGCCACAGCTTAAAATAATGGAGGTTATTAAATGAAAAAAACATTATTAACCGTAGCTGCAGCTGTTCTGGCAGGCGGATTATCTGGATGCAATACGGATAACCAGGAAGCCCAAAACAATAGCGATACAATGAATTACCGCGAAGTAGGCTTTAATGGGAACAACCCGCAAACCAATGAAGACGCCAATAATGAAGAAGGCAGGTTTCAGATCTCCTTGAACCCCGGCCGCCAGAGCCAATACCCGAATTATCGGGACAGTCCTTTTCAAAGAGGAGCAGATCAGGACACCCAACAGGATTTCCGACAGAATAACCAGCAAAACAATCAGCAAAACAATCAGCAAAACAATCAACAAAACAACCAGCAGCAGACAGAACAAGGTACGGGAAATCAGGAAATCGGTGACATTCAACAGGAAGTAATCCGACTGACAAATATTGAAAGAAGGAATAATGGCCTGGGTGAATTACAGGGGGATGCAGAGCTTTCTGAGGTAGCACAAGCGAAATCGGAGGATATGGCGGAAAATAATTATTTTTCCCACACTTCTCCAACCTATGGTTCTCCTTTTGATATGATGCAGCAGTTCGGTGTAGATTATCAATCGGCAGCGGAAAATATCGCCTCTGGACAGCAGTCAGCAGAGGCTGTGGTGGAAGGCTGGATGAATAGTTCCGGCCACAGAAAAAACATTTTAAATGAAAATCTTACCCATATTGGGGTAGGTTTTGAGTCTGACGGCAATTACTGGACTCAGATGTTTATCCAAAAGTAAAAGAGGGCGGTCCATCTTATGTGAAGGTGGACCGTCCTTTTATAAGGCAGGATTTAAAATGATTAGTTCTTCTTTCATTTCTGATTTTACTTCTTCCTTTATTGCCTGCATATCATCCGGCGCAGATCCCTCTTTTCCAAAATTGTATGTATTGGCAATCATCATTAAAGTTCCTCACTAGAAAAATATGTAATTTACTATTTCATTTTTATACGCCAAGGTTTATCATAAAAACGTATCACGTTATTCAGGAATAAGTAAAAGCTACATGAAGCTCCCCGAGGATTATTGCTAATAGTAATTGGGTATATCACTAGAGGGTTACTTAAGCTGTAATTACTGATACAATCAATCACCACATAACGGAGGAAACATAATGAAGGCTTGTTATCTATCCATATTAATTCCATCCTATAATGAATCATATAACATCCCGTTAATTTATCAGGCTTTAAAAGAACAATTAGCCAAAATGGATCATGAAATCCTTTTTATCGATGATGGGAGCGAAGATGATACTTTTAAACAAATTCACCAATTAGCTGCTGCGCATGAGGAGGTAAAGTACGTTTCCTTCACAAGGAATTTCGGGAAGGAGGCCGCTTTACTCGCCGGATTAAGGCATGCCAGGGGAGACGCTGTTATTATCATGGATGCAGACTTGCAACATCCTACATATCTAGTCAGTGAGTTGCTGGAAGGGTATCAGGAAGGGTATGACCAAGTTGTGGCCAAGCGAGACCGCAACGGCGACTCGAAAGTAAGATCGTTGTTAACAAAGATTTACTATAAAATAATTGATCAGGTGGTAGATGTTAAATTAAAAGATGGCGAAGGTGATTTCCGCCTGTTAAGCAGAAAAGCAGTTGAAGCTGTGCTGGAACTTTCCGAAGGGAACCGGTTTTCGAAAGGGTTGTTTTCCTGGATTGGCTTTGAACAAAAAACGGTTTACTATTCCAATAAAGTCCGGGACAATGGAGATTCGAAGTGGTCTTATAAAAAACTGATAAATTATGGGATTGAGGGAATCGTTTCATTCAACCAAAAGCCGCTGAGGGTCTGTTTGTACGGCGGATTGATAATCATGTGCCTCGCTTTATTGTACATACTAGTGATGCTCGTCCAAATCATCCGTACAGGGGTAGATGTACCAGGCTATTTTTCCATCATATCATCTGTTTTATTTTTGGGCGGTGTTCAACTGGTCAGCCTCGGGATAATCGGTGAATATGTAGGTAGAATTTATGCGGAAACGAAGCGAAGGCCGCATTACCTGATAAGAGAAACAAACATGGACAGGGATCTTTAATGAAGCGGCTCAATAACGAATTCATCCGCTTTGTGATTGTGGGCGGGGTCAATACAGTTAATTATTATCTAGTCTACCTACTTTGCTACAATATTTTCAACTGGCACTATCTGGTTTCTCATATAATTGGCTTTATGATCAGCCTGATAATTTCCTTTTTCTTAAATGTTTATTTTACTTACAAGGTCAAGCCGACAATTTCTAAATTTCTGCAGTTTCCATTGACACAGCTGGTCAATATGTCGGTTTCTTCTGGTTTCGTCTATATGTTTGTCGATGTACTCCATTGGAATGGAAATGTAGCTCCGATAGCTGCAGTGTTTTTAACTGTTCCAATTACTTTTCTAGTTACGAGCAAAATTTTAAAGAAGTAATGGTGGCTGTTATGAAAAACAATCAATCAATGTGGAAACTGATCTTGATAAGTTTCCTTTTTGCAGTCCTTGCCCATGGATTCTTTTTGTATCAATGGTGGCAGGGAGTATATATGGCAGGCCCTAATGATGGTCTGTCGCAAATGCTTCCATTTCGAAGCATGCTTTATGACCAATTGACGAAAGGGAATCTTTTCTATTCCTATATATACGGTTTGGGTGGAAGTACCTTCACTCAACTTGCTTATTATTATGGAATAAATGTTTATTTCTTTATGAACGTGTTAGTCGTTTATGTGCTTGAATTATTGGCGATCATCCCAAAGCCTGATGTGTTGTTTTGGGCCCAGGCAGCTATTTTTATTAGTATTGTACGGCTGACGCTGATTTTAGTAATAACGACGCTAACATTCCGTTATATGAAATTAACTAGCTATTATGCTTTTATTGGCGCGGTATTATACGGCTCATCTGTGATGTATTTTCGCCATGTTACTTATTGGGAATTTTTTGGGGATGCGTTTCTGTGGCTTCCGTTATTAGTCCTCGGTACCGAAAAAATAATGAGAGAGCAAAGGCCTGGCTGGTTTATTGCTGCTGTGGCGATTGCCTTAATCGATAATTTTTATTTTGCTTTTATCAGCTTTTGCTTTATCGCAATTTACATAGTATTACGATGGTTCCTGCCCCTTGTGGAAACAGAGGCTGCCAAGGTCACTCAATTAAAGATATTTGCCGCTGCTGGCTTGTTAGGTTTCGGCATCGGTTCGATAGGATTTATTCCGTCTGTCTGGGGCTTGTTCCATAACCACAGGCCGGCTTATGACCAGTATGTACCATTGCTGGATGCAACAAGTAATATTTTGTATAACAGCCGCCTGTTTATCATACCGGCGATTTTCGTTTTGCTGTTATTTGTTTTTTCATTTTATAAAGATCGCTTATTCCGGCTATTTGCATTACTCGCTGTATTGTTCAGTATTTTGCATTTTGTGCCGCTTGCAGCCAGTTTCTTTAATGGCATGTCTGCACCCCAGCATCGATTTGAGTATTTAGGTTTTTTTGCTATTGGCGGAACGGTTGCAGCTGGCTTGCAGCAATTTCGAAAAACGGATATCCGTGAACTGCTGCCAGCAGCAGTTTTGACGTTTTATTGCTATGCTGCATTTTACTTGCTTGATCCGAAAGTCGATTTCCATAAGCCTTTGCCATTATTGATGATAGCTGGGGCAGGTGTAATAATTTTCGCAGCCTTAGCGTCTGTAACAATTAGCCGGAAAACGGGCTTTACCTGTTTAGTACTTGGTGTATTAGTCTCCCATTTACTATTAGTCAATCAATTCCAGCATGATAAATTGTTTCTGGCGGGGGATGTTAATACTACGACAAAGGAATACATCTTGAGTGAAAATTATTATTCCCAAGAGCAGCGCAGCTTGATTAATGAGGTGCTAGAGGAAGATGACAGTACATTGGCGAGGCTCGAATGGAAAACGGACGGCAGGAACAATACACCGATTATTCAGGAATTTCCTGGTTTAAGTGTGTATTCGAGCATTTTGAATGAAGAGCTCTTGTTTTTTTATTATCATGATTTGGAAATTGACATGAAACGGGAGAGCGTCAGCCGTTATTCCGGTTTTGGAGATCGGGCCAACCTGCATAGCATACTTGGCGGAAAATATATTATGTATGAGAAACAGAAAGAAAAAAACATCCCTTATGGATTTGAGCGTTTTATGGATAACGAAAATTACGTTGTCTATCGAAACAACAACTCCCTTCCTTTTGTCCGAACCGCCAGTTTGGTTTATTCTGAAGAATATTTGGAAGGCAAGACCGTATTAGGACGAGAGCATGCCATGCTTCAAGGTATTATTTTGAAGGAGCCTTCAGAACAAAGCGCTGGCATTCATCCGGTGAAAAATCTGCTTGATGAAGCAGAAATAAAACCAGTCAATGCGAGCTACCAAGCTAACCAGCTTGAGGTAACTGGAAAAAGCGGCGGTTTAGATATCAAACCGCGAAATCCACAAGCTCCTGTGAAAGATTACTATTTGTCGTTTTATTTGAAAAACAATGATAAGCATGCGCCGCTTTTTCCGCTCCATGTAAACGACTTTCGAACGAGCAGAAAGTCGCGGGAATCAATTTACAGGACAAATGTAAATCAAATTACCATCCGGGTACCAGAAAATGAAGTCATATCCTTAAGGGTTCCTGAAGGCAGCTATACGTTAAAAAATATCGACTTGTATGCAGAAGACTACCAACTGCTGGAACAGGCGGCGTCCAAGGATCAACCGCAAGCTGACACAGATATCAACGGTAATAAGATTTCCATCCATTTGAATAATATGAAAAATGACCATTATTTGACTATCCCTGTTCCTTACGAGAAGGGGTGGCGGGTATATGTGAATGGTGAGAGACGGTCGGTAGAAAAAGCAAATTATGCGTTTCTGGGCACATCGATTGAGCCAGGAAAAAATGACATAACTTTTGTCTATTATCCGCCTTATATACGGACAACAGCCATAATTGCACTATTATCGGCAGCTTTGGCTTTTGTTTGGCTGTTCCGCAGAAAAATAAAAAAATAAACAAAGCAGGGAAGGCTGCTGTGCCGGCTTATCCCTGCTTTGTTTTATTTAATGTAATTTCGCCAGAGCACAGCTAGCATGATAATCATGATAATATCCAGCCGGGCATCAAAGGCGAATTGGAAAAACCCTGAATGTAAGGCAGGGACTTTTGTTAATAATAAAGCGCCTATCATAATAACCAGCAAGGGAATTGCTGCTCTTTTAACATAAAATTGGAATAGGATAAAACCGCCGCAAATAATTTCCGTCAATGCAATCAGCAATACAGCTGTTGCAGGGCTTGGAAAGCCAATTTGGGCAAACACAGTGGTAAAACCAGGGTCAAGCAATTTAAGCAGCCCGGATATGATAAACACGTAGGCAACACCGTAGCGGATCAGTTGAAGAGAATGGACAGTCATTCGCATATGAACCCTCCTATCATTGCAACTTATTTTTATTACCATATGCCATATGGGGGACAGCCTATGACATGCTTTCCGCATTTCTAAGCAATTGTTTAAATATTTCTTCCATTCATTTTAACTATTGCTTTTCAAAGTAACTATAATTACTATATAGAGTAAGGGGGGTGGGATTTTGAAGGATGATATTAAATTAAATGTTGACCTGCTGCGTAAACGGGTCCCGAACTTAACGGTCGCTGCTCGTTCAGCCGGTTTAAGACCGGCAACAGTATCCAATCTATGTACGGGAAAAATCCCATTAGCACGTGCCGAAGTCCAGACACTGGTTCGTTTAGCTTCTCTGGCAGAATGCTCGGTAGATGAATTGATTATCAAAAAGGGGGGAGAAAGCATGCTGGAAACAGGTATAAAAACATTAGACTTGTTTGCACCATTAGTTAGGGGAGGAAAAATATGACTTATCGCCCGGCCTGGGATGGGCCAGATGGTAGTGCTGGCCGAAGTATTTCACCGCCTAAAAAAGAAAGGGTTTTCAACAGTCTTCTTAGCTGATGATAAAGAGACCAGTATTGCCGATGTGTTAACAGAATCGGACTTTTACAGCAGCAATACCGATGAAATTTTTGATAAAATAAAAGCTTATCAACAAGCGGGAGAGTTTATTTTAGGAGTTGACCGTAATCTATATCTGTCAGAAGAATTTTTCCGATTGGAAGAACGTATTAATGAAAATGATTTTCGGGAGATGACTGTTGCCATTGTAGACACCAGTGGCGAGGCAGTTGATCAAGAATTACCTTATGGACCATTGGATACCCTCTGGGATTTTGATATGGAGCTTGCTGCAAAGCACGCTTTTCCTGCGGTAAATCCTTTGACTTCAACTTCCACAGTCCTGGAAGGACTACTTGTCGAAAGCAGTCATTTGGAAATACAGCAAAAGGCCAGAAAAACACTCCGGAGGTACAAAGAATTAAGGTTTTTGATTAACAATAGAGGACCTGATGGTATTTCTGAATATGACCGCCTGGATTATGTCCGGGGAGAAAGGCTTGAAGCTTATTTAACACAGCCATTTTTCGTGGCAGAGAATTTCACCAGGCAGGTGGGGAAATCCGTTTCTTTGGCAACAACCATCAAAGATGTGAAGGCAATTCTGCAAGGTGATACAGACGAAATGGACATTAATCTCTTGAAGTTCACAGGAGAATTAAGATAGATTTTCCTGGGCAGGCAAAAAATAAACACAGTTGAGTTTCCTGGCAGATCATGTTATATTATTAAAGCGATGAGCTAATTTGCGTAAGACGATAAGATTTGCCTTGAGCTAAACGTCGAATGTGGTCGACGGTCTTTCGCCGCAAACGTAAAGCCTCCTGCCAGGACAGGAGGCTTTTTTTATTTGGTTTCGATTGCTCATCTATTGATTCGCTGCTTTCTTCAACTCCGTTTCCTTTATACAGGCCAGGAACAAATCGACATAGTAAGGGTCCCACTGGCTCCCCTTACCGTCCCTCAATATGCGTAAAGCTTTATCCACCGGCATTCCTTTCCTGTAATTACGGTCAGAGGTCATTGCATCGAATCCATCTGCTACTGCCAATATCCTTCCAAATTCAGGGATATCATAACCTGCAAGTCCATCGGGATAACCATCCCCATCAAATCTTTCATGATGATGGCGTACACCTGGCAAAAGTGGCTCCATTGCTTCCTTTGGTTTGATTTCCTGTAAAATTTCTGCCCCAATAAGGGGATGCAGTTTAATTGTTTCATACTCCGTAACAGTCAGTTTTCCGTCTTTAAGTAAAATTTCATCTCTTATTCCAATTTTCCCAATATCGTGTAAAAGTGCTGCTTTTTTTAATAAAGATAGTTTTTCTTTAGATAGTTCTGCTTTTCTGCCGATTTGCTGGGCATATTCAGCAACCCTGAGAGAATGCCCGGCTGTATAAGGATCTCTAGCATCGAGCGTGGCAGCAAATACTGTAAAAAAACTATCATTTAGCTGCTCATTCATATTTTGTTTTTCCAGTATAGAATCGGCCATATGATTAAATCCGCTGATCAATTTGGAAAATTCATCCGAATAATAGTTTTCCAGTTTCCTGATATTTTCATTTTGAACTCCCCGCAGCCCATATTCCAGCTGTTCCAGAGGAGCCAGTATGTCCTTGGTCAATAATATCGAACCAAGAACAGCAAAGAAAAAGGCTATAATAATCACAACAGCTGCCCAACTAGTGTATTCCGCCAACAAATGGGATTGATACTCATTCAATCTTGCAATAGTGGCCACTGCAAATAGCAGCGTTGGAAATATACTTAGAAACATTGCACTGATAAAAAACTTTTTCCGAATCGAGAAATAGGTACCGTGCCCTTGGGAAATATCTTGATGAAAAAGCAGCGAAGCTTTCTTGTTTAATTTCCGCATGGTAGGTAGCATGGCTCTTGTAGTGAGGAAAAACTCGATCATTCCGTGCATAGAGGCGACTAAAAAGGCCGCAGCACATGCAATTGGTACATAAACATAAGGTACATTCAGTCTGTCGGTGAAAATTAAACCAATGACAAGGAAAGTAGCCGGGACTGTTACGCCAAGGAAATGCGGAAGCATAATCCTGCGAAAAGTGAGAATTGGAAAATCAAGGCAGCGTTTATAGGCCGTCCGCAGCTGAACCAGGCTAGGCGATGCAGCTGTTAAGGCAGTTTTAACAGGCTTAATTTGTTTAGAGAATGCCAGGAATTCTAGAATAATCATATTTATAAAAGAAAAAACAATAATCCAAAACAGCAGCAATGATTCGCTGGAAGAAAACTCTAATGTATGAAAGATGAAAACAACCCCGAAACCAAATACAGATACAATAGAACCGATAAAGTAATGAATCAGCAGCCGTGCCCTTAAATTCTGAAAGTCCATATGTAAGTACCATCCTTAGAAGATAATATTGTTAATTGTATGCCTTTGCTTTATTATAATAAATTTTGTCGAAAAGTGGGGATTTTGTGGCATATTTTTATTAGAATACCAGTTTTTTTTAATGGTAAAATATTTAGGAAGCGAAATATTTTTATACATACTTTCGGCAGAGGAGGATGTTTTTGGCTGAAAAAACTGGAATAGAAATCTATGAGCTGTTAAAAGAGATACAGCAGCTGATGAAAAAAGATTTGCGAAAAGAAATGGCTGATAATAATTTAACTCCTCTGCAAATCATGATTATACATCTGCTTGGGGAGAAGAACAGGCTGAAAGTGAGTGAAATCAGCAGAAAAATGAATTTAGCCAACAGCACTATTTCTGGTGTGCTTGACCGCCTGGAGCAGCAGGGATATATTCAGAGAAAAAGGGATGACAAGGATAAGCGGATTGTTTATATTTTGCTTACTGAAAAGGCGGAAGCGCTTCAGACTTCTGTTTATGGGCTCGTTCATTCTTATTTAAATAATATGGTGAAAGGGGCAAGCGATGAAGAGATTGAACAAATTATTAAAGGACTAGCAACATTGAAGCGCCTGCTCGAAAAATAAGTTGGAAAAAAGGGGGAGCTGCATGGGTCATATCGTCGAAGTCAGCGGATTGAAGAAGAGGTATAAGAAATTTGAAGCAGTAACAGGGGTGGATCTTCAAGTAGAAGAAGGAGAAATTTTCGGTTTTCTGGGACCTAATGGGGCAGGAAAAAGTACAACTATTAACATGCTTTCTACTATTATCAAACCATCTGAGGGCAAGGCGAGCATCAATGGATACGATATTGTAGAAGAAAAAAACAAAGTCCGCGCGAGTATCGGATTGATATTTCAAGAATCTACGCTTGATGAAAAGCTGACAGCCAATGAAAATCTGCTGCTGCATTGTAAGTTTTACGGGGTGGCCAAGGATAAGCGGAAGGAAAGGATTCAGGAAGTTTTGGAAATAGTCGATTTGACTGATAAACGGGCAAATATCGTGGAAACATTTTCTGGAGGCATGAAACGTCGGTTGGAAATAGCCCGAGGTCTGCTCCACTATCCTAGAGTTTTATTTTTAGATGAACCTACCGTAGGGCTGGATCCCCAGACGCGCAATCATATTTGGGAATATATTTTAAGGCTGAAGAAGAAAGCAGGAATCACTATATTCTTAACGACCCATTACATGGATGAAGCAGAAATTTGCGATAGGGTTGCCGTTATGGACCAAGGAAAATTAATTGCGCTTGATACTCCTGATCAATTAAAGACTAATGTTGGCGGAGATATAATTGAAGTTGAAACGGAAAATAACCAGGCTGCCGAGGCGTTGCTAGAGGAAATGTACAGTGTAGAGGTTACTGCTGCCGGCCAGGCACTGACATTTCAGGTGGACAAGGGGAGCGAATTTCTCGTCAAATTTGTAAAAGAGTTTGATATCCCTATTTGTACCGTCAATTTGCGGAGGCCTACTTTAAATGATGTCTTTTTGACGCTAACTGGAAGAGAAATCAGGGAAGAAACAGTCTCAGGAAAAGACAAGATGAAGCATTTGAAAAGGGGGCCGCACTAGGATGGAAGCTATCTATGCAATTTGGCAGCGGGATGTTTTAAAGTTTTTCAGGGACAAGGCGAGACTGATCGGTTCTTTTGCGATGCCTTTTATGTTCTTAATATTATTCGGAAGCGGGATGAGTGGGGCTATCGGTTCAATGATGGGCGGAGAGGCTGCATCTGGTCCATTAAGTGATTTTAACTTTGTAGAATTCATGTTTCCCGGAATTATTGGTATGACCGTGTTTAACACAGCTATTTTCTCGGCCCTGTCCGTTGTACAGGACAGGGAGTTTGGCTACTTGCGCGAAATTCTGGTGTCTCCTATGTCCAGAACATCAATCGCGATCGGTAAAGTATTGGGAGGAAGTACGGTTGCCTTGTTTCAAGGATTAATGATGCTCGTGTTTGTTCCTTTTATCGGTGTCACAATCACGATTCCCATTATATTAAAACTGATCCCAGTAATGTTTTTAGTGGCATTTGCGATTTCTTCCATCGGCTTACTGATTGCTACCAGCCTGAAAACGTCCCAAGGTTTTCAGATGGTCATCCAAGTATTAATTTTTCCGATGCTTTTTCTATCGGGGGCACTGTTCCCTTTAAGCGGAATGCCGGCATGGATGGACTTTCTTGTTAAAATCAACCCGCTAACTTATTCGGTCGACATGTTTAAAAAGATTATCCTGCAGCCGGAACAAATGGAACCAGCCTTGCGGGAAGCTATGGGGTTAAATCTATCGATATTCAATCATGTTATTACTTTTTCTGAAGAAATTCTGGTCGTTGCTGTTTTAAGCATTATTTTTGTCTTGTTTGCTACCATTCGATTTAATCGTGCAGAAGCATAGGCAGATAAACCGGTCTAAACACTGAGTTTCTAAGGAGGAGGGAGAGAGTGAGCGAAGAGAAATCCGTTATTGATAAAGGCATGCAGCAAATCATTACGAACCGGTTTGGACGAACCTATCTTTTAAGTAAGGAACAGGAGTCAGTTGTTTTGCTTGCTAAGTACAGGGAGGAATTCATTTTAATCAAGCAGTACAGAGAACCGGTAGACGATTTAGTCATACAGCTTCCAGGCGGTGGCGTAAACCCAGGAGAAGATTTAGAAACAGCAGCAAAAAGAGAATTCCAGGAGGAAACAGGTTACCTATGCGGAGACATACGTTATTTAGGAGAGATGTATGGGGCATCCTGGATTTCTAATGAAATTACCCATGTATTTTACAGTGAAGACATCGGTGAAAATATTGGACAAAGTTTGGAGCAGCATGAACATATCGAGGTTATTCGGGTGGAGGAACAGGAATGCCTGACAAAAGTGCGAGACAATGAATATAAAGATCCGGAACTTTGTTTTGCGCTTCTGCATGCATGCTTGATTGGTGTTTTAGATGCCGCTGAACAATAATTTCATCCATATCCGGTCATAATAAACCAAGAAGTTTATTATCGGAGGTTGGCAAACATGATGATTAACAGGAAACATACCAATTGTTACAGTGAGTATGACCGGCTGCAAAGGGTTATATTGTGCGAGCCGCAATATATGACTATCCGCGATGTAATTAACGAAGCGCAGAAACGCTTTAAAAATGAAGGAATCCATATTGAGAAAGCTGTTGACCAGCATCGTGCATTTGTCAGCAAGCTGCGGGAGAATGGGGTAGAGGTCATCCTGCTTCCTTATCATAAAAAATTCCCTGAACAAGTTTTTACCCGTGATATTGGATTCACGTTAGGCGAAACCATTTTTGTCGGAGAAATGGCAAGCGATGTCAGAAAAGGTGAACAAGACCAGTTTAAGCAATGGCTAGAGGACGAAGAAATTTCATATTACAACTTGATAGGGAATATGGTTGAAGGCGGTGATGTAATCATTGATGAGCCGGTGATTTATGTCGGGCTCAGCAACCGTACCAATCGTCAGGCTGTTGAACATTTGAGCAAACTGCTTACTAATTTTGAAGTAGTGGCCGTCCCATTTATAGAAAAATTCCTACACCTTGATTGTGTATTCAATATTGTCTCCCCGACTGAAGCCTTGTATTATCCAGCGGCCTTCCAACAATCGGAAATAGATATGCTTGCCGATAGATATGATTTAATAGAAGTCTCGAAAGAGGAACAGTTCAGCCTTGGCACCAATGTGTTAAGCATCGGTGATAAGCGGGTATTCAGCCTGCCGGTCAACCAGTATGTGAACAAGGAGCTCAAGAGAAGGGGTTACCAAGTGATTGAAGTAGATATTACGGAGATCATAAAATCAGGAGGTTCCTTTCGCTGCTGTACACTTCCATTGCTTCGTGAATCATAATGTTATCTTAAAACGCCCCCAGCCGTAATATTACGGCTGGGGGCGTTTTTAAGTGTTACTGCTCAAATTCAATATCTTCTACTACAATTTGTTCGGGATCCCACTCGTTTGCAGCATTGGTGTCAATTAATTCAGCTTTCACTCTTTGGCCGACTTCAAAGGAAGCAGGATTTTCTACCATAATAGGGTTTCCATCGATATAGATATAGTTTTCTTCTTTTTCTATTAGTGTGACTTCGCCTTCAACTGTAATTTTCTCTGTATAATCGTTCTGCTGGCACCCTTGTGAAAACAATATTAGCAAAGGGATCATCAAGAAGACCCACTTGTTTTTCATCTTTTAACGACCTTTCTTGACGAAATTGAAAATACTCGGAATGTTAGCTAATGTTTTTTAAAGATACCCTGAGGGCTGATAAACTAAACATCCCTGAATAGCGGGCAATGCGGTAAAATTTAAAAACAGAGGCATCACCGGTTTTTACGGTGAATGCCTCTGTTTTTTTTGAGATAACTAGCTTGTAGAGGAAACAACAACAATAAGAGTTTAAAAAGGGGAGGTAAACTTTGCTTGTTGAATCATGTTTCCTCTTCCTATATAGACGAATAATGGAAACGATTTGTTTCATTTTTTAAAAACAATTCACTGGCTCATTCTGATTGAAACCGAATAAGAAAACGGATTCGGGGGATATTATCTAGCGTATCTGTTTAGGAAAAAGGGTTTATTAGTGGAGAAGGTTTCTTTCTATAACTCATTTTAACAACTTACGTACATAACAGGATTTAAAAATAAGGAGTGGTATGAATGAATGGTAAACTGCTAGCCATAATCGGCAGCTTGTTTTTACTGAACCCCAATTCGATTTTATCGGCGCAAGTAACTCCAGAACATGATGAGACAGCTGTGCCACATAAGTGGGAAAAAATGAAACCTCAGTACGATACTGTCAAGGTAGATACGCATACATACACGCTGTGGCGCAATTTTCTTAAAAAGACCCGGAATTGTGACATCTCCCATAAGCTGAGAACTGATATTTGGTATTGCGAAATCCACAACCATACAAAGGTCGAAACGTCGATAGAAGAAATTATTCATAGCGAAAAACATTCCCATTGATGAACATAATTGCTGCTGAAACACCAGTCAATGGAGTAGGAAAGCTATGCTCAGCCGTACTAAGAAAGGATGGCAGTAATGGATCACTTAGAAATCGCCCGCTCCATGTTTGGGACCACTATGGCATTCCACATTATCTTTGCTACCCTTGGGGTCGGAATCCCCTTAATGGTACTGTTTGCGGAACTTTTGTATCAAAAAACCAATGATCGTGATTATGCGGTAATGGCTAATCGCTGGACCAAGGGTTTTGCCGTATTACTAGGGGTGGCTATTCCATCAGGAACCATTGCCGGTGTCCAGTTGTCGTTGCTCTGGCCTGGCTTTATGGAAGTGATAGGAGAAGTAATGGCGCTTCCTTTTCAAATTGAAATTTATGCTTTTTTTGTTGAAGCTCTGTTCATGTCCATCTATGTATATGCTGCTGACCGGATATCCCCATGGATGCGCATCGTCAGTTTGACGCTGGTTGCCTTAGGGGCAGTAGCTTCTGCAATTTTAATTACAAATGTTCACGCTTTTGAAGGAACTCCTGCAGGTTTTCGTTTCGAAAATGGAGAGATTGTCGATGTCGATCCGTGGGCAGCATTTTTCAACCCCGGATTTTTTACGACTGCTGGCCATGTGGTAGTTTCTGCGTATATGACAGGCGGATTTGTGATCGCTTCGATAGCTGCATTTAAGATGATCAAAGATAGAGAAAAAGGAAGGGTTTTCCGGTTTCATAAAAAAGCGCTGATGTTAGGCTTAGCGGTTGGCGGGATATTTTCACTGCTCACTGCTTTTAATGGGCATCAATCTGCACAGCTGCTGCATGAGTATCAGCCAGAAAAGCTTGCGGCAGCAGAAGGTTTGTTTGAAACGCAGGATTATGCACCGTTGGCCATTGGCGGTTTTACCGACAGGGAGACTGAGGAAGTCAAGTGGGCTATCGAAATTCCCTGGGCTTTAAGCTTTTTAGCTGATGACCGTTTTGACACAGTCGTTCGCGGGTTAAACGATTTTCCCGAAGAGTGGTGGCCGCCATTATATGTCCATACATTATTTAATGCCATGGTAGGTATTGGCACCCTGCTTATCTTACTTTCTATTACCGGTTTTTTCTGGAATAGATTTCTAAAAAAGAAACGATTCCCTAAACCAATGATGTGGGCGTTTGTGGCATCTGGTCCATTATCGGTTCTGGCGATTGAATTCGGCTGGATTTTCGCTTGTACAGGCAGACAGCCCTGGGTCATTTACCGGATGATGAAAACAGAGGATGCGGTGACCGGTGCTTCACAGCTCGGTACCTTGTTTGTTTTATTTACACTTGTTTATTTCGTATTAGGAGCAGCGGTGGTTTTAGTATTAAGATACTATTTCAGAAAACATCCTGTCCATGAAGCGATAGATATAAAAGAGTAGGGATTATACAAAAAAGGGGGTGCTGAAGTGTCGGATGTGATTATTGCAATATCCTTGTTGTGGGGGTTCATTTTTATTTATGCAGTGATGGCCACTATGGATTTTGGCGCTGGATTCTGGTCAATGGTCTATATCAATAAAGAAAAGACGAACGCTACCAATATCGCCAACAGATACTTATCTCCAACATGGGAGGTTACCAATGTTTTTATCGTTGCGATCGTGGTAGCAGTAATCAGTTTTTTTCCCGGAGCAACATTTACATTAGGTACAGTACTCCTGCTGCCAGGCAGTGTGATATTATTGCTGTTAGCTGTCCGCAGCGGTTTTTTGGTATTTTCCCATATTGCAGAAGAGTATCGGAAGCCA
The DNA here is from genome assembly GCF_900101125.1 of Sediminibacillus albus. Lineage (GTDB taxonomy): Bacteria > Bacillota > Bacilli > Bacillales > Amphibacillaceae > Sediminibacillus > Sediminibacillus albus. The sequence continues at coordinate 631,035 of NZ_FNFL01000001.1, read as the reverse complement.
TTGACCTATATTTCAGGAATCACAGGTTTTCTAATTCCCGGGCTGTTGATTATCATTTTGCCGGTCACTCATGGGAATTTTATTGAGGTGAGAGATGGGGTGGAGCAGTTGTTGGTTGGAGAATTACTTACAAGTTTTCATGCTTGGACGTTTTTTGGGTTTGCGGTAAGCAGTACGCTATTTTTATCATCTTTATTGCTCGCTGATTTCTCAAACCATGCAGATGAGCAGGAAGCATACCACATCTACCGCCGGGACGCACTGATATTGGGACCGATAACTTTAACGATGGCCTTGCTGGTGATGGTTACAATGCGGTATGAAGCAGTATGGCTCTATGAAGGTATGATGGAGCATCTTCCTTTTTTGCTTGCTTCTGCCGGCGCTTTCTTTCTGGCGGGATTTTTCTTACTGATGCCGACTGGACAGGGGAAAAGGGGTTGGCCGAGATTAGCCGTGATTGTGATTGTTTTGCAGTATTTACTGGCAAGCTATGCATATGGCAGAGCACATTTGCCTTATTTAATTTACCCGTCAATTACCATAGAAGATGGATTTACCAATCCTGAAGCATTTCGGGCGTTATTTATTACTTATATCGTTGGGTTTGCCATTTTGTTTCCGGGTTTTATTTATTTTTGGAGACTGTTTATGAAGGATAAACGGTACGCAAAGCAGCAAAAATCAAATTATGATAAAAAATGAATAGCAAATAAAATCCCCGCTTCTGTTGGAAGGGGGGATAGTAATTTCTAGCTCCGGGTTGCTTCAAATTCAGTTATCTTATCTGCGTGCGTTAAAGTAACGGCAATTTCATCCCAGCCGTTGAGCAGCATTTCCTTTTGGTATGCCGGAACTTGAAAGGAAGCTCGAAAATCTCCGGCATCGGACACTAGCTGGTTTTCCAAATCAACGGTAATTGTATAGGGCTCTGTTTCAGCGCGTGTCATTAATTGTTTTGTCTGCTGTTCCGTTAATTGAACAGGAAGAATCCCATTTTTGGTACAGTTATTATAGAAAATATCAGCAAAGCTTGGCGCAATGATTACTTTAAACCCGAAATCCTGCAGTGCCCAGGGGGCATGCTCCCGGGAAGATCCACAGCCGAAATTTTCTCCTGCTACAAGGATGGAAGCGTTCTGGTACTTTTTATCATTGAGGGAAAACTCCTGTTTTGGTGTGCCGTCATCATGGAAACGCCAATTATAAAATAGAAATTGACCGAATCCCTGGCGTTCGATTCTTTTCAAGAATTGTTTAGGAATAATTTGATCCGTATCTATATTTCCTCTATTTAAAGGATAAACAAGTCCTTGGTGTTTGTTGATAGGTTCCATTGGTTTCCTCCTATGAATGCAGTGTAGCTTCAGTGAATTTCCGGACATCGACAAAATGTCCTTCTATAGCGGCAGCAGCTGCCATCTCAGGGCTGACTAAGTGAGTCCGTGCTCCATTTCCCTGACGGCCTTCAAAATTTCGGTTGGAAGTAGAAGCGCATCGTTCTCCTGGCGGTACGATGTCATCATTCATTGCCAGGCACATGCTACAGCCAGCCTCCCGCCATTGGAAACCAGCCTGGGTAAAAATAACGTCCAAGCCTTCTGCCTCAGCGGCAGTCTTAACACTAAAGGATCCCGGTACAACAATTGCCTTTACTTTAGGGTTTACTTTTTTGCCGCGGATAACCTCTGCCGCCCGGCGGAGATCACTGAGTCGGGAATTGGTGCAAGAACCGATAAACACATGGTCAATGGCAACGGAAGAAATCTGCTGTCCAGCTTCCAGTCCCATATATTCCAAAGCACGCTCGATTTCTTCTTTGCTATTGGCAGTTTCTGCTTGATTCGGATCAGGTACTGAAGCACTGACAGGAAGGCACATTCCAGGATTTGTCCCCCAGGAAACCTGAGGTTCAATCTCTGCTGCCTCGATTTCGACAACTTTGTCATAACTTGCCTCCGGGTCAGAAGCTAGTGCTTTCCATTCTGCTGCAGCTTTTTCAAAGCTGTCTGCTTCCTTTGGAACGTGACGTTTACCACGCAAGTACTCAACCGTTTTATTATCGGGGCTGATTAAACCCGCTCTGGCTCCAGCCTCTATCGACATATTACAAACAGTCATCCGTTCTTCCATGGATAAATTTTTAATAGCCTCGCCTGTGTATTCAATCACATGGCCCGTGCCAAAGCGAACCCCAAACTTGGCGATTATCGCTAAAATCAAGTCCTTTGCAGTGACTCCGCTGCCAAGCTCGCCATTTACTTGCACTTTTAATGTTTTAGGAGGTGCTTGCCACAGTGTCTGGGTTGCCAGGACATGCTCTACCTCACTAGTGCCAATTCCAAAAGCCAGAGCGCCAAAAGCGCCATGTGTTGAAGTGTGGCTATCTCCGCATACAATTGTTTTGCCAGGTTGAGTCAAACCTAATTCGGGGCCGATTACATGGACGATTCCCTGATCAGGGTGATCAATGTCCGCTAAGGATATACCGAATTGGGAACAGTTATCCTTTAGTGTTTGCATTTGTTTTTTAGAAACCGCATCCTTAATGACGTTACGGTGGATTGTCGGTACATTATGGTCCATGGTAGCATATGTCAGTTCAGGCTTGCGCACTTGCCGATTTTTCATTCTTAAGCCTTCAAATGCCTGGGGAGATGTAACTTCGTGAACAAGGTGTAAATCGATATAAAGTAAGTCTGGTTTGCCTTCTTCACGATGGACTACATGTTTATCCCAAATTTTTTCGACAATTGTTTTTGGTTCATTCATCCTATCAACTCCTCACTTCATAAAAATTTTATCTAAAAAATAAGGACTGTCATACGTAGCAATTTAATATACTTTTTGTAGCACTCTGGGATTTGATCAACTCCACAATTAGTGCAGTCATATGGGATGTTCCGATTTTTTGTCCATCGGGGATTTGTAAGTCTGCCGTATGGTAACCATCATCAAGGACTGCCTGCACGGCTGTTTCAATTAAGTGCGCTTCGTCCTCCAATTGGAAGGAATGTCTTAACATGAGCGCAGTCGACAAAATCATGGCTAGCGGGTTAGCAATTCCCTGTCCGGCAATATCGGGAGCGGAGCCATGTACTGGTTCATAAAGGCCTACTCCATCTTCTCTCAGGCTGGCAGAAGGAAGCATTCCTAAAGATCCTGTCAAAACGGAAGCTTCGTCGCTTAAAATATCACCAAACATGTTTTCGGTAACAATGACATCAAATTGGCCGGGGTTGGTGATGAGTTTCATCGCAGCAGCGTCGACAAGCAAATGGTCAACCTTCACGTCAGGATAGTCGGCCTTTTTTTCCTCTACTATTTCACGCCACAGTTTACTTGATTCAAGTACATTTGCTTTATCGACAGAGGTGAGATGGTGTCTGCGCAATTGGGCACTTTTGAATGCTTTATCGACAATTTGCGTTATTTCCTGTCTGGAATAGGCCAATGTATCGACCACCGATTGTCCTTTATCCCTGCGCTCGCTAGGTGTACCAAAGTACAAGCCGCCGATCAGTTCTCTAACGATCAGCAAATCGCTGCCCTTGACTACCTCTTCTTTTAAAGGTGATGCATGAAGCAGCTTTGGATACCCTTTGACCGGACGCAAATTGGCAAACAGATTTAATGCTTTCCGGATACCGAGCAATCCCTTTTCCGGGCGAAGGTGAGAGGGTAAGGAATCCCATTTAGGACCTCCGACGGCTCCAAGCAAAATAGCATCTGCTTGTTGACAAGCTGCTACAGTTTCGTCGGGCAGGGGGGTACCGTGCGTATCAACAGCAGTACCACCGATATCCCGGCTTTCGAACGTAAATTCATGATTAAATTCTTCTGCTATTGCCCAGAGAACCTGTTTGGCTGATTGAATAACCTCGGCTCCAATTCCATCTCCGGGAAGCAGTACAATATGCTTTTTCATCGAATAGCCTCCTTTTTAGAAAAGATACAACGATAAATACAGGCAAAATCGGTTCTTATAGCTGGGCGGTTTCTTTGATGGTGGATTGATTATTTAAAAAAACACGATTAATTGCATTTAGAAAGGCTTGTGCCGAAGCTTCCAACACATCTTGAGCGGAACCGCGCCCGCTTACTTCCTCTTCATTTACTGTCATTTTGACATGGACTTCTGCTAAAGCGTCCCGGCCTTTGCCAATCGAGCTTAAGTTGAAATCTGTTAAATGGATTTCTTCTTTCACTAAAGCTTCAATTGTATTATATAGAGCCTCTACGCTTCCTTGGCCAGTACTTGCTGTCTCGACTCTCGAACCATCTGGAGTGGTGAGTGCTACAGTTGCCGTCGGCATGTTAGAGGATCCATACTGCACTTGGAACGCTTGCAGCACATACTTTTTAACATCGTTAAGATTGGTCTGGATATCAACTAAAATAGTAAATAAGTCATCATCTGTTACTTCTTTTTTACGATCTGTTAACAATTTGAATGCCTGAAAGGCTTCAGTTACTTTCTCTTCCGGCAGCTGATAGCCCAAGTGTTCAATCTTATCTTTAAAAGCATGGCGTCCGGAATGTTTGCCTAGCACTAAATTGTTTGACTTGATTCCGACAAGCCCAGGCGTAATAATTTCATACGTAGAGGCGTTCTTTAACACGCCATCCTGATGGATGCCTGATTCATGTGCAAAAGCATTCCGGCCTACCACAGCTTTATTCGCAGGGACTGCCATCCCGGTGAATTTGCTGACAAGATCGCTTGTTCGCTTAATTTCTTTTAGAGTAAGATTTGTTTGATACGGGTATTTATCCTGTCGGATGTTCAGGGCGACAGCGAATTCTTCTAAGGCAGCATTGCCGGCACGTTCCCCAATTCCGTTAATCGTTCCTTCCACCTGGGTGGCACCATTTTCGATAGCCGCAAGTGAATTGGCAACCGCCATTCCCAAGTCGTCATGGCAGTGAGCGGAGAGGGAGACTTTGTTTATATTTGGTACTCGGTTAGTAATATAGCGGAAAAGTTCTCCATATTCCTCTGGTGTTGTATAACCAACTGTGTCTGGCAAGTTAATTACGGTTGCTCCAGCATCGATGACTTTCTCAATGATTTTGACAAGGAAATCCTTATCAGAGCGTGTGGCATCCTCAGCAGACCATTCAACTTGAGGAAACTTTGTTCTCGCATAAGATACCATCTCGACAGCTGTTTGAATGACTTCTTCAGGCGTTTTTTTCAATTTATGAGTCATATGGATAGGGGAGGTGGCAAGAAAAATGTGCAATCGTGGTTCATCTGCATCTTTCAGTGCATCCCAGGCAATATCGATATCCTTTTTCTTTGCTCTCGCCAGTCCTGTAACAGAAGTATTTTTTACAGAACGGGCAATAGCTCTGACTGCTTCGAAATCACCTTTGGAGGAAGCAGGAAACCCTGCTTCCATTATATCCACTCCAAATCGTTCCAGCTGTTTGGCAATTTCCAGTTTTTCCAGCTGGTTTAAATTAACTCCTGGAGATTGTTCTCCATCTCGCAAAGTCGTATCAAATATGCTAATTTGACTCATGGGTGACCACTTCTTTCTTCTTGGAGTTTAGCGGCTGCTGTACAAATGGCATTAACTCACGAAGCTCCCGTCCTACCTTTTCAATGGAATGATTGTTTTCTTTTACATTGATTGCGTTGAACTGTGGTCTGTTTGCCTGGTTTTCCAGGATCCATCCTTTGGCGAAAGCACCAGTCTGAATGTCATTCAATACTTCCTTCATGCGGGCTTTTGTATCCTCGTTGACGACTCGCGGTCCGGAAACGAAATCTCCCCATTGAGCTGTGTCAGAAATGGAGTAGCGCATATTTTCCAAGCCGCCTTCGTACATCAAATCTACGATTAGCTTCAATTCGTGCATACATTCAAAATAAGCAACTTCCGGCTGATATCCTGCTTCTGTAAGTGTTTCAAATCCAGCTTTTACAAGACTGGTTAACCCTCCGCACAGGACTGCCTGCTCGCCGAAAAGATCTGTCTCTGTCTCTTCCTGGAAACTGGTTTGTAAGATTCCGGCCCGGCCGGCTCCAATCCCTTTGGCATAAGCGAGTGCTGTCTGTTCGGCCTGACCGGTAAAATCCTGATAAATTCCGAATAGGGAAGGGACGCCTGCTCCATCCTGGAACGTTCTCCTGACCAAGTGTCCAGGCCCTTTTGGTGCTACCAGAAACACATCGACGTTATCAGGAGGGACTACCTGATTAAAATGGATATTAAATCCGTGCGCAAATGCCAAAGCATTACCGGGTTCCAGATTAGGCTTGATGCTTTCCTCATATATTTTTGGCTGATGTTCATCAGGTAGCAGAACCATGATGACATCTGCTTGGGCGGTAGCCTCAGCGACTGTTTCTACGTTGACACCATCCTCAACCGCCTTATCCCATGAACGGCCTTTTCGCAGGCCGACTACTACGTCATAGCCGCTTTCTTTTAAATTTAGTGCGTGGGCATGGCCCTGTGACCCATAGCCGATAATGGCGATCTTTTTTGCTCTTAAGCTCTCATCTTGGATATCATTGTGGTAAAGTACTTTTGTCATTTGGAAACATCCTCTCAATAATTTTATTATGATTGGCAATTACACCAGGCTCACTTATTTCAATAACGAATAGGAAGGCAACTCTGACGGCTGCGGCTGATGGCCTCTAAGGAAGGCAGTCATTCCTGTTCGAGCTAATTCTTTAATCCCATACGGTCTGAGAAGTTCGATCAAGGCCTCAATCTTTTCCGGTTTTCCAGTGACTTGGATGGATAAACTGTCCTTGCTGACATCGATAATTGATGCTCGGAACGGCTCGATGATTCCTTGTAATTCATTCCTTAATTGCCCGCTGCTGACCACCTTGATTAATGCCAGTTCGCGGGAGACGATTGCCTTATCGGTAATATCAGATACCTTCAGTACATCGATTTGTTTGTTTAACTGTTTGGTCAACTGCTCCAGCTTTTGATTGTCTTCAACTTCTACGACAAAGGTCATTTTGGAGATTCCCTCCGTCTCTGTCCTTCCGACAGAGATGCTTTCAATATTGAATTGTCGTTTTTGCATAAGACCAGTCACTCGATTTAATACTCCGCTGCGGTTTTGAACTGTAGCAGTAATAATTCGTTTCATGGTTTCACCCCGATCATTTCGTGTAATCCTTTTCCGGGAGCTATCATGGGATAGACATTTTCCAGCTGTAATACTCGACAGTCCATGACTACAGGACCGTTATAATCGAACAATTCTGGTAAGCTGTCGACTAAATCTTCTTGATTATCCACCTTGCAGCCGCGTATTCCATAGCTCTCTGCTAGTTTGACGAAGTCAGGCTGGGTTTGGAGCAGGGACTCTGAATATCGTTCTTCGTAAAAGGTCTCCTGCCATTGACGTACCATGCCGAGCGCGCCGTTGTTGACAATGATAACTTTGACTGGCAATCCTCTTTCCTGTAGGACAGACAGTTCTTGCAATGTCATCTGAAAACCGCCGTCCCCTACAATAGCAACTACTGTTTCCCCGGGCTTTGCAAGCTGGGCACCGATTGCTGCTGGAAAGCCGAACCCCATCGTTCCGAGTCCTCCGGAGGTAACCCATTTATTCGGCTTGTTGAAGGAATAATATTGAGCGGCCCACATTTGGTGCTGTCCGACATCTGTGGTGACAATTGCATCCCCATCGGTAACCTTGTGAATTGCTTCTATTAGCCATTGCGGGATTAAATCTTTGCTCGGATTGTTGTACCACAGCGGATTATCCTTCTTATTTGTCGAAATCTGTTTTAACCAGGCTTCGTGGTCTGGTTTGTCAGTCGCTTGGAAATCCAGAGATTTTAAAGCAGCTTTTGAATCAGAAACAACCGGGATTTGAGTGGCAACGTTTTTACCAATTTCCGCCGGATCAATGTCAATATGGGCGACCAGTGCTGTTGGTGCAAAATGCTCGAGATTCCCTGTTAAGCGATCGTCAAAACGGGCGCCAATATTGATGAGCAAATCACATTCATATAAAGCCATATTGGCTGCGTAAGTACCATGCATTCCTGCCATACCCAAATTTAAGGGGTGATCGCCGGGAAATCCGCCAAGGCCGAGCAATGTAGTCGTAACTGGAAGCGTATGTTTTTCGGCGAATATTTTTAATTCTTCTGCAGCGTTTCCGAATAACACACCCGCACCTGCTAAAATCACTGGTTTTTGTGCTTTTGCTAACGTATCTGCAAGCTTCTTGATTTGCAGCGGATTTGGTTTCACTGTCGGCTGGTAGCCGGGTAAATAAAAATCAGAGTCATAACTTTCTTCACACCGATTGGAAGAAATATCTTTAGGAATATCAACGACAACTGGGCCGGGCCTTCCTGTCGTGGCTATGTGGAAGGCTTCCTTTACAATTCTCGGCAAATCATTGACTGACTGTACCTGGTAGTTATGCTTTGTTATTGGAGTAGTGATTCCCATAACATCTGCTTCCTGAAAAGCATCGGTTCCAATCACGCCCCGTGCGACTTGGCCTGTAAAGATGACCAGCGGAAGGGAGTCAATCATTGCGTCGGCTATTCCGGTTACTAGATTGGTAGCTCCCGGACCTGAGGTGGCGATGACAACACCCGGCTTTCCAGATATCCTGGCATAACCTTCTGCGGCATGGATAGCACCCTGTTCGTGGCGGGTAAGAATATGGGTGAATGAATCTTTCACTTTATAAATAGCGTCATAAATAGGTAATACTGCTCCTCCTGGATATCCGAATAGAGTTTCCACTTCCTCTTTGATCAGTGACTCGACGAGAAGATCTGCTCCTGTCTTGGACTCCGTGCGGGGCTGGATGCCCGGCTTTGTGTCTATCTTCACCTTGTAATCCCTCCTAAATAATTTTAAAAATTACAAAAACTCTGTATAACACTGGGGTGTTTTGCCAGCTTATTAGGTACCGGAAGCAACATGAAAAAAGACCCTTTCTCCCTCAAATAAACTGCGCGCGTCTGCAGAATAAACGGGGAGAAAAGGTCTTTTTACTTTCCACGGTACCACCCTGATTTACAGCCATCTTACGAAGGCTGCCTCATGAAGCAGTGGATATAATATCTACTGCTTCTTTTGATAACAGGTGCTAGTTGTCACACCTGATTAAGCCTACTAGAGGAGATCCGTTCAGCTTAACACTCAGGGACGATGTCGGAATAAGGTGTATTTCCGGGCTTCCAGCAACCCCGGCTCTCTGTGAATACAGCTATCTTATTCCTTTATTCCCGTCAACGTTTTCTTATTGATTTGATTGTCATTCCGGCTGACTATGATTAGCTGACAACCGCTTTATCTTTCCATTCTGGATAGCAATGCGTCCCATCTTCCGTAACAAGCTGTCGAAACTTTTCCAACAAATGCTTTGTTATCCTGCCTGGTTTTCCGTCAGCAATTTTTCTTCCGTCAACTTCCGAGACGGCAATTACTTCAGCAGCTGTTCCTGTTAAGAATACTTCATCTGCTACATAAACATCATGTCTGGTAAAAGGGGACTCTTTTAACTCATAGCCGTTTTGGTTAGCTAAATCGATAATGGCATTCCTAGTGATTCCTTCAAGGGCACCAAGGTAAACAGGCGGCGTATAAATGGTATTGTTTTTTACAATAAATACATTATCAGCAGATCCTTCTGTCACATACCCCTGATCATTCAGCATGAGTGCTTCATCAACGCCTGCCTGGTTGGCTTCTAACTTAACGAGAATGTTATTTAAATAATTAAGCGATTTTATCTGTGGGCTTAAAACATCGGGCCGGTTTCTTCGGCTTGCGACCGATCCCACCTTTAAACCGCGTTCATATAATTCCTTAGGAAAAAGAGCGAGAGCCTCCGCGATAACAACCAGCCGCGGTTGTGAGCAATGAGTTGGATCTAATCCAAGATTTCCAGCACCTCGGGAAACAACAACACGGATATAAGCGTTCTCCAGCTGATTCTTTCTGACAGTTTCAATGATAATTTGTTCCAGTTCCTCCTTATTGTAGGGAACTTGTAACATAATAGACTGTGCAGATTCGTAAAGCCTTTTTAAATGTTCGGTTAATTTAAAAACATTGCCGCTATATACCCGGATGCCTTCGAATACTCCGTCTCCATATAAAAAACCATGATCATAAACTGAGATAACCGCTTCTTCTTTTTTAACGAATTCGCCGCTTAGAAAAATCCATTGACTACTCATACTCAACCACTCCTTTCTTGTCAAATTGTTAAATTAAATTATCATATTTACGTGATCGGTAAAGAGAGTGGACCCCTGACCAAAAAATGCAAATTCAGCTGATTTTGGGCTCCTTCTCTGGATAAGGATAAAGAAAGTATTTATCCTCCGTAAATGTTTGGATTGACGACAATAATACAACCATTTAAAAGGCAGGTCAACAGGTTTATTAAAAATTTTCAGACAGTTGTGATAAGTCAGAAAACTAGTAAGCGCTTACAATGGCTGATTGTCAAGAAATATGACAAATAACTTTACAAAGAAAAAAAATAAAAATATTTTTTAATGGACTAAGATGGCTGGAGAGAGGGTGGTTGTCCGGTTTATCTTGTTTAATAGATATGGTTAGAAGAAAGTAGGAGATGGAATATGAATACAAAAGGGAGGAATAGTAAGATCTGAGGCAGGAAATTTTTACGCTTTTATAATGAATAACACGACATTCCTATTGAATGTTCATCCATTTGGTTTCAAAAAAAATGTCTAGTACTCATTTATCGATTGTAATCTGTTTCGAAAATGTATACCTGCTCGTCTGTTCCGCCGGAATGGTTTAACATGATCATTCCATGGAATACTTATAATGAAATAAGCAGGGGGAACCAACGTAGAAAAAGGTCGAAAAAGGTTGTTAAAAAAATTACTCAAAGCTAGTCAAAAGACTTGGAAATGTCATTTATATTTGTTATTATAAAAATAGCTATTTTGTTCGTGACCGCTTCAAGTAATTGAAACACCAACGTTTTTGGTTGAGGTAAGAGCAAGAATAGTAATACATGTGTGTGGAAAAGCCACACAAGGAGGAAATGTTTCATGGCACAAGGAAAAGTAAAATGGTTTAACGCAGACAAAGGTTTTGGGTTTATCGAAGTAGAAGGGCAAGACGATGTATTCGTTCATTTTTCTGCTATCCAAGAAGAAGGTTTCAAAACACTTGAAGAAGGTCAAGAAGTGACTTTTGATGTTGAAGAAGGAAACCGTGGACCACAAGCAGCTAACGTTGTTAAAAGCTAATTGAGCTGATACAAAGAGGCAGACCTTAACGGTTTGCCTTTTTTTTATGAAAAAAATCCACTGAACGGAAGAAATTTGTATTGCAGCAAGTACATAATGTAAATGAACCGCAGGTTTAGCTATGGAAAAGGAAGGAGTGATCGAGTTTGCCAAAGTTATGCATTATACCTTGCGGAAAGAAAAAAGTATGGGATATCAAAGGAGATATCGGACCCGTTCCGGCAAAAGAGGCGTATATAGGAACGCTTCATCGTCTCTGTGAAAATTATGCGAACCATTTCCAGCTTGATTGGGTAGTTTTATCTGCTAAGCATGGTTTTTTGCTTCCGGATGATATAGTACCTGAAAATTATGATTTGACTTTCAATCACAAAAGCGATCGGATTGTCACAACCGAGTTTTTACAAAAACAAATACATACGAAAGGACTGGACAATTATCAGCAGTGCATCGTTTTAACAGGTAAAAAATACAATCGGGTGATTCACAACAGTTTTCAAGCAACAAGTCCTCATGTCGTTTTTCCATTACAAGGGTGCGGCGGGATTGGCAGGATTCAGCAGCAACTAAAGCAAGCAGTTGAAAACAATCAAGCGCTACATTAAGACGCAGAATTGGTCGTTCACTTCTCCCCGGGTTTCTCTCTCTTTATTGAAAAAGGGCTGACAAGCCAAACCATCCCCTATAAGTAAGAGCTTTTCCTAAACAAAACCCAGTTTGCGGAATTTCCCTGAATGAGAACCTTTAAATTGTCGGAGGAATACGTAAATCTTTTTCAAATGGAGCAAGAAAAAGTTAGGCAAAGAATTTTTTTGTTTTCAACAACAGCAACTACTTCTTTCATTCACCTTTTTAGGCGCAGGAGAATATCTAATATATGAGGGTCATTTACCCAGCTTAAATTAATGGATAAGGAAGTGAAGCTATTGTTCTATCATGTTAAAGAGTTGCAGTACCGGTCAAAGCCAGACTGTCCAGATCCCGTATATGCAAAGAAGCTCCAAGAAGTATTAGGTGGACAGTTTGGAGAAATTTCTGTAGCACTTCAATATTTATTTCAGGGATGGAATACCAGAGGAGACGGCAAATATAGAGATCTTCTAATGGACACTGGGACTGAAGAGTTAGCCCACATTGAGATGCTGGCTACTATGATTGCCCGTCTGCTGGATGGCGCACCAGATGTCGAATTGGATGAAGCTGCCCAAAACCCCGTGATAGCAGCGATTTTGGGAGGAAGCAATCCACAGCATGCAATCGTCTCAGGCTTAGGTGCGATGCCGGCTGACAGTGTCGGCAATCGTTGGACTGCTGACTATATAATTGCCAGCGGCAACTTGCTGGCTGATTTCCGGGCGAACTTGAATGCTGAATCACAAGGAAGGCTGCAAGTCTGCCGTTTATATGAAATGACAGATGATCGCGGTGTAAAAGATATGCTTTCGTGGTTAATTGCCAGGGATACCATGCACCAGAACCAATGGGTTGCAGCAATCGCTGAATTGGAAGCTAAGGAAAATATTGTAGTGCCGAGTACATTCCCGCGTGAACTTGAGAAACAAGAAGTTGCCTACACATTGTTTAATCTTTCAGCCGGTAACGCCAGTGCTGCCGGACGCTGGGCCAGCGGGCCAAGCATGGATGGTTGTGGTGTATTTAATTATGTTGAACATCCAGTGCCATTCGGCAAGAAGCCGAAGCTGAACCCAGCCCCGCCATATATATTTGATACCCCTTTAGCAGCCTTACGAGGCCCAGAAGATTACCCGGATCCCAGTATGAAATAAATTGTGAAAAATAGTAGCTTATAATCTGCTGACCTTAATGGATGGCAGATTTTTTTTTTAGGAAAAAGAAATTTTGAAAATTTTGGCGATTTCAGCTTGGTTTGTCCAATTGAATGGTAAAATAAAAAACATATGAAAAAATAAAGGGGGAAGTATCTAATGGCACTATTAGCTGAAAAGGTTGAATCAGCCAAACAAGAGATAGAAAAAGTCATAATAGGAAAAGGATTGGTTGTAGATTTGCTGTTTACGGCAGTCCTTGCAGAAGGGCATATTTTATTGGAAAGTGTACCGGGATCGGGCAAAACAAAACTGGCGAGAAGCTTTGCGAATATAATATCCGGAGATTTTCGCAGGGTCCAATTCACTCCTGATGTACTTCCAAGCGATGTGACTGGTATCCAGTTTTTCCATCCTAAACTCCAGGAGTTTGAATTAAGGACAGGACCAGTAATGGCAAATATATTGTTGGCAGATGAAATTAACCGGGCTACCCCCAAGACGCAATCAAGCCTGCTGGAAGCAATGGAGGAAAAGCAGGTGACAATTGATGGTGAAACAGTCGCCCTGCCAGAGCCGTTCATGGTGATCGCAACCCAGAACCCGGTGGAAAGCAACCATGGCACTTTTCCATTACCAGAAGCTCAGTTGGACAGGTTTTTATTTAAAATTGATATGAGTTACCCTTCGCTGCATGAAGAACAATTGATTCTTGATACATACCGTACGGAAGAGCCTTTTGCTAAGCTTAAGGAAATCCTGTCGATTGATGATTTGTTGTCATGGAAGACTCAAGTGAAGCAGGTGACTGTTTCTACCGTCGTCAGGGATTATTTACTAGCACTGGTAAGATGCACACGGGAACATGAAGAAATCGATTTAGGTGTCAGCACAAGGGGAGCACTTGCCTTAATGAAAGCTGCCCAGGCATTCGCCTTGCTGAAGGGCAGAAACTTTGTTAGTCCAGCTGATATTAAATTGCTTGCGCCATACATATTCGAACACCGTCTTGTATTAAGTATGGAAGGTTCGATCAGAAAGACGACACCCCAAGTGATGAAAGAAGTAATCGAATTAGTAGAAGTTCCTGTTGAACAGGAGATTCATTAAAATGAAACTGGAAAAAAGGATTGGCGATCAACTGAACTACGGTTATGAACTTATGGTGATCTTGGTGATCCTGATCTTTGTATTCAGCATTATCTTTAACCGGCCGCTGTTATTTATATTAGTGGGAATTATCATGGCGTATTTGGCAATAAGTATTATATATGAAAGAAATATCGGCAATAAGCTGGCGCTGGAAAATCCAAGACAAAGCATTAGGCTTTTTCCAGGAGAAATAAGTAAGGTAACGATTGCTTTCACCAATCCTTCGGCCTTTCCTATTGTGAATGGCCGGCTTAACTTTTCCTCGGGCAATGAGATAGAAGGGATGAAATCTGAGAAATCCTCCAACAGCAAAACGGCAGGATATGAAATTCCCTTTTCTATCATCAGAAGAGGACGGACGACGGTTTCCTTTCCGTTTGCAGCCCAAAACAGAGGAGTCACCAGGCTAAGTAATTTTAAGTACACTTTTCCTCATTTAACTGGATTCGATTCGATATACTTAAACTTTCTGGGAATGTATCGAACAGAATTCATCGTTTACCCTGAACCTCTGAAAGTACAAGGGGTGGAGTCATTATTTGTCCAATCAACAGGAAGTCAGCGAGCTCTTCTGTCGCCATATGAGGATACACTCAATCCGGCAGGCACCAGAGACTATGTCAGTTCAGACCCTTTTTCCCGTATCCACTGGAAAGCTTCTGCCAGAACTTCTACTCTTCAAACGAAGATTTATGAACGAACCCTGGACTTTTCCTGGGTGCTGGTTATCAACCTCGCTGAGTCGAGTCCCCTGGGAAATGCATATTTTTCAGGGGACATGGAAAAAATCATCTCCCAGGTTACTTACTTTTGCCAGATTGCCGCCCGCAAAGGTTACCCTTATGAGTTATACATCAACCTGCAGCGATCGGGCAAAAGACGGTTTTTCTCCTTGGAGGAAGGAAATTCAACAGGCCAGCTTAAAGAAGCATTAGAATTGCTGGCGAGAATTAATACTGGTTATCGGCTAATCAGTTTTTCAGATTTACTTCACTATGTTGACAACCGTCTGTATAAGTCAAAATCTGTGGTATTCTTCGGTGAGGCGGATGCCGATAGCTCCTGGTTTGCGGAACGCTGGAGTACTAATGGATTGCCAGTTTATCAGGTGAAAGAAACAGATGGAAGCAGCTACATGAAAAAGTGGGGTGAGCGAATATGAATTATGCCGAACGGCAAATTACGCGCATCTACCAGTTCACCAGTGAGGCTATTCTGGTTTATTTGCTGCTGATCCCGCTATTATGGTTATTGGATATCACTGTTTGCTTTTGGAGTTTCCTAATGCTAATCGGCATCCAGGTGATCGGCACAACGATTATCGCAAGATTCAGTACTGTCATGTATCCTTTCATTTTATGGGGCGGTTTGCTAGTGATGGCGGCTGTCAGTTTATTCAATATGCCATATTGGCTGGCTGGTCTTATAGCAGCAGTATTCGGCTGGCGATTTATTAAGCATCAACAGGATGCGGACCATCGGCATGAAAAATCTTTGCTTGCTCTTAGTTTCTTTCTGATAGCTGTATATTTATTAATGGATAGCAATCCTGTATTTTTATGGATAGCAATCGTTCAGTTTGTATTCATGCTGTCAGGTTACCTATTGAGAAATATAATGAGTATGGAAAGAGGGCGCGGTTTCAGCCTGCATTTTATCTGGATTATTTTTGGAGTTTTCACTGCTTTAGGGGTTGCCATCGCCTTTTTATTCAATGGTTTCCGTGTTGGGTATTTATTTATCGGCAATTTGCTTACTTCAGCTCTCGGTGGGATCTTAGGGTGGATTTTTCGTACTACTGAAATAGAACCAAATTATAAACAGAGTGATACAGATGGCAGCCAAATTGTACAGGATGGTTCCAATCGCTCAGATGATGGACCGGAGGTTGGTGAAAATTTTGATGGCGAGGTAGTCAATCAAGTATTACATGCAGCCCAATGGGTGCTCACTATTGCAGTCATCGTTGCAGCAACCTTGATTCTGTTGTCTATTTATAAAAGACGGATTGAAGTAGATCGAGGCGCCTACCGGAATATTGAAATTGCTAATGAATCACTTCCGGAATCTTTGAAGAAAAAGAAAAGGTGGTTTTCAAAAACCCGGGTTAACCGGCCTTCAAATCCAATCCGTAAACTGTTTCTCGATTTTGAAATTTTCGCAGAAAAACTTGGTTTTGGCAGAAGAGCTTATGAAACGGTGGAGGATTGGTTTAATCGATTGCAATTACCGGTAAATGATGTGGTATTATATCAACGAGTAAGGTATGGAGAAGAAGAATTATCTGTACAGGAAGAGAAAACTTTCCGGAAAGAGATTCAAGAGTTAACCAATATCTTAAAGGATCAATCAACTGATACAAATTAAATAAGCATATAATAAAAAGGGCTGCACTCATATAATGGTGCGGCCTTTTTTATGGATTTTATTGTTTGGTTTACACTTGTCGGGTCATGATTATAAATTCTATGTTGTTGCTCATAAATGCGGAGGTTGATTCAAACCCATGACGTTGGTAAACGGTGATTGCTCTTTGGTTGAATGCCGCCACAGTGAGCCGGATTTTTTGGGGCAGGCGGGTATCGACAGCAAAGTCAATCCCTTTCTTTAAGAAACTAGCCCCAAATCCTTTGCCAGTCAGGTTTGGACGTAATCCCAGACCGATATCCAGTGCTTCTTCCTGGTAAAAACCAGCTTCGGCTCCAGCTGGAACTTGGGCACTTTTTCCAAAGCAAAAATAACCAATGAGTGAGTGCTGTATGCTGGCGGAGTAGTAAGAGCCATCAAGCAGCTCTTGCAATAAAGAATTACTGCCATCATTGCTGTATAAATCATAGGGCTCCTCATATTTCCAAGTGGAAATTTCCATGGCATCTTTTTCTTTCATCGGTTCTATAATTACTGGCAATGTGCTCCAAGGCAGATTCATAAACACCATTCTCCTGACTATCAGCGATTATTTATCTAAGTAATATATTCATTATACCATAAATATCTTTTCATTAGGTGGGTCTGGAAGAGACAATAGTGCTCATCCCGATACAGCAGCCGTGCCACATCTATTAGTCTTTGACTTTAATATAGTAGCAGGCAAAAAAGTCTGTTCATTTAAATGCAGGAGGTGACAAAAATGGATAAAGGTACGCTGATCCGTACGGTTGTATTAGTTCTCGCCTTAGTAAATCAGGTATTGGTTATGTTCTCAAAGTCCCCGCTACCAATAGACAATGAACTTGCAGAACAAGTGACTGCAAGTATCTTCACTACTGTTTCCTCGGTGTATGCATGGTTTAAAAATAATTATGTGACAACAAAAGGCAAACAGCAGCGGGCGGTATTGAAGCAAAATGGGTTATCAAAATAAAAGGAGGAATGATAATGGCTCCGATATTAATCATTGATCCAGGACATGGTGGTGGGGGTTCCAATCGATATTGGACAGAAAAGAACCTTAATCTGCAAATCTCCCTTTATCAGTATAACCGTTATCAGGAAATAGGGGTGCCTGTGGACATAACCAGGACAACGGCAGAGTACAAATTTACGCCCATCCGAAAACCGGAGCTGTTATCAGAGAAGGGGGCGAAAGACAGCTTGGAACTCAGGACCAGCGGTTGTTTATTGGCAAAAGAGTAGAGAGCAAGGTTGATGGTCTAAGGTATTATAACCGGCCTTCATGGAGTGATGGCGCTTTCGTTAATACAATAAATAAGGGAGTAGGCTTTCCGGAAATTGTAGATAAAGTAAAGGTAGGTTCAGGGGAGCAATATAAAGTGAAAAATTCTAAAGGTGTAATCTATTATGTTACCGCCAATCCTGTTCATGTGAAAATCATTTAAAAGAAGGTAATTCTTTTTAGCCGGAAATAGTTTTTCATCCTAGAAGAAACAAGGTATAATAGATTACCAAAATAGGGAAACAGCAAGAAGCAGGCCTAATTGGGGATAATCCCTTTTCCACCCCTTTATACCAGGGGAGGTTGGGACAGGGATGCTTTTCCCCGGATATCTCTTTGTCTATTTTTTTATTCTATATATGGGAAAAGGAGAGGTTGTTCATGAGCGGCAGGTATAATCCACGGTGGATTTTGGATGATTTATTTGAAGGGGGCAGCAGTTCACAGGATTTAGCAGATTACATAGAAGCATTGGAGCAAGACTTGAATAAATTTTCTAATCAGGTGAAACAGTTCCCTATTCCTGAGCGGTCGGATGACATAGCGTATGTAGAAAATATAATCAGCTTGTTAGAAAAAAGTTCTAAGCAGCTAGGGGAAGTATCGGCATTTGTCAGCTGCCTGACAGCAGAAGATGTGCATGACCATAAAGCAAAACTTCTAGTAGGAAAACGCAGCGAGCTGGGAGCAAAGTTTTCGACAGTATTGACGATTTTAGATCGGAAGTTTGTCCAGATTCCTTCTGATATATGGAATGGAATACTTGAACAGCCAACGATAGCTCCCTTTTCGTTTGTTTTGCATGAGCGGCGCCAAAAGGCGATGGACAAGCTGCCGGTAGACCAGGAAATCCTAGTGAATGACCTTGCAGTAGATGGCTATCATGCATGGGGAGAAATGTATGATGCGATTGTCGCCAAGATGGGAATTGATTGGAATGAGAACGGAACAGTAAAGCGTTTATCGATTGGCCAGGCAGCAAATCTTCTAAGCAGTCCTGAAAGAAATGTCAGAAAATCGGCATTTGATAAACTGGAAAAAGCCTGGCTGGAATATGCCGACTTGTTTAGTGAAACATTGAATCACTTGGCAGGTTTCCGACTGCAAACGTATAAACATAGAAAATGGGCAAGTGTGTTGCATGAACCCGTCAACTATAATCGGATGAGTGAAAAAACGTTGCATGCCATGTGGGAAGCCATCTCAAGCAATAAAACACCGTTCGTTTCCTATTTAAAAAGAAAAGCTGAATTACTAGGCATTGAGCGATTAAGCTGGTTTGACTTAGACGCACCAGTAGGGGAAAACGGGGGTGCTATTAGTTATGATGATGCTGCGCGAATCATCATTGAACAGTTCAGCCGGTTTAGTACTGGAATGGCTGAGTTTGCCCAAATGGCATTTGATAAGCGGTGGATTGAGGCTGATAATCGCCCTGGTAAACGCCCGGGAGGCTTTTGTACAAGTTTTCCTGACAGCCAGCAAACAAGAATATTTATGACCTATTCTGGCACTGCTTCCAATGTTGCCACATTAGCGCACGAACTTGGCCATGGATATCATCAGTACGTAATGAACGATATTGAAATATTAAATCAGGATTACGCCATGAATGTTGCGGAGACAGCATCAACCTTCGCTGAAATGATCGTCGCTGACGCGGCAGTTAAAAATGCGGAAACCAAGGAACAGAAGATTTCACTCCTGGACGATAAAATTCAGCGCAGTGTGGCCTTTTTCATGAACATCCATTCCCGTTATCTTTTTGAAACGCGATTTTACGAAGAAAGAAAATCAGGACTGGTTTCCACCGAAAAATTAAATCATTTAATGAAAGAAGCACAGAGAGATGCTTATTGCGGGGCGCTTTATGGCTATGATCCGACTTTCTGGGCCTCTAAGCTTCACTTTCATATCACCGATGTGCCTTTTTATAACTTCCCTTATACGTTTGGATATTTATTCAGCTTAGGTATTTATGCTGATGCAATAAATTCCGGCGACAGCTTTGAAGAGGCTTATGTTTCCCTGTTAAGAGATACCGGGCGAATGAATGTAGAGGACCTGGCGAAGAAACATTTGAATGTTAATCTTGATCGAATGGACTTTTGGGAAAAAGCTATCCAGTTGTGCATAGATGATGTCGAGGAATTTCTTAAACTAACAGAAAGCCAATGAAAATATAGAATAGATAAAGGATCGTAAACCCCTTAAGGCGGCTTTACGGTCTTTTTACGTTTAGTTAGATACAGTGATTCCATCGGAGGTCTTCAAATTTTACTCATAAAATAAGAGGGCAAGTATGAAATATAAAGCATCTTTATCTATCAGCGACAGGCGATATTACTAATAATAGTAGATTAGCGTATCGGCATGCGTTGAAAGGCTATCCCTCACATGCGCAAAACGGGAATTAATGTCAGTTTATTGCTAGCGGTTTACGGATAAAGAATTAGCAGGCGGGAAGCACCTATTTGATATGAAGGAAAGGAGCTTTATGTATGCTGGCACATCAAGTGATTTTGCTATTATTTATTGGTTATCTTATTTTTTCTATAGACAAGAAACAAAAGAATTTCCCGGTACCTGTTGTTCTTGTCTTAATAGGTATTGGACTTTCTTTTATTCCTTACTTTGACTCCTTAGTTATCTCCAAAGAAATTATTTTCAATGTGTTTCTTCCGACTTTGTTATTTACTTCGGCTTACAGTTTCTCCTTGCCAGCCCTTAAAAACAATCGTTGGATTATTGCTTGTTTAAGTACTGTCGGACTTATTGCTACCGCTAGTTTACTTGGACTTGCGATTTATATGGTCAGTGCTCCATTTATCGAAATTTCATTTCTTGGGGCGCTGTTGGTTTCGGCTATTTTAACACCAACTGATCCAGTATCCGTTGTTTCCATCCTGAAAAATGCTTCAGGCAAAAAAAACATAGCCAATGTTGTCGAAGGGGAATCGATGGTTAATGATGGAACAAGTATTGTTTTATTCTCCGTTATTTTGACTATGTACACTCGCGGGGAGTCTTTTTCGATTGGTTACTTTTTGAGTGAGTTTTTAACCGTATCGATAGGAGGAATTGTGCTCGGCATTATTTTTGGCTGGTTGTTAAGCAGGGCTGTTCATTACACCCATCACAAACAATATCAAGTCATGCTTAGTATCGTAGTTGCTTATGGAAGTTTTTATATTGCAGAACTTATGGGTGTATCAGGAGTGTTAGCTACTGTTGCCGCAGGCATCATGCTTTCCTACGAATTCGGGCAGACAGATAAAGAGGAGCATTTTCATACATCGCTAGACGGGTTTTGGAACATAGCTAAGCCTTCAGTTTTAGCGTTGATTTTCTTATTAATAGGTATAGATGCTGCTGATTATTTGGCTTTTCCTGGCTGGGCCCTTGCTTTTTTAATCTTTTTATTATCTTTAATCGTCCGTTTTGTTGTCTTAGGTACTGTCACACAAGCCTTTCCAATCTGGAATAAGAAATTCGGATTACGTGATGTGTCGTTGATTACCTGGTCGGGCATCAAAGGGACGATGTCGATTGCCTTGCTGCTCAGTTTCGAAGCAAATGCAGGGAATGATAATATTTTAATTTCCCTTACCTTTGCTGCGGTTCTATTATCATTAATTATCCAAAGTGCAGGCATTTATCCCCTGACAAAACGGTTGGAAAAGTAAGGGATAATTTAGCTGGTTAAATAGCTTACTGAAATTGCTCAAACGAAAATCCAGATAATTTGTTAAGAAAATGGAGCTTTTTTCTGCATTGCTGAATAGAATGCAATAGAGGTGAAAGCCCATGCAGAAAATTTATTTGGTGCCAATAGATGGAAGTATAAATTGTGCCAAAGCAATCGATTTTGCCGTCGATTTGGCTTTACAGACTGGTTCGGCTATTAAATTGCTGAATGTCCAGCCAAAAGTCCATACACAATACGCTCATGCGAAAATAGGAACGAAAAAGCTGGAAAGCTACAAATTGGAAGAATCTGCACAAATCCTCGAAGAAGGATGCAAGCACGTTAAGGAAAGGGTAAAGGTAATCAGCAAAGTGAGGAATGGGCTGCCTGCCCAGGAAATATGTAAAGAAGCAGCAGATAATGATATTAGGGGGATTATCCTCGCACCGCGCAAACGAAAAAAAACGATAGGAAGTGTCACATTCAAAGTACTCCAGTTAACAGATACTCCTGTCATTATTCTCCCCGGATAAATGAGAAGCTGACCTCTGAAAAGATATAGAAGCAATGCCCCTCTGGCTGTCAATGGCCAGGGGCTGGTCTCCCGCCCGTTTATTGCTTATCTGGCGGGTTTTGGTTATAATGTGTTTAGCAAAAAAAGCATAGATAGTAAAGCCTGCAAGGGGAGCCATATGGCTGAGAGTGAACAATCTGTTCAGACCCTTAGAACCTGTTAGTTAATTCTAGCGTAGGGATGGTAGCGGTTTTGATGGTATAGTATGCAATGTGAGCGGGTCCTCCCATCAGGAAGCTTCCCCTTGGCATTGCTTTTTTTGTTGTTAAAAACAATCAATAGGGGAGGGATTTCATGAATTCGAAGAAAAATTTATTTTTAGTGGAAGTTGCTATTTTCTCAGCGCTGGCACTCGTGCTGGATATCGTACCGTTTTTGTCTTTCAAAATCTGGCCGCAGGGAGGATCTGTATCTCTGGCCATGATTCCAGTGTTTATTGTAGCATTCCGCTGGGGGCTAAAAGGTGGACTGTTGAGCGGCTTCTTATTTGGGATTTTTCAGATAGCTGTCGGACAAGCAATCATTGTGACTGCCTTGCAAGGTTTTATTGAATACGGCTTGGCTTTTACAGCATTGGGGATGGCAGGTATCTTCTCAAAACAAATCCAAACAGCGTTGACAGCAGGAAAAACTGCAAAACTATTTACTTTCGTGTCAATGGGTGTGCTGCTTGGCTGCGCTCTCCGTTTTTTAGGACACTTATGTGCCGGAGTAGTTTTCTTTGCTAATTACGCGCCAGAAGGTCAGCCGGTCTGGCTCTACTCCACTTTATATAATGGTTCTTATATGCTGCCAGCCTTTATTTTGAGCTCATTAGTTATAAGTTTCCTATTTTACAAGCAGCCTAGATTGATAGAAGCTTCTTAATGTAAATAGTGGGATTATACTGCTAGGTAATGGAATGCCTGGAATGTATGTTTATTCCTAAACCAAAAAGCCGGACACTATGCTTAAGTGTCCGGCTTTTTCATTTATAAAGTGTTTGTGAGAATCTGTTCTACGTTGTTGGTTTCAGTGACAATCAGCAGAACCTTGCCTTTATCCATTTCTTCTTCATAATTATCTGCTTCAACTTCGGATAAGCCGACTTCTTTTAGCTTAGTACGCAGCTCATCGCCTTTTTTGCTGAACATATTTCCGACAGCACTGCTTAAATCCATTTCGTTAAGACCGATGGTATTCGCTTCAGCGTTGTCAGCTATCCGTTTAGTACGTTCCTTATCATGACTGAGCACATACACATTGTTTTTATCTACGCCTTTTTGGCTAAGTTTGTTTACATCCTGCTGTAACTGTTCATCATTTGTATATTTCTTAATAAATGGTGCCATGTTATCGCCTCCTATAATAAGCTGTTTCATAGATAAAATACCCTTTATCCATAGATTGAAACTTTCATCCATTTTCACAAGTCATTATCAGCCGCTTATTGTTGATAACAGCCGCGTGTTTAAAATATGTTGAATTTATAGATGTTTAAGTTGCCGGTATCAGTTAAAATAAAATACAATAAAAGTAATAAGATGAGGAGGGACTTAGATGGATAAAAAACAGATTGTTGCTACTTTTTCCATCGTCGGGTTTGATCCTGCCACAGGAGAGCACGGCGTAGCAGTTCAATCGAAGTTTATAGCGGTTGGTTCAGTAGTGCCCTGGGCGAAAGCAGGGATTGGCGCTGTAGCCACACAAGCTTTTGGCAACCCTTCATTTGGACCGAGGGGTCTTGAATTGCTGGGAGCTGGCAAAACTCCTGATGAAGTCATCCAATTATTGCTCGAAAACGATCCGGATCGGGAGGAACGCCAAGTTGGAATCGTAGATGCTAAGGGGAATAGTGCTACATATACTGGAAAAAAATGTTTTGATTGGGCTGGCGGTATGCAGGGCGAAAATTATGCTGCCCAGGGAAATATTCTCGTTAATAAAGAAACAGTAACAGAGATGGGGAAGGCTTTTGAAACAGCGGAAGGCTCTCTAACCGACCGGTTGTTAAAATCCTTGCAAGCGGCACAGCAAGCAGGCGGAGACAGCCGCGGCAAACAGTCTGCCGCCATTTATGTCGTAAAAGAAAAAGGAGGCTACGGAGGGTTTAATGACCGTTTAGTCGACTTGCGGGTAGATGATCATCCAGAGCCTATCGATGAATTAATCCGGCTATATAAACTTCAACAGCTTTATTTTGGTGAAACCAAACAAGAAAATATTCTAACAATCGAAGGCTCCATCCGCCAAGAGGTCGCGGAAGCTTTAGTGAAAAAAGGGTACTTGGAAAACAAAGAAGTTTCCAATAGTAAATTTTACGAAGCTTTTACAACTTATCTTCATACCGAAAATTTCGAAGAAAGGGAATTGAAGAAAGGGAAAATTGACAAAGAGGTACTGGAGTTTATGAGAAATCTATAAATTAACCGTTCCTTTTGCTCGATAAGATAAGCAGCGGAAGGAACGGTTTTTTTGACCATATTGGATAGTAAACCGATGAACCGACGAAACAATGAAGATGCAAATCTGTACCGAGGGTTGCACCTATCCCATTTAGATTGCATAGGCTATAGCACTAATAGCTAGCAGCTTGGTCTTAGGGGGAAAATGGTATGGATTTGACTGTGTCTCACTGGCTATACGGTTTGTTCACCCTCCTTATTATCATAACGATGATATTCCGACGAGGGGTTGTCCTTCCGACATTATTAGGGACTTTTGTTGTGGCGTGGGTGTATAAGGCAAGTATTATCGGCGGATTCACCGCTATTTTTAATGCAAATCTAGTTGCTGCTAAAGAATTGTTCAATATTTTTCTGATCATTACATTTATGGTCGCTTTGCTTCATTCTTTAAAGGATCTGGATGCTGATCGACGGATGATACAGCCGTTGCAGAAAATCATGGTCAATGGCCATGTTTCTTTCTTCGTTTTAGTCTTTGTTACGTATATCATATCTTTATTTTTCTGGCCGACCCCAGCTGTACCGCTGATTTGTGCTTTATTAGTTCCGGCAGCAATCCGTGCTGGTCTCCCGGCGGCGGCTGCGGCGATGGCGGTTGCTCTTGCCGGACAGGGGATGGCATTATCATCCGATTATGTGATTCAAGTGGCGCCAGGTTTGTCAGCAGCATCAGCCGGTGTTGACGCTACAGCAGTATTAGAGAAGGGGTTAGTGCTTTCGCTTATCACTGGAGTAATTGCAATAACACTCGCTTACCTATTGAACCGTAAATATATCCGGTCTGCCCAAGATCCGCGCAATGGCTTGGAAATAAAAGAGATGCGGGGATTAAATGAAGACGATGAGCAGGGGAAAGACCATAGAGCTCTACCTATTTGGGGGAAAATATTTTCGGTTGTAGTCCCTCTTTCTATGCTGGCGGTAATGGTTTACATGATTTCTACGAAACTGACCTCAGGCCGGATGGGAGGGTATGAAGGGGGAGATGGCGCCGCCTTCATCGGCGGGGTTGCTGTTGTATTGCTGTTGTTATCAACTATTGCTTTTGGAAAACATCGGGCATTAGATTACATCAGTGAGCATATTACCAATGGGTTTGTTTTCGCTTTTAAAGCAATGGGACCCGTTATACCAATTGCTGGTTTCTTCTTTTTGGGCAGTTCGGACTTTTCAGGTTCCATTTTATCCATCCGTGAGGCAGAGTCGCCTTCTCTATTATTCGATTTAGTCCAGTCAAGCCAGACATTTCTTCCAGAGAGCGCAGTACTGGCAGCCTTTAGTATCTTAATTATTGGAATCATTACCGGCCTTGATGGTTCGGGTTTTTCTGGTCTGCCTTTGACTGGTGCATTATCAGGTGCTTTAGCTAATGGAACAATCGATCCTTCAGCTTTGGCAGCGATAGGTCAGATGGGATCTATCTGGACAGGTGGAGGAACGATTATTGCCTGGTCTTCTCTCGTTGCAATTGCCGGATTCTGCGGTGTCCCGGTAATGGAGCTTGTCCGTAAAAATTTCCTGCCAGTTATGGCTGGTTTGTTCTTATCCACCTTGCTTGCCCTGATTATATTCTAGCTGAGAAAATAAAGAGGGACTTATCTTCCTATTGGAGGAACATGTTCCTTTTTTTCTATGCGAATAGTGGATATTTTATTTTCCCGTCCCCGTTATGGTACGATGATTTTAAATAAAGGGATGCGATAGGTTTTACATAAGAATAAAGATGAGAGGAAGATTCGATGAAAGCTTTTGTCCATCAGGGGAAAGAACTTAAATATACGGATATTGCTGAGCAGCAGGTTATGAAAGGAAAAGTGAAGGTGCAGTTGAAAAGTGCCGGGCTCAATCACCGTGATTTAAATATACCGATCCGGAGAGGCGAACATCAAGAACCATTAGTGTTAGGTTCCGATGGCGCAGGCATTGTTGTGGAGGTTGGAGAAGGAGTTACCAGTGTTTCAGCAGGCGACGAAGTTATCTTAAACCCGGGGATCGGCTGGTTTAAAAACAGTGAAGCTCCCCCACAAGGGTTTGAGATATTAGGAATGCCTGATCACGGTTCTTTTGCTGAATTTATCACGATATCTTCTGGACAAGTGGAAAGAAAGCCTGAATATTTAAACTGGGACGAAGCTGGTGTATTGGCCCTGTCTGCTTTGACTGGTTACAGGGCGTTATTTACTAAAGGTGGAATCCAAGCTGGGGAAACCGTATTTATCCCTGGAGCAGGAAGCGGAGTAGCCACTTTTCTTATTCAATTCGCTAAGGCAGCTGGAGCTAAAGTAATCGTTACGTCCAGAAGCGAGAAAAAACAAAATAAAGCTGTTGAAATTGGGGCAGATAAGGCAATAGATACGAACAGTAATTGGCAGGATGAGTTGGCTGGCGAACAAATAGACCTAGTCATTGACAGTGTCGGCAGGGCAACGTTTAACCGGTCATTAGATATATTGAAAAAAGGTGGGAAAATCGTTAGCTTTGGTGCAACTACAGAAGATGAGATAACCATCAATATCCGTAAGTTCTTTTATGGGCAATATCAGCTTTTCGGCTCTACAATGGGGAGCCGGGAAGAACTAAGGGAATTGCTGCAATTTATGGAAAAGCATCAAATCCATCCTATAGTAGGAAGTGTTTTTGACTTAAAGGATACCGAAGCTGCATTTGATTATTTAGAAGCAGCTAAACAGTTTGGAAAGATAGCCCTACGTATAAGTTAAACAGGGCAGGGAGCAGTTTTGTTTTTTATAAACAAAGCTGCTCCCTATGTGTGTGTAAGTTTTTTTCTGCTTATTGATTAGTGGATTGCCCCTAACCTTTAGGTTTAAATAAAATTGCCCCAATCATCCCGAAGATGATAGCTGCTGAAATTCCCGAGCTTGTTACTTCAAACATTCCTGTGACGACACCGATTAATCCATGCTTTTCCGCTTCTTGCATAGCACCATGGACTAAGGAGTTGCCAAAGCTGGTAATCGGTACAGTTGCACCTGCTCCGGCAAAGTCAATCAGTGGTTCATATAGTCCAAACCCATCCAAAAGCGCTCCAACAACTACTAAGGAACTTAAAGTATGGGCAGGTGTCAATTTAAAAACATCGAACATTATTTGGCCGATAACACAAATGGCGCCTCCTACGACAAATGCCCAGAAATATATCATTGGCGATCACCTCCAGCTTCAATGGATACTGCATGTGCAATACAAGGAATTGATTCCTTCTGTTGGGTAGTCAAAGGGGATAGAAGAGCCCCGGTTGCCACTACAAGAATCCTGTTAAACTCGCCTTTCTTCATCCGATTGAGGAAATGGCCATAGGTGACTACTGCAGAACAGCCAGCACCGCTGGCTCCGGCATTTACCTGTTGATCTTTGTTGTATATGGTTAATCCGCAGTCCACATATTTACTTTCCTCCATTTGGACACCATGCTGTTTAAGTAAATCCAGGGAAACCTGTTGTCCGATTTGGCCAAGATCACCAGTGATAATTAAATCATAGTAAGATGCATCCACACCTAAGTCGGAAAAATGGGCTTCAATTGTATCAACTGCGGCTGGCGCCATGGCCCCTCCCATATTGAAAGGGTCATTAAGCCCCAGATCGATTACTTTTCCGATTGTTGCCGATGTTACTACAGGCCCGTCTCCGGAATGGCTGAGAAGAGCAGTTCCAGCTCCTGTCACCGTCCACTGGGCGGTCGGTGGTTTTTGGCCACCATATTCTGTCGGATAGCGAAACTGCTTTTCCACAGCGGCATTGTGGCTGGAAGCACCTGTAAGGATATAATCTGCACCTTGCGAATTAATTAAGTAGGCGCTCAATGCAAGGCCTTCCATTGATGTAGAACAAGCTCCAAACAATCCTAAATAAGGAATTCCCAGTGTCTTGGCAGAAAAACTGGTGGGAGTAATTTGGTTGATTAGGTCGCCAGCCAAATAAAATTGGATTTGTTCCTTACTAATTCCGGCCTTTTCGATAGCCTTTTGTCCAGCTTTTTCAAGTAATATTTTGTGCGCTTTCTCAAAGGAATCCTCACCCATATACAAATCATTATGAAGTAAATCAATATCCTTAGAAATATTGCCTTCCGCTTCAAAAGGACCGCCAGTAGTTCCGGTAGAGACAATCACCGGTTTATTGTTGAACTTCCATGAGCGCTGACCCGTCAGCATTATAGTCCACCCCATTGGATTAATATTGTTTTCACTAAGGCAATTATGAAAGCAGAGAACACACCGAATAAAATGACAGATCCGGCCAATTTAAACATATTACCTCCAACGCCTAATACAAAACCTTCGGTACGGTGCTCAATTGCCGCAGCGATAACTGCGTTACCGAACCCTGTAACAGGTACAGCCGATCCGGCACCGGCAAACTGGGCAATTTTATCGTAAATGCCGAACCCAGTTAGCAGCATGGTTAAGAATATCAGTGTAGCAACAGTCGGATTACCTACATTTTCTTCAGTGAAATGAAAAAAATGAATGTAGAAGGTTGATATCACTTGCCCGATGGTGCAAATCAAGCCGCCGATTAAAAAGGCGCGAATACAGTTTTTGATTAATGGTCTCTTTGTTTCTCTTTGTTTAGCGAACTCTTGATATTGTTGTTGATTTTTCTTTTTATTATTTGCCATTTATATCCCTCGTCCGTTAAGCTTGGTCATTTATAAGCTTTTTAATCTGGTTGTACTTTTTATCTAATTCCTTCTTGGAGATATCTTTTTTTTGTAAACGGCTTTCCAGTTTGTCGAGCTCTAAATAAATTTTTTTATCTGTAGATACTTGCACGTTTTTATCCGGATATTGCTTTTCTAAATCCGTGGTTATCTGTTTTTCCAATTTTTTCAGTCGAATCCTGTCTAATTGGCGAACCTCTATACCAATAAGTAAGTTTTTATCGGTATTAACCCCCCTTGAGCCAATCACTGCCTCATTTTTTAACGCTTTTCGTTTGGCGGCATTTGCCGGTTCCTGGCTTATTTCTGAATGGTGGCTGACTTGCGTTAAATCATAATTTTCATCTTGTTTGGCACTTCGTCCGTCTTCATCGCCAGTACAGGCAGATAAAATGCTAAATGTCAGACAGAAAAACAATAACGGGGGAAAAGTGAATAAATGCTTCATCGATATCACCTACGCTTTTTAAGTATCAGTTGTCAAAGGCTGGCGGGTAATTCCCTGCCAACCTTTGTTAAATAGACCCTTTTCCTTTGTTGTTTAATCCTTGTCGGAGATCCATTCGTGAACTACTAACTGAGTAATCTAATCTTAGAATGAGCTTTTTTGGGATAATTATTCTTTCATTTAGGAATCAAAGAAGACAAGAGGAAAAGAGTGGAGCAAATTGCTGTGGGGACAGGGAATGCTTAAAAATTGGAAAAAATTTAAAAAGCAATCGGAAGGAACATCCTTCCGATTGCTTTTACATGGAACAAGACTAAATATCATATTTGGTAGGCGGGGCCATAAAATCAGGTTCAATTGGTGATTTAATTGTTCTCAATAGTATTTCATCAATATCTTTCATTGTATCATCGTCAATTTTAAATCCCCCTAATTTTTCCAAAGGTTGTAATTGGTGAGGGCGGCGGGCACCCCATAATGAAACAGAAGAACCGGGCTGTTGCAGATTCCATTGCAGTGCCAGTTCCAGTACTGTCATGCTGAATCGATCTTGCGCCAAGTGATCAAGCTGTTTTACAGCCGAAAGATATTGCTCAAGTCTGGGCTGTTGAAATTTTGGGTCTTCCGATAAACGTATATCCCCTGCTTTAAAATTGCTTTCTCCGGTTATCTTGCCGGTAAGCAGCCCTCTTGTAAGCGAACTGTAAAAAAATGCTGTCAATTCTTTTTCTTCTGCATAGGCAAGCACGTTATTTTCGCTATCTCTTTCAAACAAATTATGAGGTGCTTGAATAGCGTGGACAGGGGCAGCTTCCCGGAAGATGTCCATTTGCTCCGGAGAGAAGTTACTAAGCCCTATCGCTCTGATTTTACCTTCATTATATAAATAGTTTAACGCTTCTGCCGTTTCATAAAAAGGAGTGTACGTATCAGGCCAATGAACATGATAAACATCTATATAATCTGTCTGTAGCCTGTCTAGCGATTTTTCTATATCTTTGTGAATATGCGCCTTAGAAGAATCACGGAACAATTGCCTGTTTTCCTTCCAGTTTAATCCAGTTTTGCTGGAAATAATTATCTCTTCCCGCGCGTAAGATTTTATTGCATTGCCGACGATTTCCTCTGCTTTTCCAAATCCGTGGCCAGGCGCAGTATCTATGACATTAATTCCTTTATCAAGGGCAGTATGAATCGTTTTTATGGCTTCTTGTTCGTTAGTTCCACCCCATTGAAATCCGCCAATTGCCCAGGTACCTAACCCAATTTTGCTCATTTCCATATCTATATGTTTTATTTTCGTTTTTTCCATGTTTCCACCTCCATCATTCTAAACACTCACTTTACTCGATTCCCGTTTTTAATTTTATTAAATCACAGAAAATATTTGGGAAAAAAATGAAACTTTCTTCCAGTGCTAAACGTCTATTTAATAGGATAATTTTAGTAGACTTAATTGGCACTAGAAGACAGAGGAGGGGGAAATATGTTTAAAAAAACGCTGTTAGTAGCAGCAATTATGGCAGTAATTGGGGCGGCAGCGGCCTACTGGTTAGCAGAAACCTCCAGTGCCAAGCTTGCTGAACCTGTTAAAGTCAATGAACAAGCTGATGATTTTATCATTCATGTTCAGGTAGAAAAGAAAGATAAAGGATTTCAGGTTCTGAGGTCTCTTGAATACATAGGAGAAGAACCGGTTGAACTGCTGCATCGTACCCCGTTAATTTCCCTTGATGTAAATCGTGAAATGAATGATTTCACTGGAAGTCCGGTTACAAAAGAGTTAGATCCGGGAGATGTATATCACCCCCAAGATCCTAAATTATTTAAGCCTCTAGATAAAGGGACACATACATTGTATATCACCTGTGAGTTTTACCTGAATGGTGAGCTGAAGAGTATTCAAACAGAGAAAGAAATGGTATTTGAATGAAGGAAACGGTGTTCGGAAGGGTTCCGAATGTTATTTTTCAAACACAGTCAGCTGGATTTTTTTCGTTTGTTTGTCGGATAAATGCCAATCTTTTAATGTTTTCTCTCCTTGGTTGGGAATTTCCGGGATAGTAATTGAAAGATGATCGCTGTCTTCCCATTTGGCAGATAAGATAGGCCACTGATAATTATTTTCAAACGGGGTATTTTTCTCTTGAGCCACGTAAAGCTGTTTCATGCCCTCCAGTTGGATCATAACTAACTTATCCCTTGTTAATTCAACTCCATCCATTGATTCTATTCTGCTAAATAACAACATAAGCTGTTTGTTATCCGGAGATACGGAAGCAGACTTAAATTTTGCAAGGTCAGCTGCTAAAAAA
This sequence comes from Sediminibacillus albus, assembly GCF_900101125.1. Taxonomy (GTDB): domain Bacteria; phylum Bacillota; class Bacilli; order Bacillales; family Amphibacillaceae; genus Sediminibacillus; species Sediminibacillus albus. Next base: position 599,013 of record NZ_FNFL01000001.1, on the reverse strand, counting down.
GAGCCACCTTGCTCTTGTTGATTTAAAAGAAGATAGGAACACGCATCCTCCCGGCAGGAAAATTGCAGTAAATAAATTGTGTCTTTATCTGGAATATCTACCCTTGTTAAAGACATACTTTCAATTTCCCTCTGCCTGTCTGGAATAATTGACAGGTAATTTTTCAAAATATCTACTTCATTCAGGTTTATCACAATCTGTTCATTAGGCAAGGTGAATTCGAGCAGGTTTTCTTCTTGTTCACTTTTTTCACCTTCCTGTTCCATTTCGACAAAAGCTGGCTTTTTTTCCGAATGGGCAGGCTGTTCCTCAGACTTAACTATAATTGATTGTGCTTCTTTATCTGAGCAACCCGAAATCAAAAACAGCAGGATAAACACAGACAGTATTATCATTTTCTTCATGCGGCCAACTCCTGTCACCTCAATTTTTTTATTACTCTCATTATACAAAAGATCATGGAAAACGGAAATCAAGCGGTCAAAATACACATTGTCTGCTGATGCTGCTATCTTGACGATTATCTGGAGAAGTTTCTTTTTTTTCTGTAGTGGTATGATTAATTTAGGGCTGTTAAAGACGAGCAATCTGGAAGATACCATTAATAATTGCAAGAAAGGTGCTGACAATGGGTGATTTAATTGACTTTGAGCAAAAGAAAACAAAGAAAAAATTAAAAGAAATAGCCCACGCGAAAGGAATTGTATACGAAATCTACTTGAGCGTTGTAAAGTATGTTTACAAATATGCGGATTCAGAAATGACAAATACAAGTGAATATCTGACAACCGAAGCAAGTTTAGCTGCATTGTATAAAGGTGATAGAGATCGTTTTGCCGCTACGTTAAAGGAACTTGCTAACTATTGGGAACTGGATCCGCCGCCTCAAAAAGAGGTACCGTATAATAGAGAGTTTGACGCTTTTCAGACGATAGGAGATCTTTGTGAGTTCATAGAACAAAAAGTGAATAAAGAAAAAAAATTATAGCTAACTAAAAAGGGCCTGCAAATTCGATGCAGGCCCTTTTCCTGAGTCGGAAAACTCTATTTAGGGAACGTATTTGACATGGAATAAGTGATTTACAGCTTATCGGCATCCTCGGTTTCATTGTGAGCCCCATGTTTAATATAGTCTTCATTCAATGTTTCTTCTTCCTCTATAGTCACAGTTGAATCATTGTTTTTTTGTTTGCCCCATTTTTCATAGTAAACAGCAACGCCGACAAGTAAGAGTACAAGGATGGACAAATAAACCCATATCATAAACAATCCTCCTAACGGTTTGCTTTTTTTTCATAGTTCCCTAAGAATTTGGATTCTAATCCTTATCGGTATCCAGCAGTCCTTCTCTAGGAGGGATGAATCAGGCAAAGTATGTTTGAATGAAAAAAATAAAGGAAAAATAACAGTATACCTGGACGGAAAGGGGATATATATGGCAGGAGAGTTATTTTCTTATCAAAAAGCAGAAAAATTATTGGACCCCCAACGGGAAGAAGTAGTGCCTATCGATCAAGTGATCGAATTATTAAACCTTCATGGAGATGAAAAAGTAATTGATTTGGGTGCCGGGAACGGATACCTGACTTTACCGATTGCTAAGGCGACGAAAGATCGGGTACTGGCAGTCGACATCCAGCAGGAAATGTTGGAAATTCTTGCTGATCGTGCCGCTGAACAAGGGTTGGAGAATGTAGACAGAATGCCAAGTGGGATTGACTACTTAAATTTTCCTGATGGTTCCTTTCAAAGGGGCGTCGCTTCTTTTGTCCTTTACGAGGTGGATGAATTGGGAAAAGCAATAACAGAAATACACCGAGTTATCAGTGAAGACGGCAGGCTGCTCATCGTTGAGTGGGAAAAGTCTGGGGATGAAGAAGGTCCCGTGATGGATGAACGGCTGCCCAAGGAAGTACTGATGGAAAAACTAAATGATGCGGGCTTTTCCGTTACTTCCGGTAGTATGAATAGTAACGTTTATTATATCGTGGCTGAAAAAGAAAAAGCAGTATGAAGCATTATTTACATTTGCCTTTGGTCGCACATCCCTGTTGGACCAGACAAAAACTTTCAGTCTAAAGTATGAGAAGGATTCCTTCTCATAGTCGTTCAGATAAATATTCCCGCTTCTTATAATGAAAGTAGGAAATAAGAGGTGGGAAAATTGATAATATCTGTATATGAGTTGGAAAAGGAAATAGAGCGAAAGAAAGTTAAAAAGGATTAATGCCGGCGAAGGCAGAAATGGACTTGTTCTCGAACCATCGAGAATGGTCTTTTTTTTTTTGTAAAGTCTTATAGCTGTCATTTTCCGGTTCATACTAAGTAAGTCAGCAAGAAAGACTTTTGTCCTGGTAAGTTTGTAATTTGTACGTTTACCAACTTATATAAGAGGAATTAAGTTAGTACCGGGCCTTAAGAAGGAAAGGATGAGAACAATGAACCTATTTAGAAAACTGGACAAGATACAGGCTGGAATAGAGAGGTGGATTATCATATGTGCCATTTTTGGTATGACCCTAATATTGCTTGCAAATGTGTTTGCCCGGACTATAGGGAATAGTTTAACCTTTGCAGAAGAACTGGGGCAGTTTTTCATCATTATTGTAACGTTTATCGGGCTAAGTTACTGTGCCAGAAGGGGAAGGCATTTGAAAATGACTGCTATAGTAGAGTTTTTGCCATTTAAGGTGAGAAAAATTCTCGTGCTGATCATTACAGCAACTACTTCTTTATTACTTTTTTATCTATTCTATCTATCAGCTGATTACACCATAACCCTTTATCAATTAGGCCGTGTAACTGCTGCATTAAGGTTTCCCGTTTACTTAATTACTTTGTTTATACCGATTGGCTTTTTCTTTTCCGGTGTTCAATATTTACGGGAATTCTGGCTTAATTATCGGTATAAAGATGAAATGATTGATGGAACCGAAGATCCTACATGGAAGCGAGAGGAGGCTGACATTAAATGATTTGGATGCTGCTCGGCATTATGTTTTTACTTTTGTTTTTAGGATATCCAATCATGGTTCCATTGTTTGTGGCTCCGTTGGCAGTAGCTTTAACCTTTTTTCCGGAGTTAAATCCAATGGTACTTGTACAACAATTTTCGATAGGGATTCAGACGTTTGTTCTGTTAGCAGTACCAATGTTCATTTTTGCTGCAGATATCATGTCTTCCGGTAAGACGTCTACACGGCTGTTAGACCTTGTCGGCAGCTTTATCGGTCATATTCGCGGAGGATACGCGATAACTACCGCAGCAGCTTGTGCAATGTTTGGCTCGATTTCTGGATCGACCCAGGCAACTGTAGTTGCAGTCGGTAAACCGACTAGGCAACGGCTAAAAGATATCGGTTATAGCGATAAGCAAGCCATCCCATTAATCATCAATGCCAGTGACCTTGCGCTGATGATTCCGCCCAGCATTGCTATGATCGTATACGGTGTAGTAACAGGTACATCTGTTGGGGAATTATTTATTGCCGGTATATTGCCGGGTATTATTATTTTCTTTTTCTTTGCGCTTTACAGCTATTTTCTAGCCAGCTTCAAGAAGCTGGGGAACGATAACAAGGCTTCCTGGAAACAGCGGGGCAGGGCTTTAAAAAGGGCTATTTTACCACTCGGTTTTCCTATAGTGATAATCGGCGGAATTTACTTAGGTATTTTTAGTCCCACGGAGGCTGCTGCCATTTCTGTTTTATATGCTTTTATGTTGGAAGTAGTCATCTACAGGGATGTAAAAATAAAAGATTTGCCAAAAATAGCAGAGTCGACAGCTATTGTAACTGCCGCCGTATTTATTTTAGTGGCGGCCGGTACTGCGCTGAGCTGGGTGCTTGCTTACGCCAAACTTCCCCAGGAAATAACGGAAGCAGTACTTGGAAATGATCCGTCTGCAACCTATGTATTATTCATTGTGGCTATCTTCTTTTTTGTTGGTTGTATGTTTGTAGATCCATTAGTCGTTATTTTGATATTGACGCCGATTTTTTATCCTGTTGCCATCGATGCTGGAGTCGATCCTATAGCGTTAGGCGTGATTGTAACATTGCAGGCGGCCATCGGGTCTGCTACCCCGCCATTCGGAGTGGATATCTTTACTGCGATAGCCGTTTTTCAACAACCATATAAAGAAATTATAAAGGGCATTTGGCCGTATATCTTGATATTAATGGCTGCGTCAGCGCTATTTATATTATTTCCGGAAATTATTACTTCCTACCAAATCTTTTACTCGGAATAGAGAGAAGGTGACTTTATGAAAAAAATAATCATCGTTATGACAATTACATTGATGACCATTGTGTTAGCTTCCTGTGGATCAGGAGGAACAGAGACATCAAGAGGAGAAAATTCTCCTGAATATGTATTCCGGTTTGCCCATGAAGAATCACCAGATTCTGTACAAAATACGTACGCAGAGGAATTCAAAAAAATTATCGAAAAAAAATCTGAAGGAAATATCAAAATTGAAATTTATCCAGTCGGCCAGCTTGGCAATGCCACCACACAGGCTGAACTGCTCCAGATAGGCGCTATCGACTTTGCAATTATATCACCTGGAAACATCGGAACCATCGTCCCTGAGTCACAAGTGCTTTTGTTGCACTTCTTGTTTTCGGATGATATGCAAGTAAATAAACAAATCCTGAATAATAGTGAAGCATTGTATGGGCCTCTTGCAGAACAATTCGAAGAAAAGAAAATTAAGGTGCTTTCTTATTGGACGGAAGGATTCAATCATTGGACAACCCAAACAAAAGTGGAAGAACCGGATGATTTCTCGGGGATGAAATTCCGGACAATGCCATCCCCGCTTATTGTTTCTTCTTATGAACAATATGGAGCTAACCCTACACCTGTACCATATGAACAAGTGTACAGCGGTTTGCAGTTGAACATGATTGAAGGACAGACAAATCCTCTATTTGCGATCGAGCAAATGAAATTTTACGAAGTTCAGAAGTACTTGACATTGTCCAAGCACTCCTTATATACAACAACAACTGCGGTGAATCCGGATTTGTATAATGAGGTACCAAACGATGTCCGGAGAATGATTGACGACACAATTGAGGAAATGAAGGATAAGGCTTTTGACATTCAAGCTGAAACAAACCAGCAGGCATTGGATGAAATTGAGAAAAACAGCAATATTGAGATTACTGAGTTATCTGCTGAACAAAGAGAGTCGTTCAGAGATGCTGGCGAGCCCGTCAGGAATCAGTATGTTGAACAAGTAGGAGGATCAGCCCAGGAAATACTTGATAAGCTTGAAGAAGAAATGAACAAAGCCAGTGACGGCGAAAACTAGTTAAACAGCCGGAATCGCGTCTTGCGGTTCCGGCTGTTTTTTTGTTTAAAAATAAAATGGCTTGCCATTGGGGATGCTGTGTTTTGTTTGTGATATTAATGGAAGTAATAATCGGCCAACTAGAGCGAATAACTAACAAAACCCGCTTTTATTAAGCGGGTTTTGTCGAGTAAAGATGGAGAAAAGGAATGATTATATATGATAAACTTCTCAAAAGAAGTTACCAACGATTACTTAAATGACAATGGAGATTCCCTTTTCAGTTTTATGTCTATTTCTGATTTGTGATTTTTTTACATTTTTATTTAAGAGTTTCTTAAACTGCTGATAACAGTTATCAGGATCTTTTCCATCAATGATGACAACCAGCGGTTGCTTTGTTGTGGCGACCAGAAAAAATGACAATAGCTTGGGGAAATTACCGGCATCTGCAATTTGGTTGTCCTGGTATAAATATATGTCATGATCACTTTTAACAGTAAAACGATAAAGTTCCATGATTTCCTGTGTTGTTAACTGATAAGTCAGATCTACTTGATAGGATGTAATTTCTTTCAAGGTAATCACCTCTCCGTTTGATAATGTATTTTTTCTATTGATCAAGTTAAAAGTTTATAAGTAAACGAAGCAAATACGCGGCCGCTAACTTTTTCTGTGTTGGTATATAGATACCCTTTTGTACCATGACCGAAACCTTTATACTTAATAAAAGATAGTCAAAAAGTAAGGTTTAAAAGGGAATGGGAACGGGTTGGCTGCAAACCTGTGTAAGATAGCCAAACAGCCCAGGTAATTAATTTCACCCCCGTTTCTAAAAGGGGTCATATTTTGATAAACTTATTAGTGTGAACGCAGATTGATTAAATGAACTTATAAAAAATGTCGATGTCTGAGTAAAAGAAAGAGGATTTATACTTGAGTTTATCGAAATAATCGTTATAAACATTCATGATCGTGGAAATATCGACTGTAGTGGCGAAAAATCGGGTAACGCCCCTGTTATTAAAATTGGAGAAGACTGATTCAAGCGAATGCCTCACAGGTCATAATAAAAATCTCAGGAGGAAAACATGAAAACTTTTAAACTTATTTCCCTTGATGTACTCGAAGACAAACCAGCAGAAATACGCCCGAGAAATATTCCATTACTTGATGGACTTATCATCAACCGGGAAGACGACAAAAATCATTGGATACTCGAAGCATATCTTGATCATTCATATACTAGTTATTTCCGGGACTTGAAAAAGGAAAATGACAAAATCATGTTACAAGCAAAGATTACGAAGGAAAGCAACCAGCCGGCAACGTTCATGGCTTCGATTCTTGATATCAATGATATAGGTGAACATATAAATGTGTTGTTTCTTAGCACATTAGTCGATAGGAAAAAAAGTGAGATCGAGAAAACGTTAAAATCGTTAATAGAAGAAGGGTACCAGGGCGACGAACTGCTGGATGAGTTTAAGGATCGCGTATAGGTGTACCTGACATGAGCAGATATCTGTGTTCAATCCAACCGATAACCGACTCCCAACTGCTGCCCAGGGCTTGAAAGGGCGCACCAATAACTAGTGTGGATTCAGAAGGAATAAGACATTGACTATAACTACCAGCTATGATTAAGTTAAAATAATAAATCGTTTGATAGCAAGATGCAGAATGTGAATCATTATCCATCTACCATAAAGGATAAGTTTTTCCCCTTGAAAATTATGGGAAGAGAGCCAAGAGTATAGAGCAATGGTAGCAATAATATCAGGAGGGCAAATAGAAATGTCGCTGACACCCAAGGAAGAGAAGTTACCTATTCACTATGGGCTTTTAGAACATCTGCAAGATGCTATCCTCATCGTCGACGAAAATGGCCTTATTATTGATGGAAATGCGCCTGCTTTTAAATTGCTGGGCATGTCATCATCACAGCCTTACTCCATCAATGATTTCTTCGATTTTAATAGTATGAAGGATAAAGAAAAGACTATTGCCATACATAAACAAAATAAGAGCCCCTATACAAATTATCAAATAAAAAGCTTTTGTATTTCTGCAGAAGCATCCTCAGCCAAGCCTATCTATGTGCTGATTCTGCAACAGGAGCTCACAGAAACCACTGCGGCTGTGAAAAGCCGAATAGGACAATGGACGAATTTAAGTGAAGAAGGTCTGGTCTTGTTCGACGGCGAATCAATTATCGACTGCGACCCGACCTTTGCCAGAATCTTCGGGATTTCCATCAATTCACTAAAATGTATCCCTGTTTCGGAATTGTTTTTGGAAGATAGTGAAACTTTATTTACTGAAACTTCTTTACCCTCCACCTATCGATTTACTGGTGTCAGAGGTAACCGTTCGCAACTCCATCTTGAGTTGAGAGTGATGGAATATCCACTTCAGGGCAGAGTTATAAGGGCTGCACTAGTTCAAGATGTAACCGATCGAGTCGAGAATGAACGGAAAATTGAATATACAGCTTACTATGATGAACTAACGGATTTGCCTAATCGCAATTACTTTAATAAAGTGTTAAAAGATGCAATAGAAGAAACAGGAACTGATAAAGAGAACCTGGCTGTTTATTTTGTTGACTTGGATTATTTTAAACAAGTAAATGATACGCTTGGTTATTCCTTTGGGGACGAGCTGCTCAAAGCCTGTGGAAGGAAGCTGAAGGGTTTGCTGGATGAAGCTACATTTGCAGCCCGGATGGGCGGCGATGAGTTTCTGTTATTACAAAAAGGATATAAAACGAGAAAAGAAGTAGAAGCTTATGCCCAATTAATCATCGACGCTTTTGAACAGCCTATTTTCATAGAGGAGTATGAAATTTACATAACGGTAAGTATTGGCATTAGTTTGTATCCATACAGCGGGATCACAGTAAATGAATTAATAAAACAGGCCGATTCGGCTATGTATGTCACCAAGGAAAAATATAGAAATAACTATAAAGTTTATGATTCTTCTATTACTGAAAATTTCAAAGAAATGCTTTCACTGGAACTCGAATTGCGGAAAGCATTAAAAGAGGAGCAGTTTGAACTGCATTACCAGCCGCAGAAAGATATTCAAACGGGGGAAATTGTCGGATTCGAAGCTTTGTTGCGCTGGGACCACCCAACAAAAGGATACATTCCGCCAAGCAAGTTCATCCCTCTGGCAGAAAAAACTGGTTTAATTATCGATATTGGAGAATGGGTGTTGAGAGAAGCATGCCTCCAAAACAAAAAATGGCATGATCAGGGCTGTTATCAAGGAGTGGTCGGGGTTAATTTGTCAGCCAAGCAATTTCACCAAAAGGATTTGGCGGGAAAAATAAGAAACATTTTGAAGGAAACAGGATTAAACGCCGAGTATTTAGAATTGGAAATAACTGAAAGCGCGGCAATGACTAATGAGGAATCGATTCTGGACACACTCCTTCGCTTAAGAGACTTGGGAGTTCATGTATCAATTGATGATTTTGGGACTGGTTATTCTTCCTTAAAGTATTTAAGTTTGTTTCCAATAAGTAAATTGAAAATTGACAAATTATTCATATCAGATAATCAAACACAAAACCAGGCGATAGTTAAATCAATAATCCATATGTCACACTCCCTGAAAATGAAAGTAATCGCCGAAGGGGTAGAAACCAAGGAACAATTACTGTTTTTGCAAAACGAAAAGTGTGATGAAATCCAAGGCTTTTATTTTTATAAACCACTTCCATTAAAGGAAGCCGACAGCCTTTTGGCCCGCATTCAATAAGGCTGGATACTCGATAGAAAAGATAAAAAAACAAACCCTCTGGAAATCAGTTGAGGGTTTGTTTTTTTGTTTTTGATGGTGAGGAGGGGACGGATTAGCAGTAGAAAGCTGCACCAACAATGATGAGTAAAATGAATAGGACAACAATTAAAGCGAAGGAGTTACCATAACCGCCAGAATAACCGCCTACGCAGTTACCGCCATATCCTCCTCCGTAAGGATAACCAAATGACATGCATACTCACCTCCTGAATGTTTACATTTTACTATATGGAAAAGGGCAGGGCTTTGTATGGACGTTTGCCTATTTGGAGGGAAACATCCATCAATTTGGGCTGCTTTGAATGCCTATGGAAAGGATATTTTTAGAAAGAGTTTTGTCAGGTATATGCCGTTTTTAAATAAAACCGGCTAGGCGGGTCCGCCAGGCCGGTTTTGCTGTCATGCTAATATTAAGATATTTCTTCCCGTGTGCCACTTAGCAATCTTACCTGGTCATTTTCATAACCTACTTTGAAGGTATAATGATAGTTTTTAACAGCTGTTTTTTGATTGGTATTGCGCTCTTCATGTTCTACTTGCATAGTTACTGTCACTTGATTGCTTTCCTCATCGAAACTTGTAGTCATTTCTGAAGTTTTTGTATCGACAATGTACACATAATCTTCACGGAATTGCTGGTAGTCCGTCTCCATCTGCCATTCGCTTCCCAATAATGTATAAGCATTAATGAAGTCGCGGATCGATAGACTCTCGAAAAAGTAGTTAATCATGTACTTGGCATCCTGCTGTAATTTCTCAGGTTCGACTTCTTGGGCATTTTCAGCCACACTTTCATATTCCAATTCTTTATCTTCTGCTGCTTCTGACCATGTTTCTGCTTGGTCCATTACTTGTTGGATAGGAATACTGAAACCAATATTCCCCTCATCTGTCCCAGCGGAATTAATGGCGATTACCTTGCCGCTCGCTCGATCGATTAGTGGTCCGCCGCTGTTTCCATGAGTAATTTGAGCTGATATTTGGTAGACATTTTTGTACTCGAAATTATCAATTGTAAAAGATCTATTTATTCCTGAAATAATACCTAATGTAACGGAATTTTGGAAACCGAGCGGGCTGCCAACAGCTATGATTTCTTCCCCTAATTCAGCCTCGAAATTCGGATCCATCTCCGCTGGTGCTTGATTCGCAAGCTGAGGAACCCGGATCACTGCTATATCGAGCTTTTTTCCGACGCCAACTAGAGCTGCTGTGTACGTATGGGCGTTTGCTGTTTTTACATAGATAGCTTCAGCATCTTTTACAACATGGGCATTAGTAATAATATCTCCCTTATTATTATAGAGGAAACCGGAACCAATCTTCTCATTCCATTTATCGAGGGCTTCAACTTGAACTACATTTTTTTGTGATTGGTGGATGATTGACTTCAAATTGACCGTATCCGGTTGTTCTTCTACCTGATGAGCTAATGTGTTTTTAACATCCAGTGGTTTACTGCTCCAGTTGTCATGAATGAAGTAAATGGCAGTGCCACCAGCCAGCAAAAGAATAACTGTTATTAAAATCGGAAGATAGATTTGTTTGTTTTTCATTATCTCACTCCGTCGTATTTCGTTCGTTATTCAAGTAACCATTTAATTTTTTCTATCTTGATGCTCGAGGAGTCGGTTGATGCTTTAGTATCATAATGAGTAAATTCAAATTTCCCTTCTTCTCCGGGGTATAATGTGTCAGGATACACATAGACCTCGTTTGAGAATAATTCCCTGCCTTCCCCGTTTAAGACTGAATACTCTACGGAAATGGAATTGATGGGAACCGTAGCAATACTCTTTAATCTTCCGATGATGACAATGTTTTCCTGGTCATCTTGGCTGAGTTTCGCTTTTAGCATTTCCACTGCATCATTCTCATTTTGTGTTTTTTCTTTTTCTGCAGCTGTTACAGCCTGTTCAATTCTTTGCTGCTGCTCCGTTTCAAAGGCAGTTTTTTCCTTTTCAATCGTAGTTTGTAAGCTTAGCAGTTTGTCACTCTCGGGAACATAGTTTAACCCTTCTTCAACAATGTCTCTGGCGTTGCTGAATTGTTTCTGGGCTAGCTGTTCATTTGCCGTCGAAAAAATATAAGATATGATTTGTTTCCTAATGGCTTTTGCAATCGTGTCTGACTCTCTGCTGTTTATCCCTTCAGCTTGCCATAAGAGTGTCTTTAATTTTTCAATCGCCGGATCCTCTTCCATTTCTTCTTTCAATTGGCTTAACTGTATCTCTTTCCTTTGAGCCACGACTTCAGAAATGATTAAATCAACCGCTTCGCCATTGTATATCTTTAAATTATCTTCCGCTTCGTTTATCTTTTCTAATGATTTTTGATATTTGTTCTCAGACGCATAGTCCTGTGCTTGTTTTAAATCGAGTTTTGAGCGAAGGGCAACCTGCATAAACTCTTTGTTTTCTTGAGCCGCGGGAAAATTCGCATTTTCGCTAAGTGCATTACTGAATTGAACCAGAGCCTCGTTAAATTCTCCTTCCAGTGCACTTTCTTCTCCCTCTTTAAAAGCTTCCTTTGCTTGATCTGTCTGGTGCTCAAGATGAAAGTAATAGAATCCAATGGCTATCAAGCTGACAGTAAATGCAATAGCAGGTAAATACCAAACACGGGAATTATATTTTGACTGAGGTATTCTTTCATATCTGTCTTCTGGTAGTTTCTTTCCACATTGAATACAAAACAGTTCGTCTTCCTTCGTTTTGCTTCCGCAATATGGACAATGGAGCATAAGAACACCCGCTTTCTTCTGTAAAAACTAGCAATCTCATGATTGAATCTCAAACAATAGTTTACCATAAACAACCGTATATCCATACCCATTTATTGTTAATAGCTGCTGAGCAAAAACGGCCTGCTTAGTGTAAGTGTCTTGATTTAAATACCCATTCTTGGGAAAATTATTATATACAGTTGCTGAAAATCAGTGCACAAGATAAGATGGAATAGGAGGTGTTGGTTGGCTATGGAAATCATTTTAGGAATCGTATCGATAGGATTACTTATTTTAAACATTGGATACTGTATATTTGATAATGGATAAAAACAACCCTGCCGCTTGTTCAATAAGCGGCAGGGTTGTTTTTCGTTAACAAAAGTGGAGGGGTATATCCAATCCATTAATTTCCCCCTCTTGCCAATCGCTTAAGCAGGTCCGTTATTTGCCTTTGGTATTGTTCATCATAATCTAACCGGATGCCATAACTATATCGCTTTTCCTGTCCTTTCCTCCATACTACCGACCCAATCGCACGGCAGGCTTGGTTTAGAAGCTGGAATTCTAATTGCAGCCTATCCCCATCCTCTAAAAACAGATTTTCTACTTCCATACGAATCCCGCTTAAACTTACATCTACAATAACAGCATTTGAAAAACTGTCATCCTGATTGCTCGGTATTTTCTTTATTCTGCTCGGCACCGGCTGGCTGAATGAGTACCGATAGGGTTCGTTCCGCTTAAAATACATGGTTCTGTTCTACCTCCTGTTGCTGTGACAATAAAGGAACAGTCTTTCTTTCATTACTGCTATGATTGCAAAAAAATATTTGTCGAATTATGTAGTTATTATCCTAGTTTACCATAAATTACTTGAAAAAAATGTCTAATTTTGCGATATGCTTTACTTACTGTATTTCCTTTGACATAATCATTAAGGTTCTAAAAATTAGTCGAATAAGAAAGGTTTTGAGTAAGGTGGTAGGTTACGATTCGGGTAGAGAATTACGTAAGTTACAAGAGAAAATAGCCCAAAAAAGAGCACAAATGATACATACAGCAAAAGATCAGGGTTTATCGAGTTTGTTGACGCTGAAACTAAGCCAGGAGTTGGATGCACTGCTTAATCAGTACAGCGCAACCGGACAAGCGTTTAACCCTGAAGGCTATGGAGAAAACGGCACAACGGTGTTACACCCAAAAGTAATATAGTTTATGTAATGGATTATCATGTTGTAGAGGGGGTAACCGATCAGAAAATGGAAAACTTGCAAACTCTTCTGGAAAGAATTGAGCTTTTACGGAATAAGATGACCAAGGTTGCCCTCCGAAAGGGGTTCACAAGTGCAGAATCCATTTCCCTCAGTCAAGAACTGGATCGATTATTGAACATCTATGACTCCCATAAACAATTAGGAAGCCAAAAAAAGCAGAAGGCTGGCAATGAGTGATTTTATGCACTTATTGCCAGCCTTGCTTTTATTGATTGTTTTTTAAAAAGGTTTCCAGGCGTTCCAATGCAGTTTCAATTGTTTTAAAATCATAGGCATAGGAGAGCCTCAAATAACCTTTTCCTCCTTCAGAAAAAGCATCTCCGGGAACAAGCGCAAGTTTAGCTTCTTCGACTAGCTTAATCGCTAATTCAAAGGAGGACAGACCGTCAACTTCTAGCTTTATAAAGAAATAAAAGGCTCCATCCGGTTTTAGGATATCCAGTCCCATGTCGGTTAGGCGCTGATACACATAGTCGCGTCTTTTTTTATATTGATTTTTCATTTTAATCGGCGCTAGCTTATCCGAAGTTAATGCGGACAGTGCAGCGTGCTGGCTTATCGAAGTGGCACAGGAGACATTGTATTGATGAACTTTTAATATATGTGCACCCAGCCAGTCGGGGCAAAGTAAGTATCCGATCCTCCATCCGGTCATCGAGTGTGATTTTGATAAGCCGTTAATGACGATGGTCTTGTCCCGCATCTTTTTAAAGGAAGCTATAGAGGTGTGGTCCTGTTCATAAACCAATTCACTATATATTTCATCGGCAAGGATAAATATTTCTTTGTTTTCCAGCAAATCGGCAATATCCTCTATTTCGGCATGGCTTAATGTCATGCCGGTTGGATTAGACGGATAGGGGATGATGACGCACTTCGTTTTTTTACTTATATGGCTTTTTATTAAATCACCAGTCAATTTAAAGTTAGTATCCCGTGTGTCAGCATGGACGGGGACGCCGCCAGCAAGTTTAATTAAAGGCTCGTATCCTGGATAAACGGGTGAAGGGAGAATAACCTCATCACCTGGTTGGATAATGGTTCTTAATGTGATGTCAATTGCTTGGGATGCACCTACTGTAACGATAATCTCGTCATCAGGATTGTAAGAAAGGTGGTATTTTTCAGATACAAAATCAGCTATTGCCTGCCTTAGCGGAAACATGCCAGCGTTGTGAGTATAGGTGGTATGATTTTGGTCAATGGCTGTTTTTCCGGCATTCTTTACATTTTCAGGAGTGGGGAAATCTGGCTGCCCGATTGTCAAAGAAATAATATCTTGTTTATTGGCTACCATATTAAAAAATTTCCTTATGCCTGATATCTGCAATGATTTAACTTGGTCGTTTAATAAATGTTCCACATGAGCGTCCTCCAACATATAAATTTACAAATTGTTCACACAATTTTGATAGATATATAACGATAATTAAGTATAATAAATATAGATATAAGCAGCTTTTCAGCCATGAGATGCTATGGAACGAAATCCCAGAGCATTTATGGCTGAAAATTTCCATCGTTTTCAAACGAGAAAAGGTAAAGGAGTGAGTTTATAATGAGACAGCGTAAACTATCCTTCTCAGAGTTAGTTAACCAAAATAAACAAGAACTTATCAACGACCGACAAGCAATGGACAAAATAGAAAAGCAAATAGAATGGAAACGCGAAAAAAACAACAATAAAAAACTCAAACGCTAAGCTGATGATATCACAACAAAGAAGGTTAATAAAAGAAGGGAGATTTCTCAGCTTGTACCCTGCAATTTGACATTTTGAATTTAAACGGTCAGTAGTGGTACTGAGTTTTTTTATGGAAAACTGGGCACTTTAATAAAGCTATCTGCCATTATCATATTTTTGGGAAACTGTTATAATAAGGATTATTCTTTTGAATAAAGGAAGTGACAGTTTATATGGAAGATATTGGCCTAGTCCTTGAGGGCGGAGGAATGAGAGGAGCATATACCGCCGGAGTGCTTGATTATTTTCATGATAGCCAGATAGAATTCCCATTTGTTTCGGGAGCCTCAGCCGGTGCTTGTAACGCGACCTCTTATGTGGCCCGCCAACGGGGAAGAAACTATAAAGTGCTAGTGGAATATGGCAGTCACCCTGATTACATATCCTTTAAACGAGCCCTTAAGCAAAGGGAATTATTTGGAATGGATTTTATTTTTGATATCCTGCCCAATCAACTCGTTCCTTTTGATTTTGAATCTTTTTTTACAAGTAACACCACGCTGACAGTCAGTACGACAGATATAGATACTGGAGAGCCTGTGTATTACGATAGTTTTCAGGGGAATGAGGATTTGTTGAAAGTGATCCGTGCCTCAAGTTCGCTTCCAATGATAGCTCCAAGTATTACTTATAAGGGGAGAAATTTAATGGATGGTGGAATTGCCGATCCTATTCCCATAACCCCGTCCATCGAGGCAGGCAATAAAAAGCACGTAGTTGTGTTGACCCGGAATGCTGGGTATGTAAAGAAAAGAATGAAATTCGCCTGGTTATTCAATCATTCTTATAAACAATACCCGGGCTTATTAAAAGCTATGGCCGACCGGCATGAGAGGTATAATAAAGCCGTACAGCAATTGGAAGAAATGGAAAGAAACGAGGAAGTTTATATTATTCGCCCGAAAGACCCTTTACTAGTCGGAAGGGTCGAACGAAAAAAAGAAAAGCTCCATGCCCTATACCTGCAAGGGTATAAAGAAGCAGAGGCACAAGGAAAGCAAATACGTTCATTTATTGAAACAAACATAAAGGAGCCATTGCTCGTCGAATAATTAAACGTCACCAGTTAGCGCTTGAGGTATGAATTTTTCCCGATATGGAAATGATGGGTAATAAAAGGCTCAAAGAGGTGTTTCGCAATGGATGTCTGGAATGGTTCCTTGTTCCATTGTTTTACTATTTTTTTAAAGAAAGCACAGTTACACACACTGGGAGTAACCGATAATCAATTGTTTTTTTTGTTTGGTTTTTTAGCAATTCTGCTGTTTTTTTGGGTGGTACGCCCCCTGATACGATTATTGATCTTGCTGCAATGGAATGACTTGTTGACATATATGGTGGGAAGCATATGTTTAACTGCAATTATTTATTGGTTCCAAAGCGGCAATCGTCTGGCTGTTGAAGAAAGTGGCAGCGAGCATCTTCGTTTTTTACTTTTAGGAATTGTTTTTTTTGGCGGGGTGTTGTGCACAGTAAGAATTTGCAAGTCCATTGTCTATAACTTGAAAAAGAAATCCCATTCCTACTAGATGAAGCGAGAAAATGATTATTGTATAAAAACTTACCCATCACCGATTTCCTGGAGATGGGTAAGTTTTTTATGGTCTTGAAACTTTCCCGAATATCTATCCGTAACTATAGAGAAAGGGGGAGAAAGCGACTTGGAACTTATCATGATTTTCATATTATTTATTGTTGGCTTGTTTTTTTTAAACATATTCACTAGTATCTGGGCATATAAAGACGCCGTCGAGAAAGGAAGAAGCAGAGAATTTGCTGTCATTGTATTAGTTGCAACTTTATTCTTTCCGGTTGTTGGACTCATTGTCTATTTGTTTATACGTGAAATTTAAATCGAAAGCATAACTGGATCAGTCATTATTTATTCCCATTTCCTTTTGCATGGCAGACAGCCATTTTGTGGCGTCCTCAGATAGTTTGTCTGGTGACTGGTTTGTTGGCGATTGTGATAACACAAGGTTCTTCTCCGAATCAGTCAGCCGATTGTAAGAGTCTTTTAATACAGAAGTTTGATCCATATATTTGTTTAATTCATACAGAAAATCTTGTAATTGCTGCATATAAAATACCTCCTTTTCGTATTGCTTTCCTTTTCTCAGTTATCTTAAAACCTTTAGGCCACTAAAAAAAGCTGCAGACTTTCTGCAGCTTTTTTAATAATCCCTTGCGTCAAAAGTTAATCAATATTTATTTTGGCCTCTGCGCGGCCGCCGTTCCCACTGGCCGAGCGAAGAGGGGGTATAATAAGAAGATGCCGGCTTTTTGAGGTTTGGTTCGGGGTTATCGGGAAATGGCCATCCCAAATAATGGCTAAGTATTTTTTTGGCTTGGGACAAACCCATTTGCGGTTTTGGATTGCGGAAATCCCTATCCACTGAGCCTAAGTGCTTAACCTCACTGAAATCCTGTTTGGTCGGCGGAATATGAAAATAATAGTCACTGACTTTTACAAGTAAGGTGGAATGCTGGCGGCTGTATTTGGGGTGATCAGAAAAATGCAGACCAACTTTATGAGCCTGCTTTTCTTTTAACAATTTGTTGATGGTTTGCTTTTTCAGATCATAAAGGCGGCGTGGATTTGGAGCTGTTTTGGCGTGGCGGTTGACTATAAACAGTGCTTTCGCGATGTCGTCCAGATTTTTAAGCTTATTGCTCATGTTTCTATTCCTGCTCCTTTCAGCTTTTCGCAAAGTTATGTTCAACAGAAAGTTGGATAAAAACCACTAATTAAGCCTCTATTCAACCATCTGTCGAATAACTTTTGCTGTTAAAATTCCACAATCTCAATTCATCTTTTTTATATCTTCTACAATGGTATCCATTTCTGCAGCTTTGGTGCCATCGTACTTTTTTATTGCTTTCCCCTCGGGGGAAACTAGATAAAAGCTTGTAGCATGCAGGAATTGGTCCGATTCATCCAAGTCTTGCACTAACGCTTTAAAAGAATTAACAGCGAACTTCTTTATATCTTCGAATTGATAACCGGTCAAAAGATCCCAATTATCAAATTCCCCTCCACGCTCCTTGCTGTATTGCTTCAGAGCTTCCGGCGAATCATTTTCCGGATCTATACTGAATGAAATGAGATGGACATCCAGTCCCGCCTTCTGCAATTTATCCTGAAGTCGGGCCATATTAGCTGTCATAGGAGGACAGACGGTTTCGCAATTAGTGAAAATCATATCGGCAACCCAGAACTTTCCTTCGAGATCTTCTTTCGTGACAGTTTCACCATCCTGGTTTGTAAATTCAAATGGCTCTACCTCGTAGGAGAAATCTCCCTCGTACTTAGGGCCGCAGCCGGTCAATACTAAAGCAATCAAAACAGAGAAAAGTGCAACGGCTTTATATTTCATTCTCATCTTACTACCTCCATGCTTACATGTCTGTTGTCCAACTATTTTAGCATGGCTGTTTCAAAAATACTATGTCCTTTCTGTGACTACTGTAATCAGCTATAAACCTACTGGCTGGATTTCAATGAGAAGACAGTCATTTCAGGAGCGCATAAAAATCGGTAAGGCAGACGGGTGGTGCCAATTCCTCTGCTCACAAATAATTGAAGCCGGTCATCCAAATGATACGTACCTTCTACATATTTTTCGGCATAAGCAGGTGTGTACACGTGCCCTACGAGGGGTATCTGCACTTGCCCACCATGACTGTGACCGGAAACCTGCACATCTACAGGGTAATTTTTAGCCTTGTCAGCATAATCAGGTTCATGAATCATGATTATTGTATAATTGTCCTGATTTGCGCCATTTAAAGTTTTATCTAAATCAGGTTTGCCAAGCATGACATCGTCTACACCAGCAATGGTAATCGAAGTCTCACCGCGGGTAATATTTACATGGCTATTTTGTAATAAAGCAAATCCGCCTGCATCCATGACTTTCTTCACAGTTTCTGTACCATACCCGCCATGGTCGTGGTTGCCATAAACCCAGTACTTCCCTAAAGGAGCATTAATGGTTTTTAAGATAGTGACAATTTGGTTATCCCAGTTAAATTGGTTTGGTTCATCCACCAAATCACCTGTAAATAAAACGATGTCAGGATTTTGGGCATTTATTTCAGCTGCCAGCTGATCTAATTGTTCCAAGCTATAATGAAAACCAACGTGGGTGTCAGAAAACTGCAGAATGTTTATGCCATCAAAGGATGCTGGTATTTTGCCAGAAGAAAGTGTTTCATGCTTTATTTTCAACATACCTGGTTCAATATCTCTAGCATAATAATAAGTACCTCCGCCAATTCCCAGGAGTGCAAGAGCTGAGGCGGATATTTTTTTAAGGAATGATCTTCGGTTCATAGGTTTCCAAGCCTTTCTTCTGGTAGAGTTTATCTAGGAGTATTATAGCATTTAATGTAACTTATTAGCTTATAGAAGTAAAATAGAATAAAAGATAAAGGAATTTTATAATTTATATGGAAGATTTTAAAGAGGGAGGGAGTGCTGGTGAGAAATAAAACAGTTATTGTAACTGGCGGATCAAACGGAATGGGAAAGTTTATGGCTAAGCGTTTTGTAGAGGAAGGCGCCAATGTATTAATTACTGGGCGGACTGAGGAAACTTTGTCCACCGCAAAACAGGAAATTGAAATTAGCGGCAGCGGAAACGTTGAGTATTTTGTTATGGATGTAAGAAAGCCGGATCAGGTGGCAAATATGGTCGAATTATCAATCTCCAAGTTTGGCCAGATCGATCACCTGATAAATAATGCTGCAGGCAATTTCATATCCCCTGCTGAAAAATTGTCCGTGAATGGCTGGAATTCTGTGATCGACATTGTTTTAAATGGAACATTCTATTGCAGTAAAGAAGTAGGGAATTATTGGATCAATAACGAATGGAAAGGAAGTATTATTAATATTGTCGCTACCTACGCTTGGAATGCTGGAGCAGGTGTGATTCATTCAGCAGCAGCAAAAGCTGGCGTTCTTTCCATGACAAGGACACTGGCAGTCGAATGGGGAACCAAGTATGGGATTAGGGTGAATGCAATTGCACCGGGCCCTATTGAGCGGACAGGAGGCGCAGAGAAGTTGTTTCTTTCGGAAGAAGCTGCCCAACGGACATTGGATTCTGTTCCGCTTCATCGACTGGGAAAGCCGGAAGAAATTGCTGGCGTCGCACACTTCCTTTGTTCTGACAATGCCGGCTATATAAACGGAGAAGTCATTACTATGGATGGAGGACAGTGGTTGAACAAGCACCCATTTTAAGCAAAAGGCAAAAAGCCCTACCGGCTTTTTGCCTTTGTTTAGCTTACCTACTGATTAAATCAAGTAGAGAATAACAGAGAAAAAGTGTACGGTTGTTCCTGCTAATACAAACAAGTGCCAGATAGCATGGTGGAACTTAAAGCCTCTCCACATGTAAAAAACAGACCCTATCGTGTAAAGTAAGCCCCCTGCTACGAGGAGAACGATACCATTATAAGGAATATTTTGAACAAGGCTCTGCCAGGCAAAGACGATTTGCCAGCCTACCAAAATGTACCCAATAGTTGACACAAACAGAAATCGTTTAACAAAGAAGCATTTAAAAATCGTTCCAGCTATTGCAATTCCCCACACGATGCCAAACAACGTCCATCCCAGCCAGCCTTGAACTGCCACGAATAAAAAAGGAGTATAAGAACCTGCGATAAAAAAATAAATCGAGGAATGGTCCATTATTTCAAATAAGTCTTTGGCGCGGCCTTGCGGCAAGGCATGGACAAAGGTGGAAGAAAAATAAAGTAGAACCATTGTTACTCCGAATAATGTAAAGCTGATAATATGCCAGATGGTTCCATGGAGACTGGCATGAACTATTAAAGTGACAAGCGCTGCTATGCTCAACAAAGCACCGATTGCATGAGTTAGGGCATTCGCGAATTCTTCACTTTTGGTGAAAGTATGTGTTTTTGCCAATATGATCGTCCTTCCGAAGCCGTTTTTTTAAATAAATTCGGCCAGAATATTAAGATTATCCACACTAAATATTAAATTTTGCTGATTACTTATTATACAACGAAACACATATAATATAAAGAAAGTAAGTTTAAGCTCATGGGGGCGGTGGAATGAAAAGTAGGATTTTGGCATGAAGGGCGTAAATTTTCTATTTACATTTTATGTAAATATTGGTTTTCTAAAAGTGATTGTGGTAAAATACTGTTGGGCAGTAATGCGTGAAAAAACAAACTCCTTCAACTGCAAAAAAAGGAGTGTTCATCAAAATGAACAGTGTAGAAAACAAAGAAATGATGGAAATGTATGTTGAAGAATTAATGATCAATTCAGAGAAAGTGGCTCACGTGCAGATGGGGAATCCCTTGGAGCATGCTTTGCTAGTATTGGTGAAGTCTGGATATTCAGCAGTACCAGTTCTTGATGCTTCTTATAAATTACAAGGGACAATAGGGAAGACACGAATTCTAAATGAAATACTTGGATTAGAACGATTTGAGATGGAAAGATTAGCAGATATCAAAGTGAGCGAAGTAATGAACAAAGACATCCCGTGTCTGCATAGAAAAGATAGTTTCCTGACAGGTTTAAAAGCTGTAATTGACTTTCCCTTTGTATGTGTAGCAGATGACCAAGGTTATTTTGACGGAATATTAACGAGAAGAGCAATATTAAAGCAGTTGAATAAAAGCCTTCACGCGAACAAACATAAAATAACGTTATCAGAGACGATTACAGAACTAGCCAAAAATAAATGACGATTTAGATGTTGGGCTCTTAGTATTCTAAGAGCTCTTTATATTGCCGGAAAATCGAGGATTCTAATAATTAATTCCCCCTTTACTTGCCAGCCAACTAAATTCCTTGTACGTTTACAATGAAATTTGATAAAGTAAAGCTGGTAGCTTAATAAAATATTGGAGGGATTTACATGAAGATGATGGATGCTAATGAAATTATCTCATTCATTTCAAATAGCAACAAATCGACACCTGTCAAAGTTTATATTAAAGGGAACCAATTAAACACCCTTGATTTCGGTGAAAAAGTACAGGACTTTGTTGATGAAAAAACAGGTGTTTTATTTGGTGAGTGGAAAGATATTCAACCCGTTTTGCATACATACGAAAACAAAATTGAAGATTATGTATTGGAGAATGATCGGAGAAACTCGGCAATTCCATTGCTTGATTTAAAGCAAGTAAATGCCCGGATTGAACCTGGTGCTGTCATTCGTGATCAAGTGGAAATTGGCGATGGCTGCGTCATTATGATGGGCGCTATGATCAATATTGGTTCTGTGGTTGGTGAAGGAACCATGATTGATATGAATGTAACACTTGGAGGCAGAGCTACTGTAGGTAAAAATTGCCATATTGGTGCCGGAGCAGTACTCGCCGGTGTAATTGAACCACCCTCTGCCAAACCGGTCGTGATTGAAGATGGTGTCGTAATCGGTGCTAATGCGGTCGTACTGGAAGGAGTAACAGTCGGGGAAGGTGCTGTAGTTGCTGCAGGAGCAATTGTCACAAAGGATGTACCTGCCAATACATTAGTAGCCGGTACACCTGCCAAGGTTTTAAAGGAAATAGATGACCAGACAAAAGCAAAAACAGAAATTAAAGCCGAACTTAGAAAATTGGACCAAGAGTAAATCAAAAATAAACAAAGCCCTAGAAGGCGTAAAATTTTAATTGCTAAGCAGGGGATTATCTCTCCTGCTTTTTTTGTATAAAATGATGGAGATAACCTTTAGCAACAACCAAAGGGATGGTGTTTGAATGAATACAGCTGATTTAATCAAAATACGCAGAAATTTACACGAAATTCCCGAGCCAGGCTTTCAGGAGTACAAAACGCAACATTTATTATTAGAGCTTGTTGCTTCTTTTCCACAAGCACATTTGCAAATAAGAAAGTGGGAAACCGGCTTTGCCGTTAAAGTAGCCGGCAGCCACCCTGAAAGAATTATTGGCTTTCGGGCCGATATTGATGGACTGCCAATAATGGAAGAGAATGACTATCCTTATGTATCAGGGCATGAAGGTTACATGCACGCTTGTGGGCATGATTTTCATATGACGATTGCGCTCGGGGCCCTGGAAAGGTTGGCCGAGACTCCAATCAAGGATGACGTAGTGTTTATTTTTCAACCGGCAGAGGAGGGACCAGGCGGAGCACTCCCGATGCTGGATTCTGAGATATTCTCTTCATGGAGGCCTGATGTGATCTTTGCCCTTCATATTGCACCTGAACTTCCGGTAGGAACGGTCTCTTCAAAACCTGGCCTGTTATTTGCTAACACGAGTGAATTATTCATCGATTTCAAAGGAAAAGGGGGGCATGCTGCCTATCCTCACCTTACCCACGATATGGTGGCGGCTGCCAGCAGCTTTGTCACCCAGCTGCAGCAAATAGTGTCAAGACGGGTTGACCCATTAGAAAGTGCCGTAGTTACAATCGGAAAAATCACAGGAGGATTTGTACAAAACGTCATTGCTGAAAATGCCAGACTCGAGGGTACGATAAGAACATTGAATCCTCAAATAATTGATCAAGTAAAGAAGCATATTGAGCAGATTGCCAAAGGACATGAAATTAGCTTTGATTGCAGCATAGCGATCGATTATGGATCAAACTATTATCAAGTATTTAATGATGAACACTATGTGCAGAAATTTAAGCAAATAGTCGAAACGGAAAATGTTAATTGGAAAGACGCCAGTTCGGCCATGACCGGAGAAGACTTCGGTTATATGCTTAAGGAGATTCCAGGTTTTATGTTTTGGCTTGGAGTCGATTCAGTATATGGTTTGCACCATAGTAAGCTGGACCCCGACGAAGATGCACTGGAAGTAGGAGTGAACATTGTAGAAAAAACGATTAGAAGTCTGTAGTTTGAGAGCGGTTAGTAAAAAGAAGATCAACGAAAGGAAGTAGAGCAACTTTATAGCAAAGAAGAGCAACTTCGGCTGCAAGAAGAGCGCAAAACCGGGAAAGAAGATCAACGAAGAGAAAGTAGAGCGACTTTACAGCAAAGAAGATCAACTTCGGCTGAAAGAAGAGCGAAAACCCGGGAAAGTAGATCAAAGAAGTGGAAGTAGAGCAACTTTACAGCAAAGAAGATCAACTCCGGCTGAAAGAAGAGCGAAAACCCGGGAAAGTAGATCAACAAAGGAGAAGCAGAGAGCTTCTTCGTCCGATAAGTCAACATCCTCGCGCAGGCTCGGTGTTTCCTTTATCTCCTGCGAAGCAGTCCAATTCATAAAGTACTGATCAGGCGTTTCCACTTTTCTGTATACCATATGTTTTGTTGGGGATTCTATTATTGATTACTTTGATAAATTTTTAGGAGGTTTTCAAAATGCCTAGGATTGGTATTGAAGGGACGCTTTCAGACGTTAAAGGGGCTTTGCAGGAAAGAGGATATGAATTAGTAGACTTAAGGCAGGAGCAGGATGTGCAGAATTGTGACTGTTGTGTTATTTCCGGCCAGGATAAAGATGTGATGGGGATGGCAACGGCTAGCACTCAGGCTTCGGTAATCAATGCCAATGGAATGACTGCTGAAGAAGTTTGCAATCAAGTAGACAGACGTTTCCAATAAACGGACATCTCCCTGTAAAAAGCGAAGCGAGGCAGTCTCAGATTTAAAATCTGAATGTTGCCTCGCTTTTTTCCTTTTATGTCTTATCCACATTAACTTGATGCGGGTAAGGAATTTCGATTCCTGCTGCATCAAATGCTTCTTTTATCCGTTTTCTCATGTCTCGTTCAACTGCCCACTGAGCCATGTTTTCTGTTTGGCCAAGCACCCTGAGGACTATGTCTGAAGAGCCAATACTTTGCACACCAAGTACATCGGGCCCCTCCTTAAATCGATCATCATTTTCTTTAAATTCATCACAAATGGTTTGCAGAACGGCCATTGCCTCGTCAATATTATCCTCGTAACTGATGCCGATATCTACCAAAGCTCGCATCGTGCCGCGCGAATGATTGCTTACACCAGATATTTCGCGATTAGGGACAAAATTGAGCGTACCATCGAAGCTGCGGATCTTGGTCGTCCGCAATCCTACTTCCTCGACAATTCCGTCATACCCACCTGCGGTCACATATTCATCAACTTCCACTTGCTTCTCGAGCAAAAGAAAGAACCCGGTGACAACATCACTTACCAAGCCTTGTGCCCCAAACCCGATTGCCAGACCGAGTACACCTGCACCAGCTAACAGCGGGGCGACAGGAATCTCGAAAATGCCAAATAACATGACAATAAACAAAAAGATAAGTACGTATGAATAAATATTAATTAGTAACTTCTCTAATGTTCTTATCCTTCCCTGTGAAATTTTTTCTTTGTTGCTTGCAGCTGTTATTGTTTTTGAGATGATTTTTTTTCCTAATGGGGCGGCAATCATAAGTCCGATAATCAGTAATATTATTTTCAACCCATTGGTAATAATCAGCTCTAACGCACCACTCCAGTTAAAGTTCAACCCATTTTCTAATAAATTCATGTTCCAGCTCCTTCCCCATTTATTCAATGATAAGTGTAGGCAAGATGCGCGTGAGTAGCAACTAATTAATATAGGGAATCCATTGTGCTGCCTTCGGTCAAAAAATTGACGGATTCGTATGGAAGCGTCGAATTTGGTTATATTATGAAAGTTATTGATAGTAGTTAAGTGTTTATTTTTGACTAGTAATAGGTAGTCATTTATAATATTTTTGTAAATCAACATCCGAACGTTGAAATACTTGAATTACTTTTTGGAGGGATTTTATATGGCAGAACGTATGGTAGGAAAGCAGGCACCACGCTTTGAAATGGAGGCTGTTCTTCCTAATAAAGAATTTGGGAAAGTTTCCTTGGAAGAAAATATGAAAAACGATAAATGGACAGTTCTTTTCTTTTATCCTATGGATTTCACTTTTGTATGTCCGACTGAAATTACAGCTGTTTCTGATCGATTCGACGAATTTGAAGACCTTGACGCTGAAGTAATCGGAGTGTCAACTGATACCATTCATACTCATTTGGCTTGGATCAACACTTCACGTGATGAAAATGGTCTTGGAGACTTGGAATATTCTTTAGCTGCTGATACAAACCATCAAGTAGCCCGGGACTACGGAGTGCTTATTGAAGAAGAAGGGGTAGCTCTTCGCGGACTTTTCATCATTAATCCGGAAGGCGAGCTGCAGTATCAAGTGGTTAACCACAATAATATCGGGCGTGACGTAGATGAAACGCTTCGTGTATTGCAAGCACTTCAAACCGGGGGTCTTTGCCCAGCAGACTGGAAACCTGGTCAGGAAACACTGTAAGTGATTGATTGCTAATACGGGTCTAACACTTAGTGTTAGACCTTTTTAATCTCTTAAAGAAATATATAGATGCATTTAGGTTATCGCTGTTCTCAATCAAACTCAGCTGATAACCGGGAATGCCTTAATAAGGAGGAATATCGATGAAGTTAAGAGAACCTATGCCTGAATTAGAAGGTGCAACAGAATGGTTGAATGGAGAAGTAACTAAAGACGAGTTGATTGGCGGAAAGCCAACATTAATCCACTTTTGGTCTGTCAGCTGCGGGTTATGCAAAGAAGCTATGCCGAATGTCAATGAGTTCCGTGATGAATATAAAGATGAACTTAATGTGATAGCTGTTCATATGCCTCGTTCTGAGAAAGACCTTGATTTGGATACGATTAAGGAAGTGGCTGAAGAGCATGGAATTTCTCAATCGATCTTTGTTGATAACAAGCATGCTTTGACAGATGCTTTCGATAACAAATATGTCCCTGCATATTATGTATTTGATGCAGAAGGCAATCTCCGTCATTTCCAAGCAGGCGGCGGCGGCATGAAAATGCTGCGTAAACGCGTGAACCGTGTACTTGGAAAAAATGAAAAATAACTTATGCGATTGTATAGGGATGCTTATAAGCATCCCTTTTTTTATGCTAAATACTCAAATCACTTAACGGAAAGTCTTCCATGACCTTGTCCATCTTTTGGGTCTGGGCCTGCTTTGCATTGGTATTTCTGTTATAGGTATGTTCCTTACATAAAAAGCTTATAAAGGATAATTTGCAATCGATTAAAAATTTTGGAAAAATTGAGTCAAATGGGTGGAAAAATATTTCGTTACCCGATATATTTATACATACGCGAAAATTTATCAGAAGGAGGGAAACCATTGAATACTTTTAAAAAGTTAAAGCAATATTACTGGCCATTTAAGAAACTATTTTTTGCTTCTTTATTTTTTGTCATGTTAGTTACCGTGATTACTGTTATTTATCCAGTTGTCCTGCAACTAACGATTGACCATGTAGTAATAGATGAGCAATATAGATTGATTCCTTATTTATCTGTTGGTTTTATCTTGATCATGGCAATAAAAGGGGTTGCAAATTTCTCTCAACAATATTTAGGAGAACTTTTCGGAGTGAAATCTGTTTATACACTTAGGGATGGCCTGTATAAAAAGTTGCAAAGACTTTCTTTTACTTACTATGATAACGCCAGAACAGGCGACTTGATGTCTCGTTTGACGATGGATGTAGAAGGATTTAAGTTCTTTTTGGCTGCAGGATGCAAGGAATTAATAAAAATAGTCCTTCTGATTGTTATCAGCCTTAGTGTCATGTTTTATTACTCTGTACCTTTGGCTCTGGTTACGATGGCAGCAATGCCATTTCTTGCGGTTGTTGTATATAAATTCGACCGGCGTGTCCATCCATCGTTTCGAAAAATCCGTAAATCGATGGGTAGACTTAACACGAGAATCCAGGAAAATGTCAGCGGAATGAATACTGTAAAGTCTCTCTCAAAGGAAAACTTTGAGATTACTCGATTTACAGATAAGAACGATAATTATAAAGAAAATTATATTGCAACTTCCAATATTTGGGCTAAGTATTTTCCTTTAATGGAGTTTATCGGAAATATTTGTATGGTTGCTTTGTTAGCGTTCGGCGGTTATTTAGTAATGAATGGTGATTTGACTCTAGGTGCCTTGGTTGCCTTTTTCAGTTTAGTAAATTATATTCTAGGACCGCTTATGCAGCTTGGCTTTATTGTCAATATGTTTTCCCAGGCAAAAGCTTCTGGAGAAAGATTGTTGGAAATTTTAGAAGCTGATGAGGATATTACCAATAAAGAAACGGCAGTCGAGATACAGCATCTCCAAGGGCACGTCAGTTTTAAAGACGTTACATTAACCTATGCGGAAGATGATGATTCTGCACTGAAAAATATCTCTTTCGATGCCCCTCCTGGGACAGTTATCGGACTGATAGGCGCTACAGGTGCTGGGAAAACAAGTATTACACAATTAATCACTCGGTTTTATGAGCCAGAGCAAGGAGAAGTATTGGTTGATGGAAGAAAAATAGAAGACTATGATTTAAAAGCGCTGCGCCGTAATATCGGATTCGTTTTACAAGAATCATTCCTGTTTTCGACTTCAATAAAAGAAAATATTGCTTATGGCAACCCAACTGCAACCATGGATCAAATAATCGATGCAGCCAAGAGAGCGCAGGCCCATGATTTCATTATGGAAATGCCTGCCGGATATGAAACAATGCTTGGCGAAAGGGGGATGGGTCTTTCAGGCGGCCAAAAACAACGGATAGCGATAGCCAGAGCAATTTTGATTAATCCGAGCATATTGGTACTGGACGATGCAACCTCTGCTGTTGACATGGAAACAGAATTTGAAATTCAAAAAGCATTAAAAGAAGTAATGGAAGGTAGAACGACATTCATTATTGCCCACCGGATTTCATCTCTAAAACATGCAGATGAAGTGCTTGTCTTAGAAGATGGGGAAATTGTTGAAAGAGGCACGCACGAAGAGCTCCTCCATAACGGCGGGCCTTACCAAAGAATCTATGATATTCAATACCAGGATAAACAGGAAATAATGAGTGCTGTGGAATAAAAAAAAGGGGGGATGAACGTGGCGAAAACAACGGCAAGTCAACCAAATAAAAATAGACACCTTAACAGGTTTTACTATCCGCTTGACCAGGCGGTTGAAAAGCCGTTTAACTGGAGGCAGATGCTGAGGCTGTTGACATATGTCAAACCATATTCCAGGAAGCTTGTGCCAGGGGCAATTATCGCAATGTTTATTTCTACGTTGATTCGGATGGCTGTCCCGGTGATTATCGGTAAAGTAGCGATTGACGTAGCAATAAAACATGAGGATTTTAACTTCCTAACCTATTTAGTTATAGGGATTTCCATCCTCTATTTGCTCAGCTATCTGGCTAACACTTTCCGGATAAAATGGGTGAATATATTAGGACAGAATGTCATTTATGATCTTAGGAAAAATCTTTTTTCACATGTCCAACATTTATCACATAACTTCTTTGACAAACGATCTGCTGGTTCGATACTAGTCCGGATATTAAATGATGTTAACTCTTTACAAGAGTTGTTTACAAATGGAATCATTAACCTGCTGATGGATGTAGTAATGCTGCTGGGTATTGTCGTTATCTTATTTGTTCTCAGCCCGCCTTTAGCATTGGCAGTAATGATTATTCTGCCGTTAATGTTTTATATATCCACCAAACTGAGACGTAACATTCGGAGATCCTGGCAGGAAGTCAGGATACAGAAATCAAGACTGAACTCCCATTTAAACGAAAGCATGCAGGGGATTCGGATTACGCAGTCCTTCTCGCAAGAGCGTGAAAATACAGAGTTTTTTGACGGAGTTAATACCGATAACTATGAAAGTGAACGTCAGGCTACTAAGAAAAGTGCTTATTTCGGTCCGTTTGTAGAAATGAGCAATGCTATCGGTACGGTTATTTTAATCTCTTATGGAGCACACCTCCTAATATTAGGCGAGGCAAATGGCGGGATAGAGATAGGGACGTTCGTGTCCTTTGCTTTTTTTCTTGGCATGTTCTGGGAGCCTATTTCCCGGCTCGGCCAAATTTACAATCAGTTATTGGTGGCAATGGCCTCCTCTGAACGGATATTTGAGTTCCTGGATGAACAGCCGAACGTAGAAGAGAAGGCGGATGCTAAAGAAGTCCATGATATGCAGGGGCATATAGAGTTTGACAACGTCCAGTTTTCCTATAATGAAGACAGGGTTGCTTTACATGAAATCTCTTTAGAGATGAAACCCGGACAGACGGTGGCGTTAGTCGGACATACAGGATCTGGGAAATCAACCATTGCTAACCTGATCAGCCGTTTTTACGATCCAACTGCGGGGGTTGTTAGGATTGATGGGATGGATATAAAGGATCTTAAAATTGACAGTCTTCGCAGCAATATTAGCGTAGTTTTGCAAGACACCTTTATCTTTTCCGGAACTATTATGGAAAATATCCGTTTCGGCCGCCCGGAAGCAACTGATGAAGAAGTTCACGAAGCGGCAAAGGTTGTTGGAGCTGATGAATTTATAAAAAGGCTGGCAGATGGTTATCAAACAGAAGTAGAGGAACGAGGGAATATTCTTTCTGCTGGGGAACGGCAGCTTCTATCGTTTGCCCGGGCATTGCTCGCGAACCCCCGGATATTAATTTTAGATGAGGCGACAGCAAGCATCGATACAGAAACGGAAGTGAAAATCCAGGATGCTTTGAAAAAACTTTTGCACGGGCGGACAGCTATTATGATTGCCCATCGGCTTTCAACGATTAGAGAAGCGGATAATATTATTGTCCTTGAGCATGGAAAAATACTCGAGCAAGGCAATCACAAAGAACTGATGGAAAAACGAGGAGAGTATTTTGACCTAGTGAAATCTCAATTTCAAATGCTGAACGCTTTATAGAATAGTGTAGGAAACTGTCTTTTCCGTAACATCTTCCCGCTTAGTATATATTTATTAAGCAGTGGATAGATGTCGCGGCAAGGGCAGTCTTTTTTTTGTCATTTTCCCATCTAACGTACATATAATGAAAGCAGTTGACAGGAGGTTGCTCCTAAAAAGCACGATATTGTAGAATCTAGGAAAAATTCTTTCCAATAATCGGTGTTTATCCGATAGCAGTTTAGGCTAATAGGGAAAAAGATAGGATTATATTACTTTGATCAATATCGAGCAAATTAGGAGGGGGGATTCGCGTGTTAGCGGATAGTGTAACGATGAGTAGAGCTTTAACGTCATTAACGTTAGGCTTTCATATAATTTTCGCAACAATCGGTGTCGGAGTTCCATTGATGATCTCTATTGCTGAGTTTATCGGCATCAAGAAGGGCGATCCGCATTACATACTGCTTGCCCGCAGATGGACACGGGGTTTCGTTATAACAGTAGCTATTGGCGTAGTTACTGGTACAGCAATCGGACTACAGCTTTCTTTGTTGTGGCCAAGCTTCATGCAAATCGCCGGAAATGTAATCAGCTTGCCATTATTCATGGAAACCTTCGCTTTTTTCTTTGAGGCAATTTTTTTAGGGGCATATCTTTATACATGGGATCGTTTTAGCAAACCAATATATCACTGGTTGTTATCCATCCCGGTCATTATCGGATCGACGATGTCCGCTGTATTTATAACAACAGTAAATGCTTTTATGAATGCGCCGCAAGGGTTTGAGCTTAATGGACGGACAATCACATCGATTGATCCAATTGCTGCTATTCTGAATCCTGCGGCCCCTGCAAAAATTTTTCATGTCGTTTCATCGGCCTATTTGGCATCGGCAGCAATCCTGGCAGCAATTACTGCCTTTAATATCATTAAAAAGAAATCCAATCCATATTACAAGAAAGCATTGAAGCTTTCTATGTCCGCTACGCTGATATTTGCTTTATTGACTGCCATAGCAGGCGACGTTTCAGCAAAATATCTGGCAGAGCATCAGCCAGAAAAGCTTGCTTCCTATGAATGGCACTTTGATACAGAAACGGGGGCTGATTTAATATTATTCGGCACACTTAATGACCAAAATGAGGTCGAAAATGCGATAAGGCTGCCGAAGTTTCTAAGTTTTTTATCTTTTGGCGATTTTAACAGTGAGGTAACAGGTTTGGAAGAATTTGATGAAGCGTTGCTCCCGCCATTATGGATCCATTATTTATTTGATGGAATGGTAATCCTTGGAATGTATGCTTTAGGTATTTCTATGCTTTATTTAATCTTTTTGAGGATACGTAAATGGAATGAAGAAAATAAACTGCTGCTTTGGTTAATTGTTCTCAACGGCCCTTTGGCTATGATTGCCATCGAATTTGGCTGGATACTTGCAGAAGTGGGACGCCAGCCATGGATTTTAAGAGGATATATGAAAGTAGCAGAAGCTGCTACCACTAGTCCGCATGTCGGCTGGATGTTTTTCCTGTTCTTGGCTTTATATATTGCGTTAGGAGTGATCGGAGTCAGCGTTCTAAGGAAGTTATTCAGAAATAATCCTGTCGAGCTTGAGTTGGAACAGCGCTACCCACATATTCCGAAAAAGGATGATTTTTCATGAGCTATGAAATGACAGGTATCATTGTATTATGGTTGTTTCTTTATGGTTACCTGATAGTGGCTTCTGTTGACTTCGGTGCAGGTTTTTTTGCATATTATGCGAAGCAGACGAAAAAAGATCATTTGATTAATCAATTAATCTCAAGATATTTGTCTCCTGTTTGGGAAGTCACCAATGTATTTTTTGTATTCTTTTTTGTCGGGCTGATTGGTTTCTTTCCTGACACAGCCTATTATTATGGACAAACACTGTTAATACCGGGAAGTATTGCTATTGTCCTTATAGCCATTAGAGGGTCATTTTACGCGTTTGAAAACTACGGTTCTAAACGAAGTAATGTTTACATGTTTTTATATGGAGCTACAGGATTGTTAATTCCTGCTGCGCTTTCCACGGCATTGACGATATCGGAAGGCGGGTTTATCCAGGAAATAAATGGCGATGTCAGGTTGTTGACAGGAGAATTAATTACTAGCCCCTATTCCTGGAGTGTTGTTTTGCTTGCGATTGTCTCAGTCCTATATATAAGCTCGTCCTTTCTGGCCTTTTATGCAAACAGGGCGAATGATGGCCAGGCACTCGGGCTGGTGCGAAAGTATGCACTGTTTTGGAGTTTCCCTACAATTATCGCAAGCTTAACGACTTTTATTGCATTGAGTCAGCATAATATGGAACATTTTCAAAATATGATTGACTTGTGGTGGGTGTTCGGATTGTCCGTAGGATGTTTTTCTATTGCTATGTGGTTGATATATCAAGGAAAACGATATGGATTGGCGTTTGTTTTTGTCATGTTCCAATTTTTCTTTGCTTTTTTCGGGTATGGCGCCGGTCACATGCCGTACTTGCTTTATCCTTATGTAACGGTGCATCAGGGGGCAGCCCATGAAGCGATGGGATTGGCGTTAGTTATAGCATTCATTCTTGGGTTGCTGTTACTAATACCATCCTTATTTATGTTAATGAAAATGTTTTTGTTTGATGCAGATTATGTGAAGGGGAAAAAATAGTCCAGTCCCTGCCTTTTCTCCCGAAAATGTGATAGACTTATGAAAGCATTAATTAGATATGGAGGAAGACGCATGGGTAGAGATTTTGCAGTCATCGGACTAGGTCGATTCGGAGGAAGCATTTGCCGTGAACTTAGTAAAGAAGGGATGCACGTGCTAGCAATAGACTTGGCCGAAGACAAAGTCAATGAGTACAAGAATATTGCATCACATGCAGTTATAGCAGATACCACAGATGAAAAGGTCTTAAAAGAACTGGGGATCAGAAACTTTGATCATGTGATAGTCGCTATCGGCGATAATATTCAATCGAGCATTTTAACTACACTTATGCTGAAAGAATTAGGTATAGGTAAAATAACAGTCAAAGCCCAAAACGACTATCATGAGAAAGTACTAAACAAGATTGGCGCAGACCATGTCGTTCATCCGGAAAGAGACATGGGCAAAAGAATAGCCCACAGCATGATTTCAAATAACATACTCGATCATTTGGAACTATCCGACGAGTATAGTATCGCCGAGGTAAAAGCTGGCCGAAAAATGAGCGGAAAAACGCTGGTTGACTTGGATATTCGGGCCAACTACGGATGTAACGTGGTAGCAATTAAACAAGCCAAACACATAAATGTTTCTCCAATGCCGGATGAAGTCATCAAGCATGATGATATTCTGATTGTAATTGGTGCAGATAAAGATATTAGCAGATTTGAAAAGCATTTAGTTGTAGATGATGATTAACACATTCAAAAAACCCCCTTCCTAGTTCAGGAGGGGGGTTTTTGGTATTACACTTCCATGATTATCGGCAGTACCATTGGCTTACGCTTGGTTTTTTCATAAAAGAACGGAGCAACTGTGTCTGTTATCTCATTTTTGATTTCAGACCATTGGGTCGTCCGTCTTTCCATCACTTTATTAAGGTGAGTTGAAACCAATTTTTGCGCTTCCTTAATAAGGTCTTCTGATTCTCTCATATAAACAAAACCACGAGAAATGATATCTGGGCCAGAGGCAATTCTGAATCCTTTCATATCAATGCTGACGACTACGATAACTAGTCCTTCCTCGGAAAGGATTCGGCGGTCGCGCAGAACAATATTTCCGATATCGCCTATCCCGCTTCCGT
This sequence comes from Sediminibacillus albus, assembly GCF_900101125.1. Lineage (GTDB taxonomy): Bacteria > Bacillota > Bacilli > Bacillales > Amphibacillaceae > Sediminibacillus > Sediminibacillus albus. The sequence goes on along the minus strand of NZ_FNFL01000001.1, from coordinate 564,560 downwards.
CGACATATACTGAGCCGGAAGGGATCTTTCCTGCGACCATGGCATTGTCTTTACCAAGGGCCAGCACATCACCATTATCCATAACAAAACAGTTGCCGGGATCGATATCGCATGCATGGGCAAGTTTTGTATGTTCCTTCAGCATCCGGTATTCTCCGTGAATAGCCATAAAGTATTTAGGTCTGATCAGCCGGAGCATGAGCATTTGTTCCTGTTGGCTGCCATGACCGGAAGTATGAATATCATTTAACGGACCGTGGATTACTTCGGCGCCCGCCCGATAAAGCATATTGATCGTTCTGCTGACGCTTACGGTATTCCCAGGGATTGGAGAGGAAGAAAATACTACCGTATCGCCAGGCATAATTTGTATTTGCCTATGAGTTCCGTTGGCAACTCTGGAAAGGGCAGCCATTGGTTCTCCTTGAGAACCTGTACAAAGAATAGTTACTTCATTTGCAGGCAGTCGGTTTAGCTGCTGGGCATCAATGAAAGTGTCTTTAGGGGCTCTGATATAGCCTAACTCTTGGCCAATGTTAATGGCTGCTTCCATACTTCTTCCAAACACCGCAACTTTACGGTTATGTTTGACAGCAGATTCGACAACTTGCTGCAAGCGGTGGATATTAGAAGCAAAAGTAGCAAAAATAAGCCTTCCGTTGGTACGGCCAAAAATGTCGCTAATGCTATCGCCTACTACGCGTTCGGACATGGTAAAACCAGGTACCTCACTATTAGTGCTGTCTGATAATAAACAAAGTACACCTTCTTTTCCTATTTCAGCCATTTTGGCCAAATTTGCAGGTTCGCCTACCGGAGTGAAATCAAATTTAAAGTCACCAGTATGGACAACATTGCCTGGAGGTGTTTTCACTACGATTCCATAAGAATCAGGGATGCTATGAGTAGTACGGAAAAAGGTAACTGATGTTTTACGAAATTTTATTACGTCGTCCTCTTGAAATGTGTTTAATTTAGCATTTCGCAAAAGACCATGTTCATCTAATTTATTTTTAATTAATTCAATCGCAAGTTTTCCAGCATAGATAGGGACATTGATTTGTTTAAGAAGGTAAGGTATACCTCCAATATGATCCTCATGCCCGTGAGTGATGAATAATCCTTTAATTTTGTCCTGGTTTTGCACAAGATAGGTATAATCAGGAATGACATAATCAATGCCGAGTAATTCATCTTCAGGGAATTTAATACCTGAATCCACGATAATGATTTCATCCTGGAATTGAATACCGTACATATTTTTTCCGATTTCGCCTAATCCGCCAAGTGCAAAAACAGCTGTCTGGTCATTTTTAACAAATTTCATCGGTTAAAGAGACTCCACTTCAAAATCAGGGGATTGCTTTTCATAATTCAAATGCGGTTCATCAAGCTGCTGGATAAATTCGATATTGATATTGCGATTGGCGAGCACTCTTCTTACATCTCGTTCTGTATCAGCTTCAAAGTATAAGCTTTTTGTTCTTTCACGTACAGGAACTTCACGGGGGAGTTCCTGGTAAAGTACTTTATATACCATTAATATATCTCTCCTCAAATCAGTTATTACCAGTTATTTCTCCGTATTTAGCATCTTTTTCTTTACATCGTCCATAGCATGTTTATTATCAGTAAGTTTTTTTATAACGCAGTAGAGTTATTACGTTTAACGACAATCATTTTCAAAAGTACTAGGTACACCTTTGCGCCCGCGACCTAACAAACCTTTCCATTGTTTTTTGAGCTTTTCCCTCAAACGTTTTAGCATTATTACTTTCAGCTCCTTTCCTTATACACAAAGAAAAGCAACAGAAAAACGTTTTACCGATCCAATCCCTATTAATTTATAGTATAGTATGAAATGGCAAATATTGAAATAGAAACGCGCTTCTTATTTTAATTTTTTTCTTTTTGCCACATTTTAGCTTGAGTTTTTTGCTGCCTCGTGTAATGATATTTTTTACTGAACTAGACATCTTATACCAAGTGAGAAAATTCAATGGTATATGTATCAGGCAACTAGAACAGTTAAGAATAAATCAACAGGTAAAGGCAGGGGATAGGATGACCCAAAAAATAGTTTTTCTGGATATTGACGGAACCATCGTTGACCATGATAAGAAGATACCAAAGGAAACAAAGCAGGCGGTGAAGGACCTGCAAAGCAGCGGTGTTTATGTGGCTATTGCAACTGGACGGGCACCGTTTATGATCAAGGAGATTCGTGAAGAATTAAACATCGATTCCTATGTTTGCTTTAATGGTCAATATGTAGTTCTGGAAGGCAGGACAGTGTATGAAAACCCTTTGACCGTTGAACAGCTCGTCTCGCTTTCAAAAAAGGCTGCACAGTCAGGACATGCAATGGTCTATTTAAACCATGAAGGAATGAGGGCATCTGTTAAGGAAGACCCGTTTATTTCCGATAGCTTAGCAAGCCTAAAATTCGTGTACCCTCAAGTGGACCCTGAGTTCTTTTATAAGAAGGAAATTTACCAGGCATTGCTTTTTTGTGAGGACCAGGAAGAGTTAGCTTACCATGATGATGAAGCTCTGTCTTTCATTCGCTGGCATGACTATTCATGTGATGTACTGCCTGGGGGCGGCTCTAAAGCAGTGGGTGTTGATAAGCTGATTGAAGCAAGCGGATTAGATATAAAAGATACATATGCATTTGGAGACGGCCTTAATGATATTGAAATGATTAAACATGTAGGGACAGGCGTTGCAATGGGGAATGCGGTCCCGGAATTAAAACAAGTTGCTGACTTAATCACAGAGGATGTAGATAAAGCGGGACTATTCAAAGGAATGAAACAAATCGGGTTATTATAGCAAAAAGGGAGTGCTGCATATTAAGCAGCACTCCCTTTTTTGATACTTGCAAACTTCGGAACCGTTCAGCCTGTAAGTTTTGCTAAACAGTTGCTTCAGACTTTGGTTTTACTCGATGGGTTTGGCGTTTTCTGGTTCTTCGAATGGATTTTCGTGATTTATATAATCATAAAACATAACGCCGTTTAAATGGTCAATTTCATGCTGGAACACGATCGCTGCATACCCGCGCAGCCGCAATTTCACTTCGTTGCCATCCAAATCAGTTGCTTTCACAGTAATTCTGGCGTATCTCGGTACATATCCGGGGACTTCCCTGTCAACAGATAGGCAGCCTTCTCCTGTAGTAAGATATGCTTTTTCAACAGAATGACTGATAATACGCGGGTTAAACAGTCCATAACTGTACTGTTTGCCGTCAAAGTCCTCAAAATGAACAGCTATCATTCGTTTAGAAAGTCCAATTTGAGGAGCAGCCAGTCCTACACCCGGCCTTAATCCGTATTGTTCCGCTATTTTTTCATCCTGGCTGTTTTTTAAGTAATCCAGCATTTCAGTTAGAATATCAATATCTTCCTTATTAGGGGGTAAGGGTACAGCTTCCGCTGTCTTGTTTAAAATGGGATTTCCCTCACGGATAATATCATCCATCGTAATCATTTTCTTCACTCCTAAATTGCATTCGTTGCTGAGTTTTAGTTTAACATAGAACGCAAGGGGAAGGTATTCAAATACATGCAAACAAGCATGTTTTACATTTTATCTCATAAAATAAGAATAAATCTATTTTCGTAGTTCCCTTTCCTCTTTATATTAATGATTTTTTGTTATATTATTGGAAAAGTAATTGCCGCTTTACATAAAAAAAGGTTATCATAGCAAGTAGTTAGGAGGAGAACCATTGCCACTGAGAAAAACAACGATGATGATAGGTGTATTACTAGTCATTTTAACAGCATGCAGCAGCCAGTCTACAGCAGAAAAGATGTACGAGCATTTAGAGGAGGCTGTTGTGCTGGAGAATGATTTTGCAGATCAACAACAACCGCTAGTTGAACTGGAAAAGCAGGAGAAAGAACTTTATAACCAAATCATCTCACTTGGAATGGAAGAATTTGACCAAGTCAAAAAACTATCACAGGAAGCATTGAATTTAATTGATAAGCGCGCTGACCGGCTTGCAACTGAAAAGGAAAGTATAGAAGCAGCCAAAGCTGAATTTGATAAGGTTGATTCTTTAATTGAAGATTTGGATGAGGAGAAAGTACGAACAGCAGCTGAAGATATGGCTGCTACCATGGATGAAAGATATTCTGCCTATCAAGACTTGAATAAAGCCTATTCCTCCGCTTTAGAACAAGATAGAAAACTATATGAAATGCTTCAGAATAAAGAGTTGAAGGAGCAGGAATTAAGGGACCAAATTGACTCGATAAACGCTAGTTATGATCAAGTTATATCTGCTAACCAGGCATTTAATGAAAAAACAGAAAAATACAATCAGTTAAAACAGAAATTTTATGAACTGGCAGAATTGAATGTAGAATATGAGAAGCAAGGCGAAAGCAACTCCAAGGAAGAGGATAGCGAAACAAAGGATGAAAAAGAAACGGAACAACCAGCTGATTCTGAAAAGAGTAATTAACTTCAAATTTTGAGGCCTTCACACAGTCGGGTGTGGAGGCCTTTTTGTTATTTATAGGTAGTACTGTCGCCACATTTAAAATGAAATGCCGGGCAACAGAAACAGAAGATGCTATTCCATTTGGCTAAATAAGCTGGGAATTACTAATACAGTTACAGCAAGTTAATGAAACAGCAGTAATTTCAGCTCGATGGCGAAATCATTCGGGAATTATACAACTCGGGTAAAACTCGTATAAAAAAATACAATATTAACAGTTAAAGTGTTTGACCCTCACTTTTGAATAAGCTAAACTAAAGTCAGAGTGAAAATTGTACCAGTCATTTGAAAGATAAACTATGTAACAGTTTGTTTATTGCTTCATCATTAGATTAAGGTAAATAAATATAGGGTATTGTATTTTTATAATAATTGGTACAGATTTTTTCAACTTTGGGGAAGGCTAAAACACACAAGGAATAATCCCCTTTGTGCGGGCTTTCTGCTTAAGTTTAGTTGAATGTGTATTCTAATGTTCAACCCACTCAAATTCAGTCTTACTTACCCCGGATTACTCGGGGACAAATCTAAAGGATAAGAGAAAGGAAGAGGTGAGTCATTTTGAAACGTACACTAGAAAACATTGAAAACCAATTTGAAACGTTTCAAATTCTGAATGAAGACGGCGAGATAATCAATGAAGATTTAATGCCTGACTTATCAGATGATGAATTAAAGGAATTAATGCACAGAATGGTATACACCCGTATTTTGGATCAGCGTTCTATTGCTTTGAACCGCCAAGGAAGATTAGGTTTCTATGCCCCTACTGCGGGACAGGAAGCTTCCCAGTTAGGTACACATTATGCGCTGGAAAAAGAAGATTTCATTCTTCCTGCCTATCGTGACGTGCCTCAGTTGATCTGGCATGGCCTTCCGTTGTACCAGGCTTTCTTGTTTTCCAGAGGCCATTACCATGGAAACCAAATGCCTGAAGGTGTTAATGCCCTGAGCCCGCAAATCATTATTGGCGCCCAATATACACAGGCAGCAGGAGTTGCCCTAGGTATGAAACGCCGAGGTAAGAAATCGGTAGCAATCACTTACACTGGCGATGGCGGTACATCGCAAGGGGATTTCTACGAAGGAATTAACTTTGCCGGTGCGTATCAAGCGCCAGCGATTTTTGTTGTGCAAAATAACCAATTTGCCATTTCAGTTCCTGTAGAACAGCAAACAGCTGCAAAAACATTGGCTCAAAAAGCTGTTGCTGCAGGCATTGAAGGGATTCAGGTAGACGGAATGGATGTATTGGCTGTTTATGCTGCTACGAAAGAAGCACGCCAACGCGCTGTAGACGGTGAAGGTCCTACGTTAATTGAAACACTGACTTACCGTTATGGCCCGCATACGATGGCCGGAGATGACCCAACTCGTTACCGTACAGAAAACATGGATAACGAATGGGAAAAAAGAGACCCTCTTGTTCGTTTCCGCAGTTTCCTTGAGAAAAAAGGCCTATGGTCGGAAGAAGAGGAAAACAAAGTCATTGAACAAGCAAAAGAAGAAATAAAAGCTGCTATTAAAAAAGCGGATGAACAACCAAAACAGAAGGTAACAGACCTTATTAAAAATATGTATGAAGAACTTCCATCCCATCTTGAAGAACAGTTGGAAGAATATTCAGAAAAGGAGTCGAAGTAAATCATGGCACAAATGACAATGATTCAAGCGATCACTGATGCATTGCGCACAGAATTGAAAAATGACGAAAATGTGCTGGTCTACGGTGAAGACGTCGGTAAAAACGGCGGTGTGTTCCGTGCCACTGAAGGACTACAAGACGAGTTCGGCGAAGAGCGCGTGTTCGATACACCGTTGGCTGAATCAGGAATTGGCGGCCTTTCAATCGGTCTTGCTTTGCAAGGGTACCGTCCTGTGCCAGAAATTCAATTCTTTGGCTTCGTTTATGAGGCGATGGACGCAATTAATGGTCAAATGGCACGGATGCGTTACCGTTCCGGTGGAACGAAAGGACAGCCAGTCACCATCCGTTCTCCGTTTGGCGGCGGCGTTCATACACCGGAATTACACGCAGACTCTTTAGAAGGCCTTATTGCCCAGCAGCCTGGAATGAAAGTTGTCATTCCTTCTACTCCTTATGATGCAAAAGGGTTATTGATTTCTTCTATCCGCGACAACGATCCAGTAGTGTTCCTTGAACATATGAAGCTTTATCGTTCCTTCCGCGGGGAGGTTCCTGAGGAAGAATACACCATTGACTTAGGAAAGGCAGAAGTGAAGCGCGAGGGAAGTGACGTTACACTTATTGCTTACGGTGCAATGGTCCATTCTTCTTTGAAAGCTGCCGAAGAGTTGGAGAAAGACGGCATTCAAGCAGAAGTAATTGATTTACGTACAATCATGCCTATTGATATTGATACAATTTTAGAATCAGTGAAGAAAACAAATCGTGTAGTAGTAGTGCAAGAAGCACAGCGCCAAGCTGGAATGGCTTCCCATATCATTGCGGAAATCCAGGAACGTGCGATTCTGCATTTAGAAGCACCTGTATTGAGAGTGGCAGCTCCGGACACAGTATATGCATTCTCTCAAGCAGAAGAAGTTTGGCTTCCAAACTATAACGACATAATAGAAAGAGTAAACCAAGTAGTTAACTTTTAAGATGGGAGGTAATGTAAATGGCTTTTGAATTTAAACTTCCGGATATCGGTGAAGGTATCCATGAAGGTGAAATCGTAAAGTGGTTCGTAAAAGAAGGCGACAAAGTAACAGAAGATGATGTACTTTGTGAAGTGCAAAACGACAAAGCAGTCGTAGAAATCCCTTCTCCTGTAGAAGGCACTGTCAAAGATGTGAAAGTCGATGAAGGAACAGTCGCTGTCGTTGGCGACGTAATCATTACATTTGATGCTGAGGGTTATGAATCGGATGATAACGGTGAAGAAGAAGCTCCGGCACAAAAAGAAGAGGCTGACACTGCAGAGGCAGAAAAGAAACCTGCAGAAAGTGATGCTGAACCTGAAAATGATAAGGAAGAAAATGACGAAGGATCAAATGAGCGTGTCATTGCTATGCCTTCTGTCCGTAAATATGCAAGAGATAATAACGTCAACATCCGTAAAGTCCAAGGCTCTGGGAAAAACGGACGTGTAGTCAAAGAGGATATCGACAGTTATCTTGATGGCGGACAACAACAAGCGCCTGATACCAGCCAAGACCAAACAGAAGAACCAGCTGCTGAGCAAGCTACTGGTACTCAAACAGTTCCAGAAGGTGAATTCCCGGAAACTCGCGAAAAAATGAGCGGGATCCGCAAATCAATTGCCAAGGCGATGGTTAATTCTAAGACAAAAGCTCCTCACGTGACGCTTCATGATGAGGTTGATGTGACCGAACTAGTAGCACACAGGAAGAAGTTTAAAGCTGTTGCTGCTGAACAGGAAATCAAGTTGACTTACTTGCCATATGTAGTCAAAGCTCTCGTTTCTGCACTTAGAAATTATCCAATCCTTAACGCATCAATCGATGAGAATACAGATGAGATTGTGCAAAAACATTATTACAACGTAGGGATTGCTGCAGATACCGAAAAAGGCTTGCTAGTACCAGTTGTTAAAAATGCTGATGCAAAATCTATATTCGCAATTTCTCAAGAAATAAACGAATTAGCTGTAAAAGCAAGAGATGGTAAACTAGGTCCGAATGAAATGAAAGGCGCTTCAAGCACCATTTCCAATATCGGCTCTGCCGGTGGACAATGGTTTACACCTGTGCTCAACTACCCAGAAGCAGCTATTCTTGGCATTGGACGTATCGCTGAAAAACCGATTGTACGTGACGGCGAAATCGTGGTAGCTCCAGTGCTGGCTCTATCCTTAAGCTTTGATCACCGTATTGTCGATGGTGCTACGGCCCAGTTGGCATTGAACCAGATTAAGCGGTTGTTGAACGATCCACAATTAATTATGATGGAGGCGTAAATTATGGTAGTAGGAGATTTTCCAATTGAGTTAGATACTCTTGTTGTTGGTGCTGGACCTGGCGGCTATGTGGCCGCCATCCGTGCCGCCCAAACAGGCCAGAATGTCACAATTGTCGATAAAGGCAATTTAGGCGGAGTTTGCTTGAATGTCGGCTGTATCCCTTCAAAAGCTTTAATTCAGGCAGGGCACCGTATGGAGCATGCCCATGGAGCAGAAGATATGGGAATTAAAGCTGAAAATGTCACTGTAGACTTCTCTAAGGTACAAGAGTGGAAAGGCAGTGTCGTCAACAAGCTTACAACAGGTGTTGAAGGACTATTAAAAGCCAATAAAGTAGACATCGTCAAAGGCGAAGTTTACTTCGTTGACAAAAATACAGTTAGGGTAATGGATGAAAAAAATTCCCAAACCTATACTTTCAACAATTGTATTATTGCAACAGGATCCAGCCCAATTGAACTTCCTGCTTTCAAATTTTCTGATCGTGTCCTTGATTCTACGGGAGCGCTTAATTTGAAAGAAATTCCTGAGAAAATGGTTGTCATCGGCGGAGGCTATGTTGGTACAGAGTTGGGTACTGCCTATGCTAACTTCGGAACTAAAGTTACTATTTTAGAAGGTACCAAGGATATTCTAGGCGGTTTCGAAAAGCAAATGACCTCTTTAGTTAAGCGCCGATTGAAAGCTAAAGGTGTAGATGTAGTTACAAATGCAATGGCTAAAGGTGTAGATGAAACCGGTGAAGGCGTAAAAGTGACATATGAAGTGAAAGATAAAGAAGAAACCATTGAAGCGGATTATGTGCTTGTTACTGTTGGCCGCCGTCCAAACACAGCGGAAATTGGCCTTGAGCAAGTCGGCATCGAGCTGGACGATAAAGGGTTGATTAAGATAGATAATCAATGCCGGACAAATGTAGACAGCATCTTTGCAATCGGGGATATCGTCGAAGGCCCTCCATTAGCCCACAAGGCTTCATATGAAGGTAAAGTAGCTGCAGAAGTGATTGCTGGCGAGAAGTCGGAAATTGATTACAATGGCATCCCTGCTGTTGTCTTCTCAGAGCCAGAACTTGCTACTGTAGGCTATGATGAGCAAAGCGCCAAGGAAGCTGGTTACGACGTCAAAGCTTCTAAGTTCCCGTTTGCTGCAAACGGCCGGGCTTTATCTCTTAACGATAGCGACGGTTTTGTGAAATTAGTTACTAGAAAAGACGACGGATTGGTAATTGGTGCCCAAATCGCTGGTCCAAATGCTAGTGACATGATTGCCGAGTTAGGTTTGGCTATTGAAAGCGGAATGACTGCTGAAGATTTAGCACTTACTATCCATGCACATCCAACGCTTGGTGAAATTACGATGGAAGCTGCCGAAGTAGTACTTGGCACTCCAATTCATATTGCAAAATAAACAGTAGGAAAGCTCCGGGATCAATTTCTGGAGCTTTCCTTTATTTAGTTGGAAGGGCAAGGCAGATTTCTACTCGGGTTGACTTAGTTAATAAAAAACTCTTTATCAGGTCAATTAGCTGATAAAGAGTTTTTTTCTCCATTAACTGTCTTTTTCAATTTTTTGAGAACGTCCGTTTTAGAGGCTTGTCCACTGAGCTTAGAGATAGTTTGTCCATCTTTAACTATTACTAATGCAGGATATTCAGCAATTGACCGTCTTTTTAATGATTCAATAGTTGTTTCTGTCAATTCAATATTGTCGAGCTGTGAGGGGTAATTATTTTTAAGATCAAGAATCGCTTTTAGATATTCATTTTCTAATTTAGGATTGGATTTGTTGGTATAAAAGAACACTTGAAAGTTGCTAGGTTCAAAAGTCAATACCTCAATTGTCTGCTTTGCATTACAGCTTGTTGTGAGAAGAACCAAACTGACAAATATAAAGGTAAGCCATCTTTTCTTGTTGATATGCTGCACCTTCCTTTGCGTGATGTGTGCCTTCATCTTAACAAAAAAATTGACAGCTTTGGTTCGTATTACTTAATTGTTAACGAAATGAAATAGGAACAGAGGATCTGTAATATACATTTAAAAAAGCAGACCCCCATATAAAAGGCGGTCTGCTTTTCCTGCGTTATAGATCTATTTTTTCGGCCGTCTTAAGTCTACCGTCTTCCCCTCTTCCTTAAAGGACTTAATTAGTGAAAATACGATTAAAATCATAATAATCGCAAAAGGGAAGGCAGCAATGATTGATGCTGTTTGTAATGTTTCCAGACCGCCTTGCCAAAGCAATATGGCAGCTGCAGCTGATTGAATGATTCCCCATACGAACTTTACTCTATTATGCGGGTTAAGCCCGCCGCCGGTTGTCTGCATTCCCAGAACGAAAGTGGCAGAATCAGCAGATGTAATAAAGAAAGTACTGATCAATAGTACGGCTACTATCGACATAATGATCCCCATAGGGTAAGATTCAAGCACCGCAAACAGTGCAACTTCCGTACCCATATCATTGACGTAGTGGATAATGTCCTGGCCGCCATAGTATTCCAGGTTAATAGCGGAGCCCCCGAAAACAGAAAACCAAAGGGCACCGAAAATAGTGGGAACTAAAAGAACACCCAAAACAAATTCCCTGATGGTTCTTCCCTTCGATACACGGGCAATAAATGTACCGACGAATGGAGCCCAGGCAATCCACCATGCCCAGTAAAAGATTGTCCAGCCTTGGATCCAAGTGTTGCTCTGGTCAAACGGCGTTAATCGGAAACTCATGTTGACAATATTTGCTGCATAGTTGCCGAGGGACGTTGTAAACAGGTCCATAATGAAATTAGTTGGCCCTGCGAACAATAAAAATAGCATTAACAGCAGTGCCAATACAATATTTGTATTACTTAAGTATTTAATCCCTTTATTTATCCCGGTCATCGCGGAAAGTAAATATAGAACTGTTACCACGGCTATAATGATCAGTTGAACTGTAATCGTCCTATCTATTCCTGGAAATATAAAGGCCAGTCCACCGCTGATTTGTATTGCTCCAAGACCGAGAGAAGTAGCTACGCCGAAAATGGTGGCAAATACGACAATAAAGTCAACTAATGTGCCCCAGCCGCCTTTGATTTTTTCACCAAATAAAGGATAAAGGATAGAGCTTACTAGTCCGGGAGCTTCTTTCCTGAATTTAAAATAAGCTAGCGCTAGTGCGATCACTGCATAGATACCCCAAGGATGGAGTCCCCAATGAAAAAAGCTGTACCGCATGGCTGTTCTGGCGGCTTCAGGTGAGCCTTCCTGAATATCCCCATCTGGTGGAGTATGGAAGTGGGAGAGCGGCTCTGCAGCACCCCAGAAAACCAATCCTATCCCCATGCCTGCGCTAAAAAGCATCGCAAACCAGGTTAGATAATTATAATCCGGGCGATCCTCCGGTTTTCCAAGTCGGATGTTTCCATACTTGGAAAAGATGAGAAAAATAGCAAAAACGAGAAAGCCTGTAGCAGACAGTAAATAAAACCATCCGAATTTCTCTACAATAAAGCCCTGAATGATACTTGTCACATTATCCAAATTGCCATTTGGGAGAACATCCTCAGAGATGATTCCCCAGGCGATAAAGATGATTGCAACAATAAGTGAAATATAAAACACTCTAGTAATTTTATTCATATTATCTTCCTTTCTGTAATAATTTCTCCCGTACAAAACCTGTTAATTAAAAAACCACAATTATGTATTAAAACATAAACATTGATAAAACAAAAATATTTTGCTGTAGGCACACCTTTTCAAGCGGGTGAATATACACGGTGCTTTTAATATAACCATAATATTGATGCTGATTCTTAGAGGAGGAAGATGGACTATTAGGGAGCGCATTTTTCGACATTTTTTGACTCATACAAGATAAGAGTACCCCTACTAAATCGACGGTAAACCAGCAATGTTCCTTTATCTCTTTATCGTTTTACATATTTTTCTACAAAATTAAAAAAAATGGCCCAAAATAATATGATTATCCTTTATAATAGAGGATACAGATGAGGATAAACATCAGGGGGTTTTTATTAAATGAAAAAGTACATATTGCTGGTCGTAGCAGCAGCGATTATTGTGTTAGCTGGCTGTAACTTATTAACTTCTGCTGATTCGGCAGATACGGAAGCTGTAGATAACAATCAAGGAGTAAAAGAAGAAGGTAAGCATTCGAAAGAAAATAATAATGAAAGACAAACAGAAGAAGCCGCAGCGGAAGGACAAGCTGAAGAGAAAGAGGAAGTTTTGCCCGCTGAAACGGAAAGCGAACCTAAATATGAGTTGACCGGTAATTGGTCGATTAAGCCTTTAGACGAGAATGCGGATAAAGATATCGTTTTATTAACAATTGATGATGCTCCGGATGAGCATGCATTGGAGATGGCCAAAACATTAAAAGAATTAGATGCGAAAGCGATTTTCTTTGTAAATGGACATTTTCTTGCCACCGAAGAACAACAGCAGGTGTTGAAGCAAATCCATGATATGGGATTTGAGATAGGTAATCACACGTTTAACCATCAGGCTCTTGTCGAAGCTTCGGAAGAAGTGCAAAAAGAAGAAATAGTAAGCCTTAATGATTTGATAGAAGATATCACTGGGGAAAGGCCGAAATTCTTTCGCGCTCCCCATGGACAAAATACCGATTATTCCAGGAAAATTGCAGCTGAACAAGGGATGTTGTTGATGAATTGGTCGTATGGATATGATTGGAACGAGCAGTACAGGAACGAAGATGCTCTTGCCGACATTATGGTTAATACCAATCTGCTCGTCAGTGGGGCCAATTTACTGATGCACGATCGGGAATGGACGGCTGCCGCCCTTGATGATATTGTCGAAGGGATACGGAGTAAAGGTTATCAAATTGCAGATCCTGCATTAATTCAAGTAGAAGAATAACAAGAAAGCTCCTGGCATAGTTATGCCAGGAGCTTTCTTGTTTTAAAAAGTGATTACTTGCCAGGTTTATCTAAATGGTTTATGTTCTTTAATCACTCTAATATTTTTTAAGGTTTCATCCTCAAGGCCTTGGACCGGTAACCCCGTATCAAGATTCTGCTGAATATAATGGATATTATCCTCGGTTATTATCTCACCAGGAATAAAGATAGGGATTCCGGGAGGATAAACCATGATCGATTCAGCACTTATCCTGCCTGCCCCTTCCTGTAACGGAATGATCTCTGTTTCGGCATAAAACGCATCGCGGGGCGACATGGATAATAGCGGGATTTCCGGGATTTTGACCGGCACACTTTTTTGAATGGCATAAGCATATCGATCCCACGCTAACTTGTCTAATGCTTCGACAAGAAGATTGGTTTCTGTTCTCTCGTCTCCAGGGGTGATAATGCATAAAATATTATACATATCTGATAGCTCCACTTCTATTTGGTAATGATCCCTTAACCATACCTCTACGTCATATCCCGTCAGCCCCAGGTTTTTCACAGAAATAATTAACTTAGTCGGATCATAGTCAAAAGTAGCCTCACTACCGATGATCTCATTTCCGACACAATATAAATTGGGAATTCTGTTGATTGCAGCTCTTGTTTCATTTGCTAAATGTATCGTTTTATCGATTAGTTTTTGTCCGTTGACCGCTAAGTGTTTTCTCGCAGAATCTATGGATGCCAACAATAAGTAGGATGTTGAAGTTGTCGTTAGCATCGACAACGTACTCTGTACTCTTTCATGGGAAACTAAGCCTTCCCTAAGGTTAAGCACTGAGCTTTGGGTAAGCGATCCTCCCAATTTGTGTACACTCGTTGCAGCCAGATCAGCGCCTGCTTCCATCGCCGATACAGGCAGTTCATCATGGAAATGAATATGGACTCCGTGCGCCTCATCTACTAACACTGGTACTTGGTATTGATGGGAAATTTCCACGATTTTTTTCAAATCAGCCGCAATGCCAAAATAAGTCGGATTTATTACCAAAACTCCCTTTGCATCAGGATTAGCCTGCAAAGCTTTGCTAACAGATTGTGGTGTGATTCCGTGTGAAATTCCCAGTTCCTTATCAACTTCCGGGTGAATAAACACAGGTGTTGCCCCAGAAAAGATCAGGGCAGTCGTCACTGACTTGTGAATGTTCCTCGGTACGATAATTTTATCCCCCGGTCCACAGACACTTAACACCATAGTCATAATAGCACCACTAGTTCCTTGGACAGAAAAGAACGTGTAGTCTGCAGAAAAAGCACGGGCAGCCAAATCCTGTGCTTTTTTAATGATTCCTTGCGGATGATGCAAGTCATCTAATGGTTCAATATTTATTAAGTCAATAGCCAGTGCATTATCCCCTAGGAACGATCGGAAATCGGGGTCCATTCCCTTACCTTTCTTGTGGCCCGGGATGTGGAATTGGACTGGTTGTTTTTTTATATGGTTCAGTAAGCCAGTAAATAGGGGGGTTTCCTTTTGTGACATGTTTACACCTCTTTGTTTGCATTTAAATCCGTTTTAATTTTCGTCACTCAAACGTGATTGCGGAAGCAATGTAAGAGAAATTATAGCAAAACATAACAGGAATCGCTACTTTTAGAAAGATGAGGCGGAACATGATAGGATAAGAAAAAGAAAGGGGGATATGAGTTGAAGTGGTCAACAGAGCTGACAGATTTATTAGGAATTGATATACCCATCATTCAAGGGGGATTGGCATACCTTGCTTATTCAGAACTCGCAGCTGCTGTTTCAAATGCTGGCGGACTTGGACAAATTACGGCAATGAGCCTGGAAAATGAAACGCTTTTACGAGAGGAAATCAGTAAGTTAAGAGATAAGACGGATAAACCATTTGGGGTCAATTTTGCTATCGGAGAACAAAGAAGGCCATTTCAGCATATGGTACAGGCAGCAATTGATGAAGAAGTGCCAGTCATCTCAATAACAGGCGGGAATCCCGGACCTGTACTGAAATTATTGGAAGGAACCGGAATAAAGACCATGGTTCTTGTAGCCGCTAAAAGACAGGCATTGAAAGCGGAGGAACTAGGGGCAGATGCTGTTATGGTAGTAGGGCAGGAAGGCGGCGGCCATATTGGCAGAAATGATACAGGGACATTTGTCCTTACTCCTCAGGTAGCAGATGCTGTATCAATACCTGTTATTGCTTCAGGAGGAATTGGAGACGGGAAAGGCCTGATGGCTGCTTTAGCATTAGGGGCGCAAGGAGTGGAAATGGGAACAAGGTTTATCGCTACGAAAGAATGTATCCATGCAGATTCTGCTTATAAACAGGCAATTCTAAATGCAGGAGAGCAGGATACCCTCGTTATCAAGCGGTCCATTGGTGCTCCGGCCAGAGCCTTGAAAAATCAGTGGACAGAACAGCTAGTTGAGATGGAAAAGCAAAACCCTGGCTATCAAGAGCTGAAATCGTACATCAGTGGTGAGGCGAATAAGCGGTTTATTTATGAAGGTCAGGAATCTGATGGTTTTGGATGGGCAGGGCAAATTTCGGCCAGGATAAATGATATTCCATCTGTCGGAGAATTAATGGAAAGAATAATGGCAGAAGCTGCTGTGATTAGAAATGATTGGGGTACAGAAAGGAGATAATGATGAGCTACAGTTATCCGCTTGAGGAAACATGGACACAACAGGAAATCATTGATGTGGTCAACTTTTATTCTTTAGTTGAGCAAGCATACGAGAATGGCGTGAAGCGTGACGATTTATTGATGGCATATACGAGATTCAAGCAAATAGTCCCAGCCAAGAGTGAGGAAAAACAGTTGTGCGGTAAATTTGAGAAGGAATCCGGTTATTCATGTTACCAAACAGTGAAAAAAGCGAGAAATATGAGGTCTGGTGATCGGGTGACAATGGAGTTACATAAATAACAGCTGTTAAACAGGGAGGTTGGAAGTTTTTCTTCCAACCTCCTTCCTTTTCCTATGATGATGCGAGTTTGTAGAAAGGCAGCAGGTACTGAAAGGCTTCCTTTGTTTCTGCCAAAAAAACATCTCCGTCTTTTACGGACTTGCTGGAAGGATCAAAATGCTTTCCTATAAGAAACTCTGCTTTTTTTACGTCTCTAAGCCGTATTAAGTTCTCCTTTGATAATTCGCTGACCGGGAAGGCTTCTTTTTTTGTATGATCCATTGAAATGACAAAATCGCCAGGAAGCTGCTTTAACTCGTCCAAATTTTTTAGAAACGATTCGGCAATCTTTTGTTTTTCTGGAAGCTCATAGATGAAAGCCAACCAAATAAATACATGGTCATCAAACAATCCAACCTGAAAGTGTGGATGCTTTTTATAACCTCTTTTGTTTGCTGCGACAGCCAGCCAAGTATCCTCAGGAGGGTTTACAGATCTTCTGGCATGCTGGGCAATATGTAAAAACATTTCGTTTCCTAATTCTGCAGAAAGAAAATCGGTTAATTCACTGCCGACTTCCTGGAATTTTGGTTGGATACGAGTTCTGATAGCCTCCATTCTAGAATCAAGGCCTTCGATATGGAAAGTATTAAAATCATCTTTTGTAAAACCTGTGAAACTCATACGCACATTCTTCCTTCCTTCATGGTTGTTATCATCCTTGATTTTATCATATTACGAGTGCATTACAAACGGAATAGCCTTGTGTTTAAGGGAATGTTAAGCAGGGTATTTAAAAATTAACAAACATAAGAAAAAGATAATGCAATCAATATAAGAACATATCAAAAAGCGAAAGGGAAGGGGATAAATGTGAAGTATGTAATGGAAGCAATTAAGAAAAGGGAAGCGGAGGAAAAATTACCGGTCATCCGCATGGAAATCGATTACCAGTTGGCTACATTATATGAAGCCATGAAGCAAGAGGATCAGGAGGTAATGGAAACGTCCAAAGGACGTTTGGAAGAATTGAGAAAAGAAATGATGGAGCTATCGTAAAGGAATGGGCTTAATGCTCGTTTCTTTTTTGTATGTCCGGGCTCGTTTATTATAGAATAGACAGTGGTACCTTTAGGCTTGATAGGAAGAAATGATTCAGTGAAAATTGGATGGAGATTAAAAAAATGAAAAGGATGTTGGTTATGGAGCAGCAAGTAAAGAAGGATTTGTTTGATACAGCCAGAAAGTGGGTGCTGGAAGCGGGGAAAACAATCCGGGACGCTATTGATCAGCCCCTGACTATAGATACAAAGTCAAATGCAAATGATTTGGTCACACATATGGATCGGGAGACGGAGCAATTTTTTGCTGAAAAAATCAGGGCCGAATATCCTGAACATTTTATCCTAAGTGAAGAAGGCTACGGAGATGAATTGAAAAGTGACAAGGGAATTGTCTGGATTATCGATCCAATCGACGGGACCATGAATTTTGTGCATCAAAAACGGAATTTTGCAATTTCCATCGGTATTTTCCAGGATGGAATAGGAGAAATCGGTCTAGTATATGATGTGATGAATGATATATTATATGCCGCTAGGCGAGGGGAAGGCGCTTTTAAAAATGAGAAGAAGCTGCTTCCTTTGAAGAAAGAGCTAAGGCTGGAAGAAGCAATTCTGGTATTAAATAATTACTGGACAACTCCCAACAATAAAGTAGAAGACTCTAAAATGCAGGAGTTGATCAGAAAAATCAGAGGAACGCGCTCGTATGGCTCGGCCGCTTTGGAACTTGCATATGTTGCTGAGGGCATCGTTGACGGATATATTACCATGAAACTAGCGCCTTGGGATATCGCTGGCGGAATGGTTCTTGTCAACGAAGTCGGAGGAATTACAACTAAAGCTGATGGAGAACCAATCAATATGTTAGAAAATAACACGATTTTATCTTGTAACAAGGAAATCCAAGAGACACTATTGACTGATTATATTGAATTAAAGCAATAACAGGTCACCTGGGTAATATATATCATGGATCCGTAAAAGCAGCCATACCCTGCTCATGACACTCCTGCGAAGTGCCGTTCCGGCAGGGGGCTGCATTGTTTCATTCTTGTCAGCTTCGGTTTTTTCGTTTCAATGTTAATCCAACGCCCATCAAAATGAAGCCTAAAACGAAAAATAATGCGGTAAACCAATAATTGCGGAAACCGATAGCAACACCTACCAAAACAAAACAAGAGATTACGAGAATAGCCAAAAATAGTTTGCTGTACTGGATTTTCTTCATCATTTCACCTCTTATTCTTCCCTATAAGTATAAATCATTTTCCGGCAGATGAAAATGTATTAACTAAGCCTAGCGCAGTTTTATGTGTTCTAGTATGATAGGTAGGGGAGTGAATTGGATAGAAGGAGTGAAAATGGTGGAGGAAAGTAACGAAGTAATCGATGTAGGGAACAATCTGCCCATTGTAGATTTTCTTTTTAATACTATTGCGAATGGGGAAAGTGGACAAAACCTGCTGCTAGGTTTTTTTCTATTGTATTTGACGATTGCCATATTGCTTGCGTGCAGTTATAAATTAGGATTCGCCAGAAAGCTGCCTTTATTAAAGTCCTTGGTTGTCTATATCTTCCTGTTTATCGGCGCTTTTATTATTACTTTATTAGGTTTAAAGCTTCCGATGGCTGAATGCCTTGTTATTATCGTATTAATTCTCGCTATATACAGGTTCAGGCTGGCCCAGGATAGAAAGCGGAGAAATAAACAAGCTTAATGAACGAAAAAAACCTAAGGCGCCGATTTTTGGCTTTGCCTTAGGTTTTTTGTATAGGAGATAGCTGTATCCCCACAGCCATACCTCGCTGGACGCTCCTATTTTACTATATGAGAGAGGATTAAATTAAACTATTATTCTTTTTCTTTTCTTTATATAAACGGAAATTGCCTGTTGCATGTCTTTTTTTTGTGTTTTTTTCTACTCTTGCATAGCAAGTTTGACATAGGTACATATGGATACGCCTGTTTCTCAAACGTTTGGCTTGCAACGAGTTACTATCTATACTTTCAATGCTGTCGCAAATTACACATTTAACTCTCACTAATTACCACCTCACAGCAATTCTTTTTACCAGTTTAACATAGACTGCTGGACACATCTATCAAAATTACTATAATCCACTGCAGGATGTTTTTACAATCAACAAAAAAAAGCTGTCGAATGACAGCTTTTTAGTTCGAACCTTGGTTGTTACGCTTTTGATTATTCGATTGATCATCTTCTATGTCCTCTAATTCCTGCTGGTCATCTTCTGGAATGACTTGCTTATTCTGGTCAGGTTCTTCGGGTTGGTCTTCATTGATTGGCACTTCAGGCATATACCTTCCTACAACCGCAGAAAGTTCATCCACAAATCCTTGAATTGGGTGGCCTTGCTGAATTTTATCAGCCATGTGTCTAATTCGTTCAGTTCCATCTGCATCTGCAATGACAACTGCTGTTTTCCCATAAGGGTCATGGTGAAGGGCTTCCGCAACAGAATATTTGATTGTGCTTACCCTGGAACGATCTAAATCTTTATCAACATCAATGGCTACTACAGCATAGGGACCTGCCACAACAGACGAAGCGTCATCTACATTAGGAACATCTGCTGCAATATTAGACAGATGATTTGCTATTTCCTGATTACTGTAGTTTTGTGGATCTGGTTGGGCGGGGTCAGAGTTCTTCACCTGGATGGCCGGGTCTTGGTTCTCCTGGTCAGGCAGGCTTTCCTCCTGTTGACATCCTGTCATAAGGAAACCACAGGAAAGCCAGACAATACACAGGAATACAAGCCGATTGTTCATCGGGCACTCCTCCTTTTACTCCTATCTTTTCTTGAATAAGCAGAGATTATTCATCAGAGCAAAAGTGAAGCACGCCGGTCTCCAATGAAACTGTAAATTAGAAGACTGTCAACGCTCCAAAACACCGGTTATTCTATGACGATTTTTTTAACTCCTTTAATTGGCTGCTGCCGATTAGAACCATCACCAAAATATAAATGTACAGGGCCAGCCTCTTTTACAGGTTTCCCATTCTCGGCAAATAGAAGGAGGCACTCATCCAGCTGGGATAAAGAGATTATTTCTTCTTGTTTTTCCGTAATCAGTCTCGCTTGTTTGGACTCGTCTTCTATCTCTGAGGTAGCAAGGAAATCTTTAATGGGCATTACATATGTACCTTCGAGTATTTGCTCTCTTTCAAATTTGCTAATGCTTTTATTTACCGGAGGTTTGATTCTTTGTTGATAAACTTCCCGGTCCCATCTCATAGAAGCTTTTTTTAGCTCGTCTTCTTGTTCATTCTCTTCAGTATCTGGAGATTTGAAGGCATCTTCGAATAAAAGCTTTCTATCATCAAAAATCCAGACAGTCGGATCTAACGTTATCGGATATTTCACTTTGCCAGTTAGCTGTACAATCATGTTACCAGTTCCTTTCTCGATTAAATTCCATCCCTTTCAAGAATAGCAGAGTTTATTTTTAATTTCATCTAAGGGACTAAAAATCACTATAGGAAAAAGGCTCCTGCATCTTTCTGCAACACAAAAAACCAACGCAAGTTTGATATATTTCTGTTCTTATCTTGCATTTTTTACTGACAAACGCTAATATAAATAGAAGAAAGTCTGTTAAACGGAGGGGATTTTGTGATACCTGAAGTGGCTGTTAGCAATCGTGATAAAGCCTATGCCCTTCTAGAGGCTGATGCTAATAAAATATTGAAGCTCATTAAAGTTCAAATGGATAACTTGACTATGCCTCAGTGTCCTTTATATGAAGAGGTTTTAGATACACAAATGTTTGGTTTGTCCAGGGAAATTGATTTTGCGGTACGGTTAAATCTGGTCAGCGAAGAAGCTGGTAAGGCATTGCTTGAAAACCTGGAAAGACAACTGAACGTATTACATGAAGCAGCGCAAAAATCTTAAGCAAGTTTATTTAGTGGATGATTGTTGATCCGCCTAATTAATTGGAAAACCTTTGCCTAACAGCGGCGGGGTTTTTTTATTAGAAAAGACTTTTCCGCAGAGCAACTATCATTGCTTTTTCTATGGTATATTTTAGTTAATAAACTGAGAAAAACGAGATGCTGATTCTTTCATCATACATAGTTAGGAGTCATCACATTGAAACAAAAATTGAAAGATTTTGATTTTACGCTCTTTATAACCCCGATAATATTGACGGCGTTCGGTATCGTGATGATATACAGTGCAAGTATGGTGATCGCTGTCGTAAAAAATGAAGTTGCCAGCAATTATTTCATGCTGAAGCAGCTACAGTGGTTCAGTTTAGGTATGCTGTTTTATTTATTCTGCAGCATGTTTGCCTACCGCCATTATCAAAAATTGATTAAATTAATGATATTAGGGATTATTACATTACTTGTTGCCGTTTTATTGTTCGGTGAAGAAGTGAATTACGCCCAGTCATGGCTCAAATTCGGTTCCATGCGTTTGCAGCCGGCTGAGTTCGCTAAATTAGGTTTAATCATATATTTGGCATCGGCTTACTCAAAAAAGCAGGAATATATCCATGATTTTTCAAAAGCAGTATTGCCGCCTCTAGTATTAACAGGTCTAATTCTGGCATTGATCATTAAACAGCCGGATATTGGTACAGCTTCTGTTATATTTTTAATTGCCTGCTCCGTAATCTTCAGCGCCGGGATTAAATTCCGCCATTTGGCTTTTTTAGTAGTCACGGTGATAACCTTTCTCGGTTTTGCGGCAACGCAAATGGTGACACCGGAACGAGTTTCCCGGTTTACTGGCGCTTATCAGCCATTTGAGGACCCTGACCTGAATGGCTTTCACCTTATCCAATCGTACTTGGCGATCGGCACAGGCGGCTTGACAGGAGAAGGGATTGGACAAGGCGTTCAAAAGCTGGGGTATCTCCCGGAGCCCCATACCGATTTTATAATGGCTGTAATTGCCGAAGAATTAGGTTTTCTCGGGGTAGCCGCTGTGATTGGAATGTTGGCTATTATTGTGTTAAGGGGTTTCTATATCTCTCATCAATGTGATGACAGCTTCGGTTCATTGTTGGCAATCGGGATTTCATCCATGATTGGTATCCAGGCCTTTATTAATTTGGGGGCAATTAGTGGACTCTTACCAATTACAGGGGTAACACTTCCGTTTGTCAGCTATGGAGGGTCTTCCTTGTTAATTCTCATGATTTCTGTTGGTATATTAAACAATATTGCCAGGTCAGTCAGGGCAAAAGAACAACGGGGGACGAAACGCTCCATTCCTGAAGACCAGGATATCAGCAATAAGCCAAGGGAGTTTACGAAACAAAGAAAGTCGTGGTCACATTTACAATAATCCTTCTATTAAAGATAAAAAACCCCTTCTCTTGCCTGGCAAGAGAAGGGGTTTTTAAAATTATTTTTCTTTTTCATATTTAGCACTTCTGGAAGATAGTAAAATAAAGTAACTCAATACTCCAAAGTAGATGGAAATAATCAAGGCATGCAAAAGTGCTACTGCTAGATTGACCATTGTAAATATAACGAGTGCCCCGAATAGTACTTGCAAAACCATTAGCATCGAAGCAGCAGCCCATCCCCAAACCATAATGCGGTTATAACGGTATGATTTAAGAACTCTGTACAATAAGTATAACGTCCATATAAAGGCTAAACCCGCAGCAAAACGGTGCCCCATCTGTATCCACTGGCTGAAGTGATAGTCAAATGCAAGCGGACTTTGGTTATCACAAAACGGCCAGCTGCGGCAGGCTAGGCTGGAATTAGCATGCCTGACAAGAGCGCCTGTATAGACGACGAATAAAATGTAAACAATTAAACTATAGAAGTGATATCTAAGCCGTCTGTCAATAATCAGCGAGCGGGCATCGAACTTCTGGTCAATTTCAAATATTAACAGAGTTAACAGAAATACCGCAGCAAATGAAATCAAGGAAATCCCGAAATGCATGGCCAGGACAAAATCGGATTGTGACCATAGCACGGCAGCAGCGCCTATTAGCCCTTGCAGTACCAGAAAAAAAATAGAGATGAAAGATAAAAATTTCACTTCTCTTATGTGTCCTGCGTGTTTCCATGAGAGAACCGACAGGAGTAATACAACAAATCCTGCAGTCCCGGAAACTAGACGATGGCTTAATTCAATAATGAGTTCAGCTGAAAGCTCACCTTCACAAACCGGCCAGTTTGCGCCACAACCCATTCCGGATCCGGTTTTAGTGACCAGTGCGCCCCCAATAAGAACGAAGATCATTGTAATAGTTGATATGATAGATAAAATCTTTAGGAACTTAATCAAGGCTCCACCTCACTTACTTAGTGGACTAATTTATCCAGCCTCAGTTGACTGGACAGAAAATATCCGTTTTTAGTTGAAAAACATACAAAGGTTATACTACCATGTTTGCCTACTATTTTCACTATAAAAAATTCAAAAAAAGCCTTGCAATGTTCATATTTGTTTGCTAGAAATAAATATGAGGATTTGATTCGTATCTGAATAGCGGTGGGAATTGCAACAAAACAAGATAAATGGCTGTTTCACACTATTTTAAAGGCAGTTATGCCTTTTATTTTATTTTCTGTATGCTTTCACAAAATTGTCATTTTTAAGGTTGCCGAAATGCAGGCAATAAAGCGTATAGTTGAATAGATGGAATATCAAATCCATGATACAATATGGATATAACCTGCGATGTTGTAAAAATTAGGTTATACTAACATCATTGGCGATCAACCAACAGATAGGATAGGTTTTTAATAGGTTTCCCATTTATAGTGGATGCCTTCATCCTAATTAGAGATTGATTGTATAGGGAGCTGGAAGGAGGGTTGTAGGCTATAATGAACAAAGTGGAAGCAACTTCTTCTCAAGTAATAGGGAAGACAGACAGCAAAGATAAGTCTGCTCTCTGGGCGGATATTATGGCTCTCATAAAAGTAGGTATCATTAATTCGAATCTAATCACAGCTTTCGCCGGGTTTTGGCTCGCGTTATACTTTACTGGCGGAGCATTAACCGACCACTGGGGCAGTTTGATTATTATGATGCTTGGAACTGCTTTGTTGATAGCTGGTGGTTGTATACTGAACAACTACTATGATCGGGATATTGACCCGATTATGAAAAGAACCAAAAATCGGCCTACTGTGACAGGCAGCATTCCTCTGAAAGTGATATTGGCAATGGGGATTTCAGCTTCGGCCGTTGGAGCAATTTTGCTGGCGCTGACTACCATTCAGGCTGCGGTTGCAGGAATTGTCGGATGGTTTACCTATGTAGTACTGTACACGATGTGGACAAAAAGAAGATACACCATTAATACTGCTATCGGTAGTGTTTCAGGTGCTGTCCCGCCTGTAATCGGTTGGGCAGCAGTTGATCCGAATTTCCATGCGGTGGCTTTTATTATGTTCCTTATTATGTTTCTGTGGCAGACGCCTCATTTTTTAGCGTTGGCTGTAAAAAAAAGCAAGGAATATAAAGCAGCAGGAATTCCGATGCTGCCAGCCGTTCATGGGTTTGCGATAACGAGACGGCAAATGGTTATCTATGTGGCATGCTTATTACCACTGCCTTTTTATTTATTTTCTTTAGGAAATACATTTCTAGTTATTGCCTGTTTATTGAATATAGGCTGGCTGGTCTTGGGGATAAGCGGCTTCTTTATGAAGAATAATTTAAAATGGGCCAATTTTATGTTTGTTTATTCATTGAATTATTTAATGATTATGTTTGTCACAATGGTACTAGTAACACTGCCTAGTGTTGTTAATTAAATTAGAATATCTTTTCAACGTGTAAGTTCGAATGGGCAATAGACAGGGCGCAGCCGTTTCTTCGTAAAGTCCCTGTCTAAGTATTGCGGCTGTTTTATTTCTGTAAATGCAAACAGCCGCAGTACGATTAATAAGTGCGGGGAGATTAATCCGGACGGCTTGTCATTAAACATCAGAGCTCTGCACCGTATTCTAATTATTTAAATAAAAGGACATAACAGAAAGAGAGGTATCATTTGAATGAAAGGTTGGATGGCAAAATTCCGGGCACTATTATTGTTTGGTTCCTTAACGCTTGTACTTTCAGGCTGTGGAAAAGAAAATTTAAGTGCCTTAACACCTAAAGGCTATGGGGCAAAATCAGCCTTGGACCTGATTAATATTTCTTTAGCCGTCATGATTTTTGTATTTATAGTCGTTATGGTTATCTATGCAATTGTCCTTGTACGCTTTAGAAAAAAGAAAGGCCAAGAGGATTTTATTCCGCAACAGACAGAAGGGAATAAGGCATTAGAAGTGATTTGGACAGTAATTCCAATCATTTTATTAGTCATTATCGCTATTCCTACTATTACCATAACATTTGACCTGGCAGACGAAAGCGCTGCAGGAGATTCCATTAATGTCAGCGTAACAGGTAACCAATTCTGGTGGCACTTCAATTATGAAGGTGAAGAAATCCAGACAAGCCAGGATTTATATATTCCAACTGGCGAAAAAGTATACTTAAATATGAAAACAAGCGATGTGCTTCATTCATTCTGGGTTCCAGCATTATCAGGAAAGATGGATTTACACCCGGAAAATGAGAACACCATGTTTATTCAAGCAGATGAAGAAGGGGTATATGATGGGAAGTGTGCTGAATTCTGCGGTACATCTCACTCCTTGATGGATTTTAAAGTGATAGCAGTTAGTCCGGAGGAGTATGAGCAGTGGGTCGAAGACATGAAAAATGTTGACCCTGAAGCACAGCCTGAATCTGCTGATGCTCAAGAAGGCCAGCAGTTATTCCAGGAAAACAGCTGTATAGGCTGTCATGCTATTGGTTCATCACCTGCTGCTACAGGCCCGAACCTGACAAACTTTGGAGACCGCACGACATTGGCTGGTGTCGCAGAGCATGACCGCGATACGCTAATCGAGTGGATCCAAAACCCTGAAAGCATTAAGCCTGGCAACAGAATGAGCGATGCCAATTACGAGGTAAGTGAAGAAGAAGCAGGAAAAATTGCTGATTACTTATTACAATTACAACCATCAGATATTACTCCGGAAAGCGCAACTAGCAACGAGTAATAAAACGGGATGGAAGAGGTTAAGGGAGGTTTATAAGCGTGAGTACTGCAACTGCGCAAAAAAGAGGCTTTGGCGCTGCGATTTGGGATTATTTGACCACTGTAGACCATAAAAAAATAGCACATTTATATTTAGTTTCCGGTGGTTTGTTTTTCCTGATTGGCGGACTTGAAGCACTATTGATACGTATTCAGCTAATAAAACCAAGCAATGATTTTGTTAGCGCTGGATTTTATAATGAACTACTCACTATGCACGGTACTACCATGATATTTTTGGCTGCAATGCCTTTGATATTTGCATTATTGAACGCCGTTGTGCCATTACAAATCGGGGCCCGTGATGTGGCATTCCCGTTTTTGAATTCATTGGGTTTTTGGCTGTTTTTATTTGGCGGCATTATACTTAACTGTGGCTGGTTCCTTGGTGGAGCACCCGATGCAGGCTGGACAGCTTATGCACCGTTGTCTGCAGTTTCACCTGGCCACGGAGTCGATTTTTATGTATTAGGACTGCAGATTTCCGGTGCGGGGACACTGATCGGGGGCATTAACTTCCTTGTTACGATTATTAATATGCGTGCCCCTGGCATGACTTATATGCGGATGCCGCTGTTCACTTGGACAGCATTCGTAACAAGTTCACTGATTTTATTTGCTTTCCCCGCCCTTACTGTCGGATTGTTCTTATTAATGTTCGACCGATTGTTTGGTTCAGGATTTTTCAACGCATCGATGGGTGGTAACTCTGTAATCTGGGAACACCTATTTTGGATTTTCGGGCACCCGGAAGTATATATCCTTATCCTTCCAGCATTTGGTGTCTTTAGTGATGTACTTTCAACTTTTTCTAAGAAACGTTTATTCGGTTATACAGCTATGGTATTCGCTACTACTTTAATCGGATTCTTAGGATTTATGGTTTGGGCCCATCACATGTTTACTACTGGGCTTGGTCCAGCTGCTAACTCGATTTTCGCGATTGCCACAATGGCGATTGCCGTTCCGACAGGTATTAAAATCTTTAATTGGCTGTTCACCTTATGGGGTGGAAGTATAACGATTAACTCAGCAATGCTATGGGCGCTTGCATTTATTCCTACCTTTACTATAGGAGGAACAACAGGTGTTATGCTTGCAGCCGCAGCTGCTGACTACCAATATCATGATACTTACTTTGTCGTAGCTCACTTTCACTATGTTATTGTCGGCGGAGTAGTTTTTGGATTATTCTGCGGGATACATTACTGGTGGCCGAAGATGTTCGGTAAAATATTGAATGAAACACTTGGAAAAATAACCTTCTGGACTTTTTTCCTGGGCTTCCATTTAACATTTTTCATTCAGCATTTCTTAGGATTAATGGGAATGCCCCGCCGTTACTGGACATATTTGCCAAACCAGGAACTTGACACTGGGAACTTAATTAGTACGATTGGTGCTTTCCTTATGGCAATTGGAACAATCGTTTTCATTATTAACGTTATTTATACCTCTGTAAAAGGACATAAAGTGAGTGGCGATCCTTGGGATGGACGTACGCTTGAATGGTCGATTCCTTCACCGCCTCCACACTATAACTTTAAACAGACTCCTTTGGTCAGGGGATTGGATCCACTATGGATTGAAAAGATGGAAGGAAGAAAAGGAATAACACCAGCAGAACCGTTGGATGATATCCATATGCCTAACCCTTCCATATTACCATTTATTATGTCGCTAGGTTTATTTATCGCCGGGTTTGGATTCATTTATCAGGTGGATAACTTAGCATTTTTATGGGTAGTGATTTTAGGAATGGGTATAACACTTGGTGCTATGTTTGTCAGATCAATTAAGGATGACTTAGGCCATCATATCCATAAAGAAGATTTAGAAGAGGGGGCTGATCAATAATGAGCAGTGATCAAACACTTAATCCGGAAACTCTGCCGGAACAGCCCGAAAGAGCTACCCTTGAGGGGAAAAACAAGTTTTTAGGTTTCTGGTTTTTCCTCGGAGGAGAGACTGTATTATTTGCCAGTTTGTTCGGAACGTATTTAGCATTAAATAATGCGACAAATGACGGCCCTGGAGCGGAAGAGCTGTTTGGCCTGGAACTGGTCTTCATAATGACCATGTTATTACTAACTAGTTCACTGACCAGTGTGTATGCTATGTACCACATGAAAAATAACAGCTTCTCAAAAATGCAGCTATGGCTCGGAATTACCGTATTGCTTGGACTGGGCTTCCTTGGCTGTGAACTTTATGAGTTCTACCATTACATTCATGGGGAAGGATTCACGTTACGTTCTTCTGCATTTGGATCAGCTTTTTATACTTTGGTTGGTTTCCATGGAGGACACGTAACATTCGGATTGTTATGGATTGTTACCTTAATGGTGCGTAATGCCAAACGAGGATTGAACCTGTATAATGCCCCTAAATTTTATATTGCCAGCTTGTATTGGCATTTTATCGACGTAGTGTGGGTATTTATTTTCACAGTTGTATATCTCATGGGGGTGATTTAAGCCATGGCCGAGAATACGAACTTACAAGAGCAATATAGAAAAAAGAAAAATAAAGAAGAAATGAAGCAACAGGTCATTACCTTTGTATTGATGATCTTGTTTACCGTAATAGCCTTCGGTATGGTGATTTATGAGTTAGACAAATTGTTTGTTATTCCAACTTTATTAATACTTGCAGTTGTACAAGTGGGATTCCAACTATATTACTTCATGCACATGAGTCATAAGGGACACGAAATGCCGGCATTGATGCTTTATGCAGGAGCTTTTGTCGCATTCTTAACTGTTCTGACTTTGTCGGTATTAATTTGGTGGTAATCTGTCAGAGGCCAGGGGATTTCTCCCGGCCTCTTTTAGTTCCAGCTTTTATTAAGAGAGAGAAGCCAATCTGTTTTTATTTTGTCACAATAAATGCTCGTTTTCTTTTATACATGCGTTATAATAAAGGCGAGCAATATAAATTTGGAGTGAGACATTATGTGGCTGGATTTACAAATTTTTGGTTTTCGCGCCTTATGGAGTCCCTATTTCTTTTTATTTGTAGTGGGACTCGGCGTTTTATATTATTTAGTAACGTCTGTGTTCACCAATAAAGAAAAGCCTGACGCAAAACAATATGCCTTTTTTTATACAGGATTAGCAATTCTGTACGTTATCAAGGGGTCACCGGTTGATTTGATTTCTCATATTATGTTTACTTCACACATGGTACAGATGGCTTTATATTACCTGGTGTTTCCTATCTTTATCATTAAAGGTATTCCAGAATGGGTTTGGAGAAAAGTATTTGAAATGAGCGGGTTAAAGCAGGTACTTGGCCTGTTGACGAAACCGTTGATTGCTTTGTTGTTGTTTAATGGCTTGTTTTCCATGTACCACATGCCTGTAATTTTTGATTTCGCTAAAGCAAATGCACTGGCCCATGGAGTTATTACAACAAGTATCTTAGTGACCGCATTTCTTGTTTGGTGGCCGATATTTACGCCATTAAAGGAAATGGACAAGCTGTCACCCATCATGAAAATCGGCTATATTTTCGCCAATGGAGTATTGATAACTCCGGCATGTGGACTGATCATTTTTTCAGGGCACTCGTTGTATTCAACATACAGTGAAGCGAGCGGCTGGGTACAGGCTATGTCACTTTGTGTGCCAGCGTCTGTCTTGAATGGACTGCCGTTGACTGGCCCGCAAATGTTCTCGCCACTGCCAGTTTTGGAAGATCAGCAGCTGGGTGGTATCTTAATGAAGATAACCCAAGAAATTGTTTACGGAATTGTATTGGCAAGAATCTTTTTTGGCTGGTTCCGTAAGGGAGTTCATGAAATCGATCCGCTTCCTACAGCCAATGCCAATGAACATTAGATAGGAAGATAAACAGTTTGTAATTTTTTTGGGGGAGAGGTTTTAGTCTTATGCCATTATTGCCTACGGTAAGTACGTTTTTTATCATTTTAAGTGCAGTATTAATAGCTATTGGTTGGTACCTGATTACGAAGAATAAATTTATTGCCCATAAACGTACCATGATAGCAGCAGCGATCAGTGCTTTGCTGTTTTTCATCATATATCTTTCCCGTACAGTGTTTGTAGGGAATACTAGTTTCGGTGGACCTGACGATATCAAAATTTATTATACGGTGTTTTTGATTTTTCACATATGCCTTGCCACATCAGGAGCTGTTTTTGGGATAGTGACCTTGGTCCTGGCTTTTAAGCGCAATATTAAAAAACATCGAAAAATCGGTCCTGTTACAAGTATTGTTTGGTTTTTTACGGCGATAACAGGTGTTGCAGTTTATATGCTCCTATATATTATTTATGACGGCGGTCAAACGACAAGCCTTTTTAAGGCAATATTGGGAACATAATATCGGTATAGTCATTTTAAAATTAATATACAAGTTTTTAAGGGGAGTTGTCCGTAAAGGGCAGCTCCCACGTTTATTTCTCTGCATTCAATGGTATATGTAGGAATAAGAGAACGAATGTGGTATGAAAGGAACGGTCATTATGAATATCGAAAGTTCACGGTTGATTATCGAGCCGATTACACTTGAAGACGGTCAAATGTTAATTAAAAACCCCATGGAATATTACTATCAGCACCAGGTCCCTTATGAGGTTGAATGGCCGCATTATTCGTTGAAAGCAATGCTTCCTCTTTACTTAGAAAATATGGAAAGCGACAGAGTCCCTTTAGGGATTGGACCTTGGGTTATTCGGGATAAACATGAGGGTCACATTGTGGGCGAGGTTGGATTCAATGAATATAATGCGGAAGAAAAGTCGGTGGAAATTGGATACCGCATTTTGGAAAAAAGACAAAAACGGGGATATGCCACGGAAGCTGTCAGTTCCCTTTGTCAATGGGGATTTTACCAGGATATTAATAAAATCACGGCAAGCTGTGACAAAGAAAATATTCCCTCACAACGTGTTCTTAGAAAAAATGGATTTAAAAAAATAGGGCAAGATAGAGGAATAGTATTGTATGAAAAGTGGAGAGAGGTCCGCAAAAAAAAATTCCAAGGAATGAATTCTTTATAAAAGAGGTCGGGACAAAAGGATAGCGGCCAAAAAAAATCGAACGATGATTCGAAATCCTTAGGATTCGAGCTCGTTCGATTTTTGTTTGTAAATGTTTAAGATTACCTGCGGACACAGTGACAACTCTATTTCTTCCTTCTAACAAGGTTGGATGCCGACAGAATACTTCGCTTTCCGTGAGCATGGCCACAGCCATCTTGAAAATAAAGGAGCATTTTCTGTGTGCGATGAGTCGTTACCGAAGCGTCCTTGTCTTCAGAATCGTGTTGTTGCCACTGTAGTCTACGTATTCTGTCTGTGCAGATAGGGCTGTTCTTACTACCTTGCATAACCACTGCGATCTCCAGTAAATCATAAACCTTCATATGCTGTCATCGTTCGGTTTTTGCAAGTGGTTGTATATTCTGCCCCAACCACTTTTATATTTTAAAATTCCATTTAATAATACCTGCTTCTTTAGCAGAGTTAAATGCGATCACAACCAGAGGACCGAGGATAAAACCGATAATTCCAATCAACTGCAGACCGAGATACATGGCAATTAGCGTAGCTAAAGGAGAAAGGCCTATGTGGCGTCCCATAACTTTTGGCTCAACCGTACGCCTAATGGCCAGAAGGATGATCGCAAGCACGGCTAGCCATGTTCCTACAACTGTTTCACCGGCTAACAGCATATATAGTGACCATGGCCCTAATATGACGATGGAACCAATTATAGGAATAAAATCAACAAGCCAAATAATAATCGACATAATAATGGCAACATCAGGTACAATAAAGAAAAGTCCTACCAGAGAAACCAAAAAGATGATAATACTGACGAGAAATTGTGCTTTCAAAAAACCGAGCACAACATAAGACAAACGAGCATTCATAAATTTCACTTTTCCAGCAGTTTCTTCTGTTAAATGGTCATATGATTTTGCCTTTAATCGGGGCATTTCAAGCATAAATAAAAACAATGCTATTAAATAAACAAGTAAGCTTACCAAATACTCGGGTACCTTTGCAGCCGCAGAGGCGATTTTATCCAGCTCAAAGTATTGTTTTACTTTGGTGCTAAGCAATTCAATATTACGTCTGAAGCCATCTTTTACTTCCACAACAAATTCATAAGGAAGGCTCTCGGTAAAACGGTCAATATCGGATTCCCATTCTCCGAACTTTGTATTGAGCTGATTGACGTAAGAAGGGGCATTTTCAGCAAAATTGACTACATGGGTAACAGCTCTTGTTACAAAGTAGGTGCCAACCAGGCTGATAATCAATAAAAAAACAAGGAACACGATAGTGACCGATAATTTGCGGTTAATTTTGAAACGGAATTGCAGCCATCTGATCGCAGGGTTGAGAAACAGTGCTGTCAGAAAGGCCAAAAGTAATGGAATGGAAACTGGCAGTAAGAAGTATGCGGCGATAATAATGAGAATCGCTGCGATGATTAATATCCACTGGCGCTTAGTTAAGTAACGGAACAATTGATTATGTATCCCCTTTCCAAAGAAACGATTAAAATTAAGGAAGCAATAATATAAAGAAAACTGCCAGTCAGGCAGTATGTCATCTATTAGGTAAGCTATATTCAAAATATAGCATGAACTTGCTGATTTGAATAGATAAAAATGAATCAGCTAAGTAAATAATAACATGATTATCCTTTGTTTTGTTCAAAAGTGTTTTTAGAAAAGGTTCCTTAATGGTTATCTAAATAAAATATCCAGCAAAGATAGCCAAAATTGTATTAAAAAACTGCCGGCGCAAAAGCGCCGCCAGTAAACACGAACTTACTTAGCAAAATTATCCAGTTCGTTTTTCACTTTCGCTAATAATCCTTTCGCTCTGTCTACGACACTTTCAGGAAAATCTTCTCCTTCGCCGTATTCAACCCCATGCGGATAATAATGTTTACCGAGCAAAGGTGTGGATAATTTGATGACAGCGTCTCCTCTGTCAACTTCGCCTTCAACAGCATAACCTTGAATCCTTATATAATAAGTTATGTTCTTTTCGGCAGAACCGATTTTGTAATCATATGTAACCCTTTCATAATCCCATTGGCCTGCACGAACAAATGCAATTTCATTCATTAAATGGTCTAATGGCTTTATATCCATGATGATTCCTTCAATACCTGTGTCTTCCATTCTCATACTGTCCACCTCGCAAAAATTGTATATCCTAATCTTATAATAGTATGAAATGCGGCAACATGCAATTATTATCCTAGAAAAGTCTTGGTGGAGCAGAGAAAATCGTGGAAGAGCCATGTTGGAAAAATTTCGCCGCTTAGTCAAATTATTATAACCTGTTTGAAGATTATCAGCGATTGATTAATTGGTTTTAGGGGAACATAGGAAAAGAGTGGGTTTTACCATTCTTAGAAAACACCTAGGAGGGACTTTCAGTGAAAAAATTAAGAGATGTTATGACCACGAATCTTTCTGTGTGTTCTGCAGATGATACCATGACAGAGGCTGCCAAAATAATGACAGAACATAATGTCGGGGCCGTACCCGTATGTGGAGCAAATAAAGAGCTCTTAGGAATGGTCACTGACAGAGATTTGGTTGTCCGTGGACTTGCAAAAGAAAAAAGTGCTTCCAGCAAAATAAGTGAAACAATGAGCGGCACTTTATATTCTGTTGAACCAGAAGCTTCTGTACAGGAAGCAAGCAGTCTTATGGCAGAAAAACAAATCCGGAGATTACCTGTTGTGGAAAATGGGAAATTGGTCGGCATTGTGTCATTGGGAGACTTGGCGCTAGAAGAAAAATCAAACTTGGCAGCTGGACATGCTTTAGAAGAAATTTCAGAACGTCCCGAAATACACTAAACGTATTTTAGTACCAAATAGGCTGCCTTGGACGGGCCCCCTCTTCTATTAAGCGGGCAGCCTATTTGGTTTCAATGATATAGCGTAAAAACTGGTCATTAATTATATGTTTGTTTTCACAAAATTAAACTTTCTTTTCATAAAGAAGGAAATCGATTATTATAATTATTTAACAGCTAAAAAAGGAGCTAAAGGGATATGAGGGGAATAAGCAGATTGATAGTTTTGTTCTTAATTGGAGCAGGACTGTTTTATTTAGTAACTGAAGGTGACTTTAACCCGCAAGATGCAGTTAAAAAGGTAGAAAAGAATTTAATGACGAAAGATACCGAAATGGAATCAAAGTCCACACCTGAAAATTTCACTGATACCATAGACTTGGAGGGAGATTTATACAGCTGGATTGGCGACACAAGTGATAAACTTATAGAAGAGCTTGGTGAACCAGTGCGGAAGGATTCGAGTCCCTACGGTTATGATTGGTGGGTATATATGGATGCACAAGACAAATATATCCAATTCGGAATCGAAGACGGACAAATAGTAACGATGTTTGCAACAGGCAATCAATTATCTATTGAACCAGTTCAAATTGGCCAATCTTATCAGGATGTGAATTCCCATTTTGAGTTTTCTAATGAGGTTTCCGTTTCTGAAGGGTTAGAGTCCTATCGATTTCAGCTTTCCGATGAGGAGTTAGGAGTCCGTCCACTAGTAAAACTAGACAAGCATACTTATATGCAATTATATTTTGATACATTCACCGAAAAATTATCCTCTGTCAGAGTACTTAGCAAAGATGTACTGCTGAAACAGCGTCCATACGAGATTTTTTATCGCGGTAAGCTGCCGGAACCTCCAGAGCTTTCCGATGAAGAGTGGCAGGAAGTCCAGGCAGGGATGGAGCAGCAAATTTTCGATATTACTAACGTAATAAGAAATAGACATAAAAAAAGTGAGTTGTCCTGGGATGAACCAATCTCAGAAGTAGCATTATCGCATAGTAAGGATATGTCCGATAATAATTATTTCTCTCACTACTCCCAGAATGGTGAAGGACTGAAAGATAGGTTAAGCGAGCATGATATCTATTATTTTTCGGCAGGAGAAAACATTGCGGCACAATATACAGACGGCCCGGCAGCTGTCGAAGGCTGGTTAAATAGTGAAGGGCATCGCGAGGCATTGTTGAAGGATAGTTATACCCATTTAGGTGTGGGTGTTTACCGATATTATTACACGCAAAATTTCATGGAAAAGCCATAAAGAGAAGGGGGGTGCACTTTATCAAAAGGTGCATCCCTTTTTATCTGGCAGGCTGTAAGTATAGTTATCTGTCACGGAGTCTCCCGCTTTTCATAAGATATAATAAAAAGCCATGGGGGAGCAGAGGTGAAAAAGATTGAGCGAATTACATCCGTCTGTTAAAGAGTTTAAGGAATTTGTAAAGTCACATCCTGGATTGGCTAAAGAGGTAAATCGCAAAGGGAAAAGCTGGCAGGAAATTTATGAAATGTGGGTATTATTGGGAGAAGACGATAAAAAGTGGTTAAAATATAAACCGGAAAAAGACCAAACACAAAAGAAGAAAAAAGATGGCGTAAATACTAATTCCACGGAGAAACAGCAGGAACTAGCCGGCCAATTTATGAAAATGATTGAAAAAGTAGATTTAAATAAGGTGCAGGGCCATATGCAACAGTTAAATGGAGCAATAGCTAATATTCAGACGCTTGTCGGGCAGTTTCAGCAATATAAAAAACAAACTCCCTCCAAACAGGTAGGCGACCACTCATATCCTTGGAGCAGAGATTAGGGAGGTTAATCATGCAGCCCAGCCTATATCAATTTTTGCAAGACAGACAGGATCTTATCCATTTTGTACGGATGAATCCTGAATGGTATCGGATATTGACAAGAAATCCTGACATGCTGGAGGTGCTGGAGAAAGAGGCGAAGGTCTTTTACGGAAAGACGATTCCCCAGCGGATTGAAAGGCTCAGCGGACAAATGCAAATGGTTTCCATGATTATTCAAATGGCGGGTGCAATGAAAGATTAGCGCCTGCCTACTTTTATTTAGGAGATAAACTTGGTATGATAAACAGTATGGAGGTGGATGGACAGTGATTGCCACTTTAGAATTAGTTGATATTATAGATAAATCGGAAGCGCTTGGCCAAATGATTCTCCAGTCAGACATCATGGAGGAATACCATAAGCAAAAACGCCAGTTGGAGGAAGATCAACAAGCCCAGAAATTGATTTCTGATTTTGCATACATGAAAGAGCAGTATGAGGAGGTTCAGCGTTTTGGCAGGTACCATCCTGATTACAATCAAATTATGAAGGATGTCCGGGCAACGAAAAGGGAAATGGACATGAATGACAAGGTTGCCTCCTTCAAGATGGCTGAACGGAACTTACAGCAGTTTCTCGATGAAGTCAGTGAGCTTGTTGCACATAGTGCTAGTCAACAGGTGAAAGTACCGAAAGATGGAGCCGCATTGCAGGACAGCGGTTGCGGCTGCGGCAGCGGCGGTGGCTGTGGTTGTCAAGCTTCTTAATTGTTTCATTATAGAATGGCTGAATCCCTGCCAGTCTGGTTCTGTTTGCGAAAGCAAGAGGTATTAACGAATGAGATTGGCAGGCAATGCCTGCTTTTAGAAAAAAAACGCCACCAGATTGGCAAGCTGGATGAATTCTTTCGAAAGATTGATGAGTCCGGAATATTCTGATAAAATAAAAGAAAATCCAGTCACAAGCGAGGATAATATATGAGGACAAAACGCCAGGGGTTAATTGTTTGGTTTCAACATATGAAGAATATTAAGCAAATCAAGCGATTTGGCCATTTGATATATGTTTCAAAAGAATTGAAGTATGCTGTTATCTACGTTGATCAACAGGAAATAGAAGATAAGGCCGCGAAGCTGAATGAACTTCCTTTTATTTCAAAGGTTGATTATTCTTATAAACCTTCCATTAAAACAGAATTTGAAAATGCCAAAATGGACAAGGCTAAAGAGTACGATTACAAAATGGGCATTTAAAACACCCAGGATTCTTAATGATGAATCCTGGGTGTTTTAAATGCTTGGTCTTTTATTTCGTTCAGTTGTTTTTAATTAGACGATTCATTTGAAAGATACCGATTAGATATTGGTAGAACAAGTTACTTTCATGGAATTGAGTAGACGGTCTTACTATCAGTTCCTTTACGTGATGTCCATGCTCTTTTGCTGTTTCTGCAAATAGTGTGTATCTTTTGTTATTGGTATAATTAGGATCAGGGACGCCTTCAAGGCATATATACACAGGCTGAAATCCACCTTGGGCGGCGGGATTTAGTAAGATTGCCAGAGAAGTTACATTCTTTTCATTCTTCACCGTGGAAAGCGACAAATAATGTGCTACTCTGTCTGGCATTTGCCTGGCTAGTTCACATAACTCGTACACGTCAGAATAACCTTCTCCTAATTCGATAAACCGTTGGATCATTTAATCACCACTCCTCTACAAGACACTGTAGCACGAGTAGAGCCAAATGGAAATGATTGAATAAAAAAAGCCTGCAGACAAAGCTGCAGGCCCTTTTTGCTCTCCTGATAGAAAGCAAAAAGGCAAAGGGAGAGGAGAAACCGGAAGAAGAACTTATGGGGAAACGTAAGCCTTCTCCGTGTTCTGAAGCGGCTGTTGAAATTGTCAGCAGCTTCACTAAGTTATTATGGACCAGGAATTTAAATATATACCTAAAAAGTAAGCATTATTTAAAAATGGAAGGATTATTTCCGCAAAATAAAGTTTTATGATAGGATTAATGACGAACAATAATTGAAGAGGTGTGCTCTGTATGAGAGTTATTTCTGGCAAGTATAAAGGAAGGCAGATAAAACCTGTACCGAATCGGCTGACAAGGCCCACAACAGACAAAGTAAAAGAAGCGCTGTTCCAGATTATCGGGCCTTTTTTCCAAGGAGGAAACTGTTTGGATTTGTTCGCCGGTTCCGGAGGATTGGGGATAGAGGCCCTAAGCAGGGGAATGGATAAGGCTGTATTTGTCGATAAGCACCCAAAAGCTATCCGCACCATCCATGAGAATATACAAATGCTTCATCTGGGGAATGCAACTGAAGTTTATCGAACCGATGCATTTCGAGCGATCAAAGCTGCTGCTAAGCGGGAATTAACCTTTGAACTGATTTTTCTTGATCCACCTTATGGAAAGGTGTCATATGAAGATTTGTTAGAGTCACTTGAAACCCACCGGCTCTTAAATAAAAACGGCATAATCGTCTGCGAGCATGAAGGCAGGACGAGCCTTCCGGATCAATTCGCAGGTTTTGAAAAAAAACAGACGGAGATTTATGGAAACACTACAGCGTTAACACTTTACCAAAGAAAGGAGCAATCGATGTGAGCAGACTAGCTGTATGCCCTGGAAGCTTTGATCCTATTACGTACGGTCATCTTGATATTATCCGGCGGGGAGCTAACGTGTTTGACCAGGTAGTTGTTGCTGTTTTTAATAACCAGTCTAAGTCTCCACTTTTTACTGTTGAAGAAAGAATACATTTATTGCAAGAGGTAACAAAGGACATCGGCAATGTCACCGTAGATTCCAGCACCCGTTTGCTGATGGACTATGCAAAAGAACAAAATGCTTCCGCCATTTTACGTGGATTGAGAGCTGTAAGCGATTTTGAATATGAGATGCAAATTACTTCGATGAATAGAAAGTTAAATG
This sequence comes from Sediminibacillus albus, assembly GCF_900101125.1. Lineage (GTDB taxonomy): Bacteria > Bacillota > Bacilli > Bacillales > Amphibacillaceae > Sediminibacillus > Sediminibacillus albus. Next base: position 525,489 of record NZ_FNFL01000001.1, on the reverse strand, counting down.
AAAATATCGAAACGTTTTTTATGATGACTAATAATGAGTTTTCTTTCTTAAGCTCTAGTATGGTAAAAGAGGTGGCCAAATACCACGCTAACGTTTCCGATTTAGTTCCACCCGTTGTTGAGGAAGCCCTGAAAAAAAAATTCGTATAAAAAAGGCTGTCCCGGACTAGCTCTTTTATTGATGATAAAAGAGTGAGATCTGCGGACAGCCTTCATTGTTATTTATACAGTCTCCGATTTGATTGATTGCTGGTTAACCGGTTAATAAGGATTATCGCTGCAGCTGCGAGCGAAAATAAGGTAATGTATGGACCAATTTCTTTCAAGATTTCAAAAGGAACCAGCCAATGAAGATCTGTCTCCGGAGAAAAAACAGAGACAGCTTTCCACTCAAAAGCCTGTTTATCCATATACAATGGCTTGAAAAGCAATAAAGCCAGTATACTTGCAAAAACGCCGTGCAATATCCTTGCAAAAAAGTAAGGAGTGAAACTAATATCACTTTCTGCCAGAATACTTGCCACCTGGGCTTGGACAGAGAAACCATTGAATGCCAGAATGAAACTGACAACAATTACTTGCGGAAGCATATGAGATAGGCTTTGTTGAGAAATCATCTGGGCACCGAGCGTAATCTCGAATAATCCAGAGAAGAATGGAAGCGCCAGTTCTCCGGGAATGCCGATCATAGTGAATAAAATGGCGATTCCAGCTGCAATAATTTTGGAGATTCCGAGCAGAAATATCAATTTATTAAATACGGAAAACATGATGATGAATCCGCCAATCATCAATAACGTCTCGATGGAATGGATAACAGCATCTCCGAATATTTTGCCGAATGGCCGTGAATCCTGAAGCCTTGTCCGGTGAAGAGCCTGTAACGCTGTGTAAAAGGATACGTTGTTTTTTTTGTCCCGGGTACTTTTGGTATCTTTTCCATAGAATCGCATACATAAACCAACAAGGGTGTTGCCTCCATAATGACAAACGGCTAACAGGATTCCCAGTTGTGCATCATGGAAGAAACCAACAGAAACTGCTCCGAAAATAAATAATGGGTTTGATGCATTCGTAAATGAAACAAGCCGTTCAGCTTCAATTTTAGTCAGTTGCTTTTCCTGTCTTAATCTTGTGGTCAGCTTTGCTCCTGATGGGTATCCGCTGGCCATTCCCATTGCCCACACAAAGCTTCCGGAGCCAGGGACATTAAATAGCGGACGCATGATTGGTTCACAGACCACCCCGATGAAACGGACAACGCCAAATCCAATTAACAGTTCGGCTGTGATAAAAAAGGGAAGCAAGGAAGGAAAGACGATTTCCCACCACATATTGAGCCCGCGGATACTGGCTTTTAGTGTTTCATCTGGAAACGTGATGAGCGCAGCTGCTAAAAATATAGCAGTGCCTGCAAACAATATCGATTTAAATTTCGAATTCAAAGTATACGGCCTCCCAGTCGGTAAGCTTACACATCTCTGTACTTCTTTTTGGGGAAATAGTAGAATATGAATAGCTCCTATAGTACAAGCAATCCTTTAACAATATACGCTCATAGTTACTGTATTTATGCCATAATATATGTAAAAAGATTTGTTCGAAGGGGAGGACAAAAGTGAACCCGACGATTGGCTTGGCATTAGGTTCAGGAGGGGCAAGAGGATTTGCTCATCTGGGAGTGTTGAAGATGCTTACAGACAATAATATCTCCATCCACTTAATTGGAGGAAGCAGCATGGGGGCGCTAGTTGGCGCATTATTTGCCTCAGGACAAAAAATAGATGGTTTGTACCAGCTTGCACAAACATTGAAGCGGAAATATTTTTTCGATTTCATAATTCCTAACATGGGTTTTATTCGAGGAGAACGAATTAAAGAGTACATAAGCTTGTTCACTTTTGATAAAGAACTTATTGATGGTGGAGTTGTGGATAGGGTCCCTGTTTCGGTTGCTCAGGAAATGGGGGCTGATATTGTTATAGGGGGTTGTTGCACCCATTTCACGGCAAGCGCAGATATTTTTTCCATTTATGATGTCATTATCCAGAGCATTGATATAATGCAGGATGAACTAGTCAATTCCGTCGGCCCGCGAGCAGACATTTTGTTAAAGCCCGAGGTGTCTTCCTATAATTCACGGGCATTTAAGGATACAGAGTTAATCATACATGAAGGTGAACAGGAAGCATTGCGTAAGCTGCCTGAAATCCTCGACAGCATAGAGTTTTGGAAGGAGAAAAATAAATGAAGTTCAATAAAAGGACACTGATCCCTGCAATTATTTTAATTGTTATTGCCGCTTTTTTAGTAAGTTACCGGCTGCCATATTATATTTATAAACCAGGCGGCGCAGATGCTTTAAATCCAATCGTAGAAGTGAGTGACGGCTTTGATAGCGCAGGGGATATGCACTTGGTTACAATTAGAGGAGGCCAGGCAACTCCAATCCAATATTTATGGGCTTCCATCCGTCCGCATCAGGATATCCAGCCCATTGATGAAGTATTTCCAGAGGGAATTTCCCAGGATCAGTATTTTCAAGCGCAATTACAAATGATGGAAAGCTCCCAGGAAGCTTCGACGGTGGTAGCATACCAGGCAGCAAATAAACAAATCGATATCGAATATGAGGGGATTTACGTTGTTTCAGTCATTGAAAACATGCCGGCAGAGGACAAGTTAAAATCAGGGGATAAAATCCTTCTAATTGATGACAAAGAATTAAAAACCTCTGAGGATCTTATCGAGTATGTTTCCACAAAAGAGGCCGGCGATCGAATAACTGTTACTGTCGAACGGGATGGAGAAAAGTTAACAGAAGAAATAGAATTAGAGTCGTTTCCTGGCCAGGAGAAGATTGGTGTTGGCATTCAGCTTGTTACGAACCGCAATGTGGAGGTAGAACCTAAACTGGAATTTACGAGTGGTAACATTGGAGGTCCTAGTGCAGGATTAATGTTCAGTTTGGAAATTTATGATCAATTGACTGAAAAAGATTTAACTAAAGGCTATCAAATAGCAGGAACTGGAGAGATAAACTACAATGGCAAGGTTGGACGCATCGGAGGAATCGACAAGAAGGTAATAGCTGCTGATCAAGAAGGCTGTGATGTATTTTTCGCTCCAAATGAGGAAGGGGCAAAAGAATCCAATTATCAGGTTGCAGTCAAAACTGCTGAAGAAATAGGTACAGATATGAAAATAGTTCCGGTCGATACGTTCGAAGATGCCTTGTCATATTTAGAAAAGATGGAGTCAGGTGAATAGATGGAAAAGTCCTGGAAGCAAATAGCTGCCAGGACTTTTTATGTAGTTTATGATTCGGTTATATAAGGAGAAACCCTTTCTTGCAGCCTCAAGTCCTTTCTGGAATGGTTGTCTACTACACTATAGTAAGCATCTGATGCTCGCTCGTCGATGGCTAAGAAGGGATTCCCTTTCTTTTTTAGTTGAGAAATGAGCGGGATATTTAATTGTTTTCTTATCTGGTTTAAGTATGATTGCCCTTTTTTATTCATTCCTAAAACCCGAAGGTGCGGGACATAGTCACTCTCTAATAAAGAAGCAACGGTTTCTTTTTTGTTATTAATAAGTAAATGCACAAAAATGCGTTGAAGCCTTGTCCAAGTATATCGCTTGGTTTTTAAAGCTTTCATCCAGCTTGTGAAATCACCTGCTTGGGGAGCAGTTGTTTTCAGTCGATATTCTAACCCTTCATCAACACCATGAATTTCTCGTAACTCTTGTAGCGACATCGTTAAAACTCGATATTGCAGAATAGAAAAATAATTTTCCCATGTATGCCAAATACCGGATTTTTGTTTATACTCCTCCATAATCTTTTGCATGTGAGAAGAAAGCGCAGTTTGGGCTGTCTCTGTCATTTTCCCTTCTCTATTTAGTTCCGTCCGAATACTTGTTGCACTAGCAATGTGATGTTTTATGTCCGTGTCATGATAGTCGTTTTTTATCCGAGGGATGGTTAACGGTTTAATAGTTAAGTCATTCTCATAGATTGTTTTCACATAGCTGTAGCCAAGAATGTTATTAGGCTTGGATAAATCAATAAGTCCTTTTGTAAGTCCGATTGACTCATATGCCTGTCTGCTTGCTTCTGGGTAGGAATTTCCAGAGGCAAGGTGTTTTTTTAAAGTTGATTCATATGCCTTTTTGTTGACAGAGAAGTTTTCATAAGCTGTTTGGAAAGCTGAAATATCGCCTAGTTCACTGCCGAAACAAAGATAATCAACTTTTAGTTGCTGTAAAGTAAGCAGAGCTCCTTTAGCAAATAAATCGCTATTTTGGACAGCATAAACAGCAGGCAACTCCAGTACAAGATCGACGCCAGCATCGATGGCAGCTTTTGCTCGATGAAACTTATCGATGATCGCCGGTTCGCCGCGCTGCAAAAAATTTCCACTCATGACTGCTACCATACAATCTGCTGTTGAGGTCAAACGGGATTGCTCTAAATGGTATTGGTGCCCGTGATGAAATGGATTATATTCTACAATAAGGCCGCAAGCATCCATACTATCCAACTCCTAATCTCATATTAAATTCATTTTATCAGAACTGGCGGAAAACTGCATTACAGTTGGATTTGCAAAAGGAAATATGTTAGTATACAAAAATATGCTTAACTGCATTCCATGAAAAGCAGGAATAAAATAACTCTGTAAAGAAAAAATATTGACAAATAACTGAATTCCTTTTAAAATAACTTTTGTTGCCTTGGGGTGATAACAATGAAAATTCCTCTTCAAAAACTAAAACAGGCCGGTTCTGAGGCCTACTATTTTGAAGACAATGTAGATATTTCTGAAGTTGAAAAAATGAACAATGATATTCGTCGTATCGAACCTGTCCACGTCAAGGGGCAAGCAACGATGCAAGGGAATGAAATTACATTTCACTTTACTATCGACGGAGAAATGATTCTTCCTTGTGCTAGAACTCTTGTGGATGTGCCTTATCCATTCAACGTGGATGCTATTGAAGTTTTTTCTACTTCTCCTTACTATAAGGAAGAGGACGAATCAGAAATTCATCCTGTGGATGGAGAAATGCTTGACTTAGAACCTTATATAAAGGAAAATGTTTTATTGGAAGTGCCTTTCCGGGTATTTTCCGACGATCAGCAGGTCCAGGAAAATGCATTGACGGAAGGGGAAGGCTGGGAGCTTAAGTCTGAAGAAAAAAAGGCGGATAAAGTAGATCCCCGTCTTGAAAAGTTACAGTCGCTTTTAAACAAAAATGATCATGAAGAAAATCGTTAAGGGAAAGCATCAAGCTCTGCCTTTGCCTTATTATGTTGATTGGAAAAATAGGAAAAAGATTATGAATGCTTTTGGATTTTTCTCAAGATAAGGGAAGATTTTCGCTATAACTTGAAGGAGGTGTAAGACATGGCAGTACCAAAGAGAAGAACTTCTAAAAAAGTCAAAAACCAACGCCGTACCCACAAAAAGCTTCATGTACCAGGTATGATAGAGTGCTCAAATTGTGGTGAATACACAAAACCGCACCATGTTTGCAAATCTTGCGGACATTATGACGGGAAACAAGTGGTTGAGCAATAATATATTTTGCAGGCGTTATTATATCGGAAAAAGATCACCTTTTACAGTGTCGCTGCACTGCTTAAGAGGTGATCTTTTTTATGCTGTCTTAATGCAAGGGGGATGTTCATAAATCCAGGTCGTTTTTTTCGATGCTGTGCTATAGTGAAAGAGACGTAGGAGGAGAAATGATATGAGCTTTGAAACGATTGAATATCAGGTTGAAAAGGAAAATTATGCACACATCCGTTTAAACAGGCCGGAAAGACGGAATGCAGTGTCTATTAAAATGACAGAGGAATTAGAGGCGGCAGTTGAGTTAGCTGAGAAAGAAACGTTTATTAAGTGCCTGGTCATTTCAAGTACAGGGTCAAACGTTTTCTGCGCTGGTGGAGATTTACGGGACCTACATAGCGATTTAACGAAAGAGGAAGCATTTCAGTTATTGAATAGAATGAGGCAGTTACTGTATAGGTTATTCACCTTTCCATTACCGACTATATGTGTGCTTAATGGTGATGGATTCGGGGGTGGTTGTGAAATTGCTTCTGCATGCGATGAGCGAATATCACACAGTGGAACCCGTTTCGGCTATATACAATCGACACTCGGAATCACACCTGGCTGGGGTGGAGGAGCACTATTGTATCAAAGGATATCACCTGACAATGCATACCATTGGCTTGTCACCGGAGAAATATATGGTACGGCGGAATTGTCCAGAATAGGCTGGCTGCATCGTATTGTCGATCAAGAGGAAATGGCGCGGCCACAGGTATTGCTCGATGCCTACTTAAATAAATCAAGCAGACTGCTTCGACTACTAAAAAAACAGTACATGGATAATATAAATCTTACTCGGTTGAAAGATAAGATGAAACAGGAAGTGAAAAATTGTGCTTCTCTATGGGATTCTGTCGAACATGTTAATGCGGTAGAAGCATTTCTACACCATTCAAAAAAATAGAGGGGATATTTATTCTATCATTCCTATCGTTCGCATACATTGATAGCAAACCGTTTCCAGGAGGGATGATATGAATAATACGAGACAGGATGCTTGGAGCCAGGATGAGGATGTCCTGCTTGCCGAAACTGTTCTTCGCTATATTAGAGAAGGGAAGACCCAGTTAGAAGCATTTAAAGAAGTAGCTAATCGTTTATCTCGAACACCAGCAGCCTGTGGCTTCCGTTGGAATGCTTCCATTAGAAAGCAATATCAGCAGGCAATTCAATTAGCTAAAAAAGAAAGAAAACAGGCGGATTCTTATGAATCCTTCAAACCTGAAGTGGACAGAGGAGAAAAGGACGCTGGTTTCGAAGCAGCTATTTCCCTGCTTGAAAAACTGCGGCATAGTTACGAAGCTGGAAAAAGTGAATGTAACGATACAGAGGTCCTGAAACTAAAGGCAGAAAACGAACAATTGAAAAAGCAGCTAAAACGATACCAGGATGCCTGGCTGGAGGTAGGACAGCTGTGGAAATGGGTCGATGACCATTCAGACAATAAGCAGGCTGAATAGTAATCAGGCATAATCCTAAAAAGGAGCCGTACTATAGAGATCATTCTGAAATGAATGGAATGGTCTCCAATAGGACGGCTCTATTACTTTATATTTCAAGAAACGCTTTGTTCGGCCACGCCTTTCGGTGTCCATATCAGTGGGTTTTCCCCTAAGTCTCTTTCCATGTTATATTTTGCTTTCTGAAAGCCCATCTTCTCCCAGAACGTTTGTGAATTAATACGAGGATTTGTTTTGATAGGGAGTTGGAATTCTTTTGCGAATTTTACTAAGGCGCTGCCGTATCCTCTCCCCTGGTAATCAGGTAAAACCTCCAGCTTCCAAAGCTCAAGGTAATCTTGAGGAGGATTAAAATACTGATCATATTTAGCGCTCACTTTGTATAAGCTCATTCTTGCAACTAAAGCGTTTCCATAGTAAATCCCGAAAAAAGGAGATTCACTGTCATTTTCTATAATGTTGCTTTCCAAGTCTTCCAGCATGGAAAGCTCTTGATTTCCGTATTCTTTAAAACGTTTAAACATTTCGAGTGTTTTATAATTAACTAATAACCTTTCCACTTTAATATTATTCATCATTGTTCCCCTTTCTGTTGCCTTTTTTAAATTCCTATATTTAATCATTTAAAAGAATTAGAAAATCAACCTTCGCCGACCAGGAAGCATGCTTTCCGTTATCAATATCCGACAAGCGTGAATACTGGTTTGTCAGAGCAGGCTTAAGTTTCTTCCATGTTTCCGATTCCATTTATATTATAGTATAAAAATTTTCAGAATGAAATGAATTGTTGATAATTTAAAAAACCATGCGTAGATAGGCAGATATTTTACTGGTTATTTGCTACAATCCTAATAGGAAAAAAGTTTTTGGAGGCAATAAGATGAAAATAGGCATCATCGGCGGCGGAGCGATAGGGCTGTTAACCGCCGGCTATTTATGTTCGGGGAACCATCAAGTCACCGTCTATGTAAAAAGAGGAATACAAAAGCAGAAAATTAATGAAAACGGAATAAAACTGTTACCTGTTGACAAAACATATTGGGTCAAGGCTTTACATATTAGTGAAATCGAACAAGAGGATTTACTGATCGTCACTGTTAAACAATACCATGTGCAAGATGTGTTTCAGGAAATTGCTGTTCTTCCATCTGTACCGTTCGTATTTCTTCAAAATGGGATGGGTCATATAGATACAATGAAAGAATTAAGTCAACACCATTCTGTATTCGCCGGTGTGCTGGAGCATGGAGCTGTAAGAATAAACGAACATACGGTCGAACATACTGGAAAAGGACTTATGAGATTGGCGTCTATGCAATCCTATCACAGGGAGGCTGTGTGGCTGGCAGATAAAATATCTCTTCCCGGATTCCCGGTAACTGCAGAGGAAGAATGGTTTGCTATGCTCGCTGATAAGCTAGTAATCAATGCGGTAATAAACCCTCTCACTGCTCTGTTTCACGTGCAAAACGGGGAGGTTATCGGTAACCGTGAACTTAATCGGATTGCAAGAAAATTATGCCAGGAAACATGCCAAGTGCTTAATCTGAATGCGGAAAGGCAATGGGAGAGGGTTTCCAGCGTTTGCCGGCAGACTGCTAAAAACCACTCTTCCATGAAAAAAGACGTCGAATCGGGAAATAGGACTGAGATTGACGGCATTTCCGGTTTTCTTGTTGAACAAGCAGCAGAGGCGGTAATTCCCTATACATCCTTTGTCTATCGAAGTATCAAAGCTTTAGAAGCATTAAGTAAGGGGGATTCGTATGCTTAATTCGCTTGCATATATATTAGCTTTTATGATTACGCTCCCGGTGGTCGTTTCCTGGATTGTATATAAAGTCGCTCTTAAAAGCAGCAGAAACAAGCTGAAGGCATTACACACAACGGTGAACTATACAACCATACTGTATATCCTTTCCGTTGGTTTTATTTTGAATAGCCTGTTGGAAAAAAACCATTTTGGTATTATCTTTATCTTTTTGTTAGTTTCCTTGTGTATTTCAACGATCGTTCAATGGAAAACAAAAGACGAGGTCCTGTTTCGATTTGCATGGAAAGGGTTTTGGAGATTCAGCTTTCTATTGTTTGCTTTGTTGTATTTTGTGCTTATTATTTACGGTATTACTGTAAGAATCTTATCAGTGTAAACAGAACGGGTGAATTTACGCTGGCTTTTATGTAAAATACGAATAGGCCAATATATTAAAAAGGAGCAGGTAATAGTGCGGATCGACCCAATGAAGCTAAATAAACAAAGCAAGTTGTTCTCCGGGTATCGTTCGGGAGACGAACTTATTCAAAATAAATTTGATTATTTTCCGTTTGAACAAAAAACATATGAGCTAAGGGCTTTAGATATTAAGGAGCGTGAATACAATAGAGAGGGTTTGGCCGCTGTCTTGCATGAGCAAAATTCCCAATGGGGTGCTCCGGCTGCAACCAATCAAAACATCGACCGGTTGAAGGATGAAAATAGCGTAGTAGTCATCGGCGGCCAGCAGGCTGGCCTAATGACAGGCCCGCTTTATACGATACATAAAATAATATCAATTGTTAATTTTGCCCGCCAACAAGAAGAAAAACTGAACATTCCGGTCGTTCCGGTATTTTGGATAGCTGGCGAAGACCATGACTTTGATGAAATTAACCATATTATGGTTAAGGAAGCAAATCGAATGAAGAAACATAAGATAAGGCAAAAATCGTATCAAAAAAAATCTGCATCTGCTCTGCAAATCGATCAGGTTTATGCTGCAGAGTGGCTTGACAGGATTTTTGAAAAACAGGTAGAAACCAGTCATACAAAAACATTGTTTAACACTTTTAAAAGGATTCTGGAGAGTTCGGATACATATGTGGACTTTTTTGCGAGAGTAATCTTTCAATTGTTTGATAAGCAAGGAATTGTATTGGTGGATTCAGGAAGTCCTTTATTACGGAAACTGGAAAGTGAACATTTTCTTTCAATGGTTGAAAATCAGCCGGCCATAAGCCAAGGTGTTCATCAAGCTGTAAAACAAAGCCAGACAGAAGGCTATCCGATTGAATTAGAGGCAGAAGAAGATAATGCCCATTTGTTTTATCATAAAAACGGTGAACGAATCTTATTGTTTCGTAGAGCAGGCGATGTTTGGGCAGGCAAGCAAAATGAATGCGAATTTACGACTGAGGAATTAGAGCAGATTGCCGCCTGTCATCCAGAGCAGTTGAGCAATAACGTAGTGACAAGGCCATTAATGCAGGAGCTTCTCTTTCCTAGCCTTGCCTTTATCGGCGGGCCGGGCGAGATCAGCTATTGGTCTGTTTTAAAGCCAGCCTTTCAGGCGCTTGATTTAAAGATGCCGCCTGTTCTTCCAAGACTGTCCTTCACATTGGCAGGCAGGACCACAGAAAAAGTGCTTCAAAACTTTTCTTTGCCTGTGGAGCAGGTAGTACGCGAGGGGATCAGCGCCGTCAAAGTTAACTGGCTGGCGTCTCAAAGTTCTCCGCCGATTGAACAACTTATTGATCAAGTGAAATATACTGTTGAAGCAGCCCATTTGCCTTTGCGAAAAGCTGCTAAAGATATCCGGGCGGATTTAGGTGAAGTGGCTGAAAAAAATCTTTTCTATTTGTTTCAGGACCTTTCTTATCTGGAAGACCGGATGACAAAAGCGGTTGAAGAGAAATATGCGAAAACAATCCATGCCTTTGACAATCTTGAAATCGTCTTGCATCCTGAAGGTGGGCTACAGGAAAGAAACTGGAATATCATTCCCTGGATTAACGAGTATGGAATCGATTTTATTAATCAATTAGTGGAAGGTAGCTATGATTATCAAGAGGAACATTATATAGCGTTTTTGTAAGCCCCCACTTCTCCCCACCAAATATGAAAAAGAAATGAGTAAAGAGGAAATAATGAATATTACGCATTTTATGCCTGTCAGCCTGAGGGTCACTGGAATGCGATGATAAAAAACTTGCCTTTTCCACCAAAGGGCAAGTTTTTTTGTGCTCTTCTTTTTTCCGGATAACAAAGAGCAGATCCCTGGCAGAATAAAGGATGAACGGGAACGCAGAATACCTGTTTAAATTTAGCTTTTTAAGAATTTTATGTTTCAGTGAAAAATAAGTGGTGAATAGTGGGGGAATGTGGTACGATAATTTTAGAAAGTGGGGGCGGTCTATATGTTCATGGGTGAATTTCAACATAATATTGATACCAAAGGTCGCATAATTGTCCCTGCCAAGTTCCGAGATGGCCTGGGAGAGAACTTTGTGCTGACCCGTGGACTTGATAAATGTTTATTTGCATATCCCATGGACGAATGGCAGCTCCTCGAAGAAAAATTGAAGAAGCTTCCACTAACCAAAAAAGATGCCCGTGCGTTTACCAGGTTTTTCTTTTCTGGAGCAGTAGAATGTGAAGTTGATAAGCAGGGAAGAATAAACATCCCAGCACCATTGAGAAAATATGCTGGATTGGATAAAGAATGCGTAGTAATCGGTGTTTCCAATCGAATAGAGTTCTGGGCTGACAGTGAATGGGAGACCTATTTTGAGGCCTCTGAGGACTCTTTTGCAGAAATAGCAGAGAATATGATGGATTTCGATATTTAATGAGGAACAAACAAAGCTGAAGCAGGTGAAAGCATGTTTGAACATTTTAGTGTATTAAAGGAAGAAGCAGTAGAAGGTTTGAGTGTAAAGGCCGATGGCACATATGTAGATTGTACGCTTGGCGGTGGAGGACATTCTGAAAAGATTGTCAGCCAACTCGGCGCTAATGGTTTATTATTAGCCTTCGACCAGGATCAAAAGGCATTGGCAGCCGCCCAAAAACGGCTGGAGAAGTACAGTGGCCGTGTGAAATACATACATTCGAACTTTCGTAATTTAAAAGAAGAATTAGTTAAACATGAAATAAATCAGGTGGATGGAATCTTATTCGACCTGGGGGTTTCTTCCCCGCAATTAGATGATTCAGAGCGGGGATTCAGCTATCAATACGATGCAGCACTGGATATGCGTATGGATCAATCGCAGGATTTCACTGCATATCAAGTGATCAATGAATGGCCTTATGAACAGCTGGTCAAGATTTTTTTCCGTTATGGGGAAGAAAAGTTCTCCAAACAAATAGCCAGGAAAATTGAAGAAAGACGGAAGACGGCAGCAATTGAAACGACGTTTGAGCTCGTAGACATCATTAAAGAAGCCATACCTGCGCCGGCAAGAAGGAAGGGCGGACACCCTGCCAAAAGGATCTTTCAGGCGGTCAGAATAGCTGTTAATGATGAATTGAATGCTTTTGATGATGCCTTGCACCAAGCGGCTGACGTTATAAATATCGGCGGCCGCTTGTCGGTGATTACTTTCCATTCATTGGAGGACAGGCTGTGCAAGCAAGCATTTAAAAAATGGAGTACTACTCCTCAACTCCCAAGGAATATACCGATTATCCCGGAGGAGAGTAAACCTCCATTTCGTCAAATAAACAGAAAGCCAATTTTGCCGGAAGAAGCTGAGTTGGATGTCAACCGCAGGTCTCGATCGGCAAAATTACGAATTATTGAGAAATTAAAACCATGGACAAATGATTATAATTACCAAGAAGGGTGGAATAAATAATGAGCACTTCTCCATTAAAGAATTGGCAGCAATCTTGGCAGCAAACGGAAGGAAATCCCCAAACGACAACGGAGACTAAACGACAAGTAAAAGTACAAAAGAAAAAATGGATTTCCACCGGCGAGAAATTCCTTTATACTATGTTTAGTGCCATTGTATTGACAGTGTTGTATTTTTCCGTTTCCTTCAGTAGTTCAACCGATGCGTTAAACAGGGAAGTACAGCAGTTGGAAAAACAAGTGGAAAGTCAGCAGGAAGTGAATGAGAACCTTGAATATAAGAAGAAAGAGCTTAGTAATCCAGATAGAATTTTGGAAATCGCAAAAGATAACGGCTTGAAAATTCAGAATGCTGAAGTAAAACAGGCAACCCAATTAGCTAATCGATAAGGGTGGAGATATGGCGTGAGAAAAAATAAAACAACCCATGTCATGTCGTCGGTATTTATACTATTATTCATCGGTGTATTCCTGGTAATTTCCGGCCGTTTCCTTTACATCCAAGGAACAGGTGAAGTGGATGGTGTGTCATTGCAGGAATTGGCGGATGAAAAAAGGACGAATTCCTATACATTGGAAGCAGAGAGAGGGAAAATTCTCGATAGGAATGGCATGACTTTGGCGTATGACCGGGCAACATACCAAATTTCCGCCATATTGGATGAGGAATATTCAAAAGGCCTCGAGGAACCAAAGCATGTAAAGGATATTGACAAAGCAGCAGCTGGCCTGGCTCCGCTTTTGAACATGGAAGCCACTGAGATTGCTGCCATTTTGGAAAGAGGCAAGGAAGAAGGCAAGTTCCAGGTCGAATTTGGGGCGCAGGGAAAAGACTTATCCCAAGAGACAAAGGAAGAAATTGAAGCATTGCAGATTCCGGGGATAAACTTTGAAAAAGAATCCAAACGTTACTATCCCAATGGTACTTTTGCATCACATGTAATTGGTTTAGCGCAAAAACAAGACGATGTACTTGTTGGCAGAAATGGTATTGAAGCGGAAATGGATAACGTATTAAGTGGAAAGAATGGCTTCATTTCCTATAAGCGCGATAATTTTAATGCCAAACTGCTAAATCCCGATGAAGTGATTGAGGAAGCGGACAATGGCGAAGATGTTTATCTTACTATTGATCAAAAAATCCAGACTCTTTTGGAGGATGCTATAGCTCAGGTTGATGAGCAATATAACCCCGAAAGAATAACTGCAGTTGTAATGGATCCGAAGACTGGAGAGACGCTGGCGATGAGCAGCCGCCCCAGCTATAATCCTAATAAGCTGGGGGAAGTCAGCAACTGGTATAATGATATTATTTCCACCCCATTTGAGCCAGGATCGACAATGAAGATCTTTACATTGGCTGCCGCTATTGAAGAAGGGGTCTTCAACCCGGAGGAAACATACAAATCAGGAAGCTATAAAAATGACGATATGAACAAGGCGATCAACGACCACCACTTAGGCGGCTGGGGACCGATTACTTACAAAGAGGGAATTCAACGATCCTCTAACGTAGCTGCGGCTAAGCTCGTTTGGGAAAAGCTTGGCACAGAAAAATTTCTTGAATACTTAAAAGCGTTCCATTTTGACCAGCCGACAGGGATTGACCTTCCTAATGAGCAAGCTGGCCATATCCTTTACGATTGGCCGATAGAAAAAGTGACCAGTTCATTTGGACAAGGGACAACCGTAACGCCGATTCAGCAAATGATGGCAGCCTCGGCTATTGCCAATGACGGGAGTATGGTCAGGCCATATGTAATTTCAAAAATTGTTGACTCTGAAACTGGCAAGGTGGTAAAAGAAAAACAGCCGGAAACGGTAGGAAGCCCAGTTTCAAAAGAAACGGCTGAAGAAGTTAGGGACATCTTGGAGACGGTAATAACCTCTGAGAATGGGACCGGTCATAACATTTATAATTTAAATGATTATTCCGTCGCTGGAAAAACAGGTACAGCCCAAATACCGGATCCAAAAAATGGCGGTTATTTAACAGGAGATGAAAACTACATTTTTTCCTTTCTTGGAATGGCACCCAAAGAAGATCCAGAGCTGGTAATGTATGTATCAGTCAAACAGCCGGAATTAGATGTAAATGAACAAGGATCCGCTCCTGTTTCCTTTATCTTTAAAAACGTCATGGAGAATAGCCTGCATTATTTGAACATAGATCCGGATCAAGATAATAGTCAACAAGTAGAAACGATAGACATGCCGGATGTCACGGGTATGTCCGCCAATAAAGCAAAAGAAAGTTTGCAGGAGAAAGGGTTCGATGTAACTGTGCTAGGTGAAGGCGACAGTATTAAAGCGCTTAGCAATAGTCCCGGAGAGCAATTGCTTCCTAATGAAAGAATAATAATCTTGACCGATAAACCTACCATGCCAGATGTGAATGGCTGGTCAAAGCGTGAAGTTTTAAAGCTTAGTGATCTGTTAGAATTAGAAGTGGAAACTATGGGGAGCGGGTTTGCCACGAAACAAAGCATAAAAGAAGGCGGCAAGGTGAAAAAGAAAGATTACTTAGTTGTCGAGTTTTCCCCGCCTGAAAATCAACAAGGCGGCAATGAAGGGCAGGAAGATGAGACTGACGGTTCGGAAAGCCCGCCTGAGTAAAGCAATGAAGCAGTGTTCTATTCATTTTCTACCATTCATATATTGGATACAAGCATATCTTTGTCATAAGGAGATGTATCATGAAACGTGTATCCAATGTAACGATGAGAAAACGAATAGTCACTGTTTTTCTTTTGGGGATTTTGGTGTTCGGTATTATCGATATAAGGCTGGGGTATGTCCAATTTGTCTTGGGGGATTGGCTGATGGGCCAGGCGAAAGAATTGTGGAGCCGGGATATTGTATTCGAGCCAGAGCGCGGGGAAATATTGGACAAGAACGGCGAAGTTCTGGCAGAAAACGTGTCAGCACCAACAGTAATGCTTGTTCCGCGGCAAATTAAGGATCCGGAACAAACTGCGGGATACTTGGCCAAAATCCTGGGAATGGATAAAGAAAAAGCATACCAGGAAGTTACCAAAAATGAAAATATTGTAAGACTCCATCCTGACGGACGAAAAATCTCGGAAGAAAAGGCAGAAGCAATCAGGGCGTTAGGGTTAGAGGGTGTTTATATTGCTGAAGACTCAAAGCGCCATTACCCGAACGGTTCCTACCTGTCTCATGTTTTAGGGTTCAGTGGAATTGATAATCAGGGATTGATGGGTTTGGAATTGTATTACGACGAGATGCTAAGCGGCGAGAAAGGCAGCTTGTCATATTTTTCTGATGCGAAGGGCCAGCGGATGGCCAATTTAGCAGATGTCTATCAACCACCTGTCGATGGCAACAATTTAAAACTGAGCATCGATTCTAAAGTGCAAACCATCATTGAACGGGAATTGGATTTGGCTGTTTCCAAGTATAACCCGGATGGAGCCTTGGCCATTGCTGTCGATCCGAAAACCGGCGGGGTACTTGGCATGTCTTCCAGACCAACGTTCGATCCGGAAAATTATCAAGCTTTTGATTCAGGCATTTATAATAAAAATCTACCGATATGGAGTACGTATGAGCCAGGCTCTACTTTTAAAATTATTACATTGGCTGCGGCCCTGGAAGAAAAAGCCGTTGATTTACATGAGGATGAATATTATGATGACGGCTCCATTGAAGTAGGAGGAGCCCATCTCCATTGCTGGAAAAGCGGCGGCCATGGCCAGCAAACCTACTTAGAAGTTGTGCAAAATTCCTGTAACCCAGGGTTCGTTTCTTTGGGAGAAAAGCTAGGAAAAGAGAAATTATTCTCCTATATTGATAATTTCGGATTCGGAAAAAAAACTGGCATAGACTTACAAGGAGAAGGGAAAGGAATATTGTTCAAGCCAGAAAATGTAGGACCTGTTGAACTGGCTACAACAGCATTCGGGCAAGGAGTATCTGTTACGCCTATTCAGCAGGTAATGGCAGTAGCGGCGGCCGTAAATGGCGGTTACCTATACGAACCTTATTTGGCGGATGAATGGATTGATCCAGTAACGAACAAAGTAATCGAAAAAAACCAGCCGAATTTGCAAAGAAGAGTCATTTCAGAGGAGACATCAAAACAAATTCGTGAAGCATTGGAAAGTGTAGTAGCTAAAGGGACAGGAAGAAGTGCGTATGTGGAAGGATACCGTGTTGGCGGCAAGACTGGTACGGCTCAAAAGGTTGGCAAGGATGGAAAGTACATGAGTAATAACCATATAGTTTCTTTTATTGGTTTCGCTCCGGCAGACGATCCGGAAATCGTCGTCTATGTTGCCATCGATAATCCAAAAGATACCGTCCAATTTGGTGGTGTGGTTGCAGCTCCGATAGTAGGCAATGTCATTGGCGACAGTTTAAGAGCACTTGGGGTTGAAAGAAGAGAAGATGGCTTGGAGAAGGAATATCAATGGCCGGATCAACCTTTAGTGGAGGTTCCTGACTTAATAGGAATGTCCAAAAACGAGTTAATGGAATACATGGTAAACTTATCCATTGAAACGGAAGGAAAGGGAGATTATATTATTGATCAGGCCCCTAAAGCAGGTGAGAAAGTGGAACAGGGAAAAGAAATCCGGATATTTCTATCTGATAAAAAACCCAACGAAAATTAATTTGAAATCGTTCAAACAAAAATCTTCTGTTATAATAAAGTGATGAAACATTGGGAAATGGAATAATGGGCAACCCGTATGGCCAGAACATGAAGGAAAATCGATTAATAGCGACTGGAGCGTATAGGGGAAGCGTAAAAAACGCATAATGAGTCCTTATAAGCAATGAAGTGACTGAGGTAAATGCATGGAAAATAACAAGGATTAGTTACGTGAGAAACAGGGAAGTAAAAAAGAATGAGCGGCAAAAACATAAATGAATTTGGTGTGGAAAGTTAGGATGTGTAATGTATGAAACTTAGTGAAATTACCAAGGCCCTTTATATTTACAAAAAAACAAAAAGTATAGAGCAAATCGAAATTACTGGATTAGAGATGGACTCCAGAAACGTAAAAAAAGGTGACCTGTTTATTTGTATTAAAGGATTCACCGTTGATGGCCACTTATATGCCCGTCAAGCAGAAGCCAAAGGTGCAGCTGCTATTGTAGCTGAAAAGCCTTTAGATGTATCGATACCGGTAATAATTGTGAACGATACAACGAAGGCGATTGCCATTCTAGCCAATAAGTATTTTGAATATCCTACACAAAGCCTAAATGTTATCGGGGTAACAGGCACTAACGGAAAAACGTCTGTGACATACTTATTGGAAGCTATTTTCAGAGAACATAAGCATCGCACAGGCTTAATAGGTACGATTCAGATGAAAATGGGGGAAGAATGCTTTGATGTTAAAAATACGACCCCTGACTCGCTATTTCTGCAAAAGAGCTTTCATCAAATGCTTGAGAGGAATATAGATACAGTCTTCATGGAAGTCTCTTCACATGCTCTCGACATCGGGAGGGTGTATGGATGTGACTTTGACGTTGCTGTGTTTACCAATCTTTCCCAGGACCATCTAGACTATCACTCTAGTATGGAAGATTATTTGCGTGCAAAAAGCTTGTTGTTTGCCCAGCTTGGTAACACATATGACAGTGAAAGGCCGAAGTTTGCAGTCATTAATCAAGATGATGTCCATCACGAAAGTTTAATAAAAAGCACCTCCCAGCCGGTTGTCACCTATGGAATTGATTCTGAGGCAGATATCAGGGCTTTAGACGTTAATCTTGACGCAAATGGCGCCACCTTCATTTTAAAGACTACTGATGAGGAAATCCCTATCAAAAGTAAGCTGATGGGAAAATTCAGTATTTATAACATGCTGGCTGCTACTGCTGCTGCTTTATGCTCGGGTATTCCTTTACATACGATAAAAAGGGCATTAGAGGCTACCACGGGTGTGAGCGGCCGCTTTGAACCCGTTACGGTTGGCCAGCCTTTCGGAGTTATTGTCGACTATGCTCATACTCCGGATTCACTGGAAAATGTCCTGTCGACTATCCGTTCTTTTGTTAAGGGGAAAGTATATGTGGTAGTCGGGTGTGGAGGAGATCGCGATAAAACAAAACGGCCGCTGATGGCTGCTTCAGCCGTAAAGTATGCAGATTTATCAATATTCACTTCAGATAACCCCAGATCAGAAGAACCGGATGCAATAATCGCTGATATGATTACTGGAATAGAGACTGAAAAATATAGAGTTATAGAAAATAGAAAAGATGCCATTTATCAAGCGGTCGAATTGGCTGATAAAGACGACATTGTCTTAATAGCCGGCAAAGGGCATGAAACATACCAGCAAATCAAAGGCGACACACTTGACTTTGATGACCGGCTGGTGGCAGAAGAAGCAATCAAGAATAAGATCAGTTAGGAGAAATAATCGATGTTGTTTACTACGAATTTCTTGGGGGCAGTATTTAAAAATAGTAAAGGTTCTGTCCAAGATGAAATCGCGATTGGCGAGGTGACAACCGACAGTCGGGTAAAGACGCATAAATCATTGTTTGTGCCGATAGCAGGAGAAAATTTTGACGGACATGAGTTTATCAAAGGCGCTTTTGATAACGGGGCGGTAGCAGCACTCTGGACTGAAGACCGGCCGCTTCCCGATTTTCTCCCAAGTGATTTTCCGGTATTCTTCGTAGAAGATACACTGTCTGCTTTGCAAAAACTCGCTGCTGAATACCTTAAACAAATAAATCCAATTGTAATAGGAGTGACAGGATCCAACGGAAAAACAACTACCAAAGATTTAATTGGTTCTGTGGTTTCTTCCCATTATCGAACACACCGGACGAAAGGAAACCTTAACAATCATATCGGGATGCCGTTAACGATTCTTTCAATGGAAAGAGAGACAGAAGTGCTTGTATTGGAGATGGGAATGAGCGGATTTGGCGAAATTGAACTTTTATCGAAGATTGCTGAACCCGATTATGGTGTAATTACGAACATCGGTGAGTCCCATATCGAATATTTAGGGTCCCGGGAAGGAATAGCTCAGGCCAAAGCAGAAATCATGGCAGGAATGAATACAGAGTCTACCCTGTTTATAGATGGCGACGAACCACTGCTTGCTCCGTTAAAAGCAAGAGCTAATGTAATAGACTGCGGCTTCACGGAGGATAATAGCGTAAGAGCGGGAAAAATCAAGATGAAATCGGATAAAACATCGTTTCTGCTTAATGGGAAAGAACCATACGAATTAAATATGCTTGGAGAACATAACGTTAAGAATGCTTTGTTTGCTATATCGATTGGTAAAAAGCTGGCGATTCCGGAAGACAAAATTAAGGCATCATTGGCAGATTTACAGCTAACTGGCATGCGGTTTGAGTTTGTGCAAGGAAAGAACCAGTCAATGGTTATAAATGATGCATATAATGCTTCGCCGACATCTATGAAGGCTTCGATTAACGTGGTTAAACAAATGGAGCCATATCAAAAGAAAATATTAGTATTAGGGGACATTTTTGAATTAGGCGAGGATTCTAAATCTCTGCATCGGGAAGTAGCAGATGTGATTACAAAAGAAATCAGCGTGCTTTTTACCATTGGCCAGGATGCAGAAGAAATATCCAAAGCAGTCTCGCGGCAAGGTGAACTGGAAGCTGTCGATCATTTCGAATCCATGGACCAATTAGTTACGGAATTAAAACCCTATTTACAAGAAGGTACCTTGGTTTTGTTGAAAGCATCCAGGGGAATGAAATTCGAAAAAATGCTAGAACATATTACTAATTAATGAACTGCAAAATGGGCGGGTTTTTGTAGCAAAGGAGGAAACAAAAATGAATGAATATGTATTACTAATGACTATGGCAATATCTTTTTTAATAACCGTCCTGATTTCTCCTGTATTTATACCTTTCTTACGTAGATTGAAGTTTGGACAAAGTATTAGAGAAGAAGGCCCTAAATCCCACATGAAAAAGACAGGGACACCGACGATGGGTGGAGTGATGATCCTTATCAGTGTTGCTGTGACAACGTTGATTATGATCGGAAAATTCAACCCTAATCCGTTCAGTTTTCAAATATTGCTATTATTAACTGTGTTATTGGGGTTTGGACTGCTCGGATTTCTGGACGATTTTATTAAAGTAGCCCTGAAGCGAAATCTAGGGTTGACCTCCAAGCAGAAAATGGCAGGACAGATATTAATTTCTCTTGTATTTTATTTTATCCTGCGTGCCAATGATTTTCCAACGTATATCCAGATTCCCGGTACAAATGTTCAGTGGGAATTAGGTTGGGGATATGCGTTATTGATTATTTTTATGCTTGTCGGATCTTCTAATGCCGTTAACTTAACCGACGGGCTTGATGGATTGCTGGCAGGTACAGCAGCTATCGCATTTGGAGCTTTTGGCATACTTGCCTGGTATGGATTCACTCAATTTGAAGTGACGATATTTTCTCTTGCAGTAGTGGGTGCGTTGTTAGGTTTTCTTGTTTTCAATGCCCATCCTGCAAAGGTATTTATGGGTGACACGGGCTCGCTGGCTCTGGGAGGAGCTATAGGCGCGATTGCGATTTTAACAAAAATGGAAATACTGCTGATTATTATTGGCGGTGTATTTGTGTTAGAAACACTCTCGGTCATCATACAAGTTATTTCTTTTAAAACAACAGGAAAACGAGTGTTTAAAATGAGCCCCTTGCACCATCACTATGAGTTGATAGGCTGGTCTGAATGGCGGGTGGTAACTACCTTTTGGTTAGTTGGATTGGTTTTTGCAGCGCTCGGTATCTATATTGAGGTGTGGTCATATTGAAAACATTAACAAACTTTCCTTATCATCAAATACTCGTTCTCGGCCTAGCTAAGAGCGGTACTGCGGCAGCTAAACTTCTACATGACAGCGGAAAGAAAGTGCGTGTCAATGATCTTAAAGCTAATAAGCAAGATCCATCGGTCAAAGAACTGACAAATCTGGGCATTGATGTAATTACGGGCGGTCACCCTATGTCTGTATTAGATAACATAGATATGCTGGTCAAAAATCCGGGTATACCCTATGAGAATGAAATTGTTCTCGAAGCAGAAAAAAGAGGGATACCGGTGATTACGGAAGTCGAACTGGCAGGTCGTCTTGTCAATGATTCCATTATCGGGATCACAGGATCCAATGGCAAAACGACAACAACTACACTTATATTTGAGATGTTGAACCAAAGCAATTGTAAAACACAAATCGCCGGGAATATCGGTAATGTAGCATGTGAAGCAGCCCAGACGATGGAGATGGATGAACAGATGGTAATCGAATTGTCTTCTTTTCAATTAATGGGTATCCAAAGCTTCAAGCCAAAGATATCTGTGCTGTTGAATTTGTTTGAAGCACATTTGGATTACCATAAAACGTTCGAAAATTATAAGCAGGCAAAAGCAAACATTCTTCGGAACCAGACAAACGACGATTATGTTGTTTACAATGCAAATGATCCTGAAATAGAGGATATTGTCCAAAATGCCCAAGCTGTAAAGGTTCCTTTTTCTATAGCTGAAAAGCAACCAGCCGGTGCCTGGTGCGACAGCGAGTACTTGTACTTTAAACAGGAGAAAATTATTGCGCTGAGTGAGATTACTCTTGTCGGGAGCCACAACTTAGAGAACATCCTTGCAGCAGTATCTGCTGCTAAATTAGGCGGAGCTGACAACAAAGGTATTCACCAAGTGCTGTCAACCTTTACTGGTGTGAAACACCGGCTGCAATTTATCGCCAATATTAACGGCAGGCTGTTTTATAATGATTCAAAGGCGACTAACATATTGGCAACCAGTAAAGCATTATCCTCCTTTGCCCACCCCACCATTCTGCTGGCAGGGGGACTGGACCGTGGTAATGCTTTTGATGAGCTAATTCCTTCTCTGGAATCGGTAAAAGCGATGGTTGTATTTGGAGAAACGGCAGATAAATTAGCGAGGACGGCAGCTCAAGCCGGAATAGAAACAATTGAATATGCCAAGGATGTAAAACAAGCCGCTCTGCAAGCATATGGGCTTTCCGAAAAAGAAGATGTCATTCTCTTATCTCCTGCCTGTGCAAGCTGGGATCAATACAGGACATTCGAAGAAAGAGGAGACATGTTTATCGAAGCTGTGCATACATTAGAGTAGGGGGCTTGTACTACTCACACCCCCATGAACCGGATTGAAACGGAAATGGGGTGTTTTTTTGTCTAAAAAGCTTTTTCAAGGATCCAAAAATTCTCCGGACTACTTACTGGCTTTAACTATTTTTCTATTGCTGCTTATTGGTGTTGTCATGGTGTATAGTGCATCCGCTATTTGGGGGGAATACAAATTCGGCGATTCTTTCTTTTTTGTGAAAAGGCAGCTTTTGTTTGCTGCTGCAGGCGTTGTTGCAATGTTCTTCCTGATTAATGTGCCATATATCACTTGGCAAAAATATGCTAAACCGTTGCTGATTATCTGTTTTATTCTTTTGCTGGCAGTTTTAATCCCAGGTGTAGGTATGGTACGTGGAGGTGCCAGAAGCTGGATTGGTGTAGGGGCGTTCAGTATTCAGCCTTCTGAATTCATGAAGCTTGGATTGATTATCTATTTATCTTCCTATTTAACCTCCAATCAAAAATATATTACTTCATTTAAAAAAGGTTTTTTACCTGTTATATTGCTTGTGTTTGTAGCATTTGGATTAATTATGCTTCAACCGGATTTAGGAACAGGAGTCGTTCTTGTTTTAACCTGTATGGTAATGGTATTTGTGTCGGGCGCTAAAATTTCTCATTTTGCCGGATTAGGGATTCTGGGCATCGCTGGATTTTTGGGATTGATTATTTCAGCGCCTTACCGGATTAACCGGATAACAGCCTTTTTAAATCCATGGGAGGATCCGCTTGGAAACGGGTTCCAAATCATCCAGTCGCTATATGCCATCGGTCCAGGAGGGCTAATGGGGTTAGGCCTAGGGCAAAGCTTGCAAAAGTTTTTCTACCTCCCTGAACCGCACAATGATTTCATATTTGCAATTTTGGCAGAAGAATTAGGGTTTATCGGCGGGTCCTTTGTGATCGTTTTATTTGTCCTATTGTTATGGCGAGGCATACGTGTTTCACTGGCTGCTCCTGATACTTTTGGCAGTTTACTTGGATTAGGGATTATCGGTATGATTACCATCCAAATTATGATAAATGTGAGTGTAGTTACCGGGTTAATTCCTGTAACTGGAATTACGCTGCCATTTCTAAGCTATGGCGGTTCTTCACTCACCTTAACGTTATGTTCTGTAGGCATTTTATTAAATATCAGCCGTTATGCTAAACTGTGATATCAAACTGTTGATCAGGGTTATCTTTATTGGCTGCAAAATATAATCTAATCCTACGAAATTATTCGGACGTTTTCCCTTCTGAACCGGGAAAATATGATATAATTTTTAATAGAGATAAACAAACGGCATGCTGCATGCCGTTTGTTTGAATACAGAAAAACAAATAAACTATATGAAGATTAACTGTTTTCTGCCGGTGATCCGTAGTATCCGGTAAGAGGAATAATAAGAAGGATAGATAAAATGAAGGAAAAAAAAGTAGTTTCTATAGAAGATAGAATTCCTAAGCTAAAGCAAGCGAGGAAAAAGAAAGCAAACCGCAGATTGATATTTTACCTTTCCGTATTTTTTGTATTGATCTCGATTGTCGTTTATCTTCAGTCGCCGCTCAGCCAAGTTAACAATATAGAGATCAATGGGAATCAATACATTAACAACCAGGAGATTCAATCATTGAGTGGACTGTCAACAGATGATAACTTTTGGAGTGTCGATACGGATGAAGTTGTTGACAAAATCAGCGGACATCCGGTTGTCGAGAAGGTTGAAGTCGACAAACAATTTCCGACCACGATTCAAGTCACTGTACAGGAGTTTGCCCGCGTTGGTTACGTTAAAAAGGATGATAGCTTTTATCCAGTATTAGAGAATGGCAACAGCCTGATTGATAATAAGATGAAAACAGCAAAAGGGGACGCTCCATTACTGAACGGTTTTGATAAAGAAACATATTTACAAGAAATGACAAAAGAGCTGCAGAGACTACCGTCAAATATTGTCGACTTAATCTCGGAAATTACATGGGTGCCGACCGAAGAAAATCCCTATAGAATTGCGCTTTACATGAATGACGGCTATGAAGTAGAAGGCTCAATCCGTAATTTTTCTAATAAGATGAAATCTTATCCTTCCATTGTTGCGCAGCTAGAGCCGGGCAGTGAGGGGATAATCCATATCGGCGTGGGAGCGTACTTTGAATCTTACCAGGAACAGGAAGAGAAGAAAGAAGCGGAATCTGAAGAGGGTGAGCAAGATGAAGCTGAAGGGTAAGCATGTCATTCTGGCTTTAGTGTTATTGGTTTCTGGTTTTTTAATCGCTTTTAGCTACCAGCATACAAAGAAGGAATCCCAAGTCATTCAAGTGACAGACCAGCAGTGGGAAAAAGATTTTTATTATAGACAGCAATTAATCAACTTAGAGGAAAAAAATAAAGAATTGCGGGATGAGCTTGAAAACAAACGGAAGGAAATTCAAACATTAGAGTCCGAATTGGGAGGACAAACAGATACAATAAACAATTATGTGGAAAGAAAGCTGCAGCTGCAAATGATTACAGGCGAGCTTCCGGTACACGGCGAAGGCGTCAAGGTATCTTTAAGTGATGCTGAATATGTGCCTTCTGAGGAAAATGCTAACCAGTATATTGTACACGAACGTCACATTCATCGGGTTGTAAACGAACTACTTAGTGCGGGAGCAGAGGCTGTTTCGATTAATGGACAAAGAGTCTTTCAAGACAGTTATATTTCTTGTGTCGGACCGGTCATATCTGTTGACGGCGTTACTTATCCTGCCCCTTTTACCATCGAAGCTATCGGTGATCAGGACGTATTATACTCTAGCATTAATCTAACCGATGGACTTGTTGATGAGTTAGTCAGTGACAATATTGAGGTAGAAATGGAAAGAATAGATGCCATTCAAATGAGCACTAGGGTCAACAAGGAAAGGGGATAACATTGAAAATAAAGCACAAATTAGTTATTTCCCTAGTCTTTGGACTGGTTGGCTTGATGGTTGCGATCCAATTTCAATCGAACCGGGAACCAACCGAACGCGATACTAGAGACCTTTGGGAAATTAGATCTCAATTGCAGGATGAACAAAAACAACAGCAGCAATTATATCAACAGATTAGAGAAGCCGAGACAACGATTGAACAATACCAGGCCAAATCTGAATCGGAAAAGGTTCAGACGCTTAAAGAGTCCTTGGAAGTTTTAAAAGAAGAGGCTGGATTTACTGAAATCACTAAGGCGGGACTCATCATTGATATTACCCCTGTATTTTTGGAAAACGAATCACTGCAAACATATCCTGAGCTATCTCCCGAATTGCTTAATAGACTAATCAATGAGCTGAATGCATATGGAGCAACGGATATAGCAGTAGCAAATGAACGAATTGTCCATATTACGCCGATAAGGTCTGTTAATGGGGAAACCTATGTAAACAACCATCCGCTGCCTTCTGTTCCTATTCAAGTGAAGGTATTGGCGGACAACCCTGAAAGATTAATTGACTACATGGAAGTAAGCCAGTCTAAAGAAGACTTTTCGATTGAAAATCTACAATTGGATATCCATTATGAAGAGGAAATAACACTAGCCAAATATGAAGATCCAATTGTTATCAATTCGCTGCAGGTCACAGATTCTGAGGAAGCAGGTGAGCAATAATGTGGCTTCCCATTCTATTTTTAATTATCGGTTTAGGATTGGGGCTTCTCACGGATATCAAAATACCAGATGAATATTCCAATTACTTATCGATAGCCGTATTGGCTGCGTTTGATACACTCTTTGGCGGCATAAGAGCATATTTAGAAGAAAAATTTGATGAGAAAGTCTTTTTGAGCGGCTTTTTCTTCAATGTCCTGCTTGCTGCCATGCTGGCCTTTATCGGGGTTCAATTAGGGATTGATTTGTATTTAGCTGCCGTGTTTGCTTTCGGAGTCCGTCTTTTTCAAAATATTGCGATGATCAGACGCTATCTCATTGACAAAAAGTACTTTGCAAAGAAATTGAAAAAACTCAAAAGAAATTAAGAGGAAAACGTCGTTTTTTGTAGAATACTCTAAAAGTTAACAGGTTTATGAGACACACCGGATGGGAATATATATTAAGTTGGTTGTATTGCCGCTTCAATGACAAAGCCATCACAAATAATTCGCTGCTTCTTATTGAAAAGAATTTTGGAATGGCTTAAAATTTCCATATACTTTATTGCCATTAAGTGTTTTACTTAATTAGAGATTCTGTTTTAATTGTAATTATTACAAATGTTCGATAATATGTGAACTATTCAAAATGTTTTAGACTGGGAGGTGCCTTTCTTTGAACAACAGTGAAATATTAGTCAGCCTTGACATAGGTACATCAAAAATAAAAGTTATTATAGGTGAAGTACTCAATGATTCCTTAAATATAATTGGAGTCGGAACAGCGAAATCAAACGGGATGAAAAAGGGTGCCATCGTAGATATAGACCAAACGGTGCAATCGATAAAAACTGCTGTCGAACAAGCAGAGAGAATGGTTGATATGCATATCGACAGAGTTGTGGTAGGCATTAATGGAAACCATATCCAATTGCAGCCTTGTCATGGAGTGGTAGCTGTTTCTAGTGAAAACAGGGAAATAGGCAATGAAGACATCGCTAGGGTGATTGATGGTGCACAGGTGATTTCGGTTCCTCCAGAACGGGAAATTATCGACGTCGTTCCTAAACAATTTATTGTTGACGGTTTGGATGAGATCAATGACCCCCGCGGCATGATCGGCGTAAGGCTTGAGATGGAAGGAACCATTATTACTTGCTCAAGAACCTTGTTACATAATATTCTTAAATGTGTGGAAAAAGCTAACCTGCAAGTTATGGATATTTGCTTACAGCCATTATCAGCAGGGGCGATTGCATTGTCAAAAGATGAAAAGAATCTGGGAGTCGCATTGATTGACGTAGGCGGCGGGAGCACCACCGTTTCCGTGTTCGAAAATGACCACTTAGTTTCTACTAGTGTTATAGCTCTGGGCGGAGACAATATTACAAAGGATTTATCAATCGGTCTGCGGACTTCTTCTGAAGAAGCGGAAGAAATCAAATTGAACTATGGACATGCTTTCTTTGATGATGCCAGAGAAGAAGAAACGTTTGATGCTACCATAATTGGCAGTAATAAAAAACAAACATTTAACCAATTGCAAATTTCTGATATGATTGAAGCTAGACTAGAAGAAATTTATGCGTATGCTGAAAGAGAAATAAGGAAAATGGGTTACAGGGAGTTGGCAGGAGGATATGTGTTGACAGGCGGTACCATAAGCATACCAGGTGCACTGGAACTGGCCCAGGATATATTTCAATCCAATGTACGTATCGCTATACCTGACTACATAGGAGTAAGAGAATCGCAGTTTACCTCTGGAGTGGGAATCTTGAAGTTTGCGTACAGCAATGCGAAAATACAAGGGAAAGAAATTTCTGCATCAGTGAAGCCTGCTGAACATGATGCTCCAAAGCTAAATAAAACGAAAAGAACTACTAAACAAAAGGACTCAGCGCCTAATAAAAAGAAAGACTCCGGAATCGCGAATTTGTTTAAGTATTTCTTTGATTAAACAAGCGTTCCCTTACAGAATGAATTAACTTCAATGAATCTTGTAATCTTGCAAATTAGGAGGAACGAAAATGTTAGAGTTTGATACAAATATGGACCAGCTAGCAACGATTAAAGTAATCGGTGTTGGCGGCGGAGGCAGTAATGCTGTCAACCGCATGATCGAGCATGGAGTGGAAGGTGTCGAGTTTATCGCCGTTAATACCGATGCCCAGGCGTTAAATTTGTCTAAGGCCGAAGTGAAAATGCAAATAGGATCAAAATTGACTCGCGGCTTGGGAGCTGGAGCGAACCCTGAGGTTGGGAGAAAGGCTGCCGAAGAAAGTAAGGAACAGCTTGAGGAAGTTTTACAAGGAGCCGATATGGTTTTTGTTACTGCAGGAATGGGAGGCGGTACAGGTACAGGAGCAGCACCTGTCATTGCCCAAGTTGCAAAAGAAATCGGGGCTCTAACTGTCGGAGTAGTTACTAGGCCGTTCAGTTTTGAAGGTCGCAGGCGTTCTACACAGGCAGTCAGCGGAATAGATGCTTTAAAAAGCAATGTAGATACTTTGATTGTGATTCCTAATGACCGTTTATTGGAAATCGTTGATAAGAATACACCGATGCTGGAGGCCTTCCGCGAAGCTGATAATGTGTTACGTCAAGGTGTACAGGGTATCTCTGACCTGATTGCTAAGCCGGGATTAATCAATGTTGACTTCGCCGACGTGAAGACAATTATGTATGATAAAGGTTCTGCGCTTATGGGAATCGGTGTAGCTACTGGTGAAAGCCGTGCTACTGAAGCTGCTAAGAAAGCAATTTCTTCACCTTTATTGGAAACTTCCATTGATGGTGCCCATGGTGTTTTAATGAATATTACCGGTGGAGCAAACCTCAGCTTGTATGAGGTTCAAGAAGCTGCCGACTTAGTGACTTCAGCTGCGGATCAGGAAGTTAACGTGATTTTTGGTTCCGTCATCAATGAGGATTTAAAAGATGAAATTGTTGTTACAGTAATTGCTACTGGTTTCGATGAGTCTCAAGTAAGCCCCGAACAGCCGAAACAAAGGCCATCGGTAAGCAATTCTCCTCAACCATCCGGAGAAAATCGAAAAGAAGAAACGCGTAGAGAGGCTCCTGTTCAACAGCAAAAAGTAAAACAGGAAGAAGATACCTTAGATATACCTACTTTCTTGCGAAACAGGAACCGGAGAAGATAAAAAAGATATCAATTTTAAAAAACCATTCAAGGGAAATATCCTTGGATGGTTTTTTTATAGTCTGCAGCTCCCAATGATTAGCTGACTTCCTGCCCCTTCGTCGATAAGTCAACAATCTCGCTAACGCTCGTGTTTCCTTTATCTCCAGCGGTGCAGTCCATTCTGCTCATCATTCCCGGTCGCTTACGCATTTCGTTCTTTTTCATAGTTTTGTTGGTTTGACAAAATCAGAGGTAATTTCTGAAAATAAGTTCACTTTAAACCCCAAGAAGTGACAGACTTCTATTCCAGGTTTAGCTATACTTGCTACAAGTCCTGGTTGGTAGAGCTGAAAGGAAGAATGATTTTGACAATCTATTTAGACGCTGTATGGCTTTTGAACTTTTTGTTGGACTGGATGATTTTGTTGCTGACCCAATTTATTACTAGAAGTCATCCTAAGCGTTTAAGGATTTTATTTGGCGCATTCATGGCTTCTTTGTTAGTACCATTAACTGTGTATTTTCCCGATTCACCTGTCAGTTCGTTTTGGGGTAAAGGGATATACTCTTTAATAATTGTTTGGTCTGCTTTCGGCTATAGCCACTTTAAGGAGTTTCGCAGGCATTTGTTATCATTTTACTTTATATCGTTTACGTTGGGAGGAAGTCTGATAGGTATCCATTTCTTAATCGGCCAGCAAATATTGGCTTCTGAGAGTGGCATTTTGACTACGCAAACCGGTTTTGGCGATCAAATCAGCTGGTTGTTTGTAGCAATTGGATTCCCTTTTGTCTGGATATTTACGAAGACCCGTATGGACAAGCATGCTTGGGAAAAGTTACAAATCGATCAGTTATTCTCAGTAACGATTAAATGGAAAGGAGAATCTTTTCTAACTACTGGCTATATGGACAGCGGTAACGCACTTGTCGATCCGATAACCCGTGATCCAGTTGTGGTATGTGATGTAGAGTTTCTGGAGAATTGGTTCACAACGACGGAATTAAAAGCATTGGAAGCAGTTCAGGAAAACTTGGCATTTGACTCACTGCCCAGCAGTTGTATAGATGCGATTAGATTAGTACCGTATCAAGGCGTTAGCGGTAACAATTCCTTTATGCTCGTATTCAGGCCGGATAATATTCACCTGGTCTATGAGAATAAACATATTACCACCAATAAAGTGCTTGTCGGTATCCAGTTTGGCAGTCTTGCTGCTGACGGCAGTTACCACTGTCTTCTTCACCAAGGCTTGCTAAAGTATTCGGTAGCATCATCTGCTTAATTAACGTATAAAAGGAGAGGATAACATATGGCGAAATGGAAATTAAAACTACAATTATGGTGGTATAAATTACTTATCAAACTGCGAGTCAAATCGAAAGAGGTTTATTACATAGGCGGTAGTGAAGCTTTGCCTCCTCCGTTAAGCAAAGAGGAAGAGCATGAACTTCTGAAAAGGCTGCCGGTTGGAGATAAAGCCGCCAGAGCAATGTTGATTGAAAGAAATTTGCGTCTCGTAGTATATATCGCCAGAAAATTTGAGAATACAGGAATTAACATAGAAGATTTAATTAGCATTGGCACCATTGGCTTAATTAAAGCTGTTAACACTTTTAATCCAGAAAAGAAGATAAAATTAGCAACATATGCCTCTCGCTGCATAGAAAATGAAATCCTTATGTATTTACGGAGAAATAATAAACTGAAAACCGAAATTTCTTTTGATGAACCGCTCAATATTGATTGGGATGGCAATGAATTATTATTATCGGATGTGCTTGGGACAGATGAGGACATTACAACTAAGGATTTGGAAGCCAATGTCGATAAAAATCTTTTGCGTAATGCTTTAGAGCAGCTGAATGAACGGGAAAAACAAATCATGGAGCTGCGCTTTGGATTGATTGGAGAAGAAGAAAAAACACAAAAGGATGTAGCTGATATGCTGGGGATCTCCCAATCCTATATTTCACGGCTGGAAAAGAAAATTATCAGCAGATTAAAAAAGGAATTTAATAAAATGGTTTAATCCCTTGTCGTTCTTATGATGAAGCGTTTTCGTCCGTTTTGAGCGTGTCAAATACTGCATAAAAATCCTCCTGGAGGAGATACTGTTCCATGAATAGCATCTCCAACTGGGAGGGTAAGGCATGACAAGACATAAGGTAGAAATTTGCGGAGTAGACACTTCAAAATTACCAGTACTGAAAAATGATGAAATGCGGATACTGTTCAAGAAAATGCAATCAGGAGACTTATCTGCCAGAGAGCAGCTAGTCAATGGGAACTTAAGACTTGTATTGAGTGTTATCCAGCGCTTTAACAACCGCGGGGAATATGGAGATGATTTATTCCAAGTTGGTTGTATCGGTTTAATGAAATCCATTGATAACTTTGATTTAGGCCAGAATGTGAAATTTTCGACCTATGCCGTACCAATGATTATTGGTGAAATCAGGAGATACTTAAGGGACAATAACCCCATTAGAGTTTCTAGATCTTTACGGGATATAGCCTATAAGGCACTTCAAGTAAGAGAAAAGCTAATTAGTAAATCCTCCAAGGAGCCAACACCCATGGAAATTGCGGAAGAAATGGGGGTTTCCCACTCGGAAATTGTTTTTGCAATGGATGCCATTCAGGATCCTGTTTCTCTTTTTGAACCAATTTATAATGATGGCGGAGATCCGATCTTTGTCATGGACCAGCTTAGTGACACCAAGGATAAAGATTCAACCTGGTTGGATAATTTATCGTTAAAAGAAGGTATGCAGCGGTTGAATGAAAGAGAAAAAATGATCCTTAATAAGCGCTTTTTCCAAGGTAAGACGCAAATGGAAGTTGCGGAGGAGATAGGGATTTCCCAGGCACAAGTCTCTCGCCTGGAAAAAGCAGCAATCCAGGAAATGAATAAAGAAATGTTTGAATAAAATCACATGAATAACTAAATATGTATTGAAAAAGAAGCTCCTGTCTATGGCAGGAGTTTTTAATTATGGAGTTAATGGTACGGAACGGTGAAGAATAAAGCTCACTTGTAAGTTTTTCGAAAAACCAGGCAGTGCTTTGCATATAGTAGAAATAAAGGCGGGTGTTGAGATGATTACACTTTCGGAATTGCAAATGAAAGATGTGATAGTAGTAGAGGATGGTAAAAAACTTGGCAACATTACCGATTTAGAGATCGACGTAGACCAAGGCAGGATAACTTTTCTGGTGATAGGATTAAGAGGTAAAATGATGGGGCTGTTTGGCAAGGAAGAAGAAGTGGTAGTTCCCTGGGAGAGCATTGTAACGGTTGGATCTGATGTCATTTTGGTTAAGAAACAGAAGGAACCCCGGTTATATTCTGAAAAAAAGGAATAATGCTAATCATGCAGCATAAATTCTACAAATTATGATAAAATGGATAAAAAATAAGGAGGAATATAATGAAGGACCCCTTTCAACATAATGATTGCTCCACGTTGATTCTTCAAGATTGGCTGCGGAGAGACGCATCACTAACAGCTGGAATCACCATGAGAAAAGGAGGGGTGGGTAAGCCTCCGTTTGAAACCATGAATCTCGGTTTGCATGTGAACGATGAAGAAGATACCGTCTTGGCGAATAGAAGGAAACTTGCGGATATTACCGGATTTCCATTGGATAGCTGGGTCGCGGGGGAACAAATCCATGGAACGGATATTGCTATAGTAACTTCCAGCGATAAGGGGAAAGGTGCTATTACTACTGCAGATTCGCTGGAAGGATGTGACGGTTTGATTACGAATCAACCTGGTATTCTTTGTACAGCATTCTTCGCTGATTGTGTGCCGTTATACTTTTTTGATCCTTTAACAGGTTGGCTTGGTATTGCCCACGCTGGCTGGCGGGGTACGGTTAAAGGAATGGCAGCTGAAATGGTTAAGAAACTGCGTGACCAGGGGGTTGCTCTCAATAGACTTCTAGCAGCTATCGGCCCATCGATAGGAGCGGAAGTTTATGAAGTTGATAACTATGTCATTGAGCAAATACCTGCAGGTTTGGCTGATCGTGTAGTAACATGGAAAGAGAATTCCTCATTTTTGGATTTAAAGAAATTAAATCAGGAGATTCTTCAGCAAGCAGGAATTCCAAGTGAAAATATTAGCAGGACAAGTCTTTGTACCTTTTCAGAAGAGGATAAGTTTTTCTCTCATCGAAGGGATAAAGGTACAACCGGGCGTATGCTTGGGTTCATTGGCTATCAAACATAATCGGGAAAGGAGTCTCTCCATTGGATGTACAAACAAATTTGCATATAATTCAGCAGGACATTCGCGATGCCTGTCAAAAGGCAAACAGAGATGAGCACGAGATAACGCTCATTGGTGTGACGAAATATGTTACAATTGAGCGGGCTCAAGAAGCATTGGCAGCTGGTGTACAGCATCTCGGAGAAAATCGCCTGGAAGGATTTAATCAAAAATACGAAGCAATCAAAAGCCAAGCTGTGTGGCATTTCATCGGATCATTGCAATCCCGTAAAGTTAAAGATATGATTGATAGGATAGGTGTGATACATTCTCTGGACAGGAATTCCCTAGCAAAAGAGATTAACAAGCGGGCAGAAAGGGAGATTCCTTGTTTTGTCCAAATCAATACAAGTGGAGAAGAATCAAAGCACGGTTTGAAACCAGAAGATGCCATGGCATTTATTGAAGGTTTGGCTAAGTATGAAAAAGTGAAAGTGATTGGGCTGATGACGATGGCTCCCTTCGTGGAAGAAGAAGGTTTAATCAGGGAGGCATTCCGCAAGCTTAGAAAATTAAGAGATGAAATAAGAGATAGAGGATTCCGCCACGCTCCGTGCGAAGGATTGTCCATGGGAATGAGCAATGACTATCAAATTGCTATCGAAGAAGGTGCCACCCATATAAGAGTCGGTTCCAAGCTTGTCGGCCAAAAATAGCTTGAGGTGAATATAATGAGTATTAAAGACAAAATCAAAACGTTTTTTACATTGGATGATGAATATGAATATGTCGAAGAAGAGGAACTGGAAGTACCTGAAACCGCTTCTTCCCAAAAGGATAAAAGCAAAAATATAGTCAGCCTGAAGAGCGTCCAGCCTTCATCAAAGGTTGTGTTATTGGAACCTCGTACATACAGTGAGGCACAAGAAATAGCTGACAATATTGTAAACAGAAGAGCGGTAGTCATCAATTTACAGCGTGTTGACCACAGTCAGGCTAAGCGAATAGTTGATTTTTTAAGCGGTACAGTATATGCGGTATCGGGGGATATTCAAAAACTAGGCACGCATACGTTTCTCTGTACTCCTGATAATGTCGATGTATCTGGAACAATTTCGGACATGTTAAATGAAGAAGATTTGGACAAAAGGTGGTAGATGGAATGGGTCAATTGTACACAATACTTTTTTATGCGATTGAAATATATAGCTTTGCCTTGATTGCCTATATACTAATGTCGTGGTTCCCCGGAGCGCGGGAGTCTTCATTCGGGAGCTTCCTGGCCAGGATTTGCGAGCCATACCTGGAGCCGTTTCGCAAAATCATTCCGCCGCTTGGAATGATTGATATTTCTCCTCTAGTAGCAATATTAGTACTTAATTTTGCTACAAGAGGTTTGGCAGTATTATTTGGTTATTAGAAAGCTGTAATCAGCCGTAAATAGAAATTCAAAAGGTGAGAGCATGGAAATATACCAGCATTTTCGAAAAGAGGAACAGCCTTTTATTGACCAGGTCCTTTCTTGGCAGGAGGAAGTAGGACGTTCTTTTCAGCGGAAGTTAAGTGATTTTTTAGACCCTAGAGAACAAAAAATCTTTGCATCAATTATAGGCAATAATGAAGAGTTCCATTGGCGTTTTTTTGGCGGAGGAACAAAATCGGAACGAAAGCGGGCAATCCTTGCTCCTTATTATGAAGAAGCAGTTGAGCCCGATTTTGAACTTGTATTATTGCAAGCAAGCTATCCAGCCAAATTTGTAACCCTGGCACACAGAGATGTATTGGGATCCTTTTTGTCTTTGGGAATAAAGAGGAAAAAGATGGGAGACTTGATCGTCAAAGATGGAGTGATCCAGATCATCGTCGCTTCAGAGATAAGCACCTATGTACAGTTTAATTTAACTGCCATTAAAAAAGCTGCTGTCAGTTTTGCCCCTAAACCTTTATCGGCATTAATGGAAAAGGACGAAGCATGGCAGGAAAAAAATACAACGGTTTCTTCATTAAGGCTGGATGTAGTGCTCAAAGAAATTTATAATATTTCAAGACAAAATGCTGCACAGTTTATCCAAAAGGGTTTGGTTAAGGTTAACTTCCGGGTCGTCGAATCCTCTGCTTTTCTGTTGGAGGAGGGCGATTTAATTTCATTACGGGGAAAAGGCCGCAGCCATGTAAAAGCGGTTCACGGACTGTCCAGGAAAGATAAGTATAAAATCACTGCGGAAATATTGAAATAAATACGGCTTCTTGCAGGATTTTCTCCATATTTGTCGAATAGCTTGTAAATAGCTTGCATGAAAGTTCTTTATGAAAGCACTTATTATTATTATTAAGATATTTTATTAGATAGGAGGTGGCCGATGTGCCATTGACACCGCTAGATATCCATAATAAAGAATTTACCCGCGGATTCAGAGGGTATGATGAAGACGAAGTGAATGAATTTTTGGACCAAGTGATCAAGGACTATGAAATGGTCATTCGGGAGAAGAAGGAATTAAAAGAGAGGGTCGATCAGTTGAATGAAAGGCTGGGCCATTTCACCAATATTGAAGAAACATTGAATAAATCGATATTAGTAGCCCAGGAAACGGCTGAAGAGGTTAAAGGCAATGCCTCTAAAGAATCTAAGTTAATTATTAAGGAAGCAGAAAAGAATGCAGACCGGATCATTAATGAAGCATTGCATAAATCACGCCGCATATCCATGGAAGTCGAAGAATTAAAAAAGCAGGCGAAGGTTTTCAGGACCCGCTTAAAGATGCTAGTTGAAGCCCAATTGGATATGATTGAAAATGATGATTGGGACGGCTTACTGACGACCCAGGTAGAGGAAGAAACCGATTTTGAAAAAGAAGCGGTTGAAAATAATTACTAATCCTTGACGTTTTGATGAATTTTACATATAATTCATAAACATAAACTTTAAAATTACAAAATCATGAAAAAATCGTTAAATACAAAGACAGGGACAGTATAAAAGAAACATTTCCTATAGCGAGCCAGGGGCGGTGTAAGCTTGGCAGGAATATCTTTTAGAAGATCACCCTTAAGTATCCATTTTGAACGGATTCCCATTAGAAATGGACGGCTAATTCACGTTAAGAATCTCAAGTGGATAGGTATTCTGCCGAATACCGGTCTATAAGGGTGGTACCGCGAGTCCTTCTCGTCCCTTGGGGATGAGAGGGGCTTTTTATATTTTCAGAGGTTCTATCAACGGTATTTTCATTGAATTAGACAGTAGGTAAAGGTATTTAACGGATCGTATAGCAATCGAAGGAGGAAAAATAGGATGGATTACAAACAAACATTATTGATGCCACAGACGGCATTTCCGATGCGTGGGAACCTTCCAAACAAGGAGCCGAAAATGCAAGAGGCATGGGATGAAATGTCTATTTATGAAAAAGTCCAAAAAAGAACTGAGGGAAGACCGTTGTTTGTTTTGCATGATGGCCCTCCATACGCGAATGGGGACCTTCATATGGGTCACGCTTTAAATAAAGTCTTAAAAGACTTTATTGTTCGATATAAGTCAATGGCTGGCTTTCACGCACCATATGTACCAGGCTGGGATACTCACGGTTTGCCGATCGAACAGGCACTTGCCAAAAAGAAAGTGAACCGGAAAAAAATGACTGTCGCTGAATTCCGCCAGAAATGTGCAGAATATGCCTTAAAACAAGTCGATAATCAGCGCACCCAGTTTAAACAGCTTGGTGTCCGCGGTGATTGGGAAAACCCTTATGTCACTCTTACAAAGGATTACGAGGCTGCCCAAATTAAAGTTTTTGGAGAAATGGCAAGAAAGGGCTACATTTATAAAGGTTTGAAGCCTGTTTACTGGTCGCCTTCCTCAGAGTCTGCATTGGCTGAAGCCGAAATTGAATACCAGGATAAACGGTCTGCATCGATTTATGTCACATTTGATGTGCAGGATGGAAAAAATTTATTTGATGGTGATGAGAAATTCATTATCTGGACAACAACTCCTTGGACTATTCCTGCTAACTTGGCTATTAGTCTTCATCCTGACCTTGAATATGCTGTAGTACTTGTAGAAGGAACAAAATACGTGATTGCCCACGACATGCTGGAAACTGTTTCTGAAGTTTTGGAGTGGAATAACCATTCGGTAGTTAAAACATTCAAAGGAAAAGAAGCAGAACATGTTGTGACGCGTCATCCATTTTATGAACGCGATTCTCTCGTTGTACTTGGCGACCATGTTACTACTGAAAGTGGAACAGGCTGTGTCCACACAGCTCCCGGCCATGGGGAAGATGACTTTTTTGTCGGTAATCGCTATGGTTTAGAAGTCCTTTGCCCTGTCGATGAAAAAGGAAACTTTACCGATGAAGCTCCCGGCTTTGAAGGAATGTTCTATGATTCTGCTAACAAAGAGATCACCCAAAAGCTGGAAGAAGTAGGGGCTTTAGTAAAGCTTGAGTTCATTACTCATTCGTATCCTCATGATTGGAGAACGAAAAAACCGACCATATTCCGTGCAACTAATCAGTGGTTTGCATCAATAAAAGATTTCCGTGAAGAAATTTTAAGCGAAATCAGAAGGATCAATTGGCTGCCTAAATGGGGGGAAACCAGATTGTTCAATATGGTTCGTGACCGCGAGGACTGGTGTATTTCCCGGCAGAGAGCATGGGGCGTACCGATTCCGGTATTTTACGGAGAGGACAGAACACCGATCATTACGGAAGAAACCATTGAACATGTTTCCAATTTATTCAACGAACATGGGTCTAATATTTGGTTTGAGTGGGACGCAAAAGACCTCTTACCAGAAGGCTTCACATCGGAACATAGCCCTAAGGGCACTTTTACGAAAGAAACAGATATCATGGACGTATGGTTCGATTCCGGTTCCTCGCATGAAGCTGTGCTCCATGGCCGCCAAGAGCTCCAACGTCCAGCAGATGTTTATTTAGAAGGATCCGACCAATATCGGGGCTGGTTTAACTCTTCCATCTCGACAGCTGTGGCAGTAACTGGCAAAGCTCCTTATGAAACGATCATCAGCCATGGATTTGCCCTCGATGGCCAGGGACGTAAAATGAGTAAATCGGTTGGAAATGTTGTCGTTCCTTCAAAAATCATAAAACAGTATGGAGCTGATATCCTGCGTTTGTGGGTAGCTTCTGTCGATTATCAGGCAGATGTAAGGATTTCCGATGATATCATCAAGCAAACTTCCGAAGGCTATCGAAAAATCCGAAATACCTTCCGTTTCATGCTTGGTAATTTACATGACTTTGAGCCGGGCAAGGACAGAGTGGCAGACGAGAACCTTGAGGAAGTGGATCGCTATATGTTGATCCAGCTGCAGGAATTGATTGAAAAAGTACGGAAGGCATATGATCAATACGAATTTTCAACGATATATAATAATATTCATAACTTCTGTTCCATCTCCCTAAGTTCCTTTTACTTGGATTTTGCTAAAGATGTGCTTTACATCGAGGGAGAAAACAGCCCGAGAAGACGCAGCATTCAAACGGTTTATCATGAAATCCTGACAGCGTTGGTCAAATTGCTTTCACCGATACTTTCACATACGGCAGATGAAGTATGGAGTTATATTCCGGGAGTTGAAGAAGAAAGTGTCCAGCTGACAGACATGCCAGAACCAAAAGTTATTGATAACAAAGTAGAACTGAAAGCTAAATGGGACAAATTCATAGCTGTAAGAGATGATATTTTGAAAGCACTTGAAGAAGCACGTGCGGAAAAAACAATAGGAAAGTCTTTGGAGGCTAATATCAAAATTGTACCTAAAGATGCTTCGACAGAAGTATTGCTAAATGGAATTGAGCATCTTCAGCAATTACTGATTGTTTCTGGAGTGGAAGTTCAACAAACAAACAAAGATGCGAAAGAATATGAGTATGTTTCTGTGCTTGTAGAAAAACATCCTGGCGAGAAATGCGAACGCTGTTGGGTATCTTCAGATACAGTAGGAGAGGATAACGATTATCCGGAATTGTGCACCCGCTGTGCTGAAGTTGTCAAGGAGCACTATAGAGATATAGCAGAATAGGTATTCTAAACCAGCAGCCAATCATGCTTAGAGCGCAGGGCTGCTGGCTTTTTTATAGGAATAAATTTTCTATCTGCCTATTTTTTGTGGTAAACTTTAGTGGTACATAGACAGTTTAAGAACGGGGGAAGTTACGTGCTATATTATATACTTGCAGTTATTATCGTCATAGTCGACCAAATCTCTAAATGGTGGATCGCTAAAACGATGGATATTGGAGAACAAATACCTGTAATCAATGATTTTTTCTATATTACTTCCCACCGGAATAAAGGCGCTGCTTGGGGAATACTTGAAGGACAAATGTGGTTCTTTTACATTGTTACCTTGATTGTTGTCATAGTTATAATCTATTACATCAACACGCTTGCGAAGGCTGACAGGCTGGCAGGGTGGTCGTTAGGCCTAATTTTAGGCGGAGCTGTAGGTAATTTTATTGACCGTTTGTTCCGGAAAGAAGTGGTCGATTTCTTTGATGTTTATATTGGCAGCTATGATTATCCTATTTTCAATATAGCTGATTCTTCGCTTGTATGCGGGGTTATATTATTATTAGCGGCTATGTTTATTGATGAGAAACGGAAAGGAAGATCCACAGAATGACGAAAACAAGTCATATCGTACTACAAGAGCAAAACGGCATGAGGATCGATAAATTGCTGGCAGAAATCAATAAAGAAGCCTCCAGATCACAGGTACAAGGCTGGATAAAAGATGATTTAGTCTTTGTGAATGGAGAAACGATAAAAAGCAACCATAAATGCCAGGCTGGAGAAAAAATATCCTGGGAAGTTCCCGATCCGGAAGACCTGCAAGTTGAACCGGAAAATATACCTATTCAAATCGTTTATGAAGACAGCAGCCTTTTGGTGGTTAACAAACCTAAGGGAATGGTTGTCCATCCTTCCGCAGGGCATTATTCCGGGACTTTGGTTAATGCATTGTTATACCATTGCGACGATCTTTCTGGCATTAATGGAGTCATCCGTCCAGGCATCGTCCATCGAATCGATAAAGATACGAGCGGATTGCTGGTTGTGGCGAAAAACGACCAGGCTCATGTTTCACTCGCTGACCAGTTAAAGGACAAAACGATAACAAGAAAATACCAGGCAATTGTCCATGGGGACATTCAACACGAGTACGGGACCATAGATGCACCTTTGGGAAGAGACCCAAAAGACAGACAGAAGCAAGCGGTTGTTCGTGACGGCAAACATGCAGTCACTCATTTCCAAGTGGTGAACCGGTTTGGAAGCTATACCCATGTAGAATGTGTATTGGATACAGGCCGGACACATCAAATCAGGGTTCATATGATGTATATTGGCCACCCATTGGCAGGCGATCCTAAATATGGACCAAGAAAAACTCTCGATATCCAAGGACAAGCACTGCATGCAGCAGTCCTAGGTTTTGAACATCCCCAAACAAGAGAATGGCTGGAGTTTGAGGCAGAGCTTCCTGCAGAATTACAGGATATTTTAGTGAAATTAGAAAAATGATGTTGACATGGCACCGTTTCTTTGGAATAATTATTGGTAGATAAATGAACTGGCTAAAAAAATACAACCCTTTAAAACAGTCCCGTGAGGCTGGAAAGGATCGGATGATTTATATGCTCTAAGTATGTCCAAATCCCTTCTTTCCTTGCGAGAGAAGGGATTTTTTATTGAGATGAGAGGGGAAACGGTATGAACAAAAAGGCAACATTGCTGGATGATTCTGCAATTCGCCGATCAATGACCAGAATTGCCCACGAAATCCTTGAGAAGAATAAAGGCGTCGAAGGATTGATTCTTGTAGGGATAAAGACACGGGGAATTCCGTTGGCAGAGCGGCTGCGTGAAAAGATCTCCCAGATTGAAGGGGTGGATATACCGATTGGTGAATTGGATATCACCTTATATCGTGATGACCTTTCGATCCAGCATGAACATAACGAACCGGAGCTGAAAGAAACAAAGATTCTCGAAGATATCACTGGGAAAACCATTGTCCTGGTTGATGATGTGTTATTCACTGGGCGTACAGTAAGGGCGGCTATGGATGCAATTGTTGATCAAGGAAGGCCAGCACAAATCCAATTGGCCGTTTTGGTGGACAGAGGCCATAGAGAACTTCCTATCCGGGCCGATTTTATCGGCAAAAACATTCCTACCTCGCAGGAAGAAGTTATTGTTGTCGAGCTGGATGAGACAGACCGTCAGGATCAAGTTAGCATATATGAAAAATAAATAAAAAAGAAAGACCTTTAATTGAGTCCAGAGAGGCTTGCAAGGTCGCTAAGGATACGTGTGTATTTCTACGCGTCTGCCTCTTTGCGACTTTGCGCAAAGAGGCTTTTTTGTCCACTAAAAGCAACAGGCAGAATAAATTTTCGCAAACATTCAAGGGGGAAATGAGCATGAACAACAAAGAGATAGTAATGGATGTACAAGACATCCCAAAAATACCGAAATGGATTACCTTAAGCTTACAGCATTTATTCGCCATGTTTGGCGCAACTATATTAGTCCCTTTTCTAACCGGGCTGTCGCCGGCGGTGGCGCTTGTATCAAGCGGGATAGGTACGCTTGCATATTTACTGATAACAAAAGGAAAAGTTCCTGCATATCTGGGTTCAAGCTTTGCGTTCATCTATCCATTAACGGCAGTCAGCGAAGCGAGCGGAATACCTGGAGCAATGATTGGAAGCTTTCTTGCCGGTTTGGTGTACGGCCTTGTTGCTGTATTGATTAGAACTTCTGGCCTTAATTGGCTGATGAGAATTCTTCCGCCAATCGTAGTCGGTCCGGTTATTATCGTTATTGGTCTCAGCCTCGCTACTACTGCTATAGAGATGGCCATGTACCTTCCAGGTCTTGATGAACAGGTTTATAGCGGTACACATCTGTCAGTCGCCCTGGTTACATTGGCAATAACCATCCTGGCCACCATGTTTTTTAAAGGTTTTTTCGGACTGATTCCGATATTGACTGGAATCATCGGCGGATATCTTTTTGCCTTATTTCAAGGAATTGTGGATACAACAGGGATTTCCGCCGAATGGGCGGAATTGACCTCTGCAGGATCTGTCGGAGCATTTTTGGGGGCTTTGTTTCAAAATCCCGGTTTTGTCATACCTTTCGTTGATTACTCACCATTCGCTGTGATCAGCTGGCAGATTGTCTTTGCCATGGTCCCGGTAGCTCTCGTAACAATCGCAGAGCATACAGGAGATCAAATGGTACTTTCCAAGGTTGTCGGCCGTAACTTTATTAAACAGCCTGGTTTACATCGTTCCATTATGGGAGATGGGGCAGCTACTGTGATTGCATCACTCCTTGGCGGACCGCCAAACACAACATATGGCGAAAATATTGGCGTTCTTGCAATCACTCGGGTGTTTAGTGTCTTTGTCATCGGAGGCGCTGCTGTACTAGCGGTTTTATTTGGATTCATAGGTATTATCACAGCCCTAATTGGATCAATTCCATCAGCAGTTATGGGCGGTGTCTCGATACTTCTCTTTGGTATCATTGCCTCCAGCGGTTTAAGAATGCTGGTGGATAATAATATAGATTTAGGAGACAAGCGTAACTTAATTATTTCTTCTGTAATCCTGGTAATCGGTATCGGAGGGGCATTTATCCAAGTAACCGATGATTTGCAAATAGCAGGTATGGCCTTGTCGGCTATTATCGGCGTATTGCTCAACCTCATATTGCCAGGAAAAGAAAAAGGATATGGAAATGGAAATATGTTTAGCGACAGCCAACAAACGGCGGATTGATTGGCCAACTGTCTAAAAACTGTCTAAAACGGGACTGTTCTTTCAATGTAACGGAAGGGACAGTCCCTGCTTAAAAAGGAGGAGCGGCATTGGAGCATTTTTTGTCTATGAAGAATATTTCAGAGCATGAAATTTTACGATTGATCAAGGAAGCTGATGCTATTAAAGAAAATGGTGTTTCCCCGATACACAAACAGTTATTCGCCGGAAACTTATTTTTTGAACCTAGTACGAGAACAAAGATGAGTTTTACTATTGCACAAAGAAAACTGGGAATTGACCCCCTTGACTTTGCAGGGGAAACTTCAAGCCTACAAAAAGGAGAGAGTATTTACGATACTGCAAAAACTTTTGAAGCAATAGGTGCATCTATGTTGGTGATACGGCATAACCAGGAAAATATAGCCAATCAAATAGCAGCACATGTATCAATCCCTGTCATTAATGCAGGAGATGGCAAAGGAGAGCATCCAACACAGTGCCTGCTCGATTTACTTACCATTTATCAGGAGTTCAACAAGTTTACAGGATTAAAAATTGCTATTGCCGGAGATATCAAGCACAGCCGTGTGGCAAGGTCCAATGCTTTGGCTTTACAAACACTTGGCGCTGAAGTTTACCTTACTTCTCCGCCAGATTGGCAGGATAACCAACTTGATTATCCTTATATAACGATAGATGAAGCAGTGGAAACGTGTGATATTGTCATGTTGTTAAGAATTCAACACGAGAGGCACGAAGGCGGTGTTGCGTATGGCAAGCAACATTA
Organism: Sediminibacillus albus; assembly: GCF_900101125.1. Lineage (GTDB taxonomy): Bacteria > Bacillota > Bacilli > Bacillales > Amphibacillaceae > Sediminibacillus > Sediminibacillus albus. Next base: position 481,051 of record NZ_FNFL01000001.1, on the reverse strand, counting down.
CTTGTCTGCTTATGGATTGACAAAAGCCAGGGAGCAACGAATGAAGCGGCATGCAATCATTTTGCATCCGGCCCCAGTTAACCGGGGAGTGGAAATTGCTGATGAATTAGTAGAATGCAGCCGATCTCGTATTTTTAAACAAATGGAAAATGGTGTCTATGCCAGAATGGCGGTTATGAAACGCTTATTAACAGACAGGGGGATCATAGATGAAAATCACTTTAATCAACGGGAAGCAGTTAGCAGCAGATAATCAATGGAAGCCATGCGAGGTTGTGATCGAAGGCAGAAAGATCCTGGAGGTTTCGGAAAAGATCAGCCATCCGGAAGGGAAAGTGATTGACTGTAACCATAAGCTGATAACGCCAGGATTTGTCGACGTTCATATTCATCTGCGTGAGCCAGGCGGGGAAGCCAAAGAGACAATTGAAACGGGGACACGGTCAGCCGCTGCAGGTGGGTTTACAACTGTTTGTGCAATGCCAAATACTCGGCCAGTCCCCGACAGTACTGCCACACTCAATCAATTACTGGCAAAAATAAAGGCTGCAGCCCATGTAAGAGTATTGCCGTATGCTTCCATTACGGAGAGACTGCTTGGAGATAAATTAACAGATTTCGAAGCTTTAAAAGCAGCAGGTGCCTTTGCTTTTACGGATGATGGGGTTGGTATTCAGTCTGCAGATTTGATGCTCCAAGCTATGCAACGGGCAGCAGCGATTGATATGCCGATTGTTGCACATTGCGAAGAGAACACTTTAATCCATGGTGGTGTGCTGCACGAGGGAGATACTAGCAAAGAGCTTGGAGTTCCGGGGATACCGTCTGTATGTGAATCCGTACAAATTGCTAGAGACGTGCTGTTAGCAGAAGCGTCGTCCTGCCATTACCATGTCTGCCATGTAAGCACAAAAGAATCGGTTAGGGTGATCAGGGACGCCAAAAAAGCAGGTATCCGTGTAACTGCGGAGGTAACTCCACATCATCTGATACTTAATGAGGACAAGATAGTAGAGCGAGATGCAAATTATAAAATGAACCCTCCGCTTCGTTCGCAACAGGATCAACAGGCGTTACTGGAAGGACTTTTGGATGGGACGATTGATTTTATCGCAACCGATCATGCACCACACACAGAACAGGAAAAAGCACTTGGATTACTGAAAGCACCGTTTGGTATTGTCGGGTTAGAAACAGCTTTTGCGCTTTTATACACGAACCTGGTAAAGACAAATAAAGTGACGTTAAAGCAGCTGATTGACTGGTTGACTGTTAAACCTGCCAAAGTATTTCACTTACCATATGGGAAATTGGAAGCAGGTGGGAATGCAGACCTGGTTGTTCTGGATTTGGAGAAGCAATGGTCGATAGACAAAAGGCAATTTTTCTCAAAAGGAAAAAACACACCGTTTCAGGGCTGGAAAGTAGTTGGAAAGCCGGTGGCAACGATCGCGTCCGGAAAAATCATTTACGAGGAGGATTCACATGCAAAAACGGCAGCTCGTGCTTGAGGATGGCACTAGATTTATAGGTTCAGGATTCGGAAGTGACCGGGAGATTAGTGGTGAAGTTGTTTTTAATACGGGGATGACAGGTTATCAGGAAATATTATCAGATCCATCCTATTGCGGCCAGATTGTTACAATGACATACCCGCTTATCGGCAATTATGGAATCAATCGGGACGACTTTGAAACCATCACCCCTTCAATCAATGGATTAATAGTCAAAGAGGTTTGTGATTTCCCGTCTAATTACCGTTCAGAAGAATCGTTGGACAGCTTTCTAAAAGCAAATGATATACCTGGATTGGCAGGAATTGATACGAGAAAACTTACAAGGATCATTCGAAGACACGGAACGATGAGCGGAATGATTACATCTGCAGAATATTCTGTGGAAGCTATCATCGACCTATTAAACCAACAGAAGCCTGTCAACAATCAAGTAGAGTTGGTATCTACAGTAAAACCTTACGTTGTACCAGGACGGGGCAGAAGAATCGTTTTGGTGGATTTTGGCATGAAACATGGCATTTTAAGAGAACTAACAAAAAGGAATTGCCATGTTACTGTCGTTCCCTATCATTATTCTGCCGAGAGTATTATGAGATTAAAGCCGGAAGGAGTCATGCTTTCCAACGGGCCTGGTGATCCAAAACATGTTGGAGAGGCAATCGAAATGATTCGTAATATTGTTGATAAAATACCTGTGTTCGGTATTTGTCTCGGACACCAATTACTGGCTTTAGCTTGTGGCGCCGATACGGAGAAGCTTCGCTTTGGCCACAGAGGAGCCAACCATCCTGTCAAAGATTTAGCTACTAATAAAACGGTGATGACTTCCCAGAACCATGGCTATACAGTTACCAAGTCGTCGCTGGCAAATACCGGCTTAATGCTTACGCAAATTGCCTTAAATGATCAAACAGTGGAAGGAATTAAGCACCGGGTATATCCAGCTTTTTCTGTCCAGTACCATCCCGAAAGCTCGCCAGGGCCTGAAGACACTTATCAGCTTTTCGATCAGTTTCTTTCGAACATAACCATTCATCAATCAGCTTTAAAGGAGGATGCTATATGCCAAAGCGTTCAGATATAAAACGAATTCTAGTAATCGGTTCCGGTCCAATTGTTATCGGCCAGGCAGCTGAATTTGATTATTCAGGCACACAAGCCTGTCAGTCATTAAAAGAGGAAGGCTATCAAGTGATCCTGGCAAACTCCAATCCTGCAACAATTATGACCGATGATACAGTTGCCGACATTGTTTACATGGAACCTTTGACTCCGGAGTTTTTAATAAAAATCATACGGAAGGAAATGCCAGACGCCATTCTTCCTACCTTGGGCGGGCAGACGGGACTTAACATGGCTGTAGCTTTGGAAAAGACCGGTATTCTGGCAGAATATGATGTAGAACTGCTTGGCACGTCACTCGAAGCGATTCAAAAAGCTGAAGACAGAGAGATATTCAGGAATTTGATGAATGAACTTGGGGAGCCGGTACCGGAAAGTAGAATTGTGACAACGGTCGACCAAGCATTAAGTTTTGCGGAGGAAATTGGTTTTCCGTTAATTGTCCGGCCAGCTTATACACTTGGCGGCACTGGTGGCGGAATGTGTTATCAACAAGAAGAGCTAATCGAGATAACAAGAAATGGATTAGCTCTATCCCCTGTAACCCAATGCCTGATTGAGAAAAATATTTCTGGTTACAAAGAAATTGAATATGAAGTTATGCGGGATAAAAATGACCAGGCAATCGTCGTATGTAACATGGAAAATGTAGACCCTGTCGGTATTCATACAGGTGATTCCATTGTAACAGCTCCTTCCCAGACACTGAGCGACAGAGAGTATCAGCTGTTGAGGAATGCCTCACTGAAAATTATCCGGGAATTGGAAATAGAAGGCGGCTGTAATGTACAGCTCGCCTTAGATCCTGACAGCTTTCAGTACTATATTATCGAGGTTAATCCACGCGTGAGCCGGTCATCGGCCTTAGCTTCAAAAGCAACAGGTTATCCGATCGCTAAGCTGGCAGCAAAAATAGCCATCGGGCTGACTTTGGATGAAATCATTAATCCGATTACGGGAAATACCTATGCTTGCTATGAGCCGGCTCTTGATTATGTGGTAACGAAGCTGCCGCGCTTTCCATTTGATAAGTTCGCCAATGGCAACCGCCAGCTTGGCACACAAATGAAAGCTACCGGAGAAGTGATGGCTGTCGGGCGCACGTTTGAGGAATCCTTGCTTAAAGGGGTTAGATCACTTGATATAGGGGCTGAGGAGCTGTGGATGGAAAAATTAACTAAGCTTTCATTGGAACAGCTGCTCGTGCGTTTAGAAAAACCGGATGATGAACGGATTTTTATTTTAGCAGAGGCGATGCGGCGCGGCTGTACGGCAGAAGAATTATTTCAACTAACCCGTATTGATCCTTATTTCTTAGTAAAAATTAAAAAAATTATTGAATTGGAAATGGTGCTTTCTGCTCATGAAAATGATCTGGAAAAACTGAAGGAAGCCAAAAATGCCGGTTTTTCTGACGTGCAAATCGCTCGGTTATGGAAGTCGGATATAGATACTATTTACCAGATGCGGAAACAAGCTGCCATTCAGCCTGTTTATAAAATGGTGGATACATGTGCCGCCGAATTTGAATCAGAAACGCCTTATTTTTACAGCACGTATGAAGATGAAAACGAATCCGTCCGATCTGAACGAAATAAAGTGCTCGTAATTGGGTCTGGTCCCATCCGAATTGGGCAGGGGATTGAATTTGATTATGCTACCGTCCACTCCGTTCTTTCTTTAAAGGAAACTGGCTATGAAGCAATTATTATGAACAGTAATCCGGAAACAGTATCTACCGATTTTAGTGTTTCCGACAAATTATATTTTGAACCCCTCACATTGGAAGATGTCATGCATGTCATCGAATTGGAGCAGCCTGTCGGAGTAGTTGTGCAATTTGGCGGGCAGACGGCCATCAATTTGGCGGAAGGGCTGAAAAGAAGAGGGGTCCATATTTTGGGAACTTCTCTTGAAGCAATAGATACAGCCGAGAACAGGGATAAGTTTGAACAACTCTTGGAAGAACTCGATATTTTACAGCCAAAGGGAAAAAGTGTACGCCAGCTTGACCAAGCTATTAACGCTGCTGAACAAATCGGTTATCCGGTCCTTGTCAGACCTTCCTATGTAATCGGAGGCAGCCAGATGGAGATTGTTTATAACCAAGAGGAACTATCAGCATATTTACAAAAAAGCAGCCATATCAAACATACCCATCCTGTCCTTATCGACAAGTATTTAACAGGTATTGAATTGGAGGTTGACGCTATAAGTGATGGAGAAACAACAGTTATTCCAGGGATGATGGAGCACATTGAAAGGGCGGGAGTCCATTCCGGAGACTCGATTGCTGTTTATCCTCCTCAGCGTATTTCAGAAACGATAAAACAAAAATGTGTAAACATCACCATGAAAATAGCTGCAAGACTCCAGGTGAAAGGTTTAATTAATATCCAGTTCGTTGTCCATGAGCAAGAAGTCTATGTTTTAGAAGTGAATCCCCGGGCAAGCAGAACTATACCATTTTTAAGCAAAATAACTGGTGTGCCGATGGCCGCTCTAGCTACCCGCTGTATGATGGGCGAATCTCTGGCTGACAACGGCTATGCAAGTGGAGTCATGCATGAACAACCGCAAGTTTCCGTCAAGGTTCCCGTCTTTTCTTTTGAGAAGCTGCGCAGTGTAGATACCATTCTTGGCCCGGAAATGAAATCTACTGGCGAGGCTATCGGAAGAGATAAAACGTTGGAGAAAGCTCTTTATAAAGGACTGATCGCTTCCGGGTTATCTGTACCCCAAGAAGGCGCAGTTCTTTTGACAGTGGCCGATAAAGATAAAGAAGAAATGCTGGCGATAGCTGAAAGGTTCAACGAACTCGGTTTCCAGCTATACGCAACAGAAGGCACAGGAGAATATATCTTAGATGCTGGTATTCCTGTCCAGAAGGTTGGAAAAATCGGTTCAGAAGGAGAGACGGTTCTATCGATTATTGAAGGCGGTAAAGCGCAAGTAGTTATTAATACATTGACTTCAGGGCAGCAGCCCCGGTCTGATGGCTTTTTGATCAGAAGGGAAGCTGTCGAACACGGCATCGCATGTTTAACTAGCCTGGATACAGCGGTGGCTATCTTAAATGTAATTGACTCCACTACATTTAACGCCAGTCCGGTAGCTAGAAGAAAGGTCGTAATAGATGAATAGACAACTTTTAACGGTAACCAGGATAAATGAGATTGCAGAAGAGACAGTGGAAATGGTGTTACAGGCAAGCACAACCTCAGGAATGGCAGATATATCTGTCATCCAGCCTGGCCAATTTCTCCACATTAAAGTCGGAGACGGGTCCGCCCATATGCTGAGACGGCCAATATCGGTAGCCGATGTCGATAAAAGCGGGAAAGTCATTATTATTTTTAAAATTACCGGTGAGGGAACCAAACATTTAAGCCAATGGAGAGAGGGCAGTGAGCTTGATGTGTTAATTCCATGCGGAACTGGCTATCCGATTGAAGAATTACAAATGGAACGCGCCTTGTTAATCGGCGGAGGAATCGGGGTTCCACCGTTGTACTACCTTGGAAAAGTTTTGAAAGAAAAAGGGGTCAACATTTATTCGGTTCTCGGTTTCCAAACGAAAGCGCACGTATTCTACCAACAGCAGTTTAACAAACTCGGAGAAACGATAATGGTGACTGATGATGGCAGCTTCGGAGAAAAAGGGCTTGTAACCGAACATCTTAGCAAGGTTACCAATGACTTTGATTATTTCTTTACATGTGGTCCTGCTGGTATGCTCCGGGCTGTTTCAAGCCGACTTGCTGATAAACAAGGCTATATCTCAGTAGAGCAGCGGATGGGCTGTGGTATCGGAGCTTGTTACGCTTGTGTCATTCCTTCCACCGCGGGAGACGGCAGTTTAAAAAAGATTTGTAAAGATGGTCCTGTATTTCCAGCGAAAGAGGTGGTTCTGTGATTTCTCTGCAAACGAGCCTGCCGGGTCTGGCCTTGGACAATCCCATCATGCCAGCTTCAGGTTGTTTTGGGTTTGGGAGGGAATTCGGTGACTTGTACGATCTCAACAAGCTTGGCGCTATTATTATCAAGGCGGCAACAAAACAAGCAAGAGCAGGAAACCAGACACCGAGAGTAGCAGAAACAGCTGCAGGAATGCTTAATGCCATCGGTCTGCAAAATCCAGGTGTAAAGGCAATCATTGAAAAGGAATTGCCGTATTTATCACAGTTCAATACTCCGGTGATTGCAAATGTAGCAGGAAGCAGTATTGAAGAATATGTATATGTGGCAAAAATGTTAGCAGATTCGGAATTAGTCGCAGCGCTTGAATTGAATATCTCCTGTCCAAATGTAAAAGAGGGCGGGATCCAATTTGGAATAGATCCTGCGCTGGCTGCGGAGGTTACTGCTCAGGTTAAAGACGCAGTGATGAAGCCGGTTTATATCAAACTTTCCCCTAATGTCACAGATATTACAGCAATGGCTAAAGCTGTTGAGACGGCCGGGGCCGATGGTTTATCAATGATTAATACGATTACTGGAATGCAAATCAATCTGCCTGACAGAAGTCCGACAATCGCTAATAAAACGGGTGGGTTGTCTGGACCAGCTATTAAGCCGATCGCTGTTCGAATGATATATGAAGTAAAAAAACAAGTCGCCATACCCATCATTGGAATGGGGGGAATCACGACTGCAGAAGATGTACTTGAGTTTTTATTAGCAGGCGCGAGTGCTGTAGCAATTGGTACGGCCAATTTCCAGAATCCGCTCGCTTGTATTAATATTATCAATGATCTGCCTGGTGTTTTGCAGCAATACGGCTTTTCATCAGTAGAGGAAGCGATTGGAGGGGGGATGGAGCATGCCGGTATTTCTCGCTCTTGATTTTCCAAATTGGCAGGAAACAGAACGTTTTATTTATCAGAATAATTTCCAAGGCGTTCCGGTCAAAGTAGGGATGGAATTATTCTACAGAGAAGGTCCGGAAATCATTTATAAATTGAAAGAAAACGATCATGCTATATTTTTGGATTTAAAATTGCATGACATACCAACCACTGTCTATAAAGCTATGAAAAACCTCAGTCATCTAGGTGTTGATGTGACGAACGTCCATGCTTTAGGCGGAAGTAAGATGATCCAGGCAGCGAAACAAGGGTTAGGAGAGGGAGGTGCGGGCGGGAATCAGACAAAATTGCTGGCAGTTACTGTTTTAACATCCATGGATGATAGAACTTTTGCATCAGAATCATTGATCAAAGAGCCAGTCGAAGCCACTGCTATTCACCTGGCAAGGCTTGCTAAACAAAACGGTGCAGATGGCGTGGTTTGTTCACCGCTTGAGGTGCCGATCATCAAGCAGCAATGCGGCTCTGCTTTTTATGCCATAACCCCCGGTATCCGCTTGGAAAAAGACAGTAAACAGGATCAACAAAGAACAGCCCATCCACAACAGGCAAAAGAATTAGGTTCAGATGCCATTGTTATAGGGCGCAGTGTGACCGCAGCTGCTGACCCTGCAGCAGCATATATCAACGTTATGAAGGAGTGGGACAATGTCCAGCCACTATGAAATTGCTAACGACTTATTAAGCATCGGAGCCGTCAAAATCAGTCCGAACGATCCATTTACCTGGACTTCAGGAATTAAATCACCGATTTATTGTGATAACCGTTTAACGATGTCTTATCCGGAAATAAGAAAGAGAATCAGCTCGGCGTTCAAACAACTAGTCGAAACGATGGAGGAGCAGCCAGACGTTATCGCGGGCTGTGCAACAGCAGGGATTCCGCATGCAGCCTGGCTTGCCGGCCAATTGGATTTACCAATGGTTTATGTAAGATCAAAACCTAAAGCCCATGGAAAAGGAAATCAAATAGAAGGGCAAATTACACCTGGCCGGCGAGTGATCGTAATTGAAGATTTAATATCTACCGGTGGTTCATCACTTCAAGCTGCTCAGGCTTTGCAAGACGAAGGATTCATCGTCCTGGGAGTGGCTGCTATATTCAGCTATGGACTCCCGCAAGCTACACAAAATTTCGATTCGCAAGGACTCGCTTTACATACGATAACGAACTTTGATATTCTCGTCGGCATGTTGGCAGAAACTCAGAAAATAACTGCACAGGAGAAACACAGCTTGCTTGAATGGCGGAACGGATTTACTGCTCCTTTGTAGAAAAACACAGACTCAATGGTAATTCAGGTACGAGAGGTTGGGACATAACATACCTCCACTTGCAAAAACCGAACGATAATAGCATATGAAGTTTCACCAGGCTATCTTCAAGCATTCGATTGAATACGCAGTGGATATAAATGGCGATGTAACAGTAGGTAATTTTCTTGATAGTATTGGATAAGCGCTAGTACGGCGCTGCGGAAATACACTACGCTTTCCGCGGGCGGTTGGTGAGCCTCCTCGAGCTTGCGCTCTGCGGGTCTCACCGAGGCCTTTCCTCCCGCAGGAGTCTCCGTGGATTTCCTCCACTGAAAGTCAGTGTACTGTTTTCAGCAGTACACAGATGCTTATGGTTTACTTGAGATCGCGGTCATCATGCAAGAAAGTGAGAACAGCCGTATCAGCGCAGGCAGAATACATAGACTCCAGTGGAAACAGCATGAGTCCCGATCCATTTATTCATTTATTTGTTTAGTCGTCCCGAGAAGGTGGTACAAGTAATTATGTAAAGATAATTATTTGATAAAAACTATCCAGAATAACAAAGGGAGTGACAAATATGGAAACGCAGCAACAAGGCGGAAGTAAATTAGTTGTAGGAATGGCGGCTGGTGCACTAGCTGGTGCAGCAATTGCTATGCTTAACTCTAACACAAGATCAAATGTAAAGAATAATGTCAGTGGAATGAAAGATTCCGTATCCAGTCTTGCTAATGATGTAAAGGAAAATCCAAGTGAAACCAAAGATCAATTGATGGAAAGAATTAAATCGGCATCCGAAGTATTAAAAGATGCAGCAAATAGTGTTCAAGAATTATACAGTAAAGCAAATGGCGATTTGCGGGAGGAAATGAAAGACGTGCAAGCAGATACACAGGAAGCTGTTTCTACTGCAAAGGAAGTAGGAAGCAAAGTTAAAGATGCGAAAGAAGAATTAGTTAATGGAAATGGTTCCGGAAACCAGTCTTACAACCAACCGCATTAAGCAAAAATAAAACATGTGAAAAGGAGCAGTCCGAAGGGCTGCTCCTTTTATTTACGAAATATAATATCTCCTCAGTCGCATGGTTTGGCATCCTAAGGGGGTAATTACTCCGGTTTTTGTTTTAGCTTTTCTACAGCAGCAGCTTCCGGTGTAACAAACAATGTTTTTTGATGATCATATGTTACAAAGCCGGGTTTTGCTCCATTAGGCTTTTTAACATGACGGATAAGTGTATAATCAACTGGAACAGAAGAAGAGTTTTTTGACTTGCTGAAATTGGCAGCTAACTGAGCTGCTTCTAGCAACGTTTGCTCGCTTGGATTTCTATCCCTGATAACAACGTGTGATCCAGGTATATCTTTGGTATGGAGCCATATGTCATCGCGAGCAGCCAAACGGTTTGTCAAGTATTCATTTTGTTTATTGTTTTTGCCTACAAAAATCAACGTGCCGTCTGAAGCATAAAACGGTTCAGGCTCGGGCTTGTTTGGCTGTTTATTCTTTTTCTTGTGAGTCGATTTAGCTTTCAGATAGCCTTCTTCTCTTAATTCCTGCCGGATTTCTTCGATATCCTTTTCTCTTGCGCCAGCAATCTGCTGAATCAGTTCATCTAAATAATTAATTTCCTGTTCAGCTTTCGTTATTTCTTCAACAACAATCTGTTTTGATTTCTTTAATTTTTGATAAGTCTTAAAAAAGCTCTGGGCATTTTCGCTCGGTGTTTTATTAGGATTTAACTCGATGGTGATTTCCTGCTGGTTCGGATCATAGTAATCAACTACCCGTACATTTTGGTCTCCGTGCTTGACTGTATGCATATTTGCTGTAAGAAGCTCGCCCATACGCTGGTAGTGATCAGCCTTTTCTGCTTTTTTTAACGTTTGTTGATGTTTTTTAATTTTGCGGATATTTTTATCACGCTCGTTTTTCAAAAAGCGAAGCAAATCGCCCGCCTGCTGCTTGACCCGATCACGTTCCGCCTTGCCAGAATAATAAGTGTCCAGCATCTTGCTGATCGATGAATACCTGTGGCTATCCTCTGACTTCGAAGACAGCCCCATTACATAGAAGTCCTCTTTACCGCCAGTGAAAATTACTGGATCATACTTGTGATCCAGCAGTTCAGATTGGAGGTTGGCAAAAGTGTCTTTATAGGTATCACTCGTGCCAAGCCTGGCTTTATGGACAAGTTCTTTAGCAATCAATGGAGAAAAACCCATGAATTTATCGACAATTTGTTTGTCAAGTTTTCCCGCGTTAAAGTCAAGTTTGGTAATAAACCCTTCAGGATCAATGGAGAAAGGATTTGTTTTCCCTTGATCAGGCGGCAGTATATATTCGTTCCCTGGCAGAATCGTCCGATAGCGGTTTTGAGCAGGAGGAACGTGTTTGATACTATCCTGGATATATCCCTTTTCCTTATCGACTAATAAAATGTTGCTGTGTTTACCCATCACTTCTATGATCAACGTTTTTTCTGTTTCATCTCCGATTTCATTTTTTCCCCTGATATGAAACATAGCGATTCGTTCATTTTCATGCTGTGTTATTTCTTCCACAAAGCCGCCAACTAAATGTTTTCTTAACAACATACAAAACATTGGGGGAGTTTTCGGATTATGATAGGTATCATTGGTTAGATGAAAGCGCGCATAACTTGGATGGGCGGATAGAAGTAAAGATTTATTAGATCCTTGGCTTCTAATTGTAAAAATCAGTTCCGTTTCTGTTGGTTGGTAAATTTTAAGTAGCCGACCTGCTGCCAATTCCTGATTAAGTTCATGTACGGCAGCTCGGGTGACTATACCGTCAAATGCCATGGGATCACCTCGTTTCGTAATTATAGCATTTTTTTGGACGAGTCTGAATAGATATACAACAGATAGAAATGGACTTGGAGGAATGCTATTGTGAGATGGTACCATTTGAAGACAGAAGAAGTCGAGCAAAAGCTTGGTGTAAATCCGAAACAGGGGATGACATTACAAGAAGCTGACAATAGAAGAAAGAGATTTGGAGCGAATGTATTAGAAGATGAAAAACACACTTCTTTATGGCTGGTATTTTTAAAGCAATTCCAAGATTTCATGGTATTGATTTTATTGGCTGCAACTCTTGTGTCAGGCTTATTAGGAGAGTATATTGACGCTATTGCTATTATGGTCATTGTGTTAATTAATGGTTTGATCGGTTTTTTCCAGGAACAGAAAGCAGAGAAATCTCTCGCGAAATTAAAAGAACTGTCCGCCCCGCTTGCCCATGTGAAAAGGGAAGGCCAATGGATGAAGATCCCTTCCAAAGAGGTGGTGGCTGGAGATATTATCAAAATTTCCAGCGGTGATAGAGTGCCAGCAGATATAAGACTTAGCAAGGTTAGCAGCTTGGAAATGGAAGAGTCTGCATTAACAGGAGAATCTTTGCCAGTAGCAAAACATGCTTTACCGCTGCAACAGGAGCATTTGGAAGCACAGGATCAAAAGAATATGGTTTTTATGGGAACTTTAGCAAGTAGAGGCAGCGGTGAAGGGATAGTAGTAGGAACAGGTATGAATACCGCTATGGGGCAAATTGCATCGCTTCTGGTCAAAACCGACCATATGGCAACTCCTCTGGAAAAAAAGCTGGCAGAGCTAGGCAAACTGCTGATTATCATCGCATTGTTATTGACCTTGTTTGTTGTGTTGGTTGGTGTATATCAAGGGCATCCCCTCTATCAGATGTTTTTGGCCGGAGTTTCTCTTGCGGTAGCTGCCATTCCTGAAGGACTCCCTGCGATTGTTACTGTAGCATTGTCGCTTGGCGTTCAAAGGATGATTAAAAGAAAAGCGATTGTAAGAAAGTTGTCAGCGGTTGAGACTCTTGGCAGTGCCTCGGTTATTTGCTCTGACAAGACAGGGACAATGACTGAAAACCAAATGACTGTAAAAGAGATCTATACACCATCAGCTGCTTTTTCCGTTACTGGTGAAGGATATGATACGAAAGGCTCCTTCTTCCAAGGGGGTCAGGAAATTGTCCCTGACAACCTGAAAGCTATGTTATTATACGGCGCATTGTGCAACCACGCTTCACTTGAACAGAAAAAAGGCAGATGGTTAGTCGATGGTGATCCTACCGAAGGGGCTATACTGGTTGCCGCACGAAAAGCCGGGATAACTACAGCCGAAACAAATCAGTTTAAAATCATCAAAGAAATACCCTTTGACTCTGATAGAAAACGGATGACTGTACTAGTAGAAGATAAAAATAAAAACCGGTTTGCAATTACTAAAGGAGCGCCTGACGTATTATTATCAAGAACAACCTTTTTAGTCGATCATGAGAGAAGAGCAATGAAAGCAAATGACCAAAAACAGATCGAACAGGCAATTAACCGAATGGCCGGAAATGCGCTGCGGACAATTGCTATTGGTATTAAAGCAGTACCATCGGGGGCTGTTCCTGACGATTTTTTCCTTGAAAAGGATTTAACTTTTCTAGGTATCACAGGCATGATCGATCCGCCAAGAAAAGAAGTGAAGACAGCGATTGCTGAATGCAGAAGTGCCGGGATAAAAACCGTGATGATTACAGGTGACCATTCCATCACTGCCCAAGCTATTGCAAAAGATCTGAACCTGATGCCAAAAGACGGACAGGTCTTGGAAGGACATCAGCTTAGCAATATGACGGAAGAACAGTTAAGTAATATGATCGAGGATGTCTATGTGTTTGCTCGCGTTACCCCGGAACACAAACTAAAAATTGTTAAAGCCTTTCAAAGAAAAGGCCATATCGTAGCAATGACAGGCGATGGTGTGAATGATGCTCCTGCAATTAAGGCAAGTGATATTGGCATCAGTATGGGAAACAGCGGTACAGATGTGGCAAAAGAGGCATCTTCCCTAGTTTTGCTTGATGACAATTTTGCAACGATTAAGTCAGCGATAAAAGAAGGCAGAAATATTTATGAAAACATAAGAAAGTTTATTCGTTATTTGCTTGCTTCCAATGTAGGAGAAATTCTGGTTATGCTGTTTGCCATGCTGCTGGCATTACCGCTGCCGCTGATCCCCGTTCAAATATTATGGGTCAATTTGGTCACTGACGGTCTGCCGGCAATGGCTTTAGGACTTGACCAGGCAGAACAGGATGTTATGAAAAGAAAGCCGAGAAGCCCTAAGGAAGGTATTTTCTCTAGAGGGCTAGGGTTTAAAATAGTAAGTAGAGGCTTAATGATTGGCCTAGTGACACTGGCAGCTTTTGTGACAGCTTATCAAGGAGATCCTGACCAGCTCCGTTACGCGCAAACCGTCGCTTTTACTACGCTGGTAATGGCACAGCTTATCCATGTGTTCGACTGCCGCTCGGAAAAATCCGTTTTTTCTAGAAACCCGTTTCAAAACCTTTATTTAGTAGCTGCTGTCATTTCATCCGTCCTGCTCTTATTAGTGGTTTTATATTTCGAGCCGCTCCAGGAAGTTTTCCATACAACGGATTTGCAATTCAAAGATTGGACTTTTATTTTGGCTCTTGCGGCGATACCAACCGTTTTATTTGGCTTTACAAAAAAATAATGATAAAAAGGCCCGCATTAGCTGCTATTGGGCCTTTTTTAGTCTGGCAACTGTTTAAAACGTTTTCTCATCATCATTCAGCTGCTGTCTAAATAGGCATCTAAATTATTTTTTGTTATGATAAAGGTGGTAAACTTTTCTTTAACACTGGTAATTAAAGCTTTAAAGAGGGAAACTTCAGCACAATTTAACAATGGGATGGGATATAGATGGTATGGAGCATGACGGGTTATGGAAGAGAGATAACTACCATAGGTGAGACGGCCGTTACTGTGGAGATACGCAGTGTCAATCATCGGTTCTTGGATATATCTGCTAAAATGCCCCGGTCGCTGTTATTTTTGGAAGAAAAAATAAAGAGGACAATCAAGTCCTACTTCCAACGGGGGCGGGTAGAAGTGTTTATCAATATTGAAGGGGGCGGTCTAGTCAAACGAAGCCTTACAGTTGACTGGACATTAATGGACCAATACATAGAGCATTTAAGTACAATCAAGAACCGTTATGATTTACAAGGCAATATCCCTCTGGAAATGATAACGGGAATCGAGGATATATTTAACGTTCAGGAACAGGAACATAGTCAGGACGAACTAGCGGCGGCTATCATTGATGGGGTGGACAGCACCTGTTGTCAAGTATATGAGATGCGCAGGAAAGAAGGAAGTGAACTGGCAAACGATATGCTGAAGCGCATCGATTATATTAGAAATATTGCAAAATGGTTGGGAGAACGAAGAGAGATTGTTATAATGGAATATCGGGATAGAATTGTGAACCGACTACAGGAATACTTGCAGGATAACGGAATAAACGATGAATCCCGGATGATTCAGGAAGCGGCTATTCTGGCTGAAAAGGGGGATATAACAGAAGAAGTTACCCGGCTTGACAGCCATGCAAATCAGTTTAGTAAAACGATTCAGCTAAACGAGGCGGTCGGAAGAAAGATGGATTTTATCCTGCAGGAGATGCTTCGGGAAGCGAACACAATCGGCTCTAAATCAAACGATATTCAAATTAGCGAATGGGTCGTAGGTTTGAAAAGTGAAATAGAAAAGATTAAAGAACAAGTGCAAAACATCGAATAAGATTGTGTTTTAATGAACATTGCCGATATAATATAAATAATGGTAGACTGGGCAAAAAAACAGTCATCGCAAAAGGGGGAGCACATTTTGAGCTTGAGATTAATTAACATAGGTTTTGGCAATGTGGTGTCTGCAAATAGGATTATTTCTATTGTTTCACCAGAGTCAGCACCAATTAAACGGATTATAACTGTGGCACGTGACAATAATAAATTAGTAGATGCTACATACGGGCGTCGTACGAGGGCAGTCATTATCACAGACAGCGACCACGTGGTATTGTCTGCCGTACAGCCTGAAACGGTTGGGCAGCGAGTGATCAGCCATGATGAGATTTCGGATGAATAGCTAGGAGGAAAGTAATTTGATTGAAGAGAAAGGGATTTTATTTGTATTATCTGGTCCGTCGGGTGTAGGGAAAGGTACAGTGAGAAAGGCTCTTTTTGACAAAGATACGGCATTGAAATACTCGATTTCAATGACGACACGTGCAAAAAGGGAAGGCGAAACCGAAGGAATTGACTATTTTTATAAGTCTAAAGAAGAGTTTGAACGTATGATAGAAGAGAAGAAATTGCTTGAATATGCCCAATATGTCGGAAATTACTATGGTACTCCCAAAGAGTATGTGGAAGAAACATTGGAATCAGGCAAGGATGTTTTTTTAGAAATTGAAGTGCAGGGTGCCCTGCAAGTAAAAGAGAATTTTCCTCAAGGTGTGTTCATCTTCTTGTTCCCACCTAGTTTGGAAGAACTGGCAAACAGAATTATAAATAGAGGTACTGAAACAGAGGATATCGTAAATAATAGGCTTACAGAGGCTAAGAAGGAAATTGAAATGATGGATGCATATGATTATGTTGTCGTTAATGATCAGATTGATACCGCAGTTTCAAAAATCCAATCCATAGTAAGAAGTGAACATTGTAAACGGGAACGTGTTGCAAAACAATATAAGAAAGTACTGGAGGCTGAGTTGGGATGATGCTAGAACCATCTATTGATGCATTGCAAGGAAAAATTAATTCAAAGTACACGTTGGTAACATTATCTGCGCGCCGCGCAAGGCAAATGCAGGAAACAAAAAATTATATGATTGATAATCCAAACTCTCATAAATATGTAGGCATTGCTCTTGAAGAGATTTTAAGTGAAAAACTGACATTTACTCCGGGTGAAGAATAATCCCTTTTGCTTAGGTAAATTTCCTTCTTATTTCAGAATAAACACAGCCCTTGCTGCTTTCAGCAAGGGCTTCCTTTTGTCTAAGGTGTACCTATAGAGACTCGAAACTGTATCACAACCATTTGAAACCAAGCCCGACTGTTTCTATAAATGGCCAGTTATATGTTATAAATAAGACATTATTGATCGTTGTCCGCAACATGGAAAGGGGAAACAAATATGTTGAAAGGCAAAAAGATTGTTTTAGGAGTTACCGGAGGCATCGCGGCTTATAAGGCGTGTACTTTGACGAGTAAGCTAACACAGCAGGGCGCTGACGTCAAAGTGATCATGACTAAAAGTGCTGCTGAATTTGTTTCGCCGTTAACTTTTCAAGCTTTATCCCGAAATCCAGTATTCACTGATACCTTTGATGAGAAAGACCCAGCTAAGATCGCCCATATTGATCTTGCTGACTGGGCTGATTTATTTTTAGTAGCCCCTGCTACAGCTAATTTTTTAGGAAAAATCGCTAACGGTATTGGTGACGATATGCTAACTACTAGTATCCTGGCTACTGAAGCTTCCGTATATATCGCGCCAGCAATGAATGTGCACATGTATGCCCACCCTGCTGTCATAGCCAATATGAAAAGACTGGAAGGCTGGGGGTATAAATTTATAGAACCGGGAAGTGGTTTGCTGGCATGCGGTTATGTAGGAAAAGGACGCTTAGAAGAACCAGAAACAATCATGGAAGCAATAGAAGTACATCTAAACAGGGGTTTGACTGAAAAGTTTTTGACAGGTAAAAAAATATTGATTTCGGCAGGTCCCACGAAAGAAAGTGTTGATCCAGTCCGGTATTTTACGAACCACTCGTCCGGAAAAATGGGCTTTGCTCTTGCCGCAGAAGCTTCTCGTTTGGGGGCGGAAGTCATCTTGGTTTCCGGACCTGTTACTTTGAAGACACCGGACGGAGTCACCAGAATAGATGTGGAAACAGCGAACCAGATGTACGAAGAAGTGGTCAGTCGGTATAATGACCAGGATGTTGTCATCAAAGCAGCTGCAGTTGCTGACTATCGCCCGATTTCGGTTTATGAAGAAAAAATGAAAAAAAAGCAGGATGGCCTGACGATAGAAATGGAAAGAACAAAGGATATACTCGAAGAGCTGGGAAGAAGAAAAAATAGTCAATATTTAGTAGGCTTTGCTGCAGAAACGATCAATCATTTGGAGTATGGAAGAAAAAAGCTGGAAGCCAAAAATTTAGATGCTATCGTAGTAAATAATATAAAGACTGAAGGTGCAGGTTTTGGCAGTGATACAAATATTGTCACCTTTATCAGCCGCCAGGGAGCGGAAAAAGAAATCCACTTGGCAGAAAAAACTGAAATCGCCAGACAACTATATCAAATGATATGGACAGAAATAAGGGATGAGCAGCAGTGAATATTGCAAAAGTAGTTGTTGATGTACCAGCAAGCCAGACGAATCGATTGTTTGATTACAAAGTGCCGGCTGAACTAGTTGGGACTATCCGCCCGGGCATGAGAGTCATTGTTCCATTCGGCCCGCGCAAAATCATGGGATTTGTTTTGCTGCTTTCTGATCGATCTGAATTTGACCGGTTAAAAGAGATAATTGATGTAATGGATGTTATTCCAGTACTCACTGATGAATTGCTTAAACTGGGGAAATGGATCTCCGAAAAAACACTGAGTTTTTATATCTCTGCATACCAGGCCATGCTGCCCCAAGTATTGAAAGCAAAATATAAGAAGGAATTACAGCGACAAGTGGATGGCGATCTGCCATTTGGACTGGAAGAGATATTTGCCCATAGAGACGTTATACCATATGAAGAATTTATCGAAAGGCAGGGAAGTATTAAGTCCCTGCAAAAGGCTATCCAGGAAGGGTTAGTGGAAGTTACTTATCTAGTTAAGTCAAGAGAAACGAAGAAGCTGGAAACATATATAGACAAGCATAAAGAAGCGATTGAGATTGAGGAGATTATTGCGGATTTGCCGGCACAGGCTACCAAACAAAAAGAGATACTAACATATATGGCGGAAGTTGACGAACCTGTCAGGCAAAAAAAACTCTTATCTTTGTTGCATACGACAAGGGCGGCTTTAAAGCCATTGATCGATCGAGGGATTCTGCGGGAACACAAGCAAGAGGTATATCGCAATCCATATAAGGAAGAGAATTATCCGAGAACAGAGGCATTGACATTAACAGAGGAACAGGCCGCTGCAATAGACCCCATCTTTGACAGGGTGGAACATGGCCGCCATGATGTTTTTCTTTTGCATGGTGTGACGGGGAGCGGTAAGACGGAGGTATACTTGCAGTCGATTCAGGCCGTCATTAATAACGGCCAGGAAGCCATTGTATTAGTCCCGGAAATTGCGCTTACCCCGCAAATGGTGCAGCGATTTAAAGGCAGGTTCGGCTCCAATGTCGCTGTCCTGCATAGTGCTCTTTCTGCCGGTGAAAAGTTTGATGAATGGCGAAAAATCCAACGGAAAGAAGTTCAAGTCGTCGTTGGGGCACGTTCCGCTATTTTTGCTCCATTCGAAAATTTAGGTATCATCATTATTGATGAAGAGCATGAAACAAGTTATAAGCAAGAGGACCATCCGCGTTACCATGCCAGGGACGTCGCCATTTTCAGAGGAGAGCACCATGCGTGTCCTGTAATTTTAGGCAGTGCAACGCCTATGCTTGAAACTTACGCCCGGGCAGAAAAAGGTGTTTATCAGCTGCTGACCTTAAGTAAGCGTATGAACGAGGCCTCCATGCCTGAAGTGGAGTTGGTCGATATGCGCAGCGAACTGCATGCGGGCAACCGCTCCATGTTTTCGAGGCAATTGAAAGAGGCAATTGAGGAAAGATTGGCAAGAAATGAACAAATTGTCCTTTTCCTTAACCGTCGCGGCTATTCTACATTTGTCATGTGCAGGGACTGCGGCCATGTAATCGAATGTCCACATTGCGATATTGCTTTGACCTATCACCGGAAGAATGAACGGTTAAAATGTCACTATTGCTCCCATGAAGATAAGATGCCGAATCAGTGCCCGGCATGTGAGAGTGAAACAATCCGCTACTTCGGTACTGGTACCCAAAAGGTCGAGGAATCGTTAACAGAGTTAATTCCACAAGCAAGAGTAGTCCGAATGGATGTGGATACAACAAGAAAAAAAGGCTCCCATGAAACGTTGTTGAATAAGTTTGCGGATAAACAGGCCGATATACTGTTAGGGACACAAATGATCGCCAAAGGGCTTGACTTTGCTAATGTTACCTTGGTCGGTGTTCTGGCAGCTGATTCGTTGCTTCATCTGCCAGACTTCCGTGCAGCCGAGAAAACCTTCCAACTGCTAACCCAGGTTAGCGGGAGGGCAGGAAGACACACACTTCCAGGAGAAGTCGTTATCCAAACTTATACACCAGAACATTATAGTGTGCAAATGGCTAGTAAGTATGATTACACAAGCTTTTATCGCAAGGAAATGGAAATGAGAAGGACTTTTCACTATCCACCATATTTTTTTCTTGCTTTAATCACTGTTTCCCATCCAAATCAGGCGAAGGTGATCGAAGTGTCCAAAAAAATCACCATGCTTCTGAATAACCAATTATCGAGGCAAGCATCTATTCTCGGGCCGACTCCGTCTCCTTTAACCAGGATCAAAGATAGATATCGCTATCAAAGCATGATAAAATACAAAAATGAACCAAACCTTAGTAAATCAATCAAAAAAATAATGGCTATGTTTGAAGATGAAACGAAACAAAATGAACTGTTAATAAGTGTTGATATGCAGCCATATCAATTGATGTAGAAAGGAGACAACCATGAAAAGGATTGTTTTTATGGGAACGCCTGATTTTTCCGTGCCTGTGTTAAAGCAGCTAGTCCAGGATGGATATCATGTCGTGCTGGCAGTAACACAGCCTGACAAGCCAAAAGGAAGAAAGAAAATCATGACCCCTCCTCCTGTAAAAGTAGAAGCAGAACATTTAGGAATCCCGGTGTTTCAACCAAGAAAAATAAAAGAGGAATATCAATACGTACTAGACCAGGAGCCTGATTTGATCGTAACAGCAGCTTTCGGGCAAATCCTTCCAAAACCTTTGCTCGATTTTCCGGCATTTGGGTGTATTAATGTCCATGCATCCCTTTTGCCAGAGCTTCGCGGCGGGGCCCCTATTCAATATGCGATTCTCCAGGGAAAAAAAGAAACTGGCATTACCATCATGTATATGGCGGAGAAGCTGGATGCAGGAGATATACTGACACAAACAAAAGTGAAGATAGAGGAAGGTGATCATGTAGGCACCTTGCATGATAAATTGTCTGCTGCAGGAGCAGCCCTATTGAAGAACACCCTTCCCAAATTGCTTAATGGAGAATTAGAAGGAGTAAAACAAGCAGAAGAGCAGGCCACGTTTGCTCCTAATATTAAACGGAGTGATGAACAAATAGATTGGAATAAACCTGTTAAAGATATTTATAATCAGATCCGTGGATTGCATCCTTGGCCGGTCGCTTTTTCTACATATAAAGGAAAAGTGATGAAAATATGGTGGGGAGAACCGCTGTCGGAAACTTATAACGGCCAGGCTGGTGAAATTGCCGAACTTGCCGAGGATGGTTTTGTAGTTGTATGTGGAGACGCGAAAGGCCTTAAAGTAACCAGTCTCCAGCCAGCTGGCAAAAAACGTATGATGGCAGGAGAATATTTAAGAGGTGCCGGCAATACGATGAAAATTGGGGAAAAGTTAGGAGATAATGATGGCTAAATACCAATTGCGCAAAACAGCCCTTGATATCCTGGTTCGTGTCGGTGAAAACGGCGGCTTCAGCCATTTGCTTATCGACAGGGCGATAAAGACAGAAGGTTTCAGTGACAGAGATGAGGGCCTTTTGACTGAAATTGTGTATGGCACGATTCAACGCAGATTGACTTTGGAATACTACCTGGACCATTTCGTAAACCCTAAGAAAAAAATGCAGTCCTGGGTCAAATGGCTTTTATATATGTCTATCTATCAAATGGAGTATCTCAGCAAAGTCCCAGACCATGCCATTATCCATGAATCTGTGGAAATAGCAAAACAAAAGGGACACAAAGGAGTTTCCTCGTTCGTAAATGGGATTTTACGGAATATTCAACGGACAGGTCTTCCGGATGTTAAAGATATATCTGACCAGGTTCAGCGGTTATCCATAGAAACAAGCCATCCCAAATGGCTCGTGCATCGATGGATGAATATGTATGGAGCAGAGACAACCGAAAAAATGTGCAGGGCTAATCTGTTTCATAAGCCAATGAGCGTCCGAGTACAGCCCATGAAAATAGACCGGCACAGTGCTATCAGCAGATTGCGGGAAGAGGGATATGAAGTTGAGGCCTCGCAATTTTCCGCGCAGGGTATCAATGTCCTAAAAGGAAACATCTTAAAAAATGCTTTATTTCAGTCAGGAATGCTTACGATTCAGGATCAAAGCTCCATGCTTGTAGCGGAAATGCTCGATTTAGAACAAGAAATGGTCGTTTTGGATGCCTGCAGTGCTCCGGGCGGAAAAACCACGCACATTGCTGAAAAAATGGAAAATAAAGGCGAGGTGCATGCATATGACTTGCACAGTAAAAAAGCAAAGGTGGTTGCAAAGCGGGCACTTGAATTGGACTTGACAATTATCGACGCTAAACAAGCCGATTCGCGGGAACTGCACACCGTTTATCAGAAAGAACACTTTGACAGGATTTTATTAGATGCTCCGTGTTCTGGGTTGGGCGTCATGCGTGGGAAACCGGATATCAAGTATCATAAATCGGAGAATGATATCGTTTCTTTAGCTGGGGTTCAGCTTGAATTATTGGAAAATCTGTCCTCATTATTAAAAAAAGGTGGTAAACTAGTATATAGTACGTGTACTGTAGACAAAGCTGAAAATGAACAAGTAGTTGAAAAGTTTTTATCATCACATCAAGAGTTTGAAGTAGACCGCCAATTCACAACGGAATTGCCTCAGGTCTTGAAAGATGCAGAAGGACTCACTAAATGGGGATTGCAGATCTTTCCTTATGAATATGATACAGATGGCTTCTTTTTAACAAGATTGATTAGAAAATAAATGGCACAAAAACTGTTACAGGATAGAAAATATGCTTTGTTAAGGCATGATGAAAGAGAGTAGGTGAACACATGAATGGCTATTATTTGACCGATCAAGGACAAGTGAGAAACCATAATGAGGATGACGGTGGCTTTTTTAGTAATTCTAACCAACAAACCCTGGCAGTAATTGCTGATGGAATGGGCGGGCATAAAGCTGGTGACGTTGCGAGCCAGATGGCCACATCCCTGTTAAGTGATTTATGGAAGGAAACGGAAGCACTGCTTTCTCCTGAAGCTGCAGAGGAATGGCTGACCACCAGTCTAGAGAAAGTCAATAAATCGATATTGCAGTATGCCCAGGACCATGAAGAATGTAAAGGGATGGGAACGACCATTGTCGCGGTTGTTTGCAGCAAGGATTTTATTTCCATTGCACATGTCGGTGACAGCAGGTGTTACCTTGCTAATGATCAGGGTTTTAAACAAATCACTGAAGACCATTCATTAGTAAATGAACTTGTTCGTTCTGGACAGATAAGCAAAGATGACGCTGAGCACCATCCTCGCAAGAATGTTTTGTTAAAAGCATTAGGAACAGAAGTCGGTGTTCAAGCTGACGTTCAATCAATCGGGTGGGAGAAAGGTAACCGCCTGCTCCTCTGCTCGGACGGATTGACGAACAAGTTTGAAGAGGAAGAACTTAAGGAAATTGTCCTTGAAACGACTGAATTAAAAGAGATTGCCCAATCATTAATCGATATGGCTAATGAACGGGGCGGCGAAGATAACATTTCCGTGGTACTGATTCATCACGATGAACCATCGGGAGAAGGTGAATCATAGTGTTAAGCGGCAGAATATTGAACGAAAGATACAAAATAAAGCAAACCATCGGCGGCGGCGGGATGGCCAATGTGTACCTGGCAAGAGATATTATACTTGATCGTGATGTTGCCATTAAGGTCCTGCGCTTGGAATATGCTAATGATGATGAATTTATTGCCCGTTTTCATCGGGAAGCTCATTCTGCGACAAGCCTTTCCCATCCTAACATTGTAAATATTTATGATGTTGGCGAGGAAGATGGCATTTATTATATGGTCATGGAATATGTCGATGGAATGACATTAAAAAAATACATACAGACGTATGGCCCGATAAATGTAGAGGAAGCCTTAAATATTATGAAACAGGTTACCTCTGCTATTACCCATGCGCATGCCAATGATATCGTTCATCGGGATATTAAGCCGCAAAATATTTTAATAGACCCGTTTGGACACGCAAAGGTGACCGATTTTGGTATAGCTGTAGCTTTGAGTGCAACTTCGCTGACACAAACTAATTCTGTGTTAGGTTCTGTCCATTATTTGTCTCCTGAGCAGGCGCGCGGAGGAATGGCTAACAAAAAGTCAGACATTTATTCGCTTGGAATTGTTTTGTTTGAGTTATTGACTGGCAGACTTCCTTTTTCGGGCCAATCCGCTGTTTCCATTGCACTTAAACATCTTCAAAGTGAAACGCCTTCTGTACGGCGCTGGGAACCTGATATCCCGCAAAGTGTGGAGAACATCGTCCTGAAATCAACGACAAAAGATCCTTTTTATCGTTATGAAACGGTAGATGAGATGGAACAGGATTTGGAGACTTCTTTGGATCCAGATAGATTAAATGAAGAAGTTTTTAAAACACCTGAAGAGAACGGTGAAGAAACGAAGGCAATTCCAATTATTACGGAAGATACTTTTCAAACAAAATCCACAGAAGAAACGATTATCCACGATACAAAAAACGGTGCCTTGAGCAAGGATAAAAAAGCTAGAAAAAGAAAGCGGAAAAAGACGTTTATCTGGATAGCGGTCAGTTTGTTTATTCTCTTGGCTGCGGCGATTGCAGCTTTGTTTTTTATTCCTGGGATTCTGCAGCCGAAAGATGTCGAATTAATAGATGTCGCAGGGATGGAATATGAAGAAGCTTTTAATGAGTTAGAAGCCTTGAATTTAGAAGTGAAAAGGGAAACCATGTATTCAGATGAGGTTGCTGAAGGCCAAGTGATCCGTACGGACCCTGAAGCAGGTACGGAAGTTAAGGAAGGTTCTACGGTAACCGTTTATGCCAGTGACGGCAAGGAAAAAGTATCTTTTGATGATTATGTAGGCAGGGACTTCAGCCAGATTGAGAGCTTGCTTGAACAATCTGGTTATAAAAATATTAACGCCTATGAAAAATTTTCAGATAGACCAGTTGGGGAAATTATAACTCAAATCCAGCCACAGCCGGATTCCGAAGTGGTCCCAGAGGAAACGAATGTAATATTTGAAATTAGTAAGGGACCTGAGAAAGTAACTCTGCAATCCTATCAAGGTATGACTGAATCGGAGGCGCGAAATGCCATAGAAGGGGAAGGGTTGCGCGTAGAAGTTACGGAAGAAAACTCTTCTGATGTTAAAGAAGGGACGGTTATCCGCCAATCCCCTGAACCATTCAGTGAAGTTACCTTGGATTCCAAGGTGGAAATTGTAGTTTCGCTTGGACCTGAAGAATTGCCTCCGGTTACTCATTCCGTTACCTTTACTGTTCCCTATACAGGCGATAACGGAGAGGGCGAAGGTGAAGAAGCTCAAGAGCCCGTTGAACAGAATGTCAAAATTTATGTAGGAGATTCAGACAGAGATATAACTGAACTTCATAAACAGCAATCCATCTCGGAGGATACAGAATTCACCATAAGACTGACGATTCCGCCTGGCGAAGAAGCGGAATATCGAGTCATGCGCGATGAGGAAGTAATTATAGAAAAAACGGTCCCGTACGAAGATGGGGAAGGTGACTAAATGACGGAAGGAAAAATCATAAAAGCACTTAGTGGTTTTTATTATGTGAAGACTACCGACAGCCAGGAAACATATCAATGCAGAGGCAGAGGCGTATTCCGAAAAAATAAGGTAAACCCGCTCGTTGGTGATATTGTTGAAATGGAAAAAAGTAATCCTGGAGAAGGCTATGTTGTAGATGTAAAACCGAGAAAGAACGAATTAGTACGTCCGCCTATAGCTAATATTGATCAGGCGATTATTGTTGTTTCTGCAGTTAAACCAGACTTTAGTACATTGCTTTTGGATCGTTTTCTCGTATTAATAGAGTCGAAGCAAATTGAACCGATTATTTTCATTTCGAAAATGGATATGGTAGCGCCGGATATACAAGCGCAAATTCATCAGTTTAAACAAGATTATTTGCAAATTGGCTATAAGGTACAACCGGTTTCCACTATGCGTCCGGAGGGACTCGATGAGGCCGTTAAACATTTTAAAGGGAAAACCTCTGTGATTGCCGGTCAGTCAGGTGTAGGAAAGTCTTCTCTCCTGAATGCCATTGACCCTTTGCTGGAATTAGAAACCAATGAAATATCAGAGAGCCTGGGCAGGGGGAAACATACGACCCGCCATGTAGAACTAATTGAAATAAATCAAGGGTTTGTGGCTGATACTCCAGGTTTTAGTTCGCTTGAGTTCAATGAAATTGAGCTTGATGAACTTTCCGATTGTTTCCCGGAAATGAACGAGAGAAAAGCAGGCTGTAAATTCAGGGGATGTATGCACCATAAAGAACCAAAGTGTGCTGTGAAGGCAGCAGTAGATAGTGGTGAGATACCCGAATACAGATACAACCATTACTTGCAATTTATGGAAGAAATACAGAACAGAAAGCCGAGGTATTAACAAGAATGACAAAAATCGCACCCTCCATATTATCCGCGGATTTCGCCAACCTTAAAGAAGAGATCGAAGACGTAGTACGAGGCGGAGCAGATTATATCCATGTTGACGTGATGGATGGTCACTACGTCCCTAATATAACCATCGGTCCCTTAGTAGTAAAGGCACTAAGACCAGTAACTACTTTACCTTTGGATGTTCACTTGATGATCGAAAATCCTGAGCATTATATATCAGCATTTGCGGATGCTGGGGCGGATATTCTTACTGTCCATCAGGAAACATGCCCGCATTTACATCGCACCGTCCAGTTGATAAAAGCTGCTGGTGTAAAAGCTGGAGTCGTCATTAACCCAGCAACGCCTGCCGAAGGGTTAAAGCCGATCCTGAAAGAAGTCGATCTAGTATTGCTTATGACTGTCAATCCAGGGTTTGGAGGCCAGTCTTTTATTCCGGAAGTGTTAGAAAAGATTAAAACAATTGCTACATGGAGACAAGAAATGGGTCTTTCCTTTGAAATTGAAGTTGACGGAGGAGTCAATGCACAAACTGCACGAGACTGTGTCGATGCTGGAGCAGATGTTCTGGTTGCCGGCAGTGCCGTTTTTTCCGCAGAAGATCGAGAGCAGGCCATTTCCGAGATTAGAAAGGCCGAATAAGAAGGCTGCCGGATGGCGGCCTTCTTATTTAGTATGAGCAATTTGAAGCCTGTCAGTTCTAGAAGAAAAGAGGGCTTATTAAAAGAGAAGGAGCAAATTTTCTATGGGTGTAACTGCAATTGTCGGGGGAGGGCCAGAAAAATATATCCCATATCTACACGCATATAAGGAAGTTGATTTCTGGATAGGTGCGGATAGGGGCGCTCTGACCTTAATTAATCATGGGATAACCCCTGATTTAGCGTTAGGAGATTTTGATTCAATTTCAGAAGAAGAAAAGAAACGGATAAAAACAATCGCGAAGGACTTCAGGGAATTTCCTGAGGAAAAGGATGAAACGGATCTTGAACTTGCTGTGTTAGAGGCCTTCAAAACAAAAAACCGGCTTTTTCTTTTATTTGGAGTAACCGGCGGCAGGATTGACCACAGCCTGGCTAATATTCAACTTTTATACAAACTGAAGCAGCAGCAGATAGAGGGGATGATCATTGATAAAGGAAATAAACTGGCATTGTCTTTCCCTGGCTCGAATGAAATTAGCAGGGATGATGAGTATCCCTACATATCTTTTCTCCCGTTTACCAGAAAAGTTACTGGTATAACTTTGGATGGCTTTTATTATAAATTAACTAATAAGACGATTAACTGGGGATCCACGCTATGTATGTCAAATGAGCTTCTTTTAGAAAAAGGTACTTTTTCGTTTGCGGAAGGCATATTATTAGTTATAAAGAGCCGCGATGTACTTATAGAAGAATAAGGGCATATATTAAATCCAAGCGCAGGTAACAGCCATCCGGAAAAGAGGAGGGGGATTTTCATGAAGTTTTATACCTTTAAACTCCCGAGGTTCATTGGCGGATTCGTCCGAGCAATCATTGGTACCTTTAAAAAAGATTAAGGGGAAAGTTGTAACCTTGAGCAATACCTGATGTTGCTTAGACATTAAAAAAGCACCCGGCGCGGGTGCTTTTTTAATGTCTCACACTTTTTTAAACTTGAAGGCTCAGCTTTTTCTTTTTAAAGTTGGCTGAATCCTTCCTAATTGAATGCTTAATTATACGCGTTCTACTTTGCCGGATTTTAAGGCACGAGCAGAAACATAAACACGCTTAGGCTTACCATCTACCATAATGCGCACTTTTTGAACATTAGCTTTCCAATTACGTTTATTAGCGTTCATGGCATGAGAACGGGTATTTCCTGAACGAGTTGTACGACCTGTAACAACACATTTACGTCCCATGTTTATCCCTCCTAAAACCATAAATATCTTCACATACTTATATAATTTATCACAGCCCAGCGGATAATGCAATTATTGTTTTAAGCAAATATCAAGAAAATCGGCTTGACAGATTATTTGTTTTCGTCCATTGTATAAAGGGGTTTATATGTAGTGAAACTGCTTTCAAAATGACTTATGTTATAATAAAATTAATTAGAATAGATATTTAATGAGACAAGGAGGAGTCATGATGTCCATTGAACTCACTACGAAAGATGGCCATGTAACAATAACAAACGAAGTAGTATCCACAATAGCAGGCGGAGCTGCAATCGAATGTTATGGAATTATAGGTATGGCCTCTAAAAATCAACTCAGAGATGGAATTGCGGAAATTCTTCGTAAAGAAAATTTTTCCCGTGGTGTCGTTGTACGCCAGGATGGAGAAAACCTTCATATTGACATGTATATCATCGTTAGTTATGGTACGAAAATTTCTGAAGTGGCTCATAATGTACAGTCACAGGTGAAATACACGCTTGATAAAACACTCGGTTTATCGATCAGTTCGGTAAACATTTATATTCAAGGAGTACGTGTAGTTGAGTAAATTGATGATTAAAAAATGAAACGAGAAACATGACTGCAGGCTAGATGACCAGAAACCTTTTTCATTCCTAGGAATGCTCATCTATTTCTGGTTAGTTTGTTGAATAAGGAGGAAGTTGCAGTGACGGTACGAACGGTTGACGGTACTACGTTTGCCCAAATGGTTTTGCTGGGGGCGCAGCATTTAACTAACAATGCTAAGATGATTGATTCGCTGAATGTATTTCCGGTACCAGATGGAGATACTGGTACAAATATGAATTTATCAATGACTTCTGGAGCTACAGAGGTGAAAAATACTAATTCCAGCCATGCGGGTGAGGTTGCCCAGGCATTTTCAAAGGGGCTGCTGATGGGTGCGCGGGGTAACTCTGGTGTCATCCTATCCCAGCTGTTCCGCGGTTTTGCTAAAGGCGTAGAGGGCAGGACTGAACTTAATACACAGGATTTTGCTGCTGGTTTTCAAACCGGGGTGAAAACAGCTTATAAAGCTGTGATGAAACCTGTGGAAGGGACAATATTAACGGTAGCAAAAGACGCAGCAGTCAAAGCTGAGGAAGCCGCACAATCTACTAGCGATATCGTTTCGTTTATGGAACAAGTCCTGGCAGAGGCAAAGGCTTCGCTAAAAAGGACACCTGATTTACTTCCGGTTCTGAAGGAAGTCGGTGTGGTAGACAGCGGCGGCCAGGGCCTTGTTACAATTTATGAGGGACTTCTTTCTTCATTAAAGGGGGAGGAGCTTCCGACTGCTATTGAATCTGATGTGGACATTAGTGATATGGTTAATGCGGAACATCACAAAATGGCTCAGGATTTCATGAATACTGAAGATATTGAATTCGGCTACTGTACCGAATTCATGGTGAAACTTGAAGAGGAAAAACTGAACGATAACCCTTTTGTTGAAGATAACTTTCGCAATGAATTAGGAGAGCACGGGGATTCTTTATTAGTAGTTTCTGATGAAGAAATCGTAAAAGTCCATATTCATGCCGAGTACCCGGGAGAGGTGCTTACACTAGGGCAACAATTTGGAAGTTTAATTAATTTAAAAATTGAAAATATGAGGGAACAGCATACCTCGATTGTCGGCGCTAAAACAAATCAGCAAAAGCCGAAAGAAACCGCTGAATTTGCCATTGTTACAGTAGCAATGGGAGAAGGGCTGAAGAATTTACTGGAAAGCCTGGGGGCAAGTGTTGTCATCCAAGGCGGGCAAACGATGAATCCAAGCACGCAGGATATCGCCGATGCCATTAAACAAGCCAATGCACGCAACATTATCATTCTTCCAAATAATAAAAACATTGTTATGGCAGCTGATCAAGCTGCTGAACTAGCAGAAGAAAATGTAGCTGTCGTGCCTACCAAGACGATCCCTCAAGGGATGAGCGCTTTGCTGGCGTTTCATCCGGATGCAGATTTGGACGAGAATAAACAAAGTATGCTCGAAGCTAGCAAACAAGTGAAGACGGGCCAAATCACTTATGCAGTCAGAGATACACAAATCGATGGCATGACGATTGAAAATGGCAGCTTTATGGGGCTTGCCGATGGAAAAATCAAGGCAACGAACAAAGACAAACTTGCAACTGTCAAAGAATTAATTAATGGAATGATGGATGAAGACGATGAAATTGTCACTATCCTGCAAGGGGAAGATGCAACAAGTGAAGAGGTACAAGCACTGGAAGCTTTCCTTGAAGAAAATTATGAAGACATAGAAGTAGAAATACATGAAGGCAACCAGCCAATTTACTCTTATATCATTGCGATTGAATAAAGCAGCAATACCCTCCTCTCCTTATGGGGAAGAGGGTTTTTTTTCTGAGAACAGCGTTGTTGAAAAAGATAATTATGTTGGCGTTTCCTTTCTCAAGGCTTTAAAATATAAGAGGAGAGGTGAGTGTAAATATGAAGTACAAATCTGTATTTGATATTATCGGCCCCGTGATGGTCGGCCCTTCTAGTTCCCATACCGCGGGAGCTGCCAGGATTGGCAGGGCGGCAAGAAATTTATTTGGTAAGGAACCTGCATGGGCGGAGATCCATCTGTACGGGTCTTTCGCTAAAACATACAGAGGCCACGGAACAGATGTGGCAATTATCGGTGGTTTGCTTGATTATGACACCGATGACCAGCGTATTGGTAAATCTATTGAAATAGCAGAAAAAAAAGGGATGAAAATATCTTTTCATGAAGATGAAGCTGCAACCGATCATCCAAACACAGCTCGTGTGCGGATTGGCGATGGTGTAGAAGATTTGGAATTAGTAGGTATATCGATTGGCGGAGGAAAAGCAGAAATTACCGAATTAAATGGCTTTGAGCTCCGTTTATCTGGAAACCACCCGGCCG
This sequence comes from Sediminibacillus albus, assembly GCF_900101125.1. GTDB lineage: Bacteria > Bacillota > Bacilli > Bacillales > Amphibacillaceae > Sediminibacillus > Sediminibacillus albus. The sequence continues at coordinate 449,749 of NZ_FNFL01000001.1, read as the reverse complement.
TGCTTGTCATGCACAATGACCGACATGGCGCGATTGCTTCCGTTACACAGATTTTGGCCAAACATGAAATAAATATCGGCCGAATGGAAGTTTCCAGGAAGGATGTAGGCAAAGAAGCACTGATGGTTATCGAGGTCGATCAAAATGTCGGTGATTATATATTAAAAGAATTGGAGAACGCTTCCCATATTTTGCAAGTTGCCAAAATAGTGGATTAGAAGACAGTAGAAAAATCAGCAGGAAAAAACAACAAACGTTAGAACGTTGTTTTTTTCGATCGAGAGGAGTTTTACATGTGTTCCGTAATGTTGCTGAATTAGTAGAAATAGCAGAAAATGAGAATATTAAGATATCAGAAGTAATGATCAGGCAGGAAATGGATGTCAAAGAAAAAACGAGGGAAGAAGTTATCTCCCAAATGGAAAAGAATCTGTCTGTCATGGAAAAAGCTGTCGAAGAAGGTTTACAAGGCGTAAAGTCCCACTCTGGTTTAACAGGAGGAGATGCTGTCCTTCTCCAAAAATACCTCGAAGAAAAGCAGCCTTTGTCAGGAGAACTTTTGCTTGATGCTGTCAGCAAGGCTGTAGCTACCAATGAAGTTAATGCTGCTATGGGAACGATTTGTGCTACACCAACTGCGGGAAGCGCCGGATGCGTACCAGGTACTTTGTTTGCTGTCAAAAACCGTTTAAACCCAACGAGAGAAGAAATGATTCGTTTCCTATTTACTTCTGGAGCTTTTGGTTTCGTAGTAGCTAATAATGCGTCTATTTCAGGCGCAGCGGGCGGATGCCAGGCCGAGGTTGGTTCTGCAGCAGCGATGGCGGCAGCAGCGATCGTGGAAATGGCAGGCGGTACTCCTCAACAAAGTTCGGAGGCATTTGCTATTACGTTAAAAAACATGCTTGGATTAGTTTGTGACCCAGTTGCAGGGCTAGTGGAGGTTCCATGTGTTAAAAGGAATGCTGCAGGTGCTTCCAATGCCATTGTATCTGCAGATATGGCGTTGGCGGGAATAACCAGCAGGATCCCTTGCGACGAAGTAATCGGGGCTATGTATCGGATTGGACGTGCGATGCCATCAGCTCATAAAGAGACCGCTGAAGGCGGCTTGGCGGCTACTCCAACAGGAAGGGCACTAGAAGCAAAGATTTATGGAATCCCTATGAAGAAAGAGTGAAAGACTTGTTGAATGAGCCAGTTTCAAATATTAAAGGAATCGGTGCAAAGCTTGAACAGGGGTTAAACAGTTTAGGGGTTTATTCTATTGAAGACCTTCTCCTTTATTTTCCCGCTCGATATGATGTTTATGAGATAAAGCCGTTAAGCGAGCTGATTCATCAGGATAAAGTGACGATAGAGGGGGAGGTTATCGGCGAACCTTCCCTATCTTTTTATGGAAAGAGAAAATCCAGGCTGACCGTCAGTCTGCAAGTAGAACATGTCGTAGTAAAGGCGGTCATGTTCAATCGTTCCTTTGCTAAAAAACAGTTGCGTCCGGGCGATGTGGTTACCGTTACAGGTAAGTGGGACCAGCACCGTTTGCAAATCACGGTAAGCAATTATAAAAAAGGAAAGGCTGATAGCCAGGCGAGAATCCAGCCTGTTTATGCATTGAAAAGCGATGTTTCCAACCTGCAAATAAAAAAGGCGGTTGCAACAGCCATTGCCCAATATCAGGATAGCCTTCAGGAAATTTTGCCGGCACAATACTTAACGGCTTATAAATTGCCGGGACGTCTAGAAGCTGTCAAGCATATGCATATGCCGGACAACCATCAAGTATTGAAACACGCCAGGCGAAGATTTGTCTATGAAGAGTTTTTGCTGTTTCAGTTAAAAATGCAGCTTCTGCGGAAGCGGAAGCGGGAAGCTACCCTCGGAAACAGCCAGGTTTTCCAGGAAGAGAAAGTGGAGCGCTTTAAAAACAGTTTGCCCTTTGCGTTGACTTCTGCTCAAACGCGTTCCTTGACAGATATTTTGACTGACCTGCAATCTCCATACCGGATGAACAGGCTTTTACAAGGAGATGTGGGGTCAGGCAAGACAGCGGTAGCGGCAATCAGCTTATATGCTTCGATTACAGCTGGAAAACAAGGTGCTTTGATGGTGCCAACAGAAATATTGGCAGAGCAGCATTATCAATCACTGACAGATTTGTTTGCTGATAAAGCTAATGTTGTATTGCTTACGGGTTCTGTGAAAGGCAAAAAAAGAAAAGAAATACTTAGCGACATAGCCGGCCATCAGGCTAATATAGTCATCGGTACACACGCCCTGATTCAGGAAGAAGTCATATTCCATGATTTGGGATTAGTGATTGTGGATGAGCAACACCGGTTTGGAGTAGAGCAGCGCAGAGTCCTTAGAGATAAAGGATTGCAACCAGACGTTTTATTTATGACAGCTACTCCGATTCCAAGAACTTTAGCGATAACAGCTTTTGGCGACATGGATGTGTCTGTCATTGATGAAATGCCTTCAGGAAGAAAACAAGTGGAAACTTATTGGGTAAAGGATAACTTACTAGAACGCGTTCTGCAGTTTATCCAGAAAGAAATAAGCAACGGTCATCAGGCGTATGTAATTTGCCCTTTGATTGAGGAATCCGACAAACTGGATATTCAAAATGCAGTTGACCTATACCACCAGTTACAGGAATATTTTGAACCTCGTGCAGCGGTTGGACTGATGCACGGAAGACTCCATATGGATGAAAAAGAAGAAGTGATGAAAAAATTCGCGGAGAACCATATTCAAGTATTAGTTTCCACTACTGTAGTGGAAGTGGGGGTAAACGTCCCTAATGCTACCGTAATGGTCATCTATGATGCCGAAAGGTTTGGGCTGTCCCAGCTGCATCAATTGCGAGGCCGTGTTGGCCGGGGACAAGATCAAAGTTATTGTATTCTTGTTGCTGATCCCAAAGGAGAAGTAGGGAAGGAAAGAATGAAAATCATGACGGAAACTGCTAATGGCTTTGAACTTTCCGAAGAGGATTTAAAACTTAGAGGACCGGGAGATTTTTTTGGCAAAAAACAAAGTGGAATACCCGAATTCCGGGTGGCAGATATGGTTCATGACTACCGAGCCTTAGAGACGGCCAGGAATGATGCCCAAGAGATAATAGCCTCCCAGCTCTTAGAAAAGGATAAAGAATATGAGCTTCTAAAAATAAGTGTACTGAATGACAGTATTCTAAAAGGCGAAACTCTGGACTGACTGTTTTTTGCTGCTGCGATAAATGCTTGCATATTCTTTTTTGGTATTATATATTACTATTAGTACCTAGTCTTAATTTGGACGGTGGAGAGATGAAAAGAACGAAGAAAGAAAGGCAGAATTTACTCAAACAGACCATTGAGGATATGCCTTTCATTACGGATGAAGAACTGGCCAGAAAGTTTGAAGTCAGCATACAGACGATCCGTTTAGACCGGATGGAATTATCGATTCCTGAACTGCGGGAACGGATCAAATCGGTAGCAGCTAATCAATGGAATGAAACAGTCAAAGCACTTCCTATAGACGAAGTTATTGGCGAGGTGATTGACTTAGACTTAGATAAACGTGCAATCTCGATTTTAGACATTAGCGAAGAGCACGTATTTTCAAGGAATAAAATCGCGAGAGGTCATCATTTATTCGCCCAGGGCAACTCGCTTGCTGTCGCGGTAATAGATGATGAGCTTGCACTCACAGCCCGGGCAGAAATCAAATTTACCAGACAGGTAAAGCAGGGGGAAAGAGTGATTGCCAAGGCTGCAGTAATTGGAAACGATTCTAAGGGCCGTACTTCGGTACAAGTGAATAGTTTTGTAGACAATGAAAAAGTATTTTCAGGAGAATTTCTTATGTTCCGTTCCAATCATCAAAAAGGAGAATCTGCCAATGAAGATAGCGATTGATGCGATGGGCGGCGACCATGCACCTAAAGAAATAGTTTTAGGTGCACTTGCCGCCGTCGAAGAATGGAAGGATATCGAATTAACATTAATTGGCGATGAAGCACAAATAAAGCCGATGTTACATAGTAATACCAGAATAAATGTCATACATACAACAGAAGTTATTACAGGTGAGGATGAACCAGTCCGTGCGGTTAGAAGAAAAAAGAATTCATCGCTTGTCCTGATGGCTGAGGAAGTGAAACAAAACCGGGCTGACGCCTGTATATCAGCAGGAAACACTGGAGCGTTAATGAGTGCAGGGTTATTTGTGGTTGGACGGATAAAAGGCATTGATCGTCCGGCTCTTAGTCCCACCCTTCCCACTGAGAATGGCTCGGGATTTTTACTGCTTGATGTTGGGGCGAACGTCGATGCAAAACCTAACCATCTTGTCCAGTACGCCATCATGGGTTCGATTTATGCAGAAAAAGTACGGGGAATTCCCAACCCGCGGGTAGGCTTATTGAATATAGGAACCGAGGATGGCAAGGGAAATGATTTAACGAAAAAAGCCTTTGCTGAGCTATCCGCTGCCCCGGTTAATTTTGTAGGGAACATAGAAGCCAGAGACTTATTATCAGGACCTGCAGATGTTATTGTGACAGATGGTTTCAACGGTAATATAGCTTTGAAAACGATCGAGGGTACGGCTATGACAATGTTTTCTATGTTGAAAGCCGCCTTTATGACTAATATGAAAACGAAAATGGCTGCGGGATTAGTAAAATCCGAATTAAAAGGGTTAAAAGAACAATTGGATTACTCGGAATATGGCGGTGCGGGATTATTTGGTTTGGCAGCACCTGTCATTAAGGCACACGGATCATCCAATGCAAGGGCTATTTACAATGCAATCAAGCAAGCGCGTAACATGGTTGACTTAGAAGTTACAGGCACCATAGAGAAAACAATCGAGGAGCTTTCATTGTCGGCAGAGGAGGAGTAAAATGAAAAGAGTGGCATTTGTCTTTCCTGGACAAGGATCCCAGGATACAGGCATGGGGAAAGATGTATATGAAAATTTCGAGATAGCAAAGAAGCTTTTTGACAAGGCTGATCAATGGTTGGACAAACCGTTAAAGCAGCTGATGTTTGAAGGTCCGAAGGAAGAATTGACGAATACCGAAAATGCACAGCCTGCTTTATTGTTAAACAGTGCGGTTATTGATGCGATTCTTAAACAATACGGCGTCGAGCCTGTCATGACTGCTGGACATAGTCTCGGTGAATATAGTGCACTAGTCTCTGCTGGAGCATTCACTTTAGAAGAGGCTTTGCCGTTGGTGCGTTTGAGAGGGCGGCTAATGGAGCAAGCATATCCGGCTGGGAGAGGTGCGATGGCAGCTGTACTTGGCGGAGACATAGAAAACATACATAGAATACTTGATGAGGTGAATGAAAGCACTGATCAAGTGGTTGATGCAGCAAATTATAATTGTCCAGGCCAAGTAGTCATATCAGGAACTAAACAGGGGATAGAAGATGCAGCATCCCGGTTGAAAGAAAGTGGAATCAAACGCGTGCTTCCGCTTAATGTAAGCGGTCCGTTTCATTCCAGGTTAATGCAGCCGGCAGCTGAGAAGTTTTCCTCACCTTTAAATGAAGCGGACTTGTCAGATGCAGATATTCCGGTTTATGCCAACGTAACTGCAGCACCGGTGACAAATAAACAAACGATTTCTGACCTTTTGATAAAACAGCTATCCTCTCCTGTCAGGTTTCAGGAAACGGTCGAGAATATCCTTGACCAGGGTGTGGATGCAATTGTTGAGGTAGGTAATGGCAAAGTTTTAACTGGGTTGGTTAAGAAAATAAACCGCCGAACCAAAACTTTTTCCATACAAGATACAGAATCGATCCATACATTTATAGAATGGTATAAGGAGGAATCCTAATGATGTTACATGGGAAAACTGCATTAGTGACAGGGGCCTCCCGCGGAATAGGAAAAGCGATTGCTCTTGAATTAGCAAGACAGGGAGCAAAGGTTGCAGTAAACTTTGCGGGAAACGAAGAGAAAGCCCAGGAAGTTGTTGATGAAATCAGCGAACTAGGTTCTGAGGCTATAAAAATTAAAGCAAATGTGTCGCAAGAAGCCGATGTTAAACAAATGATAAAAGAAGTGGTCGGCCAGTTTGGTACTCTGGACATTCTTGTCAATAATGCCGGCATTACGAAAGACAATTTGCTGATGCGGATGAAAGAGGAAGAATTCGATGAAGTAATTGATATTAATTTGAAAGGTGTTTTCCTTTGTACAAAGGGAGTAACCAGACAGATGATGAAGCAAAAAAGCGGAAGAATCATTAATATAGCTTCTGTTGTAGGTGTAAGCGGAAATCCCGGCCAAGCCAACTATGTGGCTGCCAAGGCAGGAGTAATCGGTTTGACAAAATCGACCGCTAAAGAGCTGGCTTCACGCAATATTTTGGTTAACGCTGTAGCGCCAGGATTTATTGGAACGGATATGACTGAGAAACTGACAGAAGAGCAAAAGGATGGGATGTTAGACATGATCCCGCTTTCTAAACTGGGAAGAGGAGAGGACGTGGCAAAAGTTGTCCGCTTTCTTGCTTCTGAGGATGCAAATTATATCACCGGCCAAACGATTCATGTGGACGGCGGAATGGTTATGTAACAGAAAGGTAATACCTTGTTCAGCACTTTGAAAGGGGGTGAATTGGAATGGCAGATACATTTGAGCGTGTCAAAAAGATCGTTATCGATCGTCTGGATGTAGAAGAGTCCAAAGTGACAATGGAGGCTTCATTTAAAGATGACCTTGAAGCAGATTCATTGGACGTAGTTGAACTTGTGATGGAATTGGAAGATGAGTTTGATATGGAGATATCCGATGAGGAAGCAGAGAAAATTGAAACAGTAGGCGATGCTGTTAACTACATAAACAGCATTCAATAATAAATAGTACTTATTTATTTGCATGATGATGTCACTGTGGCTTAATGAAGCAGCGATAGGAAAAGTCCCGTTTAAGCGGGGCTTTCTCCATATTACAAGCCATTTTTTATCTAAAGGGAGGTGTGATTAATGAATTTTTCACAGCTGCAAAAACAGCTTGGAATATCCTTTAAAAATGAAAGGCTTTTACAACAAGCATTTACCCATTCATCTTATGTGAATGAGCATCGAAAAAAGTATTTTCGCGATAATGAACGATTGGAATTTTTAGGTGATGCCGTATTAGAGCTGGGAGTTTCCCAATACTTGTACCGGGAATATCCGGAAATGGCTGAGGGAGAGTTAACTAAATTCCGGGCCTCTATTGTATGTGAGCCATCGTTAGTCAGTTTCGCTAATGACTTAGGATTTTCTGCTTACATATTACTTGGAAAAGGGGAAGAAATGACGGGCGGCAGAAACCGGCCAGCTCTCCTGGCGGATGTATTTGAGTCTTTTATCGGTGCGCTTTACCTGGATCAAGGTTTTGATGTGTCGATTAATTTTCTGGAAAAATACGTCTATCCTAAAATAAGCAAAGGTGCTTTTTCGCATGCGATGGATTATAAGAGTCAGCTTCAAGAGTTGGTACAAAGAAGTAAAAACGGGAACATTGAATATTTGATCACCGATGAAAGAGGGCCGGCTCATAATAGAGAGTTCGTGGCAGAGGTTCAAATTCAAGGGAAAGTTGCCGGAACAGGATACGGTAGAACAAAAAAAGAAGCAGAACAAAGGGCAGCAAAAAAAGCTCTGGATAATTATGAAGCGAGATAGAAATGAAGGAGGCAATTCCCTATACGGAAAGCCTCCTTCATTTCCTGTCATTTACGGTGAGCGGCCAGTTCTTCAATTACTGCTTGAGTTTCAGCAACACTGAGCTGTCCTTTTTGCTGCAGCATATCGTGGAGAGATTTCAGTTCCTCGTACTTGTCCAAGTCATAATCGTCCGGATTCATAATTGAGCGATTGACGACTTGTAATTGCCTCGCCATATTGTTGATGATGATGTCCAGGTTTTCTTTTGATGGTTCATTTAAACTCACAATAACACTCCTTCATTTGATTGATTCCTTCTAAGACCTTATTCTTTATGATAAAATAAATGAGTTGAAATGCAAATTTATCATAACACAGGACTACATACTACTGCTGAATCTAAGCAGATTCAGTTTGTATTCTAAACAATAGTTTTTATGGATTGAATAGTAAAATAGGAGAATGATTATGTTCCTGAAACGATTAGATACAGTTGGTTTTAAATCTTTTGCTGAACGTATATCCGTTGACTTTGTACCGGGTGTGACAGCGGTAGTAGGCCCAAACGGCAGCGGTAAAAGTAATATTACGGACGCTATCCGGTGGGTACTGGGAGAACAGTCAGCGAAATCCTTGCGCGGCTCCAAAATGGAGGACATTATTTTTCAAGGCAGCGATTCCAGAAAAGCCCTGAATATTGCAGAGGTTACCCTTACGCTTGATAACAGTGACCAGACATTAGCACTCGATTACAATGAAGTAAGTGTGACGAGAAGGGTTTATCGATCGGGAGAAAGTGAATTCCTGATTAATAAGCAGTCTTGCCGTTTGAAAGACATCATTGATCTATTTATGGACTCTGGCTTAGGTCGGGAAGCTTTTTCAATTATTAGCCAGGGGAAGGTAGAAGAAATATTAAGTTCCAAAGCAGAAGAGAGAAGATCTATTTTTGAGGAAGCTGCAGGAGTATTGAAATACAAACAAAGAAAAAAGAAAGCTGAATATAAGCTGGCTGAGACACAAGAGAATTTAAATAGAATTGAAGATATTATATATGAAATAGATGGGCAGCTGGAGCCTTTGAAGGAGCAAGCTGCCGTTGCCCAGGATTTTTTACAAAAGAAAGATGAGTTAAAAGAAGTTGAGATTTCCCTGTTGATTGCTGAAATTGAAGAGCTTCATACAAAATGGAAAGCTCTGCTTTCAGAGATTGAAGTACAGAAACAAAAAGAAATCGAAATGCAAACCAGCATTCAACAGAAGCAGGCAAACCTTGAGGAAGGGCGAAGCCAAATCCAGGCATTGGATGAATCCATCGAAGAGCTGCAGGAGTCATTACTGGATCTTACCCAGCAGTTGGAGAATCTGGAAGGGAAAAAGCAATTAATTAATGAGCGCCATAAGCATTTCCAGGATAATAAGTCAAAGCTTGAAGAAGAGAATGGCCAATTAAGGGAAAGATCAGAAACATTGAAAAACGAGCTGGATAGCGAAAATGAAAAATTGGCTGCATGGGAAAGAGAGAAGCAGGAAACCAGAGAGAGCCTTAAGCAAACAGCAAAACAGCTATCGGCAACCGGGCAAAACATCGAAGAACAAATCGAAGAACTCAAAAGTGAATATATAGAGCGTTTAAATGAACAAGCGGCAAAGCGAAACGAGAGACAATCGATAGCCAAGCAGCTGGAACAAATCGGGATGAAAAAGAACAGCCAGCAGGATAAGTTCAAAGGACTTATAAGTGAGCGGGAGAAGCTTGAAGCCCAGTTGGAAGAACTGCAAGCCGAATTAAAGGGCCGTACGGAGAAACGGAAAGCTGCTGAACAAGAATTCGAAAAGCAGAAAAAAGCGCTGGAATCAGATAAAGCAAATTATCAAGAGCTGCAAACCAAACTTTATCAAGGCTACCAGTATATAGAAAAGCTTAAATCGAAGAAAGAGATGCTTGAAGATATGAAGGAAGGATTTCAAGGGTTCTTCCAAGGTGTAAAGGAAATACTGAAGGCAAGGCAGGAAAGTGAAATAGCTGGCATAGAAGGGGCAGTCATCGAGCTGATCGATGTTCCAGCTGACTATATCTCTGCGATTGAAACGGCTCTTGGCGGACAGGCCCAGCATGTAGTTGTAGAAGATGAAGCAAAAGCAAGAGCAGCCATCAATTGGTTGAAAAAAAATAATAAAGGGCGCGCTACCTTCTTGCCGATTACTGCTATAAAACCAAAATTTATACCAGGCGATTTAATGACTTCTGCTAAAAACCATCCAGGTTTTGTCGGTATTGGTTCGGATTTGGTTAAACATAAAAATGAACATCAATCCATTGTCAGGAATCTTTTAGGCAATGTAGTGATCGCAGATAATTTGAAAAATGCGAATGAAATAGCCGTCAAATTGCAACGGAAGTTCCGGATAGTCACCCTTGAAGGGGATGTCATAAATCCCGGCGGGGCTATGACCGGTGGTGCACAAAAGAAAAACAGCCAATCCCTGTTTTCTCGTGAAAAAGACTTACAGGATATTACGAAAAAGCTTGCTGATTTTGAAACGAAAGCATCGGCTTTTGAGAAACAGGTCAAAGATCGAAAGCAGTCCAATGAAGATTTGGAAAGAAGTATGGAGAAACAGCGGGAAGCGATTAAGATAGCTGAACAAGAAGAGCAAGACTCGATTTCAGCACTGAAAGAGGTTGAAATAAAGGTTTCCCATTATAACGAGAACTTAAAACTATATGACCAGGATACCAATCAATATGAAACTGATTTGGCAGATTTAAAACGACGTGAATCAGGACTGGCGAATGAATTGAGCGGCATTGAAGCTGTTCTGAAAGAAATCCAAAAAAAGATAGATGACTTAAACAAACAGCAGTCAGACCATCAGCAAAACCAGGATAAACTGCAATCTAAACATCATCAGCTGGAAGTCACTATGGCCGAACAAGAAGCACAAGTGAATAGCCAAAAGGAAAAATGCCAGTCGCTGGAACGGCAATATACAGAAACTTATCAGTCATTACAGGATAATATCAAACAATTACAGCAAATATACGAGTTCCAAAACAATGCTGAAACAGAGCAGGAAATCGATGAGAAGCTGCTGGAAAAAAGAAGACATAAAGAAAAAGTGACCCAGCTTATCCAGGCGCGCCGCCAGGAGCGTTCAGATAAAACAGAGCGGATGAATGACCAGGAGCGGGAAATCAAAGAAAAAAACCGGTTATATCAATCAATTGCCCAAGACCTCCAAGATAAGGAATTAAAGGCAGCCAGGTTTGATGTTGAGCTTGAAAACCGACTGAATCATTTACAAAATGAATATTCGTTATCATTTGAAAAAGCCCGCCAAACATACAAAAAAGCCGAGGACGTGGAACAAACCAAGCAATCAGTGAAGCTGATTAAGCGGTCCATCGAAGAATTGGGAACTGTCAATTTGGGCGCTATTGACGAATATGAACGAATATTAGAGCGGTATGAATTCTTGACTGACCAGCAAACAGATTTGGTACAGGCAAAAGATACACTGTTCGGTGTTATTTCAGAGATGGATGGAGAAATGGTCAGAAGATTTGAGGCAACCTTTACGCAAATAAAAGAAGAATTTTCCACTGTCTTTCATGCATTATTCGGAGGAGGCAATGCGGAGCTTAAACTGACGGAGCCTGATAACCTCCTGGAAACAGGAGTAGATATTATCGCCAGGCCTCCAGGCAAAAAGCTCCAGCATCTTGGATTACTTTCTGGAGGAGAAAGAGCGCTGACTGCGATTGCTCTATTATTTGCGATTTTACGAGTACGGCCCGTACCATTCTGTGTACTTGATGAAGTGGAGGCAGCCCTGGACGACGCCAATGTCAACCGATTTGCCAGGTATTTAAAAGAATTCAGCGAAAAAACCCAATTTATTGTGATTACTCACAGGAAGGGAACAATGGAAGAAGCCGATGTGCTTTATGGCGTCACCATGCAGGAATCCGGCGTTTCCCGGCTTGTATCTGTAAGGCTGGAGGATGCTCCGGAACTGGTAAAAGCATAAATGAGAGAGGAAGGTACTATGAGCTTTTTTAAAAAGCTGAAAGAAAAATTCAGCGGTGATGAAACAAAGCAAGAAACACAGTCAGATAAATACAAAGAAGGATTGTCAAAAACAAGAAGCTCGTTTTCAGGCAAGATCAATGATCTCGTTGCACGCTATCGGAAAGTCGATGAAGATTTCTTTGAAGATTTGGAAGAAATACTTATTTCGGCCGATGTAGGTGTAGCAACGGTTATGGATTTGATTGACGAACTGAAAATGGAAGTGAAACGGAGAAATATCAAAGATAGTAAGGAAGTAAAAGAAGTAATCTCTGAAAAACTAGTAGATATTTATTATGGGGAAGAAGCGGAAGATGTAGAACAATTAAACCTCAACCAAAACGGCTTATCCGTCATTCTGTTTGTAGGAGTTAATGGGGTCGGTAAAACGACGACTATCGGCAAGATGGCCCATCAACTGAAGGAGGAAGGAAAAAAGGTAGTGATGGCTGCAGGCGATACATTCCGTGCCGGGGCGATCGAACAACTGGATGTTTGGGGAGAACGAGTCGGTGTTGAAGTAATCAAGCATAATGCCGGCAGTGATCCAGCTGCTGTTATATTTGACGGAATCCAGGCTGCGAGGTCCAGAGGAGCGGATGTTCTCTTATGTGATACAGCGGGAAGGCTGCAAAACAAAGTTAATCTAATGAATGAATTGTCAAAGGTTAAAAAGGTTATTTCCCGAGAAATTCCTGAAGCACCCCATGAAGTTCTGCTTGTCCTTGATGCTACTACAGGTCAGAATGCAATGAGTCAGGCGAAGACATTCTCAGAGGCTACTGATGTATCCGGCATCGTACTTACCAAGCTGGATGGCACAGCTAAAGGGGGAATCGTGCTGGCAATTCGGAATGAAATGAGTATTCCTGTGAAGTATGTAGGGCTGGGCGAAAAAGTAACAGACTTACAAGCATTTGATGCACATGCCTTCGTTTACGGGCTATTTGCAGACATGATGGAAGAAGATACGCCTTGACAGATGAAGGTAATGTTAGGTAGTATTTCTATGTAAAGGTTTTTCACTTAACAAGGAGTGCTCATCTTGCTGGAAAAAACGACTCGAATTAATTTTCTGTTTGACTTTTATCAGGAATTACTAACACCAAAGCAAAGGAATTACATGGAACTTTATTATTTAGAGGATTACTCTCTTGGAGAAATTTCCGAAACCTTCCACGTTTCCAGGCAAGCTGTCTATGATAATATTCGGCGGACAGAAGCGATGCTGGAAGCTTATGAGGATAAGCTCCATTTGTATAAAAAGTTTAAAGAGCGAAACAGCCTGCTGGAAGAAATGGAACAGGCATTTCGTTCAAATCAGATAACAACTTTAAGAGAATTGATCGATTCTCTCAAAGAATTAGATTAGGAGGGCTCCTTCTATGGCATTTGAAGGCTTGGCCGACCGCCTGCAAGGTACAATCCAAAGAATTAAGGGCAAAGGTAAAGTAACAGAGCAAGATGTCAAAGAAATGACAAGGGAAGTTCGTCTGGCATTATTAGAAGCAGACGTCAACTTCAAAGTAGTAAAGGATTTTGTCAAGCGCATCAGAGAACGGGCAATTGGACAGGAAGTGATGGAGAGCCTTACTCCTGGTCAACAAGTTATTAAGGTTGTCCGTGATGAATTGACTGAATTAATGGGCGGAGAACAAAGCAAGATAGCTGTCGCTGATCGACCGCCGACAGTAATCATGATGGTAGGTTTGCAAGGTGCAGGTAAAACAACGACAACAGGGAAACTAGCTAATCTGCTAAGAAAAAAATATAACCGAAATCCGATGCTTGTGGCAGCCGACGTTTATCGCCCTGCAGCAATCAATCAGCTGGAAACCTTAGGAAAACAGCTGAATATGCCTGTCTTTTCACTAGGGACTGAAGCAAATCCCGTCGATATAGCTAACCAGGCGATAGAGAAAGCAAAAGAGGACCATCAGGATTATGTGATTATTGATACAGCTGGACGGCTGCACGTAGATAACGATTTAATGGATGAATTACAACAAATCAAAGCCAACGTACAGCCTGATGAAATTTTTCTTGTTGTCGATGCTATGACTGGACAGGATGCTGTCAATGTTGCGGAAAGCTTTAATGAACAGTTGGAAGTTTCCGGTGTTGTCCTGACTAAGCTGGACGGTGATACAAGGGGCGGGGCAGCTTTGTCCATTAAAGCTGTCACAGATAAACCGATAAAATTTGCCGGGATGGGAGAGAAGCTGGACGAATTGGAAGCATTTCATCCAGAAAGGATGGCTTCCCGTATCCTTGGTATGGGTGATGTGCTTTCCCTGATTGAAAAAGCCCAGGATACTGTAGACGAAAACAAGGCAAAAGAATTAGAAGAGAAGATGCGTTCTGCAACATTCACTTTTGATGACTTCCTCGAACAGATGGGCCAGGTCCGGAATATGGGGCCGCTGGAAGACATTATTGGGATGCTGCCTGGAGCAAACAAAATGAAAGGCCTGAAAAATGTCCAGTTTGATGAAAAACAGCTATCCCATGTAGAAGCGATTATTCAGTCGATGACAAAACAAGAACGGCAGGATCCCAGCATTATGAATGCCAGCCGTAAAAAAAGAATTGCAAAGGGGTCGGGGCGAAATGTATCAGAAGTCAACCGGCTGTTAAAGCAATTCGAGGAAATGAAGAAAATGATGAAACAGATGTCCAATATGCCGAAGGGCAAAAAAGGAAAAGGAATGAAATTTCCGTTTATGTAATGGAAAAACACTTTACAGCTAAAAGAACTTCTGATAAAATCTAAACTTGTGATAAGCAATATTAATGATGGAGGTGCAAGACATGGCAGTTAAAATTCGCCTAAAGCGCATGGGTTCAAAAAGAAACCCTTTTTATCGCGTAGTAGTAGCTGATTCACGTTCTCCTCGTGACGGACGTTTAATCGAACAAATTGGCACTTACAATCCGGTAGCTAATCCGATTGAAGTTAAATTAGATGAAGAAAAAGCGCTTGACTGGATGGCTAAAGGTGCAAAGCCTAGCGATACAGTACGTAACTTATTCTCTAAACAAGGCATCATGACTAAATTCCACGACATGAAAAACCAAAAGTAAAGTAGTGTGATATCATGAAAGCCTTAATTGAAACAATGGTGGCTCCATTAGTCGACTACCCGGATGATGTGGTAGTATCAGTCAATGAAACAGACGATAGAATAACATACCACTTAGCTGTCAACCAGGAAGATGTCGGCAAAGTTATCGGCAAAAACGGCCGTATAGCTAAAGCTGTACGAACAGTAGTTTATGCTGCTGGTTCGGATACAAAAAAGCGTATCTATTTGGATATCATGTGAAAAGGGGAAGGGGAAACCTTTCCCTTTTTTCCCAATTCCAAAAGGAATCATCCAATCCCCCTGCCTAATCATTCATCGTTGATAGATGATTTTTTTAAAATTGATTTCTTCTTATGCTTTTTTGTGCTATCTCCAGGATGTAACCGGAAGGATAGAAAAGCAAACAACTATCTCGCTCCTAAAGAAGGGGCGGCTTGGCGAAGTTTTCTAATAGAAAGGCAGGAACGATAGTGAAAATTATTCGGAAAATTCCAGTGAAACAGGTGATTACCGAAAAAAGCAAACAGGAGCTGTCAGAGCAATTTAATCATAATCGACAGCAGCTTGAACAAGAGTGTCAACAACTCCAGTTTGAACAAAGAAAACTCCAGAATAAAAAAGGTGTTTCCAGGCAAGAAGTGGCAAACCGTTTCCAAAAAGAAATAACGAAACGTAGGGACAAAATAAAATGGATAGAATTTCAGGTGGAGCAGTTGAGCATACTTCCGGTAGGCAGTGAAATAACGGAAGGCGAAGTTGAATCTCTTGTTGAAGTTGAAGAAGGATATAACTGGGACAGCCTTGTAGATGATAAAGCAATCATCGTAAAGGATGGTACTGTTATCCAAATAAAATAGCAGGTGAACGTTATGAATATAAATAAAAAAATGTTTAATGTTGGCAAAGTAATTAATACCCATGGAATCCGCGGCGAGGTAAAAGTGTTGAGGATTACTGATTTCGAAGAAAGATTTGCAGAAGGAAGACAGTTGTACTGGACAGGAGAAGACCAAACAGATCCGGTAACTCTTGTGGTAGATGGGCATAGACGCCATAAAAACTTCGATTTGCTTCATTTTGAAGGTTATGATTCGATCAATGATGTAGAAAAGTTAAAAAACGGAATGTTAAAAGTAACAGAAGACCAGCTTACGCCGCTGGAAGAAGGGGAGTTCTATTACCATGAAATTATCGGCTGTGGGGTTCACTTATCTTCTGGAGAGCATTTAGGAGTTATTAAAGAAATATTATCGCCGGGAGCGAATGATGTATGGGTTGTTCAACGTAAAGGACAGAAAGACTTACTTATTCCTTATATTGAAGATGTAGTCAAAGAGATTAATATCGATAACAGTAAAGTAGTCATCGAGCCTATGGAGGGACTGCTGGACTAATGAAAATTGATGTTTTGACCCTATTTCCGGAAATGTTTGAAGGAGTATTTAATCATTCGATATTGAAAAAAGCCCAAGAAGCAGATGCTTTTCAGTATAAGCTGGTGAATTTTCGGGATTACTCCGAAAATAAACATAAGAAAGTAGATGACTATCCATATGGAGGCGGTGCCGGCATGGTATTGACCCCTCAGCCGCTGTTTGATGCTGTCGAGGATTTATCCGCAGGTTTTGATAATAAGCCGAGGGTGGTCCTGCTATGCCCTCAGGGAGAGACCCACACACAGGAAAAAGCAGTGGAGCTTTCCAAAGAAGAACATCTGATTTTTATTTGCGGGCATTATGAAGGTTATGACGAAAGGATCAGAGAGCACCTGGCAACCGATGAGATATCCATCGGCGATTATGTCCTCACAGGCGGGGAATTGGGTGCTATGGTAGTTATTGATAGTGTTGTACGGCTGCTTCCGGGGGTGCTGGGGAATGATTCATCTGCACCGGAAGATTCTTTTTCCAATGGCTTGCTTGAGCATCCACATTATACGAGACCTGTTGAATTCCGTGGCCTGCGGGTGCCTGACGTACTAGTTTCCGGTAACCATGGAAAAATTGCTGAATGGCGCAAGCTTCAATCCTTAAAAAGGACGTTTGAGCGGCGCCGCGATTTATTGGAAAACTATCCATTATCCTTTAAAGAAAAAGAATGGTTGGAAAGTCTCAAATAGGTCGCCCGTTTCTCTACCTATAATTCATCTGGAAAAAGGCAGTTTTGGTTACAGACCATGAGAGTATTATCAATTAATAGTTGAAGTAATAGATAGGATATGGTATATTATTTGTTGTGCTTAAACAGTGGTGTTTAAGCCTTATAAACAGTGTTCCGCTGTCTTTATTCTTAAGGTAAGAACATTGGTTTGGAAGGAGTGTAACAGGATGCAAAACATTATTGAAGAAGTTACAAAAGAACAGCTTCGCACTGACCATCCTGAATTTCGCCCTGGTGACACAGTTAAAGTCCACGTGAAAGTTGTGGAAGGAACCCGTGAACGTATCCAGGTATTTGAAGGCGTTGTAATCAAACGTCAAAATGGCGGAATCAGCGAAACTTTTACTGTTCGTAAAATTTCTTATGGTGTGGGAGTAGAACGTACTTTTCCAGTACATTCTCCTCGCTTAGACAAGATTGAAGTATCCCGCCGCGGTAAAGTACGCCGTGCGAAACTTTACTATCTTCGCAACCTTCGTGGTAAGGCTGCTCGTATTAAAGAAATTCGCTAATTTGAAAATTTTGAAAGGAGCTTGCTTAGTCAAGCTCTTTTTTTCTACCATTAAATGCTGACAAGCTTAACATTCGCTCATATAGTTGGATTAATCATTTATTTAAAAAACTGTTTAAATAGTATTTTATTGTGCAAGTGGTCAGGTAGGATAAACTAAGTTTATGGACCACTTAAACTAGTGGGTAGGTATAACCACTTGTGAAGCTGTAATACATGGAGGTTAGAGTATGGCCAAAAAAAAGAATGAATGGCTGGACTGGATAAAAGCGCTTCTGATTGCCGGCCTGCTGGCTGTTATTGTAAGAATGTTTTTTTTCGCTCCTATTGTTGTGGATGGGCCGTCTATGCAGCCGACACTGCACGACGGCGATCATATGATCGTTAATAAAATAAATTATTCTATAGGAGACCCAGACCGTTTTGACATTGTCGTCTTCCATGCTACAGCGAAAAAGGATTATATTAAGCGGGTGATTGGAGTTCCTGGCGACCATGTTGAAGTTAAGGATGATTCGCTGTATATCAATGGAGAGAAGGTAGAGGAGCCGTATATTGACTCTTCCAAAGGGATGATGGGGGATAATCGCACTTATACCTTTGACTTTAAATTGGAGGAATTACCTGGCGGCTACGAAGTTATCCCGGAAAACCATGTTTTGGTTTTGGGTGATAACCGGGGAAATTCTACTGACAGCCGTTTGCTTGGCTTAATTTCCTATGACCAGATTGTTGGAGAAGTTCAGTTGTTATATTGGCCGCTTGACCGCTTTCGCTTAATCAGATAAACCATCCCAGATGGATACTGGAAATGATTTATCTGTACGTAGAAACATAATGGATAAACCTTTGGTTACTTATCATGATAAAAAGGAGGGGTGGCATAAAAGATGACGATTCAATGGTTTCCGGGCCATATGGCCAAGGCTAAAAGAGAAGTACAGGAAAAATTAAAGCTGGTCGATTTTGTTATTGAGTTAGTTGATGCCAGAGTGCCGGAGTCTTCTCAAAATCCGATGCTTCAGCAAGTATTGCAGGACAAGCCAAGAATGAGAATCTTGATGAAAAAAGATCTTGCAGACCCAGCAGTGACCAGTGCCTGGCAAGCAAAGTTTGAAAAAGAAGGCACACCTGCGGTTGCGGTTGATGTTCAGAATAAGCAGGACATCCAAAAGGTAATAACGACAGCTAAAGAGATGGGAAAAGAAAAGCTTGAAAAATTAAAGAAAAAAGGAATAAGGCCGAGACCCTCCCGGGCGATGATTTTGGGTATTCCTAACGTTGGTAAATCAACTTTGATTAATCGGCTAGCCAATAGAAAAATAGCTAAAACAGGCGACCGGCCTGGAATAACAACTAGCCAGCAATGGATCAAAATAAAAAAGGACTTTGAATTGTTGGATACACCAGGTATTTTGTGGCCAAAGTTTGAAGATGAGCTTGTCGGTTACAGACTGGCTGCGATTGGAACGATTAAGGATCAGCTTCTTCCTTTAGAGGATGTAGCAGCTTTCGTTATCGGTTATCTTCGTGACAACTACCCTGAATTGTTGAAAGAACGATTTAATTTAGATAGCGATGTAGAAGATATGGGGCAGGTTTTTGAAAAGATCGGAAGCTTAAGAGGCTGTCTGGAAAGCGGAGGCAGGATAAATTTTGAGAAAACTGCTGATATAATCATCCGTGATTTAAGATCAGGCAGATTAGGGGCACTAACATTAGAAACCCCGGTAAACCATCAAGGTAAATAACACCGATGGTGCTGGTATATCCCTTTATATTTTCCGTTGCCAAACTGGATACTTAAT
Source organism: Sediminibacillus albus (assembly GCF_900101125.1). Lineage (GTDB taxonomy): Bacteria > Bacillota > Bacilli > Bacillales > Amphibacillaceae > Sediminibacillus > Sediminibacillus albus. The sequence goes on along the minus strand of NZ_FNFL01000001.1, from coordinate 430,441 downwards.
AAAAAGCTGATAAGGCATTCATCTTCTGATGGTGCCTTTTCCTGCTTTAAAACTACTATTGTTGTGACGATATTATAGTTATGGGAGATGAAAAGATGGTTTCAACACTAACAATAAGGGATATTAAAAATAAATTAGAATCCCAACAGGAGATATCCGAAGAATTTATAAGTCAGTTAAAACATGATAATAGAAGAGGTGTACAAAAGTTACTGGACGGTTATCAGCGCCGCCAGGAAAAAGCGTTGCTCGATAAACAGTTATTTACTGAAATGAGTACATATGAAAGAATACAGCAGCAAAGCGGTAAATCATTTATTGCTGGTATCGATGAAGCCGGACGGGGACCGCTGGCTGGTCCTGTGGTAGCTGCTGCTGTAATTCTAGGCGAGTCTTTTTATTTGCCAGGATTAAATGATTCTAAGCAAATAAATGAAAGGCTGCGCAATGAATACTATCAGATAATTACCAGTCAGGCGAAATCTTGGGCGGTCGGCGTAATTGATAATCAGGAAATTGATAATTTAAACATATATCAAGCATCAAAAAAAGCAATGCACATCGCTTTAAACAACTTAAAGCAGCAGCCTGACCATGTATTGATTGACGCTGTCCCTTTAGAAAGACTTCCATGTACTTCTGAAGCTATTATTAAGGGTGACCAAAAAAGTATTTCGATCGCTGCCGCAAGTATAGTTGCCAAAGTGACCAGAGACCGAATGATGGCTGACATTCATGCTGACTATCCACTATATGACTTTATAACCAATCAAGGATATGGAACAAAGGCTCACATTACTGCTTTACATAAACATGGAATTACTCCATATCACCGAAAGAGCTTTGCACCAATCAGAGAGCTGATTACAAAGTAAAGGAGTGCTAATATGGCTGGAACGAACCCTGCTGCTTCAAAACTTTTTGATACTTTACATAATAAAATGCCGGCTCAGCAAAGCCTGTCTTTAAAACCAGGGCAAATATTGGCCGGGAAAGTGTTGAAACTTTATCCGGATCAAAAAGCTTCCATTCAGCTCGGAAACCAGCAAATGGTTGCCCAATTGGAGGCGCCTTTGACTGTTAAGGATAACTACTGGTTTCAGGTTCAGTCTGTCGGCCAATTTATCCGGTTGAAAATTTTGTCCAACAGGCCTGCTGATCAATCTAAGCAAGCTATTTCCAAGCTTTTTGAAGAGTTGGGGTTGAAAGAGACAAAAACCCGGTCTGCTTTACTCAGGCAATTGCTAATAGATAAGATTCCTTTTCAAAAAGAGAGTCTTGGAGAAGCATTTAAGCTGCTAGAAGGATCGATTGATAAGCAGACGGCACGCCAGATAATAATGCAGATGTTCCACCGCAAGCTTCCTGTGACACCATCTGTTTATAAGGCTGTTAAAGCTATCAATGAAAATGCCTTTGGGGATTTGCTGTCAACCGTACAAAGCAATATAAAGGCTTCCGGAACACCGACTGCTAACCAAGCAGCCCTTGCAGGTAAGATAAGTCAATTTACTTTCCAGGAAGGTAATTCTTTGGATGTTCAACTTAGAAACCAAATAATCAAGGAGGTAAACCAAGAAAAACAAGTGATTTTCCAGTTGTTAAAAAAAACAGAAATGCTTCCTTCCACTGTCCGTTTTGCAGACTGGCAGGAAAACTGGCGAAGCTGGCAGAACAGCCAATCAGCGAGTACGGTTCCACCTTTTACTCTTCAAGGAAAAGAAACGCAATGGCTATCTAACATAGAGCAATTACAACTCATGCAGTTACCGGAAAATTCAAAGCAGGCTGTTGCTGAACTTTTACAACTATCGGATAAATTAGCTAAGTCTTCATTAACTGCGAATGAACAGCAAAGGCTTGCAGGATTACAGATGCAGATTTTGAAAGAGGCAGGAAACAAAGCGTTTCCACTTACTGACGGACAGAAGGAGACGATCAGACAGTCTGCCCAAACTGCCTCTATAAGCAGGGAAGCAGTTCAATTGCTTAAAAGTATTGCAGATAAACAGTTATCCCCATCCATTGCTGCTGCTTTATCTGAAATAACGGCAGGCAGTATAGAAGGCCAAAAGCAGCTGGCATCGAATCCAAAACAATACTTTCTGGCTAAATTAGAGCAAATATTTCAAGGATCAGGTATAAACCATGAATATGAGCTGGCAAAGGCGAATCTTGATAACTTACAATCGAAGGATCATTCCCTGAAGTCGTTACTTCTTCAATCAATCCAGGACAGCACCAGCAGCGGGAAAGGAATTGAAAAGCTTGACACTTTACTTCATTTCTTAAATGGGATACAGCTCACCAATCAACAGGAGGCGGGGAACTTCTTACAAATAAACCTTCAGCTTCCCGGAGATAAAATCGGAATGAAAAAAGATATTTCTATCGACATTGAAGGCCAGAAGGATGAATCCGGAAAAATAAATCCTGATTTTTGCCATATTTTATTTTATTTGGATTTGGAAAAGATGGAAGAGACTGTGGTGGATATGAATATACAAAAAAGAATGGTCAGTATAACTGTTTACAATAATAACGAACAGCTTGATCGCTTATTTTCTTTTTTTAAGCCGGCTCTGCAGCAGGGGTTGAAAAACCTTGATTACCACTTATCTTCTGTTCAACTTAAACCTTTGGAAAGCAATAGTAAAGAACTTTCTATGATTCAATCAGATACTGGCAATGACAGAAAACAAGGAGTCGACTACCGGATATGACTGAAAAAAAACCATTCAGAAAAGCAGCAGCTTTAAGATACCAGGAGGATAAAGATACAGCGCCAAAACTGACAGCAGCTGGGAGAGGGTATGTTGCAGATAATATTATTGCAAGGGCGGAGGCTGCCAATATCCCGATCCAGGAGGATTCTACATTGGTCGAACTTCTATCTGAGCTGGATATCAATGAATCAATACCTGATGAATTATATCAAGCAGTAGCGGAAGTATTCGCGTTTATATACAGGGCAGATAAGAAGATGTAATGCTAAAAAGTTATGAATCTATTGATAATTGATAGTAATGTGTGGACAGTATACGACTTTTTTTTATACAATGGATTTGCAGTGAAAATTGATGGGAGGATGGAAGATGAACATTCACGAGTATCAAGGCAAAGAAATCTTGCGTAAATACGGCGTTGCTGTTCCGGATGGCCGTGTTGCTTATACCGTAGATGAAGCAGTAGAAGCTGCGAAAGCATTAGGCAGTGATGTATCGGTAGTAAAAGCACAAATTCATGCCGGCGGCAGAGGTAAGGCTGGCGGAGTAAAAGTAGCTAAAAATCTTGATGAAGTGCGTACATATGCCGACGAAATTCTTGGTAAAACGCTGGTTACTCACCAAACAGGACCTGAGGGTAAAGAAGTTAAGCGTTTACTCATAGAAGAAGGCTGCGATATCAAAAAAGAATACTATGTCGGTTTAGTGCTGGACCGCGCTACTTCCCGGGTAACTATGATGGCATCCGAAGAAGGCGGAACAGAAATCGAAGAAGTGGCAGCAGAAACTCCCGAGAAAATTTTTAAAGAAGTAATTGACCCTGTTGTCGGTTTGACACCTTTCCAGGCAAGAAGACTGGCATTTAACCTTAACATTCCGAAAGAATATCTCTCAAAAGCAGTTAAGTTCATGATTGGCTTATATACTGTTTTTGAAGAAAAAGATTGCTCCATTGCTGAAATAAATCCTTTAGTTACAACTGGAGATGGGGAAGTCCTTGCTTTGGATGCTAAGTTGAATTTTGATGATAACGCGGTATTCCGCCAAAAGGATATCGCTGAATACCGCGACTTAGAAGAAGAAGATGAAAAAGAAATTGAAGCATCAAAACATGACCTCAGCTATATTGCTCTTGATGGGAATATTGGCTGTATGGTTAATGGCGCCGGCCTTGCCATGGCAACCATGGATATAATTAAGCACTATGGCGGCGATCCCGCAAACTTCCTTGATGTAGGGGGCGGTGCTACAGCCGAAAAAGTAACCGAAGCATTTAAAATCATTTTGTCCGATTCCAATGTAAAGGGAATTTTGGTCAACATTTTTGGCGGAATTATGAAGTGTGATGTGATCGCCGAGGGCGTTGTAGAAGCAACTAAGCAAGTCGGTTTGGAGATTCCGCTTGTTGTTCGCCTCGAAGGAACAAACGTCGATCTAGGCAAACAGATTCTTGCTGATTCCGGCCTGAATATAACTGCTGCTGAGTCAATGGCAGACGGTGCGGAAAAAATCGTATCACTAGTTAAATAGGTTATAAGACAGTGGTGCGGTATTTCTATGGCTAAATGAAAGCAGCCCGAATGGTTTCCTCTTGGATTCATCGCTGCTAAAGATAGTCCCTGAAGAGTAAAAATAGAAAGGACGGACGAAAATGAGTGTATTTGTTAATAAAGATACAAAAGTAATAGTTCAAGGTATTACAGGTTCTACAGCCCTTTTCCATACAAAACAAATGCTGGAATATGGCACTAAAATTGTCGGCGGTGTCACTCCTAAAAAAGGCGGCACCGAAGTAGAAGGGGTACCTGTATTTGATACTGTTCAAGAGGCTGTTGAAAAAACTGGCGCTAATGCTTCGGTAATTTATGTGCCTGCTGCATTTGCCGCTGATGCAATTATGGAAGCGGTTGATGCAGAACTTGATTTGGCAATTTGCATCACTGAGCATATTCCGGTCCTTGATATGATAAAGGTAAAGCGGTATATGGAAGGCAAGAAAACCCGTCTTGTAGGCCCTAACTGTCCAGGTGTGATAACTCCTGAAGAATGCAAAATAGGTATCATGCCGGGATATATCCATAAAAAAGGTCATATTGGCGTTGTGTCACGTTCGGGAACATTGACTTATGAAGCTGTACATCAATTGTCAGAGCAAGGATTCGGCCAGTCGACTGCTGTTGGTATCGGCGGGGACCCTGTTAATGGCACAGATTTCATCGATGTACTTAAAGCGTTTAATGAAGATCCTGATACAGAAGCAGTAATGATGATTGGTGAAATCGGAGGTACTGCTGAGGAAGAAGCTGCTGAATGGGTGAAAGCAAATATGACGAAACCTGTAGTAGGCTTTATTGGCGGTGCTACTGCGCCTCCTGGAAAACGTATGGGCCATGCTGGAGCAATTATTTCAGGTGGTAAAGGAACCGCAGAAGAAAAGATTAAAGTAATGAATGACTGTGGCATTCAGGTGGCTGAAACCCCTGCTGTCATGGGAGAAACAATGATTGGCGTTTTGAAAGACAAAGGTCTTTTGGATAAATGTAAAACTCATTAATCATTGGCGGCTGGCTTAAAGCGGAACGTTTTAAGCCAGCTTTTACATATTTAATCAAGAAGGAAGTGGAATGGCATGGACCGAAAAAACAAACTGCTCCTTATTCACCGATGTCGGGGAGCAACAAGACCGTTAATGCGAAAAATTTTAAATGAGGACCCTCAGTTAGAACAGGTTTTCAACTATTCAATCCTAGATTTGAAGCAAAATTTCTCCTTGTCAGAAAACCGGGCTCGTTCCCTCTACTCAGATCTCCACAGCTCACACGTCTTCCATCAGCTCCAAGCAGACTTATCTAACTTTCAAGCTGTTACAATATTTGACTCCGCTTATCCTCCCCTACTGAGAAGCATTAAGGATTGTCCGCTCGTATTATACTTCATTGGAGAAATAGGCTTAGTGCGGCATTTTCCTTCATTAAGTATCGTTGGCACAAGAACCCCTTCGAAAGAGGCGTGTTATAAAATGAATAAAATTATCCCGCCATTGATTAGTGAAGGCTGGTTAATCGTTAGCGGAATGGCTAAAGGAATTGATGGCTTTGCCCATCAATTGGCAATCGAAGGATCAGGAAAAACGATTGCTGTTCTAGGTGGAGGTTTCCGGCATATTTATCCGAAAGATCATAGAGGTCTTTTTCATACAATGGCGGCTTCCCAATTACTCCTGTCTGAATACCCTCCAAACAGCCCTCCCCAGCGTTACTATTTTCCGGAAAGAAACAGGTTAATCAGCGGCTTGAGCTTCGGTACTCTAGTTGTCGAGGCAAAGGAAAAAAGCGGGACATTAATCACCGTCGACCAAGCGTTAGACCAAGGCAGGGAGGTATATGCAATTCCAGGTTCCCCATTGTCTCCTGAAGCTGCGGGCTGTAATAAAATGATTCAGGAGGGGGCTAAATTAGTACAAAATACCTATGATTTGCTGGAGGATTGGCAGTATGCCAGTAGCAAATGGAGTCGGTTTTTGTCAGAAAAACGAGAAATCGCTTTCGATTTTTTGAATGATCTACAGTAGCACGTTTGACAAATCATAAAAAAGTATTTAATAATAGGGAAGATTTATCAGACAAATTTCAGACCCGGAAGGACAGTTTTCCTCTTCGGAAGAAATAAATAAAAAACTAATCAATTGATAGAGACAGATTACCTCTTGGGAGGAACAAACATGGCAGATTATCTTGTAATTGTAGAATCTCCTGCAAAAGCCAAAACGATTGAACGTTATCTAGGCAAAAAATATAAAGTGAAAGCTTCAATGGGGCATGTGCGGGATTTACCAAAAAGTCAAATGGGTGTCGATGTAGATAATGAATTTGAACCCAGATATATAACGATCCGTGGAAAGGGACCAGTATTAAAAGAACTAAAAACAGCTGCAAAGAAAGCTAAAAAGGTTTATCTTGCTGCCGACCCTGACAGAGAAGGGGAAGCGATTGCCTGGCACCTTGCCCACAGTTTAGATATCGACGGCAGCTCTGACTGTCGGGTAGTGTTCAATGAAATCACTAAAGACGCGATCAAAGAATCATTCAAACATCCACGGGCGATAGATATGGATTTAGTAGATGCCCAGCAGGCAAGGCGGATTTTGGACCGATTAGTTGGCTACAATATCAGTCCGCTTTTATGGAAGAAAGTAAAAAAAGGCTTAAGTGCCGGAAGAGTCCAATCAGTTGCCGTGAAAATGATTATTGAACGGGAACGGGAAATAGAGAAGTTTGAACCTGACGAATATTGGTCAATCGAAGCTGACTTTTTAAAAGGCAGCGAAAAATTCGAAGGTGCCTTTTATGGCATCGACGGTAAGAAGCAGGATTTACCTAATAAAGAAGAAGTCGACAAAGTTCTTTCCAAGCTAAATGGAAAGGATTTTACCATCGATAAGGTGAATAAACGAGAAAGAAAACGTAATCCTTCCAAACCGTTCACTACTTCTTCTTTACAACAAGAGGCAGCCCGGAAGCTTAACTTCAGGGCAAGAAAAACAATGATGGTTGCCCAGCAATTATATGAAGGAATCGATTTAGGCAAAAAAGAGGGAACAATCGGATTGATCACTTACATGAGAACAGATTCCACCAGAATTTCCGAGACAGCTAAAAAGGAAGCAGCTGAGTATGTTACGGAGAATTATGGCAAGGAATATCTCGGCTCAAGTAAGAAGGCTAAAAACGCTGAAGGAGCACAAGATGCCCATGAAGCAATCAGGCCTACATCTGTTTACCGGGATCCGAAGTCTTTGAAAAGTATGCTGTCCAGGGACCAATACCGTCTTTACAAATTAATTTGGGATCGATTTACTGCAAGTCAAATGGCCCCTGCCGTGATGGACACTATGACGGTTCACTTAATTAATGAAGGAGTCGAATTCCGGGCATCAGGATCAAAAGTTAAGTTTAAGGGATTTATGAAAGTTTATATCGAAGGCCGGGATGATAATAAAAAGGAAGAAGACATACTGCTGCCGGACTTAAAAGAAGGCATGACTGTTAAAGCAGGTGAGATTGAACCGAACCAGCACTTTACACAGCCGCCGCCAAGATATACCGAAGCACGGCTTGTCCGTACTATGGAAGAACAAGGACTGGGACGTCCATCCACATATGCACCGACTTTGGATACCATCCAGCGCAGAGGCTATGTTACTTTGGATAATAAACGGTTTGTCCCGACGGAACTGGGTGAAATAGTAATTGATTTATTAAAAGAGTTTTTCCCGGAGATCATAGATGTTGACTTCACGGTGAAAATGGAAGGCGACCTGGATGCGGTCGAAGATGGAAAAACAGAATGGATCAAAATTATAGATGAATTCTACACCGGTTTTGATAAACGATTAGAAAAAGCAGAAAAAGAAATGGAAAAAATAGAAATAAAAGATGAGCCAGCTGGTATTGACTGTGAAAATTGCGGCCATGAGATGGTTTATAAAATGGGAAGATACGGCAAGTTCCTTGCTTGCTCAAACTTTCCAGAATGCCGCAATACAAAGCCGATTTTAAAGGAGATAGGCGTAAAGTGCCCTACCTGTAAAGAAGGCAATGTAGTAGAACGAAAAACAAAGAAAAAAAGGACATTTTATGGGTGTGACCGCTATCCTGACTGTGAATTCATTTCCTGGGATAAGCCAATTTCCAGGCCATGTCCGAAATGTGACTCTTTGTTAGTAGAGAAAAAGTCTAAAAAAGGCACACAAATTCAGTGTACCAACTGCGATTATAAGGAAGAAACACAAAACTGATAAATGATAGAGCGGGCGCAAAGCACCAAACCAAATGGTTTGGTGTTTTTATTTTCATTTTAGTTGAAAGCTGCTTTCAGTTTTCAGAACAGATATTTCGTAGATGTTTTGTTACAAAAATCGATATTTAGGGTATGAGAATAATGAATAGGAGGGATAATATGTCTGAAAAGAAAAAATATTATGTGAAGGTTGATTCTGGAGAAGTGAAATCAGCTCCGACTCCTGATAATAGTGTAGAATACGAGATTGAAGGCAATTATGAAGACAAACTAAGCATCGAAAATTTATTCCATGAACAACACTTGGCCGGCAGCCGATCTGCTGAATTGCATTACCGTGCTCCTTTCCAAGAAATATCAGCTGATAAAGAACGAGAGCAATACGACGATGAAATGGTCAATATTTATAAAAGGATCCATGAATTAGGAACACCGGAAACGAAAGAAAAAATAGAACAAATCGGTATATTGGAAGAAAAATAATCCGGTGTTCCGCTTGTTCGCCAAAATAAAAATGTCGGAAAAAGTTCTTATTTGACAGTTGTCAAAAATACGGCTATAATTACCGTTCTGTAAGAGGGTTTTACTTGACACTGTCATTGCGGCATAGAAAGGTTGTCGAGATTAACGGCAGCCTTTCATATAGTTTCCTTACTAAAAAAACAGCCTGCAGGATACAATTCAGAATTTTGTTACAATTTTGTAAAATACATTGCATGGACAAGGGCAGATGTGTTACTATTTAAACGCCTTGAGCGAGGTGGGGAAAATGATAAATTGGAAGGAAGCTAAGAAAGCCTTTACAGAGTATTTGCAAATTGAAAAAAACGCTTCTTCGTACACCATTGAGTTTTATCAAAAAGACATTGATAACTTTTTTGATTTTCTCCAAAGAGAAGCAATTAGCAGTTTAGAAAATGTTGACTACCAAACGGTCAGAATTTATCTTACCTCTTTGTATGAGAAAAAACTGTCCCGTCGCAGTGTCTCAAGGAAAATATCAAGCTTAAGAAGCTTTTATAAATTTTTGGACAGAGAATTGGATGTTAAAGCGAACCCATTTCTTCATATAAAGATGCCGAAAACGGATCAGCCTGTACCAGGATTTCTATACAAAGAAGAACTGGAGAAATTGTTTGAGGCTAGTGATTTGACAACCCCTCTCGGACAAAGAAATCAAGCCATACTTGAGCTGATTTATGGAACAGGAATCCGGGTTAGCGAGTGTACGGGCCTGTTACTTGAGGATATAGATTTTGATATTGGTTCAATACTTGTAAGGGGTAAAGGCAGGAAGGAACGCTATTTGCCGTTTGGAAGCTTTGCAGATATTTCTGTGCAGAATTACATAAACAATGGAAGAAAACAATTGCTGCAAAAAACGTCAACTCCCTCTACTGCCGTTTTTTTAAATGCCAGAGGTAATCCTTTAACGCCGCGCGGAGTAAGATTGATTTTGGAAAAAATAGTGAAAGATGCAGCGTTAACCGTAAATCTTCATCCCCATAAACTAAGGCACACTTTTGCTACCCATATGCTGAATGAGGGGGCTGATTTAAGAGTTGTCCAGGAGTTGCTTGGCCATGAACAGTTATCTTCAACACAGATTTATACTCATGTGACTAAGGATCATCTTCGCAATATCTATATGAACAGCCATCCGCGTGCTAATCACCGGGAGTAAAAAGAAGGAGTGGATTATTTGGATAACGGATTTCATGCAACGACTATCTTCGCAGTGCAGCACAATGGCCAATGCGCGATGAGCGGTGACGGGCAGGTTACACTGGGAAATGCAGTAGTGATGAAACATAAAGCGAAGAAAGTACGTAGATTATTCAGAGGGCAAGTCCTGGCTGGGTTCGCGGGTTCTGTGGCAGATGCTTTCACATTATTCGAAAAATTCGAAGGGAAATTGGAAGCATACAATGGAAATTTATCGAGAGCGGCGGTAGAGCTTGCTAAAGAATGGCGTAGTGACAAAGTTTTAAGGAAGCTGGAGGCTATGCTGATTGTCATGGATAAGAATGCTATGCTGCTTGTTTCTGGAACAGGGGAAGTAATTGAACCTGATGATGGGCTGCTTGCCATAGGATCTGGAGGAAATTATGCGTTGAGTGCAGGTAGAGCGCTTACCCGCTATTCCAAGCAACTATCGGCAAGAGAAATAGCTCAGGCAGCTATGGAAGTGGCTGGGGAAATTTGCGTATATACCAATGATCATATAACGCTTGAGGTGCTGGATTAAAAGGAGGGTTTCCTAATGACAGTAAATAAGACCCCAAAACAAATCGTCGAACAGCTTGATCAATACATAATTGGTCAAAAAAACGCCAAAAAATCAGTAGCAATTGCACTTAGAAATAGATTTCGCAGGATGCAGCTGAACGATAAAATGCGTGATGAAATAGTCCCTAAGAATATCTTGATGATAGGTCCAACAGGGGTTGGTAAAACAGAAGTTGCCAGACGTCTGGCGAAATTGGTTGGTGCTCCATTTGTGAAAGTAGAGGCTACTAAGTTCACGGAAGTAGGTTATGTTGGCCGCGATGTGGAATCAATGGTAAGGGATCTAGTTGAGATGGCTGTCCGTATGGTCAAAGAAGAAAAGATGGCTAGTGTCATGGAAAAAGCTGAACAACAAGCCAACAAACGCTTGGTGAAAATTATCGTACCAGAGGAAAAGAAACAAAATAATTTCAAAAACCCTTTGGAAATGTTTTTTCCGCAGCAAGGAGCAGAGAATCAAAGCGAAGAACCAGATAGCGATAAGCAGGAAATTGAAAGCAAACGAAAAAAAATCCGGCGCCAACTGGAAATGGGCGAGTTAGAAGATACGTTAGTAACGATTGAAGTGGATGAACAGTCACCATCGATGTTTGACATGCTTCAAGGCTCAGGTATGGAACAAATGGGAATGAATATGCAAGATGCCTTCGGCCAACTGATGCCTAAAAAGAAGAAAAAACGGCGCCTTCCTGTTTCCGAAGCAAGAAAAATTCTTACCCAGCAGGAAGCTCAAAAATTAATCGATATGGATGAAGTTGCCCAGGATGCTGTACAAAAGGTAGAGCAATCGGGTATGATTTTTATCGATGAAATTGACAAGGTAGCCGGCAAAAGCGACCAAGCGGCAAATGTCTCACGTGAAGGGGTTCAGCGTGATATCTTGCCGATTGTTGAAGGGTCGACGGTAGTTACTAAGCACGGTCCCGTGAAAACGGACCATATCTTGTTTGTAGCAGCCGGCGCCTTTCATATGGCTAAGCCGTCAGACTTGATCCCCGAGCTGCAGGGGCGATTTCCTATCAGAGTTGAGTTCGATAAGCTAACAGTCAATGACTTTAAAAGTATCTTGACTGAACCTTCCAATGCACTGCTAAAACAGTATCAGGCACTGCTTGGCACGGAGGGTATAAATGTCACCTTTACGGACGATGCTGTTACTAGAATTGCGGAAGTGGCATTTGATGTCAATCAGGAAACAGATAATATCGGAGCAAGAAGATTGCACACGATTCTGGAAAAACTATTGGAAGACTTATCTTTCGAAGCTCCTGATATCAATATGGAGGAGATAGAGATAACTCCGCAATATGTAGATGAAAAATTAAGCACCATCGCCAAAAATAAAGATTTAAGCGAGTTTATATTGTAAATACTAGATTGGAGGATAATGATGGAATTATTAAACAGAGCAAGAAAAATCAATTCAATGCTACAAAAAACTACAGGAAAATCGGTGAATTTCAATGATATGTCTGCAACTTTAAGGGATATAATCACTGCAAATATATTTGTTGTTAGCCGAAGAGGGAAGCTACTAGGTTTTGCAATTAATCAGCAAATAGAGAATGAAAGAATGAAATCAATGCTTGAGGAAAGGCAATTTCCTAAGGAGTACACAGACAGCTTATTCAATATCCAGGAAACTACTTCTAATATCGATATTGACAGTGAATATACAGCTTTTCCAGTAGAAAACAAAGAACTATTTAAAAACGGCCTCACTACCATTGTTCCAATTATCGGTGGTGGAGAACGATTAGGTACATTGATCTTAAGCAGGCTGACCCAAAGTTTTAATGAAGATGATCTCTTGCTGGCAGAGTATGGAGCTACCGTTGTAGGAATGGAGATCCTTCATGAAAAAACAGAAGAAATTGAGATGGAAGCGAGAAGCAAAGCTGTTGTACAAATGGCTATCAGTTCCCTTTCTTATAGTGAACTGGAGGCAATTGAACACATTTTTGATGAATTGGATGGTAATGAAGGACTGCTCGTTGCCAGCAAAATTGCCGATAGAGTAGGCATTACCCGTTCAGTCATCGTGAATGCTTTAAGAAAGCTGGAGAGTGCGGGAGTCATCGAATCCAGATCGCTTGGGATGAAAGGAACCTATATCAAGGTCTTGAATAACAAGTTCCTTGTTGAACTACAGAAAATCAAATCGAACTAACTAATTCAATGTTGAAAATGAACAGGCACTACACGCTTATCAATGCAGAGGAGTGGGTAATTCCCTGCAATGTGCGTGATAGTGCCTGTTTTTTGTTTGCTTGCTTTTCCATGAGCTAACGATTAATAAAAAAATAGCAATTATTTTTCGACAATTCAAAAACGATATTTCCATTTCATGAAGAATATGCAATAATAAACACTAAGGAAAAAAGACATAGTTCGACACAGCCATAATCGGGACATTTGGAAAAAGTTGGATTAGTTTAATACTAAAGTAACAGGAGTTTGTATATTTTTACAGACCGAAAGTCAGATTATTGATAAATTGCATAGACACAGAATTAGAATTAAATTACAATATTCGAAGATGATAGACAAATTATGACGGTTAAAGAGAAAAAATAAAAATAATGTCTAATAAGTTCTGAAAAATAGGGGGAAAAGGGAATTGTCTTTTTTTGGTTCAACTATTAGTAGTTTAGAAAAGTCGTTAGATTATGCCTCAGTAAAAAACCAAACTATTTCCAACAATATTGCCAATGCAGATACACCTGGTTATAAAGCGCAAAGTGCTGTGTTCAAAAATGTCCTTCAAAACGAAATGGGATCCACTTTTCAAACAAAGCGCACCGATTCCAGACACATCAATTTTCAGCCAGGTTCTGCCCAGCAATCCTTCCAAGTCGTTTCTAATTCCAATACAACTTATAATCATAATGGGAACAATGTTGATATAGATAAAGAGATGACCGAGCTAGCCAAAAACCAAATCTATTATCAAGGGCTGGTAGATAGGTTGAATGGAAAGTTTTCCAGCTTGCAAACAGTAATTAAAGGAGGAAGGTAACCGATGAGCATTTTTAATGCCTTAAATACCAGTGCTAGTGCATTGACTGCACAAAGACTGCGGATGGATACTGTTTCCTCAAATATAGCTAACGCCGAAACTACTAGAGCTACTATTAATGAAAACGGGGAGTATGAACCATATCGAAGAAAGTTGGTTTCCCTAGAAACCAAGGCCCCTGATTTTCAGTCATTCTTACAAAAAGCTACAGGGAAAACAGACTCCCCAGGTCAAGGAGTAAGGGTCAGCGAGATTTCAGAGGATGAGGAACCTTTCAAACAAGTCTACAACCCTAACCATCCGGATGCTGACCAAAATGGTTATGTCCAGTTGCCTAATGTAGACCCATTAGAGGAGATGGTTGATTTAATGAGCGCAACAAGATCCTATGAAGCTAACGTGACATCCGTGAATGCAACGAAAAACATGCTGTTAAAGGCATTGGAAATTGGTAAGTAACAAATCAAAGGAGAGTGACCTTAGTGGTGAATATCGGTAACGTAGGGAGTATGCAGTCGGCATCAATGGCCCTTCAGGATAATGTAAAAAAGAATAGTACACCTGCAGAAGCACAGGAAAAGTTTGCATCAAGCTTGAAGGACGCTATCGATAACTTAAACCAATATCAAGTGGCATCTGATGCTAAGACACAAGCGCTCGCCAATGGGGAGATTGATGATTTACATGATGTCATGATTACTGCCCAAAAGGCGAGTATCGCTTTGCAAACTGGAGTAGAAGTCCAACGAAAAGTAATTGACGCGTATAAAGAAATAATGAGAATGCAGGTATAAATACATAGGATTCGAGTATACCGTTCCTTTTTCTTATTGGCAGCTTCCCGATAAGAAAAAGCGAGTTTTTTTGGGGGCAGAGAATGAAACAAAAATTTGACATATATAAAGAGAAATTCACTAAATATTGGGGAGCAAAATCCTCCAGGTCTAAAGGTGTTTTAATTGGATCTATCCTGCTGGTTCTTTTTTTAATTATTGGTGGATCCATTTTTGCGAATAAAAGCAACATGGTGCCGTTATACAATAATTTATCGTTGCAGGAAGTAGGGCAAATTAAAGCTGAACTAGATGCCAGAGGGTTACCCTATGAACTTCAAGATGCTGGCAAGACCATTCTGGTTCCGGAAGATCAAGCAAATACTTTGCTTGTTGACCTGGCGGCCCAGGGAATGCCAAACAGTGGAAATGTAGATTATTCTTTTTTTAGCGCGAATACCTCTTGGGGAATGACTGATAACGAGTTTGACGTTATCCAATTGGATGCAATGCAAACGGAGATTGCCAACCTTGTCAAAAGCATCGATGGCATCCAGGATGCCAATGTTATGATAAATAAGCCTGAGGAGCCGGTGTTCGTTAGTGAACAGCCAATGGAAGCCTCCGCTTCTATTGTAGTGAACACTCAGCCGGGATATCAATTAGAAGGAAGTCAAATCAAGTCATTATATCATTTAGTTTCTAAAACCGTTCCAAATCTTCCTACTGATAATATCGTCATCATGAATCAAAATTTTGAGTATTTCGATTTAAATAATTCTGCAACAGCCGGTTCTACGGACACTTATACTTACCAGCAGAATGTCAAAAAAGATATCGAACGCGATATTCAGCGGCGCGTTCAGCAGATGATTGGCATGATGGTAGGTAATGATAAAGTGGTTGCATCTGTTACCGCAGATATAGATTTCACACAGGAAAACAGAGTTGAAGAGCTGGTCACACCGGTTGATGAAGAAAACATGGAAGGCCTGCCAGTCAGTGTCGAGTCAATAAAAGAAACGTACACAGGCGCTGCACCAGAAGGCGGGGTTGCTGGTACCGGCGAAGAGGAAGTTCCCAATTATCCTGCTGGGGAAGAAGGCCAGGATGGCGACTATGAAATGGTTAAGGAATCAATTAATAATGAGTTTAACAGAATCAAAAAAGAGATTGTCGAAAGCCCTTATAAGATACGGGATTTAGGGATTCAGGTGGCAGTCGATAACACGAAAGAGCCGGCAACTGAAAATGGAGAAGTAGAATACTTGTCTGCTGCTGAAGAAGCGACAGTAGAAGATGGAATAGCGTCGATTTTAGATTCGATCATAACTACTTCTATCGATAAAGAATACGGAGAAGTAAATCCAGAAGAAAAAGTTTCGATTGTTTTACAAGAATTCAACGGAAACCAAGGATCTTCTGCTCAGGCGACGGTTACCATACCTACTTGGATGTATATAGTAGGCGGGCTTCTTGTAGTAATTATTCTAGCGCTCGTATGGTTGTTATGGAGAAGAAAAGGAACGAAAGAAGAGGAAGAGCAAGTCGAATTTGCCGAAGAAACTTATCGGCCACAGCCGGCAGCCGTTCCAGACATTGAAGAAAATCCAGAAACAGAAGCTACAATCAGGACTAAGCAGCTGGAAAAGATGGCGCAAGAAAAGCCGGAAGAATTCGCAAAACTGCTTCGAAGCTGGATAGCGGAAGATTAGGGGGCGACCTTTATTTATGGCAAGACACAAAGAATTAACAGGGAGACAAAAAGCTGCAATACTTCTGATATCGCTTGGCCCGGATGTCTCCGCACAAGTGTACAAGCATTTAACAGAAGAGGAAATTGAAAAACTAACGTTGGAAATCTCATCAGTGAAAAAGGTAGAGTCCGGACAGAAAGAACAGGTGCTGGATCAATTTCATCAAATTGCGCTTGCCCAGGATTATATTTCCCAGGGTGGTATCAATTACGCTAAAACAGTACTGGAGAAGGCGCTGGGACTAAGTGAAGCAGACAGTATCATCAACCGGCTGACATCATCATTACAAGTGAAGCCATTTGATTTTGCGCGAAAAGCAGATCCGTCTCAAGTGCTCAATTTTATCCAGAATGAACACCCGCAAACAATTGCTTTAGTGTTGTCTTATCTGGATGCTGAACAAGCGAGCCAAATACTTTCAGAACTGCCTCAGGAAATGCAGGCAGATATCGCGAAAAGAATTGCCGTCATGGATTCTACCTCACCGGAAATTATTTATGAAGTAGAGCAGATATTGGAGAGAAAACTGTCGGCAACGGTAACCCAGGATTATACCCAAACAGGTGGTATCCAGGCTGTCGTTGAAGTGCTTAATGGTGTTGACAGGAGTACGGAAAGAACGATCCTTGACTCCCTTGAAATCCAAGATCCGGAATTGGCAGAAGAAATCAAAAAGAGAATGTTTGTGTTCGAAGATATCGTTACACTGGATAACAGGGCTATTCAAAGAGTTATTAGAGAAGTTGAAAATGATGATCTCCGCTTGTCATTGAAAGTCGCAAGCGAGGAAGTGAAGGACATTGTCTTTAATAATATGTCCACGAGGATGGCCGATACATTTAGAGAAGAAATGGAATTCATGGGTCCTGTCCGACTCCGTGATGTGGAAGAATCTCAAACGAGAATCGTTTCTGTTATTCGCCGATTGGAAGAAGTTGGCGAAATAGTAATTGCCAGAGGCGGAGGAGATGATGTCATTGTCTAATAGTAGACAGGAGCATCAAGCAGAAGGCAACAGAAAGATTATTGGCTTAAAGCCGGTTGTGAAAAAGGTTGAATCCATTCCTGTTTCAACTCCGGAAGATGAGCTGCAAAACGTCGAGCAGCAGCTGGAGATTGCCAAGGAAAAATTAGCAAGAGTCAAGCAGGAAGCAGAGCAAACGGTTCAGCAAGCAAACGAGCAAGCTGAAAAACAAAAGAGCGACTGGTTGAAAGAAAAAGAACGTTTATATGAAGAAGTGAAACAACAAGGATACCAGGCTGGTTTTGAAATGGGTAAACAAGAGGGCATCATGCAATACGAGGGGATGCTTAACGAAGCAAAAGCAATTATTAATGATGCTAAAACGGATTACGAAGCTGTCTTAGAAAAAAGCGAAGATACGGTTCTGGAATTAGCTATCAGGGCAGCTTCAAGAATCATTCATAGGGAACTGGCGGAAAGCGACGTCTTTGCTAACATTGTCCAGCAGGTTATAAGGGAAGCGAAGGACCAGGAGAAAATCGCTGTATATTCCCACCCTGACGATTATCAAGTTATTATGAAGCAAAAAGACGAGCTCCGTAACATTGTTGTTGGCCAGGCAGAATTATACTTTTATCCTGTTTTAGATTTAGCAAAAGGAAGCTGTATTGTGGAAACGTCTTTTGGGAGAATTGATGCGGGTGTAGACACGCGCTTATTGGAATTAAGAGACAAATTATTCGAGGTTTCCCGGGGGAACCCAAATGAACATTGAAAAATATCTTGATGTAATCGACCAGTTTGACAGCTACAAACGCTATGGGAAAATCCACCGTGTCGTTGGTTTGATGATAGAGTCACAGGGTCCTGAAGCTAGCATAGGGGATGTTTGCTATATTTATCCTAGCCCTGATAGTAAGCAAAAGATTTTAGCTGAAGTAGTTGGATTCAATAATGAAAAAGTGCTGCTCATGCCTTACTCCCAACTTAAAAATATCGGCCCAGGATGTTTAGTGGAAGCCACTGGCCAGCCGTTGTCAATCAAGGTTGGCAGAGGCTTGATAGGAAAAGTAGTTGATTCGCTGGGGAAGCCGCTTGATGAATCCTTTTTACCGAAAGGGCTGGCTTCCTATCCATCAGATCAGTCTCCGCCAAATCCTCTAAAAAGACCGCCGATTGATGAGCCTATCCAGGTTGGGGTGAAAGCAATTGATACTTTGCTTACAGTCGGCAGAGGACAGCGTGTCGGAATTTTTGCTGGAAGCGGAGTAGGTAAAAGTACTTTACTCGGTATGATTGCCAGAAACAGCAGTGCTGATATTAATGTTATTGCGTTAATTGGTGAACGCGGCAGGGAAGTCAGGGAGTTTATCGAAAAAGATTTGGGCGAAGAAGGTCTTCGTAAGTCGATTGTAGTGGTAGCCACTTCAGACCAGCCGGCTTTGATGAGAATTAAAGGTGCTTATACAGCTACAGCGATAAGTGAGTATTTCCGCGATTTAGGTTACAGCGTCAATCTGATGATGGACTCTGTAACAAGGGTAGCGATGGCCCAGCGGGAAGTCGGTTTGGCTACAGGCGAGCCGCCCACAACGAAAGGTTACACACCATCTGTATTTGCAATCTTACCAAAATTGTTAGAGCGTGCCGGTACTAGTGATACAGGATCAATCACAGCTTTTTATACCGTATTGGTAGACGGCGACGATATGAATGAGCCGATTGCCGATACCGCGAGGGGTATTTTAGATGGCCATTTTGTTTTGGACAGGCGTCTGGCAGAGCAAGGTCGTTTTCCAGCTATTAATGTATTGAAATCAGTAAGCAGGGTAATGCCGCAAATTATTTCAGGAGAACATCAACAATTGGCTGTTAAAGTGAGGTCGATGATGGGGGTATATGAAGAAAATCATGAATTAATCCAAATTGGTGCGTACAAGCGTGGAACTAGCAGAGAAATAGATGAAGCTATTCACCACCAACCCAAAATAGTCAATTTTTTAAAACAAGAAACAAATGATGTCGTTTCAAGGACAGAAGCACTAAAGGAAATATCTGAACTGTTAGCAGGAGGGAGAGGCTGATGGCAAGCCCCAAAACTTTTGAAAAGCTTCTGGATGTACGGGAAAAAGAAAAGCAGGAAGCACAAAAAGCATATAAACAGTCAGTAGAAGACTTTGAAGTAGTAGCTTCCGATATGTATCACCTTCTGAAGCAGAAGGAAGATGCCGAACAGGCATATCACAATGATATACATCGTTCGGCAACGGTGACCACTTTAAGTTCTCATTTTTCTTATATAGAAAAATTAAAACAAAAAATCAATCAGCTGCAAGTTTCAGTCAATCAGGCAAGAAACCTTATGGATGACCGTCAGGGAAAACTGACAGATGCTTATATAGAAGCTAAGAAATTTGAAAAAATGATTGAAGTCAAAAAGGCGAAGCTTCATGCGGCGATTAAATCAGAAGAAGATAAACAAATGGACGAAATATCTGTCACACAGTTTATCAATAACAGGGAATGGTGAAATATGGCGAGCAAGGCTAGGAGCGAAAAAGAAAAAACCGGAATATTCCAATTGCTATTATTCATTTTTATTCCACTTATATTAGTTTGTACTTTCGCATTGATTATCATGGCTGCAGCTGGAGTAGATGTCCCAGGCTATGCTAAAAAGTATGCTGGTAACATACCAGGAGTCGCTTCCCTCGTTTCTACAGAGGCTGAAGAGGGCGATATGGAGGGACAAAAACAAATCGAGTCCGCAATCAGTGCAAAAGATGAACAGATTGAACAGTTAGAAGCTGAATTGGAAACACGCGAGTCGGAAATTAACGAATTGAATATGCAAATAGAAGATTTACAGCAGGAAATGGCTGCAGAGGAAGAAGACACCAGTGAGGAACAAACGGATGTGATAGCTGACATTTCTACCTCGTTCCAAAATATGGAGTCAGAAAACGCCGCAGTAATCCTGGCTAACCTAGATGAAAATACAGCGCTCTTAGTCATGGAGAAAATTTCAAAAAAGACAATGGGTTCAATACTTGGCGAAATGGATCCTGATGAAGCAGCCAGACTAACAAATGCTTATGCGTCCCAGGATAACTGATAAACGACATGCGATTGAAGGGAGGTGAAAAAATGAATAGTGCAGGTGTTTTATTTACACAGCCGAATGCTTCTTTATCGCAAACAGGCAAAAGTGGATCATCTAAAGCGAGTGGTGTCGCCTTGGCTTTCAAAGATGTTCTCGGACAGACAGCTGACTTGGAAAACCTTTCAAGTGAGGAGAAAATCGATTTATCTAACGCTCTTGATGATTTGTTAAATGCATTACAATCCTTTCAGGATGGCCAGAAGGAAGCACAGAGTGAAGATGGGCAACTTATCTTAGATCTACTAAATGAAATTCCTGAAGAATTACTTGGAAAGCTGTCGGAATTGTCCAGTGACCAAATAATGGCAACACTTGCTCGGGAAGATCAAATAAGCGATTCATCTGCTCAAATACTGGCAGCTCTGATCCAGCAATTAGGCGGGCAAGGTTCTCAAAAACCAGGTCAGGGTGCTGAAGAGCAAAAAAGCAGTTTAGAGTCTGTGAATCACTTGTTCCCGTTAACCAATGTAATTGCTTTTGTAAAGGGAGCAGAACACCAGGGTGCAGAGATGGACGCTAAATATAAAAATATATGGCAGCAGGCAAACTTGCTATTATCTGGTATTCAAGGCGGCTCACCAACTAAGGAGCAGGAAACAAAGCTTTTAAAACTGTTAGAGCAATGGACAGCGTTGGAAAAGCAGTCAGGAAAAACGAACATGGTACAGCTTACAGATCAGTCTGCTGGCAAGGGGGATAATACCAAGCAGCAAACGGTGTGGAGCCAGCTGCTAACTACTTTCCGCAGCAGAAGCGCATTACTGTCACAACAACGGTATCAGAGTAATTCCGCCGTTACTGGAAGTGATGTCGGCAAATGGATCAAGCAGGCACTTGGTAAGTATGGAGAGGAAATTTCCGGTACTAACAATAATCTTTCTTCCGCTTCTATGAGTAGCATGCCAGCTTCTAAAATTGAACAGTATATCGTCCATTTGAACCAAACAGGAAGCCAGGAGGCTAATCAAAAACAATTGATGGAAACACTCCAGAAAGCGATTAAAGAGAGCAGCTTCCTTAAGGACAATGGCAGTACCCAAATTTCTTTGAAACTGCGTCCTGCCCAGCTAGGGGATATCATGGTCAAAATGACACAAATCAATGGTGAAATGGCAGTAAGAATTACAGTAACTTCCCAGGCAGCAAAAGAAATGCTGGAAGGAAATTTACATCAATTAAAGCATATGTTCTCTCCGCAGCAAGTGGTAATTGAGAAGCAGGATGCCCAACTATTACAGCAGGATAGCAAAGAGAGCGAGCAGCAAGGTAAAGGTGATTTGGATGAATCCGGCCAGGAAGATGGGTACCAGCAGGATTCCCAGCAATCAGGGGATGAAGATGACGATGGTGAAAGCAGCTTCTCTGAATTACTTATGAATGAGAAAGTGTAGGTGAAAAAAGTGACAAAGATTGATGCTTCCTATTATTTAAACCAACAACCTAGAGGAACAACAAATTCTAATCTGGGAAAAGATGAATTTTTAAAAATATTGATGGCTCAGCTGCAGAATCAGGATCCGCTAAATCCTATGGAAGACAAAGAGTTTATCACACAGATGGCAAGTTTTTCTTCATTAGAACAAATGACGAATATGTCGAGTTCTATGGATAAAATGGTTCAGGCGCAAAATATTTCTCCAGTTCTTCAACACAGCAACTTGATTGGGAAAGAAGTTACCTATAATAAGTACGATGAAGATACAGGTAAAATCATTGACACGCCTGTCAGTGAGGTCAAGGCTGTCAGCCAATATAATGGCAAAGCTGTCTTAGAATTTGCCAATGGAGAAAAAGCATACGTAGACGCGGTCTTGAAGGTGAGCAGCCCATCATCTGAATAGAGGATGATAAGTTATGGATCACCGAATTCAACAATTACAGCAGCCGATGCAGATTCCTGCTGGCAATAAAGGAAGTCCTAAGGTTGATGATGCGGCCTCTTTTAAAAAAATATTGACCGAGGCACAAGGTTTAAAGGTGAGTAAGCACGCGAAGCAAAGGCTGACCGAACGCAAGATTGATATAGATACAGAGCAGTGGCAGAAAATTTCGGATAAAATCGGAGAGGCGAAGCAAAAAGGTATTACTGACTCCCTGGTTTTAACCAACGAAGCAGCTCTGTTAGTCAGTACCAAAAATAATACGGTTGTCACAGCTATGAACAGGGCAGAAGCTGCCAGCAGAATTTTCACAAATATAAACGGCACGATTTTAATGGATGAATAGGCTGGACCCAGACAGGGAAGCCATGACTTGTTGAATGATAGAGGCAAGCCAATAAAAAATAAAAAAGGATGTTGATTGAATGTTACGTTCCATGTATGCAGGAATATCAGGGATGAAAAATTTCCAAACCAAGTTAGATGTTATTGGCAACAATATTGCTAATGTAAATACTTCCGGGTTTAAAAAGGGCCGGGTTACATTCCAAGATATGATGAGCCAGTCTCTTTCAGGCGCAGAAGGGCCAGTGGTACAAGGAGGAAATACAATCAGGGGTGGTATTAATCCATCACAGGTGGGGCTTGGTTCCCAGCTCGGTTCGGTGGATAACATACATACCACAGGAAACTTGCAAACTACCAATCGTCCGCTGGATCTAGCTCTTGAAGGAGACGGAATGTTCGTATTGGGAGAAGGAACAGGCGATCCGGTTACATTTGATAATACTCAGCTAAGCTTTACGAGAGCCGGGAATTTCTATCTGGATGATGACGGCTATATCGTTAATCCAGACGGAAAGTATTTGCTCGGTGATGCTGATACAGATGGTGATGGAGCAATTGACGGTCAGCTTGGCAAGATACAAATACCAGAATCTGCGGAAAGCTTTAGTATTCAAGGAACAGGTACTGTCACTTACGTGGATGAAAATGGAGACACGATGAATGCAGGACAGATACGGCTTGCGAAGTTTTCAAATCCAGGCGGTCTGCAAAAAACAGGAGCCAACACATATCAATTGACCAATAATTCCGGCGTATTTACCGATGGCGACGAAAACTTCAACAATATTGACGACCTGGTGATACCGCAGCAGGATGGTTCTGCCTCCGTAGTAGCGGGAGCATTGGAAATGTCGAATGTCGATTTGTCGGAAGAATTCACTGAAATGATTACCGCCCAGCGGGGTTTCCAGGCTAATACCAGAATTATTACTACTTCTGATGAAATTTTGCAAGAATTAGTCAATCTGAAACGATAGTTAAGGGAGGCAGGGGGGCGTAATTTCAGCCCCCTCCATATATGATTCAATTAACAAGGTTAAATGGAGATCGTTTTAGCTTGAATGCTATATTTATTGAACAGGTTCAATCCTTTCCAGATACGACGATCACTTTATACACCGGAAAAAAATTAGTTGTAAGAGAAACGGAGAATCAAGTTAATATGTTAATTTTTAAATTCTATCAATCCATTGGAATGCAAGGATGCGTCAAAGAAACAGGTGATTTAAATGAGCAATAAATTACTTAAGTCATTGGTTGCTATCTTAGCCGTTTTGACAATAGCAGGTGCAGCTGTCCTTGTCGTTGTACTCAATGTTTCTGGTGAAGACAAAGCAGATGAAGAGCAGACTTTGGATGAAATGGTGGAATATTCGTTTCAGACAAGTGAAATGAATACAGATTTAGAAGATGGTAGTTTTGTCAGGATCCAATTCCAAATCATTACGGATAGTGAAAAAGCGAAAGAAGAAATTGCAAAAAGAGAATTCCAGACGCAAAATATACTAATTAAAGAGTTGGCCAGCATGGACAGAGAAGCATTTAAAACTGGTTTAGGTGAATTGGAAGATGTTATGAAGGAAAAGCTGAACGGCTTAATGCAAGAAGGAAAAGTTGTCGATGTTTACACCATCAACAAAGTCTTACAATAGTTTAGAAGGACTCCTGATAGGAGGTGGCGGATATGGCAGAGGAAGTACTTTCACAAAATGAAATAGATGATCTCTTATCGGCTCTCTCTTCAGGGGAGATGGATGCGAGTACATTAAAACAAGAAGAACAAGAAAGAAAAGTAAGAGTATATGACTTTAAGCGAGCGCTTCGCTTTTCAAAAGATCAAATTAGAAGCTTATCGAGAATACATGAAAATTTCGCGAGGCTGCTGACAACTTATTTCTCAGCCCAGCTGCGAACATATGTCCAAATTTCAGTTGCTTCCGTTGACCAGATACCTTACGAAGAATTTATCCGTTCGATACCAAAAATGACAATCCTGAATATATACAGCATGAATCCCTTAGATGGGAGAATCATTTTTGAGTTTAATCCAAATATTGCATACGCGATGCTGGATCGATTACTGGGCGGTAAAGGGAAGAGCGTTAATAAAATTGAAAACCTAACGGAGATTGAAACAACATTAATGTCCCAGCTGTTTGAAAAAGCGCTGGAAAACCTACAAGAGGCTTGGAGCTCCGTCATTGAGATTGACCCTATGCTGGAAGAATTCGAGGTCAACCCTCAATTTCTTCAATTAGTTTCGCCGAATGAAACAGTTGTCGTAGTTTCTCTCAATACGACTATCGGGGAGAGCAGCGGCATGATTAATATTTGTATTCCCCATGTAGTCCTAGAGCCGATTATCTCTAAGTTGTCTGTTCATTACTGGATGCAGACAAAAACAAAGGAAAGCAAACCTGAAGAATATGAAGACCTGGCCTATAGCATTGGCCAAGCGGAAGTAGACGTAAAAGCAGTATTAGGAGAGTCGACGATCAGTATTAGCGACTTATTAAATCTAAAGAGTGATGATATTATCCAATTGGATCAGGAAATAGATAAACCACTTACACTTCGAGTGGACAACGAACCGAAATTTTATGTTCAGCCCGGAAAGCAAAAAAACAAAGTGGCTGTTCAAGTTCTAGAGGAAATACAAGGGGGGAACGACTATGATGAATGACAATATGCTGTCCCAAGATGAAATCGATGCTCTATTAAAGAGTACTGATGATAATGATGGGGACTCAAATATAAATGAGAAAGAAACTCAAGATCCCCCGGTGGATGACTATTTGACAACAGTAGAACAGGACGCATTAGGTGAAATAGGAAATATATCTTTTGGCAGCTCAGCAACGACATTATCAACATTGCTAAATCAGAAAGTAGAGATTACAACACCTACTATTTCAGTAATCCACCAGGAGAATTTGGAAGCTGAGTTTCCGCAGCCGTATGTAGGGGTGGAAGTGGAATACACGGAAGGATTCTCTGGTGTGAATTTATTTGTCATCCAATCGCAGGACGCTGCTATTATTGCCGACTTAATGTTGGGCGGTGATGGTCAGGCACCTGCCGAAGAATTAAATGATATTCATCTTAGTGCCGTGCAAGAAGCAATGAACCAAATGATGGGAACGGCAGCTACCAGCATGTCAACGGTGTTTACCAAGAAGGTAGATATATCGCCTCCGGCCATTAGTGTATTAGATGTTGAAGGTGATCAGGGAACAGAGACGATTAACGAAGAACGAATTATGGTGAAAGTTTCTTTTCAACTGAAAATCGGAGATTTGATTGATTCGAATATCATGCAGATTTTACCTGTGGAGTTTGCGAAAGACTTAGTCGATCAACTATTGAACCCACCGGCGGATGAACCGGAAACTGTCGAGCAAGCTACTGAAAACAAAAGCCAGTCAGCCGATAAACCGACAACGAGCCAGGTTGGACAGCAATCCAGTAATCCGTCACAACAATCGGGCAGTAATAATGGTCCAAGTCATATTGGCGGGAAAGTGAAAAATACTACTGCCAATATCCAACAGGCTGAATTTTCAAGCTTCGAAAATGTTGAGCTTCCTGAAAAAGAACAGAGGAACCTGGATATCTTAATGGACATTCCGTTAAAGGTAACTGTTGAATTAGGACGGACAAAACGCTCTGTAAAAGAAATCTTAGAACTTTCGTCTGGATCGATAATCGAACTTGACAAGCTTGCAGGTGAACCAGTTGATATAAATGTAAATGAAAAGCTGATTGCCAAGGGAGAAGTAGTTGTCATTGATGAAAACTTTGGTGTCAGAGTAACAGATATTGTTAGCCCGACTGATCGGCTTAAAAAATTAAATTAGGAACCGAAGGGAGAGTTTTTTGTGGGTAATAAAATATTGATAGTTGATGATGCTGCATTTATGAGAATGATGATTAAGGATATCT
This sequence comes from Sediminibacillus albus, assembly GCF_900101125.1. Lineage (GTDB taxonomy): Bacteria > Bacillota > Bacilli > Bacillales > Amphibacillaceae > Sediminibacillus > Sediminibacillus albus. Next base: position 403,781 of record NZ_FNFL01000001.1, on the reverse strand, counting down.
TGAGCAAGAATGGCTTCGAGGTAGTCGGGGAAGCACAAGATGGCGCCCAGGCAGTGGAAAAATACAAGGAGCTTTCTCCAGATTTGGTTACAATGGATATCACAATGCCAGAGAAGGACGGCATTGCTGCTTTGAAAGAAATCAAGCAGTTAAATGGCGAAGCAAAAGTCATCATGTGTTCTGCGATGGGCCAGCAGGCCATGGTTATCGATGCGATTCAGGCTGGGGCCAAGGACTTTATTGTTAAGCCGTTTCAGTCCGATAGAGTAATCGAAGCAATCCAAAAAGTACTAGACTAATATAAGTGGTGAACTCATGCTAAAAAGATTAATAATACTGGCAATTACAGTTTTGGTTATCTGTGTCTGGCCTGCATCGACATGGGCGGCCCCGAGTGTCGATGACTGTATGAATAACAATAATGAAGAGTGCAACACCGATTCCGAACAACCTGGTACAGGCGAAGATGGCGCAGATGAACAAAATCAGTCAGGGGAAGTGGAAGAACCGTCTTCCAATTTGTTCTTTTACTTTGTAAAACTCTTTTTTGCATTAGCTTTTGTACTAGCATTGATTTATTTTCTGCTTAAGTTTCTTAACCGGAGAAATAAGATGTTTCAAAAAGTACGTGCAATGGAAAATGTCGGCGGCATTTCGCTTGGATCGCAAAAGTCGCTGCAAATCGTTCGGATTGGCGAAAAAGTGTACGTTATAGGTGTTGGCGACAATGTAGAAATGTTAACCGAGATTACGGATGAAAAAACGAAAACGGAACTTTTGAATAATGATGGCGGAGCTGAATTCAGGCCTGTAAATCTATTAACTTCGGTTTTGTCTAAAAACAAGAAAACAGCAGAAGCAGGGGAAGAGAAGCAAACAAATAATAACTTTTCCCAGCTGTTCCAGACGGAGCTTGATCGATTGAAACAGGGTCGTAAGCAATTAATTGAACGACGCCAAAACAAGGATGAAAATAGCAATGAATGAATTTATGGATGTTTTTTCTGGAACAGATCCAGGCAGCATTTCTACCTCGGTCCGATTAATTTTATTAATGACGATTTTTTCGCTGGCACCAAGTATTTTGATATTAATGACATGCTTTACACGAATCATTATTGTCCTGTCTTTTGTCAGAACTTCTTTAGCAACACAGCAAATGCCGCCTAATCAGGTATTGATAGGCCTTGCGTTGTTTTTGACATTTTTTATCATGGCGCCGACCTTCCAGGAAATCAACGAGGAAGCACTGTCTCCATTGATGAATGAAGAAATAACTTTAGACGAGGCTTATGAAAACGCAAGTGCGCCGATTAAAGAGTTTATGGCAGAGCATACCAGGCAGAAAGACCTGGAGTTGTTTATGAATTACTCGCAGATGGATCAACCTGACTCTATTCAGGATATTCCACTGACCACATTAGTTCCTGCTTTTGCAATAAGTGAGTTGAAGACAGCTTTTCAAATGGGATTCATGATTTTCGTTCCATTTTTAGTCATCGATATGGCCGTTGCCAGTGTTTTGATGTCGATGGGAATGATGATGTTACCGCCAGTAATGATCTCTCTGCCGTTTAAAATCCTATTATTTGTATTAGTGGATGGCTGGTATTTAATTGCCCATTCTTTATTAGATGGTTTCTAAACTTGAAAGGGGAGAAGATTTATGAGCGGTGAATTTGTCATATCGTTGGCACAACAAGGGATATACACGATTCTCTTAGTTACTGGCCCGCTTTTGTTGTTAGCTTTGGTTGTAGGTCTTATCGTTAGTATCTTCCAGGCAACCACCCAAATACAGGAGCAGACGCTGGCGTTTATTCCTAAAATTGTAGCTGTCCTTGTAGGTCTTATATTTTTCGGGCCATGGATGCTGACTAGGATGGTTGAGTTTGCAGCAAATATATTCCAAAATTTAAACCAATTTGTGGGTTAGGTTATGCTGGATTTAATAAATCTTTCGAGCATTCCTGCATTTATGCTTATATTCGTAAGAGTTGCTTCGTTTTTTGTTACCATACCTATTTTTTCATACCGGAATATACCTACTCACTTTAAGATTGGCATTAGTTTTTTCTTATCATGGATTATGTTTTACACACTGGATATACCCGAATTACCGTTTGATGAAACATTTATTTTACTGCTTTTAAAGGAAGCCTTAGTTGGTTTACTGTTAGGTTTAATTGCTTATATTATTTTAGCGGCACTGCAAATTGCCGGTGGATTTATCGATTTTCAAATGGGTTTCGCTATTGCGAATGTGATTGACCCGCAAACAGGAGCACAAAGCCCGCTGATTGGCCAATATTTTTATACGATTGCATTACTATTCATATTAGCAGTCAATGGCCACCACTTATTAATCGATGGAATTTTTTATAGTTATCAGACCGTTCCGATAGATGATTTTATCTCTTTTGGCAACGAGGGATTTAGCGAACTTGCAGTTCAGGCATTTAATGAAATGTTTTTAATTGCCTTCCAAATTGCCATCCCTGTTGTAGGTTGTTTGTTTTTGGTGGATGTAGCCTTGGGGATTATTGCAAGAACAGTTCCTCAGCTAAATGTCTTCGTAGTTGGACTTCCGTTAAAGATCCTGGTAAGTTTTATTGTTCTTCTGCCTTTTTTAACCTTCTATATGATGCTGGTAAGAAATTTGTTTGATGTACTGCTTCAGACGATGAGGCAGTTAATGGAGTTGTTTGGAGGTGCTTAAGCTGGAATTAAGATTGGATTTGCAATTTTTTGCTGGAGAAAAAACCGAAAAAGCAACTCCGAAGAAACGGCAGGATTCAAGAAAAAAAGGACAAGTCGCTAAGAGTCAGGATGTCAATACTGCTATTTTATTGTTTTTTGTTTTTTTACTTTTTATCGTTCTTGGCGGCTACTTAAAAAATATTATGACCGGAATGTATCAGCATTCCTTTACTGAATATATCAATTGGGATGTTACTGAGCATACGACCCACCAAGTATTTGTCGAAACCACCATTGAAATGAGCAAAGCCGTAGCGCCCATCATGGGAATAGCTTTAGTCGCCGGCTTGGCCTCGAATTTCATGCAAATTGGCTTTCTGTTTACCGGTGAACCATTGAAGCCTAAATTGAGTAAACTTAATCCCATTCAAGGTGCAAAGAGAATCTTTTCTGCAAGGGCATTGGTCGAACTGGTAAAGTCTTTGCTGAAGATTGTATTCATTGGTTCGATCACTTTTGCAATCTTATGGATGCGGAAAGATGAAATGATGCAGCTTGCCGGCAAAGATGTGAATAGTTCCTTAGCATTTTTTGGTGATACGACAATCACTATGGGCATTGCTGCTTCTATTGCGTTACTGGTGTTGTCAGTTATCGATTATTCTTACCAAAAGTATGATTTCGAAAAAAGCATAAAGATGACGAAAAATGATGTAAAAGATGAACATAAAAACATTGAAGGTAATCCTTTGATTAAATCTAAAATAAAAGAAAAACAGCGGCAAATGGCGATGAGAAGAATGATGAGCGAAATACCGCAGGCAGATGTAGTAATTACTAACCCAACTCATTATGCAATTGCCATTAAGTATGATGAAGATAAAGCTGATGCCCCTTATGTTGTTGCTAAAGGAGTAGACTATGTGGCATTCAGAATCAGAGAAGTAGCAAAAGCGAACGAAGTAGTTATCGTAGAAAATCGCCCGTTGGCACGAGGGCTTTATAATGAGGTGGAAATCGGAGATATTATAAGCGAAAATTTCTTCCAAGCAGTGGCAGAAGTACTGGCGTATGTATATAAAATGGGTCATAAGGCTTCAAGTAAGTGATTTAAGGAGAGAATATAATGGCAATCAGAGATTTATCAGTATTATTGGGTGTTATTTTAATTATTATCATGTTGGTCATCCCTTTGCCAGGATGGTTATTAAGTGTGTTTATTCTAATTAATATATCCTTAGCACTTATTGTGATTCTTGTATCCATGAATACGGTGGAAGCTTTACAGTTCTCGATTTTTCCATCTTTACTATTATTGATGACATTATTCCGTTTAGGCTTGAATGTTTCCACGACACGTTCCATTCTTTCGAAGGCTGATGCCGGTGGAGTGGTGGAAACCTTCGGAACTTTTGTAATTGGTGACAATCCTCTAGTAGGTTTTGTCGTGTTCTCCATCCTGGTAATTATCCAGTTTCTCGTTATTACCAAAGGAGCTGAGCGTGTCTCCGAAGTAGCTGCTCGATTCACGCTCGATGCAATGCCTGGTAAGCAAATGAGTATCGACGCTGACTTAAATGCAGGTATGATCTCTGAACAACAGGCAAAAGAAAGACGTGAAAAAATTGAAAATGAAGCTGACTTCTATGGCGCGATGGATGGTGCAAGTAAGTTTGTTAAAGGGGATGCCGTCGCCGGAATTATCATTGTATTAATAAACATTATTTTCGGTTTGATTATCGGAATGGTCCAAATGGATATGAGTTTCACGGAAGCTGTCAATACATACATGCAGTTAACTGTAGGTGACGGTCTTGTGAGTCAAATCCCGGCTTTGCTGATTGCCACGGCTACTGGTATTGTGGTAACAAGAGTAGCTTCCGAAGGCAATCTTGGAACAGACGTAACGACACAGTTGTTCAGGTACCCAAAGCTCCTTTATATTGCATCGGGGACGATTTTCTTCTTGGGGCTCACACCGATTAATTTCATGCTGACTACCACAATTGCAGCTATTCTTGGTTTCGGGGCATACTGGCTATCTAAAGAGCTGGAAGCACCTGATCTTCCAACCGTTGATGAAGAAGAAGAGGCAGAAAGCGACCATATGAAGTCTCCGGAAAATGTTGTTAATCTATTAAGTTTAGATCCGATTGAATTTGAGTTTGGTTATGCACTTATTCCATTAGCAGATACCAGCCAGGGCGGTGATTTGCTAGATCGGGTGGTAATGATCCGCAGACAGCTGGCGATTGAATTAGGTGTCGTTATACCTGTAGTAAGAATCAGGGACAACATCCAATTGAACCCGAATGAATACCGACTGAAAGTCAAAGGGAATGAAGTGGCAAAAGGCGAGTTGTTACTAGATCATTACTTGGCTATGAGCCCTGGAATTGATGACGAGAGTATTGAAGGGATCGACACGAAGGAACCCGCCTTCGGGTTGCCGGCTAAATGGATTAGTGAAGAGTTGAAGGATGAAGCAGAGCTATCCGGATATACAGTAGTTGACCCACCATCAGTGGTTTCTACTCATATTACAGAAGTTATCAAGCAGCATGCCCACTTACTGCTTGGCCGTCAGGAAACAAAGCAGTTAGTAGACCATTTAAAAGAAACGTATCCTATTTTGGTGGAAGAGGTTACGCCAGAGCCTTTGTCCATTGGGGACGTACAAAAAGTGCTTGCTAAACTGCTGCGGGAGCATGTTTCTATTAGAAATTTACCAATTATTTTTGAAACGCTGGCTGACTTCGGAAAAATGACCAGCGATACAGAACTTTTAGCTGAGTATGCAAGACAATCGCTAGCTTCGCAGATTACTAAACAGTATGTTGATAGTGGCGGGACTTTGAAAGTGGTCACTGTATCAGGAGAAGTAGAGCAAATGATTGCTGAAAATGTTCAGCAAACGGAACATGGAAGTTACCTCTCCCTTGATCCGGATTCTCAGCAGACGATTATCCGTTCTGTCACTGAGCGGATTGAGCAGCTGTCGCTCCAGGAGGAAACACCGATTATACTATGTTCCCCTTCTATCCGAATGTATTTGAAACAGTTGTTAGATCGGTTTTTCCCACAGGTTGTCGTTTTATCCTATAACGAACTGGAACCTAACTTGGAAGTACAAAGTGTAGGGGTGGTGAAAGTAGCATGAAGGTAAAAAAGTTTATAGCGCCGACGATGCCAGAAGTTATGCAAAAGGTCCGCAAAGATTTAGGTGCTGACGCAGTAATCCTTAATTCGAAAGTTATCCATCAAGGCGGATTCCTCGGCCTTTTCAAAAAGAAGAATATCGAAGTCATCGCTGCATTGGACAAACAACCGCATAAGCCACAGCCTGAAAAGAAACCTGTCTTACCAGAAGCAAGCAAAGAGAAACCAAATCAAAACCCAAATACCATCCCTAATCCTCGTTCCGTAAATACAGAGGACGGTGTGCTGAAAGAAATCAGAGATTTAAAAAAATGGATGGAACTTAACACAGCAAGTCAACTTCCTGACTATCCGGTTTCTTATCAATTGATATACCAGCATTTTCTTCAACAGGGAATTGACGATGACAAGGCTCGCCAGTTGGTTGATGGGATGGTTCAGGAACAAGCGGAACCAGAAAGAAGCAGCGAGTCCTATACCAATCTGTTAAGCAATCAACTTGAAAAGAGCATTCAAGCTGGCACGTTTGGCGGGATTAACTATGATAAACAATTTGTCCATCTAGTAGGGCCTACCGGTGTCGGTAAAACGACAACTATTGCCAAGATTGCTGCTAACAGTGTACTGAAAGAAAATAAAAAAGTGGCATTTATCACGACAGATACTTACCGTATTGCAGCAATCGACCAGTTAAAAACCTATTCAAAAATATTGGATATTCCGATGGAAATAGCCTATAACCTGGAAGATTACAACAAGGCGAGGCAAAAATTCGAGGATTATGACCTAGTATTAGTCGATACAGCAGGCAGAAACTTCAGGGATGAAAAGTATGTAAAGGAACTAGGGGAAATCATCGATCTTGATCGAGATATAGATACTTATTTAGTATTGTCACTTACGACAAAAAGCTCGGACCTTAAAGAAATATATAATCAGTTCAAAAATGTTCCGTTAAAACAATTGATTTTTACAAAAAAAGACGAAACATCCACCTTTGGTGCAATGGTTAATTTATGCCTTGAAGCAGAGATAGGCATTGCATATATTACTACTGGACAAGATGTTCCGGATGATATTGAAGGACTGAGCCCCAGGAAGATAGCTGAGTTGATAGTTGGTGATTATGGCAATGAATGATCAAGCGGAAAATTTGCGGAGAAAAATCGAAGTCCGTCGGAATTTTCGGCAAGCGAAAACGATAGCAATTGTCAGCGGCAAAGGTGGGGTCGGAAAATCTAATTTCGCCTTGAATTTTTCTCTTGGCTTAACTTTGAAGGATAAAAAAGTACTGATATTTGATTTGGATATAGGCATGGGAAATATCGATATATTATTAGGTAAGAGTTCGAGGCTATCGATTGTAAATATGTTTGAGGATAAATTGTCGATTCATGATATTATAGAAACAGCTGCTGATTCTTTATCTTATATATCTGCCGGTTCAGGCCTAAGTGATATTTTCACCATGGATAAAGCCAATTTTGACTATTTCACCACCCAATTTGAAGAGCTTGCCAGTGGATATGATTTTATCATTTTTGACATGGGAGCCGGGATTACCGAGGGAACAGCGCACTTCTTGATGGCAACCGATGAATGTATTGTCGTAACGACTCCTGAACCAACTTCATTGACGGATGCTTATGCGATGATCAAGCATATTTCCATGAAGGATAGCACTATACCTTTACGGTTACTGGTCAACAGGGCACAAAACCGCAAGTCAGGTATTCAAACCGGCAATCGTCTTCAACAAGTAGTCAACCGGTTTTTAGACAGGGAATTACTTCAGTTAGGAGTGTTGCCTGATGATAAAGCTGTAGTCCAAGCGGTGACAGGTCAGTCACCGTTTATGCTATACAACCAAAAGTCAAATGTAGCCAGAGCAATGGTAGAAATTGTCGACCGATTTCTTGGCGAGAAAGACAGGATGGAGAGTACAACTACGGACTCTCGTTCATTTATTAACAAACTTAAACAATTCATCAAAGAGAGGTAGAAAACATGGAACCTATACGGGTATTGGTGGTGGACGATTCTGCATTCATGAGAAAGATGATTTCTGATATCTTAAATTCCGATTCACGCCTTCATGTGGTTGCAACAGCACGAAACGGACGGGAAGCTTTAGAAAAGAATAAGCAGCTTTCTCCTCACGTTATTACATTAGATATAGAAATGCCCGTATTAAATGGAATTGAAACATTAAAACAAGTGATGAAAGAAAATCCAGTTCCAGTGGTGATGTTGTCGAGCCTCACGAAACAGGGAGCGGACAGTACTCTGGAAGCAATGTCACTGGGAGCTGTTGACTTTATAGCAAAGCCTTCAGGGTCTATCTCTCTAGACATAAAAAAGGTAGAAAAAGAAATAATCAACAAGGTAATCGAGGCGGCTGGAACGAAAGCCCAGGCCGGAAAAGCATTTACGAGCAGAAAAGACATTCAGGTACCAAAGCTAGTGAATTTACCAGGAAAGCATGAATTAAAAAGAGTGGTTGCGATAGGCACATCGACTGGTGGTCCAAAGGCTTTACATGAAGTGTTGACTCAATTGCCGGAGAACTTCCCAGCACCAATCGTAGTTGTACAGCATATGCCGCCTAACTTCACTAAATCATTGGCTAACCGTCTCGATTCTTTGTCTCAGATACATATCAAAGAAGCTGAAAACGGGGAAGTCTTACAAAATGGAACAGCTTATATTGCTCCAGGTGGTTTTCAGTTTCGAGTTAGACAAGTAGGCAGATCACTGGCTGCGCATGTTACGGATGAAGATCCTGTCAGAGGGCATCGGCCCAGTGTTGATATCATGTTCGAGTCATTGGCAGAACAACAGTTGTTTCAAATAGTTGCCTTGGTGATGACAGGCATGGGGGCAGATGGTTCTGCTGGCATTAGCAAAATGAAAGAAGTTAAAAACGATACAATAGTTATTGCTGAATCCAAGCAAACGTCCGTAGTTTATGGAATGCCCTTAGCTGCAGTGAATACGGGTAAAGTCGACTACATAGAGAATCTTGAAAACATCAGTGGTACATTGGTTCAACAACTATTGCGTCATGGGGGGAATTAAAATGGAAACAAATGAATATTTAGAAGTGTTTATCGAGGAAAGCAAGGAGCATATCCAGTCACTGAATGACCATCTGCTTGAATTGGAAAAGAATCCATCAGACCTTAGCATGGTCAATGAAATTTTCAGGTCTGCCCATACTTTAAAAGGGATGTCAGCGACAATGGGCTACCAGGATCTAGCAAACTTAACGCATAAAATGGAAAATGTCCTGGATGCTGTGAGAAATAACAAACTGGCAGTTAATACGGAAATCCTTGATGTAGTATTAGAGGCAGTCGATCAACTGGAGGAGATGGTATTAGATATTGCTTCCGGCGGAGAAGGCAGTAAAGATGTTGAACTGCTTGTCGAACAATTGGATGCGATTGAAAACGGCGAAGAAATCCCGGCCGCAACCAAGAAAGTAGACGATTCCCAGGAAGAAGTCTCTCATTCCAGTGCTGTTAATCTAGCTTCTACATTAGATGAATTCGAGCGGACGGTATTACTGGAATCAAAAGAACAAGGATTCCACAACTTAGAATTGAGTATTTCTTTACGGGAAGACTGTCTTTTAAAAGCTGCCAGAGTTTATATGGTCTTCGAAATATTAGAACAATCTGGTGAGGTAATAAAGTCCTCTCCGACAGTTCAAGAGCTAGAAGATGAAAACTTTGACTTATCATTTACAGTTTTGTTGGTAACAAAAGAAGATCCTCAGGAAATAGAGAAAAAAGTAATGAAAGTATCCGAAGTGGACAAGGTCCAAGCTGATCTATTCACCCCCGGACAACCAACTAAGAACGGCGGAGATGAACCAGCTCCAGCTTCTAATGGCAGCCAAACTGCAGTGGCGGAAGCTCCGGTCAAGAAAGAAGCTGACAAAAAGGCTTCTGCAAACAAAGCGCCGGTGAACAATAAAACGATAAGAGTGAATATAGACAGGCTAGATGCGTTGATGAACCTTTTTGAAGAACTGGTTATCGACAGAGGGCGGCTCGAGCAGATCGCCGATAGTCTTAAACATAATGAACTGCAAGAAACGGTTGAGCGAATGACGCGAATATCTGGAGACTTGCAAAACATCATTCTGAATATGAGAATGGTGCCAATCGACCAGGTGTTTAATAGATTCCCTCGTATGGTGCGACAGCTGGCGAAAGATTTAGGAAAACAGATCAATCTCGAAATTGAAGGTGCAGAAACCGAACTAGATAGAACCGTAATCGATGAAATCGGAGACCCACTGGTTCATTTAATTCGAAATGCTTTAGACCACGGTGTTGAGCAGCCAGACATCAGGGAGCAAAAAGGCAAGCCGAGAGAAGGATCGCTTAAGCTGTATGCATATCATAGTGGTAATCATGTCTTCATTGAAATCTCCGATGATGGTGCTGGAATAAATCGCGACAAGGTGATTAACAAAGCAATTTCCAATGGGGTCATTACAAGCGAACAGTCTGAAACGTTAACGGAAAAGCAGGTATTTCAATTGATTATGGAAAGCGGCTTTTCTACCGCAGATAAAATATCTGATGTTTCTGGCCGCGGAGTAGGGTTGGACGTAGTGAAAAATACCATTGAATCTTTAGGTGGCAATATTACTATTGATTCAAAACTGGATCAAGGTTCTGTATTCTCCATCCAGCTGCCGCTTACCTTATCAATTATTTCGGTTATGTTGGTAGAAATTGAAGAAGAAAAATATGCTGTACCGCTGTCTTCCATCATAGAAACAGCAGTGATTAAAAAATCGAATATCATGTCCGCCCATAACAAAAAAGTAATTGATTTTAGAGGAAGAGTTGTACCTCTGATCAATTTAAAAGATGTTTTTGAAGTACCTGGTGATAACGAGGAAGATGACTATTACTCGATTGTGATTATCAGAAAAGGTGATAAAATGGCTGGCTTAATTGTTGACTCGTTTATTGGCCAGCAGGAAGTAGTGCTTAAGTCATTGGGCAATTATTTAACTGATGTATTTGCCATATCAGGAGCGACAATATTGGGCGATGGCCAGGTTGCATTGATTATAGATAGTAATTCCTTAATCATGTAAAGATAGACGGCAGCAGGGCAGCTGAGGTCAAAAATAGAGAAAAATTTGATGATGGAGGTTTTAAAATGCCAGAGGAGAGTAATCAGGATATTAAAGCTATTGTGTTCCAGTTGAATGAAGAGGAGTTTGCCATTTCGGTAAAACAGGTAGGTTCAATCGAACGAATGCAGCATATTACGAGAGTTCCTCAAACTGCTGAGTTTGTCAAAGGCGTTATTAATTTGCGAGGGGTAGTGACCCCGATAATTGACTTGAGAAAAAGATTCGGGCTGGAAGCCTCCGAGTTTACCGAGAGTACTCGCATGATTATTGTTTATATGGAAGACATGGAAGTAGGTTTGATTGTGGACGCAGCTTACGATGTCATCGATATACCTAAAGGCGCCGTCGAGCCCGCACCAGAGGTCGTCGGAACTGTGGATGTCGATTACATTGAGGGTGTTGCTAAACTTGATTCAAGGCTGCTGATATTGTTGAACATGAATAACGTATTGTCCTATGAAGAAGTAAAAGCACTAAAAACGGTGGAAGGATAACCAGATGTCCTTTATAGAGAATCTGTCTAACTATCAGTTAGATACTTTAAAAGAGATTGGCAATATTGGCGCCGGCAATGCAGCAACAGCACTCTCGAAGTTACTAGACAGAAAAATAGATATGAAGACTCCATCCGTGCGCATAACTAGTTTTGATGAAACGATGGAAATGGTGGGGGGAGCAGAAACGGTGATCGTTTCGGTCTTCCTCCGGATTGAAGGCGAGGCTCCTGGCAGTATGTTTTATGTGTTTTCGCCAGAACAGGCGGAACAATTCGTTCACCAGATAACTGGTAATGAGGAGTTCTCCTTTGCTAACCCGCCATACCCGGAAATGGGCTTATCTATTTTGCATGAAATCGGAAATATTTTAGCTGGTTCCTATCTGACTGCTTTGTCGGATTTTACGTTAATTAATATGCAGCCTTCCGTTCCATCACTGACAATGGATATGGCAGGGGCAATTATATCTGAGGGTTTAATGGAATTGTCCCGAGAAAGTGATTATGCGATTATCATTGATACAACAATCCAGGAACCAGGTGCCGATAAACAAAACATCCAGGGGCATTTCTTTTTGCTGCCTGACCCAGAATCGTTTGAAAAAATATTTGCTGCATTGGGAGTAGATGGACAATGAACGCTGTCAATCAAGTAGTAAAGGTTGGTATAGCTGATTTGAAAATTGCCACTACACCCGACATTCTTCGAACTACAGGACTAGGTTCCTGTGTGGGAGTAGTAATTTATGATCTTCCCTTAAAGCTGGCTGGAATGGCACATGTTATGCTGCCTGATTCGACATTGACTAGAACCGGGGAATTAAATAAGATGAAATACGCTGACACAGCAATTGATATGCTGATGGAAAAATTGATAGCCCAGGGGGCCAGGAAATTTGCTTTAAAAGCCAAGATAGCTGGCGGCGCACAGATGTTTTCCTTTAGTACGTCAAGTGATATGATGCGTGTCGGAACTAGAAATGTAGAGGCAGTGATTACCAGATTAAAAGATAGCCGGATCCCCATCGTTGCACAAGAGGTGGGGGGAAATAATGGCCGTACCATCGAATTCTCTATCGATACCGGGAAACTTAAGATCCGAACCGTCAACATGGGCGAGTCAGAAATTTGACTGATTCGCGGTTGTTTTTCTGAAATAAAGATAGTGAAACGTAAGGAGGATATAAATGTCCAAACACACCTCTCCTCTTGAAGAGCAATTGTGGGACACATGGATAAAGAATAAAGATAACGAGACAGCTGACAAATTAATTAAGAAATACTTATATTTAGTTAATTTTCATGTGAGTCGAATTTCCACCCATTTACCCGGCAGTGTCAGCAAAGATGATATAAAAAGCTTAGGTCTGATCGGCTTATATGATGCGCTTAAAAAATTTGATCCTGACCGGGACTTGAAATTCGATACATATGCTTCTTTCCGTATCCGGGGAATGATACTCGATGGGCTTCGGAAAGAGGATTGGCTGCCCAGGTCTGTACGCGACAAAGCTAAACAGGTAGAACAGGCGATGCAGGAATTAGAACAAAAACATCAACGGCCGCCCGCTTCCTCTGAAGTTGCAGCATACTTAAAGATATCGGAAAAAGAGGTAGAAGATGCTGTAAAAGACACTTTGTTTGCGAATGTTTTATCCATGGAAGAGAAGACAAAAGACGGTTCAAATGATCATAAAGAGGGTATTGGCTATACACTTCCAGACACACATTCTACAACGCCGGAGCAGCGGTTGATCAAGCAGGAAGACTTTGGCGAATTAGAAGAAGGCATCAAACAATTAAACGAAAATGAACAAATGGTAGTAAGTTTGTTTTATAAAGAAGAACTGACATTAACGGAAATTGGGCAAGTTCTCGGCTTGACTACCTCCAGAATTTCTCAAATCCATCGTAAAGCAATTTTTAAACTGAAAAACTCATTATCTTTATTAAGGATGGCTGATTAACAAACGCTATCCTTTTGCCTGTTTTAAGAAAAGTTATATGATTGTAGCAGGAATTGTTTATCAGGAAAGCGAAATACTGGATAAAGTCTCATTAGCGGTGCTGGAAATTTCCAATGTTGCTATACAACCCAGATCAACTTCCTATAATCCAGAGTAAAGGAAGCGATGATGATGAGCTGGAAATCAGTTGAAATGCAAGTGGCGCTGCCTAGAGTGCAGGATGCAGGGAAAATCCAGGAGCAAATGCAGCAACGGGGTCAGCATCTTCAGGATAGTGTGGCAGTTGCACAGCAAACTATCGATGAAAAAAGGAAAAAGCAAGTAAATGAGTTTGAAAGAAAAGATAAACTTCATAACAAAAAGAAACAAGAAAAGGAAAGCTTTCAAGGAAACCAGGAACAAGAGGGAGATTCACATGAAAAGCAAGAATCAGAGCACCCTTTCCTTGGCAAGCAAATAGATTACAGCGGTTAGAAGGGATAACATGCTTACATTTTTAGTATTATTTAGTTTGATTTTGCATTTGCTTTCATTCATTGTTATTAGATTTTTGTTTCAGAAAATCCAAAATCAAACCGACGCTGCACCCCAAACAACGGAGTCAGCCAAACAGACGGAGGAACTATTAAGCGCTTATTTACATGAATTTCGCGAAGAAAACAATCGTTTAATTAATGAAATTCTACAGGAAAAAAATCCTGCCTCTCCTGAACAAACGAATAATAACCAACCCGCACTAACGGAAAAAAACAACAACGGCCGCCTTAACAAGGCATACGGTAATCCGCCGGCACAGCCGGAAGCCGAAACACCATATATGCCTCCCCTGAGTGATGAGCAAGAAGACATCGTGGAAGAATCTGCTGCCGCGAAAGTATATTCATTGTATGATCGTGGCTATTCTATTGAAGAGATTGCCAAAAAGCTGAACCTCGGTAAAACAGAAGTAGAGCTTATGGTAAAATTTCATCGAAAAAACTGATATTATGCTTGATTGCACGAAACACCTGTGGTATATTTACTTTTGGTGTTAATACACACGCTTGTAGATTCAAGGGGGAGGTGCTGGCAATTAGCTAGTTCCTGCTTGAAAAGGACGCAGGCGGAGGAAAAAAACCATTTAGGAGGAAATTATTCATGGCAGTTATTTCAATGAAACAACTACTTGAAGCTGGTGTTCATTTTGGACATCAAACACGCCGCTGGAACCCTAAGATGAAGAAATATATCTTCACTGAGCGTAACGGCATTTACATTATTGACCTGCAAAAAACGGTGAAAAAGGTCGATGAAGCGTACAAATACGTAAAAGACATTGCTGCAGACGGTGGTACTGTTCTTTTCGTCGGTACAAAAAAACAAGCACAGGAGTCTGTGCGTGACGAGGCAATCCGCTCTGGGATGTACTTTGTCAACCAACGTTGGTTAGGAGGAACTCTTACCAACTTCCAGACAATCCGTAAACGCATCAATCGCTTGAAAGATATTGAGCGTATGGAAGAAGACGGTACTTTTGACGTCCTTCCTAAAAAAGAAGTAGTCGGATTGCTTAAAGAAAAAGAACGTCTTGTTAAATTCTTAGGCGGAATCAAAGAAATGAACAAGCTTCCTGATGCTTTGTTCATCATTGATCCACGTAAAGAGCGCATTGCTGTAGCAGAAGCTCATAAATTGAACATTCCGATTATAGGAATTGTTGATACAAATTGTGATCCTGATGAAATCGATTATGTAATTCCGGCAAACGATGACGCTATCCGTGCTGTCAAACTTCTTACCTCTAAAATGGCTGATGCTATTTTGGAAGCGAAACAAGGAGAAGCGGAAGAGGAAGCAGAAGTCGAAGAGCCAGTTAAAGAAGAAACGGAAGCAGCACAAGAGTAAGAAAAAGGTTGTAAGGGTGATAAGGGGGGGACCTTTTATCACCTTTTTTTAAGAGACTCGAAAATACCGAGGCCTATCAAGCCTTGGTCTACCATAAGGAGGAAATTAATAATGGCTGTAACTGCTAAAATGGTAAAAGAACTGCGTGAAAAAACAGGCGCAGGGATGATGGACTGCAAAAAAGCTTTACAAGAAACCGACGGAGATATTGAACAAGCGATTGATTTGCTTCGTGAAAAAGGTATTTCAAAAGCTGCTAAAAAAGCAGACCGCATCGCGGCAGAAGGTTCTGCACATATCGAAGTTAAAGGAAACAGCGCTGTATTACTTGAAGTGAATTGTGAAACAGATTTTGTTACAAAAAATAACCAATTCAAAAATTTGCTTGCCGAATTAGGAAAACATCTTATCGAGCAAAAACCAGAATCAGTAGAGGCTGCTTTAGAACAAAAGCTTCATGGTGAAGGGGAAAATTTACAAGAATACATTAACTCCAATATTGCAAAAATCGGTGAAAAACTATCCTTGCGCCGTTTTACCATTGCTGAAAAAACTGACAATGATGCATTTGGTGCGTACTTGCATATGGGTGGAAGCATCGGTGTTTTGACTGTTGTAGAAGGAACGACAGATGAAGCCGTCGCTAAAGATGTAGCTATGCATGTAGCTGCTGTCAACCCTCGTTACGTTTCCCGTGATGAAGTGTCTGAAGAAGAAGTGGAAAAAGAGCGTGAATTACTTAAAACACAAGCCCTTAACGAAGGAAAGCCTGAGCATATTGTCGAGAAGATGGTTGAAGGACGCCTAGGCAAATTCTTCGAAGAAATTTGCTTGCTAGAGCAGAGCTTTGTTAAAGATCCAGACCAGAAGGTCAAAAAATATGTAGAAGATAAAGGTGCTTCATTAAAAGGCTTTATCCGCTACCAAGTAGGCGAAGGTATGGAGAAACGCGAAGACAATTTTGCCGAAGAGGTTATGAGCCAAGTGAAAAAGTAGTTGGTTTATGAAATGGGGGACACATTGTGTTCCCTTTTTCCACATCATACTATCCTTGCGTAATAACAGACGTTTTTCGCCTTTTTGTAAGAAGGATAAAGATGCTTGTTTTTCAAAAATATTCATTTTAAAATATATACATACACTATGGAGGTAACTTATGACTACTGCACGCTACCGAAGAATTGTTTTAAAATTAAGTGGAGAAGCTCTTAGCGGAGAGCAAGGTTATGGAATAGAACCGAAAATCATCCAGTCAGTTGCAGACCAGGTTAAAGAGGTTGCCGAATTAGGTGTAGAAGTCGCCGTTGTTGTCGGTGGTGGGAACATCTGGCGGGGAAAAGTCGGTAGTGAAATGGGTATGGATCGTGCGAATGCCGATTATATGGGAATGCTTGCTACAGTCATGAATTCTCTTGCTCTTCAAGACAGCTTAGAAAACTTCGGCATCCCAACAAGAGTTCAGACATCCATTGAAATGCGGCAGGTGGCGGAGCCATATATCAGAAGGAAAGCGATTCGCCATTTGGAGAAAAAACGGGTCGTTATTTTTGCTGCCGGCACAGGGAATCCATATTTTTCTACAGATACGACCGCAGCCCTGCGGGCGGCTGAAGTAGAAGCAGATGTCATTTTGATGGCAAAAAATAACGTTGATGGTGTATATACAGCCGATCCAAAGACTGATAAAAATGCAGAAAAGTATGAAGAGCTTTCGTATTTGCAAATCTTAAATGAAGGATTAGCTGTAATGGACTCCACTGCATCTTCTTTGTGTATGGATAATGACATTCCACTGCTCGTCTTCTCTATCATGGAAGAAGGCAACATCAAAAAAGCAGTTTTAGGTGAAAAAATCGGAACAATTATAAGGGGGAAATAACCATGTCACAAGCAATCATTAAAGACACTAATGAAAAAATGACGCAAGCAGTACAAGCATTTTCTAAAAACCTGGCATCCGTAAGGGCTGGCAGAGCTAACCCTTCTATTTTAGATAGTGTATACGTCGATTATTATGGAGCTTCAACACCATTGAACCAATTGGCGACTGTATCAGCTCCTGAAGCCCGACTATTAGTAATAACTCCGTTTGATAAATCGTCAGTTGGCAACATCGAAAAAGCAATACAAAAAGCTGATTTAGGTCTCTCACCTTCCAGCGATGGAAATGTGATTCGAATCAACATCCCTGCTTTGACAGAAGAACGCCGTAAAGACTTGGTTAAAGTTGTTGGAAAATATGGGGAAGAGGCTAAAGTACAAGTGAGGAATATCCGCCGTGACTCTAATGATCTTTTGAAGAAATCCGAGAAAAATGGAGATCTGACAGAAGATGAACTAAGAGGTTTCCAGGACGATGTCCAAAAGGCTACAGACAAGCATATTGCTGATATTGATCAATTGGCAAAAGAAAAAGAAAAAGAAATTATGGAAGTTTGAGTATATAACATGTAAAATACTATATATAAAAAGACCCTCTTTACTAAGGGGGTTTTTGCACGTTAAGAAAATAATACACATGACTAGCAACGGAAAGATTGTATCGCAGCTATACCGCTAGTTTAATCGCAAGGCTGTTATGGAGGATTACTATGCCAATCAAACTTCCCTTTATAAAAAAGAAAGATAAGGTTACAAAAAATAATATTGAACTACAAAAAGATGCATTACCCAAGCATGTTGCCATTATTATGGACGGAAATGGAAGATGGGCGAAAAAACGTGGTCTGCCGCGCATGGCTGGACACAAAGAGGGAATGACTAATGTCAAAAAAATTGTGGCTGCTGCAGCGGGTCATCAGCTGGAAACCCTGACGCTCTACGCTTTTTCCACAGAAAATTGGCGGCGGCCTAAACGGGAAGTCGACTATTTAATGAAACTGCCGATGGAGTTTCTGAATACATATTTGCCAGAATTGATTGAAAAAAACGTAAGGGTGCAGACGATCGGTTATTTTGACGGCTTACCTATTCACACTAAAGAGGCAGTTCAAAAGGCAAAAGACCAAACAAAAGACAATACTGGATTAATCCTCAATATAGCTTTAAACTATGGTAGTAGAAACGAAATTATTGAAGCTATGAAAAACTTCATGAAAGATGTAGAGGCAGAGGAAAGGTCCATTGATGAATTAACCGAGGACTCATTTGCTAATTACTTATTTACAGATGACATAAAAGATCCCGATTTATTGATTCGCACTAGCGGTGAGCAAAGGCTGAGCAATTTCTTATTGTGGCAGTCGGCCTATACAGAACTCTGGTTTACAGAAGTGCTTTGGCCTGATTTTGACGAACAATTATTTGAAAAAGCATTAACAGATTATCAAAAGAGAAAACGCCGTTATGGTGGTATATAAGGTGATGAGAATAAATGAAACAAAGGATAATAACAGCTGTAATTGCTATCCTTTTATTTTTTCCAATTGTATTTTTTGGAGGATGGCCGTTTAAAACACTAGTATATATAATAGCAACAATAGGGGTTTTAGAGTTGCTGAAAATGAGGATGACTGTAAATTATGTAGTGCCGTTTGCCCTTACCATCCTTTTATTATGGGCTTTATTAATCCCATTGACAGAGCATGAAATCATGGACTTACTGCAAATAAATAAAACCGAAATGACCTTGACCGCAGTGCTGCTGTTATTGTCCTATACCGTTTTGGTAAAGAACAAGTTTACCTTTGAAGATGCAGGTTTTCTCGTGTTATCTGCTATTTATGTTGGAACTGGTTTTTACTATTTCATGGACGCTAGAGAAGCAGGACCGGAGTTTATATTTTATGGTATTATCGTGGTCCTTGCGACGGATACCGGAGCGTATTTTTGTGGACGGGCTTTCGGACGGAGAAAATTATGGCCGGAAATTAGTCCAAACAAAACAATTGAGGGAGCTGTTGGAGGCGTAGTGCTGGCTTGTGTAGTTGCAGTGATTTTCCACTTGATTTTCCCGCTCCCACACAACCTGGGTATTATTGTGTTTGTAACCATCCTGGCTTCTTTTGTGGGACAAATCGGTGATCTGGTAGAATCGGCTTTCAAAAGATATTACGACGTGAAAGATTCCGGGAATCTTCTTCCTGGCCATGGAGGAATTTTAGATCGGTTTGACAGTTGGTTGTTCATTTTTCCATTATTGCACTTGATACATTTTATTTCATAGGCTTGAATAGATATAGGAGCGTGTCACATGAAAAACATTTCACTTTTGGGAGCGACCGGATCAATTGGTTTGCAAACCCTTGAAGTTATTAGGGAGCACCCGCAGGAATTTTCTTTATATGCTATGGCTTTCGGTAAGAATATCGAAAAAGCTTTGCCGATTATTAAAGAATTCAAACCTTCTCTAGTGGCAGTAAGTGATGAACAATCACGTAGAGCATTATTGGCTGAGCACCCACGTTTAGAAGTGATTGCCGGAAATGAAGGTCTAGAGGTTATCAGTATAGAGCCAGCAGTCGATGTAGTCGTCAATGCTGTCATGGGAAGTGTCGGACTGCAAGCAACATTAAAAGCAATTGAAGCAAAAAAACAGGTAGCACTTGCAAATAAAGAAACACTTGTAACAGCAGGACATTTAGTGATGGAAAAGGCGAAAAAACATGGGGTGGAGCTGCTGCCTGTCGACAGTGAACACTCTGCAATTTTTCAAAGTTTAAACGGCGAAGCAAGAAACGATATCAGAAAAATTCTCTTGACTGCGTCAGGAGGGAGTTTTCGTGATAAATCAAGACAAGATCTTGCCGATGTGACTTTGGATGATGCATTAAAACACCCTAATTGGAGCATGGGAGCGAAAATCACCATTGATTCTGCGACAATGATGAATAAAGGCCTTGAAGTGATTGAAGCCCACTGGCTTTTCGATGTGCCATATGAAGAAATCGATGTAGTCCTCCACAAAGAAAGTGTTATTCATTCCATGGTAGAATATAAAGACAATAGTGTTATTGCACAGCTGGGAACACCAGATATGAGGGTTCCCATTCAGTATGCCTTGGCATATCCTTCCAGGCTTGAATTACCTAAGTCAAAAAGGTTAGACTTAATTGAAATAGGCAAGCTCCATTTTTCCGAGATGGACCAGCAAAGGTTTCCTTGCTTGAGAATGGCTTATGACGCCGGAAAAGAAGGAGGAACAATGACTACGGTTCTTAATGCAGCAAATGAAATAGCGGTCGAGATGTTCCTAACTGGAAGGATTTCTTTTCTGGAAATAGAAGAATTGATTCAAAGGGCAATGGACAAACACGAAACAATCTCACGCCCGGATTTAGGGACGATATTGGAAGTTGATCATCAAACGAGAACAAAGGTGTTATCCTATTTAGATTAAAGGAAGGTGCATCATTTGAATACAATTATTGCATTCATATTAATGTTTGGTCTACTCGTATTCGTACATGAGTTTGGCCACTTCATTATTGCTAAACGGGCGGGCATGCTAGTGCGCGAATTCGCGATTGGATTCGGCCCAAAAATATTCTCCCATAAAAAGACTGAAACACTTTATACGGTAAGACTGCTGCCAATTGGGGGCTATGTGCGAGTTGCCGGAGAAGACCCTGAAATCATTGAATTAAAGCCTGGACAGCATATTGGGTTGGAATTCAATCAAGAAGGGGCAGTCAATAAGATCATCGTCAACAATAAGTCTAAGCACCCGCAAGCAAGGGTGATTGAGGTAGAGCATGCTGATCTTGATCATCGATTGATTATCGAAGGTTATGAAATAGATGAAGAAGAGAAATTAACATTTCCAATCGATCCAAAGGCCGATTATGTAATGGATGAAATAGAAACACAGATTGCTCCTTACGATCGCCAATTTGCTTCCAAAACATTACCACAAAGGGCAATGCAGCTCTTTGCCGGTCCATTGATGAATTTTCTGCTGGCAGCTGTCATCTTTTTGCTGTTGGGCCTTATTCAAGGTGTGCCTGCAGACAAAGCCATTATTGGCAATGTAGTATCTGACAGTCCTGCTGAAGAGGCTGGTTTTCAGGATGGGGATGAGGTAGTTCAGATTGGAGAAACTTCCATATCTACTTGGGACGAGTTCACTGAAATCGTCCGGGATCATCCGGAAGAAGAGTTATCGATGACTGTACAACGAAGCAATCAACAAGTAGAACTAGAAGTGGTTCCAAGGAGCCAGGTCACTCAGGATGTGGAGATTGGACAGATTGGGGTCCAGGCATACTTTGAAAAGTCTTTATTTAAGGCAGTTCCTTACAGCATTAACCAGACTTATGAATGGACCAAGTTAATCCTCGTCAATTTAAGTAAGTTAGTAACAGGGCAATTTTCGCTTGATATGCTTTCAGGGCCAGTAGGAATTTATGACGCAACCGATCAAGTGGTTCAGACTGGCATACTTAATTTGCTCATGTGGACATCAGCACTAAGTATCAATTTAGGAATCATCAATCTGTTGCCATTGCCTGCCCTTGATGGAGGAAGGCTTCTATTTGTCGGAATTGAAGCTGTCAGAGGCAAGCCGGTGGATCCACATAAGGAAGGCATTGTCCATTTTGTCGGGTTTGCACTGCTTATGCTGTTAATGATAGTTGTTACTTGGAATGACATCCAAAGGTTGTTTTTGTAATTTACATGCAAAAAAAATAAGCTAGCTTCCCCCTTCAGGGAGGAAGCTAGACTTTTCCACGTACATATATCGAATACCCACATTACAAGAGAGATAGAGGTGACATAAACATGAAACAGAGCGAGATGCTAATCCCAACATTTAAAGAGGTGCCTGCCGATGCTGAAATAAAAAGCCATCAGCTGCTCGTAAGGGCTGGTTTCATTCGTCAGACAGCGTCAGGTGTTTATAGTTTTCTGCCTTTAGGAAAAAAGGTACTACGCAAAGTGGAAGACATCGTCAGGCAGGAAATGGACCAAACAGGAGCAAATGAAATGGTCATGCCTGCAATGCAGCCGGCCGAACTGTGGAAGGAAACGGGGAGATGGAATAACTTCGGGCCCGAATTGATGCGATTGAACGACCGTCATGACCGGGAGTTTGCTTTAGGCGCTACACATGAAGAAGTTATAACAAGTATTGTAAGAGATGAAATAAAAAGTTATAAAAGACTTCCCTTGACTGTTTACCAGATCCAGACAAAATTCAGAGATGAAAAACGACCCAGATTTGGTTTGCTGAGAGGTAGAGAGTTTATCATGAAAGATGCTTATTCGTTTCATGATTCTTACGATAGTTTGGATAATACTTATCAACGTATATTTGATGCTTATTCGACTATATTCCAACGCTGTGGGCTTAATTTCCGGGCAGTCATTGCGGATTCGGGAGCGATGGGCGGAAAGGATACGCATGAATTTATGGTATTATCTGAGGTTGGAGAAGATACAATAGCATACTCAGATAGTTCTGACTATGCAGCAAATGTAGAGATGGCTCCCGTAATTGCTGATTACCAGAAAAGTCAGGAATCCGAGGAACCCCTTCAATTAGTGGAAACGCCGAACCAAAAGACAATGCAGGATGTTGCCGAGTTTTTGAACCATCCACTGGAAAAAGGGCTGAAAGCATTAATGTTTAAAGTGGATGACAGGCTGGTTCTTGTAGTAACACGCGGGGATCATGAAGTAAATGATATTAAACTGAAAAACCTATTCAAGGCTGAAAGCGTAGAATTAGCTACGGAAGAGGAAACTAAAGCTGCTGCCGGAGCTGGTTTTGGTTCGCTGGGACCAATAGGGATTGCAGAAGGTATCGACATTGTAGCGGATAATGCTGTTGAATATACAACGAATGTATCCTGCGGCGCTAATAAGGATGGCTTTCACTATTTAAACGCCAATCAAGGGCGCGATTTTACTATTGATACATATGCTGACCTTCGTTTTATCAAAGAAGGAGATCCTTCTCCTGATGGAGTTGGCAAGATTCAATTTGCTAAAGGAATTGAAGTAGGGCATGTCTTCAAATTAGGAAGTTTTTATGCGGAAAGAATGGGTGCATCGATTCTAAATGACCAGGGGAAATCACAGACAATGGTGATGGGGTCTTATGGTATTGGTGTATCACGGACGCTAGCTGCAATTGTGGAACAGCACCACGATGAAGATGGCATGGTATGGCCGGCGAATATTGCTCCATTCCAAGTACACCTATTGGCGATGAATATGAAAAAAGACGATCAAAAACAGCTGGCAGAAAAACTGTATCATTCCTTGAGTCAAGCTGGAATAGAAGTGTTGTTTGATGACCGGAAAGAAAGAGCTGGAGTTAAATTTGCAGATAGCGACCTTATTGGAATTCCATTAAGAATAACTGTCGGTAAACGGGCTGAAGAGGGAATCGTAGAAGTAAAGCATCGTACAGGCGCAGACAAGACCGAGCTGCACGAATCTGAATTGCTGGAGCAAATCAAAACTTTACTATAAAAAATGGTTATTTAAAACCCTTGTCTGATTCATAATGACAAGGGTTTTAATAAGTAGTAAACTATTACAATAAGTGATTTTTTAAAGAATATTATTTATTTGCTTTGCTGCCGCCTTGGCAGTGGATTGCAAGATGAATGGTTTAGGAAACGGGGAGGAAGAAGAATGGACATATCCAGCAAAGAAAAACTCGGCTTACTGCTGAAGCAGATTGATATGCCCGAAGATTTAATTGATTTACATTTTAAGGATAGTTATCTATCTAAGTTAGAAGTTTATACAAAAGAGAAGCTTTGGCATTTTCATATAAACGTTACCAATATATTACCTCCTGCAGTATATCGACTATTTGCTTTGAAACTGAAGGAAGCTTTTTCGCAAATTGCTTCAGTGGACTGGACCATATATGCAGAAAATAAAGTGTTGGCAGAAGAGGATGTTTGTGAATATTGGAAAGAATTTGTCCACTCCTTAACGGATCTCTCTCCAGCTTATCGGGATTTAGTCCATGAGCAAAAACCCAAAGTGGACGGGAATAAGATTATGTTAACCTCTCGCAATCAAGCAGAGGCAAGTGCATTAAAAAAAAGGCTGGAGCCAGGCTTCAAAAGTTATTGCCAGCAAATTGGGGCATTGACTTATACGCTCTCTGTAGATGTTGGAAATGAGTTGGAAAACATCCAAAAATTTAGAGAGCAAAAGGCACTGGAAGATCAGAAGCTTGTTCAAAAAGCGGTGAAAGAGAGACAGGATAGGGAGAAACAGAAAGCAGAGGGTGCCTTTGAAGGGCCATTGATGATTGGGTACAACATTCAAGACGAGATTGTGCAAATGGAAAATATCCTTGAAGAGGAAAGAAAAATGGCCATCCAAGGCTATGTTTTTGACGCTGAAGTAAGAGAATTGCGGTCTGGCAGGCATTTGCTGATTGTGAAAGTTACTGATTATACGGATTCCTTCCAATTAAAAATGTTTTCGAAAGGCGACCAGGACGCCGAGAAATTTGCCAGAGTGAAAAAAGGAATGTGGGTAAAAGCGCGTGGAAGTATCCAAACGGACAATTTCACAAATGAACTGACGATGATGGTACAGGATATTAACGAAATAAAACCGGAAAAAAGAAAAGACAAAGCAGATGATGGCGAAAAAAGAGTAGAACTTCATTCCCACACGGCAATGAGCCAGATGGATGCTGTTGTATCAGCCAGCAGTCTGGTTGAACAAGCAGCAGAGTGGGGCCACCAGGCAATAGCCATTACAGATCATGCGGTTGTTCAATCATACCCAGAAGCCTATGCTGCCGGTAGTAAGCACGGCATAAAAATCATCTACGGCCTTGAAGCTAATGTAGTCGATGATGGTGTGCCAATTGCTTATAACGAAAAAGATCTGATTCTAGAGGATGCAACCTACACTGTATTTGACGTAGAAACCACTGGTCTTTCAGCTGTTTATGACACAATCATTGAATTGGCTGCAGTAAAAATAAAAGACGGCGAAATTATTGACCGGTTTGAGTCGTTCGCCAATCCTCATCATGCGTTATCACAAACTACGATAGATTTGACTGGAATCACCGATGACATGGTCAATAATGCACCAGAAGTCAGTGAAGTCATGCGGGACTTTCACGAATGGATGGGAGACTCGGTGCTTGTTGCGCATAATGCCAGCTTCGATATGGGCTTTTTGAATGAAGGGTTGAAAAAGATAGGCTACCAAAAAGCAGAAAACCCAGTAATCGATACTCTGGAGTTAGCGCGGTTTCTGTATCCGTCCCTTAAAAATCACCGGTTGAACACTCTATGTAAAATGCTTGATATTGAACTGACCCAGCATCACCGGGCTATTTATGATGCGGAAGCGACTGGATATCTTTTATGGAAACTACTGAAAGAATCATTCAACAAAGAGATAGTAAACCATAACCAATTTAATCAGCATATGGGGGAAGGTAAGGCTTACCAACGGTCCAGGCCGTTTCATTGCACACTACTTGCTGCCAATGAAGTTGGCTTGAAAAATATTTATAAGCTTGTCTCCATGGCGCATGTCGATTACTTTTATCGTGTCCCGCGGATCCCGAGATCGCAATTACAAAAGTTCCGGGAGGGAATCCTTGTTGGTTCTGGCTGTGATAAAGGGGAAGTATTTGAAACAATGATGCAAAAGTCAAAGGAAGAAGCAGAAAAAGCTGCCGAATTTTATGACTATATTGAAATTCAACCACCTTCCAATTATTATCATTTGATTGAGAAAGAATTGATCGGTAATGAAGCACAATTATTTGATATACTGAAAAACCTGGTCGATATGGCAGAAAGCATGGGAAAGAAAGCCGTTGCGACGGGAAACACGCATTATATAGACCAACAGGATAAACTGTACAGGCAAATTTTAATCTCATCACAAAGCGGCAACCCGTTAAGCAGGCAGACTCTGCCCGACGTCCACTTCCGGACAACTGATGAAATGCTGGAATGTTTTGACTTTTTAGGCAAACAAAAAGCAAGAGAGGTAGTGGTCGCCAATAGCCAATCGATTAATGATTTGATCGAAGAGATTGTCCCTGTAAAAGAAGACCTCTACACTCCAAATATCGATGGTGCGGAAGAAGAGATCAGAGAAATGAGTTATAGCATGGCTAAAAGCATTTATGGCGAAGAGCTGCCTGAATTAGTAGTGAAACGTATTGAAAAAGAACTTGATAGCATTATTGGCCATGGTTTTGCGGTTATTTACTTAATTTCCCACAAACTTGTTAAAAAATCATTAGAAGATGGTTATCTAGTAGGTTCGCGTGGTTCAGTCGGTTCTTCGTTGATAGCTACCTTAACGGAAATCACAGAAGTAAATCCGCTTCCTCCGCATTACGTCTGTCCATCGTGCAAATATAATGAATTTTTTAATGATGGTTCAGTCGGGAGCGGTTTTGACTTGGATGACAAAGACTGCCCTAAATGCGGAAGTCCTTTGAAGAAAGATGGACAGGATATTCCGTTTGAAACTTTCCTTGGCTTTAAAGGGGATAAAGTACCGGATATTGATTTGAACTTCTCCGGAGAGTATCAGCCAAAGGCCCATAATTATACGAAGGTTTTGTTCGGAGAGGATAATGTTTACCGGGCTGGAACTATCGGCACGGTTGCTGAAAAAACAGCCTATGGATATGTTAAGGGCTATGCCAGTGACCATCAGCTGCAGTATAAGAATGCGGAAGTTGACCGGTTAGTGCAAGGCTGTACAGGCGTTAAACGAACCACAGGACAACACCCCGGCGGTATCATTGTTGTCCCGGATGATAAAGAAATTTACGATTTCACTCCGATCCAATTTCCTGCTGATGATCGGAATTCCGAATGGAAGACCACTCATTTTGACTTTCATTCTATTCATGATAACTTGTTGAAATTAGATATACTGGGACACGATGATCCTACTGTGATAAGAATGCTTCAGGATTTAAGCGGTATTGATCCAAAAACGATACCCACAGACGATCCGGAAGTAATGAAAATATTTTCCGGTCCTGAGGCTTTGGGTGTTACTCCAGAGCAAATTAATTGTAAGACAGGAACATTAGGAGTACCGGAATTCGGAACAAGGTTTGTCCGTCAGATGCTGGAAGATACCAATCCAAAGACATTCGCCGAATTGGTTATTATATCGGGGCTTTCCCATGGAACCGATGTATGGCTGGGAAATGCGCAGCAATTAATCAATGATGGTATTTGCAATCTTCCCGATGTAATTGGATGCCGGGATGACATTATGGTTTATTTGATGCATAAAGGTTTGGATGCATCTCTGGCATTTAAAATCATGGAATTTGTCCGTAAAGGGAAAGGTCTGCAAGATGAATGGATAGATGAAATGAAAAAACACGGCGTCCCTGATTGGTATATTGAATCATGTAAGAAAATTAAATATATGTTCCCTAAGGCTCACGCTGCTGCCTATGTATTAATGGCAGTCCGGATTGCTTACTTTAAAGTCCATTACCCTATATTCTTTTATTCTGCTTATTTCACAGTAAGAGCAGGAGACTTTGAACTGGATACAATGATCAAAGGCTCAGAAGCAATCAAAAAACGGATTCAGGAAATAACAGCCAAAGGAAATGATGCTTCGCCAAAAGAAAAAAACCTGTTGACTGTCCTGGAAATATCCCTGGAGATGAATGCCAGAGGATTTTCGTTCCAGAAAGTCGATTTGTACAAGTCCAGTGCGACAGATTTCCTTGTAGAAGGCGATACTTTAATTCCGCCCTTTAACGCAGTAGACGGCCTGGGTACAAATGCAGCTCTCAATATTGTAAAAGCAAGAAAAGAAGGAGAATTTCTCTCAAAAGAAGATTTGCGCGAAAGAAGTAGAATTTCGAAGACTGTGCTCGAATATTTAGATAATCATGGTTGTTTAGAGGGTATGGCAGATGCCAATCAGTTATCCCTGTTCTAATCAGAGGTTAATTAGAGCATTGCTAATGAAGCGGTTAATCTTGCATTAAATTGTTAGATATGGTATATTTTTTACGGTAAGCATTGATACGCAAGTAAGAAAGAGTGGGCGAACCCCACTCTTTCTTCATACCTATTTCTTTTTTTCTGCAATGGAACTCGCTTTTGACGGAACACAGACGGGGCATCATCACATGCCTGGGACTTTATTGTGTAAAGACTGTCACTGCTTGATTAGGATTTTGCTTTATTCCTCCGTTTGTCATTATTTAGAGTTTTTACACTGCAATAGGAGAAGCTGATAAAGTTCCCTTGTCAATTAACTAAATGACAAGGGTTTTGTAATTAATGTGGCGGAAAGCGTGAATATCCAGGCAATTGAAATGAAACAGCGGCTAATTGAGTATACTACTTCTAACCAAAAACAATAGTAGAACTTTTTAATTGTAGTAAAAAGGAGGGAAACAATTGAGTTCGAAAGTTACCGAAACAACCGAAAAATTGGTTCAGCCAATTTTGGCGGATATGAACTTGAACCTGGTAGACATTGAATTTGAAAAAGAAGGAAAAAATTGGTTTCTGCGTGTATATGTAGATAAAGAAGGCGGAGTTGATATCGAGGAATGCGGTCAGGTTTCTGAACAACTAAGCGAAAAACTTGATGAAGAAGATCCAGTATCGGCTCCTTATTTTTTAGAGGTATCTTCTCCCGGAGCAGAACGCCCGCTGAAAAAACCAGAAGATTTAAAAGCTAATATTAATAAAAAAATACATGTAAAGCTATACGAGAAATTGGATGGCGAAAAAGAGTACGAAGGTATCCTTAAAGATTTTCAAGAAGATACTATCTTACTGGAAATTATAGTGAAAACCCGAAAAAAAGAGATACAAATACCGTTTGAGAAGGTAGCTAAAGCACGGCTGGCGGTATCATTTAATTAAAGGGGGAAAAAACGGTGAGCAGTGAGCTTTTTGATGCGATCGACTATTTGGAGAAAGAAAAAGGGATTGACAAAGATATCCTTATGGAAGCCTTAGAGGCTGCTCTTATCTCCGCTTATAAAAAGAACTTCAAATCTGCCACTAATGTACGAGTGGATTTAAATGAACAAACTGGCAGCATGCATGTTTATGCCAGGAAAGACATTGTTGAGGAAGTAGAAGACTCCTTGCAGCAGGTTTCCATTGAGGAAGCAAAGCAAAAGGATCCTAATTATGAAATTGGCGATGTCATCGAAGTAGAAGTAACACCGAAAGACTTTGGAAGAATTGCAGCCCAAGCAGCTAAACAAGTCGTTACACAGCGGGTGAGGGAAGCAGAGCGCGGTGTCATCTTCAGCGAATATGCTGATCGGGAAGAAGACGTCATGACAGGTATAATTCAAAGAAAGGATCCTCGTTTTATCTATGTCAATTTAGGCAAAATTGAAGCGAGGTTACCTGAGGGAGAACAAATGCCTGCAGAGCATTACGAAGTCCATGACCGATTGAAAGTTTTGGTCACGAAGGTGGAAAACACCAATAAAGGGCCGCAAATTTATGTTTCCCGGACCCATCCAGGCTTGTTAAAGCGGCTTTTTGAAATGGAAGTACCCGAAATTTATGATGGTACAGTAGAAATCAGGTCTGTCGCACGTGAAGCCGGTGATCGTTCCAAGATATCGGTCTATGCAGCAGACCCGGAAGTGGATCCCGTTGGTTCTTGTGTCGGCCAGCGCGGGCAAAGGGTCCAGACGATTGTAAACGAATTAAAAGGTGAAAAAATCGATATCGTGGAATGGTCCGAAGATCCGATTGTTTACGTATCTAATGCCCTCAGTCCTTCAAAGGTTGTCGAAGTGCTGGTGAATGAGGAAGATAAAGCTACAACGGTTATTGTCCCTGATTATCAGTTATCTCTGGCAATAGGCAAGCGTGGGCAGAATGCCAGACTGGCAGCAAAGTTAACCGGCTGGAAAATCGATATTAAGAGCGAAAGTGAAGCACGGGAAGAAGGCTTATTGCAAGATAAAGCGCAAGAAGATTTACTTGACGATGCTTATTCAGATATTGACGAAGATCCATTTGAATAAGGGGTGGGATGAAAATGGCAGCAACCAGGAAAGTTCCTCTTAGAAAATGCATAGTGACTCAGGAAATGAAACCAAAAAAAGAACTAATCCGTGTGGTCCGAAATAAAGAAGGCGAAGTTTTTGTCGATACTACTGGCAAGAAAAATGGCCGGGGAGCATACCTTTCTAGAAGTTTGGAAGTTGTTCAATCAGCAGAAAATAGTGGAATTTTAAAGCGGCATTTAAATACAGACATTGATCCAACAGTTTATGATGAGTTAAAAAACATTATTGAGGGTAAGAAAATTGAGTAAAGATTATCTGAATTTATTAGGCCTTGCCTTTCGGGCGGGAAAGCTTTCACTCGGAGAAGAGGCCATTATACGCGACATTCAGAGACAGAAGGCGAAACTAGTTCTTATAGCGAGAGATACGGGAGTACAAACGAGGAAAAAAATCACAGATAAGTGCCTGTACTACAAAATTCCTTTGATAGAAGTTGACGACCGGGAAACTATTTCACAAGCTATCGGAAAGTCGGGAAGAGTGGCTGTTGCTATTCTTGATACTGGATTCGCCGCTAAATTGACATCGTTACTCGATGAATCTATTCGGGGGTGAACGTATGAGTAAAACAAGAGTTTACGAATATGCAAAGAAAAAAAATCTATCCAGCAAAGTGGTTATAGATAAAATGAAGGAATTGAATATTGAAGTTGCCAACCATATGTCGACTATTTCACAGGACACTGTCCAGAAACTAGATAACGCATTTGATGGCGGCAGCCGTGAGAAAAAACAAGCGCAGCCTGAAAAACCGGTTAGCGGCGATAGTTCATCTAATCAAACAAGCGCTAATTCAAAAAACAAAAAACCAAATAATAAACAAGGCAGTAATTCAGCGAAAAGACCACAAAATAATCAAGGCGGCAATAAACCTAGTGGAAAAGGGAACAACAACAAGAACAAAAAACGCAATAACGGAAGAGCTTCTAACAATAACAATCAATCCCAAGCTCCTAAAAAAGCGACACCCGAGAATATCACATATACTGACACTTTGACGGTTAGTGAATTAGCAGAGAAACTCAACAAGGATACAGCTGAAATCATTAAAAAGCTGATGTTCCTTGGGGTTATGGCGACAAAAAACCAGGACTTGGATAAAGATTCAATCGAGCTAATCTGTGAAGAGTATGGAGTTACCGCAGAGCAAGTGGTGGAAGTAGATGAAATCGACTTGGACAACTTCAAAACAGAAGAAAAGGCTGAAGATTTGATCGAACGTCCAGCTGTTGTTACTATCATGGGTCACGTAGATCATGGTAAAACCACTTTATTGGATTCGATTCGTGATACAAAGGTGACTGAAGGTGAAGCAGGCGGTATCACCCAGCATATCGGAGCCTATCAAGTCGAAGATAATGGAAAAAAAGTCACATTTCTTGATACACCGGGCCATGCCGCTTTTACTAGCATGAGATCCCGCGGTGCACAGGTAACAGATATAGCTATTTTGGTGGTAGCAGCTGATGATGGAGTTATGCCGCAAACCGTGGAAGCAATAAACCATGCGAAAGCAGCAGAAGTGCCAATCATTGTAGCTGTGAACAAAATGGATAAAGAAGGAGCCAATCCAGATCGGGTGATGCAGGAACTGACCGAGCATGAACTTATACCGGAAGACTGGGGCGGCGATACAATTTTCGTTCAGTTATCTGCCATTAAACGCGAGGGCATTGACGATTTATTAGAAATGATCCTGCTTGTTTCCGAAGTGGAAGAATTAAAAGCAAATCCTAATAGTAATGCAAATGGAACCGTTATTGAAGCACAGCTTGATAAAGGCCGTGGTTCTGTAGCAACCTTGCTTGTCCAAAATGGAACATTGCATGTGGGTGATGCCATCGTCGTAGGAAATACTTATGGAAGAGTCCGGGCAATGGTAAATGACTTAGGGCGCCGGGTTCAAGCTGCAGGGCCTTCGACACCAGTGGAAATTACCGGCTTGAATGAAGTTCCGGCTGCTGGTGATCAATTTGTCGTCTTTTCTAACGAGAAGCAAGCACGACAGGTAGGGGAAGCGAGACAACAAAAGCAAATTGAAGAAAAGCGTACAGATAAAGCGAAAGTCAGTCTTGATGATTTGTTTGAACAAATTAAACAAGGGGAAGTTAAAGACATAAACCTTGTTTTGAAAGCAGACGTTCAAGGTTCCGTAGAAGCATTAGCTTCATCACTCAAAAAGATAGATGTTGAAGGCGTAAAGGTAAATATCATCCACACAGGTGTGGGGGCCATTGCTGAATCAGATATTATACTTGCTTCAGCATCAAACGCTATCGTGATTGGTTTTAATGTTAGACCTGATAATAATGCTAAAAAAGCGGCTGAAACTGAAAAAGTAGATGTCCGTCTACATCGAATTATCTATAAAGTGATCGAGGAAATCGAAGCAGCAATGAAAGGGATGCTCGATCCGGAATTCGAAGAAAAGGTAATCGGCCAGGCTGAAGTTCGTGAAATCTTCAAGGTATCCAGAATCGGGACAATTGCAGGAAGCTATGTTACCGATGGAAAGCTTACCCGTGATGCAGGAGTACGTGTCATCCGTGATGGCGTAGTCCTTTATGAAGGGGAAATAGATACCTTAAAGCGGTTTAAGGACGATGTGAAAGAAGTTGCTCAAAATTATGAGTGCGGCATTACAGTTAAAAACTTCAATGATATTAAAGAGGGCGATGTTTTTGAAGCCTATGTCATGCAGGAAATCAAGCGCGTATGATATTAGTCGCTGAAGTGGACTGTTTTATTTATGATTCTCATTCTTTAAAACAAAAGCGTTCGGTGATAAAAAGAATAATAACAAGGCTGAAAAATGATTATAATATTGCTGTAAGCGAAATAAACCATCAGGATTTGTGGCAGCGGACGCAAATCGGGCTGGTCACTATATCAAATGATAAGGTCCAAGCAGAAAGGGTTATCAATCAAGCGTTAAAGCTTATCGATTCCTTTCCGGAAATAGAACGAGGAACCACCGACTTAGAGTGGTTGTAGGCAAGATAACTTTCCCTCCACATTAATAGAGGTGATAGAAAATGAATGAATTACGAGCAAATCGTGTAGGGGAACAAATGAAGAAAGAACTTGGAGATATAATTGGACGTAAGATCAAAGATCCGCGGGTAGGCTTTGTAACAGTAACCGACGTGGAAGTCTCAGGTGACTTGCAACAGGCTAAAGTGTTTATTTCTGTACTTGGCGAAAATAAACAAAAACAAGATACACTTGTCGGCCTCGCTAAAGCGAAAGGGTTTATTCGGTCTGAGATAGGAAAAAGGATCCGTTTGAGGAAAACTCCTGAACTTTATTTTGAATTTGACGAAGCAATTGAAAAAGGGAACAGGATTGAGCATATTCTGCGTCAGATCAATGATACAGAGGAATGAGCAAGTATTTTGATGCTGCCTTTGGATACGGAAAACCCTTGTTAGTAATTTACAAGGGTTTTTCCTTTGTTTTAAAAGAGGAGGACTACTAATAAGACTGTTAAAGTTACAGGTGGAGGGAATTTAAATGGATGGTATACTGCCATTATGGAAACCAAGAGGGCTTACTTCTCATGACTGTGTGGCTAGGCTTAGGCGCTTATATGGTACAAAAAAGGTTGGTCATACAGGCACATTGGATCCAGAAGTAGAAGGCGTCCTGCCGATCTGTATCGGACAGGCAACCAAGTTAGTACCTTATCTTACCGAAACGAAAAAGACCTATATTGCTGAAGTCACTTTAGGGGCCGCCACCGAAACAGAGGATAGCCATGGAGCTATCATAGAATCAGTTCCTGTAAACCAACCGGTAGGTATTGAAAAGATAAATAGTGTACTTACCGAATTCCATGGAGAAGTTAAGCAGACTCCCCCTATGTACTCTGCTGTAAAAGTTCAGGGACGGAAATTATATGAGTATGCAAGGCAAGGTTTGACCATAGAAAGGCCCGAGAGGACCATTCGTATATTTCGAATCGAACTGCTTTCTAATGAGGAAGCGGTTAAAAATGGGACACAGCAGTTTCAGTTTAAAGTTGAGTGTTCCAAGGGGACCTATATTAGAACCTTATGTACCGATATTGGGTCAGCGCTAGGTTATCCGGCTCATATGTCTGACCTGGTTAGAACCCAAACAGGCTCCTTTACTAGAGAAAACAGTTATACGCTGGAAGATGTAGAACAGGCTAGAGCACTAAATACCCATCTATCTTTACTGCTTCCATTGCAGGCAGGCGTCGAACACTTAGATGTATTGTATGTAGAAGAAAACATTGCTGCTAAAATATACCATGGGCAAAAGCTTAAAATTCCCAGTGAAGCTCCAAGCGGTGACAGCTTTCGGGTCCAGCTAGGAGATAAATTATTGGCAATATACCAGTACCATCCAACTGAACATGGTATGATTAAACCATTAAAAGTCTTTCATTATGATTGAAAAAGTAGGTGAATTGTTATGAAAACCATCCAGCTATCCTATCCACATCAAATAGAAAAAGCAAGTACACCAGCAACAGTGGCGGCAATTGGCTTCTTTGACGGAATCCACAGGGGCCATCAGAAAGTGATTAAAACAGCAGCCGATTTGGCTAAACGCCAAAATCTTACGAGTGCTGTCATTACCTTCCATCCTCATCCTTCCGTCGTTTTAAAAAAGGACAAACAGCATGTAAGCTATCTGACTCCAATGGAAGAAAAAAAGCACATACTTTCACAATTAGGAATAGACAGACTGTATGTGATAACATTTAACAAACAATTGTCCAATTTGGAGCCGCAGGCATTTGTCGATCAATTTCTGATCGGATTACATATTAAGCATTTGGTGGCTGGTTTTGATTTTAGTTATGGACATAAAGGTCAAGGGTCAATGGAAACCATTTCCGAGCATGCAAGAGGTGAATTCTCGTTTACTAAGGTTGAAAAAGTAAGGGACAAGCAGGAAAAAATAAGTTCAACATTGATCAGGCAACATCTGCTATCTGGCGATGTAGAAGAGGCAAACCATTTATTAGGCCGTCCTTTAACAATCAAAGGAGAAGTAGTGGAAGGTGATAAAAGGGGCCGGACCATTGGATTCCCTACAGCTAATTTGTCATTGTCGGAAAATTATTTTTTACCTAAGCCGGGAGTTTATGCTGTCACTGTTGGATATCAGGGCAGGCTGCTCAAAGGGATGGCTAACCTGGGGTATAAACCAACATTCAATGAAGAAGTAAATCAACCTGCTCTTGAGGTTCATTTATTTGATTTTCAAGAAGATTTATATGGCAGTGAGTTAACGGTTGAATGGCGGATGTTCATTCGGGAAGAGTTTAAATTTGATGGTGTAGACAGCCTGGTAAGCCAGCTGACAAGAGATGAGCAAAAAATTCGCACTTATCTTCAAGAGATTTAGTGTAATTACTTGCAATTTATCAACAAAAGAGTTAATCTAAAATACGGAAACCATCGCTTGGCAACGCGAAACTCCGACGCTTGCTAGGGGATTGGGGATTTTACATTTACAGGAGGTGAAAAGGATGGCAATCACACAAGAACGTAAAAATGAGATCATTAATGATTTCAAAACACACGATAATGACACTGGTTCTCCAGAAGTTCAAATCGCTGTCCTAACGGAAGAAATAACTAACTTGAATGAGCATTTGCGTGTTCATAAAAAAGATCACCACTCTCGTCGTGGTCTATTAAAAATGGTAGGTAAACGCCGTAACTTGTTGAACTACCTTCGCGCTAAAGACGTAACACGTTATCGCGATTTAATAAAGAGACTTGGCCTTCGTCGCTAAGTTTGTTCAGGGAAAGCGGGAGAATTCCCGCTTTTTCTGTACTTAAAAACGAATACATAGAGCAATCTTTAACTAGAGGGTTAAAGAGACAGGGGTTTTTCCTGCTCTTTGAACAACCTTTTATCCAAAGGGTCTCTTGGAACATGATGCTGCTTTCGATATTTCGAGAGGTAAGAAAGGTTCCCATACGCCACTTCTCTATGGAGTAGTATGTAATCATAACAAACGGCAAGACTTAAATTAGAAGTGTAAGTCATGCCGAGTATTACTGCATTGTGGGTTTCAGCCCGCATTGCTCATATTGCAAGTCTGATTTTTATTGAGAGGAGTATAATACATGGCAGAAAAGAAAGTGTTTACTACGGAAATTTCCGGTCAGCCTTTTACAGTGGAGATCGGAGAATTAGCTAAACAAGCCAATGGAGCTTGTATGATTCAATATGGAGATACCTCTGTATTAACAGCTGCTACAGCATCCAATGAACCAAAAGATTTACCTTTTTTCCCTTTGACTGTAAATTATGAAGAGCGTTTATATGCAGTTGGAAAAATTCCAGGAGGTTTTATCAAGCGGGAGGGCCGTCCTAGTGAGAAAGCGATTTTGGCGTCCCGGTTGATAGACCGGCCGATTCGCCCGTTATTCGCGGACGGTTTTCGTAACGAAGTACAAGTTATAAGCACTGTGATGAGTGTAGACCAAAACTGTTCCTCAGTTGTCGCAGCGATGATAGGCTCCTCTTTAGCATTGGGAGTATCTGATATACCTTTTGGCGGTCCGATTGCTGGAGCGATTGTAGGGAGAGTAGACGGAGAATTTATCATCAATCCTTCCGTCGATCAATTAGAAAAAAGTGATATTAATCTTACAGTTGCTGGAACGAAGGACGCCATCAACATGGTGGAAGCGGGTGCTGAAGAAGTGCCCGAAGAAATAATGCTGGAAGCGATTATGTTTGGCCATGAAGAAATAAAAAGATTGGTTGCTTTCCAGGAAAAAGTAATTGCCGAAGTAGGCAAAGAGAAAAAAGAAGTGAAACTGTTCGAATTGGATGAAGCGTTCAGTGCAGAAGTTGAAGAAAAAGCGAAAGCTAAATTGGTCCAGGCGATTCAGGTGCAGGAAAAGCATGCCCGTGAACTAGCGATTGACGAAGCTAAACAAGAAGTAATTGCCAGTTACGAGGAAGCTGAAGCTGACGAAGAAACCATCAAACAAGTTAAAGCTGTTTTGGACAAACTTGTAAAAGAAGAAGTACGGCGCTTAATTACGAAAGAAAAAATCCGTCCTGACGGCCGTAAAGTTGATGAAATTCGCTCGTTGTCTTCACGAATCGGTGTACTTCCAAGGACTCATGGGTCTGGCCTGTTTACCCGGGGACAAACACAGGCATTGAGTGTATGTACACTCGGAGCTTTAGGGGACGTACAAATTCTAGATGGTTTGGATTTAGAAGAGTCCAAGCGTTTTATGCACCATTACAATTTCCCGCAGTATAGTGTAGGGGAAACAGGACCAATCAGAGGACCTGGCCGCCGCGAAATAGGGCACGGGGCTTTAGGGGAAAGAGCATTGGAAGTAGTAGTGCCATCAGAAAAAGAATTCCCTTATACGATTCGTTTAGTTTCGGAAGTTCTTGAATCCAATGGTTCGACCTCCCAAGCAAGTATATGTGCCAGTACGCTGGCGATGATGGATGCAGGGGTTCCGATTAAGGCGCCTGTTGCAGGTATCGCCATGGGCTTGATCAAACAGGGGGAAGATTATTCCATCCTTACCGATATTCAAGGCATGGAGGACTTTCTTGGTGACATGGATTTCAAGGTTGCCGGTACTGCTAATGGGGTAACTGCATTACAAATGGACATAAAAATTGAAGGGTTATCAAGAGAAATCCTGGAAGAGGCATTGACGCAAGCTAAGAAAGGCCGTATGGATATTTTAGGCCATATGCTTGAGACAATTGGTTCACCAAAAGAAGAATTATCCGCGTACGCACCGAAAATTCTTACTATGGAAATTAATCCTGATAAGATCCGCGATGTCATCGGGCCGAGTGGTAAGCAAATTAACAAAATAATCGAAGATACCGGTGTAAAGATTGACATTGAACAGGATGGCCGGGTATTCATTTCATCTACCGAATCTGATATGAACCAGAAGGCTAAGAAAATTATCGAAGACCTGGTAAAAGAGGTCGAAGTCGGCGAAATGTACCTTGGAACAGTGAGACGCATCGAAAAATTTGGTGCCTTTGTTGAATTATTTAAAGGGAAAGATGGGTTAGTCCATATTTCCGAGCTTGCTGAAGAAAGAATCGGTAAAGTGGAAGATGTCGTTTCGATCGGTGACCAAATCATGGTCAAAGTAAAAGAAATCGATAACCAAGGACGAGTCAACTTATCGCGGAAAGCAGTGTTACTGGAACAAAAGCAAGAGAACGAAAAATAAAAAGATGGGAAATAGCGGTTTGCTGAGAATCATCTGAAAGCAGCGGTTATTTCCATCTGAAAATTTTATACTTGTTCAAGTGTAAAACAAGAAGCTGGTTCCCCAGTTTCTTTTTTTGCTATTAAGGCTAGTGTGTACAGAATAGCTTTTGGATTGGATCATCCATATAAGTTCTACCTTGTCCCTGTTTATCATACCTATTATGGAGGAGGGATCAAGGTGAAGCGGTTAGTTATACATTTTCTTTTATTTGTATTTTTACTGGCAGCATTTTTTCCAGTCAAAGCCAATCCTTTCCAATATCATTATTTGGCTAGTTTTTCTGAAGACGCAGAAGTGTCTGGAAATGTGGATGATTTGCGTAATCGGGTAGAAAAAGAAGCAATAAAAAATCGAGTAGAACCTGAAGATGCCCGTATCGACAAGGTATGGAAAAAAATACCGGGCAGGAACGGGTTAAAAGTTAATATTGATAAGTCCTTAGAAAAAATGAGCAAGAAGGGTGCATTTGATAAGTCTTTGTTAGTCATGGAACAAGTTCCGCCTAAAATAACATTTGATGACCTCCCTGCTGCACCAGTATATCGAGGGCATCCAGAAAAAAACATGGTTAGTTTGCTAATAAATGTAGCATGGGGAACCGAAAATATACCGAGTATGTTAAAAACGCTAAAAAAGATGAATGTGAAGGCAAATTTTTTTATTGAAGGAAAATGGGCCAGCCAAAATGCAGACATCGTACAGATGATTCAGGAGGAAGGACATATAGTCGGTAATCATGCTTATAATCATCCGGATATGAGCCGTTTATCTCCTGAGGAAAATAGGGAACAATTAGAACAAACGAATGACATTATTAAAGCTATTACAGGAAAGGCGCCAAAATGGTTTGCCCCTCCAAGCGGAAGCTTTAATAGTAAGGTGGTTGATTTAGCTGCCGAATTGGAAATGGAAACAGTGCTGTGGTCGGTAGATACCATAGATTGGCAAAAACCTTCTGTGGAAGTGATGATCAATCGCGTTAGCGACCAAATTCACCCT
This sequence comes from Sediminibacillus albus, assembly GCF_900101125.1. Classification (GTDB taxonomy): domain Bacteria; phylum Bacillota; class Bacilli; order Bacillales; family Amphibacillaceae; genus Sediminibacillus; species Sediminibacillus albus. The sequence goes on along the minus strand of NZ_FNFL01000001.1, from coordinate 364,156 downwards.
GGAGCAATGATTTTAATGCATCCGACAGAAGTAATTAATAATGGTCTTGAACGATTAATTTTATTGATAAAGCAAAAGAACTTTAAAATTGGAACAATCGAACGGTTGTTAAGTGAACAGAGATGAGCTTTTAGCTTCTAAAGGGACAATTAGGAGGATTCGTTTTGTTAAAAAAATACACATGCGACAATGGACTTAGAATAGTATTGGAAGATATCCCGGCAGTTAGGTCGGTAACAGTAGGAATTTGGATCAGAACAGGATCTCGAAATGAAACAGAGAGCAATAATGGAATTTCCCACTTTTTGGAGCATATGTTTTTCAAAGGAACTGCCAGCAGAACCGCCAAAGATATTGCTGAGGAGTTCGATGCAATTGGCGGACAAGTAAATGCATTTACTTCTAAAGAATACACATGTTTTTATGCTAAAGTACTCGATACGCATAAAGAGTACGCGTTAGAAATATTAGCGGACATGTTCTTCCATTCCACATTTGACAAACAAGAGATGGAGAGGGAGAAAAAAGTCGTCTTAGAGGAAATAAAAATGTCAGAGGACACTCCGGATGATATTATCCATGATATGCTGTCAGAAGTATCTTACGGCAATCACCCGCTTGCATATCCGATTCTGGGGACAGCAGAGACTCTGGCTAATTTTCAACAGGACGATTTAAGAAGATATAAAGAACATCATTACACTCCTGCCAATGTTGTCATTTCCGTCGCGGGAAATGTAGATGATAGTTATTTTAAACACGTAGAGAAGCTTTTTGGCAAATATGAAACGGATGATTCGTCCGCTTCATACAAGCAGCCTTCTTTTATAGCCAAACATATGGAAAGAAAAAAAGAAACAGAACAGGCACATTTATGCTTGGGCTATCAAGGCTTACCTGTTGATGACTCATCCATATACAGCTTAATTGTCATGAATAATGTGTTAGGCGGAAGCATGAGCTCCAGACTTTTTCAAGAGGTCAGGGAGCAACGGGGATTGGCATACTCCGTTTTTTCCTATCACAGTTCTTTTATAGACGATGGGTTATTGACCATTTATGCAGGTACGGGCAAAGAGCAACTGTCCATATTAAAAGAAACCATTGAAGAAACGATTGGAAACTTGATGCATAATGGCCTGACCGATAAAGAACTCCGCAACAGCAAGGAGCAATTGAAGGGTAATCTAATGCTTAGCTTAGAAAGTACGAATAGCCGTATGAGCCGTAACGGAAAGAATGAATTGATATTGAACAGGCATCGGTCATTGGATGAAATGGTGAATGAAATAGATAATGTTTCCCATGAGTCCACAAATCATATTATTCATTCATTATTCAAGCAAGCTAATTCCAGTGCCCTTATCGCTCCTTAATAATTATCCCTGGTTTATTGATTATCACTTTGCGTTCCTTGGTACAGCCTCTTAACTCATTTATTGAGACATACCATCATATAATAGTAGAGAAGCGAGTATCCGAGAAATGGATGAGGTGGTCATATGAGATACAAAGAGCTTAGCGGTAAGGAGATTGTTGACGTTGGCAGCGGATCGAGGCTTGGCATTTTAGGGCATACCGATCTGGAGTTTAATGAAGAAACGGGACAAATCGAATCCTTTATAATACCGAACTACAAGTGGTTCGGTATGAAAAAAGAAGGTGAAAACGTCAGGATTAGCTGGCGGGATATTAAAAAAATCGGGGAAGATATGATCATCATCGACTCATAAATACATCTATCTCCAAAAGGTCTATGTCATTCCACTGACATAGGCCTTTTTCTATTTCCAATATTCCCTTTGAGAACCTTCAAAAGCTTTTTTCGCCTTTCCTTTATCTTGAATCCGTTGCTCCAGTTTCTACGCTGCTGACAGATTCCCTTCGCTTTTCTATTGTCCAGCTCTGGGAATCAGCAGCTAGGAAACTTCGCTCCTAATTCTTCAATAAGTCAAGCACAAAAGCAAAAAACAGCTTTTGGCTTTCCTTTATCTTGAATCCGTTGCTCCAGTTTCTACGCTGCTGACAGATTCCCTTCGCTTTTCTTTTAAGTTGGGTGGTTGTTGTGTGTTTGACAGTCACTATCCAATTACTATTTCATACTATGAAAAGAGACGGATTATCCCTACGCGAGGTGAAGTAATGGATACAAAAGTAAGTATCGCTGTTATCGGCGGTGACGCAAGATACTTGGAAATGATAAGACATTTAACCCTGAACCCCGAAATTGAACTTTCGATTATCGGATTTGATCAACTTAATCAGGGCTTTACTGGGGCCAAACAAGTCGAAATAGAAGAACTGAAATTGAGCAGCCTGGATGCTATTATTCTTCCGGTTCCTGGTACCGATCAACAAGGCTTTATTGAAACAGTTTTTTCTGATAAAAAAATTCAATTGACACAAAGTTGGTTTTCCAAGCTTAAAAAAGGCTGTCTGGTATTTACAGGTATAACCACTCCGTATTTAAATAATATGGCAGAGCAGTCGGATGTTAAATTAATTCCGCTTTTTGCACGGGATGATGTTGCCATTTATAATTCTATACCAACAGTCGAAGGAACAATTATGATGGCCATCCAACACACCGATTTTACCATCCATTCTTCTGATGTAATTGTGTTGGGATTAGGAAGAGTTGGAATTACCCTGGCAAACAAATTTGCAGGTTTAGGTGCCCGTGTGTCTGTCGGTTCCAAAAACAAGGAAGACCTCGCCAGGATAACGGAAATGGGTTTGACGCCATTTCATTTAAATGATTTAACTTCCTATTCCCCAAATTGCGATTTTCTTTTAAATACAATACCTGCACTCGTTGTTACGAAAGAAGTTATCAAACCAATGAAATCTCATTCTTTAATCATTGATTTAGCTTCTAAGCCAGGAGGCACAGATTTTAAGTTTGCTGAACAAAGAGGGATTAAAGCAATGCCAGCGCCTGGATTGCCCGGAATCGTAGCGCCCAAAACAGCAGGCGCAATTCTTGGCAGGGTGGTAACACAAGTTTTGACGGAGTATATGGAAGAAAGGAGTCAATAGCATGTCATTGGAAGGAAAAAGAATTGGTTTCGGATTAACAGGATCCCATTGCACATACGATGCGGTATTTCCGCAAATGGAAAAGCTGGTTGCTGCAAAAGCTGAGGTAGTACCGGTTGTTTCCTATACTGTCCAAAAAACCGACACCCATTTTGGTGAAGCAGCAGCACATATGAATAAAATCAAAGAAATCACAGGAAAAGAACTTATTACTACCATTCCTGAAGCGGAGCCGCTGGGCCCCAAACAACCGTTAGATTGTATGGTAATAGCCCCTTTAACCGGCAACTCGATGAGTAAACTTGCTAACGCGTTAACAGATTCTCCGGTATTAATGGCAGCAAAAGCTACTATCAGAAATGGCAATCCGGTAGTTTTGGGAATCTCCACAAATGATGCCTTAGGTTTGAACGGCGTTAATTTAATGCGTTTGATGGCAAGTAAACTCATTTACTTCATTCCATATGGACAGGATGATCCAGTAAAGAAGCCTAATTCTATGGTTTCTGACATGGATCAATTACTGACGACAGTCGAGAGTGCTTTACAATATAAGCAGCTGCAGCCGGTCATTATCGAAAGAAAATGAGAAGAACAGCCTTTCTGTACCTTCCTAACTTTTAGTATGTTAAAATAAAAACTATGAGTAAAATCATTTATTCGTTATAACAGACACTCTAAAAAACAGGGAGGAGAATTTTCTAGATGGAGAAACAGCAAGGATATCGGGTTGCAGTTGTAGGAGCAACCGGAGCAGTAGGAGAAAAAATGCTAGAAACTTTAGAGAAAAAAGACTTTCCTATCGAAAGTTTAACTTTATTATCATCCAGCCGTTCTGCTGGAAAGAGCATCACTTTTAAAGGGGAAGAACTTATAGTAAAGGAAGCAACACCTGAAAGTTTTGAAGGAATTCAAATCGCCCTCTTTTCGGCAGGAGGCTCTGTCTCAAAAAGCCTGGCACACGAAGCGGTTAAAAGAGGAGCGGTAGTTATTGACAATACCAGCGCTTTCCGAATGGATAAAGACGTTCCCCTGGTCGTTCCGGAAGTGAATGAAGCGGATATCGCTAATCACCAGGGGATTATTGCTAACCCGAATTGCTCAACTATCCAAATGGTAGCTGCATTGAAGCCTATCCAAGATGCTTTTGGGATGACAAGAGTGATTGTATCTACTTATCAAGCAGTTTCAGGTGCAGGAACAATCGCTTCAGAGGAATTGAGACAGCAATCCCAGGCCTTTCTAAGCGGGGAAGAGTTAAATCCGGAAATCCTTCCAGTTAAGGGCGATGAGAAGCATTACCCAATAGCATTCAATGCTTTGCCGCAAATCGACACCTTCCAGGATAACGGCTACACCTTTGAAGAAATGAAAATGATTAATGAAACAAAGAAGATTTTACACTCGGACGCTTTGCATGTTGCTGCAACATGTGTAAGACTGCCTTTCTTTACTTCTCACGCAGAAAGTGTATATATAGAGGTGGAAAATGAAGATTTACAAGTTTCTGACGTACAGCAAGTGCTATCACAGGCAGAGGGTATTGTATTGGAAGATGATCCATCAAATCAGCAGTATCCGACCCCTTTAAGCGCAGCTGGCAGAAGTGAGGTTTTTGTGGGCAGAGTAAGAAAGGACCCGGATAATCCAAAAGGCTTCCACCTTTGGGTCGTATCTGATAATCTACTAAAAGGGGCAGCATGGAATTCTGTGCAAATTGCAGAAAGTCTTATTAAAAATAAATTGCTGTAACTTTGAGGTGTATTTATGAAAATATTAGTTCAGAAGTTCGGTGGTACGTCTGTCCAGAGTAAAGAAACTAGGCAAAGTGCCGCTGACCATATAAAGGATGCCGTAAAAGAAGGTTATAAAGTAGTAGTCGTTGTATCAGCTATGGGAAGATATCCTGATCCTTATTCAACAGATGCATTATTGGAACTGGTAGATTTCCCCCATTCCAGGATTAGCAAAAGAGAGCAGGACTTACTGCTGTCATGCGGTGAAACTATCTCTTCGGTCGTATTTTCCAATGAACTAGCTGGTATGGGAATGGAAACAATTTCTTTAACAGGCGCACAAGCGGGATTTATTACGAACAAAGATTTCACAGAAGCAAAAATTAAAGAGATGAAAGTGGATAGAGTAATCGATGAGTTCCAGGCTCATGATGTGGTAGTAGTAGCAGGTTTTCAAGGAAAAACAGAAGACGGAGAAGTTACTACTATCGGCAGAGGCGGCAGCGATACTTCAGCAGCTGCCTTGGGAGCTGCATTAGGAGCAGAATATATCGATATTTTTACCGATGTAGAAGGAATTATGACAGCAGATCCTCGGGTAGTCGAATCGGCAAGGATTTTGGATGTTGTCACTTATACAGAGATATGCAACTTAGCATATCAAGGGGCGAAAGTCATTCACCCGCGGGCCGTAGAGATTGCCATGCAAGCAAAAGTGCCAATTAGAGTACGGTCTACACATTCTAAAAAAACCGGGACTTTGGTTACTTCCTCAAGGGGATCTTCACAGGGAAGGGATATACCTGACCGCCTGGTGACAGGGATAGCTCATATTTCTGATATTACCCAAGTCCGGGTGAATGCGAATAAAGAACCATATCGTTTGCATTCGGAAGTTTTTAAAGCAATGGCCGCTGCCGGAATTTCTGTAGACTTTATTAATATTTCGCCGACAGGTGTGGTATATACTATACCAGAGCGGTTTACTAATGAAGCTGCCGATTTATTGGAAAATCTGGATTATCAGCCTATTTTAACGAAAAACTGCGCCAAAGTATCCCTAGTGGGCGCAGGAATGACGGGAGTGCCTGGGGTTACCGCGAAAATTGTGCAGACATTGACCGACGCCGGCGTACACATTCTTCAGTCAGCAGACAGCCATACAACAATATGGGTTCTTATCCATCAGGAAGATTTGATTTCAGCGGTTAATGCACTTCATAATACCTTCGAGTTAGATATTCAGGAAGGATAAATCATTTACTAAATGCAGCAAAAAAGCAGGTGGGACTTGTTCCGCCTGCTACACTTAACTAATAAACATGGAATAGTGGAGTGAAAGATGAAAGGAGACCGTGATCGCCATGAATTTCGGCAGAGTACTTACAGCAATGGTTACCCCCTTTGATAATCGGGGGAATATCGACCTAGAAAAGACAACTGAATTGGTGAATTACTTGATAAGTAACGGCACAGACGGCCTCGTCGTAACAGGAACGACAGGGGAATCACCGACATTGACGCCTGAGGAAAAACTTGCCTTGTATTCCCATGTGGTTAAAACAGTTAATAACCGAATTCCCGTTATTGCTGGTACTGGCAGTAATAACACGTATTCAACAATTGAATTCACTAAAAAAGCGGAGACCACAGGAATTGATGGATTGTTGTTGGTGACCCCTTATTATAATAAACCGAACCAAAAAGGTTTATATGAGCATTTCGCTGCTATCGCCAAGGAGACTGCGCTCCCAATTGTATTGTATAATATCCCCGGCCGTTCAGTTGTTCGAATGGAACCGGAAACGGTGATTGAGCTGTCCAAGATACCAAACATTGTCTCGGTTAAAGAGTCGACGGGTGATTTGGATGCTATTTCTTATATTATTGAAAATACTAGTGATGATTTCTCCGTTTATAGCGGCGACGACAGTTTAACTTTGCCGATCACTTCTGTTGGTGGCAATGGAATTATCTCTGTTTCTTCCCATATCATCGGTAAAGAAATGCAGGAAATGCTGGAAGCTTACCACAAGGGTGAGGTGAAAAAAGCTGCCCAGCTGCACAGGCAGATGTTACCGCTCATGAAGGCATTATTCATGGCTCCTTCTCCTGCCCCTGTAAAAACAGCACTGCAGATAAAAGGAATGGATGTTGGCGGTGTAAGGCTTCCGTTGGTACCGTTAAGTTCGGAGGAAAGAAATATACTGACACAATTGTTATCCAATTAAAGAAGCAACCCAATGAGGGCCAGCAAAACGAGCTTGAAACCAAGCTCGTTTTTTTGTATGTAAAATTTGTAAAAAATTTAATTATCAAGATTTGTTTAGCCAGCAGTAAAAGCAACAATATTTAGCAAAAAAAGCCACTCCAGGTTCTTGTATGTATGTTCGCCAGCTGACCATACTAGTAATATGTTTTCAAGAAGGAGCGTGTAATATAGTTATGGGAAAAGATAAGACAAAACAGGACAACCAGGATCAAACCAACCCGTCAGCACTTGTCCAAAAAATCCAGCAGCTGGGGCAGTCGACGGTCCCGCAAGCGCCAGATTCAAATATTCATGTCTTGCCGATTATCGGGCAAGTTGAGGGCCATGTCCAACTTCCTCCACAAAACAAGACAACCAAGTATGAGCATCTCATCCCCCAAATCGTGGCGATAGAACAAAACCCGAAGATTGAAGGGTTAATTGTATTACTTAACACGGTAGGCGGCGATGTTGAAGCAGGATTAGCGCTTTCGGAAATGATTGCTTCTCTATCTAAACCAACTGTATCTATCGTCCTAGGCGGCGGTCATTCGATAGGTGTACCGATTGCCGTATCCACCGATTATTCCTATATTGTACCGACGGCAACGATGACCATTCATCCCATCAGGCTGACCGGGCTGGTAATCGGGGTGCCACAAACTTTTGAGTATCTGGATAAAATGCAGGACCGAGTGATCAATTTTGTGATGTCCCATTCAAAAATAGATGAAGAAACTTTTAAGGACTTAATGTTTGCCAAGGGAAATTTAACTAGAGACATCGGAACGAACGTCGTCGGTGCAGATGCCGTTGAACATGGTTTAATCGATGGCATAGGAGGAGTTAATGAAGCGATGAGCAAACTGAATGAGTTGATTGAACAAAAGAAACAAGCAGGAGATATGCTGCAATGATTTTATACACACCTCTCAGCGAAGTAGATATTTTTGGAACAGACCCAGAAGCTTTTAATAACCGGCAGTTCATGAATGTCCATGGGCGTTTAGTGCATGCAGAAAGAACTGCAGAAGGGACTTACCGCATATTGCAATTGATGTCTACTGATCCACAGGATTATTTAGATGCTTCATTCACCCCTGGTTCTGTTATTTCTAATTAGTAAAATTAGTGTCTTCTCCTCAAACAGGCCGAGCTCTGTGCTATAATGAAAATAGATAGATTTGTGGGTAATCTTGCTAAATAACCAGTGGATAAACCCTTGTCACCCAAAAGGCAAGGGTTTATCTCTTCGTGTTATACAGGTTAAGACGGCCACTAGTACAGAGGTGAAAGTTATGGCAAAGAAGAAGAAGAACAGAAAAAAACAACACCAGCTTAAAAAGCAGGTAAAGTACGAACTAATTGGCATCTTATTGGTATTTCTTGCTGTGTTAGGCAGCGGAGCAAGTGCGATTAGCGATGGGGCGATCCCTGCTGGTTTAGAGAATATCTTCCGTTTTTTCTTTGGAATTTGGTATTTTGCAGCGTCATTGTTTCTTTTAGGGACAGGGTTATACTTAATGATCAAGCGGCATGTGCCATATCTGCTGCATAAACGCTTAATTGGTTTCTATATAATTTTCTCAGGGATCCTTCTGGTTACTCATATCCAAACATTTGAAGAAGTATTGAGTGATTCCATCAGTTCTTCGATCATTATGACAACATGGGACAATATTTTTGCTTATATGGGGGGAGAAGTGCCTGCCGCTAATTTAGGGGGCGGAATGTTTGGATCCTTTCTGTTTGCATTCTGCTATTATTTATTTTCTTCGGCAGGAGCTAAGATAGTAGCTGTTTTTTCCATCCTCATAGGGGCTCTGTTTTTGACGGAGATTTCTATCGGTGATGTCCTTGAAAAAGCTTGGAATAGCTGCCGCAGTTTTTTCCAGAAACAATTAAAGCAAATGAAGAAAACCAAAAAACATTCGGCAAAAACACGCAAGAAAAGCAACACAGATGAAGAGCATGGCTTATCTGATACGAGCGATACTATGGAAAGCACGGTAGAGGAGCCATTAATCCAAGATTTCACAGATATCGCCTATTCTGTTGATTTACAATCAAATCAACAGGAAAAGCATGAAAAAACAGAGGAAACTAGTAAGGAAGCCGCTAAATCAGGAGATGAGGAGATAGCCGAATCGCTTCCAATGACGGAAGTTGAAAATGTTGATTACAAGTTACCTTCTATGGAATTGCTCATAGAGCCGGAACATAATACCCAACAGCAGGAAAGGTCTCAAATTCAAGCTATCGTACGCAAACTGGAAAAAACCTTTCACAGCTTCGGCGTAAAAGCAAAAGTAACCAAAGTTCATGTTGGACCGGCTGTTACTAAGTATGAAGTTTATCCAGATGTAGGTGTGAAGGTAAGTAAAATAGTTAATCTGCATGACGATTTAGCCTTGGCATTAGCTGCTAAAGATATCCGAATTGAAGCACCGATTCCTGGTAAGTCTGCTGTCGGAATAGAAGTTCCTAATACGGAGGTTGCCACCGTATCCTTGAGAGAAGTACTAGAAACAAAACAAGCACAGCAAGGGTCCAAGCTCTCGTTTGTTTTAGGCAGAGATATTTCAGGAGACGCAGTAATGGCTGAATTAAACAAAATGCCGCATTTGCTGGTCGCTGGTGCTACCGGAAGCGGTAAAAGTGTTTGCATTAACGGGATAATAACCAGCATCCTGATGAGAGCTAAACCGCACGAAGTGAAAATGATGATGATAGACCCTAAAAAAGTAGAGCTAAATGTGTATAACGGTGTTCCGCATTTACTCTCGCCTGTTGTAACTGATCCTAAAAAAGCCTCGCGTGCACTTAAAAAAGTAGTATCAGAAATGGAACGGCGATATGAATTGTTTTCAGATACAGGTACTAGAAACATTGAGGGTTATAATGAATATATCAAAAAACATAATCAGGAAGACGGGGATAACCAGCCGCAGCTTCCTTATATTGTTGTTTTAGTTGATGAGCTTGCTGACCTAATGATGGTAGCATCCAATGATGTTGAGGATGCGATTACCCGGCTTGCGCAAATGGCCCGTGCTGCAGGAATCCATCTTATCATAGCCACACAGCGTCCATCTGTGGATGTCATTACAGGAGTCATTAAGGCAAATATCCCTTCCAGGATAGCATTTAGTGTATCTTCTGCGACCGATTCCCGGACTATCCTTGATTCGGGCGGCGCGGAAAAATTGCTGGGGAGGGGAGATATGCTGTTTATTCCGGTTGGCTCCTCCAAACCTACGAGAATCCAGGGCGCTTTTTTATCTGACGAAGAAGTGGAACGGATTGTCGACCATTGTATTGACCAGCAAAAAGCACAATACCAGGAAGAAATGATCCCCGATGAGGAATCAGAGGTTGTGGAAGAGGTAGATGATGAACTCTTTGACGATGCCGTCCAAATGATCTTAGAAATGCAAAGCGCCAGCGTATCGATGCTGCAACGCAGGTTCAGGATTGGTTATACTCGAGCCGCAAGATTGATCGATGCCATGGAAGCAAGGGGAATTGTCGGCCCATATGAAGGCAGTAAGCCTAGGACAGTATTAATTTCAGAGCAAAGCGAAGAGAAAACATCTTAATCTGCTTTTCTTTATAAAGTCCTTAAGAATTTAGATGGATCATCCTCATCTAATTCTAAAGGACTTTTTTTATTTTTATATCCATTTGAAAATAAATAGTAGATATGGATTAATATGTATTTTTTTTATAAAAATGCTTTTAAAACAGTTAAAAGTTTGATTTAAAATGTAAGAAAATTAATAGATTTGATAAAATTTCTATAAAACTGAAATATTATGTAGTTTTTTCTCCTATTACTGTTTATTTACTAGATCAAAAGTGGTATATTTGTTTCGGTAAAGCCCCACACGTCAGATGTCTGTTCTTTTCTTCCTACCTTTTTTGATAATGGGAAATAAGGACTCTGACCTAGGCAAACCAAACCAAATAGCTTCGGGGGTAGTTTTATGTCAATCAAAGCAGATGCTCGCCAACTATACCTTCAAGTAATCGACCAGTTGAAACGGGATATTGAAAACGGAAAATATAAAGAAAAAGAAAAACTCCCTTCAGAATTCGAGCTGTCAAAACGCCTGGGTGTTTCAAGGGCAACGCTGCGTGAGGCTCTTCGATTATTGGAAGAAGACAATGTAGTTACAAGAAGGCACGGTGTTGGAACTTTCGTTAACCCTAAACCCATTTACTCTTCGGGAATAGAACATCTAAACAGTGTGACAGACATGATCATCCGCTCTGGTAAAACGCCTGGGTCCCAGTATTTATCTACAGAATTAGTAGAAGCATCCAAGGATGACCAGAAAAGATTTCTGCCTTCTCAAATTGATACACTCGCAAAAATTGAAAGGGTTAGAACTGCTGACGGGGAGCCGGTGGTTTACTGTATAGATAAAATCCTGAAAGAGTTAATCCCCTTAGAAAAAGTACATAACCAGGATTCTATTTTTCAAGTGTTGGAAGAATACGGGAGCAAGCATGTCAGTTATGCAGTTACATTTATTGAACCAGTTGGCTACCACGAGACCATTTCACCAGTGCTTAACTGCCAGCCCGACCAGCCCTTATTATTGTTGAAGCAAATGCATTATACAGAAAACGACGAACCTATTTTGTACTCGTCCAACTACTTCCGGGCGGATACCTTTAGCTTCTATGTCGTTAGAAAAAGGATTTGATAGCCAGCCGAAACGATTTTAGGGGGTGATCGATACATAATTAATCAGGTAAGATTCTGCAGTACATTTTAAATTTATCATTTTATATGGGGGTAGTAATTTTGAAAAAGAATCGTTTGCTATTATTGTTTGCTTTGCTGTTAACTGTAGGGTTGGTTTTAGGCGCTTGTGGCTCTTCCGGCGAGGAAGGAAGCGAAGGAAATGCAGGAGATGACTCGTCAGGATCTGATACAAATAAAGAAGATTCTGGAGAAGCAGCAGATTCTGATTTCAGCGCTGCCATGGTAACAGACATTGGCGGTGTCGATGATAAATCTTTTAACCAGTCAGCTTGGGAAGGGTTACAAGCATTTGGGGAGGAGAATGGCTTAGCTCAAGGGGAAGGCATCGATTATGCTCAATCAGAAAATGATGCTGACTATATGCCTAACCTAAACCGATTAGTACGAGAAGATTACAACCTGATTTTTGGTATCGGATTTAAATTGACTGAATCTTTAAACACAGTTGCTGAACAAAATCCGGAGACAGACTTTGCTCTTGTAGATGCAGTAGCTGAAGCAGAAAATATTGCCAATATTACATTCAAAGAACACCAGGGTTCATTCTTGGTAGGTGTAGCTGCAGCAATGAAAACGGAATCGAATAAAGTCGGTTTCGTAGGTGGAGAAAACAGTGAGCTAATCAAAAAATTTGAATCTGGCTTTAGGGCTGGAGTAGCATCCGTTAATCCAGACATAGAAGTAAATGTGCAGTATGCAGAATCTTTTGGTGCTGCGGATAAAGGAAAAGTAATTGCATCAAATATGTATAGCGGAGGCGTAGATGTTATCTATCATGCTTCAGGAGCAACTGGAAACGGAGTATTTGCCCAGGCGAAGGATATTAAGAAAAATGATCCTTCCAGCAATGTATGGGTAATCGGAGTCGACCGTGACCAGCATGAAGAAGGAGCAATCGGTGATAATAATGTGACGTTGACTTCAATGGTTAAACGTGTAGATATCGCTGTCCAGGAAGTTGCTGCCTTATCGCAGAGCGGTGAGTTTCCAGGAGGGGAAGTATTGGAATTCGGACTTGAAGATGATGGTGTTTCTGTAGCTAAAACGAATGAAGATGCAATGACAGACGACATCGTGAAAGAAGTAGAAAACTGGAAGCAAAAGATAATCGATGGCGAAGTTGAAGTGCCGAGCACAGAAGACGAGCTTGATGAGTACTTAAATACTCTTTAATTAATCAAGAAAAAGGCTAGACAATCTAGCCTTTTTCCCCTACATAATCAAAAAACTTTAAGAACCACTATCCTTCCTGTATATCCAATTCGCGTTTTGCGCAATTCTTTTAGTTAGAAACTAGGTTTTACTATATTTATGCTATTCTATTTCATTAGCATAAGAGAATAATAGTCATCCATTCAGTGATCTTATGAGTGCTTAGGGAGTGAACGTTTTGGAGAATTATGTTGTTGAAATGTTAAACATCCGCAAAGAGTTCCCTGGTATTGTTGCGAATGACAATATTACGCTTCAAGTGAAGCAAGGCGAGATTCACGCTTTGCTTGGTGAGAACGGTGCAGGAAAATCGACGCTGATGAATGTATTGTTTGGGCTGTATCAGCCGGAAAACGGAGAGATAAAAGTTAAAGGTGAAAAAGTCAATATAACTGATCCGAATATTGCCAATAGATTAGGGATTGGAATGGTTCATCAGCATTTTATGCTTGTCGATACTTTTACAGTGACCCAAAATATTATTTTAGGCAGTGAACCCAAAAAAGGCGGCACCATTGATATTAAAACGGCAGAAAAAGAAGTGGCAGCTCTTTCAGACCGTTACGGTTTAAAAGTTGACCCGTCTGCTAAAATTCAGGATATATCTGTCGGCATGCAGCAACGTGTTGAAATCCTGAAAACTCTCTATCGGGGAGCCGATGTTTTAATACTGGACGAACCAACAGCAGTACTGACACCTCAGGAAATTAAAGAACTAATTGATATAATGAATTCGTTAATCAAAGAAGGAAAATCGATTATCCTGATTACCCATAAACTGAAAGAAATCATGGAGGTTTGTGATAGGTGTACGGTTGTCCGAAAAGGTCAAGGCATTGGAACAGTTACTGTTAAGGATAGCAGCCCTGATGAACTCGCATCTTTAATGGTAGGCAGAGAAATCAGTTTTAAAACAGAAAAGACTGCTGCCAATCCTAAAGAAAGCATTCTTTCCATTAAAGGCTTGCGGGCGAAAGACAGCCGCAAAGTAGAAATGGTAAAAGGGCTTGATTTAGAAGTGAGAGCGGGAGAAATAGTCGGCTTGGCCGGTGTCGATGGGAACGGCCAGTCTGAGTTAATCGAAGCGATTACAGGCTTGCGAAAGACAGAGGCTGGTACTATTACCCTTAATGGCAAAGACATAACGAATTTGCCTCCTAGAAAAGTAACAGAGTCAGGTGTAGCTCACATACCGCAAGACCGGCATAAATTCGGTTTGGTTCTGGACTTTCCGGTGGGTGAAAATATGGTTTTACAAACCTATCATAAAGCACCATTTGCTAAAAAAAGCATGCTGTCATATAAAAACATTTATGAGCATGCCAAAAGGCTGATTAAAGAGTATGATGTAAGAACTCCAAGTGCATTTACGAAGGCACGGGCATTGTCAGGTGGCAATCAGCAAAAAGCAATTATCGGGCGTGAAGTGGACAGGTCCCCTGACTTGTTAATAGCGGCACAGCCTACTCGCGGACTGGATGTCGGGGCTATTGAATTTATCCATAAAAAATTGATTGAAGAACGAGATAAAGGGCGGGCCGTCCTATTGTTGTCCTTCGAGTTGGACGAGGTCTTGAATGTAAGCGACCGAATTGCAGTAATGTTTGATGGGAAGATTGTGGCGAACGTTACACCGGAAGAAACAAACGAACAAGAATTGGGCCTTCTGATGGCTGGCAGCAAGTTAGAGAAAGAAGGTGGACGCTGATGTTTTCCAATCGTTTGTTTAATATTCTTATCCCGGTTATCTCTGTTGTTTTAGGGCTTTTGGCCGGTGCGGTGATCATGATTTCCTTTGGCTATAATCCTGTTGCTGGTTATCAGGCCCTTTGGAATGGTTCTTTCGGAGATACTTACTTCTTTGGAGAAACGATTCGCCAGGTTACTCCATATATTTTTACAGGTTTAGCAGTAGCGTTTGCTTTCCGGAGCGGGTTATTCAATATTGGTGCTGAAGGACAAGTCATTGTTGGCTGGTTAGCTTCTGTCTGGGTAGGGGCTTCATTTGATGGACCAATGATTATCCATCTTCCACTTGCTTTAATAGCAGCAGCATTGGCTGGAGCATTATGGGGATTCCTGCCTGGATTGCTCAAAGCCAAACTGGGAGTGCACGAAGTTATCATTACAATTATGATGAATTATATTGCACTGCACGTTTCCAATACTCTTATCCGTACAGTTTTAAGCGAAAATAAAGATACATCGGATAAAATAACGGATTCTGCTTCATTGGCATCGTCTTGGCTAATGGAATGGACGAGTTACTCAAGGCTCCATTACGGGATATTAGTTGCGTTATTTGCCGCGGTTGTTATGTGGTTTTTATTAGAAAAAACTACAGCCGGCTTTGAGCTGCGCTCTGTCGGTTTCAATAAGCATGCATCGGAGTACGCAGGCATGAATGTCGGGAAAAACATCATCCTTGCCATGGTCATTTCAGGAGCTTTTGCTGGATTGGGAGGAGCAATGGAAGGGCTTGGTACATTTGGCTACATGCCTACGCACTCAGCATTTACAAATTTAGGTTTTGACGGAATTGCTGTTGCTTTATTAGGGGGGAATCATGCCCTTGGAGTCGTTTTATCGGCAATATTATTTGGCACATTAAAAATCGGCGCATTAAATATGCCAACTGAAGCAGACGTACCTTCAGAGCTTGTGGAAATTGTAATAGCATTGATTATCTTCTTTGTTGCCTCAAGCTATATTATTCGCTGGGCATTATTAAGGCTTAAAAAGGAGGGGAAATAAGTGGGTATTCTAGACATTATTCAATCGATCATCCCAACTGCGCTGTTTTTCTCTGCTCCTTTAATTTTTACTGCTCTTGGCGGGGTTTTTAGTGAACGTTCAGGGGTAGTAAACATTGGCTTGGAAGGCTTGATGGTAATGGGGGCCTTCGTAGGAATTGTTTTCAATTTAACTTTCGCTGATGTGTTTGGAGCTGCGACCCCTTGGTTATCAATATTGGCAGCTATGGTCGTTTCGTCGATTTTTTCGATTATCCATGCGGTCGCTTCTGTTTCTTTCAGGGCGGACCAGGTAGTCAGCGGGGTTGCTATCAACTTTTTAGCTTTAGGTTTAGGTGTATTTTTAACGAAGCAATGGTATGGCAAAGGCCAGACAGATATGGTATCACAGCCTTTTTATTCGTTAGATATTCCTTTTTTAAGCGATGTACCGATACTTGGACCATTGTTTTTCCAAGATATGTACATGACTTCCTATTTAGCGATTTTCATCGCATTTATTGCCTGGTTTATTTTATATAAGACACCATTTGGACTGCGCTTACGCTCTGTAGGAGAGCACCCGATGGCAGCTGATACAAACGGTATAAATGTTTACGCCATGCGTTATATAGCTGTTATGATTTCTGGAGCTATGGGAGGAATCGGCGGTTCTGTATTTGCCCTGACGATTGCTATGAACTTTTCGCAATCAACCATCGTCGGGCAAGGTTTTATGTCATTGGCAGCAGTTATCTTTGGTAAATGGCATCCGTTAGGGGCCATGGGGGCAGCCTTGTTCTTTGGCTTTGCACAAAGCTTAAGTGTCATAAGTGCTGGCATACCATTGCTGGAAGACATTCCGCAAATTTATTTATTGATCGCACCATATGTACTTACGATTCTGGCCTTGGCCGGCTTCATTGGCCGGGCAGAAGCTCCAAAAGCCAATGGGGAACCATATATAAAAGGAAGCCGTTAAGATTTACAAACCTGGTATTTGTTACCGGGTTTGTTTTTCGTTAATATGAATATGAACGGGGGAAACATACATACGAGGATAGTTTTAGGAAATATTCAAATGCTATGCATATATATTGATAAGGGAGGAAAGCAGATGGATGCCATTGAAGAACAGTTAATTAGTAAACAAGGTTACAACTTGCATGTCATTCAAAGCAAAAAATATAAAACAGTGAATGTAATTGTTAAGTTAAAAGCTCCGTTAGAACGGAGTACGATTACCAAGCGGGCATTGTTGCCATATATCATGCAGCAGGGAACAAATAAGTTCCCCAGCGCCAGAAAGCTTCGTACGGCACTTGATGATTTGTATGGAGCTGTCTTGGGTGTTGATGGTGCTAAAAAGGGTGAAAACCATATCATAACTTTGCGGCTGGAAACAGCAAATGAAGCATACTTATCTTCAGAAGAACAAATCCTGGAACGTGCAGTCGAGATGTTGAGCAGTATTCTTTTTGATCCTCGCTCCATGAATGATGGATTTGATCCTAAAGTTGTAAAAAGGGAAAAGTATACTCTACAGCAAAAAATAGACTCCATTATTGATGATAAGATGAGTTATGCAAATATGCGCCTGATCGACGAGATGTGTCCGGAAGAACCATACCGCCTGCATGTTCACGGATATTCAGAAGATTTACCTGAGATTGATGAATTTTCTTTATATGAATATTTCCAGAAGCTGCTTATTGAAGATCAAATGGATGTGTATGTTCTTGGAGATTTCGAAGGGAAAGACGTTGAAAAGCTAATTGAAACCCATTTTTCTGCCAAAAGTGAGTCAGAGACAGAACAAGTCGATAAAGCGGATATTGTTCATCAACCGGTGAATGAGGTCCGGACGATTACCGAAGAACAAAATGTGCAGCAAGCTAAGCTGCATCTTGGTTACCGCACGAACACTTCATTTAATGAACCGGGTTATTTTGCATTACAGGTTTTTAACGGAATTTTCGGCGGGTTTCCGAGTTCCAAGCTGTTTATGAATGTCAGGGAGAAGCACAGCTTAGCTTACTATGCAGCATCCCGATTCGAAAGCCATAAAGGGTTGTTGCTCGTCTTCAGTGGAATTGCGCCTAAAGACTACCAACAAGCGAAGGATATTATTAATGAACAAATGGCTTTGATGAAGCAAGGAGATTTCTCTGATGAGCAGCTGAATGACACGAAAGACCTTGTCGTAAACCAGTTGCTTGAGACGATGGACCATCCTCAAGGATTGATAGAAATTTTATATCATCAAGCCTTATCAGGAAAGAAAATTACTCCAGCCCAAATGATAGAAAAGGTGAAACAGGTTACCAGGCAGGATGTTCTCGACGTCGGACAAAAAATAGAATTGGACACCGTCTACTTTTTAACTAGTAAAGGGGGGAGCGGCCATGAATAAAACAACCTATGAGCAATTAAAAGAAACTTTATATTCCGAAAAGCTAGCTAATGGTTTGCACGTTTTTCTCTTGCCAAAACCGGAAATGGCTAAAACGTTCGGGATTTTCTCTACTGACTACGGTTCAATCGACCAATCCTTTGTCCCGCTTGGAGACGATGCGCTTCAAACAGTACCAGATGGAATTGCTCATTTTCTGGAGCATAAATTGTTTGAAAAAGAAGATAGAGATGTTTTTCAAGACTTTACGAAACAAGGCGCTTCTGCCAATGCTTTCACATCTTTTACCAAAACCGCTTATCTCTTTTCAGCAACAAATAATATCAAAGAGAATGTAAAGACTTTATTGAATTTCGTACAGGATCCTTACTTTTCCGAACAATCCGTAGAAAAGGAAAAAGGGATTATCGGACAGGAAATTGAAATGTATAACGATCAACCGGATTGGCGGTCTTTTTTCGGGACTATCCAAAGCTTGTATGAAAGCCATCCTGTCCAAGTCGATATTGCTGGAACAGTGGACTCTATTCAAAAAATAACTAAAGATGACCTTTACACATGCTATAACACTTTTTACCATCCATCCAATATGACATTTTTCTTAGCGGGCAATTTTGATGCTGAGGAATTGATGGAATTAATCATAGCCAATCAGGAGAGCAAGGAATTCGCTCCACCGCAAGAAATCGAACGCAGCTTTCCTGAAGAACCAGACGAGGTAGCAGAAAAGCAGAAGGTCATCGAGATGCCTGTCTCTATTTCTAAATGCATGGTTGGAATAAAGGAAAAAGTGGACAGACGTTCGAATGATGACTTTTTAAGATCAGAATTACTGACCGAAATGCTGCTCGATTATTATTTCTCCAGAAGCGGGGAGTATTATCAGGAGCTTTATGAACAGGATTTAATCGATAACAGCTTTCAGTTTGAAACCAATATTGAAAGAAACTTCGGTTTTTCCATCATAGGGGGCAATACTTCCAAACCTGAGCAATTGGCTGAAAAAGTTAAAGGAATGCTGCTTTCTCTGCAAGAGAACCGATTAAACGAAGATGAATTTATGACTATGAAAAGAAAGAAAATCGGCCAGTTCTTACGGGCTATGAATTCATTGGAGTTTGTTTCCAATCAGTTTATTCACTATCATTTGCTTGGAATTGATTTATTTAAGGTTCTGCCGGCTATTGAAGCTTTAACCGTTGAAGAAGCAAATGAATTTTTGAAAAACTGGATAAAAGAAGACCGAATATCCGTTTGTCAGGTTATTCCATCAAAAGGATAATCAAAGTATGCCAAAGAAATGCTTAATTATTGGTGCAAGCGGTGATATTGGCAAAGCAATCGCCATCAGACTCGCTGATGATGGCTTCCAGCTTTTGCTCCATTACCATCAAAATGCCAAGGCTATTGCTGAATTAACCAGTGTACTGCCCGATGAATCGGTATTAGCTGTCCTGCAAGGAGATTTAGGAAATAATCAGGGAATTCAGCTCTTTTTAGACAACCTGGACCTTACTGTTGACTCCGTTATATTTGCCAGTGGTACAAGTCATATCGGTCTTCTTCAAGACACAGATGAAGCTGCCATGGATCGGATGTTATCCATTCAGGTAAAGGCACTTTGGTCCATTAGTAAACATGTAATCCCGGCAATGGTTCAAAACCAATCAGGCCATATCATCGTGGTTTCATCGATCTGGGGAGAATCGGGTGCCAGCTGCGAAGTGATATATTCTTCTGTGAAAGGCGCCCAGAACAGTTTCATCAAAGCGTTAGGAAAAGAATTGGCGCCTAGCGGAATCACTGTAAATGGAGTGAGCCCAGGGTTTATCGATACGAAAATGAACCAGTTATTTACCGATGAGGAAAAAAGCAGCATTATCGGTGAAATACCGGTCAATAGAGCTGGAAAGCCAGTGGATGTAGCACATGTGGTCTCTTTTTTATTAGATGAGCGGTCTGGCTACATTCAAAGTGAAATTATTAATGTATCGGGAGCCTGGTAATTAATAATAATTTTCTTCCTTATTACCATGTATAAAGATTGGCGAAATTCAAATGCTAAGCTTGAAAGTTGATGATTGAAGGAGGAAAAAATATGTCAGTTCTCGATAACTTTGAATCTTGGAAGGACTTTCTTGGTGATCGACTCCATCAAGCGCAGGGACAAGGAATGGATCAAAATACAATTTCCGACCTGGCATTTGAAATCGGCGGTTATCTTTCTAAACAAGTAGATGCAGAAAACGACCAGGAAGCCGTGCTGCGTGACTTGTGGAATGCTGCATCCCAGGATGAACAGCATGCTATTGCTAATATCATGGTTAAAATGGTTAAAAATGAAGGAACCGGTAGATAGTATTGTTCAAAAGTAAAAAGACAAGGCCCCTGCTTTCTGCAGCAGGGGCCTTGTTGCTTGTATAGAATTTTATCTTCGTTAACGTGCGCAATCCATTTCGACTGTTTAAGTACTAAGAAAATGTGGAAATTATTCGTACGAAACCGAATTATGTCCTTTTCTAAACAAGAAAAATCATTTATGATAATAGTATCTGCATTTTATACAGAACTCTTAGCAGCCTGATTTATGAAGGAGCTTTTGTTCAATGGAAAAAACTGAGTGGTATCTTGAATATGAAATTCAACATAACAGACCAGGTTTACTAGGGGATATTTCCTCTCTATTAGGGATGCTGTCAATAAATATCATCACTATAAATGGTGTAGAAAACTCGCGCAGGGGTATGTTGCTATTATCAAGGAAAGATGAGCAAATTACGCGCTTGAAATCGATCCTGGAAACAATGGAAACGATCAATGTTACAAAAATGAGGAAGCCTAAATTGCGCGACCGGCTTGCTGTCAGGCATGGGAGATACATACACAGTGACATCGATGACAAAAAGACATTTCGCTTTGTCAGAACTGAACTCGGCTTGCTTGTCGATTTTTTGGCGGAATTATTCAAAAAAGAAGGACATAAGCTAATAGGCATTAGAGGGATGCCGCGAGTAGGGAAAACAGAATCGATTGTAGCGTCAAGTGTTTGTGCCAACAAACGATGGCTGTTCGTGTCAAGCACCCTATTGAAACAAACAATCCGAAGTCAATTAATTAAAGATGAGTATAATGTCGATAATCTTTACATTATCGATGGAATTGTATCCACTCAGCGTGCAAGCGAGAAGCATTGGGAGTTAGTAAGGGAGATTATGCGCCTGCCTGCAACGAAAGTTGTCGAGCATCCCGATATATTTGTGCAGCAGACAGAATATACATTGAATGATTTTGATTATATTATTGAGCTGAGAAATGATGAAAATGAAGAGATAAAATATGATCCGATTGAAAAGCCGAAGTTTGACCAGGATGGCGGCTTTTCTATGTTCGATTTTTAGAATTGGAAGGTGTTAATAGATGGGAATTGGTGAAACACTTAAAGAGGCACGGGAGGCTAAAAATCTATCTTTGGATGATATCCAAAGAGCGACGAAAATTCAAACGAGATATTTGCAAGCAATTGAAAAAGGGAATTACAGCATTATGCCAGGTAACTTCTATGTCCGTGCATTCATTAAGGAATATGCTGCAGCTGTAGATTTGG
This sequence comes from Sediminibacillus albus, assembly GCF_900101125.1. Lineage (GTDB taxonomy): Bacteria > Bacillota > Bacilli > Bacillales > Amphibacillaceae > Sediminibacillus > Sediminibacillus albus. The sequence goes on along the minus strand of NZ_FNFL01000001.1, from coordinate 342,395 downwards.
ACCCGGATGCCTTAATGGAGGAACATAGAAGTGAGCTGCCTGCTGCCAGCGATGAAAGCTCTGTACAATATACAAGAGTTCAACGCAGCAGGAAAGACACGACGACTTCAACAAAAAGTCCTGCTATCTTCTCTTTTTTGCCCACGGTTATTGTCGTGTTACTGGTTATAGGCATCATTTTTACTGTATGGTACCTATACCAGGAATCACAGGAGGGTAGTCCAGATTCAGCAAATCAAGGGAACAATGATAATGATGAGGTTTATGTAGGTGACCCTGATGCTTCCGAAACGAAAGATGAAGAAAGCAATAATACCAGTAATGATAATGAAGAAGAGGAAGGCAGCCAGGAAGATGAGAATACAGAAAAAGAGGAACAACCGGAACCGGAATCTGAACTAAAACTTGTCGATCAAGGTACACAAGGAGATGACCAGGTGACTACTTTCGAGCTTGTCCATCCGGGTGATGAAGTAATAGTAGAGGTGACCTCGGAAAATGATCATTGGCTGCAAATTAGAGAAGGCGAAAATAATGAGTTATATAGCGCCATGTTTGGGGAAAGCGACTCGCCATTGAAAGAGGACTTAACCGGGGCTGACCAATTTATGATTAGATATGGCAATCCGAGCGGCGGCATTGAGATTTCCGTTGCCGGCGTTCCGCTGGAAGTGCCTGATATGGCCAGTACGAAAGTTCAGAAAGTCTTTATAGAAGTTGCGGATGAGTCAGCACAGCAGCAAGATTAATTTAACAGGGCTAATTCCTTGAACCATCCTGCCAGAGTATCCATTAGACAGTAGGTTCAAAGGTGTTGGCCCTTATTTTCGGCTAAATTTTCAAACATTGTACTATTACCTTTGGAGGATGACTTGAATGAATATACCAAATCGAATTACATTATCCCGTATATTTCTTATCCCTATTTTTATTGTTCTGTTGAGTATTCCGTTTGATTGGGGAAATTGGAATATTGGCGACAACGACCTGCCTGTATCCCATTTCGCTGCAGCATTGTTGTTTATAGTTGCTTCAGCTACAGATTGGGTGGACGGATTTTACGCCAGGAAATACAATCTTGTCACAAATTTGGGAAAGTTTCTTGATCCCCTCGCCGATAAATTACTTGTAGCCTCGGCCCTGATTCTTTTAGTCGAAATGGGCAGTGCTCCTGCCTGGATTGTCATTTTGATTATCAGCCGAGAGTTTGCTGTGACAGGTTTACGGTTAGTGGCCGCGGGAGAAGGAATTGTCCTTGCGGCCAGTCAGATGGGAAAGTTGAAAACGGTACTGCAAATTGTGGCGATATCCGCATTATTGCTACATGATTTTCCTTTTTCTTATATAGGAATTCCTTTTGGTTTGATCACCTTATATTTGGCCTTAATCATTACTGTTGTTTCTGGTTATGAATACTTCAAAAAAAATTGGCACGTGATGAGAGATTCCAAATGACGAAGCAGCTAAGAGCAGAAATTGTCGCTGTCGGAACAGAATTGCTATTGGGACAAATCGCGAACACAAATGGGCAATGGCTTTCTAAAAGGCTTGCGGATTACGGAATCAATGTTTTCCATCATAGTGTCGTTGGTGATAATCTTGGCAGGGTCAGACAAGTGTTTGAATATGCGGGACAACGCTCGGACATTGTTGTAGTGACAGGCGGTTTAGGTCCGACGGATGATGACTTGACCAGAGAAGCGTTTCAAGTTATTACTGGTTTGAATCTTAAGGAAGACGAGGTTTCCTTGAACAAAATCAGCAATTATTTCAAAAAAAACCATCGGGATATGACGCCAAATAATAAGAAGCAGGCATTAGTATTTGAAACAGCAGAAGTCTTTCCCAACCTAGTTGGGATGGCTCCAGGAATGGTTGTTGAAGTCGAAGGCGTTACCTGGATTTTTATGCCGGGTGTCCCAAGGGAAATGAAACAGATAGCCAATGACTTCGCTTTCCCTTATATAAAAAACAAATACCAATTAGATGCTGTTATCCAATCGAGGATGCTGCGGTTTATTGGAATAGGTGAGTCTCAGCTGGAACATGAGTTACGGAGATTGATTGATGCACAGAACAATCCTACGATTGCTCCTCTTGCCCAGGAGGGGGAGGTGGCAATTCGATTAACAGCAAAAGCTCGATCAAAAAAAGAAGCTGATCTGTTAATCGATGATTTGGAAAAGGAAATATTAAGTCAAGTTGGCGGCTACTTTTATGGCTATGATGAGGAAACAGTGGAAGAGAAAGTAATCGAAAAATTAGCGGAAAAGAATTTGAAGGTGGCAATAGCTGAAAGCTTGACCGGCGGAAAATTCACTGATAGGCTTATTTCCGTTCCAGGTGCTTCTCAAGCAGTAATCGCCGGTATTGTTTGTTATTCTCCACAGAGCAAACAGCAGTTAGTTGGTGTTAATCCAGAAACAATCCAATTATACGGGACAGTAAGCAAACAATGTGCGGAAGAACTTTCCCAAAACATCCAACAGAAATTGGGCGCTGATATAGGCATTAGCTTTACCGGTGTAGCAGGACCAGATTCATCTGAGGGCAAAGCGCCTGGCACTGTATTTATCAGCGTGCACCATAAAACGAAAGGTACCGTGTCCAGAGAATTCAATTTCCAGGGCGGCCGAAGCGGAATTCGCCAAAGGACGGTAAAAAAAGGGCTGGAAATGTTACTGCAAATTTAATCTGTTTTCAGGACTGGTTGGATAAGCTGCATGTTTCAACCGAAAGACTTGGCGATAAGCCAAGTCTTGCTTGCGGTTCCATAAAGTAATTATATTTCACTAGAGGAGCAGTAATGTTCAGCCGCCACAAAAAAAGTAAAATTCTCTTTCGACGGAATGTCCATCACTGGAATTCGCTTTTTGGTTTAGAAGAATTTATATTTTTTATCATATATTCTTAAATAAAAAAAGGGAACATTTATTCGCTTTTTGCTTGTTAAATCTCATAAAACAAGTTATGATAGTAATAGTTTAATATTAAGGAGGAAATAATTTGAGCGATCGTAAGCAAGCCTTAGATATGGCGTTGAAACAGATAGAAAAACAGTTTGGTAAAGGTTCGATAATGAAGTTGGGTGAACGGGCAGAACAGAAAGTTGCAACAGTTCCCAGTGGTTCATTAGCATTGGATGTTGCTTTGGGTGTAGGTGGTTATCCTAGAGGGCGAGTGGTAGAAATTTACGGACCTGAATCGTCCGGTAAAACAACGGTATCCCTTCATGCTATCGCTGAAGCACAAAGACAGGGAGGACAAGCTGCCTTTATCGATGCTGAACATGCACTGGACCCGGTCTATGCAAGAAAATTAGGGGTCAATGTTGATGAACTGCTGTTATCCCAGCCGGATACAGGAGAACAGGCTTTGGAAATAGCGGAGGCTTTAGTAAGAAGTGGTGCGGTAGATATGGTGGTTGTTGACTCTGTAGCTGCACTTGTACCGAAAGCTGAAATAGAAGGAGAAATGGGAGATGCCCACGTAGGACTGCAGGCACGATTGATGTCCCAGGCATTGAGAAAGCTCTCCGGTGCTATTAATAAGTCGAGAACGACTGCTATTTTTATTAACCAAATTCGTGAAAAAGTCGGAGTAATGTTTGGTGAGAATGCTGCTTAACCAGTGATATAGGAAGAGACAGAAAACTTGTAAATGTCTCTCTCTAAACGGAAGCAGCTTGCCGTCTGAAAAAGAAATTTTTCAGATTATCAATGCGGAATGAAGCGGGGATGCTGAGAAGCAAATCCGAACCGAAGGCTGTAAGTAATATTACAGTCAGGGGCAACGCATAGAAGGTGAACCTGTCTTAGGCAGAATATAATCCTTCCAAGAGTCCGCATCATCTTAACGAGCTTGTCGAAGATGAAAAGATATGCTGAGCTGGACCAGAAAGGACTGGTCGTATTCCTGATCCAGGATATGAGGGAAAAGAAACCTCCAGAAACAGGAGATAAAAAACTCTTGTGATAACAATGCTGAATCCTGAAACGACTCCGGGCGGCCGTGCGCTTAAGTTTTACTCTTCCGTGAGACTTGAAGTGCGCCGAGCCGAAACGTTGAAGCAAGGAAATGACATGGTTGGTAATAAAACAAAAATTAAAGTGGTCAAAAATAAAGTGGCACCTCCATTTAAACAAGCTGAGGTAGATATCATGTATGGAGAAGGAATCTCCAGAGAAGGTGAATTGCTTGATATCGGTTCAGATCTTGATATTGTCCAAAAGAGCGGCGCATGGTATTCCTATAATGAAGAACGGCTTGGGCAAGGACGTGAAAATGCGAAGCAGTTCTTAAAGGAAAATGAAGATATCAAAGAAGAAATTTATAATTCGGTGCGCAGCCATTACAATATGGATACCGCTCCGGAAGCAACTGAAGAAAAGGAAAACCAGGAAGCACTTGATATGGACGTGTAAAAAAATTCAACCCCTGCCAGATCGGCAGGGGTTGAATTTTAAGGGCAAATCTTATTAGTTTATGTGTCAATGGAAAAGTTTATTACATAAATTTGACGGTTCCTTGACAATATAATTTTCCAAGCTTAAAATTGATATGTATAATTCTTCTTATTATTATACGATTCTTTTCAAAAAAGTTTATTTAATGAAAGACACTGTACATGCCGACTAAAATTGATTGTACAAATTTATAGCAAGAGGAGGTGAAATCATGGAATTAGTTACCCTAATTATCATCTCCATTTTGCTTACCCTTATCGTCGGTATTGTTGTTGGTTATCTGATTCGTAAATCTATTGCTGAAGCAAAGATTTCTAGTGCAGAACAATTGGCAAAGCAAATAGTAGAAGAAGGGCATCGAAACGCAGATGCAGCCAAGAAAGAGGCGCTTCTCGAAGCTAAAGATGAAAATCATAAGCTTCGTCAGCAGGCGGATCAAGAATTGCGGGAGAGACGTTCGGAACTCCAAAGGCAAGAAAGCCGCTTGATGCAAAAAGAAGAAAATCTGGACCGTAAAAGTGAAACGCTGGATAAGCGCGAGCTAATGTTAGAGACGAGGGAACATTCTCTAACAGAAAAACAACAACAAATTGAAGAAATGGAAAGCAAAGTGGAAGCTATGATAAGTGAGCAACAAGCTGAACTTGAACGCATTTCCGGATACACTACTGACCAGGCAAAACAAGTGATTTTAGAACGGGTTGAACAAGAAGTTACCCACGAATCGGCAATAATGATCAAAGAAGCGGAGAACAGAGCAAAAGAAGAGGCTGACAAGAAGGCAAAAAGCATTCTATCCCTTGCTTTGCAGCGCTGTGCAGCAGATCATGTTGCAGAAACAACTGTCTCGGTGGTTAATTTGCCGAATGATGAAATGAAAGGACGTATTATCGGACGAGAAGGACGAAATATACGAACTTTAGAGACCTTAACTGGAATTGACTTGATTATTGATGATACACCAGAGGCTGTAATATTATCTGGATTTGACCCGATTAGAAGAGAAACAGCCCGCATTGCTTTAGAAAAGCTTGTCCAGGATGGCAGAATCCATCCAGCCAGGATTGAAGAAATGGTGGATAAGTCGAGAAGAGAAGTGGACGAGTATATTCGGGAAGTCGGAGAACAGACTACTTTTGAAGTGGGGGCACATGGACTCCATCCAGATCTTGTTAAAATCCTCGGCCGCTTGAAGTATCGTACAAGCTATGGCCAGAATGTGTTAAAGCATTCTACGGAAGTGGCTCATCTTTCAGGGTTGCTCGCAGCAGAATTGGGAGAGGATGAAACTCTCGCAAAAAGGGCCGGCTTACTCCATGATATCGGTAAGGCTATTGACCATGAAGTGGAAGGCAGTCACGTAGAGATTGGTAAAGAACTTGCTATGAAGTATAAAGAGCATGAAGTCGTTATTAACTCGATTGCTTCGCATCATGGGGACGAGGAGCCTACATCTGTTATCGCGGTATTGGTAGCAGCTGCTGATGCCTTGTCTGCTGCCAGACCGGGAGCTAGAAGTGAAACACTCGAGAATTATATTAAGAGACTCGAGAAGCTGGAAGAAATTTCAGAGTCCTATGAAGGCGTAGAAAAGTCATTTGCTATTCAAGCTGGCCGTGAAGTAAGAATCATGGTGAAACCAGATGAAATAGACGATCTTGAGGCTTTGAAAATTGCAAGAGAAATTAGAAAGAAAATCGAAGATGAGCTCGATTATCCTGGCCACATTAAAGTAACTGTTATCCGGGAAACTCGTGCAGTAGAATATGCAAAATAAAGCGGCCTTCAGCCGCTTTATTTTTTTAATTCAGGGAACCATACATAATAAGCCATGTTCGTCTGACGTGGTTGATTTTGACATGGTAAGTCATCTATGTGAAACTGATAATAATTAAAATGATAGGATGGTTGCAGGAAATGAGAATTTTATTTATCGGAGATGTCGTTGGTTCCCCAGGGAGAGACATGGTTCGTGACTACTTACCTAAATTGAAAAAGAAATTTCAACCACATATAAGTATTGTGAATGGAGAAAATGCAGCAGCTGGAAAAGGGATTACTGAGAAAATTTACAAACAGTTTCTGGAAGCAGGTGCACAGGCAGTTACAATGGGTAACCATACCTGGGATAAAAAGGAAATTTTTGAATTTATCGATCATGCTGAATATATGGCGAGACCTGCTAATTTCCCGGAAGGAACACCTGGTAAAGGTATTGTGTATGTACGTTCCAATAATGTAGAAGCAGCGGTTATCAATTTGCAAGGAAGAGCATTTCTTCCGCCTTTGGATGATCCTTTCCGCAAAGCAGATCAATTGATAGAAGAAGCTAAAAAGCGTACAAATCTTATATTTGTTGATTTTCATGCAGAGGCCACGAGTGAAAAACAGGCGATGGGCTGGTATTTAGATGGCAGGGTCAGCGCAGTAGTAGGAACTCATACCCACACACAGACAGCGGACGAAAGAATTCTTCCAAAGGGTACCGGCTACATAACGGACGTAGGAATGACAGGTCCATATGATGGCATACTTGGCACCGATCAGGAAGCGGTGATAAACCGTTTTCTTACCAATCTGCCGGTACGTTTCGAAGTGACGAAACAGGGAAGAACACAATTGAATGCTGTTATTGTAGATATCGATAATAACTCAGGAATGGCAAAAAAAGTTGAGCGGGTACTTATTAATGACGATCATCCCTTTTTTAGTTGATTATTTGAATTTTGCGAAAAATTAGCCCATAATAAAAGGGAATAACTATCATCTCCAAGAATATAGTAAAAGTGGAACTACTTTAGAAAACGAAGGAGGTACTAGTAATGGATATATTAAAAGTTTCAGCTAAATCAAATCCGAATTCAGTAGCAGGTGCACTCGCGAACGTGCTAAGAGAACGCGGCTCAGCAGAAATACAGGCAATCGGCGCTGGGGCATTAAACCAGGCCGTAAAAGCAGTTGCAATTGCCCGAGGATTTGTGGCCCCAAGTGGAGTTGATCTAATTTGTATTCCGGCTTTTACTGATATTATGATTGATAACGAGGAACGGACTGCTATTAAACTTATTATCGAACCTAGATAAATATATTTTGCCTGCTTGCTTGTGCAAGCGGGCTTTCTTATGGCAAAAACAGATTACTACCGGGGGTATGTAGATGATTATTGATGCACACTGTGATGCATTGGTTAAAATATGGCAGCAACAATTATCTTTTCATTCAAGTGATCAGCTCCAAGTCAATTACCAGAAATGGATGAACAGCTCTGTAAAGGTTCAATGTTTTGCCATCTTTGTACCTCCGGAAGTGGCAGCGGAGGCCCAGTATTCAGCAGCTCTGGAAATGGCGAATATTTTTTATGAACAAGTAGTTGAACCTTATGAGAACGTGAAACACATTACTAGTAAAAGAGACCTGGCCAGCCTAGCGGAAGGTGAAAAAGGCGCAATATTAACCTTAGAAGGCTGTCACTCCATCGGTAATGACCTGGAAAAGCTAAAAACTCTGCTCCGAATGGGCGTCCGTGCAGTCGGGTTGACGTGGAATCAAGCGAACGCTGTCTGCGATGGGATTGAAGAAAAAAGAGGGGCCGGATTAAGTTCATTCGGTGAAGAAGTGGTGCAATTATTAAATAAAGAGAAAATATGGACAGATGTTTCCCATCTTTCGTATCAAGGTTTTCTCAATGTACTTGATTTAGCAGACTATCCGATGGCCAGCCATTCAAATGTGATTGCCCTAGCATCACACCCCAGAAATCTGGATGATCAGCAAATTGAATTACTAATAAAACGTAAGGCATGGATCGGCGTTACCTTTGTTCCTGACTTTCTAAATGACCAGGGAAAAGCAAATGTTGAGGATGTTATTAGCCATATAGCATATTATATCGACAAAGGTGCTGAAGACTGTATTGGTTTGGGCTCCGATTTTGATGGAACAGAAGCATTTGTATCTGGTCTATATGACCCTTTAGATTATGAGCAGTTTCGGCAGCAGCTTTTAAGGCGTTGGCCGGTGGAAACAGTACATAAAATCACTTGTCAGAATTTTATCAATAAATTTCCCCATGCCTAATATAAGCGTTATTCCTATGATAAAAGCAACAGTCCTTCCCGAAACAGGCTGTTGCTTTTATATATGTTCATATGTCCATTCTGAATAGACAAACAGGATTGATTATTATTTTTAACATGTTAAAATATGAATATATCAATTAAAAATGGATAAAACTTGAGGAGTTGTGTTCACTGTGAATGGAACAATGAAAGCATTAGTGAAAAACGGAAGGGAAAAAGGCGCCGAAATTCAGCAGGTACAAATACCATCTATTGGTGATCGCGAAGTGTTGATCAAAGTGAAGGCGACATCAATCTGTGGAACAGATGTCCATATTTATAACTGGGATGAATGGTCCCAGAGCCGCGTGAATCCTCCGTATGTTTTTGGCCATGAGTTTGCCGGTGAGGTAGTCGAAGTCGGGGAAAAAGTGGCGAAAGTTACTGTAGGCGACTATGTCAGCGCAGAAACCCATATTATTTGCGGCCATTGTCCGCAATGTTTAACTGGAAAGTATCATATCTGTGAAAACACAGAGATAATCGGAGTAGACCGTGATGGCTGTTTTGCAGAATATGTTGCTTTACCTGAGGACAATTTGTGGAAAAATCCTGCCGACATGCCTGAGGGGATTGCTTCTGTGCAGGAGCCTATGGGTAATGCTGTCCACACCGTACTTAGCGGGGATGTTGTAGGAAAGTCGGTTGCGATCATTGGCTGCGGTCCAATTGGACTAATGGCTGTAGGAGTAGCTAAAGCAGCAGGGGCTTCGCAGGTGTTTGCTTTAGATTTAAATGATTACCGCCTGGATTTGGCTCAACAAATGGGAGCGACTACTATTCTTAACTCAGCGGAAGTTAATCCGGTAGATTATATTAAAGAGCATACCGGTGGCCACGGAGTGGATGTTGTCTGCGAAATGAGCGGCCATCCAACGGCAATTGATCAAGGTTTCAAAATGATTACTAATGGTGGAAGAGTGTCTATTCTAAGTCTGCCGACTAGATCGGTAGAAATCGATATTACGAATGATATAGTTTTCAAGGGGATTACCATTCAAGGGATAACAGGCAGAAAAATGTTTGAGACTTGGCAGCAGGTATCTGGTTTGCTTTATTCTAATCAGGTGGACCTTACTCCAATGATCACCCATCATTTTTCATTAGAAGAATTTGAAAAAGGCTTTGAGCTTATGAATGCAGGAAAATGTGGTAAAGTGGTCTTACACCCATAATAATTTAGGGAGGCGTTTTAATATGAAAGGATTTGAGTACCTGCAGAACCAGCTGGATGATATGAAAGAAGAAGGTACATTTCGACACTTAATTCCTCTGGAATCTGCGCAAGGAGCAAGAGTTACTATTAAAGGGAAAAACGTAATCCAGCTTTCTTCCAACAATTATCTTGGATTGACTTCCCATCCGCGAATGAAGAAAGCAGCGGAGGAAGCTATAGCCGATTATGGAGTTGGAACTGGATCGGTTAGAACGATTGCAGGGACTTTAAAAATGCATGAAGACTATGAAGAGAGATTGGCGGAATTTAAACATACAGAAGCAGCACTTGTTTTCCAATCTGGTTTCACGACAAATCAGGGGGTGTTGTCTTCGATACTTACAGATCAGGACGTGGTCATTTCTGATGAATTGAACCATGCTTCTATCATTGATGGCATACGGTTGACCAAAGCTGGCCGAAGAATTTATAAGCATGTTGATATGGCTTCATTAGAAGAGGCTTTGAAGGAAACCCAAAACTACCGTAAACGATTAGTAGTCACTGATGGAGTATTTTCCATGGATGGCAACATAGCTCCTTTACCTGAAATCGTTGAGCTGGCAGAAAAGTACGATGCATTAATCATGGTAGACGATGCCCATGCCAGTGGTGTCCTAGGAGAGAATGGCAGAGGGACAGTGAATCACTTTGGCCTTGATGGAAGAGTGCATATCCAAGTAGGAACACTTAGTAAAGCGATTGGTGTGCTGGGAGGTTATGTAGCAAGTACCCAGTCTTTAAAGGATTATTTAATCCATAAAGGCCGTCCATTCTTGTTCAGTACCTCCCATCCTCCTGCAGTTACTGCAGCCTGCAATGCTTCTCTGGATGTTCTCCTTGAAGAACCAGAACTAATTGATAAGCTTTGGGAAAATACAAAGTTCTTCAAAAAAGGCCTACAGGATTTAGGGTTCGATATTGGGATTAGCGAGACTCCAATTACTCCTGTTATGATTGGTGATGATGCACTAACGCATAAATTTTCTGATCAATTATTTAAAGAAGGAGTTTTTGCCCAGGGGATTGCTTTTCCGACAGTACAAAAAGGGAAAGCCAGAGTTCGGACAATTGTAACAGCAGAGCATTCAAAACAAGATTTGCAAGAAGCTTTGGAAGCATTTGAGCGTGCTGGAAAGCAATTAAACATACTTAAATAACTTATTCAGATGGCGGAAGATGCTGAATTGCGTCTTCCGCATTTTTTATCGGATGTTCGGGCAGCTAATGATTTTAATAGACAATTAAAGCAAAAGCCCTTTATTTTTGATTGTTTATCTTGCTATAATAAGTAAATTGGAGATACCTTTAAGCCAATATGGAATAAAGCGTTCCGGCTGTTACATACGAGAGCGGAACACAAGCATTTAATGGAAAGGAGCTTCCGTGATGAATGAACAACAACGGAAAGAAATGAATCAAATTAACCAGGCCAATCCAGCGGACATAAAATCCGACCAGGAAGAAAACCTGGATCGTTTGAAAAATATTGATTCTGATGAGCTTATCGGGAAATACTTTCAAACCACATATGAGCCTCCCAACTTAAAAAAGGCTAAGAAGCGAAGGCGTGAAGATGTAAAAATCCATTATGATTATCAAGTTCCTGAAGATATGGCGAATATCGGCAAGGATAAAAAATTCTTGATTCGCACATATGGCTGCCAGATGAACGAGCATGATACGGAAGTAATGGCAGGACTGTTGACAGACATGGGTTACCAATCGACGGATAACGCCCAGGAGGCTGACATCATTCTGCTTAATACTTGTGCAATCAGGGAAAATGCCGAGAATAAAGTCTTTGGCGAAATCGGCCATTTAAAGACGCTTAAAACAGAAAATCCTGATGTTATTTTAGGAGTTTGTGGTTGTATGTCTCAAGAAGAGTCTGTCGTAAACCGCATTCTTAAAAAGCACCCATTCATAGACATGATTTTTGGAACTCACAATATCCATCGCTTACCGCAACTGCTGAAAGAAGCAATGTTCGGTAAGGAAATGGTAGTGGAAGTATGGTCGAAAGAGGGAGACATCATTGAAAACCTTCCTAAAGTCAGGAAAGGAAAGATAAAGGGCTGGGTAAATATCATGTACGGCTGCGACAAATTCTGTACGTACTGTATTGTACCTTATACACGCGGGAAGGAAAGAAGCCGGCGACCAGAGGATATTATTCAGGAAGTTAGGCAATTGGCTGCCCAGGGATACAAAGAGGTTACCCTATTAGGCCAAAACGTTAATGCTTATGGAAAGGATTTAACCGATATCGAGTATGGACTAGGCGATTTAATGGATGAAATAAGCAAAATTGATATTCCGCGAGTCCGCTTTACTACCTCCCATCCGAGAGACTTTGATGACCGTTTAATAGAAGTACTCGCTAAAGGTGGAAATCTGCTGGACCATATTCATCTGCCTGTACAATCTGGAAGTTCGGAAGTATTAAGAGTAATGGCCCGCCGTTATACGAGGGAGAGGTATTTAGAACTAGTAGATAAAATCCGTACAGCGATGCCTAATGCTACGCTTACTACAGATATTATTGTTGGTTTTCCGAATGAAACGGACGAACAGTTTGAAGAAACATTAAGCCTTGTAGAAGAAGTAGGCTTTGAAAGTGCATATACCTTTATTTATTCTCCAAGAGAAGGTACTCCTGCCGCGAGATGGGAAGATAATATACCGATGGAGGTAAAGAAAGAACGGTTGCAGCGTTTGAATAAGTTAATTAACAAACAATCAGCCGAAGCGATGAAAAAGTATGAAGGACAAACGGTGAAAGTGTTAGTCGAAGGGGAAAGTAAGAAAAACCCTGATGTATTGGCTGGCTATACCGAGAGAAACAAATTAGTCAATTTTAAAGCTCCAACATCAGCAATCGGAAAAATTGTGGAAGTAAAAATAACTAATGCAAAAACCTGGTCTCTGGACGGAGAAATGGTTGAAGATGCGGTAGAGGTGAAATAAGTGGCAGAATTTACTAGAAAACAAGTGATCGAAGAGGCGAATAAGCTTGCGCAGATGATGGCTAATACAGAGGAAATCGATCGTTTTAAACAGTTGGAAGCGAAATTGAATGCTAATCAAAAAGTACAGATTTTGATTAAGAAAATGAAGGCAATGCAAAAACAAGCAGTGAATTTCCAGGCTTATGGAAAAGAAGAGGCGCAGAAGAAGGCGGAAGCCGAAATAGATAGAATCGAAAAAGAAATCGACGATATACCAATTGTACAAGAATTCAAGGAATCACAAATGGTTATCAATGATATCTTGCAATTAGTTACGAATACGATTGCACGTGAGGTTTCCAATGAAGTAATCCGCTCTACTGGCGGCGACCTGCTAGCTGGTGAGACCGGTTCGAAACTTGGGAACGGATCTTCATGCAGCCATTAACCGGCAATCAATAAGTTGATCGGGCTGTTTGGCCATAGAGACAGTCTCGGCTTGTAGAGAACCCCTTGGTTTTTCGAGGCCCCTGAAAAAGTCTTTTTAATCTAAAGGGGCTGTCAAAGTTTGTTGTTGATTGCACGAATCGGTTGTCGGTGGATGCTTGCCGTGGGCGCACGTCATCAGCTAACTTGGTCAAGAAAATCATTTAACCAAGTGGATCTTCGGCTTATGTTCCCGCAGGCGTCACCACCGATCGCCCATCGCGGAATCAATCAACAGAGGCCATTTAAAAAGAGTGATTTTCTTTTATCCATCAAAGAAAATCACTCTTTTTTTCTTGCACAATGAAAGTAATACATAAAAGGGAGTGTATCATCCAGCTCCAGGACCTAGCGGCTGGCAGTCTTCCTTCTCTGTTCTTCAATAAGTCAAACATAAAAGGGGGACCTTTTGGTTTTCTCTTATTTTGAACAGATGTGTCCAGACTGTATGCCGCTTTCCAGGTGCTTTTACTTTTGTATCATCCAGTTCCAGCACCTAGCGGCTGGCAGTCTTCCTTCTCTGTTCTTCAATAAGTCAAACATAAAAGGGGAACCTTTTGGTTTTCCTTTATTTTGAACAGATCTGTCCAGACTGTACGCCGCTTTCCAGGTGCTTTTACTTTTGTATGTACATTTTGGTGGGCTGCTGCATAGGATGAACTAGAACCTAACATGCCAATTCCCCAAGGAAAAATCGGAAAAGTTATGCACTATAGGTAGTTGTCATGCATAAACTGACTATGAAAAAAAGAGGAGGTTTTAGTTCTTATGTCATTTCTTGATCAGGAATATCGGGAAATCATAACAAAAGCCGTTATCGGTAAAGGGCGGAAGTTCATCCAAGATACCAACACCATCACACCTTCACATAGACCTTCCAGTATTCTTGGGTGCTGGGTAATTAATCATTTATACAATGCCAAGAAAAAAGGTGAAGACACTGTAGAGATAAACGGCAGCTATGATGTGAATATCTGGTATTCTTACAACGACAATACAAAAACCGAAGTTGTGACAGAACGGATCACTTATTGTGACCATGTGAAGCTTTCTGTAAAGGATGACCAAACGCTTAATGATGAGTATGAAGTATTTGCTAAAGTCATTCAGCAGCCTAACTGTTTAGAATGTAAAATTGCCAGCCACGACCATAAGATTCTTGTAGAAGTTGAACGCGAATTTTTGGTCGAAGTCATCGGAGAAACAAAAGTATGTGTAAGAGTAGATCCAAATGGCTATGTAGGTGATGACGATGACTGGGACTTCGAATTGTCAGATGAAGAATTTAAGGATATTAATCCAGACTTTTTAGCAACTGAGGAAGAAGAGTAGCGAAAAACGAGGGAGAAATCTCTCGTTTTTTATTTTTTAACTTTTAAAAGTTACAATCAATCATCTTAAAGTATTAATTACTATTGTGATATAATGAAAGTTGATTTAGTAGGTTTGGGGGAACAAAGAATGTCTACATACACACCAATGATACAGCAGTATCTTAAAATAAAAGCTGAATACAAGGACTGTTTTTTATTTTTTCGCTTAGGCGATTTTTACGAGATGTTCTTCGATGACGCTCTTGCGGCATCGCGGGAATTAGAAATCACATTGACAAGCAGGGATGGGGGATCTGCAGATAGAATCCCAATGTGTGGTGTCCCTTATCATTCTGCTGAGAACTATATTAAAAATTTGGTGGAAAAGGGATTTAAAGTTGCGATTTGTGAGCAAGTGGAAGATCCAAAAACTGCCAAAGGCGTTGTTAAAAGGGACGTTGTCCAATTGATCACCCCGGGTACTGTCATGGAAGGAGCTATGCTTGACGAGAAAGAAAACAATTACCTGGCGGGGATAAGCGAGTTTTCAGCTGAGACATTTATCATCACATATAATGATCTCTCTACAGGAGAAACAAGTGTCGCTCGCATTTCTACTGGTTGGGAAGCTGTATTGGGTGAACTTTTTAATCGTCCGGTAAAAGAAGTAGTGATTGCTCCTGATCTGCCAGATAGCTTTCAGGATGATTTGAAGGAGAAATTGCTAGTCACTGTTTCCTATCAGCAGGAAACAGGGATTACAGAAGAATTCCAATACTTAGCTGAAAAGTTAAACAAAGACCAGCAGTTGGTCGAGGGATTTGGCCGGATGCTCAATTATATCCAGAATACCCAAAAAAGGTCATTGGATCATTTAAAGCCGGCTCATATCATTGAATTAAATCAATTTATGGCGCTAGATATGTTTTCCAAGCGGAATTTGGAACTGACCCAGACAATTCTTCGGAAAGGAAAGCAGGGCAGTTTATTGTGGGTGCTTGATCAAACGGTTACTGCCATGGGAGCAAGAATGTTAAAGAAGTGGCTGGAACGTCCTTTACTTAATAAACAATCCATCGTGCAGCGCCAGGAAATTGTAGCGGCCTTTCTTGAACATTTCTTCGAAAGGGAATCAATTCGAGAAGCTCTTAAATCGGTATATGATCTGGAACGGCTTGCTGGCCGTGTTTCCTTTGGGAACGTTAATGCGCGGGATTTGATTCAAGTCAAGCAATCGATAAACAAAATTCCTGAGATAAAATTGATTTTATCCCAATTTGACAGCAAAAGCGTTCAAAAACTTGGGGATGAAATTGACGATTTGCAATCATTATCCCAGTTGCTTGAGGAAAGTATCAGTGAGGACGCTCCACTGACTATCAAAGAAGGCGGAATTATCAAAGATGGATATAACGATCGATTGGATGATTACCGTGATGCTTCGAAAAATGGGAAGAAATGGATTAGTGAGCTGGAGAAGAAAGAAAAGCAGGCAACTAATATTAAGTCGCTTAAAATCGGTTTCAACCGGGTGTTCGGTTATTATATTGAAGTGACAAGGGCAAACCTGCATCTTTTGCCAGAAGGGAAATATGAACGCAAGCAAACGTTGACCAATGCTGAAAGATTTATTACTCCTGAGTTAAAAGAGAAAGAGTCGCTTATACTTGAGGCCGAAGAAAAAAGCGTTGAATTGGAATACGAATTGTTTATTGAGCTCAGAGAACGAGTGAAGCAATTTATCCCGGCACTCCAGGCGTTAGCTGAACAAATAAGTAATATTGATGTCTTGCAAAGCTTTGCTACAGTGAGCGAGTCAAATGATTATACGCGGCCAACCTTTAATGAGGAGAGGAAAGTTAATATAAAGCAAGGGAGACACCCTGTCATCGAAAAGGTGATGAAAGAAGAATCCTTTGTTCCTAATGACGTTACGATGGATGAAGAAGCAGAAATGCTGTTGATCACAGGGCCTAACATGTCAGGCAAGAGCACCTACATGAGGCAGCTGGCATTGACGGCAATCATGGCGCAAATCGGCTGTTTTGTTCCTTGTTCATCTGCAGAAATGCCCGTATTTGACCAGATTTTCACTAGAATTGGTGCAGCAGATGACCTTGTATCAGGACAGAGTACTTTTATGGTGGAGATGCTTGAGGCAAAGCATGCCATTACACAAGCAACAGAAAACAGTTTAATTTTATTAGATGAGATCGGCCGGGGGACAAGTACTTATGATGGGATGGCTCTTGCCCAGGCAATCATTGAATATTTACATGAACATGTCCAGGCAAAGACTTTGTTTTCCACACATTATCATGAACTGACCGGATTGGAAGATTCTTTAGGTAAGTTGAGGAATATCCATGTCCGTGCCGAGGAGTACCAGGGGAATGTCATTTTTCTTCATCAAATCCAACCTGGAGCTGCAGATGAGAGTTACGGCATTCATGTAGCTAAACTGGCTGAATTGCCGCCTGATTTAATTACGAGAGCCAGCGAAATCTTGCAGCAGTTTGAAAACAATGATAAAAGTATGGTAAAGAAAAGCGAGAAAGATCCTGGCCTGCCTCCGCAAACTGAAGAAGAACAACAGCAGATGTCCTTCTTTGTTTCGGAAGGCGCAGCAAATCAACCGAAGCAAACTAATCCTAAACAAGCCCATTCACTCATTAAAGAAATCGAGCAGTTGAATATCATGGAGATGACTCCTATGGAGGCGATGAACGCCCTTTATCAATTGCAAAAGAAAGCAAAGCAATAGTAGGAAAGGAGGATCTGAATGAAAATCCGCCAGATGCCAGATTCGCTGGCCAATAAAATAGCAGCAGGAGAAGTAGTTGAACGCCCCGCTTCCGTTGTAAAAGAATTAGTGGAGAACAGCATTGATGCTAATAGCACCTGGGTAAAAGTAGAGGTCTTTGAAGCTGGCTTGGAAAGGATTAAAATATCCGATAATGGCGATGGAATGAGTGCGGAGGATTGTGAACGATCGGTTTATCGCCATGCAACAAGTAAAATCAGGAATGAAAATGATTTATTTCATGTTAAGACGTTAGGTTTCAGAGGGGAAGCACTGGCAAGTATTGCAGCGGTCAGCCGTCTGACGTTGAAAACATCCACAGGGGAAGAAGCCGGCACCTTTCTTGAACTGGAGGGGGGAAAGGTAGTCAATAAAACTAAAAGCGACGCAAGACAGGGAACAGAAATCATTGTAGAAGATCTTTTCTTTAATACACCTGCCAGGTTGAAGTACATGAAGACTATCCATACGGAGCTTGGGCATATAACCGACGTACTAAACCGGATGGCTTTGTCCCATCCCGATATTCGTTTTGAAGTGTACCATAATGAGAAACAGCTGTTCCGATCATCAGGCAGGGGCGATCTACTGCAAATAATCGCCCAAGTTTATGGGATGGGTGTTGCCAAAAAAATGGTTCCTGTCGAATACTCTACCTTAGACTTCTCCATCAAAGGCTATGCCGCTAAACCGGAAGTAACGAGAGCCTCTAGGAACTATATATCCACTTTAGTGAATGGCAGGTTCATCCGAAGTATACCTTTAAATAAAGCTATACTAAAAGGGTACCATACACTGCTCCCGATTGGCAGGCAGCCGTTAGTGGTGCTTGATATTGAGATGGATCCGATATTGGTCGACGTCAATGTTCATCCTGCTAAACTGGAAGTGCGTTTCAGTAAAGAAAAAGAATTATTTGAAGCGATAGAAACGACAATCAGGGAAGCATTCCGCAAGGAAACACTAATACCGGAGGCTAGTCAGCCAAAAAAACAAAAAGAACAAACAGTCCAGCATTCGTTGGATTTTCATCAGCCATATCAAGCAAATAACCATGACAGCTTTGAATCTTATCTAAAAGAAACAGAGACCGTTCCACCCGTAGAAAAGACCTCCTGGCCTGAGGAGAAAATACGGCGTTCAGCTTATTCTTCAGTAGAGGAGAATCCGATAGATAAGGAAAAAATTCCTGGAAATCTGGATAAAGTTGCTAAGCCGGCAGGCGATCCCTCTGCTTCGCCGCAATATATAGCAGACACAGACGTTGAGCGGCTGCCTGCCATGTATCCGATTGGCCAGCATCATGGGACGTATATTTTAGCCCAAAATGAAAACGGCTTGTATATTGTTGATCAGCATGCCGCCCAGGAAAGAATTAAATATGAATACTTCCGAGATAAAATTGGAGAGGTTCCGAACGAAGTCCAGGAATTATTAATGCCGCTTACTTTTGATTTTTCTAAGCAAGAAGCATTGCTGATTGAACAGTATTTGGAAGAATTTAAAAAAATCGGCTTATTTTTTGAACCCTTCGGCCAGCAAAGCTATGCGATTCGTTCCCATCCACAATGGTTCCCTAAAGGGTTTGAAGAGGAAGTTATCCAGGAAATAGTCGAGCAGGTAATCACTGATGAAAAAGTGAATCTCCACAAGGTCAGAGAAGAAGCGGCTATTTTAATGTCCTGTAAGAGGTCGATAAAAGCTAACCATTATTTAAATCATGATGACATGTTTCAATTGCTTGAAGATTTGAGAAAATCGACTGACCCATTCACTTGTCCGCACGGTCGGCCGATTATTGCCCACTTTTCTCCATACGAAATGGAAAAAATGTTCAAACGCGTCATGTAGTTCGAAAAACTTTATTCTGAAAAGCGTATTTCCCGGGAAGGGAAGTATGCTTTTTTTAGTTCAGCCATTCCGAGGCGGTGCCATAGCACTTCGACAGTTGCATGGTATGTGTTTGTGAGACTATTATTAGGGGTATTTATATACTAATTGAAAAAAAACAGCTCATTAAATGATGTATAAAAAGGTACATTATTTAAAAAATAACCATATAGGAAGGTGAGATAAAAGATGGCTGAAAACTTAAATGTCCATGTGAATGAAAACATGCCAGAGAACCAACGGTTAATTAATTTCTTGAATCAGGAGTTATCGAATTTCGCTGTACTGTATATTAAATTACATCGTTACCATTGGTTTGTAACAGGAAGACACTTCTTTAAGCTTCATGAGGTGTTTGAGGATTTATATAATGAAGCTGCAGAGGATTTAGATGAGATTGCTGAAAGGGTTTTATCGATTGGCGGCCGGCCTTTGGCGACCATGCATAAGTTTATCAAAGAAACGACATTGCATGAGGCACAGGCAGATGATACAGAAGATGAAATCATTACACAGCTGACGAAAGATTATCAAACGATGATTGATGAAATTAAAGGGAAAGGCGCCAAATTGGCAGAGGAAGTCAATGATCAGCCGACACTCGATTTACTAAATGAAATTCAAGGAAGATTGGAAAAGCATGTATGGATGCTAAATGCATACGAAGGGCACCTTAAATAAAATATAAAAGAAAGCTAAAGCTTGAATAAGCTTTAGCTTTCTTTTTGGTTTATTAACAAACAGGAAGGTGCCGCAATATATAACGGCACCTTTCTCTGTTATCTTCGTACGGCTCTGATAATAACACTTAAAATTAAAACAAAAATGATCGCCCCGATTAAAGCTGGAATAAGGGAAATGCCACCGAGTTCAGGTCCCCACTGACCAAGCAGTTCTCCACCGATCCAGGCACCTATGATACCTGCTATGATATTACCGAATATACCGGCAGGAAGATCCTTTCCAACGATTAATCCTGCAAGCCAGCCGATTAAACCGCCGACAATTAAATAAATAATTAAACCCATGGTTGTGTACCTCCTTCAATAATTTAAAATAAAGATTATAAATAAATCTATTCACACAATAGCAAGTAATATGCTGTGTTCGTTAATCAATTTACCCCATAGCTGCTAAAATAAAACACACAGATTAAAAAATAGCCGTTCATTGGAAGATTGCTAAAAATGTTTGATAATGTATAATGGAAGTCCACCAGGAAAGTATAGTTACCTGCACTTTGGTTAAATTTATTTAAGAACTAGGAGTATGAAAATGAAACCATTCGTCATAGCTGTCGTTGGCCCGACTGCCGTAGGGAAAACGAGCCTTAGTATCGAAATCGCCAAACGTTTTCAAGGAGAAGTTATCAGCGGTGATTCCATGCAAATTTATAAAGGGATGGACATAGGGACAGCCAAGATTACCAAAGAAGAAACAGAAGGTATTCCTCATCATATGATTGATATCAAAAACCCTGATCAAGCTTTTTCCGTAGCTGATTTCCAGCTGTTAGTAAGGCACCATATGGAGGATATCCTTGAAAGGAACAAGTTACCAATCATTGCTGGGGGCACAGGGCTTTATATTCAGGCTGCTCTGTATGGCTACAATTTTTCCGAGCAGAAAAGAGATGAAGGATTTCATATGCAGATTGAAGAAGAAATTGAACAAAAGGGGATTGAAACTGTTTTTGCAAGGCTACAGGAAGTAGACCCGGAACAGGCGAAAAAAATTCATCCAAACAACAAAAGAAGAGTGATCCGTGCGTTAGAGGTTTACGAAACCACCGGGATGCCAATGAGCGAGTACCAAGCTAATCAGCAGCAGGAATCTGACTATCAGCCGATTTTTATCGGTTTAGAAATGGATCGTGAATTGCTGTACCAGCGCATCAATCAGCGGGTCGATCAAATGATGGAGCAAGGATTATTGCAAGAGGTAAAGAAACTGTATGATCAAGGATTGGAGCAAGCCCAATCAATGAAAGCGATCGGTTATAAGGAATTCCTCCCATATTTTAAAGGAGAGGCCAGTTTAGAGTCATCTGTACAATTGCTTAAACGAAATTCCCGCAGGTTTGCGAAACGCCAATTTACCTGGTTTAAGAACAAGTTGAATGTAGAATGGTATGAAATCACCCCTGAACAAAAACAGCAAAAGTTTGAAATTATTTTATCCGATTTAGCAGGAATGCTGGATAAAAAATAGAATTACATAATACAGATAAAAAGAGGAGGAAAGATCATGTCTCAATCGGTAAATATTCAAGACCACTATTTAAACCAGCTTAGAAAAGAACGGATTCAAGTTACTGTCTTTTTGCTTAACGGATTTCAATTAAGAGGAACCGTCAAAGCTTTCGATAATTTCACTGTATTATTTGATACAGATGGGAAGCAACAATTGATATTTAAACACGCAATTTCTACTTTTGCCCCTGTTAAAAACGTCACATTGGAAAAAGAGTAATTTTTAAAACAACCGTAAATGCCGTCATTAAAAAGCATAGCAGGTATCCTATGGAAGGATGCCTGCTTTTCCACTTATCTGGGCCAATGTCACAAACTTACTGCTTATTCCATATAATATCGTGAATAAGGGGTGGTTATGTGGAATCTCAAGTATCACTAAAACGAAACGGCCAGATAAATATCATCTTAAATGAAAAACAAAAATTTTCAACGGATAAAGATGACAAGGTGCAAGCCAGCTATGACCCTTTTGCTGGGATCGACGAACAATTTGCTTCCTTCATAGGAATGGAAAACTTAAAAGAAACGATTAAAGAAATATATGCATCGATACACATTAACCAAAAAAGGGAAAAAGCAGGACTGAAAACACAGCAGCAAGTACTCCATATGTTATTTAAAGGAAATCCAGGAACTGGGAAAACCACTGTCGCCAGGAAACTGGCCCGTGCATTTTTTGAGATGAACATCTTATCGAAAGGTCACTTTATCGAAGCTGAAAGAGCTGATTTGGTAGGGGAGTATATTGGCCACACTGCCCAAAAAACAAGAGACTTGATTGACAAAGCTTCCGGCGGTGTCCTGTTTATAGACGAAGCCTATTCGTTAGGCCGCGGCGGAGAGAAGGATTTTGGAAAAGAAGCAATTGATACAATGGTAAAACACATGGAGGATAACCACAAAGACTTCATTCTTATTTTAGCTGGCTATCCGGACGAAATGGAACATTTTCTTTCGCTTAATCCCGGATTGAAATCCCGGTTCCCGATTGTATTGGATTTTGATGATTACTCAATCGATCAACTGCTTGATATTGCAAAACAGATGGCGGCAGAGAGAGAATACCAATTCAGCAAAGAAGCGGAGTGGAAGCTGCAGGAGTATTTGATGAGACAGCAAAGTCGGCAGGAAGAATTTTCTAATGCCCGCTTTGTCAGAAATGTTTTGGAAAAGTCAATAAGAAAGCATGCTGTCAGGCTTATCAAAAAACAAAATTGTTCAACCAAAGAATTAACGTTAATAACGAAACATGATTTGAGTTTGGAGTAAGTAAGCCCTGCATCCTTCGATGCAGGGCTTACCCGTTTTTAATTCCGATTATTATTTGGTATGATGATAGCAGAATTAGAGAAAGAGGTCATAAACCATGCAGGAAAAAGTTTTAATAGTAGCTGTTCGTTATCCAAGACAAAATGAAGATCGCTTTCAATCATCACTAAGTGAATTGCAGTCATTAACAGAAACCGCACAAGGAAATGTGTTGAAAATAGTTACCCAAAATCGTGAAAGGATTCATCCAGGTCTATATCTTGGAGAAGGGAAAATTGAGGAAATAGCTGGTTTTGTTGAGGACATGGAGATCGATTTGGTAATATCCAACGATGAGCTTTCCCCAAGCCAGTCCAAGAATTTAAGCGAACGGCTTGGCGTGCGGATTATTGATAGAAGCCAATTAATTTTAGACATTTTCGCCCAGCGGGCCAATACCAGGGAAGGGAAGCTCCAAGTAGAACTTGCCCAGCTTCAGTATATGCTGCCGCGTCTTTATGGGCAAGGTAAGTCGTTATCCCGTTTAGCAGGCGGGATAGGGACTCGCGGTCCCGGGGAAACAAAGCTGGAATCAGACCGCAGGCATATCAGAAGAAGGATTGATGATATTAAGGCCCGTCTCGATAGCATTGTCAAACAACGTGCCCAATATAGAAGCCGGAGAAAAGCGAATAAAGCATTCCAGATTGCCATAGTAGGTTATACCAATGCTGGGAAATCCACTTTTTTTAATAGAATAACGAAAAGCCAGTCTTTAGAGGAGGACCAATTATTTGCTACATTGGATCCAATGACAAGGCAAATTCAGCTCCCTTCTGGATTTGCTGCATTGATTACGGATACCGTTGGATTTATTCAGGATCTTCCAACAACTTTGATCGCTGCCTTCCGCTCTACATTGGAGGAAGTAACTGAGGCCGATTTTATCCTCCATATGGTTGATGCTTCCCATCCTGATCAAGAGAACCATCAGGCGACTGTCAATAAGCTGCTGAAGGAACTGGGAGCGGAAAATTTGCCGATGCTGACAGTTTATAATAAAAAAGATGTTTTGCAAGAGGAATTTATCCCGTCGGCATACCCATCTATCACTGTGAGTGCTCATGATCCCATTGATTTAAAAAGGGTTTTAAATGAAATTGAACAACAGCTGATTGACCAGTGGGAGTATTATCAAGTGTTCATACCTGCCTCCGATAGTCGTTTTCTGCAAAAGATATCCAGGCAGACAGTTGTCATGGACAGGGAATACCAGGAGGACCCTGAAGGTTATCAGGTCACTGGCTATATAGATTCACAGCATCCGCTGAATTACAAGCTGAAGGGGTAACAGGAGAACAATGACTGAGAATATGATAGAACAAGTAGAAGCAGATATTCAATTACAACTAAAATTGGCAAGTGATACAGCAGAAACAAACCAACGTAGAGTACTTCGGGCATTTCAGAACCACAAAGTAAGTGACAGTCACTTTAACCCAACTACTGGATATGGCTATGATGACTTTGGAAGAGAAGTTCTTGAAGCAGTTTACGCAGAGGTATTTGGCGGGGAAGATGCGCTTGTACGCCCGCAAATCGTATCCGGCACACATGCGATTACTACTGCTTTGTTCGGATTGCTGCGGCCTGATGATGAGTTACTTTATATCACTGGCAGACCATATGATACATTGGAAGCGGTTGTCGGCAGCCGTGGGGATAATAATAATCTTGGCAGCTTAAAGGATTTCGGAATCGGCTTCCATAGCGTTCCGCTTCTTCAGCAGGGAGGAGTCGATTGGCGGGGCATTGAGAACTCGATCACTGAAAACACCAGGGTAATCGGAATTCAAAGGTCAAAAGGCTATCAGGACAGACCCTCCTTTTCGATTAAGCAAATCGAAGAAATGATTCGATATATCAGACAGTTAGCTCCAGGGACAATCGTTTTCGTTGATAACTGTTACGGAGAATTTGTGGAAACTAAAGAGCCTTTGCATGTAGGAGCCGACTTAATAGCCGGTTCACTGATTAAAAATCCCGGAGGCGGTATTGTTCGCACTGGCGGATATATTGTAGGAGCAAAACGATTAGTCGAGCTATGTGCCAATCGGCTGACAGCCCCTGGTCTTGGTAAAGAAACAGGTGCTAGCCTTGGCATGCTTCAGGAGATGTTTCAAGGTTTATTCCTAGCTCCCCATATGGTAGGGGAAGCGGTTAAAGGAGCTGTGTTTTCTTCCTTGTATTTAGAACGCTCTGGATTTAGCACGTCGCCCGCCTACCAGGAGCATAGGACAGATCTAATCCAGTCGGTTAACTTTTCGACAGCAGAGCAAATGGTAGCATTTTGCCAGGCTGTTCAAAAAGCATCTCCCGTCAATTCTCACGTAATGCCTTATCCATCCTCCATGCCTGGGTACGACAGCGAAGTAATCATGGCGGCAGGAACCTTTATTCAAGGGGCAAGCCTGGAACTTACTGCCGATGGTCCAATCCGTCCGCCGTACACAGCTTTTGTCCAAGGCGGTTTAACTTATGCCCATGTGAAAATAGCAGTAACAGATGCAGTTAAGCAGCTTCAGGAATTAGGGTATTTATCAACCACCTGATAGCTGACTCCAAAAAAGAAAAGCTCCGGCTTTTCTTTTTATTTGGGGATTATAATCAGAAAATTACAGGAATTTTTAATTTTTTGATGTGAAGAAAGCTAACATCTCTTGACAATTAATGTACCGATTGTATAATGGAATTATGGAAAAACAAACGGGAAAGGGGTTATATGATGAGTGACCTGGATAGACGTTCCATGCCGTTATTTTCCATAGGTATTGTAAAATCTTTAACAGATTTAACTGCGAGACAGATTCGGTATTACGAAGAACATAACCTGGTTCATCCCGCACGTACAAACGGTAATCAGCGATTATTTTCGTTTAATGATGTAGATCGTTTGCTCGAAATTAAGGAACTGATTGAAAAAGGGATTAACCTGGCTGGTATTAAACAAGTACTTAATATTAAAGATCTTCCGACAACGAAACATCTGGAAGAAAATGAACAAGCCCCGGAATTGTCGGAAAAAGAGTTAAGAAAACTTTTGCAAAAGGAACTTTACAATACTGGCCGTTTGGGAAAAGCATCGTTGCGCCAGGGAGAATTATCACGATTCTTCCATTAATAATATAGGAGGAGAGAAACAAAATGGCTGCTAAATTTACTAAAGAAGAAATCCTGAAAAAAATCAAAGAGGAAAATGTAAGGTTCATCCGACTACAGTTTACTGATATGCTGGGAACAATTAAAAATGTTGAGATTCCTCTAAGTCAGTTAGAAAAAGCCTTTGATAATGAAATGATGTTTGACGGCTCGTCCATTGAAGGTTTTGTCCGTATTGAAGAGTCTGATATGAAGTTATACCCAGACCTTGATACTTTTGTTGTATTCCCTTGGACTTCTGAAAAGGGTAAAGTCGCTAGATTCATTTGTGATATTTATAATCCAGATGGGACTCCATTTGAAGGAGATCCTCGTTATAACTTAAAACGAAACCTGAAAAAGATGGAAGAGTTAGGTTTCACTGCATTTAACATCGGTACAGAACCGGAATTCTTCTTATTCAAATTGGACGAAAAAGGAGAACCATCGCTGGAATTGAATGATAAAGGCGGATATTTTGATTTAGCTCCTACCGACTTAGGTGAAAACTGCCGCCGCGATATTGTACTTGAATTAGAAGAAATGGGATTTGAAATTGAAGCTTCCCACCATGAGGTAGCTCCTGGACAGCATGAAATCGACTTTAAATATTCCGATGCGCTAAAGCATTGTGATGACATTCAAACTTTTAAACTAGTAGTTAAAACAATCGCCAGAAAGCATGGATTACATGCAACATTCATGCCGAAACCATTGTTTGGCGTTAATGGCTCGGGAATGCACTCAAACATGTCTTTATTTAAAGACGGCAAAAACACCTTCTTTGATTCTCAAGGAGAATTGGAACTTAGTGAAACTGCTTACCAATTCATTGCAGGCATTATTAAGCACGCAACGAATTTCACAGCAGTAACTAACCCTACGATTAACTCTTATAAGAGATTGGTACCTGGTTACGAAGCCCCATGTTATGTAGCCTGGTCTGGATTGAACCGAAGTCCGCTAATTCGTGTTCCTTCTTCAAGAGGATTGAGTACAAGAGTGGAGGTTCGCAGTGTAGATCCGGCAGCAAACCCGTACATGGCTATGTCGGTAATGCTTGCAGCAGGACTGGATGGTATCAGGAATAAAATGGAGGCACCTACTGCCGTAGATAGAAATATCTATGTAATGGATAAAGAAGAAAGAGAAGAAAATGGTGTCCAAGATTTACCGGCTACACTATATAATGCAATTGAATTATTGAAAAAAGACGAAATTATTGTAGAAGCTCTAGGTGAACATTTATTCGAACACTTTGTTGAAGCAAAAGAAATCGAATGGGATATGTTCCGTACACAAGTACACCCTTGGGAACGCGAGCAATACCTGCAAACTTACTAAATTGATTAATCCCTTGGTGCTCAGGCACTGAGGGATTTTTGTTCTTGAGGAACGGGTTGAACAGATGTATTGTTAAGCTCAAAGGACAAACAATAACTTATGAAGTGAAAAGGAGTTTGATACGGAAGGCGGGCCGATTAAAAACAATCGGAACAACAATAATGCTTTCAGCGACAATGGTTTTAACAACCGGGAGATAACGAAAAAGGCTGTTAAAAAGAGTAATCAGTGACACTCGATAAGCTATTCTTTATGTCTTATTTAGCTTTGTTGTAAATAAGATATAAAGGGGTGGTCTTATGGAACAAGTATTGATTTTTGCTTCCGTACTATTGCCAATAGTGTCGGCTTTGGTGGAGCTGGTGAAAAAAACATTCACTATGCCGAAAAACATTATTCCATCTATCAGTCTGCTAATTGGCGTATTGATTGGCGCAGCAGCTTATCCATTTACTGAAATGGACCTTGTCCTTCGTTTATGGGCAGGCGGTCTGGCCGGTTTGGGGGGCACAGGATTGTTTGAATTAGTAAAGAAAAGAGAGGGTAGTACTAAAGAATAGACGCTCTTATGAGCGTCTATTCTTTATGGATGGCATTTTAATTCAATTTCTTAAGAAAACGAAAGTAACTTCCCTATAAAGCGTTCGAATAGTTCTAAAAAGATAGTTA
Organism: Sediminibacillus albus; assembly: GCF_900101125.1. Taxonomy (GTDB): domain Bacteria; phylum Bacillota; class Bacilli; order Bacillales; family Amphibacillaceae; genus Sediminibacillus; species Sediminibacillus albus. Next base: position 314,438 of record NZ_FNFL01000001.1, on the reverse strand, counting down.
AAAAAGCTACTATTTCTTTAAAGTTTGTAGTAATATCATTATCTTTTTTTGATTTATCTTTAATTTCTCTTATTGTTGAGGCATCGTTTTCTTTAGGTGCCGCTTGTAATGCCTGTTTTTGTTTTACAGGTGTATTCATTTCTTCAGACACTTTCCTACCATTAGAGGGTGGGGATTTAGCTGGTGAAGAAGAATCCTGAATAGAAACTTCTTTTAAATTCTCCTCTTTCTTTTTTGACTCTCTTACATTATCTTTTACTATTTCTTTGGCTGGTGTTTTTTTAGTGTCTTTTTCTTGTGAATTTTTTATGGGTTTCTTGTTACTTTGTTCACTTTCTTCACTTTCTTCTCGCTTTTTTTCTAAAGGTTTTTCTTCCTTTAAAATAACTTCTTTAGGATTAACCTCTTTTTGGTTATTCCTAATATTATCTTCAACTTTTTCTTCTTTTGTTCGTGTGGAGATTTTAAAACCTTCCGATTCATTTCCTGAACTATCTACCGATTTAATAATGATCTCATAAAGGGAATCAGGTGCTAGATCAAAAAATGTAAATGTAGATTTATCAACTCTACTTACTGATGTTTGGGCATTTTCATTAATAATCAAATTCACTTTGGCTAAGTCCTTATCATCTGGGTTATCCCAGCTGATAGTAATTGAGTTGCTTGTATAATTCGTAACTTTTACACCAGATACTTCTGCCGGAGGTTTTATATCAGATTGAGAGTAATTTATCATCCCATGCCCATAAAATGAGTCTCTTCCTAATTCGCCCAAATCGAGTGAGTTATCAGCTATGATTTCCCGTAATCTTCTATTAGAAAGGTTTGGATGTTTTTGTTTCAATAAAGCCAGCATCCCGGTAACATGAGGGGATGCTTGCGATGTTCCGGTAAATTTGGCATACAGATTATTTAAATGGGTACTCGTGATTTCCGTGCCAGGTGCTGACAATTCAACCTCCGTTCCAGTTGATGCAAAGGATTCGATCAATAAGTCTTTATTAATGGCGGAAACAGCAATAACCTCAGGATATTTTGCGGGATAGCTTACTGAAGAACTTTCTGATCCGTTATTCCCGCTTGCTCCTACTATTAAAATCCCAGAACTATAAGCTTTCTTTATAATCTCTTTCAATGTTTGACTATCATGAGACGTGCCCAGGGAAAGGTTTATAATATCCATATCTTGTTGAATTGCCCAATCTATTGCTTCAACTAAGTCAGCTAGGTTGCCTTCTCCGTTATTGTCTAAAGCCTTTACAGCAAACAGGTCTGCTGTCGGAGCAACCCCAACGATACCTATTTTGTTTTGCTTAGCTCCAATTATCCCTGCTACATGCGTTCCATGACCATTATCATCCTTCCAACTAGTCGTGTAATCTACGGTGGAAATTCCGTCAGATATCGCCAAATCAGCATGATCGCTGATACCTGTATCAATTATTGCTATTTTAATATTTTCTCCTGTTAAACTTTCTTGCCATGCTGAAGGAGCGCCAATCGCTTCTATATTCCATTGTTCAATGACAGTATCGTTAATAGGATGGTCTTCTAATTTATTACTTTTGTCATACGTTAATTCAAGGTCTAGATTATTTTCTGTATAAGAAATTTCATAGTTTTCATGCAGGTATTCTAATTTATCGGGTTGAATTAAAACCAACATTGCAGGAATGTTTTGAAATTGATGAACTACTTGGGAACTTTCTTCTATAATGGCTTCTTTGCTTTTATTATTTTCATAACCTACGAGTAATTGGTCTGAATTTGCGGCATGAGAAGGAACGGAAGAATTATAAAATAATGTACAAATAATGATGAATGAGAACAAAGAAAATTTGTAAACTGTGGTTTTCACTTTTGAAGGCTCCTTTAATTTTCATAATTATAAACTTTATCAGTTTTTTAATATCTTGTCTCTAATAATTATCTTGAAAGATGAAATTTGGGGCATAGGTTTTCTTGAAAAGAACGATATAAGCATGTCTGATAGGGGGGGATCATTATAATGGATACCCTTATAACTATAAAAAAACTTTGGACATTTTCTTTGAAAAATTATAAAATCTACGAAGGGGAGGTGTTTTTTATTAAGTATCTTGGTTTTATAATGATTGCAGTATTAGTTTTTGCAGTTACGAACAATTTTCAGGAAATATACAACTTCTCTTCTATTTGGTTGTTTTTCGTGAATGTTTTTCTCCTCAGTTACTTCGCCTTCTTGGTAGTTTTCCCGCTTTCAGATGAACAAGATCAAAAAGCAACCAACTAACTACAAAACTACTTGTTTTGCAATTATATATTCAAGCAGAGAAACAAAAAACCCAAATCTATTGATTTGGGTTTTTTGTTATCTATTTATATAGTAGAACCCTGTTTATTGAATATGACGATATAAGCCAACCACTTTGCCCAGAACCGAGACATTGTTCAGTATAATCGGATCCATTGTCGCGTTTTCCGGCTGTAATCTGATATGGTCTTTTTCTTTGAAAAATCTCTTTACCGTTGCTTCTCCATCATCCGTCATAGCCACAACAATTTCCCCGTTCTGGGCCGTCTGCTGCTGTTTAACGATCACCATGTCACCATCAAGAATTCCTGCTTCCATCATACTTTCTCCTTCGATGACTAGAACAAATATGTTTTCATCAGGATTCGCAATAGTGTTTGGCAATGGCACATACTCTTCGATGTTTTCTACGGCAGTAATTGGAATCCCGGCAGTAACTTTACCAATAACTGGAGCAAATGTTGCTTCGCCAGTCGGTATATCGTTTGCCTCTTCCAAACTGAGTACTTCAATGGCGCGTGGTTTGGTCGGATCTCTTCTGATATAGCCTTTCTTCTCTAATCTTGATAAGTGGCCATGGACGGTTGAACTGGAAGCTAGTCCAACAGCTTCGCCGATTTCTCTTACAGAGGGTGGATAACCTTTATCCAATACCTGGTCTTTAATATATTCCAAAATTGCTTGCTGTCTTTTTGATAACTTAGTCATTTATATAACACCTCGGACATAGTATTTATTGAGAATATTATACCATGGCTACCATCGATATACAAACATTCGTTCGAAAAAATCATTGACAAGAACCTGTGTTCGTATATAATAGAAATATACAAACGAACAGAGGTTCTTATTTTTAGGAGGCGGATTTACATGTTTCAAAAGTTGACTAAAGTGGATTTCTTTTATATTACCTTATTTTTTTTGACGTTAGGGTTTATGTATTATTCAATGGTTACTAGTTAATCAAATAGTTTACTGACAGATAAAGGATGACATATAGTGGAGAACTTGGAGAGTTGGAAGGCTGTTATCTATTGCCGGGTAAGTACGGAGAAAGAAGAACAGGAAACTTCCTTAAAGCGGCAGAAACACGAATTGTTAGAAATGGCTAAAAGCAAAAACATGAAAATCATTCAGGTTATTGAAGAAAAGAAAAGCGGCTATGAAATCGAGCGGGAAGGTATTTTTTCTATGTTGGAACTTTTTACAGCCAAAAGGGCCGATTGTCTATTAATTCAGGATGAGACAAGATTAGGCAGAGGGAATACGAAAATCGCTTTATTTCATCAACTGAACAAGCTTGATGTCCCTGTTTTTTCGGTTTCACACCAAGGAAAACTTCAATTATCTGAATCCGATTCAATGGTTTTGCAAATTGTAGGCATTGTGGAGGAATACCAACGAAAAATCCATAACATGAAAATAAAGCGAGGCATGAAAAAAGCAATCGAGCGGGGATATGATCCGAGCAGGAACTTTTCCCATCAAAATCATGGGTCCGGCCGAGAGAGAATAGAATTTCCTATCGAAGAAGTTGTTAGGCTAAAGGGTAATAAATTAACGTTTGAGGAAATCGCGGCTACGCTTAAAGGACTTGGTTATCCTGTTTCAAAGGCAACGGTGCACAGGAGATATAAGGAATATGTTTCGCTTGATTCTCATACAGACAAAAGATAAGATATAAAAAAAGACAAGTTCTTCGGGGCTTGTTTTTTTATTATCAGTTAAACATATACCATAATGGTTAAAGGAGTTTATTATGCTTTCAAAAGATAAATTGGATAGAATTAATACACTTGCCAAAAAAGCAAAAGCTGAAGGATTGACCACTAAAGAGAAACAAGAGCAAAAAACCCTTAGAGAAGAATACTTGAAAAATGTTAGAAAATCTTTTAAAAACCAATTCAAGAGTATGACAGTCGTCGATCCGGAAGGTAAAGATGTAACTCCCCAGAAAGTAAAAGATTTAAAAAACCGTGAAAAGAATAACCATTAAGACAATAGAACAATTTTGACAAGTATTACAGCGGAATCATATAATGGGCATACTGTAATACTTGTTTCTTTTGTTATTTCATTATAGGATATTAATTGTACTTAAACTGTTGACTTAGAAAGGGGTTACATAAAGATAATGGTGAATAAAACAGAAAAAATTTCTATTAATACCATACGTACTTTATCTATTGATGCGATTGAAAATGCGAACTCAGGCCATCCAGGTCTACCGATGGGTGCAGCCCCAATGGCTTATGCATTGTGGACCGATTTCATGTCCCACAACCCGGAAAATTCTCACTGGTTTAACAGGGACCGTTTTGTTCTGTCAGCAGGACATGGTTCGATGCTGTTATACAGCCTTTTACACTTATCCGGGTATAACTTGTCGATCGAGGATTTAAAGGGATTCCGCCAATGGGGTTCTAAAACTCCAGGGCATCCGGAAGTCCATCATACGGATGGGGTAGAAGCAACAACAGGACCGCTCGGCCAGGGGCTGGCTATGACTGTTGGTATGGCAATGGCAGAAAAGCACTTAGCTGCTAAATATAACAGAGAAGGCTATCCTGTTATCGACCATTATTCATACGCTATCACGAGTGATGGAGATTTAATGGAAGGGATTTCCCATGAAGCGGCTTCACTAGCAGGCCATTTAAAATTAGGTAAATTAATTGCTTTATATGATTCAAATGATATTTCTCTTGATGGAGAGTTATCCCAATCCTTTTCGGAAAATGTTGAAGATAGATTTAAGGCATACGGCTGGCAAGTCATCCGTGTAGAAGATGGAAACGACGTTGCTGCTATTCGCGAGGCAATAACAGAGGCTAAATCAAATACAGATCAGCCGACACTCATTGAAGTGAAAACAATTATTGGATATGGCTCGCCTAACAAGTCAGCCTCTGCCGCGTCACATGGTGCACCGCTTGGCGCTGACGAAATAAAATTGACAAAAGAAGCCTACGAATGGGAACACGAAGAATTCCATGTTCCTGAAGAGGTATATGAAGATTTTAATCAGAAAATTGTACAACGCGGAAAGCAGGCAGAGTCTGAGTGGAATGCTCTTTTAGAACGGTATAAAGCTGAATTTCCTGAGTTGGGTAAAGAATTGGAATTAGCGATGAAGGGTGAGCTTCCAGAAAACTGGGCTGATGAGCTTCCGACCTTTGAGCCTGAAAAAGACAAGCTTGCTACTCGTGCTTCTTCTGGAGAAGTGATTAATGCAATTGCTGAAAAAGTACCGTACTTCTTCGGAGGCAGTGCAGACTTAGCAGGTTCAAATAAAACAACTGTAAAGGATGCAGGAGACTTTTCCAGAAATGATTACTCAGGCAGAAATATCTGGTTTGGGGTACGAGAATTTGCAATGGCAGCAGCCCTTAATGGCATGGCATTGCATGGCGGATTGAAAGTATATGCCGGTACTTTCTTTGTTTTCAGTGACTACCTGCGCCCGGCAGTAAGGCTTTCAGCAATAATGGACTTGCCCGTCACATATGTATTTACCCACGATTCTATAGCTGTTGGTGAAGATGGTCCTACTCATGAACCAATTGAACAATTACCGTCTCTTCGAGCGATGCCGAACCTATCAGTTATTCGGCCGGCAGATGGTAATGAAACGAAAGCAGCGTGGCAACTATCATTGGAATCCAGTAAAACACCGACTGCATTGGTTTTAACTCGTCAGGGGCTTCCGACTATTGAAGGTACGAAGGAAAATGCCTATGAAGGGGTTAAAAAGGGTGCTTATGTTATTAGTCCAGCAACAAAAGAAACTCCAGATGCCTTACTTCTAGCTACTGGCTCCGAGGTACAGCTGGCGGTAAAAGCACAAAAGGAATTAAAAGCGAAAGGCTATGATGTCAGCGTAGTCAGCATGCCTTCCTGGGATCGCTTCAAAAACCAGGACAAAGCATACAAGGAGAAAGTACTTCCTCCTTCTGTCAAAAAACGTCTGGCGATAGAAATGGCATCGCCATTCGGCTGGGAAAGATATGTAGGAGATGAAGGGATAGTATTAGGAATTGAAACCTTCGGAGCGTCAGCAAATGGCGAAAAGATTATGGAAGAATACGGATTTACCGTAGATAACGTAGTAAGCCAAGCTGAATCTTTAATTAAAGGGTAACTATTCTCTCCCCCCAGGCTTTACCTAGCCCGGGGGGTCCTTATGTGTACAATCCATCTTCGCTGCGGCTTTCGACAAAACTCGTCGAATTCTTATACGTGGTTTGACAACAGTTTCAAGTAACTTTGTGTATAATTGTCCTCAAATTAAGGGAGGACAAGTAAATGCCTGATTATTCTATTTACTGGATTGAGGAAGAGTTTCACCGTCATTATTTTTATCGTTCTGACGTACTCTTTCGATTTCTAAAGCAATGCCATCTTCAGCCGGAAAATGAGATTTTGATGAAACAATTTGCGTATGTAGTCCATCAAGTTCCGGTAGATCGATTACTAAAGCATATGAAACAATGCTTGGCACCAGGAAGGTTTCAATTTGAAGAGAGCAGGCATATTAGTATTCAAACCAAAGGAAACAAATTGAATTTGTTTTTAGGCGATCGATACTTATCCGGTAGTTCGAAGAGTATGGAAGCGGCAGAAGAGATACTTTTTCAGACGCTAAGAAAATTTGACAGGAATTTCTTTATCATAGAAACGGAATCCGAAAAGTATGGATGGGTTTCGCCTGTCCACAAAAGTTATCACAGATTAAATAAGCAGCTATTGTATTCTCTTCTTTGATTTACTATACTGTATGAGAGACAACATGATAGGAGGAAAGCTTGACATGGGCACGATTTGGGTCGTTTTAATAGCTATAGTAGCATTGATTGCCGGTGTTGCTCTTGGATTTTTCATTGCAAGAAAATATATGATGAATTACTTAAAGAAAAACCCGCCAATTAATGAGCAAATGCTGCGCACAATGATGATGCAGATGGGCCAGAAGCCATCGCAAAAGAAAATTAATCAAATGATGCGTGCAATGAACAATCAGACAAAATAACGGAATGAATACAGACATCTGTGTTTTGAAAATATCTTATAGATACTTTTGAGCATTGCACATATAAAATCCCTTGTACACTTTTAGTGGCAAGGGATTTATATGTGCAGGCATAAATTCATTTAGTTGTCACAATGAAGGTTCATTATTTTGATAAAATAAAGGGAAAGAACTATTATTTAGGGGGCAAGATTATGTCCGAATTGAATGTTTTTATCGCTTTTGGAGCAGGATTCTTATCCTTTATTTCTCCTTGCGTGTTACCATTATACCCTGCATTTTTATCTTATATTACTGGTATGAGTGTAAATGATATTAAAGAAGAAAATGGGATGCTTAATGGGAAGAGTATTTTACATACGATACTGTTCCTGCTCGGTTTTTCCAGTATTTTTTTGTTGCTCGGCTTTTTCACTACCTTTATAGGGGAATTTTTGATTGTCTGGAAGGATGCTATCCGCCAGATCGGGGCCATATTAATAGTATTTTTTGGTTTGGTGATTATAGGAGTATTGAACATCCGATTCTTAATGCAAGACCGTAAAATTGTCTTCCGGAACCGCCCGAGCGGGTTTATTGGCTCATTCATTATTGGTATGGCATTTTCAATGGGATGGACGCCGTGCACCGGTCCTATATTAGGAGCTGTCATCTCTTTGTCGGCTGAAAACCCTGATTTAGGGATTGTGATGATGACAGCTTATTCCTTAGGTTTTTCTCTGCCTTTTCTAATTTTGTCATTTTTTGTTGGTAAGATGAAGTGGATCAAGCGGAATGGGCCGTTTCTTGTGAAAATAGGCGGCTACGTTATGATTTTTATGGGGATTGCTTTATTTTTTGACTGGTTAACTGCTCTGACCTCTTTCCTGGCAGGCTGGTTTGACTTTTATGGGCTATAAGTAATGGAATTTGGCTGAAGTTTGTATTATGATAGAATTACTGATATAGAAAAGGAGTTTTATGGATGCATCGCACAAACGATTTGATTCTTAGAACGGCGACAATTTTAATATCCTTTATATTGTTTGCCTTCGCTATTTATTTGTTTCTGGCAGGTCACAATGCCCCGGGGGGAGGATTTATTGGGGGATTAATGACAGCATCAGCTATCGTTCTCATGTACATGGCTTATGGCGAAGCAGCCGTTAAAAAAGTAATCCCTGTAAATTTTCGCTATATGATCCCTGTCGGGCTGTTGATCGCACTCATTACTGGTTTAGGATCTTTTTTGTTTGGGCAGCCCTTTCTTAGTCAAACGTTTGGCCATTTTCATATTCCTTTCTTGGGAGATAAAGAGCTGGCCACAGCGCTTTTATTCGATTTGGGCGTTTATCTGACTGTAATAGGAATCACAATGACAATCATTTTATCTATTGCAAGCGACCGTGATTAGTTAGGGGGGATTTGATGGCGAATATATTAATTGTCGATGATGCTAAATTTATAAGGGTGACTCTATCCGGTATCCTCAAGAATGGCGGCCATACAGTGGTGGGGGAAGCGGAGAACGGAGAACAAGCGGTTGAATTGTACAAGCAATTAACACCAGACCTTGTTACAATGGATATTACTATGCCAGGGAAAAATGGGATGGAAGCAATGCAGGAAATAAAAGAGTTTAATCAAACAGCTAAAGTTATTATGTGTTCAGCAATGGGCCAGCAAAAACTGGTAGTTGAAGCAATCGAATTGGGCGCAAAGGATTTTATTGTGAAGCCTTTTGATGAGAACAGGGTTCTTGAGGCTGTAAACCGTGTACTTAGTTAGTATTGGTTACATAGACAACATGGAAGAGTTGATAATATGTTGATTACAGCTACCACAATTTTAGGTGTGCTAATGGCTGTTACGATGGTTTTTATTAGACTGAAAGCATCGAAGCGTCCTGCAAGCAAAGCAAGGATAATTTTACCACCGCTTTTTATGAGCACCGGGGCTTTTATGTTTTTGTTTCCTGCTTTTCAAGTGTCCTGGCAGCAGGTAATAGAGGCGGTTAGCGTAGGGGTTATTTTTTCTTTATTTCTGATAAAAACATCTAATTTTGAAGTGAGAAACGGCTATATTTATCTAATTCCTTCCAAGGCCTTCGTATTTATCCTGTTCGGACTACTATTGATTAGGATAGTGCTCAAAGTGCTCATTGGCCAAACCGTGTCTGTGGGCGAAACGAGCGGGATGTTCTATTTACTAGCTTTCGGCATGATTTTGTCCTGGCGAATAGCCATGCTTCTAAAATTCACAAAAATTGAAAAGGAATTAAACGGGACATTGACCACATGAAAAGAAGACTGACCCATTGTCAAGCATTAGCTGACAGCTAACGCTAAAAGAGTCAGTCTTCTTAGTTTTATTGATCGAAGAGGTCTGCATATGGCTCCATGTCTATTTCTTTTTCCATAAGTTTTTTTCTTAAAAACTTGTGGTCCCGTTTTGGTGTTGCAATGATATAGCCTTCGATAAGGATGTCCTGGGTGATTTTTTTTCTTTTCTTTTGTAAAGCAATTTCACCGATTTTCCCAGCAATTTTCTGCCGTGCAACATCCCTGAATAATTCCGGAACAGGTGATACGAGTTCTTCTAGTAAGGAAAGTTCAGATTTTCCCCACATATGCTTTGTCTTATTAACATAATACTCTTCCCAGTCCAGAGTGGATTTGCCATCTTCCTTCGGCAGGCGCTTTAAAAATTTGCGGAACATAAAAAAGCCGCCGATCCCCATCAATCCAACCAATATAAATACCCAGGCAACTATGAAATATGCAAATCCGCCTGTCATAAAAACCACCATTCTTTCTAAAATTGACATACTAAACAAATAGGAAGACATATACTACGATAAAAGAAAAAAATCATACAAAAGTTTTATTTTTTTGATATTTATAGTAATATTACTAATAATTGTTTTATTTCTTTATTCATAAAATATGGAAGTGCAGTTACTTGGATTTTCTGTCTGGTTCCATTAAATATGTTACATTTTAATATCGTTATTATAAAAGGATATGTCTTTAAATACAAGCTTTCAAGTAATGAATAGGCAAAAAAGAATAGATGAATAGCCTGCTTTTTGAGATAATCAGTCTAGTAGTAAGGTATATGAGATAGGGGGACGAATGAATGGATTCAGAACAAACAAATAAAGAGGTGAACCTACCTCTCTCGCATTCACAAATGGAGCTAGCTGACCATCATCACCCTGCTACTGAATTTATGCTAGCGAACCTCCCGAATAATATGCTCAAATGGGTTGAACAAAATGGATATGATCTGATTACTATCTGTGACCTGAAAGGTCGCGTATTATATGTATCTGATTCGGTCTACAAGATGCTTGGTTACAAATCAAAGGATCTAATTGGTGTGCCTGTCTTAGAATTATTGTCTCCGTACGACCAGGAGATGATGATGACAAAGTTCAGCAAGCAGTCTGGCGAATCACAAAAGTTTCATTTAAGTATTAGAAATACAGATGGAAAGTATATTTGGGCGGAAAGTGTAATTGGGCGAGTCCACGATGAGGAACGTGCGTTTGATGTGTTGATTTCGGTGACAAAAGATATCCAGGATAAAAAGGAAGCCGAAGAAATGATGATTCGTTCAGAGAAAATGTCTGTAGCAGGCCAGCTTGCTGCCGGGGTAGCTCATGAAATTAGAAATCCTTTAACATCTATTAAAGGATTTCTCCAGTTATTACAGGCAGGGATTGACCGTAAAGAGGAATATTACAAAATAATGGTGGATGAAATAGAAAAAATAGAAACAATCACTTCTGAGTTATTATTCATTTCCAAGCCTATGACAGATGATAAGAAAAAGGAATTGCTTTCTGAGCTGTTAAGCGATGTGATCACCTTAATGAAATCCCAGGCAAAGCTAAAAAATGTCGATATTTGTATGGATTTGGACGAAAAACAATACATTTACTGTGATCGGTCGCAAATCAAGCAAGTATTTATTAACTTAATTAAAAACGCTATAGAAGCAATGAAAGACGGAGGAAAAGTATTCGTTGTTGCAGATACACATAAGGATTTCTGCCAGATAGATATCATCGATGAAGGACCCGGAATTCCAGAAAACCTGATTCATAAACTCAAAGAGCCCTTTTTCACTACAAAAAAAGACGGTACAGGGCTGGGATTAATGATTTCCAACCAGATTGTCGAAAAACATAATGGAAGCCTCGAAATTTATCGCAACAAAGAAAAAGGGAGCACTTTCAGAGTGATTATTCCCTTGAAAAGAGAGTATTAACGTAGTTGTTTTCTGTCTTTCCTATAGAAAGATCGACTTAGCGCTGCCTGTGTCCATCTTTCTATAGGAAAGCTCTTTCCGCTGGACTGCGAGCTTGCAATTAAGGGCAAGGAATATATGTTAGTTGTTCGTTTGCCGCCTCTTATATTCTATACGTGCAAAGGTACGCTTTTTTTCCTCCAGCATTTTCTTCTGCATGATAACCCCGAACCATTAAATGAGTCTGCTATTCTTCTAATCTTTTAAAGCTTTCAGAAAAATTGTGATCAAATATTTTACTTATAAATCGATTTCATTTAAAATAAGTAGGTGGATTTAACTATTATATTTTTGTCGAAGGTTGTAACAATGGGGTATCCAAGCGCTTTCGGCTATTCACAATTTAAAAGGGGGTAACGTTAGTCTTATGGCAGCAAATAATACTTACAATGCAAAAAAGCAATTTGAACTTAATGGCAAAAAGTATAACTATTATCAACTAAAAGCCCTGGAAGACGCGGGGATTGGTAAAATTTCACGCCTGCCTTTTTCTATCAGAGTATTACTAGAATCCTTAGTAAGACAGCATGATGGATTTGTTATCAAAGATGAACACGTTGAAAGTTTGGCCAAATGGGGAGAAGCTAAAGGGAAAGATGTTCCTTTTAAACCATCCAGGGTCATCTTACAAGATTTTACCGGCGTACCGGCAGTAGTGGATTTAGCTTCACTGAGAAAAGCAATGGTAGATATGGGTGGAGCTCCAGACAAAATTAATCCGGAAGTACCGGTTGATTTAGTTATTGACCATTCGGTGCAAGTGGATAAGTACGGTACACCTGATGCTTTAAACGCTAATATGGAATTGGAATTTGAAAGAAATATAGAGCGTTATGAATTTTTGAACTGGGCGCAAAAAGCTTTCGATAACTACCGTGCCGTTCCGCCTGCAACGGGGATTGTCCACCAGGTAAACTTAGAATACATTGCTAATGTAGTTCACGCGCTCGAAAATGAAAGCGGTGAATATGATGCTTTCCCTGACACATTAGTCGGCACTGATTCGCATACAACCATGATTAATGGTTTAGGTGTATTAGGATGGGGAGTGGGAGGCATTGAAGCTGAAGCTGGAATGCTCGGACAGCCGTCTTATTTCCCGGCCCCTGATGTCATCGGGGTTAAGTTCACCGGCAGCTTCCCGAACGGAACGACTGCCACTGACCTTGCGTTGAAAGTAACTCAAGTACTTCGTGAACGTAATGTTGTCGGAAAGTTTGTAGAATACTTCGGTCCTGGTTTGCAGGATATGCCTTTGGCTGATCGTGCAACGATTTCCAACATGGCACCGGAATACGGAGCAACTTGCGGATTTTTCCCTGTCGATCAGGAATCCTTAAATTACTTGCGTTTGACAGGGCGCAGTGAAGAACATATTGAATTGGTAGAACAATACTGTAAGGAAAACAGTTTATGGTATTCTCCTGACCAGGAAGACCCTGAATTTACAGAACTAGTAGAGATTAATCTTTCTGAGTTAGAGCCTAATTTATCGGGTCCAAAACGTCCGCAGGATTTAATTCCATTATCTAAAATGAAAGAATCATTCACCAATGCCGTAACAGCACCTGCTGGCAACCAGGGCTTTGGTTTGGACGAAAAAGAATTTGATAAAGAGGTATCAATCGATCATCCTAGTGGAAAAACTTCTGTGATGAAAACTGGGGCAGTAGCGATTGCAGCAATCACTTCTTGCACGAACACATCCAACCCTTACGTCATGCTTGGTGCTGGTTTATTGGCGAAAAAAGCTGTTGAAAAAGGCTTGGAAGTGCCCGCATATGTGAAAACATCGCTTGCACCGGGTTCAAAAGTAGTTACGCGTTATCTGGAGGATTCGGGATTGATGACTTACTTGGATAAGCTTGGCTTTAACCTCGTGGGCTATGGCTGTACGACTTGTATCGGGAACTCAGGTCCGCTGGCTCCGGAAATTGAGCAAGCAATCCTTGACGGTGATTTAACGGTGTCCTCTGTCCTGTCTGGTAACAGGAACTTTGAAGGCAGGATCCATCCGCTAGTTAAAGCCAACTACTTGGCTTCACCGCCGCTTGTCGTTGCTTATGCATTAGCAGGCAGTGTAGATGTTGATTTATACAATGAACCTATTGGCAAAGATAAGGATGGAAAAGACGTTTATTTCAATGATCTCTGGCCGTCCATCGAAGAAATCAAGCATGAAGTGGCTACTGTAGTCACTCCAGAAATATTCCGAAAAGAGTACGAGCAAGTTTTTGAATCCAATGAAAAGTGGAATGCAATCAACACAACCGATGAACCATTATACAAGTGGAATGATGATTCAACTTATATTCAAAATCCGCCGTTTTTTGAAGGTTTGTCTAAAGAAGCAGATGAAGTGCGTCCATTGAATAACCTTCGGGCAATTGGTAAGTTTGGTGATTCAGTGACAACAGACCATATTTCTCCAGCAGGAGCGATTGCTAAAGATATGCCTGCAGGTAAATATCTTCAAGAAAAAGACGTATCACCAAGAAACTTCAATTCTTATGGTTCCCGTCGCGGAAACCACGAAGTAATGATGCGCGGTACTTTTGCCAACATCCGGATTCGAAACCTGTTAGCGCCTGGCACTGAAGGCGGTTATACTACCTACTGGCCGACAGAAGAAGTGATGCCTATTTATGATGCTGCTATGAAATATCAGCAAGATGGCACAGGCTTAATAGTTGTTGCAGGGAAAGACTATGGAATGGGAAGCTCTCGTGACTGGGCGGCGAAAGGCACAAACTTATTAGGCATTAAGACTGTAATTGCCGAAAGTTTTGAGCGGATTCACCGTTCCAACCTTGTTATGATGGGTGTATTGCCATTGCAATTTGAAAAAGGCGACAGTGCAGATTCACTTGGTTTAACTGGAAGAGAAACGTTTGATGTGGTAGTCGATGAGTCAGTGAAACCTCATGATTTAGTAAAAGTTACTGCTACGGATGAACAGGGGAACAAAACAGAGTTCAAAGCCATCGCACGATTTGATAGTGAAGTGGAAATCGATTATTATCGTCATGGTGGAATTCTGCAAATGGTACTGCGAAATAAATTAGAAACTAACTAATACTAAAGTTCATTGAGCTTAATGGATTGATTATTACAGTCCGGCATTCGCCGGGCTGTTTTTTGGTGTTTCGAGTGTCATAGGACCAAATTTCACAGGTAATCTTTACATGCTAAAGAAAAATATTTATGATAATGTGGAATTGTATTATTCTAAAATCCTTTAGAAAGCATATAATTGAAGGTACAAGCTGTGAATGCGAATAGGGATGTGTTGTTATGGTAAAGAAGTTTACTGCTTCTATCTTATTATTAACTTTGATTGTGATATTTATTTATAATTTTTCAGAGCAAAAGAATAACATAGAAGAAAGCAATGGGCATGGGGCAACTTCTGACAGTTTGGCAGCCGGGACTGAAGCACCTACTGTGTCCCTCCAATCGTTAGAAGGAAATAAAGAAATTACTCTCTCTGATTACAAAGGAAAAAAGGTTTTGCTTAACTTTTGGGCAACTTGGTGCGGACCTTGTAAAGAAGAGATGCCGGCAATGGAGAAGCTTAAAAAAGCTTACGGAAATGAAGTAGAGATCCTGGCAGTAAACGCAACGGCAACAGAGCTGGAGGGTGTAGAAAAAGTTCAGGAATTTAAGGAACAGGCAAATGTATCTTTTACGATTTTGCTGGATAAAGACTCAACAATAATAGAGAAATATCGGGTGCTTAACATTCCTACCTCTTATTTTATCGGAAGCGATGGAAAAATAAAAAAAACAGTGACAGGGCCAATGACGTATGAATTTATGGAACAAACAATAAATTCAATGAATTGACTTATATTTTTCAGAAAAATGGTAATCCTCTTAATAAGACGTAGAGAAAGAGGAGCGGATTACCATCTCATTAAGAAAACGAAAATCACTGGAAGATTTGATTAAAGAAAACAGGGACAATATTTTGCGGGACAGTCAAATCTTAAACCAAATCGAGGATAGGATCGATAAGCGGATAAATAGCTCGCTTGAAAAAAAAGGATGACTGCATGCAGCCATCCTTTTTGTATAGGTGCAGTTCTGTTAGCTCATAATAAGCTTACTCCTTTTAGAAAGGGGAGACTAACTATATGGGAAATCCCAAAAAGGACTCGAAACATTTCAGACCAAGTCACTTGGGTACACAGCCTTTGGAAGCTGGCGGCAATAAGGGAAAGCAAATGCAAGTTAAAAGTGACCAAAAACCACAAGTTATTCAAACTAAAGGTGAATAGGAGGCCGCTTTGATGGATAAGCACAATACTCATCCTAAGCCTGATGATCGTTCTGATAATGTAGAAAAACTTCAAGATATGGTTCAGAATACAATCGCCAACTTGGAAGCTTCCCACGAAACGATGAAGTTTGCTTCAGGAGAAGAAAAAGAACAAATTAAAGCTAAAAATGCCCGCCGGGAAGAATCGATTCGTGGATTGCGGCAAGAAATTAAAGACGAGTACCACGATCAACAAAATCAATAGCGGCCCATTGTGGCACTGTCAGGCTGTCGAGAAACACTCGGCAGCCTTGTTTTTGTTCTTTTTCAGCTCTGTACTCTCGAAAATGCAGGATAGTCAACATTAGGGTTGGGCTATGTTAAAATGATGAGTGATATGAGAAGGGAGCGGTAGGGGTTGGAACAACAGGAAACAGATTATCATTTAAAACTTAATACATGGTCTACTATCAATGAAACGCCTCCTTTAAGTGAAGTGGAAGCTTTACGGTTGATGGATGATGCTAAACAAAATCCGCAACTGCTTGCAGATGAGAAAACATCGATTTTATATAGTATTATCGCTTATCATAGACTGAGAAGAAATTATAACGATGACCACGTTGTGGATATACTACTAAGAGAGGCAGAGTCAATGGCTGTTTATCCCAATGTATTGGTGGAGATAAAAAATTTGAAATTATACTTGAATTTGTTTTCGGATATAGAAAGACTCCATCTGGACCAGTGGGCAATTCGTGAAACAGATTTTGATCCTGCCAAGCTTAAAAAAACAAAAGAACTGGCAGAACAGATTGAAGATTTCAAGCAACAAATAACTGTTAATTTCGATGAAATCGAACCGAGTCAACTAAAGAATATTGCGGAACAAGTCCTTGGTCAGCTGGACATTTTGCTGGCAATGCTCCAAGATTCTGTCCATGCGATAGAAAATAAAAAAACCACTATTCCCGTAAAAGAATTGAACCAACAAGTTAGAGAAACATCCAGGCTGCGAAGTGAACTGCTGGAAAGTTTTCCGGATGCATTCAAAAAGCCAAATGAGCAAAACCCTCTGGAAATGCTCGACGAAATGATTGGAATGAAAGAAATTAAACAATATATCCATCAATATTATCATTATTTAAAGTACCAAAAAGAAAGACGGGAATTGGGCTTTAACATCGTCGATGAACCAGGAATGCATATGATTATCAGCGGCAATCCTGGAACAGGAAAAACGACTATTGCCCGGCTGTTGGCGGCTATTTACCATGATCTTGGATTATTGGAAACAAACAATGTCACAGAGGTCAACAGGGCGCATCTGGTTGGTTCTTATGTAGGACAAAGTGAAGAAAACACTATTAACTATGTCCGTCAGTCCGTCGGTGGGATCTTATTTATTGATGAAGCGTACAGCTTACGAAGAGAAGGGCAGAGCGGGAACGACTACGGCCAAGCAGTGATTGACACACTCGTATCAAGTATGACAGGCAAGGAATATGCTGACCGGTTTGCTGTCATTCTGGCGGGCTATCCCGAAGAGATGCGGCAATTTTTATGGTCAAATCCAGGTCTGCGCAGCCGCTTCCCGGAACCTAATCATATTACCTTGCCGGACTTTGCTACCAACGAGCTTCTTCAAATTGCAGAAAAGACAGCGTTAAGTAATGATTACTTTTTCACTGAACAGGCGCTTAACAAATTTGAAGGGCTCATCGAGCAGTCGCGGGTAGACGAAACATTTGGGAATGCCAGAACTGTAAGAGATTTGGTGTTGAAAGCAATTTTCCAAAAGGGAGCATATAAAAGCTGGCATTCCAGTGAAAATTGGCTGGATCATATGAGAATAGAGCCCGATGACCTTAACTTTATCGATGAAAAAGAAGATGACCAGCATCCGATGCAGCAGCTTGATGAACTGATTGGGTTATCTAATGTGAAAGAAGAAGTGAAAAAACTGTCATCGTTTGTGCGAGTACAGCAGCAACGTAAACAAAACGGGCTTCCGACAGTACCTGTTCAGCTGCATGCTGTGTTTTCCGGGAATCCTGGTACAGGAAAGACGACTGTCGCCAACATTTATTCGCGTATATTGAATAATTGCGGCTTGTTAAAGCGCGGACACTTAGTGATAGCATCGCGAGGCGATTTAGTTGCCGGGTACGTTGGGCAGACGGCGATTAAAACGAAGAAAAAAGTAAAGGAAGCACTTGGCGGGGTATTATTTATCGACGAAGCTTATGCTTTATACAGAGGAGACAAAGATTTCGGGAAAGAAGCAATCGATACACTTGTCGATGAAATGACAAAGCATAATGAGAATTTAGTCGTGATACTCGCCGGATATAATAGAGAGATGGATCAATTTATTGATAGCAATCCAGGTTTGGCTTCCCGTTTTAAGAAATACTTCCATTTCCAGGATTATGCAGCAGAAGATTTATTAAGAATCACGGAGTACCATGTGGGTGAATATCATTATCAGTTGGATGAACTAGCGAGAGCATATCTCAATCAACAATTCCATGAAAACAAAATTGAAGGAAATGCGCGGTTTGTTGTCAATTTAATTGATGAAGCTGTCCAATTTCAAGCTCTTCGAGTATTGGGAGACGAAAAGGATAGTCCGAATGTTAGCCAGCTGCTGATAAAAGAAGACTTCGAACAGGCATGGACCTCGATTAGGGGGAAACGAACATGAAAAAAGTAACCACACCAATAAAAGTCAGATATCAGGAAACGGATCAAATGGGCGTTGTCTATCATGCCAATTATCTGGTTTGGTTTGAAATCGGACGAACAGCCTTCATTGAAGAGTTAGGTTTTAAGTACCATGAAATGGAGAATTCTGGGGTCGTTTCACCAGTAGTAGATGCCGATTTGTCCTTCGAGCAGCCAATCCGGTATGGCGAAGATGCTTATATCGAAACATGGCTAAAAGATTATGATGGTTTACGCGTTTCCTATGCTTATAGAATATACGGTGCGGAGGGACAAACAGCAGTTACAGGCTCTACGAAACATGTAGTTGTGAAAAAGGACAGTTTCCGCCCTGTCTCTATCCGAAGAACGCTTCCTGATTGGCATCAAGCATATCAAAGCGCCATGGGCGGAGAGTAGCGATGGCGTTTGGACTGAGGCGTGACGAACTAATTAAGTGGAAACAGGAGGTTTCTCAAGGGAAGATTGCTTTTCTGACTCATTACTGGATTGATAGCAGGTTTCCTGACTGTGACACTGTAACGAAAGTGGGATGCAGTGATATCGATAAATTGGTGGAATGGGGAAATAAATACGGGCTTGACCCGAGGTGGATACACAGAGATGAACACTTCCCGCACTATGATTTAATGGGACAGATACAAAAGAAAATCCTTACAGCAGAAAAGCAATGGAATCAGCTGGAGCGTTTTATCGATTAAAAAAGTGACTCACTTCTCTAATTGAGGCGATATAAGAAACAAAGAGG
This sequence comes from Sediminibacillus albus, assembly GCF_900101125.1. GTDB lineage: Bacteria > Bacillota > Bacilli > Bacillales > Amphibacillaceae > Sediminibacillus > Sediminibacillus albus. The sequence goes on along the minus strand of NZ_FNFL01000001.1, from coordinate 295,084 downwards.
GGGTATGCCTCTTTGTTTCTTTAATTATATTCAAAGCTAGGTTCTTCTGTTTCGCCATTATATTCAATGTGCAAGTCTGCACCGTCAAAATACCATGAATCTTGCTGCTCTACAAAAAACAAAATACCATGAACTTCTGATTCAGTGACAGGTTCACTTGGTGCTTCTGCAGCTATACCCAGTGAAAAACCTGGTTGGTGGCCGCCAATCCCCCCATACCGTACAAAAAACCTAACCTCATCGGTTTCTTCTAATTCCAATTCATTTTTATACCATTCGGCAGCTTCCTCTGATATTTGTAAATTCATCTCATCAGCTCCTCCTTAAATTCCTTCTATGAAAGTCTATTTACTTAATAAGGTGAAATGAAACATCAAGTTAGATTCAAGTATTAATTTTTTGTCGTGATTCTTTGATTACCTAACCTTGATACGAATTGGCACTGTTAAATAACAGAACTATAAATTTTGCTTTTGTTGTGCATGAATGGCTGTCTATACATCGTAAAACACCTCTCCAACTATATCGGAGAGGTGTTAAGGTTTTGTCTTTTTTTCGGGGACAGGGTCAAATCCTCCTGGATGGAAGGGGTGACACTTTAAAATTCTTTTAACTGCCAGAAAGCTGCCTTTAAAAGCTCCGAACCTTTGGAGCGAAACTAAGCCGTACTGAGAGCAAGTAGGGTAAAACCTGCAGGTTGGCGGCTTGATGGGACTGATTACTTTTTGGTAAAATTTCACGAAAAAGATTAGCAGGTTCTTCATCAGTTTCATCCTTTACACATGGGCTTCCTGTCGCTTATCATATGTCAAAGAAGCTACGGCATCATGCAGGTGGATCGATTCTTCGTTCTTACAATAAACGGAGAACTTCTCAACATAGGGGAGTTCATATAAGTCCGCAGCGACCAGGCGCACGATATCCTCCACAAAGCGTGGATTTTCATATGCCTGTTCGGTTACCATTTTTTCATCCGGGCGTTTTAATACAGGGTGTATCCGGGCGCTTGCATTACTCTCCGCTGCTTCTAATAAAGCTTCCTTCCAATCGATTTCCCTTTCATCAAACTCCTCTGAAAGATTTGCTGTCATTGTAACGATACCTCTTTGATTATGGGCACTGTACTCGCTGATTTCCTTGGAACAAGGGCATAAGGTAGTGATTGTCCCTGACAAAGAAACTTCGACATGATGCCCCTTCTCTTGATCAAAGTCAACACGGATAGATGCATTGGCATGGTTCAACCCGGCCAGCTCTGAAGACGGGCCTTTTCGTTCGAAAAACCATGGAAAGCAAACTTCCATTTGGGCATCCTGTTGATTTAACCTTGTGGCTAAATCCTTAGTAAAGATTTTTAATGTCTCGATATCTATCGTATAATTATTGAGGTAGTATTCGTTTAACTGCTCGGTAAACCGGCTCATATTTGTTCCTTTGCTGTCCTTGTCTATTCTTGAAGTGAAGCTGAAAGTACCTATGGTAGTCTGGTTCAATGGTTTTATGTTACTGCTGATATTAATGGGATTCTTCACATTAGCAATCCCTACTGCATCTATATCAAATAAAAAATCTTTTTTTGAATTTTGTAAATCAGCCATTTGTTCTTTCTCAACTGGTTTTGTCCGTGGACCAGGGTTTACGGATCCGAAAAGTTTATGTCGTTCCACTTTGCTTGGAAGGGTTTTTTTTATGACTTGTTCTGTATTGTTCATAGCTCAGGCTCCTTTCCACCATCAGTAGCTATTTAAAAGTATAATAAACAACCTTTTATTATTCAATTTTTCAGCTTAAAAACGGAATAATAGAATAATCTATGTTAGTTGATAATTATTATAAATTATCATTTATGAGCTTGTTCAGAGTAAGAGGACCTAACCTTTGGCCAGGCCCTCTTGGTTACATCCAGGTGATTTTTGGTTCTGTTTTATTAATAATCCGTTTAATATTTGCTCTATGCCGGTAAAATACAAAAATAGTCATAAGAGAGGTAACAATCAACAGTCCGGTTTCCCGGAAGATTATGCTGACTGCAACAGTGACAACCCCGGTTACCATAGATGCAAGCGATACATACTTGGTTAAATAAAGCATCAGGAAAAAGGTTCCTAACATTATCGCGAATAACAGTGGATTGACTCCTAGGATAACTCCGCCGGAAGTAGCGACAGCTTTTCCGCCTTTAAATTTCGCAAACAATGGATACATATGGCCAATAACAGCAAATATACCAATAACCAGCGGATTGACTTCGGCATTGATAATTTGAGGCAGTACAGTAGCTGCCGTTCCTTTTAAAATATCGGAACCAGTTACTAACAGGCCGGCTTTAAATCCGAGTACCCGAAAAGAATTTGTACCTCCCAAATTGCCGCTGCCATGCTCTCTGATGTCGATTTTAAATCCTAGCTTTCCGACAATAAGTCCAAAAGGAATAGATCCAATCAGGTAAGCGATAATTGCAAAAATAATATAATTCATATTAAAACTCCTTTTCTTACAATGAGGACATCTATTGATATTTTACCACGAAGGGGGAGCAGTTACATCACTAACTTTTAACGTCTAAATTAATTCTTTATCAACAAATGTTTTCCATCCTGACGTTAAGGGTAGGTAATTAAAAACAAATTTAATTTTTGAGGGAGAATACGATGATTCATTTTGACAATGTCGGCAAATCTTATTCAGATGGAACAGAAGCTGTGAAAGCTTTAAATTTAACCATAGAAAATGGGGAATTAATGGCCTTAATCGGGCCTAGCGGCTGCGGTAAAACAACAACACTGAAAATGATCAATCGATTAATAGAGCCAACGGCAGGATCGATAAAAATACATAACAAAGACATTCGGGAATACAATATCCACGAGTTACGTTGGAATACAGGATACGTATTACAGGAAATTGCCTTATTTCCCCATATGACAATAGAAGAGAATATTACCATCGTTCCGGAGATGCGCAAATGGAAAAAAAGTGACATAAACCACAGGGTTAGCGAATTAATGGAAATGGTAGGCCTGGACCCGGCTACTTTCCGGAAAAGACAGCCAGATGAATTATCTGGCGGCCAACAGCAGCGTGTAGGCGTCATCCGGGCGCTTGCCGCTGATCCAGATATCATTCTCATGGATGAGCCCTTTAGTGCTCTTGATCCAATTACCCGCGAGCAACTGCAAAACGATGTCCGTCATTTGCAAAAGGAAATCAAAAAAACAATTGTCTTTGTCACCCATGACATTGACGAAGCGATGGCACTTGGGGACAGAGTGTGTTTAATGAAAGATGGCGAGATAGTTCAAGTGGACAAACCACAGCAATTAATACTCCATCCTAAAAACGATTTTGTAAAAAGCTTTATTGGTGAAAAAAAATCTCCTTGGCAAACAGCAGTGGATATCCTAATGGACCGATCAATGAGCAGGACAGTAACGTTGCCCCAGATAGAAGAACAAAACGTTAATCCTTCCGGGAGCTATATTATTATCGGACACGAAGGGGAGTATATTGGAACATTAATAAACGGGGAAAAAATCGTTCATCCAGAGCTTCCAAATTATTTGCAGCTTGTAAAAACGATCGAAACCTTCCGTGCTAATAAAACGGATTTGCTGCCTGTTGTCAAAAACGACCGAGTGATTGGGACCCTTTCTTACGAAGATATCGTCCATTTTCTTGAAAGTAAAACGAAGAAAGAAAATGGGGTGATTCAATAATGTCTGAATTCATTGAGGTGTTTCACGCCCGAGAAGGAATGCTTTTGGAAAAAATATGGGAGCATTTACAAATTTCCATCATTTCCTTGTTGATTGCGATAATGATCGCTGTTCCGCTTGGCCTTTTGCTAACGAGAATAAAACGGATTGCTGAACCGGCAATAGGGATAACTGCCATATTACAAACTATCCCTAGTCTGGCGGTACTGGCGTTTCTAATCCCCTTTTTAGGAATTGGGAAGCAGCCTGCAATTATTGCTTTGATTGCTTACGGACTGCTGCCGATCTTAAGGAATACATATACTGGAATTAAAGAAGTTGATCCAGCCTTGAGGGAAGCAGCAACGGGAATGGGGATGAATTCTTTCCGCCGGTTAGCGAAAATTGAATTGCCATTAGCGATGCCGGTGATCATGGCAGGCATCAGAACTTCGATGGTGTTGATTGTCGGTACAACGACGATTGCTGCGCTAATTGGTGCAGGAGGATTGGGCGAACTCATTCTACTCGGTATTGACCGCGGCGGCGATATTTATCTGATCTTGCTTGGTGCTGTCCCAGCGGCCCTGCTTGCTATAGTTCTGGATTTTATATTACGTGTGTTTGAACGGACTTCTGCAAAATCCGGATTTCGTTCACTTATCGTCATGCTGATCGTCGCTGCTTTAGTTATAGTCAGTCCTTTTTTGATTAATACAGAGGAGCGCACAGATTTAGTCATTGGCGGAAAACTGAATGCAGAGCCTACCATCTTGATAAATATGTATAAATTGTTAATTGAAGAGGAAACAAATCTCCATGTAGAGTTGGAGGAAGGCTTAGGTAAAACGACATTTGTATTTAGCGCGCTAAAAGAGGGGAGTATTGATATCTATCCGGAATTTACCGGAACAGCTATCGTCACTCATATGGAAGAGCAAGCTTCCAGTAATGATCCCCGGAAGGTTTATGAACAGGCTAAACAAGGAATGAAAGAAAAATTCAACATGGCAATGCTGGAGCCAATGAAGTATAACAATACGTACGCCTTAGCAACAACTAAGCAATTTGCTGCTGATCATAATCTGGAAACGATTAGTGATCTTAACGCAATAGAAGATGAAGTGACTGCTGGCTTTACACTTGAATTCAATGATAGAGAAGATGGGTATAAAGGTATCCAGGAGCTTTATGGAATTGAATTTGGCGAAGTTAGAACGATGGAACCCGGGATACGGCAAGAAGCTATTGATAGCGGACAGGTAGACATAATAGATGCTTACTCGACGGATAGCTATATGGTGGAATTAAATTTAACAACATTAGCAGATGATCAAAACCTCTTTCCGCCTTACCAGGGCGCACCGCTAATGAGACAGGAAACGCTGGATAAATATCCGGAATTGGAGGGAATATTAAATCAACTTGCCGGCAAGATTACAGATGAACAAATGAGGGAAATGAATTATAGAGTAGACTATGAAGGGGAAAGCCACGAACAAGTAGCTCGTGATTTCTTAGAGAACGAAGGCTTATTAGATTAGAAAGGAGACAAATCGATGGCTTATCAAAGTCCTTCAAAGCAAGAAATGAAAGAAATTCTGCAAAATGCCCAGACAATAGCGGTGGTAGGATTATCAGATAATCCGGATCGTACATCCTATCAGATCGCTTCAGCAATGCAAAAGGCGGGTTATAAAATAATCCCCGTAAATCCGGAAATCGATGAATCGTTGGGCGAGCCAGCTTATGACTCTCTTACTGAAGTTACAGAAAATATTGATATCATCAATATTTTTCGCCGCTCGGAATTTCTCCTGGATATCGCCAGGCAAGCTGTAGAAACAAAAGCAAACGTTTTTTGGGCACAGCAAGGTATTTATCATGATGAAGCATATGAATTTTTGAAAGAGAATGACTTCACTGTTGTAATGGACACGTGTATAAAAGTAGCTCATTCGATTACGATAGGAAAATAAACTTTAGGTGTGCAGAGGTTTACAGGCTGTCAAGGAAGTCTTGGCAGCCTGAATTTTTTGTCTATTTTCCTATTTCGGCATCATCGTTATTAACCTAAGAGAGAATCCTTAGAGACAGTATTTTTGTTGCAACCAAAACACTCCAAAATATTGTTATTCCCACGGTAGCCGCCCCGAAGGTGAGCTCGGGCGTCTTCCTGGGGAAAGCTCGGGATGAAACTGTAGAAAAACCAGTTATTTATCCATAATATATACCCCCCTTGCTTTGCAGAAGATTTTTCTTTGAACTTATTTGCTTTGTCCTAAATAGTGCGGCATACCCGCTGTATTCAGTTTTTTTTCTTAAGCAAATCGGTGCTTTTTATGCCCTTTATTGACAGGAAGCTGGGAGAAGGGATTGACTTTTTTCACGATTATTCCTTAGGATATATAAGAGCACGCAGGGATGCTTTTACATAAGAGGAAATTTGATTAAACGTAAAAACAAGCTAAAATGGAAAAGGCAAGAATCTTGTTGAAGAGGATCAAGCAAAGGAAAAAAGCTGCCTGGTCTGGCGGGCAAACAGGTTTTCTTATGATTCTTTACACAAGCAAACGTTTGTTCTATGATATGATAAGAGTAGCAGAAAGGAGCCGGTGTTCGATTGGTTAAACATACAATGCAATATTCGGATGATTCCATACAAGTATTAGAAGGACTAGAAGCTGTCAGAAAACGGCCTGGCATGTATATTGGCAGTACAGATTCCCGCGGACTACACCATTTGGTATATGAGATAGTCGACAATGCTGTTGATGAAGTGTTGGCAGGGTTTGGAGATATTATCCGGGTAACCATCCACGAGGACAATAGTATCTCGGTAGAAGACAAGGGACGAGGGATGCCTACAGGCATGCACAAAACTGGAAGACCTACTCCTGAGGTTATATTCACTGTCCTTCATGCTGGCGGAAAGTTTGGCCAGGGAGGTTATAAAACCAGCGGCGGTTTGCATGGGGTTGGCGCTTCTGTCGTAAATGCATTATCAGAATGGCTGGAAGTCATTATTTATAGAGATGGGTTCACCTATTATCAAAGGTTTGAAAACGGCGGTGTGCCTGTTACCTCCTTAGAGAAAAAAGGAGCTACCAAAAAGAAGGGAACAACGATTCGTTTCAAGCCGGATACTACTATTTTCACGTCAACCACGTATCAATTTGAAATGTTATCTGAACGGCTGCGCGAAGCTGCTTTTCTTTTGAAGGGCTTGCAAATAGATATCATTGATAAAAGAAGCGGCGAACAGGAAACTTATCAATATCCGGATGGATTGGAGTCGTTTGTTTCTTATTTAAACGAGGAAAAAGATACACTTCATCCGGTAGTCTCTTTTGAAGGTGAACAGCAGGAAATAGAGATAGACTTTGCCTTTCAATTTAATGATGGTTATGCGGAAAGCATGCTGTCATTTGTTAATAATGTTCGAACCAAAGACGGAGGAACTCATGAATCTGGTGCAAGAACAGCTGTTACCAGAGTTTTCAATGAGTATGCCAGAAAGACCGGTATTCTTAAAGAAAAGGATAAAAATCTGGAGGGGAACGATATCAGGGAAGGTTTTACAGCAATCGTTTCCGTTAGAATACCGGAAGATAAACTCCAGTTCGAAGGCCAGACTAAAGGGAAACTGGGCACAGCAGAGGCACGATCAGCAGTTGATGCAATCGTTTCTGAACAGCTTTCCTACTTTTTAGAGGAAAATGCCGATATAGCCAGTATGCTTACCAAAAAAGCCGTAAGGGCTAAAGAGGCTAGAGAAGCGGCAAGGAAGGCTAGAGAAGAAGCAAGGACAGGCAAGAAAAAGAAACGAAAAGATGCACTGCTGAGCGGAAAGCTGACACCAGCTCAGTCTAAAAATGCGGCGAAAAATGAACTTTACCTCGTGGAGGGTGACTCTGCCGGAGGTTCTGCCAAACAGGGAAGAGACCGTAAGTTCCAAGCAGTGCTCCCTCTGCGTGGAAAGGTAATAAACACAGAAAAAGCCAAGCTGGCAGATGTGTTAAAAAACGAAGAAATTTCGACCATTATTCATACGATAGGAGCAGGAGTCGGAGGGGATTTTAATTTAGATGATGTCCAATACGACAAGATTATCATCATGACAGATGCCGATACAGATGGAGCTCACATCCAAGTTCTTCTGTTGACTTTCTTTTATCGTTATATGCGGCCTTTGATTGAAGCAGGAAAGGTTTATATTGCACTTCCTCCGCTTTATAAAATATCTAAAGGCAAAGGAAAAAAAGAAGTTATTCATTACGCTTGGAATGAAGAGGAAATGAAGGATGCGACCAAGAAATTAAAAAACGGATACATCATCCAACGATATAAAGGTCTAGGCGAAATGAACGCCGACCAGTTATGGGAAACAACAATGAATCCGGAAACACGCACATTAATCCGTGTCACGATAGATGATTTAACAAGGGCCGAAAGAAGAGTGACTACCTTGATGGGAGATAAAGTGGAGCCGCGGAGAAAGTGGATTGAATCCCATGTAGAATTTGGCTTGGAAGAAGAAACAAATATATTAGAAAATGAAAATATTCATACGTAAATCGAGAGTTTGAAACGGGGGGAGCCTACTTGGCTAAAGTAGAACAATATTTAGATTTGCCCTTGGAAGATGTTATTGGAGACCGGTTTGGCAGATATAGTAAGTATATTATCCAGGATCGGGCACTGCCGGACGCAAGGGATGGTTTAAAACCAGTACAACGTAGAATTCTGTACGCAATGCACGAAGAACGGAATACCCATGATAAAGCTTTCCGTAAATCCGCAAAGACAGTAGGTACTGTGATTGGTAACTATCATCCGCATGGAGATAGTTCTGTTTATGAAGCAATGGTGCGGTTAAGCCAGGAATGGAAAGTACGTAATGTCCTAGTAGAAATGCATGGGAATAACGGCAGTGTGGATGGTGACCCGCCCGCAGCAATGCGTTATACAGAAGCAAGGCTATCCAGCATTTCTTCTGAATTAATCAGGGATATCGAAAAAGAAACGGTTGAATTTGTACCTAACTTTGACGATACCATCAATGAACCAGTCGTACTGCCGGCCAAGTTTCCTAATCTGTTGGTAAACGGTTCGACTGGTATTTCTGCTGGTTATGCCACTGAGATTCCTCCGCATAATTTAGCTGAAGTTATTGACGCGGTAATTAAAAAAATCGACAATCCTGATATTACGATAGATGAATTGATGAAAGTGATTCATGGGCCTGACTTTCCAACTGGGGGCATTATTCAAGGAGTAGAAGGATTAAAAAAAGCTTATGAAACCGGAAAAGGAAAAGTGGTCGTACGTGGGCGGGCAACAGTAGAAAAAATGCGGACCAACAGAGAGCAGATCGTCATCGACGAAATTCCGTACGAAGTAAACAAAGCCAGCTTAGTCAAGCGGATGGATGAACTCCGCATTGACAGAAAAGTAGAAGGCATAGCTGAAGTGCGAGATGAAACCGACCGTACAGGTATGAGAATTGTCATCGAATTAAAAAAAGATGCTGATAGTGAAGGGATTCTCCACTATCTATATAAAAACACCGATTTACAAATCACTTATCACTTCAATATGGTTGCCATTAAAGATAAAACACCGAAATTGTTAAACCTTAACATGATCCTTGATGCCTATATTGGACATCAAAAAGATGTAGTCACTCGACAGTCCCAATATGATTTACGCAAGGCCAAAGAAAGGTCTCACATTGTAGAAGGGTTAATAAAAGCGATTTCCATTCTGGACGAATTAATTGCAACTATTCGTGCTTCCAAAGATAAACAGGATGCTAAATCCCGGATTAAAGAAGCATATCAGTTCTCCGAGCAGCAAGCAGAAGCAATTGTTAATTTACAGCTATACCGTTTAACAAATACGGACATCACTTCTCTGGAGAAAGAAGCAGAAGAATTGCGCGGACGAATTGCCGGTTTGGAAGAAATTTTGAACAATCCTAAAAAGCTGTTTAAAGTAATCAAAGACGATTTAAAGAGTTTGAAAAAGAAATATTCGGAACAGCGTCGTACCGTCATCGAACAGGAAATCGAGGAATTGAAAATCAACCTGGAAGTAATGGTTGCCAGTGAAGATATTCTGGTTACAGTGACAAGGGATGGTTATATCAAGCGGACAAGCCTTAGATCCTATGCGGCTTCCAATGGAGAAGATCTGGCAATTAAAGATGACGATCATCTGATAGCATTGCAGGAAATCAATACGACGGATAAACTATTGCTATTCACTAACAAAGGTAGATATTTGTATCTGCCTGTCCACGAATTACCGGATATCAGATGGAAGGATCTCGGTCAGCATATTTCCAACATTGTCTCCATTGGAAAAGATGAAACGATTGTAGAAGCCATTCCCGTACGGGATTTCACTGAAGGAAAATATTTATTGTTCATTACGAAAAACGGAATGATCAAACGGAGTGAGTTGAATCTTTATGAAGCCCAGCGATACTCCAAAGCTCTCGTAGCTGTGAATTTGAAGGGAGATGATTTAGTCCAGAATGTATTTATCACTTCCGGAAATCATGATATCTTCATTGCTTCAAATAAAGGGTATGGATTGTGGTTTGAAGAATCTGAAGTGACGCCTGTCGGGCAACGTGCGGCCGGAGTAAAGGCCATTCAGCTAAAAGAAGGGGAATATGTTGTCAGCGGACAAGTGTTCGAGAATGGTGCCGACCCTAGCTTGGTGTTGATTACCCAGAGAGGCGCATGTAAGCGTATGAAATTAAATGAGTTTGAACAAACGTCCAGGGCCAAGCGGGGAGTTGTGATGCTTAGAGAGCTAAAACAGAAGCCACATCGAATTGTCGGCTTTTATCTTGTCAACGAAAAGGAAGTATTACAATTTAAGACTTCGTCTGGTACCGTTCAGACTTTATTGCCGCTGGAATTGCCTAAGAGTGACCGTTATAGCAACGGTTCTTACGTAATTGATTCGGATCAGCAGGGCGAAGTAACAGAGGTATGGAGAGATACTCCTTATCAAAGACCGTTCGAGGCAAAAGAGGATTCACAATAATAAAGTTATGTTAACAGCCCCCTGCAAAATTTCTTGCAGGGGACTTTTAATACAGGAAAAGACCTTGAAATTAATTGTAATTTTAGAAAAGTATGATAAAATAAAAACTGATAAGGAGGGCGATATGTCTGAGTTAAGAGATAGTATAATTGATACAGCATTAACCTTATTTGAAGAGCATGGTTTCCATGGAGTTACTGTCAGTCGAATTGTAGAAGTGACAGGTACTTCCAAAGGCGGTTTTTACCACCATTTTCACTCCAAAGATGAACTCCTTTTTGTTATCCATGATACTTTTATAACGTACGTTTTGGAAAAAGCCACATTAGCGAGAGAGACACAACCCACCCCCACCAAGAAACTTCAAACTATCATAAAAGAGTTTGTCAAAGTATTTGATTTATACAAGCCTCACATTTCTGTTTTTTATCAAGAAAGCATATACCTACGTCCTGAATATGGAGAGCTAATAAAAAAGAAAAGGGACCAGTTTAAGACCATCTTGTTCGAAGTAATTAAAGAAGGTAAAACACATGGAGAGTTCCGTTACGAACTTCCATTGGAAATAACGGTGATGGCCATACTTGGAATGGTCAATTGGACTTACAAATGGTACCACCATAACGGCAAATACAGCATTGAGGATATAGCAGACATTTTTGTCGATTTAATTCTCCATGGGATTCTGGAACATCATTTATTACAAAAAGAAGCTTATCATCAGTTATTATTGCAGGAGCCTTTTTTTTACCACAATTAGTAAGCGCTTTCAATGCTAATCAGACCAACCGGTCGGTCTGCTCATTTCAAATTTAAGGGGGAGAATAAATGGATTTTGAATTGACAGAAGAACAACGAATGACTCAAAAAATGGTGAGGGATTTTGCGCAAGCTGTGATTGCTCCCAGAGCTGTCGAGATCGATGCTTCTGCTGAATTTCCGGAAGATATTTTCAAGCAATTAGGTGAATTAGGGATGATGGGAATTCCTTTTCCCGAGGAGTATGGCGGATCGGGCGGGGATACGATTACCTATGCATTAGCAGTGGAAGAAATCGGCCGTGTGTGCGGGAGTACAGGGTTGAGCTATGCTGCAGCAGTTTCACTCGGTGCCAGCCCCATTTACTATTTTGGGACTGAGGAACAAAAACAGGAATTTCTAGTTCCGCTGGCGCGCGGCACAGCGCTTGGCTCCTTCGGTCTGACTGAACCGAATGCCGGCTCTGATGCCGGTGGCACAAAAACTACCGCAACTAAAGATGGTGATACATTCATTATCTCGGGAGAGAAATGCTTTATTACCAATGCAAGCTATGCCAACTCAATAATTGTGACAGCAGTGACGGACAAAGATGAACAAGGAAAAAATATTATTTCTGCTTTTATTGTACCTGCTGATGCTAAAGGCCTGACCATTAACAGTAACTATCAAAAATTGGGAGTTAGAGGTTCTAATACATCAGAAATTATTCTTGAAGAAGTGGAAGTTCCGGCGCAAAATCTGCTGGGGCATTCTTCGAAAGGTTTTAAACAATTTTTGTACACGTTGGATGGCGGGAGAATTTCTATAGCGGCTTTGTCTTTAGGCATAGCACAAGCTTCACTGGATAAAGCTTTGGATTATGCCAAAGAAAGGAAACAGTTCGGAAAATCCATTTCATCCTTTCAAGCGATCCAATTCAAATTATCTGATATGGCTATGGAAGTGGAATTGGCTAGAAATATGATTCTAAAAGCCGCCTGGTTAAAAGACAAAAACAAGCCTTTTACTAAGGAGGCGGCATATGCCAAGCTGTTTGCCAGTGAGGTTGCCTCAAGAGCAGCCAATCAGGCGATTCAAATTATGGGCGGTTATGGATACATGCGCGAATACGAGGTAGAGCGTTATCTTAGGGACGCAAAGTTAATGGAAATAGGAGAAGGAACTTCAGAAATTCAGCGATTAGTGATCGCTAGACAGCTCGGTTGTTAATTTACTTATCAGATTTTGTAATTCGTGATTAGGAGGCAGGGCATGTTTGAAAAAATATTGATTGCCAATCGTGGAGAAATTGCAGCTCGAATTATTAGAACTTGCAGGAAGTTGGGTGTCCAAACGGTAGCCGTTTATTCAGAGGCAGACAAGGATGGCGCGTTCGTAAGGATGGCAGATGAAAGTTATTTACTAGGACCTGCAAAAGTGAGTGAAAGCTATATGAACAGCACGAAGATACTTACTATTGCCCGGGAAAGCAAGGTTGATGCAATTCATCCTGGCTATGGATTTCTAAGTGAAAATGCGTCATTTGCGAAAAAATGTGAGCAGGAAGGCCTTACATTTATCGGGCCATCCTGGCAGGCAATTGAAAGCATGGGCAGTAAGATAAAAGCTAGAAAAATGATGGAAAATGCCGGGATACCCGTGATACCAGGGAGCAATACTCCGTTGACTACTGCTGAGGATGCCGCTTTGGCTGCCGACAGGATAGGTTATCCTGTGATGTTGAAAGCGTCTGCTGGAGGCGGAGGCATTGGCATGGCTGAAGTTTACAATGAACAGGAGCTTAAGAAGGTGTTTTCCAGTAATTCTAAACGAGCTTCCCTTTTATTTGGAGATGGAACGATGTTTATCGAAAAGAAAATAGTAAACGCAAGGCATATCGAAATCCAGCTGCTGGCAGATTCACATGGGAATGCTGTCCACTTATTTGACAGGGAATGTTCCATCCAGCGAAGACACCAAAAAATCATAGAAGAGGCACCATCTCCCTTTATTTCTGAATCGACCAGGCAGAGAATGGGCAGGGCTGCGGTCAAAGCTGCAGAAACGATTAATTATCAAAATGCAGGAACCATCGAGTTTTTAGTCGATCACAAGGAGAATTTTTATTTTCTGGAAATGAATACTAGACTCCAGGTAGAACATCCGGTAACCGAAGAAATCACCGGCATTGATATTGTCGAACAGCAATTGAAAATTGCAAACGGTGAAAGGATTGAATATGACCAGGAATCACTGTTTATTACTGGCCACTCCATAGAAGCAAGGATATATGCAGAAGATCCGGTTAGTTTTTATCCTTCGCCAGGTCAGATTACTAGATGGGAGCTGCCTGAAGGAATAGGTATCAGACATGAAACAGCCATTGAAAAAAATTCGAAAGTGACACCTTTTTATGATCCGATGCTAGCTAAGTTGGTCGTTTCTGGATCCTCCAGATCGGAAGCAATTCAATTGCTTAATGATGCATTGGAAGACTACCGGGTCGAGGGAATAAAAACAAATATTCCTATGTTAAAGAAAGTGATTAACCATGAAAAGTTTATAGAAGGAACTACGTTAACGAGCTTCATAGAGGATCATTATCTCCCTATGTTGAGCAAATAAATAAACAGGAGGATGTAAGATGACAGAAATAAAAGCTAATATGGCAGGAAGCGTATGGAAGATAACCGTAAAAGAAGGAGAGCGGATAAGCACAGGCCAGGACATAGTTATTTTAGAATCGATGAAAATGGAAATACCGATTGCTAGTGAAGCAAGCGGACAGGTGATAAAGTTATCCGTTTCCGAAGGGGATTTTGTTAATGAGGGAGACGTCCTTGCCACGATTGAATAATGGGGAGGAAAAATGATGAATATACCGGAAGAAGTCAAAATAAAGGAAGTTGGTCCCCGCGATGGCTTGCAAAATGAACCGGAGATCATACCAACAGAGGAAAAAATTAACTGGATTAATGCTCTGTCAAATACAGGCATATCCTACATTGAAATAAGTTCCTTTGTCCACCCGAAATGGATTCCTCAATTAAGTGATGCTTTTGAAGTAGGGCGAGGAATCATTCGCAATCCTAATGTTACCTATGCGGCCTTGGTACCGAATAGTAAAGGGTTAGAGCGGGCACTGGCTGTCGGAATAGATGAAGTATCAGTTTTCATGTCGGCCAGCGAGACGCACAACAAGAAGAATATTAATAAATCGATAGCTGACACCTTTCCTGTTTTAAAAGAAGTTGCCGAAACAGCAAAGCAGGAGGGTAAAACAGTCAGAGGATATGTTTCTACTGTGTTTGGCTGCCCTTACGAGGGTGATATATCTTTTAACAAGTTACTGAACATATGTGACAAACTGTTTGAGATGGGAATAGAAGAATTATCGCTGGGCGATACAGTGGGAGTTGCCGATCCTCTGCAAGTAAGCCGGCTAATAAAAGATCTTTCCGACCGTTATTCTGCACAAAAATTCGCTCTCCATTTCCATGATACAAGAGGTACAGCAATGGCCAACGTTTTGGCAGCAATGCTCGAAGGCATCAATACGTTCGACGCCTCATTAGGAGGATTGGGAGGCTGCCCTTATGCCAAAGGCGCTTCAGGAAATCTGGCTACAGATGATTTAGTTTATATGCTTCACCAGATGAACGTAAATACAGGTGTTAATCACCATAAATTAATCGAGGCAGCGAAACTAATCCAAAGGAGTCTGGCTAAATCATTGCCGAGCCGGCAAATGCAGCTAATCAGCCATGAGGAGGTATCTCAATGACATCTCTAATAAACTATGACAAAAAAAGTGACCATACGGCAGTAATAAGGTTGGAGCGCCCACAAGCTGCGAATGCTTTGTCCCTTGCCCTGCTGGAGGAATTAAATGCCACACTGCAGCAGATAAGCATGGATAAAACGATTCGTTGTTTAATCATCACTGGTGCTGGAGATAAGAATTTCTGTGCAGGTGCTGATTTGAAAGAAAGAATGACGATGACGAATCAGCAAGTTTATAAAACAGTCCAATACATTGGAGAAACAATCAATAATATCGACAGGCTGCCTATTCCGACCATTGCTATGATGAATGGCTCTGCTTATGGCGGGGGGCTGGAAATTGCCTTAGCGTGTGATATCCGGATGGCGGCAGCGCACGCTAATATGGGATTGACGGAAACCTCCTTAGGTATCATCCCTGGAGCAGGAGGGACACAAAGATTAAGCAGACAGGTTGGACTTGCTAAAGCTAAAGAACTTATTTTTACCGCCCAGGCAATCACCGCAGCAAAAGCTAAACAAATCAGTTTAGTAGAGTACTGTTACCCACTAGAACAGTTAGCGGACAAGACAGAAGCGTTGGCAGCGATGATAGGGAGAAATGCTCCGATTGCCCTCAAACAGGCAAAGCAGGCAATTACGCAAGGGTATGATGTAGATATTCATTCGGCCTTAAAAGTAGAGCAGCATTGTTATCAACAGACGATAGAAACGGAAGACAGACTGGAAGGTTTAGCAGCTTTTAAAGAAAAAAGGCCCCCGCACTTCATTGGCAAATAGGAGAGATAATGGAGGTAATATCGATGGATAACAATACTTATACAAATCTAGTAGACAAAATTAAAAAAGGGGGAGCAGAAAAATACCATAAAATAAATTCAAAAAAAAATAAATTGTTTGTGAGAGAGCGCTTGGAAAAGTTGTTTGATGAATCGGTGGATATCGAGGATGCTTTCTTTGCCAACTGTATGAGTGAAGGGCTTCCCGCAGACGGTGTTGTAACGGGAATTGGGAAAGTAAATGGAATGACGGTCTGTGTAATGGCTAATGATTCAACAGTTAAAGCCGGCTCATGGGGAGCGAGAACAGTTGAAAAAATTATTAGAATACAAGAAACAGCAGCTAAATTAAATGTTCCGATGTTATATCTAGTAGATTCAGCCGGAGCCCGGATTACTGACCAGGTAGAAATGTTTCCAGGAAGACGGGGGGCTGGACGGATATTTCACAACCAGATTAAACTTTCCGGGAGAGTGCCTCAAGTCTGTTTATTGTTCGGCCCATCGGCAGCAGGAGGTGCCTATATACCCGCATTTTGTGATGCCGTAATAATGGTCGATGGAAACGCATCGATGTACTTAGGCTCCCCGCGTATGGCAGAAAAAGTTATCGGAGAAAAAGTAACATTGGAAGAGATGGGAGGAGCGGCCATGCACTGCTCGGTTTCAGGGTGTGGGGATGTGCTGGCTGAATCCGAAGAAGAAGCGATTGTTTTTGCCAGAAAGTATTTAAGTTATTTTCCAGACAATTTTAAAAAGAAACCTGCTGCTATTCCTCCGGTCCATCCAGCATCATTTGGGTCATCGATTAGCGAGTTGATACCTGATCATCAAAATGCGCCATTTGATATTTATGAATTAATTGGCAGACTCATTGATGAGAATTCTTTCTGCGAAATTAAAAAGCTGTTTGCCCCAGAGATAGTTACCGGTTTTGCACGTTTGGAAGGAAATGTAGTCGGTATTATAGCCAATCAGCCCAAAGTAAAAGGCGGAGTACTCTTTCCGGATTCAGCAGACAAAGCCGCCAAATTCATTCAACTTTGTGACGCTTTTAATATCCCTTTGCTGTTCCTCGTCGATATTCCCGGGTTCATGATAGGGACTAAAGTGGAAAGGGCTGGGATTATCAGGCATGGCGCAAAAATGCTTGCTGCTATGAGTGAAGCAACTGTACCTAAAATATCGGTAGTCATTCGTAAAGCTTACGGTGCCGGTTTATATGCGATGGCCGGTCCAGCCTTTGAGCCGGACTGTACATTGGCATTACCTAGTGCGCAGATTGCTGTAATGGGACCAGAGGCTGCGGTTAACGCTGTATATGCGAATAAAATAGCAGAGATTTCCGAAGAAGAGAGACCGGCGTTTATTAAGCAGAAACAAGAAGAGTACAAGGCGGATATTGATATTTATCGGCTAGCCTCGGAAATGGTGATAGATGCCATTATAGAGCCCGATAAATTACGAGGCGAATTAGTTAAAAGATATGAGATCTATTCGAATAAGTCTGTTACTTTCACAGAGAGAAAACATGGGGTTTATCCTGTATAACGGATAGTGAGTAAATAAAAAGGGTGGCTTCGCAACAGTAGAAGCCACCCTTTTTCTATTTTTTACCTTATTAAGCAGCTACAGGACAAAGTTATACAATGGTTTTAACGATTACCTGCTAATCTGATTTCCTCCAGTGTATCCGGATTTTCCAGGGAGCTTAAATCGCCAGCCTCTCTGTTTAAATAAGCAGATTTGATAGCCCGCCGCATTACTTTTGCATTCCTCGTTTTTGGTAAATCATTAACGAAGAACATCTTTCCAGGTGCAAGTGCTTTACCTAATTGATTCGTCACAAATTGTTGTATCTCTAACTTTAACTCTGCTATATTCCGCCATTCCGGGGACAAAACGGCGAAAGCAACCGCCACTTCCCCTTTAATCTGATCAGGAACTCCAATAACTCCTGCTTCGATAATAGCTTCATGGCTGGCGACAACTGATTCGATTTCTGTAGGTCCAATCCGTTTCCCGGCAATGTTCAAAGTGTCATCGGAACGGCCGGTAATGGTAAAGTGCCCGTCAGCATCTTGTACAACCCAATCACCATGTACCCAAGTATCTTTCCAGCGGCTCCAATAAGTGGCCTCATAGCGGTCGTTTTCGTGATAAAAACCATTTGTCATTCCTACCCATGGTTTTAGCAGGACTAATTCACCAACTTCATCTGTTACTGGCTGTCCTTCTTGGTTGAAGACACGAGCATCCATTCCAGGTAAGGCAGCATTAAAGGTGGCAGGCCTGATAGGCTTGATTAGAATATTACCAAAAATGCCACCTGAAATTTCTGTCCCACCGGAATAATTAAAGATAGGGATTTGGGAGTTTCCTGCCTGGACGTATAACCATTTCCAAGATTCTTCATTCCATGGTTCCCCGGTAGACGCGAACAACCGCAAGCTAGAAATAGAGTGTTTTTCAATTGGACTAGTTCCGTACTTCATCATCGAACGTACCAACGTAGGAGATAACCCTAAATGGGTTACTTGGTAATCATCGACTAGCTTCCACAGTCTGTCGGGCTCAGGATAGTCAGGTGTACCTTCAAACATAACAATCGATGAACCATTTATTAATCCGCCGTAAACTAGAAATGGTCCCATCATCCAACCCATGTCGGTGTACCAAAATAAAGTATCCTGCTGACGAAGGTCCATACATATACCTGCATCGAAGGCTGCTTTTACAGGAAAACCGGCATGGGTGTGCACTGTCCCTTTCGGCCGGCCGGTTGTTCCGGAGGTATAAATAATCATAAAGGGGTCTTTTCCAAAAGTCTCACGGCATTTGTAATCGCTTTCATTTTTAGTTAACGTTTCCCACGTAATTTCTCTATCATTCTCAACTGTATTATTGCCAATCCGCTCAACAACCACTACTTTCTGTATGTTTTTAGCTTTGGCGGCCGCCTTTTCAGCTTCTTCTTTCATCGGGACTTTCTTGCCTCGCCGGTAATACCCATCTGCAGTAACTAATAATTTTGCTCCTGAAGCCTGTAGGCGGGTAGCTACGGCATATGCTTTATAACCAGAAAAAGAGGGGGTGAATATAGCCCCGATTTTGGAGGCAGCAAGCATGGTGATAACTGTTTCCGGAATCATCGGCAAATAAACAGCAATTACATCTCCAGGCTGGATGCCCAATTGCTCGAATCCATGCGAGGCCGCATTTACTAAGTTATTTAGCTGTAGATAAGTATAAGAGGATTTAGTTCCATCGTCTCCTTCCCAATACAAAGCGACCTTATTCCTTGTTTCAGGTTTTTCCGCCCATTTTTCGACTGCATTGTAAGCAACATTTATTTTCCCGCCTACAAACCAATCAGGATATGGGATTCCCCTTGTCAAATCAAGTGTTGTATCATATGGATGAAACCAACTCAACCCCAGTTCTTTAACAGCCTGGTCCCAAAACCAATCAACAGAAGTAATCGTTTGTTGATGGAATGTTTCATAGCTGGAGAAACCGAGCTTTTTCATCCATTGATATAACCTTGTAGCCTCTATTTGCGTGTTAGTAGGCTGCCAGGCATAAGTGTTGGTAATCGACAATTTAACTGCCTCCCTCATTTTGAAAGTGCTTCCATTGTCCATTATACATTAAATAGGGCGGTTTTTTCGAGCTATTGGAGCGGTGAATTTCGAACGAACTGGTACCGCCAGACATATAATCGATTAAATACTGTGTGCGGTGGCAATTTACTGGCAAGCAGTTTTATTCCATCGGTTAAAAATACATGATATTCTAAAATGAAAGGTAAAAGATAAAAGGGGTTTGTTAGATGGATAATCGTTTGTTTCGAGATGCTATGGGAAAGTTTGCAACCGGGATCACTATTGTATCGATCGAAAATAACGGAGAGATACATGGGATGACTGTAAATGCATTTATGTCAGTTTCTTTGGAACCTAGATTGATAGCTGTTTCTATTGATGAAAAGGCTTCAATGTATGATAAATTACAAGAATCCAATGGATTCGGCCTTAGTATATTAGCAGAGGACCAGAAAGACATTTCTATGATTCTGGCAAAGCAGAAGGATAAAGATAAAGAAATTCCTTTTGTCGACTTAGGTGGAGTCCCAGTAGTAAACGACTCCCTCGTCACCTTGGCATGCCACATCCAGGAAACTGCCAAAGCTGGAGACCATATGATATTTATTGCCGAGGTTACTGATCTTCAATTTGGAAACGCTAGGGAAGAACCAATTTTATATTTCAGCGGAGAATATCGAAATTTAAATTCCTAGGATGGCCCTATATCCGATTATGTCAGCCAGAAAATGATTGTTTCATGGCAAATAAGGAAATATTGAAACCCATGAGGCCGAAGAGGTGTAGTTATGAACATTAATGAATTTATGATCAGGGATGTTATAAAAGTCCGGGAAACAATTACAATTAAAGAATTATTGAAACTATTAGTAACAAATAAAATTGGCGGTGTTCCAGTCATTGATGAACAAGGAAAACTGCAAGGAATGATAAGTGATGGAGATGTCATCCGCTTTTTACAACCACGAGGACGGACAATATATGATGTTTACACATTGATTCTTGTCAGTGAACAGGAGGATTTAAAAGAGAAACTGAAAAAAAGCATGAATCTTCCTGTTAAGCAAATGATGAAAAAACAAAAGCTCTATACGGTCAAACCGAATGATCATATTGAAAAAGCGATTAATATCTTAGCAGAAAACAGGTTCAAAAAGATACCGGTAGTAAACGATGCCGGGCGTCTGACAGGTGTTATCAGCAGAGGGGATCTGATTCGTTATATTTCTACTGAGCTGATAAAAGATTAATCACGGGAATTTGCATTGTTTACGAAAATAGAGCAGAACTTCTTCTGTTTTATTTTTTTCAGTTTAAATTGCCAGTTAGTTCACTCGCCTGTAGATGCTATAAACAGCTGCATGCTTATACTTCAAGAAAAGGACGCATCTAATGAAAAATATTACAACTCAATTTTTTGAATTTAGAGGCAGCCATTATGATTTCGGCTTGGCCCAAGGGAAGAGGCTGATAAATACGGCCTTATATAAAAATTACCGCGAAGTAAATAAACCTAGAAAAAGGCCAAGATATGTAGTGGATCTGAACAAGGCATATGATTTGCTTTCAAAATATTCTCCCCGGCAATGGAGAGAGTTACAAGGCCTTGCGGATGGTTTGGACGTTTCCTTGGAAGAGGCTGTAACAAACTACAGTGGATACCAGCAGGAGTGGAAGAAATCAGGCTGTTCAATTATAACAGGCAACGATTTTTTGGTGAGGAATTATGATTATCACCCTAAAACGTATGAAGGAAGATTTGTGATATACCAGCCAGACGAAGGATATGCCACCATTGGGCCCAGTCAACGGATTACAGGTCGTGCTGATGGAATGAATGAACATGGGCTGACGATGGGATATAACTTTGTCCACCGCAGGAATCCAGGCGATGGGTTTATTTGTAATGCGATTACTAGAATGGTTCTGGAAAACTGTAAAGATAACAGGGAAGCGCTTGCCATGCTGAAGGAGCTGCCTCATCGGCATTCTTTTAATTATTTAGTATATGATAAGCAAGGGAATTCTCACGTGGTTGAAGGATCTCCCAGAAATGTTACCGTAAAAGAAGCACAAATCAGCACCAATCATTTTGACATACAAACAACGGAAAATAGATACCATCTGGAAGATTCCAAGAGAAGAATGGCATTATTGTCAAAAAACATGGAAAAACTGCACTCGCCTTACCAGGCCTTCCGTTTTTTTAACGATAGAGACAAAGGTGTTTTTTCAGAAAAATACGCTAACTGGGCAGGAACCTTACATACCTCAGCATATATTCCTTCTAAATTATCTGTATGGTTCGCTGTCGGGGGAGACAGGGAGCCATTTGTGATTTCTTTTAAAGATTGGCTAGCAGGGAAAGATTCGAAAATCAAACAGCTCAGGGGCTTCTTAAACACCGAGGAACCGATGCCTTTTATGGAAGGCTGAAGGTAGTAGTCAATCAATCACAAAAATCGTATAATTAACATAACAGGATGTTAAAAGCCAAGGCGGTCTGCAAAAAAAAGTAGACGATTTTAATCTGATGTACCGTTTACCAATTGAACTAAAGGGAGTCAATCAACTGATGAAAACCTTGCTTCAAACAAACACAGCCGGATATTTATCTGCTTTATATACAAAGTTCAAGCAGAACAATGATGAAGAATCAGCAGAGAAGGTTCTTGATTTATTGGAAAAATTCAAGAACAAGGAATTTACCATTAGTTTTTCGGGCAGTTTTTCCGCTGGGAAATCGTCGATGATCAATACACTTATTGGTGAAGAAATACTTCCGCAAAGTCCAATACCTACTAGCGCAAACGTCGTGAAAATTTATTCAGGAGAAGGACAGGCAAGAATTTATTATCGACAGGGCGGCCAGGTTCAATATGATGAACCTTACGACATGGAAATGATTAAATCCTACTGCAAAGATGGCGATGAAATTATAAAAGTGGAAATCGCAAAAAAACTCACGGTCATCCCGGAAGGCGTATCATTGATGGATACGCCGGGGATTGATTCAGCAAATGATGCAGACAAGGTTATCACCGAATCATCCCTGCACTTGGTCGACGTACTTTTCTATGTCATGGACTACAATCATGTTCAGTCTGAAGTTAACTTGTCCTTTCTTAAAGAAATGCAATCAATCGGCAAGGAAATTTATATTATTATCAATCAAGTAGATAAACACCGAGAGCAAGAGCTGTCTTTCGAGCAATATACAAACCGGGTGAAAAACACCTTCAGCGACTGGGGTATAAAGCCAGTAAAGACATTCTATACATCGTTAAAAAAGAATCAGCTGCCCATCAACCAATTAGAACAAGTGAAAACACTATTTACTGAACTAATGGCCGTCCGGGATCAAGCAATTGTTGATACGATTGCTAAGTCATCAGCTACCCTTATAGACCAGCATATACAATGGTTAAAGGAGCAAATGGAAGATGAAAAGGCAGCTATTTATCAAAAGTTGAACAAACTCGATGATGGGGCAGAAGGACCCAATCAACTTGAGGAAAGAAAACAACAGGTAAAAGAACTGAAAGCCCTTGCATCTACCGTTAAGTCAGAAATCCGTGAGACAGTAGAATCGACCTTAAAGAATGCTTATTTAATGCCATATGAGCTTCGCACCCTGGCAGAAGCTTTTTTAGAGTCACGGCAGGAAAAATTTAAAGCAGGCTTCTTCTCTACGAAAGGGAAAATAACACGCATTCGCGAAGAGCGGCTGGACTTATTTTATCATCAATTGTTAAAAACAATGGAAAGCTCCATTGAATGGAAATTACGAGACAAAATTTCCGGTGTTTTAAAGAACTACCAAATCAAAGATCCAGTTTTGTTGGAACAAGTCCACGAGCTTTCGGTAGATTTTTCTAAGGATAAACTGACCGGACTGATAAAGCCTGGAGCCACGTTAACTGGTGAATATTTATTAAGGTATACAGAGGACCTTTCCAATCATATAAAGCAGTTATATAAACAAGAATCATTGTCACTGCTAACTACTATTGAACGTTTTGTTGGTGATATAGCTGCACAAAAAACGGAAAAATTACAAAGATTAATTAATAATTCTGAAGAATATGATCAGCTAGAAGGACGCTTAACAGCGCTTGATGATCAAATAATAATCGAAAAGAAAGAGCTTCAGCAGCTTGCTTTTTACTCCGGACCAGTGGACAATTCTATGGCTGTGATCAGGGACGCCTTAAATAAAAGACAGTCATCCATTGTGTTTCGGAAACCGGAAACGCCGGAGCCGGCTGAAAAGTCTGCATTGCCAAGCGCATTAGAAGAAGAACAATTGCAGAAACCGGAAAAACCTGTAAATGCCAGCCATACGATAGAAAAAACTGTCGAGATGATTACGACGACGCTGACAGCGACCAAACATCTTCCAGGCTTTAAAGTCATAAGAGAAGACCTTATCCAGAAAAAACACCGGCTGGAAAACAATCAATATACCATTGCTTTATTCGGTGCATTTAGCGCTGGTAAGTCATCGTTCGCAAATGCGCTTCTAGGGGAGAATGTGCTTCCTGTATCACCAAACCCAACAACTGCTGCAATAAATAAAATTTGTCCGCCGACTTCTGAACTAATTCATGGGACTGTCATCGTACAAATGAAACAGGAATACTCATTGATAAAGGAAATTGCTGATATAACAAACGGTTTTGAGGGGGAAGAGATAGAAACACTTGGTTCTGCCATCGATTGGCTAGCCAATCGATATTTACAAGAAAAACAGCAGATGAGTCAAAAGCACCTATCGTTTTTAGCGGCTGTCGCCGAAGGATACGAACATTTAAGCAGTAAACTAGGAAATCAGTTAACGATAACGATGAATGAATTTCCTGATTATGTAGCAGAAGAGTCTCTTGCCTGTTTTGTTGATTGGATGGAATTATATTACGATTGCCCACTGACCAGACAGGGGATTTCGTTAGTAGACACGCCAGGGGCCGATTCAATCAACTCCAGGCACACCAATGTTTCGTTTGAGTATATTAAACAAGCAGATGCAATCCTTTTTGTCACATACTACAACCATCCATTCTCCAAAGCGGACAAAGATTTCTTGGTACAATTAGGCAGAGTGAAGGATGCTTTCAGCCTTGATAAAATGTTTTTTATTATCAATGCAGCTGATCTGGCGAAGGATTCAGATGAACTGCGCTTAGTAACCAATTATATTTCTGAACAACTGCTTGGATTTGGCATTAGAAACCCGCGCTTGTTTCCTGTTTCCAGTCTGCAGGCGCTGATAGAGAAGCAGAACAATCGAAAAACGAATTCCGGTATGGATAGATTTGAAGACGCTTTTTACCAGTTTATCCATGAAGAACTTGCGGGGCTGTTAGTAGGATCAGCCATATCAGATATGAAGCGTGCCAGCCAATTACTTAACAATTATATTTCCGCTGCTACAATGAGCAACCATGAAAAGGAACAACTTAAAGAGAAATATAAAGACGAACAGGTAAAGTTGGAAAAAACCATTCAAGTAAGCACACCAGAGATTTATACAAAGCAAATCTCACAGAAGCTGTCCAAACAGGTTTATTTTGTTCAACAACGGATGTCCATTCAATTTACTGATTTTTTTAAGGCGGCTTTTAACCCTGCGACAATTACAGGAAGTGGAAAGGATGCGAGACCATACTTGCAGAATGCCTTAAATAAACTAATCAAGGAGATCGGATTTGAGTTAGCACAGGAGCTTAAAGCTGTTTCTTTAAGAATGGAACAGTTCATCAACAGCAAAGCAAAAGAATGGAACCAGCAAATGTTTGAGAGATGTCGCAATGTACGAGAAGAACTGGATATCGGCAATGTTGAAGTGCGTTCTTTTGCTTCGCCGAATATTGTTTCGGCCTTCGCAGCATTAGATATGTCTGTCTTTCATCCAGCTTTGAATTTATACAAAAACCCTAAAGCGTTTTTTGAAAAAAATGAGAAAGAAGAAATGAAAAACCGGTTACTGGAAATACTGACTCCTTTGATCAGCGAATATTTAACCGAAAACCATACAATGTTACATGATTTTTATAAGCAGGAGTGGGAGGAACAGGTTAGAAAAATGCAAACACATCAATTATCAGCGATTTCCCAATACTATGAAGGGATACAACATACGCTTTCTGAACAAACGGATGTGCACCGTCTGGAAAATGCGAGAGATACAATAACGAGTATATTGCCATCTTAAAAAAAGAGAACAAAAGGGTAGTAGCCAAACCAAAAATCGAACGATGATTCGAAAACTCTAACATTCGGACTCGTTCGATTTTTGGTTTCCAATGGTTAAGAAAACCTGGGGACCCAGTGACAACCCATTTTTTCTACAAGGTTGGATGCTTAAACTTGCGCAGGCAGCATGCTTCGCTTTCAGTGGGCCCGCCTCAGCCTCCTCGAGCTTGCGCTCTGCGGGATCTCACCTAGGCCGTTCCTCCCGCAGGAGTCTCCGTGGATTTCCTCCGATGAAAGTCAGCGTACTGTTTTCAGCAGTACACAAATGCTTATGATTTACTTAAGATCGCAACGCAGTAAGAAGGCTAATCCGATACTTTTTAGGAATCACCTACTGTTACATCGCCATTTATAACCATTGCGTCATCAATGAATGCTTGAAGAGGTCCTTTTTAAACTTCCTATCTTCCTATCCTGTTATCGCTCATTTTTTTTTGCTATGTCCCAATCTCTTTTTCATGCTAATATTTTCCGATAGGTTTAAAAGAGGATAAAAACGTTTATGTATTACATATAAAGTTAATTGTCCAATCTGAAATATAGTCAAGGAGGCTAACGATGTCTGAAAATAATAAAGTGAACCAGGAACAAAGCAAAGAGATATCTGAAAAAAACTATGATAACGAAAAAAACAATGAAAAAAGTGAAGTAGAAAAAGGATTGGATAAAACCCATAAGCAAGTAGAAAGTGGTTTAACCGATGGAACCATTGATAGAAATGAAGATGATGAAAAGGGTAAAACGAAGTAGTCGTTCTATTGTTGACGATAAGCAAACCCAAAAGCCGTGGTCCAGATGATACATTCTGACCGCGGCTTTTTATTTAGTTTGCAAACCTCCGGGCAGTGCGTACTCCAAAGCCGGCAGCCGGTAAAAACCACGAGTAAGATGATTGCGTTCATGGCTGTCAGAACCTGGGACCAATGGAATGCCAAGTTTATTCGCTTCCTTTATTATATCAGTACCGGGATAGCTTTTCTGGCAATACTGTTTAAAATAGCCAGAAGCATTGACATCGATTTCAAGCTTGTATTTTGCCATATTTCTTAATACTGTTTGTATCTCTTGTTTAAAAGACCGTTGAACGGGAAATCTCTGATGAAATTTTTCAATCAAAGTAATATGGCCGATTCTCCTCGGCTTAAAGGGCCCCAAGTCGGCTTTGACAGCTGAAAGAAGTGTTTGATAGTAATTTTCATAAACTGAATCAGTCGATCCAAATGCTTTTATTATATTGTTAAATTCCTCCGGACTATAGTCTAAACAAACATACTCGTCAGTAGGAGTCTGCAACATATGGACAGAAAGAATAGCATCTTCCAAATAACCTCCCCATTGATTCAGAAGTGCTGTAGTTTCTTGTTCATAGCCGATAAGGTAATCAACTTCAAAGCCGACAGTGACTTTTATCTGATTAGCGTATTTTGCCTTCAACCGTTCACCTTCTCTGAAATAATCTTCAGCTAAATCGGGGTTCATGCAGCTGTCCCCAGCTGGTGAAGGGTCATTAAAAGCTTTGGGCAATGGTGCATGTTCCGTAAAACTTATATATTGTAACCCTTTTTCAATAGCTGCAAGTACATAGTCTTCCATTTTATCGGTTGTGCCGTGTGGACAGAAGTTGGAATGAACATGAAAATCACCTTGTATGCGCATGAATATGCTAACCTCCTTATTTTTAACTGTACGTTACTATACTTTCTAACTTAAATAAATAACAATTTCTAATAGTTTAAATAGTTTTATATTTAAAAGCAACCCTGTTGACGGTAGTATATAATTATGCTAAGTTTTAAACAACAAAGTACTTTAATGTAGTAAAGTGGTAGAGTGATAAAGGATTATATAGAAGGTGAGTGTTCCTATGTTTTTACCAGCAGGAAGCCAAGACGAAACAGGACAGCAAATAAACAATCGGTTTCATGCATATGAAATCTTCGGCACAGTGACAAAAAGACGGAATTTCGAGGCAATTTCCACTCCAGTAGTGGAATATGCTGAAACGTTTACCAATCAGTATGCAGGAATGGCACTGCAGTCGATGCTTAAGTGGTTTAATCGTGAAGGTGAAATAGAAGTCCTGCGGCCAGATTGGACGACGGCGGTGGCCAGGGCTTTAGTCAACCAGCCCCCATCTCAATTAAAGTGGTGTTATCAGGGCTCGGTATATCGCAGTGATAAAGATGGGATGGAAAGCAGGCAAGCTGGAATAGAAATTGTTCATACGCCTGTTTTTTTAGGTGAAAGTGAGTGCCTGTTGACTGCAGTAAATTTTTTAAGAGAACTTAGTATCTCGGAGTATGTAATCGAATTGGGTCATACCGGGATTTTTGAAGAGCTGACAGCACCCTTACACTTAAGCCCTGCCCAATTAGAAAAATTAAGGCAAGCCATGCATGATAAACGAAAAGATGAGGTGCTTCACTTAGCTTCCGAGTCAGGTTCTGAACGGGCCGCTGAAGAGTTGACCAATTTAGTAGATGCCTTTGGGTCCCTGGAAGTTATTGAAGTCTATGAAAAACACTGGAAAAGCAACCATCGTCTTGTCGAGATAATCCAACACTTAAAAAAATTAGCTCAGCTTCTGTCCGATTGTGGGGTTGATGAAATATTGGTAGACCTTGGCAGAGTGAAAAACTTACCATATTACTGCGGCACGATGTTCAGAGGTTATTTAAAAGATAATGGAGCAACCTGTTTTTCCGGCGGCCGTTACGATAAATTATACGAACAATTTGATGAACAGATATCTGCTGTCGGTTTAGCATTTGACGTAGACGTTTTATCAGATAAACTGCCCTTTGGAAAAGAACAAGAAAAAATTTGCCTCGTTGCCTCCGAAGAAAGCCACGCTTATGCCGAAGAACTGCGGAAGAAATATACTGGCAGGATTGTTGATATTCGTTACGCACTTCATGACAGCGATAGGGCTGATTATGATCAAATTGTTGACGTTACAAAGCTCAATAAGGAAGATAAGGTGGTTGACAAATGAAACCGTGCATTGCATTAACAAAAGGTCGGCTTGAGAAACAGTTCCTAGAATATTTTCAGTCCCTGGGATTCGATATACAACCTCTGGTCAAAAAAGGAAGAAAGCTGCGCGTCGATACGGAAGATTTTCAGTTCGTTTTTGCCAAAGGGGTGGATGTCACTACTTACGTAGAGCACGGAATTGCAGATTTAGGGATTGTCGGGGAGGATGTTCTGACAGAATTCCAGCCGGACGTTTTCAATCTGCTGCCTCTTCCATTCGGGCAATGCCGCATGGCGCTTGCTGCTGAAGCAGGTGGGAAGTGGCCGGAACGAAAACGGAAGATTGCAAGCAAATATCCGAATATTACGAAAGAATTTTTCCGGTTGAAAGGTGAATCGGTAGATATCGTCAAATTGGAAGGATCAGTTGAACTAGCCCCGATACTTGGATTGGCGGATGGAATTGTCGATATTGTGGAAACCGGAACAACTTTAAAGGAGAATGGCTTGATCATTAAGGAAGAGTTTCACCAGTACACTGCCAGATGTATTGCCAATCGTTCTTCTTTGAAAATTAAAAAGGATTGTTTAACTCCTCTAATTGAAGCATTACAGAAAGGGGAAGCAGTAACATGATTCCTTATTATGATCTTGAACAATTTCGTAACTTATTTTTAAAACGGCGTAAAGGAAACCAATTGGACAATAAAATTCTAACTACCGCCCGGCAAGTAATTGACGATATACGCAGTAATGGCGACAAGGCATTGGCTGCTTATGTGAAAAGATTTGATGGTATCATTCCTGAATCATGGGAAGTAACTGAGCGGGAACGGGAGCAAGCGTGGAGCCAAGTGCCAAAAGAAGTGATTGAGTCACTGCAGGCAGCAGCAGGAAACATAAGAAATTTTCACAAAAAACAACTGCAAAATACTCGCTTTATGGATATGACAGAAGACGTTATCTCTGGCCAGTTATACCGCCCGATTGAACGGGTTGGTTTATATGTACCAGGTGGTACGGCCAGTTATCCATCTACCGTACTAATGAACGCAATTCCGGCAGCCTTGGCAGGGGTGAATCAGCTGTTCATGGCAACTCCTGTAAGGAATAGCCAGGAAATTTCACCCGTATTGGCAGTAGCTGCTGATATCGCAGGAGTGAATAAAATCTATAAAGTAGGCGGAATTCAGGCGATTGCAGCATTGGCATATGGTACCGAGTCGATTCCTTTTGTCGATAAGATAGTAGGCCCAGGCAACGCTTATGTTGCAGCAGCAAAATCTCTGGTATTCGGAGATGTTGGCATCGATATGATTGCTGGTCCATCTGAAGTTGCCATCATAGCAGATGATTATGCTATTCCATCCTATGTAGCAGCTGACTTAATTGCCCAGGCAGAACATGACGAAAATGCCCGTGCATTTCTGTTTACAACTTCTTCACAACTGGCTGAAGCTGTAGTCAAACAACTTAATGAGCAATGTTCCAGCCTGCCAAGGCGTAATATAGCTGAAAAATCCCTTGCAGATAAAGGTGCTGTAATAGTGGTCAAGGATATTGATGAAGCATTTGCTTTAGTTAACCAACTTGCTCCGGAGCATTTGGAAATTCAAACGAAGGAGCCATTGCAGTTGCTTTCAAAAGTGAAAAATGCAGGCTCGGTTTTTCTTGGTAATTATACGCCGGAAGCTTTAGGTGATTATTTTGCTGGCCCCAACCATGTTTTGCCTACATCCGGAACGGCCAGATTTTCATCTGGTTTATCTGTAGACGATTTTTTGACCAAAACTACCTTTCTATATTATTCATCTCAAGCCCTTGAATCGGCAGCAGGGCATATAACTAATATTGCAGAGGTTGAAAAACTGGAGGGTCACTCTCGAGCAGTAAAGCAACGTTTCCGAAAGGGTCAAAAAATAAATGAACGAAAGTGGGATGGCAATGAGAACAGCTAGCAAAACAAGAAAAACGAAGGAAACCGAAGTAGCAGCTGCCTGGAATCTCGATGACGGTGATCAAGTAGAGATAAAAACCGGAGTGGGTTTCTTTGATCATATGCTCGAGCTGCTGGCACGCCATGCCCGTCTTGGGTTAACGGTAAAAGCAAAAGGAGATTTACATATTGACAGCCATCATACGGTTGAAGACGTAGGAATTGTAATAGGCCAATTAATGAAGGAGGCCCTAGGTGATAAAACACAGATTAACCGATATGGCCAGGCCTATGTACCAATGGATGAAGCACTCGGATTTGTAGCACTGGATATTAGCGGACGTCCATTTTTAGTTTTTGAAGCTGAGTTTTCCAATCAGCGATTAGGAAACTTTGATACAGAGCTGGTCCGTGAATTCCTGCAAGCTTTTGCGTTTCAAGCAGGGATTACCCTCCATGCAAAAGTTCTTTACGGTGAAAATACCCATCATAAAATAGAAGCTATCTTTAAGGCGCTGGGCCGGTCGCTTGCTGAAGCAGTAACTATCAACCCCAGTATTAACGGAGTAAATTCAACAAAGGGGTTAATTGAATGATAGCCATCGTAGATTACGGAATGGGGAATGTAGCAAGTGTATCTACAGCCTTTAAGCGGCTAGGCTATGAAACCGCTATTACTGATGACAAACAAATGCTGCACAATGCCACGCATATTGTACTGCCAGGTGTAGGTTCCTTTCATGCTGCTATGGCGGAGATAGGGGGAAGAGATTTAAAAAAGACGCTGCAAAAGCTGTCAGAGACAAAACCTTTTCTTGGTATTTGCCTTGGCATGCAACTGCTATTCACGGAGGGTTTTGAAGGGGGATTTTCCCATGGTCTGGATATTCTGCCAGGTTCGGTAGAAAGAATGGAGACAGATTATATACTCCCCCATATCGGATGGAATGCTCTGGCAATACGCGGAGAGACAAATCCTTTTAAGCGCTTTGAAAACGAGCATGTTTACTTTGTCCATACATTTGCAGCCAACACGGAAGACAAATTTATAGCTGCAACAGCCGATTACGGAGTGAGTGTCCCAGCAATCGTAAAAAAAGATAATATCTATGGGATACAGTTTCATCCCGAAAAAAGCGGAGAAGTTGGTATACAAATCTTAAAGACCTTTCTTCAGGAGGAATTATAAATGGTAATTATTCCAGCAATAGATTTAATTGAGGGTAAGTGTGTCCGACTATACCAGGGTGATTTCAGTAAGTCTACAGAAGTCGGCAGCGATCCAGAGTCACAACTGGCCGAATTTATTCGTGATGGGGCAGAGTTGGTGCATGTTGTGGATTTGGATGGCGCCCGCAGCGGCGAATCCAGACAATATCAGTTAATCAAAAAGCTATGCAGCCAATCTACCGTTCCCATTGAAGTCGGGGGCGGTATCCGTTCAATGGAAACAGTCAAATTGTTAGTGGACGCTGGTGCTTCCCGGTTAGTTTTAGGGACATCAGCTATAGAGAATGAAACATTTTTAAAAGAGGCATTAAAACAATATGGCGACAAAATTGTAATAGGAATCGATGCAAAAAATGGAAAAGTGGCGACTAGAGGATGGGAAACTGTCTCTGATATTGATTATATCCAATTTGCCAAGAAGATGGAGCTGTACGGGGCACAGACTATTGTATTTACGGACATATCCAAAGATGGGACAATGACTGGGCCGAATATTACCGCCCTACAGGAAATTTCCGAAGCGGTTTCCTGCAGCATCGTTGCTTCAGGAGGTATTAGAGATAATACTGATATAGCAGCTTTGGAGAAGATAGGCATTCAAGAAGCTATCGTCGGTAAGGCGATCTACGATGGGAAGGTAAGATTGAAGGGGGCCGCCAAGTGATTGCCAAACGCGTGATTCCATGCCTCGATGTAAAAGATGGAAAGGTTGTTAAAGGCACTAATTTTGTATCGTTAAGAAAACTGGGAGATCCGGTTCAGATGGCCGCCGACTATTCGCGGGGAGGAGCGGATGAAATCATTTTTTTAGATATTTCTGCCACCAATGAAGGCCGGAATACCATGACAGATATCGTCAAAAAAACGGCGGAAACAGTCTTTGTCCCCTTTACGGTCGGGGGAGGGGTAAAAACAATCGATGATGTTAGCCGGCTGTTAAAAGCAGGGGCTGATAAAGTTGGCATTAATTCGGCGGCAGTGTCCAATCCTGAGTTGATTACGGAAGCCTCCGCCAGATTTGGGTCTCAATGCATTGTCATAGCTGTAGATGCCAAAAGGTATGCAGACGGATGGCACGTGATGACGCATGGCGGTACCATGGATACTGGTATCGATGCCTTACAATGGGTGAAAACAGCAGAACAAAAAGGGGCAGGAGAAATACTGTTGACAAGCGTCGATACTGATGGTGTCAAGCATGGGTTCGACCTTTCACTTACCAAGGCAGTTGTCGATGCAGTACGCATTCCTGTTATTGCTTCAGGGGGCTGTGGAAGCCCGGAGCACTTCACAGAGGTATACAAGCAAACCGGCGTATCTGCCGCATTAGCTGCCTCTATTTTTCACCAGGGCACTTTTTCGATAAAAGAAGTTAAACAAAGCTGTGCAGGACAAGGGGTGAATATTCGTGAACCTGGATTTTTCTAAAGGGTTGATACCCGCTGTAATCGTAGACGACCATACGAATGATGTATTGATGGTTGCTTATATGAACGAAGTGGCTTACCGGAAAACAATCGAAACTGGACAAACCTGGTTCTATTCCCGTTCCAGACAAAAGCTATGGAATAAGGGTGCATCGTCAGGAAATTATCAGACTGTTAAAAATATCTATATAGATTGTGATGGCGATACCCTGCTTATCAGGGTCGATCCGCAAGGACCTGCCTGCCATACGGGGAATAAAACTTGTTTTTTCCATCAATTAACCAGGGACGGAGATATTATACAGCTGGAAGAATCAACTGCCCATACTTCGGTTTTTGACAATGTTATGGCGGAAGTGGAGGAACGAAAAAAAGTACGCGTAGAAAATTCCTATACAAACTATTTATTTGACAAAGGGATTGACAAGATTGGAAAAAAAGTCATTGAGGAAGCTGGCGAAGTCGTCATTGCCGCTAAAAATAAAGACAAGCAGGAGATCATTAACGAACTGAGTGACTTGCTTTACCACAGTTTTGTTCTCATGGCAGATCAAAATGTGTCACTGGATGACATAAAGAGTGAGTTGAATAGACGGTTTTCAAAAAAAGGAAACAGCAAAGGCGATCGACCGCACATTAAAAACTGGTAATCAATCACGCTAGGTACATGTACTTAGCGTGTTTTTCCATTATGTTTCATTTACGCCATAGCCAAATAAGTGGAGCTTGCTAAGCAATATACTTCGCAACCGATGCTGGGTTAATAGTAAAATATAGGGACAGACATCTAATAACCAACCGCACAAGTGGGGAACAATCATTTAAGGGGTAGATGACTAACTAAACAAGGGGGGGATGGGCGATGGAGTTAAGACTAAGAAATGGAACACTTTTATGCCGAAAATATCAGATGTCTGATTTTTATCATATTCAAAAGCTCAATCGAGAAGAAAATTGGAACAGTTTAGTTTGGAATGAAAAAAAGACAAGAGATGCTTGGAATAATTCCCACGTGGCCTATGTAGTATTTGATGGTGATATTATGGCAGGTTATGTTAGAGGACTTACCGATACTGCTGTAACGTTATATATATGTGAATTGCTGATTGCTCGACCTTATCGCAGGTTAGGAGCAGGTACTGAACTGTTGAATTATGTACATCAGCAATTCCCGGATACGCGGATGGAAATGCTTGCCTCCAGTAATTCAGAGCAATACTATCATCAGTTAGGTTTCCGTCCTTTTTATGGATTCAGAAAAACACTCGAAGAGTAAATTAGTCAATATAGCAGAAAGGTGAATGACAATGAAGTTAAGTGTACTTGACCAGGCACCGATTTCCAGAGGGGATAAACCAGGAGAAGCATTAAATAATACAATCGCATTGGCAAAGGAAGCTGAAAAATTAGGCTATACAAGGTACTGGGTTGCAGAGCATCACAGTACGAGTGGCCTGGCCAGTACTTCCCCGGAAATTCTAATTGGGCAAATTGCAGCGAATACGGAAAAAATTCGAGTTGGTTCTGGCGGAGTATTGCTTCCACAATACAGTCCGCTCAAAGTAGCCGAAAATTTTAAGATGCTGGAAGCATTTTATCCAGGAAGAATTGATTTAGGTTTAGGCAGATCTCCTGGAGGCCCGCAAACGACAAGGTTGGCATTGACGGACGGCCATAAAAAGAGTTTAAGCTCCTTTCCCAGGCAAGCAGCAGATTTGCAAGGTTTCTTACACGATTCACTTCCGGCGGACCATCCATATAAAACCGTAAAAGCTGGACCACGTGTAGAAACAAGCCCGGATATTTGGATTCTTGGTTTGTCAGACAGAGGAGCAAAAAATGCGGCAAATTTAGGTGTAGGTTTTACTTATGGACATTTTATAAACCCTGCCAATGGCGAATCGGCACTGCAAACATATCGTGAACGATTCAAGCCATCTGCGACTTTCTCGCAACCTCAGACAAATGTCTGTATTTTTGTAGTTTGTGCAGAAACAGAAAAACAGGCCGAGGAATTGGCTCTTTCTCAGGATAAGTGGCTGTTGAATGTGGGCAATGGGAGGGATACGAAGGTTCCTTCTATAGCGGAAGCCAAAAAACATACCTATACACCTGAAGAGTTAAGCACGATTCGTAAAAATCGCCAGCGCAGCATTATTGGAACGCCGGATTTTGTCAAAAGCAGGCTGGAAGAACTTGCAGAAATATACCAAACCGAAGAATTTTTAATCATAACTAATATATATGACTTTAAAGCAAAATTAAATTCTTACCGGTTAATTACCCGGGAATTCGGATTTGCAGCGCCCGCCAACGGAAGAAACAATTAGATAAATTGGCGATAACATTATTATGTAAACTAAAATGAAATAAGCGTAAACTAGCGAACAGTTACTAAAATAAAAATGAAAAAGATCAAGCATCATTCATCTTGATCTTTTTGCAAGGGTTGATTTTATTTTCGCGTTTAACCCCACTTTTGTTCAATAAACTCGTCTCTGCCAGACTTGGCTCTGTCTTCTTCATATTCTTTCTTATTCTTTTTATGAAAATCCTGATGAAAATCCTCCGCTTGATAAAAAATACCGGCTGGCAGAATCTCTGTGACAATCGGTTTTGCAAATCTGCCACTTTCCGCAATTTGCTGCTTTGATTTCTCTGCCAGCTGTTTTTGTTCCTCTGTATGATAGAAAATAGCGGCCCGGTACTGGCTTCCGCGATCATGGAATTGTCCGCCGTCATCCGTAGGATCCACTTGGGGCCAATATATATTTAACAGCTGTTCATAACTAAAAAGCGCTGGATCGTAGCTAATTTGCACGACTTCATAATGGCCGGTTTCTCCCGTTTTCACCTGCTCATACGACGGGTTTTCAACTGTTCCTCCCATATATCCGGAAACAACCTGATCAATGCCATCAAATTCTTCAAAGGGCTTAACCATGCACCAGAAACACCCTCCGGCAAAAGTAGCCACTGCTGTATTCCTTCCCATGTCTTCCACCTTCTGTTCTTTTTTTGTAGGACTTACTATAACACAGAACAATTATTTCCTACAATTTAATTGTTTCCTTCTGGCAATCTAAGAATATACAAGTGAAATATGTTAAAATCAATCATGTCAGTTATTTATAAAACAAGGGAGTTATTATAATGAAACAACAACATAACGTTCTATTAGTAGATGGTATGGCCTTACTGTTCAGAGGGTTTTACGCGACTTCTTTTACAGGGAACTTCATGCTCAACAGCAAGGGGTCTCCTACAAATGGCATATTCGGCTTTTTAAAGTACTTTTTAAATGCAGTAGAAACTTTCCGGCCAAGCCACGTCATTTGTTGCTGGGATATGGGGAGCAAAACGTTTAGAAATGAACTGTACACTCCGTATAAAGCCAATAGAGGTGAACCACCGGTAGAGCTAATCCCGCAATTTGATATGATCAAGGAAGTCATGGATGCATTTGATGTCCCGAATGTGGGTACGGCAGGGTATGAAGCTGATGATTGTATCGGAACACTGGCCAGACAGTACAGCCAAAATCACCAGGTAACTATATTAACGGGCGACCAGGACATCTTACAGCTGGTAGATGAACGAATTTCTGTAGCGATTATGAAAAAAGGCCAGGGGAATTACGCACTATATCAGGGAGATACATTTATGGAAGAGAAAGGGATAACACCTTACCAGGTTATTGAATTAAAAGCGTTGATGGGCGATGCTTCCGATAATTATCCTGGGGTTAAGGGTATCGGCGAGAAAACCGCGCTTAAACTTTTAATGGAATATGGCTCCATCGAAGCTATTCTGGATAATTTAGACAAGCTTTCCAAGGGAATCAGAAATAAAATTGAACAAAATCTTGACATGCTGCACCTCTCCAGAAAGCTTGCCGAGATACATTGTGAAGTCCCGTTAGAATGTGCGCTAGAAGATGCGCTTTGGCAAGTCAATAAGGATTCAATCAAGAAAAAGTTCGAGGAATTGGAACTGCGGGGCTTATCTAAAATGCTTAGCCAAGTAGGATAATCCAAATAAGCCGAACATAGACAGGAGGGGATGCTGTGGAGGTAGGAAATCACCAGATATTCGGAAAAGTGATAGATTCACACACAAGATGCCGGCATTATCATTCATCTCAGGATATCATTGCCATAAAATTTGCCTGCTGTAAACAATATTATCCCTGCTACAAATGTCACCAGGAATCCACCGGCCATTCAGCGGAAGTGTGGGAGAAAACAGAATTTAATGAACGGGCAGTTTTGTGCGGCGCCTGCCATTATGAACTCACCATTACAGAATATTTATATACAGATTGCTGCCCATCCTGTAAGTCACCCTTTAATCCAGGGTGTAAAATCCATCACCATCTTTATTTTGGTCGGTAATGGATAAAAGTGCATTTTCCGACCAATCTATAGTTGGAGGTGGTAAGGATGGCAAAAGAAAAGAAGCGTGACAGAGGGCAAGCTGCGCCTAGTGTCAATCCGCAGGGATTAACAGAGGACGCGGCGGATCACCGGCCGCATTCTGACCTTGAAGAAAAAGCCAAGAAGAGTAATACGAGGCGGTAACAAAGAGGTTCGACAAAAAGGATAGCGGTCAAAGCAAAATCGAACGATGATTCGAAAATTTTAACATTCGAACCCGTTCGATTTTTCTTTTTTTGTGTTTAATTTAAACTGCGGACACAGTGACAACTCTAGTTCTTCCTTCTAAAAAGGTTGGATGCTTAAACTTGCGCCAACAGAATACTCCTCTTTCTGTGGCCACTGCTTCAGCCTCCTTGAAAATAAAGGAGCAATTTTCACCGTGCGATGACTCGCTGCCGAAGCGTTCCTTGTGCTCAGAAGCAGAAATCGTTTCTTACGGGGTCTTCAGACTCATGCTGTTCCCATGCGGGAGGGAAGGACTCGGTGAGACCCCGCAGAGCGCATGCTCGAGGAGGCTCACCAGCCGCCCGCGGAAAGCGTAGTGATATTGCCGTAGCGCCGTACTAATGCTTATTCGATACTATTAAGGAACTACCTCTTGATATACTTCCATTTATATCCACTTAGTCATCAATCGAATGGTTAAAAATGCCTTTTTTAAACTTCATATGCTGTTATCATTCGGTTTTCGCAAGTGGGTTATGTCCCAACCTCTTTGAATCACTTAAAGCAGCCATCAATATATTTAATTAGAATGATATTGCTGGAATGATAAAATTATTGAAAACGCTCAAGCACAGAAAAGAATTCCTGGACAAATCGGTAAAACACTTGTTCAGAAGGCGCCAAGTTTCTTGTTGCTGGCTTGATAATCCCGACAGTTCTACGTAAATGAGGATTCTCGATAGTGATTTTTTTTGTAAACCTTGGAGTGGTTTCGGAAAACACACTTTCCGGAAGTAAGGTTACGCCGATTCCGGCAGACACTAGACCTTTAATCGCATCTAAGTCTTCGCCTTCTGACGAAATACGTGGAGTAAAACCAGCTTGTTTACACCCGTCCATAGCGATTTTTCTCAAAATAAAGCCTTCAGGGAATAACACAAATTCTTCGTTTCTCATATCTCGCAAGTGCAAGCTTTTTCTTTCGGCCAGTCTATGAGTGGAAGGAACGAGTGCTGCAATATCTTCGGTAAATAGTATACTGCCATCAATTTCTGGGTCGTTCGTAAGCACGGGACCGAGGAATGCCAGGTCTAATTCTCTTTTTTTGACAGCATCGACTAGAAAGTTGTACGACCCTTGCCGCAGTTGAAAGGCGATATTTGGGTATTTCTTTTTAAATTCCGATAGTACAGTAGGAAGAAGGTGGCTAGCTAAACTGGTCGGAAAACCAATTCTGATGCTTCCTCTTTCTGGATCTAAGTGTTCATCGATTTGTTTCTTGGCATGGTCGATCGCCTTCATTGCTGCTTTTGTATGGGTGAGAAAGACCTTGCCTATTTGGGTCAGCTTTACATTCCTTCCTTCGCGCTCGAAAAGAGCAACCCCAAGTTCTGCTTCTAGATTGGCGATTTGCCTGCTAATTGCTGATTGGGCGACATGGAGATGGATCGCTGCTTCTGATACGTGTTCCCTAGCCGCCACTTCCATAAAGTATCGAAGTTGTCGTAATTCCATAATGAATTTTCCCCTTCTATCTCATTATGAGATTGTTTTAATCTATATTATATATTGTTTGGATGAATAAGAAAACCTACAATGGAAATAAGACACCTTAATTGGAATAGAGTAAACGGGGGCGTATATCATGAGTTATAATCGGATGCCAAAGGCACAAGGTTTATACAATCCTGAATTTGAACATGATGCATGTGGAATCGGTTTATATGCTCATATCAAGGGATTAGCAACACACGATATTGTAAAAAAAGGATTGAAAATGCTTTGTCAATTAGATCACCGCGGCGGACAAGGAAGTGATCCGTTAACGGGAGACGGAGCCGGATTAATGGTACAAATACCTGACGCCTATTTTCGAAGCGTTTGTAGTGATATGGAGTTACCGGCTGCCGGAAGATATGGCGTGGGAATGGTCTTTTTTTCAAAAAATGAAACAGAACAAAAAGAAATAGAGAATTATGTTAATCATATTATCGAACATGAGGGACAAAAACTGTTAGGCTGGAGAGATGTCCCTGTAGATGTCAGAAAAATCGGAATTAAAGCAGAAGAGAGCTGTCCTGTCATCCGCCAGGTGTTTATCGGTGCTGCTGATCAACTAATTGATGAATTAGCATTCGAAAGAAAGCTTTATGTAATAAGGAAACAGGCTGAAAATTGGGCGAATGAAAAAGAATTTCGGTTTTATTTTGC
Source organism: Sediminibacillus albus (assembly GCF_900101125.1). Taxonomy (GTDB): domain Bacteria; phylum Bacillota; class Bacilli; order Bacillales; family Amphibacillaceae; genus Sediminibacillus; species Sediminibacillus albus. The sequence continues at coordinate 254,780 of NZ_FNFL01000001.1, read as the reverse complement.
TAGTTTGTCAAGCAGGACCATTGTATATAAAGGGTTGTTAACACCCGAACAAGTGGATGAATTTTATTTGGACTTGCAGCACGAGGCATTTGTGTCTGCTTTTTCTTTAGTCCATTCGCGCTTCAGCACTAATACTTTTCCAAGTTGGGAAAGAGCACATCCAAACCGTTATCTCATTCATAATGGAGAAATAAACACAATGCGCGGGAATATCAATTGGATGAGAGCCAGAGAGCAGCAGTTTGTCTCTGAAGCATTTGGCGATGACTTGGATAAAGTCCTTCCTATTTTGAATGCAGATGGAAGTGATTCGTCTGTGCTTGATAATGCCTTGGAGTTCTTTACATTAGCCGGAAGAAAACCAGCCCATGCGGCGATGATGTTAATCCCCGAACCATGGAAAAAGAATCCGCATATTTCTCCGGAAAAGAGAGCCTTTTATGAATACCATAGCGCATTGATGGAGCAATGGGATGGCCCTACATCAATTACTTTTACAGATGGCAGGCAGATAGGTGCTATATTAGACCGCAATGGCCTGCGTCCCGCACGTTATTATGTGACAAAGGATGACTATATTATTTATTCTTCAGAAGTCGGGGTTATCGATGTTGAAGAAGAAAACGTGCTATACAAAGACCGGTTGAGCCCTGGAAAAATGCTCTTGCTCGATCTTGAAGAAGGCAGGATCATTGCCGACGAAGAGATCAAAACAGAAATGGCCCAGGCAGAGCCTTATCAAGAATGGCTTGACAACCAACTAGTAAAAGTTTCGAACAAGGTGAAAAATGAAAAGGAAACTCCAACAGAAGACTTATTCACACGACAAAAAGCGTTTGGCTACACTTACGAGGATATGTATAAATATTTGGTTCCTGTTGTCAACGAAGGGAAGGATCCGATTGGTTCAATGGGCAGCGATGTTCCACTAGCAGTTTTATCAGATAGACCGCAGTCGTTGTTTAATTATTTTAAACAATTGTTCGCCCAGGTAACCAATCCGCCAATTGATGCTTATCGGGAGCAGATTGTCACATCGACTATGACATTGCTTGGACCTGAAGGCAATATTCTCCATCCTGACCAAAGCAGCTGTCATCGAATTCAGTTGGAAACTCCGCTGATTTCCAATTATCAGTTAAGTGAATTTTTAGCCAATAAATATGAAGGGTTCACTAGCAGAATCATTCATTCACTTTTCGAAGAAAGTTTAGAAGAAGGGTTGCAAAAAATCTTTTCACAGGCTGATGAAGCTATTTCTCAAGGGGTTAATTTGCTAGTGTTGTCTGATAAAGGGATGAATGGCAAAAAAACGGCAATACCTGCATTGCTTGCTGTTAGCGGACTGCACCAATATCTCATTAAGCAGGGCAGCCGTACGAAGGTAAGCATTATCATTGAAACAGGAGAAACGAGGGAGGTACACCATTTTGCTGCCTTAATCGGTTATGGGGCAGATGCAATCAATCCTTATCTTGTGTTTGAATCGCTAAAACAAGTAATTGCAGAAGGCAATTTAGATATGGAATATCAGCAAGCAGCTGAGAAATATATTGCAGGTGTAACCGAAGGCGTCGTAAAAGTAATGTCCAAAATGGGTATTTCCACCATTCAAAGTTATCGAGGCGCCCAAATTTTCGAAGCTGTAGGAATAAGCAAAAAAGTCATCGATCAATACTTCACTGGCACTGCCTCGCAGATAGATGGAATCGGTTTGGAAACTATTGCCCAAGAAGCAAAGCTGCGGCATGACAAGGCATATGCCGAGAGCATCGATGAAACACTTGATTCTGGCAGTGACTTTCAATGGAGAAAAGGCGGAGAGCATCACGCTTTTAACCCTAAAACGATCCATACGCTGCAATGGGCATGCAGGAGAGGTGATTACAGCCTCTTTAAGCAATATACAGAAGCTGCTGATGAAGAAAGACTCGGTTTTTTAAGAAACTTATTTACTTTTAAAGAAAGCGGCAACCAGATACCGTTGGAAGAAGTGGAATCGGTTGATTCAATTGTCCGTCGATTTAAGACAGGGGCAATGTCGTTTGGGTCTCTCAGCAAGGAAGCACATGAGTCCCTTGCTATTGCTATGAATAGGTTAGGCGGTAAGAGTAACAGCGGGGAAGGCGGAGAAGATCCGGCAAGATACACACCAGATGAAAACGGTGATTCTCGTAAAAGCGCCATTAAACAAATTGCTTCCGGCCGTTTTGGCGTGAAAAGTCACTATTTAGTTAATGCCGAAGAATTACAAATAAAAATGGCTCAAGGGGCTAAGCCTGGTGAAGGAGGACAATTGCCAGGAAATAAGGTATATCCTTGGGTGGCTGATGTGCGCGGTTCAACGCCAGGTGTCGGCTTGATTTCCCCTCCTCCACACCATGATATTTATTCAATAGAAGATTTAGCCCAATTAATCCATGATTTAAAAAATGCGAACAGGCACGCTCGCATAAGTGTGAAGCTTGTGGCGAAGGCAGGCGTTGGAACGATTGCAGCAGGAGTTGCCAAAGGTGCGGCAGACGTAATCTCTGTTGTAGGATATGACGGAGGCACTGGAGCTTCCCCGAAAACAAGTATTAAGCATACGGGACTGCCATGGGAACTTGGCCTTGCAGAAGCCCATCAAACGCTAATGTTAAATGGATTACGCGATCGCGTAGTTTTAGAGACAGATGGCAAATTAATGACTGGAAAAGATGTCGTTATGGCTTCATTGCTTGGAGCAGAAGAGTATGGATTTGCAACGGCTCCACTAGTCGTATTAGGCTGCGTCATGATGCGTGCTTGCCATTTGGACACTTGCCCTGTCGGGGTTGCTACCCAAAATCCGGAATTGCGAAAGAAATTCATGGGAGACCCTGACCATATTGTGAACTTCATGCGATTTATTGCTGAAGAAGTTAGAGAGATTATGGCAAAGCTGGGCTTTAGAACAGTGGATGAAATGGTTGGCAGAACAGAAGTCCTTGCTGTCAGTGATCGGGCCAAAAACCATTGGAAGGCGAAAGACCTTGACTTGACGACACTCATTCATCCAATGGAAGGAGTGCGAACGAATCAAACACCGCAAAATCATAAGATTGACGAGTCATTGGATATGAGAGAAATCCTTCCGGCGGTACAACCGGCATTAAAAAGTAAGCAAAAGGTTGATTTGTCATTCCCAATCAAAAATATTAACCGTGTTACAGGAACGATCACCGGTAGTGAAGTTTCTAAACTTTATGGGGAAGCAGGTCTTCCTGAAAATACAATCACATTACGTTTCCAAGGTTCAGCTGGACAAAGTTTTGGTGCGTTTATCCCTAAAGGCATGTCCTTGTTTTTGACAGGGGATGCGAATGATTACGTAGGCAAAGGGTTATCCGGAGGGAAGATTGTCATTTCTGCTCCTAAGGGCTCGACGTTATTCCCGAGCAAAAATGTGATAGCCGGAAATGTAGCATTTTATGGGGCTACAGACGGCGAGGCATATATAAACGGTTGTGCAGGAGAAAGATTTGCCGTAAGAAATAGCGGGGCCAAGGTCGTTGTAGAAGGTATCGGCGATCATGGTTGTGAATATATGACTGGAGGGCGTGTCGTTGTATTAGGCGATGCAGGTAAAAACTTCGGAGCTGGTATGTCAGGCGGAGTTGCTTATGTTTACGTCGACGATAAGCAGGCGTTCATGCATTTGTGCAACCAAGAAATGATTGAATTTGAAGAGCTTGACAGCTTCGAAGAGATCAACGAACTCCGGGAAATGGTGGAAAACCACTACAATTATACTTCCAGCAGTAAGGCTGCCGGCCTGCTCAACGATTGGAACGATTCTATTAATAAATTTATTAAAATTATTCCAAAAGACTATAAGAAGATGCTGCAGCAAATTGAAACCCTTAAGGCTTCAGGGATTAGTGAGGATGAAGCAAAAATGCAAGCATTTAATGCAAAAAAAGAAAACAAAGTAATCCCTGCGCCTAAAAACCAAGAAAAGGTAGTAGTACATTAAGAAAGGAGACACGAATATGGGTAAAGCAACTGGTTTTATTGAAATTAAGCGGGAAGAAGCTACTGAGAGAGATCCCAATAAACGCTTAAATGACTGGAAAGAATATTCTGCTCCTTTCACTGATGAAGTCATGAGCAGACAAGGGGCACGCTGCATGGATTGCGGTACTCCTTTCTGCCATATCGGAACGGAAATAAATGGGGCTACATCTGGTTGCCCTGTTTATAATTTAATCCCTGAATGGAACGATTTAGTGTACCGGGGAAAGTGGAAGGAAGCTCTTGAGCGGCTTGTTAAAACGAACAATTTTCCGGAATTCACCGGCCGAGTCTGCCCTGCTCCATGTGAAGGATCTTGCACAGTGGCGATCTCTGATCCAGCAGTTGCCATTAAAAATATTGAGCGAGCGATTATCGACAAAGGCTTTGAAAATGGCTGGATTACACCGAGAGCCCCGGAAAAAAGAACCGGTAAGAAAATCGCAATTATCGGATCAGGTCCAGCAGGTCTTGCCAGTGCTGACCAGCTGAACCAGGCTGGGCACTCTGTTACTGTTTATGAACGGTCTGACAGGGCGGGAGGTTTACTGACGTACGGTATTCCTAACATGAAGCTGGAGAAGGATGTGGTAGCACGGAGAATTCGCTTGCTGGAACAAGAAGGAATTGAATTCATTACTAATACAGAAGTGGGCAAAGATATCAGCTCAGGAGAATTAAAAGCCGAATATGACTCTGTAATTATGTGTACAGGTGCTCAAAAACAAAGGGATTTGCCGCTCAAAGGCCGTCAAGCAGACGGAGTACATTTCGCTATGGATTATTTAACAGCATCTACAAAAAACCTGCTTGATGCGCCACTAAAAGATGAGGAGTTTATTGATGCCAAAGGCAAGGATGTCATTGTCATCGGTGGTGGAGATACAGGTGCTGACTGTATCGCAACGGCACTTCGCCAGAATTGTAACAGTATTGTCCAATTTGGCAAACATCCACAACTGCCCTTGGCCAGAACATCTGACAATGCTTGGCCGGAGTTCCCTAAAGTATTTAGTGTGGATTACGCACATAAAGAAGCAGAGGCTAAGTTTGGGGAGGACCCTAGGCAATACTCTATCCAAACGAAAAAATTTGTTGCGGATGAAAAAGGCAAACTGATAGAACTTCATACAATCCAAATGAGAAAAGTAACCGATGCAAACGGCATGTTTGTGTATGAAGAAGTTCCAGGTACGGAACAAGTATGGCCAGCACAGCTTGTCTTAATAGCGATAGGCTTTGAAGGCCCGGAACAGCCGTTGATAGAGCAGTTTGGTTTAAATACTGCCAACCGGAAAGTTGACGCTGCTTATGGAGAATTCTCCACTAATGTAGAGGGTGTGTTCGCTGCCGGTGATGCTCGCCGCGGGCAAAGTTTGATCGTATGGGCGATTAACGAAGGCCGGGAAGTGGCACGCCAAGTAGATAGTTATTTAATGGGAAGCTCTAACCTGCCTACCGTTGAAGCGATGTAACCTATATTAAGTTACCTTTAAGAAGCTCTCGGCTCACCACGTAGTGAGAAACGGGAGCTTCTCTGCTTTTGGGGTTTATTTGTTAGCTTTTTTTAAGTCCTGATAAGAAGTAAATGAAAAAAGTAAGCAAACATAGTTGTATTATTAACCTGTTTCATACTAAAATGTTGTTTACAGATAATTTCGAATAATGATTGGTGACAAATTACAGAATGGCAAGGAGCAATGACCATGAATGAAATCAAGGTAACTTTAGCAGATCAATTGAAACAAAAACCATTAGCAGAACAGTTGGAATTTGGAAGGATATTTACGGATCATATGTTTATTATGGATTACACGGCAGGCAAGGGATGGCATGACGCCCGGATTATCCCTTACCAGCCATTGGTCCTTGATCCTGCCGCGATCGTCTTTCATTACGGCCAGACAGTTTTCGAAGGAATGAAAGCTTACGAAACTCCGGAAGGAAAAGTCAGGCTTTTTCGTCCGGAGAAAAACATGCAGCGCCTGAATAAATCGAATGACCGGCTCTGTATCCCGCAGATTGATGAAAAATTAGCACTTAGCGCAATTAAGAAGTTAATTTCGATTGATAAGGAGTGGGTACCCTCTGCAGAAGGCACCTCGCTTTACATAAGACCATTCGTAATATCAACGGAACCTTATTTAGGGGTTGCCCCTTCAAAAAACTATCAGTTTATCGTTATTTTAGCGCCAGTTGGAGCTTACTATAAAGAAGGAATTAATCCGGTTAAAATAGCAGTGGAAAACCAATTTGTCCGGGCTGTCGCCGGTGGAACCGGTGAGGCAAAAACAGCAGGTAATTACGCTTCCAGTCTGAAGGCTCAGGAACTTGTTGCTGATAAAGGTTACGCGCAAGTTTTATGGCTGGATGGCCTCGAAAAAAAATATATTGAAGAAGTCGGAAGTATGAATGTGTTTTTTAAGATAGATGGAGAAATTATTACCCCTGCTTTGAATGGAAGTATTCTGGAAGGTGTGACGAGAAACTCTGTGATCAGTCTATTGAAACACTGGGGTTACCCTGTCAACGAACGAAAAATAACGATGGATGAAGTATATCAAGCGCATAAGAATGGAACACTTGAAGAAGCATTTGGTTCTGGTACGGCAGCAGTAATCTCCCCAATTGGCGAGCTAGCCTGGAGAGGAGAAAACATCGTCATTAATGAAAGTAAAACAGGCTTTGTATCTAAACAGCTTTATGGAATTTTAACAGGCATCCAGACTGGTAAAGAAGAAGATCCGTTCAATTGGACAGTAGAAATAGAGTAAACATGTAACTGCCCGACATTTTGGCGGTTTCATATAGAGACGAAGAGGGGATCACTAAGCAATTAATCTTTGATTCCCTCTTTTTCTTTGAAAAAATGTTGAGGAAAGAAGAGTGAACTTTCATGAAACTGAGTATTCTAGATTTGGCCCCAGTAAATTCTGGGAGTGCATTTGAAGCGTTACAAGCTTCCCGGGAGTTGGCTGTACTAGCAGATGAGCGGGGTTATTCGCGTTACTGGATGGCGGAACACCACGGCTTTGAAAACTTGGCTTGTCCGGCGCCAGAAGTAATGCTCGGTTATTTAGGAGCATATACAAAAAATATAAGACTGGGAGCGGGAGCTATTCTTTTGCCTCATTATAAACCATATAAAGTAGCGGAGACTTTTAATATGCTGGCTACACTATTTCCTGGCCGAATAGATATAGGTGTGGGCAGAGCGCCAGGCGGATCTCCAGAAGCGTCAATTGCTTTATCCGGTAATTTCCTGGAAAATGTAAAAGATTTTCCGCACTCTCTGCAAACATTGCTTCATTTTCTCCAGGATGACTTTGATGAAAGGGATTTTTTTTCAAAAACTAAGGCAATGCCTGTTCCGGAAATCAGTCCTGTTCCCTGGCTGCTAGGAACTAGCGAGAAAAGTGCAAGAAGAGCTGCTTCATACGGCATGGGGTATGTTTTCGGGCATTTTATGAGCGATAAGGAGACGGGGGAAATTTTAAATTTGTATCAAAGGGAATTTCTCACTGGTTTCCATTTTGCCAAGCCTTATACGATTCTAGCGGTCAATGCTGTATGTGCTGAAACCACTGAAAAAGCAGAACAAATCGCGTTCTCAGTGAACAAGCGACAAGTACTAACCGAAAAGGAAAAACGAAGGAATGGGGAAACAGTTGAATTGCAATTGACGAAAGAAGAAGAACTAGAAGTACACAGAAAAAGGGAGAAGATGGTGGCAGGAAATCCTACAGAGGTAAAAGAACAGCTGTTACATATCCAGAGCAAATACCCGATCGACGAAATTATGCTGGTAACTTTCACGGATAGTTATAAGGAACGAAAAAAATCCTTCCAATTGATAGCAGACAGCCTGTTAAGATGATTATTATACTGAAAACAGTACAACTTATTCATCCCCTGTTCTTTGTGAAGAACGGGGGATGTTTGTTAGCGGGTCATTTAGTGGCCCGTTTTTCATTTTATAAATTTACGAAATTTTGCGGGTAGTGAAGGAGAAAATTCTTGTTTTTAAGTTTAATAAGCTTTGTCAGTGGTAACTAGTACTAAGAGTTACTTTAAGAGAGTAACAAAATCTACATAAAATGGAAGGAGGACCAAAATGGCGGATAATAAAAATACGAAAATGTCCCGCCGGAAATTCATAAAAAATTCCGGTTATGTTGCCGGTGGTGCAATTGGCGGAGGTTTATTAGGAACACTTGTAACAACTAATGTCACTAACAACGGCAGCCAAACAGCTTCAACTGGCACGAACGGAGGATCGGACCAGACTAACTTTAATAAGGCTTTGATGTATTTCTCAAGACAATCGGACTTCAACATACTTAGCGCAGCCACAGAAAGGATTTTCCCAGAAGATGATAATGGACCTGGTGCCATTGAATTGGGAGTTCCTTACTTCATTGATCACCAACTAGCAGGTGGGTATGGACATAATGACAGAGAGTACATGCAAGGACCGTTTTATGAAGGGTCTGATTTCCAAGGCTATCAGACAAGACTCAAACGTCATGAAGTATTTGATGCTGGGATTAAAGCAATTGAGCGGGAAAGCCAAAATAACTTCGATGCTTCTTTCGTAGATTTGGAAGGTAAACAGCAGGATGAAATCTTACAGAAATTCCAGGATGGCGACGTAGATATTAAAGGGGTCACTTCGACAACTTTCTTTGAACTGCTTCGCTCAGCTACCATCGAGGGGGCCTATTCAGATCCCCTTTACGGCGGAAATGGCAACATGGAAGCATGGAAAATGAAAGAATTTCCGGGAAGCCAAATGAGCTATATCAAAAAGATTGATTCAGAAGAATTCATAGAAATGGAACCTAGGGCTTTACGAGCCCATATCTCATCATAATTAGCAGAATTGGAGGATGAATATGGCAACGAAATTAGATAAAGTGGAAGTTGTGACAGTCGGTGTCGGCTGGACTGGCGGGATCATTGCTGCCGAACTAGCCAAAGAAGGAGTCCAAGTCGTTGGACTCGAAAGAGGGAAGGAAAGGTCTACCGAAGATTTCCAAATGGTGCATGATGAATATCGTTATGCTATTCGTTATGATTTAATGCAGGATTTATCAAAAGAAACGATTACTTTTCGGAATAATCGGGATGAGCGAGCACTGCCAATGAGGCAATTAGGCTCATTTCTACTAGGTGAAGGTCTTGGGGGTGCCGGAGTCCATTGGAATGGACAAACATGGCGTTTCCTGCCGTATGATTTGCAAATAAAGTCGATGACTGACGAAAAATACGGAGAAAACAAATTAAGCGACGATTATACGTTGCAGGACTGGGGAATTACTTACGAGGAATTAGAACCTTATTTTTATAAATATGAACAAACAGCAGGCATCGGCGGAGAAGATAATCCAATGGGGGCGCCAAGAAGCAATCCTTACCCAAATCCACCAATGATGGATACACCAATTACCAAGCGCTTTAAAAACGCAGCTAAAAATCTTAATTTGCATCCATTTCAAATGCCTTCTGCCAACATGACAGAAAACTACGAAAACCCTGATGGGCAGAAGATGTATAAATGCCAGTATTGCGGATTCTGTGAACGTTTCGGTTGTGAATACGGAGCTAAAGCTTCCCCGAATATGACAGTGATCCCGACTGCACAAAAAACCGGGAACTTTGAACTGCGGACAGACGCTAATGTTACCGACATTTTATATGATGGAAACAGAGCTACTGGTGTTCGTTATGTCGATGTTCAATCAGGCGAAGAATTTGAACAGCCTGCAGATATAGTGGTATTGACAAGCTATGTAATGAATAACACCCGCTTATTGCTTCAATCCGGAATAGGGGAGCCATATGATCCTGAAACGGGTAAAGGCGTAATCGGTAAAAATTATTGCTATCAAATTTTGCCTGGAGCAACCGGCTTCTTTGAGGAAGAAAAGTTTAATACTTATATGGGTGCTGGAGCTCTCGGTGCTTCTGTGGACGATTATAATGGAGATAACTTTGATCATTCCGATGTCGATTTTATTCATGGGGCTTCTGTTTCTATTAGTCAGACTGGGCAGCGTCCTATCAATAACAATACCGTTCCAAGCGGGACACCTAACTGGGGGCAGGAATTCAAGTCACAATCCATCAAGTATTTCCACCGCTCTTTATCAGTAGGCGGCCAGGGGGCATCTATTCCGCACCGGGAAAATTACTTAAGTCTTGATCCTGACTACAAGGATGCATACGGAAACCCGCTGCTTCGATTGACTTATGACTATACGGAGCAAGACCGGAAGCTTCATGAGTATATTTCTGCAAAATGTGCAGAAATACTGGAAGAAATGGGAGCCGACAAAGTAGAATCAAGGTCCGTTAGCGACCATTACAATATTGTTCCTTACCAAACAACCCATAACACGGGCGGAGTCATAATGGGCGACGATCCTGAGACTTCTGCTGTCAATAACTACTTGCAAATGTGGGATGCTGATAATCTATTCGTTGTCGGAGCATCTGCTTTCGCACACAACGGTGGTTATAATCCGACAGGAACGGTAGGAGCGCTAGCTTATCGGGCTGCAGAAGGAATTTTGAAATTCAGGGAAGAAGATAGCCAGCTCGTCCAAAAGACTAGACGCAGCCAGCTTGCGTAAGTAGATAAACATTCAAGTCAAATAATAAAGGAGAGATGAATATGGGATTTACTAATATAGGGGTCCCGGGCTTGATTATCATTTTAGTTGTAACGTTGATCATTTTCGGCCCGAAAAAATTACCGGAAATAGGTGCGGCATTTGGACAGACTCTTTCAGAATTCAAGAAGTCTGCCAGCAATCTAATGAGTGATCATGATGAAGGTTCGGACAAGAAAAAGACCGAAACCGTAGAAGCCCCTGAGGAAGAAAAGAAAGACTTGCCATCTTAATTTTTTAGGGGGAGAATGATGATGCAACAGGCTCAAATAGAGGAACAAACGCTGGAGGAACAGACATTAGTAGAGCACATATCTGATTTGCGCAAAGCAATCATTTATTCGGTGATTTTTTTCGTGGCATGTTTCATTCTTATTTTGGTATCTATTAATCAAGTTATACCGATTTTGACGGATAGGGAAAAACTTGTAATGTTGGGACCTCTCGATGTAGTCCGGTTTTATACGGGGATAGCCGGGAGCTTAAGCCTCGGCTTTTCCGCCCCCTTTATTGGTTACCAAATATGGAAATTTGTCAGACCTGCTTTAACAGAGGAAGAAAGCAAGACAGCTATTTCATTTATTCCCGGCATCTTTTTAAGTTTTGTCGCTGGTCTGGCTTTTGGATTTTTTGTTATTTTCCCTACAGTATTCGGTTTTTTAATGAACCTGGGGACGCAAAACTTTGATATGATGATCACTGCAAAAGAATACTTTTCATTTATGCTGATGACTTCTATTCCATTGGGTTTTTTATTCGAAGTCCCGTTGCTGTTAATGTTTTTAACGGCTGTCGGACTTGTTACACCAAAGAAACTCGGTGAAATAAGAAAATATGGCTATATACTGATGGCTGTTCTTTCCGCCTTAATTACACCACCGGATGTAATCTCTCAAGTAATTGTGCTGGGACCGTTAATCGCACTTTATGAATTAGGCGTTGTTCTATCTAAAGTGATGTATAAACGAAAAATCCGATCAACACAAGAAGAGGAAGCGTCATAACTCGTTAAGTTATTCATTAAAATAACTTACTAAATTTCAGGAGGCATGTTCATGATTAAAAACAAAAAGTTCCTTTTATTTGTTTCGCTCTTTTCTCTCGCACTGCTGCTAGCAGCATGTGGTGGCGGGGGAGAGGATGATAATAGCTCTGGCTCTGGATCAGGCGGTGAATCAGAAACTGCTGAATCCGGAGATCCGTCAAATGGTGAATCAGTGTTTGAAAATAACTGCTTATCCTGCCACGGAGAACAAGGTGCTGGCGCCAGCGGACCAAATCTTCAGGAATCCGGTGTAGCGGAAGACCAAAGCCAGGTAGAAGAAATGGTCAGATCTGGCGGCAATGGCATGCCTTCATTTGAAGGAGATTTATCCGATGCTGAGATAGCAGATGTCACTGCTTATATTACAGAAGAAATAGCTCCAATGAGTGAATAAAAAGAGCAGGCTGTAAAGCCTGCTCTTTTTATTGTTCCCTGGCGGGATAGGAAATTCCATCCTCCTTTTTTCCTATCCTTCTTGAAGTAAACATATCCTGACAGCCTCTATTTTCACGTATATTAGAAATACTGGGTGATTCGAGCACAGAGAAAATTCCTCTCTACAGCCGGTTTTTTGATTCCTTTGGCCATATGGTAATATTTTTTACTCATAATTATTCCAAGCACTCGGATAATAGGTAGCAAAGAATAAAAGGAGAGTGTCAAGAGCATTGGCAAATAAACTGAAAAAAGGACCGGCCATATTAGCGATAAGTTCTATCCCATTAATCATGACACTTGGCAATTCAATGCTGATACCGATTCTTCCTAAGATGGAATCAGAATTGAATATCAATTCTTTTCAAGCAAGTTTGACTATTACGATATTTTCGATTGCTGCAGCCTTATCGATACCAGTACTTGGCTATTTATCAGATCGCTTTTCAAGGAAGAGTATTATCCTGCCCGCATTGGCTCTTTACGGTTTAGGAGGACTGCTTGCTGGAATGGCAAGTGCATGGTTCGATAGCGCTTATTTATGGATATTGATCGGAAGAGCACTCCAAGGGGTTGGAGCAGCTGGAACAGCACCGATTGCCATGGCTTTGACTGGAGATTTGTTCAAGGGAGGAGAGCAAAGCAAGGTTTTAGGCTTAGTAGAAGCTTCCAATGGATTTGGTAAGGTGCTTTCTCCTATTGTTGGTTCACTTTTAGCACTGATAGTATGGTATGGCCCCTTTTTCGGGTTTCCCATTTTTTGTGTTGTTTCTATTCTTTTGCTGCTTTTTTTCGTCAAAGAAAAAAAGAAAAAACAAAAACCACCAACGTTGGGCAACTATTTAAAAGGGCTGTTTACGGTGTTTAAACATGAAGGACGCTGGCTTTTCACTGCATATTTAGCAGGTGCCACTGGACTGTTTACATTGTTTGGTCTGCTGTTTTACTTATCGGATGTATTAGAGACTGATTACAACATAACTGGAGTTCTAAAAGGCTGTGTCCTGGCAATTCCTTTATTGTTTTTAATGAGTACTTCTTTTACAACAGGCAGTAAAATAGGGAAAAACCATCGGGCCATGAAGCATTTGATCGTACTCGGCTTGTTATTAATGACAGCTTCCTTTGCGTCCCTCATTTTCTTCACAAAGTTAATTCCATTTATTGCAGTATTAGTCGTTAGCAGTATCGGTACAGGGTTGGTTCTGCCATGTCTGAACAGCTTTATTACCGGATCAGTCGGAAAAGCAAGAAGGGGATTTGTTACATCCCTATATGGTTCGGTTCGGTTTTTAGGGGTAGCAGCAGGCCCGCCAGTCTATGGGTGGCTGATGAATTGGTCCAGAAACGGGATGTTTTTAAGTACCGCTGGTTTGACTTTATTAGTAGCCTTTTTATGTTTAATTCTCATCCATGTGAAAAAACAAGATTCAGATGATAAAGATGATGAAAGCCATTCATTGTTTAAAAAATTACAATTAACTGCAGAATAACAACACCATTAGGGAGGTAATCAGCTTGCAAATATATTTTTCACCTGAATTCTTAAAAGAGGAAGCGCAAGTGCTTAATATTGTAGATGATAGCAATAAAGCAGTCGGTTATATGGCTTTTTTAATGGAACAAGAAAAAATGTATGTCTATGGCCAATTAGAACAGGAAGGCGTTACCGAAGATTTCAAGGATTTAATAAAACCTTATTTACAAGGCCTTACGAAATTAAAGCCTAATTTAGAAGTGTATTCTTATTTGACAGTAGGCGGGCAAAAAGTGGACATCGACCAGGAAAACAAGAGCTGACACATTCTAATATATAGGTGAATATCCTATCTTATCTTCTGATAAACAGGGGGGTAAGGCTATGGGTTATATTTTTGAAATATTTGAGCTCCGCCACTTGATATTTCTTATTTGCGGATTGTTGACTGGGATAATTGTAGGGGCATTGCCCGGCTTAACACCAACCATGGGAGTTGCTCTGACTATACCATTTACCTTTTCTTTAGGGCCTACGGAGGGATTGATATTATTAGGGGGCATTTATTGCGGCAGTGTCTATGGCGGTTCGATTCCAGCCATTTTGTTTAATGTACCAGGGGCACCTGCTTCTGTAGCTACCACCTTTGATGGATATCCTATGGCGCAAAACGGACAAGGGAGAAAGGCGTTAGAGCTTACAACGATCGCCTCTGTTATTGGTGGTTTAGCTGGTATGTTTCTACTTTTATTTTTTGCTCCAATATTCGCGGATGTCTCCTTGCAATTCGGCCCTGCTCAGAGTTTTTGGATTGCTATTTTCGGGATAACGGTTATTGCAGCTATTTCTGAAGGTTCGATTACGAAAAATTTAATTGGAGGCTGTTTCGGCATTGGTTTATCCTTTGTAGGAATCCACACCGTAACTGGAACAGCCAGGTTCACTTTTGGCGTAGAAGGCCTTGTCGGTGGTTTTCATATCGTAGCGGTTTTAATCGGGTTATTCGCATTTCCACAAGCACTACGGCTGATTGAGCTGCTTCCATACAAACCATCCCGTCCGGACGCAGCCTGCAATTTAAAGAAATCTACAATAAAGGAGTCCTTCAAAGATATCCTTACAAAACCCAAGTCTGTCTTAATTGGCAGCGGTTTAGGTTCCTTTATTGGAATGATACCCGGAGCAGGTGGCAATATAGCAAGCATTCTCGCTTATAATGAAGTTAAACGCTTTTCCAAGCATAAGCATTCGTTTGGGAAAGGAGAAAAACATGGAATTATTGCCTCAGAAAGTGCCAACAATGCAATGGTAGGCGGGTCATTGATCCCATTGCTCACACTTGGCATCCCAGGTTCACCAACCGCTGCAATTTTTCTCGGCGGATTGCTGATCCATGGAATATGGCCGGGGAGGAACTTGTTTATCGACCATGCCGATGTAGCTTATACATTTTTATATAGTATGGTGGCGGCCCAAGTTTTACTTTTGTTTCTGGGTTTGGCCTTGATAAAGTATGTCACAAAGCTTTCCCGGATACCGTCCATCATGATGGCACCTATTATTGTTTCCTTTTCCATCATTGGAGCCTATACGACACAGAACAGCGTATTTGATATATACACCGTGGTAATAATCGGACTTTTAATGTTTATTATGCAAAAATACGCTTTCTCTCCCGCACCTGTTGCTTTAGGATTTATCCTGGGCGGTATCGCAGAAGAAGGCTTGCTTTTGGGCATGCAAGTAGGTGCGGCGAACGGGCAAACGATTGGCTATTTTTTCAGCGGTGCATGGAATATTACCTTGGTTGTTTTGATAGTTGCCACTGTATCAGCGGCGGTTTTTCAAGGCATCAACCATAAACGACCACTGAGGAAAAATGCCACAGTCGGAACTGCCAAAAGAAGAATTCCTGCCATTATTCCCTGGATTGTGACCTCAGTTCTCAGTGTTATTGCTTTTTCAGCTATAAGTAAACTGGAATTAGAATTAAAAATATTGCCGCAAATTACTTTGCTGCTGTTACTCCTGCTTTCATTAATTGAAATGGTAAAGAATGTGAGGCAAACAGGAATAGGGAAAAAGGCTTCTGTTATTTCCAGGCGAGCAGTACCACTTCTTATTCTTGTGGTTACTGTCAGTATGTTAATCGATATAATCGGTTTCTACACACAAGTAATCATATTTATGCTTTCCATCCCTTTATATGCTTACTGGAAAAACTGGTATCGATCAAATCCGCTTTGGATAGGGTTAGTTACAGTGTTGTTTACGCTTTTTCTCTATCTAATGTTTACGGTTATTTTCCAAGTTCCGTTTCCTTCTATAATATAACCGGGCTGGTTGTAAAAGCCGGCTCGTCATTTTAGTATATCGATCGATTTAAGTAAGTCCTCATACTCTTTTGTTCGTTCTTCTATCTCTGTTAGTACTTCCTGACGATCCATAATTAGCATATCAGCTCCAGCGCTTTTCATTTCTTCTAAAAATTCCTCGTCTTCCATCATTTTTGAAAAACCTTCCTCCAATTTTTCAATAATTTCCTTCGGTGTTCCATCCCGTGCGGCAATCCCGCGATCGGTACTCATTATTACTTCCGGGTAACCTTGTTCTGCAAAAGTCGGGATATCAGGAGAGAAGGGGTGCCGTTCTTCCGTTGCAATCGCTAAAGGCCGTACCTCTTTGCCCAGACGGTAAACATCTGATAAATTTCCGGCTAAAACGTCGGTATGATTACCAAGTAAAGAAGAAATCGCTTCCGAGGATCCTTTAAATGGAACATCTTCCACGTCAATTCCCGCAGCATTTTCAAATAAAAGAATGGCTAAGTGTTGACCAACGAACTTTCCGGCATTACCGATGGTTAACGCAGCAGGAGATTTTTCTGCTTTAGCAATCAAGTCATCTAATGTTTTTATATCGCTGTCACTCTTTACAGCAAAAACTGTCGGATCGCCTCCCCAATTGAAAATCGGTTCAAATGTCTCCGGCTGGTAAGAGGTATCACCTACCAGGGGCTGAGTAATTATGTGAGGTAAATTATAAGCTGCCAGAGTATAGCCATCAGGTTTTACCGAGGAAAAATAATTCCAGCCGACCTGGCCCCCTCCGCCAGGTTTGTTTACGATAGCGATCTCCTGTCCTAAATGTTTTTTCGCATACTTTGAAATAATTCTGGCTTGTGTGTCTGTAGCTGCTCCTGGAGAAAAGGCTACCACCAGCTGAATGCTATTTTCGGGGAAGTTAGCGGATGATGAATTGTTGGCACTACAACCAGCTAAGCAGCAAAACAACAAGCCAAGTAAAATCAAATAACTAACTATATTTTTCATTCTGGGGCTCCTCCTTTCAAGCCTTATCACGAAAGGATATGCACAGTAGCCATATATTAAATGTTGTCCTTAAAAATAGCTCTATTTTTTTCTCCAGGGATTAGCTATTTTCCATTTTTTCGATTGGAAAGGACCAGGGAGCTCGAACAACAAATCCACCATCTTGGTCGAAATCCACTGACAGATAAGGGCTTGCAGAACAATATGCCAATCAATAATAGAAGCAGTTAAAATGAAAATGGACCCATTAAGCAGCAATAATGGTTTTCCGGGTGGAATCTTCCTGTACTTTGCTGTTATAAGAGCAATTACACCCATTCCGCCATTTGACACTCCATGTCTCAACAGAAGACCGATCCCACAGCCAAGAATAAGCGAGCCAATCAATAGATCCAGCCAAACATTCTTGGCCATTTGAAATAACGGGAGGTCGAACAAATGAATCGAAAGGGAAGTTATCGTGATAGCATACATTGTTCCTAATGCGCTGGCATTTCCCAGCCAGTTAATAGCTGTTGTTAGAAGCAGGAAATTTACTAGCCAAAGGGCAAAACTGAGTGGCAGCCCGAACCAGAAATTAAGCAAAACCGCAATCCCGCCAGCTCCGCCGGAGGGAATAAAATGAGGGAATAAGAAAACAGACATGGCATAACCTTGTATGACCGCGCCACAAGTAACAGTTATCAGAACCATTAACCTATGCTTCACTAGATTTTCGCCCTTTACCGAAAAATTGCAATACAAGAGATATTTGAACTATAATAATAGTAACGAAAGGCATCAATGTTGCTCCTCCACCCGTTTTAAAGCTTGTCTTTTGTCATTATATTATTGTTTTTTCCGTATTATGTTCCGATGTGAGAATGCGTACGATCTTTTAACTTAATTTCTAGTTAAAAGACTGGTTAAACAGGGTAAAGGAACAGTATATACTTATTTATAAACAATGCATGAAACTAATTCAGATAGAAAAAGGTGTACACTTATGAAGTCATTAGGAGAAGTCCCAGCGAATATTTCTTCTTGCGAGGTTTTGCAGGTAATAGGAGAAAATATCATCCTTGCTGATAAAGATTATAACGTAGTATGGCTTAACCCAGCAGCCGTCAACCTATTATCCGGCTTAGTCGATGATTACGGATTGGAGAATGTTGAACAGTTTGTCGGTTTGAATATGAGCTTTTTTCATTCGAGACCGGCATATCAACAGGCTATTATGGAAAGGTTAGAAAACTCTCACCGGTCCAGAATTATTATAAAGGATAAAATTGTAACAGATATTGTTATCAATCCAATTAAAAATGAACAAAATGCCATCCTCGGCTATGTTGTTTTGTTATTGGATGTAACGACGAAAGCCCAGGAAGAAGAAAGAAAAGAAAAACTAATCAACGAATTATCTGTTCCTCTCTTACATATTTGGGATAATGCCATTGCAGTACCACTGGCAGGGCCAATGAATGTAGAGAGATTTGATTATATACTGGCAAGCTTACTAGATAAATGCAAGGCCAATGAAGCTCTTTACGCTGCTATTGATCTTAGTGGGGTAACAGAATGGCATGAAGAAATTGCTAACCAAATAGATCGAATGATCAATGGTCTAAGTCTTATGGGGACAAGTTGTATTATAGTGGGCATAAAACCGGAGCTGGCAAAGAGATTAGGCAGCTATGCCTACGAGGTACCTATTTTCTCAACAATGAAAGCTGCCATAAAGTTCATCATTTCACGATAAAAGCAGCTTTTAGCCAATGTGGATTGCTGCTTGGCAAGGGACCTATGCGAGGATTTCTTTTTTAATTGTGGGAACAAGCAATTTTTCTGAGCCACGAAGAAAATATCAATCGTTTAATCTTTTCACTCTTAACAAATACTAAGCAAAAAAGAAGTTATGGAGTGTTTAGATGACAATATTTCGCTTCGGTTACGTGGCAATGAGTATGCAGGTGAAAAATAGTTCGCCTTCCCAAACAGTGACCTTTAAAACGTTTAACAAATACAGTGACAGGGAAGCAGCGATAAGAAAATTAGAAAGAATCGCACAGAGCAATATAAGAAACTGCCTTAGATTATTAAAACATAACAAAGCTTTTGATATTTCTTTTTTCAGGCTGAGCTCCAAGCTGGTTCCGCTCGCCACCCATGAAGAGTTAGCGGATTGGGATTATTTAGAAGCAATCGATGAAGATCTGGGTGAATTGGGGAGGTTTGCAAAGGGTAACCAAATGCGCCTTGATTTTCATCCAGATCATTTTGTCGTGATAAACTCGCCAAAGGAAGAAATTTTAAGCAGTTCAGTAAAAACCTTAAGATATCACCATCGCCTGTTATCGGCAATGGGGCTTTCTGCAGTTCACCGCTGTGTCCTTCATACCGGCGGTTTGTATGGAAATAAAGAAAAGGCACTTGAACAATTTATTGATAACTGGAGCAGAATTAGCACCCAATTACAAAAAATGATTCTTTTGGAAAACGACGATAAGTCTTTTCACATCGAGGATGTTCTCTACTTGTGCGAGAAATTGGAGATGCCGGCAGTATTTGATCTCCATCATCATCAAGCGAATCATCATCTTCCTGAATGGATGGATTACTGGGAGCGAATTGTGGGCACATGGCATCATTCGCAGCTACCTGTTAAAGTCCATTTTTCAAGCCCTAAAAATCAACAGCAGTTTCGTCATCATGCGGATTATGTCGATGCTAACATGGTAATGGAATTTGCGAAAAAAGTTTCAGGAAGTGTCACGCAAGTTGATTGTATGCTTGAAGCAAAGCAAAAGGACCTTGCTTTGCTAAAGCTTGTAAATGACCTTAAAAAATACAAAGAGTTAGAATGGATAAATCAAAGTACATTTTCGTTATGAAAATGGGAGATACCAAATAAAGGGGCAGGAGGATATAATTATGTTATTAGTAAGGATGAACGTCCAAACAGCTTACCATGGGGAAATTTTTAGAGAAGGAAAAGAATATGAGGTCGATGATTCGACTGCAAACCGCTGGCAATCCAGTAAAATCGCAACGATTGTAATTGACTCAGAACAGAAAGAAATAGAAGACAAAGAGAATTGATGAAGAGATTGACAATTCAAAAAATAACCATCGTGTTGATATGACCTTTTTGATAAGAGCTATTAGATAGGGGAATGAGGACAGAGAAGAGAGACAATCAGCTGGAAGTTTTCTCACACAGGATTCCTTTCGAACCTATCCTTTGAACTGTCGGGAAACCGACCGTGCTTCTGCATTAAGGAGTTAAAAGGGTATTGCAACTTAATATCAATAAAGGTCGTACCGCGGATGAAATCTTTCCGTCCTTTGCATAACATCATGCTGGGACAGAAAGATTTTTTTAATAAAAAGCTATCGTCAGTGGATCCGAAAGATGCAGCCCTTTTTAACCAGGCTGTGGATGCTGTTTTACAGACGGCTAGTATTTGTTTTGGGGCTGAAATCGGGATAAATAAAAACTAGTCATGTTGAAAAGATATCGGCAAATTTTTTTAGGAAAAACCACCCGGAGAAGCTTCCGTGAAGGGTTGATATAAGTTAATCCTCTTGTTATACTGTTATTATTGTTAATAAGAATTATTAAATAATAGCGATTATATTCAAATTTACCAAATCTTAAATACAATTAAAATCAGGGAGAGTTTTAATGTCAACAAACCATTTGATTTTTGTCTATGGCACGCTTATGGAACATGAACCCAACCATCATCTATTAAAGGATGCTAAATGTGTTGCCAGGCATGGATGGACATCTGGTGCCTTATATGACACAAGAAAAGGGTATCCCGTTCTCTCTTTAGATTCCAGCCAGAGAGTTTATGGTGAGGTATATGAAATAAGCGAAGAAGATTTACAAGAGATAGACAAATTGGAAGGTTTTCAAGACAAGAAAAAAGACAATGGGTTTACAAGAACCGTCCAGACTATCCAATCCGATTTTGGTATTTTCCAAGCGAATGTTTATGTCAATGAATCCTTTCAGCTCGAATCTCTTAAACGAGTTGCTTTCGGCGATTGGAAAGCTCATCGCTACCTGGACAGAGACTCATTTTTGTATTTTGCATATGGCTCATGTATGGATACCGAGCGTTTCTCATCTTCAGGGGTCGATCAATTATTTAAGCAGGTAGCAGGCTGCGGAATAGCAGAAAACTTTTCATTGGCTTACACGAGAGCCGCTGAAGATGGCGGAAGAGCAGATATTGTTGAATCGACTGGTACGGTAGAGGGGAAGGTGTATCAGTTAAATAAGCAAGCACTTGAATACTTGTTTGTCCGCGAGGGTGTAGCTGGAAACCACTACAGGCCCGCGTTTGTCGATGTGATAATTGATGGAGTTCTTCATAAGCATGTTTTGACGTTCCTTGTAATCGACAAATCGCAGGAAATCGCTCCTCCTATCCATTATGCGACAGAAATACTCCGTGGCGCTTCCGGTTTTGTGAGTGACCACTACTATAGCCAGCTGGAGCATGACCTGCTAAATAAATTTCAGTTATCAATTCCGATAAATTCCTTCAAGTAATCGTAACGTCATACTTTCAGCCAGACAGTCGTTAGCTGTCTGGTTTTTTAATTCTTAAAATATCTTACTAGAAAAGCTGAGAAGCAGTTGTACATCTGAAAATTCTGAAATATAATAAAATGTAAGCCCTTACAATAAATGATTCAGTTAAAGGAGATGACACAATGACTTCACAAACGAAAGAAGATGATGAATTAGAAAAGGTGTTACAGCGGGCCAGACGGAATACGTTATCTGACATACTGACAAGGACGGCTAGCAGGATGCCTGACAAACCAGCTGTCGCTTATAATCAACAAAGACTTACATATAAACAGTTAAATGATTTGGTAAATGTAACTTCCCATGGCTTAAGAAAGGATGGGATTAAAAAAGGAACGATGATTGCTGTCTTATCCCATAACAGCTTGGACTTTGTTGTAATCAACTTTGCATTGGCGCGCCTGGGAGCTGTTATGGTACCCCTTAATTACATGCTCCAGGCGGAAGACATACGCTACATTTTGGAACATGCCAAAATTGAAGGGTTTGCAGCCTCCCGAACGTTAGCCCCAGTACTCGATGAAGCTGCCGCCGAAAGTACTGCTTCTATTTCTTTTCGATATATTATGGATAAAACTGACGAGGAACCGCATTCAAGGGAGCTGGCAAGATGGCAGCTTCTGTCTTCTCTAAGGGAGGGAATGCCAGATTATCTTGTAGAAGAGGACATTGAAGAGGATGATCTTGCTCAAGTTTTATATACAAGCGGAACAGAGTCCAAACCGAAAGGCGTTATGCTAACCCATAGAAGCCTGCTCGGTGAATATGTCAGCTGTGTGGTAGATGGTCATATGGAAGCCTCAGACATCGTCATCCATGCTTTGCCGTTGTACCATAGTGCACAGCTCCATGTATTTTTAGGCCCTGCAGTTTATTTAGGCTCCAGCGGCATTATTTTGCCGCAGGCGAGTCCGGAAATCATCTTGGAAACAATTGAAAAAGAAAAGGCTACACAATTATTTTGCCCGCCGACTGTATGGATTGCCCTATTAAGACATTCTGACTTTAATAAACGCGATCTAACCTCCCTGAAGAAGTGCTATTATGGGGCAGCCATTATGCCAAAAGAAGTAATGAAGGAGCTGTCTGAACGTCTTCCGCAGGCGAGGTTTTGGAATTTTTACGGCCAAACAGAGGTGGCCCCTTTAGCAACAGCTCTACAGCCTGAGGACCAATTACGTAAATTAGGCTCCGCCGGAAAGCCTGTTTTGCATGTGGAAACAAAAATAGTAGATGAAAACGACAAAGAAGTATCCCGCAATGAAATAGGAGAAATTATTCACCGTTCCCCGCATGCGATGAAAGGTTATTTACATGACCCAGCCAAAACCGCGGACGCTTTTCGTAATGGCTGGTTTCACAGCGGAGATCTGGGCGTGATGGATAAGGAAGGCTATATCACAATTATTGATAGAAAAAAAGATATGATAAACACTGGAGGCGTAAATGTATCCAGCCGGGAAGTAGAAGAAGCAATTTATCAATATGAAGGCGTTTCAGAGGTTGCAGTCGTAAGTATTCCAGACCCGTATTGGATAGAAGCTGTTACGGCAATAATTGTTCCGAAAGAAGGTGTAGAGTTAAAGGTGAGCGAAATCAAAAGCTTTTGTAAAAGCAGGCTGGCAAATTATAAAGTGCCAAAATTCATAGAGATCACAGAGCAATTGCCAAAAAATCCTAGCGGGAAACTGTTAAAAAGAACACTTCGGGAAAAATATAAAGATATTGGTTCCAACAATTAAAAAGTTATAACCTTAAGCAATGACAGAATAGGAACAAAAATTTTTTCAAGGCATTGGAAGGATGTTTTCATGGAGAGTCAAATTATCACTGCCATTGATAATCATATTGCACATTTGAAATTTAACCGGCCAAAACAGCTAAACTCGCTTTCCCCTGAATTTATTGAAGAATTAATCGATCAGTTAAAGAAGGTGGAAAACGACAAGAGGGTTAAGGTAATTATCTTGTCGGGCAGCGGGAAGGCATTCAGTTCTGGCGGAGATCTATCAACAATGGGGAATGTTGACCATGCAAGCCAATTATCCGACTATATGGAACGTGCTTCCCAACTAACTAAAACGATTGTAGAGTTGGAAAAATACGTGATTGCAGCAGTGCACGGATATGCTGCGGGAGCTGGTTTCAGCCTGGCGATGGCTTGTGATTTCCTTGTTGCAGATAAAACGGCAAAATTCGCCATGAGCTTTCAACAAGTGGGATTAATTCCCGATTTAGGGTTGTTGAAATTATTGTCAAGTCGTATTCCTTCCGGCACGGTGAAGGAATGGGCGGCTACAGGAAAAGTTCTATCTGCTGAAGAGGGGTTTAGTCGGGGATTCGTTAACCGGCTGTCAAACGAAAATGTTTACGAAAGTGCCAGATTATTTGCGGAGCCAATCATTAATGGACCATCCCAGACAGATAAGTATATAAAATATCTGCTCAATCATACAGATATTTTTTCGCTTGGCACTGCCTTACAAGAGGAAAATAGAATTCAGTGCAGCCTTTTGCAAACGGAGGACCATCGGGAAGGTGTTCAAGCGTTCCTGGAAAAAAGAAAGCCGCGGTTTTCAGGTATGTGACCTGACATATTGACAGGAAAAAAGAACCAGTCGTTTATTCATGCATTGTGCTTGAAATCAGACCTATTATCTTGTAGCTTTACAGAGCAGGATCATTTTTGTAACCATCATAGTTTTATAGCAGTAATTGTTTTATCCTGAACCTGACAGAGAGAGAGAATAGGAGGGGTGAGACGATGAAGTTTAAGATGAATCATTATCTTGCTTACAGCATCATTATCATTGGCGCTGCCTTCTGGGGAGGTACCGGTTTATTTGTCAGTTATTTATATGAATATGGATTTACGGCTTGGGAAGTTGTAGCCATCAGGTTGTCCATATCCAGCTTAATTTTGTTTTTGGCAATGCTGACAATCGGCAGAGAGTATTTAAAAGTGAAGATAAAACATCTTCCCTATTTTTGGGTGCTTGGAGTTATTAGTATTGCTTTATTTAATTGGTGTTATTTTGCTGTAATAGAGAGGGCTTCCCTGTCAATTGCAGTAATTTTTGTATACACATCGCCGGTATTCGCAGCAATAATCGCAAGTATCTTCTTTAAGGAGAAAATAACTTTGCAAAAAAGCCTGGCTATCTTATTCACCATTACAGGTTGTGGTTTGGTGATAGGTTTTATTCCAGTAGGGGCAATAAATATATCAGGAGTTACCATTGTTATTGGATTATTTGCCGGCTTATTCTGTTCACTTTTCAGCATAATCGGAAAACAGGTAAGCCGCATCTATCACCCATTAACAGTTACTTTTTATGCGATGCTGAGCGGCAGCGTTTTTATGGTACCTACTAGCTCTGTATGGCTAAAAAAAGAGCTTTTTTTGCAATGGGATGTCTGGGGCTATATCGCCGGTATTTCGCTTATTTCTACGATCGCAGCATATGTATTATACACCATTGGCTTGTCTTATGTGGAATCAAGCAAAGCAACCATTCTTTCTGCTGTTGAGCTGGTGGTATCTGTATTGATTGGTGTCGCGGTCTTTCATGACAAATTAAACAATTGGCAATGGGCAGGGTTTTTATTTCTCGTTTGCTCTTTATTTTTTACTGTTTATACAAAACAGAAAAAAACAAAGACGAACTTTCACTTCCGTAAGGCGAAGACAAAAGCAAAATTGAATATGCATGGATAAATTAGAGCAGATACTTGAAGTATCTGCTTCTTGTTATGCTTTTTATCTAAATTTTAAGAAAATATAAAAAATACAGTTTACAATCTGCTTGTATATGGTAGTATTGTGCTAACCATTTTTTCATCAGGAAGGATACGTGGTATGAGTACAAAAACTAAAACTATCGATGTTAAAGATATAATTATTGCCCATCAAATGCTTAAAGATGTCATCGTGAAGACGCCTCTGCAAAAAGATACAATACTATCAGAGCGATATTCATGTAATGTCTATTTAAAGAGGGAAGATTTACAGGTAGTCAGGTCATTTAAAATCAGAGGCGCATATAATCTGATGCAAAGTCTTAGCAAAGAGGAATTAAGCAATGGAGTCGTATGTGCAAGTGCAGGCAACCATGCACAAGGAGTGGCATACTCATGTAAAGCCCTTGGAGTTAAAGGAAGAATTTTCATGCCTACGACTACTCCGCGGCAAAAGGTGGATCGTGTAGAGTTTTTCGGCGGCCCCTTTGTCGAAATCGTTTTAACGGGGGATACATTTGATGATTCTTTTGATGAAGCAACTTCGTTTTGTGAAGCAAACGATATGTCTTTTATCCATCCATTTGACGATTACCGGACAATAACAGGCCAAGGAACTATTGGATTAGAAATATTAGAGGAAATAGAAGACCCGGTTTCTCACATTTTTATGGGGGTAGGCGGTGGCGGTTTAATTTCCGGTGTAGGTTCTTATATAAAAAATATTAGCCCGGGCACACAGGTTGTCGGTGTAGAGCCTGAAGGCGCTCCTGGTATGAAAAAGTCAATAGAACATAACCAAGTGTACCCATTAAGCAAGATTGACAAATTCGTGGATGGAGCAAGCGTCAAACAAGTGGGCCGGCTTACCTTTGAAATAGGAAAAGAAGTTATTGATGATGTAGTTCTTGTACCTGAAGGGAAAATTAGTACGACACTGGTGGATCTCTATAATGAAAATGCAATTGTAGCCGAACCAGCAGGAGCACTTCCGGTATCAGCTCTCGATTATTATAAAGATCAAATTAAAGGTAAGAACATTGTTTGCATCATAAGCGGCGGAAATAATGATATCGACCGCATGCAGGAAATAAAGGAAAGATCGCTTATCTACGAAGGGTTTAAACATTATTTTATTGTTAATTTCCCGCAGCGTGCAGGAGCACTGAGGGAATTTATGGACGAAGTATTAGGAGAATCTGATGATATTACCCGTTTCGAATATACAAAGAAAAACAACCGGGATAAAGGTCCCGTACTTGTTGGGATAGAATTGAAAAACAAAATGGATTATGAACCATTAATCGACCGCATGAATAAAAAGGGGTTTACTTATATTGAAATCAATAAGGATCAAGACTTATTCAGCTTATTGATTTAATGCAAACCAAAAAAACGATAAACTAGGAGGAGGAGCTGTCAGGCTTCTCTTTCTTTTATTTCTGCAAACATGTTTTTAGAAAACTATGTTCTTAATAAACAATTGCTAAATAAAACAACTCACACCAAACATAGCGCATATCCATTAAACAAAACACGTCCAGCCCCTAAGACACCTCAAAAGAAGACAAGGAGGAATGAACATGAGCGAGCAGATTTCCAGCGGCTTCCTAATAAAACAACGGGCATTTTTAAAGCTGTATTTAATTACTTTAATCGAAAATAAATATTTATATGGATTAAAACTTAGAGATCTGCTTAAAGATGAATTTAAAGAATTAGGATTCCAGCCAAAGCACCCGGAAATATATAAAGCCTTACATGATTTAATGGAGCAGGGAATTATCTATCAACGTAAAGAGAAAAAGCAGGGGACTGTATACCAGGAAGTTGTCTACTATCATTTCACCGACGAGGGAAGGGAAAAGGCAAGCGCCTATAAAAAATTATTGAAGCATGAATTAGACAGATGTATCCACTTGCTCCAGAAAGCCGTCAAAGACAATTTTTATTAACACTTTTAAACGCAGAAGGGAGCTATAATTTTCACGGCAACGCTTCCGTTATTTACCGGACAGATTTAATTAGTTGCTAATTAGGCAAAAGGAACGAATCATTTTCTTAAACGACTTAGGAAGAGTATTCCTTATATAAATCGGGTAAGGTAACCACATAGAAATAGAACTTCTTATTACTCACCTATATCCAAAAAAATGAGGAATTATATATGATTATAAATTTCAAACAAGATAACAGAATAGGAACTGAGGCTGTTTGGGGAAAATCGGTTAATGTCGTAAAATCATTACACTATGATTCACGCAAAGTCCAGCAAGATGCTGCTTTTTTCTGCATGAAAGGAGAAAACCAAGATGGGCACCTTTTCATGGAAGAAGCGATCCATAATGGTGCCTCAGTTATTGTTGGGACTAGAGAAGCAGAAATGATAAACATGTTTAAAAAGTATAAAGATATCACCTATTTATTGGTAGAAGATTCCCGCTCTGCCTTGTCGAAATTTTCTGTCTTATATTATCAAGAGGTGTATAAAAAGCTTACGACAATTGGCGTAACCGGAACCAATGGGAAAACAACTGTAGTAGCTTATATCCGATCTTTGTTGAACAACTGTGGAATTCCTACAGGCTCCGTCGGAACAGTCGGTGCCCTGTCTTCTTCTGGCCAAATTGATTTTCAGCCAAGCACTCCGACAACACCGGAAGCACCAGAATTACACCATATATTCCACCAATTTCATCAAAAAAATGAAAAAGCGGCAGCAATGGAAGTCTCCTCTATAGCGATAGAACAAAAAAGAGTCGAAGGTATATACTTTGATATTGGTGTCCATACCAATATATCGACTGAACACTTAGAGTATCATAAAACATTCGCCAATTATAAAAGAGCTAAACTAAAATTGTTCCAGCAGGTGAAAAAGGCTGTAGTTAACCGGGATGACAAAGGAATGGGGAAAGATATATTAGATAGCTTTCAAGGACCTGTTATTACCTATAGTGTGAATGGAAACAATCAAGCGGATGTGACAGCCTCGAAAATAAAGGTTAGCAATAAAGGTACAGCATTTGAATTGCGGGTTTATAAAAAATCTTACCTCGTCCATGCTCCTGTTTTCGGTGCATATAATATATCCAATTTGCTGGCCTCAATTTGTACTGCTCTGCAATTAGATGTACCGATACAAGAAATTGTCCGATCCCTTTCCATAATAGAGAGCCCGCAAGGAAGATTCCAATTAATTGAAACACCGGCAAAAACAAAAATTATTTTGGATTATGCTCATACACCTACCGCTATTGCTCATTTGCTGGAGGAAGTCAAAAAGCTGGATTACAATAAAATCATTTTAATGATTACTGGTGTCGGGATCCGAGATGAGAGCAAAATGCCCAAAATGGCGGAAGCTGCAGATGGACATGCTGATGAATATATTGTTTCTGTCGACCATCCTGGTTTCAAGCAACCGGAAGAAATTATCAAAAATGTACTAAACGGCTTTTCCGACAGCGAAGCAAAAAACATCACTCCTGCACTTACTAGAAAAGATGGTGTAATATCAGCTTTATTAAAGGCCGAGGAAGATGACTTAATCGTTTTGACAGGAGGTTGTATCAACGGTTGTCAATTAATTAAAGGAGAATCTGTTCCACATTCCGACGAGTCAATTATCGAAGAGTTTTACGCTAATATTCAAACATACAAGCCTTTAGCATCCCCTGAATGTGAAGCTAATTAAAAGCCCTGTTATTTTTATAATAACAGGGCTTTGTCCAAGTTTATTAATTAGCCGGCATAATAATTTTTATAATAATAAAAAACCTCCTGTAATCTTAAACGCTGATCGTGGGTTAAAGGCAGCATTGGTAATCGTACAGAGCCGACGTCAATTCCGGCATAAGCCAAGGCCTCTTTAACAGGCGAGGGACTCGGCGCCATGAATAAAGCCTTCATTAAAGGTAAAAGTGTTTGGTGGAGGGCTGACGCTTCTTGATAATTTCCTGAAAAGAAGCTATTGGCCATTTGCTGCATTTCATTACCGAGCACATGGGATGCGACAGATACTACCCCTGCACCTCCGATAGCAAGCACTGGAAGAGTTAATCCATCATCCCCACTATAAAGGCTGAATGAACGATCTGTTTCACTAATTATTTTAGTCATCACTTCAAGATCTCCACTTGCTTCTTTAACAGAAACAATATTACTAACAGAAGAGAGTTTAATAATAGTTTCTGCCGTCATGCCTGCAGCACTTCGTCCAGGTATATTATATAACATGATCGGCAAAGTTACCGCCTGTGCGATTGTTTTAAAATGTTGATACATACCTGCTTGTGAAGGCTTATTGTAATAAGGAGTGACTAACATAGCACCATCAGCACCGAAGGATTCTGCAAGCTGGGTAAACTCAATTGATTCCCTCGTATTGTTAGACCCTGTTCCTGCAATAACCGGTACGCGATTCCCTACGGACTTTACAACAAACTGCAGCAAATCTGCTTTTTCTTGTTTGGTCAGGGTAGGGGACTCACCGGTAGTGCCTGCAACAACTAAGCCTTCCGAACCATTTGCAATTAAGTAATTAATAAGCTTGTCTGTTTTTGCGTAATCAATATTTCCTGCATGATCAAACGGTGTTACCATTGCTGTTAAAATTCGACCAAAATTCATTTTTTGCACCTCTATTCATCGTTTTGGAAAAAGCAATCATACTATAGACAGTCACGTCCACATGAATAGAGGCTATCTCATCACAAAGAAACATCGTTCCTAAAGCTAAAAAATAACAACAAAAAGCAGCAACGAAGCTATCGTTGCTGCATCACTATTTTTTCCTTTATGATGCGTGAGATAGCCCTCCATATAACTAAACAAGTTATATGACAGCCCTGTATCTATTTAATACAGAACCAGTGGAACAGAAATATGAGTTCTTTTCCACTTCGGCAAATTCCCCTTTTAGCAGCCCTCTTCAGACCTCATTATCCTCCGGCAGCTTACTAATGGTTTTTGCACCTCTATCCTCACTTCAAAATTAAAATTGAAGTAAAGCAGATGAAATTGTATTTAAAATATACCAAATTTTTTACTCGGTTGCAATGGCATCATGAATTTCTCTGGGTTAAACATAGCTTACAAACAGAGAGATGGATTACGACCGTGGAAAGCCGTATCCATACCCTGGCGAAATAGGTGGTCTGCCTCCGTGTGGATAGCCGCCATACCCAGGGCCGAAACCTTGATAGCCGTAGCCTCCAAACCAAGGACCAGGATAACCATAAGGACGAGGCCGCGGATAGCCTACTACTGGATTCCCGAAGAGCTCGCCCCCTAAGTAACCTAGTCCTAAACCGACTAAGCCAGCCCCTAGTGGGCTAAAAGCAAGATTCCGTTCGTCATCATAATGCCCATAGCCATATTCATTAGGTAAAGAAGAATGAGCAGGTAGTTGTTGATACATTAAACTTTCTCCTTTCTGCTTAATACCGATTGGTAAATACATATTCCGTTTACTTAAATAGCATATGGATAGATGCGGAATAGGCAAGGGATAAACACCTAGATATAAGCAAAAAAAGAAAGTTTGTTAGCCATCTTTCAAAATACAGGACAAAAGCTCTTTAAATTTTTCCTTGTCTTCATTGGTAAGTGCTTTCGGTCCTTTCGTATGTTTTCCGCTTTTACGCGCTTTCGCACTAAAATGGCGCATGTTCAATAATTCATCAATATTGGAAGTGCTATACTGAAACCCTTTGTGGTGCAGAACAATACAGCCTTTGCCAAGCCCAAGGGAAGCAAGTCCATAATCTTGGGTGACGATGATATCTTCTTTAGCTGCCAGCTGCATAATCCGATAATCAGCCGAATCGGCGCCAGTATCAACATAGATAAAATGTACACCTTCCATTTCTTCTCTGGGACTGTAATGGGAATAGCTGCTTACTAACCATACTGGAACAGCTCTTTTTCCAGCTTCTCTTATAATAATCTCTTTTACAGGACAGGCATCCGCATCAACAAAAATATTCATATGATACTCCTTCATTAAATTTTATAAGAACAGCGCCGTTTTCTTTGGTTTATTATAGCACCCAAGGAAGGTGGAATGAATTCAAAATAAAAACAGCCTCCGGAAGAGCCGAGGCTGTTGTATAATTTATTTCATGTTTTACATTAGGTCATAAACAGATTCTTCAAAGTAGAGCCAATGGTAGTATTCTATCTCCGCATCAGTCATGTTGAAAATTTCTTCCTTATCCAGTGCTGCTAAATCCGATAAGCGTTCCATCATGTTTTCACGAACAACTTGGCTCATATAAAATCCCCCTTAGGAATTAGAAAGTTATCTAAAGCGTTTTCTGATGTTGTTTTTATTATATATCTCAATTCGAGATTAAAACAATATCAAAATTAGATGTATAAACAGTAAACAATACAATCAAAGCATGTTTCTCCTTTTCTGCCGGATATTCCCTTGAGCAGCACTTCTTGGTCGTTATGTATAATACCTGATCATTTTTAATTTTATACCAGCTCGGTTATACTATTATTATAAGAATTAGCGAGAAAGAGGTACAATGCATGAATGATAACCAATTAGGCACGATTCAAACCTTAAAGGTTTACGAAGAAATAACGGATGGATTCCTTTTGGAATTTGGAAATAATAAAATTTTATTGCCGGAAACTGAAATCCCTACAGCGATTCAACCGGGAGAAGAAGTAGAAGTATTTCTATATTCAGATAAAAAAGGAGAAACCACTGCTACTATGACTATTCCTGAAGCTCGGCTGGATGCTTATGGCTGGTCAGAGGTAATAGAAGTAGTGAAAAACCTCGGTGTTTTTGTCAATATTGGAATTAATAAAGAAATACTTGTGTCCAAAGATGACTTACCTATTCTGGAAGCTGTTTGGCCAAAGGACGGAGATCATCTATTTGTCAGTTTGGAAACAGATAAGAAGGGAAGGCTGCTTGCCAAACCGATTGGTGAAGCAGATATCGTGCAAGATTTAGTTCCAGCTTCCTCCAGCATACTTAAGCAACAAGTGATCGGACGGATCTACCGTTCGACAAAAGCTGGCTCCTTTCTTTTGACAGAAGAAGGCTACCGCGGTTTTATCCACCCGCATGAACGAAAAAATGAACCGAGATTAGGAGAGACGGTAACTGGAAGGGTAATTGATGTAAAAGAAGATGGTACGATCAATGTGTCCTTGCTGCCCCTCAAGCAAGAAGGGATGAACGAAGATGCAGAAAACATTCTAGATTACTTGGCAAGCCACGGAGGAGAAATGGAACTTTCGGATAAGAGTGATCCTGAGGAGATTCGGGCTACGTTTAGAATTAGTAAAGCTGCCTTTAAAAGAGCACTGGGAAAGCTAATGAAAGAGGAGAAAGTTTCACAAAGAAACGGAAAGACCGTCCTGAAGGATTCTGATTAATTATTGGTACCAAAAGCACTAGCTTCGGTTAGTGCTTTTTTTTGTATCATAAGGATTCTTTTATTAGCTTATTGAGCTTATACTCACAGAAAAAGCGCCAAAAACCTTGAAAAGCGAATATTTTAGGGGATTATGGCACAATTAACTGCCTAATTATGGTATTGTAATAAAAAAGGAAATCGCGAGGGGTTTTTCGATGCAGATTAAAGAGCTGGAAAGAGAAATTCGTCTATTACAATTGAAATTATATAAATTAGGAGAACAAACAGATTATTATTCGAGTGGAGAAATACTTCGATTAAGCGAGAAATTGGATGAAAAAATTATCATTTACCAAAAATTGCTGTACAAAAAAGGAAATTAATAGCTATTTCCTCCGTTACCACCTATTATTGTTAAAGGATACGCGAAAATTGTCGAATTTTATTATAATACTGTATCGGATGTGTGAAAGAGGAGGATTATCCTATGAAGGATTTTAATACTTATATACGTAAATCTAAAGATGACTGCAAAAATATTCTTGGCATGTCACCAGATGAAATCCCTTTTTTAAAGGTTGGTCTGACCAAGGAACAATTACAGCACAGACAGCAAACTTATCGAAAAGTTTTGGCAATCGTGAACGAGTTCATGAAAAAACTGATTGAATATATGAACGGCATTCCAACCTTAATTGTTACAACAGACGATAAAGGTTATGTTTTAGAGATTTTTGGGGACTCAAGCATCAAAAAAATGGTTGATTCGTTAGGAATAACCATTGGAGTGAAATTTGATGAAAAAGATGTAGGAACAAATTCTGTTTCACTTGCTCTTAAATATGGCGAGCCGATTGGCTTGATTGGCGATGATCACTTTCACGACGTTCTTGCTGGTGTAGCCTGCTATTCAGCACCCTTCTCCTATTCTGATAATGATAAGCTGGCAGGAACTGTCTCCATTATGACTTTGGTTGAATATGCAAATCAGTTCCACCTTGGCTTACTATCATCGGCAGTAGATACCATTGAAGGAGAGATTCGGCTCCAGGAGCAAAACAATAAGCTGCATTTACTAAACCAAGTACTTATTAACTCTGCTCCCTTAGGGATAGTAATGACTGATATGAATAGAGAGATACTCGAGTATAATC
Organism: Sediminibacillus albus; assembly: GCF_900101125.1. GTDB lineage: Bacteria > Bacillota > Bacilli > Bacillales > Amphibacillaceae > Sediminibacillus > Sediminibacillus albus. Next base: position 220,917 of record NZ_FNFL01000001.1, on the reverse strand, counting down.
CAGGGGCAGCTGATATCATCGGTTTAACGAAAGAGGAAATTAAACAGAAGGGAATTACTTCCTTAAGTGAGATTAATAAATACATAGATAAAGTCCTCAGCAACGGGAACAAGATAGAAAATATGGAAGTCACAGTAAAAGACTATAAAGAGAGAACAGACAAGGTCTGTTTGCTCGACGTTCTGCCTTTATATGACAGCTTTCAGCAAACGATCGGAGCTTTTGCCCAATTTAGAGACATGACGAATTACTATGAATTACAAAAACAAGTGATTCAGTCGGAAAAGTTGTCAGCTATCGGAAAACTAGGAGCCGGATTAGCTCATGAAATAAGGAATCCTTTGACTTCTATTATTGGACTGACCCAGCTTTTAAAAGAAAATAATGAACAAAACAAGTATCTGGAAATCATCACGGATGAACTAGAAAGAATGAAAAGCTTAGTAAATCAATTTGTATTACTAGGTAAACCTACAAAACTACACAAAACAAATAGCAATATTCCCAGGTTAATAAGCGATACGGTCGAACTGATGAACAGCAACGCCCAGTTGAATGATATTGAAATTGATTTTATCAGTGACATTCCAGACCTATATATTTTTGTAGATGAATCACAAATTAAACAGGTGTTAATTAACTTTATTAAAAATGCCTTTGAAGCCATGCCTGATGGCGGCCGGCTAATCATCAACCTGGAAGTGAACCATGAAAAGAAGGAATTGGCCATTTCCATTTCAGATGAAGGCAAAGGAATGACAGAAAAGGAAATTGAAAGTCTTGGCACTCCATTCTTCACTACTAAGGAAAGCGGTCTTGGTATGGGACTGCCAATCTGCTTTGATATTATAAAAGCCCACAATGGAACGATCGATGTTGAATCTGAAAAAGGAGTAGGAACAACTATTTATCTGATCCTGCCCTTTCATAATATCCCTGAAAGGAAGAGAAAAAATGGATAAGTCAATTGCATCAATACTTACAACTCTCTTTAAAAAATGGGGCATCGACTATGCCTTTGGCATTCCTGGAAAACCCCTTGTTCCACTGTTAGCAGAATTTCAAAAACAAGAAATGAGGTTTATTCTATCGAGGCACGAGTCAGGTGCTGGTTTTGCAGCTGCTGGTTATTCGCTAATCAATAATCAGTTAGGAGTGGCTGTTGGCACTTCAGGGCCTGGCGGTACAAACCTGTTGACAGCCGCCGGACAGGCAAAAGCTTACCATGCCCCTGTGTTGTTTATTACCGGACATCCATCTTCCAGACAAACAGGCAAACCTTTAGGACAAGATTCATCCATATTCGGTACTGACTTAGTGAAAATGTTCGAGTCCGTTACTTTATTTAGCGCTAAAGTTGAAACTAGCGCTCAATTTGAACTAATGTTAAAGCATGCAGTTGATCATGCTTGCAGCGGCCGGAAAGGACCTGTCCACCTTTCCATTCCGATGGAGGTGCTATTAGAAAAGATCCCTCCTTTCTCTTTTGATCTTCCTGCCGAAAGACCTGAAACAATCTCGGCTAGATTGCCATCTGTTATCGAAAGACTAAACAACTCTGAACATGCTGTCTTGTTTGTCGGCAAAGGAGTCCATATCTCAAAAGCTTATAAGCAAGTGCAGTGGCTGGCGGAAAGCTGGAATATCCCCGTTGTTACAACGCCTGGAGGCAAAGGAGCATTCCCTACAGAACACCCGCTCTCTTTGGGAGCTTTCGGGTTAGGCGGAAACGCTTCCGCCCGTGATTTTATAGCAGCAGGGGTGGATGAGATGATCGTGATAGGAAGCAAGCTGACAGACATGTCTCTTGCAGGGTTTTCCGAATCGATGCATCCTTCCCATATGATCCATTTAGATATCGATGCTCAATTTATGGAAAAGTCGCTTCCATTACCAACGCTTAAGATATTAGGCGATGCTAAAGCAAACATTTCCGAAATGAAGAGATTAATTGAACAATCAAATATAAAGGTTATTCCCCAACCACATTATGGAAGTACAAAGCCCGAAACAAAAGGCCCTGACGCTATTTATGCAAACAACAAAATTACTGCCGAACAAGCAGTCAAATTAATCAGAAGCCATTTGCCAAACGATGCTGTTTTATTTGGAGATGATGGAAGCCATACTTTTCACGCTATAAAACACTTCGCAATTTATGAGCCAGGCACATTCTTTTTTGATGATGTATTTGGTACGATGGGGCATGCGATCGGGTATTCGATAGGCGCCAAACTCGCGCAGCCAGACAAAACGATTGCTTGCTTAACTGGCGATGGCTGCATGTTTATGCATGGCACCGAAATCGCTGCAGCTGTTGATGAAAAACTGCCAATCATTTATATTGTATTAAATAACTACAGTTTAGATATGGTCGATAAGGGCATGGACAAAATGCTAGGTTTTACTGTAGGTTCTTCTTACCAGCAGGGGTTAGATGTACAAGCTTTCGGTGAATCCTTAGGCGCTTTATCGTTTAAATGCCGGGACGAGGTTGATATCGCCCAGGCGTTTGCACAAGCACTAGACAATCGAATGGGACCGTCAGTAATTGAGATAGTAGTTGATCCAAAAGAAATTCCGCCAATACTTGATAGAGTTTAAATAATATAGAGGGAATTTATGATTGGGGACTCTTGTAAGCGGAAACAGTTATGTTACAATTAATCTATAAATTTTAATAATAAAGCATCACTAGGGGAGTCCTTTACGGACTGAGATGGAGTTTCCAGACCCTTTGAACCTGATCTGGGTGAAACCAGCGGAGGGAAGTGGCCGATATGAATATTATCAATTAATTAATGTTATTCATAATGAGACACCACTTCTGTCCGGAGTGGTGTTTTTAATTTAATTTTTTGGAGACTTTGTAAAGGCGGGATGACATGTATAAGGGAGATCTGCACATCGTTTCAACTGGGAAACAATCGACCAAGCGTCTTGTAGAGATTGCTTCACAAATACATCCTTATCTAGACGCTTTTCATATTCGGGAAAAAAACTGCACAGCCAGCCTTCTTATGGACTTAATTTCCCAGTTGGAGCAAAAACGGATGCCCCGTTCAAAAATCATCATCAATGATCGTGTGGATGCAGCTTATATCTCTAAGGTAAAGGGCGTTCAGCTTACTAATCATTCGATATCGGTAAAATTAGTAAAAAACAACTTTTCTCCATTACAAGTAGGTAGTTCTGTCCATTCTTTAGAGGAAGCCAAAGCGGCTGAACGAGGAAAAGCTGATTATTTGTTGTTTGGCCACGTTTTCCCGACAAACAGTAAAGCTGGGTTACAAGCAAAGGGATTAAAGCAATTAGAGGAAATTTGCAAGTCAGTTTCGATTCCGGTTATCGCTATTGGTGGTGTGAAACCTGATAATATCAGGGATGTGATTGATTCTGGCGCCAGTGGGGCAGCGGTAATGTCGGGGGTAATGGATGCTCCTGATCCTTTAAGGGAGGTACAGGCATATTGTGCGAAACTGGCTTTCTAAACCTCATGCTTCTATGTTGGTAAGTAATTATCATGAGAAAAGGAGTTCTTTTATGAGCAAAGAATATGAAGCTATTATAGTTGGCGGTGGTGTGATTGGGGGGGCGATTGCATATAACCTGGCAAAGCGAGGGAAAAAGGTTTTATTATTGGAAAAAGACCGGTTAGCGAGCCAAGCCTCAAGCGCAGCTGCAGGTATGCTTGCTGCGCAAGCAGAGCTAAGCGGATGCGGACAATTATTTCCATTGGCGAAAGAAAGCAGGCGAATGTTCCCCTTTCTCGAAGAGGAAATTAAAAAGGTAAGCGGAGTGGACATTCAGCTGGTGAATAAAGGGACTCTTAAACCGGCACTTACAGAAGCAGAAGAGATCGCCTGCAAACAATCTATTGAAAAATATCAAGAAGCTGGGGAACAAGCGGATTGGCTGACTGCTGAACAGGCAAAGAAATTAGAGCCAAATCTGTCATGTGCAGTGAGAGGAGCAATGTATATAAAAAAAGATGGTCACGTGTCTGCACCACATCTCACACGGGGGTTTTTATACGCTGCCGCAGTATTAGGAGCTGACATTTTCGAATACGAGGAGGTACTATCTTTACAGCAGCAAGGAGGAGAAATCACAGGAGTAAATACGAGCAAAAGCAGCTATTTGAGCCCAAACGTCATTATAGCAGGGGGTGCATGGAGTGATAAGTTACTAAAAGAAACAGAAGCTCCTTTAAATACTTATCCTGTGAAAGGTGAATGCTTTTCATTATTGATCCAAAAGCCGCTGCTTAGCTATACCATATTTTCTGATGGTTGTTATCTTGTCCCTAAAAGTGGAGGGAGAATCATTGTTGGCGCAACTGTAAAGCAAAATACATTTGATCGAACAGTTACGATGAAAGGGATTTACTCCCTAATGGATAAAGCCAAAAGCTTGGTTCCGGTTATTATTAATGCAGAATTGGAGAAAGCTTGGGCTGGCATCAGACCCCAAACTGCTGATGCCCTCCCTTATCTGGGGGAACACCCAGCGTTGGAAGGATTGTTTGTCGCAACGGGACATTACAGAAACGGTATTCTGCTTTCTCCCATAACCGGAGAAGTTATGGCTGACCTAGTGGAGAAAAAAACGACTGGCGTTGACCTTACTCCTTTTCGATTAGAACGCAATAATATGACGTCAGTAGGGAATGGAGGCTCGATATGAAGCTAGTCATTAATGGAGAGGCAATAGAAGTTTCAAATTCCATCCGGACGGTGTCCGATCTTTTAAAACATTTTAACCTGGATCAGCAAATAGTTATCGTAGAGTTGAATAAACGTATCCTGGAAAAAGAGTGCCATGAGCAATCTTTTGTTGCGGATGAGGATAAAATTGAGATTGTTAATTTTGTAGGAGGAGGATGATTATGTTAAAAATAGGACCTTATAATTTTTCTTCAAGACTATTACTGGGCACTGGCAAATACCCCGATTTTGACATCCAGAAAAAAGCGGTAGAAGTTTCTGGAACAGAAATTCTTACCTTTTCTGTCCGAAGGATGAATATTTTTGAAGCTAACCAGCCAAATATCCTGGAAAAGCTTGAAGCTTCCGATTATACACTGCTGCCGAATACGGCAGGAGCCAAAACAGCTGAAGAGGCTGTCCGGACTGCAAGGTTAGCTAAAGCATCTGGCTTATGCGACATGGTAAAGGTGGAAGTAATCGGCTGTCAAAAAACATTGCTGCCCGATCCAATCGAAACCCTGAAAGCATGCGAAGAACTGCTAAAAGAAGGATTCATTGTTTTACCGTACACTTCAGACGATGTATTGCTCGCCAAGCGTTTAGAAGAATTAGGCTGCCATGCGATTATGCCTGGGGCATCTCCTATTGGATCGGGCCAAGGCATCGTAAATCCGTTAAACTTACACTTTATTATCGAACAGGCGATCGTTCCTGTCATAGTCGATGCTGGTATTGGCTCTCCATCAGATGCGGCAGAAGCAATGGAATTAGGAGCAGATGGCGTTTTGCTGAACACAGCTGTCTCCGGCTCAAAGGATCCAATAAAAATGGCAGAAGCGATGAAACTGGCTATCCAATCGGGGAGGCTAAGCTATCAAGCAGGCAGAATAGCAAAAAAACAATATGCAACCGCAAGCAGTCCTGCCGAAGGAATGAGCACAGGGTGACAAATCGTTATTCACGCCAAGAACTTTTCGCTCCTATCGGCAAAATGGGGCAGGCAAAAATCAGAAAGAAACATGTATTAATAATCGGTGCAGGAGCTCTTGGAACTAGCAGTGCAGAAAGCCTTGTCCGGGCAGGGATTGGTAAATTGACTATCGTTGATCGTGATTATGTGGAATGGAGTAACTTACAGCGACAGCAGTTGTACAGCGAAGAAGATGCCGCTCAAAAGGTGCCTAAGGCTGTTGCTGCAGAAAATCGGCTCAGGCAGATTAACTCAGAAGTAGAGATACAAAGCTATATCATCGATATTTCGGTAGAAGAAATCGAACAGCTGATTAGCGGAATCGACTTAATCATTGATGCAACTGATAACTTTGATATTCGAATGATTATCAACGATGTCTCCCAGAAGTTTAGCATCCCCTGGATTTATGGCGCTTGTGTCGGGAGTTATGGGCTTAGTTATACGATTTTGCCAGGAGTCACCCCTTGTTTGCATTGTTTACTTGAAACGGTTCCGATGGGGGGAGCTACGTGCGAGACGGCCGGTATCATCAATCCTGCAGTACAGATGGTTGCTTCCTATCAACTAACAGAAGCATTAAAGATACTTGTAGAAGACGACGCCGCTTTGAGCAACAAACTAGTATCGTTTGACTTATGGAATAACCAACAGACGGCTATAAATGTAGACAAAGTAAAAAAAGAAAAATGCTTATCATGCGGACCGGAACCAACGTACCCTTATTTAGATTACACGAATCGAACGAAAACGGCCGTGTTATGTGGAAGAGACACTGTTCAAATACGCCCGTCGCAACGGTCGGAACCAGACTTAGAAAAGTATGCTGCCTTACTTTCCAAACAAGGCAGGCAGGTTTCCATGAATCCGTTTTTATTATCCTTCATGGTGGAGGAATACCGACTTGTTTTGTTTCTGGATGGCAGAGTATTGGTACATGGAACCAGCGATATTTCTAAAGCCAGAACAATATACCACCGTTATTTTGCATGAAAAAAATGAGAGACACTGCTAGTGAATATAAGCAGTGTCTCTTTTTATTTTAGCGGACTTTTTAAAATGGGCTCTTTTAATATTTAATGTTGATAATTTGAGTAAAAATAAAAGGAAATCCAATTTAATTGGGTTCCCTTCAATATTGTGCTAGTAACGCACTTAATTATGAAGGTTTACAAAAACTTTCGACATACTTTCCTCTAAGCAATAATCTGCTTTATACTTTAATCTTTTAAAATTGGATATTTTGAAAAAGCGAAACGGTAATTATCAAGGTTGATAAGCAACCAGCAAACATTAAAGTGATTATTTTCCGTCTGTTCGTTTCTTCTGAAGATTTCCGAAGTTCACTGGAAACTGCTATCCAAATAACAATAGAAACTATTGCAATAATACCTGTAGACACAGCTGACATCCCCTTAATCTTAATATATCTTATTCATTTATCGCACCAATTATATTAATCTCTATACCCTTATACGATTTAGAAAAAATTAGAGTTTCACTTTTGCTCTTTTAGTTGACTACAAATTAAATTTTGATACTCGTAAACAATGATATATGTCCGTCATTTCAAACACAAATGATGTTAATAAATTCTTTAATATGGTGATTAGTGCTTTCGTTACTACGACTATCGGCAAATAAGAACCAAGCAAGGTAATTATCAAGATATTTCGTATTTCCGCAGGGAATAGCCTTTATAAATACAATCAAATTCGTTGCCTTTACGAGTACGATACAAAACGGTATTAGTTGTGTCAGTGAAGGTTTTATCACAACACTTACAGCGATACCGTTGGCGACCATTATATTTTCCGAATCGAACAACGTGTCCTGATGTATAATAAGGACACTCAAATCCTTCTTTAAAGCGAGTTTCCCTCATTTCGTTGATTAAACGACCACCCGCAGAGGAAGCAGGTTCAACGTAGCACTGAACCCATTGATATACTTGTTCTTTTTCACCTTGACAACCTCCATATCGAACCTTCGTTCCTATATTGTTTATATGAAGAACTCGGATAGGTATCAAATATCAACATGCACCTATAACAGAGCCTTAAAATAAAGCAGAAATTAAACTCACTCTTCTGCAACCTTAGACCGGGCGATACTCTTAACTTTTTATTTTAGGATAAAAAAACTATAAAGACACTTTCACCAATCATCAGTAAATAGAAAAAAATAGAACAGTCGACCATCCAAAATATCAGAAAAAGAATAATTTGTAGTAAGGCTGGTAATTAAAGGTATAATTATAAGTCGATTAACAGGGAGGTATGTCCAGGTTAAACATTTTTCTAGTAATTCATTCAATAATTAAGAAGGAGGTAAAATGGATGAAAAAGCCAAATTCGAATAAGAATAAGTGCTTTCCAGAGGTAATATGCTGCCCTACCGGAAGTTCCTTATGCCGGCCAAGGGGTCCTAGAAGGCCAACTTTTACCAGAGTGATTGATCTGGGACCAACTGGGCCTACTGGACCAACAGGACCTACAGGGCCTACTGGTGCTACCGGACCGACGGGACCTACAGGACCTACTGGTGCTACTGGACCAACGGGACCTACAGGGCCTACTGGTGCTACCGGACCGACGGGGCCTACTGGCGCTACTGGACCAACGGGACCTACTGGGCCTACTGGCGCTACCGGACCTACAGGACCTACAGGGCCTACTGGCGCTACTGGACCAACAGGAGCTACAGGGCCTACTGGCGCTACCGGGGCGACAGGGGAGGCAGGAGGAGCCGCGATTATCCCTTACGCATCTGGTACACCTGTGGTGCTCACTACGGCACTAGGTGGAGTTGTAGACACTACTAGTCTGGTTGGCTTCGGAAGCAGTAATACAGGCGTAGAGATTTTAGGAGGAGGGCAAATAGATATTACTGGTGCAGGAGGAACCGCTCTGAACTTTGCGTTCTCTGTACCAAGGGATGGTACAATCACCTCAATTGAGGCTTACTTTAGCACGACAGCCTCGGTCAATTTAATCGGTGATCTTACGATAAATGCCCAATTATATCGTTCACCAAGCCCGGCAACTAACATTTTCGACCCTATTCCTGGGACTTTGGTTACCTTGACTCCTGCAATCTCAGCACCAATTACCATCGGGGAAATTAGCAGAGGTAGTTTGTCTGGATTAGCTATTCCAGTCACAGAAGGGGATCGAATCTTACTAGTCTTTTCAGCTACTGCAGAAGGAGTAGAATTGGCAGGTACTATTGCAGGTTATGCCAGTGCCGGAGTAGCAATTAGTTAACAAAAACTCTTCATCATAATAACCGCCCAATAGGAGGGCGGTTATTAAAGTTTATGTATATTAATCTAAGAACAAAACGGGACTACGAATACATTTATTTTATTTTTTCAAAAATGTATGCTAGATTAATACTTAATGAATTCTGACTATTCGTACAATTAAAACAACTTGGAGGTTTTGTAACGTATGGCACTTACAGAAAAGAAAAGGGATCAATCGCTCAGCAGCAATAGAAAAAGATGGGAGATGCCAGATACGTATGTTATTTTATTTTTAGTTTTGTTAGCAGGTGTCATTGCTACCTATTTAGTTCCTTCAGGCAACTTTGAAAGAGAAACAATTGATAATGTCGAAAGGGTAATTCCTGGTACTTATACGCTAACGGACGGATCTGTATTAGGTCTTATGGATATTTTCACAGCGATACAAATGGGGATGGTGCAATCCGCGGATATCATCTTTATGGTTTTGTTTACCGGCGGGGCCTTCGAAATCATTGAACGATCTGGAGCATTACGCGGGGCGATTAACAGTGCTGTCAGCATCACACGCGGCAAGGAATTTTGGATGATTGCTATCGTGTCAACGCTGTTCGCCTTAGGCGGAGCAGTCGGTGCTGTTGCTAATGCAGTCATCGCCTTTGTTGCAATCGGCGTGATAATCGCCAGAATGCTGAAGCTCGATCCGATTGTAGCAGTGGCAATTACCTTTGGCGCTAATTTTGCCGGGTTTAATGTCGGTTTTATCAATCCTTATACAGTTGGGATTGCCCAGAATATTGCAGATCTGCCGCTTTTTTCAGGTGCATTATTCAGGGTGATCGTCTTTGTTATTATCCTGGCTCTTACCATTTGGTACACTTGGAGGTATGCTAAAAAAGTAATGGAGGATCCCGACAAAAGCTTAATTGGTGTTTATGATGAAGAAAAGGATGAAGAAACGCTTGCATCAGCGTTTACTCTCCGGCATAAGCTGTTACTCGGTTTTGTCGGGTTAGCATTAGTATTTTTCGTTTACGCTTCCATCAACTTAGGGTGGTCGATTAACCACATGGCTGCCTTTTTTGTATTAATCGGACTAGTATCTGGAATCATTGCAGGAATGCACTACAATACTATTGCCATAACTTTTTTGCAGGGAACGCAAAAGCTAGTCTACGGTGCCCTTGTTGTCGGATTGGCTAGAGCAGTAATCGTAGTCCTGGAAGACGGAGAAGTCCTCGATACTATTGTTCAGGCTTTATCTGTTCCATTGGAGAATTTACCTTCTGTTTTGGCTGCGATAGGCATGTTTATCTCTAGTGCTTTCCTTAATTTTTTAGTCAATTCCGGAAGTGGACAGGCCATGATATCCATGCCGATGCTGGTGCCGTTGGCTGATATGGTAGGTGTGACCAGGCAGGTAGCCGTGCAAGCATTCCAATTCGGAGATGGATTAACGAACAGTATTTTTCCAACATCGGGAATTTTGATGGCCAGTCTTGCTGTTGCGGGTGTTCCCTGGACAAAATGGGTAAAGTTCATATTTCCTTTGTTTTTAGCTTGGGTAGTGATTGCTGTTATTATGTTATCCATCGGTGTAATGATCAATTGGGGGCCATTCTAATCGATAACTTTCCAACCAATTTCGATATATTGTTTTCCTTCCATATAAAAACGTTTATAATTAATACTAAATTGTGTATTTAATGAATTTTTTAAAGGAAGGTTACTTATGCCAGAGCAAAATATCACCAGAATAGACATAGGCGGTAAGGAAATTATTCTTATCGGAACTGCTCACGTATCCAAGCAAAGCGCAGAGCAGGTTAAGAGAGTTATCGAAGCTGAACAGCCGGATGCTGTTTGTATTGAGCTCGACGAACAAAGATATCAATCGATCACCGAGGGAAGCAAATGGGCCGAGACTGATATTTTTAAAGTAATAAAAGAAAGAAAAGCAACATTGCTGTTAATGAATCTCGCCATCTCTTCATTCCAAAAAAGAATGGCAAAACAATTCGGCATTAACGCAGGACAGGAGATGATTCAGGGAATAAAATCAGCAAAAAACGTCAATGCCGATCTAGTATTAGCTGACAGAAATATTCAAATTACCTTTTCCCGTATATGGAGAGGGGTCGGTTTTTTCGGTAAAGCAAAACTGCTCCTACAGGTTATTTACAGCATCTTCAGCAATGAATCCATCTCTGAGCAAGACTTAGAAAAAATGAAATCCCAGGATATGCTTGATGCGATGCTCAATGATTTTACGGAAAATTTCCCAAGACTCAAAGTACCTTTAATTGATGAAAGAGACCAATACTTATCGCAAAAAATCAAGGAAGCTCCTGGCAATAAAGTTGTTGCCGTATTAGGTGCAGCCCACGTTCCAGGGATTAAAAAAGAAATCCATAGAGAGCATAATCTAGAGCGATTAACGGAACAGCCGCCAAAATCAAAGCTTCCGAAGTTAATTGGCTGGACAATACCTGTCTTGATTATTGCATTGATTGCTTACACATTTTATGCAAATCCATCTGCCGGAGCGCAGCAGACAATTAGCTGGGTGTTATGGAATGGTTCTTTCTCAGCGCTAGGTACTGCACTGGCATTAGGGCATCCATTGGCAATTCTGACGGCTTTTGTAGCTGCTCCGATTACGTCATTAAATCCATTAATCGCGGCTGGTTGGTTTGCAGGTATCGTACAGGCGATGATACGAAAGCCAAATGTCGGAGACTTTGAAACACTATCGGAGGATGTATTGCATGTAAAGGGATTTTGGAATAACAAAGTGACTCGGATTCTGCTGATCATTGTATTAGCAAATATCGGCAGTACCTTAGGAACAGTAATTGGCGGAGCAGACGTAATCCGTTTATTTATTGAAAACTTGTAAAGTTTGTTGTTGGTTCCACGAATCGGTTGGCGGTGGATGCTTGCCGCGGGCACGGCGTCACCACTGATTGCCCATCGAGGAATCAACAGAGGCCAATGTAAAAAGAGTGGATCACGGCACATGGGAAACGAATCGTTAAACTAATGAAGGAATAGAGGGCACAAAAGACGATAAGCGGTCTGTATGGAAATTAAACCCCACACAGACCGCTTTTTAAAAATTCTACCTATCATAGAGCTTCAGTAGAGAAGATTTGATTTGTAATCCATACAAAACAATTTACTGCAAAAATAGGAGGTAACATAAATCAAGCCATTCAGTTATTATTTTAATTTTATTTTTAGTTTACATAATATATATTATAGGAAGTTAATGAAATTTTAATATCTCAAGTCTCAAAACTTAAGTATTCTTGAGATATTGAGATATTAAAAATAATTCTATATTAACTGGCCAAATAAATTACACTCAATCAACTAATTCTTGATGCTTTGATTATCATGAATTTTCTTTCTGAGAATCTTTAAATGAAATGCCGCCAACTTCGTGAAGCCTTAATGTTTGCTCATAAAATTCCATTAATTGCTTCGATGGTTTTTCCCAACTGAATTTTTCAGCTTCCAACCGAGCATTTTGCTTCATTTCGTTAAGTTTATCTGGAGTTTCTAAATATTCTAATGTATTAATCAAGCTTTCAGTATTTCCATTTTCATACAGCAACCCTGTTTTGCCATGGTCAATTTGTTCCATTGTCGGACCGCTTTTTGCTGCGATTACCGGTAAGCCAGAAGCCATCGATTCCAAAATAACCAGGCCAAGCGTCTCTGTTACCGATGGAAATACAAAAGCGTCGGCACTGGCAAAGGCTTCTGATAAATCCTTTCCATGCAGGAAGCCAGTAAACAAAGTGTTCGTACCTGCAAATGTCTGTTCCAATTCTGCTCTGGCAGGACCGTCTCCTACGATTGCAAGACAAACATCTTCTCTTTTTTCCAACATAGGTTTTAATTTATGAATTTCTTTTTCAATGGCAAGCCGGCCGACGAACAAAAGCAATTTTTTCTGCTTATGTCCGTTCGTCAACTTGCTGCGCATATTTGCATTATAATGATCAGGGTGATACTTATCGATATCCACTCCCCTTTTCCAAACATGCACATTGAAAAAATCCTTTTCGACTAGCTCTTCCCGGATCGCTTCCGATGTACAAAGATTTAGTTCGGCTTTATTATGCAAATTTCTGAAAAAGCTCCAAAAAATCGGCTTTAATGGACGGTATAATCGATAATAATCTAAATACTTAGGAACATGGGTATGGTAAGAAGCAATCAATGGAAAACCCAGTTTTTCCGCGTAATATACACCAGTAGCGCCAACAAGTGCTGGGTTAACTACATGTACGAGATCAGGATTATGTTTTTCTAAAAGTTTTTTCACCTTTTTTTGCGGCAGTGAAAAAGGGCGATAACGATAAAAGGGCATCGTGGTGGCTTTAACTCCCTCCACCATCGCTCCTTTATATTCATATACACCCAGGTCTGGTGCGATCACTACTACTTCGTGGTTCAGTTTCCTTAAATATTTAATTGCTTCTGTCAACCTGGTAACCACGCCATCGGTGGATGGTAAAAAGGTTTCTGTAATGATTGCAATTTTCAACGTGTAAAGCTCCTTCTTCTATTTCCAAGTAATAGCTGGTAAGACGTTTTCTTTAATAACTCGTTCTTTATTTTCGAGTGCAGCTTTTAGGATCCCTTGTAATACTTCCTCTGTTAATAAATGAGGCTCCAACCCTAAATCACGCAACTTAGTGTTTACTGCATGATAATAATGGTCTTCAGCTTCTATACGAGGATTTTCAATGTTGGCGATTTCCGGAGCAAGTCCCGCTTCCTTAGCGACCTTCTGCACTTTTTCAGCCAGCTCATTAACTGAAAAATATTCCGTGAACTGGTTAAATACCCTAAATTCACCTTTATCGGCCGGATTATTGGCTGCTATTTCAATGCAGCGCACCGTGTCTTTAATATTTAAAAATGCTCTAGTTTGTCCGCCGCTTCCGTAAACAGTCAAGTCATGGCCTATCGCCGCTTGAATGATAAACCGATTTAGCGCCGTTCCAAATACTCCATCATAATCCAATCGATTAGCAAGCATTGGATCCATTTCTGTTTCGTCCGTATGTAAACCATAGACAACCCCTTGGTTTAAATCAGTTGCACGGATTCCCCAAATTTTGCAGGCGAACATAATGTTATGGCTGTCATGTACTTTGGATAAGTGATAAAAAGAACCGGGCTGCTTTGGATAAGGCAGCTTATCTTTTCTTCCATTATGCTCTATTTCTAAATAACCTTCTTCAATATCAATATTAGGCGTGCCATACTCGCCCATGGTGCCTAATTTAATCAGATGGCAGTCAGGGGCTAACTCTTTTATGGCATAAAGAACGTTCAAATTCCCCATCACATTGTTTGTCTGAGTAAATACCGCATGCTCCCTGTCAATCATCGAGTATGGAGCAGAACGCTGCTCTGCAAAGTGTACAAACGCTTCCGGGTTTGTTTGTTTAAAAACCTCTGTAAGAAAGTCATAGTGATTTAAATCGCCTGTGAAGGTTTTGATTTCTTTCCCCGTCAACTCTTTCCACTTGGCAACCCGATCTTCCAACGAAGCAATTGGTGTTACCGAGTTCGATCGTAATTCATCGTCTATCTTTCTTCTGACCAAGTTATCTAATATCGTTACTTCGTGTCCTTGGTTGGATAAGTATAGGGCTGTTGGCCACCCACAGAAGCCATCTCCCCCCGCTACGATAATTCTCATAATTCCCCTCCTGTTACATTTTCATTACACAACTATCCATTATTATAAAACATCTCGGGTTAGTTGAGAAATATAATCCATTATATTTAGTATATTTCTATCTTAGCTTCATTTATTTTACATTATATTTACCTTTTCAAAACAATTACATACCTAACCTATCGACAAAAATAAGGAATTGAACTAAACCAGGCATTTAAACCAAATCAATAAAACGGAATTAACTTCCTATTAATCAGGTGGATCTATTAGTTGTCTTTCTTTTTCAATGGAATTTTTGCCGGTCCTTCGATCACTTCCCCTGTAGCAGTGAACCTGGAGCCATGGCAAGGACAATCCCATGTCCGCTCTGCTTCATTCCAGTTAACTTCGCACCCCATATGGGTACAAGTAGTATCTACCATATGAATATGTCCTTCCGGGTCTTTATAGACTCCTGTCCGCTTGCCTTTCACTCTTATTATATCCGCTTGCGAAGCAGGGATATCTTCGACATTTTTCGATGTGTATTCCAATTTTCCTTTGATTAGCTCTTTAGCGGAATCAGTATTATACTTGGCAAACGACACTAAATCCGGATCAGCATGGAAACGCGACGGAGAAAAGACTTCCTGAAATCGATTTTCTCTTTGGAGAATGATATCAGTTATCATCATAGCTGCTCCTGTACCTAACGTCATCCCCCATTTTCTATATCCGGTAGCAACGAGAATATCTGATTGATCATCCGAAATAGGGCCGATAAATGGCATTTTATCCAAAGTAGTTAAATCTTGGGCAGACCAGTAATAAGGATAAGCTTCAGCTTCAAAATGGGTTTCCGCAAACTCTGCCAAAGCTTGATAATGGCCGGCTGTATTTCCTCCTTTTCCTGTCTTGTGTCCTTCCCCGCCAATCAGCCACCAATTTTCTCCTGCAGCCGAGACGGAACGTATCGATCTTGTCGGTGTATCAATACTGGCATACATACCGCCAGGAAACGGTCTAGCTGATTTAGCCGCTACAACATAAGATCGTTCTGGATACATCCTTGTTGAAAACACACCGCGGGCGTCCGTGAACGGAAAATGTGACGCTTCCACTACCTTCTCACAAGTAATCTGGAAACCATCCTTCGTTTCAATGGTCGGTTTACCTTTATTATCTACCCCTGTGGCAGTCGTCTCTTCGAATATTTGAACACCTTGTTCTTCCAGCTTCTCGACTAATTTGCGAAGATACTCAAGCGGGTGGAATTGATACTGGTTTTTCATTTTTAAACCTGCTTCCACCGAAAGTCCGATTGGCAGTTCACTGACCAGCTCATTATCGATCCCGAGTATGTCATACGCCTGTTTTTCCTTCTTTAATGTATCCACTAACTGGCTGGAGGCAGTATAAATATAAGCGTCCTCCTGCGAAAAGCCACATTCAATTTGATGAATGTCTATCAATTCTTCTATAAGCTCCATGGCTTCCTGATTAAATTGATAATATAGTTCGGCAGTATCTTCACCAAACTGCTGGATTAGCTCGTCATATATTAATCCATGCTGGGCCGTAATCTTAGCAGTTGTATTTCCTGTGGTTCCTTCCAATAATTTGCCGGCGTCCATCAAGGCAATTTTATATCCTTCTTTCGCCAGTAAGTATGCTGCAGTTATTCCGGTTATGCCGCCTCCCACAATACCAATATCGACTTCAAGATTACTTCTTAGGCGAGGGAAATCAGGTATCTTTACCGTTTCCCTCCACAAAGAGTCTGGGGATTCTGATAGCCATTCAAATTTTCCATGCTTCGTCATATAGTCTTCCACCTCCGTTTTTCGTATTACTCGTCCTCTGTCTTTTACCTGTCGAGCTGAATATTAAACCTTCGTTAACAGAGGATTCAGCATATCCTCCTTTCATGTTTGGAAAACAACACTTATAATGACCATATAACTTAAAAAAGGAGATGTCAGCCATGGGAATATTGGATGGTTTGATGGGCAACGCTTCAGAAGTTGACGTTGAAAAGGTGGAAAAAGACCTGGAGGAGATTATTACAAACGAGGAAACATTAGCAAGTGTCTACAAAATCATCAGGGATTTGGTTGTATTCACCAATAAACGGATGATTCTTGTCGACAAACAAGGAGTTACAGGCAAGAAGGTAGAATATCATTCTATCCCTTACCGGGCAGTTACCCATTTTAGTGTAGAAACTGCTGGAAGTTTTGACCTTGATGCAGAATTAAAAATATGGATTTCCGGATCTTCCGCCCCTATCGTAAAAGAGTTCAGAAAAGGGGACAATATCTATAAAGTGCATAAAGCTCTGGCAAGCCACGTTTTATAACCTGCAAGGCTTTTGAAAAATGTTGGTAAGTTTTTGTTCAACTAAAGATAAAGACGCACTATTTGGTGCAGCTTCTGCTCATGGCAGCTGAAATATCCTTCGGTGGATTATTCGATTGTTTTTCTGTTGCCTGTGCTGCCAAAACCTATATGTCGGCATCAGCTGCCATCTGAGTCGAACTACGAAAGTAATCACTGGAAGCCAGTTACAGCCTCATCTTCTGCTTCATGGACACCCATAAAATCATTGAACGGATCAATCGTAATTTCCCCTTATTTAGTGGAACAGGAAATGTTTTAATAGATGCACAAAAGGCAATGAGATGTAAAAAAGCACAAGAGGTGAACGGTTATGACTATTGCACATATGATTGCCAGTGGAACGGTCCAAGGGGTAGGATTTAGAGCGACCGCCCAGCAAAAAGCAATCGAAACCGGGGTGAAAGGCTGGGTAAAAAATCTTCCCAATGGAGATGTCGAGCTGGAAGCAGAGGGAACTCCTGAACAAGTGAATAAATTTGTCGAGACCATCCGAAAAGGACCACATCGTTTTATCAAAGTAGATAATCTAGAAATAGACAGGTCTGACGAACAGAAGGGTTATACTTCTTTTGATGTTGTTTATTAAAAAAAGCCGCTGGTGAGCGGCTTTTTTTATTTCTATCGTAAGTATTGCCATTGGAAAGAATTATCTATCTTCAAAGAATTTGCGGTTCAACGAAATATATTCGTTTTCTTCTTCAGGAACTTCATCTTCCATATAGATAGCCTCGACAGGGCAGACAGCTTCACACGCTCCACAATCGATACAAATATCAGGATCAATAAAGAACATGTCTTTTCCTTCCTCTATACAATCTACTGGACAAACCTCCATACATTCGCCAGCTTTTTCATCTTTACAAGGTGATGTAATTACAAAAGCCAAGTATATCTCCTCCTTCATATAATCGACATGCTTGTTGGAAAGTACCGCCCGTTATAACGTGAGGTACTGTTACTAGGTTATTTATTATACCAAAAACTTTTATCCTTAACAGCAGGTTATGCTTGAAAGCCTTTTGGTACTAGCAATACTTTCGAAGCATTAAATTTGAGTATACTATATACTTTTTCATTTTTCTACCTTTACTATCATGAATTTACACAGCTTTAACCCCTCCGTCCTCTTGCTCATATAGTTAATTATACAAGTTAACAGGAGGCGTAAGGATGGAGATAACAGTTCGGCAGGGCGATTCTTTATGGTATTACAGCCAATTATTCCAAATACCCGCGCAGTTGGTTTATGATTCCAACCGGAACATAAACCCCAGCCAGATAACCGCAGGGCAAACGATCCAGATTCCCGGTTTTACTGTCAGTGAATATACAGTTGAAAGCGGCGATACCTTTTGGTCGTTAGCAGCACGGAGAAACCTGAATGCCGATGCTCTTTCGCTGCTTAATCCAGCAGTGAACCCCCAGCAGCTAACGATTGGACAGCGGCTTCTTTTACCTGCAAGAGTTACATGGCGGGTGGTAGACGGGCAGGAAGCATACAATTATGAGGCAATGAATGAAGACATCAATCAGTTAATCAACATATATCCCTTCTTGATGACTGAGACTATCGGGAATTCTGTGATGGGAAAAAACATTACGGAAATCAGGGTAGGCCGAGGAGCAAAACAAGTTCATACAAACAGCTCTTTTCATGCCAATGAATGGATAACCACCCCGGTTATGATGTGGTTTCTAAACGATTATCTATTAGCAGTAACGAATAATGGGTCGATTGCGAATATAAACATGCCGGAAATATACAACAATGTGTTGTGGTCGATTGTACCAATGGTGAACCCAGATGGGGTCAATCTTGTTCTCAATGGATTACCTGAACAAGAGCCGTACCGAAGCGAAGTATTGGAAATCAATGGAGGGAGCAGGGATTTCTCTGGTTGGAAAGCCAATATCAGAGGAGTCGATTTAAACAATCAATTCCCAGCCAAATGGGAAATAGAAAAAGCGCGGAAACGCCAAGTTCCGAGTCCTAGAGATTATCCAGGCCCTTTCCCGTTATCAGAGCCAGAGGCACAAGCTATGGCAGAACTAACGAGAAGCATGGATTTCAGGCGAGTGAACGCGTTGCACACTCAGGGAGAAGTCATCTACTGGGGATTTGAAGACCAGGAACCGCCAGAAGCGGAAACCATTGTGCAGGAATACGCTAACGTTAGCGGCTACCTGCCAATCCGTACTGTCGAAAGTTATGCAGGCTACAAGGATTGGTTTATTCAGGAGTGGAATCGCCCAGGATTTACAATTGAGTTAGGCAGAGGAACAAATCCGCTTCCGCTCAGCCAATTCAATCAAATCTACAGAGCCGCCAGCGGCATCCTGCTAGCTAATTTATATATGTAATCGCAAAGAAAACAACCAGAAAAACTAAGCGTGTTTTGAAAGGCACGCTTAGTTTTTATCCTGCCAAATACGCTCTACTATGTACTCTCCTCCGGTTTTTTGGATTAAGTACATGTCTGGATTAGTAAGTCCCTTCCATTGTGCAAATCCAATATCGGCTTGATATTTACCTAACAGAAGGGCAAGAAGATTGCCATGAGTGACAATTGCTACATTCTCGCAGGAATCATCCTCCATTATTTCATCCACTAGTTGTTTGGCCCGCAGGCTGGCATCATTGGATGATTCACCGCCAGGAAGCTTAAAGTTCATATCTGTAAATGATTGCTCTAATACATCCATCCAGTCATCGACTGGCTCTTCACTAAGCAATCGTTCCTCCAGCCTTTCATCAATTTCAATGGGAAGACTGTTTCGTTGTGCGTATGGCTTAATGCTCTCCACTGCCCGTAAAAAAGGACTGGACAAGATACGATCCATTTTATAGCCATAATCTTGCAAAAATTCTGCTACTATCTGTGCTTGTATTACTCCATCTTTAGTCAATGGTGAATCCTTGTGTTGACCTTCTGCATTACAGTGACGAATCATAAACAGCCTTTTCATGCAAACCATCTCCTCCAAGGGTCATATCTCTATTATCTAGTAACCAAGCCATAAAAACAAGCACATATCTATATTCTTCTTGTGAAATCAATACAATATACTTGTAATTCTCGCCATCGCGAAGCTTTTCTATTCTTTAATTGGAAACTTTTTTTCTTATCTTTTTTCCATCTATCCATACTGCCCAAATGTTACCGACAGACTAAAAAAAGTTTAAGCTGCATACTTAATAATAAAAACTAACCGGCCCTATTGGTACGGTTAGTTTTTATTGCTGATTTATAATTCTTTGAAATACTCCTTGTAAAAACCGCCTATACGGTTCGTATTGTCAATGATAAAGTAAAATTCATCCGTTTCATTTTTAACTTCATAGGTTTTCCCGGGGGTCAGTGTAGTATCGACCACAAACTTCTTCGCGTCAGCATGAACGCATTCTATTTTTTTAATAGTTTTATTGTTTTCCCAATTTTTGTGAATCACTTTTATCCTCCTCTTTGTGATGAAAATTTCAACTATGCTATCTCCAGGAATTCCAATCGATTACCAAACGGATCGTTCACATAAAACCGATTATATCCGGACAGCCGATCGTCCTCCTGGACTTTTATTTGCTTTTCCAGCAGCCTTTTTTTCAATTCATCCAAATTCTCGATATAAAAAGCAGGATGCGCTTTTTTTGCTGGCATAAAATCCGAGTCAATTCCGATATGTAGTTGTTGCTCCCCGCACCTAAACCAGACTCCGCCGTTTTTCTTCAGGCTATCCGGCTTCTCGATCTCCTCCATACCTAAAATGTTATGGAAAAACTCCCGGCAAATTTGCTCACTTTCGGCCGGAGCAGCTAACTGCACATGGTCAATCGTTCGAAAAATAAAAGTCATGAACATCCCTCCAACTTACGATTGCAAGGAAATCAGGCATAGGCCATCATGCCTGATTTCTGCATTTATTCAACTTATTGTTTGATATGCTCACTATACCATGATTTTGCTTGCAATACTTCATTTTCCGATAGTTGATGCCCCATATTATCCCAATGCAAATCAACAGATGCATTGGCAGCAGTTAATGTTTGTGCTAATTCCTCTGTTTCTTTACTATTTATTATAGGATCGTTTGTACCTGCACCTATAAAAATTGGGGTTCCTGCAAGATCTGGAAGCTCGATTCCCCTTCTAGGCACCATCGGATGAAATAAAATAGCACTGTTTAAGGATGTTTCATAATGGAAAAGCAAACTTGCAGCAATATTAGCACCGTTCGAGTAACCAACAGCTACGATTTTACTTCGATCAAATCGATATTTTTCCGCCGCTTCGTCTAAAAATGCATGTAACTCAGCGGTACGTTCAATCAAATCTTCTTCGTCAAACACACCTTCACGGATTCTCCTAAAGAAACGTGCCATCCCATTTTCAGAAACATTTCCTTTTACCCCCAGTACAGAAGCATGTTCATCTATCATGCTGGCAATCGGCAGCAAGTCCTTTTCTGAACCTCCAGTCCCGTGTAACAATAAAAATACCGGTCCGTCTTCGTATTTTCCTTCCTGATAAAAATGATGCATTTTCTACTCCTCCTTTAATGATGGTAAGCTCTTTATAATATCTGTCCGTTCTTCCTCCAGCCATCCTGGCAGTTTAAACGATTGGCCGAGATTGCTTAGATCCCCCTCGATAGCAAAGCCTGGAGAATCTGTTGAAAGCTCAATCAATAAGACTCCAAACTCCTGGAAGAAAATCGAGGGAAAGTAACCTTTATTTTTTGGTTGTCGACCTTCTTGTTAACATAATTATGTTATTGCAAACAATCCCCGAAAAATAATCTCAGATTCAAGATTATTTTAACATATCATATTTATTAATAATAATCATTACCCTTTCAGCAGGATTGGCAAAAGATTTATTTAGACTGTATCCTTTTTAGCAGCCACTTTAAAAAGAATGGCAATAGCATAACGATCGTTAGCAACCTTATCATTTGCAGCGAACTGACAATCGATGGGTCACCGTTTACTGATTGAGCAGTAAGCGCCATTTCGATTAAGCCTCCAGGGGCCAGGCTCAATACAGCAGTAGCTAAATTCAAGTTGGTAAACATGCTGAATATATAACCGAATAAAAAGGAAATAGCTATTAATACAATAGCCAGTAACAAATAATAAATGCAATACTTACCTGCTTTCCATAGATCTTTCATTTCTATTGAATTGCCCAGATAGACACCAATGGTAAGCTGTGCAAATAGATAAATAGCTACAGGAAGCTCCCATAATGGTATCCCGTTTATTTTCAGGACTGCTATTACCAGCATCGGTATAAGCACTAAAGCGGCAGGAACTTTATTCTGGAGCAGCAGCGCCAATAGAAAAACCGCTATATAAATCAGGAGAGTCCATAACGATCCTGACGCCATTTGCTGCCCTGAAGATTCTTGGACAGTATTTACATTCTCGTAAAACAAGTGCGTAGCTGAGAAAGGAATAAGGAAAAGGACTGCTATTAATCGAATGGTTTGGAATATCGTAACAAGGACAGTATTTCCATTAAAAGAATCACTTAATGCCAGAACGGCAGACAATCCGCCAGGAATACTGCCGAGAAGACTTGTTGTGACATCGATAGGTATCCACTTCGTCACTAGATAAGCGTTAAATAAACTAATCGCAATTAACAGTAAAGTCAGACCCGTATAAAGAAGGATATAAGGTGTCACTGCTGTTAGTGTTGATGAAGTAAAGGTACTGCCGATTTGAATGCCAAGAATGGCGAAGCTGACTTTACGTAAACGTAAGGAAGCCCTTGTCGACGTCTTCGGCAAGGTTTTGTAAATCAACAATAGTGATAAAGGGCCAAGAATCCAAGCCAGCGGTAAATGAAGCCATAAAAAAAGCAACCCGCCCAGCAAACCTACTAAATACGTGAAGAGTAAATGACCAACATGAAACAAGATACCAGCCTCTTTTCATTCCAAAAACAAGAATCTATTCAGCATTAACCTATCTTTTATGTTTGTCGCCAGGTTGCCAAAACCATCCAATTAGGGCGAAGCCTGCCATAACAGCCCAAAAGGTAGTCTTCCAAAGAGGAGATTCAGGAAAATGCTGGGGAAGGATAGCAAGGCTTGGATGGGCCAGCGTATGGATTGCAAGCTTAACAGCAACCCAGCCTACAATTAAATAGGCTGCTGTTTCCAAGGCTGGTTTCTTCTTAAGCAGCCTGACTATATAAGACGCAGCAATCCTTATCAGAATCAACCCAATCATTCCACCAGCTATAATAATTGCAAACTGAGCGCCGTCCATATCTCCGATCAAAGGCGCAGGAGTCTCCGGCAGAGTAGTTGCCAAAGCTACAGCAGCTAAAATAGAGTCAACAGCAAATGCGATATCCGCTAATTCAACTTTAATCACGGTTACCCAAAATCCAGACTGTTTATTAGCTTTGAGGACTTGTCCTTCTTTCGGCTCCTTCTTAAAGTAAATCTTCAATAGATTGTTAATTGAAATAAACAGTAAATATATTGCTCCTAAAGCTTGTACTTGCCAAATATCGATAAGAAACGAGATAAAGAATAATGAACCAAACCGGAAGATAAAAGCTCCTCCCAATCCATACAGCAGCGCTTTCCGCTGTTTTTCCTGGGGCAGATGTTTAACAATCAACGCCATTACTAAGGCGTTATCAGCAGCCAACAGCCCTTCCAGCCCGATCAAGGCAAGCAGGGTCCATCCATATTCCAGTAATATACTTGTGCTCAATACAATAACCTTCCTCCTATGTAGTTAACAAAAGAAGCTGTCCCGGAATATTTATTATCCTTTCCGAGACAGCAATGACTTAATCGAATAAATACGACAGATATCCATAACCCTCTTCTTCCATCTTTTCTTTCGGAACAAACTTCATGGCTGCTGAATTCATGCAATAACGAAGTCCGCCCTTGTCTTGAGGCCCATCCTCAAATACATGGCCAAGATGGGAATCTGCCTGGCTGCTGCGGATTTCTCTCCGGATCATTCCATGAGATGTATCAGTATTCTCCTTCACCTGATGTTTATCAATTGGCTTGGTAAAGCTTGGCCAACCACAACCAGCGTCATACTTATCCTTGGAAGAAAACAACGGTTCACCAGAAACGATATCCACATAGATACCTTCGTCTTCATGATTATAATATTCATTGTTAAATGGCGTTTCTGTACCATTTTCCTGGGTAACATGGTATTGCAAAGGAGACAGTCTGCTTTTTAATTCCTCAGGATTTTTTGGCAGCTTCCAATGTTGCTCAATAAAATCTTGTCTGCCAGATCCCTTTTTATACAATTTATAGTGAAAAGACTGTTTTTTATAATAATCCTGATGTTTTTCTTCAGCTTTATAAAAAGGAGCTGCCGGAAGTATTTTGGTTACTATCGGCTGATTAAATTTACCGCTTTGTTGTAGTTTTTGCTTTGATTGTTCGGCTAGGTCTTTCTGCTGTTCGTTGTGGTAAAAAATTGCTGTTTGGTAGGATTCTCCCCTGTCGTTAAATTGGCCGCCAGGATCTGTAGGATCAATTTGCTGCCAAAACACTTCTAATAGCCTTTCATATGGGAAAATGTCAGGGTTGAAGGTGATTTGCACAGCTTCTACATGGCCAGTTGTATCAGAACATACTTCTTCATAAGTTGGGTTCTCTGTTCTGCCGCCAGTATAACCGGAGATAACACTCTCTATCCCCGGCCGCTGATCAAAAGGCTCCACCATGCACCAAAAACAGCCTCCGGCAAACGTTGCTTTCTCTAACTGATTTCCAGCCATCATTTATTCCTCCTTTTAGACATTCGAAAAACTGCAGAAGAATTCTTCCTCTTCTACACAAAAAAGTCTGCATCCTCCTTATTTTTTCTCTTTTATGAAAAAAAATCAAGCAGTCTGCATAGGAGGACTAGATATATAGCTTTGGTAATGACTGCCCCGCACCGTTTTTTTTCGACTTTTTTTCTATCTCTGTTTTTTCAGCGATTTTTTCAGCTGCCTCTATCTTATAAAGGTTTTCTTGCTGGACTGCAACCGAGTGCTTCTCTGTTTCTTTTTGTTCACCTGCCCCAATGTCATCCAAGTCATCATCTGTATCTTGATTGACAGTGTCAGCTGCACCCTCTTCCTCCTCTTCATCTGCATTGAAAGCCTTCAGCATATTAATCATCATTGGAATATTTTTTATCATTGGCCCATACTGCTGTACAATCGGCATTGCAGACTGAGCCATTTTTATCGCCTGCTGTACATTACCAAGGGTGCTGGTTAATTTGGAGCCAGCGGCAGGAAGTTGCGAAGCGCCCCCGCCTGCTGGTTGGATAAATCGTTGCAGCAGACCTTGCACACCTCCCCTTCCAGCTGTTCCGCCGGGAGTCTGGTAAGGAAAGTTGGTTTGATAAGGAACAGGCTGCCTAGCTGCCTGGGAAAACGGGAATGGACCATAACCTGAAGACTGTTGATTTGGATAAAACATAAGAATCCCCTCATTTCGGTAAGTTGATTGGTTTATTGTACGTATATTCATAAAGATAGGTGTAGGCATTAAAAGATAGATCTTCTGCATGGAGATAGGACCTCGAGCATATAAAAAAAGAGCATCCAATAGATGCTCTTGAAGCGGTGAATTATTTCACCATAAAATAATGAATATTTCCCGGGCAAGCGCAGAAAGCGACGCTGCTCGCATTCGAATTGTCGTTAATTGACGTTATATAAAGAAAGCAGTTGATAAGTGCATCGTGTAGATTCGTTTTTCCATGTCAATTCGACAATTTTACCATTGCCGATCTGGTCTGAATCATGATGTCTCTTTATTTCGATAACCTGATTAAGCGGAAATAATTTATATCCTTCAAATTCGATTTCAAACATATTTTCTTTATTTTCTAATCGCTTTTCTTTCCCGTGAGTCAGCAATTTCCACTCTATTGACATAGGCATTGGCATATAATACTCTCCTCCATCGTAACTGTTCCCTTTATCCTAAGACACATAGGAAGGATTGGCAAGATTTATTATATATAAAAGGTTTTATCCGCTTGTTTAGTGATTTTGTAATCACCTGCCAGAAAATCATGCAAACGAAAAGGAAAATTCACGTTATGTTTCCCTAAAATTTGTGTGTTTTTTTCAAATATGCACTGGTACTTTTTTATACTAGCCGGCTCCCGGTACTGCGCATACGTATCCAAAATGGACGTTATTGCCTGAATGGCAGTAGTTACTTCCAATATTTCCATCATAGATAAATCCTCAATGAAAGGCGGATCCATCAGTTCGAATGCTTTCAATTCAGCTATGTACTGTCCGGAAAAATATTCAGGAAATACCCTGTTGTATAAGTCTTCCACAAGATTCCGTACGTACTGATGCTGTTCGGGAGTGGATGCGGTTATTACTTTCATGCTATTCCTCCTGTAAGGCTGAAAAGTTAAACCTGCCACCTATATCTGTACATTTCATTGCAGCGGCAGATTAGTCAAGTTTAGCAGTTACTTAACACTATACCATGTTCTACTTTTCACCGATAAGGAGTAATTATTGGCAACTGAATAATCAGGAAAAAGTAAAGGCTACATTCGATCCGGTTTGTGAAGGTGTTATTTGCAGCTTGGCGGGAATCTCTTCCTTAAGCTGGGGAACGTGGGAGATAATGCCGAGAACCCTGTTGCTTTGCTGCAGCCCTTTTAAACATTCTATTGCCTGTTCCAGGGATAATTCATCCAGCGTTCCAAAGCCTTCATCAATAAATAACGTTTCCAACTGAACCCCGCCAGCATGTGCCTGGACAACATCCGCCATGCCAAGGGCTAAGCTTAATGACGCCTTAAATCCTTCTCCGCCTGACAAGGTTTTGACAGAACGCTGCTGGCCAGTATGGTGGTCCAATACTTCCAAATCCAGGCCACTTTGTGCTCCCCGTTTCGCTACCTGGTCACTACGGATTAATTGATACCGATGTTCGGTCATTTGCCCAAATCTCAAATTTGCCTGTAATAAAATTTCATCAAGGAAAGAAGATAACACATATCGTTCAAATGAAAGTCTTAAATGGTTTTCTCCTCGCGCTAAATCGGCAAGTTCCCCGATATCATAATACTGTTTTGCTTTATTATGATGTTCCTCGAGCAATCCGTGCATAGTATCGCTAATTTGTCCGAGGGCATGATGGGAAAATTTCAATTGTTGAAGTGTCTGATTTACTTGCTCGAGAGCTTTTTCCTTTGCGCTTAACGTTTCCTGTAACTTTTCAATATTCGGCTTATCACTATTCTCTAAATGTTTAGCTGTCTCCTGTAATCTTTCCTTAACTAGCTGCTTTCTTTGGTTAAATGTATCAATTTCTGTTTGCAACTGTGATCGCTCCGCTTCTGTCAAGCGGGCAGACTGATAAGCTGCTATAGAAGAGAAACCATTCGATGCTATCATACTCTCGAATTTGTCTAAATCCTTACTGTATTTTTGTTCCGTCTCTTTCGTAAAGGTGTCCTGCTGTTGTAAAATGGTTTGGAACTGTTGCAGCTGTTCTTTTGACTCTTGGTAATCTTGTTTCATTTTCTCCCAAGTTTCCAGCCAGTCTGTCAATGATCGTTCCTGGGCAGTTATCTCCTTTTGTAAATCGGCAGGATCCTTATCAGGCTGTCCGATTTCCTGTTTGGTATGTTCCATTTGCATGTTGATTTTCAGCCATGCTTCTGTTACTTTTTCTTTTGATTGTTTCTTGTTTTCCATCTCTGTTTGTTTGCTGCGGATGTTTGTTAATACTCGTTCGCGTAAGGCGCTTGCTTCCTCAATGCTTTTCAACTGTTTTTCTACCGCTTCCTTCTGCTCTCTTTTAGATTCCACTTCTTCTCTTGAACGTTTTAGATGGTCATGGATAGCTTGTTCATTAAATTCGCCTAGACTTGTTTCGAAGTCCTGGTAAAGCTGGTCGATCAATGAGCGTTGTGCCTGGCCTTCGGATTTCACTTGAATATACCGGTTTTGCCACTCATTAAAGCTCTTCTTTTCAGCTTCGAGCTTTTCATGCAACTCCTCAAGTTGATGATCAGAAATTTCTGTGGTCGTACCAGCTGCTTTTACCGGATGTTCCGTTGAACCGCAAACTGGACATGCTTTCCCGGCTTGCAGCTCTTGGGCGAGCAAGATAGCGTGATTGCTTTTTTGCCCATCCTCCAGATTTTTAATCGACTTTTGCAATGTTTCGATCGTTTTTTGCTTTTCGCCATATTGTTTTTGCACGTTTTGAAAATTGTTTCGCATATTCTTCAGTTTATCGTTTTGCTTGATTATCTCTTCCAATTTCTTCGGTTTTTCCAGAGCCTCTTTCCAATCCCGTTCTGCCTTGTAGTACTCTTTTGTCATCTGATTTTGGGCTTGAAGTTTTTTTTCCAACTGTTCCCGCTTGCTGATTAGGGTGTCCAGTTGTTTATCGACATCAACGATTTCTCTCTCTATTGCTAGTTTTTCCTGCTCGACCTTTTGCTTCTCCTGGTTAAGCTGCTTATATTGTTTTAATTTTTCTAATTGCTTTTTATTTGTTTCAATGGTTTCTTTTAATTTTTCGCGTTCATTTTCCCGGTTTAGTTCTTTTTCATAGCCCGCTCTTGCTGCTTCAAAGCGCTGCTCAACCCCCTCTTTTTTTTCTTTTTGCTCTTTTAGGCGTGCTGCTTGCTCGTCCCACTCCCGCTTCCTGTTAAGAGCCTGTTCTTCAAATGGAATGACTTTAGCAGCCTTTTCAGCAAGAAGTTGTTTTTCCTGCTTGCTTTCGATGACAGGCTGCATTTCTGTCAATTCTTTCTCTGTGCCTTTTAATTCATCGTATTCCTTGTACTTTTCCTCCAACTGTTTGCCATGATAGTATGCTGCCTGCACTTGGTTCAATTCCGTCTTTTCCCGTTTCAGGGCTTCTTCCGTTTCGGCCAGCTCCTGCTTCACTATATCAATTTCCTTTGACAGCTTATTGGCAATATCCTCGATAGAATCTGTTTCTTCTGGTTCCAAGGTCCTCCATGTTATTTTATCGGCCTCTTGTTCCAGTCTCGTTTCAATCTGTTGAATCGATTGATGCAATTCCCTCGATTGTTTCTTCAATTCGTCTGTTATCTTTTCATAGAAATACGTGTGAAAAATTTTCTGGAGAATTTCTTCTCTTTCCTTGCTGTTTTCTGAAATCAATTTGCGGAATTCCCCTTGGGGAATCATTATCATTTTGCGAAATTGTTCGTAATCCAGGCCAAGTTTTTCTTCTAACGTTTCATTTACGTCCTTGATTTTCGAGGAAAGCAAAACCTTCTGTCCGTCTTGAATCTCATATAATTCAGCCCTTGCTGGATCCTCCGTAAGCCCTTCGCCACGCGCTTTCCGCTTCAATTGCTTTGGATACCTTGTTACATGATAGGTTTTTCCCCTCAAGGAAAAACAAAAGCTGATTTCTGTGGAGAAGTCTATTTCGGCAAAGTGGCTTCTAAGCGAATCATGATCCCGGTCACTTCCGCTGGCTCTTCCGTACAATGCGTAGCAAATGGCATCAAAAATAGTTGTTTTTCCCGCGCCTGTAGGACCAGTAATCAAAAATATCGTTTCTTCACCGATTTCTCTGAAATCTACCGTTTGTTTTTCTTTGTAAGGACCAAAAGCTGTCATTGATAATGAAATGGCACGCATATTACTTCCCTCTCTCCTCTTCCATTAATAGCTGTACTACTTGATTCATTTGCTGTTTTCTTTCCTCGGGGATTTCTTCGCCCTTCATTTCCATATAGAAAGCTTCAAAAAGCTCTGTGTGGGACATTCGTTGCTTCTCGCGGATTCTGCTTAGATCGTTTAACTGCACTTGGGACGCAAGTGCCTTACGTTCCAGCCGTAGAATATTCGGGTACCGTTTTCTTAATTTCCCCATTGGATCCACTAATTGGCCATCATCAAGTAACTGAACATGTAAATAATCATCCGGAGAAATATCGATTGATCCGCTGATTAACGCTTCAAAATATGCTTCTACAACCTTCATATCCCTCTTCGGCACTAATGGACGATAAGACAGTTCGCAAAATCCTTGCTGGTCCAATTCCAGTATAGTCGTTGACTTTTTTTGCTTCGCTTCTGAAAAAGAGTATTTTAATATCGATCCGCTGTAACGGATATTTTCTTTTAATACACGTTGCGGCTGATGCAAATGCCCAAGTGCTACATAAGAAAAGTTGTAAAATAAGTGGGCATCTACATAAGGGCTCCCGCCAATCATGGATAAGCGTTCCTCTGACTCTGATTCCATTCCGCCAGCAAGGAAGGCATGTCCCACGAAAACATGGCGTTCATTCATATCATTGGTCGACTCTATATGCCGCACTACCGCTTCCATTGCTGATTGGTGAGAGTGAATCTCGTCATCGTTGAAAAATGCTCTGGCATCTGCCGGTTCGATGTATGGAATCAAATGAAAATGGACAGGGCCGTAATCATCATATAAAGTTACTGGTGATAAATCTCCTTTAAATTTGGTTTCCAAATATAACCCTTGCGAGCGAAACAGTCTGCTTCCGAAGTCTAGTCTGTCTGGACTGTCATGATTGCCTGAGATCGCCAATACTGGGATATGTAACTCAGAAATGATTGTGGTTAACATGTTGTTTAGTAGTTCGACTGCTTCCTTCGGCGGTACTGAACGGTCATAAAGATCCCCGGCAATAATAATTGCGTCAGGCTTTTCTTCTTTGATTATCTCCAGCAACTGATCGAGAATAAAGGCTTGATCTTCCGTCATATGAACACTATTAACTATTTTCCCTAAATGCCAATCTGCGGTATGTAATATTTTCACGGTATTCCCTCCTATATGTTATTTTAGCACGTTTTCCAATCGTGTTTTAATTAAATGCAGCTGCCATTTTCTTTCTAATCTTATTTATGCTTCTCCATTTTAAACCAAACATAGGTTCTATTTCCATTGATTGTAGAACACCTGTTTGGTTATAATAAATGGAAAGGAGTGTTACAACATGAATGAGCGCGGAACAATCAAATGGACATCTTTAATGCTGCCAGAGCATGTGGAAATGCTTCGCAGCTTATGGGCAGAGGATGAGAAACAGTCAAAACCAATTATAGATGACCAGGAGCTGGAGGTAATAAGCCTGGTAGTTTCTGAAGCTTGGGAGCAGGGTAAACCCGTGAAGTTGATAGTCTTCCGCCAAAGCAGCAAACTCGTGATTACCGGAAAGATTACTGCTATCAAACCAGAGAAACAACTGTTAACTATTCGGCAAAATGGAGAAAACTATTCGATTGGCTTTTCGGAGATCAGCCGGGCAGAAATAACTCACTGAAAAGTTCAATTGGATACCTGCCAATATTACCAACAGCTAATGAATTCATGAAAATACAAGAAGAGCCCGATCAAGGGCTCTTCTTTGAAACGATCAACTTTCATTATTTAAATAATCCTCCCACAAACGGTCAAATACTTGAGAGGCTTCAGTAAACGGGATGTTCCATTCTAAGTAACGGCTGACTTCATCATAAGAAGTTGCTTGTTTAGGGAAGTCATGGTCATTAAACATCCAATCAGCAAGGCGCCGTTCATTACTTCTAGGGCCGGCTCCCCGATATCTCATCATATAATGATAAAAAGAACGCAATGTCCTTCCACCTCCCCTATTCGTTGTTATTCATAAAGTCCTCATGCTTTTTTTGTTTTCTTCTGTAAGTAAAACTAGACAAGAAAATACTGATTTCATACAGGAGAATTAAAGGAACGGCTACCACAATTTGTAGGACAAAATCAGGCGGCGAGATCATGGTGCCGATAATAACCAGAATCAAATAAGCATATTTCCTGGTTTTCCTCATAAAGCTTGGCGTCAAAATACCTAAACTGGTCAAAAACATCGTAATAATCGGTATTTCGAACAAGATAGCAAAAGGAAGCGTTATCCGGAGCAAAAATCGAAAATATTTATCTACCGTAAAAATTTGATTGAACATCCCATCGTTCAACGACAATAAAAATGGGAGGATTAAATCAACGAAAACATAATAGCCAAAGGCCATTCCGCCTATAAACAGTAAAAATGTCGCTGGTATATAGGAGAGCGAAACCTTGCGCTCTTTTGGAGTCAATCCCGGGCGGACAAAAAGCCAAGCCTGTAGGCAAAAAAAGGGAATGGTACCTATAATAGCGACTACAGAAGCCATAGTAAAGTAAATCCATATGATTTCCCCCGGGCTAATCACATGTAAGGAAAACTCCAAATCTTTCACAAAAAAGCTATATATATCCTTAACAAAAACAAACCCTATAATAAAGAAAGCAATAAATATAACAGCCGTCCAGATAATACGATTCCTCAACTCTGTTAAATGTTCAGTCATATTCATATCTTTATGGACGCCTTTATCATAATCGGACAATGCTGCTCCCCCCTTCAATTCCTTAAAGGCTGATTGAAAAAATGCTCGATCCCAAGCTGGAAGAAAAGAAGATGTAAGGATAATTATCCCTACACCTTCTTTAGAAAAAACTCAGCTTACCACAGGATTCCGCAGTACACCGATACTTTTCTTTGACCGGCCTAAAACTTACATGGATGTGTCGCTATTTTATTTTTTATCCTCTGTTTTGCTGGCATCTTCGTCCGCCACAATATCTCTAGTGGCTTTTTTAAATTCCTTCAAAGAGCTGCCGACCGCTTTACCGATTTCCGGAAGTTTGGCAGGACCAAAAACAACCAAGGCAATAACCAAAATCAAGATTAAGCCGGGAAAGCCGATATTGCTAAACATAACGCATCACTCCGCTAACTTTATTTGTTTTCCTTATCTGAGTCTGCATGCTTTTGTTCATCGAAAGAATCTTCCGTAAGTTCTTTGGTTGAATTCTTGAATTCTTTTAACGTTTGACCCGTTGCTTTGCCAATTTCAGGCAATTTTTTCGGACCAAAAACGACTAGAGCAATAATTAAAATCAGTATTAGCCCTGGGATGCCAATAGATGTTAACATCTTATCAATCACCTGCCTACTATTAAGTAACCTAATTGATGGTTGAAAAATCAATAACTTACAAAACAAAAACACCTACGGTTTATATTTCTCGTCCATCTTACCACTTTTTTTGCTGCATGTCCTAATAAAATAAAAGTTTTCTATTATAATACCAGGCATTTCCTACCTGTAAGCCGGATTAGACAAGTTACTTCCTGCCTGATTTCCGGTCATACTGGATAAAATAATAGTCATAAGGATTTTTTTCATTCTTCTCGCCTTTTTCCTTTCTTGTCAACGACCATTCACTTTCATCGAACATAGGAAAATAGGTATCCCCCGGAAATTCCTCATCGATAAGCGTCATATACATACGATCGGAAAAAGGAAGGATTTGTTCAAAAATATCTCCCCCGCCAATGACAAAATACTCTTCCTCCGGATTTGCCTTACTCCAATCGACGATTGTATCAATCGAATGGATAACCTCACAGCCCTCCGGATGGTATTCTTCATCCCGGGTAAGTATTACATTTTTCCGGTTAGGAAGAGGTCCATTCATGGACTCAAAGGTTTTTCTCCCCATGATGACACAATGGGAAGTTGTTAGACGCTTGAAGAATTTTAAATCATTTGGAAGCCTCCAAGGCAAGTCATTCTTATAGCCAATAACTCTGGCGTGATCCATGGCATAAAGCAGAGATATCATCATTTTCCTCCTTTTGATCAGCAGCTAAACGGCTACTGGAGCCTTGATTGGCGGATGAGATTGATAATCTTTGATGTGTAAGTCTTTCATTTCTATCTCAAAAAGCGAGCAGGCATGTTGGTCAATTACTAGCTCTGGCAGTTGATACGGGGTGCGTTCCAGCTGAGTCCTTACCTGTTCTAAATGATTGGAATAAATATGGGCATCTCCCAAGGTGTGAATGAACTCCCCTGCTTCCAAGCCACACTCGTAGGCGATCAAATGGGTTAATAACGCATAGCTGGCAATATTGAAAGGAATGCCTAAGAAGATATCGCCACTCCGTTGATAAAGCTGACACGACAGTTTTCCTTCAGCAACGTAAAACTGAAACATCGTATGGCAAGGAGGCAAAGCCATATTACCTGGCACATCCTCCGGATTCCAGGCTGTTACAATATGCCTGCGTGAGTCCGGATTGGTTTTAATTGCTTCTATTACTTGCTTCAATTGATCCAGTGTTTCTCCTTTAGACGTTTTCCAGGCTCTCCATTGCTGACCGTACACAGAACCAAGGTCTCCGTATTTTTCAGAGAAGGAGTCATCGGTTAAAATTTTTTGTTTAAAGTTGTCCATTTCCTTCTCGTAAGCTACTTTAAAAGCAGGGTCATTTTGGCTTCTATGACCAAAGTCAGACATATCCGGCCCTTGATATTCGTCACTCTCGATCCAGTTCTTAAACGCCCACTCGTTCCAAATGTTATTGTTATTTTCCAATAAGTAACGGATATTCGTATCTCCCTTTATAAACCATAACAATTCACTGGCAATTAAACGAAATGGCACACGTTTGGTTGTTAATAAAGGAAATCCTTTGCTTAAGTCAAATCGCATTTGATGGCCGAATAGCGAATATGTGCCTGTATTTGTTCTGTCCTCTTTTTTCGTACCTGTTTCTAACACCATTCTGCACAAATCTAAGTATGTTTTTTCTCCGTCACTCATCTTTAACTTTCCTTCCTTCAAATTAGTAATAGTAGGCTTCGAATTGGTGAATGTCCAAATCCTGAAGCTTTAAGAAAAATCGATAGGTTTCCGGTGCCTTGGCGAACATTTTGTTTGCAGCATCGGAGCCATAGTAATAATAAGAAAACATTTCAGCAAAATATTCAGAAGCATAAGTAATAAAGTAATCCTGTCCAGGAAACACAGCCTCAGCCTCGCGATTCCAAATTCGCTTAATACGTCTGGCATATTTTTGTTCGCTCATTAACAATCGGTAAACAGTATGTCCAATTTCATGAAGCTCCAGATTAAAAGAACCATGGCCGCTGCCAGGATTGCTTGCACCTATTTTAG
Source organism: Sediminibacillus albus (assembly GCF_900101125.1). Taxonomy (GTDB): domain Bacteria; phylum Bacillota; class Bacilli; order Bacillales; family Amphibacillaceae; genus Sediminibacillus; species Sediminibacillus albus. The sequence goes on along the minus strand of NZ_FNFL01000001.1, from coordinate 185,882 downwards.
CAGAAATCAGCCAGCTGCCTCCCGATCCCGGGACATCCTGCCAGGAAATATCCTGCTCCCAGCCTCTTGGCTTCTGCCATTTTAAATAATACAGCAATGGCTCGTCAGTGAGATTCCCTTCAAATAGACGTACCTTTACTTGTTGGGAAGCCAACAGTTCCAGTACCGGGCGATCTATTTGATTAATCCGCTCGACCATTGCCACAATAGCATCTGGATTGCTTGGGTTTTGGGGAATCACAATTAATTGATCCAATACATCATAATTTTCCAGGTTTTGCAATCGACTGACTTTATCTCCACCCTGTGCCTTCTGTAACATCATCCCGTGAAAAGGGCGTGTGATATCGACAAATGGAATAAATAAGAACAATAGGATAATAGCGATCGGTTTTACTGATTTAAGCAATTTGCCCATAACATGCATGAAAATAACAAAGAATAATATCTCTCATTTACTGCCGCTTAATCTTTTGCACTATGTAAAAATGTAAAAGTGGTATATTTATTTTAACATATTACAGTTATATTTCGTTTAACAAATAAAATCATATTCCCGTCCATTCTACATATATCTTGTTAAGAGTACAAATTGGAAAGGGGTTATAGGCATGCTTACTGATGCAACCGTTCAACATGTCGTCAAGCATTCGTTGTCTTATGGTTTTGTGCTGAGCCAGCCATTTGCTTTTTATGTGGATGCATACCCTTCAATACAAAATAATATCATTAAAGAATCGGATGTCCTATATTACGGACAACATAATGAATCAGTGAAAGTATTGCAGCATAAACTCAAAACATTGTCATATTTTGACCATCCGATCGATGGAGACTTCGGTGTACTTACGGAATATGCCCTAAAAAAATTTCAAAAAGAAAAAGACTTATCGATAACGGGTATGGCTGACCGCAGGACAGTCAATAAGTTGATCATCGAAGAAAGAGAGAAGAATCTGGCTCCATTGCGGGAGCTTTCCTCTCCTCTCCGCCCCGGCGATACCGGAAAAGAAATTGAAACAATTCAGACAGCTCTCTATTATTTTGGATATTACAAGGCGGAAATCGATGGAATATTTGGACCGCTTACCGCGCAAGCTTTAAAATCTTTTCAGCAGGACAATGGTTATGAAGTGCAAGATCATGTGAGCGAGAAGGTTATCGATGCTATCTATACCGCAGAACCAGAAGCTTCTATAGACAGTGACGCTTCTGCTCCTGCAGAGGAAAAGACCGCAGCTGCTAAAGCCCCGAACCCAAAAGAAAAGTCTGCCCCCGCTGCCAAGGAACCGAAAACGGTAAAAGCAAAGTCAGCTATTGATGTAGCTCAAGTGATGAAAACGGCCAAACAACTGGTTGGCACTCCCTATGTATGGGGTGGGGATTCCCCCCAAGGGTTCGATTGCAGCGGCTTGATCCAATACATTTACAAAGAACTTGGTATTCAGCTGCCAAGAACGGTAAACGAACTCTGGAATATTACCAAACCAGTTGACAGTCCGTCAGTAGGTGACTTTGTATTTTTTCAAACATACCGCTCTGGCCCTTCTCATATGGGAATTTATGTAGGAGATGGCCAATTCCTCCATGCAGGAGAATCACGAGGAGTCGAAATCAGCCGAATGGATAATTCTTACTGGCAGCCTAGATACCTCGGAGCCAAACGCTTGAATACACAGTAACCATTTTTCATAATCTATAAATATGAATGAAATGAAGCGGGGGGGTGGTTTGTATCACACCCGCTCTTTCTTGTTCCAGCTTCTTCTTTCAAAGATTAGCTGCAAGAAAGAAATCCCCTTATTCTCTTCATTTGTGTTATAGTTAAGATAGACCAATGAAAGGAAGTGTACAATTGAAACATCTAACAAATCAATTTTCCCACGGCGACGTCGTTCATATAGCAAAAACAGGAGAACCCGTAACCATATCCAAATGGCAATACATTAAACACATGAAAAAATACTCCTATATTGTCGCTGAGTATCCAGGGACTTTCTATTTTGAGGAAGAACTACAAAAAGCGTAACAGCGAATCCCCGCACTTGCCCCTGTTGGAAGCATCAATATAGGCAAAGGTTCATCACTGTTCATGTCATTCCTCCTATCGTTAAAACCAATTAGTTTGGAAGCAACACGTAGATATCATATCCTTTACTGTTCATCCCACTCTTTAAAAAACTGCGCTAAGTAGGTTTTCATAAACTGGTGCCTTATTCCTGCTTCCTTTTTGGCAGCGGCAGTAATCATCAAATCTTTGAGAAGCAGCAATTTATCATAAAAGTGCTGGATCGATGTATTTGCAGTATTTTCACTATGAATTAATTGACCGTTAGCCCCCCCATAAGCAAACGTCCTGGCAATGCCAACCGCTCCTAGCGCATCAAGTCGATCAGCGTCCTGGACAATTTGCCCTTCCAAGGTTGATGGTTTTTTATGTCCCTTGCTAAAGGAGACATCAGCAACAGCCCTTTCAATGGTGGAGATTTGTTCATCGTCCAGCCCAATCTGCTGTAAAAAAACCTTCATTCCTTCCTTTGCAGAAAATGGGTCATTAAATAATTTTTTATCTCCGATATCATGGAGCCAGCCAGCAGCCTCCGCAACAAAGGTATCGGCATTTTCTTCCCGGGCAAACCCCCTCGCCATCAAAGCAACCCGTTTCATATGGTAGTAATCGTGGCCGGTTCCTTCATTCTGAAATAGCTGCATAACGTAATCTTCTATTTTAGATAAGCTTGTTTTTTTATCCATGCCTTTGCCGCCTTTGCGTATAAAATTCAGAAATGAAACAAATCAAGCTGCCGTGGATGTAAATGTTCATACTTAATATCCAGCAAATGAATCAGCTGTTTCGCATTTCCGGCTGCATCTCCGCCTGAATTGTTGTTAAACAAAATGGTGATGTCCTTTGTCTGTTTGTACAGTTCTTGAATATACCCTTTCCATTCCTGTAACTCTTCTGCGTTATATTTATAAAGAAACCGGACTTCCCTCCAGTTATCCCGCCCATTACGGTTCCAGCCATGTACATTTCTGCCATGAAACCGGATAAGGGTCTTGTCGGGATGGGTCGGATGAAGAACTGTCGGTATGGAACCGACCCCTGCTTGCGGTTCGTCACAAATCGAATGGATCCAGCCTTCTTGCTCCATAAATGACAAGGTGCTTTCCCGAAATTTCTCCTCAAACCATGTTTGATTTCTAAATTCGAGAGCTAGTGGTAAATCTGCGAGCAGTTCCCTTGTCTTTCTTAGCCTGGCAATGTTCTGCTGACTCACTCCAAACCAGGGCGGAAATTGAAACAATACGGCATTAAGCTTTCCAGCTTCGATAACCGGCTGAATCGATTCGTAAAATGCTTTAAACATATCTTTTGCTTCCTGGGTAGTTAAAGAATGGCGATCATGTCCAGTCATCCCTTGAAAGGCTTTTATGACGAAGGAAAAGCCTTCGGGTGTACGCTTTACCCATTTTTCATAATTGCGTTGAGGTTGGATGGCATAAAAAGCTGTATCCACTTCCACTACTGGAAAGTGAGAGCTATAGACACTAAGCTTATCCTTAGCCTGAGTCTTATCTGGATAAAGAATGTCATGGTCTCCCCATCCGGTAACTCCGATATTGATCGGCATTGGCTACTCCTCCCAACTGAAAGGTAATATACTAATAGTAGTATAATTTCCATAAAAAAACTACCATTCGCCGATGATGTTAAACCTCGTGCACATCAAAAAAACTGTTGATAAATTGTGCCTTGACAAACCGATGTTTTCATGAGTAAATTCTTGACTAGCTCTTGAAAATACGCTATATTTGGGGCAAGCAATGAAGATGGGAGCAAAAACATGAGAGAATCTGCAATTTCTCAGGAAACTATTACTCATCTTGCTTTCCTCATCTTTTTTGTGAAATTTCCACGTATGACGTGAAGGTTTTTAGGAGGATTATTTACATGCAAAACGGAATAGTAAAATGGTTCAATGCTGAAAAAGGTTACGGGTTCATCCAATTAGAAGATGGCAATGATGTTTTTGTTCATTACTCTGCTATTCAGGAGGAAGGATTCAAAACATTAGAAGAAGGCCAGGAAGTGACGTTCGAAGTTGTCGAAGGAGAACGCGGACCACAAGCTGCTAATGTGACCAAAAACTAAATCTATATAAAGATAATTTAAACGGTGATCAAAATGATCACCGTTTTTTTGCTGTTCAAATACAAACATTCTTTCAGATATCGGCTAACAACCAATAGAAGAGAAATTCGTTCTATTCTCTCTCGTTGCATAACTGAATTTGTGGAAGTATAATATAAATTTGCCGGTAAAACCCGCGGTTCGCAATCTCCCGCGTTACCAAAACTAAGGAGGCTATTTTGATGGAAAATGAATTAATATGGATTATTTTTGCATTGGTTAACTTTGGTATGCTGCTGATTGTCTACCGGATTTTCGGCAAGCCTGGTTTATTTGTATGGATAGGGATGTCTACCGTTATCGCAAATATCCAAGTGGTCAAGACAGTAGAATTGTTTGGCCTGACTGCCACACTTGGCAATATTATTTATGGTACAGCATTTCTGGCAACAGATATTCTTAACGAAAAGTATGGGAAAGAGGAAGCGAAAAAAGCAGTCTGGATGGGTTTTTCCACTTTGATAGCAATGACTATAATGATGCAGATTGCCCTGAAGTTCCAACCTGGACCAGATGATTTTGCCCAGGACTCATTGGCAACCTTGTTCGGCTTGGTGCCCAATATAGCAATTGGAAGTCTAACTGCTTACATTATCAGCCAGTACTTTGATGTTTGGATCTATGCCAGATTAAAGAACCTGTTCCCAAGCTCTAAATATCTCTGGATAAGGAATAATGCCAGCACAATGATCAGTCAATTATTGGACAGCGCTGTTTTCTGCGGAATTGCCTTTTATGGGGAATACCCTTTAGACATTTGGCTGGAAATTTTCTTCACAACTTACATTATAAAGTTCCTTGTAGCTGCAATAGATACACCATTCCTGTATTGGGCAAAAGCAATGCACAAAGATTCCGCACAGACAGAAAAAACATCCTTGTGATAAAGTGGAAAGCAGGACCTCTTCTTTTCTGCTGCTAGCGTCATGCTTTATCTATTGAGATAAATAAATGGAATAATGAACTGTTTTGTTTTTGGTCTATCACTAAAAAGCAGCAAGGCCAGAAAGGAGTTTTGCTCATTGATTGAGGTTTACACCGATGGAGCTGCCAGTGGAGATCCTGGTTTAAGCGGTGCAGGGGTATATATTAAATCAGGAAAAGAAAGCTATAAATATTCCTATCCACTAGGCAATTTATCAAACCATGAAGCTGAATTTCATGCAGTTATAAAAGCACTGCAAGTTTGCAAAGAATTGTTTCCGCAAGAAATATTATCTTTTCGCTCCGACTCAAAACTTGTGGTTGAGGCGGTGGAAAAAGATTTTACTAAAAATAAGGACTACCTTCCCCTGCTAAATAAAATAAAGCAAGAGGCCAGTAGTTTTCCTTACTTCTTTATCAAGTGGATTCCAGAGAAACAAAACAAACATGCAGATGAATTAGCTAGAAAAGCTATCCGATCAAACTGATTACGGATAGCTTTTTTATGTAGTAAACACCGAAGTTTTCAGCTTATCTTCATTATTCGCGCAGTTTTCTGGTCCATTTCTTCCTTATTTACTTTTTCTCTATGGCAAATCCCTTTTCCTTCAATACTGCGTTTGCCATCTTTCTGTTCTTTACAGAATCCTTAGCCAGAAGTTCTAATACACTCAAAAAGAAACTTCCATCAAAATGGAGTTGAAATTGCAAGGTTACTTTCAATGCTTTGATTACCTTCCACTCTGGAGCAGCGGTCGAGTTTTTCCCTAAATAAACAAAGCGCACATCCTTATCGGACAGCCTGAATCCTTGTGCCCATAAATCTTCAATAAAGTAACCGAGCTGATTATCCTTCTCTATCCCAGTGGCCATACAAAATCACTCCTGGTTTTAAATCATATTGCAAAAAGTTTAACCGTAGTAAAAATCATCTGAACATCTCTTTTCCATTATACAGAACAAACGTTCCGTCGTCCATTATCACCCTTTGGTTTATTGGAGCCTCGCAAGCGCTTTTTCTTCTTCCGGAATCCTGATCTTCAGTAAAAGAAGGTGTAGCACCGGAAAGACAATAGCTGTTATATATGTATGAAATAATAATGGAATAACGATCAATTCTATCAGGACAATCAGGTAATTGGGGTGCTTGATGAATCGATAGGGTCCTTTGCTGACCAACTCCGCGCCCGGCAAAATAATTATCTTCGTATTCCAAAACTTTCCCAGAGAAGCAATGCACCACATCCGGAATAACTGTGACAGCAAAAAAACTGCCAACAGGAACTGGTTGACAGGAAGGTCATTTAATTGCCTGATGAAGGCTTCCCCCAGCAAAAACACAAAAAACAAGCTGTGAGTGATCACAAACCATTTATAATGATCTGAACCTTCCTCTATCCCTCCTTGCGCTTTCATCCATTTTTCATTTCTGCGTGCGATTGCTAGTTCAATCACTCGTTGGAATATTAGGAACAAAAACAGGATCCACATCCATAATGTCATTGTGACCACTCCAGTTCTATCAGTTCTGAACTAAACCCAGGCCCCAAAGCTGAGATAACACTTTTTTCCCCCGGCTGGATGTTTCGGGCCATCCATTCTTTTAGTATATATAAAACAGTGACAGAAGACATATTTCCGTGTTTTTTCAGGACTTCGTAAGAATGAAAAAGCTGCTCACTATCAATTGTTAAAACTCCTTCTATCGCTTGCAGCACTTTTTTTCCACCAGGATGTGCTACAAAAAAGGAATAATCCGCATTGTTGGTGTTTTGGGCGGAAAAGAAAGCATGGACATGGTCCCTCCAAAAAGTTTCTACCAATTGAGGAATGCTTTTAGCAAAAATCACCTCAAATCCATGGGGGGCGATTTCCCAACCCATAACATCGAGTGATGCTTTTTTGATTCGTGAATCAACCGCTGTCACTTTTGGTGCAGGTTTTTTTAAATAATGCTTATATTCGGACTGATCACCGATCATCAAGGCTGCTGAGATTCCATCTCCAAACAGTGCCGTACCGATAAAATTACTTTTACTGTCATCATCCTTTTGGAAGGTTAAGCTGCAAAGCTCTACACAAACAACTAACGATACTCCTTGCGGATTGGCTTCCAGCCATTCATGCGATCTTGCCAGCCCGCTGGCTCCGCCGGCGCAACCCAGCCCCCAAAGTGGCATTCTGGTAATATTTGAACGGAAGTCCCGTTCATTAATAATGTGGGCATCCAATGAAGGAGTTGATATCCCTGTACTTGAGACAAAGATTATAGAGTCAACTGCATGATAAGGAATGGATTGTTGAAGAAATTCGGAACTTGACAAGCATTCATCGATTGCCTGCAGGCTGTGTTGCAGTGCTTTTTCCTGGTAGATCTTATTCCGTTCGACAAAAGTATGCTCGACCGAAAACCAGTTTTTCGGAACAACAAATTGCCTGGTTGCTACATTAGCATTTTCAAATACAGGAAGCAACCGGTTTAATTCCCTTTCTGGACGCGGGAAAATATTCTCGATTAATCCCTTTATTTCTGTTTGAGGAATTTCGTATTCCGGAAGACTGACTCCCAAAGAACCTATATAAGACATATATCCACCTTCTCTTTTTATATCATAATAATTAGCAGAAAAAATAGTTGTATACTTCCTTCTTCCCTACTTGCTAAGCTAAAAAACAAAGCTGTTTCCATTAGATATATAGGATTTCCTAACCTGAGCAAAAAAACCAAGCATGGTCTAATAAGCGGGCTCTCCGCTATAATCAACGCAGGAATTTCAAGGATAAGCTATTAGAAGCCATAAATTGTCATTCCTCCATCGACAAACAACGTCTGCCCTGTTATGTAATTGCTGGCATCGGAAGCAAGAAACACAGCTGTCCCTGCTAGCTCTTCCAGCTTTCCGATCCGCTTCAGAGGAGTTCTAGCTAAGATATCAGCCACATAATCTTCGTCTTTCAACAGTTCTTCTGTTAATGCAGTTGGAAAATACCAAGGACCAATTGCATTGACATTAATCCCATACTTTCCCCATTCCATCGCCAGGTTTTTGGTCATCTGGATGAGGGCGCTTTTCGTCATGGCATACACTACTCCTGTCCTCAGAGCAACATGACCGCCGACAGAGGATATATTGATAATTTTCCCCTGATTGTGTTTCTTCATCCGTTTAGCAGCAGCTTGGGCCAGGAAAAAAGAACTCTTCATGTTTACCCCGATAATTTGATCCATTTCCTCCTCAGTAACTTCCAATGCTTCACTTCTTATATTAATGCCTGCGTTATTGACCCAGACATCTATCTTCCGCTGTCCAATCTGCTTGTCCAATTGACTAATAATAGCCGTATAGTCCTTCACATCTTCACAAATGATATAAGCCTTTCTGCCACTGACTTCTATTTCCTCTTTGAGCGCTTCCAGTGAATGTCTAGTCCGGGAAATCAGCACTACGTCTGCTCCAGATTCAGCATAGGCTAAAGCGATCGCTTTTCCAATCCCCTTCGTTGCTCCAGTGATTACGGCTAACTTATCCTCTAATTTAAAACTTGGTAAATACATTGCTTCACTCCTGTTCGTATGGGAAAATTTATATTATTTTGATAATTAAAACATTTCTCCAAATTGTTTACTTTTTGTCGATTCAGTACTAAACTACTATTTGATGATTATACATAATATTCTAACAGGGGGTTATCGAATGAAAAAGTTTTTACTATCATTAGGGCTTATTTCCGCATTAGTTATCGCTGGCTGCTCTCAATCCGAAACAGATGAAGAAACCAATGGCGACGACAATAGCGAAGAACAAAGCACGGATGAACAAAGCAAGAAGGAAGAGGAATCATCAGATAACGCAGAAGTAAAGAAAGAATTGCTTAGCGCTCAAATGGACTTCACGAGCAAAATCAGCCCTTATCAGCAAAAAATTAATGCCTATCAGGCAAGCTTAGCAGATGAAGAAGCAACTGATGAAGATATTCAGAAGGCTGCTGATGAAGCTTTGACCGCTGCTGGGGAAGCGCAATCTGAATTGGATGGCTACAAGATAGAAGCAAATGTGCCAGAAGATATTAAGGAACGTTATGAGCAGGCAATTGCTATTCTTGCCGAGTATTATAGTGAAGCAGAGGCCGCAATAGAAGAATCAGCTTTAGAGCCTGACTTTACTGCTGCCCAGGAAAAATGGGACAACTTCCAAAGCTCAATCACAGATATTTATGAAGGCGAAGACATGTTTGCTCCAAATATGGCCGATGCTTTAAGCTAACATGAGTGAGCAGCTTTTATTCTAGCAGACACCATGCCTGGGCTATCATAGGGTAAACATCGAGCACATGCTGAAAACGGCATGTGCTCTTCTTCTTACATTCGATAGATTTTTGAATATTTCTCTTTTAAATGATTTACTAAATATTCAGGATTCAACCCTTCGTTTGTTACCTCTTTCAATATTTCCAATGGTCTTTTCAATTTACCGTGTTGGTGGATATTTTCAGTTAACCAATGTTTTATTTTTCCAAAATCACCGCTTCTGACCGCCTCATCAACGTCCATCTCTTTATTCAACGATTGATGGAATTGAGCAGCATACATATAACCTAATGCATAGGAGGGAAAATAGCCAAAATCACCTGCAGACCAGTGAATATCCTGCAAAACGCCTTCCCGGTCCGACTTCGGCCTTACTTTTAAATAAGCTTCCATTTTTTGATTCCATAGCTCCGGAAGGTCTTTTACTTCAATCTCTTCGTTTATTAAGGCCTTTTCCAATTCATATCTAATCATGATATGAAGCGAGTAAGTCATTTCGTCTGCTTCAATTCTTATGAGCGAAGGCTTTACTTCGTTAACTGCTTTATAAAAATCACTAAACGCAATCTCTTTAAATGGCTCGGGTGCCATCGATTGAAATAAAGGATAATGATTTATCCAGAAAGCTTCGCTTCTTGCTACGAAATTTTCCCAGAACAATGATTGAGATTCATGCATACCCATCGAAGTACCTGTAGCCAGTGGGGTTAGAGCCAATTCTTCATTGATATTTTGCTCGTACAAGGCATGTCCGCCTTCATGGATTGTCCCAAAGACTGCCATGCGGAAGTCTTCTTCATCATATCTTGTGGTTACCCTGACATCCTGGGGGTTTAAGGCGATAGCAAATGGGTGAATCGTTTCATCCAGTCGTCCTGCCTCGAAATCGTATCCCATTCGTTTTAAAATTTCTGTTGTGAATTTTTCCTGACCGGATTTAGGAAAATGCTTCTGTAATATCGCAGAATCAGGTTTTTGCTTTGCTTGGTTTACCTTTTCAACTAAATCTGTCAGTGACGTTCGCAGTTTTTGAAAAACGTCGTCCAATAACTCCGTAGTCACCCCGGGTTCATAGATCTGCAGCAAGGCGTCATACCGGTTCTTTTCATAGCCCCAATACTCAGCGAATTTTATATTGTAGTCTACAAGCTTTTCCAAATAAGGCTGTAAAAGTTTAAAGTCCCCTGCCTCCCTAGCCTTTTGCCAGACCGTTTCCGATTTGGATTGCAGCATCGTAAATTCTTTAAATTCCTGTTCAGGAATTTTTCTATTTCGATTATATTCTTCTTCACATTCCTCCAAAGACCGTTTAATGTTCTCATTACTCGGCCGGCTTTTAAGGGTATCAATATAGTGTTTCATTCTGTCAGAGGTAGATAGCTGGTAAGATTTTTGCGAAAGGAAACCGATCACTTCTGATCGCTGATCGGCACCCTTTGCAGGTATCTTTGTCCGCAAATCCCATTGGATTAACGCTAATGCTTCCTCGTAAGCTTGCCGTTCTTTTAGTAAGCCGCGAAACTCACGTTCTGCTTGTAAATTGTATTCTGCCATCTGCATCCCCCTATTTACCAAAGAATTGATAATAATCGGTTTTAATAAACCCATTAAACAGCTTTCGTTTTTTCGAAGCCTTCTTTCCATATACTTGTTCAAATTGTTCATTGGAGGTTAAGATGTAGACACTCCAGGATGGATAACGCTTCATCACCTCTCCAAAGTCTTTGTACATCTTTTCTACTTCTTTTTTATCACCGATTCTTTCACCATATGGCGGATTTCCCACTAGATAACCCTTTTCTTGATTGCTATGGAAATCCTTTGCCTGCATTTGCTTCCAAGTAACCAAATCTCCGAGACCAGCTTCCATCGCGTTGTCCTTAGCAATATTAATCATCCGGTGGTCAATATCCGAGCCAGTTATATTTAAAGGCTGATCATAGTTGGCAAGGTCTTCGGCTTCCTCGCGGGCGTTCTCCCATAAGCTTGAGCCAATCCATCTCCAATCCTCTGAAGAAAACTCTCTATTAAAGCCTGGGGCAATATTTTGGCCAATAAGAGCAGCTTCAATCGGAATGGTTCCTGAGCCGCAAAATGGGTCTGCGAATGGCCGGTCTGGCTTCCAATTGGTTAATTTGATTAACGCGGCTGCCAATGTTTCTTTTAAAGGCGCATCCCCCTGTCCGATTCGATAGCCCCGTTTATGCAATCCGCTGCCTGATGCATCGATAGACAAAGTAGCCCTGTCCTTATGGATAGCAATTTCGATTCGGAAAAACGTCCCGGTTTCTTCAAGCCACGAGGCAACACCGTATTTCTGTTTCAATCGTTCTGCAACGGACTTCTTGACGATTGCCTGGCAGTCAGAAACACTATACAAAGTTGATTTTACCGATTTTCCGATGACCGGAAATTCTCCGTCTTCCGGTATAAAATCTTCCCACGGAAGTGCTTTTGTATTTTCAAATAATTGATCAAACGTTTTTGCTTCAAATTCTCCAACAAGCACCTTAATTCTGTCGGCTGTCCTTAACCAAAGGTTGCACCTAGGAATCGCGGAAACACTTGCCTTGAATGTCACACGTCCATTCTCCACACTTACTTCCCTATATCCCAGGTCCTTCACTTCACTTGCCACCAGTGCTTCAAGTCCCATAGCGGCAGTTGCTATCAATGTTACTTGTTCCATATACATATATCCTTTCCTGACTATAGCTTTTTTGTTTGCTTTTAGTATGTAAATAAAAAACCCTTTCTAACACGCCTGCTGTTAGAAAGGGTTGCTGTTTTCATAAATATAAGCAACGACCAATGAATGTTTTGTAAGCCATGTTCTGTACTATTGTACTGCCATCGGTGGTCAACCTCGTACGCAAGTAGTAATCATCTATCTCCAAGCAAAAGCTTGGCCCTCTTTCGGTTGAATTCCCTAATGAAGGATGCCCCTACCAATATTTGGGTTGCTCACTCGCGGGGTTTACCTCGTTCCACTCAGGCGGTTTCCCGCCTGACTACGTCACTGTGGCACTTTCAAGGTTGCGATACCATATCCGTTGGACTTAGGCATCTTCCCTGCCGTTAATCCTAAAAAGGATTACCTTGACTTATGAATTCGTCAAGCACGAACACTACAAGCATCTCAGCCTGTGTGAGCATGGACTTTCCTCTACACAAAAAGAATGTGCAGCGATTACTCAAACATTCATTTAATTGCTAATCTATTGTAATATCATCTTTAACTTAAGTCAATGCGACAAAACCAATTATAACATGTACTGCTCTGCTGTGCATTGGTAATCAAAGGAAATTAAATAGATTAGGAATCTGCGTCTGCATATTTTTTTCCGAAAACAGCTTTTTCTAAATTAGATACGCGTTTCAAGATATCATAGTTCACCTGGTGGTTTGTCGGCGCTGTTCTTGTTCTTGATGGATCCGACTGTCTTTTCAACCGTTCGTTCTCTTGTCTTAAACGTTCAATTTCCTGTTGATAAGCCTCATAGTCCTGAATGATGGTATCAAGATATTCATCTACTTCTTCCTGATTGTATCCCCTCATGGCTGTTTTGAAGTTTTTCTCTAATATATCTTTTCCTGACAATTGAATACGATCTAAGCCCATTAATATCACCTCATATCTCGTACAACTTATTTCTTATTTTTTCAAAACATTGATCGAATGTCAATTTTTACTTCCGGTGTCCATTTCCCTTTTCCCTATTTCTAATTATACCATTCCTTTTTTTCCTGTTCATCGTTATGACCAGTAATCAGGATCCTCCATTTGCAGTTCTTGAACGACATCATCTAAATCCATTGGCGTTATCAAATAGATAGGATAACCGTTTGATTGGTTGGCCAGCTGTGCTTCTTCGTGATAAAAACGACAGCTTCCCGGGTATTCGCTGTCAAGTAAGATAAGACATCCATTACTTTTTTCAACCAGCCATTTATTTTTTGCTTTAAACTGAAAGGGCCCTTTGTACTCGCTTTGATAAAGCGGCTGAAAAAAATCGGCACAGCTGGTCAATTCCTGATATTTGTGTTGGATTGCTTCCGGCCAGCGGCTTTCTTGGTTTTGAAAAGGAGGAATGATGCCAAGCTTTATATTGTATGCTTCTTGTAATTCAATAATTACCTCGCCTGTCCATAATTCCACCCCCATCTGTCCAGAAATCAATACCCACTCTAATCCTTCCTCGATAAAAGCGATTATCTTCTTTTGAATAGCGGCTTTAATATACGCAATTTTAGGGTCGTCCTCTTTAAAAATGTTCATCTCCATTGGTTTATATCCAGTGACAGCTAGTACATCCATATGTATCCACCTCGCCTGTTATGTATTTCATTTGCTGTAAAAGAAAATATAAAGAGCTGGCTGACCTGCGATGAAGCCAGCTCTTTACGTTTGTTAGCACCATTTATTCGGTTTTTTCCATCCTTTCATTCCATGAGGAGGAGCGAAACCCGGTCCCATGCCAGGTCCGCCGGGTGTCGTAGCTCCAGCTACTGAATTGCCTGGTCCCCCAGGTCCCATTCCGCCGGGATAACCAGGACCGCCAGGAGGAGTCGCAGCACCTGCTACTTGGTTTCCTGGTACATTGAATGAACCGCCATATACGTCTACACTGTCCACTGTATTTGCAACAGATGTAGAGTGAGGGTACACATGATTATTTTTCACCAGATGGTGATTCATTATTGTTGTATGCGATGGATGAATATGATCAATCGTTTGCTCGCTGCAATTGTGGATGACGTTCTCTTTTGTCGGATAAACCACTGGGTTAGGGCATCCGCAGTGCGGGCCATGATGATGTCTCATAATTTGTCTCCTTTCTTATGATAGGTTCACTAATAACCTATGATAAGAGGCTAAGACATGTCTGAGACAACAACCTAATTTTGTTATAAATATCTTGATAACGGAAAAACCCTGTGTAAAATGAACACAGGGTTTCCTTGTGGAAAGTAATTAATTTTTATCCTTCGGTAGGTCTGCAGGCTCAAAAGAGAATGGCAATAACTCCTCCATTGTCATTGTTTTACTTTGATCGGAAAGATTTCCAATATGTATATTCATTTTTTTATCGAAGAATTCGCTCATTACTTGCCGGCATGACCCACAAGGTGGTACTGGCCTGCCTGTATCCGCAACAACTGCCATTTCAGCAAAATCAGTGGCCCCATCAGAGATCGCTTTGAAAATAGCGACTCTTTCAGCACAAAGACTCACAGGATAAGCGGCATTTTCAATATTGCATCCCTGGTATACTTTTCCTGACTTCGTCAAAAGAGCAGCTCCTACAGGAAATTTAGAATACGGAGTATAAGCCCTTTCTCTAATTTCTTTAGCTTTTTCGAACAGATTATTTTTATCCATAGTTTTGCATCCTTTCTTTAAAGGGGGAAGATTATTATAAAAGAAAAATTCCAGCTTGTAAAGGCTTGCACTCCTTTATGGATAAACCAATCGTTGAAAAGGCGCAGTCAATTAACATCGGATTTCTCGATATCGCTCAACAGTTGATCCAAGACATAATGAATGGAATGGTACATCTCCATATAACGTTTCCTTGGTGTGTCTATATAATAACTATTCAATAACAGGATTTGCAGATTATCGGATGTTGAAGCAACTTGTTGAGGATGGACGGAAACCTGTTTGTTTTTCACAAATAGGGACGCCTGCTTTTCCCATTCCTGAACTAAAGAATGGATCGGAGTTGTTTCTTCTTTAACAAAATTAAAGAATTCACGATCCCGGCGGTCTTCAGGCTTCTCGTTCGTCTCAAACCTGTTTTTCAACTTTGTGATTTCCTGTTTTAATTGTTCAGTTATCGTCTTTAATTCCATGTTGCATTCCCGCCTTTCCCCTCTACTTTACCATTATTTGCGGGATAATTGCATTCTTTTAAACAAGCCTCGGAAAAGGGAGGTCTTTACAGCATAATAAGTTTCAGCTTTGTGTACCTCTTTTTTGCTTTTAAGTTTTTTCAATTCCTCATGGAGCTTTAACACTTCTGTTTGTAATTCTTCTATCTCTTGCCTGTGGGATAAGGTTAACGTTAAAACAACTTCGTCAGCTTTTGTAGCCAGCTTTTGGTCAATCAGTCTCATTCGATCCGTAAGGTCGATGTAAGCTTTTTCGAACGCCTGTTTTGACACGCCGTTTTTGGCCGTGTTGGTTTCTTTTAATGCATATCCCATATAGATCTCTCCTTCTATCTGTTTACTCTCCTATTCGTCGCACCCTCCACGGCTCCCTTCCCTTCCGACAAAACTAGAAGAAAGCAGACAAAAAAAGTGAATTAATCGTATGAATTCCCAATCAATAAACCAGACTAACGGTAAGGAGGGATGAAAATGAGCAACAAATCAAAAGACCAGCAAAAAAAAGACCGGAAAAATGAAGAAAAGAAACGGACCGATTATACCGATAAAAAACTAGGCGGACCCGATCGTCCTTCTGTGTAATTTGTTATTTTTCCAGCGGTTCCACGGCCGGGGTGTCGAGCTTTTATGGCAGCCCGGCTTCGCTATTTCCAAATTTGTTTTATTAACCATATTCGTTCAAGTAGCTTTCTTTTTTTGTAAAAATTTTCTGCCGTCTGAAGATCATCCGTTTCTTTGACAGCCTTCAACCATTTCTTGTTTATACCCCCTTTCACACTCCAATCTTCACGAACTCTGTCTTGATGGTTTATCACAGAGTAAACCTCCCTTAACTCGGGAGAAGAGAAGGAAGCCTGTTTATCGCTAAAAAACTGTTCATATTCGTCCCTCGACCCTGTAGGTTCAATGTGCAATGCAAAATCCAATACGCCATGATAATTATGCGGAGAGAATAACTTGGCAGCAAGTTTTTTACCGAGCACTATTCGTTTATTCAGATTAGAAAAATCATGAACATATGATCCAATTACTTGTCCGCGGAGATCAGGAAACAGCACAGCATTGACAAGAAAAAAATCCTGAGCTAGATATGGGATCCTTAAAAAAACATGTTTCCGGTAATAGGGATTTTTAATGACAGGCTGCTCAATAACATTTTGTTCGTTAATGATTAAAGATCTCATTAAGCGATTTCGATTTTGATACTGCCAATAATACCGCCACTCCTCCTCCATATATCTTGTGACGTGAAACCGCGGCAAAAGCTCGAATAAAGGTTGGTTCAATTGTTTAGAAAATTGATAAATAAGCAGTTGGGGATATGCATCGGAAAAAATCAGCCAGTTTGCCCTTTCATAAGTGGAAAACAACTGCTTCCTGACCGTTCCTGATAACAATCCTTTAAAGACAGGTGTATATAAATCAGTCATATTCCATCCTGCATTTCTTGATACCATGCTCGCCAGGAATGCCCATTTTATTTCCGGATGTGCCATGTAATAAGAAAGATACGCCTTTGTCCTTGCTATGTTATCCAGGTTGTTTCTTTTCGTCATTATTTGAATGTATTGAACAATCTCTTCCATATTAGCACTCAAGAGGATCGCCTCCCTCCATTTAGGTTGTACAAAAAACAATTTTAAAAAGGAAATGTCATCAATTTTTCGATTTATAATTATCATTTATTATTTGTTTCTGGTATGATACTTTCATGTATGGGGGGATGAAAATGAATTATCCAAACGGAAAGAAGTCAGCATCTTTTCGTCCTGGTAAGAACCAGCAATCAAATGAACTCGCATTTGGCAACAGAGGAATGACGCTTGAAGATGATATTAATGCGACAAATGACCATTATCTGCACCTAAACAAAGCCGTCATCCATAAGAAACCTACTCCCGTCCAAATCGTTAAAGTCGACTATCCTAAAAGGAGTGCTGCTGTCATAAAAGAGGCATACTTTAAGCAAGCATCGACTACGGATTATAATGGGGTGTACCGTGAAAAATATATAGATTTCGAGGCAAAGGAAACAAAAAATAAGACGTCTTTCCCTCTCTCTAATATACACGAACACCAAATTTCTCATATGAGGCAAGTAAGAGAACATGGCGGCATAAGCTTTCTGATTATAAGATTTTCTTATTATGAAGAAACTTTTTTGTTTCCATCTGTGAAACTTTTCCCCTACTGGGAGAGTCAATATAATGGAGGGAGAAAATCAATCCCCTATCAAGAAATCAAAGAAGCTGGTCACCAGATCCCTTTTAAATATCAAGCAAGGGTAGATTATTTGGAAATTTTAGATCAGCTTTATTTTTAGAACGGAGGAAGATGAGTGATGGCAGAAAAAAGCCAATCTCGTTCAGCAAGAAGAAAGCAGCTTAAGAAGAAGAAGAAACCAGTTTGGAAAAGATTTTTTAAGATATTATTCATTTTTGTGTTATTAATCGGATTAGGAATCGGTGGATTGTTCACCTATTATATAGCTACCGCCCCGAAATTGGATGCGGAAAGCCTCTCAGTACCAGCATCAACAAAACTGTTAGATATCAACGGTGAGGAATTTGCCAATCTGGGAGAAGAAAAACGGACCAAAATTGATTATGAAGATCTCCCTGACCTTTTAATTGATGCAGTAACTGCCACCGAGGATGTTCGGTTCTTTGACCACATAGGAATAGATTTCCGCAGAATTGGCGGTGCCATACTGGCAAATATTACTAGCGGGTTTGGTTCAGAAGGTGCTAGTACGATAACTCAGCAAGTTATTAAAGGATCCTTTTTGACTCCTGAAAAAACGTTAAAAAGAAAAGTACAGGAACAATGGCTGGCATTGCGTTTAGACAGCCAATATTCTAAAGAAGAAATTTTAGAAATGTACTTAAACCGTATATATTATGGCAACGTGTATGGAGTTGCAGAAGCAGCTGATTATTATTTCGGAAAAGAAGACTTGGATAAACTCACACTGCCTGAAGCCGCTGTTTTGGCCGGCCTTCCGCAGCGCCCATCCGCTTACGATCCTACGAGAAATCCAGAGTTGACGAAAGAACGGATGAACACGGTTCTAAGTTTAATGGTACAGCACGGAAAGATCACTCAAGCAGAAGCAGACGAAGCCAGCGAAGTTTCCATCGAGTCACTTTTGGTTGAAAACCGGCCCGAATCTACCCCTTATGAAGCCTTTATTCAACAGGTGCAAGATGAAGTAAGGGAGAAACTGGACGCCGATATCTATAGTGATGGATTGGAAGTTCATACTACACTTGACCCAGGCGCCCAAGAACACGTCGAGTTTTTGCTCAGTGAAGATGACAACAATCCAATTAAGTACCCTAACGATGAATTCCAAGCAGGATTGACGGTATTGGATACAACATCCGGAGCTATCCGCGCCATTGGCGGCGGCAGAAATCTCGATAATACTAAAGGCGGCTGGAACTTTGCAATAGACAATAAAAACCGACAGCCCGGCTCTACCTTTAAGCCAATTACTGCATATGGCCCTGCCATTGAAAATGCGCAGTGGTCAACTTACCACCAAATAAATGATGATGGCCCGTATGCCATTGCCGGTACAGATAAGTATATCGACAACTGGAACAGTCAGCATACAGGCTGGATGTCCATTCGTACAGCAATTGCCCGCTCATTGAATGTGCCAGCCGCTAAGACGCTGGAGGAAATCGGCACAGGAAAAGCCAAGGAATTTGCTGAAGGATTAGGAATAGACTTTGCTGATGATACCATGGTAATCGGTGACGCCATCGGCGGGTCAGGAACTGGGGTCACAACTTTGCAATTAGCTGGCGCCTATAGTGCTTTTGGTAATAAAGGTATCTATAATGAACCTTACGCTGTGACAGAAGTTGTCTATAGTGACGGCCGCTCGATTGACTTGAAGCCAGAATCAAAACCAGCAATGCATGAATACACAGCTTACATGATTACCGACATGCTTAAATCAGTAGTGGATGATCCTAGTGGAACCGGAACAGCGGCCAAAGTCGCTGGACTGCCTATGGCAGGAAAAACAGGCACGACGAATATTGAAGGTAAAGAAGGCAGTCCTGACTCCTGGTTCAGCGGTTATACGACTAATTATACGATTGCAGTATGGACCGGATATGAGAAGCAGAAAAAAACGCTGATTGGACGCGAGGAAACTGTGATAGCTCAACATTTGTTTAAAGAAACAATGGCACACATTTCCCAGGGAGTTGATACACCAGACTTTAGTAAACCAGACTCTGTGGTTGAAGTCCAAGTAGAAAAAGGCTCCAATCCGGCAAAGCTTCCTAGTGAATATACTCCACAATCTAATATAGTGACAGAACTATTTGTAAAAGGACAGGAACCTAAAAAGACATCAGAAAAATATGATCAAATTGACGCTGTCAGCGGCCTGTCAGCCAGCTTTAATCAAGAAAGCCAATCGATTGAAGTATCCTGGAGTTACGAGCAAGATAGTAAACGTCCTGTTACTTTTGATGTAAAAGCTGGATCAGGCGGTGGCTCTTTGAAAAAGATAACGAGCACAAAGGAGACCAGCCTGGAAATCAGCAATGTCGATTTCGGTACTGCCTATACAATCGAAGTAACTGCTGTCAGTGACCAAAACTCCAGCAACACAAGTGAGGCTTCTACTGTCACAGTAGAAGTTCCAGATGAAGTTGAAGAAGAAACAGAAGAAGAACAAGAAGACCAAAACCAGGAAGACGAAACGAATGAAGACGAAGGAAATAATGGTAATGGAAATGGGAACGGAAATGGCAATGGCAATGGCAACGGAAATGGTAATGGAAATGGTAATGGCAACGATGATGATGAAAATACTGGAGATGAAGAAAATCCAAACGAAGGTGATAATCCTGAAAATCCAGAAGGAGACGGCGAGGATCCTCCAGCTGGTGAAGAACCACCTACGGAACCAGAGGGTGACGGAGGAACAGCTACTATTTCTTCTCCGGCATTAAGAAAGTACTTTATCGCTTAAAATTAATAGCATAAAAACAAGGCCGGCTGCAAATAATGCAGCCGGCCTTGTTTTGTTATTCCTCTTCTCTACTCATATATGTGGTTATAGTTAAACTTCTAAATCCAGCTTTCTTGCTTTCATTCTTTTTTGTCCTTCCCGGCAAATATCAAGTAGTTTGCATTCAGAACAGTTCGGATTCTTAGCTTTACAATGGTACCGCCCGAAAAAAATCATTCGGTGGTGCGTTTGACTCCATTCTTCTTTCGGCACCTTTTGCATAAGGGTCTTCTCTACCTCTAAGACAGAATCCTTCCATCTACATATAGCTAACCGTTTTGAAACTCTTTCTACATGGGTATCTACCGCAATGGCTGGTTCATTAAAAGCAACAGAAGCTACTACATTTGCTGTTTTTCTCCCTACTCCTGCAAGTTTTACGAGTTCTTCCTGAGTAGAAGGAACTTCTCCGCCATATTCTTCAATCAACATTTGGCAGAGTTTACGAATGTTTTTTGCTTTATTTCTATATAATCCGATCGAGCGAATATCCTGCTGTAATTCTTCCAGCGAAACTGCTAAATAATCTTCTGGGGTTTTATACTTTTTAAATAAATCTTTTGTCACCTTATTTACCAAAGCATCTGTACACTGAGCTGACAATACAACAGCGATGACTAATTCGAAGGGGTTATCATGCACCAATTCGCATTCCGCTTCAGGGAACATTTCTTCCATGGCATCCAGGCAATATCTGACTTGTTTTTTATTAAGCATCATTTCGCCCTCCCTACTCATCCTCTAGCCAGTTGTAATACAAGGAAACATCTCTCGCAGCTGTGGTCTGCTTTTGCTTATCTGGCTGGCCTGATTGATTTGCATGGAATTGTTTACTTTGATTCCTGGCCTGTTCTACTGAC
Source organism: Sediminibacillus albus (assembly GCF_900101125.1). GTDB lineage: Bacteria > Bacillota > Bacilli > Bacillales > Amphibacillaceae > Sediminibacillus > Sediminibacillus albus. The sequence goes on along the minus strand of NZ_FNFL01000001.1, from coordinate 164,661 downwards.
TTTATGCCTTTTTTCTTCCATTCACGAAGAATACGATCGATATACCGGAAATTCAATTTCCCCATCAAAACTGCTTCTCTTAATGCAGCTTTTATCAGCGCGGGTGCTTGTTCTTCTTCATCAATCCATATATTAACTGTCTCTATTTCAAAGGGGGATAACGGGCGTCCGAATTCTTGTTCAAATAAAATAAAAATATTGGATTGCTGATCGTTAGTATCCTGGACAGGTGGTTGACTTGATTGATCACCTTTATACAAGGTTACCCATAATGGTTCCAATGAGTAGCATTCGCTCAGCAGCTTATTTTCATTTTCTTCCTGCTCAATTACAAGTATGTTTTTTTGTATAAGCGTACGCAATATTTTCGTGCACTCCTGTCCGGAAATACTAGTGTATTGGGCAATGTCTTCAGGCGTCGGGAATTTGTTGCCCTCCATTTGAAATCGATGGATATGTAAAATAACCATGACTTCTGTTTCAGATAATTTTAATTGATGATAGCTTTTCAGCAAAATCGAAGGGATAACGAATTGATCTTGAACAATCATTTGGTAATTCATATGGCTTTCCATGGAAAACTCACCTCGTCTTCATTATAGCACGCGTTTTTCTCTGTAAATTTTCCAAATACAGACAATAATCCCTTGTCACTGAGTGGCAAGGGATTCATTACACCGCTTATTTATTATAACTACTAGTAATAAGCTTGATTAAGGATATAAGCGGTTTAGCAATCTTGGGAATGGGATAGTCTCCCGTACATGTTCAACTCCGGCAAACCAGGCGACTGTTCTCTCCAGACCAAGTCCAAAACCAGAATGAGGGACACTACCGTATTTTCTCAGCTCGAGATACCATTTGTAAGCATCACCTGTTAGATTATGTTCTTCATATCTTTGCTCCATTAAGCTCAAATCATCAATTCTTTGAGAGCCGCCAATGATTTCGCCATAACCTTCTGGAGCGATTAAGTCAGCGCACAATACAACTTCAGGCCGTTTAGGATCGGGCTTCATATAAAATGCTTTAATATCAGCAGGATAGTGAGTGATAAACACTGGTTTCTCAAAACTTTCCGCTATAGCTGTTTCATGTGGAGCCCCAAAGTCTTCTCCCCACTCAATATCATCAAACCCTTTTTCCTTTAGCAAATCTATCGCTTCATCGTAAGTAATCCGCGGAAAAGGTGCTTTTATTTTTTCTAAGCTTTCCGTGTTTCGCTCCAATGCATTCAATTCCAGTTTACAATTTTGCAGCACATTTTCAGCTATGTAGCTAACATATTGTTCTTGAACAGTTAAACTATCTTCATGGTCCATAAATGCCATTTCTGGTTCAATCATCCAGAATTCAATCAAATGCCTTCGGGTTTTTGACTTCTCTGCCCGGAAAGTCGGTCCAAAGGAAAACACCTTGCCGAACGCCATGGCAGCAGCTTCCATATATAACTGTCCGCTTTGCGAAAGATATGCTTCTTCGTCAAAATATTTAGTGTGAAAAAGCTCGGTTGTACCTTCAGCAGAAGAACCAGTCAAAATAGGCGGGTCAATTTTGACATAGTCATTTTCATTGAAGAAGTTATATGTCGCACGGATAATCTCATTGCGGATTTTCATTATCGCATGCTGCTTTTTAGAACGAAGCCATAAATGGCGGTGATCCATTAAAAATTCTGTTCCATGCTCTTTAGGTGTAATAGGAAAATCGGTAGATTCATGAATGATTTCCAAATCTTTCACCTGTAATTCATAACCAAAAGGAGATCGGTTATCTTCGGCAACTACCCCTGTTACATAAAGAGACGTTTCTTGCGTTAAGTTCTTAGCAGACTGAAAGATTTCTTCAGCTACCTCCGCTTTCACCACAACTCCTTGAATAAAGCCTGTCCCGTCGCGAAGCTGCAGAAAAGCTATCTTTCCGCTAGAGCGTTTATTGGCCAGCCATGCTCCAATTGTTACCTCTTGTCCGACATATTTTGAAACTTGTGATATGGTTGTTTTCAAGATAATACCTCCGAATGCATTTATTGATGGTTGATAACAAAACGTTTAATCCTTTTTGCTGCTTCTTCTAATTGATCCAGGGAAATGGCATAAGACAAACGAACGTTGTTTGGAGCACCAAATCCGGAACCTGGTACAAGTGCCACTTTTTCTTCTTCAAGCAATGCATTAACCCAGTCATCAACAGTTTGAAATCCACTTGATTGAACTGCTTTACTCACATTTGGAAAGAGATAAAAGGCACCCTTAGGTTTTACACACGCTATTCCTGGGATGTCTGTGAGCCATCCGTATAGCTTTTCCAAGCGCTCCTGGAATGCCTCTCTCATTTCTTCTACTTTTTCCTGATCTCCCTGATAGGCGGCCAATGCTGCATACTGTGCAATCGAGTTTGGGTTGGAAGTGGAATGAGACGCTAACCCAGTCATCGCTTTGATTATTTCCTTGTTCCCAACGGCATAGCCTATCCTCCATCCTGTCATTGAATGAGATTTCGATACGCCATTAATGATGATTGTCTGATTCTTTAAGTCCTTGCTTAGTTCGGCAATCGACACATGGGGTTCCTCTGTATAAATGAGCTTTTCATAAATTTCATCAGAAACGATAAGTAAATTGTTCTGTAAGCAGACGTCACCCAGTTGCCGCAACTCTTCTTTTGAATACATCACACCTGTAGGATTACTCGGCGAGTTGATAATAATAGCCTTCGTCCTGTCGGTGGCAGCTTGTTTTACTTGCTCAGGTGTGATTTTAAAGTCATTTTCCTCTTTGGCTTCGATAATTACCGGTTTTCCTTGGGCAAGCTTGATTTGCTCTGGATAACTGACCCAATATGGCGCAGGAACAATCACCTCATCGCCGGGGTTCAAAATAACTTGAAATAAAGTATAAAGGCTGTGCTTCGCTCCATTAGTGACGATAACTTCGTCAGCTTGATAAGCAAGCTGCTGATCGCTAAGAAGCTTGTCTGTGATGGCTTGCTTGAGTTCCATCATACCTCCTGCTGGAGTGTATTTTGTATGCCCTTCTTTCATTGCTTTGGCAGCAGCCTCCAAAATATGGGCAGGCGTGTTAAAATCAGGTTCTCCAGCTCCTAAGCCAATGACATCATGTCCCTCTTTTTTCAATTCCTTCGCTTTTGCTGTAATTGCCAACGTTGAAGAAGGAGTCAATGTTTTTACTCTGTTCGCTAACTCCATAATTTTATCACCTTTCTATGATGAGGATCGGTTAAACCGAAAATGATCACCAGAACTTCCATCAATTAAAGAAAAATACTGTAATACATACCGATCCTTTTCATCTATGTATTTAACTTCCAATAATGGTTTTTCATTTTCAATTGCCATTTTGCTTTCCAGTAATTCGCAGTCGGCACAGCTGTTGCGCCAGTCATTTACAATTTGTTGTTCTGAAACAATATCCTCAGCGAGGAAAAAATGAATCTTCACTTGCTTTTCTGGGTTCTTTGGAACATAAGCAAAAGCCTTTTCTCCGTTTTCTGTCTTTCCTGCGACAACATGGTACAGCATTTTTCCAGAATATCTGGTCACATTTTCCGCTTCAGCTAAATCGGTTTGATCCAATGCAAGCTCGACTGATGCTTCAAATCCTGATTGCTTGCTTTCTAGTATATTATTATATAAATAAATGCTGTAAGCAAATAGACTAACCACAAGTAACAGAAGGACAATTAGCCCCCACTTAAGCCAATTAGGTACGATAAATGGTGAAAATTGCTTTTCCATCATCTTCATCATCCAATGCTAAACCAAACATTAAATCATCTTCTTTCAAAGTTCTATTTAAGCTGTCGACAATTTTATACAGATCGTCCGAATGCTTAATTCTGATTGTCGATAATGTTTCGATTTTATTATCCATTACAGCACCTCCGTACTAGATACATCCAGGACCAGATATACCCTGTTAACCATCCTTCTTTATCATAACCCATTTTGCTGCAGACTTGAAGCAGGTTGTACATCTTCTTTATATTTAGCCAGCTAAGTGAAAAATAAGCAGATGTTTGTCATACTTTCAATATTTGTAACACATAGCAAGGCTGAATTTACCCACAATATAAGTAGGTTGAAAAACAAATTCCCTTCTTATTATAACAGTTATTTGGAACATTTTTATGATGATTTGTGATTTTTCAACTACAATTAACCTAACCCATACTTGATTGTGCGCTGTTTCCAGCGCACATTTTTTCTTGAAAAAACAAGGACTGGGAACGATTCATAATTGTTCCATTAATCAAAAGAAAGTACTTCGTAATCTGTTTCATTAAGTCGGATTATAGTGGTTCCAACTTGCTTCAAATGGTAAACATCTATCCATGATTCATTTAAACGTTCCATTAATCCTTCATTCGGCAAGCCTTGTTTACAATTGTAAATAATCCCGATATGCGGGTCAATTTTATCAAGCAGATAGCCACTTGGTGACTTACCTCGGGCGTAGTCGCCGATTTTTATAATTTGCGGGTCGAGTTCATATTGGAGTAATTCATCTTCATCCTCTATATGGCTGTTGCTTAAAAACAGCATAGAAGTCTTGCCATAGGTAATATCCAAAGTCATTTCTCCAGACTCTTCAGCCTTTAGTACCGTCAAAGTGCCTCCCATTGGCATTTCGATACTTTTCCCATTATCCCACACCTCGATATTCGTGTTTTCCAGCTGCGTTTGGCATGTATTACTTAGCTTGCCGGTATAAGCCACAGATTTCGGTTGAAACTGTTCGATTAATTGCCTGGCATTGCCACAGTAATCCATCAGCTGTTTTGTTAATATTAAGGTGTTAATTTCCGTTACTTCTAGTTCTTCGAGTTGATTAAACAGCGCTTCTTCGCTTTGAGGAGAACCAGTATTGATTAATACCGCTCCACCATTGCCTTCAAGCAAGGCCGCTTCACCATCTGGAAGGTTGAAAAAAGCATAATAAATTTCATTGTCCTTTAATCCAATTGACGTTTCAGCCATCGCCATACTTGCAGGGGCCGATAGCATTAAACAAAGTAGAATGAAAAGCCTGATTATCATTTTCACAAATCCATCACCTATCCTAGTCAAACTAGTTATAGGGTATGTAGAAATTCATTTCATATCATAGCCATTCTTCTGCTTTTTTCATTAAATTATTTGTACTATCGTAAGTAATTGGAACATCCGGAATCGATTCGGTGAAATACTTCCCGTAACGAGCTTTAATGATCCGTTCATCACAAATAAAAACAATGCCTCTATCAGTACTGGAACGAATTAACCTGCCAAAACCCTGTTTGAACCTTATTACTGCATTTGGCAAAGATAATTCCATAAATGGGTTTTTGCCGGTATTTTTTATTTGAGCTGACTTCGCTTCATAAACAGGGTGGTCAGGCGGCTGGAAAGGAAGCCTGACAATAACCAGGCACGACAAATCACTTCCGGGAATGTCTACACCTTCCCAAAAGGAACTGGTTCCCAGTAAGATCGAACGGTCAAATGCCTGAAAGTTCTTCTTCAACCTCGCCCGGCTGCCACTTGAAATGCCTTGGGCGATCAACATAAAATCCTGTTCCTCTGTTAATTCCCTTAATATTTGGTAAGATTTTCTTAACATATCATAGGAAGTAAACAGGACAAGCATTCGTCCGTTAGTTACTTCTGCCAGTGAGTAGACAGCTTCACATACAGAGTAAATAAACGTCTCTTGGTTCCCGGATTTAATATCGGGAAAATCATTAGGTACCAATAACTGAACTTGATTGTCGTACTGGTAAGGAGAAGTAATTTTCTTTTCGATCGTTCCTTCTTCAGGCAAGCCTAACCGCTCTCGGATAAATTGAAAAGATTTCTTCATACTTAATGTAGCACTAGTCAGAATAATGCTGTCCTTTTTCTGAAACAACCCTTCAAACAAGACATGTGAGACTTCTACCGGCTCACTATATAAGTAGACCGCATTTTTAGCGCCATATGCTTCAATCTCGACCCATTTCACCTGTTTTTCATCGTCTGACAGAAAAAAGTGCTCCAAATCATCAATTACTTTTTGTAAACTGTCGATATTGTTTTGCAGTTCCTCTTGCACTTCAGCTGTATCCATTCCTGGCTGTTTTACATTGTAATTGCTTTTCGCAAACGACAGGATATGAATTAAATCTCTTAAAAAGAAAGTAAGCCTTGTGGCCATTTCTTTAATTGTGTTCCATTTCTGAGCAACCTCTTTATCCTCTTGAAAGCGGTATTGGAATCTCCCAATGTCATTGACAGCTACATCGCGCTGATTCCGCTCAACAACATAATTAAAAATATAGCGGAATAGTTCATCTGCTTCGATCTTCGCTTGCTGCCATAACCGGTCCCAATCTTCTTCAACTAGCCCTTCTCTTAGTAACTGCCCCTGTTTCACTATGTTGTTGAACCAATCACCGGGCTCTGTCGTACCTATCCGATTGAGCAAATGCTGGAGACCGACATAATCCAATTTTAAACCGAAATGTTTGGCAGCAGTGGTCTCCAAATGATGGGCCTCATCAATAATTGCCAATTTATATGAGGGCAATAGCTGATAGTCGCTATTTAAATCTGTACAAAACAGCGAATGGTTAGTGATGACAATATTAGCCCGCTGTACTTGATTCCTGACCCTTTGGTAAAACGAACGGCTGAACCATGGAGAGTGTGGATCCAAGTAACCCTCTGTATCGGTCGAAATACTCCTAAAGTATTTTTTTCCGCTTGAAGGCAATTGAACTTCATCGATGTCCCCAGTATTTGTTTCTGTCAGCCAGACCAGTAAAATCGCTTTTGTGAGCGCAATATCATAATTATCCTGTTGGCTGGAAAAAACTTCTCTTTCAAACTTACTCAAGCTCAAATAGTGCTGCTTTCCTTTTATTAAGGCTGCCTTAAAAGGAAGCGACAGCATACTTTTCAACAGAGGTATTTCTTTTTCCAGCAATTGTGATTGAAGCTGCGTTAGATGCGTACTGATTACGATTCGTTTTCCTTTAGACAATGATTGATAAATAGCCGGGACTAAGTAGGCCAGCGATTTACCAGTACCTGTTTCAGCTTCGACTAATGCATGCTGCTTTGATTCAAACGCGTCATAAACAGTTTCAGACATTTCTCTTTGTCCTGGGCGGATTTCATAATCAGCCATATAGTCTGCAATCTTTCCACCTTCATTATAAATATCGTCCAGGAAATCACCGAAAGCAGGCATGGCCTCTATGTGGGTGTCTTCAAGGAGGTCAAATTTTTTAAGGGCAATGCCTCGGTGAACTTCCAAATCATTTCTTAAAGTTTCAGTGAAAGATGCTTCATCGATATAACTTTGCAATACTGCAAAAAGATCGCTTTTTAAACGAGACTCTAGCTCCTGCAGCTGGGTGAGGGTTTCTAAAGGAAGAGCCTCCAGCTTAGTAAACAGGAATAATAAAAGTTTTGCTGTAACATCTGCGTCAGACAAAGCGCGGTGCGGGTCATCATGCCGCAATGCTAAATAATCCGACAGCTGTCCCAATTTAAAGCCAGGCGACTGCGGCATGAGAATCCGCGCCAGCTCCACTGTATCAATCGCTGGCTGCTTTAATGGTTTCCTCTCTGCTGCTTGAATTTCGTAATTTAAAAAACCGAGATCAAACGGAATATTGTGTGCAACGATGTAGGCATCTTCAAAGCATTCGATGACTTCATCGACAATATCTTCGAATTCAGGGGCGTCAGCAACATCCTCGTCTGATATGCCTGTTAAGCTTGAAATAAATGGAGGTATCGATGTATCTGGATTAACTAAACTGGAGAACTTCTTGACAACAAGACCATTGTCTACTACCACAATGCCTATTTCTATAATCCTATCCCCTTTTGAAGGAGTATGGCCGGTCGTTTCTAAGTCAACTACTGCGAATTTTTGCATACAAACACCTCCAAGCGCCCTGCAATTAAAAATATCTTTTCAATCGTTTTGCCCTATCTTCTTCTTTAAGTTATGTATTATAAAGGAAAACTCTTATCAAACACCACGTTGATAAGAGTTTTCAAAAACAAGGACATACCTCTATGGTATTTATTTCATTGGTTTAAAGGTTATATTACTGTAAGCGGCGGCTCTTCCTCGATCAATTGAACGATCTTATTTTCTTCGTTCATAATAGCAACTTTCGGTGAATATACTGCTAGCTCTTCCTCTGACATCATGGCATAGGAAACAATAATGACGATGTCATTTTTTTGGACTAGTCTGGCAGCTGCTCCGTTTAAGCAAATTACACCGCTTCCGGATTCCCCAGGAATTACGTATGTTTCAAGTCTTTCGCCGTTATTGTTATTCACAATTTGCACTTTCTCGTTCGGTAAGATGCCAACCTGCCGTAAGATCTCTTGATCAATCGTAACACTGCCAACATAATCCAAATTGGCTTCCGTTACCCTTGCACGATGAATTTTAGATTTCATCATGGTTCGTAACATATGTCTTCCCCCTACTATAATTGCTCAGAAATAACACCATTCGCATCGAAAACTAAGTTATCAATCAGGCGGGCGTTTTCAAAATGAACGGCCGCTGCTAAAATAACCTGTTGATTAATAAATTCCGGCTTTGTCAGATCTGGGTAATTTAATAATTCAATATAATCTATTTTACCATGGGTATGATTTTTTATGAAATGTTCTACCCCTTTAACAATATTAACAGGATTTTTCTCTCCGTCAATTACTAATTGACGTCCCGATTGCAACGCTTGAAAAATATATTTCGCTTCGTTTCTCTCTTTCTCTGATAACCGGACATTCCTGCTGCTTTTTGCCAGGCCATCCTTTTCGCGAACAGTAGCAATTGGGATGACTTCAAGAGAAAAGTTCAAATCATGGACAAGTGCGTCGACTACCGCTATTTGTTGAGCATCTTTTAGGCCAAAATATACCCGGTGAGGGTTGGTCAAATGGAATAGCTTGGTTAACACGGTCGCAACTCCATCGAAATGTCCCTTTCTCGTTCTGCCGCACAGTACATTGACACGCTTAACCACCTGCATGGTAATTGCCTGTTCAGCCGGGTACATATCCGCTGCATCAGGCAGAAATAGTATATCAACTTGGTTGTTTTTTGCTACCTGTATATCGCGCTCTTCATTACGCGGATATGAGTCATAATCTTCATTTGGGCCAAACTGCAGGGGATTTACAAAAATACTGACAATCAGCAGTTCATTCTCCTTCCGGGCTGCTTCCATCAGCCTCTCGTGGCCTTCATGTAAATATCCCATCGTTGGGACAAAACCTATTTGTTTATTTTTCTGTCTGATCTTTAACGTTTTTTGCTGTAATTCTTCAGCAGATCTAATGATCTCCATTTGTTTTATCCTCTCCCTGTATATCAGGCAAGAACTCGCGTTTCATGGAGAAGGAATGTCCTTCCCCCGGAAACTGTCCGGACTTCACATCATTTATGTAAGACTCTATAGCGACTTTAATTTCCGCATTATTATCCTTGTACGACTTAACAAACTTAGGAACGCGGTCGACACCATATTTAACAATATCATGGTAAACAAGCACCTGGCCATCACAGGAAGCTCCCGCTCCAATTCCGATTGTCGGTATCCTTACTGACCGGGTGATGAGTTCTGCCAACTCCTTAGGAATGCATTCCAGAACGAGCGCCGCTGCTCCTGATGCTTCCACAGCCAATGCATCCGTGAGCAACTGCTCAGCTGTTTGTTTATCCTTTCCCTGAACCCGGTAACCACCCAAAACATTTACCGATTGTGGCGTAAGCCCTAGATGGGCAACCACTGGAATACCAGCCTCCGTTAATTTTTCAATCAACAAGATGGTGTCCGAGGAGGCGCCTTCGATTTTTAATGCATGGGCATCAGTTTCCTGGTATATCTTTCTGGCATTGCTAAGAGATTCCTCCAAAGACACATGGTAAGACATAAAGGGCATATCGACAACGATAAAAGTGTCACCCGCACCTCTAGCCACCGCCTTGCCATGATGAATCATATCGTCTACGGTAACTTTTATCGTAGATGAGTAACCTAACACTACCATGCCAAGCGAATCCCCAACTAAAATCATATCTATTCCCGCTTGTTGGGCCAGTTTAGCAGAAGGATAATCATAAGCGGTTACCATAGAAATTTTTTCGCCTTTTTCTTTCATTTGTTGAAATTGGGATGTATTTATCATCTTTTTTCCCCTCTTTTACCAAAGTATCTCCGCTGAATATATACTTTCTGTACTTCCGTCCTGTTTCTGGACTTTCAATGCGCCATCCGTTTCCAGTCCGATCAGTTTCGCAGGATATGTAAGCTTATTTGAAGAAATTCTTACCTGCTCGCCAATCTTGTACCCGTACATTTCCCACTCTTCTTTAATATCAGTAAACCCTTTTTGTAAAAAGGTTTCATACTTTTGTTCAAACTGTATGAAAATTTCCTGGATTAGCGGTACTAACCTCCATTGTTTTCCTGACTCTTGCTTAATCGAGGTAGCGATTTTTTGGATGTCTTCCGGCAGGTTGTCCCTGGATTGATTTACATTAATGCCGATCCCTAAGACTATGTATTGAATTTCATCCTGTTCTGCCTGCATTTCCGTCAATATTCCAGCCGTTTTTCTGTTGTTAATGAAAATGTCATTAGGCCACTTAATAGCCGGAGAGACCTCAGTCACTGTTTCGATAGCCTTTGCTAAAATAACAGCAGTCATTAAGGTGATTTGAGGAGCGAGCTGAGGAATGATTTGGGGGCGCAGGATGATGCTCATCCAAATTCCTTCATTTTTGGCGGAATGCCATTTCCTCCCCATTCTGCCTTTTCCCTCGGTTTGCTGGTCAGCTATGATAACCGTTCCCTCGGCAGCACCTTCCAGAGCCAGCTGATGTCCAATTTTCTGGGTAGAGCTAATTTCTGGATAATGAACAATGTTACGGCCAAGCCATGACGTTTGCAGGCCCCATTGAAGTGTGTTTTTACTAAGCTTATCCGGAAATTCAATAATTCGATAGCCCCTTTTTGGTACCGCTACAATGCGATATCCGTCTTTCTCCAATTCTTTCATGTGTTTCCAGACAGCTGTTCGGGAAATATTTAACCTTTCACAGAGCTGTTGTCCGGAAATATATTCCTGTTGATTATTCTCCAGCAATTCAATCAGTTGATTGCGGGTGGTGCTCATATATCACCCACTCCTTCAGCGCCTTTTTGCTATTGGTAAGCTCCCCAGACACTACTTTTTTTTCAATAGCTTGTAAATAGTCATTGATCCATGGACCTTTGTTTCTGTTAGGAAACAAGTGGACCAGATCTGAGCCGGTAACGGCCAGCTCCCTTTTCTGCTCAATCGGCAATGTCTTCCTTAAAGCATGCAGGTCAGCGACATTGATGGAACCGAACACATCTTCATAAACCCTGGCAAAACTCCCAAATAGGTGGGGAGGAAGCCGATAGACGAGCCATCGATCTATTTTATTACGTTTGCAATAATTGATTGCCTCTAGCAGCTGTCCAGTTTCTTTTTTGAAGCGATTGGACAATTTCCATGTTTTCGCCCACATTTCTACTGGTACTTGTGGTTCTGCCAAAACTAAGAGACAGACGACTTCGCGAAAAGAACCAAACGGGCGGGAGACAGTGTTTAATTCATGTATAAGCTGCTTATATTCCCTGAATATCGGTAAATGGTCTAATAATCCCGTGTGGATCAAGCCGCGAATTCCTTGCTGGACATAGCTTCCTGAGAATAACTTTTCCAACTCGACTGCTGTCCGTTCGATGGAAATTTCCCTAATTAAAGGGACCCCCTCTTTTAGTGAAGAAAAAGTGTGCGCTGTTAACTGGAATCCAAGCTGGCTGGCAAACCTCAATGCACGTAGCATTCGAAGAGGGTCTTCCCGGAATCTCTGTGTTGCGCTGCCGACAGTTTGAATACAATTTTCTTTGATATCTGTGGCTCCCTTAAAGGGATCCAGGATATTACCATGTCTATCCATAGCTATTGCATTGATGGTAAAATCACGTCGCGCTAAATCTTCTTCAAGATTACGGACAAAGTGGACTTGATCGGGGCGGCGGTAATCCGAATAGTCTTCCTCCACCCGGAAAGTAGTCACTTCGATCGATTCTCCGTCCATTCTTACGATCACCGTTCCATGTTCTATTCCGACCGGTATCACTTTCGGAAAAATTCTTTGTACTTCCTCCGGTTTCGCGGAAGTAGTGATATCAATATCGCCTATTGACCTTCCAATCAAATAATCACGGACAGATCCACCGACAAAATAGGCTTGAAAACCATGGGATTCGAGGGTCTCCAATACTTTTCTTCCTTTATAAAATGTGTCCATCTCCATGTCAACCACCTGATTTTAATGTAGAGTCGTAAATATGCTCATACTCTGAAAGTATTTTTTCTGCATTAAAACGCTGATACGCTTGCTCGATGCTTTTGCTCGAGAAGGCAGTCCAAAGCTCCTGATCGGTCAGCAATTCCATTGCTTTCTTCACGACATTTTTGACATCACCCAGCTCTGTAATAAAACCTGTTTCCCCGTCCTCAATCACCTCAGGAATACCGCCGACATTTGTCCCTATGCAAGGAACACCGCAAGCCATAGCTTCTAATAATACTAATCCAAAGCTTTCTTTTTCAGAAAGCAGCAACTTAAGATCCGAAATGGAAAGGAGATCAGCCACGTTCATTTGCCTGCCGAGAAACAATACTTTTTCCTCAATATTCAACTGCTTAACAAGTCTGTACATTTCTGAATACTCAGGACCGTCCCCAACCAACAGAAGCTTTGCAGGAATGTTCAAAGCTATCTCAGAAAATGCATAGATTACATCGGAAACTCTCTTTACCTTCCGAAAATTAGAAATATGAATAAGTACTTTTTCATCATCCTTGATACCATATTGCTTTCTTAAGTTACTATTCTCACGGTAAAAATACTCATTGTTATCGATAAAATTATGGACAACATCTATTTCCCTCTCTACACCCAACATTTCTTTCGTTTGATCAACCAGACTGTGGGAAACAGCGGTAACAGCATCTGATTGGTCAATTCCATGTTTGATCATTTTTGTCAGGCTTTTATCTATGCCTAGCACAGTTATATCTGTCCCGTGTAAAGTGGTGACAATTTTTACGTCATGCTCTGCCATATCTCTTGCCAGGATTGCACAAATCGCATGAGGCATGGCGTAATGAACATGTAAGATGTCCAGTTTTTCCCGATCAATCACCTCAGCCATTTTACTGGCCAACGCTAAGTCATATGGAGGATATTGAAAGACAGGATAATGATTCACTTCTACTTCATGGAAATAAATATTGGAATCCACCCCATTTAACCGAAAAGGCAAGCTGGAAGTAATAAAGTGTATTTCATTTCCTTTTTTGGCAAGTAGTTTTCCTAATTCTGTTGCTATTACACCTGAACCTCCCACTGATGGATAACAGGTTATTCCTATTTTTATCATGTCTGACTTCCTAACTATTTATTTTCCCCTGACAATCTCTCTCCATTGGAAATCACCATGTTCAAGGGCTCTTACTACGATTTCTGCTGCTCCTAAATTAGTTGCAAGAGGAATTTGGTAAACATCACAGAGGCGCATAAGCGCACTTACATCCGGCTCATGCGGCTGTGCGGTCAAAGGGTCTCTGAAAAAGATAACGACATCCATTTTATTTTGGGCAATCATGGCGCCAATCTGCTGATCACCACCCAAGGGACCTGATTGGAATCGGTAAATTTCCATATCTGTCGCTTCGGAAATTTTTGTGCCCGTCGTCCCTGTTGCAAATAACTCATGCTTCTGGAGAATATGCGTGTATGCGATCGTAAATTCGATCATATCAGCTTTCTTTTTGTCATGCGCAATTAGAGCAATATTCACTTTTATCCCCTCAATCTAGTAAATTTTCAAGGCCATAAACCAATACGTCGAGCTTTTGTACATGATCTATTGCCAGTTTAACTCCCGACATGAATGACTCCCTGTGAAACGAGTCATGCTTGATAGTTAAATTTTGTCCGGAAGATCCAAACACGACCTCCTGGTGAGCAACTAAACCGGGGAGTCTGACGCTGTGGATTTTCATGCCATCTATATCAGCACCTCTGGCTCCTTCAATTGTTTCTTTCTCCTGAGGATGCCCCTGTTGTTTGCTTTCTCTTGCTTCCTGGATCAATTGCGCCGTTTTCACAGCAGTTCCGGAGGGAGCATCCAACTTATTATCATGATGCCTTTCAATGATTTCCACATCGGGGAAATATTTTGCTGCCCACTTAGAAAACTGCATCATCAGCACTGCTCCCAATGCAAAGTTAGGTGCGATGACTACTCCTAACTCTTTCTCTTCAGCTAAATCAGTAAGTTCTTCCAACTGTGCTGTTGTAAAGCCAGTTGTACCGACTACTGGACGTATTCCATATTCCAGTGCTGTTTTCGTATGTTTATAGCCAAATGCCGGTGTGGTTAAATCGACTAGTATATCTGCCTCAACCGCTTGGAAACACTCTTCTATATCTTCATAAATGAAAGCATCAAAAGCAGGCAAGCCCTTTAAATCCTTTACCTGCTCTCCGTTATGCTTCCGGTCAATACAGGCTGCCAATTCCAAGCCTTCCTCTTTTTCTATCATCCGCAAAGCTTCACTGCCCATTTTGCCACGGGGGCCGGCTACGATGACTCGTACATTATTCATGATTATCTCCCTCTCCATCTTTTCTGGTCCATCGGTCTTTATCTCTAGATTCTATTTTGCTCATGGAGCGATCAAACGCTTCAGAAATGTCAATTCCCAACGAATTGGCAAAGCTTACCATAACAAATAATAAGTCTCCGAATTCGTCCTCAATCGTGTTCTCTTTCTCATCGTTCTTTTTCGGTTTTTCTCCGTAAAAGTGGTTCACTTCTCTAGCCATTTCTCCTACTTCTTCGGATAATCTAGCTAACATACTCAAAGGAGAAAAATAGCCTTCTTTGAATTGTGATATGTATTCATCTACCCTTTTTTGCATTTGTTCGGTATGATAAGTTTTTTCGACACTCATTTGCTATTCTCCTTTTCTTAACGACAGCCGGGCTAGTGCGTTTCACTGCTTACAAGGAATTACCCTGGCTGGTTTGAAACTAGTACGCCTTTTCCATTATTACTTAACATGTTAGCTAAAAGGATAGGTTTTGACAAATTATTTATTCATAAGAAGGATATCCATTGTTCCCTGAGCAGGGATTGTCTATAATGATTAGGGAAATTCTAAACGAGAGGTGATGAAATGAGTATATTTGGTTTGAAGATAAAAAACACTTTATTTATTTTACTAGGATCTGCAATATTTTCTTTCGGCATCGTACATTTTAATATGCAAAACGAACTTGGCGAAGGTGGTTTTACAGGAATAACATTACTTTTTTATTTTTTATGGGGCTGGGATCCCGCCATAATGAATATCGTATTGAATGTTCCGGCTTTTATCGTTGGCTGGAAATTTTTAAGCCGTAATACTTTTATTTATACAGTTATAGGAACGTTTGCCGTCTCGCTGTTTTTAAGCATCTTTCAAGCTAACCAATTTTATTTGCACCTCCAGTCTGACATGACGCTTGTTGCTTTATTTGCCGGGGTTTCCATCGGGATTGGTCTTGGTATCATTTTCCGTTATGGAGGAACTACCGGCGGAGTGGATATCATCGCAAGAATAGTCAACAAGTATGCAGGATGGAGTATGGGAAAAACAATGTTCTTATTTGACGCCGTGGTAATCACTACTTCGATTATCGCATACCTCGAATTGGTGGAAGGAATGTACACCTTAGTAGCCGTTTATGTGGCAGCCCGGGTAATTGATTTTATTCAGGAAGGTGCTTATGCTGCCCGTGGGGCCATGATCATCTCCAACCACAGCCACGAAGTTTCAGAGGAAATCATGAAACAGATGGACAGAGGTGTTACAGTGTTACAAGGCAAGGGAAGGTATACAGGTGAAAACAAAGAAGTATTATACTGTGTCGTAGGCAGGAACGAAATCGTACGGCTGCAAAATATTATTGACAGTGCCGACCCTCATGCTTTTGTGGCTGTCACCTCGGTACATGATGTCCTAGGGGAAGGATTCACCCTGGATGAGAACAAAAAACCGATAGAAGATTGACTCGAAATAGATAATACTGATAAGTCAGCTATTTAAAAAATAAATACAAATAAAAATGCAGGGCGGCTCAATAAGATTGGCCAGCCCTGCATTTATTAATCTTCCGAAACAAAGAACATTAAGACAAAACGGATTAATTCCGCTACTGCCACCATAGCAGCAGCTACATATGTTAACGCAGCAGCGTTTAGTACTTTTTTCGTTTGGCGTTCTTCGTTATTGCGGATGACTCCGCTCGATACCAGCTGTCCCATTGCTCTGCTTGAAGCATTGAATTCGACTGGCAGCGTTACGAGCTGGAACAGAACGGCAAATGACATGAACACAATTCCGGCTAACACTAAGTTCATCAAGCCCATAAGAGCACCGCCAATAATTAATATAAACGATAAGTTTGAACCCAAATTAGCTAACGGAAATAACGAATGCCTAAAACGAAGAAATGCATAAGCTTCCGCATCCTGTATTGCATGTCCTACTTCATGGGCAGCGATAGCTGAAGCTGCCATTGAGTGGCCATGAAAATTATCACTGGAAAGTCGTACAACCTTTTTTCTCGGATCATAATGATCAGATAATTTACCTTTTGTCTCTTCGATTTGAACATCAAATAAGCCATTGTCATCTAATATTTTCCGAGCCACTTGGGCACCAGTCATATAGGATGACGTAGCAACTTTTGAGTATTTTTTGTAAGTGCTTTTCACTTTGGATTGTGCCCAAAGCGGAATAATCATCAAAAGTGCTATATATATCAAATAACCGCCTAGTGATGCAAACATGCTCATTCCTCCATTGTTGAAAATCAATTGCTTGCTAAGGTCAATTTTAGTCAAAGATGATCAAAAAGTCAATTGTTTTCACTCTTGTTTCCGTCGTTGCTTTTTTCCCCTTTGTACTTTTTCCAAGCAACGTACGACAAGGTGATAGTAATAAACCCACCGACTGCTACCAGCATAAAAATCAATGTTAGATTACGTTTTAGTTTCTCATCGTTTTTGATATCTATGAGATTCAATTGAGCGTCAACAGCCGCTAATTGCTGCTTCCAAACCGTACTGGAGGATAACGACATGAAGTGTTGATACTCGTCTTTTGCCGCCTGGTAATCATCACTGCTGGCCATGATTTGCAAAGCCGGTTCGATAATGTCCCAGCTGGCGGCAAGTTTCTCTACGGATTGATCTGTCAGTATCTCTTCGGCCATTAAAGCCTTTAATTCTTTTTGAAATTCCTGTTTCCATTGTAACCACAAAGGGGCCTCTTCGCTTTTCAAGGCGTCAAAAACGAGCAGCATCGACATAGCCTGAATGTATTTTTCACGCTTATCAGCATTATTTGCCGCAATGGTGTCCACATTCTTAGTAATAACTGACATGATAGCCGGGAGATCTTTTTCAGAAGCATGCTTTTCGGCATACTCATACAACTCCAGCTTATGCTGATTAATCAACAACTCTGCCTCTGTATGTTTATCCTCCTGAATAAGGCGCATGTACTGGTAGATGGAGGAGTGGATATCCTGATGATGGGCATTTGCATAACTGCTGGAGAAAAGACCCCCTATTTGCAATATGATTATCAATAATAATATAAAATAACTTGTCCTTTTCATAGAGATCCCCTCTCCTACCTTTTCCTTTCAAATGTATGAAAGGCAGGACAAGTTTAGACCAGCAAAACAAAAATTCTCTTGTTAGATTCAAACCTTGGTAAGGCTCATTCTTTTTTCACTTATATAATAAGCAATGGCAATCGATAAAATGCTCAACCAAAAAGTAAAATAGCCAATTGCATTCATGTAATCAGACAATGAAGAATAAACAGGCATCATGCCAAACACATAATCGATAATATCATTATGTAAAGTCCATATCGCAGCAAAACAAATATGCCTTAATTTCATACGGTAAAATGGAGCGTATAGCAACCCTTGCAGCGCCATTGCTCCGTGAGAGACCATTAACATATACCCCTGCCAGCCTATCTCCCCTTCCACAAATAATGTAAGCAAATTCATAACCACTGCCCAAATGCCATACTTAAATAGGGTAGTCACCGCTAATGCCTCAATATAGGGCGAATTTTTCCCAATCAAAAAAAATGCTAAAACGAAACAAAAAAACAAACTTGCTGTAGGACTATCGGGTACAAACGGGAGAAAAATGGCTGGAGTGACAGATAACTGGCTGCCATACCACATGTACCCATACACAGTCCCTAGGCTGTTCACTATTAAAAGCAGCCATAAAAATGTGTTATTCATTAAGATATACTGATACATTTTTGTATAATCCCTTTCACTTGGAATTTAAAGCAAATCAGAATAGCAGAAAACCCCCGCCAAGGTAGCAGGCGGGGGTTTATACCAGTTGATTCAGTTTCATGAAGAATGCTTAATCTCCGCTTTCATTGACTTGTACAATAAATTCAGCTAATTGCTGTAATTCTTCATCCGAGCCTTCAAACTGTCCAGGCGGCATGTCTCCAATACCGTTCACAGCAATATCTTTGATTTCGTCTACTGAGAGGTCAATATTAGTTAAAGCAGGAGCAGCAGCTCCGCCTTCCAGGCTTTCGCCATGACATTGGATACAACTGTTGTTCTGATAGACTTCATATCCAGGATGACTTTCATCAATTTCCACTTCTACTGGCATTTCAGGTGTATTCTGTTCTGCTCTCGTTTCCCAGTCTACATGTGCTGCAGATTCGTACGTAAGCCAAAACACGCTTGCAATACCAAGAATCATTAATGAAACTGCTATAGGGCGCTGGGAAACTTTCCTTCCAGGCCTGTTGTCCAGAAATGGAGCAAGTAAAAGGCCGCCAAATGCCAATCCGGGTGCAACAATTGCCCCAATGACAAAATAAGGTCCACTTGCAAATTCATATTTCAAGAATTGATATAAAAATAAGAAATACCAGTCTGGCAAAGGTATATACCCTGCAGTAGTTGGATCAGCAATTCCTTCCAAAGGCGCTGGATGTGCCGCGGTCAAGCATAAAAAACCTACTAAGAAAACAGCTCCAACCAACCATTCTTTTAAAAGGAAGTTTGGCCAAAACGCTTCTGTTTTTCCAGGATATTCCGAATAATCTTTTGGTATATTAGGTTTGCGTTCAGCGGTAATTCGGGAATCACCGACAAATTTCATCCCTTTCCCTTTATGCACAGCTTTCCCTCCTTTTTACGATGTCAATAACTTAAAGCGGTCCGGAAATACCTTGTTTTCTAATTAAGATAAAGTGGACAGCCATTAATGCGAATAGCGCAGCCGGCAGGAAAAATACATGAATAGCAAAGAATCTAGTCAATGTTTGTGCCCCGACGATGTTCGGGTCTCCGGCCAATAATGTTTTAGTTGCTTCTCCAATAAATGGTACCTTTTCTGCTATTTCCAAGGTAACCTGGGTAGCAAAGTAAGCTTTGTTATCCCAAGGAAGCAAATAGCCTGTCAGACCTAATCCAAGCATGATAAAGAATAAAAGCACCCCTACCATCCAGTTAAGTTCTCTCGGCTTTTTATAAGCTCCCTGGAAAAAGACACGTAAAGTATGTAGGAACAACATGACAATAACAACACTGGCTCCCCAGTGGTGCATGCCTCTTACAATTTGTCCATGTGCCACTTCTGTTTGCAAATAATAAACAGATCTCCATGCATTTTCAATATCCGGAACATAATACATGGTCAAAAACATTCCAGATAGAATTTGAATGACCGTTACAAAGAATGTCAATCCGCCAAAACAGTAAACAAAGGCCGAAAAGTGATGGGCTGGGTTTACGTGCTCTGGTACCTCGTGGTCGGCGATGTCCCGCCATAAAGGCGTAATGTCAACACGCTCGTCGACCCAGTCATAAAGTTTTTGCAACATTTATTACGCCTCCCCTCTTGGTTTTGTAGGCCCAAGCAATAAGGTGCCATCTTCAATTTTATATTCGTAGAAATCCAGGCCTTCTGCCGGTGGTGTATTAGGGACGTTTTCCCCGTCCTTGTAATAGCGTCCATCATGACAAGGGCAGTAGAATTGATCTGGATATTCGTCACTGCCGGCCCAAGTAACCATACAGCCAAGGTGCTTACAAATTGGCGATAATGCAACAATATCCCCATTTTCATCTTTGTACACCCACGCTGTTTTCGTTACAGTAGATTCATACCAGGCATCAACCTGTTCAATCTCCCAATCGATTCTCGTTGGCTCTTCCGTGATGTTGTCCACTTCTTCCACTGCTTTAAATTCGCCTGCAGTAGAAGCCTGCAGTGCAGGATCAATGGCAAAACGTACCATCGGTGCAAGCATTCCGGCAGCCATGAATCCACCTACACCGGTAAGTGTATAGTTTAAAAACTGGCGACGGGATACTTGTTGTCTCTTTTCACTCATGGTTTACCCCCCTCTATGCTAAAATCCAACACATGATAATTATAAGTTTACTAGGACATTACCATGATAGCGCAAACTGTTTGTCCGGTCAATAAATTATCAGCTGGTCAGCAAAGTTTCTTGCAGCTTAGCTAACCAGCTCTATAGACCGTTTTAGTAATTGTTTATCAGTATTCCCGGCACTTCGATTTCGTCCAGCTGCAGCTCCCTGTGCCTTTCTGGCTTCCTTTTCCTCCGTACGATAAGTCAACATCGCTACTTCGTGCGTGTTTCCTTTTTACTTTGCCAAAGCGATTTTATAAATGGATCAAAGTATAATCAAAACTACACTTCTCGCTTTTAGCACAAGCGATAAGCTAGTTTTAATAATCTCCTTCGGTACCGTCCAGCCTATTTGGCACAGACCGGTTGCTTCCGCTTTTGACTCGGCTAGCTGCAGCTCCCTGTGCCTATCGGCTTCCTTTACCTCCGTACGATAAGTCAACATCGCTACTTCGTGCGTGTTTCCTTTATCTCCTTCGGTACCGTCCAGCCAATTTGGCACAGACCGGTCGCTTCCGCTTTTGACTCTACCAATAGGATTTGATTAGTTCGGTGAGTTGGCTGACTTGGTCGTTGACAACCGCTTTCGTTTCCTTGGATTGAATATCGTCGGCCTTAATGGAAGGAAGCCATAAAAGATTCCCACTTAGTAAACGTTCCTGCTTTTTCCATTGATGGTCAAAGGTGAAAAAAAAGACATGCCTGAATGGCCGCTGACAGGCATTTTCCACCCATTTATTGAGCCTGACAGCTTCCGCTTCTAAGTCCGGGGAGCTAAGATAGCTGTAGATTGGCAGCAGGAAAATCCGACCCTTGTATTGTTTCTCCATCTCTTTTACAAAGATATTAGTTGTTTCCATCTGTCCGGCGCCCTTCACCATATCTTCTCCGGTTGCAAGCGAAATAGGTACCAGGGGGATTAATAATGTATCGATGTATTCCTCTGCAGTTAAATATTGACCCAAGTCTTGCTTATTCCATTGCATTTTCAGCTATCACCTTTCCTATTCTTTGTCACTTTACTAAAATTATCATAAAAAGGGACGAATTTCATCTAATTAAATGAAATCCGTCCTATCTTTATCTATATAATATCCTGAAGACTATCAATTATAAATTCGAATATTCATTTTGCAGTTGCTTCAACTCTTGCAACAGCTGATCGAATCTTTTCTGGTCCCGCTCGTCAAGGGCCCTGTCGATTTCAAATTGAAGTCTTTCTTTTTGGGTGTGATAAATAGATGTTTCTAATAAATTTTTGGCTGCCAAGCGATCTTTTTTGGTGATAAAGTAATCGTCCGGAAGGTAAGGGTTATCCTCCAATACAGCTACATATGGTGCTGATTGATTGGCGTTTTTAAAATTCAATTGGATATAGACCGGATCTTTCCGGTTCAACCTAATATCATGGAACGATTTTTCGGCATCTGTCGTGACAATATGATTTTTATAAAAGCGAAAAGGAGCTTCGTCTGAACAAAAAGTTGATATTACTATTCCCCTCGGGCAAAAACGGGCTTCCCTTATAAAATGAACCCTTTCTAACAATTTCTCATGATTAATTAAATAATTTAAAATCCATACGCTTTCTCTTCTTTTTAATTGATAATTACGAAGAAACCAGCGGATGAATTCTTTTTTATCTTTAATAGAAATTGGTGTGTTCAAATTATTCGCTCCCTCCTTCATCAAAGAGAGTTACATTTCTTCTGTTTCGGACAAACGACTGAGATACTCTTCAATTTCATGATCACTCGGTTCGATGACCAGATATTTCGCAAATACTTCCTTCGCCTCCTGTGTCCTCCCTTCTTCTACAAGAAAATAACCATACTCTTTTAAGAAGTCTGAGTCTTCTTTGAAGTTAGTATATGCCGCCTGGTATTGAATTAATGCATCTTGATAGGATTCTATCTCACGGTATGCTTTGGCAAGCTCCCAATGGTAATTGGCATCTTCTTCCCCATTCTCCATTATCGAAGACAATAATTCAGCAATTGCCTCATAATCCTGATTCCCTTTATAGCTTTCAATTAAAAATAAGACAGCTTCTTTAAAGCCGGGATCTATTGCGACGGCTTCCCTGACTAACTTATAACTTTCTTCGTTATTTCCAAGTTTATAGGCAAGCACACCGGCTAAATGGTAAAGTTCCTTATTGAATTCGTCCGTTTTTAAACCTTTCTGTGCTGTCTGGTAAGCCTCTTCTATCATGCCTTCTGCTTCATAGGTCTGGGCAAGATATAAATATACCGACTGATAGTATGGGTCATTTTCGATTAACTGTTCCCAGACTTTGACAGCTATATCCATGCGCTGGGCCCTATAAGCTGTAAATCCGTATTTAAATAGATTATCAGGATTCTCGCTTTCGGTTGATTGATAGAACTCGATGGCTTTTTCAAACTCGCCTGTGGCTGCATATGCTTCAGCCAGCCTTGCTGCAACTTCAATGTCTCCGATTAAGCCCTGCACTTCATAAACTTTTTCATAATAAGGAATAGACTTTTGGTATTCGCCAGTGGAAAAAGCCAACTCTCCCAACGCGAAATCAATCACCGGCTCTGTCGGGTCAAAATTTTTCGCTTCCAGCAGCTTTTGCTCAGATACCTCGAATAGCCCTTGTGCCTGATAAAGGTCTGCTAATTGGACAAGTGCTTCCATGTATTCTTCATCCTCGGATGTAAAACGATTTAATACTTCTATCGCTTCTTCATCCTCTTGCAGGTCTATATGGATCTCAGCAAGCATAATCTTTAATTCGGATTCTTTGGGGTATTGCTCAGAAAGTGCCTGAAAAATAAATTTCGCTTCC
This sequence comes from Sediminibacillus albus, assembly GCF_900101125.1. Taxonomy (GTDB): domain Bacteria; phylum Bacillota; class Bacilli; order Bacillales; family Amphibacillaceae; genus Sediminibacillus; species Sediminibacillus albus. The sequence goes on along the minus strand of NZ_FNFL01000001.1, from coordinate 141,225 downwards.
TCCAGCATTCCCCACTGCATATACAGCTCACCAATTGTATACCTATCTTCTTCATTGGCCACAGGAAGATAAGTTTCAAGTTTATTTATCGCTTCCTCCGTTTTATTCTGCTCCATTAGTTTGATCGCTTCATGTATTTCTTCCAATCTCAGTCATCCTTTCTAAACAGCTCTAAACCCGATTATATGAAATGCCTGGGGATGGAAACATGTGTATAAGATCCACTCCCTTCCAGGCACTGTATGATATGGTTTACTTTAATAACTCTTCCTTTGGCAACTGTAACCTCCGGAATAGCTTTATGATATCTGAATTCAGGCTGTTCATCAATGGATTGGACTTTATGCTGCAAATAAAGATTATAATCAGCACTTGCCTGTGCTAATATTTCGCCTTTATAGGGAGATATTCCTGTCATTTTAAGCATATTTTTTGAAAGGGGAACGGCTAAAGAGCTTTCTATAATAGTGAAAATTCCATAAGTTTCAACGATAGACTCCCATGTACCGGCAATTTTTTTATTTTCATTCTTGGTTTGCACTTCGGTAACTAATAAAAGCGGTATTTGTGTTAATCCCTGGGCTTGTTGGATCCACTCCCATTTAACTTCTTTAAGCTCTTGTTCATTATTGGCATCCAAAAGAATAAATGGAAGTCTTTTTCTTCCAAAATACCTGACAAGGTCTGGCTTAAGGATAGATACCGGAAGTCTAGGAACAATCATATAGTCAATCGCCATCCCCGATAATTGCTTCTTGAACTGGTTAAATTTTTCTTTGTAATTTGTATGGCTCAAAACCGGCATCTGGCAAAGCAGCAGGGTACATCCGCGATAAATGAATTTTTTTATGGTGTTTTCCGGGGAAGTCTGGTAATAAACGGGTTCCTCATAATCTAAATAAACCTTGCCAGGGCCAACCCAAAAATGGTCTGTATTCAGTTCCATTGCATTCCCTTTACCGCAAAGCTCGCGGGCGAACTTCTCATTTTCGACACTTACACTTTGTGTATTCCAGGAATTTTCGTCAAAAAAGAATTCACTATAAAAATAATAAACCCCCATAGCCGTACTCCTCCTTATGGATTTGTACAAGCTATGAAGGTTTTGATTAATCTATGATAGATTTGTCGAGATTTTTTGCAGGTCTGCGAAAAAATCAGGATAAGAAATCCCTATGCAAGAATGGTTGGTAAGAACTACTTGTCCGCTAGCGATTAGCGAAGCAATGGCAATCATCATTCCGATTCTATGGTCTCCATACGAGTCAACTACAGCTCCCCTGAGAGAACTTCCACCATTTATGACCATGCCATCCTCTGTTGCAGATATATCAGCACCTAAGCTGGCAAGTGTGTCTACAACAGCAGCTATTCGGTCCGTTTCCTTATACCGGAGTTCCTCGGCATCACGGATGATTGTTTCGCCTTCCGCTCGGCTTGCCAATAATGCAACAATCGGCAGTTCGTCAATGAGACGGGGAATTATCTCTCCTTCTATCGTCGTTCCTTTCAAGGAGGAATATTCCACGAGGATATCACCAATAGCTTCCCCACCGACTGTACGCTGATTGATTATGTCCAGCCTTGCTCCCATGTCTGTTAGTACATCAAGCATCCCGGTACGAGTCGGGTTTAACCCGACTTTTTTAAGAATCAGTTTACTTCCTGGTACCAGCGTTCCTGCTGCCAGGAAAAAAGCTGCCGAAGAAATATCACCTGGAACCTCCACTTTCGCTGCTTTCAAGGATTGACGGCCGGTAATGGAGATTACATCCCCTTGTTTAGTAATTTCCCCGCCGAATCCTCTGAGCATTGTCTCCGTATGATCCCTTGTGGTCGTTTTTTCGGTAACCGTCGTTGTTCCTTCTGCAAGCAGTCCCGCCAGCAGAACAGCTGATTTTACTTGAGCACTTTTAACAGGGGTCTCATAGGCAATATTCTGTAAACTCCCACCCCTGACTGCCAACGGCAGCAAACGCCCATTTTCGCGTCCGTCTATTTCTGCGCCCATTTTCCGCAAAGGAATGGAGACTCTATCCATCGGGCGTCTTGATAAAGATTCATCCCCGTAAACGACAAAATGATGAGGGAGGCCTGAAAGAACCCCCAATAACAGTCTGGCAGTCGTTCCTGAATTCCCCAGGTTTATTGGTTGTTCAGGTTCCGCAAGAGAACTAATACCTTGTCCGTGAACCACAATTTTTTGGTTATCCTTTTCGATTTCTACGCCCATAGCCCGAAAAGCATCGATCGTCCGCATACAATCTTCCCCATCTAAAAAATGGGTGATCTCTGTGGTTCCTTCTGCCAGTGAACCGAAAATAACTGCCCGATGAGAAATTGATTTATCCCCGGGCACCGTCAATTCTCCCGATAACGAAGATTTTAACGGCTCCAATACTTTCTTCGACATCTGCCTTGTCCCCTTTATTCTTGTATTGTGGTTTCATAGCCATTTCTGAATAAAATCCGCTCACTAGCCTGTTGGGCTTGCTTGTCTTGAAAACTTACCCTTAAGGCACCGGTTATACCTTCTCTTATTTCCAAAATTTCTATATTATTAATGCTTATTTGTTCTCCAGCAAGTAATTCTATTACTTTTAACAAAGCTCCGGGTTGATCACGAATATCCACGTATAAATCGTAAAAAGAGGGAATAGCCCCCTTGCTTTTTGGCCCTAATCCGTCCCGGTATTCCTTGGCTTGCTCCAGGTACTGGAACATCGATGCCTTGTCCCCTGTTTCCAACAGACTTTTTAAAGTACTCATTTCCGTTATCCAATCATCGAGCAGACGGGCCATTCCTTTTTTGTTATGAAAGAAAATATCCTGCCACATTTCAGGATTACTCGAAGCGATACGGGTGATATCACGAAATCCCCCCGCAGCCAGCTTAGGAATAAAAGCGTGAGTTTTTTGCCAGCTTTTCGCCTGATGGACCAGGGAAGATGCAATTAAATGCGGAAAATGCGAAATAACACTAGTCATTTCGTCATGTGCTGCAGGGTCAAGGATCATAAACTTGCTTTTCGTACCTCTTAACACTTCTTTCAAATCTTCCACAATGCCTGTGGAGCAATTCCGCATTGGGGTAAGTACATAAATAGCATTTTCAAACAAGTGCTCTTTGGCGGCCTCTATCCCTTTTTTGTGGGAACCGGCCATTGGATGGCCGCCGATAAAGTGAATAAAGTCAGCATCCAAACGCCCAGCCGCTTCCATGATCGGTTGTTTAACAGATGATACATCTGTGACCGTGATCGGTTTATTTACTTCAATCCCGTTTAATTGCTCGATAAGTTCTATGGTCTTGGAAACAGGAGCAGCTAATATAACATAATCAGCTTCTTTCACTGCACCTGCAAAACTTCCCGCAGCCTTATCGATAATTTCGTTTTTCAAACAATAATCAAGCGTAGAATTGTTCACATCGTATCCAACGATATAATACTGTCCAGTCTGCTTAATGCTTAATGCTAATGAGCCCCCAATCAAACCCAATCCCGCTATAACCACAGTTTTCTTCACTGAGCTTTTCCTTCTTTAATAGCGGTTAAGTAGCTGCTCATCAGAGATTCCAGTTGTTTCATATCCTCACTCGCGCCAATGGTTACTCTAATGCCGAAGGGGTGGCCGAGAGCCTCACCTGACCTTACGATAAATCCTTTAGTTAACAAATATTCAAACATCTGGTCTCCGCTCACAGGTAACTGGACAAATAAAAAGTTCGTTTCCGAATCATAAAAAGGCAAGCCATTTTTCGTACAAAAATCCATAAACTGATGTTTATTCTCCACATTCCTGGCTAAAGATTCTTCTAAAAATTGCTGGTCTTTTAATGCAATCAAGGCAGCTTTCTGTGCTGTTGATGTGGTATTGAAGGGGCCTCTTGTGATATTTAAAAGTGTAGTGATTTCTTCCCTTGCAATCCCGTAACCAATTCTCAAGCCTGCCAGGCCATATGCCTTAGAAAAAGTCCTCAAAACTAATAAATTGGGGTAATTCTCTATTTCCTTAACAGTATCAGGGACATCCTCCGTCTCAATATATTCATAATAAGCTTCATCAACAACTACCAGCACATCGTTGGGACAGTGATCCATCACATAATCGAATTGCTCTTTGTTTATCAATGAGCCTGTTGGATTGTTAGGGGAACACAGCCACAAAATTTTTGTCTGCTCGTCAATTTCTTTTAACATTCCTTCCAGGTCATGATAACCATTTATAAGAGGAACCTCTTTTATTTCGGCTCCTTCTATTAATGCATTATGTTTATATTGTGGAAAAGTAGGGGTCGCCATGATCGTATTTGTTCCTTCATCAAGAAATGTACGGCAAATGATTTCCACTATCTCGTCGGAGCCGCACCCAAACACTAATTGATCGCCTTGAACGCCAAGTTTGGCGGCAAGTTCAGCCCTTAGTACTGTGGAGTATCCATCCGGATAAATTTCGAGATTTTCAATCAGTTTCGGCAAAGCTTGTTTTACTTTAGGCGAAAACCCGAATGGATTCTCATTGGATGCTAGCTTTACTATTCGATCAAGACCGAATTCTGCCTTTACATCCTCTATCTGTTTACCCGGCTTGTATGGGGCCATTCCTTTAAAAACTTCTTTTGCCAACATCCCTATTAACTCCTTTCAACGCAATAAATCAGGTCTCAGTTTCACCGCTTCCTGATGATATATATGCTTGACATCCTGCTGTGCTTGTTCACAATTAACTGTCATCATAACCCGAATACACTTTTCCAAACTACCTGGTACATCTATTTCTTTCATACACATGACTGGCACGTATTTCCAACCCTCTATATTTCTCAATGCCTTGGCAGGAAAGTCAGCGTCAATATCAGCAGTTACAGAAATCAGCACGGTAGCAATACTTTCCGGCCGGATGGAATTTGCTTCAGCCATTTCCTCAACCAGCGCCTGGGTGTTGTCTATAATTTCTGCTGATGCATTTGTTGATACTGTTGTCGCTCCCCGAATACCTCTGATCAATGATTCACCAACTCTCTCAGAAATTTATGAAGCAATTCCATAAGTAATCTATCATCTACTTCGTGGACACATGGCTTTCCGATGCTTTTTAACAGTACCATTTGTACCTTTTGGTTTTTAGACTTTTTATCTTTTTTCATCCTGCCGATAAGTGCTTGTTCATCAAGTCCAGTAACCGTGAGTGGATAGTTGTTTTTCTTCATCCAATTTTTCAATCGCTGATAAGGAAAATCTTCACTATATACTGTTTCACTGACTTTCATAGCAAACAACAACCCAATCGCTACAGCCTCACCATGGGTAATAGCTCCATACCCTAGCTCTGCTTCTATTGCGTGGCCTAAAGTATGGCCAAGATTTAGATACTGTCTCTGTCCGCTTTCCTTTTCGTCTTTTTCGACTATTTCTGCTTTGACGGCGATCCCTTTAAGCAAATGGTCCATTAATATCGAATTAGATAGTTTATTTATACTGCCATTCTGGATGATATCTTCAAAATATACTTCATCGCTTATCAATCCATGTTTAATGATTTCTGCATAACCTGACCGGATCTCTTGTTCAGGTAGTGTATATAGCGTTTCGACATCATACACAACTGCCTGCGGAGGATAGAAACTGCCAATAAGGTTTTTCCCTTGCGGGTGGTTAATAGCTACCTTTCCGCCCACACTGCTGTCATGGGCCAACAAAGTAGTAGGAATTTGAACATAATCAATCCCCCGCATATAAGATGCAGCAACAAACCCAGCCAAATCGCCGACAACTCCTCCACCAAGAGCGATTATCAGTGAGTGTCTATCCAAGCTGCTATCAATGCATTTAGTGATTAAATCAAAAAAACAATCCTTGTTTTTAGAAGCTTCTCCAGCCGGAACAATTGCTGTAAAGATTTGCTGTTCGGATGAAAAGGAGCGTTTAACATCCTCTAGATATAAATCTGCAACAACCGAATCGGTAATAATCAGGATGGATGGATAATGCTTACTTAAAAACACTGGAACCTTGTGGCGGATTTTCTGCCCGATATGGACTTGGTATTGGTTCGTGCTCGTATGAATCGTAATTGAATCCATTTAAAAGCTCCTTATTTCTTCCCGGTAGCTATCTAATGCTTCTTTTAATTTCGGAAATTGATCATGGGGGAACTGCTCTAATAACGACTTAGCCAGTTCAAAAGCCACCACATGCTCCATTACTACAGCCGCTGCAGGTACAGCACAGGAATCAGAACGCTCGATACTTGCGGAAAAAGGCTCTTTTGTTTCGATATCCACACTTTGCAAGGGCTTATAAAGTGTTGGGATAGGTTTCATGACTCCTTTGACGACAATAGGCATCCCTGTAGTCATTCCCCCCTCGAATCCACCTAATCTGTTTGTCTTTCGGTAGTATCCTTTTTCCTTATCCCAGGCAATTTCATCGTGAACCTGGCTGCCATTCTTGCGGGCTGCTTCAAAGCCAATGCCAAATTCGACTCCTTTGAATGCGTTGATACTGGCGACACTTCCGGCAATCCTGCCATCTAGCTTTTGATCATAGTGTACATAAGAACCTATCCCTGCAGGCATGCCTTCTATATATACCTCTACGACGCCCCCAATGGAATCGCCCTCTTTTTTTGCCTGGTCAATGGCATCCATCATTTTTTGCCCCGCGTCAGCATCCAAGCTGCGGACAGGAGATGCTTCTGATATTTCCATTCTTTCCTGTATCGGCATTTCCATATTTTCTTCTGCTATGATGCCGGCAATTTCGCGCACATATCCAATGATTTTTATATCCAGCTGTGCCAGCAGCGTTTTGGCGACAGCTCCAGCTGCAACACGTGCAGCCGTTTCCCTTGCCGAGGAACGCTCCAGCACATTTCTTATATCTCTATGGCCATATTTCATGGCACCATTTAAATCAGCATGGCCCGGTCTTGGCCTTGTAACAGTCCTTCTTATTTTTTGGTCTTCTGGAAATGGATCTTCTCCCATGATATCTTCCCAGTGCTTAAAGTCATCATTATGTATAACCATAGCGATTGGTGAACCTAGGGTATACCCGTGCCGCACACCGCCAGCAAGTTCTACGAGGTCTTTTTCAATCTGCATTCTTTTTCCTCGTCCATGCCCTTTTTGCCTTCGCAGTAATGATTCATTAATGTTTTCTTTCGTTAAAGGCATTAAAGCAGGAATTCCTTCAACTATTGTAGTTAATTGTTTGCCGTGTGATTCTCCAGCGGTTAAATAGCGCATGAATATACCTCCATATACATTAATTTTGTACTACTATATCATACCTTCCAGCCTGTGTGGGCATCTAAATTAAGGTAAACGCTTACATATCTGTTTTTTAAAAATAGTTGTTAAATTCAAAGGCGTTCCCTGTTAAACAAGGAACGCCTATTCTTTGCTGGCTATTTTTTTTGATAAAAAAAGTTATCGATTACCTCGAAACCATACTGATCAGGATGAAAAATTTGTTCCGTGCTCCCTACAAAAAATATCCCCTGGTTATTTAATGAATTGCTGAACTTATGATATATTTCTTGTTTTGCAGTTTCTGTAAAATATATCAATACATTTCTACACACAATTAAATCGAAATTAGACTCAAATCCATCTGATAATAAGTTATGTTTTTTAAATGTCACGCATTGCTTTACGCTATCTTCCACTTTATAGAACGGGCCTTCTTGCTTAAAGAACTTCTTTCTTACCGGTGCAGGAACTTCCTTTAAAGCCCTCTCAGGATAAATTCCCGTTTTCGCCCGTTCGATGACTGACTCATCAAGATCGGTTGCCACAATATTTATATCAGAGGGATTCACATACTGATGCATGATCATCGCCAAAGTATAAGGTTCTTCGCCGGTTGAGCAGGCGGCGCTCCAAATCTTTAACTTCTTTTTCTTTTTTAATAGATTTGGAAGAATCTTTTTTTCTAGTACTTCCCACCTTGCATAATTTCGGTAAAATTCAGACACATTGATCGTCACTCTATCAAGAAATTCCTTTAATAACATATTATCAGAGGATAAAGCATGATAGTAAGCGACAAAATCCTGATATCCCCTTTTTTCCCTTAACGTATTCAGCCTTCTTTTCATTTGTACTTCCTTGTAAAGATTTAAGTCCAATCCTGTTTTCTTATAAACCAATGCAATAAACTCTTGATAGTCTGTCATTCAATTTCTCCTCTTTCAGAATCCATGTTAGTACTAATCCTAATGAATAAAGCCAAATAAGTAAATAATAATTTTGTTAATTCAAAAAAATATTATCGCTGCCGGACGCTTTTTTCCTGTAAAAAATTCCCCACATTCATTATAGAATGAGGGGAATAAAATTAGTAAAGCCAGCCTTGGTTGGCTTTATCGTATGATAGAATCTCTTCCTTCTCGAAAAACAATGCTATTTCTCTGTCTGCGCTTTCTGGGGAATCAGAGCCATGGATAATATTCTTTCCGACTGTAACGCCAAAATCTCCTCTAATCGTACCAGGTAACGCATCCTGAGGATTTGTCTTGCCCATCATTTGGCGGGCTGAAGCTATCACGTTTTCTCCCTGCCAAACCATCGCAAATACTGGTCCGGATGTAATAAATGACACTAAATCATTAAAAAAAGGTTTTCCTTTATGTTCCCCGTAATGTTTCTCTGCTAACTCTTCCGTTATCAGCATTAATTTTGCGGCATTCAACTGAAATCCTTTTTTCTCAAATCTTTCCACTATCTGGCCAATTAAATCACGTTGTACACCATCGGGTTTTACCATAATAAAAGTCTTTTCCATTACTTCCACCTCTTTGCGATATTTTTGATATGTATGAAAGCGCTAACCTAATAGATTCTACCAAAAAAAAGCCGGGTTGACAATTGGTTTAGGATTTTCTTTTACCTATGTATTTTGCAATATCCTTCATTGTTTGCTTGGCTTTAGTATCCGGGAGCTCATCAAGGGATTGGTAAGCTTTTTGTAAATACCTTTCACTAACTGCATTTGCTTTCGAAATAGCGTCCGACGCTTTGATTTTCGCTAAGATTGGCTGGATACCATCAGTTGTTAATTCAGAAGGCTCACTAAACAAGTCTTCGAGCTCTGATTTCAATAATGGATCCTCCATAGCATAAAGCACTGGAAGCGTTAAGTTTCCTTGCAGTAAATCACTTCCTGCAGGTTTACCCAGTTCCTTTTCAGTTGCTGTGAAATCCAAAATATCATCAATAATCTGATAGGACATTCCTATGTTGTAACCATATCGATATAAAGCTTTTTCATAACCTGCTGGAACACCTGCTGCTATGGCGCCTATCTTGCAGCTCGATGATATCAGCAGTGCCGTTTTCCGTTTAATCCGGCGAAGATAGTTTCGAACATTTTGTTCTATAACATATTTGTCCCTGATTTGTTCTACTTCCCCAATGCATAATTCAATGATAGTTTCTGATAAAGTCTGGTGGGCGCGAGGATTATCAATCGTAGTTAAATATTCCAGGGAACGAGCAAAAATGTAATCACCTGTGTACATAGCAATACGGTTATCCCATCTGGCTTTTACCGTTGGCTCACCTCTGCGCAATTCAGCTTCATCGATGACATCATCATGCACTAAAGAAGCCATATGTATCAATTCCATCGAAACTGCTACTTTTTCCATCCGCTCCATATCATAGTTTCCGAACTTGGCGGAAAGCAATACAAAAACAGGACGAAGTCTTTTTCCTCCTGCTTGAAGTAATTGTTTTGAAGCTTCTCTGAGGACCGGATGCTTCGCTTGAATTGTTTTGGTTAACATTTTTTCTATATGGTCCAGATCTTGCTTTAAGTAAGAATAAGTCATTGCTAATTTCATGTAGGTCACCTTTACGTTATTTTTAAGATGGCTTTTCTCCCATATGCATTGCTGCCACGCCGCCAGTATATGCCTTCACTTGCACGTTTGCTAGTCCGGCATCATTAAACATTTGTTTTAATTCATGCTTGCCCGGGAAGTCTTTAGCGGACTCATGGAGCCAGGCATATTCTTCATAACTCTTGGCGAACAACCTGCCAAATAAAGGCATGATAAAACGGAAATAAAAATAATACATTTGGCGAAATCCAATTGCTGTGGGTTGGGAAGTTTCCAAACAGACTACTTTTCCCCCAGGTTTTACTACTCTCGCCATTTCGTTTAGCACTTGCATATAATCGGGGACATTTCTCAACCCAAAACCGATCGTTACAAAATCGAACGTGTTATCGGCAAATGGAAGCTCCATTGCATTGCCGTGGAGAAATTCTAACTGCCCAATGTTATTTTCCTGTTTTTTATCTTCTCCGACAGAAAGCATATTTTTACTAAAGTCCAACCCGACGACTTTACCAGTCTTTCCTGCAGCTTCAGCTAGGGCTATCGACCAGTCACCTGTTCCGCAGCAGACATCAAGGGCAGAGTCACCTTGTTTTAGACTCATACGTTTCATAACATCTTTCCGCCAGGCTTTATGTCTTTGAAAGGAAATGATGGAGTTCATCACATCATACCGGTTGTATATCTTTTCAAATACGTGATGGACACGCTCTTCTTTAGTTTGTTGCACCATTCTTTGTTAACCCTCTTCCAATACTTTAGAATTATTGCCGATAGACTCATATATCTTTTTATTTACATAGGTCTTAAGAGACTGAAAATGAACTGGCAGTTGGACAACTGTTTCTTCTACCCTGAGAACACTCCGTTGGATGAATTGCTCTACCGTTCCGACAATCTGATTATAGTGAATGTTTTGGGCTGGTCCGTTAGTCAGTAATTCAAATATGGGCGAATGTTCTTGCTTGAGATAATTGTGTTTTTCCCTCATCAACTTTCTCGTAAGCAGCCAATTGCTTGTAAATTCATTTACAAATGACCTTTCAAAGAATTCAGCAACACGCCTGATCAATAACGACTCAATCAACATTAAATCATCCATAAATTCCTGCACCGATTCGAACTCTTTATAGTAAACCGTCATTTTTAACTCATTGATTTCTTTGATAGCTGAAGCCAGCGTATGTATCATTGATATATCATCAAGTTGGGAAAGAAAATAATAATAAAGACCGCTATAGTAATCCCCCGCTAAAACGGTGAGCTGACGCTGTTTCTTTGTTCGATCCGGCTCGTCTTTTTCTTCTTGCTTGGAAACCAAATCATGTGTATCCAGCGCAATTTGAACCAGCATTACAGTGATAATATAATTCTTCTTTTTTGTATCTGAATATGGGGTGTTTTTTATGATAGAGGATAAAATGCACAGCTTATCATCATCAATGACGGGCTTTTGTATATACTTTTCCAAATAGGAATGTTGAATTTTATTCTCAATCGCTTCTCTTATCTCACTAAGCGGTAGATTTGATGCTCTCAAAGTAATCACCCAAGCCCTTCCTGCATTATTACCAAACTTGTCTTACAAATATTATAACACAACTGCGCGAGCTTATCGCCTATCAGGCTCATGCCAAAGTATGATTTCAGCTGTTAATTATATCTATTTATTTTGAGATTTTAAACAAAAATAAAAAGGGTGCTTAATCGCACCCTTTTTTGCCCCTATGTAAATTATTTTACATTATCTTTAAGGGCTTTACCTGGTTTGAAAGCAGGAACCTTGCTTGCAGGGATTTCAATTTCATCTCCTGTTTGCGGGTTACGCCCTTTACGTGCAGCACGTTCGCGTACCTCGAAGTTTCCAAAACCAATTAGTTGTACTTTCTCACCATCTTTAAGTGAATCCATGATAGATTCAAAAACTGCATCAACAGCTTTTGTTGCATCTTTTTTAGATAGATCGCTTTTTTCAGCGACTGTGTTAATTAGATCAGTTTTATTCATGACATTCACCTCCTCCCAATAATTTCTTACGGTTTCGAACAAGGAAAGTCTTACTTCCATTTGTTCACAAATTATAAGTATTTTATACCTCCGCCACCTCTTAAAAAGATGACAAGGCTTATAATAAACGAGTTTTAAAGGAAATTCAACAAAAATCAACAACTTTACGTAAAATTTGTGGTTATTTCCTAAAATTAATAAGCCCGGGCATATTTGGATATTATCATAGTTGAATACTGTCAGCAAGCAGTTTTACAAGATGTTGCTAAAAAAACTGCAGATTTTTGAATAAAATGAGTAAAACTTAAAAAAATAGCGGTTGGGTCAAAAGGATAGCGGCTAAAGCAAAAATCGAACGATGATTCGAAATCCTTCGGATTCGAGCTCGTTCGATTGTTCTTTTCAAATGTTAAAGATAACTTCTAGACACAGGGACAACTCTATTTCTTCCTTCAAACAAAGGTTGAGTGCTTAAACGTGCGCCGACCGAATACTCCGCTTTCCGCGGACAGACCTCACCCACATCGTCCTCAGAAGCAAAAAGCGGATTCTTCCGGGATTTTCAGATTTGTGTTTTTCCCCTGGAGTCTACGGATTCTGTCTGTGCTGATAGGTCTATTGGTTGAAAACAGAGAGGAGAAATCCACGGTGAATCCCGCGGGAGGGAACGCCTTGGTGAGACCCCCAGAGCGCAAGCTCGAGGAGGTAAAACAGCCGCCCACGGAAAGCGTAGTGGATTTGCGCAGCGTAATACTGTACTATTAAGAAATCACCTACTGTTACATGGCATTTATATCCATTTCATCATCCATCGAGTGCTTGAAGGTGGTTTTTAAAACTCCATATGCTGTTATCATTCGGATTTTGCAAGTGGATGTATGTTATGTTCCAACCACCTTTCCCGTGTTTGTTTTAGCGGAGTTTCTTAGAGGCTTATCATTGCCAAGCAAGTAAAAAGCGGCCTGTAAAAAGCCGCTACAATATTATTGCTATAAGACCGCCAGAGCCTTCATTGATAATCCGCTCCAGGGTTTCTTTTAATTTATACCGGGCATTTTCCGGCATTAAAGAAAGTTTTGCTTGGATTCCTTCCCTTACAATGGAACTAAGAGATCTGCCAAAGATATCTGATTCCCAAATAGATAATGGATCTTCTTCAAAGTCTTGCATCAAATACCTGACGAGTTCTTCACTTTGTTTCTCAGTGCCAATGATCGGGGCAAACTCGGATTGAACATCTACCTTGATCATATGGATGGAAGGCGCTACCGCTTTTAATCTAACACCAAACCGCGACCCTTGGCGAATAATCTCCGGTTCATCCAAAACCATATCTTCTAAAGTAGGAGCGGCAACTCCATATCCCGTTTGTTTAACCATTTGCAAGGCCTCTGCAACCTGATCATATTCCCGTTTTGCATTGGCAAAATCCTGCATTAATTCAAGCAAGTGGTCTTTACCCCTGATTTCTTCTCCAACTATTTCTTTTAACACTTGATCATACAAATAGTCTGGAGCTTGTAAATCAATTTCGGCTACACCTTCGCCCATTTCCATCCCAGCTAGCTTTGCCTCGTTGATATAATCATAATCACTGAAGTGTCCGACCACTCGATCAACATCACGAAGCCGTTTTATGTCTTTGACGGTATCCTGAATTGCCGACTGATAACTTTCCCTCAACCAGTGGTCTTCATTTAAGACCATTACCCAGCTCGGTAAGTTTACGTTAACCTCCAGCACAGGGAATTCATACAAGGCCTCTCTCAGCACGTTATACACATCATGCTCTGCCATGCTTTCTACACTCATAGCCAATACAGGGATATCGTACTTTTCTGTTAACTCCTGCCGCAATAGCTCCGTTTCCTGATTATAAGGCTGTACAGAGTTAATCACCATGATAAACGGTTTGCCAACTTCTTTTAATTCCTCGACAACTCTTGCTTCCGATTCAAGGTAATCTTGTCTTGGTATTTCTCCTATGGAGCCATCCGTAGTAACAACAACTCCGATAGTAGAATGCTCCTGGATGACCTTTCGTGTTCCGATCTCCGCAGCATCATGAAATGGAATCGGTTCTTCGTACCAGGGAGTATTGATCATACGCGGGCCGTTTTCATCTTCAAATCCTTTAGCGCCTTTCACCGTATAACCCACGCAGTCTACTACTCGTACATTTACGTCCAGTCCTTCATCCACTTGAATAGATACGGCTTGATTCGGAACAAACTTTGGCTCAGTAGTCATTATTGTCTTTCCCGCAGCACTTTGCGGAAGTTCATCCTGCGCTCTTGCTCTTTCCCCTTCATCCTGAATATTAGGCAAAACAACAAGTTCCATAAACTTTTTTATGAAGGTTGATTTACCTGTTCGGACGGCGCCTACCACCCCAAGGTAAATATCTCCATTGGTCCGTTTCGAGATATCCTTAAAAATATCTACTCTTTCCAAAAAATCCCCTCCCGGTCTACTTCGCCATAGAACTATTACGAATCTTTGACATTTAAAGTCTATGACGTTGTCCTATTGAAATATGACTTGTTTGATTGAAAAAATTTAAAAAACAAAACTACTGCAAGTTAACGGGATAATTTCTGTTTCAGCACCTCGAAGGTATGTAATAAAAAAATCCCTTACAACATGATATGCGGCAAGGGATAAAGTATTCAGATGCTTTCTATTTAATTTTCGGGATTGTCGATAGTAATGACAGGTTCTCCGTTTTGAACCGTGTATGGCAGGGAATAAGCAGGGACAAACGGTGTGTTGTCCGGTAAAATAAAACGGATATCATCACCTTCTGTGTACTGATGTTCATATTTATTAAGTGCCTCATATAAATCCGGACCGTAATCGACATATACTTGACCATTGGTATCCATCACCAACGATAAATTTGATTGAGAATAAGGGCTTGGTATACGAGGCGGTGTATCGATCCCAATCTTTTCATAGTTGATTTTATAAACCCCCTCGGACAACTGCTCGCCGAAAGGAGGATAAAGATTTTCGTCCCGGTACAAATCAATTTGCCTCTGGACCGTTCTAACCTCTTGAGCTATCCGTAAATCAATTAGTTTTACCTGAGGATCTTCTTCAGGATAAATCAAAGTGTATTGATAGACACCACCATTCTCAAACGCCGTTCCGGGAATGCTCGTAATGAACCCTTCCTGTTTCAAAGCGGTAAAATCAAGTAAATATTTTTGAAAAATAGGTGTATCACTTGGTTTTGTTTTAATCGGCAGCAGCCCCTGCTTACTTTCCCTGTATTGATTGACAGCGTGCTGGATCGTCTGAAGCTGCACCTCGTTAGGAACCCGGTTTTTCGAAAGCTGTTCATTAGGATAAAGACAGCCGCTCAAAATCAAGGTCATAACACTCAGCATTAGAGCTATATTCCATTTCATAAACACAACATCCTCCTAAAACCTGGCGGTGTACCAGGCACTATGCAATGCGTTGTTGTAAACATTAAGCGGCAGGTCCGCTAAATACTATGTAAAAAATAATAAGGCCGCCCACAATTAAAAAGATATAAGCTAAGATAGCGATAATTGTTCCAAAAATACCTTTTAGTTTATATCTGCTTAACAAGATAAGACCGATAGCTAAAAATAAAAAGATAATTCCACCAAAAGAAATATACATATTCAACATGGATTCTGACAAGACTTTCACTCCTTTAATACAGTAAGACAAGCCTATAATGCATTTTGTATTATAACATAATCGCATTCCCTCATGGAAAAACAATTGTGACAAACCAGCAAAAGCCCTTGTTATTTTACAACAATAAAAAACCGAGGCAGAAGGGGCAATTTCTACCTCGGTGTGACTAAATAATACCCATTGCGGCTCTAAAATGAATGCTTGTGCGATTTATATTATGCGAGCCTTATCCACTTTGTATCCTCACTTTGCCCAATATCATTTACTTTTTGAAAAGCTTACTCAATGAGTTCATATCTGTTGGCATATTATTTTTAGTGATGGATTTTACAATCTTATCTTCCTTTTCTTTCGAGAGAGGTTTATCTGCCATTTTAGCCAGTTGTCTTACCAGCCTCCGGACAGTTTTCTCGTCCGAAAAATCAGCATTTTTCACTGAGTCAGCCACTTTGAAAATTTGATCTGATTTAATATTTGAATTGTTTTGAATCTGGTCAAACAACTTCTTTTGAAAATCGCTCACGTGCACTCCTCCTTGCCCTTGGTATTCCCCACATTATATGCAAAGAGGGTAGTACAGTGTTAACTGGAAAAACGGTTACTTAAAATATGTGATAAATCTTCCATCTCATGGCGTCTCACCCTTGTCATTAATTGGTCGACAACATCTTTTGGCTGGGCTTCTTCGAAAAGTATCCGAAATAAACCATCGGTGATCGGCATGTCAATACCCTGCATCTTAGCAAGTTGATGGGCGGCCTGTGTGGTCCTGACCCCTTCCACAACCATCCCCATTTGCTCCAATACATCATCAAGTTTATTACCTTTGCCTAGCAGGTTTCCGGCTTTCCAATTTCTGCTATGGACGCTCGTGCAAGTAACAATTAAGTCACCGACACCGGTCAGCCCTAAAAACGTCAACGGGTTGGCATTCATGGATGTGCCCAGCCGGGCAATTTCGGCCAATCCCCTTGTAATCAGTGCCGCCTTGGCATTATCACCGTATCCTAAACCATCCGATATTCCAGCGCCCAGCGCTATTATATTTTTAAGCGCCCCGCCTAGTTCGACACCGACCATATCCGGACTGGTGTACACACGCAAATTGCCGTTTATAAACAGGTCTTGTACTTTTTTTGCTTCTTCTATATCTTCTGATGATGCGGTCAGCGTTGTCGGCTGACGCTGACTGACTTCTTCTGCATGGCTCGGGCCCGACAAAACCACCACTTCTTTATAAAGCCCGTTGGATAGTTCTTCGTTAATCATTTCAGACACCCGTTTAAATGTACCTGGTTCAATTCCCTTTGTGCCGTGGGCGAGAGTTACTGGATGATGCAATACGTCGTTTAATTGCTTGCATACGTCTCTGATTGCCTTTGTCGGAACTACTAACAGGATTGTAGAAACATCCTGTACCGCTTTCTCCAAATCATAAAAGGCGGTTATTTCATCCGGTATCCGGACGCCAGGTAAGTATTTCTCATTTGCATGGGTTTGATTAATCGTATTGGCATGTTCCTGGTTATGGGTCCATAACCTTACTTCGTGAGAGTTATCCGCCAAAACCATCGCAAGTGCTGTTCCCCAGCTCCCTGCACCTAACACTGCTATTTTTTCCACGGAATCTCCTCCTTATTTCCTTCTCCTAGCAAATATTTTTATCGGAGTGCCTTCAAATCCGAAAGCCTCTCTTATTCTATTTTCCAAAAAGCGTTCATAGGAGAAATGCATTAATTCCGGATCATTTACAAATACAACAAAACTTGGTGGCTTCACCGACACTTGGGTAGCATACATGATCTTTAAACGTTTTCCTTTAACTGTTGGCGTAGGGTTCATCGCTAAAGCATCCATGATTACATCATTTAAAACATTTGTTTCCACTCGTTTAGCATGGTTCTCGCTGGCTTCCAGTACACTTGGAATCAACGTATGCAGCCGCTTTTTCGTTTTAGCTGACAAAAATACAATTGGGGCATAGTCTAAGAATTGAAAATGGGCCCGGATTTTTTCTTCAAATTCTTTCATCGATTTCTCATTTGTTTCGACGGTATCCCATTTGTTGACTACAATGACTACTGCCTTTCCAGCTTCATGAGCGTAGCCTGCGATTTTTTTGTCCTGCTCGATGATGCCTGATTCCGCATCTATCAACGTTAAAACAACATCCGATCGTTCAATCGCCTTTAAAGCTCGCAATATACTGTATTTCTCTGTTGTCTCATAGATTTTTCCCCGTTTTCTCATACCCGCTGTATCAATAATCACGAAATCTTTATCGTCCTTGGTAAAGGGGGTGTCGACGGCATCTCTCGTTGTACCGGCAATATCACTGACAATGACCCTTTCCTGATTTAAAAGAGCATTTACAAGCGACGACTTGCCAACATTCGGCCGCCCGATCAAACTAAAATGGATGGTTAAGTCGTCTTCCTCCGGCTGTTCCAGCTCTGGAAAATGCTTTACTACATCATCTAACAAATCTCCAAGACCAAGCCCGTGTGTGCCTGAAATAGGAAACGGTTCTCCGAAACCTAAAGAATAAAACTCGTAAATCTGATCTCTCATTTCTGGATTATCGACTTTATTTACTGCTAATACTACTGGTTTGTTCGATTTAAAGAGGATTTTGGCTACTTCATCATCAGCTGCTGTAATGCCTTCTCTGCCATTGACCATAAAAATAATGACGTCTGCTTCATTAATAGCAACTTCTGCCTGCTCTCGCATTTGTACTAACAAGGGTTCATCACCAAGCTCGATTCCCCCGGTGTCTATGATATTGAAAGTGGTATTAAGCCACTCAGCCTGTGAATATATACGGTCTCTCGTTACACCAGGCACATCCTCTACTATTGATATTCTCTCTCCGACCAGCCTATTGAAAATAGTCGATTTGCCAACATTCGGCCGGCCAACTATCGCTACTACAGATTTCCTCATGAAAGGATCATCCTTTCCCTCTACTATTAATCCAATAAATCTTTATTATCGAAAGCTTTAACTTTTCTATTTTAGCAAAAGAGGAAATTTTAAACAACGCTTTTTAAAAGTCAGCATTCCCCTCTTATCCTTTTCGCATTGACTATATGGGTGTCAATGTTTAACAATGATATATAACTGATCGCTCAATGCATGACCGATGCCATCTAAAATAGCCTCCAAGTTGGCAGCTATTTTCTCCATCTCTTCTTTTGTATCACATAAAAAAATCGGAGCACCACCGCCGATTTTTTCTCTTTGCGTTGTAATCACAGCCAAAACAGCTTTTTCCATTTTCATCGGCTTTTATTCCCCTTTTTGTTTGCTTTAGATTCAGAAGGCATTCTAATCGCATTTTCCAACACAGGGACAGCACCAATAATCCTTTTCGCTTTATCGACATCTTTGTCTTGCGGTAATAGGAATACTCCGATTCTGCCGTCATCTAAATCTCTTTTAATCAGCGGAACTAAGGCAGGTGTGCCGGAATCTCGGAAAACCCCTAAGGATACCGAAGCATCATGAAGAATTGCCTGTCGTTGGCCCAGGTTGGCAATGGTTGAACGCACATTGAAATTTTTGGGGGTCAAAACAAAACCCATTCCATATTTAAGAATTTCCTCCTGCCGCTGCGGAAGACCAATATTCATGATATATATATTATCAATATACAGCCCGGCCCCTTCAAAATGCAGATTCTGGTACTCTATATTTACCAGTTCTTTTAAAGTAGCTCCGCTCATGAATTTTCTAATAACAAAAAAGCAGATAAGGGAGGAAATAACTGCTATCCAAATATTCCACGCCAAAAAAGACAACGTGGCTATGAATGAAGTGAAAATAACCAGGTAATTTCTCCCCTCAAAAGCTACTGCGATCCCTTCTATATATGTGTTTCCCCTGGGAACAAGCTCATAAGCGTCTAATTCTGTTAACGTATTTCTCTCCATATTTCTCACTTCACGGAATTGCGATGCTGCAATTGTTAGAAAGGTTACTGCAGTAAATTCTTTTTCCATAATTGCAGGAACCGCTACGGTCCCTAGAGCCGCAGCTATGAAGCCCAATGAAATATGGATGACTTTCCCATGGAGATAAGTTGGATACTGACGGTAATCTGTTCTTAGCATGACCAATCTGGCTATCGTCCCAATCACCACACCAAATAAAATTGGATATGTATATTCATTCATGATTCCACCTCATCTTAAGCTTTCTTTCCAAGGATTGCAGAAGGTTTTCCGTATTATGTTTGATAATCATAATTAGTTTCGCTATTATCTGAAAACCTATACCTACAAACATCAAATCGAAGAAAGAACGCTCACCAATAACAGGCTGAAAGCCATAGCTGTTCATAATTAAGCCATGGAGGATTTCACCGCTTGTGAGTCCAAGACACCAAATCATGCACTTATCAATTAGATTGTCGGCAATGAAATACAACATAATCATGGCAAGAAATGGAATGATTATTATTCTGGGAACAAATAACCAAATCGGGCTGATTAACTCCCAGAGTAGAATACCAATGTAACTAAATGTCATGCATAAGCTGCCAAACAACTGATACATCCAATCCGGGGACTTAGCCATATAGAGGATAGCACACACAAATGAAACAAATATTGCTATATTAACCTTATAGTCCAATATTTCCACTACCGTATTCGAACAGCTTAGCAGTAAAAGTATCCATACTGACAAATAGAAGCGAACTTTCGTTTTCTTTAAAAGAAACGTAAATATCACCCATAAAATCCAACTTATCCAATAAAACAGCAATCCATCCATTAGCTTCACCTTCCATTAGCATTATAACTATATGAAAGGCCATCTAAACCTTAATCAAAGCATTCCTGAACCCAAACAAAGAAAAATTCCTCTATCATATTGGAAAAGGCCGGAAAGTCGATTATAGACGACTTTCCGGCCTTTTATATTCTCTGGTGGATCCAGTCATACAATTCTCCTGTAAATACGTGTGGTTTTCCAGCTAACTGATCAGGTGTTTTACTTTCCAGCATAAGCATAATCATTTGGACTTCCTTATGGATATCCTCAATTCTTTCCACTAACGCCTCAAGTCCTTCGTTTACAAGCACTTTCAATAGACTTCCTGCCATACCAAAGGCTTTTGCCCCTAGAATTAATGATTTCGCTCCATCCAGTCCGTTCCTAATCCCCCCAGAAGCGAGCAATTGACATTCAGGAAATACCGAATGGACTTCTTTTATCGAGGCAGGGGTGGGAATGCCCCAATAGTCAAAAGATGATAAAGGCGTTTTCCTCCTGCGATTTTCCACTATTGAAAAATTTGTACCGCCCTTACCTGCAACATCTATGTATTCGACGCCAACATTTTTCATGCGCAAAGCAGATTCTTTGGAAAAGCCCTGTCCTATCTCTTTTATTATCACAGGAACCGGTAAACGGTTTACTATTGCTTCAATCCTTGATTCCATCCGTTCGAAATTTCTGTCGCCTTCCGGCATGATTAATTCCTGTAACACATTTAAATGGATTTGCAGGGCATCTGCTTCAATCATATCCACTGCTCTTTGGGCTTGTTCTACACTTGCTTCGCTGCCTAAATTTGCAAAAATAATTCCATTAGGGTTTTCCGACCTAACTACCCGATATGTACGTTCTTCCTCGTTGTTTTTAATTGCTGACATCTGGGACCCAACTGACATACTTATCCCTGTCTCTTTTGCAGCGATGGCTAGATTTTTATTTATAGTTTCTGTATCCATCCCTCCGCCGCCTGTCATGGCATTAACAAAAAGAGGCGAACTTAAAGAAAGTCCGCCCAATTTTGTATGGAGTTCGATGTCATCCCAATTAAGAGAAGTAACGCTTTGATGGATAATTTTCATCCCGTCAAAAGCACTCACTTCTTCCTTATTTGATTCAAGAGCATATTTAATATGCTCTAATTTTCTATTGGCTCTGCTCATCTGTTTCACCATCACTTATACTTATCAAGCTTATCTCCAATCATATCTCCTAATTGAAAGCCTGAATGGTCTTCTTCTTTTTCATACTGCTTTAATTCAGCCTGGTCTTGATCCCGTTCCAGTTCTTTGATGCTTAATGACATCCGCTGGTCTTGTTCATTTACATCAAGAACTTTCACCTGTACTTCCTGCCCTACATCAAGGACTTCCTGCGGTGTACCGATGTGCTGGTTCGAGATTTGCGAAATGTGGACAAGCCCTTCTACACCTGGGAACACTTCCACAAAAGCTCCAAAGTTCACTAAACGTTTAACCGTTCCTTCAACAACAGAACCGGGACTTACTTTTTCTTCAATGTTATCCCAAGGTCCGGGCAACGTCTCTTTAAGCGATAATGAAATTCGCTCATTATCTCTATCGACTGACAATACTTTTACATTTATTTTTTGGCCTTCCTCTACTACATCGGATGCTTTTTCCACATGCTCATACGATAATTGGGAAATATGAACAAGTCCATCTATCCCTCCGATGTCGACAAACACTCCAAAGTCTGTAAGCCTTTGAACTGTACCTTCCAGCACTTGTCCTTGTTCCAATGATTGCAGGACTTCCTGTTTTTTGTTAGCTTCATCGGCTTCAGAAACAGCTCTGTGTGAAAGAATCACCCTGTTTTGAGAGCGGTCTAATTCAACTACCTTGAGGCTTAATTGTTTATTCTTATAATCTGCAAAATCTTCCACATAATACGTTTCCACTAAAGAAGCGGGGATAAATCCACGTAAGCCTACATCAACAACGAGTCCGCCTTTGACGACATCCTTGACCTCAGCTTCGAATATTTCACCATTATTAAATTTTTCTTCTAAATCTTCCCATGCTTTATCAGCGTCTACAGCACGCTTGGATAACACAACTTCGTCATCTTCTACTTTTTTCACTTGTAACGTAAGCTCGTCTCCTTCGCTTACTGCATCTGATGCTTTTTCCACATGAAGACTGGACAACTCACTGATAGGAACTATCCCTTCCACTTTATAACCGATGTCAACGAGCACTTGTTTTTCCTCTACTTTAACTACCTTGCCCGTTACCTGATCACCGGTTGATAGTTGTTGTAAATCTGAAAGTTCATTGTTCATTTCATCCATAAAAGAGACCTCCTTCAATTTCCGACACAACCAAACTTTATGAAATGTCCTTTTTTCTAACTTCTAACATTTGCCCATTTTTGTCAAGCAATAGGCAGTAATCAGTTATCGATGTTTATCCATCAATTGTTGTATTTCCTGCATGATTACTTCTGTAACATCCTTTGCTGGTGTTTTATTTTCCCTTAATTGTTCCATTTCAATCGGCTTTCCGTAAACAACTTTTAATTGTTTAAAAGGCTTGTACGGACCGATAATTGCACAGGGCACAATATATGCGTTCGAACGTAAAGCAAAAAAGCCCGCACCAGACAAACCTTTGCCTACTTGACCTGTCCTATTTCTTGTACCCTCCGGAAATAACCCGAGTGTATTTCCTTCTTCCAAGATACGAAGCGCCTGCCGGAGTGCATTCCGATCCTTCATGCCCCGTTTTATTGGAAAAGCTTGAATTCTGGTTAAGAGCCCTTTTAACAGGCGATTTTGAAATAGTTCTTCTTTCGCCATGAAGTAAATGTCCCTTGGCGCTGTTATCCCTACTACTGGTGGATCAAAATTAGAAATATGATTAGAACAAATAATAACAGGTCCAGCAGCCGGGACATTTTCTTTTCCCACCACTTTAATTCTAAAAATCGGAAAAAGAAGAAAACCTACAACGTTTTTTGCAAACTTGTACAAGCTCATATCTTTTTAATATCTCCTCTATTTTTTTCTAACAGCTTCTACAACTTCAAGAATTCTGTCTGCCACATCCTGAATAGATAAAGAAGTCGTGTCAATTTCAATTGCATCTTCAGCTTTTAGCAACGGAGATGCTTCTCTTTCTGAATCAAGCTGATCTCTTTTTTCTATTTCTTTTTTTAAATCATTAAGATCGGACGCAAATCCTTTTTCAAGGTTTTCCTTATGCCTTCTCCCCGCACGCTCTTCCACCGAAGCGATTAAAAATATCTTTACTTCCGCATCAGGAAGTACATGTGTGCCAATATCCCGGCCATCCATCACAACCCCTCGTTTCAGAGCCAGCGCCTTTTGTCGTTTCACCATTTCTTCACGTACGGCGGGGTGTTTTGCAACAACGGAAACATTATTGGTAACTTGATGTGTACGAATGTCATGAGTCACATCCATCTGGTTCACTAATACTTTTTGCCCTTCCGGACTCTGCTGCAAATCGATTTCTATATGCTCCAGGATCCCTCGTAATTGTCTTTCATTTTCCAAGTCGACATTCTCATTTATCGCTTGATAAGTAAGAGCCCGATACATTGCTCCTGTATCTATGTAAATATAAGATAAATCTTTTGCAATTAATTTGGCAACTGTACTCTTGCCTGCAGCTGCTGGTCCATCAATTGCAATAGCTAATTCTGTTTTTTTCATTTGTTTCTACAATCCTCTCTTGCTTGATAATGGAATGACATGTACTGTAGCAGATAAGATAACCTGCATGAATCAAATAATTTAATAAGATAATAACATATTTTGTTTTGAATTTTCATGGAAAATCAATACTGCCAGTACTTAAGTTAAACCCTTTCTTCTAGCCTGTAATTGTTTCTCAAAGCAATACCTTATAATGACCTGTCGATCTTTTTCGGCGATGTCAACAAACTCCATGGATAGGAGCGGAGGCCGCCCTTCGCTTCTTTCAAAAATACGTATGGATTGCGTAAGCGAACTTATATAAGCATTTTCCCCTGATTCCATCGGCAGTACCATCCATGCTTCCAATTGCTTGGCCTTGGGGATTTTCTGCTCACGGGGGAGGACGATCGAAAAGCCCCCGCCGCTAACATCATGGGTAATAGTGGTGAACGGCTGTATCTCTTCTTCCGTATCATGTAAAGAAATATCAACCGCTGATTCTATCCTGACGTACTCCCTTCTCTGCACTCTTTCCAGCTCATCTTTTCCCGGATAGCTTAATACTAATGTAGGAATTTTCAAGTTCTTTTTATCCTTGATTTCGGTATCGAACCGGTAAACAGCATTATTGCTGCTGACAAAACTAGCCGAAAACTCTGTTCCCTTTTCAAAGATGCTTGTTCTTCCAGTTGCTTCATGAACAGGGTAATCTACGAATAAAAAACTTCCTTGCCGCTCCACAATTTTACAGCGATATCGCTCGATTTCCTTATTTTTTTCAACTTCTAAGGTGAGCGGTGTACCTATTTTCATCAATGGCTCCGCCTCTTTTCTAATAATATTTGTCCTTTCTATATTATCTCAAAAAACAGGAAAAAGGGAAAGGAGAAATCCCCTTTCCCTAAACTGCTTGCTCAAATTTTTCTTCTGTTCCCTTAAGCTTTTCCACTTTCTCTTCCGACCCAGTCATGGCATTAATGAAAATCCGATAGGTTTCATTCTCCAGCAATCCTAAAAATTCATAGGTCAAAACCTCTTCACCTGTATCGTTTTCAATAACAGATAACCTGGCCTCCTGTATATCTATATTACCGTTGACCATCTTTTTTGCTTCTTCCTCTGTCATCTTCGGTTCAGCAATTTCCCTTTCCTGGTGATTCAAAAAGTAATCCCTTGATGTAAAACCTAATATGTCCCCATTGTCCAATGCAACCTTCACTTGGACAGAGTCTGGATACATTCTTATTTCGTCCTGGGTATAAAGAAAGTTAATGACACCAACATTATTATACTGACTGCTTTGAAAAGGCTCCATGTTGGATAATTCCAGTCTCTCCAAATAATCCTGGGCAATTTCCATCCCTTCATTCAGACTCTTGCTGGCATCCTTCACTTCTCTGTTAATGATCAGCGACAAAGGATGGCCACCCTTCATGGAAAAGTCCATGTAACCGTTTCTCCCATCCTTATGGTAGGAAGCACTGTACATATCCACTTCCGCTCCATCTCCCGACTTTGCCAGAGTTATTTCGGTCTGTTCGTCAAGGTCAAATAGCTGTCTCGCTCTTTCCATTGCTTGATTTTCATTTAATTTTTTTCCAGTTAGAAATTTAAATTCATGCTTCTCACTAGATGTACCAGTCATACTTGGCCCTAAGTTCCCTTCGGTATACCCTTCCACTGTCTTTTCTACTGTTTTAAATCCATCAATAATCGTATTGTCTGCCTGATTATCTTCAGTGGCAAGGGCAAGTTGAACGTCCATCCAACGAAGATTATTCTCTAATACTAAATGCTGTACTTTTCTCAATTCATTTTTAATATCGCCAGAAGTTTTATAAAGTGATTGCAGGCTCTCAACTTCCTTGTCTGATAACGGGTCTTTTTCCAAGTCTCTTATAGCGGTTTTATAGCTGAAGTCCCCGATATTTGAAAGAAACTCCTCTGTTTTATTAAATGGCAGAAGTGCCAATGGCAGCTGCCCAACATCGTTATGCGCTTCAGAAGTCAACCTCCAAATGTCAGCGAGTTGTGGTGATAACCGTTCTTTGGTATTCATTGCCAATGTTGTCCCAATCTTGTCATGCAGCAAGTCCATATGGTAGGACAAATCATGGAAAGACCGCTGATACGTATTTTCCGCTTGAACAAGTATCGCGTTTTTTTCCTGATGTTCCTGGTACCCCCATAACCCTGTTGCTGTTATCCCTATCGCCAGTACTGCTACTAAAATCCATCTTATCATTTTTTCTCACCTTCCTTACATACAGAAAATATGCTTGCCTATTTGTTTGATCTGCGGCCGTGACCAAATCCAATCCGAGGTAGCGGTATTGGGATTAAAGTAATAAATCGCCTCTCCAGTTGGATCCCAACCATTTAGAGCATCCAGAACAGCTTCCTCGGCAGAATCGTTTGGCGTCAACCATATTTGTCCATCGGCTACTGCAGTAAAAGCTCTTGGTTCGAAAATCACACCAGATACTGTATTAGGAAACGTGGGACTTTCCACCCGATTTAAAATAACTGCAGCCACTGCTACTTTTCCTTCATACGATTCTCCACGCGCTTCACCATGGACAGCATTCGCCATCAAGCGGATATCATTTTGTGAAAAACCGCCAGGAACATTCACTGCTTTAGGTTCTGCCGGAGTATCCTTTGTCTGCTGCTGATTCTTGCCGCCCTCTCCTTGACCCTGTTGCTGTTTTTTCGTGCCTTCTTGCCCCTTTTTCTGTCCTTGCTTCACCTGCTGTTCTTTAGGTGTTCCTCCATAGTGCGTAAATTCATTGCCCTTCTTAATTTGTTGATTTACATAATTTTTATCGTACTCGCTTGCCTTTACTAATTTCTGCTTTGTTTCCGTGCCAGCAAGACCATCAATCTCTAGACCAAATTCGTACTGGAAGTTTCTTAGTGCCCAATAAGTCCCCCAGCCAAATACTCCGTCTATTTTGCCATTGTAGAAACCCAGATACTGCAACCTGGACTGCAGCTCAATCACATCATCGCCGACCGCCCCTTGCTGAATCACCTGGTTACTGAATGCTTCTGTCGGCTGAATATCATTTGTAGCTGAAATCCCGATCGCAAATATTAATGCAAAAAACAAAAGAATAACTGTTTTTTTTAACCGCATACCATTTCCTCCTAAGAGAGTCTAAGTCTTCGTTGTTGCCTTATTTTTTGAAACCATCCTTTTTTTATACATAGACGATGAACAAAAGCGAAAGCACCTTGTTTAGCGCCGTATGAAGTGCACCCGCGCATCGCGGGTGGTTCGACATTGCCGTGCAAAACGGCGGGCTTTGATCGAACTTCATGCGTAACTAGATAAAGGAAACACAGAGCGACAGCGATATGTTGACTTATCGGAAGGAGTAGCCGGAAGTTCACTATGGGGAGATACAGCAACAGCACTTCAATTCATAGAAAAAGCCATTACCGCTAAAGCGGTAATGGCTAATGATTATAGGATTTGTGACTCTTCTTTTGGAATAACTACTACTTGCTTCGATGAATGCTGATTTGCTATTTTTACTTTCCGCAATCCAAGCAACCATAATATGATCATGAATGGTGTCATTATATAAATCCAGTAAGGAATCGTTTCCAGAATAAAATCATAAAATCCATGTAGAGTAACAGGTATAATAAGAGCTAACAGCAACGTGGATTTATGATTATGGGTGAAAAATTTTGCCTTCCCTAAATAATACCCCATGATGACCCCGAATAACGCATGGGATGAAACAGGAAACAGGGCACGGCCAAAGGCGTATTCCACACCATGGGCAAGTAAGTAAAGCAAGTTTTCTACAGTAGCAAACCCCAGACTTATAGCAACTCCGTAAATAATGCCGTCATACAGAGAATCAAAATCAGTATATTTATAAACCGTATATAGGAAAATAAACCATTTGAAAAATTCTTCCATCAAACCAGTCAGCAAAAAGGAACGGATCATTGGTGCTTGCCCGATCCCCTCTTCCATGAAAGCATATTGGATAAACATAATTGGGAATACCAATAAAGCCCCATACATAAAGGTTCTGAAAACCATGGATAAAGGCTCTGAGTCAAAGCGGTCTTTTAAATAAAAAAATGACATTAGTGCTAGTGTCGGAGCAATCCCTGCAGATAGGACAGCAAACATAACGACACCCTCTTTCAATCTAATATGATTCATCGTATCATGAAGTTGACGCAATTAAAATAGTCCTAATAAAAGAAGGTGTAAATGTTGAAAAAGATTATTATTATCCATACAGGCGGAACCATCTCGATGAAGGAAGACAAAAGCAGCGGGGAAGTTTCCACTTCAACGGAACACCCTTTATCCAATTCGGCTTCTATCTTCAACCATGATGCCCATATTGAAGAAGACTTTTTATTTAATTTGCCTTCGCCGCAAATCACTCCTGCACATATGCTGGAATTAGGCAGGCGCATCCATGACAAATTAGCAGCGGGAAACTTCGACGGAGTGGTCGTAACTCATGGCACGGACACACTGGAAGAGACAGCTTATTTTTTGGATTTATTTTTACAAACCAGAAAACCAGTAGTGGTTACGGGGGCTATGCGATCCAGCAATGAAATCGGCTCAGACGGATTGTATAATTTAATTAGTGCTGTAAGAGTGGCCAACACAGATGAAGCCCAGGATAAAGGTGTGCTGGTCGTCATGAATGACGAAATACATACAGCAAAAAATGTTACAAAAACATCTACAAGTAATGTGGCGACCTTTCAAAGTCCCCAATATGGTCCCATCGGCATTATTACCAAGCAGGAAATTTTGTTTCACCAGAAGCTCATAGCCTATGAATCGTACCCTATCCAGCAATTAAATAAAAATGTTGCTTTAGTCAAAGCCTATGCTGGCATGGAGAGCAATTTTATCAGAGCTATTCACAACGCCGGCATCGACGGCCTCGTAATTGAAGCGTTAGGTCAAGGAAACTTGCCTGAAGGGATTATTCCTGCTCTGCAGGAAATGATAGATGACAACATTCCAATCATTTTAGTCTCCAGATGCTATCAGGGCATTGTACAGGCAACCTATACCTATGAAGGCGGCGGACGTCAACTCAAAAATATGGGCTTAATTTTTGCAAACGGCCTGACCGGACCTAAAGCCAGGATCAAATTAATGGTAGTGTTGGAGTTAACCAATAAGTTGACTGAGCTTTCCCCTATGTTTGAATAACTATAAAAAGCTGTACGCCTCATCCATCCCAATGAGGCATACAGCTTTTGTTTATTACTCTTGCGTTTGCTTAGCAGAATTACAGATTGACTCTGCAATCAGTCCACCATGAAATCGGCCATTCTCTATAAATATTTTGTTATTATTATAGCCGGCTGCAATCACACCTGCAATATATATACCAGGCACATTAGTTTCCATTGTTTCTTCATTGAAACTTGGGGCTCCTGTTTGCTGATCAATAGTAATCCCTATACTTTGCAAAAATTCATTATCAGGCTTATATCCAGTCATTGCAAAAACAAAGTCGTTTTCAATCGATTTCCTCTTCCCATCAACTTCGTAATAGACAGCTTCTTCTGTTATTTCGGTGACGCAAGCATTGAACTCCATATGAACAATTTCTTTTCTTACTAAGGATTCAAATTCAGGAAGTATCCATGGTTTTATGCTGGAGGAATACTCGTTACCGCGATACAAAACAGTGATATGAGCTCCCGCTTTATGCAGTTCCAGGGTGGCATCAACGGCAGAGTTCTTACCGCCAATCACAACCACTTTTTTACCAAAGTAAGGGTGAGCCTCTTTGAAGTAATGGTTGACTTTGGCAAGTTCCTCACCCTTGATCCCCAATAGACGCGGCTGATCATAATATCCAGTAGCCGCCACGATGTGGCTTGCCTTATACTGCACCTCCCTGCCATTAGCTATCTTTGTACTTATAACAAATCCGCTTGCTATCTGTTTAACGCTAGTGACCCGTTCAAATGAATTAATTCTTAATTTTCTGCGTTCAGCTACGGTTCTATAGTAGGCGAGCGCTTGATTTCTAACTGGTTTTTTCTTTTCTGTAATAAACGGCATATCTCCGATTTCCAGACGGTCACTCGAGCTGAAGAAGGTCTGGTGGGTAGGGTAATTATAAATGGAATTGACAACATTGCCTTTTTCAATTAACAGCGGGTTTATCCCTTTTTGCTGCAGTTCGATTGCTGCAGACATGCCACAGGGGCCAGCCCCAATGATTATTGTGTTTTCTTCTTGCATTTCTTACACTCCTTTAGAGGAAACCGTTCCATGTTTATGTCAGAGAATTTCTATAACTTACTTAATATAATTAGAAAAGGTACTTACCGCCAACAGCTGATAAGTACCGCTTTTCTTTAAATCCAGCCTCTAAACCTTGCTGCTTCCGCCATTTTTCTTACGCCAACCATATAGGCTGCAAGGCGCATGTCTACTTTTCTGGTCTCTGCTGTGTTATATACATTATTAAAGCCTTTAATCATCACTTTATAAAGCTTCTCTTCAATTTCTTCTTCAGACCAGTAATAGCCTTGTTTGTTTTGCACCCATTCGAAATAGGACACAGTTACCCCGCCAGCTGAAGCTAGAACGTCAGGTACCAGCAAAATGCCTCGTTCAGACAAGATTTTAGTAGCTTCCAATGTCGTCGGGCCATTAGCTGCCTCGACTATTATTGAAGCATTGATTTTATGGGCATTATCTTCTGTAATTTGATTCTCTACGGCAGCGGGCACAAGAATGTCACAATCAAGTTCTAATAGCTCGTCATTTGAAATTGTATTTTCAAATAGCTTTGTTACAGTTCCAAAACTATCTCTTCTATCCAGCAAGTAATCTATATCCAATCCATCCGGATCATGCAAGCCTCCATAAGCATCAGATATACCAACGACCTTTGCACCTTGATCATGCAAGAACTTTGCTAAGAAGCTGCCTGCATTACCGAATCCTTGTATGACCACTCTTGAACCTTCTACCTTAATGCCCTTTTTCTTAACTGCTTCATCAATACAGATGGTAACACCTTTAGCCGTTGCTGATTCCCGGCCATGGGAACCGCCTAGGACAATTGGTTTTCCGGTGATGAAACCAGGATTATTAAACTCATCGATTCTGCTGTATTCGTCCATCATCCATGCCATTATTTGCGGATTGGTAAAAACATCCGGCGCTGGAATGTCCTTTGTTGGACCGACGATTTGGCTGATAGACCTTACATAACCGCGGCTTAATCCTTCAAGTTCACGAAAAGACATCTCTCTTGGGTCGCAAACTATGCCGCCTTTTCCTCCACCATATGGCAAATCGACAATACCTGCTTTTAAGCTCATCCATATAGAGAGAGCTTTTACTTCTTTTTCTGTAACGGCAGGATGAAATCTTACGCCGCCTTTCGTCGGCCCAACTGCATCATTATGCTGTGCCCGATAGCCTGTAAATATCTTAATGGAATCATCATCCATTCGTACAGGTATCCGAACGGTCATCATCCTCACTGGCTCTTTTAATAATTCAAAGACTTCTTCTGGATAACCCAGCTTATCAAGAGCAATTTGTACAACGGTCTGGGTTGATTTTAGTACGTCCAGTTTGTCCTTTTGTTCGTTTGGAGAATCTGATGCTTTATCGGCTACCATGAACTTACCTCCCAATCAATATTCAATTAACCAATTTTCTCTTAAGTTATTGTGATTTTCTTTCAGACAATAGTATACACGCTAGAAGCTATTATGCAATATGTTATGAATATTTATAATTAAATAATTTCTCGAGAGTTAGTTCCTTTTTATTGATAATGAAACAAACTCCTCAATCATTTGCTCATAAGTCCAGCCCATTACTTTGGCAGCATCCGGAAATAAGCTTGTCGGAGTCATGCCGGGAAGCGTGTTTACTTCAAGTATGATCGGGTGATTATCCTCCGTGATAATGAAATCAACTCTGGAATAAACGTCACACCCTAATAATTGATGGGCTTCGACAGCAAGATTTTTGACTTCTTTTGTGAGCGATTCACCAATCCTTGCTGGAATAATATGTTCACTTCCGCCAGGCTTGTATTTTGAATCAAAATCATAGTATTCGCTTTTCGGAATGATTTCAATCACCGGCAACGCGATTTCCTTTCCTCTTTGCCCGACGATAGCAACGGTATATTCCTTTCCCGAGATAAAGTCTTCAATTAGCAGGACATCATCGCTTTCCGCTGCCAGCTTAATGGCATCAGGAAGCTGTTCTTCTTTCTTGACTATTGTCAATCCCAACGTGGAACCTTCCTGGTTCGGCTTGACAACATAAGGAGGGGTGAATGACTTTTTCACCATTTCCACTATTTCCTCTTGGGAATAATCCCCAACCTCGATAGTCAAGCCTTTGGCAACAGGCAAGCCATTTTTTTCAAATATTTGCTTTGCTTTTGACTTATCCATTGCCAAAGCCGAAGCTAAAACTCCCGATCCGACATAGGGGATGTTCAGCATTTCCAGAAGCCCCTGGATTTTTCCATCTTCTCCATACTTTCCATGTAACCCAATAAATGCTAAGTCAACCTTAAGATTTACTATTTCAGTTAGATTTCTCGGGTCAAAATCAATTCCGATTACTTCATGTCCGTTTTTCTTTAGTGCTTCGATAATTCCCTTTCCTGTAGAAAGGGAAACCTCCCGTTCGCCAGAGGTGCCTCCATAAAGAACTGCGATTTTCACTACTTTCACTCCCTAAACCCGTAATCCTGCCTGCAATTTCCATATGATAATTAACCTTAATAAACCGCAGCTATTCTGATTTAAAATAGCATAGACAAACTTCTAAGTATCGTACGTAAATATAGTAACATTTTACTAGGCAGTCAGCTAGAAAAATGATGGCATTTCTTTTGATTCAATATGTAAAGGAGTTGGCAAAATGGTTAACCAACTCCTTAGGCTCAGATCATTAACGGAGAAAATATTTATTTATTTGAGCAGCAGCATTTTTATCAAAAATGAGCTTGCCGTACTCTTTTAGTTTAAAAGAAGTAACAATACTCGGAGAAGAGAACTCAGACATGATGGCAATAACATGTTCTCTATTCTGGCCATCTACCTCCTGATCGGAGACTTGCATATAATAAAATCCATCCATATAAAACACTGTACCGCCGTTTATTCCGATATCAGTTAAGTGAGAGCAAACCTGGATTATATTTTCAAAATCAGTAAAAGCAAAGATCAACTCCCTGCTTTCATCTAAAGTAACCTTCATTTCTACGTATTCTTCTTCATCGTCTTCATCATCTACCCAATGATTATTTTGAGTCACTATTACGAGCATTCCCTGCGCTTGCATTAGATGTACTTGGACAAGCAGCATGCCTTCTAACTCAATCCCCAATTCATCACTTGCTTCATACATCATATCATGAAACAACTGATGCACTCTTGGCAGGTCGTGCCACAAGTCTTCTTTTGTCAGACCTCTTTCAATCAAATCATCAAAAGTCAAAAAAATCTTAAATTGGTTGGTCGATAGTCGTTCTAAACGCATTCACTTATCCCCCCTTGAATGCCTCATCTAATTATTTAGTATATGAGGAATTTGAATCGATGGTACCTAGACAGTAACACAGAAATCTACGTTGATCAGCTTATAAAACTCACAGGATAGTGACTACATGGCACTCTGCCGTTGTACCCAGCCGAAATGGCAAACTAGTGTAGCCATATCCTTCACTAATTAAGATAGGTTTGCTATTCATCTGCTTTACTCCACCGCGCGTATAAGGACCAAATCCGAAGATTCTAATTTGGCCGCCATGTGTATGACCGCTTAACACTACGTCGATAGCCGATGTAAACACGTCTTCCATTTCTTCAAAGACACTCGGTCGGTGCGATAACAGGATTACGACTTCTCCTGCAGCCTCCCTTACTAGCAAATCCATTATCGGCGAGCTGTTATCAGGGTCATCTACTCCGATCAAACTTACCGCACGGTTATTTTTCAATGTGATATTTACTGTTTCATTTGTCAGTATATGGACATGCTGGTCAACTAACAATTGTAATAATTTATATCTATCGACCTCATAATCGTTATTTCCCCATATAAAAAAAATCGGTGCTTGCATCCTGTGCAGC
Source organism: Sediminibacillus albus (assembly GCF_900101125.1). Taxonomy (GTDB): domain Bacteria; phylum Bacillota; class Bacilli; order Bacillales; family Amphibacillaceae; genus Sediminibacillus; species Sediminibacillus albus. Next base: position 107,087 of record NZ_FNFL01000001.1, on the reverse strand, counting down.
CTTGCTAAATTGGTGCTGACCTTGCTCCACGGAACTTTGGATTCAGTTAAATCGCCTCCGATGATCACCAGATCCAGCGGCTGTTGAATTTGAGCCAAAGTATGCTCCTTAATAATTCTTTTATGAATATCGGAAATAAAAAACAGATTAATTTGTTCGTTATCCATTGTGTGTTTGCTTATTGAAATTTTATTATATCTTAAATGATCCTGATGAGCTTTGTATACCATAAATACGATAAACAATAAAGCAAGCACAATAAATCCGAAAATATAAGGACCCAAGCCGTTTCTCCTTTACCAATATTATGCAGCTAGAAAATGAAAAAGCTGTTCTTTACCACATCAAGCGTATGTCTATAACGCTTCCCCTAGTAGAAAAACGCTCTATTGGCATATTTATATGCCAATAGAGGTTATTTTTTACTTTAAACTTCTTTTATATCCAAAACGCGGAAACCAGATTTCTCCAATTTTTGTGATAGCTTTTCAATATTATCTGTTTTTTCTACTTTCAAAACAATCCTTCTTGCAAGTTTGTCTGTTTCATCAAATGTAGTAACCGAAATAACATTTGCATGATGTTGTTTAATTATATCAGCTAATCGGGACAGCCTGCCAGAAGATTCTTCTGAAGTAAAAGCAATTCTTATCCCGTGTTTTTTTACGCCAAAAGCACTTTCAAACTGCTCGATCATATCAAACCTAGTGACAATCCCTAAAAACTTTTTATTTTTTTCCACTACAGCTAAAATAGGATATCCTTTAAAGGTGGTCAGCGTTTTTTCAAATACAGCTTCTTCATCTATATACAAATCTCCATGGGAAGAAATATCGCCGACTGTTGTGCCCGTAAGAAATTCCTCTCTTGGCTGACCGCTTTGAAAATATGCTTTATATATATCCTGTCTTGATATCATTCCCATGAATTCCCCAGAATCAACTACAGGCATAGCTTCAATATCATTGCTTTCTAACAGATTTATAGTCGCTTTTAGTGTTTCCTTTTGGGAAGCGATAATACACTTATAGCTTGGTTTCATAATACTTTTTACAAACATTATAATCAGCCTCCTTATTGTAATACATTATATTATTTCTACACTTACTAAGTCATTCCCTGCTTAAGTATTATTTAACATCGGAATGAGACAAACCGGTTAAATCATAGCATAAATTATATTGCAATATGGGAAAGGAGAATAAAATGTTTACCCAGCGCAAATATTATACTCCCTATATCAGTCCCTATGATCCTTGTAAACCAATAGAGATAAAAAGCTATGATACACCGCCTCAGCTTTATATTGGCATGCAGCCTCCAGGCCTTCCTCAATACGCAACAGCCCGAGAGGCACTCTACCGTGGAACTTTATGGCCGCTTTTATATAGTCCATACTCCTCACCGTATGAAAGAGGTGAAGATGATGACTAACGCTTTTCCACCCGAATATTACCAGCTGTTGGAGCAAATACAAGCGGTTGATTTTGTGTTATGCGAGCTTACCCTGTATCTCGACACGCACCCATCGGATAACGAAGCAATTCAACAATTCAATTACCATTCCAAACAAAGCAGACAGTTGAAAAGACAATATGAAGAACAATACGGTCCTTTAATGCAGTATGGCATGAGTTACTCAAGTTATCCTTGGAATTGGAAAGATGCCCCCTGGCCCTGGCAAGTCTAACAAACCTAAAATTTAAGAGGGAACCATATAAATCGTCTCTATTGGATGTAATTCCAGTTTCGAAAGGAAGGGTTCTATGTGGTATTACGAAAAGAAACTTCAATATCCAGTGCGGGTTGGCGAATGTAATCCTCGCTTGGCAAAATTTTTAATCGAACAATACGGGGGCGCCGATGGCGAACTCGCTGCTGCTCTCCGTTATTTAAATCAACGTTATTCCATACCAGATAAAGTCATTGGTCTGTTAACGGATATAGGGACAGAAGAATTTGCTCACTTAGAAATGATTGCCACGATGATATATAAATTAACAAAAGATGCTACTCCGGAACAAATGAAAGATGCCGGGCTGGGAGATCATTATGCCAATCACGATCATGCGTTATTTTATCAAAACGCAGCTGGCGTTCCGTGGACGGCCAGCTACATACAAGCTAAAGGAGACCCAATTGCTGATATATACGAGGATATAGCAGCAGAGGAAAAGGCACGGGCTACCTATCAATGGATTATTAACATGTCAGATGACCCTGAATTGAATGATGGATTAAAATATTTAAGAGAACGAGAGGTAGTGCATTCACAAAGGTTCCGGGAAGCTGCCCAAATTTTAATTGAAGAGAAAGATAAAAAAGTCTTTTTTTAACAAGCCAACTTACGGCCGGGTTTGATTTTTTAAAACTCGGCTTTACTCAATTGCACGCTTCTTAATTTCAACCTCTTCTCCTGCTGGAGGCTGATTGCCTTCAAGTTGTTCCCCTTCCAGCCGTAATAGCTCGTCTCCCCAAAAATGGACAGCCAGCACCAAACCAATAATTAACAAAAATAAAATCAACAAAAAACGAATCAGCGGGATGCTTATTTTCCACTTCATCCCTGTTTTCTTTTGATGGTGCACTTGCTTCCTTGGCGGAAGGTTCAAGACGTTTACTTCCTCTTCAGGATCTGGATGATGTTCTAGCTGATTCTCCAGAGAGAAACTCTTACTTTCTTCTTTGTCCATAGCACTTCTAAGTTGTTGCGCCTGATCCTTTTTGTTTTCTTTCTTCATTGTTCTTCCTCCCCACTTGTTGTCTGCGCTATTAATATTCCCAGTGTAAAATCAATAACAAAATGGGCCGTAATAGTAACTAAAAGATTATTTGTCAATTCAAACATCCATCCCAGCAAAAAGCTTACAAAAATAACGGATAACAATAACAATGGTTTCTTTAAATACCTGAAATGGACAAGGGCAAAAATAGAACTTGCAAAGATAAAACCAAATTCCGTATGTAACACACCTCTGAATAATGTTTCCTCTGCGACAGCTACCACTAAAGCAATCAAAAAGATTTCCGGAACAGAGCAATTTTTAAACAGTTTAGCATTTAAGCCCCCATCGTCAAATGCTGCTGCAGGAAAAATTCGCATTAATAAGAGATCTGTCAGTATAACAGCAATACCTGACCCAATACCGTAGTATATCAGTTCGAATGGCTGCCACTTGATAAGACCAATCAACTGGTTAGCCGAATCAAATAAAAAACCAGCACTTGCCAAGGCAGCCAAAAAAAATAATAACTGGGATAAATATAATTGTTTTTTTAATTGGGGTACGGATATTCGCTTAATTAATTCAGCCTGGCTTAACTTTTTCATCATCGCCTCCTTGCAGCATAAGCTGCTTAAAATCCACCTTCCAATTAAGTGAGCTTTCAAGAGATTGCGACTTTATCGGATGCCAATCTTTAAATGAAAAACCACAAACATCGCAGCAGCTAAAGGCAGGCTCTTTGATTGTATCTTGGAAAGAAGCAAATAAAGCTTGACGCCGGCATTGGTCTTTTTCTGCCCATACGAGTAATTCCGATAACTTCTCCATTTTGTATTTGACCCGATTAGCAGCTAAAGCAAGAATTTCCTCATAAGTGGTTTGCCACTTAGATAGATGATAAGGTAATAGATTATTATCTTTCATAATACCATTTTTTTCGAGGTGATAACTCATAAATCTCCATTGTGTTTCATTAATATTTAAATGTTGGATCAACTGCTCTCCATTTTGTATTTCGTTCTGGTGGTTGTCCAATAATGACTTGAGATATTGGAAGGTTCGGCGAACATCTTCCTTTCCTGGTAATTCTGAGTTTATCAACAACTTCGGCAACAAATCATCATTGGGTGCGGTCAGCACAAGACTGACACTTGACTGTCCATCTCTCCCGGCTCTGCCAACTTCCTGAATAAAAGACTCCACTTGAGTGGGGAGATGAAAATGGATAACCAATCGGATGTTAGGTTTATTTATCCCCATTCCAAAAGCGCTCGTACAACAAATGATATCTAACTGATCCTTCATGAACTGCTGCTGGACTAAAATGCGGTCTGTTTGTTCCATCCCTCCATGGTAAAATGCGATATTACGCTTAGGCAATTTCGCCGCCAATTGATCCACTGCTTTTTCTGTCCAATTCCTGCTCGAAAAGTAAATCATCGTTGGAACAGAATGCTCTTTTAACAAACCAGCTATGTAATTTATTTTTTCTTCAGCATTCGCCAATGTAGTTACCTGAAAGGCAATGTTTTCCCTATCCATTGGATAAATATGTTTATTGATATCATTTCTATTTAGTTGTTTTGCTATATCTTTCTGAACTTCAGGCGTTGCTGTTGCACTCAGAGCCAACACGGCCGGGTCATTCAATGCTTTGATGGTTTCATCGAGCTTTAAATAATCTGGACGGAACTCATGCCCCCACTGGGAAATGCAATGAGCTTCATCGACCACAAACAAAGAAATCTCCAGCTTGGACAATTTTTGCATAAACCTTTCGTTCTGCAGCATTTCAGGTGAAGCATATATTAATTTGTAATCAGCTAAATGTTGAAATGCCCTTTGCTTTCTGGAGAAGCTTAAAAAGCTGTTAAAAGCGATAACATCCTTGAATCCTGAAGCTTGCAGCTCCTTCTCCTGGTCTATCATCAACGAAATCAAAGGCGAGATAACGAGGACACTGCCGTCTACTACTCTTGCGGGCAGCTGGTAACATATCGATTTCCCAGAGCCAGTAGGGAGAATCCCCAGTACATCTTTCCCGGCCAAAACATCTTCGATTATCTCCTTTTGGCCTGGCCTGAAGGAAGAAAAACCATAATACTTTTTTAACGCTTTGTCAATCAAGCTCATTAAATATTCTCCCCCTTTTGCCAGCCAGACTTGTGGATCGCTAATACTAACCGTATTTGCAGGTAACTATATCGGTTGTCTAATGCCTGTTTAATTATCTTTAATTTTCTGGTTTGCAAACGATCAACCGTACGGGCGATTTCTTTTATCGCTTGTTGCGGGACATATCTATCTAATGGAAAATGCGGGTGAGCATAGGCGATTTCTATTAAATGATCGTGAATCGTACTTTCTTTAAGCATTCTTATCCGTCCTATTTGTTCGATGCTTCTCCCGCTGTTCAGCAGCTGGTTCGTTTTCCTGGCGGAATCAGTTAGAAACACTTCCTTTACTATATCTTTCGTAAACAAGGCTAGCGTTGGAGTGGGTTCATTGTCATAAAGAACATAATTCAACAGACGATGAAGAAGCAATAAATAAATTACATTAAAATCCTGTTTTTCGTATCCATATGTTATCGCTAATTGAGCCTTACTAAGGCCGAAACGAGAATATCCGCTTAACCTCTTAACAAAAACGGAAGCTTGTTCATCCGGGAGTTGATGAAGATATATCAAGAGCTCCTGATATAGCCCGTCAAGCAAATTGCGAAGCTGGTGTTTGTTAGCATTGTAAAACCTTTTCATCCATCTTAAGGTATCTGTATTTTCTGTTACAGGGATAAAATTGTGATTCCCGGACTCTAGGTTCGTAGCCGTCTGGATAAATAAGGATAATCTGTCATAAAACAATGAAGCAGCACGGTCATAAGCCAAACCGTTAAAATGGGCTAAATCACTTGATGAGTCGCTGCCGGTTAAAAAGTCTATTCCCCGCCCGGTCAGTTCAGCGTCATCTCCTTCAGGTTTTGCAAATCTCCGGTCGATTACCGATTGTATTAGTTGATCAAATGCTGCCTTTTCCATTCCCTTGCATATCCCAAAATATCCGGTTAGATGATAGATATGAGCATCCTGAAGCGTTTGAGAGGACCTTTTGCCTGTTAATAAATGATAAATTGCAGCAAGGCTCCTCTCTTTATTTATTTTAGATATACAGTCCAAAATGATTAAATCCAACACAATCGAATGCTCCTTCGGCTGATTTCCTGTCAACTTGATATTCTCGGCCAGCATATTTATTTACCTGACAAAATAAAACCTTTGATATGGCAGGATAACAGATTTACAATGGTATAGTAAAAGAATATTAATCGTTTCTTCTCTCCCGTATTCAGTAAAGTTTATCATTTATAAGCACGACAATTAGGAGGATCTCTTGGATGGCAAAGTACACCATCGTTAATCAGGAAACTTGTATCGCTTGCGGTGCATGCGGTGCAGCCGCTCCTGATATATACGACTATGACGACGAAGGAATTGCGCTAACCATAGCGGATAACAATAAAGGAATCACCGAAATACCGAATGTATTGGAGGAAGACATGCTGGATGCGTTAGAAGGCTGTCCTACCAATTCAATAAAAATCGCAGAAAAGCCTTTTAACGGGGATCCGGAAAAATTTGAGTAATTAGTGAAAGAAGACACCTTTACTGGGTGTCTTTATTAGTTATTGCCCTTTTAGATTTAGTCAGTGCTTCTTCCCAATTCTTCCAGTTTCGCCGCGGCTTCTTCATCATCCAATGAACTGTACCACCGGTTATTTTTCGAGTCAATAATCCGGTAATGCTGGCTTATCAAGTTTTGCTGCAAAACATAACCATTGCTCTCTGAGACGTTTTTCCACCAGACCTTGCCGCCCATTGTTTTTTCCTTCGGTTCTTCGACAGTGTTATGAGCAACTGTTTCTATTACTTCCAGTACGTCCCCGCCTAACAGGTGTTGTATAACTTCGCTATTCCTGAACAAAGCACAAACAGTAACTGTAGTAGGCCAATTGGCTTGTGTTCTGCCTTTCTCTATTTGAACAAGCGTCTTTTTTGAAATGCCCAGAATAGATGCCATTTTGTCCTGGGTATAACCCCGTTCCACCCTGATTAATTTTATCTTAACAGATATTTTTTCCATAACTATTGATTTGTTCATTTTCTACCGCCCTGCTGCTTAATTGAAAAATACTTTATGCGTAATCATCTAATTAGAGTATTTTTACTCTTATTTTAACATGTTCTCTGCTTTCTTTCCTTAAAAATTATTGATATAATATGTAATCGTAGTTTAGTACATATGAGTGCACGTCCAAAACTCATAGAAATTGGTTTTGGACCACCTCTATCCCAAGATTATAAGGAGGAAAAAACAATGGCAGATAACAAAAACGTAGAAGTTTTCGTGGAAATACCTACAGGAAATCAAAATAAGTATGAATTTGATAAGGAAAAAGGGGTATTTAAATTAGATAGAGTACTTTTCTCCCCTCAGTTCTATCCAGCTGAATATGGTTACATTGATGAAACGCTTGCATTAGATGGCGATCCATTGGATGCGTTGGTTCTAGTTACTAACCCTACATTTCCCGGCTGTGTGATCGAATCTCGCGTAATCGGATTTTTGAATATGATTGACAGCGGCGAAGAAGACCAGAAATTACTTGCTGTTCCAGTCGAAGACCCTCGTTTTAAAGACGTATACAGCTTGGATGATGTGCCTTCGCATAAACTTGATGAAATTTCTCATTTCTTCAAAACTTATAAAGACTTGCAGAATAAGAAGACCGAAGTTGGTGAATGGGAAGGCGTAGAAGCTGCCAACCAACTAATCGAAGATTGCTTGAAAAGATATAAAGAAGCAAACGAAGGAAAATAACAGTATATGCTGTTCGTTTCCATTGTCCCATCCATATAGAGTAAAGACCAGATTGTAACTGCCGTGAGCATGCAATCTGGTCTTTTTTGTATAAGCAAATATTATGGCAGGACAGGGTTTACCCCATCTGGTACTGGTAAAGGTTTCTCTAAATTATTATAAGGTCCTATTTCCGCTTGATCGACATGAAAGTTCACTTTTTTAAACCCAAAACTTTTGGCCGTCATCAAGATTGCTTCCAGCATATTAACAGCGGTTTGGTTATTGGCAACTGGCCCGGAAATGGAAACGGCAAGTTGATTATCATGTTGATTAACGCTAATTTCGAAATTGGGAGGAATCGATGGCTCCAAGTCATATGCAGGTTCTTCCTGTTTCATTTCTTGAAAAGCCTGCTCAATAGTCTGCTGATCTTCGCCAGGCAGAACTGCCAGCCAGTCTGCAGACCTGCTGCTATCATGATATATTTTGTAAATTTGCTTTCCCGGCGGTTTAAGCTTCAACGTTTCCACATTTTCGCCTATTGGCGCCAGATTTACTCCTGTCTCTCCATTTGATTGCAATATAACCCGATCAATATTAAGCGGCAAAAATAATTGTGAAAGAATTGTTTCAAACTGTTGTGCTGCTGCGTCACCTGAAAAAGCATAATTTACCGGAAATTCAATGGTTACCTCATTCCTTTCGGTATTGATATCAAATAACAGCCCTTCCAGCAAATTTTCCGAAAAACCTAATGCCTTTAAATCAACTATTTGGTCCAAACGATTTAAATATTCTTCCATCGTTTGTTCATCATTCATAATTTCATATGCTAGCGGAACTAAGAATTGATTAGTCTTATCCGGGACCGACAGTTGAAGGATAGTTGTATCTGCGCTCTCCTGATACAAAATCTTCGAGTTAGCTGCTTCCATTCCATTCTGTGGTTCTCTTTCTGCTTTGCCAACCTCCCGATCATCATTATCGGTTATAACAGAATCACCCTCGTCGTTTTGTTCTTTGTTCGGTTCATCGTTTGTTTCACCTTTTGGCTCGCCAGTTGATTCTTCTTGCGGAGCTCCCTTTTCTTCAAGGGTCGCACTTGACTGGCCATTCTCCGCTGATTCGCTGCTCATGATATCAGCAGACTCCTGTTGAGTAGAATTAAAATCGGTACGCATAAAACTCTGCCCGATCACAGCTAAAAGCACCAGAACTGCCAGCATGGCAAAGGAGGGGATCAACCATGATTTAGAGTTCTGTTTCCGTTTGCGTTGCGGAGTTTTCTCGTCCAAGTTGTCAGCAATCTGCTGGTAAATTTCTTCTGGATCTTTTTGATCTTTGATTACAGGCATTTTTTTTAGTAAGCCTTCTATCCTTTTGTCTTCCCATTTATTGCTCAATGAATGGTCCCCTCCTCTCCGTTTGTTCCTTGAAGTAATTGCCTGAGTGCCTTGATTGCTCTATGTTGCGTCGTTTTTACTTTACTGACGCTCCATCCCAGTGTTTCCGCAGTTTCTTGCAAGGAAAAAGACTGAATATATCTTAGGATAATGACACTTTTCTGATCGATAGTACATTTATCGAGACAACGATATACCAGCCTTATTTCCTCGTTCATCTGAGCTACTTCCTCTGGGAGTGAACGATCGTCCTCGAGTTGTTCTCCTTGTTCGCCCCAGTCAAAAAAATCCAAAATTCTTTTTCGTTTATTTGCCTGCTTACGAAAGTGGTCAATAGCTACATGCCGTGCTATAGAAAAAAGCCATGTTTTTTCACTGCTTTCTCCTTTAAATGTATGATAAGATTTTAGTACTTTTATATAAACTTCTTGGACGAGGTCTTCTGCCTGCTCTCTATCCTTGACCATGTATATGAGAAATTGGAATAAGTCCTGGTGGTATTTTTGGTACAGCTCTTGAAAAACGGCCTTCATCCTGGATCCCCCGTTCACTATAATTGTCGAAGCACACTATGTAAAAGTTACAAAGAAAGAAAATTTTATTATGCAGAAATGCTGTGCCCTTCTAAATCCGAATTGCTGTAAAAAAGCAATCGTCTCTATTATACTCCATTCCATCTAATCTTTAAGGATGAATTAAATAAAAATACCAACTATTTACTAGTTGGTATTTTTGCAGGCATTAATTTTTCGCTGTATCTTCTAAAAATCCTGGAAAAAAGCGGAAATAACATAAACATAAAAACTCCATTGCCGACAGCATGATAAGTATCAAACGGTAAGCCTAACAAGTAATATGGCAAGAATTTACCCGCCACTGTATAGGTAGCCAAGGATACTACCAACCCATATAAATAACCCGCCATGACAGCGAACAGAACTAGCAGTACGAGCGGTACAGACCTGAAGTATTTTCCTAGCAAACCGCTTAACAAACCAATCAGTGCCCAGCCAACAATTTGCCAGACTGTCCAAAGCCCCATTCCTAAAAATAAGTTAGATAAGTAGGTAGTCAGCACGGCTAATAAAATTCCTGATAAGGGCCCAAGAAAAAAACCGCTAATCATAATAAGCGTAGTCACCGGCTGTACATTGGGGAGAAATTGAAAGGTAAACCTTCCTACCACAGCAAGAGCAGCAAGAACCGCTATGAGTGTAAGCTTATAGGTATTCAAACCAATCATTCCATAGCTTGTAAATCAAAAGTCACTTCATCTCCTGGCGTCAATTCATACTCATTAGCGCCTACTTCCGCCATTTCTCCATTAATGGTGTACATCCAATACTTGCCTTCATCCTCATTCTGGGACACACCTTCGATGGAAGTAATAAACCCATCAGATTCTTCAATTTCAAAGTTTTCTTTCATTACTTCAAGCAAAATAGCTCCTTCTTCTATTGCTATTTCCTTCTCAGCAATTACTTTTTCGCCCTGATTCTCAGAAATTGTCACCATCACAGATTCCTGATTTTCTGTTTCTCCAGTCTGTTCCGTTTCTGACTGCTCATTATTATTTGGTTCCTGTCCGCCACAGCCAGTTAATAATACCGCAAACAATAACACCGAAAATAAATTAAACAAAAACTTTTTCATTTCGCAACCTCCATTTAGTTTTTTTGAGGCTGTTGAACGATTTTTCAGCCGATATGTAAATGACCAAATAAAAAGCTTATCCCCGTAGAAGATAAGCTTAAGACATACCAGACTTTAGGCTACAGCCCTTTACTGGTTGTCTCAAACGCTCAATCCCCGAAGCTTTGAAACTGAAAACGATGGCAGGTCTACTGGCTTATGCATCTCTCTACTCTGAATCCTTCCCATGTAACAAGCACACAGTGGATCAATTCATTTCGTCCGCACTTACAGTTGCGAGGACAGCTCTGGTTTTGCACCAGATTCCCTTTTCAGCACATTTACGGCTGGAACCACCTGTTGAATAACGGCTTGGTCACTAGCCTTACTGCACCATCGTTTACATATTCAATTTCCAAAAGTTATTCTACCACAGTTCCTCATGTTTAGAAAGATTTATTGTTACATAGGGAACAAGATTTTTCTTCATGAATTATGATATTTCGCTATTTTTCGGAATCCGGAAAATAAATGTAGTTCCCTCGCCAATTTTGCTTTTTGCTGACAACGTCCCTTGATGTGCGTCAACGATATTCTTTGCAATCGCCAAGCCCAATCCGGTTCCTGCCTTTCCATTCTCTCTTTTCCGGGATTTATCTGCTTTATAAAACCTCTCAAAAATAAACGGCAAATCTTCGGCAGGTATCCCTGAACCTGAATCTTTCACAGAGCATGTCATGCCATCCTGCTCTGATGAGAGCTGAACAAAAACTTCTCCGCCCGCAAAAGAATGCTTGATTGCATTATCAATCAAATTAGTCATAACTTGCTCAATCCTATCCGGATCAATCTTCATTGTATCTTCAGGTAAATTAGCATCAAGCGTTAGCTTAATATCCTTTTCCCTTGCCATACCGGCGAATTTTTTGACAATCCGATCTGCAAAAGGATTCATTCGCACTGTTTCTAGATTCAACTGGATGTTCCCGGATTCCATTCTTGCTAAATCGAGTAATTCATTAACTAACCTTCCTATCCGCAGCGATTCTTCATGAATGATTTGGGCTAACTCATTCTTCTCTGTCTTACTTTCAGCGATATCATCGACAATTGCCTCACTATATCCCTGCAGCAGGGATATAGGTGTCCGAAGTTCATGAGAAACATTAGCAATGAAGTCTTTCCTCAGCTTGTCCAAACGACGTTCATCCGTCATATCGCGAAACACAGCAACTGCTCCGCGGACATATGCCTGGTCATACAGTGGAGTCATAATCATTACCCAGTTTCTGCCCTGAATCTGAATCTCTCTCATTACTTCTTTTTCAGTCTTAACTACTTCTTCTAATGTTTCCATTAATTCTGTTGGCAATGGAATGTCTTTTTCCAGTTGTGAATCATTCTCATAATGCCAATCTTCCAGAAACTTTTCTGCAGGGGGATTAGAGACAATAATATTCCCTTTTCGATTCAACGTTATGACTCCGTCTGCCATTGAGCTTAAAATGCTGGATACTTGTTCCTTTTCCTGGCGCAATGCATTGATATGGAACTTTAACTGTCTCCCCATTCGGTTGAAGGCCATTGCTAACTCGCCTATCTCATCATGAGTAAGGATAGGAACTTTCGTGTTAAACTCCCCTTTAGCCAGTTCGATGGCCCCTTCTCTCATCTTGATTAATGGCGATGTTATCCGTGAAGAAAGGAAAAAGGCAAAAATAGTCGTCAAAATTAATGCCACACCGGCTGCAAGCCAGATTATTTTCGTCGTCTGCCTCGATGTTTCATGTAATACACTTAGAGACTGGTAAACAAAAACGGCTCCATTTTGATCAGGTATAGGAATCCCTACAATAATAACCTGGCTGTCACTATGGGGGAGGTATACTTGTTTACTGACTTCCTCCTGGTTTTGCTGGATAGAAGTGAATCCCCCTTCGCTTTGCAGCCAGTCATAAGAAACCGCAGGCAGCTGATTGTCATTACTGTTGGAAATCCAATAATCGTCTTCACCAAAAATAATCGCTATTCGGCTTGATGGATCCTTGACTCGTTCTGACGTCTCAAAAATCAAGCCCCTGTCATCATATTGCTTAACCATGACAGAGACCTTTGTTGCAGTTTGCATTAAGTTTTTTTCCGCTTCCTGAGCATGGTAATTTTGAAAAAACTCTAAAAGCAAAATCGTTAAAATCAGTAAAACAAACGAGACTAGCAGCAAGATCGTAAACCAAAGCTTACCAACTACACTTCTCCAAAACATCAGTTTCCTTTAACCTCAAACTTGTAGCCCACTCCCCAAACAGTTACAATCATTTTTGCAGCTTCACTGGAAATTTTATTGAGTTTCTCCCTTAACCGTTTCACATGTGTATCTACTGTCCGTAAATCACCGAAAAACTCATACTTCCACACTTCCTTAAGTAACTGTTCCCGATCGAACACTTTGTCGGGAGAGCTTGCCAAAAAATAAAGCAGTTCGTACTCTTTTGGTGTTAAACTCACTTCCATTTCATCAGCCATAACTCTGTGCGCATCATTATCGATCAATAAATGAGGGAATTCAATCAAATCTCTTGTCGTATGGTCAGCTGCCGAAAAGGATTTTGCAGATGAACGCCTTAACAATGCCTTGACACGCAATACGACCTCACGAGGGCTGAATGGCTTAACAATATAGTCATCGGTACCAACTTCGAACCCCTGGACCCGGTTTGTTTCTTCTCCTTTTGCAGTCAACATGATTACAGGGGTATCTTTTTTCTCGCGGATGCCCTTACACACTTCAATGCCATCTTTTCCGGGAAGCATAATATCAAGCAGTATCAGGTCAAAATCCTGCTCTAATGCCAACAGCAGACCAGTCTCTCCATCCTCGGCTTCTTCCACTTCATAATTTTCCCGTTCCAAATACATACGGATCAGCCGCCTGATTCTCTCTTCATCCTCGACGACTAATATTTTTTCATTATTGGCCATTATCTCAGCCCCTTCATTTCTATGTTATCAAGCAAAGAATATTGGTTGATTAGGCGTAAGAATGGAGACCAGCAATAATCAGGTTTACTGCAATTAGGTTAAACATGATTATTGCAAAACCGCCTACCGCCAACCATGCCGATTTTTCTCCATGCCATCCTCGTGATAAACGTAAATGTAAAAAGGCTGCATAGAAAAACCACGTGATTAGTGCCCATACTTCTTTGGGGTCCCAGCCCCAAAAACGGTCCCATGCCTGTTGTGCCCAAATCATCGCAAAAATTAATGCACCTAACGTAAATACAGGGAAGCCAATCGCAACCGCACGATAGGATATTTCATCTACCAAATCAGCGTTTGTTTTTCTCAACAAAGGTTGAATAGCAGCTGCAATCCGTTTCCTTAGTATCAATCTGGCAAGTAAATACAACACTGCCCCTGTAACAATCGACCATAATAGTGTGTTGAATTTTCGTGCTGCATTCTCACCTTGCATCCATCCCGGAGCTTCAAACCACGGCTGCATGGCATCGCCTGTAAGCAGCTCTCCTCCATTGGGGCCGGCTAAAGCTGGCAATTGATACTCTGCTGTAATTTCCTGGCCTTCTACAGGGAACTGAAACTCAGCACTATAGTTAAGACCGCTGAATATGGAAGAAACAACTACAAAACCAAGTGTAGAGACAATAGAAAATAACACAATTTCCAACCAGGTTGTACGCTTGCTCCTCTTCGTCTGATCAACCTTTTTTATAAGATAAATCAATCCTGCTGCAAAGCTGACAGCCAATATCGCTTCCCCTGTTGCGGCTGTTGTAACGTGTATATACAACCAATGACTTTTAAGCGACGGTATCAATGGCGATATTTCCCTCGGGAACATGCTCGCATAAGCAATAATCAATAATGCTACCGGCAAGGTGAATACTCCCAGCAAATTCAAGCGGTATATAAAGTAGATAATAATAAACGCAAAAACAAGCATCATTCCAAAAAACGTAGTAAATTCAAATAGATTACTGACAGGTGCATGACTGCTTGCTATCCACCTTGTAATGAAATAGCCAATTTGAGTCAAAAAGCCAATGATTGTAATCGTGATTGCCACCTTACCTAACTTACTGTCCCCGCTATCTGTACGCTTATCACGAATGGTTCCAGCGAACACAAATGTAGCAATCAAGTACAGGATAAATGCCAGATAAAGCAAATTACTGCTTATTGTGGTTAAATCTCCCATGATTATCCTCCTTTATTTCAAATAAGTGCTCCAATTATTCGTCCAACTCTTGTTGATCTTGCACCATTTTTACTTCCGTGCCGTCGATTGCCTTTTCAATATCCCGTTTTATGCCATACCAGTTTTTATTCGTATGAGCAGCCAGCCAGACTCCCGACTCACTTGGATGAATCCATACTCTCCTATGCTGCCAATACATCCCTTGTATAACGCCAATCATAAAAATGAGACCGCCTAAAGCAATGAAAGGCAATGTATAATCTTTCTTCACGGTAAGTCCAGTCACATCTCTAACTTCGAAATTTTGCAGACCTACTTTATAATCATTTTCTCCTGTTGCGTCAACATTGCGGCCGATTCCGGCAAAGCTTACTTCAGGTGAATCTTCATTAGGAGGATAAACAAAAAATACGAATGCAGGATTTCTCGGATATTTAGATTTAGATGCCGGTGATCCATCGTCCAAATAATATTCCGGGAAATATTGATCAATTACAACGCGAAACCCGTTATCCAACTCATATTCATATTCAGGGTTCGTCAAGTCCACCGTAAAACTGGTAAGCGCTTCTTCCTCTTCATCTTCCGTTTCATGGATTTTAAAGGTCATCGTTTTAAACTCATCTAATTGATAACTTGATTGATACAAGGCAAACCCATCGAATTTTATCGGCTTATTTACTTGGATGCTGCCTTCCTTAACAACTTCTAGTTCGGGATCCTCGCCCGCAACAGAAGCATTGGAAGCCTTATAAATTACTGCGTCCGTCTGGTAATTACTCGGCACAGATCCTCCCTGTTTTTTGATGGCAGCCTGGTAGCGCTTATCTTGTTCGTCATATGTCTCAATAATGAATTCTTCGTTTTTGACATAATATTGCTGATCGGTTTCCGGAACCACTACTGTGTCTCCTTCACGCACCCAAACATAATCGTCTATGTACAAGAAAGGAACAAACCTTAATAAAGCTCCCAATAAAAACACGATAAGACCGATATGGTTCACATAAGGTCCCCACCTGGAAAAACGCCCTTTTTCTGCAAGGATATGCCCGTCTTCTTCTGTTAATTTATAGCGTTGGCTTTTCAGTTTTGCAGCGACTGTCTCCATATCTTCCTTGGAAACACTTTCCGTCTTGCTGAATAACCGCTGCCTCTGCAGAAAACTAGTATGCCGCTTTGGCTTTTGCATTTTCAATGCCTTGTACAAGGGAACTACCCTGTCCAAGCTGGCAATAATTATTGAGGTGCCAATCATGGCTATTAATATCATATACCACCAGGAACTGTACAAATTGTGAAAGCCTAGCTGATAGTATATTTTCCCTAAAATTCCGTATTGATCGGCATAATGCTGGGCAGGATTGACATTAGGTGGAATATACATCTCCTGCGGAAATATTGTACCTACAGCAGAAGCAATCAGTGTAATAACGATCAAAGTTACACCGACTTTTACTGAAGAAAAGAAATTCCATATTTTATCTATTATAGATTTATTGTGAGTTTGTGACCGTCTGGCACTGCCTTCATATCTCATGTTCAACAGTTTACCAGATTGATTGCCGTCAATATGTTGATTGTTTTCGATCGGCTTTCCACATGCTCCGCATAATACTGTACCTTCCGGGTTTTCATGCCCGCAAGATTCACAAATGATTTTTTTCATTGCTATCCCTCGCAATTTACTACTATTGTTACTGAGGTACTATCTGTTGCAAATATCCCTCCAGCCTGTCCAGGCTCAAGGGCCCTGATACCTTTTCGACCACCTCGCCATTTTCATTTATAAATAAGGTGGATGGTAACTCTCCGACATCATATAATTCCAAAACTTGTCCACCATTGTCCCTGACAATGGGAAAACTTAACTCATAATCATCGATAAACCGGTCAACAACTAAATCCGTGGAATCCAGGCTGACCGCCAGGATTTCAACGCCTTTTTCTTTATACTCAGGGTAAAGGCTTTCCATATAAGGCATTTCGTCCTTACATGGACCGCAATAAGTCGCCCAAAAATTCAACATTACTCCTTTCCCCTTCAAATCATCCAGGGCTAATTCTCCCCCATCGCCGTTCATTTGCTGCAGTTTAAAATTAGGAGCATCCGCCCCCACGCCGATAACTGTTTTATCTTTATTGAAATTAGAAACTAAGACAAACACAACAGCAGCCAGCAAAACCAGCAATATACTGGAACGGAACACAAGGCGCATCTTCTTCTTTTTATTTTTTCTTTGTTTTGCTTCTTCCACTTTACTCACTATGCTCACTCCTTGTGCAATTATATCATTAAAAGCAAGCAGATTTTTTGAACTTTATTTAACATTTTTCTCGGCCAGCGTACGCAATTTTTTCACTTCATGGGGAGTAAGCTCACGAAACTCGCCTGGGTTTAGCCCCTGAAGTGTCAAAAAGGCATAGCGTTCCCTCTTTAACTTGTCAACAGGATAATTCAATGCTTCCATCATCCTTCTGATGTGCCGGTTTTTACCCTCATGAAGCACCAATTGAACGATCGCCGTATTTTTCTTATGGTCATTTGATAAAATTTTCGCATGGGCAGCCTTCAATAAGTCACCTTCAGACCTGACGCCTTTTTTAATGGTTAACAGTGTATCTTTGTCTGGTATCCCTTTTGTTTTAGCGACATAGACTTTATCTATCTCATGGCGCGGGTGCATAAGCAAATTGGCAAAGTCTCCGTCATTTGTCAGCAGCAGCAGGCCCGAGGTATCATAGTCCAGACGACCGACAGGAAAAACCCGCTGCTCAATCTCCGGAAGAAAGTCTGTGACAACCTTGCGATTTTTGTCATCCTTGACACTTGATATTACCCCTCTTGGCTTATATAGAAGATAATAAACAGGTTCTTCTTTCTCTAAAGGGACGCCATTCACCTCTACTTTATCATCGGAAGACACTTTTGTGCCCAGTGTTGTAACAACTTTTCCATTTACTTTCACTTGGCCTTCTTCGATTAATTTCTCAGCTTTTCTTCTTGATGTAATTCCGCTTTGTGCAATAACCTTCTGTAAACGTTCTTGACCATTTGTCATATTATCACCATATCTTTTGAATTTTTTATCCACGCCGTTACTGATTTATTTTTTAACAATAAGAAGAGCGTTAACTATTGTTAACGCCTTACTTTGCGAATACAATCGAAACAATAACGATTGAGGCTATTATACCAATTAAATCTGCTAAGAGTCCAACTTTTAAAGCATCTCCCATTTTTCGAATCCCTACAGCTCCGAAGTACACCGTTATTATATAAAAAGTTGTGTCCGTACTTCCTTGCATCGTAGAAGCCAGACGGCCAATAAATGAATCAGGGCCATATGTTTTTATCAATTCAGTGGTCATTCCCAGAGCAGCCGTGCCTGAAATCGGACGAACAATTGACAAAGGGACGATTTCAGGAGGAACGCCAAACAATTCCAATAGAGGAGATATCAGATTGATCAAAGCATCAAGTGCTCCAGATCCTCGAAGGATTGCAATGGAAACCATCATCCCTAATAAAAAAGGAAGCAATGAAAAAGCCATATTAACTCCTTCTTTGCCTCCTTCAACAAACAGTTCATAAGAGGGCAGCCTCTTCCAAGCTGCTGCCACGAGGATAACTAGAATGATCAATGGAATCATCCAAGTACTGACGGTAGTTACAATGTTCATTTTTTGGTTTTTCTCACCCTTCTATAGTAGAATAATCGATCCACTAATATTGCTGCGAAAGAGGAAATCAGCGTGGCGATTATCGTCGTGCCTACTATTTCTGTCGGTGCTGCCGAGTCATATTTCATGCGGATTGCAATTACCGTGGCTGGAATTAACGTAAGACTCGAAGTGTTAATAGCCAAAAAGGTAATCATTGAGCGGCTGGCTTGATCCGATTTGCTAAGCTTTTTCATTTGTTCCATCGCTTTTATTCCCATAGGGGTAGCTGCATTTCCTAACCCAAATAGATTCGCCGTAAAGTTGGATAGGATATAGCCCATGGCTGGATGGTCCTTTGGTATTTCCGGAAATAAACGGGTTACCACCGGTTTAAATATTTTAGCGAGAACCGACAATAAACCTGCCTCTTCGGCTACCTTCATTAAACCGAGCCAAAATACCAAAACACTTATTAAGCCGATCGACAACATCACTGCATCATCTGCACTTTCGAACAAGGCTTGGTTCACCTGCTCCATTGAACCATTCACCATTGCAAAAATAATACCGATAACTGCCATGGAGGCCCAAATATAATTAACCACTTATAAAACCCCTGTTATTTTATTGAAAACTTCCATAAAGGACTTTACACCAAATGTTTTCTCCCTGATTTGGAAAATGGAAGTATCCGTTAAGTAGCTGCCATTCACCCTAAATACTTTTTTACCGATTAATTCGGAATCAGCTGCTTTCATCGACTCCAGCATATAAGTAGATTCGGCAACCTGTTTCTGCTCTGCAACTGTCAATGGAAATTGAATGTCTTCCTGAAAGTAGCCGCTTAATTCTTTACCTGAGTCCTTTATTTGAAACTTTTCCGTTCCTTGTTTCTGAAGATCAGTGAGCTCATAATTATTAAATCCCCAGTCGAATAGCCGAATATGATCCCGCCAGTCATCCGGATCATTTATCGTTACCATGATTAGAGTCATACCCTCTTTCTCTGCGGAAGTTACTAGTGTTCGTCCAGCTTTTTTTGTGTAGCCTGTTTTTCCTCCCGTGCAATACTTGTAATACTGTGTCAATAGTTTATTCTTATTTCCCCAGGCATAGGTCCGCGCTTCCGATTTGTAAGAAGTTGTTCCGGTAATTTCTTTAAAATCTTCATTGTCCATCGCATATCTCATCAATAAGGCCATATCATATGCAGTTGACCGATGTTTTTCAGAATCCAGTCCATGCGGGTTTTCGAAATGGGTGTTATTCATGCCCAGCCATGCGGCTTTTTCATTCATAAGATACACAAAGCCTTCTAAGCTGCCTCCTACATGCTCTGCGATAGCAACGGCCGAGTCATTTCCAGAACGGAGCATCAGACCGTAAACTAAATCCTTTAGTTTCATTTTTTCGCCTTCTTCTAGGTAAATGGAGGAGCCTTCTGTATATACAGCACGGCGGCTTGCTGTTACCGTTTCATTCATTTTTCCGGATTCTATTGCTATAATGGCAGTCATAATCTTGGTAATACTGGCAATTCTTTGTGGCTGATGGGCATTTTTTTCAAATAAGACCCTTCCCGTCGACTGTTCAATCAAAGCTGCATGAGCAGCAGAAACTCCTGGAACTGCCAGCGCAGTTTTCGGTATGGCCATTAATAAAATACATATACAGCTCATGATTGCTATTAATCGCTTCAACTTCCTACCTCCCTACCAAACTCTCTTGTACCATAATATGCAGAAAGGACAGGCGTATGTATGAATTTTTATCCGCTGTATAGAACCATCGCAAAAGAACCAAGTATCGAACTTCAGGGTCAAATGTTCTTGTTCCGCCCATGGACAAGACATTCGACCCTGCTTAGTTATCATGTTAATGAGTATTTCATTTTTTTTGCCTCTTCCAGCCGATTGGAAACGGACGGCCAATTAACAATATTCCACCAATTTTTAATGTAGTCGCTTCGGTTGTTTTTGTATTGTAAATAATAAGCATGCTCCCAGACATCTAGAACCAAAAGAGGAGTTACATCCCATAAGCTGAACATCTGATGTTTTTCTGCTGTCTGGATTGCCAACCTTCCTGACCTGTTTTCCCAGTTTAAAATTGCCCATCCAACACCTTCTACCGATTCAGCAGCTTTTGTAAACAATGTTTTAAAATTTGCAAAAGAACCGAAATCTGCCTCTATCTGCCTCAACAATTCACCGGAAGGTCTGCCCCCACCTTCTGGCGACATATTTTCCCAAAACAGGGTGTGTAAAAAGTGTCCCGATCCATGGAAGGCCTGTTCTCGCAGCCAATGCTTGATCATTTTTTCGTCCGCTTGGTTTTTATATAACTGCAATTCTGCTCTATTTAAGCCTTCAACATAAGACTTGTGATGTTGA
Source organism: Sediminibacillus albus (assembly GCF_900101125.1). Classification (GTDB taxonomy): domain Bacteria; phylum Bacillota; class Bacilli; order Bacillales; family Amphibacillaceae; genus Sediminibacillus; species Sediminibacillus albus. The sequence continues at coordinate 86,188 of NZ_FNFL01000001.1, read as the reverse complement.
TCATGATGCAAGCGCATAATTTGTCTGGAAATATAAGGCTCTAAGGCATCATAACTGTAAGGAAGTTCAGGGAGCCGGTGCTTACCTGCTGGAATTACCCTCATACTATTTCTCGGTTTCTCAATCATTAGCTGCAATAAATCAAGCAGCTTTACACTTTTCTCCTGAACCATAGCAATTTGTTCCTCGGAGGGTTCCTCATCGGACTCCAACAATTCCTGAAGCATTACCTTCCAATTTACCAGCTGTTTCTTCCAATGATCCATTTCCTGAGAATTCACTTCTGTTTTCTGCGCCTTTTCTTCTATGTCCTTTCCCCATGCTAATAAAGACTTTAAATAACTTAGTTTCTTTTCATTCATACCATCACCTCACTATTATCTTATGCAACCCGCCCAAGTTTGTGTCGAAAGCGGGCATAAGGGAAGTGCTTCCTCCAGGAAAGATGATTGCAAAAAAAATACTGTACTTCCCTGTATAAACAGGGGAGTACAGTACGGCTTCAAGCCATTAAAAACGTCAAGACATATTAGCTTGATTTTTGGTATCGTAGTAACCAAGCTCTTCACGAATTTCCTCAAAAGCTCCATCAAGGGAATCCAAAAGACGGGCAAATGATAATGGAGGGGTTTTATGGTAGTTAATTTTACGTCTGCCTGTATAAGCAGCCCGGCTGTCCTCATACCAAACATCATTTTTCGGGGCATAAAACCCTAAAATGCATTGTCGGTAAATGCCATGCAATGTTTTTTCCGCCGCAGTTTCCCTTAATGGGTTTTCTCTTAAAAGTGCGTTGACCGCGTCATGCGCTTCATCGCAGAATACTTCCAGCCGTCTTAGTGCTTTTAATAATTCTTTATAATATTCCGCATCTCCGCTTCCTTCTTCTTGCAGTAAATCCTCTAGTTTTCGGTTATTTAAATAACCGCTCATTTCTTCAAGAGAATTAACGAGAAATATATTCACTTCTTTTACATGAGCATATAAAAAATCTTTGCTCATCTTTCAGCCTCCTGTAATTACTCATTGTTTTATAAAGAATATACTCGCTAAAGTTATTCTTTATCCTGCGCTTCCAGTTGATCTTGAAATTTTTTAAAAAAGATATCTGCTTCCCCTTCTACATCTGCTTCTTCCACATTATCAGGCAGGGGAGGCAGTTCTTCAAGCGAACGCAAACCGAAGTATGTTAGAAAATCCGTCGATGTTCCATATAAAATCGGTCGGCCTATCCCTTCTTTCCTTCCCATTTCCTGAATCAGACTTCTGGACATCAAGGTTTGGACAGGGCGGTCACTTTTGACGCCCCGGACCTCTTCTATTTCCGTTCTTGTTATCGGTTGTTGGTAGGCTATGATTGCTAACGTTTCTAAAGCCGCTTGGGACAGTCTAGATGATTGTGGAGCTTCCATCATTTTTTGGTAGTACACCGTATGCTCAGGTTTGGTTGTAAGATGCAAAACATCATTTGACTCCATTATAGTTATACCTCGTTCTGCATGGTCATAATCATACTGCAGTTCTTCCAAAACATGCTTGGCTGCATCGATATCTAAATCCAGAATTTGAGCAAGCTGTTTCAAGCTTATTCCTTCATCACCCGAAGCAAACAAGAGACCTTCCATTACAGCTTTACATTCAGATAACTCCACCGCTTTCACCTCATATTATAAATCATTAATTCGTCAAAGTGCTGTTCCTGCGTACAGTATATTTCTCTTCCCTTCATCAACTCCAAAATAGCCATGAAGGTGACTACGATATGTGAACGTGAAGGATATGGAAATAACTGATTAAAGGAAATGCCGCGGGAATGTTGTTTCACTTGTGTCAGCACTTCTTCCATCCGTTGCCTGATGGGAATCTCAGTCCGCTGGATTTTTGTTTCCATTGGCTGGTTCCACTTTTTTCTTTCCATAATTTTGTTCATTGCTGCGATCATATCATAGATGGAAACATCGCCTTGAACCGTAGGTCTGCTTGAGGGTACCTCAGCAAACTCCATCGGCGGCCTGGTATAAATCCGATTTGCTTCCAATTCCCTTTCCTTTAATTGATCTGCTGCTTCTTTATATTTTCGGTACTCAATCAACCTGCGCATCAATTCATCGCGCGGATCCTCCTCGTATTCTTCGTCTTCCGCCTCAATCGTTTGATTAGGCAATAGCAATTGACTTTTGATGGCGAGCAGTGTTGCTGCCATCACTAAATACTCGCTTGCAACATTAAGTTCAAGCTGTTGCATTGTATGTATATAAGTCATATACTGCTCGGTGATCTCGGCCACAGGAATATCATAAATATCTATTTCGTATTGGTTAATCAAATGCAGCAAGAGGTCTAAAGGGCCTTCAAAAGCATCTATTTTCACTTCATATACTAAACTCATATCATAATCCCTCCCTGCTGTCTGTTCTCTAATCCTTCGTTAAAAAAGACAAACGCAGTAAAAAATAAATCTCCTATGGCATATGCCCATACACGATAACAGCACCCGCATAGATTAATATTGTAAGTTAAATAATATCGTTTGCTAATAAAGGAGGCATTAGACTATGGGTGCTTATTACGGCGGTGGATTCGCTTTGATCGTAGTATTGTTCATTCTTCTAATTATCGTAGGTGCTGCTTGGCTGTAAGCCAGCAATCATTCGTGACTGAATGATATTATGACTCTTACACCTGCAAAACCGGTCTTGAAATCCAGCAAGGCCGGTTTACATAGTACCCTTGATAAAATCTGTAAGCTTACAATCGAAAAGCCAGCTCAATAAAGAGCTGGCCCTTTTTATGCCAAGAAAGACGGGAGCTACTCCTCCGCTTCACACTTCTCAAGAAATCTTTCCGTGAGGTCATCTGCGCAAACTGCATACTCATGATCGTACAGTTCTTTAATGCCATGAACCATTTTTTGTCCAATCCCAGAATTTCGATGGGAGGGATTGACCGTTATATGCTGAATAACAACATTAATGTCGTTTTCAATTCTTACCCCTATAGCTCCTAGTATATCTTCCTCTTTCCATAGGAAAAGCTGCCATTTGGGATTCTCTTCATATTCTCTGACGGTATTTAGAAGCTTTTTTACTTCTTTTTCTTCCGGCATAAATGACAGAAGCCCCATCGCAATTTTTTCAAAACTCTTTTTATAGCGAATTAACATATTTACCCCTCATTAGTTAAATAACTTAGTCAAAATGGAGAGAAGAAAAACTAACCCAACGACGAGCATCAGCCAGAAAAGTTTTTTCTCCTGCTTGTCGCTATTATTCATTCTTATAATCACCCTTTATAGTTGGTGAGCTATAATATATTTATGACCTATCTATTTGATTTTGTCAAATTTAATCGGTATTACAGAACAATAAAGAACCAATAAATAAATCCCCAAATGAAGCCAATTACTAATAGTACCGCAAATAAGATCCAATTCTTCTTGCTATTACCCAAGTCAACTCTTCCTTTATGAATCATATTTTTAAACAGCGATTTTCCAACAAGCCTTCTTTTCTCGCTTAATAACAATGATAATACATGATAACCATCCGAGTGTTTTCCGTTCCATTTAAAGGGAATCAAGTTTATAACGGCCAGCCATAGATTAAACCAAAACAACAACTCCAAACGTATGGTAAGGAAGCTGGCACTTAAATGAATGATAGCAGCAGCCATTAGGTTGATTAGCGGCCCGCTTAGAGAGATAACAATTGCTTCAACATTGGAGTATGGCTTATGTCTTTGGCTGAAAGCCTGGCCGCCTGCTATAAACAACAAATGAATATTCAATTGATGCCTCTTCAAGTGGATCGTTGACATTCTTCTTCCTGTCCCCAGCGAAAACTCTATTCTGTCAGCTTTTAATAACCATGCACCCAAAGCGTGGCCAAGCTCGTGAATAATTGTCCCTAACGGAGCAACTATGAAAATAAGATAAGCAATCATCAATAATCCAATCATGGATACCGCCTTTTGAAATTCGAACCGAGAATGTCTAAGGTATATTCTATTAGTTTATCCATGTTTCTTCAAGATAATTTTAAGAATTCGCTGGCAAACGCTCTGTTATTGCTGTTTAGCATACAATAAAAAAACGAGCCTGATGGCCCGCTTTTTTATACTGTTTCCACTTTTACACTTTTCATTTCGTCGCCTTTTTGAATACGTAATACAGTGTCCATACCTTCTGTAACCTGGCCAAACACAGTGTGGACTCCATCTAAGTGCGGCTGCGGCTCGTGAACAAGGAAAAATTGGCTCCCGCCTGTATCTTTTCCAGCATGTGCCATAGAAAGAGAGCCTGCAACGTGTTTGTGCGGGTTCCCTTCTGTTTCACAGTTAATCGTGTAACCCGGTCCGCCAGCACCTGTACCGGTAGGATCTCCTCCTTGTGCAACAAAGCCAGGAATGACCCTGTGAAAAGTTACCCCATTATAAAACCCGCTATTTGCCAATTTTTCGAAGTTGGCAACCGTATTAGGTGCTGCCTCATCAAACATTTCAATTTTAATTATTTCTCCATTTTCAAATTCGATTGTTGCTTGTTTCATAATTAAACCCTCTCCTTTATTTCATATGGTAGATCATTTTTAATTAAATCCTGGTAGGATTCACGCTGAATGACAAGTTGATCTTCTCCTTGTTCAGCAAAAACGACAGCAGCCTTCGGGAAACGATTGTAATGGTTAGACATGGAATATCCATAAGCGCCAGTACTGAAAACGGCCAATATATCCCCATATTCTACTTCAGGTACTTCAATATCCCAAATTAACATATCCCCCGATTCACAGCACTTGCCTGCGATAGACACCATTTCCGTTAATGGATCATTTGCTTTATTTGCCACCACTGCATCATATTTGGCCTGGTACAGTGCAGGACGGAGATTATCTGTCATACCGCCATCGACTGACAAGTACTTTCTAACTCCCGGGATTTCCTTTTTGGCTCCGGTGGTATATAAAGTAACCGCAGCATTCCCCACAATGGCCCGGCCAGGTTCTATCCAGATTTCAGGAAAATCCAGCCCATGCCGGTCGACTTGCTTCGCCACTTCATCTACAAGCGCATCTACATAACCGCCTAATGGGATTGGGTCATCCTCCGCTGTGTACCTAATTCCAAATCCGCCTCCGAGATTTAATACTTTCGGCATATAGCTAAATTTCTGTTTCCAGGCTCCAAGTGTTTCGAATAGCTTCCTGACAGCCATGATAAATCCGTCTGTCTCAAATATTTGGGAGCCTATATGACAGTGAAGCCCGACTACATTGATCGCCTCCATGTTTTGGAGTTTGAGAAATGCCTGTTCTGCTTGTCCATTTAACAAATCGAAACCGAACTTCGAGTCTTCGTTTCCAGTCAGTATATAATCATGTGTATGGGCTTCAATCCCCGGTGTCACTCGCAACAGTACATTAACTGTCTTATTCTGCTCAGTTAAAACTTCTTCCAGCAAATCTATTTCAGAGAAATTATCGACGACAATACAGCCTATATTATGTTCAACAGCCATTGACAGTTCCTGGTAGCTTTTGTTGTTTCCGTGCAAATGAATCCGTTCCACCGGAAAATCTGCCTGCAGAGCTGTGTACAGTTCCCCCTGGGAAACGACATCTAGGCTAAGGTTTTCTTGTTTCGCTACTTGGAGCATTGCAATAGAAGAAAAGGCTTTGCTGGCATATGCGACTTGTGCTTTGATTCCCAGTTCTCTGAATGTATCAACAAAAGCTCTTGCATTCTTCCTTATCAGCGAAACATCATAAACAAACAGAGGTGTACCATATTTGCGCGCCAAATAAGTTGTGTCAACTCCGCCAACCATGAGATGACCGTCCTTATTTATTTCAAAAGGGTGGTTCATTATCGACACCTCCACAAAAAGTTATGTTCTAACTATAAAATTACCAGCCAAAGCCACAGCGATGGAGTGGTAGTGGACCACAAAGGAAAATCCCTCCGCTGCACCGACCAAATGGATGGAAGAGTGTAACAAGGGATGGAAAATATAAAAATCAGCTATCGCATGCCGATTTTATATTTTCAGGATGTAAAAATAGATAAACTAAATTTACCACAACGAACGCGAAGGTTCAATCTTTTCTATTATGGCTGTTTATAGTTATTGCGTGGATGAACAATACTTGGACGATCTTTCGTTAAAGGAACCGATACTCTGAATATAATTTGTTTCATTGCACTGGCATTAAACGGGATGAACGGCCAAAGGTAGGGAGTATTTAATGATCTGGTGAAAGCCAATAACAAGATATAAAGGGTAAACCCGATCACCAACCCTTTCACACCAAATAAAGAAGTAATGACCAATAACGTCACCCGGCTGATTTTGTTGGCTATGCTTAATTCATAGCTGGGAGTAGCAAACGAACCGATAGCACATAAGGAAACATATAATATCACTTCTGCACTAAACAACCCGACATCTATGGCAATTTGCCCGATCAATACCGCAGCAATCAAACCCATTGCTGTAGACAATGGAGTTGGTGTATGAATGGCGGCCATTCTCAAAAACTCAATGCCAATATCGGCTGCAATCAATTGAACAACAATCGGAACATTTCCTTCTTCCGTTGGACCGATAAACTGCAAGGATGCTGGAAGCAATGCCGGTTCGATCACCAGCACAAGCCATAACGGCAATAAGAATACGGAAGCAAGTATGCCAAGAAATCTTATCCACCGAATAAAGGTCCCGATGGCCGGTGATTGCCGGTATTCTTCGGCATGTTGTACATGATGAAAAAAAGTGGTTGGGGTAATAATCATACTTGGCGAAGTATCCACCATTATCAAGACATGCCCTTCCAGAAGATGGGTGGCAGCTACATCAGGGCGCTCAGTATAACGGACGAGAGGAAACGGGTTATAGCCCTGTTTTACGAGAAACTCTTCAATCGTTTTATCCGCCATGGAAATGCCGTCTATTTCGATATGTTTAATTTCATCTTTTATCAGCTTTACCAATCCATGGTCGGCTACATCCTGTAAATAGGAAATGCAAATATCAGTTTTGGAACGTTCTCCTACTTTAATCATTTCGTGCCGGAGCCGTTCATCTCTAATCCTTCTTCTGGTTAGCGCAGTGTTTTCGATAATATTTTCAGTAAAACCATCTCGCGATCCCCTGACAACTTTTTCTGTGTCAGGCTCTTCTGGCGCCCGTCCCGGATACGTTCTTACATCCACTACAAAAGCTGTTGATGCATCTTCAAGAAAGATAACGATTAGACCACTGAGCATTTGGTCAACAGCTTCATCCATGCTGGTTATTTTTGTCACTTGCTGATGGACAAGATGACTTTCTACCAGTTCTTCCAGACTGCCATTTTTGCCCTTCGCACTATACAAATCATTTATTTCTGTTAATTTTTTCAATAATTCAACTATAGTAGGTGTTTCACAAAGCCCTGTCAGGTAATACAGCTGTATATGCTTTTCGAGAATCTCCAATTCCCTGAACCCAACGTCAAAAGAAGTGCCGACGCCGACTTTTTCCTCCATAAAGCGCTGGTTATCCTTGAGATGAGATGAGATAGTGGCCTTTTTTTTATTCTTTGTTTTCATTAAAAACCACCTCTTTCTAAAATGATTTCTATTGCTTTCCTGGTAATTGGCGAGCCTTTTTTTAGATCATCTTTCCCCTGCATCTTCCCAATATCTCCGATGGCTATCACTATCGGGATTTCCAGCTGGTCAAGCGAGTAGATCGTATCACCATTGATCCGGCCGATCTCCGGTATCGGAATTCCCTCTTTACTGATCCCATTCGCGGTCAGTTGTCCGTCCTGGTCAATCGCTAGTGTGAACCGGGTCCATTCAATGTTTTTCGTATGGGCAGCGACTGCCACCGCTCCAATGATAGCAATTTCCGGGTGCCTTGATATTTCCAATAATATTTTTTCCCCTGCCCCTGGGCCTGTCGCCCCTGCATCATCTATCAGGACATAAACCGGCTCCTCTTTAGCTTTTAGCACTGCAGCGATTACTTCCCCGGCCGATGCGTGGGTAGGATTGTCAGATAAGTAAGCCAAACAGGTTCCGCCAATTTGTCCTGCTAAAAAATCGATCGTTTTTCTGGCATAAGTATCACCATCTGTTATCACAATCACTTTTTTCTTTTTTTGCATGTTAATTATTCCTTTCGGCTTAACTTGTCCTGCTAATCTGTGGACTTATCTTACAAAAATAATCCACTGGAACAATGAACCAGCAATCTTGCCAAGAACGATCGCCATTAGCAAAGAAAGCAGGTGTTGTTCTAATCCCACCCTCTTAGCTAAGAGAGGAAAGACATTCAGCACTTCTGCAAGAGCGGCTGCGAGCATACCGATGAACACACCATGAAAAGCACCCCATAATACAGTAGCTAAAGTGGAGAGATGGAGGGAAACACCTACAAAAGAAAGGTAAATGCCAAACAGCGCGCCACCGATAACCCCTGCTTCATAAAGTCTTACATGCTTTTCTGTTTTACTTAGCTGAATTAATCTGGGGATAATACCTAATACTGTCAAAAAAGCAACAAACCCTGTGCCAACAACCAAACCAGAAGCCAAGCCAATAAATATTTCACTGAGAATGATTATGATCATGCGGTTTGTTCAACTCATTCTCATAATAGGCAACATAATTATCTAGATCTTGCTGATACTTAAATATTTCAACTTCTAAAGGGCTCGGCTCTTCATTAAAACGTTTCTTGAACAAATGATTGAAGAAGAGAATCATCCCTACCCCCAACCCGAATGAATAAGGAATCTGCAGCCATAATGGATAATTTAGTTCCTCCCCTGTCATGAGAAAGTGCAGCCTCTGCTGAACTTCCTGCATGCTGACATCATAGTGAAAGTTCATAATAGCCATAGCTGAACCGACAAATAAGAGCAGCCAAATCATCGACACCAAAAAGATAGAAGCTTGTTTCTTGCCAGTCTCTATAATGAGGATTGTCTGGGCTTGGCCGATGTGTTGAAACTCTAACTCCGGATAACAGGAGTTTAATTTATCAATGATGGTAAATACATCAATAACTGCTACATTTTCATCAGAAGGAGATACTTGATATATTAGGGATTCCCCCAACTCCCTTACTTCAGGACCATTGCTTGATAATGAAGCAATATCTTTCAGCTTCAATGTTGCATGCTCTTTAACTAGAAGCTTTTTTTTCAGCCTAAGGTATATTATCCCTTCCATAAAACTCCTCCTCGATGCTCAATATACCTTCTTATTATGGTTAACAACCCTAAGAAACATGCATCGTCGGAGCAATGATTAGCAAATGGAAAATTAAAATAGCGAGACTTCCTGTCACTGCAGGAAACCTCGCTATTACTTTTTCAGAATCTATACGCCAATCTGGTCCTTTATATATTGTAATATCCGTTTTTCAAGCCGGGAAACCTGGACTTGGGATATGCCAAGTCTTTCTGCCACCTCTGACTGGGTCTGATCCTTGTAATATCGCAAGTAAACAATTAATCTTTCTCTTTTTTCTAAGTTTCGAATTGCGTCTGTTAGAGCTATCTTATCAAACCACTTTGTATCCTGGTCGGCTATCTGATCCAGAAGAGTGATTGGATCACCGTCATTCTCATAAACCGTTTCATGAATCGAATGCGGGAGTTTTGAAGCCTCCTGGGCGTGAACTATCTCTTCCGGAGATAATTCCATTTCCACCGCAATTTCCGTGATTGTAGGGGCTCTTCCCAGTGACTTCGTTAAATCGTCTTTCGCTTTTCTGATTTTATTACCAGTTTCCTTCAAAGATCTGCTTACTTTTACACTGCCATCGTCCCTAATAAACCGTTGGATTTCTCCTATAATCATCGGGACGGCATATGTACTAAAGCGTACGTCATAGGACAGATCGAATTTATCGATTGACTTCAGCAAGCCAATGCAGCCAATTTGGAATAAGTCATCCGGATCGTACCCGCGATTAATAAATCGCTGGACTACCGACCAAACCAGCCGGACATTTTTTTCAACAAGGATGTCCCTTGACGTCTGATCGCCTTCCTGGCTTTTAAGGATTAACTCCTTTACTTGCTCATCCGTTAATTGTTCCTCTTTTTTGTTTTTTTTCAGCTCTATTTCCATAGGCATCCCCTTAGTTGCACAAGGTTTTACTTTTCTTTAATTGTTTATACAATTTAACCATGGTACCTTCGCCAGGATGGGAAACTACGTCTACTTTATCCATGAAGTTTTCCATTATAGTAAAACCCATGCCAGACCTTTCCAATTCCGGCTTAGATGTATATAGAGGCTGAACGGCTTCATCGATATCTGCAATACCTACTCCTTCGTCTTTGATGATTAATTCAATTGCATCTTCTTCCAATGTACACGAAATGTATATCGTTTGATCAGGCTGATTATCATACCCGTGGATAATCGAGTTGGTAACAGCTTCTGAGACCACTGTTTTCAACTCCGTCAATTCATCCATAGTAGGGTCCAGCTGTGTGACAAAAGAGGCGACAGCCACTCTGGCAAAGGCCTCATTCGAGCTGACACTTGAGAAATCAAGATTCATTTTATTTTTCATTAGGCCACCCCCAAGCGAAGCAAGGCATATTCTTCACTTTCTTCCAGTCGAATGATTTTGAAAAGCCCCGACATGTCAAATAATCTTTTGACCGCCGGAGAAATCGAACAGACGACCATTTCCCCGCCTAGCTGCATTATTTCCTTATACCTTCCTAGAAACACACCAAGCCCTGAACTGTCCATAAAACTTAAATCTTCCAAGTTTAAGATTACGTGTTTCACTCCGTGTTCTTTGATTGCCAGCTGCCATTCCTTCTTTAATTGTTCAGATGCATGGTGATCAAGTTCTCCCGAGAGACGAACCAATAAAACATTCTCTTTGGTTGTGAATTGGACGTTTAGACCCACTACTGATTCCTCCTTACTGTTACTGTAGTGAACCTTTTCTTTACGGGCCTGCTTAATTCCTGCAAGACGACAAAAGAAGTGGTAATTCGCTGAAACCACTTATTATCATGCTTTTTTCAACATCTCATGAAAAGTTCTTTTGAAAAGCTTCCAATAACCGGCATTATCTATATCTTCCTTGACGACAAGCGGAGTTTCTGATAACACTTTACCCCCCTGGATAACTTCGAGTTTACCAACCTTATCGCCTGTTTTAAGCGGGAGTTTTATGTCCTCTTTCATTTCTACTTTGGTCACCACTTCATCAAGCTTTTGCCCTTTCTTATATACAACTGAGATTGGTTCTTCGGTTACTACATCAATTGTTTCTTTTGCAGCTTTCAGTAACTTTAGTTTAGATACTGGCTGGTCACTTTTAAATAATAGTTTTGTATCATAATGGTTAAATGCATAATCGAGCATTTGTGTAACATCACTATTTCTTGCCTTAGTTGTATCTGCCCCTAAGACTACAGCAATCACTCTCATATCCTTTTTCTTTGCAGTAGCAGTTAGACAGTATTTGGCTTCAGAAGTATAGCCCGTTTTTAAACCATCGACCCCGGGATAAAATTTAACCAGTTTGTTTGTATTTACCAACCAGAACTCATCCTCTGTCCCTTCTCTTAAATAGCCATCATAGATGCTTGTATATTCGGTAATCTCTTCGTGCTTCAACAATTCTTTTGCCATTGCTCCCATATCGTAAGCAGTACTGAAATGCCCTTCGGCTGGCAGTCCAGTCGTGTTTTGAAAGCGCGTGTTTTCCAAACCTAAGCTGCTGGCTTTGTCATTCATCATTTTTACAAAAGCCTGTTCGCTTCCGGCAATTCTTTCAGCTAAAGCTACACTGGCATCATTGCCTGATGCGACGGCCACCCCCATTAATAAATCCTTAACAGCCATTTCTTCCCCTGCTTCCAGGAATATTTGCGACCCGCCCATTGAGGCAGCATATTCACTAACCCTAACTTTTTCATCAAGCTTTAGTTTACCTTCATCTAATGCTTCCATGATCAAAATCAATGTCATGATTTTCGTCATACTTGCCGGCGGCAATTGCTTATGCGAATCTTTCTGATATAAAATTTGTCCAGTATCTCTTTCCAGCAATATTGCTGATTGCGAGTTTTCTGCCAGATTCAATTGGTCCTCTGCAGTATCTTTGTTGTTTGACTCTTCCTCTGCAATTGTCATGCTTGGTACGATGGAAAAGAAAGCCAACAGAAAAACAAGGGTTAAGATAATTTTTTTCATAGCAATACCTCCATGTGTTATTATTGCTATTTTTTCCATGTACTGAATTTTTTATAACAAAAAAATGATTCGGCTTTATACGATGCCACTGAAAAAGCTAAAGGGACCGTCAAAGGTTGTTGTCGACTCCATGCCAGCTCAGCTTCAAGCGTATCTTCAGTTGGTTTCTCAGGAAACATTTGCTTCATAGATTCACCTTTTAATTCGGCCTCTGTTGCTTCCGCGATGGGCGGTCGGTGGTGACGCCTGCGGGAAGAGCACGAGCCGAAGATCCACTTGGTCAGGCGATCTTTTTGACCAAGTTAGCTGAGGCCGTGCCCGCGGCAAGCATCCACCGGCAAACAATATCATTCGGAACGTCTTCTTGAAGTCAATGGAAAAGGAACCAAAGCTCGTCTTTATCCCAAAATCAAAGAGCCCTTGAACTTACTTAAAGAGACGATTACAGATGACCAACTGGAGTTACAAGAATCCCAAAATCCTGATGCCCGTTTGGCATAAATCAGCTGACTCTGCTTTCTTTGGATATAAGACACACCTTGGCATGTCGCCGGAACGTATCATTACGGCGGCCACAGTGGCTACTAGAGCAAAAAACGACAGTAAGCAATTACCTGAGTTAGTAAGGTCTCGAAGGCATGTGCATTCAAGGGGGCGATGGCGATTTTCACGGCACATGTGAAACGGATCGTTAAACCAATGAAGGAATAGAGGCACAAACCTCTTGAAGTTAGACGAAAAGCGGTCTGTATGGAATTTAAATCCCACACAGACCGCTTTTTTAAAATTCTACCTATCATAGAGCTTCCGTTTTTCAGTGCCCTCGCTTTATACCGGACCATATTTTACTTGATTACTTCATATATTAATTGTTTTTTTGGTGCTTGTTCCGAAGAAACACGGTAAGCTTCTTTCACTTTTTTTATCGAATCATTCGGCTCTGATTGCTCACTATGAAGAATCGCTAATGGTTCACCAGCTTTAACCGAATCGCCAATCTTCTTGTTCAATGTAATGCCAACCGCATGGTTGATTTTATCATCCTTGGTAGCTCTTCCTGCCCCTAAGTACATAGCAGCTACTCCGATGGATTCTGCATCAATCTCTGCAACAAATCCATCCGTATCAGCCGTTACTTCAATATGATTAGGCGCAGATGGAAGTTTTGACAAATCGTCTATCATAGCGGTATCGCCGCCTTGAGCTCCGATAAATGTACGGAATGCCTCAAAAGCCTTGCCATTATCGAGATTTTTCTCTAAACCGCGGTATGCCTCCTCGTAGGAAGAATAGATGCCAGCAAGAACGGTCATATGGGAGGCTAATTCGAGCCCGAGATCCCGCAAATCAGCAATTCTTTTTCCTTGCAGCACTTCAACAGCTTCTCTTATTTCATTAGCGTTTCCTACTTCATATCCGAGCGGCTGATTCATATCACTTATCACAGCAATTGTATTACGCCCTAGATTTTTGCCAATATTGACCATTTCCTCCGCTAAATTTCTCGATTCCTCCAGCGTTTTCATGAAAGCCCCTGTTCCAGTCTTAACATCTAATACAATGCTGTCTGCCCCAGAGGCAAGTTTCTTACTCATAATCGATCCAGCTATTAACGGGATAGAATCCACTGTAGCTGTGACATCTCGCAATGCATATAGCTTCTTGTCGGCAGGTGCCAGGTTCCCGGTTTGTCCTGCAACAGAAAGTTTATTTTTATTGACATTTTCAATAAATTCTTCTTTTGACATCTCGATATGAAATCCACTGACAGACTCAAGCTTATCAAGCGTACCACCCGTGTGGCCCAGTCCTCTTCCGGACATTTTAGCAACTGGAACTCCCGCAGATGCAACCAACGGACCAGTAATAAAAGTGATTTTATCACCGACACCGCCAGTCGAGTGTTTATCTACGATATGACCTTCTATCCCTGATAAATCAATAGTTTCTCCTGATTCAGCCATTGCCTTAGTCAATCGAGCGGTTTCTTTTTCAGTCATTCCCTTGAAATAAATAGCCATCATTAAAGCCGAAGCCTGATAATCCGGAATGGAACCATTGGTATAACCTTCAATAAAATAATCAATTTCTTCTGAAGTTAACTCGCTTCCGTTCCGCTTTCTTAATATCACATCAACCATTCTCATAGCATATCACCTTTGCCCCTCATTATGGTAAAGTTTTTACAATCTCTTTGACAAAGCTCAAGAAATCCTGGCGTACACGTTCTGTTGTCTCGATAACTTCATCATGTGACAACGGTTGATCAAGAATTCCTGCAGCCATATTCGAGATGCAAGAAATACCTAGTACCTGAATTCCCATATGGCTGGCAACAATTACTTCAGGGACCGTTGACATTCCTACTGCATCGCCGCCTAAAGTGCGCAGCATTCTTATTTCAGCTCCTGTTTCATATGTAGGTCCCGTATTTCCTACATACACTCCTTGCTGGATAGATAGATCAAGCGTATCGGCGCACTGTTTGGCATGTTTTAACAATTCCTTATTGTAAGCCTGGGACATATCTGGAAAACGAGGTCCTAGCTCCTCTTCATTAGGGCCGATCAACGGATTTGTCCCCATATTATTAATATGATCGTTTATGAGCATCAAGTTTCCTGGTTGGAAATTCTCATTGATACCGCCAGCAGCATTTGTAACAAATAATCTGCTAATTCCAAGTTTTTTCATTACACGAACCGGAAATGTGACCTGCTCCATACTGTATCCTTCATAAAAGTGAAAGCGCCCCTGCATCGCGATAACCTGCTTTCCTTCCAGCTGGCCGGCAACCAGTTGTCCTTTATGACCTGAGACAGTCGATTCCGGAAAATGGGGAATATCCTTATAAGAAATGGCCACCGGGTTTTCTATTTCATCTGCCAGTACCCCCAGTCCTGAACCGAGAATCAATCCAATCTCCGGCTCTGCTTGTAGTTTTGACTGAATAAATGCTGCTGATTCTTGAATTTGCTTACTATTCATTCTTTGTATCCCCCTATTTTGTAATATCTTTTAGAAAGCTTTTGCCGTTTGACGGCATTTTAATATTAAAGTTATCTGCAATCGTTGCTCCTATGTCAGCAAATGTTTCTCTTAATTCTAATTGACTGCCTTGATCAATGTCTTGGTGGTAAGCAAGCAGCGGAACGAATTCCCTTGTATGGTCTGTACCGTGATGGACAGGATCGTTTCCATGATCAGCTGTTATAATCAGTAAATCATCTTTCTTTAACTTTTCCAGGACTTCTGGCAAACGCCTGTCATAGCTCTCCAATGCTTGTCCATAACCTTGCGGATCACGGCGATGGCCATACTTAGCATCAAAATCGACTAAATTCAAAAAGCTCAAACCGTGAAAATCTTTATCCATTGATTCAGACAGCTTCGTCATGCCATCATCATTATCAATTGTCCGGACTGCTTCGGTGACCCCTTCCCCATCATAAATATCCGAAATCTTACCAAGCGCGATTACATCGTATCCGCTGTCTTTCATTTCATTCATCACTGTTCTGCCAAAAGGCTTCAGCGCATAGTCATGGCGGTTGGAGGTTCGTTCAAATGCACCCGGCTTCCCAACAAATGGACGGGCAATTACTCGGCCGACCATGTATTTTTCATCTAAAGTCAGTTCACGTGCTATCTCACAAATACGGTACTGCTCCTCAATAGGAATAATTTCCTCATGTGCAGCTATTTGTAAGACAGAATCTGCTGAAGTATAAACAATTAAGGAACCGGTATTCATATGTTCCTCACCAAGTTCTTTAATGATTTCTGTCCCAGATGCTGGCTTGTTACCAATGATTTTTCTGCCTGTTTCCACTTCTAACTGGTTCAGTAATTCTTCTGGAAAACCATCTGGAAAGGTTTGAAACGGCTGCTGGATATTTAAGCCCATGATTTCCCAATGGCCAGTCATCGTGTCTTTTCCATTTGACGCTTCCTGCATTTTTGTATAGTGCGCTTTCGGTTTATTAGATTTCTCTATACCTTTAATTTCTCTAATATTACTTAGCCCTAATGCTCCCATATGAGGCATATGAAGACCGTTCATATGTTCTGCGATATGGCCTAAGGTATCTGCCCCTTTGTCATTAAACTTCTCTGCATCCGGGGCTTCTCCGATACCGACTGAATCCATTACTATTAAAAAAACTCTGTTAAATTCCTTCACAGCAATCCCTCCTAATATTGTTACTTTCCCTAAAGCGAAACGAATTATGCCCGAATCATCACGTTGTAGGATGTCAGACCTCTTCTTGCGAAAAAATTCCCCTCCGGTCAAGCTCGCGGATGATAAGCTTTATATATATCTTTCAATCTTGCTTTTGTCACATGGGTATATACTTGAGTTGTCGAAATATCCGCATGTCCAAGCATTTCTTGTACAGCCCTGAGATCAGCGCCATTTTCCAGTAAGTGTGTTGCAAAGGAATGCCGTAGTGTATGGGGAGTAATCTCCTTTTTTATGCCCGCTTCTTTAGCAATCGCTTTCAACACTTTCCAAAATCCCTGCCTCGTCAACTGGCTGCCGTGATGATTTAGAAACAATGCATCTGTATTCTTACGGTTAAGCAAAGCTCCGCGGGCGTTTTCTATATAATTCTCGACTGTATCTTTGGCAACATTCCCCAATGGCACAATTCTTTCCTTTGAGCCTTTTCCAAAACAACGGACAAAACCCATGGTTAAGTGGAGGTCGCTCACCTTCAGTGAAATTAACTCGGTAACCCGTAATCCTGTAGCATACAACATTTCAAGCATTGCTTTATTCCTTATTGATAAAGCATTTGTTTCAGGGATATTCAGCAGGACTTCTACTTCGTCTGAGGACAAAACCTTTGGCAGTTTCCGTTCTTTCTTTGGTGTTTCAATATGTAAACTTGCATCTTTGGTAATACCGCATTCTCTGACAAGAAACTGATGGAACAATCTTACGGAAGAAAGCGCGCGTGCCAAAGTGGCCGACGATTTACCACTATCCTTCAGCTCGTATAGGTATTGCATAATATGTGTCCGATCCACTATCTCCCATGTTTCAACTTGAAGGTTGTCCGTAAGAAACAAATGGTAATGCTTCAAATCCCTCCGGTAAGACTGGAGGGTATTATCAGATAACCCGCGTTCCACCGTTAAGTAATGGAAAAAGTCATTTAGTTCGTCCTTCATGGTAGGTTCTACTCCCCTAGTCTAAAAAATATCGACAACCGCTCTATCCATTCTTGCTCGTCATTTTTAAATACTTTTACAGCCCTGCCCTCTGGCGGATCATACCTATGGTAATCCTGGTATTCTGCGTGCATAGCTCTCAAACCAAAGTAAAACAACAGCGTACATACTGTAAAAATGACGAAAATCTTCAAAGCATCTCTTATTAATGAAATTGCAGGCTTCATAGACATATCTCCTCAATAGAATGAAAAGTTTTCTACTAATAAAGATATGCCAAAAAATCATTAAAATATACTTCAAGTTTAGATTAACAGATTATCATAACCATTGAAAGTTTTTTATAAACAAGAGTCCCTTTAAGAAGTTTGTACTTTTTGGGCAGCGTCAAGCTGGCATTTCTGACAGACTCCATGAAATGTCAGTCGATGATCTTTTACTTTAAAACCCCAGTCATTTTGGACAATTTTCTCTACATCCTCTAGTAAATCTTCTTCTATTTCTTCTACAGACCCACATTCCATACAGACGAGGTGGTGATGAAAATGCGCTGCTCCCTCTTTTCTTAAATCATATCGAGAAACACCATCACCGAAATTTATCTTATCAACAATTTTCAATTCTGATAACAATTCTAATGTACGATAAACAGTTGCCAAACCAATTTCCGGCGCTTTTTCTTTGACTAACAGATAAACATCTTCAGCACTTAAATGGTCTTCTTCCCGCTCCAATAGGACACGGACAGTTGCCTCTCGTTGAGGAGTCAATTTATAACTCTGCGCATGGAGCAGCTTTTTTATGCGGTCAATTCGATGTTCCAAGTCCCATCCCTCCCTCATAATACCAATTTCATTATAAGCAGACATGGAACCAGTGTCAAATTATAATAATTATAAACAGTTATTTATAATTATTATAATGAGATATTAATTATTTATAAATCCAATCAATAACTAACTTCATCGCCGGTTTGGAAATGAAGGACTCAATGACAGCTGCAGCTGATACAAACAGCATGATAACCATAAAACACAAGTTATACTTGACAAACGGCTGCAATATCGGCTGCTGTAGCTTTCTTGTGAAAATTTTTCGCAAAAGTGTCAATGAAAAAATCATCGCTAAACTCCCCGCAATTAAATAAGCTGGTATGATCAGCAAATTTTGTGGAGCAATCGAAGCTGTTGCGAACAAAAGTCCCTTCCAGCCCATTTGGTTTACGAAAAATCCGACAGAAAAGCCGACAACCAATCCTTTAACAAATAACATCACCCATATGATTGGCAGGCCAATAACAGACAATCCAAGAATAAAAAGCAAAAGCAGATACTTTAGATGGTAAAAAATACTCGCTTTTAATACTTCATTACTGGATGCGATTGACCCTTCCATCATCTGCCCGAAAAAACGGTCGAGATAAAAAAACAAATCCTCTTTCTGAATGAAATTCATGCTGTTTACAATAATAGCCCCAAAGATTATACCGATCAAGAAGAGAACTACCATAAAAAAGTAGATAACAGCATGATCCTTCATATGGCTTGCAATCAGACTACGGTTTTTATACATGCGAATCCCCCATCATCTAGTTAGAAGTATTGGTTATACTTCAAATCTATGAGAGGGTTTTATTAATTAGACCAACAATAGGAACGTTTAAGGCAGGGAAATACGGCCATATTTTCCACCACCGCCAGGCACGGCTGGTAGTTTCCCTTTACGCATTAATAGGATAGCATTCGCCAGTTTTTTAGAAACTACTTGCTCTAACTCTTTCCTTGTAGCCCGATGTAAAATATCCATTTCTGTGCCAAAAGCATCCAGGAGTCTCTGTAATGTTTTAGGACCAAGGGTGGGCAAATATTCTAAAGGTACTTGATGGACATATGGCGGCCTGGCAACTTGCTTATTGTTATCTTTAAGTTCATTTATTCGTTCCTTTACGCCTTTGATCCATTTCCTATTCCCGCAGGAGCTACAGCGATTATCTGCTTGGGCAGGATTCAAGCATTCTGAACAAACGGTGTTATGATACTTCCCCAGCAGTGGGTTCATCCCAAAATTGGCTGTGAACCCCCTTCCATCTATTCTGTGCAGCGCCCAATTCAACTCCCTGAAGGAGGGGTTCTCCATCGCTATTTGTTGATATTCCCTGCCGATTTTAGCAAGGGAATGGGCATCTGAATTAGTGAGAAACGTATAATTGTGCAGCTCGCTGATTTGATCTGCCATCATGGTATCGGCACTTAAACCCAGTTCTATCCCATCTATCAGATCAGGGTCAAGCACTTCTTGTAAGGACCTGGTTACTCCTTTTCCATAAAGGCTCTTAAAGGGCGTAAACACATGCGCTGGAATAAACAAGCCTTCTAACTCTTTTACTTTATATTGCAAATCCTTGCCTGAACCATAGTATCGCTGAGAGCTTAAATGAATATTCGTCATCTTGTCCTGGAGCCAATGTGTGAACTGCTTCATTTTTGATAAAGACGGGAAAAAACACAGCACATGAATCGGCCCCTGGCAATACTGATCGTACACCTCTATTTCCGAGCCGAGGATTAATGTCGTTTTTTCGTACTGTATTCCACCCTGTGTCAGCTCTTTTGCTCCGAAATCAGCAATTAATTCTTCTATCTCTGCTTGCACTGCGGGAACGTGGCTGTCAATGACTCCTACCATATCAATACCTTTATTTCTGCTAGCTTCTACTAGAATATTCGATAAAGTAAGTGTTCGAGCCCCAGTTATTTTGACTGGCTGGTTGTACATATCTCTGCCGATATGAATGTGCAAATCAGCAAAAAAACGGTTCAATGCCACGTTAGTTCAATCCCTGCAGTTTTAAATATAAAATAGCATAAGCGGTTTTTGCATCATGGATACGCTGTTCTTTCACCAATTGTTCTGCTTCTTCCAGCGACAATTCCATTATCTCCACAAACTCATCTTCATCCCCGTCGACTAGCTCCTGTAGGGGTACTATATCCTTCGTTACATACAAGTGAATAATTTCGTCGGCAAAGCCCGGAGAAGTATAGAACGAAGTCAAGAAAGTAAGATTATCCGTTGTATAACCAGTTTCTTCTTCCAGTTCCCTTTTGGCCGTTACCTCCGGTACTTCACCTGGTTCCAGCTTACCTGCCGGTATTTCAATTAGACTTTTTTCAAGCGGCTTCCTATATTGCTTGACAAATACTATTTTATTTTCTTTAGTAACCGGAATAATTGCCACTGCTCCAGGGTGTTTAATAATTTCCCGCTTTGACCTCTTTCCATCGGGAAGTTCGACTTCATCCACCTGTAAGTTGACTACCTTTCCTTCGAATATATGTTTTGAGGTAATTGTCCGTTCTTCAAACTTACTCATTTAAACTCCTCCTGCTTATTTAACTGATAAAGCATAAATATTTTAACATACCTATCCTGTACGAATCTTCTTATTTGTAATCCTTGATTCTCGTTCATTAAAATAGAATCAAACTGTCAGGAGGATGATTATTATGAACAAACGCCAAATTGGCACTTCCGAGTTATATGTATCGGAGTTAGGGCTGGGCTGCATGTCCTTAGGAACGAATGAGGAGAAGGCTAAAAACATTATCGATCGCGCACTTGACGCAGGTATTAATTATTTGGACACAGCTGACCTGTATGACTTTGGAGCTAATGAAGAAATTGTCGGCAAGGCATTGAAAGGAAAAAGAGATCAGGTTATCCTGGCCACAAAAGTTGGTAATCATTTTAATAAGCAAACCGGAGAGTGGTTCTGGGATCCTTCGAAATCCTACATAAAGGAAGAAGTAAAAGATAGCCTGCGCAGGCTGGGTACAGATTATATTGATTTATACCAGCTGCACGGCGGCACAATTGATGACCCAATAGAGGAAACCATCGAAGCATTTGAGGAACTAAAAACAGAAGGGTTGATTCGCTGCTATGGAATCTCCTCCATCAGACCGAATGTAATCAAGGAATATATTAAACGGTCCAATATTGTCAGTGTCATGATGCAATACAGCCTGTTAGACAGACGGCCGGAAGAAGAAATGCTCGATCTATTACATGAAAATAATATTAGCGTACTTGCCCGTGGGCCTATGGCGAAAGGAATGCTAAGCGACCAGGCAGAAACCAAAGTGAAACAGAAGGGCGATCAAGGCTACCTCAATTACTCAAAAGAAGAATTGGAAAGAATCGGCGGGCAGTTAAAATTATACACAGGTGATACGAGAAGCAGAACAGCTTTGGCTTTACAATATGTACTCCAACACCCCGCCCTTGCATCCGCCGTGTTTGGCGCCAGTTCCGTCGAGCAGCTGGTAGAAAACTTGCATGTTTCACATGCTGCTCCATTGACAGCTGAAGATTATAAGGAACTGCAGAAAATTACTAAACCAGTTATTTATGAGAAACATCGGTAAAAATAAACACCCTTTTGCTTTAAACTTGTAGAGAACCCCGGTTTTCTACAAGTTTATTAAATCTCCAAAGAAAAAGGGACTGTCGAGGTTTGCTCGACAGCCCGATCCCCACAGACCAATATAGAAAATGCGCACTAGCTGCTGCTATTTGAACTTTTTCCAATCCATATTACTTTCCTGAAGGAGCTCTTCAAAGCTTTTATTTGCTTCCCTTTGCTTTCTCGCCTCTATTTTCTTTTGTCTTTCTAATTCTTGTTTTTGCTGTTGCTCATTTTTCAACTGGTGTTTCTTTGAAGTTAATTGAGTTAATAATTCTGCATCCAATCGATCCTTCAGTGAACTTCCATCATCCTTATTTTTTCTCGAGCTGCTCATGGTACATCTCCTTTTAACAGGTCGTTTGGTGAAATAAATCCATTTAAAATTCCTTGAGGGCTTGATAACCGAAAAGTATGGTTCCTAAAGTCCAAGGTCATCTCCTTTTCAAAAAAGGCCGCTTGCTGCGGATGGATAACAACATCCATGTGTTTATTGTGGACTTTTACATAATCCGGCCACGTGTCAGCTGAAAGACGGAGGGTTGGAACACCATTTACTCCACAGCAGCCTTCTGTATCATAAAAGAGCTGTAAATAGTATTCCTTTTCAGTCATTAATTCATATATCTTTTGCAAAGCTGTGTCTGTTATCGCTAGATGCAAAGGAAAACCTCCTACTTTATAATGCTTTCTTACCTGAATAAATTATGAAGTGTTACTTCTTACTAAATTGCTTCTTCATTATACTTTCAAACCATCCAGGAAACAGCTGATAAAGCCGACTGCCTGTATCCATCCATAACGGTAAGTTGATTTCCCTCTTTCTTTTAAACATGTGCTTGACTACTGTTCTTGCCACATTATCCGCGTCAAGCATATACCTCTCAACAGACCGTTGATAATTGCCGGAAGGATCCGCCCTATCAAAAAAACCGGTCCTGATTGGTCCTGGATTCACGGTCGTTACCAATATTCCTTTGCCTGCCAATTCCATCCGTAATGCATTGGAAAAACCGATAACAGCATGTTTGCTCGCGCTGTAGCCCGATGATTTAGGCGTCGCTATTTTTCCGGCCTGAGAGGCTATATTGATGATATGGCCTTTATTATTATCAAGAAAATGAGGAAGCAGTTGATAAACCGTTTTTACCAAGGCATAAACGTTCAGTTGGAACATGTTATCAAAGTCTTCCCAACTGGCTTCATGGACATAATCAAAAACGCCGATGCCTGCATTATTGACAAGCCCTTCAATTGGCTGATTATCTTTAATAATTATACCTAAAATGTCCTCCCATTGCTCTAAGTCGGTTAAATCAGCAGGATAGGCTGGCGGTTTTATTGAAAAATGATGAGAGATTTCCTTCGATAATCTTTCGATTTTATCCTTTGAACGCGCCACCAATATCGGCGTGCCCCCCTGTTTGGCAATATGCCAGGCGATACTTGCGCCCAACCCGCCAGATGCGCCGGTGACTAAAATTTTCTTTCCCTTCAATTTTTCCATATATATCACTCAATTCTTGCCCGGATTTCCCATACTCCATTTTGATTACTCATTACAATTTTATTATGTTCCTGTAAAAAATCAAGCTGACCGATTGTTTCGGACATGGTTAAGCCGAATTCCTTATCTATATGCCTTGGGAATAAATGTTCACACACTTGAAAAACCGTCTTTTCCTTTTTACCGTGGAGAATCTCTTTTACTTTTTCAGCCCGCTGCTTCTGTTTTTCCAACCGGCTAGCAATCAAGTCAGGCACCTCCTGAAAGATTGGCCCATGACCAGGATACACGTTATGTATTTCCAAATCTAAACATTTCAACAAGGCGTCCCGGTACTGCAGAAGCGGTTTTGGACGCTCTTCTCCGGGATTTATCGGGGGTTCCAGTAATGGATTAGAAGAAATATGCGCAAGCAAATGATCTCCACCAATAAAAGCACCATCTAATTTTCGATAAAAAGACAAATGACTCTGAGCATGACCTGGTGTTTCTATGACGGTAAACTCCTCATGCCCTGGCAACCCATCTCCTTCCAACAGCTTACCGGTTAGCGCTCCTGCTCCTGCAAAACGAAGAGGCTCCCGCAAGCCTTTTAAAAACTTTTTATAGGATTCAGGAACGCCCGATCTTTCATATAAATCTGCAAAAAACTGTTCATATCGCTGAAAGTAGCTTTCATCTCTTTTTAACCAGACATCGTTTAGCGGATGCCCATATACCGCCTTCAGTCTAGGGAATTCTTCAATCAGGCCATTATGATCCGGATGGTGATGGGTCAATATGACTTGCTCTATATCATTTGGATAGTAGCCAATTTCTTTTAAACCAGCTTTTAAAGCTTGCCATGCTTCCTTCGTTTTTACACCAGCATCTATCAGGGAAAGTGTTTCGCCTTCCAATAAATAAATATGTGCATCACCTACCGCAAATGGAGTAGGAACAGTCAGCTGTTTAATTGCTGTGACAGTCATTTTTATACCTCCTCAAATAATGAATGGTTATTCATTATTTCTATTGTACTCCTTCCTCCCGGGAAAGTCATGTTTTATTCCACTTGTCCTGGTTTGGATGTGTGAATGTTTAAATATAATCTGCCCAAAACAAAGCACCCTTTCCTCCTGCTGAGGAAAGGGTGCTTTGTTTATTATTTTTTCAGTAAGGATTCGATAGCTTCGCTCACTAACGTTGGAAGATACTCAAAACTGTATATTAACTCTAACCGTTCCGTCCATTGATGAGGATCTTTTCCTAAAGGCCCTACATTAAGTATCGGCATTGTAATTTGTTCCATTACATCTTCCGGAAGCTCAAATCCTTTATTTTGAAGCGGCATATTTCTTGTCAATGGTTTCATACTGCTGTCCGATGAAACTGGACCAATATAACTTAAATCAGAAAGTCCTGGAAAGTATTCAATATCTTGCAATGATAATCCAAACTGTTGCCCTGCATACTTTTTCACCCTTGCAGCAGCATCTGCTATATACTGATCGTGATGGGAAGATACAGATGGATAAAAAGGCGGGCTGTAAAATAATACGATCATTGGCGCTAAGTCTTTACATAAAGCTGCCAGTTCTTGTACTAATAATGTAGAAAAATCGCGGTCTCCGGTATCCCGTTTCTTCATTAATAAATTCTGTCTGCGCTCAACTTCTTCTTTTCCAAATTGGTCCACAGCCATATTGTATAATTCATCGTACATATAAACATTTACGTGGAATTCCGGCTTAACAAAGTCGGAAGATAACCGGGAAAATTGATCAACTTTTTCGTCATAATGCTGCTCGATTGCTGTAGCCGCTTTTTCAGCTGCCTGAAATAATTTTCGGTTAATCGAATCGATCGATTGCTTAAGATAATGGACATTATACATGGAAACTGCAGATACCGGTGTTTGAACAGAGTATTCTTCCTTCAAATCACGCTGCATTAAACTGACTGGCGGCGGAGTGATTTCTTCGCCGACCTTTTCTACGAAAGATTCACTTAGCTCCAATTCTTTCGATAGAAAACTAATCATTAAATTTGCATTCAATCCGGCAAAAGGTTCTCCCACGTGCGTTTCTTTCCCATAGCATAAAAATCCAGGCAGTACTTTCCCTATTGATCCAGTATATAGATAATGATTTTTATCTCCTGGATATTTGCTGAACATTGGCTCACCGTTGAGGCAAGCGCGAAACGTCAGATTAAACTGTTTTTTAATCTTTTCTAGAACTGGAAGTGCGGTAAGCATTCCCAAAGAATTAACTTCTTCATCTGGTACAGTCAAAAGCAGGATATTCCCATTAAACTCACCTTCCATCGCCTTTTCCAGCATGGAAAGATGAACAGCAAGACCTGATTTCATATCCATTGCTCCCCTACCAAAGAGCCACTCTCCATCAGAATCAAGATCCTTACGAACCAATTCAGGGAGTTCCTGCTGACGTTTATGCATTTCTGCAGTTAATTCACGAGGATGGAAGGCAAGATTTTTTAAAGATCCATAGTCCTCTATACCGACTACATCAAAATGGCTGAGCAGGATGACCGTATCCTCTTCCTCCCCTTGTTTGACGAGTGAGGTTAATAACTGTCGACCGTCTTTTAACGGGTGAAGACTAATATAATCAGGATGTTGCTTATAGTATTCTTTCTTTTTCAATAGGAAATATAAGTATTCAGCGAGCGCCAGCTCATCTTCACTGCCACTGATACTGGGATACCTGACCAGCGAGCAAAGTAAATCTGTCAGCTGGTCCTTCGTCTGCCATTCTTGCATGATTCAATCCTCCCTTGTAAATTGACTTTTCTAACAAAATAACACACAATTTAACCATACTTTCGATGAAGAGGTGGAATCTTTGAAAACGCTCGTCTACGCTCACCGAGGTGCTAGTAAACTAGCCCCGGAAAATACAATGCCAGCCTTTCAGCTTGCCTACGAGATGGGAGCGGAAGGCATTGAAACAGATGTACAATTATCTAAAGACGGAATACCTGTTTTAATCCACGATGAAACAGTCCGCCGCACTACTAATGCCATTGGCTTTGTACAAGATTATACATATGAACAGCTGCAAAATCTAGATGCCGGGTCCTGGTTTTCGGAAAAGTTTGAAAATACGCCGATTATTTCACTGGAAGAATTTCTGGCTTGGGCTGAAGGAAAAAATATAGATTTGAATATTGAATTAAAAAACAACGTCATTGATTATTCAGACTTGGAGAAGAAGGTCTATCAGCTATTAATAAAATATAAGCTCGCACGGCGGACGACCATTTCCAGTTTTAATCCTGCCAGCATCGAACGCTTCAAGCACATCGATAGAAAAATAGCCACCGCTCTGTTAACATCACAGAGAATAAAAGGCTTGGTAGATTATGCCGCTGGACTTGGTGCGCATGCTTTACACATCAAACATCGATTGCTAAACAGCGCCATCGTCGAACAATGCTTCGAAAAAGATATGGCGTTACGTGTTTATACGATCAACCGTGTCAGCCTAATGAAGAAGTGCTATCAACTTAAAGCTGATGCTATCTTCACTGACGTGCCCGATATTGCAATCGATCAACGCCAATTATTTACCGGAGGAAATCACTCTTACTAAAACAATCTGGAGGTAACGGAACATGTCAGCAAAGCTGTTTACACCAATAACGTTTAGAAATGTCACTTTAAAAAACAGGATAGTCATGTCCCCTATGTGTATGTATTCTTGTGAGCCTGAGGATGGGACCATTCAGCCTTTTCACATTGCCCACTATGAGTCAAGGGCAGCTGGACAGGCCGGTTTAGTCATGGTAGAAGCAACCGCCGTCCAACCAGAAGGAAGAATTTCCTCCAAGGATCTCGGTATCTGGAGTGATGAACAAGTAGAAGGCTTGAAAACGATCAGTTCCAGGGTCCATGCGCATGGAGCAAAAAGCAGTATTCAGCTTGCCCACGCCGGCAGAAAAGCGGAAGATGAAGCAAAAATATACAGCGCTAGTGCCCTTGCCTTTAATGAAAGGTACCGGAAACCGATCGAGATGACTGCAGAAGACATCGCTGAAACAATAGAAGCGTTCAAACTAGGCGCTCGAAGAGCAAAACAGGCTGGCTTTGACATTATTGAACTTCACGGTGCCCATGGCTATTTGATTAATCAATTTTTATCGCCTTTAACGAATAAAAGAACAGATCAATATGGCGGAGCTAAAGAAAATAGGTATCGCTTGCTTTCTGAAATTATTAGAGCAGTCCAGACAGAATGGGATGGCCCGATTTTTGTGCGGATTTCGGCTGAGGAATATGCCGAAGGCGGGAACACTTTAGAAGACTTCGTCTATTTTGCAAGCCAAATGAAGCTGCAGGGAATTGACCTGATTGACTGCAGTTCCGGTGGTGTGGTGCCAGCAGGAATTTCCGCATACCCAGGTTATCAGGTTCCCCAAAGTGAAGCTATCAAACACAAGGCAGGAATAGCTACTGGTGCTGTCGGACTAATTACTAATGGCATTCAAGCTGAAGAAATACTGCAAAATCAACGAGCAGATTTAATTTTTCTTGCGAGAGCCTTGTTAAGAAACCCGTATTGGGCCAAGTCAGCAGCAGACGAGTTAGGCTGTCAGCTAGAAGCACCAAAACAGTACCAACGCGGCTGGATGTAGATTAGGAGGTTCGATATGGACTTACTGTTTTTAGGGACGGGAGCAGGCTTGCCGTCTAAAGAAAGAAATGTCTCTTCTATTGCATTGCAAATGCTGCAGGAACAGCAAACCATTTGGTTATTTGACTGCGGGGAAGCTACCCAGCATCAAATCCTGCACACAACGATCAAACCGAGGAAAATCGAAAAAATTTTTATCACCCACCTGCACGGAGACCATATTTATGGTCTCCCTGGATTACTAAGCAGCCGTTCCTTTCAAAGCGGGGAGCTGCCCGTCACTATTTACGGCCCGGCAGGATTAAAAGAATATATTGAAACAAGTCTGCGAGTAAGCAAAACAAGTCTCTCTTATCCTTTACTTATTGAAGAAGTCACAGAAGGTTTAATTTTTGAAAATGAACATACGCAAGCTTACGCCAAAAAATTAGATCACGGCATTGACAGTTTTGGCTACCGTATCGTCGAAAAAACACGACAAGGAGAGCTGCAGCCGGAAAAACTCAAAGAGGCAGGGATATTACCTGGACCTATCTACAAGCAAATCAAAGAAAATAGTACGGTGACCTTAGACAATGGAAAAGTCATCAAACGTACGGACTTTATGGGCCCTGATAAGCCAGGAAGAGTGGTAACTATCCTCGGTGATTCCCGTTATATGCCGCAGCTCAGTGAATTCACCGCAGATTCTGACGTCCTGATTCATGAAGCTACTTTTGACGGAGAAGATCAACAATTGGCATATGATTACTACCACTCCACTACCCGCCAAGCTGCATCCCTGGCAAAACAGGCTGGAGTTAAGAAATTAATAATGACCCATATCTCCTCCCGTTATCAAGGGGAACAACAGCAAAAATTACTCGACCAGGCAAGAGAAATATTTCCAAACACTGAATTGGCACATGATTTTTGCCAAATAGAAATACCATCAAAATAGGCTCCCCGGGGACAGGAGCCTATCAGCTTGTAGTGAAACCTCTGGTTTTTCTGCAAGCTTTTATTATTATTAATTTTCTTTCGGGGGAGATATTATCGCACGCATTCCGCGTACGAAGGCATACTCCTTGGGAAATTCATCCAAAAACTGAAAAAGACCTCTTCCATCTGGCTTTATGGCGCCAATGCCATCTGTAAAATATATCATTCATCATGCTTTTTAAAATCGTTCAGAAAATCTTTCTGGAAACTGGTGCGCGGTTGGTCATCCTCTTCATTAGCTCCCAGCTTCATGAATGGATTTTTGCCGTATTTTTCTGTCAGCTTATCAATAGTCTGGTAAAGCTTCTCTTTGCCCGCTTCCTTTTCATATGTGAATAAATCCAATTGTTTAGCAACATCTTTTTTTTCTGCAACATCCTGGACAGTTACCCCAAGCAGACGGACTGGCTGCTGATTCCAATGTTTGTCGAACAAATCGAGGCTAACTGCCAGAATATCTTCTTCATTTTCCATATAATCCGATAATTTCCTGCTTCTCGTGATGGTTTTATGGTCATGGTATTTTATCATGATTTGTATTCCCCGGCCTACTGCTTGCTTTCTCCGCATCCGCCGGACGACGTTTCTCGTCAAGTGCACAAAGAGTTTTCGGATTTCCAATTCATCGGTCGTATCATGCGGAAGCGTTTCAGAGCTTCCGATACTTTTAAACTCATGGACAGCATCAGGATCGACCGGGCTTGTATCCAATCCCTTGGCACGGTTCTGTAGGCGTTCTCCGTTAATCCCCAGAACACGTTTCAATTGATAGGTATCTGTATCAACTAAGTCCTTAATAGTATGGATGTTTAATTTATTAAGTTTATCTGCCGTTTTTTCTCCTATCCCATACATTTCCTTCACGGCCAGCGGCCAAAGCTTATCAGCCAAATCCCGCTTCCGTAAAACGGTAATGCCCATAGGCTTCTTCATATCTGAAGCCATCTTTGCCAAAAACTTGTTAGGTGCTATTCCAATACTGCATGGCAAATCCAATTCTTCTTTAATCCTATTTTGTATATTTTCAGCGATTTCCAATGGAGAGCCTAACTGCTCACAGTCTGTAATATCCATATAGCCTTCATCAATCGAAACAGGCTGAATAAATGAAGTTACATCGGAAAGAATTTTAAACATTTGCCTGGAAGCTGTCCGATATCTATCAAAATTCGGACGCATGACCAATAATTCTGGACAAAGTTTTTTTGCTTCCCATAAGGGCATGGTTGTTTTTACGCCTTTCTTTCTCGCTTCATAACTGCTGGTCACAATAATGCCCTTTCTTTCGCCAGGGTTTCCGGCTATGGCTACCGCTTTTCCTTTCAAATCTGGATTATAGGCCATTTCCACAGAGGCATAAAAGCTATTCATGTCCACATGAAAAATAACACGGCCGTTTTTAGGATACCATTTTGACATAACAAATTCTCCCTTAACAGAACGGTTGTTCTATTTCATTATACCATAAATGGGAAACAACAAAGCATCCAGGCGGACCTAGTTGGATTTCCTCATGATTTTCCTGCAAAATTGAAACCTTCTTTGTTGGCTATTCGTTATTTAATGTCAGGTAGTTAAAAAATGGATGAAGTTTTTGTGGAGATGGTAATAGCAAGTGTGCTTGTTTCTTTCAAAGGAATTTTCAGCTAGGCATCAATATTTAAAAACTATCTATTCCTTTCAACTCTAAAAAATTGATATATTTTTGACAAATTAGTGTATCAGGAGAATAATAGAACTAGCTTTCATAATGGTTAAGGAGGTGAATACAGATGTTTATTGAATTGCTTAACGAAGTACTGAACGAAGCATCACCGTTTTATTTTTATGTTGGCTTTTTCCTAGCTGCATACTGTGCTTTCAGCTTCTCTTTCATGTCTATGCCACTTCGTGCAAAAAGCAAAGAAGCAGTAACAAGGAATTATTATGCAACTCGTTTCCGACTCTTACCTATTGAAACGCGCTTAGGAGAAATAGCTGAAATTCTTGATTGGATAACCGAAAAATCAAAACGCAAAGAAGGACCGGAAGATGATTCAGACAACCATTTCCTCTCGTTTACCAAACAGAACCAAAAACGAGGAGGAGAACAATGGACAAACATTCTGTATTCACATTCTTTAAAAAATATAGCGTTATCATCGTCATTTTACTGATTTTTTTGAGCGGCTGCCAAGGATCTAATCACACAGCTGCATCCGAAGGCTGGTTTGATCATTACTTTGTTGATAGTTTCAGCTTCTTGATTAAAGTATCGGCGAAACAATTAAATGGCAGCTATGGCTGGTCTATTATCTTGATTACCCTATTAATCCGACTCATTTTAATGCCGCTTATGTTAAAGCAGTCGAAAGGCAGTTACGAAATGAAAGAGATAATGGCTGGCCTGAAACCAGAAATGGATGAATTAAAGGAAAAATACAGCGATAAAAGAGATAAAGAGTCACAAGCGAAACTCCAAAAAGAAATGGTACTACTATACCAAAAACACCAATTAAATCCAATGAAGTCAATGGGTTGTTTGCCAATGCTTATTCAATTTCCGATATTGATTGGGTTCTATTATGCCATTAGGAGCACTCCTGAGATAGCATCTCACAGCTTCTTGTGGTTTAACCTGGGCCATCCAGACATAATCATGCCTTTTGTGGCAGCAGCTATTTACTTTTTGCAATTCAAAGTGACGCAATTAGGAATGGAACCCCAGCAAAGAAAACAGATGGCCATTTTGGGATTTTTATCTCCGATCATGATAGGAATCATCTCTTTTAATTCACCAGCAGCACTACCTTTATATTGGGCAGTAGGTGGATTGTTTTTGATACTCCAGACGTTGTTATCCAAATCGCTATATCAGCCCAAAACACAAGGCACACTTTCCCAGCAGGTAAGACCGGCTGATCAGAAATAATTTTCTTATATAAAGCATGCGCTGTACGAATTCATCTGTACAGCGCATGCTTTTTTAAAACAAGGCTATGTTAAAGCTTAATGTTGATATTAGACATAAAATAGGCTCCAGTTTTATGGAAGTGCCCTTTTGCATATTAGGCTTATTAAGCTAACGTACCCGTTTGTTTAAGTACATTCTTTCACAAACATAACCCATAATCTTCACTTGTTACAGGAATGCTGCCCAGTTTGTTTTCACTATAACTAGCACTAAGTATAATCCACCAGAAATCAGTTTTCTCTGTTTTGAAGTTGGAGACGATTTAGAATTGGAAATCCCCATCCTTCATTAACAGGACTTCAGTTCCGCCTTCCTTAATGCCCACTACTTTCATATCTTGGGTACCAAAGGTCACATTGACTAACAAAAGTGAAGTATTCAGACCCGCTGCCTTCAACTCTTCCTCGGATTGATCAATGCCATTTTGAATATTTGAAGGAGATGCATTTCCGATTCCAATATGACAGGATGTATTTTCATCAAACAATGTATTGTAAAAAAGAGTATCTGCGTGAGCAAGAGGAGATTTATTAGAAACCAAGGCAATTTCACCTAGATAATGTGAACCTTCGTCTGTTTCGATGAGATTTTGTAACACTTCCTGTCCCTTTGCGGCATAATAGTCGGTAATCCGTCCATCTTTAAATATTAGATAAAATTCCTCGATGACACTTCCCCCATAGATAAGAGGTTTTGTACCTACCAATTTGCCATTCACCTTATTTTTATGGGGAGCAGTAAATATTTCTTCCGTAGGAATGTTCGGAAAGAAAGGTATTCCATTTTTATCTATGACACCCCCACCGATATAGAGGTGATTTTTAGGTAGACCAACTAATAAATCAGTTCCACGGCTATTTGTAAAATGCAGGGCTTCAAATTGGCTCTCGTTTAGGATTTTTTTTCGAGACTCGAAGGCTCTATTGTGACTCTCCCAATCTTTTATAGGATTTTTCCCATCTGCCCGAGATCCTTTTAAAATTAATTTCCATAATGATTGTAAAGCTTCTTCTATACTTAGGTTGGGAAATACTTTAGTTGCCCATACAACGTATGGGACAGCTAGAAGACACCAGCGTACCTCGTGGG
Source organism: Sediminibacillus albus (assembly GCF_900101125.1). Taxonomy (GTDB): domain Bacteria; phylum Bacillota; class Bacilli; order Bacillales; family Amphibacillaceae; genus Sediminibacillus; species Sediminibacillus albus. Next base: position 53,153 of record NZ_FNFL01000001.1, on the reverse strand, counting down.
ATCTGATTTTCGCATAATAATCCCTCAATTTGGTGCGAGAAGCTTTTTGGAAACGATTTATCCTTTCTGTAGAAACCTCCTTAAAGACATCTAAGTTTTCAGAAATAATATGGATGTAAGCAGCACCTGCATCGTCCCACTCCTTAAAACGGGCAGCCTGCCAATCAGGAAAGTGATCGATGAAACTATCTGCTGCATTTAAGTAAAATTCTTTGGCAGACTGTTCATCTGTCCAATCTATAAATACATTTGAAGCTCCTGCCTCGTAGGCTACCGTTTGGATTAGACGTGCAAACGCAGCATTTTGTATATCACTATGAATAACCAATAATTGATTTTTTTGCAGATTTACACCAGCTCGTACAGCAAGTTCTGCATACTTTTTTAACTGTGCTTCACTTATAAATTCATATATTCCTTTAATAATTTAATATCTCCCTTGTGATGTTCTTGTTTAATTTTACTACTCTTTTAAAACCAAGTGCTTGCGCATTATAACGTAATTGTTCATTATACAGGCCTAATATTCGACTCTCACCCATCCCTCTACTCCCCTTCTATACACTTTTCTCTTGCAGGATGTACTCCTATAAAAACATCGCCGAGATACAGCTGAAAACGCTATAAGAATTCTGACATTTGAATAATTTTTCAAGGTTGGTATAATATGCCTTGGGTTAAAGTAGTTTGATAAATATCTGGAACAACCCTTTCAAGACCCCCTGATTATGAATTCATCATCACATATCTCCCTATCGGAAATCCCCTTTGTTTCGGATGATTTATCACAAGTATGCTTACAACCAATAGCTCACGATATAGACATTATATCAAACAACGCTAACTCAATTATCTTTAAGGAGGAATTTTATGAAAAGTGCAAAAAATTTATTATTCATTTTCCTAATCGGAATGGTGATGCTGTTAACAGCATGTGGCGGGGACGAAACAGAGGAAGAAACAAACGAAGAAAATAAGGAAGCTCAGAACGGAGAAAAGGGAACAATTACAATAGGGATGAATAACTGGGCAGAAAATGTAGCTGTATCGAACATGTGGAAAATCATTTTGGAGGAAAAGGGCTATGATGTAGAATTAACATCTGTCGAAAAGGCTTTTTTGTATGAAGCTCTCTCTGCCGGCGACCTCGATATTGGCATGGAAATCTGGCTTCCCAACACCGACCAAGCTTATTATGATAAATATAAGGAAGAAATTGATTGGCGGGAAAACTGGTATGAGGGAACGGACTTGGCCCTTGTTGTTCCTTCCTACATGGAAGATATCAACAGTATCGAAGATTTGAATAGCCATAATGAGAAATTTGACTCGCAAATTGTTGGTATTGATGCAGGAGCAAGCATTATGTCATTGACAGAAGATGCTATCAACGAATATAATCTTGACTTTGAATTGGCTAGTTCGTCCGAACCAACAATGCTAACGGAGCTGCAGAACAGCATGGAAAATGAACAGCCCTTAGTCGTTACGCTCTGGAAGCCGCATTGGGTTTTTGCCGAAATGGATCTGAAAATACTTGATGACCCTAAAAATGTTTATGGTGACTCAGAAAATATATCATATGCTGCGCGTCTTGGGCTGGAAGAAGATCAGCCGAAAGTCGTTAAATGGTTTGATAATTTCATGCTTGACGATCAGCAGCTAGGCAGCCTAATGGCAGCAATCAACGAGGCAGATTCTGAAGAACAAGGCGCGCAAGCCTGGGTGGATGAGCATCAGGACTTAATTGCAAAATGGACAGAATAATCCTAAAAAGATGACCTGATTTCATTATGAAACCAGGTCACTTTTTATCTTCTATTCCTGAAGCCAATCCCAAGCCCGGGCCAGCCCATCCTTGTCAAACTGCTTAACAGTAATTCCAGGGAGATATCTGCCAATATCAGCAAATGACTTAATCGATTTTTTGTCACTGACAACTGCAAACTTATTAAATTGCTCCCAATGCTTAGCGTCAAACTTCATGCCCTTTACCATTCCCTTCAACGTCGACCCTTCTACATCATGCATAATGGCTAACACGTTAAAGGATCCTCCTTGCGGGAAATATTCCTGTACATGTTTTTCCAAACGCTCTGCATCTTCCTTAACAGCTTCTCCAGTGAACTGCACGGCAATCGTTTTCTCGTCCTGGCTTGGCAGAAATGATAACATGGTGCCACCCCTTTCCTGCATCTGTATTACCCTATTCCCTGAACAGATTTACGGTTAAACTTTCCGGACACCAAACTTCTTCAGGTTTATCCTACGGAAGACTGGCTTGCAACGCTTGACCGCTGGCACTGGTAGCACAATATAATTGTCAGTATGAATAATAAGCTGGCTCCAGCAATCACTATCAACTGAATGGAAACCAAATGGGCCAGCAAACCAAATGCTGCCGTCAATAAAATCACAAGTACCGCTTCTACCAAACCATAGATGCTGCTAAACCGCCCCATCACTTGTACAGGAATGTTATTTTGGATAAAAGTATAAAAACCTGTATTAGCAAATGCTAAGGAAAACGATAGGACAAAAAACCCCAAAGCTGCAATCAAGAAGCTATCTGAAAATGCAAAGCATAAATAGCCAATTGATAAAAACAGAGAACCGGAGCCCATTAGTATAAAAGGATTGGATCTACGGGATATCAAAGTATTAATTACTGATCCTACGATAGTTCCGCCGCCTGCAATACTGACGAGCAAGCCATAACTCTGATTAGTAAGCCTGAGTACATCTTTAGCAAAGGCAGCTTCCAGAGAATCTATTGCCGCTGTCATCACGATGACACAGCTAAACAGGAAATAAATAAGGACAACGTAATGATGGTGCCGGCTGAACTCTTTAACGATCTTCCAATCGGTCCTTACTACGGAAAAGGCAAGCAGCTTTTCGCCAGCCTTTATCCTCCATCCACTTTCCAGGTTTGGCATCAATATTGTAAGCAGGGCGGAACATAAAAATGACAAACCGTTCAGATAAACAGCAGTTGTTGGCGAACTAACCATAAATAATAAACCGGCAACTGCAGGTCCAATTAGAAAAGCACCCGAATCGACCAAGCTGCGCAGCGAATTAAACGTATTTCTATCAGCAGAAGGTATTAATTTAGTAATATAAGACAGCGATGTTGGCTGGAATACGGCGCTAGCCATATTGATTAACAAGACAACACTATATATTACCGATAAAGATGTGCATAATGGCAGCATGCCGACCAGTATTGCCCGAATGATATCCAGCCAAACCATTAAGCTTCGTTTGTTCAGCCGGTCAATAAGACTGCCTGCCCAAATATTCGTAAACAATGCAGCCAGTGGTTTAAGCAGGTACAAAACAGCAACGGCTAACGGTGAACCTGTCATGTCCAAAATGATTAAATTAAAAGCTATTAAATAAATCCAATCCCCAATATTGGATACGCCGATTCCAGCTAGAAGGACAAATGAATATCCAGAGTATTTATTAGTTACCTTCATTCCCATACATTTTCCTCCAATCGATTTAATTACTGCCCGCTTGTATTTTTTGAAATAAAAAATCCCACCCCCAAGACGTTAATCTTGGGGGCGGGATTAAAAACCGCGGTGCCACCCCAGTTTGTCAACATGTCACCATATCGACCTTATCGGGTACGGCTTTTTCAGCTTATACCCTAGCTCTGTAACGGGAGCTCCCGCCACACCATCCCCTATATCCTAGTTCCGGTGTAATGCTCTGAGGCTTGCTTCGATAAATAGCGCTTCCCCCTTTTCAGCTGGCGGGGGTCTCTGAAAAAGCACCCATTTCATCTACTCTTCTCATCATCGCTTACGTATAATTTTACTTATCTTAGCATTCGCCCGCTTACTTGTAAACAATATAAATAACTTTTAATACAACCATTTAATACCATGTATGATTATTCTCTGTAAATATCACGCTAAAAGCGTAACTGAATTCATCGGAAACGGAGTGGGAAAAGTGGATACACATGAATTTGAAAGCGAAATGAACTTTTTTGATCAATCCATATTGGACTATAAAGAAGGAAGCAACCGGTTAGAAAAGCGGCTTCCGGAAATGACGAAAAGTTATTTTGATTTTACTGAATCATGCTTTCAGCCAGGGGCCGTCGATGGGAAACAGAAGCAGCTGATGGCCCTCGGCATTAGCATTTATGCCCAGGACGAGTATTGCATCATGTACCATACGAAAGGTGCCGTAGAACATGGAGCATCAGAAGAAGAAGTAATGGAAACCATTGCTGTCAGTGCAGCCCTTGGCGGCGGGGCAGCCTTCTCACAAGGCGTGACCTTGGCTATGGAAACCTTTGATCATTATCATGACATAAAGCACTAACGGTAACTCCACAAAACCAGGCAGTAATACTGCCTGTTTTCTTTTTGTATTAAGATATTGAGTTAATTTCAAGCAATATTCAACCAGAAACCTCCTGCTGCCGGCTCTACAATGGTACAGGAGGTGATTACATGTACCGTTTGCTAAAGCAAAATCAAAATATACGCTATTACTTATTGGGAGGTGGAGTATCACGGCTGGGTGATGTTCTTTCAGGAATGGCATTTTTGTTTATCGCACATGATCTTACTAACTCCAGTATTCATACAACGGGTGTAGCCATTGCCGAAACACTGCCCTATTTAATGTTTGGCCTTGTCGGAGGAGTAATAGCCGATTGGCTTCCGCGAAAAAAGTTGCTTATCTATCTGGATTTACTGAGAGTTCCATTAATCATTTCAGTAGTTGTTATGTATTACACGAATAGTCTCCAATACATTCATTTACTCGTGATCAGTTTTGTCATCCAAACCATCGGCTGTTTTTTCAACCCAGCCCACAGGGCCCTGCTTCCTTTACTAACCAGTGAAAGATATCGTACAGCAGCGAACAGCCTGAATGATACGTTAACTCGGGGGATTACTGTACTGAGTCCGCTTATCACCGTCTGGCTGTTGCACTCATTTGGGACCATCCACTTTTTTACCGTCGACGCTCTTACTTATGCAATAAGTGTTATCTGCCTGTTAAAGGTCCAGGTTTCTGAAGACAAACCTGCTGGCGAAAAATCAATAAAAAAACTATTCTCAGATATAGCAGATTTTGCATTATGGATATATAAGCAGACAACGATCAAGCAGTTGTTTATATTAACTTTTTTCACTGTATTTTTTAATACCTGGGTCTGGGAAGTTGGACTATTGCTAGCCCTGGCTGAAATAGCAAATAATGAGGAGGAAATATATAGTATTTTGCAGGGAGTTTTCGGGACGGTTGTTATTGGGACAAACCTGATAATTCCGTATTTAATTAAGAGAATGACCTTGTCCACCTACTTATTGGGCGCTTGTATTTGGGGCACTGGAATTACATACTATGGCACCCTTTATGATATGGAGCACTTTTTCATCGGCTGCGCCATCGTCGGAATCGGGCTCCCCATCGCTGGTTTAGCCAGGGTTTACTTACTGCAGTCCCTTGTTCCCGCCGAAAAGCTGGGGAAAGCGTTCAGTTTTAATGCGGTTTTATTGTATTTTGCCAATACGATTTCCCTCGGCTTATTCGGTATATTGGTAACATTCCTATCCATTCGAACGCTGATAATTTGCAGCGGCTCGATTATATTGTTGCTCAGTTTTACCGTATTAGTTATGAATCCGGCGGGCAAGACGAAACTCGGTCGGAGTCTTTCCATAAACCTTTTTAAATAAATGATTATACGATGAGACATTTTTAAATCCGTGTGCAAGTGCTATGTGCAAGATTGATTGTTCGGTATGAATGAGCGCGGGCTGGCTTCTCATCAAGCGATATAACTGCAGCCAGGAATAAGGTGAAACACCAGTTCCTTCTTTAAACAAATGGGAAAACTGATACTTATTTATCCTTGCTACAGCAGCCATCTCAGATAATGTCCAGTTTTCCTGATAACCTTCTTTGAGGGCGTCGACCACCGGTTTTAAAACACTATCGATGGGTGCTGCAGGAAACGCACATTGGTGAGCACCAGCTCCGTACCGCAGCATCAAAATAGCCAGCTGTGTTAAGCTATTGTCAAAAAAAAGTTCATTAACCGCAGCTGGCTCCTGTTCATGCAAATGAACGAATTCTCGTATAAACGATGCCCATTGAAAAACTTGCCGGTGATAATAGGTAACAGACGCAAATTCGATATCAATGGAATGGTAGCCGAGCTGTTCAGCTGCTTCTTCCATAAGCAAGGGTTCCAATTCGACCAAAAATTTTTCTTTCATGATCTCCAGCTGCCGGTGCTCGTCAAATGGGTTAAATATAAAGAATTGCCGGTGATCGATGGACAAATCCCCTTTACGCGTCTGGTATTTCCCCATGCCAAAAGGGGAAAATATCAATTTATACGTTTGATCGCTTCGCCAATCGCGTTCGCCCAATTTGTCTGAACGCAAGAGAATCAGACCGTTTTCATTATCGTAAATCATCGTTGCTTTCCCCTTTTCAGTCACTATTCATTGAATACTTTGGTCTTCAATTGTTAATTATTATCACTTGTTCGAACTTATCCGTCGGTCTTACTAATTTAAACTGTCGAATTTTTTCATAAACACTTTTCCTGTTTATATGTAACGTGCTTTCCGGTTATACCCGGGAGACATCTAGAAGAATCTTTCCTGTGCTTCTCCTTGACTCCATAAGCTTATGTGCTTCCGCTGCATCTTCCAGAGAGAACGTTTCTCCTACTTTAATTTTTAACTGTCCTGCAGATAAATATCTCAATACTTCCGCAGAGGTTTCACGCAATAACTCTGGCCTTTCTTTTCGAGTTGTGCCTAGACTAAACCCCAAAACGGATCGACAGCTGGCATGCAGCCGATCCGTTTCGATGACGCCCGCCCGGCCGCCGGAGTTACCAAAATGGACAATCCTTCCGTAAAGCGTTAAACAATGAAGGCTTTCCTCGAAGATTTTTCCTGATATCGAATCAAGGATTATATCCACCCCGTTACCCCCGGTTAGCCCGTTCACTTTCTCAGCAAAATTATCATACAAAATAACGTGGTCTGCACCCGATTCAAGGACAACCGGGAACTTTTTATCATCGCTAACTGTCCCGATAACTTGTTTAGCCCCAAACAGTCTCGCTAATTGGATAGCAGTCGATCCGACACCTCCGGCAGCTGCATGGACAAGCACTGTTTCCCCTTCCTTTATTTTAGCTATCTCATTAAGTAGTTTATAGGCCAAGAAGGAAACTGTCGGGCAGGCTGCTGCAGTGTTGAAACCCATTTCATCCGGGATTTTGAAGGTTAGGCTCTGCTTGGCAACTACGTATTCTGCATAAGAACCGCCTTTTGGAAAAGTAATAACTCTGTCACCCGGAAGTACACTGTGTACGTTTTTGCCAACTTGCTCTACAACCCCTGCAGCGTCCAAACCAGGGATAAATGGGAGCGATCCCTTCTTTTTCTTTCCTGATCTGTTTTTGATATCAGCAAAATTCACACTTGTCTTTGCAACTTTTATTAGTACCTCATCATCTTTAACCATAGGGATAGAAATATTTCTCATCTGCAAAACCTCAGGTCCCCCGTATCGATCAATTAATATAGTTTTCATTTTTACCTCCTTGAAACAGTAAAATTCTTTCCTGCTAAACTATTCTCTTTCCGATATGTTCTTTCCTGCTGTTTACTACAGATTCCGCTGTTACTACTACCCAGTCGATGGATTTTTATAGATAAGTATATGATTTTTCTACTGAAGCTCGGCAATCCGTCTATTCCCAGCTGGCTAATGATGCTATTCCTTCCCATGTCAGAGCAACGACTATATGTATTCAGTCACTATTAGTCTAACTTTAACTTGGTAATCTTATTGTCGATTAGCGGCATAGCTGCAGGAGGATTACAGCCTTCGTTAGGGAGAGGCTCAATAGTATTGGCGATACCTTTATTCCGATAGGAAAGAATTATTAACATACAAACTAAAACCTCTTTGGATTAATCCGTTTGGGTTGGTTCACCTACTTATGGCTACTACCGTTTTAGCGGCCGATATTTTGTCATCTGAATAAGATTTGTATGATGTATAGCTTGAAAATCGGGCGTTGGGCTGCTAGTTTGTACTGGCCAGTCGGTCCCTTCATTTCCTCATTAGTAAATGAAGCGCAAGATATTCATTCAGAAACCGATCTTTTCCTCCAAATCGCCTTGTTGTAGGCAACCTTCAATCCTGCTCTTTCCATGTTGCGCAGGCTTGTACTAGCGAATCCTGCGTGTCCAACAAGGAGGCGGCATTTTTTTGTTATTGCTTGATTCAGCCGTTGTTTGATTAAAGCAGATTGCACGCCTATCCCCCTGAATTCAGGAAGTGTCGCTGCGGCAGCAAGTACAGCGATGTCATTCTGGATGAACAACACACCTGTACCCGCCGGCTTGCCTTCAACGATCGCCAAATAAAACTCCCATCTGCTATCGTCATCGAGTACTTTATTGTTTGCTTCAATCGAAGGCTTCAGAAATGCAGGCATTGCAAATGCATCTGCATATATATCAGCATATACTGCGTACTCCTGGCTTTTCAATTTCCGGATAATAATTCCAGTATCAGTTGATTGACCTTTTGGCATATTGGATAGCGGCACATAAACTACAGTGTGGAAATCAGCATGGTAAAACCCTTTTTCGTTCAAACACGTTAACATACGCGAGGAAACGTGGGCGGGAGTGAGTTCAAACCGGACAGGGATGTTTCGCTGTTCATAATATGCGATCAATGCGTCGATAAACTTCTCGTCCTCATCCTTTAAGCCTTTGACCGTATTAAAGGATGGTCCAGGAATGGCGGCAGCAGAAAAGCAAATAGCATTACCGAACTGTTTTATTTCAATCCCCATCGGGTTCCCTTCTATCTGTCTAATCGCCGCTAATCTCGAAGATAAGCACTCGATTTCCGATTGCTCGATTTCATATACCAGCTCTTTCGTAAGTACCAAACTCATCAGGTCACTTCCTTATAACTAGTGATAAAATATGTAGAAATACTTCAGTTCAATTGGCTGAAAGTTCCTGATAATCATACCCCAACCATAAATGTCTAATGACTTCCCAGCAGTTCCCCCTCTATCGCTTTCATCACTTTAGAAGGGCCTGACGCTTGATTGGATGGTATGACTAACACCGTCCCAGTTGCGGGATAATAAGCCGAATGAAAGCTCACCCCTGGATCATAGCCCATCACATGGTATTTGAAAACGTTATTGCCGCTGCGGTTAATCCAGACACCGTACCCATATTCAACGCGTTCCTTCACCTGAACGTGCGGAGTAAGCAGTTTTTCTGTCATTTCTTTGCTGAGCAGTCGATGGCCAATAAGTGCTTCCCATAGTTTGTTCATATCACGAGCTGTAGTGAATGCCCCTCCATCTGCACCACCCCTTACTGGAATCGAATAAATATTTGTTCTCCAAGTTCCATCGTTCGTTTGGATATATCCGTTTGCGGTATTCCTTGGCAGCTGGTCAAGGGAAAAATAACCAGTATTATTCATCTCGGTAGGTCGAAAGATATTTTCTTCAACATAATCAGTAAAGGACTGACCAGTTTGCTGTTCGATGATTAATCCAAGCACAATATAGCCGGCATTGTTATAGTGGAATTTTTCCCCTGGTTTGAATTCCATGATTCCCTTCTGAAATAGCGGTAGAAATTTCTTTAAGTCTCTTAGCAAATACATGGGTGTCTGCTTCCACAGTTCTTCAAAGTCATCCATTGTTTCCTCATCAAAGTAATCAGGGATCCCTGAACTATGGGTTAATAGCTGGTGAATAGTGACCCTTTCATCAAAATGTGGAAAGCTGATTTCTAAACAATCCTTAAGTCGTGTATGAAAAGAAAGTACACCTTTCTCCACTAATTGGCAGACAGCTATGCTAGTAAACAACTTACATCCAGAAGCTATTCCAAATCTCGTATCGATGGTATTCAACCGTTCCTCTGATCTGTCAGCGAACCCAAATGCTTGTTCTATTAACACGTTACCAGCCTGCTTTACGTACACAGCACCGGAAAATTGCTCTGCGGCAATTACATTTGTTGCTTTTTCCATTAGCGATTCCTGCTTGCTCATAGTACCAACTTCTTTCTGCATAGATAATTCCTTAAAATAAGCTGTACCAACTAATTGCATGATACTAGCTTAACCGGAGACTCCTTGAGCGGAATCCCATATTCCCATACTTTTACGGATTTGGACAATCTGGCCGACATGATAGGTATGATGGAGAGCAAGATGAGTAAGTTCTGAGACCCATTTTTCCAGGTATTCTTCGTTGCTTTCTTCTATTCTAGTTATCCACTCAGACATCAGCTTATCAATAGAATGCACTGTGTCCGGCCAATTTAATGCCACCTTATTATTAAATGTATGATTATTATCAGCTGCTGGCATTTCGTCCGGGTTTCCCTTAAATTGGTTGAGGCCGCGTTGGTTATAGTACGCCAAGTGGTTCACTATTTCCCATATGGAATTTGCCGATTCATTGTTTTTCCAGGATGCCTGTTCTGCAGATATCCCTTTCACCGCCGATTGCAGTGAAACGAACCATGTATTTTCTTGATGGCAGGCGTTAAACTGCTGTAATAGAATCTTTTTAGTCTCCATGCTTTCCCTCCTACTTTCAATTAATTACTATTTCTTTTAACTATTACCGAATTCCTGCTTTTAATCAGAATGATTATGGTTATTACCTCTTTATTATTGGCGCATTCTTAACAATTCTATTGGTACAGAGTGCGCCGGTATCGTTTTCTCGCAAGAGTTTCAGGTTGTGAGCTTAGACAAACGCTGCATACCACTCGCCATTTCCTGACACCATAATACCCGCGTACCGGCACTAAACATCCGGTTTAAAAAGCTTTTTCCATAAGAGAAACAAAGCAATGTTCTTGACCTTAAAATTCTAAATGGCCTCCCTTTTTATCTTTCCTGCCATTTCCAAACTTCAATTCCCCCTAGTTGAAATTGATGGAGCAATTCTTTCTCCTCCAACCGTTCAATTTCCCTGACAGGGCCTGTCACTGTAGCACCGAACACCTGAATACCGTGCTGATTCAGATAATCAAGCCGCTGTTCATCAATCTTCTTGTCCGGATAGTTGCCATTTTCAATCAACCATTCCAAATCCTCAAAGAATTGTTTTTCTGCTGCCGCCAAGGATTCTTTCGTAGTTAATGAGAGATATGAAGAGGAATGCCTGTTCTTATCATCATATTCTGTCGCTGGTCTTAAAAGTAAGGTTGAAGCAAAAGTAAACTGACCAGCACGGGAAAAAGGCATATTTATTTCGGTAATTTCCCCGCCATAGACAGCCATCTGATAAATCTCTACGTTATAATCAGCCAACAAATCAATTAATTCACCAGGCGCCATTCCCTGCTTCGCGGCAAACTTTACTTGGGCCACGTAGCCGTCTTCGATTTTATTTAATTGCTCAGATAGACTAAATCCGGTTGGCGCATCTTCTGCTAATGAATCCTCTCCCAGTAAATCTGGGGCAATGGCAAATGAAGAGACGAAATCATCATTCAAATACTTTTCTTTTAAGTCGAGGGTATAATGAAGTTTGCCAAACAGCCGCTTTTTGGCGGTTATCTTTCCCGCAGCAACTTCCCAATCACCGACCCTGCGATAAACCGTTTGAGTGGTTTTCTGTGTTAACAGCGGATTAATGGATGCAGACTGTCCTGCCCCACTCTTGTCCACTGTTATCCCTGGATTCCTAGTTTCCACCAGGGTAGTTACCATCCGGTCAAATCCCGCCTGCTTACCGGACATATCATAATATACCTGCATGGGAATGACGTATAAAAGATATAATAATAATACCAACAAAAGTGTTCTTATAACTGTAAACCCAATAGAAATCCTTGTCCGCCAGACTAATTTTCTTGCGTTTTTCTGGTCGATTTGCTCATTTTCCTCATTCCAATCAGAAAGCACATCATCCTTCTTCATCATTGCTCCCCTTTCTTTAGTTGGTCATAGTGGCGAAATTTTTGCCTGGCACGATGGAGGGTTATTTTTACTTGACTGTCTGTTAAATTCATTGCAGTAGACAGCTCTTTATATGTGAATCCCTGGATCTCCCGCAAATAAAGGATGGTACGCATTCGTTCCGGGAGCATCGCTAAAATAGCTTCCAGCTCTTGCTGGCGATTTTTCTTTTCCAGCTGCTCTTGTGGGTTGCCTAAATCACTGGCAGAACGGTATTCCATTTGCACCCTTTCCACCATTCTCTGCTCAGCTTTTGACTTCCTTGTCCAATCGATGTAAAGATTTCGTGCTACCTTGAACAGCCAGGCTCTTGCCTGTAGCATATCTTTCACCCCCAAAGATACCATTGCCCTGTAAAAGGTTTCCTGCAGCAGCTCCTCTGCCAATTCCCGATTACGGGTCAGCTGCAACAGGTAGCGGAAGAGCGGGAGCCGAAATTGTTCAAACAACTCGGCGAATATGTACTTTTTCAATGAAGCTCCCACCCCTTTCTATCTATTCAAACGAAACAATGAACGTTTTGTTACATTATCCAGTAAAAAAATGATTAATGGGCACCCGATTGTAAACTTCTATTACTATAACATGATTTATCATGGCTAAAATCATTGGAAAAAGAGAGATTAATTAAAAATATCTTGATTTGCAGCAGGAACTACCGGTTGCTTCATTGATTTCCATTCATATATTTGTTATAATAAGTTGTTTTTAACATTATCTAGGGGGAACTATTTTTGTCAATTGAAATAGGCAGCAAAGTACAAGGCAAAGTAACAGGTATAACTAATTTTGGAGCGTTTGTAGAATTACCCGGCGGAACAACAGGACTCGTCCACATAAGCGAGGTGGCTGACAGCTTTGTAAAAGACGTTCACGACCATCTAACAGTAGGCGACCAAATTGAAGTGAAAGTAATCAGTGAGAAAGACGGAAAAACTGCCTTGTCCATCAAAAAAGCAGTAGACAGGCCGGAAGGACAAACTACGTCTCAACGCCCTGTGAAACGGGGAAGAGATGACAGGAAGTCCAACGACTACCGGTCAAAAGGCAATTTCAAACCAAAAGAAACTTTTGAAGATAAAATGGCTCAATTCTTGAAATCAAGCGAAGAAAACCTATATAACCTCAAGCGGAATACAGAAACAAAACGGGGCGGAAGAGGCGGAAGACGCGGATAAATACGAATACAACATAAAAAGCAAGCCAGCGATTGCTGGCTTGCTTTTTTATTTCGAAGGTTTCTCATTAAAGATAATCATAAAAGCCTCGGACATTTTTCAATCCAATAACCGGTTATTTTCATCGACATTAATCGGCCTGGCCGGTTCGGCCCGGTCTCCTGGTAAAAAACTACCGTCCCCGCCGCAAACGGTACAAGTATACTGCCATTCTTCATCATCGGAAAGCATTCCAGTACCTTCGCAAGCCTTACACACATTACTGCGATCTACCATGATTGTTCCTCACTCCTATTTTTAGAATTATTGTCTAGCTGTTTTCTCCTGACGGTCCTTCACCCAATTGATCAAACCGCCTTTAAGCATCATCTCTATTTGTCTGCCTGATAAAGCATGCCGGACAAAAACAGGCTCGCTTTTACCTGCAATCGTTATCGAAAATTCATTTCCCTGTTGAATTTTATTCCTCAAGTCCTGGAAGTGCAGGACGTCCCCCTGGCTGATTTTTTGGTAGTCTTCTTCGCTTGCGAACGTAACAGGCAGAATACCGAAGTTAACAAGATTTTGCCAATGAATCCGGGCGAAGTCTTTTACTAATGCAACTCGCAATCCTAAAAAACGAGGGGCAAGCGCAGCATGCTCCCGGCTGGATCCCTGCCCATAATTGTATCCTCCTACCACTGCATGGCCACCTTGCCCGAGGATAGCCATACTCCGGTCATAATATTTATCATCAATAATTTCAAATGTGAACTTACTGATTTCCGGCAGATTGCTGCGGTAAGGCAGGACACGGGCACCTCCAGCTAAAATTTCATCCGTAGAGATGTTATCCCCCATTTTTAATAATACCGGAAGTTCCAGTTGATCCGGGAGTTCATCCATTTCAGGAATCGATGCAATGTTCGGGCCCTTGTGGAGTTCAACCTGGCGCGCCTGTTCAGGAGCTAACGGGGCATCAAGCAAATTGATGTCAATAGTGGGACGTTTGGGATAGCGGACCTTCGGATAGGCCATGCCTAGTGTCCGCGGATCGGTGATAACCCCCGTTAGTGCGGAAGCCGCAGCTGTTTCCGGGCTGCATAAATAGACGCTGTCTTCCTTTGTACCGGAACGTCCGGGAAAATTACGCGGTGTAGTACGCAGGCTGTTTCTTCCTGTAGCAGGCGCCTGGCCCATGCCTATACAACCATTACAGCCTGCCTGGTGGAGCCGCGCTCCTGCTTGGAGAAGATTGGCGATATGCCCTTCATTCACTAAATCAGTCAGCATTTGCCGGGAAGTAGGATTGATATCAAAGGAAATGCCATCGGCAATCAGTTTGCCTTTAACTATTTCCGCAGCAATCGCAAAATCACGGTAACCTGGGTTTGCCGACGATCCAACATACGATTGATAAATTGGCTCTCCGGCTATTTCTTTAACCGGAACGACATTTCCCGGGCTGGAAGGTTTCGCAACCAGCGGCTCCAGTTCTGAAAGATTGACCTCTTCTTCGATATCGTAAACCGCTCCACTGTCTGCCTTTAATTCAGTCCAATCATCTCCGCGATTCTGTTCCTTTAAAAACCGCTTTATTTCCTGATCAGAAGGAAAGACGGTCCCTGTTGCGCCCAGTTCTGCTCCCATATTCGCAATGACATGCCTATCCATTGCGCTTAAATGCTTTAGACCCGGTCCATAATATTCCATTACACATCCTACCCCGCCTTTGACATCATGGCGGCGCAGCAGTTCAAAGATTACATCCTTGGCACTTACCCAGTCTGGCAATTCCCCGGTCAATTTAATTCCCCATACCTTTGGCATTTTCACATAAAACGGCTCTCCGGCTATTGCCATAGCCACGTCTATACCGCCAGCGCCCATAGCAAGCATCCCCATACAGCCGTTAGCACACGTATGGCTGTCTGACCCAAGTAGAGTCTTGCCCGGTTTTGCCAACCGTTGCATATGAACAGGGTGGCTGACCCCATTTCCCGGCCGGCTGTAATATAAGCCAAAACGTTTGGTTGCACTTTGTAAAAATAAATGGTCATCCGGATTTTTACTATCCACTTGGATTAAGTTATGGTCGACATATTGTGCGGATGCTTCTGTTTTTGCATAATCAAGGCCCATCGCCTCTAATTCGAGCATTACCATCGTTCCTGTTGCATCTTGTGTCAATGTTTGATCGACCCGAAGTCCGATTTCCATGCCAGGCGTCATTTCTCCGAAAATTAAATGATCCTTGATTAATTTTTGCGTGACATTAAAAGGCATTGATATACCTCCTCAAGTATTTTCCTATTATCATTTTGTTTCTATCTAGGAAAAATATGCTCGCTGGAGGCAGATAAGTATGCTTTTGTTTAAAAACTGTCTAATCAAATTATCAAAGATAACAATAAATTAATTATGTAAACTTAACAAGAAACAAACAAATGATACTATTTGCTTCTTGTTAAGTAAGTTGTTTACAAACGTTTCGCCAATAACAATTCATCCTTAATAGCAATCCCATTTTCCGCCACTAGGGGGATTTCCGGTTTGATTGCCCTTGCCTTATCTACTGCACCAGAAAAAATTTTGACGATCCTGTAGCCCCTTCGCTGGTAGAAACCTAGGGCGTGCATATTATCATTGGTGGTTACCAGCTTCAACCGGTGGCAATCGGTATTTCGGGCCTCCATTTCCACCAGTCCCACCAGCTTGGTGCCAATCCCTTGCTTTTCTAAAAGGCTGTCTAAAGATATAATTTCACACTCGCCTGCATTGATGATATAGGTAATCAAGCCGACTATTACTCTTTGACTGCTCACTGCGGCGTATCCTGGCAGCCGATCACATTGATAGACTCCGCTGGAAATGACCATTTCCGGGCTGTCCCAATGTTCTACAAAAAAACGAGTGATTTGTTCGTTGTCTATTTCCTTTAACTTTATATATTGCACATTCTTTCTCCTGTCCAAAAGGTTATAATTTCCTACCCCATGTTGGGAATTCCCCGTAACGATTGTAAATTTTTCAAAGGGACCCCAGCTTCAATATAGCTTCTAACTAATTTCCATTCCTGACTTTCCCGACCTCTTTCAAATGTGTTAAAAAACAAATTGGCCGTTTCAAGCTGCTCCCCATTGATAATCAATGTTGCTGATATAATTGCCATTGCTTGATCGGTTCTTAAAGGAATAACTTCATGTACGTTAACACCCACTCTGCATTCCCGCTAAGTTGGTTAAATGCCTGCTCCCAGCCTTCGATTGATTCCTGGTAGCCGAAGTCCATTATTTCCGACTCACTAGTGACCTCGCGGGCTTGATATTCTACTGAAAGATTTCCGTTAATTCTTCTATCGAAAAGTCCTTCCATACCCTCAGAAAATGATTCAAGAAACTTTTGAATTCCATTATTTCCAACCCCTCTATATTTTTGAAATCTAACTGACCTTGTGTCAGTTAATTTGGTGTTTCTGTGAAGTTCTTTTAATTACTAAATAATAAATTAAGAGAGTTAACCAATATATAAACATATAGTACATCGAGAAATTAACTACTCCATAGTTATCATTAAAAGATATCCATAGAAAAAGCAAAGACATCGGGAAATACAAGGATAATAAGATCTTTGGAGCAATTTTCAAAAATACTAAGATAAAAGTGTCTCTTTTATTCAATAGAAGAAGTGCACCTAAACCACAAATGACCTGAGGAACCCCTAGAGTTACCCAAGCTAGTTCCAGCTCTTTTTCCAGAATAGGTAAGGATAAAACTCCCAGTCCAAGTATTCCTATGTTTAAAAGGAAAAATGATATAGTAGGTTTTTGCTGGATTTTTGTTTCATCGTATTCGTCTAAATAATCTTGAGGAGAAAGAGAATATGGTGACTGAAATTCACTTAACATTTTGTTAACTGCTGCGTCATAACTATATCCATCTTTTTTTAGTGCATTTACTTTCTCTTCTAAATGAATTTCTATTTCCTTTAAAATATTTTTTCTTTCTTCCTCCGGCAATACATTCAGATTATCCGATAATTTATTTAAATATCCATTTATAGTTGAACACAAACTACCCAACCCCGTTAATTGATTTTATTACATTTGATGACTCATTTTTCCGTCTTGTACCTCTTTCTGGATCCGCTCGAAATTGATACTCCTGGCTGGCAGATACACGAAGCGATTTCACCACGAGCCTATGATCAGGTGATCCAAAAGACCACACCAGATAGTTTTCACGAAACCATTCTGGAACAATATCTTACAGACTTATATATTGACCATCTCATCCTTGCTGGCATCCAGACCGAAGCGTGCGTAAATACAACATGCAGAGTAGGCTTCAGTAAAAAGTATAAAATCACGCTGGCCGCTGACGCACACAGCACCTTTGCCAAGCAGGAGATTTCCGTATAGCAAATCATCAACCATCATAATCAAGTTTTACGATGGTTTTCCGATGTGAAGACAATAATAGAGATTATCAAAGGGTATTCATAATTAAAGGTTTTTACAGCTTATATGCACCGGTTGTTCTGCCGTTACAATCCGGCTCACCACAAAATTAGAATCGAACTCACCGATTTTTCTGCCTGTTTCCTTGTTAAGCTGGATGGATATCTATCTAATACCACCTGCCGAATATTTAACCTTCCCTATATAATTACTATTTTGATTTCTATATCTCCTGCCTGTGATTAAAAAAAGCAGCAAATGCTTCTCAAGCCTTTGCTGCTTTGTAATTTCAAAGCCGAAATTCCGGCTCTATTTGCTGCTTTTATTCACTTCTTTTATCGTCGTCTTACAGCATTTCTTTTCTTTCTTTTTGCCAAACAATTTTAAGATCCATTCCATTCCATAACACCTCCTAGATAAGATAAAATAAGAACCCTGCCATAGTTGCCATCGAAATGACGGAGGCAATGAAAGCGATAACCAGCTTTTTCTTAAATATGCTGTGAAGCAAAGTAATCTCAGGGAGACTGGCACCCGCGGAACTAATTAATAATGCCATGATCGGTCCCAAGGCCATTCCTTTTACAATCATTATCTGTGAGACAGGAATCATCGCAGAAAGACGAATATACAAAGGGATGCCAATAATTGCTGCCGTAGGAACCAGCCACCATTGATTCCCACCCATATAAGCGGAAATCCATTCACTCGGTATTGCCCCATGAAGGATAGATCCAATTGCTGCTCCGATGATTAAAAAAGGATAGACACTCTTGATTAGATTCCATGTTTCCTGGATAGCGGCTTTTAGATGGAGCCTGCCTTCCCGATGTTGGCCTGCAAAATTTTCTACGACAACATGCTTTAACTGGCTCTCAAACCCTAAAGCACTTAATAAAAAGCCAATGGTTATCGAAAGGCTGGCAGTGATAAGTATGTAGACGATCGTTACTTCCCACCCTAACAAGGCAACCATGAGTGTACTGATCGTAATATCTAAAACTGGTGAAGCGAATAAAAATATCATTACAATGGCGAACCTGACATTGTTTCGCAGCAGATTTACGACCATCGGAATAGTAGAACAAGAACAAAAAGGGGTCACGAATGCCAAGCCCACTGCGATAAAGGCACCTAACAACGGATGGGATTTATTCATTAAATGCTCCATCTTTTGATAAGGAATGAAACCGGAGATTAGGCTGATGACAAAAGCAATACCAGTAAACAAAATAGTAAGCTCTAGAGCAATTCCAAAAAAACTCTTCATTATTTCATTCATCATCCTTCGCCTTTCTTAATCAATTTTTTTTGATTTATTTAAAACACGAACTCAACTTAACAGGGGTGACAGCAGCATACCGGTTGCTTTTTCCTTAAAAGGTAACTCCAAAAGTGATAGTTCCTTTTTCTTTGCCCTATTTTTCTTGTTTGGTTTTTGCTGTTTAATCGATTCACAGCTACGGATTGCTTGATTTCCTGCCTGTGCGTCTTTACTAGTTCAAAAGTCAACATTTCATCCCAACTCCTTAATCAATTTTTTTTGATTTATTAATCAAAAATTATTCTCTTCGGAAAAGACAGCAAAGCTCTTCTGACAATAAGTGATTAATTTGCGAATGGTTCAGTCTATAATAACTCCACGTCCCTCTAATTTCTTTTTCAATCAGACCGGCATCCATCAGGATTTTTAAATGGTAAGACAGCTTTGATTGAGGTAATTCCAATTTATCTGACAAGTCACACACACATACCTCTCCATATTGGGTAATTTCGTGTAAGATATGCAATCTTTTCTGATCAGCCAGCGCTTTAAACTGCCTTTGATACCCAGCAAACATTTTATCAAGGGAAACGTCCGTTACCGCTATTTGTTTATCCATTTTCAAGCCACCTTTCTACATCAATTATTTTTGATTAATTTAATTATAAACATGAGAATCTAAAATAGCAAGTCATTAAATCAACTTTTTTTGATTAAAAGAAATAGTTAGCTTTTCTCGAGAGGAGAAGTGCCCACTAACTAGTATTAGCTGTTATTAAACTTTCCTCAGATTGATTTGCTCTGTTAGATGATCCTTCCCTTTTTTAATGATAATGTTCGCCCGGTATTTAGTAGGGTAAATATTCAAGTCCAAATTCTTTTTATTAATATTGTTCCATATTTCAGCGGCCACCTGTTCTGCTTCAAAATCACTAAGACTGGCATAGCGGTTAAAGTAAGATTTAGGATCTTTAAAAGCAGATTCTTTGAGGATTTTAAATCGTTCAATGTACCAGCGCTGGATATCTTCTTCTTCGGCGTCGACAAATAGGGACAAATCAAAAAAATCGGATACATATATTTTGGAAAGCATTTCATTGGACGATGGTGTTTGGAGAACATTGATGCCTTCGATAATCACGATATCGGCTTCCTCCACCTCGACTGCTTCTTCTGGTAGAATATCATAGGTGAAATGCGAGTACACAGGAGCGCTAACTTTATCCCTTCCTGACTTTAGGTCACTTAAAAAATTAATTAATTTTTTAATATCATAGCTTTCCGGGAAGCCTTTCTTTTCCATTAGCCCTTTTTGCTTCAAGACTTGATTCGGATATAAGAAACCGTCTGTCGTGACAATTTGTACTTTTGGATGTTCCGGCAGCCTTGATAGTAATGATTGCAAAATCCTTGAGGTTGTACTTTTACCAACAGCTACACTGCCTGCTATCCCAATAATATAAGGAACCTTCCGGGTGGCTTGTCCAAAAAATTGATCAGTTACCGAATGCAGCTGCTGAGAAGCATTGATATATAAGTTTAACAACCGGGTAAGCGGCAAATATATTTCTTTTACCTCTTCCACGGATAATCTTTCGTTGATTCCTTGAAGCTCTTTTATTTCCGCCTTTGTTAAGGTAAGCGGTGTGTTGAACCGTAACCTGGACCATTCTTCCCTGTTAAATGAAATATATGGGGAAAACTTTTCAGAAACCATCTCTATCTACCTCTGCTTTTTATAATAAATACTCCTACATCATACTACTTTTTACTCGTATTTGAGAAGGGAGAGTTAAGGCGAATATTTTCATTGGCAACTTTGAACCACTTTTAATCCGGGCACATAAACGCTTGAATATCCTTCACAAACTTTTGTTTTTCCTCGAGGAAAGGATAATGATTACTGTTGTTGTACGTGGATAACTTTGATTGAAGGATGTACTGTTTCATTTCTGCAGAATATTCCCACGGACATTGAACATCATATTTTCCGCAGACTATTAATGTATTTACTTTACAAAGATTCAATTTTTTTGTTACGTCAAATATATTTAACTCGCGGCTGAAAAAATTCAACCTTGCAGTCGATATCTTTTTCTCTATCCCTTTATCAAATAGTTTTTCATAGTCTTGCGGATTTCTAAGTGATAGCTTAGTCCTTTCAATAGTCATCTTCTTTCTATTCTCTTCTGGCAGGCTGCCGTTCTTCAACGTTTCTATTAGCTCCTGCATGCGGTCAAACCTCGGATGGTCTGGATTGTAAATACAATCAGGAGAAAGTGTATAATCTCTGGCCGCTGCTCCAACAATAATTAAATGGGTTAAGCTGGAAGAAAAGTATATCCCATATACAACTCCTAACATCCCTCCAGTTGAGTGGCCAGCAAAACTCCAGGTGTTAAAACCAAGGGCTGTCCTGATTGCTTCCAAGTCCAAAATCGTTTCCAGCATACTAAGCTGGTAATGCCGCTCCGCTTTCGCAGAATTTCCGGCTTCCCTTAGGTTTACTAAATATACTTGGTCATGTTTCCTAAACGATTCCGCAAAATAATCACCGGTTTCGTTATACTCGGAATATAAGTGGGTGACACAAACAGGCTCACCTTCTCCTTTGACAAATAACTCAAACATCCCGCGGTCAGTATCTACAATGTGTCTCTTCCATTTTTGCACATCTACACCTTCTCTATGATAAAGTCCCTTTATTTTACCAGATAGAAGAATAGAATTTAAGCTAGTCAGGCAGGATTCCTGTTACGATTTGGCGTATTAAAAAACAGATAGAAAATAGAAAGGAGATGGCAATGATAAAAGCACGGCATGAGGTTTTGTTTAACCAATTGAATAGTTACCGTAACGAGTTATTAGAAACTGTTGAAGGTGTAACGGAAAGAGAGGCAGATATTATACCGGAGCCATTCAACAATAATATCCGCTGGAATCTCGGTCATGTTTATCTCGACCAATTTTTATGGATTGCAGAAGTTAATAAGGAAAAAGCCGCAGTACCTGATAATTTCCACTCTTGGTTTGGATTCGGCACTTCGCCGGCTGATTTTGACACGGAAACTCCCGCCTTAGAAACATTAAAATCCATGCTTAAGCAGCAGCCCACGTACATTAAGGATATGTTCAGCAGTCGTCTTGAAGAATTAAAAAAATGGTTGTTTCTTCTGCTGCTCAACCAAAGTAAAAAAAGGCCGGTATCGGCCTTTTTTAGGTTTATTCCACGGTGTTTTTTAATGTCTTATCCCTTTCAAATCTGGCAATAGCTAATTGTAACAACTGGTCGATCAAATCTGGATAAGACAATCCGCTAACGCCCCAAAGCTGCGGATACATACTGATTCGGGTAAAACCAGGCAGCGTGTTGACTTCATTTAGTAAAAGCGTTCCATCCTGCTTAATGAAGAAATCAACCCGTGCCAGACCTTCACATTCCAGGACACGAAATGCCTCAATCGATGCGGCCTGGATTCTCTCTATCTCGTTTTCAGGTAAATCTGCAGGGATTTCTAAAACGGCCCCATTCTCATCAATATACTTCGTTTGGTAGGAATAAAAATCTCCTTGCGGAAGAATTTCTCCCGGCAATGAAGCCTTCGGATTTTCGTTACCTAAAACAGCACATTCGACTTCACGGCCTTCAATATTTTCTTCTATTAAAATTTTATGGTCATATAAAAAGGCTTCCTCGATTCCTTTATAAAAATCCTCCATATTTCTCACCTTGCTGACTCCTACGGAAGATCCTTGGCTTGCTGGTTTGATAAACATCGGGAGACCTAACTGTTCCTTTACCTGTTCAAAGGAAATGGATTCTTTCTGCGACCGCTTATAAGTGAATGATTTAGCTACATCGATACCAGCTTGCATAAGGAGCTTTTTAGCAATGTCTTTATCCATGCAAACCGCTGAACCAAGTACATTAGATCCGACATAAGGCAGGTTAGCCAGGCGAAGCATTCCTTGTACGCTGCCATCCTCTCCCAATGTCCCGTGCACAATCGGAAAAATAACATCAAGCTGGTCGAGTTTCACTTCCTCATTTAAGTTCATTATTTGCAAATTATCTTCCCCAGGGATTACTGCTACATGCTGGTTGGATTTACTCAACTCTATCAGTTTCGGGTTCTCTTCATTGATTAAGTAATGGGATTGGTCATTTAAATGCCATTTGCCATCTTTGTCAATTCCGATTAACACAACCTCATACTTTTGCTTATCAATAGCATCGACGATATTTTTCGCAGATTGCAGAGAAACTTCATGTTCTGCAGACTTGCCCCCAAAAACAATGCCAACTTTTATCTTTTTAGTCATGATATCCTCCTATAGCTGTTAGTAAATGAACCTTTTCTCATCATACCAAAAGAAAGTGGTAATTCATTCAGAATTATCCCATTCACAACAAGATTACCCATCGTTTTCATTGCAAGGATTTCTTTCAAGAAAAATCCTTGCTCACAAATCCGATTATTTCTGTGAAATCCGTTGACTAGGTAGCGTTTCCCCTTCTTCCCGCTGTAAAAACCACAAAATCGCAAGCATTGCTCCATACCAATTACTATTCAAGAAGGAACTCTATTTACTACTGTTTAGTTCCATCCTCTGGTACTTTTGTAGAAATAGTACTTTCAGCAGGCAGCCGCCACTCAAACCAATGGCCATGCCCGTCTGTCCTTCCAATTATTTGGCTTGTTTCCTGTCCGTTAATATATGCGTCCACATGCAGCAAGGAATCCCACATATTATTATAGATATGTATAACATTCCTTTTCCTGCCAATCCCTTGGATTCTTTCTTCCAGCTTTCTTTTTACCGAAGCCGGCATTTGGTTGGCTACATGGGTATGGAATATACATAACAGCGAATCCGCGGGTACTTGCTCTGCCGCCTCTCCAATCATGGAAACTCCATCTCCTTCAATTAGTCGGACTGGATTTTCCGCCAATTGCCCAGCAGCCTGTTCAAAAGCCAGCAGCCTTTCCTGGTGTTCAGGCCATATCAAAGCTTTCAGCCATAAGTAATCAGCATGATTTGTTAAATCGTTAATATGTAAGTCTAGTCCTATCCTGGCAGCAATCGGAGGACTAGATTCAAGCAAAACAGGAAAATGATCACTGTGTACTTTTGACGTCAATCTTACCGGTGAGCCGCAGTTCCCATACACCAACTCATCACCATACGAATAAGCATAATGATCCCATATTAATTGAAGGCCTGCACTGCTGCCAAGTTCGATTAATGACAAAGGGCTTCCGCCATTGCTTGTAGATCATACAAAACACTGGATATAGATAGGCACAGCGTCTCACTTCATTTGTTTGAACTAATTTGTTAGCTAGTAAATACTTGATCTCCTCATCATGAATTCGGCAAAACTGTTTAAAATGTGGAAAAACGTCCTTTGCTTCGTGCGATATAGAAGTCAAACTCGGATAATAATCTTTTAACGGATGATTACTTCCTTTCAACAAAAGATAGTGCGCTGCTCCAAAAAGCAAATTGGGAACAGGCTGCCCAGGATTTGCATGAGAACACAATTCCAAAATTTCCTCGTCTTCGGCAACTTGCATTGCCAAACACTCATAAAGTTTGCTGGAATTATGGCATTCCTGGATGGCAAACGTTCGAAAACGGTTAGATAGTTGAGCATGATCCATAAGATGACCCTCCTTGTTTTCGTCTATATGACCTATTCGCGCAAACTTGCTTCATTCCTCCTATATGTACTCGCCAAAAAAACAGACTTGCTCATCAGATAAGTGAGCAAGTCTGTTTTAGCTGGTGATTGTTTATTATCATACCTATTGACAACAAATTGATCTTTCTTGTTTTTTGATTCGATAACTCCGTGGATAACCTTTCTTCCTTTGGAGAAAGTACTCTTTCGTCACCGAAAAGAGATTTTGTTGCTCCGTCAAATAAATATAATTTTTGGAAATGCTAGTGATCATTTTTACTGCCAATTTAGGTTCACTGTTCATTAAACGGCTAAAGCTAATGTCATCAATCCTGATATATTCTACTTCGGATAAAGCTTCCGCATACATGTTTTTTGAATAAAAAATCGAACGATCGCCGAAAAATTCACCAGCACCAATTATTTTTGTGCTGCATTTGTCTCTATTTACAAGTCTTACAAACCCTTTGGTAATATAAAAGACCGAGTTAGTCCGTTGCTCGTGGGAATAAATAATTTCATTTTGCGTTTTGCCTGTTTGGATTCCGTAGCTGTTTAGCACTTTATAGGTTTGATGATCAACATTCTTTTTTGCATTTTGTGAATTTAATTTCATTTTTCCCCACCTCCAAACTGTAATCTTTAATATTACATTTAATGCGTTCAAGCAACTATAGCTTTTATTTTGTTTGTTTAACCATTTCTACCATACTTTCAATGCTGTAACTACTTAAATATTGACCCATATAACTTTCGGCATCCGAAAATATTGATGATAATACAGTTTCCATATTTGCTCCGACAATGCACTGCTCATTTGCTGCAGGGCACTTAGGACTCAATGATCCCGCTGAAGTCAGTCTATATAACTGCCATAGCGTAACATCATTCGGATCGGCTTGTAAAATAAAGCCTCCACCTGTCCCTTCCTTGGAAGAGATAAAACCATGTTTTTTCAACAAGCTTAAAACCCTGCGGATTCGGACAGGGTGGACAGAAGCGCTTTCCGCAATAGCTTCACTGGTGGACATCCTCCCGGGAAGCAAGGCGAGATAAGTTAGGCTGTGGACTGCAAGAGTAAAATTACTATTCACCTATTGTTCCCCCATGAAATTCATATAAATGTAATTTTATTTGTCACAGTTAAAAATGTCAAGTTCTATATCAACATTGTCAGCCCAAGGAACTGGCAACTGCCTTGGACTGTATCTCGCTTCATTTTTATTCCTAAATGATTTCCTTCCCGGTTTTCCCATTCAGGGAGTAACTGATGCTAACTTCTGCGTTTACTGAATGGGAGACGGAGCAGTAAGTATCTTTCGATAATCGAATTGCCCGGACCACTTTGTCCTCCGGCAAGTCTCCCTCTAATGCATAATGGATTTCGATTCCGGTAAACCGTTTTGGATGCTCCTCGGCCCTGGTGCCATCTATTTCTATGTGGAAAGAAGATGGATTCAATCTCATCTTTTTCAAAATTGAAATGATATCAATACCGGTGCAGCCAGCAACTGCTTGGAGCAGTAATTCTGTTGGCCTCGCACCAGAGTTTTCTCCGCCCACTTCTTCAGATGCATCAAGGTATATTTCATGCCCAGAAGGTGTAGACCCGGTAAATGCCATTTTATCATTCCACTTAACAATATTTCTCATTCTCATTGACCCCTTTCCTAATTGTTGATTATTTTACGTAGTTTCTCTAAAAATACTACTATTTCCTGCAGGATAAAAGAAAAGGATGTCCCTGATTAATGGGACATCCTCCGTTATTATTTTGCTGCTTCTTCCGCGATGGCAGAGATTAATTCCGCCGCTTTTACAAGTTCATTTATCGGCATCCGTTCGTTTGTCGTATGAATTTCTTCATATCCAACTGCCAAATTTACAGTCGGGATGCCATGGCCGGAAATAACATTAGCGTCACTGCCTCCGCCACTCTGCAGCAGTTTACTATTGCGTCCGATGGCTTTTGCTGCCTTACGGGCAACTTCTACGACATGATCTCCCGTCTTCTGCTTGTAACCTGGATACATAATCTTTATATCCACTTCTACACTTCCGCCAAAGTCTGCTGCTGCGTCTTCAAAAGCCTTCTTCATTTTATTTACTTGTTCCTCCATTTTTTCCGGAACGAGTGATCGGGCTTCTGCCAGGATTTCTACATGGTCGCAGACGATGTTTGTTTTCGAGCCACCTTCAAACCTGCCGATATTGGCGGTTGTTTCCTCATCGATGCGGCCCAGCGGCATTTTCGATATCGCTTTGGCAGCCAATGTGATAGCCGAAATGCCTTTTTCAGGGGCAACACCCGCATGGGCAGTTTTTCCTTTAACGACGGCATTAATTTTTGCTTGCGTTGGGGCTGCAATAATGATGTTCCCTACATCACCGTCACTATCTATCGCATACCCATATGTAGCCTTCAATAAAGAGGTATCCAGTTCTTTCGCACCGACAAGCCCTGATTCCTCTCCCGCTGTTATTACAAACTGAATATCCCCATGTTTGGTCTTATTCTCCTGCAGGACTCTGATAGCCTCCAGCATTGCAGCAAGTCCAGCCTTATCATCGGCACCCAGTATCGTAGTTCCGTCCGTAATAATATATCCATCTTTGATTGATGGTTTGATATTATTTCCCGGTACGACTGTGTCCATATGGGAAGTAAAATAGATGGTGTCAGCCTCTGGTATATTCCCTTTTAAGGTACAGACTAAATTATTGGCCCCATGGCCAGTCTTGGTTTTGCTGTCATCCTCAATGACTTCCAGACCTAATCCGGCAAATTTTTTCTTTAGTGCTTCAGCTATTTGCTCTTCATGTTCTGTTTCAGAATTAATCTGGACAAGTTCTAAAAACTCATCTACTAATCTTTCCTGATTCACTTTTGGCATTGCTTGCTACCTCCTTGTTGGTTAAGCGACGCTTGTGGTCTGTTTAATACGTTAGCGAAAAGACGCCGGTTATGTCAATTCTTTCATTCTCTATTGGCCGTTAAAGCGGAATGTTTCCATGTTTCTTTTTAGGTCTGTCTTCCTGCTTATTCCGCAGCATCTTTAATGCCTTGACAAGGGAAGATCTTGTCTCTCTTGGATCAATAATATCATCAATCATTCCAAGGCCGGCGGCTACATAAGGATTGGCGAATTTTTCCCTGTAAGTCTGGATTTTTTCCCTTCTCGTTTCTTCAGGATCAGAACTCCTGGCTATCTCTTTTGCAAATATTACATTGGCTGCTCCTTCTGGTCCCATGACGGCAATCTCGGCATTGGGCCATGCAAAGACCAGATCAGCGCCGATGGATTTGCTGTTTAATGCGACATACGCACCGCCATATGCCTTTCTAGTAATGACGGTGATTTTGGGGACTGTTGCTTCTGAATAAGCAAAGAGTATTTTGGCGCCATGCCGGATTATACCGCCGTGCTCTTGTTTGATCCCTGGAAAAAACCCTGTTACATCTTCAAAGGTAATTAACGGGATATTGAATGAATCGCAAAGGCGAATGAAACGGGCCGTTTTATCACTTCCATCGATATCCAGGCTTCCGGCCAACTGTTTCGGCTGATTGCAAACAAGACCGACTGTTTCCCCTTTTATTCTGGCAAAGCCAATCACCATGTTTTTGGCGAAGTCAGGCTGGATTTCAAAAAAGGATTGGTTATCGACTACTTGTTCGATAATGGTTCTTACATCGTAAGGACGAATCGTATCAAAAGGAACGACATCTGTTAATTCCGGACGGTAATCATCTTCCCCTGTATACGGCTGTTTTGGTGGTTTCTCTTGATTGTTTGCTGGTAAATAGCTGATCAGCTGGCGTACTTGCAGCAAAGCTTCTTCTTCTGTCGCGGCTTTTAAATGAGCATTGCCGCTGACTTTATTATGTATTTCCGCCCCACCCAAATTCTCAGGAGTAATTTTCTCGCTAGTAACCGTTTCGATAACTTTCGGCCCAGTTATAAACATTTGGGATGTTTTTTCCACCATAATCACAAAATCGGTAATCGCCGGCGAATAGACTGCACCACCTGCACAAGGCCCCATAATCACTGAAATTTGCGGTATTACTCCTGAGTAAATAGCATTGCGGTAAAAGATTTGTCCATAGCCGTCCAACGAAGAGACACCTTCCTGGATACGAGCTCCCCCAGAATCATTTAAGCCTATAAACGGGGTACCGTTTTTATTAGCCAAGTCCATGACAGCTGCTATTTTCTTAGCATGCATTTCACCAAGGGCTCCTCCAAAAACAGTGAAATCCTGGGCAAATAAATACACTGGCCTGCCACTTATCTCCCCAAACCCAGTAACTACACCCTCGCCCGGAGCCCCTTTCTCATCCATGCCGAAGTCTGTGGATCTGTGTTCCATGAATGGATTCAGTTCTACAAAGGAGTCTTCATCAAGCAGGCATTTAATTCGTTCCCGTGCTGTCATCTTTCCTTTTTCATGCTGCTTGTCAATCCGTTCGTCCCCGCCTCCCAGTTCTACTTGTCTTCTTTTATCATACAGCTCACTTATCTTATCAAATATATCCATTAATCGTCCCTCCTGTCACTGTGCTGGCTTAGTTCAATAAGTACTCGATTAGCAGCCTTGGGATGAAGAAATGCTATTTGGCTTCCGCCGGCTCCAACCACTGGAGTTTCATTTAGTACATCTATTCCCTGCTTTTTCAAGTGGGCAAGCCTTTTTTCGAGATTATCCACTTCGAACGCAATATGATGAATACCTTCCCCTTTTTTATCCAAAAACCGATGAATAGATGATTGTTCATTCATTGGCTCTAATAGCTCGATCCGGGACTCACCAATTTTCAAGAACGCAACTTTTACTTGTTCAGAAGGGACTTCCTCTACTTTTTCCAACGGTAAACCTAATAAATCATGGTAGAATGGAATTGCTTGTTCGATGTCATGGACGGCAATCCCGATGTGGGCTATTTTTGATGGAGGCTCCGCCACTGCCTCTCCGTTTCCGACAAGCTGCTTAATATACTCTGCAAGGGAATCAGTCGACGTTCCGCTCGTGAATATTTTTTTTACTCCTCTTTCCAGTAAAAAAGGAATGTCATCAGCTGGAATAACTCCGCCCCCAATGACAGGTATATCATCTGCTTTCCTTTCCTTAAGAGCTTCAACCACTTTTGGGAACAAAGACCGGTGCGCCCCTGATAAGGAGGAAAGGCCGACCACATCAACATCTTCCTGGATTGCTGCTTGGGCAATTTGCTGTGGTGACTGCCTTAATCCGGTATATATGACCTCCATGCCATGGTCCCTGAGTGCTTGGGCAATTACCAAAGCGCCGCGGTCATGTCCATCCAACCCAGCTTTCCCAATCAATACGCGAATTTGTCTCATCGTTACTCCCCCTTATATGCCTGTATATTCGCCAAATTGCTCACGCAGCACATTGCATATTTCTCCGACGGTTGTATATGCCCTTACAGCCTCCAATATATACGGCATGAGATTGACCTTTTCATCTGCAGCAGCTTTTTTCAGGTTGGCAAGGCACTGATTTACCAGCTCTTGATCACGGCCGTTTCTTACTTCATGTAATGAACGTATTTGATCTGCTTCCAATTGTTCATCTACCTTCATAAGCTCTGGTTGTGCTTCTTCCTCTTGTACAAATTGGTTAAGACCGACGATAATTTCCTCATCGGCTTCTATTTTTTTCTGGGTTTCATATGCTGCATGATGGATTTCACGCTGCATATAGCCATCTTCTACTGCTTGGACAGCCCCTCCAAGTTGATCGATTTTTTCAATGTACTCCATCGCTCTTGTTTCGATTTCATCCGTTAAATATTCCACATAATAAGAGCCGCCAAGAGGATCGACTGTATCTGCTGCGCCACTTTCGTTTGCCAGAATCTGCTGGGTTCTGAGCGCTATTCGGGCAGATTCTTCTGTCGGAAGAGATAATGCTTCGTCTTTTGAATTAGTGTGCAGGCTTTGCGTTCCTCCCATGATTGCAGAAAGCGCTTGCAAAGTTACCCGTACAATATTGTTATCTGCTTGCTGCGCTGTCAGAGTAGATCCTCCTGTTTGCGTATGGAATCGCAGCTTCCAGCTTTTCGGATTTTTAGCCTTGTAACGTTCTTTCATCGTTCTCGCCCAAATACGGCGAGCGGCGCGGAATTTGGCAACTTCTTCAAAAAATTGATTATGTGCGTTAAAGAAAAATGCCAGCCTTGGTGCAAATGTATCGATGTCTAAACCGGATGCTAAAGCAGCTTCCACATAGGCTATCCCATTAGCTAAGGTGAAGGCAATCTCTTGAACAGCAGTCGAACCTGCTTCACGAATGTGGTAACCTGAGATACTAATCGTATTGAACCTGGGCAGCTGTCGCTGACAGTATTCAAAAATATTGGTAATTAAGCGCATGGATGGCTTTGGCGGATAAATGTATGTCCCTCTAGCAATATATTCTTTTAAAATATCGTTTTGGATGGTTCCCGTTAATTTATCTGCGGATATCCCCTGTTTCTCTCCGACGGCAATATACATGCAAAGCAAAACAGATGCAGGCGCATTAATAGTCATAGAAGTACTTACTTTGTCTAACGGTATATTATCAAACAATAATTCCATATCTTTCAATGAATCAATCGCTACGCCAACTTTTCCGACCTCGCCCTCGGCCATCAAATCATCAGAATCATAGCCGATTTGGGTAGGTAAGTCAAAAGCGACCGATAATCCAGTCTGGCCTTGTTCAAGCAGGTAACGAAACCGCTGATTTGTTTCTTTCGCTGAACCAAACCCAGCATATTGCCGCATCGTCCAATACCTGCTCCGATACATGGTCGGCTGGATTCCTCTTGTGTATGGATATTGACCGGGAAACCCTAGCTTAGTGAGATAGTCATCTGTCGCATGTTCAGGAAGATGAAGCCGTTCTATAGGGATATCAGAGCTTGTTTGGAAATGTTCTTTTCTTTCTGGGAACCGTTTTGCTGTTGTCTCGGCCTCTTGTTCCCATTCCTGCTTTTTGGATGAATAGTCTGTTGCTTTTCCCATTCGCCAAACCTCCTTTTTCTCTACTGCCATTCCAATTTCTAGATAAAATCATTGAATCCTTTTTGCCTATTTTCATTATATACCAAATTTTTAGATTTTGTAATTCACAGCGGGGGCTTGTTCATTTATTGAAACCGTTGTAAAATACAAGTAGTTACACAGGGACGAAGGAGGAGAAATAATGGCAAAAAACAAGAATTCTAATGAAGCGGTGACTAGAAAGCCATCCAAACGCGAGAAGCGACTTAAACTAATTATTTATATTATGATTGCCGCCATGATATTGTCTACAATGACTGCTGGCTTGGCAATGTTTATATAATTTACCCAGAACATACCCCACACTGGTTGTATGAAAATAGCTGCCCCTCTATCCTTCCTTTTATGGCAGGGATAAAAGGGCAGCTTTTTTGCGTTCGAGGAAAAAACTCACTTACTAGAGGCTACTCTAAGTTGAAAGCATTATGTTCGGCAGCAATTTCCTGAAAACTCTTAGTCGTTTCTGTAATTAACAGTTTTGTGCCAATTGGAATTTTATCAAACAATGCCTCCACATGTTTATTTTCCATCCGGATACACCCTGCGGAAACACTGGCACCGATTGATTCAGGCTGGTTCGTGCCATGGACACCGTAAATGCGCCCATCGGTGTCCTTTGCGTCAAATCCAATCCATCTGGAACCCAAAGGATTATCGGGAGATCCGCCAGGTATATTTTTTTTGCGGTAATATGGGTCTTTTGCTTTGACGATAACTGTATGCAATCCATTTGGTGTAAGTTGATTCGTAGCACCTGTGGCAACCGGATAAATTACTTTGACTGTTCCACGATCGACATAAGCCAGCTGATGCGTATGCTTGTTGACGATCAAAAAAGGGGCATTCGGGACAGGGTTTTCTCCAAACGGCCACAATGGCGATAAAAACAAAATTACGGCAATAGCCAAGCTTTTCATATAAGGAATCATCTCCTCTATACGTTAATCAAGCTTAGCATTCCCGCAAAGATAAAGAGCATGCCCTTTCTAAACATCACTAGGCTTAAATGTCTTCTTTAGGACTAAGTACTGCTCAATTTCATGCAATAACCGAAACAAGTTTGCTCTTGTTTCAAATTCCTGCCGTGTTTTCGGCAAGTCATCCCTGTCGTATGTTTTGCGCAGATCCCGCAAGGTTTCTAAGTGCAATTTCGCTGTATTGCCGGGGTTCACTGCGTCGGCTAACTCATCGAAAAAGTCAGCCATCCGATAATTTTGTTCATACAACCGATCCATTTGACTGACAAGCGGGAGCATCCTTCGCAATAATTCGAACTGCTTCTTCCTCATTACAAAATAATCGAAAAAAGTATGCTTATCTCTTAAGATATGGTTTTCAATATCTCTGGAAACAAGACGTTCCGCTTCTTTTAAGTATGCTTCCGTTTCTGTCAGTTCTTTGCCTGTCCACGTTTCTCTGCCTTCCCGCAGGTAAATAGCTATTTCCTTTAAAATAGTCCGGAAGTTTTCTTCCACTTTATCCTGCAGTTCAACAAGGTTGCTTTCCAAACTCGGCATGTAAATATTTAATACTAAAGCTGTGCCGATTCCGATAATGATTAAGATAAACTCATTAATGATCAAAGAAAAAGTTATATGATGAGAACTATATAAATGCAAGATAATCACGGAACTAGTCACTATTCCCGGTGTTAACTTCAACCATACAGTTGCCGGTATAAACAGGATCAGCAGAAGACCGATCGATAATGGCGTAAACCCGATGAATTCAAAAATGCCGTAGGAAAATACCATAGCCAATAAACAGGCGCCAAAACGGTGCCACGAACTAAGCATTGACCGTTTTCTCGTCGGCTGAATGCATAGGAGGGCAATGATTCCGGCTGAAACAAAGTTTTGCAGCTGCAACAACTCTGCTAACCAAATTGCTATTGGTGTTCCAATCGCTGTTTTTAATGTACGATAGCCTATTTTCACGTTGTTTGCTCCTTAACAGCTTAATTGATTTTAAAAGTAAAATAACCTTGTCACATTAAACGTGGCAAGGTTATTCTTTTCCATTACATCGATTTATATTTCTTCACAATGTTCATCAAAAATACGTTGTAATTTCTCTACGACATCGACAGGACCAAAACCTTCAATATCATGGCGTTCAACCATAGTTACAATTTCACCGTCTTTTAAAAATGCGAAAGAAGGAGAAGATGGCGGGAATCCTTTAAAGTAGCTTCTTGCTTTCTCTGTCGCTTCTTTGTCCTGACCTGCAAAAACGGTTACCAAATGATCAGGGCGTTTATCATAATGGACGGCGTTGGAAGCCGCCGGGCGAGCCACTCCGCCAGCACAGCCGCATGTAGAATTAACCATCACTAATGTAGTGCCTTTACGGTTTAATGCTTGATCTACATCCTCAGGCGTCTGTAATTCCTCATATCCGGCATCCGTAATGTCCTTACGAGCTGAGTTTACAACATCCTCCATAAATAGATTAAAATCCACTATATATCCATCTCCTTCATAATATTTCAAAATACTAACTTCATACTATCAAGTTTAGTTGTATGTTTCAATTAGGAACCTCTATGTAGAACCCTTTAGTCTTATTCCTATTTTTATTAAAGCCGTTTAGTTCATGATCTAATAATGTGCCGTTCATTATGACGATCGCTTATAGTGCTCTATTAAGTCAGGACCCAGGTTATAATAGTTTAATAACATTCCATTTAACACGCGAAAGTCCTCATGAATTGATCAAGCAGTCCTTGGTAACTCTCGAGCTCCCCCATTATTCCATCTGTTTTTTATAATTTCTTTTATACAGCTGCTTCTTTTTCATCTGTATCAGCCTGGTTCATTTGCCTTTTCCGGTGGTGTGAATCGATGACCAAATCGCCAACTCCCATTGCCATAACTCCATTTAAAATACCAAAAACCATGATGATATTACCGCCGCCTGAAAAGAAAGAAAATATAAAAACAGCGCTGCTGTAAACAGCAAAAACCATTCCCAAAATGTATAAAATCCGTCCCACAGCCATAAACTTCGCTCCTTCCGTATTAGTCACTGCTTAGTTTCCGTATGTAAGCAAGTCCATTACACTAACATAACAACCTTATGAGCAAATGTAAAAACGAGCACAATCGACAAGGCAATTGCGCTCGTTTTTTATTTCCTTGCTTTTGTCCCATTGCAAACTTTTTTAATAAATCGGTGTATTGTCTTTGGTCGTCTGTTCGAGGATCTCTTTGACCCTGCTTAAAAATTGCCCGCAGACCAAGCCGTCCAGAACGCGGTGGTCTAATGACAAACAAAGGTTTACCATATCTCTGGCTGCAAACATGTCATCAATAATTACAGGGCGTTTCACAATCGATTCCACCTGAAGAATTGCCGCTTGAGGATGATTGATTACTCCCATGGATTGGACAGAACCGAACGAGCCAGTATTGTTAACAGTAAATGTGCCGCCTTCCATATCAGAAGCGGTCAGCTTACCGTTTCTTGCTTTGGCAGCAAGACCGTTAATATCCTTGGCAATTCCTTTGATGCTTTTTTCATCGGCCGCCTTGATAACGGGTACAAACAATTCTTGCTCCTTAGCAACGGCTATCGAAATATTGACATCCTTATGCTGAATGATTTTATCGCCTGCCCACGAACTATTTAGCTGTGGAAACTCCTTGATTGCCTTCGCAACTGCCTTGACAAAAAAAGCGAAGAAAGTCACAGTGAAGCCTTCTTCCTGCTTAAATTGATCTTTAACAGCATTACGATACTTAACCAGGTTGGTGACATCTGCCTCCACCATCATCCATGCATGAGGAATCTCCGTTTTCGCTTTCACCATATTTTGAGCAATTGCTTTACGGATACCTGTAACCGGAATCTCTCTTGCCCCTTCAGAAGTATGTACCGTTTCTGCCGTTTTTGAACGGACTGCTTCTGCTTCCTGCTGCCCTGTTTCTTCTCTTTCAGCAGGTCTGTTGCTAGCTGCGGCTGATGGTGCCGTTCCTCCATCTGCAATTATTTTTTCGATATCCTTACGTGTAATTCTGCCGCCTTTGCCACTGCCATCTATTTGGGAAAGTTCAATATCATTTTCCTGGGCAAGTCTCATTACTGCTGGTGAGTATCTTTTTTTCATAGATGTATCCGTTGAAGGCTGAGTGTTTTTTTCCGGTTCAACGGTTTCCTGCGGTTTGTTTTCCAAGTCCTCTTTGGTTTCACTGCCGCCTTCGACTTCGATATAACACATTAAATCCCCTACAGCCAGTGTTTCATCTTCTTCTGCTATAATTTCTGTTATCTTCCCGGTAAAGGACGAAGGTACTTCGGCATTCACTTTATCGGTCATTACTTCTGCAATAGGGTCATACTTATTGACGTGGTCGCCAGGCTTCACAAGCCACTGGCTGATTGTTCCCTCTGTTACACTTTCGCCCAGCTGGGGCATATTGATTTTTTCAATAGACATAGCGTTCCCTCCTTCACCTTAAAATTCTGCCAATTCGCGCATAGCCTTTTCTACTTTATCTGGATTGACCATAAAGTTCTTCTCCATTGTTGGAGCATAAGGCATCGCTGGAACATCAGGACCGGCCAGCCGTTGAATAGGTGCATCCAAATCAAACAGACACGATTCTCCGATAATAGCAGCTACTTCGCCAATAATGCTTCCTTCTTTATTGTCTTCGGTTAGCAGTAACACCTTGCCA
Source organism: Sediminibacillus albus (assembly GCF_900101125.1). Taxonomy (GTDB): domain Bacteria; phylum Bacillota; class Bacilli; order Bacillales; family Amphibacillaceae; genus Sediminibacillus; species Sediminibacillus albus. The sequence continues at coordinate 16,796 of NZ_FNFL01000001.1, read as the reverse complement.
GTTTTCGAAGCGGCTTCAACGATTGCTTCTTTATCGAGTGGATATACGGTCCGTAAATCAAGGATATGTGTGTCTATCCCTTCCTGCTCAAGCTTTTCCGCAGCCTGCAAAGCAAAATGGACACACAGCCCATAGGTGATGACAGTGATATCCGTTCCTTCTCGCTTAACATCTGCTTTTCCTAACGGCAGAGTATAATCTTCATCAGGAACCTCACCCTTGATCAAACGATAAGCTCGCTTATGTTCGAAAAACAAGACAGGGTCTTCATCTCGTATCGCTGCTTTCAGCAGCCCTTTCACATCATATGGAGTTGATGGCATAACAATTTTCAGTCCGGGCTGGTTGGCAAACACAGCTTCCACAGACTGGGAATGATATAGAGCACCATGCACTCCGCCGCCATAAGGAGCTCTAATCGTCATCGGGCAGCTCCAATCATTATTGGAACGGTATCTGATTTTTGCAGCTTCTGATATTATTTGGTTGACTGCCGGCATGATGAAATCCGCAAATTGCATCTCTGCAACCGGTCGCATCCCATACATCGCAGCGCCGATACCTACTCCGGCGATTGCTGACTCTGCCAAAGGGGTGTCAAGGACACGTGCTTCTCCAAATTTATCATACAGGCCGTCTGTGGCGCGGAAAACTCCACCTCTTTTACCAACGTCTTCACCGAGCACAAAGACTTTCTCGTCTCTATCCATTTCTTCCGTTAATGCTTGTGTTACCGCTTGAATATACGACTTTACAGGCATAAATTCCCTCCTCACTCTGCATAAACATATTTATAAATTGTGTCTGGATCTGCATATGCGGCATTTTCCGCATAATCCGTAGCATCATTGACAATAGCCATAATCTCGTCGTTCATTTCTTTTTCTTTCTCTTCCGTGAAAATCCCTTGTTCTCTTAAATAAGCAGAAAAGGTATGGATAGAATCTTCTTGTCTAGCAGCTTCCACTTCTTCCTTCAAACGATAAGTACGATCGTCATCATCACTGGAATGGGCTGTTAAACGGTAGGAAACCGCCTCTATTAATGTCGGCCCTTCCCCTTGCCGGCCTCTGTCTGCAGCTTCTTTGACCGCTTCATAGACAGCAAGCGGGTCGTTTCCGTCTATCGTGTATCCCGGCATTCCGTAACCTTGCGCACGGTCGGAGACTTTTTCACAAGCCAACTGCTTGCTGACAGGAACAGAAATAGCATACTTATTGTTTTCTACCATGAAAATCACCGGCAATTTGTGAACACCGGCAAAATTAGCCCCTTCATGAAAATCTCCCTGGTTGGAAGAACCTTCACCAAAGGTAACCAAACTGACGAAATCCTTTTTCTCCATTTTTCCTGCCAGTGAAATACCGACTGCATGGGGAACTTGTGTTGTAACAGGAGATGAACCAGTTACAATCCGGTTTTTCTTCTGGCCGAAATGGCCTGGCATTTGCCGGCCGCCTGAATTAGGGTCTTCTGATTTTGCGAATCCAGACAGCATCAATTCCCGTGCTGTCATGCCGAAAGCAAGGACAACGCCCATATCCCGGTAATAAGGCAGTACATAGTCTTTGTCCCGCTCTAATGCATAAGCAGCCCCTACTTGTGCAGCCTCCTGCCCTTGGCAGGATATAACAAAAGGAATTTTTCCTGAACGATTTAACAGCCACATTCTTTCATCTATCCTGCGGGCCAGCAGCATCGTTCTGTACATATCAAGTACTTGCTCATCACTTAATCCAAGTCTTTTATGTCGATTTTCCATTAATTTATTTCCCTCCTATCGTTTTATCCATGAATTTGTTTCCCTTCTACTGCCAGGGCAGCTTCTCCAATTGCTTCTGAAAGTGTAGGGTGGGGGTGGATCGTTTCCCCAATCTCCCAAGCTGTGGCATCTAGTACTTTCGCAAGACCAGCTTCAGAAATCATATCAGTGACATGGGGACCAATCATATGGATGCCCAATATGTCGTCCGTCTTTTTATCCGTTATAATTTTGACAAACCCGTCTGTTTCACCAAAAACGAGAGCTTTTCCAATTGCTTTAAATGGCATCTTTCCTGTTTTGATTTCGAATCCTTTATCCGCTGCCTGTTCTTCTGTTAGTCCCACACTGGCAGCTTCCGGATTAGAGTAGATACAAGACGGAATATGTTTATAGTCCATTTTCTCCGGATTAGTATCAGCCATATGCTCAACAGCAGCTATTCCCTCATGGGAGGCAACATGAGCCAGCTGCATCCCTCCAACCACATCACCAATTGCATAGATGTGCGTTTCTTTGGTTTGGTAGAAATCATTTACTTGGATGACCCCGTGGTCATTAACAACAATGTCGGTGTTTTCCAAGCCGATATTGTGGACGTTGGCTTCTCTCCCCACAGATACAAGCAGCTTGTCTGCTTGAAATGAGTGTTGCTCTCCGTTTATTTCTGCGGAAACTTCCACTCCGTTTTCCTTTTTTAAAGAATCTGGCATAACTTTTGCATTGGTATGGATCTTAATGTTTTTCTTTTTAAGTTGTCGTTCCATTTCTTTGGAGACATCCTTGTCCTCTGTCGGGAGGATACGGTCGATGTATTCGATTACATTGACTTCTACCCCGAAATCAGCAAGCATTGAAGCCCATTCAATACCGATAACTCCGCCGCCGACGATAATAACCGATTCAGGAAGCTCTTCCATTTGTAAGGCATGGTCGGAGGTCATAATTACCTCACCATCCACCTCAAGGCCTGGCAGTGTTCTAGGTTTAGATCCTGTAGCAATTAGTACATTTTTAGGGACCAGCATCTCATTTTCTTCCCCATTATTCATTTCTACAGAAACTGTACCGGCAGTTGGGGAAAAAATCGACGGCCCGAGTATTCTGCCTGTACCTTCATAAACATCAATTTTCCCCTTGTTGAGCAGCCCTTGGACGCCCTTATGTAATGCAGCAATGATTTCGTTTTTTCTTTCTTGTACCTTTAAAAAGTTCACTGTTGGTTCTGCTACATTCACACCAAATTGGCCAGCTTCCTTCGTTTGCCTGAAAACTTCGGCGCTTCTTAATAAAGCTTTGGAAGGAATGCATCCCTCATGGAGACAAGTGCCGCCAAGCTTTCCTTTTTCGACGATTGCTGTTTTCAATCCCAGCTGAGAGGCACGAATAGCAGCAACATAACCGCCAGTACCGCCGCCAATAATCACTAAATCATAATCTTGAGCCATTCCGTTTCACTCCAATCTTTTTCTTAAACTGGGTTTGGATAATCCTTTGGTTCCTCTTCTCCTGATAATACACGAATGGCACCTTCTGCAAGCGCCTGTAACTCATTCTCGCCAGGATAAATGAAGACATCGGCTATCCACTTGACCCTGTCCGCTATCAGGGCTGTAAAGTTTTTTCCATAAGCTAGTCCGCCAGTTAAAGCGATCCCATCAACTTTACCATTTAATACAGCGGCCATTGCACCGATTTCTTTGGCGATCTGATAGGCCATAGCTTCATAAACTTGTTTTGCTTGTTCATTTCCCGCTTCTATCATTCGTTCCACTTCCAAAGCATCGTTCGTTTGCAAGTATCCGACTAATCCGCCTTTACCTACTAGTTTCTCCATTACTTCTTCGCGGTAATACTGTCCAGAAAAGCACATCGAGACGAGATCCCCGGCAGGGACTGTCCCTGCCCGCTCCGGAGAAAATGGCCCGTCCCCGTGTAGTCCATTATTGACATCGATTACCCGACCTTTATGATGGGCTCCTACCGTAATACCGCCGCCCATATGGCAGACAATCAAATTGATTTGGCCATAGGGCTGGTTTAAATCATTGGCAGCTCTGCGTGCTACCGCTTTTTGATTTAGAGCATGGAAGATGCTTTTCCTCGGAATATCAGGTACTCCTGACATTCTTGCGATTTCATCCAATTCATCTACAACTACCGGGTCAACAATAAAGGCAGGAATGTTGAGTCCTGAGGCTATTTCATAAGCCAAGATCCCTCCAAGGTTAGATGCGTGTTCACCATTGTAACCCATGCGCAGATCTTGAAGCATTGTCTCATTTACCAGATAAGATCCGCCTTCAATCGGCCGAAGCAATCCGCCCCTGCCACAGACAGCATTAAGCTTTGATATGTTAATACCTTCCTGATGAAGCTGTTCCAAAATGACTGATTTTCGAAATTGATACTGGTCGATGACTCTTTGATACGCCGATAGTTCGTCAGCGGTATGCCTGATTGTTTTTTCAAATAAACATTGCTTGTTATCAAAAACACCTATTTTAGTGGATGTTGAACCAGGATTGATTACTAAAACTCGATTGACTTGTTGCAATTCTTGTACCCCCGTTGTTGAACTTACTTTCGTTGCTTCTATCGCCTGCTCAAAATATGATGGCTGTTGGTAAGAAATTGGCTTCTCGATTGCTTTAACATCTGAATTCTTTCTTCCGCCATTCGATCCGCGGCGGCATATGTCGGAAGGTTATCACGCTGAGATATTTCGAACACTCTTTCCAGGCTCGAATAAATTGTCTCCACCCGCTTCATTGCTCTGTCTTGATTGTAGCCAATTAACTCATCAGCAACATTTATGACTCCTCCTGCGTTAATGACATAATCAGGCGCATAAACAATGCCTTTTTCATGAAGAATATCACCATGCTTCGTTTCTTTTAATTGGTTGTTGGCAGCTCCTGCGACTACTTTTGCCTTTAATTGAGGGATTGTGTCGTCATTAATCGTCGCTCCTAAAGCACATGGAGCATAAATGTCACAGTCCACTTGGTAAATATCATCCGGGTCAACGGCTTTCGCGCCATACGCTTCAACTGCTCTGTTTACAGCCTCTTTATTAATGTCCGTGACAATCAAATTGGCGCCTTCTTCGTGTAGATGGCCGCATAAGTTATAAGCTACATTTCCTACACCCTGGACTGCGATTGTCTTTCCTTCGAGTGAGTCAGAACCAAAAGCTTCCTTCGCTGCAGCTTTAATCCCTTTATACACTCCATAAGCAGTAACGGGAGAAGGGTTTCCCGAAGAACCGAACTCAGGAGAAATACCTGTGACAAAGTCTGTTTCTTCATGGATTAAATCCATGTCTCTTACAGTAGTACCAACATCTTCTGCAGTAATATACCGCCCGTTCAAACCTTGGATGAACCGTCCAAAAGCACGGAACATTGCCTCATTTTTATCCTTTTTTGGATCCCCGATTATTACAGTTTTACCTCCGCCTAAATTTAAGCCGGCAGCCGCGTTCTTGTATGTCATTCCTTTTGCCAGTCTTAATGCATCCGTGATAGCTGCCTCTTCTGAATCATAAGTCCACATTCTCGTTCCGCCTAAGGCTGGTCCTAATGTAGTGTCATGAATAGCTACAATAGCCTTCAATCCTGATTGTTCGTCCTGGCAGAAAAGTAACTGTTCGTAATCATAACTTTCCATGTATTTAAATATTTCCATTTTCTATTCCTCCTTAGAGTAAGGTTCTCAATGCCAATGCTAATGAAGTTAATTTATTTTCCGCAGTGTCAGATCTGGAAGTCAGCACAATCGGAGCCTTGGCTCCTGTAATAACGGCAGCCACTTTCGCATTGGAAAAATAAACAAATGATTTATATAAAGCATTTCCTGTTTCAATACTTGGCACTACGAGAATGTCTGTGTCTCCAGCTACCTCGGAAGAGACCCTTTTATGATCAGCCGCTTTAGGAGATACCGCAACATCAAATGCTAGCGGCCCATCTACCACGCAGCCGCTTATTTGTCCCCTTTTTTGCATTTGGGCTAGTACAGCAGCATCCAGTGTGGTCTGCATTGCAGGATTGACCGTTTCGACAGCTGCCAGAACGGCCACTTTCGGAATTGCTATCCCTACACTTTTTGCTACATGTACAGCATTATTAATTATCGACGCCTTTTGTTGCAGGTCAGGGGCAATGTTTAAAGCGGCATCCGTTAAAAAAATCGTCTTCTTATGACCCGGAATCTCAAATAAAGCAGTGTGGGATAGGATATTCCCAGTACGCAAGCCATACTGTTTATTCAATACTTCCTTCATTAAAGAACTTGTAGCAATATTTCCTTTCATTAATACATGGGCTGTGCCGTTAGCTACGTCTTTTACTGCTTTACTAGCAGCTTCTTCCTCCGATACAGCGTCTACAATATGTAAATCCGGCAATGCAGGATCAATCCCCTCGGCTTCACAAATGCTTTTGATTTTGGCGGCAGATCCATAAAGCGTAAACTGACATAATTCTCGCCGAAGGGCATCTTCTACAGCCATTAACACTTCTTTATCGGCGGCCTGGACGACAGCTATATTTTTTCGGTGCACTTCCCCCATATTTTTCAATAGCTCTTCTAATTTCTTCATCTTCCACCCTCCAAGCACTTTTTGGTTCAGCACGTGCACTATGAAGAATCTTGCATGCTATTTTTTTCAATTTTATATTTATCCATTTTATAATATAAATTTCTAACGGAAATGCCTAAGCTGTCAGCGGTTTTTGTTTTATTGTAGCTGTTATCTTTAAATGCTGTTTCAATTACTTCTTTTTCGAAAGCTTCTAGACACTCTTGCAATGGCTTTCCATGATAATTGAACGTCCGTGTTTCCGTTTCCATTTCTGGTTGTTCTGAGGGGAGTTCTGGTAAATGCTGCTTCGTGATCACTTCCTCGCCAACCTGCATCTTTATCATTGCTCTCCCAATTACATTTTCTAATTCTCTTACATTACCCGGCCAGTGATACTTTTTTAAATCGTTAAGGGCTTCATGATGGATATGATTAACATTACGTCCATAATCCTGGTTTATCTTTTCAATGAGATGAGCAGAAAGTTCATTTAAATCATCCATTCTCTCTCTAAGTGCAGGAATAAAGATTGGCAAGCGATTTAGGCGATAATATAAATCTTCTCTGAATTTACCGTTCATAATCGCCTTTTCTAAATTTATGTTAGTTGCAGTTATAATTCGTACATCAATGGAGATCGGCTCATTTCCTCCAAGGCGGAATATTTCGCCTTCCTGCAGGACTCTAAGTAACTTTGCCTGCAGCCGGAGACTAAGTTCGCCAATTTCATCCAAAAAAACACTTCCATTATTAGCTTCTTCAAAATATCCTTTTTTTCCGCCGCGCTTCGATTCGGAAAAGGCCCCTTCTTCAAACCCGAACAATTCTGCTTCCAGCACTTGTTCTTCCATTGCCGCACAATTCACCCGAATGAATTTATTGTTCCTGCGATTGCTTTCATTATGAATCGCATGGGCAAACAATTCCTTTCCGGTCCCGGACTCTCCGCGAAGCAAAACAGTAGCTGGCGTTTTCGCCCCGACTCTTGCTTGTTCAAGAGACAAAAGTAATTCATTGGAAGAACCTACGATATCGTCAAACGTGTATTTAGCTTCGAGGTTACGAATGATTTGTCTGGCTCTCCGCAATTCACTCGTTAAGGATTTTATCTCTGTGACATCATGTAAAACTCCCACACTGCCCTTTAACTTACCATCGACAATAATAGGGGCGACATTGACGATAACATCCTTCTTGGCAGGACCGACTTTCATCCGCACACCTCTGACCGGCCTTCTGGTTGAAAGCACTTTCATGTGCATGCTTTCGCCTTCGGAAATATCGGTAGAAGCCGGTTTACCGATAATATCATCCTCCTTCAGGCCAGTAATGCGTGTATAAGCAGGATTAACCATTATACCGAGTCCAGATTCATCAACCACACTGATCGCTTCATCTGATGAGTGAAAAATAGCTTCTAGCATTTTCTTTACTTCTTTTAGACCGGTCACTTGCTCGGCCAACTCTACAACTTCAGTAATATCCCTAAAAACTGCAAAAGCGCCTTTTAAGCGGTCAGAAGCATCAATAATTGGAATTCTCGTTGTGATGACTTTTTTGCCATTTTCCAGAATTAGCTTCTGGTTCACTTCTTTTTTTCTAGACCGTAATACTTCCGGAAGCCTTGTTTGGTCTATCACTTCCCTTATCGGTCTATGAATGAAATTATTTTTGGAGACACCAACGATTTGTTCCGCTCGCTTATTTACGAATACGACGGACTCATCATCGTCTATCACGATCATTCCCTCATGAATATTGTTCATAATCAATTCTTGGTTGTACGTCTGGCTCTTCAACTGGCTAAGCAATGTCTCTTTCTCTTCTAATAATTCAGCGGTTATGTATGCTACTGATCCAGGGATGACTACTGTACTACCTGTTCTAACCGTAATAATCTCTTGCAATACTTCTTCCGAACCAGTTGCCTCAATAATTATATCAATTTCCTCATGAATCCAATCCTGCCAACGGCTTCCGGTTTTAATGCTAAATTCCTTAGCTGCTTTAATACCAGGAGCATCACTGTCCTTATCTACCAGTGCAACAATTTTCATGCGTTCTGTTGCTTTGAGTAATTTTAATAAGGCAGTGCCGCCTTTTCCTCCGCCAATAATGAGCACTCGCTTCATCCAGCATCACACCTTGCAGTTTTTTGCACAATACTATCATAATAAATCCTGCATGTTTTAGCAAGAAAGACAATGCATTTTATATTTGCTATACTACATGAGTAACCGTGATATTTATCGATTTGAGTCGATACTTTTAATCACAATTATCAAGTTTTAATTACTTTTTGTACAACAGAGGAGAAAAAAATGAGGCTAATCGCATTAATTATATTAGTGATACCGGGGATTGCTGCAACTTATGGCATAAAATTGATGAGAGATGCTATTTTTGGCGATTTTTATCGTTTGTTTTTTCATATTGGCATACAATTTACGGTTGGACTAATTTTACTCTTGGCTGGAATGGCTTTCATCGGGGGATTCATTCTCCACAGAGACAGAAAGCGAAATTTAACTAAAGGAAAATTCAAAAAGAATAAAGATCGATAAGCAGCCGGTACGTTTGTGAAAAGTTAAGGAGGTGCCATAGTGGAAAAGTATTTAAATATGTTTCAATCACAGTATCCATTTAATTTACTAACCGAGCAGGAATTTGACATGATAACGGAAAAAGCGGAAATCCGTGATTATAAAACCAATGAGTTCGTTATCCATGAGGACGAGAAAGAAGATGAGGTCGAAATACATTTCCTTATCTCCGGGTTGGCCAACAGCATCATGCATCGTTCTAGCGGAAAACAGTTATCGATTGGTTATTATTATCCTGGCGATCTTGTCGGTATGATGATCCTATTGTCCAGTGGAGAGATGAAATTCTCCGTTCAGGCAATGGAAGAGACCAAAACACTCTGCTTCCATAAAGGTAATTTCATGGATATCATGTCTACGAACACGAAATTTTCTAACGTCGTACTAGAAGGCATAAGCAATACGATGAAAAGCTTATACCACGAGGTGAAATACAAAAGCTCGGATTCTGACGACCATTCCGAAAAAGAAATGTACACCAAACGAGTGGACGGATATATGGAACCGCCGGTTTTTGTCACTCCAGATACTTCGATTGGCGAAGCAGCTGGCATGCTGCAGGAAAAAGAACTGGAAGGCGTAGTTGTAAGCAGAGATAAAAAGCAAATGCTCGGAGTTCTAGGCTATTCTGAGATTTTTAATGCATTTTTCTTAGGGGAAAAGGACAGCCCTGTGGAAAATTTCATGAAAAAAGATGTTTATTCAGTAATGTCGCAAAATTTCATTTATGAAGCCTTATCTTATTTAAAACATCATCCCACAACTATCATCCCTGTGTTTCATAAAGAAAATGTGGTCGGTTTTCTTCGCCAATCATCGTTCTTCAATATCAAAGATTCGATTTACTTTGATTTGACCTACCGGATTTCCAATGTTGATAAAATTGAAGAATTACGAGGGCTGTCACCCTTCCACAACAAACCTTTTCAGGCATTTGTCCGCCAATTAATTGACCATGGGACATTCGGCTATGAGATTTGCGAGTTAATTTCCAGCCTTAATGATCGAATCCACAAACAAGTGATCCATCTTGCTGAGGAGGAAATGGTTAAAGAAGGCTATGGCACCCCCCAAATAAATTACTGTTTTATTGTGATGGGATCTGAAGGAAGAAAAGAACAGGGTTTCAGTACTGACCAAGATAATGGCCTTATTTTGGCAGACCATAACCGGTTGGAAAACGCTGAACGAATCAAAGAGTATTTTAGAATTTTTAGCGAGAAAGTTAACTTCATGCTTGAAGCGTGCGGTTTTCCGTTGTGTACTGGAGGAATCATGGCAAAAGAAACGAAATGGAGAAGGACAATCACCGAATGGTCCAGTGACCTCGACCACTGGATTCAAAAAATGGATGCCCAGGAAATACGGGATTTTACTATTTTTATGGATTTTCGACCAATTTTCGGTGATTACTCTCTTGCATACCAATTGAGAGAAGAACTAACAGCAAAGGTACAAAAAAAATTGAACCTTCACCAATTGCTGATGAAGGATACATTACGGTTCCGCGTACCCTTCCAACCATTTGGCAGAATTATCGGAGTAGGGAAGCAACGAAGCATCAACCTGAAAAAATCAGCGGTTATGCAAATTGTCAATGCGGTCAGAATTTATTCGATTCGTTATGGAATAGACAACGTCAATACCATTGACAGGTTGAATAAGCTTAATCAGGAAGAACGTTTTCATCCCAGGGATTCAGAAAATGCCAAAATGGCTCTGCATCGGCTTCTGACATTCCGTCTGCAGCAAAACCTGCTTCAACTGGATGAAGGGAAGCCTTTAACAAATGACATCAGCCTTCTTGAGCTCTCTAAGGAAGATAAACGGAAATTAAGAGAAGCGCTTGCTATCGCCAAAAGGCTACAGCAAGTGTTAGAGCTAAGCTATAACCGGAATCGGGTGGTATAATTGTTACCAATTGATCTACAAATATTAAAGTACTATTTTTTCGAGAAACCTCGGTTTCATAAAAAAATAAAACCTTATTTTCAATGGGAGTCTTACCAAACCCTTAACAAAACGCTATTACATTTGGAACAGGATAACTGGCTGAAAACAACACACTTTTCCGAAACGCCTTTTACTATTTTTGATTTAGAAACCACCGGGCTCATACCTGAAATCGGCCATGAAATTATCTCGATCGGCGCTATCCAACTTAACGGACTTAAATATTGCCGCAGAGAAAAATTCCATCAGTTCGTCCGTCCGGTGCGGCCCGTTTCCGGGAGAATTAAAAAGTTAACAGGCATCAGTCAGCATGAATTTGAAAATGCCAGCCCTTTTATTGACGCTTTTCATAATTTCTTGGAATTTAGCAAAGGGACTATATTAGTCGCACACCCAGCAAAATTTGATATTCGTTTTCTACAGACCATGTTAAAAAGGTGGAAGCTGCCTAATTATCGACCGCACGTTATTGATTCCCAAATGATGGCTAAATGGCTGCTTCCGCAAGTCGACTGCCAACTGGATCCACTTATTAAACATTTCGATATTGAAAAGTTAGAAAGACATCACGCTCTTAACGATGCTATTATGACTGCGGAGCTTTTTGAATACCTGTTGGCGAATTCGATCGATCATGACATTACCACATTAAATGAACTAAATGACGCATTGTTTTCAATGAATCAAAATAAAGAGTGAGTTTGGGACAAAAGGATAGTGATCAAAGCAAAGATCGAACGATAATTCGAAATCCGGTGGTTACCCCCAAAAGTTAGAGTATAAAATCTAAATTTTGGGGTCGGTAACTCCTTAACATTCGAATCCGTTCGATTTTTCTTTTCTAATGCTTCATTTAAACTGCGAAACACAGTGCCAACAATATTTCTTCCTTCTAACAAGGCTGGTGATCCTCCTCGAACTTGTGCTATGCGGGGTCTCACCGTGGCCTTCCCTCCCGCAGGAGTCTCCGTGAATTTCCTCCTCTGAAAGTCTGCGTCCTATATTTCAATCTTCTGCAAAGAATGCTTTGTAGAGAGCGCGGACAGAGGTCTCTAATCCAGAAGATTTTATCCCAAACATCATGGCTACTTCTGAGGAACCTTGGTTAATCATTTCGAGATTGACATTAACTTCAGCAAAAGCTTCGGTTGCTTTCTTGGCAATACCAACAGTACTATTCATGCCCTCCCCGACAATCATAACCAGCGCTAACCCTCGTTCAATTGAAACCATATCTGCATCCAATTCTTCCTTAATTCTCTGCAGTACACGCGCTTCTTTTTCTTCAGGAAATTGGGATTCCCTTATAATTACCGACATATCATCAATTCCTGAAGGTGTATGTTCGAAAGAAATATGTTCATCCTCCAAAATATTTAAAAGCCGGCGACCAAAACCCAATTCTCTGTTCATTAAATATTTGCTGACATAAAGACTTAGGAAACCTTTGTCACTGGCTATTCCAACTACTGGATTCTGCATGGTGTATTTTTCTGAAACGATCATCGTTCCTAATCCGTGTGGATTGTTGGTATTCTTTATACATACAGGAATACTAGCTTTAAATGCAGGAATTAGCGCTTCATCATGGAATACAGAAAAGCCTGCATAGGAAAGCTCCCTCATTTCTTTATATGTTAAGGCAGTAATCTCTCTGGGATTATCAACAATATTGGGATTTACACAATAAACAGAATCTACATCAGTGAAATTTTCATATAAATCAGCTTTCACTCCAGCTGCAACGATAGAACCTGATATATCTGAACCGCCGCGTGGGAAAGTCATTAACTTTCCTTCTTTGGTATAACCAAAGAAACCAGGAATAACAACAATCTCTTGTCTATCATGTAACTTGTATAAATGGTCAAAGCTCTCATCTAATATTTGCGCACTGCCAGGTTCATCGCTAACGATAATTCCTGCATCTTTTGGGTTTAAGTATGTTGCTTCCATGCCAAGTGATTGTAAGTAAACGCTAAGTAGTTTGGCAAGTGAGTCTTCCCCGACAGCCTTGAAAGCATCGATCTTCAATTCTTTCTCATAATTGGAATTGATAACAGTATGAATATCTTTTCTAATTTCCTGGAGGATATCTTCAGCCAATCCTAATTCGGTGGTGATTTCCTTAAACCTTTCAACCACCATATCGATTTCTTTCTCATAAGCAGAGCCGTTTAGGTATGTATTGCAAAGCTTGATAAGCAGGTCTGTTACCTTTGTATCCTCTGGATATCTTTTGCCAGGTGCAGAAACAACGATGACTCGTCGATCAGGATCATCCTGAATAATACTGGCAACCTTTCTTAACATTTGCGCACTTGCTACTGAGCTTCCGCCAAATTTTGCTACTTTCATTTCAGTATCTCTCTCCATTTTTAATATTTTGTCTCTAATAAAAATAGTAACATACTTTTTTGAAAAATTCCTATTTTAAAAAAGAAGCCTAAACAGACAAAAAAACTCTCCCTATTAGCCCAGCCCCTCCTAAAAATAGAAAGGCTAACCTAATCAGGGAAAGCTTTTTTATTTGTCACTTGCTTATAAACATTTGTGTCCAGTAATTTCCGTTACTAACATATCCTACTCCGATATGGGTGTAGTTCCCATTAAGTATATTTTTTCTATGTCCTGAACTGTTCATCCATGCTTGCACCACGGACCGGGGAGTACGCTGCCCGCGGGCGATATTTTCGGCTGCGCTCGAATAATTTATACCGAAGTCGCTCATCATATCGAACGGTGAACCATAAGTGGGACTTGTATGGGAAAAATACTGATTGTTCAGCATATCCCTCGATTTATATCTTGCTACTCTGGATAATTCCCAATCCGGCTTTAGTGCCGGCAAACCATTTTGAGCGCGTTCTTGATTCGTCAGTTGTATAACCTTGTGTTCTGTCGTTTTAGTTGCGTCAATAGTGGGGATGTTCAATTTTTGATTTGGATAGATTAAATCAGGATTTTCCACTTGAGGATTTGCTTCGATAATTTCTGTTACTCCTATTTTATATTTCTCGGCAATCTTCCACATACTATCCCCGCTCCTCACCGTATATGTACTCTGAGCAGATACGGCCAAGGGCACGGTAACTAGCAGGACCAGCACTAACAACAATAATTTTTTCATGGAATAACCTCCTTTTACCAATAAAATCCCTCTATTTGGTTTTTTTATTCATATTTTGGTAAATGTCCTCGGTTTTAAAAAAATAAAATGCCCCTCCATTCTTTTAGAATGAAGGGGCTGCTGATAATATAATGTATGTCAATTTAGCTTGCTCTATGTTCTAATCTCAATCTGTCTGCTACCATAGCGATGAACTCGGAGTTGGTCGGTTTCGCTTTGGATATACTTACTGTATAACCGAACAGCGAGGAAATGGAATCCATATTTCCACGACTCCAGGCAACTTCAATGGCATGGCGAATAGCTCTTTCTACACGCGAGGCAGTAGTATTGTACTTTTTGGCAATATCAGGATAAAGCACTTTCGTAATCGAGCCTAACAGCTCAATATCCTTATAAACCATCGTAATTGCTTCGCGCAAATACATATAGCCCTTGATATGAGCAGGTACACCGATTTCATGAATGATATGGGTGATACTCGTTTCAAGGTCTTTTTTCTTATCATCTCTTTTGTTCCTATGCTTATTGCTTATATTATCGAAAGAAGGTGCAATGCCGTGTACCTGTCTGATCTGGTCTGCAAGGCTGTCCAAATCAAATGGTTTCAAAATAAAGTATGAGGCCCCTAAATCGACTGCTTTTTTTGTTACTTCTTCCTGGCCAAAGGCTGTCAGCATAATCACATTGGGATACTTTTCTTTTTCCAACTCTTTGATCTTTCCCAAAACAGCTAATCCATCAATATGCGGCATGATAATGTCTAATACAAGTACATCTGGGTCAAGTTCCTCCAACATAGTCAAGCAATCTTTTCCATTATAGGCGGTACCGATTACTTCGATGTCGTCTTTATCATCGAAATACTCCCCCATTAGATTAATTAATTCACGATTATCATCCACTAAACAAACTTTGATCTTTTCCACTGCTTTTCCTCCTTTGTGTGATTCCTCCTCGAGTTCCTCGTAATCATTTCGACACAAATACGATATTTCCTTCTTTTTTGGAAAAAACATTAGATTTTTTTCGTTTTTCTTTCGATATCTTTGGTTTACTTTATATTTCGTTAAATTACGACAAAAATAATTCGTATTTGTCGAAAAATCTTTATTGCATTATACCACATCGGAAAGCATTTAATATGAAAAAAATAACTCTTACCAGCTATGATAAGAGTTATTCTGCATTATCCTGCTTTTTGTTCTTGTCCATAAATATCAATTCCTGCTTCATTTAACATCCATTCAATATGAACTCCATATCCAGACGTGGGGTCATTAACAAACACATGCGTTACAGCGCCTATTACCTTTCCGTCCTGAATAATCGGGCTTCCGCTCATGCCTTGTACAATTCCTCCGGTTTCATTCAAGAGCTCTTTATCCGTAATCTTGATAATCATTCCCTTAGTAGCAGGAAACTTTTGCGGCACACTGCTGACTATTTCTACGTCAAATTCCTCAACTTTTTCCCCTTTGACTACAGTCAATATTTTTGCAGGTCCTTCTTTCACTTGATGGGATAAAGCAATTGGTAATGCTTTGTCCAATTGACCATTTTTTATATCCTCGTCCAGTTTGCCAAACACGCCAAATGGAGTGTTTTTTGTGATATTACCCAGCTTTTTTTCCTTAGCTGAAAACTCTGCACGCTTTTCTCCAGGTGTACCGTTGTTGCCTTTTTCAATAGCTTTGATGCTTGAGCGAACAATCGTGCCTTTATGAATCTCGATAGGTTTTCTTGTATCCATGTCAGAAATCACATGTCCCAACGCCCCGTATTTTTTTGACACTGGATCATAAAAGGTCATCGTTCCGATCCCTGCAGCAGAATCCCTAATATAGAGACCGATCTTATAATTATCTTCCGAGGCATCCAAATACGGCTTTAATTTCGTATCAAATTTTTCATCGCCTCTTTTAACAGTAACCTTTAACGTCTCTTTTTCCTGCCCTGCTTTTTCTACAAATGGAGCAACTTCAGCAATTTCTTTGACTTCCTGGTCATTGATCTTTAAAATGATATCGCCAACTTGAATATCGGCTTCTTCACCAGGAGAAACTTTACCATCAGCAGTATTAATTTGATGGTGCCCGACTACCAAAACCCCAAGAGTATGGAGGTTGACGCCGATTGATTGCCCGCCTGGTCTAACTTTAAAATCTTTAAGCACATCGACGTTTACCTTCTTTAATGGCAGGCCGGCCATTTCATATACGATATCTGCAGTCCCCGTTCCCTTCGCAGCAAATTCAGAAGCGCCGGATGCTTCTATTACTTCATCCTCTGTACTTTCCATCGAGATGTTGTCACTAAGCGCCGGAAGGTGGATAGGTTGTTGATTTATAAAAGTGGTTATTTGATTTGGTATCATTAAAAACGTCTGCAGCGGTGTAAAAAATGGAATACACAGGAAAGCAACAAGGAGCATTATTCCTATGCCATTACGAAATCCTTTAAATTTCATGTTTCACTCTCCTCGTTCCTAACCCATACGAATTATTTATTTCTGTAGTTCTAATTTGACCTTACATAGCCTTTTTTAAACACTGTAAAGATGAGAAATAACGGGTAACATTTCCTTTTATGTTTGGAATTAAAAAACCAAAAAAGCGAATAATAAGATCAAAAGCGAAAGCACCTTGATCAGCGCCGTAGGCAGTGGACTTCCCCGATTGAGATAAAGGAAACACAGAGCGCAGCGACGATGTTGACTTATCGGAATTAGGGGAAGGAAGTTCCTTAGGCGCTAGGTGC
>NZ_FNFL01000005.1 GCF_900101125.1 Sediminibacillus albus | reverse complement strand
GTTGGGCTGTTCGCCCATTAAAGCGGTACGCGAGCTGGGTTCAGAACGTCGTGAGACAGTTCGGTCCCTATCCGTCGTGGGCGTTGGAAGTTTGAGAGGAGCTGTCCTTAGTACGAGAGGACCGGGATGGACACACCGCTGGTGTACCAGTTGTTCCGCCAGGAGCATGGCTGGGTAGCTACGTGTGGAAGGGATAAGTGCTGAAAGCATCTAAGCATGAAGCCCCCCTCTAGATGAGACTTCCCATCATTTTAAATGAGTAAGATCCCTCAGAGACGATGAGGTTGATAGGTCCGAGGTGGAAGCGTGGTGACACGTGCAGCTGACGGATACTAATCGATCGAGGACTTAACTTAAAACAAAGCAATAACTCGTGTTCGTTGATGTCTTTCCTTCTTATCTAGTTTTGAAGGTGCAAGTAAAATAAGTTCATTTTTAAAAAAGCTTGCTTTTTTAATGAAATGTAACTATAATATACTTTGTCCTTAAAAAATAAACATTGTCTGGTGGCAATAGCGAAGAGGTCACACCTGTTCCCATGCCGAACACAGCAGTTAAGCTCTTCAGCGCCCATGGTAGTTGGGGCTTTGCCCCTGCGAGAGTAGGACGCCGCCAGGCTTTAACAAATTATTTTGTTTAGAACAATACAGTCTTATTTCGTGAATAGCAGTTTATACGTTATTTACATTATCGCGGGGTGGAGCAGTCTGGTAGCTCGTCGGGCTCATAACCCGAAGGTCGCAGGTTCAAATCCTGCCCCCGCAACCAAAATATTTCACTCACTTCTTCGAAATACATCTTAGCTAGTGAAAAGTAGTAGTACTTTAGTGCAACCAATTAATTTTCTAACTACGTTGGTTTTAACTTCTATGCTAGAAAATGATCGTAGTGCTCGAAGAGTGCAACCAAAATATTTCACTTACTTTGTTAATAAGATACATATTTGTTTTGGTCCGGTAGTTCAGTTGGTTAGAATGCCTGCCTGTCACGCAGGAGGTCGCGGGTTCGAGTCCCGTCCGGACCGCCACTTACATATATAAATAGTAAATAATATGCCCTTAGGAGAAATCCTAAGGCTTTCTTTATGTTATTAATATTAAAAATAAGGCTGCCTTAGGAAGTTGGGCACTATAGGAAATGTTAGACTTCCCTGTAGATGTAGACCGTTGCTTTTTCTTTTTAAACTGTAGTTTGCTATGATGGAATTAACATTTATAATTTAGTGAGGAAAATAATATGGATGAATTCGCTTTTATTCGCTCGATTGCACCTAAACATCATCAACAATCCAGCTTGATAAAAGGAATTGGAGATGACGCAGCTATATTTAGACAGCCATATCAGGATATTGTAACGGCAGTAGATACTTTTGTGGAAGGTATTCATTTTAGTAAACAGACAATGGAACCACACCACGTGGGCTACAGAGTATTAGCTGCTAATATAAGTGATATTGCTGCCATGGGAGCAGTCCCGGCGTTTTATTTAATTTCTATTGTGATACCTGACAGTTGGACAAAGGCAGAGCTATCAGAGATATACAAAGGAATGCAAATGCTTGCCTCTCAGTATCAAATGGATTTAATTGGCGGAGATACGGTGTCTGGGAAAGAATTAACTATCTCTGTAACAATAATAGGCTATGTAGAACATAATAAAGTACGTTACAGAAACAATGCCAGGGAAAACGACCTCGTGTTTGTCACAGGCACATTAGGGGATTCCTCGGCAGGTTTATATTTGCTCACAAGTCAGGGGCATTCTTTAAGTGACTGTACTAGGGATTACTTTATCGAAAGACATCGCCTGCCATCGCCAAGGGTGGATTTTTCGAGAGAGATGCTGCCACTTAGCCGTGTTGCCTTAAATGATATCAGCGACGGGATAGCGAATGAAGCAGCTGAAATTGCTGAAGCATCTCGTGTAACCATCCATTTGGATTATAATTCCCTTCCTGTTCATCCACAATTAAAACAGTTTACGGCTGAACAGCAAAGAAAGTGGAAGCTCTTTGGCGGGGAGGACTTTGAAATTCTCGGCACTGCAGCAGAAAGTGATTGGCCAGCTATACGAGCGGCCGCAGAAAAAGCACAAATAAAAGTGACCCGCATCGGATATGTGACTCATCAACCGCACAATACTGGCAAGGTAATCTTGCAGGAGGGAAATGAGCAATCGATTCTAGATAAATCAGGGTATACCCATTTGAAATAGGTGAGAAAATGGAAGAAATGACGATGATAACTCAGACAGAAACAGAGACAAAAAAACTAGCAGAAAAACTTGCTTTATTACTTAAACCTAACGATGTCGTGACATTAGAGGGAGATCTTGGGGCAGGAAAAACCACTTTCACTAAGGGACTTGGAGCTGGCTTGGGAGTTAGAAGGACGATCAATAGCCCGACATTTACCATCGTAAAAGAATACTCGGGAGAAATCCCGCTTTACCATATGGATGTTTACCGGTTGGAAGATAGTGACGAAGATATCGGATTTAACGAATATTTTAATGCAGGCGGTATCACTGTCATTGAATGGGCTCATTTTATTGCTGATTTCCTCCCTGAACAAAGGCTTGATATCGAAATCTGCTTAAATGAGCAACAGGAACGCGAGGTTACTTTTTATCCAAGAGGTAACCACTTTGAATTAATCTGTAAGGAGTTAGCCCGATGAATATACTTGCCATTGATACATCTAACCAGGTAATGGGAATAGCTATTTTAAAAGATGGCAACTTAGCTGGTGAATACACCACCAATGCCAAACGGAATCATTCTGTCCGGTTAATGCCAGCCATTAACCAGTTAATGAAGGAAACAGAGACAGAGCCAGAGGAATTAAATAGGATTGTAGTAGCCAAAGGTCCAGGCTCCTATACAGGGGTCAGGATTGGATTAACGACCGCGAAAACGATGGGATGGGCATTAAATATTCCAGTAGTCGGCATATCCAGCTTAGCAGCGTTAGCACTGCAAGCAAAGTTTGCTTCAGCGGTTATATGCCCATTTTTTGATGCACGCCGGGGGCTTGTCTATACCGGATTATATGAACAGCATGTCAGCGGCGGACTGCAATTACTGGAAAATGAAGTGAACATCAAGTTTACTGATTGGCTGGATACATTAGCAAGCAAACAACAACAGGTTGTTTTTTTGAGCCCTGATATCGAACAACATTATCAAGTTATCGTGGAGCATATGAAGGATTTAGCAATCATTCCGGAAATGGCTTACCATTACCCACGGCCGTCATTGTTGGCGCTGGCAGGTGCAGAGCAGCAAAATGAGCCCATCCACGCTTTAACGCCTGAATACTTACGGCTGGTAGAAGCTGAAGCAAAATGGCTGGAACAGCAGGGGAATAATTAAATGTCTGATACAATAATAAGGCAAATGAGGGTAGAGGATATCGACCAGGTGATGCAAGTGGAAGCAGTAAGTTTTGGCACACCTTGGACGAGAGATATTTTTTTAAATGAACTGAATGAGAATCCATATGCCATTTATTTTGTAATGGAAAAAGCAGGGGTGGTTATCGGATACTGTGGTCTTTGGGTAATCATTGATGAAGCACAGATAACCAATATCGCCATTCTTCCGGAATATCGAGGCAGAAAGTTCGGCAAAGCGTTGTTCCACTTTGTCATGAACCAGGCGATAGCCCTTGGGGCCGGGCAGCTTTCCTTGGAAGTCAGGGTGTCCAACATACCTGCTCAAAATATGTACAAAAAATTCGGGCTGGTTCCAGGCGGTATTAGGAAAAATTATTACACGGATAATTATGAAGATGCTTTAGTAATGTGGGTGAAATTATGATAAACAATGAGGAATATATATTAGGCATAGAAACGAGCTGTGACGAAACCGCAGCTTCGATAGTGAAAAACGGAACAGAAATCGTTTCAAACGTCGTTGCTTCCCAAATTGAAAGCCATAAAAGGTTTGGCGGAGTCGTTCCGGAAGTTGCTTCAAGGCACCATGTTGAGCAGATCACTATGGTACTAGAAGAGACATTCGAGAAGGCTGGGATGACGGTAGAAGACATGGACGCAATTGCTGTAACGGAAGGCCCTGGATTGGTGGGAGCCCTTTTGGTAGGAGTAAATACAGCAAAAGCGCTTGCCTTTGCCAAAAGGAAGCCTTTAATCGGTGTTCATCATATAGCAGGGCATATATACGCTAATCGCTTAATTCAGGAATTCCAATTTCCGTTGCTCGCTTTAGTGGTTTCGGGCGGCCATACGGAATTAATTTTGATGCGCGAGCATGGATCGTTTGAAGTAATCGGCGAAACCCGAGACGATGCTGCGGGAGAAGCTTATGACAAGGTAGCGAGAACGTTAAAATTACCATATCCCGGGGGTCCGCAAATGGACCAGTTAGCAGCAGAAGGTGCTGCCAACATCAACTTTCCGCGGGCATGGCTGGAAGCGGGCTCTTACGATTTCAGCTTCAGCGGCTTGAAATCTTCCGTGCTAAACACGTTACACAATGCGGCCCAAAGAAATGAACAGCTAAAAAAAGAAGATATTGCTGCCAGCTTTCAAGCCAGTGTAGTCGAAGTATTGGCAGATAAAACGTACCGGGCTGCAAACGAGTTCGGTGTAAAACAAGTAATCGTTGCCGGCGGTGTGGCTGCCAATAAAGGGCTGCGGGCCGAATTGAACAGAAGATTTTCAAACGGTTCCCAAGACTTGCTGATTCCTCCGTTGGCGCTCTGCACCGATAATGCAGCGATGATTGCTGTAGCAGGAAGTATTGCCTTCCAACAAGGACATCGTGCTGGATGGGATCTAAACGCCAATCCGTCTTTGGATTTAGAATTGTATGGCAAAAGAGGGCAGATAAAACAGAAATGATAACGGAAAGGCAGATTGAACAAACGTTTGTTTAATCTGCCTTTTTAAATGGTCCAGAAGTTTAAAGTTATCAACAGCTTGATTCGTTTATTGTGGAAATAATACAATGGTTCCTTCTATAGCAAGCGTGGATATGTGAGTAACTGTTGTGGATAAGTCCGGTCACTTCTGTGGATAATGGGGATAATATAGTGGAAAACCGATAACAGCAATGTTAATTTGTGCATAAACCTGTGTATAAATGGCTGGGTAACAGTAGGTGGTTTCTTAATAGTATTGGATAAACAGCAGTACTGCGCTACGGAAATACACTACGCTTTCCGCGGGCGGCTGGTGAGCCTCCTCGAGCTTGCGCTCTGCGGGGTCTCACCGAGGCCTTTCCTCCCGCAGGAGTCTCCGTGGATTTCCTCCGCTGAAAGTCAGCGTACTATTTTTAGCGGTACTCAAATGCTTCTGGTTTACTTGAGCTCGGCGTCGTTACGCAAGGTAGTAAGAAGCCCTATCAGCTCAGGCAGAATACGTAGACATCAGTGGGAACAGCACGAGTCTGAAGACCTCGGAAGAAGCCGCTGTTGCTTCTGGGGAAGGAACGTTTGGCAGCGACTCCTCGCACGCAAAAATGGCTCCTTCAAGGAGGTTAAAACCGTGCCCACGGTGAGCGGAGTATTCTGTCGGCGTAAGTTTAAGCACCCAACCTTGTTAGAAGGAAGAAATAGAGTTGTCACTGGGTCCGCAGGTTATTTTAAACATTTGAAAAGAAAAAACGAACGAGTTCGAATCCTAAGGGTTTCGAATCATCGTTCGTTTTGTTGCTTTGGCCACTATCCTCTTGGTCTAACCTCTTCCGCTTCTAATTAATCATTATGAAGCTGTTCCCATTCTTCCATCAATTTTTCCAAGTGGTCATTATTTTTCTCATTTTCTTCGGTAAGTTCCAGGGACTTTTCGTGATCCTGGTAAATGTCCGGCTCACAAAGCAGATCTTCTATTTCCTCTATCCGGTTTTCCACCTTTTCTATTTCTTTCTCGATTTCACTAATCCTTCGTTCAATTTTGCGTTTTTCTTTTTTTAATTCCTTTTCCTGTTCAAAGCTGTTTTTAGTGTCGGCTGTTTGCTTTGCTTCCGTGCTTTCCTGCTCGTTTAATAACTGAAGCTCGTATTCTTCCTGTTTTTTGTCCAAGTAATAATCATAGTCGCCTAAATAAATCCTGCTTTCCTGGGGCTGCATCTCGACGATTTGGGTAGCCAGTTTATTGATAAAATAACGATCATGTGAGACGAACAGGATCGTTCCGGGAAAATCTATCAAGGCGGATTCTAATACCTCTTTGCTGTCCAAATCAAGATGGTTGGTTGGCTCATCAAGAATCAGCAGGTTAGCCTTTTCCATCATCAGCTTCGCTAGGGACAGCCTTGCCTTTTCGCCGCCGCTTAACGTTGATACTGTCTTTAGAACGTCATCCCCGGAAAATAAAAAGTTTCCAAGTATTGTTCTAATATCCTTTTCATTCGTCATCGGATACTCATCCCACAGCTCATTTAGCACTGTTTTATTCGAGTTCAGCCGGTTCTGTTCCTGGTCATAATAGCCAATTTGCACATTGGCCCCTAACTTAATCGTCCCCTTGCTTGACTTTAAGTCTCCGACGATTGTTTTCAGCAGGGTTGTCTTGCCGACTCCATTGGGGCCGACAAGGGCAATGCTTTCTCCTCGTGAAAGGTCGAAGGATAGATTGGAAAAGATATAATCCTCACTGTCCTCATACGTAAATGCCAGGTCATTGATTTTCAACACATCATTGCCGCTGCGGCGGTTTACTTCAAAAGAGAATTTTGCTGATGACTCATCCCCCTGTGGTTTATCGAGTTTGTCCATCTTCTCTAATTGCTTCCGGCGGCTTTGGGCTCGTTTCGTGGTAGAAGCGCGCACGATATTTTTTTGGACAAATTCTTCCATCTTCTTGATTTCGGTCTGTTGCTTCTCGAATTGCTTTAAATCCTGCTCGTAATTCTCGGCTTTTCTTTGCAAGTATTTGCTGTAATTGCCGTGGAATTTGGTAGAATGATTACGGGAAATTTCATAGACAGTTTGGACAGTTTTATCTAAGAAATAGCGATCATGGGAAACGATCACTACGGCTCCGCTGTAATTATTTAAGTAATTCTCCAGCCATGAGAGTGTTTCGATATCCAAGTGGTTGGTAGGTTCATCAAGGATCAGGATGTCTGGCTTGGAAAGCAGCAGTCTGCCTAAAGCGAGGCGTGTTTTTTGCCCGCCGCTTAACTCTGCGATCGATGTATCCCAATCAAAATTGCCGAAGTGGAGACCGTTTAACACGGCTTTAATGTCCGCCTCGTATTGATAGCCGCCTTCCATTTTAAAAGCTTGCTGCTTGGTATCGTAATCAGCTAACAATTTTTGGTAGGCCTCCGGCTGTTCAATTATTTCGGGGTCACCCATTTGCTGCTCCATTTGTCTAAGTTCTTTTTCTGTATCGACAAAATGCTGAAAGACGGAAAGCATTTCTTTCCAGATCGACTGTTCTGATTCCAACCCGGTATTTTGAGCTAAATAACCTAAAGTAGCCTCTTTAGGCTTATGGATTTCTCCTTCGTCATAAGGAAGAAGGCCTGCCATGATTTTCAGTAAGGTAGACTTACCGGCACCATTGCGGCCAACTACGGCAATTCTGTCATTGGTTTGTACTTCTAATTTTATATTAGATAAAATAAGCTCAGCGCCATATCTTTTTATAATATTGTTCACTTGGATCAAAATCATTATGTTCACCTCAATAGGTTAAGTGTATCTCAATCCTCTTTCGGGTGGCAAGCATGATAGCAGCTGTACAGGGATAAGCCGGCGCAATCTTAAAGAATGTGAATAAAATCACGACTTCTAAGCAAATGTTTGGTAAACTGAAGTAGTTAATAATTGCTAATGAAAATTCCAGTTCAGTTTTCCTGAAAACAGGTCTACTCATGCCGTGCAAGGCGGTAGATACCGGGTATTTGTAAAAATCCGGCGGAAAAAATGGGAACGATAACAGAGAAGGTTAACCGTAAGGAGGAATTGTTTTGAGTACTGACCAGCATAAAATACCACAAGCGACGGCTAAACGCTTGCCATTATACTATCGTTTTATCAATAATTTACATCACCAGGGGAAGCTCCGTGTTTCTTCTAAAGAGTTGAGTGAAGCAGTCAAAGTGGACTCTGCCACGATTCGGAGAGATTTTTCTTACTTTGGCGCTCTCGGGAAGAAAGGCTATGGATACAATGTCGAATACCTGCTAAGCTTCTTCCGAAAAACACTGGACCAGGACGAATTGACGAAAGTAGCGCTGATTGGCGTAGGAAACTTAGGAACGGCTTTTTTACATTATAATTTTATGAAAAACAACAATACAAAAATTGAAATGGCTTTCGATGCAGATAAAGGAAAAGTCGGTGAAGAAGTCGGCGGTGTATCTGTGTACCATATCGATCAATTAGAAGATATGCTGAAGAATACAGATGTTGCCATATTGACCGTTCCTTCTTCAGAAGCCCAAAACATTACCGAACGGCTTGTCGAAGCTGGCGTATCAGGAATTCTCAACTTTACTCCGGCAAGAATTACGGTTCCTGATCATGTCCGTGTCCACCATATTGATTTATCCGTAGAATTACAGTCTTTAGTGTATTTCCTCAAGCACTATCCATTGGATGAAGAAGAGTAAAATAAGCCGAATAATTAACGAGGCACAAGGGTATCGTATAAAGTCTTTTGCTTTTATCGATGAAGGCTTGCAAAGTTTGGAGGAGGTATGATGAAAAAAATAGACTCCAAATGGTTAGTGGTTGTCTCTGTCTTGTTCGGAACGTTCACTGTTATTTTAAACAATAGCATGCTGAATCCGACGCTGCCCCATTTTATTGAATTTTTTGATGCCAATGCGGTATCAGTCGGCTGGATACTGACGATTTTCATGGTTTCCATGGGGATGACCATGCCGTTGACCGGCTATTTAGGCGATCGATTCGGCAAGAAAAAAATATACTTAGTTGGTTTGGCGGTCTTTTTAATTGGATCGCTGGCAGGAGCTCTTTCACAGACACTCGGTATGATCATTATCTCACGGGCGGTGCAAGGAATGGCCGGCGGGCTGATGATG
The DNA here is from genome assembly GCF_900101125.1 of Sediminibacillus albus. Classification (GTDB taxonomy): domain Bacteria; phylum Bacillota; class Bacilli; order Bacillales; family Amphibacillaceae; genus Sediminibacillus; species Sediminibacillus albus. The sequence goes on along the minus strand of NZ_FNFL01000005.1, from coordinate 213,360 downwards.
CCAATAGCGATGGCGTTAATTTTTCAAGCGTTTCCAAAAGAGGAACGCGGCTTGGCAGTCGGAGTTTACGGGGTTGCAGCAATGGTCGCTCCGGCCATCGGCCCGACTATTGGTGGAGTGATTATTGAATTTTTGCCCTGGAACTTTCTGTTCCTATTTAATATTCCGTTTGGTTTAACAGGGCTGATTATTTCAGGTAAGTATCTGCTTTCGACAGAGCCAAACCGTGAACGAAAGTTCGACCTTACTGGTTTTATCCTGGTCACTTTTGGAGTTGGGGCTATATTATTTGCCTTAGGCAGAGGTTCGACATGGGAGCTGTTGACGGAGCCATTGAGCGTCATGTTGATGGCAGGCGGGTTACTGACTGTAGCAGCATTCGTCTTTTATGAACAACGGCAAACCCAGCCGCTGCTTGATCTAAGCGTTTTTAAGGTGCCGACATATTCTGTATCTATCGTAGTAACGGCCGCCGCATCAATCGGCCTGTTTTCGGGAATATTTTTATTGCCGCTGCTTATCCAAAATGTTTACGGACTTAGTGAAATTCAGACAGGATTGTTATTTTTGCCGGCTGCCCTGTGCAGTGGGTTGTTTATGACATTAGGCGGAAAGCTGCTCGATAAAAAAGGCCCGCGTTATGTCGTGCCGCCCGGATTGCTGTTATTAGCTGTATCGACTTTTGCATTAGGAAACCTGAAGCTATCTACGCCGTTTTGGTTGATCTTGCTGCTTAATACGGTGCGGGGTGCAGGGCTGGGTATGTCGAATATGCCGGCAACGACGGCAGGGATGAACGCTATTCCGGAAAAATTAGTTGCCCAGGGCTCGGCAATGAATAATGTGCTCCGCCAGATTTTTTCCGCCTTTGGTATTGTGTTTTTTTCGATTTATTATGAAGTGAGGCGCGCCCAGTTAAGCACAACTGCCAACTTAGCTGCCAACGAAGCAGCCTTGCAAACAATAAATGAAGCATTTATCATCTCTTCCATCGTCATGGTAATCGTAGTCCCGGCTGCTTTTGTATTAAAAGGACAGCACAAAAAAACAGCTGACAATTAGGGAGGCCACTGAAAAAGTCTTTTTTAATCTAAAGGGGCTGTCAACGTTTGTTGTTGATTCCGCGAATCGCTTGTCGGTGGATGCTTGCCGCGGGCGCGGCCTCAGCTAACTTAGTCAAGAAGGTCACTTGACCAAGTGGATCTTCGGCTCGCGCTGTTTCCGCAGGCGTCACCACCGATTGCTCCTCATGGAATCAACAGAGGTCCAAAGGAGTGATTTTCATTGATTTATAAAAGAAAATCACTCTTTTTTTTGTACCATGAAAGGAATAAATAAAAGTGAGGGATTTGATGCTAGAATCGCTTGTCGGTGGATGCTTGCCGCGGGCACGGCCTCAGCTAACTTGGTCAAGAAGGTCACTTGACCAAGTGGATCCTCGGCTCGCGCTGTTTCTGCAGGCGTCACCACCGATTGCTCAGCGCGGAATCAATAGAGGCCAATTTAAAAAGAGTAATTTTCACGGCAAACGTGAAACGAATGGTTAAACTTCCGGAGAAATAGAAGGCATAAACCTCGTGAAAATTAGACGAAAAGCGGTCTGTATGGAAATCAAATTCCACACAGACCGCTTTTCTTAAATTCTACCTATCCTATATACTTCCGTTTTTCAGTGGCCACACAATTGGGTCCGCTGTTTTTTTTGTGGAGTTGCCATCCTATTTGGTTTTCTTTGATTTTTTAATTTTCACGTATAAGCTTACTAATCGGAAAGAAACGACAAAGTCCAGCGTGGCAAAAATAGCCAGCAGGATAGTGATGAAATTCCAAATGGTATCTTCTGCTGATTGTGCTGCTATATAAGTGAATACGACTCCCATCCCAAAATACAAGGAAGCCATAAACAACGGGGATGTTCTCATAGATTAATTAGCCTCCAATAAAAATCATTTGAATACTTTCCCATTGTTTTAACATTCTCTCAAGCTCTTCGGGATCAATACTAAACTGGGCAATGACCGTAATTGTATTCATCGCCATATGGGCGACAATCGGAACAATGATCCGGTTGGTGTGGACATAAAGAAAGGCAAACACCAGTCCCATAGCAGTATAAGTAATTATATGGGTGACATCCATATGGACAAGCCCAAAAATAATTGAGGAAGCTAACGCAGCAATGAAAAAGTTTGTTCGTTTGTAAAAACTGCCGAAAATAATTTTCCGGAAGATGATTTCTTCTAAAATCGGTGCAATGATCGCCGGAATGATAATGAAAATCGGTGCAGCCCTGGCAATCTCCATGATTTGCATGGTATTTTCCGAACCAGGCTTAATTCCAAGCACGAATGTTTCAATAATCACAGCGGCATACTGAGCCATGTAAGCCATGAATACACCGATAAAGCACCACAGCACCACACTCCCTGCCCCAGCGGCATTTCGTTCGCTGCCCTGCTTCATATCCGGCTTCAATAAAAACAGAATAATGATTAAAGCAGCTGCAAAACTGAAAATGCTCCAGCTGACGCTGAATGTGAACCTATCTATATTTAGCATGTCGATCAACGGGACTAATAAAGCTCCGGAAATTTGCATGATCAGATAAGTCATGATGATATACCAATATCTTTTTGGCAACTGCAACTACTCCTTCAAAACAGATTTACTTTACTATCTCATTGTACGTATTTTAACATAAAAATAGAATAGTTATGTAATAGGAAGGGTTGAGCAAGCCAATCCACGGCCAGATTTCCGTTCGGCTGCCGTAAAAAACACTGCCCTTGCTTCAGCTCGAAGGAATAAAAATTTGTCGAAAGAATTATAATTACTTTACTTGCAAATTTAATATGAATTGATTATTATAATAATTGCGTTAGCACTCATTGTTACCGAGTGCTAATAATAAACCAATCAATAACGGTTAAGGAGGGTTTCACACATGTTAAAGCCACTAGGTGATCGTGTCATTATTGAACTTGTAGAGCAAGAAGAAAAAACAGCAAGCGGTATTGTGCTTCCTGATTCTGCAAAGGAAAAACCGCAGGAAGGGAAAATTGTTGCAGTAGGTTCAGGCCGTGTCACAGACAATGGAGAAAAAGTTGCCCCAGAGGTAGCTGAAGGAAACCTGATCATTTTCTCAAAATTTGCAGGAACAGAAGTCAAATACGAAGGCAAAGAATACTTAATTCTTCGTGAAAGCGACATTTTAGCTGTCATCGGCTAACAAGCGAAGAAAAAACCATAAATAACATAATTTTTTAAAGTTCAAGGAGGGCAATATAAATGGCTAAAGAAATTAAATTTAGTGAAGAAGCTCGCCGTGCAATGCTGCGTGGAGTGGATACGTTGGCAGATGCGGTAAAAGTAACTTTAGGGCCTAAAGGCCGTAACGTCGTATTGGATAAGAAATTCGGTTCTCCATTGATTACAAATGATGGTGTAACGATTGCGAAAGAAATCGAATTAGAAGACCATTTCGAAAACATGGGTGCACAGCTAGTATCAGAAGTTGCATCAAAAACAAACGACGTTGCTGGTGATGGTACAACAACAGCAACTGTATTAGCTCAAGCAATGATCCGTGAAGGCTTGAAAAACGTTGCATCCGGCGCTAATCCTGTCGGCGTTCGCCGTGGTATCGAAAAAGCGGTAGAAGTAGCCACAGAAGAGCTTAGAAAGATTTCTAAGCCAATCGAAGGCAAAGACTCGATTTCACAGGTAGCAGCTATCTCTTCCGGCGATGACGAAGTAGGTAAACTAATCGCTGAAGCGATGGAACGCGTTGGTAACGATGGTGTTATCACTATTGAAGAATCCAAAGGCTTCAACACAGAGCTTGAAGTAGTAGAAGGTATGCAATTCGACCGTGGATATGCATCTCCTTATATGGTAACAGACCAGGACAAAATGGAAGCTGTACTTGAAGATCCATACATCCTAATCACTGACAAAAAAATCGCCAACATCCAGGAAGTATTGCCAGTACTTGAGCAAGTAGTACAACAAGGCAAGCCGCTTCTTATGATTGCTGAAGATGTAGAAGGCGAAGCGCTAGCAACATTGGTTGTAAACAAACTTCGCGGCACATTCAACGCTGTAGCTGTTAAAGCCCCAGGATTCGGTGACCGCCGTAAAGCAATGCTTGAAGATATTGCAACCCTTACTGGTGCAGAAGTTGTAACAGAAGATCTTGGACTGGATCTGAAAAACACTAGCATCGAACAGCTGGGCCGCGCTTCCAAAGTTGTTGTAACCAAAGACAACACAACTATCGTTGAAGGAAGCGGAGATCCAGAAAGAATTTCTGCCCGCGTTGCTCAAATCCGGGCCCAGGTAGAAGAGTCTACTTCTGAATTCGATACAGAAAAACTACAAGAGCGTCTTGCTAAGCTTTCCGGCGGCGTAGCTGTCATCAAAGTAGGAGCCGCTACCGAAACTGAATTGAAAGAACGTAAGCTTCGTATCGAGGATGCCCTTAACTCTACTCGCGCTGCGGTAGAAGAAGGAATCGTATCCGGCGGTGGTACTGCGTTAGTCAATATCTTTAACTCAGTAAAAGGCTTATCGCTTGAAGGCGACGAAGAAACAGGTTCTAACATTGTACTTCGTGCACTGGAAGAGCCAGTTCGCCAAATCGCCCACAATGCCGGCCTTGAAGGCTCTATCATTGTAGAACGCCTAAAAGGCGAAAAAATCGGCGTAGGCTTCAACGCAGCATCCGGCGAGTGGGTCAACATGGTTGAATCCGGTATCGTCGACCCAACAAAAGTAACACGCTCCGCACTACAAAACGCAGCATCTGTTGCAGCAATGTTCCTAACAACAGAAGCTGTCGTAGCCGACAAGCCTGAAGAAAACGAAGGCGGCGCAGGCGGCGGCATGCCAGACATGGGTGGCATGGGCGGAATGGGCGGCATGATGTAATAAGCAACTTTCACTCTTTTGTTAGAGTGGAATAAGCTTATTCACCATTTATCCTTTCGCTAGCAAAATTCATTATAATAGAAAGAGAAAAGGTGCTTGCCAATTAATTGGTAAGCACCTTTTTATTGCATTACACTCCACGCATCGTTCCAATAATTTTTAACTGATATATATTAAACATTAAGCATACTCAAGGTTTTGTTCATACGATTGTTTTATAAGGTCCATGACTTGTTCTAAGTTAACTTCAGGAGTAATTTTTATCTCCAAGTCTCCATTTCCTCGATGACCTACGTTAGATACATCCTTAGTAAGGTGGTTAGGATCAGGTAAGGTATTTGCCTTCACATTCAACCACAGTTTTAAATGGATCTTCTTTGGTTCAATATCCACAAAGTTACGTCCTTCTGTTTTATAGGCAATGTAGTATTTCTTATATTCTTCAGTGATGGAACTATCTAGGTTGAGAATTCTTAACTTTAATTCTTCGTAAATCTCAAAAGTTTCTTGGCTGAAATTATCCTTATGATGGTGTAAGGTATAACCTTTTTCTAAACCACTTTCTTCTTTTGATTGATAATGTGTTAGTTCTTCTTCACTCAAGTGAGGGAATGGCCAAATTTCCACGGCTCTTTCTGCAAGAATCCTTGCTCTTTCATTTATAGCAGCTTCGTCCCACTTTACAAAGGCTGCTACACTTCGGTTTAACCACAAAGGACTTTCTCTAAATCCGCCCTGAAGATAAGATTTTTCTGTAAATGAGCGGTCGCTTAGCTCTGAATTATACCCGGTCAAAGTTAAATTTCCGAGCGTATGAAGATAAACTTCATGGATTTTCTTCCAATCATCCCCTAATTCAGTTTTCCAAGCTTCAGGAACATTCTTATTTTGAGGCATGATATGTTCAATTGTATAATTTTCTACATTAATCGGTTCTTTTCTATCTAAGTTTTCTAACTTTCTGAGTAGAGTATTACGGTTTCTAAAGTTATAAACATCTTTTACCATTAGTTCACGTTTGAATTCTTCATTAGAAGGAAACCTTCTATATCCTGTCTTTAAGATTAATGCCGCTTTGAGGCTATTAACATAATCATCAGAATCAACTTCTTTAATTAATGAGGCGAAGGTATTGTTAAGAGAATTAGTAGGTATAGCACAAATTGCTCTCCTAAATACATAGCTACTGATAAACTTAAGTATCTCTAAAAATTCATTTCTTGTAATAAGATTATTGGTGAAATCCTCGTAGACCTTCAGAAGAAAAGGATATGATACATCAACTTTAAGAGAACGAATATCTTTAAACCCTTCTTCCAGCAAAGCATCGTCTATATTTAAAGTTAGGTTGATATAATAATTCCCATACTTATAGACGTCTTGTATAATTGCTGCTATTGTTCCGTCTGTGTTATGTTGGACATAATTTTTGAATGCTTCATAAACAGCCCCTATTTTTGGGATATTACCGGTTTTAAGAGTTAGATAGTCACGAATAAAGCGGTCAAAGTAGCGAGTGTCTTCTAAGTGACCGAATCTTCTTTCAAGTTTATACCAGTAGTTTTTGTACAGCTTTCTCTGGTCCTCTTCTTCTAACCCCATTAGAAAGTAATTCCTTATTAAATCTGCTTGTGATAAATCAAGACCTGTGGAGTTTAAACTTTCAAATATGAGTTGGGGATTATCCTTCTCCCTATCTAGAGAAATATCTACCATTATCAATCTACTAATTCCCTGATAAATTTGATCAAGTGATAGCCGACTTTTCCTCATCATTTCTTTAAAGTAATAATGATTTTCTACAATTCTATTTGAATATCCATTATCTAACTCTCTATTTTCCAATAAGTCTATATAGGTAGATCGGTCTTTTTGGGTTAGTAGAAGCTTGTAGTGTTCTTCGTCTTCTTCATCCTGATTTAATAAAAAATAATTCCTGGCTTTCTTTGCAGTAATTAAAGTAGCTTCTTTTTCTCCCTCTGTTATTAACTCAGAGAACGCTGAGAGTATTAAACTGAGAGTGGTTAAACGTTGTTGCCCATCGATAACTAATAGCTTTGGAACAGAAGTAACATGGTATAATCCTTTTTCTACGTAAACGACAGATCCCATAAAATGGCCGGATAAACCTTCATCCTCAGCAGCTCTTTCAATATCCTCCCAGAGCTGTGCGCACTGTTTCTTTGTCCAACTATATGTACGTTGATAAATTGGGATTACAAACTGCTTCGGTCCCTTAAGAAACTGCAAAAGATTCGTCTCTGTTGCCTTCATTTGTACTACCTCCAACTATTTATTTATTCAATTATACCAAAATAACTAATCACTATAGTAATTCTTATTTTATATGAATTATGAGTAAGCTGTGTATAAGTGCTTAAGTGAAAGTAATGAGCTCGTGATGGCCGTGGGACAGTTAACGTTAAGTGAGGAGGAAATGGATGATCTTGAGCAGCATTTAGTGAATCAAGAGAACCTACTCATTCCATTTAACAAGAAAACAAAGGAACTTATACTAAATAATGAACCTAATTACGATGAGGAAGAAATGGAAGAACTCATGAACATCAGTGAGGGAGTTGGGGATCATGGCGAAGACTAAGCGATCCTATAAACAGAAATCACCGGAAAAGGTCAAAGAGGAGATCCATCGACTGACAGAGGGGGTGGAAGAAAGTATTACTAATCGTTGTTTTAGTTAGTGGAGCGATCGTCCTGGTTGGAGCCATCGTTATGAATCCTCAAAATGTACTCATCGAGTCCCCTAGGCAAATGGCAGATATGCTCGTACCTTTTATGGGAAGGCCACAGGAGTTGTCATGGGCATAGCTCTATTAGCTGCAGCTTTTTCATCTCTGTTAGGCAACACTCATCGTTCGGTGGTTCTGCTAAATGCTGGGTTCAATAAACCAACCGGGTTGGAAGATAAAAGCATCAAATGGGGGTCCTTAGCCCCGTATTGGAGATATCGGCAGCTGTAAGTTTTAGCTATGGGGGGGCGCCGGTTCAACTAATTTACTTAGCGAATATTGCCACTGCTGTTGCAGCACCGGCAGCCGGTTTCTTTATCTGCTTGATGTTATTTCGAAAGGATGTGAACCAAGGGATGAAGCAGCCAAGAATACTACAGGCATGTATGATTATTAGTTACTTGTTTGTTTAGCATTAATCGGACTAGTCATTATAGATCTTGTACGTATGTTGAGTTGAAAAATAATCTATGCCCTAAAGCTTATTGTATCCAAATGAAGTTTCGTGATTTTGTAAGCGCTAACAATCAAGGAGAGCCACGACCTCAGGGTGATAAAACCCAGGACGTGGCTTTATTTTTAATGTTCTGTGTTTCGTGTTGTTTCGCGGTCGATATAAGTCATAGGGAATACAAGGTTTTTAGAGTCTACGTGCTTTCCTGTGAGTAAGTCAATGAGCATCCGAGTGGCTTCTTGACCGATGCCAGGAAGGTCTACTTGAACAGACGATAACGCAGGTGTTAAGAGAGAAGCAATAGGAACATCATCAGCACCTATTACCGATAAGTCTTCTGGAATCGAAAGCCCCATGGTAGCTGCTATGCGCATGATACCTATGGCCAGGTAGTCGGAAGCACAAACGATGCCGGTCATAGTGGGACGGGAACGAAAAAATGCTGCGACACTTCTGTCAGAGGCGTTAACATCAAACTCATTTAGCTCCAACATATCATTGCTTCCGGGACCTAAATGGAGTCGCTGTAAAGCTTGATGATAACCTTCCCAGCATTTCACGCTATGCATAGAACTCATGGGCTCGTTGACCAAGCCAATATGTCGATGACCACGTTCGTACAGTGCATGGACTGCTTGATCTATTCCATCAGTGTCACTTGGTCGGACGCAGGGAAAAGGAGAGTCATCAATATAGCTACCAATCACGACCGTTGGCAAGCCGAGGTTTTCCAACCATTCTAAGCGAAATTCTTCACTGCGGGGCGAAAACAAGATGATTCCGTCCACCGATTTATTTTCCAACAATTTCTTTTGTTGAGCCGAGGAAAAGGACATAACAATATTGTAATCTGATTGGTCAATACCTTTAGCAATTCCATCTATTACCGTCGAAAAAAAAGGGTTATTTAAGGTGAAAGATCCTCGTGGAACGATAATAGCAATATTACCAGTTTGTTGCTTCACTAGTCCTCGTGCGCCTAAATTTGGACGGTAATTCAAGTCTTCCATGATTTTGCGGATACGAGCTTCGGTGGCTGACCCTACACCTGGCTTTCCGCTAATCACTCTTGATACTGACGCTATTGATACTCCTGCTTGGCGTGCCACATCTTTAATACTGACAGTCACAATGTCAACCTTATAAGAATCTTTGAGGTGTTTTCCATCAGGCAGTGAACTGGGTTTTATCCAATTTCAACCTGTCATGAATATGGACTTGAAGAAGACATTGTGCAGCCATTGAATTAATTACTGTAAAAGAGTTGAATCCTGAAGAGGTGAGATTCGCGTATTATAAGTCAGACGAGAAAAGAAATTTACGTATAATTCCTAGACCTTTTGATGTAACTTATTCGAAAGTAAATAAGCTTGTTGCAGAAGAAAAAGATAATACATTAGTCGTTCGATCATCCTATGGGTAATGCTTGTTTTTATATTTAATTCGATTGTTGTAAATGGTTGATATTCTGTCCAGTATATATAATGAATCTATAAAACGATGAAATTTTAGAGTTACCTTAAATGAGGTGATTTTATGATTTTATAATAAATTTGCGGTCTGGGTGGGTGAAGATACCCTTAGAAATCACACCTACAACAATAACTAATCAATGTTCGGAACTATACATATGAAGGATGTTTAAAAGCTTTGATACTTATATGAATATCTTTATAAAAACGTATCTTGTTCATTCAAAGTATACCCTGGGCGTACAAGCTAAAATGTTATAAAATCAATCCATAAAATGTTCAATCAGGGTTGTTCAACAAGATAGAAGAAGAATAAGTGATATTTGCGTATGCCACAAGGTAAGATCAAGTGAACCAAAATTTAGAGCGTCAAATAAATGAATTAGAAGTTAATGGATGACAGTCTAAACAAAAGTAAGTAAAATCCCGATTGAATAAAGTAATCAAATTACTTTAAAAAGTATTTGACTTTATGTGAGGTATTGCTTATACTAAAAGTAACCAAAAAAGCCAGAGTAATTTCAGATGATATTTTTTCAGCAATAATCTAAAGTAATCAAATTACTTTTTAAAATATTCCTTGTAAAAACGGAAGGGAGAGGTTATAATGAAGAAGGTATTATTAGTGGGGGGTAAAAATAACAAGTCGCTTAGTAAAAAAGGAAAGCAAATGAACATCGAAGTGATTTACCAGGTAGAGAATAAGAAAGAAAAACGTATGCTTTCTTTCTTTGAGAAACATGTAAATGAAGTGGACTGCATTATATTATACGTCGGTGCTTGCTCCCATAAAAATATGTGGGAAGTCAGAAAACTAGCTAAAGAGCATCGAACTCCTATCGTATATTCCAGTGGCCAAGGAGCTACAGGCGCCTTTCAACAGGCATTGCGACAGATGAAAGGGAATAAAAAAATTTTTTTACCCTAAAATAACAAGTAATCAAATTACTTTAGAAAATATTGGAGGAAAAACCATGAAAGAAATGAATTTTCAAAAGGCTGTATGGCAAGGGATGGATATTCTCCAAAATGAAGAGTTGACGTTGGAAGAAAGTGTTCATATGACAATGGGATCTTTGACACTCATTGTGATTGAAAAGCTTCACCGGGAGGAGGTCAGTGAGCATGAATCCTGGTCGCAAGTTACTCGAAGTGGTTACAACATAAAGCCCCGTTTCATCAAAGCTATGGAAATTGCCCAGCACACTTTTCATCCTGTTCTTCAAGGGACCTTCAACATGGAAATTATTGAGAAATTAGATGAAGGGGTGTTGTTTCAGTTTGTAAGTGTCCTGAATAAATACCAACACCCTGAAGCAGAAGGTATTGCACGAATTACTGAAAACTTCTTGTATCATTTTCTGGAAGAACAGCGCTCTAAAGCGGAGCAATTGATTGCTCCACGGTCCATCAATGAACTACTTTCAAAGTTGTTAGGTGTACAAAAAGGGAGTGTGTATGACGGTACAGCTGGAACGGGGTTGTTACTGTTGGAGGCTTATAAACAGGCAAAACAAGCTGGAGAAAATGTAACCGTGTATGCCCAAGATGTTAATGAAGATATGGCAGCCATTGGTAAAATTAATTTGTTTATCCATAAGGTTCAGAGTTTTGAGTACGAGGCAGGAGACACATTAATAGAACCAAAATTCACAGATGAGTACGGTTTGAAGACATTTGATTATGTAACCATGAATTTTCCATTCGGTTTGACTTGGAAGCCCGAGTTAGTAAAAAACGAACTTTATGGTCGTTTCGTGTATGGGCTTCCTCCTAAAAAAAGTGGAGATATGGCGTTCATCTTACATGCTATTGCGTCTTTGAAAGAACAAGGTAAAGCAGCGTTCATTGTTCCTCATGGAGTCTTATTCCGCGGTGGAGCAGAAGGAAAAATTCGAGAAGAATTAATTCGGAACGATTTGATTGAAGGGGTTATCAGTTTACCTTCCAATTTATTTTCCTTTACGGCCATTCCTCTGGCATTATTGATTGTAAATAAAGCAAAAACAGAAGAGAGGAAGGAGAACATTTTCTTCATCGATGCTTCCGCAGAATTCCAGAAAGAGCGAGGCCGCAATTATTTACGGGATCAAGATACAAAAAAAATTATAGAAACTTTTATTAGTGGGAAGGAAACCCCGGGATATAGTAAGTTTGTTAGTAATTCCGATATTCAGGAAGGCTCTTTGAATATTCATAGATACTTCGATGTAGATGATGTAGATTCTCCGATCGGAAAAGTCACGGTGAATAGGAAAAGTTTTCTGAACTCTGAGTTGCCAAAGAAAGCATTACAAGATGTAGCTGAGATTTATCGAGGGATGAATATGCCATCTAAGGCAAAACAAGAGGAAGAAGGCACAAAATATAAAGTGATACAACTTACAGACGTTCAAGATGGAGATATATTGTGGGATCAGTTACAAAACGTACCTTTAAATGATAGAAGAAAAGCGGAACAATACTTTGTCCAGAAGGGGGATATTCTCGTTTCAGCACGAGGTACGGCGATTAAGATTGCAGTAGTCTCCGAAGTGAAAGAGGATGCTATTCTGTCTCATAACTTCATTGGCCTACGGCCGATGGGCAATACGCATCCTCAGTTTTTGAAGGCTTACCTGGAGAGCCCGGTCGGTCAATACTACTTGAATTCTTCACAAAAGGGAACTGCTGTAAAAGTGATCAGTATAAAAGAAATCGCAGATGTACTGGTTCCAGCGCTACCTTATGAAAAGCAAAAGCAAATTGGGGAATCATTTGAACACACGGATAAGGCCTATAAGCTAGCATTACAGGAAGCTGAGGAAAAAAGGGTGCAGGATTATCATCAATTGTATCGGGACATGGAAATTTCTGTAGCATTCGAACAAGAAAAGTAATCTGCAATTTAGGGGGAGGAATTAATATGATTACAACGACGGGTACTGACATTAAGAATATGGCGATTCATTTAGCGACATGCGAGTCTGAAAAAGAAGTAATTGATTTTTTGAAGGAAAAGGATTTATGGGGTAGCAAACACTGGAGGAGTTATGGCGATAATGAAAACAACTTTTCCGTCATAGGAAACCAACAGAGCTCTCCGGATGCCGCTTTGGTGGAAAAGTTGATCAACTCCGTAGATGCTGTATTAATGAAAGAATGTTTTATCAATGGAGTAGACCCTACATCGGACTTTGCTCCCAAAGATGTGGACGCAGCTCTATCGACTTTCTTTCAAATCCCGGAAGGAAAACTCTCTAACCTGGATAGTAGAGAAAGAACCAAGCTAGCGGAAAATATCAATTTTGTGGCTACGGGTAAGAAATCCAAACCGAATTACACGATTATTGACAAAGGCGAGGGGCAATCTCCAAAAGGCCTTCCTGATACTATTCTTTCTCTAAATAAATCTAATAAATTGAGGATCCCATTTGTGCAAGGAAAGTTCAATATGGGTGGTTCAGGTGTATTGCAGTTTTGCGGGGACAATAACCTGCAATTGGTCATTTCAAAGAGACACCCACAACTAAGTAAAGATGATTCTTCTCAAGAGTGGGGAGTAACCGTTGTTAGAAGGGAACCTCCTACTAAGGGGAAAAGGAGCTCTGTCTACACGTACCTTGCTCCAGGAGGTAATATTTTAGGCTTTAAAGCAGACGAATTAGAGCTGCTTCCCTCTAAAGATAGCGCATTTGGAGAAGCATTGGAATATGGAACCTTTATTAAGCTGTTTGAATATAAGGTTCCCGGCCTTACTACGAATATTCTCTTTGACCTTTACAACAGGTTATCGATGCTAATGCCAACACTAGCTATGCCCATTCGTTTTTATGAAAGAAGAGATTATAAAGGGCATACATTGGAAACCACTTTATCCGGTTTGAATGTCCGGTTAACAGAGGATAAGAGAAGCAACATTGAAGAAGGGTTTCCGCTCTCATCTAGAATAACTATTAAAGGGCAAGAAATGAAACTTTCAATTATTGCCTTCAAAGAAGGTAAGGAAGAGAAGTATAAAAAAGGCGAAGGCATTATATTTACAGTCAATGGTCAAACGCATGGGGATATTCCAAAAGCGTTTTTTACTAGGAAATCCGTCGGAATGGGGGCACTCGCCAATTCTTTATTGACCATCGTGGATTGTACACAATTGGATGGTCGTTCCAGAGAAGACCTGTTTATGAATAGTCGTGATAGATTAAGAGAAGGCGAGCTTCGCAAGTTGATTGAAGATGAGTTGAGCCATTTAGTGAAAAATCATGCGATGTTGAAATCACTTCGTGAAAAGAGAAGGAAAGAAGCTTTGGCAAACAAACTGAGTGATGACAAACCATTAACTAATCTTCTTGATGATATTATGAAAAAATCTCCGACCTTATCCAAGCTCTTCATTTCGGGTCAAAGACTATCAAACCCTTTCAACTTAGAGAAAACTGGTGAAACGGAAGACTACCAGGGAAAAGAATTTCCAACCTTTTTTAAGCTGAGACAAAAAGGAAATAAATTTTATACCAGAACAGTACCGAAGAATGTTAGAGCAAGAATACCATTTGAAACCGATGCAACTAATGATTATTTTGATCGTAGCAGACAACCAGGAGAAGCCACTTTGCTACTGAATGGCGAGAGAGTAGGCACGTATAATATTAATTTGCACAATGGAGTTGCTACGTTGAATGTGAGGCTTCCAGACGGTGCAAAGGTGAATGAAGAATACACATACACCCTGGTAGTTACGGATGAAAGTAGATACGAACCTTTCCAAGAAATATTCAAACTAGTCGCTGAAGAAGATAAGAAAAACACAAGTAATGACGGGAAAGGTAAACGAAAGAAGGGGTCAGGTTCTAATGACAAAAAGACTAGGGAGGAGCAATCGAAGCTTGCTTTACCTAATATCTTCGAAATCACTCGTGAAGATTGGGAGAAGAAAAATTTTAATAACGAATCTGCCCTGAAAGTCGAAAACAATGGAGAAAGTGGCTATGACTTCCACATCAACATGGATAATATCCATCTCACAACGGAACTAAAATCTAGGTCTCAAGATGTTGAATTAATCAAGAACAAATACAAATATGGGATGGTCTTGATTGGTCTAGGAATTATCAATGGTACGGAAACGGAAGAGGATGATGAGGATCCAACTAATAAAGTGGAGGAAACCACCCGAATGATTTCTCCTATGCTCATCCCTATGATAGAGAACCTGGGCGGATTGCAGGAAGACGATATATAAGGGACAGAATGGGGAGGTAGGGGGTGTAACTACTAACCTTCTACTCTTCTAGTACTTTATTTCTTACTATTGTAAAATATCCCCTCTCCTATGTTTCTATGGACCTACTTGGTATAATGAAGTGAAGAAATTATATATGAAATAATACTCCGTCGAATGGAGGTCAATACATGGACAATAAATTAAGTGAACGCCATGTTTGCACCAAATATATAACTCCTGCACTAGAACATAGTGGATGGGATATCCATAAACAGATTCGCGAAGAAGTTTCTTTTACCGACGAGCGGATTGTCTATAAAAATAAAGGATTCACACGTAAGAAAGGAAACCGGGCAGATTATATCCTATATTATAAGCCGAACATCCCGTTGGCAATTATAGAAGCGAAGGATATTGAACATTCCATCGGTTCTGGGATGCAGCAAGCATTAGATTATGCGGAAATATTAGATATTCCTTTCGTTTTCAGCAGTAATGGAAAAGGCTTTCTATTTCATGACCGTACTGGTAATAATGAAAACCTAGAACAGGAACTCACGATGAATCAATTTCCATCACCGGAGGATCTTTGGCAGTTATATAAGATGGCGGAGCACATTGATAAGGAGAAAGAGAAAGTCATCACAGAGGATTACTATCAGGATGGCAGTGGAAAATCTCCGCGATATTACCAACGTGTTGCGATTAACCGAACGATTGAAGCAATTGCTAAAGGCCAGGATCGGATTCTTCTAGTCATGGCAACGGGAACAGGAAAAACCTACACCGCATTCCAAATCATCTGGCGATTATGGAAAGCCAGAAAGAAAAAACGCATCCTTTTCTTGGCGGATCGCAATATCCTTGTCGATCAGGCAAAAAGTATTGATTTTAAGCCTTTTCGTGATAAAGTAACCAAGCTGAAAAATCGAACCGTAGATAAATCCTATGAAATTTATATGGCGTTATATCAAGGGATTTCAGGGTCTGAGGAAGATAAAAATATCTATAAACAGTTCTCTCCGGACTTCTTTGACTTAGTGGTAGTTGATGAGTGTCATCGGGGGAGCGTAGCAGAAGATTCAGCCTGGAGAGAAATACTTCAGTACTTTTCGAATGCTACGCATATCGGAACAACGAGGGGGGAGAAAGGTTTGCTTACATACAAAATTGATGAAGAGGTTTCTTTAAGGTTATTTAATGAAGGGGATGCAGAAGAATTTTACAATTTAACAATTGGTTCAAAACCATATTTAAAACAGTGGCTTGGTTGGCTTGATTATATAGAGAGTGTTGAAGACTCTGCCAATAACATAAAGGCAAGACTGAAGGGATTTGTAGAAAATGGTGGTTATCCAAAGTCATTTGCTATCATTTATAGAGGCGAAATCGCTGGTACAATTGGATTTAATAACTTAAATAATGCTAACAGAATTGGTGTTATTGGTTATTGGTTGGGTGAAAGATTTCAAGGAAAAGGTATAATGTCAAAGGCATTTAAAGCAGTAATAGATTATGGTTTTAAAGAACTTGAGTTAAACCGAATTGAAGTTAGTGTCGCAGTTGAAAACAAAAGAAGCAGGGCCTTACCTGAACGGTTTGGATTCACAAGAGAAGGTGAAATTAGACAAGCAGAATGGCTTTATGACCATTATGTTGACCATATTATTTACGGGCTTTTATCTGAAGAGTGGAAATAAAGATTCCAGTTTGAAGTTAAAGTAACAGATGCTTTAATTAACTGATAATACTAGAGAGAAGGGAACTTATTGGAAATACTGGTTTTGGTACTACTATTTGCTGGTTTGTTTGCAATATATGACGCAATAAGGAAAGTCAACAATAATATCCTTGAGCAGACCGAAGAATTAAAAAAGATACGTGAAGGGTTAAAGGAACACAGTAAAAAATAGGTTTTTACTAATGGAAGTAACGGGTGCTAAAGTAAAAGACTCCCCAAGACATATCTCGAACTCGAGTCTTAAGGAAACGGGGGCAATTCTTAAACAAAGGAATTGCCCTCTTCTTAATTTTTTGGATGCAATTATTCAATAAAAGCTACTGCCAATTCTCTATAATGAAATTAATATATTTCAGTGCGTTTGTTCAGTATTTATGACAGAATAATACATAAAGACCTACTGTAATTTGAAATACACAGGAAATAAAATTGAGAAATTACTTAATGATAGAGGGGGCATTCGTTTGAAATCTAAACCAATTTACGTTGAAATACCCATCCAGGCCCCTGTAGAAAAAGTGTGGGAAATGTCACAGGATCCTCAACTACATGAGCAATGGGATTTGCGATTCTCATCTATAACTTATCTACCTAGAGAGTCAGAAGATGACCCACAATCGTTTTTATATGAAAATAAGTTTGGAATTGTCAGCGTTGCAGGCTGGGGTAAAAGTATCGGTACACATAATAAAAAAGATGGCTCAAAGACATCTTCCCTTCATTTTGGTACAGCTCAAAAGATCTCGCCTATCCGTGAAGGTAGAGGGTATTGGAAATACATACCTACAAATGACGGAACGACTTTTCTGACTCAATATGATTATGGTGTTCGCTTTGGGTTATTTGGAAAGCTTTTCGATTTATTGTTTCGTCCGATAATGGGGTGGGCGACTGCTCTTAGCTTTGACGTGCTGAAACAATGGATAGAAACGGGAGAATCAGCGAAAAGCCAGTATCTACGTTTTTTTAATAGTACGCTAATTACAATTCTCTTTTTCTTCGTCTGGCTTTATCAGGGATTAGTACCAAAGATTATTGCCAAACATCCTGAGGAAGTATCCATGCTTTCAAAATTATCATTCATGGACGGTGAGTCTGCTGTAACCGGTGCGGGAGTAATAGGTGTGTTGGAGGTTTTCTTTGGGTTGTTGTGGCTCTTATATCGTGAGAAAAGACATTTACACGCGTTACAAATCGTTGTGTTTCCGGTATTAACAATCAGTTCCTTAATTGCTATGCCTTCAATATCCTTTCATCCAATTAATCTTATTACTTTTAACGCTAGTCTATGGGTGCTTACTATAATTGGATTCACCATTACGAAAGATTTGCCCAAGGCAGCTAGGTGCAAGCGTACTATAAAGGTTGATTCTAAGTGACCATTTACCAAAACATTTTACAAGAGGATTTTCAAAAACTTCATCCGAAGCTTCAAGAGCGTTATGCGTTGCAAATAGGGAAACCTTTTCATGGAAAGGGGACGATGTCGAAAATAGAAAGAGGGCCTTCCTGGTTAACCCCCTTTTTAAAATTAGCCGTACGATGGAAGTTACTCTTTCCTGAAAGTGGGCAAGATGTACCTTTCACAATAAAGAATACAAGCAGGACACTTTCAGGAGGAGATGTAGAGATCTATTGGGAGCGATCCTTTTATTTTGACAAGGTTACCCGGTATTTCAATGCCTTCATGACCATTGATGCAAAACGAGAGTTCGTTAAGGACTACCTTGGTGAGCCCAACTTATTTTATTCCGATTTAAAATTTAGAGTATCACCTGAAGGGCGTATGTGTATCCGTTCAGGTTGTCAACGAATCATTTTAGGAAAGAGGGAAATCCCTATTCCTTCTTTTTTACAAGCAGATGTAACAGTAGAAGAAGGTTATGATGATGCCAAAAATACATTTACAATAAAAGTTGATATACAAAATAAAATAGTGGGAAGGGTGATGACTTACGAAGGCGAATTTGAAAAGCATCCTATTTAATCCCATCAACCTAGCGGGACTATTCTTATTCATCGGTAGTTTCATGGTGACAGATGAACCTTATTTATTATTACTGACAGCTGCACAAATCATCTTAGTTCCCTTAATGCTTCAGCAAATTATTCAAATAAATAAAACCCTTGTTCTTTTTACTTGGGTAACTATGTTCTCTGTCTTTTTTCTACAGCTGGCCTCATCCAGTGTAGGGCAGACGGTCCTTGCTTTTATTTATTTGGTCTTCACATTTCTTGTGGCACTTTATGGTCTGAAACGATTTTTGTATCGAGGATTCACTAATTGGGCTGAAATTTCGATAGACTTCGGAATGTTATATCTATTTGTAGGAGGGCTGTGGTTCTTTGCATATATAACAGGTATAAATACAGGTTTTAGTCCTCTGATCACATGGCTGACAGCCATTCATTTTCATTACTCTGCCTTCTTGTTGCCGATATCCCTCGGGTTTTTAGGACGGGTACATGAGTGGTCTTGGTTTAGGTGGATTGTACCGATTATATTAGGTGCTCCCATGCTTGTTGCTATTGGAATGACCTTTTGGCCAATTCTAGAAGTTATCTCTGTCTTATTGTACATCCTTGCGATTTACAGCCTCATTATATTGGTATTTCGGACACGTTTTCCTTCTCGTTTGCAAGCGTTTATGATTCGTGTTTCATACTGCTCCCTTGGGGTAACCATTTTGTTTTCACTACTTTATGCACTAAATAGATCATTTGGATACTGGTATATTAGCATTGATTTTATGTTAAAGTTCCATGGTTTTATTAACTGCTTCTTTTTTGGGGTGTTCGGAGTAGTTGGCTGGGCAGTATCTCCACCGGTATCAAAACATGATGGATGGAAGTTTCCCGTTAGTCGTATTCGAGGTAATCTGAATGAGACGGGGCACAAGCATCCTGGTTTGGTTGATGATCTTAATGACTTCGTTAATGTGGAATATTTACCTGATACAATCGTCCATTTTTATGAACATACAGAGGAGTACAAATTATTTGCTTCTGTTAAATGGGCAACTTGGTTTAAGCCATTAGCAGTAGTGTACAAGTTGATAAGTAACAAGGTGCAGCAATTGAACCTACCACTCTCAAGCAAAAACACAGAAATGACAGGCGAAATACTAACTGTTGACCCCATCATTGATGGTAGGCAAAATCCAAGGGCATGGATTCGTAAAGTGAAAGGCTCCATCGTATTTGTAGCCATTTATTCCCAACATAAATCCAAGGGAAAGACCTATATGAATATCTCACTACCTCTTCCGTATTCGTCCATGGTTGGAGTACTCCAGTTAGACGCACAAAATGATTCTCTTATCCTAAAAAGCGAAGGAGAGGAAGAAGGAGACGCTGGAATTTATCTAACTGTGGGTAAAGCCATTTTCAAGCTTCCTTTATCTGAGCACTTCTTGATACAAGAGACAGAAGCAGGTTCTCTCACAGCCCAACACAAGATGAGGATTTTAGGTGTACCTTTTTTACATATTCATTATTTAATCCAACATAGAGTGTAAACAGTTTACATTTTTATGTTAGTGGGTTTTTTCTTTAGAGTATTTTATTTGTAATGGCGGGGTTACGATATGCAAAATTTTATTGTTCTAAAAACATAGCACCTATGGGGCTTATCTGATTTTAGAATATTAGATCCAGATGGGTATTATCTACGTATAACTTCGAAGTGATATATTAGGGGTAATGACAGCGGGTACTGATACTGGCTTACTAAAGTCCTTATTGAGTGAGAATCTAATATTGACTCTAGTGCTTTTACAGAGAAAGAGCGCAAACAACTTTATCAATTAACCCCTATAAGAAATAAAACTTGCCATATGAAAAAAACTAGATATGAAAGAATACTGAATACAATATTTTAAAAGGATGTGACATTTTAGTGGAGAGTATTCTTGTAGACAGTTTAAAGTAGGGTATCCCTTTTACTACATAGAGAATAGGTAGTAAAAGCAATTAAAAAAGGCTAACCATTGTTAACCTTTAAGACGTGCTATATCAGTTATTAGGAGATCTAAATTTCTTATTAATTAAACCATTTTAATAAAAATTAAATGTAGTACTATTAATTCAAGACTAACTAAAAAGGGCAAAAAATATTTTCCCAAAATAATAACCTAAAAAGAGAACCAATGTAGATAAAATTATTATGGATGAATAATAGAGAAAAGGATACTTAGTTGCTGATTTATAGAGTTTTAGTAGACGTTCATTCATAGTATAACTCTCCTGATTTTTTTCTAAACAAATAAAAAAACCTAATTTTTTGGATGGTCTATAACTAAACTTTTACTTGGAAAAAGGATGGACATACAAAGTATTATAACATCTCCTATAGCCCCAATTATCATTATAGTACCTAGGGTGGTACCAAGTAAACTTTTATTAATAAAGATGAAGATAAAGGTAGGATTAATTCTTCGTATAATCAAGGGAAGTACTAAAGCTAAACGATAACTCGATATACTAATAGGTACCTAACAATGTGTATACGGAGAGGAGCTTTCTTTTAGCGCGCCTATTTTCACTTCATTTAGTTGTACTCTTCCAAATAACCAGAACCCTAAAGGAGCTGCAATAACTAGTGCAGGTTTAGGTTATTTATTACTGTTTAATAACCTGATCATTATTATAATAAGTCTTATATTTTCAATAAAAAAGGCTACACCGTTCTCCTCATAATGGTTCTATGTTGGGATTTTTCATTAGCTGCTTTTACCTCCTTAATATTAAAAGCAAGCAAAATAACAGAAAATTGTAGATAAATCCTTTTTTCTCGCAAAATATGGTAGACATAGCATGCCATAGCGTCAAATATTGTAGTATTATTCTTGTGAATTTTTAATAAAACTTCAAAGGAGGGTCTTGAATGTGTGAAAACAAGAAGGCAGATGAGGAAGCTGTAAATATGTATGACGATGTACTTAATAGGTGAATGATATTGAAGCAGAAGAAGCTAGAGCTTTTTTAAAACAGATTTATGCAAGACTTGATATTACTTTAAATGGAAATGGACAGTATGACAAAGATAATTTTTTGGAAGACCTAGAAAACCAGTTTAAGAAACTTGTTGAAATTACAAAAAAAGAAAAAAGAGTGGGAATGAAATAAAATGATGTACAAATTTATTATTTTCGTCTTAGGATTTATTCTAATGTTCCTTACTTTTAATAATCCTCTCAGCGCTATGTGTTCGGATAGTGGGGTATTTGAGGTTTATACCTTTTGGATAGTAGTTTTATATATTATTTAATTAATCTATTGCCTTTTAATTTTGAGAAATTAATAGTGATCGAAACTGACCCAGATCCATATCAAGCATATGGTCATGGAGTTAAAAAAGAAGTTGAATGCAGAGACTTCTATTATTGTAAATTAGATTACATCGGGCAGCATGAAAATATTATTACTAAATACCATCACACATATGCAACTCTTAAAACTATTGCAATTAATATAGGGCCAGCCTCAATTAATATTAATCTTTCTTGGGGAGATAACACTATTGTAGAATATGGCTTTCTTACGGTGATAAAAGG
Organism: Sediminibacillus albus; assembly: GCF_900101125.1. Taxonomy (GTDB): domain Bacteria; phylum Bacillota; class Bacilli; order Bacillales; family Amphibacillaceae; genus Sediminibacillus; species Sediminibacillus albus. Next base: position 191,256 of record NZ_FNFL01000005.1, on the reverse strand, counting down.
ATAACCTTAAGGCTATCCTTTAATTTTACACAAACAGACTTGCAAAAAAAGATAATCACACCTACACATAAAATAATGAACTATGTATTACTTTCATTACCATTAACAAAACCAATAATAGTCCAAACCAGAAGTGAAATAGTATAAAAAACCATTGCTAACCTCGAAGCTAAATTCACATAATTTCTTTTCATCTCGTCTGACTTAGACACTTATATCCTCCCTTTATATTGCGATAAATAAAGAGTCAATTGTAAACCAGGATTAGTTGTCATTTTCAATTGCTCTTTCTTAATATTTCTAGAATTCGAGCACCATTATTGGTGTTGATAAGATATTTATCCTCATTTGTTTCAATAATCACTCTATCTGCTCTGGCATATGGTTGGCCTATACGATGTGTAACTGAAGAGTCGCCACCGTATTCACTAGCTTCATATACATTAACAATATCTTTTTTGGGGATTTCAATTTTTGATAGTAACCATTTTATTGTAATCGTATCTCCATTCTCTTTCACTTTGACATCCACAAATAAACCCACCTTTGTAAAAAAATAGTTTGCTGTAACCTATGATAACATATTTATCTAAGTACGAAACATCGTAAGTAAACACAAAAGACGGAGTTGCATAGTAGCTATAAACCCGCAGAAGTAATGGTTGAAGTTCATAAAAAGTAGGCCTCATTTGTTGACGTCCTGCATGACGATAAACATTAGTTCTTGTTCAACTAACGGTGTAGGATTGTTTAACAAGAAATTGAAAGGGAATTATTTTTTTTATCGAAGTGTATTTCTAACAGTCCCTATCTGAAGGTTTAAATCCTTTTCAGAGAATATGTAAAAAATAAGTGGGGATTTATAATGGATAATATAGAAAAAATATTAAATGACTACCTCGGAGCTCGGAATAAGATGGGTATTAGACAGAATGGTTGAGGAATTAGAAATTTTATGTCGAAGAGTTTTGTAGGTTATTGGGCAAACTCAAATATAGAAAAATGGGGACCCTATGAATATGACTATAATCTTGATAGTGTTTTAAAGCCAATGGATAATGCTAAAAAAGTTCAAAGATGTTTCAATCATTGAAGGTAAAATGGAGATAAGTTCTTAATTTCAAGAAGAGAAACAAACTTAATCAATGGTGAACCTTATATTGCTCAATGTATGTTCGTATGGAGAAAAGAAGATAATGAGTGAAAATTATTGGAGAATACATAGAGTTTTGAAAGGTAGGTTCTACTAAATTTACCATAGAAGAGAGTGAATAAAAAAGCTGTCCGAAAGACAGCTTTTAAGAGGTTTCTATATCTTTAATGAAGTCTACCATTATCCGTATTATTATCTCCTATTTCATTAATTTTTTTCTTGGCTTGCTCCGCCATTTCGTCAGCGATCATTACAACATCTGTATCATATTGTTCTTTTCTTGATACATCAAATTGAAGTTTCTCTGCATAGGGTGCAGGTCTATTCATCATGAATGCAGAGGTCACTTCACAATATTTATCGCGTGCTTCTTCAACGCTTAATTTGTCTGTGACAATATCGTTCATTAAATTCAGTGCAAGGATATTAGCAGCTTCCATATCACAACGAGAAGAAACTTCACCTCTTGTTCTTTCAACAATGACACTGCCGTCAAATTTAGCGAGTTCACTAAATTTTTCTGTTGGCACGCTATAGTTTATATAGTTCTCTATAACATCTGTGTGCGGTTGTGGGAAGTCATGAGGGATTTCGTCACGATAGACAATGGTTCTTTTCCAAGGTCCATTGTTATACCATATTAATCTGCTCTCAGTAGCTTCGTTTGGAGGACCGTATTGATCTATTGTAAGTTTAGCAGCTTTTTTAGACATTGCATTCCAATCCTTAACAATAGATTTGACTGTATCCATATGTGCAAAAGTTTTAGTGGTTTTTTCAGCGCCACCTACTGTCTGCACTTTAAAGTCACTTCCCATAGCAACTCCGGCAGTTTTCAACTTTTCCTCTTGTTCCATAAATTGCCTCCTTAGATTTCAGTTATATCCTTAAAATGTCCTAAACCATGATTAATATAAGTAACTGAGGACTTAAGAGGAATATTTTTGATTTATAAATCTGTTTCACGATATAGTTACAGGAAAACGTACTGGGGAAGAAGCTAAATTTTTTGCAACACAAACAGAAGCAGACGATATATAAAAAACATATCTCCCCCTCATATAGAAAGATTTTATTTCCAAACGCTATGCAATTGATGCTGATATCCAATACTTTGATAAAATTATGCAACTAAAAAAATCTGAAGTGATAATCAAATTTCTAGTAAATTCAATGAATTTGTGATCGATTTCACTTATGAATGGATATCATATATGGGATGAAATATTGAAATGTGTGTTAAATTTTAAGAAGTATAAACCTTGAATAAAGCTATTAACACCTTGTAAATAATTTGGGGAAATATTAATTCATCTTAGGAGGTAACAATGTGAAAAAGTGGGAACTAACAAAACAGTTTGATTCCTCTTATGGTACTGTTCGTTTTAAAGTGGTTGGCCAAGGTCCACCATTAGTATTAGTTCATGGAACACCATGGTCATCATTCAACTGGAGACATATTGTTCCTGCATTGAGGGAGTGGTATACGGTTTATTATTATGATCTTTTAGGATATGGTCAATCCGAAAAAAAAGAGAATCAGAATGTTTCGTTAGGTATTCAAAATGAAATTCTAACGGAACTACTTCAATATTGGGAGTTAGACTCACCAATTATTATAGGACATGACTTTGGTGGGACAACCGCTTTGAGAGCACATTTATTAAATAAAGTTCATTTCAACAGAATGATATTGATGGATCCAGTCGCTGTTGGACCATGGGGTTCCTCCTTCTTTTCCCATGTCTATAAACACGAGGAGGCATTTAAAGGGGTTCCTTCTTTTATACATAAGTCCATCATATCAGCTTATATTGAAGGAGCACAATACAGTAAAATGAGTGAGAAGACAAAAGAGGGGATCATACAATACTGGTTAGGTGACCGTGGTCAACATGCATTTTATAGACAGATTGCCCAAGCAGATCAAACCTACACAGATGAAGTTGAGCATCTGTATAGTAAAATTGATATCCCAACTTTGATTTTATGGGGAGAAGATGATGAATGGGTACCAATTGAAAAGGGATATGCCTTGCACGAAAAAATAATTGGATCCCAATTTAGATCTATTCCATATGCAGGTCATTTGATACAGGAGGAGGCTCCCGCTGTCGTATTAGGGCATATCATTAAATTTTTAAATGATAGTTCGGGTGATTATGCGTGATAATGTTAATGATGCTTCCTACACACCGAATGTAAAAATACGAACAACTTGTATTTATAGGCGGTTGTTCAGTGGATCTGTCTGGACCTAAATATAAAATCGGAAGTACTTTTTCTGCATCATATCAACCTTAAACTTTAACAGAGCCTTAAAAAAGCCAGCCTTTCCAAAAAGGAGAGACTGGCTTCTTTTTTTCATTCCATTATTTTTATTTTACCCATTCACCAATCAATTCCTGATTCTCTTCAACCCATTTCTCAGCTCCATCAAGCGGCTCTTCGGCACTTTCTACATAGTCGATAAGCTCGCCGATTTGTTGATCATTCATCTTCCAATTTTTAAACCACTCGCTTACTTCTGGATAGTCATCTGCAAATCCTTGTCTTGTAGCATGATGAATCTTTTCTACACCGCCGAATGTTTCCTGCGGATCCTCCAGGAATTTTAAATCATATTTGGAAAATATCCAGTGCGGGCTCCAAAGCGGTGCCACGATTGGCTCTTCATCTTTTACTGCTTCTCCGATTTCGCTTAACATAGCAGGTTCAGAGCTTGGCAACAGCTCATATTCGAGATCATAATCCTTGATTAATTGTTCGGTAACTTCCATTGTACCAGCGCCCGGATCAAAACCAACAATTTCACCATCGAACAGTTCTTTATGTTCGTTTAAGTCTTCGACACTGTTGATTTCTTCTAAATAGGTTGGAACAACAAGTCCTACTTTTGCGTTATCAAACCAAGTTGCGTCGGAGAAATTGACCGTATCTTGATATTTCTCCAAATAATTAGCATCCTGGACGGGCAGCCATATTTCCAGACTGGCATCCAGTTCGCCATCCTCTAAGGCCTTCATTGTTGTACCCATGTCCAATACACTTAACTTCACGTTATAGCCTTTTTCTTCTAAAATGGCTTTCCACATATTTGTGACAGCTATATTTTCAGCCCAATTGATTTGGCCAATCGTTAGTGCTTCTTCACTTTTTTCTGTTTCTGTACCTGCTTGTTCACTGTCAGATTCTCCACTCGTGTTTCCGCATGCTGCTAGTACAGTGATCAATAGGATTGCTAAAATAAAACTAAGTTGCTTTTTCCAATTGTTCATGTTGAAAAACTCCCCTTTGTTATATTGTATATTAATTTAAATACATTTTTAATATTAAATGTATTAAGAAATAATTTAACATTAACACCAAAACAAATCCAACTCTTTTTTACAAGAGATTAGTGAAACGTTCCTATTCAGGGTAGTCTATAGCATCTTTGTATAGACTACCTGATAAGTTTTCTAATTAAGCTTGCGGATCTTTCGGTAAGAACTCAAATATCTTCCCACTTCTTATGCTTGCAACTAAGTCATCCAACCAGCGATAGTATGTTTTAGATCCTTCTAATTGATCATAGTACTTTTTTGCATCTGCAACGATTTCTGGTGTGCTAGTGGAATCTTTTATGACATCTATTAAATCTTTTTGTGCTTCCTCAATTGCTTCCATATTCATTTTCACTTCTCGTTCCCACATTTGACAGTAAAACACCATAAAGGACCGGAAGAAATTTTTTTCAGCTACATAGGTATGCTTCCTGGAACCGCGGGTAAACGTTTTTTTCACCATTTCTATTTCCTGGAGCTTACGGACACTAGTACTCATACTCGGTTTACTCATTTCGAGCTCCGTACGCATTTCATCGAGCGTCATCTGATCTTTAAAGTACATGGTTGCATATAAATTTGCAGCAGATGGTGTTACACCATATAAATCCATTGTTTCTGCAATAGCGCCAATGACTTTATCTTTGGCTTCTTCTATTTTGATTCTGGATTTTTCCGTAGATTCACTCATAAAGTCGCTCCTTCAATATAAAGTAAAGCGTGTTAAATATTATCTAAATCTTCTTCACAAACTTTATATTACCGTGTTGAGATGAAATGTCAAATGGTTACACGTAATTTTAACCAAGTGTAAGGCCTGCAACCTCCTTAATCATAACTATTCTAGCGAATATTGACTCCTTCTAAACTTTTATATGTATTATAACTTTGACAGCCTTATAAATACATGTTACATTTTTAAACGTTAAATATATTTTTAATAAACTTAATTTAATTTAAAAATTGGAGTTGATAGATTTGAATCTAAAACAACAACAATACATTAATGGCAAATGGGTGGACGCGAACCTGGGAAATACCCGTGATATCATTAATCCATTTAACCAGGAAGTTATTGCTACTGTTCCTGAAGGTGATGAATCAGATGCAAAAGCAGCAATCGCTGCGGCAAGAGAGGCATTTGATAACGGAGAATGGTCTACGACCCCAGCAACGGAGCGGGGCGCTATCGTGAGAAAAATTGCTGAATTAATTGAAAGAGATAAAGAAGAACTTGCTAATTTGGAATCATTGGATACAGGTAAAACAGTAGAAGAAAGCCGTGGAGACATGGATGATATCGCTGGAGTGTTTCGTTATTATGCAGAGCTTGCCGATAAAGATGGCGGGGAACTGATTGATCCTCCAGTGCCAAACGCTATTAGTAAAGTGGTTCACGTACCAGTTGGGGTTTGTGGTCAAATTACACCGTGGAATTATCCATTGCTTCAAGCGTCTTGGAAACTGGCTCCAGCGCTTGCCACCGGAAATACGTTGATTATGAAGCCAAGTGAAATTACGCCACTTACTACTATTAAAGTGTTCGAATTAATGGAAGAGGCGGGAGTGCCTGGTGGTGTTGCTAACCTGGTACTAGGTTCTGGCAGTACAGTTGGTGCAGAGTTGTCTGGTAACACGGATGTAGACCTTATTTCCTTTACAGGCGGCATTGTTACCGGGAAGAAAATTATGCAAGCGGCCAGTGTGAATGTGAAGAAGCTTGCCCTTGAACTTGGCGGGAAAAATCCGAGCATCGTCTTTGCTGACGCAGATTTTGACATAGCTGTGGACCAGGCATTAAACGGGGTCTTCTTCCATGCAGGACAAATCTGTTCCGCTGGCACAAGGCTGATTGTAGAAGAAGATATTCACGATGAGTTCGTAAACGCGCTTGTTGAGCGAGTAAAGAAATTCAAGCTTGGCAGCGGATTTGACGAAGACACGCAAATGGGTCCGCTCATTTCAGCTGAGCATCTTGCGAAAGTAGAAAAGTATGTAGAAACAGGTATTAAAGAAGGCGCTACATTAGCAGTCGGCGGCAGTCGTCCAGAAGATCCAGAACTGCAAAGGGGATTTTTCTACCTGCCTACGATTTTCACAGACTGCACAACAGATATGAGCATTGTTCAAGATGAAGCTTTTGGTCCGGTTATCACGGTTGAGAAATTCCGTACGGAAGAGGAAGCAGTAAAGATTGCTAATGACTCTATCTACGGACTTGCTGGTGGCGTATGGACAAACGATATTGCAAAAGCTGAACGTTGTGTAGCAAAGATGCGCATGGGTACTGTTTGGATTAATGAATTCAATCTTTACTTCCCACATGCACCATGGGGTGGATTTAAGCAGTCCGGTATCGGCCGTGAACTAGGAAGGCTAGGTATGGAAGAGTACACAGAAACAAAGCATATCTTCCAAAACCTTAAACCTGAATCGATTAACTGGTTCTAAGCTATCAATCTAATATTCAATTTCTATAGATAAAATTACAAAAAATCAGCTAGATTCAATAAATGATGAAGGGATTTTGATGAATGCTTTGGCTATCGTTTTAATTCCTTCATTCAATTTTTGACATCCAAGGAGGAGCAGAAGATGAATGAAACATATGATATTGTTATCGTTGGGGGCGGTAGCGCGGGGTCTATTCTCGGCAACCGTCTAAGTGAAGATGGGAAAAAAAGTGTCCTTGTTCTAGAGGCAGGACGCAGTGATTATCCATGGGACCTATTGATCCAAATGCCGGCAGCTTTGCCGTTCCCCTCAGGGAAACGGCTTTACGACTGGAGATACGAATCCGATCCTGAACCTTATATGAATGGCCGACGTATCCCCCATGCACGGGGAAAGGTGCTCGGAGGTTCGAGTTCCATCAACGGTATGATTTACCAACGAGGAAATCCGATGGACTATGAACGCTGGGGGGCCGACCAAGGAATGGAAACGTGGGACTTTGCGCATTGTCTTCCATATTTCAAACGTATGGAGAATGCCTTGGGATCTCCAGAGGATGATCTTCGTGGGCACACCGGACCTCTAAAATTAGAACGCGGGCCAGCTACGAATCCTTTATTCCAAGCCTTCTTTGAATCAGCTGTTGAGGCTGGATACACACGAACTCCTGATGTGAACGGTTTTCGCCAGGAGGGATTCGGACCGTTTGATAAGCATGTGTACAAAGGCAGGCGGTTGTCAGCTTCTCGTGCATATTTGCGTCCGGCTATGAATCGTCCGAATCTTACTGTGAAAACGCGTGCTTTCGTAACGAATATCGACTTCGATGGTACCCGCGCCAGCGGTGTAACATATCGGCGAAACGGCAAGACGCAACAAGTCAAAGCAGGTGAAGTTATTCTCTCCGGCGGTGCAATCAACACGCCGCAGCTACTTCAACTGTCAGGGGTGGGCGATGCCAAACACCTGCGCTCACTTGGCATTGAACCGGTAGTTGACCTGCCAGGGGTAGGAGAAAACCTTCAGGATCATCTCGAAGTTTACATCCAACACGCTTGTCCGCTGCCGGTTTCAGAACAGCCGAATTTAAATAAAGCGCGGATGCCTTGGATTGGTTTGCAGTGGCTGCTGGGACGCTCCGGTCCGGCAGCAACCAACCATTTCGAAGGTGGAGGTTTCGTCCGTTCGAACGATGAAGTAGATTATCCTAATTTGATGTTCCACTTCCTTCCGGTAGCGGTGCGGTACGATGGCCAAAAAGCGGAAACAGATCACGGGTTCCAGGTACACGTCGGACCAATGTACTCCGATGCCCGCGGGTCATTAAAAATTCGTTCGAAAGATCCTAAAGAGCACCCGAGCATGGTCTACAACTATCTTTCTACCGAACAGGACCGGCGTGAGTGGATTGAAGCGGTACGTGTTTCTCGGGAAATCTTATCTCAGCCAGCTATGTCACCTTACAATTCAGGGGAAATCTCGCCTGGCCCTTCTGTTCGTACAGACGAGGAGATTTTGGAATGGGTGAGGAACGATGCTGAAACAGCGCTTCACCCGTCTTGTACGGCAAAAATGGGGCCCGCTTCAGATCCTATGTCTGTCGTAGATCCGCAAACCATGAAGGTTCATGGGCTCGACAATGTGCGAGTGGTTGATGCTTCTGCCATGCCGTACGTCACCAATGGTAATATCCATGCGCCGGTGTTGATGTTGGCGGAAAAAGCAGCGGACATCATCCTTGGACGAAAACCACTGGAGCCTATTCATGCCGACTATTATCGTCATGGAGTACATCCGGCCGATGCAGGCACAGTAACAGTTCAAACCAAATAATGCTTTTATGAGAAGGCCTCTTTCAACATGTATTTGCCCGTTAAGGCATATATTTAATGATAGAGTGCCTTCTCTTTTCTGTATAAAAATAGTCATAGCTATTCCCCGAGATATATTTTGCACTTATATTAAATTATCAAAAGCCCACAAAACAACCTGGAAAACAATTCGAATGCTTTCCAGGTTGTTTTCTTGCATATAGATTTGTTTATTTCGTGTCCAGCTGGTTTTCAGCTAATTTGGCTAAGTCCTGAGCGCTTGTACTGATTTCTTGCACTGTGGAAGAGATATCCGTGATTGCAGTTGCCTGTGTGTCGGTCATTTTATTGATACCAGAAAATGCATCATCCAGTTTGGCAATCAGGTTTTGAATATTTTTGGTAGCATCGTTGATTTTTTTGACATTATCTTTTGAGTTATTGGCAAGTTTTCGAATTTCTTCAGCAACGACACCGAATCCTTTGCCGGCTTCACCCGCACGTGCGGCTTCAATCGATGCATTCAGACCGAGCAGGTTGCTTTGCTCAGAAATGCCTTTGACCACTGTGGAGATTTCACCGATTTCATCTGTACTTTCACTAACCTTTTTCACTTGTGACGAAACATCTGTTACGTGGTGGGCCAAGTCGTTTATGGAGCCTGTGATTTCTTGGACAGAAGCAGCAGACTGTTCTACTATTGCTAAAAGACTTTCGGCCACTTCGTGAAGTTTATTGGCTTTTTCCAGACTGGTACCGATGCCTACGCCGCCAATAACTGTGCCATTCTCATCACGTAGTGGGATGGCGCGGGCGATAAGCGGAAAGCCGAATAATTCTTTCGGTACCATTTCTGATTTCGCCCGGTTTTCTTTAATGGCATTCGTGATAATGTCACCCTCTGCAAGCGGATCACCGGGACTGACATTAAGCGAGAATGTTTCCCCGGGAATGTTGATGATTAGTTTTTCTGTATCATAGATACCGACCGTGATATCATCATTTATCAGTTGATTTAAGACGGGAGCCACTTTGACAAAGGCATCTAAAAGTTCTGATTCGGTCGCTGTTTCTGTTTTAACTTCGGTCATTTTATCTCCTCCTTTTTGGTCTAGTAGGGAAATTGTCGCTGGCCATAGTTGATCGAGATCCATTTTAAAGTCGTAAATTCCTCAAGACTCCATTCCCCGTTCAGCCGGCCTAGACCTGATTGTTTTTCGCCGCCGAACGCGACAATTGGTTCATCATTGATCGTGATGTCGTTTACGTGAATCATGCCAGTATGTACCTGTTTGGCTAACTGGACACCGCGCTCTCCATCACTTGTGTGCACCGCACCACTTAGGCCGAAGTTAGCGTCATTAGCAATTCGGATTGCCTCTTCGTCTGTTTCAAATGTAATGACACTGACAACGGGACCAAACATTTCCTCTTGGGCAACGGCCATATCCGAAGTGACATCAGTCAGGATCGTTGGTTCTACCATATTTCCTGAAATATCACCTTTTAGCAGTGGTGTAGCACCCTGTTCAATGCCTTTTTCAATCAGTGCTTTGAGGGTCTGGGCTGCTCTTTCGTTTACGACCGGTCCAATAACGGTGTTAGGGTCTCGTGGATCGCCGGTTTTAAGTGAAGCAATTTTATCTCTGTATTTGCTAATAAACTCGTCATAAACCGATTGATGGACAATGATACGGTTAGCGGACATGCAAATCTGTCCCTGGTGGGTAAATCGGCTGAATGTTGCTGCGTTAACCGCATAGTCGATATCAGCATCGTCCAAAATGATAAATGCGCTGTTTCCTCCTAATTCCAGCAGAGGTTTTTTAAAATGCTTTGCGGCTAGCTGGGCGATATGTCTACCTACACCGGTGGACCCGGTAAATGAGATGATCCTTGGAATAGGGTGCTCCACAAATGAATCACCAATTTCACTAATGTCAGTGACCACTACATTGAACAAACCTTTGGGAAGGCCAGCTTCTTCAAATATCTTTGCAATCAATGTACCACCGACTATAGGTGTTTCTTCATGCGCTTTTAGAACAACCCCATTACCCGCGCCTATTGCAGGGGCAATCGATTTAACGGACAAGAAAAATGGGAAGTTGAAAGGGCTGATAACTCCAACGACACCAGCGGCCATACGATATAGGCGGTTCTCCTTTCCATTTTCAACGGATGGCAGGATTTTGCCTTCCTTCTTAAGCGGAAAAGTTGCTGCTTCCTTAATCATATTTTTGACAAGGCCGATTTCAAATGCAGCTTTTAATCTTGTACCGCCAAGTTCATCGATAATGAGGTTCGTGATCTCCTCTTCGTGAGCATCAATATACGTCACAGCATTCTCGAGAATGTCTCGTTGTTGATAAGGGTTAATTTGATTCCATTCACCCATAGCTGCTTGTGCTGCTGAATAAGCAGCATCCACATCTTCTGTTGTAGCCATCTTGAATTCCGTTATTACTTCACCATTGTATGGGTTTTTATCGCTCAATGTACGGGTGCTTTTTCCATCAACCCATGAGCCGGCAATGTATTGTTTGTTGAGCGAATGGATGTCTAACATAATATTCCTCCTATATATGTAAAATGTAATACCTTCCTAATATCGGCAGAAATAGTGCCTAAGTTAAGGTTTCTTTTGATATACAGTTCCTATTTTTTTACTGCTAATAATATTGAATAGGGAGAAATCATCGAAAGGAGCGGACTAAGCTGCAGGCTTGAGGGAGAAGCGGTGATGACAGCTGAATTGCTTGTATTTCTTTATCCGATAAGTGTTAATATACCGCGATCTAGAGGAAATCATAAGCATTTGTGTACTGCTGAAAACAGCAGGCAGACTATCAGTGGAGGAAATCCACGGAGACGCCTGCGGGAGTAAGGCCTCGGTGAGACCCCGCAGAGCGCTAGCTCGAGGAGGCTTACCAGCCGCCCGCGGAAAGCGTAGTGTATTTCCGGAGCGTTGGTTATGCAAGGAAGTAAGAACAGGCGTATCAGCGCAGGCAGAATACGCAGACTTCAGTGAGATCAGCACGAGCTTGAAGACTTCGGAAGAAGCCGTTTTTGCATCTGAGGACAAGGAACCCGACTCATCGCTTGAAGAAAATGACTCCTTTATTTTCAAGGAGACTGAAGCTACATCCATGGAAAGCGAAGTATGCTGCCGACGCAAATTTAAGCACCCAACCTTGTTAAAAAGGAAAAAAGTTGTCACTGTTTCCGCGGTTTAAATTAAGCATTAGAAAAAATCGAACGAGTTCGAATCCTAAGGATTTCGAATCATCGTTCGATGGGTTTTGGCCGCTATCCTTTTGTCCCAACCTCATTCTTTACCATCCATATACACTTTCGCATGTATTAGCCAGGGGTTCATAATAGCAGTGCTGTTTATATTGCCCTGTGAACGGCTGGCCGTACCAGCTAGGCGGACATTCACCATAAGGGTTGAAATACCAAAGGGCAAACTTGGAAGGATGTTCTCTCCAATAGTTTAAGGTTTGTCTGGCTAACCTTTTTTCGGCACTTCTTGCTCTGTTATAAAAAACATTGCCTTTTTGTACTGCTTCAAAAGAATAGTTTCCTCCTTGTACTTGAAAAATAACATCCCGTATCGATCTCAAATCTTCAAAATCTAAACAATCGGCTTTTAGTCGATTTACAACAACATTACCGACCATAAGCATCCCTTGCTTTCCTTCACCTTCGGCTTCTGCCCGCATCATCCTTGCCACTAAATCAACGTCTTTGTCTGTAAATTTTACTCTAGCCACTTTGCATCACCTCTAAAAGAATTCTATGTAAAAAGCCTGCAAAAATGCTTTTTTAAGTAAACAATATATCGGAATTTCCATGAATGTCATACTAAATACAAAAAAACGTGCCCTCAACAGGGAGCACGTTTTTTTGACAAGTTTAAGTTAAGAGTTAATTTGCATTTAATCCTCCGGTTGCACTGTAGACATGACCTGTTACATAGCTGGCTTGTTCAGATGCCAGGAAAACGTAAATTCCGCTCAGCTCAACAGGCTGGCCTGCGCGCTGCATCGGTGTTTCTGGTGTTTCCTTTCCGAACTTCGGAATGTTTTCCTGCGGCTGGCCGCCGGAAATTTGCAGGGCAGACCAAAATGGTCCAGGCGCCACGGAATTCACCCGTATCCCTTTTGAGGACAACTGCTTGGACAGTGATTTTGTAAAACCGATAATCGCACTTTTCGTCGCTGCATAATCCAATAACAGCGGTGAAGGATTATAGCCCTCTACGGAAGAGGTGGTGATAATGGAACTTCCTTCAGGCATATGAGGAAGCGCTTCTTGAACCATCCAGTACATGGAAAATACATTTGTCTGGAAAGTAGATACGATTTGTTCTGTTGTAAGGTCTGCGATATCTTCTACTGCCTGTTGTTCACCGGCAACAAGTACTAATGTATCGAGCCCGTCCAGCTTCTTAACCGCATCTTGTACCAATGATCGGCAAAATTCTTCTTCGCGTAAATCTCCAGGCAGCAGGACTGCCTTTTGCCCTTCTTGTTCGATTAACTCTTTCACTTCCAGGGCATCTGGTTCTTCGACGGGAAGATAGTTAATGGCAACGTCGGCTCCCTCCCGTGCATACGCAATCGCGGCAGCGCGGCCGATACCTGAATCGCCCCCGGTAATCAGGGCTTTTCTACCTTTCAGTTGGCCGGAACCTTCATAGCTTTTTTCTCCACAATCCGGAACAGGATCCATTTCTTTTTGGATTCCTGGCGGGTTTTGATATTGTTTGGGAAAATCTTTGTTGTAATATTTTTCTAATGGATTTTTTGGCATGATGACACATCCTTTCCTGTAATCTTGTAAGGACATGTATTTGTCTACCTCGTTATTTGCAAGACTAAACATCTAAGAATTTCTCTGTATTTCCTCGAAATAGATTAACAAATAAAGTAACATAGGCCATATTATGATTTTATAATAGGAGTGATAGTATGAAGGTTTTGTTAATAGGCGGTACTGGAACTATAGGAAAATCGGTGGCTGATAAGTTAAAAACGAATCATGAAGTTATAATCGCTAGTAAATCAACGGGAGATTATAAAGTAGACATTACATCATCTGATAGTATAGAGCAAATGTATAAAGATCTATCTAATATGGATGCTGTGATAAGCACAACAGGAGCATCCCACTTTGGGCATTTAAGTGAACTTACGCCGGAACTAAATGAAATAGCGATTGATAGTAAGCTGAAGGGTCAAGTGAATCTAGTATTGATTGGACAAAAATATATTAATGAGGGTGGAAGCTTCACACTAACGACTGGAATCATGATGGATGATCCTATTTTAAGAGGAAGTTCAGCAGCTATGGCAAATGGTGCGGTTGCCAGTTTTGTCAAATCCGCAGCGATTGAACTGAAACGCAATATACGGATTAATACTGTAAGTCCCACCGTCCTGGAAGAATCTTTAGGCAAATATGGAGAGTTTTTTAAAGGCTTTAATCCAGTACCAGCTGCCAAAGTTGCGAACGCATATGTTAAAAGTGTTGAAGGCGCCCAGACAGGTCAAGTTTATCAGGTTTATTAACATTCATTCACTTAGGTATTAGGGAAAAGAAAAACGTTGATGTTTTAAATCAATCGTGTTATTATCAATCCACTAGCTTACATAACAAGTTAGTGGATTTTTAATCGTTTGGAGATGGAGAATTGATTGAGAAAACCCAATTACTTAAAGGCGTGTTAGAGGGAGCTATTTTAGGGATAATATCAGAAAAAGAAACATATGGTTATAAATTGCTTGATAAATTAAAACAAAACGGTTTTTTAATTGGCGACGGGAGTATCTATCCCTTGCTGCTAAGAATGGAAAAAAAAGAATTAATAAAGGGAGAAATGAGGCCTTCTTCAGATGGTCCAAATAGAAAGTACTATTCTTTAACAGAAAAGGGCGAGCAATCTTTATTAGAATTTAAGCACTTTTGGGATTCTGTTAATAAGGCTGTTAAAAAAAGTATTTATACAAAAGATGATGATTACAAAAATGAAACCATTTCTTAATGATTGTTCTAACTTATGAAGGCGCATCCAACTATATAAAGGATTATGGTCTAATCAGTGCATATTCATAAGTTAAATTATAGAAGGTGAAAATTTGAGTGTGTATTATCTTAAAAACAGATATAAAAACGAATTAAATGAAGCAAATCAAAAAACCTATGATCAATTAGATATGTACATACGAAATAGCAGGGTTGATTCAAATAGAGCAGATGAACTGTTACAGGAGATTTACCTTCATGCTTTAGAGGCGCAGAAAAAGGACCGACTATTAATCGATGTGATAGGAAGAAATCCAAAAGAATATTGCGATGAGCTTGTAAGGGAATTGCCTAATAATTCGTTCAAACAAACAATGAAACTATTTGTGTATATCTTTATTGTTTCCATTTGTATTCTTTTTATGAATAAAACAATGACGGGCAGCTTTTCCATATCTTTGCTTGACTTCATTCTTTTTCCTGTCCTTTGCTTCGGGTTAGTTTTATTTTCCAGATGGTTAATAAAAAAGAGAGTATATAAAAATAAGCGTTTATTCTTTCTCCCGGTATTCTGTTTAATCGTTTTAAGTTCATTAATAACAATTTCTATTGAGAAGTTAATCGATTTGGAGAAATTCGTCTATCAAGTGCCGCCGATATTGTCACTCGTTTTCACCTTTATTATAAGTTTCATCACGTGGAATATTCTGATTAAAGGTAATGGTTTTTTAAATAAAGTTTTCTCTTACAAAAAAGTTTAAAGGAGAGTGGAAAAATGAACTTATTGAATACATTCGCTGAAGCAATACAATTAGAATTATTTGACGATGTACAAGAGGCTAATAAATGGCTAAAATCAAATGCTGGAACGGAAGTTATCGACATTAAAATAAGTTCTTCTTCAAATAAAATTTTAATTATCTGGAAGGACCTTTGAGGAAGTATGAACTTTTTATCTGAGAAACAGCTTAACACAGGCTTGATACCGATATAATAAGGATGACCCCAAGATGCTTATAGAATGATATTTCTATGAGTATCTTGGTTTTTGTAAATTTGGGAGAAGAATTTACGGTGTGAAGGATAGCCAGAACCTCAGATTAATCATTTGTGATTAGCTACAAGCAAGAAATTTTTTATATTAC
Source organism: Sediminibacillus albus (assembly GCF_900101125.1). Classification (GTDB taxonomy): domain Bacteria; phylum Bacillota; class Bacilli; order Bacillales; family Amphibacillaceae; genus Sediminibacillus; species Sediminibacillus albus. Next base: position 175,337 of record NZ_FNFL01000005.1, on the reverse strand, counting down.
CTTTCAACCCGCCAAAGTTGAATTTTTCTGTCTTCTCTCTTTATAATGGAAAACATTGCTGCAACAAGAATAGGGGGAGAAATAATTGGGAGAGAAAAGAGTATTTTTGCCGATGATCTTGCTGGCATTATTGCTGGCTGCCTGCAGTAACAGCGAAAACAGCGGATCAACAGAAAATGGAAATTCAGAAAATAAGGAAAAAGTAATACAGCTGAGTGCTCCCGGAGAGATACCGGGCCTGAATCCGACGATGGCAGATAATGATTTTAGCTTTGATATGATCAACCAGGTGTTTGAAGGGTTATACCGATTGGATAAAGAGGGAAAACCACAGCTTGCCCTTGCTGCCGAAGAGCCTGAGGTAAGTGAAGATAACAAAGTCTATACATTCACCATTCGTGACGATGCTAAATGGTCAGACGGCTCACCGGTTACTGCCGGAGATTTTGAGTATGCATGGAAAAAGGCTGTCAACCCGGATACAGCAGCTGCCTATGGACCGCAGTTTGAGGAAATTGTTGCGAATGCATCCGAAATTCTGGTAGGTGACAAGCCAGTCGATGAGCTCGGTGTGGAAGCATTGGATGAACGTACGCTGAAAGTAACACTGGAAAATCCGGTGCCCTTTTTCAAAGAATTGCTGACAACAGCGATTTTCTTTCCGCAGCCAGAAGAGTTTGTCGAGGAACAAGGCGACGAATATGCCAGAGACAGCGAGCATATCCTATTTAATGGTCCTTTTGTGTTAGAGGATTGGAGCGGGACAGATTCCTCCTGGACATTTGAAAAGAATCAGCAATATTGGGATAAACAAGCAGTTAACATGGATAAGATAGAGATGAATGTCGTCAAGGATACGTCCACCGCTGTCAATCTTTATAAAAAAGACGAATTGGACCGTATTGAATTGACGGGCGATTATGTCAATGAATATAAAGAAAGTGATAACTATCATACATTTCTGACTGGTGCGACGTCTTACTTGAAAATGAACCAGGGCAAGGATGGAGAAACAACTGATTTAGCCAATTTGAACATCCGCAAAGCGATGAATATGGCAATCGATAAACAGGAGATGGTCGATACCATTCTTAATAACGGTTCGATTGTAGCGAACGGGAACGTGCCAAAGGACTTGGCTGAAAATCCGGAAACAGGAGAAGACTTCCGTGCTGAAAATGGCGATCTTGTCCACTATGACGTAGAGGAAGCCAAGCAGTATTGGGAACAAGGGCTGGAGGAACTTGGCAAGGAGGAGCTGGAATTCACCCTAACTACTTCGGATTCGAGTACTTCCAAACAATTTGCCGAAAACCTTAAATATCAGCTCGAATCAAATCTTTCCGGCCTGACGATCAATGTAAACAGTGTGCCGCCAAAGGCCAGTATTTCTGCCAACGTCAATCAGGAATATGAAATGATTTTGACGGGCTGGAATGGAGATTATCAGGATCCGCTGACTTACTTAAATTTGTTCATCACAGACAGCCCGGGAAATCATACCGGTTATTCGGATGAACAGTATGATAAGCTGGTGCTTGGTGCGAAGTCGAATTTGGCAGATAAGCCGCAGGAGCGCTGGGATGCTTTGTTAAAAGCTGAACGAATGCTGATTAAAGACAGCGCTGTGCTCGTGCCGTTATATCAAAGCGGCAGTGCCTATTTACAAAAAGATTACGTCAAAGACTTAATAAAGTACCAGGTAAGCGCAGATAACTATAAGTGGGCAGACGTGGTACAGTAAAAGTCGTTCATAGCTTATCCCATACGGTGTATTGTATCGGAAAAAGCCTCTCCAATAAATGGCTGTTTTGCCCTGTTAATTCCTTGTATCTATTTCGCTTCAATGAGGAAAAGTAACAAGGAACGACCATCTAGGGGGTGAACAGTTCATGGACAAGCAGAGAGGTATGTGGATCCCGATCATCGCATCAGTGGGTATCGGTGCCGCGGCTTATTACAGCATGACAAAAGGTAATGGGCTGGGTAAAACCATTCAGTCATCCATGCCCATGATGGCAGGCATGACAGGACAAGGTAAAGGTAAAACTTCGCCAGAAGCTCAGAACCTTTTTTAGTAAACCCTTTAGATAAACAGCACCCTTCATGGGTGTTGCGGCTGCCGGGAAAGTCTCGGCAGCCTTATTTTTGGCCGTTTTCGAACTTTCAAACCGTGTGCGGACAATCAAAAAGAGGATAGTTCTCTTAAAATGAGAACTGTCCTCTTTTTTTGCTATGATCTAAATATCACATCAAACTTCGGTAAACCAGTTGTAAAATCTGCATGGACAGATAAATTTGCTAATGATAGTTTATGCTTTTCTAATACTCCTTTTTTCTCCTGTTTTGGCTGCTCGAAACATAAAGCAAAAGAAAACAATTCCAAAAAATCAGCATTTAAGCCATGATTATTTGACCTGTACTTTTTGTTATCGACATCTTTTTCTGTAACAAGAATAAATTCAGAACCATTTAGTGTCTCTACGAAAGCCTCCTTCTCCATATGATTTATTAAATTATCGTCATTTCCCTGAAAGGATAAAACTTTAGCACCACCAGCACAAGTGGTGTACAATTCTTTCAAATTGATTATATGTTTTTTTTGGACCAATTTTTTAGCTAAATAATCAAATTCAATCGAAAGGGTCGCTTGTCCCACCTTTTGATAAAGGTATCTATTTTTGGACAAATATACAGGTTCCATCCATGCGGAGTTATCTATAAGGAACGAAAACAAATGAGGAGCTAATACGTTACTTAAGTGAAGCAAATATGCCCCATGTGAATGGCCATAACCTATAAGCCTGCTATTGTCATAACGCATGCCGTTTTCCTCAAGTACTATTTTCACTGCCTCTAGGGCAGTAATTATATCTATCGATTGCATTAGGCTCATATCGTTAAAGTCTTTTATGTTTTCTTGCAAATCCGCCTGGACGGAAAATACTTTTCTTTTATCTTTCAGTAAAACCAATAACTTGGAAGGGTCTTGATTTATATTTTTTATTTCCTCTGGAGAAAAGACATTTCTCAGGGCTTGTCTGTCTGGAGCTTTTATTCTTTCTACTCCCTGCATGAATTTACTTCCAAAATAATCACATTGAATCGTTACTAGATTATATTCATCAGCGAACTGTTCTCTCATTTTTGTGTAAACCTTTGAGTTAATATTTGCACCAAAACCAGGAACAAATATTAACAGCCCAGTATCAGCGGTTACTCCATTTTGAGGGGTTGAAAATTCAATTTGTAATTCTCTTTCAGAATCATTTTCCTTTAAATAAATGTTAGGGTGGGCCGGTATGTTAATTGTATGTTGATCTGCCATTATAGTCCTCCAATATGTTTACTTCTAAGCTCTGATTTACCTATATTAAAATAGTATGAAAGCCAACGATATATGGAAAAAGATTTATTTATAGCTTAAAACTGCTTAAGTACAGCAGTCCTTATAATAGCATAAATTTTTAAAAAAGCACCCTCATGGGGGCGCTTTTTTATCTATCCGTAAGTACCCATTTCCTCTGCCAAACACTGCTTGGATTCAGGGTGTTACACAAAGGGATCTGGTACTTAGTTTCTGGTTATCAATCGTAGTCGTAGTCATCAAATCCGCCGCCAAATTGCTGCCCGCCATACGGGCCGTAGTGTCCATGTCCAGGGAAACCGCCGCCATGTCCAGGATAGCCTGGATAGCCGTGTCCGTGATGATGTCCATGGTGATGCCCGTGATGATGTCCGTGGTGGTGTCCATGATGGTGCGGCCATGGATGGTAGCCATAGTTTGGCTGGTATCCTCCCGGGCCACCGCCCCAACCCGGAAAAAACGGCTGGTTGTATCCAAATGGAAAACTGGAACCGCCTGGATAATTGTACGGCGGAAATTGTCTCATTTCTTCTTCATTAAACAAAATAAATCACCTTCTTTTCTGGGGTTAAAATATCCTATTGTGTAAACACCCAAAATGAGCTTATCCGAATGACAAATAGGCTGTTATCACGCAGTTGCTGAGGTAACTGATAAAGGTTCGTTCGCCCAAAAAGAAAGAAAAACCGCTTGAAAAACATTTCCTACTGGCTTACTATTCTGAAAGATTCTCCTATTTCCTCTACTTGCTGCTTTTACAGCTTGGACGGCTCTTACCCAGATGTAGTATAGTTATAGTAGGCAATTATGTGCAGAAGCTATCAAAATATATGCACATAAAAAAAAGGAAGGAGTATGTATCACTATGACCCAGCAAGCTTTTTTGTACAACTCCAAGATTAGTAAAGTCTTAAACAATATTCGCAAGGTAATCGTAGGAAAGGACGAACCAGCCACATTGAGCCTTGTAGCCTTATTGGCAGAGGGGCATGTCCTCCTGGAAGATGTACCAGGAGTAGGGAAGACAATGTTAGTCCGTACTTTAGCAAAGTCACTAGATTGCGATTTTAAAAGAATTCAGTTTACTCCGGATTTATTGCCATCTGATGTAACCGGGGTTTCTATATATAATCCAAAGGAATTGGAGTTTGAATTTAGAGGTGGACCAATTCTCGGAAATATCGTTCTCGCCGATGAAATTAACCGGACATCTCCGAAAACTCAGTCCGCTTTACTGGAAGGCATGGAAGAAAACAGTGTAACCGTTGATGGAAATACCATAGAACTTAAGCAGCCTTTTTTTGTCATGGCTACCCAGAACCCTATCGAGTATGAAGGTACTTATCCTTTACCGGAAGCCCAGCTTGACCGTTTTCTATTAAAACTTAAAATGGGTTACCCTACTGCTCAGGAAGAAATGCAAATGCTGCAAAAAACTTCTAAGGGCCATCCAATTCATGATGTCGAAGCGGTCATCAACAAGCAGGAATTGATTGCTATCCAAAGAGAGGTCAAAGAGGTTTACATGGACCAAAATGTGCAGCGGTATATTATCGACATCGTCACGGGAACAAGGGCACATCATGCAGCCTACCTAGGGGTCAGCCCCCGCGGTTCGATTGCTTTGATGAAAGCAGCCAAGGCATTTGCATACATTCATGACCGTGATTATGTCCTGCCCGATGACGTCAAATATTTAGCGCCTTTTGTACTGGCCCATCGGATCATCTTGACGTCGGAAGCTAAATTCGAAGGAATGACTGCCGAAGGAATGGTGGAGGAATTGTTGGAAAAGGCCTCCATCCCTGTTCGAAAGGAATATAGTTAATGAAAGGATCTCTTTCCTTAAGTGTCAAATTTTTCTTTGTCGTACTTTTATTTGCTGTGTTTTTTTCCTACGCTATGTTTCAAGGCGGGTTTGTCAGTTGGTTTTTGTTTTATAGCTTTCTTCCGATTATTGTTTATATGTTTTTATTGCTTGTTTATCCCATTTCAAACTGGGCTGTCACTCGCAGGATTTCAAAGCATATTGTCCAGGCATCGGACAATGTCACTGTTGAAATTGAGATAAACAGGCGGTTCGCTTTCCCGCTTTATTATTGTATAGTCGAAGAATATTTTCCGGCAACCCTGCAAAAAAAAGATACAAATCGGCTGAAGTTCCAGAACATGGATCAGCCAGACATATTACAGGAAAAGCGGGTAGTGAAGCGCGTGTCCTTTCCCTGGTTTAAGCGGAAATGGAAATATGAGTACACCCTGGAGAATGTACCGCGCGGCGAACATATGCTAGGTGCATTCCGCATCCGGACTGGCGACTTTTTTGGTTTTATAAAAAAGGAGCACATTTATTCTACTTCAAGCCGTCTGCTGGTTTTCCCATATGCACGGGAAATTTCCTTTAGGGAAAAAGTCAATAGCTTTGAAGAGGGGTCGGCGGCATCCTATAACATAAACGCCAAACATACCAACATCGTTACCGGAGTCCGGGAGTATATGCCGGGGGACCGTTTTTCCTGGATTGATTGGAAGACGACTGCTAAGAAAAATACCGTCATGACGAAAGAATTTGAACAAGAGAAGAGTTCGAATATTGTTTTGATTTTGGATGCTGTCCGTTTTCAAGGCCAAAGCCAGATTGCCTTTGAGGGAAGCATTGAGGTGGCTGGCTCCTTAATTGAGTTTCTGAAAAACAAGTCCTCCCAGCTGACATTTATCGGACTCGGGGAAGAGCGGGTGTTTTTTCCTTCCCAGGAGGATCCGGGCAAGAATGCGTTAAAACAGAACTATTTGGCCAAAGTACAGCCTGGTGGCAGCCGTCCTTTTTCCAAACAGTTGGAACAGGAAATCAGGAACATTCCACAAGGCCTAGTGGCCATGCTCGTTGTGAACAATTTCAGCAAGGAAACAATCAAACCTTTGGAGCGCTTGAAACGAAAAAGTAAGAAAGTCATGGTGTTTGTTATTAAATCATCTGCAAAACTAACGGAGGAAGATAAACGAATGATTCACCAATTATCAGCTGGCGGCGTCTCCGTGAATGTAATAACAGAGGACAAGTTACTACAGCAAAAATTAGAGGTGAGCAGCTAATGCGACTTACTCAAGGTGGTAATCGTCAGTTGTTGTTAAGAACCGTCATTTACCTGTGCGGATTTTTATTATTTTGGGAATGGCTGCGTCCGCTGGGTACGTTGACTGACACAGGAAGCCTTACCGTTTTTATTATTTACGCAGGTTTTTGCTTTTTTATTTCACTGCTGAATCTTAGATGGTGGCTGTCGATGCTGTTAAAACTGGCCGGACTGCTGTTTATTTTGGACGGCCTGTTTATAACAGAAACATTCTTCAGTAAAGGCTGGTTTCATCTTGTTTATTTGCATATCCAGTTTAATGCAGACATGATTTCTACTCAATACTGGACGCAAATCACGCCTTTATTCCGCAGCTTTTTATTTTTAATTTTATTATGGTTGATGAGCTATTTAATGTATTACTGGTTTGTCATATCTAAGCGTATTTTCCTATTTGTGCTGCTGACTTTCTCTTATCTGACGGTTTTGGACACTTTTACGACGTATGAAGCGGACGTTGCAATCGTACGCGCCTTTGCCGTTTCATTGATCGCCCTCGGTATCTCCAATTTTTATAAGGAGCTGGGAAATGAATCGGTAACCTTCTCCGGCTTGAAAAGAGTTTCGGCCTGGGTTCTTCCGCTTATTGGAGTTATTTTGTTTTCCAGCATTGTCGGATTTGCAGCCCCGAAGCTTGATCCGCAATGGCCGGATCCTGTTCCTTATCTGACTAGTACCTCGAAGAATGCAGGTTTTGGAGGCGAGGGTGGATCTGGCGTTCAAAAAGTTGGTTATGGCGAAGATGATTCCCAGCTGGGAGGTTCATTTGTCCAGGATAATTCGCTTGTCTTTCAAGCCTCTGTAGAAGAAAAGCATTACTGGAGAATTGAAACAAAAGATCTTTATACAGGCAAAGGCTGGGAAAAATCGGCCGAACCTGATTATAGCTTGACTAGTAACGGCGGCATATCAATAACTACATTTGAAAATACGGTAGAAACCGAAAAGAGAAAAGGGTTGGTTACCTTCGAATCGGATGCTTTTTTCTCTAAACTTGTGTACCCATATGGCATCAGCCAAGTAGATGGCGAGGAAGATGTCAACTATTTGGTTGATAATACCTTCGGTTCCATTGCTGTCGAGGCACCGGAAAAGCAGGGGATTGTAGACGAATACCAGGTCACTTATGACAGCCCGTCGTTTTCTATTGATCAGCTGGAGGCTGCTGGCGAAGAAGATCCTGCTGATATTGCTGACAGGTACTTGCAGCTGCCGGACAGCCTGCCGTCAAGGGTAGGCAACCTCGCCAGCCAAGTAGTCGATGATGAGGAAACCAGATATGATAAAGTAAAAGCGGTGGAGCAATATTTTAATCGAAACGGCTTCGTCTACCAAACAAAAGATGTAGCGGTTCCTGATCGAAACCAGGACTATGTGGACCAGTTCCTGTTCGAGTCAAAAGCCGGGTATTGTGATAATTATTCGACTTCAATGGTGGTCATGCTGCGGACGCTCGATATACCCGCCCGTTGGGTAAAAGGCTTTACCGGTGGGGAGCTGTCACCACAGACAGAGGGCGGCTCCGAGGGCATGAATGTATATAAGGTTACCAACTCTAACGCCCATTCATGGGTGGAAGTTTACTTTCCAGATGTGGGCTGGGTACCATTTGAGCCGACTCAGGGCTTTAGCAATCCTATCGATTTTTATCAGGAGGCAGACACAACAGAAGGCAGTACAGAAACGGATACTGACGCTGACACGGAAGAAGAGGAACGCCCAGGGAACCAACAGGAAGTCGGTGAAGAAGAGGATGAAGCGGCCAGTGCTTCTGGTGGCAGTGCCAATGCTTCCGGCGGATGGAGCTGGATGGCAGCGGCTGTCGCAGCTACAATTGCCGGAGCAGCAGGGCTGTTGTTTATTACCCGTTATCGTTGGCTGTCCGTGATTATGAAGAAAAAATTCCATAAAAACAAAAGCGCTAAAACGTATCAGGATGCCTATCTCTATCTATTGAAGGTGTTAAGCCATAAAGGGATTAAACGGAAAGAAGGCCAGACGCTGAGAGAATATGCTCAAGTTGTGGACCAACGATTTGAATCCCAGGATATGATCAGGCTGACCCATCAGTATGAGCGGATGTTATATAGAAATGATATTGATTCCACGCAATGGGGAAAGGTTACTGAATTGTGGGAAAACTTAATTAAACGCGCATTGTCTTGACCTACTATTTTTACGCTGATAGAATAGTAACAATTCAGCCAGAGCCCTTATGTCACAGGGCTGGAAAAGTTAGTAAATAATCTTCATATATCCTCGATAATAAGGTTCGAGAGTCTCTACCGGAGCGCCGTAAAAGCTCTGACTATGAAGGTGGGAATCAAACAGAAAGCACGTGTATTTTCTGGATTTCTGCCTTCCTTCGTTGGGAGGGCAGAAATCTTTTTTTATATATTGTTTTACTAGTAAATAGCTTCAGCCATACTGGTACGGAGCAATTTTTCAGTTTTTTCCATACAAAAAAGATGCCAGGTGCAAAGCAGTCCAGCATCGCACAAAGTGAAGGAGATGGATGGGATGGAAAGTAATGAAATGATTTTAGTTTTGGATTTTGGCAGTCAATATAATCAGCTAATCACAAGAAGGATAAGAGAGTTCGGGGTTTACAGTGAATTACACTCCCATCGTTTAACCGCTGAAACAATTAAAATGATGAACCCGAAGGGCATTATTCTATCAGGAGGTCCACACAGTGTCTATGACGAAAACAGCTTTCGCTGTGATAAAGAAATTTTTGATTTAGGCATTCCTGTTTTAGGAATTTGTTATGGTATGCAGCTGATGACACAGCACTTTGGCGGCAATGTGCGAAGGGCACAGGACCGGGAATATGGAAAAGCAGACATCCAGCTCGCCACTTCTTCTGTATTATTCAAAGAAACGCCAAATACACAGACTGTCTGGATGAGCCATGGCGATAAAGTGATCGAGCCGCCGGCAGGGTTTGCGATTGATGCAACCAGCACATCTACCCCTGTGGCAGCTTTTAGTAACCCGGAGAAGGACTTATACGGTGTTCAATTCCATCCGGAAGTGAGAAACACAGAATACGGCAATCACTTGCTAAAGCAATTTGTTTTTGATGTTTGCGGTGCAAGCGGAGATTGGACAATGGAAAACTTTGTGGATCAGGAAGTTGAAAAAATCCAGGCCAAAGTCGGCGATAAAAAAGTATTATGTGCGTTAAGCGGAGGAGTCGATTCTTCTGTTGTCGCAGCATTGATCCATAAAGCCATTGGCGATCAGCTGACATGTATTTTTGTCGACCATGGATTGCTCCGTAAAAATGAAGGAGACATGGTGATGGAGACATTTCGTGACGGCTTCCAGATGAATATTATTCGCGTTGATGCGGAAGAACGGTTTTTAAGCAAGCTGCGTGGGGTTTCCGACCCAGAGCAAAAACGGAAAATCATTGGTAACGAATTCATTTATGTATTTGATGACGAAGCAGAAAAACTGAAGGACATTGATTTTCTCGCCCAAGGTACGCTCTACACGGATATTGTAGAAAGCGGAACCGAGACAGCGCAAACCATTAAGTCGCACCACAATGTCGGCGGGCTGCCGGAGAACATGCAGTTTGAATTGCTTGAGCCTTTGAACACCTTGTTTAAGGATGAAGTACGTGCTTTAGGGATTGAATTAGGGGTGCCGGAGGAAGTTGTCTGGAGACAGCCATTCCCTGGTCCTGGTTTAGGTATTCGTGTCTTAGGTGAAGTAACCGAGGAAAAAATCGAAATTGTCAGGGAGTCTGATGCCATTTTACGGGAAGAAGTGAAGCATGCTGGGTTGGAAAGAGATATTTGGCAATACTTTACGGTGCTTCCAGATATCCGTAGTGTCGGTGTGATGGGAGATACCCGGACCTATGATTATACAATCGGCATCCGTGCAGTCACATCCATCGACGGCATGACATCTGACTGGGCCCGGATTCCCTGGGAGGTGCTCGAGAAAATCTCGACCCGAATAGTTAACGAAGTCGACCATATCAACCGAGTCGTTTATGATATTACGAGCAAGCCGCCAGCTACGATTGAGTGGGAGTAGGCTGAAACACGAACGATAAATATTTTTTTATAAAAAATATTCGTTTTTGTTATTGACGAATCGTCGAGTCATTAGTATGATAATGAATGTACTTTTTATAAAAATCATATAGGAATAGAAATACCGTCGTATAATTTTGGGGATAAGGCCCATGAGTTTCTACCGGACTACCGTAAATGGTCTGACTACGCTGGTGAATTGCAAATGTTATTTGTGTTTGTAATTTCCTGTGAAGTTAATCGGTAGCGCTCTTGGTATAAACCAGGAGCGCTTTTTTAGTAGATGTTATTCCGGTTCCGTTGGAGACGGAAGTGGAGGGGAATACGTTTAGCGACGGAAAATAGGGGAGGAAATAACCGTGAAAAAGTTTTTTCGCTTTGAAGAGCTTGGCACCAATTATCGCACCGAGTTTATTGCTGGATTAACTACGTTTTTATCGATGGCTTATATTTTATTTGTCAATCCGGCTACACTGGCTTTAGTAGGAATTGAAGAACTGCCTCCAGGTGTCACGAGGATTGACCAGGGTGCGGTGTTCACAGCAACAGCGCTGGCGGCCGCAGTCGGTACATTGATTATGGGCCTGCTTGCTAAGTATCCAATCGCATTGGCGCCAGGCATGGGATTGAATGCCTTTTTTGCCTATACGGTGGTACTTGGATATGGAATCCCATGGGAAACCGCTTTGGCGGGTGTACTAGCTTCAGGACTTATTTTCATCGTTTTAACTCTAACAGGACTGAGAGAAAAAATTATCAATGCGATTCCTGCCAATTTAAAGATGGCAGTTGGCGCAGGGATTGGGCTGTTTATCGCTTTTATCGGTTTCCAAAATTCAGGCATTGTAGTGGGAAACCCGGATACAATGGTAGCGTTGGGAGATCTGACCAATCCGAACACACTGCTCGCCGTCTTCGGGATAGTCGCTACTGTCATTCTGCTTGCTTCTAATATTAAGGGCGGCGTCTTTTACGGAATGATTCTAACTGCGATCGCTGGTATGATTGTTGGCTTAATCGCACCGCCGACAAGCATGGGCGATGTTGTCGGGCCAGTACCAAGCCTGGCTCCTACTTTCGGACAAGCGTTTAGCCATTTCGGTGACATTTTCACGATCCAAATGCTTGTCGTTATTTTAACGTTTTTATTCGTGGATTTCTTCGATACCGCTGGAACGTTAGTAGCGGTTGCGACGAAAGCAGGATTGATGAAAGAAAATAAATTGCCTCGTGCAGGAAAAGCACTGTTCTCTGACTCCGCTGCAACTGTTGTAGGTGCGACATTGGGAACATCGACTACCACATCGTATGTAGAATCTACGACCGGCGTAAGTGCAGGTGGAAGAACCGGGTTTACGGCTGTCGTTACAGCAGCATTCTTTTTATTAGCACTATTGTTTTCGCCGCTGTTAAGTATTGTAACGTCAGCAGTTACCGCGCCGGCCTTGATTATTGTCGGAGTATTGATGTGTACAACCTTAAGGCAAATTGAATGGGACAGATTCGAAATTGCTGTGCCAGCCTTTTTGACCATCGTAACCATGCCATTAACTTACAGCATTGCCACAGGGATTGCCATCGGCTTTGTCTTCTATCCGATAACGATGCTCGTAAAAGGAAAAGGCAAAGAAATCAACCCAATTATGTATCTATTATTTGTTATCTTTATCTTGTACTTTATCTTCTTAAGTTAAATAAAAAAAGAGCATTGCCCACGGGCAATGCTCTTTTTTAAAGTAGAATATTTAGCTTTGTGTGGAAGTCGCTCCACTTTGTTCGGGAGATGATCCGCTTCGTCTGAAAATCGCTCTACTTTACCGAAGATGATCCACTTTAGGCGGAAATCGCTCAACTTTACCCGGAAGGTGATCTACTTCGTCTGAAAATCGCTCTATTTATTCCGGGAGATGATCTACTTCGTCTGAAAATCGCTCAACTTTACCGAAGATGATCCACTTCATCCGAAAATCGCTCAACTTTACCCGTAGATGATCCACTTCATCCGAAAATCGCTCAACTTTACTGTAGATGATCTACTTCATCCGAAAGACGCTCCACTTTGCCGGTAAAATGATCCACTTCGTGCGGAAGTCGCTCCACTTATTGTTCAGTCCTCCAGGTCAACAATCTCCAGGCGGGATTTTTGATTATCATCTTTGAACAAACGGTGGAGGCGGAGCACTAACAGGCCGCGCTGATAGGAGGCTTCGACTTTCTCTCTCCGGACTGGGTATGGCAGGTCAATCTTCCGTTCAAAATTGCCGTGAAGGATTTCCTCGCGAATGACTTGGCCTTCCGCTTCTTTCATGTCAATACTTCCCTTAATTTCCAGAGTTGCATGGTTCACAAACACATCGATATTTTTTAAATTATCTACTCCTGGTATGCTGGCAATGCATACAATTTCTTTTTCTTTCTGGTATAGGTTGATTTGCGGGAGGGAGGGCTTCAGTACCCCTTCAAATTCATTCCAAAAATTATCGCCGAAAAAATGATCCATGTTCCGTTTCCAGTCGCTCATATTTTTAAACGGATCCATAAAGCGATTTCCCCCTTTTATAGTTGTTTTAGCTAATTGAAATGCGATATATTGTATGCATGAATGAAAAATGGGTGAATGTCCCGTCGAGGATGCTCCTGTTTTGAAGCTATCTCTAGGAGGATGTTAATGCTGGATAATGCTTTGATCATGGTATCGATCATTTTGATTATCAATATTGTCTATGTTTCGTTTTCGACTATCCGGATGATTCTTACGTTAAAAGGCAGGAGGTATATAGCCGCTGTCGTCAGCATGTTTGAAATTACTATCTATGTACTTGGGCTCGGGCTTGTGCTGGATAACCTCGATCAAATTGAAAATATTATTGCTTACGCTCTTGGTTTCGGAATTGGTGTCGTTGTCGGTTCTATGATAGAAGAAAAACTTGCGCTTGGTTATATTACGGTAAATGTCATTTCTTCAGATCCTAACATTTCATTCACCAAGCAGTTGCGTGATAAAGGGTATGGAGTAACCAGCTGGTATGCTTATGGAATGGATGGCGATCGATTGTCCATGCAAATACTGACACCGCGAAAATATGAGCTCCAGCTTTATGAGACCATTCGTTTTATTGACCCGAAAGCATTTATCGTTGCTTATGAGCCTAAACAGATTCATGGCGGTTTCTGGGTGAAACAAGTAAGGAGAGGACGGATCAAAAGTGGCAAAAAAGAAGAGCAGCAAGAGAAAGAAGCAATCCAATCCGAGCAGGAGTAAAAAACAGTTTGTATTGCAGGATGGCGAGACCATTGATCAATGCCTGGAGCGGATAGCGGCAGAGGGATTTACCCCGATTCGCCGGATAGAAAAACCGATTTTTGCCGAGCAGTCAGAAGATGGAGAAACCAAGTATCAGCCAGTAAGCAGAAAAGTCATCTTTGACGCCGTACCAGTAAAAGACGAACATTAAAAATAAATTTGCAATTATCGTTCGATATTCATTGACCGTTTAAATAAAGCTTGTTATCATAGATATGCATTCGGAAATAAGAGCTGTCTTTTTCTATCAGCTCATTGATAATTAGATAAACTTTAATACGCCTCATATAATTTTGGGAATATGGCCCGATAGTCTCTACCCGTCACCGTAAATGACGGACTATGAGGGAGGATGCAATTGCTGCTGCCTGCAAAACGCGGTAGTTTTTATGGATGCATATAAAATGGTAGACGTATGCCCATTCATCTTCTCTCATGATAATGAGGAGATGAATGGGTATTTTATATGGTTAAATGCATGGCCATCAACACAGCGGGACGCTGGAAAATACATAATTGAAGAAATGAGGAATCAACTATGGCGAGTGTAGGAGTTATCATGGGAAGTATTTCTGACTGGGAAACGATGGAGCATACATGCAGTATGCTTGAACAGTTAGGCATTGATTATGAAAAAAACATCATCTCTGCTCACCGTACACCAGACGACCTGTTTGCCTATGCTGCTTCTGCCCGGGAAAAAGGGTTGAAAGTCATCATTGCGGGAGCTGGCGGTGCAGCTCACCTTCCTGGAATGGCAGCAGCTAAAACAACGCTTCCGGTGATTGGAGTCCCTGTCCAAACCAATGCATTGGATGGAATGGACTCGTTACTATCAATCGTCCAAATGCCTGGCGGAGTCCCGGTAGCTACTGTGGCGATCGGAACAGCTGGCGCTAAAAATGCAGCTATCCTGGCTGCTCAAATCCTCGGTTCTTCTGATGGAAGTGTGGCGGAAAGATTGGAATCCTTCCAAATGGGGCAGCAGCAAAAAGTAGATGAAATGAGGGATCAACTTGCGGCCAAATAGAATTTTACCAGGTAAAATGATTGGGATCTTAGGCGGAGGACAGCTGGGAAGAATGATGGCGACGGCTGCCAGGCATATGGGTTATCGGATTGCCGTTTTGGATCCGACTCCAGATTGCCCGGCAGCACAAGTCAGTGATCATCACATAGTGGCAGCCTACGATGATTTGCAAGCTATAAAACAATTAGCGGAAATCAGTGATGTCGTAACCTACGAATTTGAAAACGTCGATTTGGCTGCCGCAAGGTATCTTGAAGCGGAAGGGGTATTGCCCCAAGGGTCAGAACTATTGAAGATTACCCAGGACAGGGAAGTAGAGAAAAGCAGGCTAGTAGATAGCAGCTTGCCTGTACCCGCTTTTGCTATTATCTATCATCATTCCGAGCTAGCTGAGAAAGCGGCCGAAGTCGGCTTGCCATTTGTGTTGAAGACATGCCGTGGCGGTTATGATGGCAAAGGCCAAATGATTGCCAAAACAGAGAACGATCTTGCCGCAGCTGAACAGTTTGTTGCCAGCAACAGCCGGTGCATCATCGAACGCTTCATTCCATTTGAGAAAGAAATTTCTGTCGTATTCACTCGCTCGGCTGCTGGGGAAATCACTTATTTCCCTGTTGCAGAAAACCAACATAAAAACCATATACTTCACCAAACCACTGTACCTGCAGACATTTCAGCTAATTTGGAGAATAATGCGCAGGCTGCAGCAAAAACTGTAGCAGAGAGTCTTTCAGTGGTCGGTACGTTTGCCATTGAAATGTTTGTTGTTGGTGAAGAAATCCTTATCAATGAAATGGCGCCGCGTCCCCACAATTCAGGACATTTCACCATTGAAGCATGCAATGTTTCCCAATTTGAACAGCATATACGTGCGGTGTGCGGCTTGCCCTTGGTACCAGTACTGTTCCATGGTGGAGCTATCATGCTGAATCTGCTTGGTGCGGAGATGGAAGAATACGTGCAAGCCGAAAACGAATTTACCAATGGACATCTCCATATCTATGGCAAGCAGGGGATAAAACCAAACAGAAAAATGGGCCACGTCACTTACGTAGGCAGCAATATCGAGGAAACAAGGAAACAATTTGAAAAAACTCATGCATCGGACAGTAGTTTTTCCGGTGCCAGCCAGCCGGTGTGGTAGCACCGGCAGGAAAATCAGGAGGGCTTACTTATGATTGATCGTTATACAAGAGAAGAAATGGGATCTATCTGGACAGACGAAAATAAATACAAGGCTTGGCTGGAAGTGGAAATTCTCGCCTGTGAAGCATGGAGCGAACTTGGTGTTATTCCAAAACAGGACGTGGAAAAGCTCAGGGTCAACGCTTCTTTTGATGTCAGCCGGATTCTGGAAATCGAACAGGAAACACGGCATGATGTGGTCGCCTTTACACGAGCCGTCTCTGAAACACTCGGAGAAGAACGTAAATGGGTCCATTACGGGCTAACTTCCACAGATGTAGTCGATACGGCGCTCTCTTATTTACTAAAGCAGGCAAATGATATCTTACGCAAAGACATCAAGCAATTCATTGACATCCTGGCAAATAAGGCCAAGGAGCACCAGCATACGGTCATGATGGGGCGGACACATGGCGTCCACGCAGAACCGACAACCTTTGGATTGAAAATGGCACTTTGGTATGAAGAAATGAAACGGAACCTGGAACGGTTCGATGCGGCAGCTAAAACGATTGAAACGGGCAAGTTATCAGGCGCTGTTGGAACCTATGCCAATATCGATCCGTTTGTTGAAAAATATGTATGTGAAAAGCTGGGTTTAGCTGCCGCCCCTGTATCTACCCAGACATTACAGCGTGACCGCCACGCCCATTATGTATCGACGCTTTCCTTGATTGCTACATCGATCGAGAAATTCGCCGTCGAAATTCGCAACCTGCAAAAGACAGAAACAAGAGAAGTCGAGGAGTTTTTTGCGAAAGGACAGAAAGGTTCCTCGGCAATGCCTCATAAACGGAACCCAATCGGTTCGGAAAATATGACGGGTATGGCAAGAGTGCTGCGCGGCCATATGGTAACGGCCTATGAAAATGTGGCATTGTGGCACGAACGCGATATTTCCCATTCTTCCGCAGAGCGAATTATTTTACCTGATGCAACGATAGCATTGAATTATATGCTTCACCGCTTCTCGACAATCGTGAAAAACCTAACCGTTTTTCCGGAAAACATGAAAGCAAACATTGATAAAACTTACGGCGTTATTTTTTCCCAGCGCGTGCTGCTTACTTTGATTGACGCGGGCATGAGCAGAGAAGAAGCCTACGATTTAGTGCAGCCAAATGCCATGAAGGCTTGGGAGGAAGGAATCCCGTTCCGTGAGTTAGTGGAATCAGAGCAAAAGATAACTGCATTGTTGAGCAAGGAGCAAATTGCTGATTGTTTCGACTATACCTATCATTTGAAGAATGTTGATGGGGTCTTTGAACGAATTGGTTTATAGGAAAATTTCCGGGATATTTCCACATACTAAATCGATGGGGTGACGTAATGAAGGGCAACCTTTTATATGAAGGAAAAGCAAAACAAGTTTTTCGGGTGGAAGGCAATGATACGCATTTAATATTGTCTTACAAAAACGACGCAACTGCTTTTAACGGCAAGAAAAAAGCAAGCTTCATTGGGAAAGGGAAATATAACAACCAAATCTCAGCAAAAGTATTCGAGTTTCTTCAGGAAAAAGGGATTGCCAGCCACTTCGTCCGCAGCCTTAATGAGACGGAGCAGCTAGTGGAAAAAACAACAATCATTCCGGTGGAAGTAGTCGTTAGGAACACGGCAGCAGGCAGCATCACCCGCCGCTTGGGAATCCAGGAAAAATCGGAATTCTCGCCGCCGCTCGTAGAGCTTTTCTACAAAAACGATGTGCTGGGCGATCCGCTGATTAATGATGAACACGCTTTGCTTCTATCTGATGTAACCCCAGCAGAACTGCTGGATATAAAAGAGATGGCTCTCAACGTTAACGATCACCTAAAGCAATTCTTTGAAAATATCGATTTAACATTGGCAGACTTCAAGTTGGAGTTTGGCAGAAACATAGAAGGCAGGATTATTTTGTCGGATGAGGTTTCCCCTGACACTTGCCGGCTTTGGGACAAAGAAACTGGCGAAAAAATGGATAAGGATGTATTCCGCGAGGATTTAGGCGACCTTTTGTACGTGTACGACAATATTCTTCAACGACTGGAGGCTACAGTATGAAAACAGTAAAAGTATATATAACTTTAAAGCAAGGTGTATTGGACCCGCAGGGGAAAGCAGTTCAGGAATCGCTGAACAAGCTGGGGTTTCCCGAAGTACATGGAGCGCGGGTCGGCAGGTTTTTGGAGCTTCAAGTAGATGAACATGCAGATATCGACCGGCAAATAAAAGAAATGTGTGCAAAACTATTAGCCAATCCAGTCATTGAAGATTATCAGTACACCATTGAGGAGGGTGTCGCCCAGTGAAATTCGCTGTCATCGTTTTTCCCGGTTCCAATTGCGACAGAGACATGTATCATGCGGTAACAAGTTCCCTTGGAGAAGAAGCTGACCTTGTCTGGTATGAAGAAGCAAATTTATCAGGGTATGACGCCATATTGCTTCCTGGCGGATTTTCGTATGGCGATTATTTACGCTCTGGCGCGATTGCTTCCACTTCACACGTTGTTACGGAAATTAAACAAAAGGCGGACATGGGCATTCCTGTTTTAGGGGTATGCAATGGGTTCCAAATATTGTTGGAAGCAGGACTGCTTCCCGGTGCCATGCTTAGAAATAAACAATTGAAGTTTATGTGCCATCAGGAAAAACTGGTAGTCGAAAATAACCAAACGAGATTTTCCTCTGCTTACACGACAAAGGAAGCGATCAGCCTGCCTATTGCTCATGGGGAAGGAAACTACTATTGCGATGAAGGTGAATTGGCCGAGCTGGAAGCCAACAATCAAATCGTATTCCGGTATGCCAACAATCCTAACGGTTCTGTTGCAGATATCGCAGGAATTATCAATCAACAAGGCAATGTGCTTGGCATGATGCCTCATCCTGAACGGGCAACCGAGGCAGTATTAGGGAGCAGCGATGGCTTGAAGCTATTTAAATCGGTTGTTAATCATTGGAGGGAAGCGTATGTTGCAGGCGTCTGAGATAAATCCGGAAGTAATCGAAAAGGAATACATTTATAAAGAAATGGGCCTTACCGACGCAGAATACAAGCATATTAAGAACGTACTGGGCAGGCGTCCGAATTTTACAGAGACGGGAATATTTTCCGTTATGTGGTCTGAGCATTGCAGCTATAAAACATCCAAGCCTTTACTAAAGAAGTTTCCAACCAAAGCCCCCCATGTGTTGCAGGGGCCGGGAGAAGGAGCAGGAATCATCGACATCGGCGGAGGGCAGGCAGCGGTATTTAAAATTGAAAGCCACAACCATCCGTCCGCAGTAGAGCCTTATCAAGGGGCAGCGACTGGAGTCGGAGGAATTATCCGTGATGTATTCTCCATGGGCGCCCGTCCAGTTGCATTGTTAAACTCGCTCAGGTTTGGCAATCTTGATTCCGGACGAGTTAAATACTTGTTTGAAGAAGTGGTTAACGGCATTGCCGGCTATGGCAACTGTGTCGGAGTACCGACGGTCGGCGGCGAGGTTCAGTTTGACAACTGCTATGAAGGCAACCCATTAGTCAATGCGATGTGTGTCGGTCTGATTGATCAAAAGGATATTCAGAAAGGGATCGCCGCTGGAATCGGCAATACGGTATTGTATGCCGGTGCACCGACTGGCAGGGATGGTATTCATGGGGCGACATTCGCTTCAGAAGATTTATCTGAAGAATCGGAAAGCAAGCGCCCGTCCGTTCAGGTTGGAGATCCGTTCATGGAAAAACTGCTCATCGAAGCTTGCCTTGAGGCGATTCATTGTGACGCCTTAGTAGGTATGCAGGACATGGGAGCAGCTGGTCTTACTTCTTCAGCCAGTGAAATGGCCAGTAAAGCAGGAACAGGAATGGAAATGGATCTTGATTTAGTACCCCAGCGTGAAAGGAATATGACACCATATGAATTAATGCTGTCCGAGTCACAGGAACGGATGCTGATGGTAGTCAAAGCAGGAGAAGAACAGGAGATTGTCGACATTTTTAAAAAGTATGGGCTGGAGGCGGTAGCCGTCGGCCGTGTAACCGAAGACCATCAATTCCGCTTGCTGCATAAAGGAGAGGTAGTTGCCGACATTCCGGTTGATTCGCTGGCTGAGGATGCTCCTGTCTACCACAAGCCTTCTAAGGTACCTGCATACTACGAGGAATATCAGCAAATGACTGATTACTACCCGGAAGATGTAAAAAATTATACAGAGACTTTAAAGGCATTGTTACAACAGCCGACGATAGCTAGTAAAGAGTGGGTGTATGACCAATATGATTCCATGGTGCAGACGAACACAGTCGTTACTCCCGGTTCGGATGCTGCAGTAATTCGAGTGCGCGGCACAGACAAGGCATTGGCTGTCACTACCGATTGCAACTCCAGGTATATTTATCTGGATCCGGAGACAGGCGGACAGATTGCCGTCGCGGAGGCGGCCCGCAATATTGTCTGTTCCGGCGGTAAGCCATTGGCATTGACAGACGGCCTTAATTTCGGAAATCCCGATAAACCGGAAAACTTCTGGCAAATGGAAAAGAGCGTAGACGGTATGAGTGCTGCCAGTCTTGCATTAAATACACCGGTTATAAGTGGAAACGTCTCCTTATATAATGAATCTAACAATCAAGCAATCTTTCCAACGCCTGTCGTGGGGATGGTAGGGTTGCTGGAGTCGCTTGATCATGTCACCCCTTCTTTTTTCCAGCATGCCGGCGATGCCATCTATGTGATTGGCAAAGCGGAGGCGGAATTTGGCGGGAGCGAACTGCAAAACGTTCTGGAAAACAAGTATTTCGGAAAAGCTCCAGCGCTTGATTTGACGACAGAAGCGAAGCGTCAACAGCAGTTATTGGCAGCAATTCAAGCTGGAATCATCGCTTCTGCCCATGATGTAGCAGAAGGCGGCTTGGCAGTTGCGCTAGCGGAAAGCTCGTTTGGCAAGCAGACTGGTATAGACGTTGCACTTGAAGGGGACGCAGTAACTGAGTTTTTCAGTGAAACACAATCCCGTTTCTTAGTATCGGTACGTCCAGAAAATAAAACAGCTTTTGAAGAGATGGTCGAGGATGCATTAGCCATCGGCACTGTTACAGATGACGGTGATTATCAAATCAGCATCAATAGCGAGCGGACGATCGAACAGCCAATGGAAAGCTTGAAAGCTTTATGGAAAGGGGCTATACCATGCTTGCTGAAATCAAAGGATTAAATGAAGAGTGCGGCGTATTCGGCATTTGGGGACATGAGAAAGCGGCAGAGGTTGCCTATTATGGATTACACGCTTTGCAGCATCGCGGCCAGGAAGGTGCTGGTATCGTTACAAGCGATGGAGAGTCTTTAAATCTGCACAAGGGCAGTGGGTTAATAAATGAAGTGTTTGAACAAGATGAGTTCGCCAGACTAAAAGGAAGCGCAGCACTTGGCCATGTACGTTATGCCACACAAGGCGGAGGCGGATATGAAAATGTGCAGCCGCTCGTCTTCCGTTCCCAAAAGGAAAGTATGGCTCTGGCCCATAACGGCAATCTAGTCAATGCCTATGCTTTAAAGCACCAATTGGAGGCACAGGGAAGTATTTTACAGACGACTTCTGATACGGAAGTGCTTGCCCATTTGATTAAGCGCAGCGGTCATCTGCAAATGGATGAAGCCATTATTCAAGCGCTAAGCATGATTAAAGGAGCTTATGCATTTGCCCTGTTGACGGAAAAGCAAATGTACGTTGCTTTAGATCCGCGCGGCCTTCGGCCATTGTCGCTGGGCATGCTTGGCGGAGCGTACGTCGTGTCTTCCGAAACGTGTGCCTTTGACGTGATCGGCGCTTCCTACCTTCGCGAGGTAAAGCCAGGGGAACTATTGATCATCGATGACAATGGCGTCACTTCCAAAACGTTCGCTTCACCGATGGCACGGACGTTATGCTCAATGGAATATGTCTACTTCTCTCGCCCGGACAGTGATCTAAATGGCAGCAATGTCCATGCTTCCCGCAAAAAGATGGGCAAGGAGCTGGCAAAGGAAGCACCAATCGAAGCGGATGTAGTGACAGGCGTGCCTGATTCAAGTATTTCCGCAGCTATCGGTTTTTCTGAAGCATCAGGGATTCCCTATGAACTTGGCTTGATAAAAAACCGGTATGTCGGCCGGACGTTTATCCAGCCTTCGCAAGAATTGCGGGAGCAAGGGGTTAAAATGAAGCTTTCTGCCGTGCGCGGGATTGTCGAAGGCAAACGGGTGGTAATGGTCGATGACTCCATCGTCCGTGGAACGACAAGCAAGCGGATTGTCCGGCTATTGAAAGAAGCGGGCGCGTCAGAGGTTCATGTAAGGATTGCCTCACCGCCGATTGAAAATCCATGCTATTACGGAATCGACACCTCGACAAAAGGGGAGTTGATTGCCTCCAATCATAAGGTGGAAGAAATCCGTGAACTAATTGGCGCTGACAGCTTATCCTATTTGACCACCGATGGGCTCGAGAATTCGATTGTTACGGAAAAGGAATCTTTAGAGCATGGCATTTGCAATGCTTGTTTCACTGGAAACTATCCGACGGAAATTTACCCAGAAACAGTTCTGCCAGTTACGAAGGCGTAGTTGCTTTTCATTTTACAGCGGAAAAAGGAGCGGTACCATGAGTGATATATATAAACAAGCAGGCGTGGATGTCGAGGCTGGCTACCGTGCAGTGGACTTAATGAAAAAACATATAGCTAAAACGGACAGGAAAGAAGTAATCGGAGGGGTCGGGGCATTTGCCGGTTTGTTTGAGATTGGCTCCTTTGCTTATAAGGAACCCGTGCTTGTTTCTGGAACAGACGGTGTTGGGACCAAGCTGAAGCTTGCCTTTGAAATCGACAAGCATGATACAGTCGGCATCGATCTCGTTGCTATGTGTGTCAATGACATTGTCGCCCAAGGTGCCGATCCCTTGTTTTTCCTTGATTATATTGCCTGTGGGAAAAATGATCCGCAAAAGATCGAGCAAATTGTCAAAGGTATTTCCGATGGCTGTGTGGAAAGCGGCGCTGCCTTGATCGGCGGGGAAACAGCAGAAATGCCGGGGATGTATCAGGACGGAGAATATGACTTGGCTGGCTTTGTTGTCGGGATTGCCGATAAACAGGAAATTATCTCTGGCAATGATGCTCGTGCGGGTGATGCCATTATCGGCATCAGTTCAAGCGGGGTCCATTCTAATGGCTTTTCATTAGTCAGAAAAATAATTAAAGAAAAAGGATTGGAATTATCCAGTGTCTATCAGCCGCTGCACCAGCCGCTGGGGGAGGCGTTGCTGCCCCCTACTAGAATTTACGCCGCTGCCATCAAGACATTGAGAAGCAAAGTTTCAATCAAAGGCATTTCCCATATAACAGGCGGTGGTTTTTACGAAAACCTCCCCCGCGCTCTGCCAGATCACTTAGGCGTGCGTATAAACTTAGGCTCCTGGGAAATCCCGCCCATTTATGAAGTGTTACAGCGCTACGGCAGCCTTGGACTGGAAGAAATGCTGGGAGTGTTCAATATGGGCATTGGCATGGCCGTCATCATTCCTGGACAGCAGGCAGAAGAAGCGGTCTCTGTATTGGCGGAACTCGGGGAGAAAGCCTCTATTATTGGAGAGGTAACGTCCGGCCAAGGAGTGGAGCTGACCAATGGGTAAACATAAGCTGGCTGTATTCGCTTCTGGCACAGGAAGCAATTTCGATGCGATTGCTGAGCAAATCGAGGCTGGCCGGCTCGACGGAAAGATTGGCTTGTTAGTCTGTGACCAACCAGGGGCAAAGGTGATCGATAAGGCAACGGTTCGCAATATTCCCGTGTTTGCTTTTCAGCCTAAGGAATTTCCGGCAAAAGCAGCGTTCGAACAAGCGATTTTAAAAGAACTGCAGGAAAAGCATATTGACTGGATTATTCTGGCGGGATATATGCGCCTGGTCGGCCCCACCTTGTTAGCCCCCTTTGAAGGAAGGATCATCAATATCCATCCATCGCTTTTGCCGGCCTTTCCAGGCAAGGATGCGATTGGCCAGGCCATAGAGGCGGGTGTAAAAGTAACCGGGGTGACCATTCATTTTGTTGATGAAGGAATGGATACCGGAGCAATTATAGAGCAGGAAGCCATACGTGTGAAAGAGGAAGAAGATAGAGCCTCCTTACAAAAGCGGGTACAAGCAATTGAACATAACCTTTTTCCCAAAACCATTCAACGATTGTTGATGGCTGTGAATAGAGAGGAGATCAAATCATGAGAAAACGCGCCCTTATTAGCGTTTCAGACAAGAGCAATATCGTAGAGTTTGCCCAAGGTTTAGACAAGCTTGGCTATGAGTTAATTTCTACTGGAGGAACATTGAAAAAATTACAGGCAGCAGAGCTGCCGGCAATCCCTGTTTCGGATATTACACAGTTTGAAGAAATTTTGGACGGGCGGGTTAAAACACTTCATCCCAATATTCATAGCGGCTTGTTAGCAAGGCGTGATGATCCCGGCCATCAGCAGCAATTAGCGGAAAGGGATATCCATCCGATCGACGTTGTCGTTGTTAACTTATATCCATTTAAACAAACGCTTGAACAAGAGAGTGTTACGCAAGCAGATGCGATAGAAAACATCGACATTGGCGGTCCGACGATGCTGCGGGCGGCGGCTAAGAATTTCCGGGATGTCCTGGTGATTGTTGATCCAGACGATTACCAGCCGGTTTTAGAACAGCTTGCCCAGGACAAATTCGATGAGAAAGACCGCAAACGGCTGGCCGCAAAGGTATTCCGGCATACGGCAAATTACGATGCGATGATTGCCGGTTATTTTTCTGAGATTACCGGAGAGAAAAACCCGGAAACGTACACGATTACATACGAAAAAGTACAAACATTACGATATGGCGAAAACCCTCACCAGAGTGCAGCCTTTTATAAAGAGCCCCTGGCAAAGGGAGCATCGATAGCCAATGCGAAGCAGCTCCATGGCAAGGAGTTGTCTTACAATAATATTCAGGATGCCAATGCTGCGCTAGAAATGGCGCTTGAATATCAAGGGCCGGCAGCCGTAGCTGTCAAGCACATGAATCCATGCGGAATCGGAATTGGCGACACTATTTCACAGGCATTCCAGAAGGCCTATCAGGCTGATCCTGTCTCCATATTTGGCGGAATTATCGCGCTAAACCGCCAAGTCGATAAGGATACAGCCAACCAGTTGAAAGAGATTTTCCTGGAAATTGTGATTGCGCCATCCTTTACGGAAGAAGCTTTGGAGATCCTGACAGTAAAGAAAAATATCCGTTTGCTGGAAATACCGATTGAATCAACCAGAGGCCAAAGGCAAAAACTGGTCAGCGTTGCCGGCGGCTTGCTAGTACAAGACGTTGACAATGGCAAGGTTAATGAGCAGGAGCTAACGATAGCAACGAATCGCAAGCCGGATGAACAGGAAATGAAAGACCTGCTGTTTTCCTGGAAAGTAGTAAAGCATGTCAAATCGAATGCGATTGTTATTGCTAAACAGGACCAGACTTTAGGTATTGGCGCGGGCCAAATGAACCGCGTCGGTGCTGCTAAGATTGCACTAGAGCAAGCTGGGGACTCAGCAAAAGGAGCTGTGATGGCTTCTGATGCCTTTTTTCCAATGCCTGACACGGTGGAGGAAGCTGCACAAGCCGGCATAACTGCCATCATTCAGCCGGGCGGGTCTAAGCGGGATGAAGATTCCATCAAAGCGTGCAACGAGCATGGCATCGCCATGGTGTTTACAGGCATGAGGCATTTCAAGCATTAATAATACTTCAGAGGGGTGCGGGAATCATCTCTTCATCTTACAAATAACGAAGTCCGATAAGGGAGGGATTCGATGAACGTGTTAGTGGTCGGGAGCGGCGGCAGAGAACATAGCATTGTGAAAAAATTGGCCGAAAGCAGGCTTGCCGGGAATATTTATGCTGCTCCGGGAAACGGTGGTATCAGTAAAGAAGCAGAGTGTGTAAATATAAAGGATAACCAAATCGATGAACTTATTGCCTTTGCCAAGGAAGCACAGATTGACTGGACGATCGTTGGTCCGGAAACCCCATTAACTGCGGGCATTGTGGATGCTTTTGAGCAAGAAGGCTTGCAAATATTCGGTCCCTCGAAAGATGCTGCATTAATAGAAGGCAGCAAGGACTTTGCCAAAAATCTGATGAATAAGTATAAGATACCGACAGCTGCATACCAAACCTTTACGGATGCAGAGGAGGCGAAAGCCTATGTCCGGCAGCAAGGGGCGCCGATCGTAATCAAGGCCGATGGACTGGCGGCCGGAAAGGGCGTTGTCGTCGCAATGGAGCTGGAGGAAGCTTTAGCAGCTATTGATCATATGCTTGTAGAAAACCAGTTTGGAAATGCAGGAAGCAGAATTGTCATTGAAGAATTTTTGCAAGGCAAAGAGTTTTCATTGATGGCCTTTGTGCAGGGAAACAAGGTGTATCCGATGGTTCCTGCCAGGGACCATAAGCGTGCATATGATGAAGATAAAGGGCCGAACACAGGCGGAATGGGTGCCTATGCCCCGATACCTGATTTAGCAGCGGATGTTATCGAGGCAGCAATTTCCACTATTCTGGAACCGACTGCAGCAGCGATGGTCGAGGAAGGCCGTTCTTTCTCGGGTGTCCTTTATGCCGGATTGATTGAAACGGAACAGGGGCCAAAAGTAATCGAGTTCAATGCACGGCTGGGTGACCCGGAAACACAGGTTGTCCTGCCGCTGTTGGAAAATGATTTCCTTCAAGTCATTGGCGATGTCAAAGCAGATAAGGACCCGGCGCTTACATGGAAGCCTGCTGCTTGTATTGGAACGGTAGTAGCCTCCAAGGGATACCCTGGCGCTTATCAAAAAGGGAAAGAGCTTCCAGATCTCGGCGATGTGCAAGCGGACAGTTGTTTTATTATTCATGCAGGAACAGAGGCTGCTGGTGATACATACATTTCAACAGGCGGGAGGGTGTTGTTGGTCGGATCTGTGCAAACCGATCAGCAATCCGCACAGCAGGCTGTTTACCGCTGTTTAAATAGGTTTGCTGATAGTCCTGATTTTTTTTATCGTCGTGATATTGGTTTTAGGGAAGGATAGGCAAAGAGGTAAAGCTATCAAGAAGCATCTACTCTTTTTAAAAATGGACAGCCTGTTGATTGCAGGCTGTCCATTCATTTTGTTTAGTAATAAATAGAGATTTTATCGAATAATAATAGTTGAAGTGCTGCTGTATAAAATGTTATATCATAAGTATTAAGAATGTGTATATTTTGTTATATTTTCTTACAAATGCTTATCTTTGATTTCCACCATGTGTTACGATAGAAAAAACAATCAGAGAATAGGAGAATTACCAATGAACGAGCACCATTATCGCTGGAGAAACAAAGAATTAAGAGAACATGTTTCAGTAATAGATGGTTTGCTTGCGCCAACCTTATTGCTTACAAATGCTGTTTACTTAAATGTATTTTTGAAAAAGTGGATGAAAGCGAATATTTGGATATACAAAGATAGGATTGTTTATGTCGGTGAACGTATGCCGGGTAATACTTCCGGAATGGAAACAGTCGATTGCCAAGGGAAATTCGTGGTACCCGGTTACATAGAGCCGCATGCCCATCCTTTTCAGTTATATAACCCTCATCAGTTGAGCGAATATGTATCCCAAACAGGGACGACTACATTGATGAATGACAATTTAATCTGGCTATATTTGCTTGAAAGAAAGAAAGCGTTTACATTGCTGGACAAATTTATGGATTTGCCGGTATCGATGTACTGGTGGGCCAGATTTGATTCGCAGTCTTCCTTGCAGGATGAGCTGGAAATATTTAATAATGCCCAAGTACTGGCATGGCTGGAGCATGAAGCGGTTGTACAAGGAGGAGAGCTTACCTCCTGGCCGCAAGTATTAGAGGATGATGATCGGATTCTTTACTGGATGCAGGAATCAAAGCGGCTTGGTAAACCGATTGAAGGCCATTTTCCTGGTGCTTCTGAGCATACCCTGGCAAAAATGAAGCTGCTGGGAGCAAGTGCCGACCATGAATCAATTACCGGAAAAGAAGTGTACGATCGGCTGCAAATGGGTTACCAAGTCGGCTTGCGCTATTCCTCCATAAGGCCGGATCTGCCTAAGCTGTTCGCGGAAATCAAGGAGCTGGGGATAGATAACTTTGATCAGCTTACCATGACGACGGATGGGTCCACACCTTCTTTTTATGAACACGGCATGATGAATCAATGTATTAAAATAGCCCTTGAACAGGGGGTCCCTGCCGAAGATGCTTATATGATGGCAAGCTATAATGCAGCCAAGCACTTTAATATGCGTGACCGACTTGGCAGTATAGCTCCCGGGCAGGTGGCACACCTAAATATATTGGAAGCAAAAGATAACCCTGATCCAGTTTCCGTTATTGCCAAGGGACAATGGATTAAAAAGGAAGGGCAGCTAGTCGATCAGGAACATGCCATTGATTGGAGTAATTACGGAATCGGAAAATTAGCGCTGGATTGGGACTTGCATGAAGGTGACTTACAGTTTTCTTTGCCAATCGGACTGGAAATGGTCAACGATGTTATCATAAAACCGATTGCTCTAACCATCGATGTGACAGTGGAGGAAATCGAAAACAATTATGAAGAAGCGTTCCTGATGCTTGTCAACAGGGAGGGGAAATGGCGGGTAAACACTGTGATTAAAGGGTTTACCAATAGGCTTGGCGGGCTTGTCAGCTCCTATTCCAATACAGGAGATATTGTAGTGATTGGGAAGCATAAGCATGATTTGCTGCTGGCATTTCAAAGGATGAAAGAAATTGGCGGTGGAATTGTTCTAGCCCATAAAGGGAAAATTATCTTTGAATTGCCATTGGCCTTAGCAGGAATGATGTTCGAAGGTAAAATGGAAGATTTGATGGAAAAAGAAAAAACGTTGAAAAAAATATTGAAAGAATATGGATACCAGTTTGACGATCCTGTGTACAATTTGTTGTTTTTATCATCGATCCATCTCCCTTTTATACGGATTACGCCGAATGGTATTATGGACGTTAAGAAGAAAGAGGTTCTCTTTCCTGCTATCATGAGGTAAAATTAATAGCATATTATATAGAGAAAACTCCTAGTAAAAAGGTGTGTGGGAACATGAGGAAACAATGGCTGAGCATTGCTGCAGGGTTGCTGCTGGTGATGTTGATGATGGCAGCTTGTTCAAAAGATGAGAAGAGCCAGACGGAAGAAACTGAAGAGAATGACGAGCAGGTGACAGAACCAGAGGAAAAGGAAGAACCGGCGGAGCCTGCTTACGAAAATGTATATCCATTGACGGGCATTGGAACGGATGAGCCTGTCGACAACCGGATCGTTGCAGTAATGGTCAATAATCACCCAAAAGCAAGGCCCCAGTCAGGATTAACAAAGGCGGATATTGTCTTCGAAATCCTGGCAGAAGGCAACATTACTAGATTTATGGCCTTGTTCCATAGTGAGAAACCGGAAGTAGTCGGCCCTGTAAGAAGTGCGCGGGAGTATTATTTTAATTTGGCGTCCGGGTATGGTGCTTTATATGTATACCATGGTGCGGCCAATTTTATTGAAGATATGCTTAAAAATGGTGCAGTAGACCATTTGAATGGTGCCTATTATGATAATGACGGGCACTTATTCGAACGCTCTCAATCTCGGGTGGCGCCGCATAATTCCTATTTGCAGTTTGATGCTGTCAAAGAGGTTGCAGAAGGCCAAGGGTATGAAATGGAAGCCGATTATGAGCCGCTGCCGTTTTTATCAGAAGAGGAAACGGCTGACATAGACGGCGAGTCTGCAACCGAAGTGTCCTTTTCTTATACGAATGAACCAGTCCGGTATGTATATGATGAGGAATTGGACAAGTATTTACGTTATAATGGAAGCAGCCAGACAGTGGAGCTGGATTCGGATCAAGCTGTACAGTTAGATAACGTATTTTTGATCGAAACACACCATGAAGTAATTGATGATGCAGGACGGCGTGAAGTAGATCTCCAATCTGGCGGGGATGCTTACTTACTGCAAAAAGGCAAGGTCCAACAAGTGCAGTGGAAAAACATCGATGGAAAAGTTCTCCCTGTAAAGGATGGAGAACCGGTTGGTTTTGTTCCAGGCAAAACGTGGGTGAATGTCCTCCCAGACAGAACAGGGCTTGATATGGTCACCATTCAGTAACGAAGCCAACAGCTGTTTGGACAACCCCTAACAAGGAGTGTATGCAATATGCAAATAGATAAATTACGGGGAGAGCAATTGGATCGTCTGTTCGAGGCTATTCTGTCCTTAAAGGATAAGGAAGAATGCTATCGGTTTTTCGATGATATAGCAACGATCAGTGAAATCCAGGCGCTTGCACAAAGGCTGTTAGTAGCCCAAATGCTGCGTGAAGGCTATACCTACGGAGTGATAGTGGAAGAATCGAACGCTTCGACAACGACAATTTCACGAGTCAAGCGCTGCCTTAACTATGGCAATGATGCATATTCCATGGTATTGGACAGGCTGGAAGGCAGCGATTCGGAAGATAATTAGAAATACCCAGCGCCGGATTCCCATCTTATGAGGGGTAGCCGGCGCTTATTTAAGCTTTTGTACCATCGTTCATATCAATAATTGTACAGGAAGGGGTCATCATGGTGAGATTCGGAATTATCGGTACTAATTGGATCACAGAAAACTTTCTCGATGCTGCTTATCAAGTCGAGGAATTTACGTTGACATCTGTTTATTCACGCTCAAAAGAAAAAGCTGAGAAATTTGCAGGAAAATTCAAGGCAGACCATACATATACGGATATAGAAGCTTTTGCAAAAAGTCCGGAGTTTGAGGCCGTGTATATTGCCAGCCCAAATTCGTTCCATGCAGAGCAGGCAATCCTTCTTATGGAAAACGGCAAGCATGTTCTTGTGGAAAAATCCATAGCCTCCAATAGTGCAGAAGTAAAGCAGATGATTGATACGGCTGAAAAAAACAATGTATTGCTGATGGAGGCATTAAAAACAGTCCATCTGCCTAACTTCAAAGCAATCCAGGATAATATCGGAAAGATTGGCGAAGTCCGCCGTTATTTTGCCAGCTATTGTCAATACTCTTCCCGCTATGACGCTTATAAAGAAGGGAAAGTTTTGAATGCATTCAATCCGCAATTTTCCAATGGCTCTTTAATGGATATCGGCATTTATTGTATTTATCCGATGGTTACCTTATTCGGACGTCCAGAGCGCTTAACCGCCAGCAGTCTGATGCTTGACTCTGGTGTAGATGGCCAAGGCAGCGTATTGTTCGACTACGGCAGTCTCAATGGCGCTGTAATGTATTCTAAAATAGCCAACTCCTACCTCCCGTCGGAAATCCAAGGGGAGAACGGAAGCATAATCATCGACAATATCAACACGCCTACCCATGTGGAGATCAGGTATAAAGATGGTTCAACCGAGGATATAACCCGTCCCCAGGTGGAAAACGGCATGTTTTATGAAGCGGCTGCTTTTGTTGAGTTAGTGAAACAGGGGAAAACCGAGTCGGACGTATGCACGTTCGAGCGCTCGCTGGAAACAGCAAAGCTGCTGGAAGAAATCCGCAGGCAGACGGGGATTCATTTTCCGGCAGATGAGAACTAATATCGGAAAGAAAATGATGTCAAAACATATAAAGGAGCCTAAATCACATGGTGGTTTAGGCTTTTTTACACGGATGGATCCCTATTTAAATAATGGACAGGGATTTTCATTTCGGACAGTCGCTTTCCGCGGGAGTCGACTGTCCTCCAAGCCAATCTACAAAAACAGCAATCCTCCGTAGAGCATGAAAGTAACTTCTATCCTTTTATTTCAGTAACCCACTCGCCGATGGTAGATGGTAAGGTGGCAAGGTATTTTTAGATAATTCCTAAAAAGATTGGAAATGAATGTTAGAATAGAGGGGGAGATGGAAGAGGGAAGCCCTATAATACAACAAAATCATTAAATAGTTAGAATCATTGGAAAGGGGGAGTTACTATGAAATTTGCAGACTTTTCAGCAGCTCAAATTAGAGTCGCGAGGCCCACAGATAAATTTGATGAGGTGATTACCTTTTATGAAAAAGGACTCGGGCTCGAGATACTCACCACATTCTCCGGTCACCGGGGGTACGAAGGTGTTGTTTTTGGACTGCCTGATGCTCCTTACCATTTAGAATTTACCCGTCATGTAGACGGAAGCCCATGCCCTGCTCCTACAAAAGATAACCTGTTGGTTTTTTACATTCCGAATCCGGATGAACTGGAGAAGGTAGCTGGGAGACTCCATCATATGGGATATGGAGTAGTTGAACCGGAAAATCAATATTGGAAAGAAAAAGGAAAAACAATCGAGGATCCTGATGGCTGGAGAATCGTATTGGTGAATACGGACGGTATTTAAATCTCAATAAGTAGAAAGGGGATGCGATGCAAATACCACAAGTGAAATCAGTCTGACAATAGATGACTGTAACCCATCGCTACGGAAAAGTACTACGCTTTCCTGGGGCGGCTGGTGAGCCTCCCGCAGGAGTCTACGTGTTTTCCTCCGCTTTTAACCTGTCTCCATTTCTTAACGAGGATTTCATCTGGACTTTCTCTTGTTTTTCTTTTTGACGAAGTATGCTGACGAAGCGGTTAGCTAGTATTCAATCTAAACAGAAAAAAAACAAACAATCCCTGCTTAAGTTTACTTCGCAGTTTTCTATCAAATGTGCAAATGAACAAGTAACAGAGTATTTGAAAAGAGTGATCGGCTTTGCTTGTTTAAAAAGGCTAATATGAAAAAATAGTGATTTCTGCAAAGTTGGTACTTTTTTTCAGATGGAGGAACTTATATGACAACAATCACAAAAAGAATCATTGTTGGTGCGGTGAGTTTCATCGTGATTTTTATACTGGCAATGACTTGGTTTTATCCTTATTCGATTTTCAGCCTACATAAAACGTACAATTATCAACCTGACCCAGTTATGGTTGATGGATATCTCAAAGACGTAAAGGAGTTCAAAGAAACCTTTGCAAAGGATTTGGAAGAAATGGAGTCAGAAAGGCCGGTTGACTTGACCGTGGAGAGAACACAGTATGTACTTCCATTGTTTGAACAGGATTGGCTAATAAGCAAGGACAAGCTAAAAATGGGCAAAGAAGATCTGGATTATATGTTATCAGAAGTGAAAAGTATAAGAGACACTTTGTTAAGCATGGTTGAGCAAGGCGATTATTCAAAAGAACAAAGGGGATATTTAGTTCTCAGCATAGAAAGCTTGCTTTCATTAGAGGAATCCATTGTAGATTTCCAAAGTAGTAGTTTCGGCTCAAGAAAAACATTAAGAATTCAATTCCATAACCTCCATGTGGCTTTCATGAACAATTTTATGATGTTTACCACCTTTTATGAAGTTTCCCAAAATGAGGAACGTGCGTCTTAAAAAGAACAGTTATAAGAGTAAAGGAGATTTGGTTTTCCATTTGATTAACTAGTAGGTCGAGTAAGGAAAAACATCGATGAGTTACAGGGGTTAGAACGATGTTTTCCAGATGCGTGGAAGCAAACCTTTTGACCTTAACATGAAAATCCAAAGGCAAGTATCTTGATATTTTATTTTGTTTCGTTTAAACTAAATTAAAGACATTAAGGGTCTATAATATACTTGGAAGGAGAGCGTATGTGAAATATTCAAGAGCTACTAATTATGCACTGCACACAATGGTACATTTAATGATAGTGCCGAGGGGGAAATCGGTTGGCGTAGACCAATTGGCGAAGGCACAAGATCTGTCCCCGACATACTTGTCCAAAATTTTAACCAAGCTGGTAAAGGCGGGATTAATTGAGTCGACTCCTGGCGTCAAAGGCGGGTACAGTATCGTAAGGCGTTCCCGTGAAATCTCTTTTTTAGATGTGATTCAGGCAATCGAGGGGAAGACAACGCTGTTCAGCTGCTCCATGGAACACGAAGAATCCCATAATGGAAAATGTTTGATTGAAAACGTAATGATCGATGCAGAAGAAAAACTGAGGGATGAATTAGATCAAAAGTATATAAGTGATATTGCAAGACAAATGGAAGCCGCAAGGGACGAGAAAAATACAGCGAACCATACCCATTAATTTTTTTATACAAATTGTAGATATTAAGAGTCTTTAATATACCTAATTAAAGGAGGAACATGCTATGTTGTTGGATTGTGTAATTGTTGGAGGGGGACCCGCCGGGCTAAATGCATCGCTTGTCCTTGCCAGGGCAAACAAGAAGATCGTGCTGTTCGATGAAGATAAACCAAGAAACGCTGTCACGTATGAATCTCACGGTTTTATTACAAGAGACCGGATTAAACCATCAGAATTCAAACGGCTTGCCAAGGAAGAGTTGAAGGAATACCCGAGTCTTGAAATCCGCCATCAACGTGTTACAGCCATTCAAAAACAAGACGGATTCTTTTTGGTTCAAGCAGATGATGGTATTAGTTATCGTACGAGAAAGGTTATTTTAGCTACAGGCCTTAAAGACATATTGCCTGATATCGAAGGAATATATGATATGTATGGCACGAGTTTGTTTAGTTGTCCATTTTGTGACGGCTGGGAATTAAGAGACCGTCCGCTAGTCGTCATTGCAGAAGATGAGCGTGCAATGCACTTGGCTAAAATGATTTTTAATTGGAGTAAAGACCTTGTTGTTTGTACGAATGGAAAGACTCTTTTCTCAAAAGAGCAGAATGAATTACTGACAAAGAAAAACATCATAGTCGTGGAAGATGAAATAGAAAGTTTACAAGGTGACAAAGGCCAGTTGAAAAAAATCCGATTTAAGAATGGGAAAGAAATCGAAAGGGAAGGTGGCTTTGTCGCGAGTAAGCTCAAGCAGGCATCTGCACTAGCTGAAAGCTTAGGATGCGCTATGAGTGAGATGGGGGGCATCGAAACAGATGACTTTGGGCGTACGGAGGTTGAAGGACTCTTTGCGAGTGGAGATAATTCCATCGTCGCCCCTGCCCAATTAATCATCGCAGCAAGCGAGGGGAGTAAAGCTGCGATTGCTGTAGTAGCTGAATTAGTGAACGAAGATTTCTAAAAATGATGACCAGTAGTTACGAAAGAGGAGGAATAAAATACATGGAAAGACGAAAGCATGACGCTGAATTGATGAAAAAGGAACGGTTAGCGAGAAAAATGGAATTTCTTGATAATCCAGACAAAAGAGACGATATACCGCCAGGTCAGCTATTGAATATGATTCCGGTTAAGCAGGGGGATGCTATTTTGGATGTAGGTGCCGGTACCGGTTATATGACGATTCCTGCTGCTAAAATCGTGGGTGGACCGGTTTATGCATTGGACTTAGACCCTGATATGCTGCAGATTATTCAATCCAAAGCAAGAAAGGACAATGTAACCAATGTCAAAACGCTGAAAGGGAGCATGGAGGATATCCCCCTATCTGAGGAATCCATAGACATTGCATTGGCATCGCTGGTGCTTCATGAGATCCATCCACTGTCTCATTCCCTGCAGCAAATCAAGCAAGTGCTGAAGCCTGAAGGATATTTTGTTTGTGTTGAATTGGAGAAGTACGAGGATAACGGAAGCCACCCGCGGATTGCCTCTTCGGTGATGGAACAGGAATTGGAAGATGCAGGATTTCATGTGATACAGAGGAGAAGACCGACTGATGCGGTGTACATCATCATTGCTCAGAAATAAATGCTTGTTCATAAAAAATTGCCAAACTGCTTGGAAAACAAACCAAGCGGTTTTTTCTAACCTTCACGGGACAGGCCCCAAACTTCCTGCCTGAAAATCCCTCTAAAACTTCACTCTTTTTTCACTCTATTCATTGATTGTTTTTTGGTATAATGATTAGATGGATATATATTAGAACCTCTGTGCAAT
The DNA here is from genome assembly GCF_900101125.1 of Sediminibacillus albus. Classification (GTDB taxonomy): domain Bacteria; phylum Bacillota; class Bacilli; order Bacillales; family Amphibacillaceae; genus Sediminibacillus; species Sediminibacillus albus. Next base: position 139,338 of record NZ_FNFL01000005.1, on the reverse strand, counting down.
CAGGGGGTCACTTTAGCAGCCGGGCCGTGGCCGGCTCCGGATGGAGGTAGTTGTTGAATGTATGATATGAAGCAGTGGGAGCATGTTTTCAAGTTGGATCCGGATAAGGAGATTTCTGATGAAGCATTGGAACAGGTTTGTGAATCAGGAACAGACGCAGTTATTGTAGGAGGAACAGACAATGTGACTTTGGATGGTGTCCTTCATTTATTATCTAGGATTCGCCGTCATACGGTTCCATGCGTTTTAGAGGTTTCTAACCTGGAAGCTATTACTCCGGGATTTGACTTTTACTATATTCCGATGGTATTAAACAGCAGGGAAAAGAAGTGGATGCTGGACATCCAACACAAGGCGGTTAAAGAATTCGGAGAGGTGATCGACTGGAACGAATTGTTTGTCGAAGGTTACTGTATTTTAAACGAAGACGCCAAGGCGTTTCAGGTCACGGATTGTTACATGCCATCAGAGGAAGATATAGTGGCTTTCGCGCAAATGGCTGAGCATATGTTCCATCTGCCCATCTTTTATTTAGAATATAGTGGTACATACGGGGATCCCGTACTGGTGGAAAAGGTGCAGCAGCAGCTGGAGCAAACGATCTTGTTCTATGGCGGCGGAATTTCCACGCCGGAACAAGCAAAAGAAATGAAACAACATGCCGACGTGGTTGTCGTTGGCAACAGTATATACGATAATTTCAAAACCGCAATCAAAACTGTCAAGGCAGTCAAGGGAAATAAATAAAGGTGGTGTCTAATGTGAGTCAAACTATGGATGACTTGCTAAAAGGATTAAATAAAGAACAACGGAGAGCTGTTACACATACGGAAGGCCCGCTGTTGATTATGGCGGGTGCTGGAAGTGGAAAGACACGTGCGCTCACCCATCGTATCGCGTATTTGCTCGGTGAAAAAGAAGTGTCGCCAAGAAGCGTCCTGGCCATTACTTTCACCAACAAAGCAGCACGGGAAATGAAAGATAGAGTATATCAACTAGTCGGGCCTGATGCCTCTAGTATCTGGGTATCCACCTTTCACTCCATGTGTGTACGGATATTAAGAAGAGATATCGACCGTATAGGTTACAATAGTAATTTTTCGATTTTGGACAGCGGCGACCAGTTGTCTGTCATTAAGCAAATTCTGAAAGATCTTAATGTAGATCCTAAAAAGTTTGAACCTAGAGCAATGCTGGGAGCAATCAGTTCGGCTAAAAACGAATTGGTCACTCCGGAAGAATACAGTAAACAAGTCGGCAACTTTTACGATAAACAGGTTTCTGATGTATACGAACGCTACCAAAAAACATTGCGGAAAAACCAATCATTGGATTTTGACGATTTGATTATGCAAACAATCCATCTATTCGACCGGGTACCCGAAGTATTGGAATACTATCAGCGCCGCTTCCAATACATCCATGTCGATGAGTACCAGGATACCAACCATGCACAGTACTATCTGGTGAAACAGCTGGCTAAACGCTACCAGAACCTTTGCGTCGTCGGGGATTCAGACCAGTCGATTTACCGGTGGCGGGGAGCGGATATTCAAAATATCCTTTCTTTTGAAAAAGATTATCCGAATGCCTCCACTGTGATGCTTGAACAAAATTACCGTTCGACTAAGTCGATTCTGGATGCTGCTAATACGGTTATAAAGAACAACAGCGGCAGAAAGCCGAAAAATCTCTGGACAGACAATAGCGAAGGATCAAAAATCCGTTATTACCAGGCGGCTACGGAGCAGGATGAAGGATTGTTTGTTGCCGATAAAGTTGAACAATTTGTTGCTTCAGGAGATTTCACCTATAAGGACATCGCCATCTTATACAGAACCAATGCACAGTCACGTTCCATTGAGGAAACGTTTGTGAAGGCTAATATTCCTTACCAAATCATCGGCGGAACAAAGTTCTACGACCGTAAAGAGATTAAGGATATGCTCGCTTACCTCCGGCTGATTGCCAATCCGGATGATGACTTGAGCTTTGCCAGGGTAGTAAATGAGCCCAAACGCGGAGTAGGAAAGACATCGCTGGAAAAGCTGCAGGCATATGCTGCAGACCATGACATTTCCTTGTACACCGCTGTTCAGGAAGTTGATTTTGCTGGTGTCAGCGGCAAGGCGGCCAAGTCCCTGGCAGAGTTTGGCGCATTGATCCGTAATTGGACGAAGCAGCAGGAATTTTTAACGGCTACTGATATGGTTGAACAAGTTTTAAAAGGGACAGGCTATGAGGAAATGCTCATGAACGAGCGCAGTATCGAAGCGCAAAGCCGCCTGGAAAACCTGGAAGAGTTTAAAACAGTAACGAAGCATTTTGAGGAGAATAGCGAAGATAAGACGTTAATTGCATTTTTGACCGATTTGGCTTTGATTGCTGATATCGACCGGGCCGACGAAGATCCGATGGGAGATAACAAAATTGTCCTGATGACACTGCATGCTGCCAAGGGTCTGGAATTCCCGGTCGTATTTTTAATTGGCATGGAGGAGAATGTCTTCCCGCACAGCCGTTCGATTATGGATGAAGAAGAGATGGAAGAGGAACGCCGCCTCGCTTACGTAGGAATTACCAGAGCGGAAAAGCAATTGTATATTACCCATGCAAAAATGCGGACCCTATACGGAAGAACGAATATGAATCCTGTCAGCCGATTTATCAATGAAATTCCCCAGGAGCTCATCGAAGGGCTTGAAGAAGCGAAACAAGCACCGCTCGGCTTTGGCCCAACCCAGTCAAAGCCAGATCCTCTTGCTGCACCGAAACGTTCAGCAAAGAAAATGAAACGGTCGACTACTACTGGAGGAGAAACAATTGGCTGGCAGGCTGGTGATAAAGCCAACCATAAAAAATGGGGCCAAGGAACCGTTGTCAAGGTTCATGGGGAGGGCGAGTCGATGGAATTGGATATTGCCTTTCCGGCTCCAACCGGGATTAAGCGGCTCCTGGCAAAGTTCGCCCCAATAACTAAAGAATAATTGAGGTGTTTGTCATGAATGAACAACAAGCAAAGGCAGCAATAGACCAACTAAAAGACAAAATAAACCAATACAATCATGAATACCATGTGCTGGACAAACCAAGTGTTCCAGACGCAGAGTATGATAAACGAATGCAGGAGCTGCTGGATTTAGAAGCGGCGTATCCGCAATTAATCACGGACGATTCCCCTTCCCAGCGTGTCGGGGGAGAACCGATTGATGCCTTTAAAAAAGTAGAGCATACCATTCCAATGTTAAGCCTGGCAAACGCTTTTGGCGAAGAAGACCTGCGTGCCTTTGACCGCCGGGTACGCGAAGGAGCAGGTGGAGATGTAACCTACGTTTGTGAATTGAAAATTGATGGTCTTGCCGTATCTCTGAAATATGAAGACGGCCAATTAGTACAAGGCGCAACCCGCGGTAATGGAACCGTTGGCGAAGATATTACCACCAATCTTCGCACGATCCGCAGCATTCCTTTAAAAATCGGCCAAAAAGAAGCCATAGAAGTCCGCGGGGAAGCTTACATGCCGCAAAAGTCCTTTTTAGCATTGAATGCTGCCAAAGAAGAAAATGGGGAAGAACCGTTTGCTAATCCAAGAAATGCAGCAGCAGGTTCGCTGCGCCAGCTTGATCCCCGCATAGCAGCGAAGCGGAACTTAGATATCTTCTTGTACGGTGTTGGCCAGTGGGAAGCAGGTACACTTTCCTCACATAGTGAACGGCTTGATTATATGCAAAAGCTGGGCCTGAAAACCAATCCGGAATGGCGAAAGTGTGCAGATATCGACGAGGTAATCGAATATGTGAATGAATGGGTAGAGAAACGAGCAGAGCTAAGCTACGAAATTGACGGCATCGTAATTAAAGTAGACCGGTTGGATCAGCAGGAGACATTGGGATTCACGGCAAGAAGCCCGCGCTGGGCGATTGCTTATAAATTTCCTGCGGAAGAGGCCATTACCAAATTGTATGATATTGAATTGAGTGTCGGAAGAACAGGAGTTGTAACGCCAACAGCTTTGCTGGATCCTGTCAAAGTTGCTGGAACAACTGTACAGAGAGCTTCCCTTCATAATGAAGACTTAATTCGCGACAAGGATATACGCGTTGGCGATACGGTTGTTATTAAAAAAGCGGGCGATATCATTCCGGAAGTAGTTCGAGTAGTCACCGACCAGCGGACTGGAGAAGAAAAGGAATTCCATATGCCGACGGAATGTCCAGCATGCGGGAGTGAACTGGTTCGTTTAGAAGAAGAAGTTGCCTTGCGATGCATCAATCCCAATTGCCCGGCCCAGTTAAAGGAAGGCTTGATCCATTTCGTTTCCAGAAATGCGATGAACATTGATGGACTCGGAGAGAAAGTCATTGAACAATTGTTTGACGAAAATCTCGTCCACCAAATATCCGATATTTATAAACTTGAACGGGAAGAACTGCTTAAATTGGAACGGATGGGAGATAAGTCCGTCGACAATTTACTGAAAGCGATCGAGGTTTCGAAGCAAAACTCCCTGGAGCACTTATTATTCGGATTAGGAATCCGCTTCGTTGGAGCAAAGGCAGCTAGAATATTGGCGGAAGAATTTGAAGATATCGACCAGCTTCAGCAGGCAGATTACCATGATTTAACCGCTGTCCATGAAATTGGCGACAAAATGGCCGATTCTGTCGTACGTTATTTCAGTAAAGAACAAGTGAAGCAATTGATCGGCGAGCTGAAAGAGCTAGGGCTGAACATGGACTACAAAGGGATTAAAAAATCAGAGAAAAACGAAGACTCCCTGTTTGCCGGTAAAACCATTGTTTTAACAGGGAAAATGGAAATACTCACTCGCCAAGAGGCAAAAGACAAAGTGGAAGCACTAGGCGGCAAAGTAACGGGAAGTGTCAGCGCCAAAACCGATTTGTTAATTGCCGGAGCAGATGCTGGTTCAAAATATGACAAAGCAAAGCAATTAAACGTACAGATTTGGGATGAAGAGCAACTGAAGAAAGCCTTGGAGGATGAGGAGTGAAAAGCGTGAAAAGAAAATTGGCTCTATGGATGTGTGTGCTTCTGGCGCTTGCCGGTTGTGCACCGTCCTTTGATAATGAAGAGGAAGTTATCGAGGAAAACCAGGATGATACCACCCAGCAGGAAACGGCCATAATCCCCAGCTACAATGTCAGCGAAGAAGAGTACAAGGTAATTCTTCCTTATAAATTAAGCAAGGCACGGGGCGTGATTGTCAACCAGGTTGCCAACCGCCTGGATATTAGCGAATTTGAGGAAGGGCTGCGCCGACATTCAAAACAGTCGTTTGACCCAGATAAGTTCTACTTTCAAGAGGGACAGAAGTTAGACGAGGATACGATTTATGATTGGCTGGGCAGGGAAGAAACCCCTGATGATAAAGAGGAAGAAAGTGAAGAAGGGAAGGAAGAAGATCCAGGCTTAAACCCGATTATTAAAGATGATTCCGACAAGGAGGCTCACAGAGAAAGCCCCAAGTATTTATCGCATATTTTAGAACAGGACTATCTGCAGAAAAAAGGCGAAAATACCGTAGAGCTTGGCGGGATTTCCATCGGCCTTGCCTTAAAATCCAATTACCGCTTTCAAACAGAAATAGGCGGCCCCTATTATTATAAAGATATTAGCATGAAGGAAATGTTGTCAGAAGGAAAAAAGATAGCCGAGGAAGTACTTAAAAGAATGCGGAAGATGGAGGATGTACCAGATGTACCAATTATGATTGCCTTATACCGTGAGGAAGACCGCGGTTCCCTGGTTCCGGGAAGCTTCGTAGCGAAGACTAATGTGGCAGCCAATTCATCTTCGATCGGCGAATGGGAAACTATCGATGAAGAAAACATCCTCTTCCCTTCAGACGAGGCAGAAGAGAAGTACACCGAGGAAAGTGACCGTTTGAAGACATTCGAGCAGGATGTTGCTGAGTATTTTCCGAATTACACAGGCGTAATTGGAAAAGGTTTTTATATTAATGAGGAATTACAAAAACTGCGCGTGGAAATTCCAATTGAATTCAATGGGAAGGCTGAGGTAGTTGGATTCACTCAATACGTCTATGGTTTGGCAATGGAAACATTTGAAAACTATTATGAGCTTGAAATTAATATCACATCTGGAAACAATCAGGAGAGTCTGATAACAAGGGATGCAGGGCAGGATGAACCTGAAGTTCATATCTATCAGTAAATCTCTTTCTGAATAATTTGAAGTGTTTAAAAATATCGGGTAAAATGGGATATGGTTGCGCCTGACAATCTATTAAGCAAGTGTTCAGGTAGAATGTTTCGAAAGAATAAGGAGGTCATGTTGATGGTAACACCTTACAAGCACGAACCTTTTACAGATTTTACGATTGAAGAGAATCGCAAAGCTTTGGAAGCGGAACTAAAGAAGGCTGAGGCTGACTTTGGCAAAGAGTATCCGCTGATTATTGGTGGAGAGCGTATTACTACAGAAGAAAAAATTGTTTCTTACAATCCTGCTAATAAATCAGAAGTGATTGGTTATGTTTCGAAAGCAAACCAGGAGCTTGCTGAGAAAGCTATGAAGATAGCAGATGAAACTTTCGAATGGTGGCGCAAGACCAATCCGGAAATGCGCGCTGATATTCTATTCCGTGCAGCGGCTATCGTTCGCAGACGAAAGCATGAGTTCACTGCTCACTTAGTAAAAGAAGGCGGCAAGCCATGGAAGGAAGCTGATGCTGATACAGCAGAAGCGATCGACTTCATGGAATACTATGGCCGTCAAATGCTTGATTTGAAAAATGGCGAGGAAATTAACAGCCGTGAGATTGAAAACAACCGGCTTCATTACATCCCGTTGGGTGTAGGTATCGTCATTTCTCCATGGAACTTCTTATTCGCCATTATGGCTGGAACAACGGTAGCGCCAATGGTAACCGGCAACACAGTGTTGTTAAAGCCTGCCAGTACAACACCAATCATTGCGTACAAGCTGATGGAAGTGTTAGAGGAGGCGGGTATGCCAGCAGGTGTTGTTAACTATGTACCTGGAAGCGGTTCCGAAGTAGGCGACTATTTGGTTGACCATCCGCGTACAAGGTTCATCAACTTTACTGGATCGAGAGAAGTAGGTACGCGTATCTTTGAACGTGCCGCCGTTGTACAGCTCGGGCAAAAATGGTTGAAGCGTACCATCATTGAAATGGGCGGAAAAGATACCATTGTGGTCGACGACAATTCTGACTTGGAGCTTGCAGCAGATGCGATTACTTATTCTGCTTTTGGATTTTCAGGACAAAAATGTTCTGCTTGCTCCCGCGTAGTAGCTCACGAAGACATTTATGATGACTTGTTGGCTCGTGTAGTGGAAAAAACCAAAGAAGTTAATGTACAAGATCCGACTCGCCATGATACGTACATGGGACCTGTCATTGATGAAGCTGCCTACAATAAGATTCTTGACTATGTTGAAATTGGCAAGCAAGAAGGAAGATTGATGGCGGGCGGTACAGGAGATAACTCTACAGGATGGTTTGTTCATCCGACCGTTTTTGCTGATCTTGCCCCAGATTCCCGTATCATGCAGGAAGAAATCTTCGGACCGGTTGTTGGCTTCACCAAAGCGAAGAACTTCGATGAAGCTATCGAGATTGCCAACAATACGGAATATGGCTTGACAGGTGCGGTCATTACCAACAATAGAGAGCATATTGAGCAGGCTCGCCAGGATTTCCATGTTGGTAACCTATACTTCAACCGCGGCTGTACAGCAGCCATCGTTGGGTACCATCCGTTTGGCGGCTTTAATATGTCAGGAACAGACTCTAAAGCTGGCGGTCCTGATTACTTGTCACACCTTATGCAGCCGAAAACAACGTCTGAAATGCTATAAAAATAGATTGTTTTTCTTTTTCCAACCCGGCCATTATCTAATCGATAATGCCGGGTTTCTTTATTTAGGAAAGTAGGAAAGTTTTTATATGGTTAATCAACGAAAAAGCGCTATAACTTTCCCAATATGAATTTTTAGGAAATGTGTTATTATAAAGCTATAGGAAAAAACCATATTTATAGATTAGTCCAATTGGTCTAAGATGATCTATAAAAAAGTAGGTTATTTACCCTAAATGTATGTATGAGGTGGACAATCTATGGAAATTGGCCCTTTTATTAAACTGCATAGAGTCAAACAAAACATGACACAAGAAGAGCTGGCAGAAGGGATTGTATCCGAGTCCTACTTATCCAAGATTGAAAATCGGCGGACAGAACCAAGTACAGATGTGATCAACATGCTGTGCACGAAGCTTGGCGTTGAAGTGAAAAGCGAAGACGATTCTTTGCTGAAGGAAAAATGCCAGGAATGGTTTGACATGTTATTTGAGGTAAATAGTAAAACAGAAATCACTAATAAATACGAAGAATTACAGGAAATTATTGAAAATAATTATTCACATACCCAAGTATTATTTGAGATTCATAAGATTCGTTATTACTTAATTATTGATGAAGTGAACTTAGCTTTAAAACAAATCAACAACCTGAAAGAAGTTTCTAACACATTCGATAACTATCAGCTTTACTTTTGGCTGAAATTTAAAGGCAACTATAATTCTGTTATCGAAGAATTCAACCAAGCATTCAGGTTTTATAAGCTTGCCGAAGAAAAGACTAACCAGATTGAATTATCAGAAGCTGAGGTTGCCGATTTGAAGTATACCTTGGCTGTTACATACAGTAAGCTGCGCAACACTTTAGAGGTTATCGATTATGCAAACCAGGCATTAGAGGCCTACAGTAAAAATTATAACTTTATTCGCTGTGCACAATGCCACATTTTGTTAGGGATCTCTTACCGCAGGATTAGGATTTACGATAAAGCAATAAAAAATTATAATCTTGCTCAGCACTTAGCAAAACTTAATAAAAAAGATGATCTAATTCAGTTAACGAATATTAACTTGGGGCACCTTTATGCTTCTAAAGGAGATACCAAACAATCAATAATATGTTTCAATGAGGTTTTAGAAGAAAAAAACGCTTTGGCTTTAAAAGATAGACTTTTAGCTGTAACTTCTCTAGTGAAAGAGTATTACAGAAGTCGTAATCATATAGAGGCTAGGGCAATGGTTAACGAAGGTAATAGAATACTAAATGAAATAGACAAAGAACGCCATAAATTTTTTGATTATGAGTTAAGAACATATAAATATGCATTAGATGAAGAACATGAGGCATTTGAAAGCTTTGTTATAGGAGAATTCATTCCCTTTTTAAAAAAACAGAAAAATTATGCCAATTTAGTTATCTATGCGAATATGGTTGGTAAGCATTTTGAAGATAAAAATAAGTATAAAAGTGCAACTGAATACTATAAGCTTGCCAATTATTCATATGAACAATTAATAAGAATATAAGGAGGATGGAATATGAAAAAATTAATCGTATATTTGGTAATATCATTAGCTGTTTTAGGTGCGAGTAGCCAGTTACAAGGATATCTAACTGAAACAGCTCATGAAGCAGAACCAAGCATCTTCTCTTTTGACCTATCTCATGAGGCAGAACCGAGTATTTTTTCTTTTGACTTATCTCATGAAGCAGAACCAAGCATCTTCTCGCAAAACTTATTTTATTAATGAAGCAATATTAATTTATTGCTTTAATTATACTACTACCTACTAAACCTTACTTGCTCGAAATGGTGTTCAATGGACACTGTTTCGGGTCTTTTTTTGTTTTTATATTTGCTGTTTATATAATAAGTAACCTGATGGAACTTTATTTGTGGATCTATTTTTCGAATATTTGTTCAATATAAAGCGCTTACAGGTAAAAATACTCATTTAATTTTATTAATTTTATTGAATAGATATTATCTTAATCGCTAAATATATACAAAAAGCGACAAAAAATTGAATAAATATAAATCAGCAGCGATTTTAAATAACTTTTGTAATGTTCTGAAAACCAAGGTATGATATAGTGGATATGTTGTGTCTGTATTTTCGTTTTTAACTTTTTATACATGATGAAAGCGAAAATGCATACATAATGTATAAAAAGGAGGGGAGAAAAGATGGAAGAATTCGGACTGACTGGTGCCACCTGGTTTTGGTTATTTGTACCTATGCCAATTTTAATTATTTTAGCGATAACTACTTTATTTATTGAGAGGAGAGAATAAACAAACATGGGAACAGCTACGTTAATAACTTTTATAGTTTACTTAATAGGTATGCTCCTGATCGGGGTCATATCGTATCGATTAACAAATGATTTATCAGATTATGTACTTGGAGGCAGAAGGCTGGGGCCTGGAGTTGCCGCATTAAGTGCTGGAGCTTCGGATATGAGTAGTTGGCTACTGCTAGGTTTGCCGGGGGCTGTATATGCAGCAGGAATGGCAGAAGCATGGATGGCTGTCGGGCTTTCTATTGGTGCTTACTTAAACTGGCAGTTTGTAGCAAAACGCCTGAGGGTTTATACGGAAGTCTCTAACAATTCCATCACGATTCCTGACTTCTTAGAAAATCGTTTCCGCGATTCATCCCACATATTACGTGTAATATCAGCAATTGTAATATTAATTTTCTTCACTTTTTACACTTCATCAGGTATGGTAGGGGGCGCAAAGCTATTTGAAGCTTCATTCGGCCTATCCTACAATCAGGCACTATGGATTGGTGCTATTGTCATTGTCTCTTATACATTCCTCGGTGGATTCCTGGCAGTAAGCTGGACAGACTTCATCCAGGGTATCCTAATGTTTATTGCGTTGATTGTTGTACCGATTCGGGCTATCTTCGTAATTGGCGGTTGGGATGCTACCGTTGATGCTGTAGGACAAATTGATCCAGGTCATTTAAATATGGTGGCAGGAGTAGGGACAATCGCCATCTTGTCATCTTTTGCATGGGGGCTTGGCTATTTCGGGCAGCCTCACATCATTACCAGGTTTATGGCTCTTCGTTCGCCGAAGGATGTACCAATGGCCAAGCTTATTGGTACTACATGGATGATTCTTGGTTTATATGGCGCTGTATTTACCGGCTTTGCCGGACTTGCGTTCATCAATACCCAGGATGTAGGGGTATTGTCCCAATTCGGCATTGAAGTAACTAGCGAAAATGGAGTGCAAATGCTGGCAGACTCGGAAAAAATCTTTATTGCTTTTTCGCAGATTTTATTTGATCCAATCATCGCCGGTATTTTGCTGGCTGCAATTCTGTCAGCAATTATGAGTACTATTGACTCCCAGCTGCTTGTATCATCTTCAGCTGTTGCGGAAGACTTTTACAAAGCGATTCTGCGCAAGAATGCCAGTGAACGCGAACTAGTATGGGTTGGCCGTGGGGCAGTTATTGTTATTGCCTTGATTGCGACGTTTGTTGCTTCGAACCCGGAAAGCTCTGTATTAGAACTGGTTAGTTATGCATGGGCAGGCTTCGGAGCTGCCTTCGGACCAATCATCATCCTGTCGTTATTCTGGAAAGGTATAACAAGGAATGGTGCGCTCGCCGGTATCATTGTTGGTGCGTTAACGGTTGTTATCTGGGGAGATTTCCTCTCCGGGGGCATCTTCGAATTGTATGAGATTGTGCCAGGATTCTTGCTTAACCTTATTGTAACTGTGTTGGTTAGTATGGCAGGCACGCCTCATCCCGAAATTGAAGCTGAATTTAATGAAGCGAAATCAAGATATTAATAAATGTTCAAAGAGCCCTTCCTTTGGGAGGGCTCTTTTTTCTATACTTAAAAGGCCTGTGCAGGCGAATCTATTTCAGCAGCGCCAGGAAACATGGTAGAATAAACAGGAATGGCATTAGTACAAGTTGCCAATGGTCCAGTATTTTTGCTATTATCATAAATATTGCTGTTATTCGGATCAGGAGGATTTCTCTAGTGTAGAAATCAAGCGCGATCCTGTTTTTCATAAACGAATAATCTAAACGGAGGTGACTGAGATGTCTAATATCTCAAAGGAACAAGTAAGGCATGTAGCCCATCTTGCCAGGTTGGCTATAAGTGACGAAGAAGTCGAAAAAATGACGAAACAGCTGGATGATATCATTCATTATGCAGAAAGCTTGAATGAACTAAATACAGATGATGTGGAGCCTACAACGCATGTTTTAGATTTGAAAAATGTGATGCGCAAGGATCAACCTAGAAAGTGGATCGATAAAGAAGACGCACTTAAAAATGCACCGGATAAGCAGGATGGCCAGTTCCGTGTGCCATCAATACTTGAATAAGGAGGCCTGAACAATGTCGCTTTTTGATTATACGTTAAAAGAGTTACAAGATAAGCTACATAACAAGGAAATCACTGTCAGCGATTTGGTTGCTGAGTCTTACAGCCGCATCAACGCTGTCGACGATCAAGTCAAAGCATTTTTGACGCTTGATGAAGAAAAAGCAAAAGCACAAGCAAAACAGCTGGATCAACAATCCAGGGAACATACATCTTTATTATACGGCCTGCCAATCGGGATCAAGGATAACATTGTTACTAAAGGCTTACGCACAACCTGTGCCAGCCAGTTTTTAGATAACTTAACGGATCCACTGTACGATGCTACTGTGATGGAAAAGCTGCAGAAAGAAAATACCGTTACCATCGGTAAATTAAATATGGATGAATTCGCTATGGGATCATCCAATGAAAACTCAAGCTATTTTGCCACACGTAATCCTTGGAACACCGATTATGTTCCAGGCGGATCGAGCGGCGGCTCTGCAGCTGCTGTAGCGGCCAAAGAGGTCTTCTTCTCGCTGGGATCTGATACAGGCGGATCGATTCGCCAGCCGGCAGCTTTTTGCGGTGTGGTTGGTTCCAAGCCTACATACGGACTCGTGTCCAGATTTGGTTTAGTCGCTTTTGCTTCTTCCTTGGATCAAATCGGGCCGATTACTCGAACCGTTGAAGATAATGCCCATCTCTTACAAGCCATTGTTGGCCATGATCCGATGGATGCTACTTCTGTAGACATTGATATTCCTAATTATAGTGAAACGCTTGACCAGGGAGTAAAAGGGCTCAAAATAGCTGTTCCTTCTGAATACTTGGCAGAGGGCGTCTCTCCGGAAGTAAAAGAAGCCGTTTTGAATGGATTAAAGGTATATGAGGACTTAGGCGCAACATGGGAAGAGGTTTCTCTTCCTCATTCCCGTTATGCGGTAGCAGCGTATTATTTGCTTTCCTCATCGGAAGCTTCTGCCAACCTGGCCCGTTTTGACGGAGTCCGTTATGGTGTCCGTTCCGCACAGGCAGGAAGCATGCTTGACATGTTCAAGCGTTCTAGGAGCGAAGGCTTCGGAGATGAAGTAAAACGCCGGATAATGCTTGGTACCTTCGCACTAAGCTCTGGCTACTATGATGCTTACTATAAAAAAGCCCAAAAGGTACGGACATTGATAAAAAATGATTTTGAAAAGGTATTTGAGGATTATGATGTTATTATTGGACCTACTACCCCGACTCCTGCTTTTAAAGTCGGCGAAATCATCGATGATCCACTCACAATGTATGCTAACGATATTTTGACTATCCCTGTCAACCTTGCCGGCGTTCCGGGCATGTCGCTTCCTTGCGGCTTTTCCAGCGATGGATTGCCGATTGGTTTGCAAATAATCAGCAAACACTTTGATGAAAGCACCATGCTGCGGACAGCGTATGCGTTTGAACAGGCAACCGACCATCATAAAAAACAGCCTGAACTGGGAGGTGCCAACAAATGAATTTTGAAACAATCATCGGTCTTGAAGTCCACGTAGAGCTAAAAACGGATTCGAAGATTTTCAGTCCAAGCTACAACCACTTTGGTGCCGAGCCAAATGCCAATGTCAATCCGATTGATCTAGGTTATCCTGGTGTTTTGCCAGTGCTAAACGAGGAAGCAGTCAACTTTGCGATGAAGGCAGCAATGGCTTTGAATTGTGAAATCGCTACAGATACCAAGTTCGACCGTAAGAACTATTTCTATCCGGATAACCCGAAGGCATACCAAATCTCTCAATTTGATCAGCCAATTGGAGAACATGGCTGGATTGAAATTGAAGTAGACGGTAAGAAAAAGAGAATCGGGATTACCCGCCTACATTTAGAAGAAGACGCTGGTAAGCTGACTCATAATGATGATGGTTATTCGTTGGTCGATTACAACCGCCAGGGGACACCGTTAATCGAGATTGTTTCGGAACCTGATTTGCGTTCTCCTCAAGAAGCTTATGCTTACTTAGAGAAACTAAAAAACATTATCCAATATACAGGGGTTTCCGACTGTAAGATGGAAGAAGGGTCCCTGCGCTGTGATGCCAACCTGTCAATCCGCCCGATTGGCCAGGATGAGTTTGGTGTGAAGACCGAGCTAAAAAACCTGAATTCCTTCTCGTTTGTTCAAAAAGGACTTGAATTTGAAGAAAAGCGTCAGCAGAAAGTATTGCTCTCCGGCGGGGAAATTCTTCAAGAAACTAGGCGCTATGATGAGCAAACAAAAGAAACGATTTTAATGAGGGTGAAGGAAGGTTCAGATGATTACCGTTATTTTCCTGAGCCTGATTTAGTTCCTTTGTATATCGATGAAGCTTGGAAAGACAGAATCCGTTCGCAAATTCCGGAGCTGCCGGATGCCCGAAAGCTTCGTTATGTCAACGAGTTGGAGCTGCCAGCTTATGATGCCATGGTATTGACGAGTACGAAAGAAATGTCGGACTTCTTCGAAGAAACAATCAACAAGGGAGCAGATATTAAACAAGCTTCCAACTGGCTGATGGGAGAAGTATCCGCCTATATGAATAAGCAGCAAAAGGACCTGCACGACTTGGCATTGACACCGGAATCGCTGGCCAAAATGATTCAATTAATTGAAGATGGTACGATTTCCTCCAAGATTGCCAAGAAGGTCTTCTCTGAGCTTGTTGAGAAGGGCGGAGATCCAGAGCAAATCGTCAAAGACAAAGGATTAGTGCAAATTTCTGATGAAGGCCAGCTGAAGGAAATTGTTACCGGAATCCTTGATGAGAATGAACAATCGATCATTGATTATAAAAACGGAAAAGACCGGGCTTTAGGCTTCCTTGTCGGCCAGGTGATGAAGGCTACCAAAGGCCAGGCGAACCCGCCAATGGTCAATAAGATTCTGAAGGAAGAAATGGACAAACGTTAACAGAGATAAAAAGGGGGATGGCTTCCGTATGCGGGGCGGTCCTCTTTTTTCGGTAACCGTTCAAAAAAACTTTTCAAACGTATCGAAAAAGGCTATGATGGAAGTTGGATTAGAAAATCCAGCATGTCCTTGGCCTGTTTGATTGTGCCGGGACACTACTATAACCTAGATATCATAATAGTGAATATACATGCTTTATGAAAGACGGAACAGGGGGAGACCTATGAAAAGGGCCCGTATTATTTATAATCCAACATCAGGCCGTGAAGCCTTTAAAAAAGAACTTCCTAGTGTGCTTAAATCCTTTGAACAGGCAGGCTATGAGACCTCTGCCCATGCGACAACCTGCGCAGGAGATGCCACGAAAGCAGCCCAAACTGCTGTCGACAGAAGATTCGATATCGTGGTAGCTGCCGGTGGAGACGGAACAATCAACGAGGTCATCAATGGCATTGCCGGCAATCAGTATCGCCCTAAGCTGGGGATTATACCAGTAGGGACGACAAATGATCTAGCACGGGCGTTGAACATTCCACGCAACATTCAAAAAGCCGTGGAAGTAATCCTTGAGGACAAGGTGCAGGCGCTTGATATCGGCAGGGTCAATGATCAATATTTTATGAATATTGCTGGCGGGGGAAAATTGACCGAGCTTTCCTACGAAGTGCCAAGTAAGCTGAAAACCATGCTTGGGCAATTGGCGTATTACTTAAAGGGGATTGAGATGCTTCCTTCGTTAAGGCCAACGACTGTAACGATTGAATATGATGGAAAAGTATTTGAAGGGGAGATTATGCTATTTTTAGTGTCCAACACTAACTCTGTCGGTGGGTTTGAAAAGCTTGCCCCCGGAGCAGCGATGGACGATGGCTTGTTTGATTTATTGATTTTGAAGAAAGCCAATATTGCCGAATTTATCCGGGTTGCATCGCTTGCTCTCCGTGGCGCTCACATAGAGGATGACTTAATTTTTCATGCCCGCGCCAACCGGATTAAAGTGCACACCGAAGAAAAAATGCAGCTCAATATAGACGGAGAATACGGCGGACTGCTTCCAGGGGAATTCGTCAATCTTTATCAGCATATTGAATATTTTGTACCTGATAGCTTTATTGACAAAGAAGAAGCGAAAAAGATACAGGAAACACAAAACCCTTAATAGAAATAGACGCGTCTGGCCAATGACCGTGCGCGTCTATTTTTTACATCATCACAGTTACAAATTACTCCATGGCAGGCCATTTCTTATCGCCAGAGATTAGGAATTAGCTGTGCGGGAATGGAAAATGTCGAAACCCCCAATATTTCCCGGGAAATTATTTAAATTGTCAGTTCATGAAGAGATATTTCCTTTCCACCTTTATATATGGTAAACTTTTGTCAGCAATTGACAAGAAGGACGATGATATTTATGGCAAAACAAAAGCCCCCTGTAAAAAAGAATCAAACTATCGAACTTTCTTTTCAGGATTTGACCCATGAAGGGGCAGGTGTTGGAAAGGTGGATGGATATCCGCTGTTTGTTCCTTATGCGCTTCCAGGCGAGACAGCTAAAGTAAAGGTAGTTAAGGTAAATAAAAACTTCGGGTTCGGAAAGTTATTAGATATAAAAGATGTTAGCCCTGAGCGGGTAGAGCCGCCCTGTGACGTTTATATCCAATGCGGCGGCTGCCAGCTGCAGCATATGAGCTATTCGTTGCAGCTGGAAATGAAGCAAAACCAAGTGAAAAATGCACTTAGGAAAATTGCCCATCTGGAGGATGTGCCTGTTCATCCAGTGATCGGTATGGAAGATCCATGGCGTTACCGGAATAAAGTGCAAATCCCGGTTGGTGAACGTGATGGTGAATTGATTACCGGCTTTTATCAAAAGCGGAGCCATAAAATTATTGAAGGTATGGACCGATGCGTTATCCAGGATGAGGTCAATGACCGGATGGTGGAGGTTGTCCGCCGCATGGCCGATCGACTTGGCATTTCTGCCTATGATGAGGAAAGCGATAAGGGCGTGCTGCGCCATATCATGGTTCGTACCGGACAGCAAACCGGCGAAACGATGATTGTGTTGATTACGAGGACAGACGAATTACCAAAGCAAGAGGAAATTGTCAAAGAGATCCACGAAACGTATCCGCACGTCAAGTCGATTGTCCATAATGTTAATAAAAAGAAGACAAACGTCATTTTCGGTAAGGATACTAACGTTATTTGGGGAAATGAGTATATCTATGACAACATTGGTGACATTAAATTCGCCATTTCAGCTAAGTCATTTTACCAGGTAAATCCACCCCAGACGAAGCGATTGTATGATACGGCATTGGAATATGCGGCACTGACCGGTGGTGAAACTGTCGTTGACGCTTACTGTGGTATCGGCACGATTTCCCTGTTTCTTGCCCAGCAGGCCAAAAAAGTCTATGGCGTGGAAATCGTACAGGAAGCAATTGCTGATGCAAAGAAAAACGCAAAGCTCAACCATATCGAGAATGCAGAATTCTACGTTGGAGAAGCAGAAAAAGTGATGCCATGGTGGACAGCGCAAGGACTACGTCCGGATGTCATCGTCGTCGATCCGCCACGAAAAGGCTGCGACGAGGCTTTGCTCGAAGCAATGATCACGATGAAGCCGGAGCGCATCGTTTATGTCTCCTGCAACCCGTCCACACTGGCTAGAGACCTGCGTATTCTGGAAGACGGCGGTTACGAAACAAAACAAGTTCAACCGGTCGACATGTTCCCGCAAACAGGGCATATTGAGGCTGTGGCGGAGATTCGGTTGAAAAAATAATTCTGTTTGATAAAATAAACATTTGTTAGTCCGGTCCTGAATTCGTTAAAAAGCACTTTTGCGAATTCGGGGTCTTTACATGCCAAATCCCTTGTCATTGACTTTTCTCTTATCCCGAATTTCTTTTTTAATTTTTTGGATAAGGATTTGGCCTTGTAACCCATAATGAGAGGAATTGAATTTGAAAATGATAGATAATTTTTGGTCTGATTTACCGCGACCTTTTTTTGTACTGGCACCAATGGAAGATGTGACGGATGTTGTTTTTCGTCATGTAGTGAGTGAAGCAGCCAGACCTGATGTGTTTTTTACAGAATTTACAAACACGGAGAGTTATTGTCATCCACAGGGGCACCAGAGTGTGCGTGGGCGTTTG
This sequence comes from Sediminibacillus albus, assembly GCF_900101125.1. Lineage (GTDB taxonomy): Bacteria > Bacillota > Bacilli > Bacillales > Amphibacillaceae > Sediminibacillus > Sediminibacillus albus. The sequence continues at coordinate 121,026 of NZ_FNFL01000005.1, read as the reverse complement.
ACTTTTACAGAGGATGAACAACCGATGGTGGCCCATATATGGGGAGATAAACCCGAATATTTCCGGCAAATGAGTATTGGGATGGCGAAAGAAGGCTTTCGGGGTGTGGATATCAATATGGGGTGTCCTGTCCAGAATGTAGCAGCAAATGGGAAGGGATGCGGTCTTATCCGTCGTCCGGAAGTTGCAGCAGAGCTGATACAAGCTGCAAAAGCAGGAGGCTTGCCTGTTAGTGTGAAAACAAGGCTTGGTTACACATATGTAGAGGAATGGCGCGACTGGCTTACGCACTTATTGGAACAAGACATTGTTAACCTTTCTATTCATCTGCGTACCAAAAAAGAAATGAGTAAGGTGGATGCGCATTGGGAACTAATCCCGGAGATTAAGAAACTTCGTGACCAGGTAGCACCAGATACACTTTTGACGATCAATGGGGATATCCCTGACCGTCAAACGGGCTTGAAGCTCGCTGAACAATACGGTGTGGATGGGGTTATGATTGGACGAGGTATTTTTAAAAATCCATTTGCCTTTGAGAAGCAGCCGAAAGATCATAGTAGCAAGGAATTGCTTGATCTTTTAAGGTTGCATCTGGATCTCTTTGATAAATATTCAAAATTAGAACCACGTCCGTTCAAGCCGCTTCGTCGCTTTTTTAAGATATATATCCGTGAGTTTCGAGGGGCAAATGAATTAAGAAATCAATTGATGAGTACAGAGTCAACAGATGAAGTGCGGACATTGCTTGATAACTTTGAGTTAAAGAATCTTGATGGGGAACAGTAGAAGTGTCCCAATTCAAGGTTAAAGCTAAGGGGAAGATAAATGGGGAGCCCCTCAAAAAGGCAGAGTTTATACTAAGTTGTTAATTGGCTGGTATGAGTGCGGTGTTAAACCGGACTTATACCAGCCAATTTTTGCTTTATGTTTGTTATTTTAGTAATCTATAATAGGTTATGAATACTCAAATTAAAAGTATGCTTGTGGTGGATTAAAACCACAGTTATTCAAAAAATAGAGCATGCAATGAATTTCTTTCATAACATGCCCTGATGCAACAATTGTCTATCCTATTTTTGAAGTATTTGATTGATATTTTTAATAGTACTGAAATGCATTCCCTCATGGTACAAACAAAAACTTATGCAGTCTCCAATCGTAACTAATTCTAATCCTGTAGATGTAGTATATGGTTTTTCTAATTTATCTTCTGTTCGATCAATTAATAGAGACTCCACTCTAACTAATTGTTCACGCAGTAACTGAAGTACTTCTTGCTTTTTTGGTATCTCTTTTTTCCATTCCTTTGGGGATGTGCCTGAATTGAAAAGTTCCTGTAATTCTTTAGGCGAATTTCCTACCTCACCAGTTAATTGAAATGCTAACTTCTCCGAAATAAGGTATATATGCCCTAAATTCCATTTAATATTGTTATTCAACCCGCGAGGTACAACTTCCATCCAATGATCATCTATCTCCCTCACATAATTTAGCGTGTTCTCACGTACAAAATTAAATTGATACAATAGAGAATTCCTCATTTCGCAACTCATCCTTTCTTCATTAATTTATGGAAATAGTCAGAAAGATTAACGGGCTAACACCGTTTTATCATTTGGAATAGTGGTTTGTTCTTTAAGAAATATAGTTATGACAGTACCAAGTAGCAATAAGATAGCTCCTACCCAAAATGAAAATGTGTAATCTCCAGTAAGTGAACGAATATAACCACCTAAAAACACTCCTAATGCAGCAAATATCTGATGAATAAACCAACTGAATCCTAGTATGCTACCCATTGCATTTTTTCCGAATTTATCACCAATGATACCAGTGACTAAAGGAATAATAGGCATCGAAGAAATACCATATACTACAGCGAATACATATAATTGCCAAATACTCGGAGACACTGCAAGCCAGATAAAGGCAAGAAATCGTACCAAATAAAGAACTACTAATAAACTTTTCTTTCCAAACATTCGAGTTAATTGGCCTGTCATCCACATCGAAACAGCACTCGTGAATGCAGCCATTCCAAGAAGCTGTCCGCCAAGTGCTTTTCCTCCCCCTAGATCAACTGCAAAATTTGGTAGATGCATAGTCACTAAATATAACGTAAATCCACATGTCGCAAAACCAAGTGTCGCAATCCAAAATTCCCGACTATGTAGTGCTTCTGACAATGAAGCACTTTCTACTGCTTTAAATACCGATGTAGAGGCTCCATCCGGTTTTTGATCAACATCATGAGGGTTATTTTTAACTAGGATTAATACTGCCGGAACAATTACAATCAGCATGATAAAGCCAAGAACAACAAAAGCTGACCGAAATCCTGTATTGGCAATTAGAAATCCTGTTAATGGTAAAAAGATTAGCTGACCAATATTCATACCCATAGAGCTTCTGGAAAGCATCTTAGCTCTTTTTTTTACATACCAACGGGAAACCAATACGGAATTTGCCATCGAACCACATCCTGCAAAACCGATAGCAGTTAATACACCATAATAAGTAAAGAATTGCCATACTTCTGTAGTAGTTGCTGAAAGTATAAAAGCAATTCCCATTAAAGCTGCACTACTAGCGATAACTGATTTGGGGCCAAAACGATCAATTAACCTACCCATAATTGGCTGAAAAATTCCCCATGTAATCATATTTAGAGACACTGCTAGGCTAAGAATCGTTAAATCCCATCCATATGCATCATTTAGTGGAGCAAAAAATTGTCCTGCAGTTAGATTTAATCCAAATGCTCCCATCAAAGTAACAAAACTAACAATAACAACTTTTGAACCTAAAAAAGACTGCTGCATAAAATCCCCCCTAAATTATTAACCACTATTAATGGCGTTTGATGGTTAATAATATATAGTGTTATAATTAACCTGTCAAGTATGTTATTATAGGTTAAATATTAAAAAGGGAGTGATTTTATTGACTGCTGAAACAAAATTCCCACTTATTTCTGGTGATATATCTTTAGATTTAGTAAATACCGAGTTAGTTCGACACGGAAAACGACAAGATTTATTGACAGAGCCAAAACATGTTGTAGAATGGTTCAATATTTTAAGAAAAAATGATGTACTATTTGATGAGCAAATTAGTACACATGTAGAACAATGGGCAAATGATGCATTACCATATTTACGTAATTTACGGGCCTTTCTACGTGAGGGGTATGAACAGGTAGCAGATGGAAGAGAATTTTCTGGTGATTGGTTAACATACTTGCAATCTTTAATAAAAGAGGCCCCTTTTTCTTATGGATTAAAAGATGATAATCTCATTCCCGTACCAATTAGTAATTCTACGAATGCTTTGACAGCATTAATAGCATACGATGCATTAAGCCTTTATGTGTCTAATAAATTGCAAAGCATACATCGGTGTGCGAATCCAGAATGTGTATTACTGTTTATTGATACTAGAGGAAGACGGAAATGGTGCTCCATGAAGATTTGTGGCAATAGAAAAAAGGTAACTCGTCATCAGCAAAAGAATAATAAAGAGAAATAAGCCTATAGGACAGGCTTATAAAGAGCAGAATAGTGTTAGGTGGTATAAGATTACACAGGTAGTTAAGTGGCTCAGGGGGATAACAATGGATCGCATTATTTTAGAAAAGTTTGAATACAATGATTTTCCTTTTTATTTTAATCTCGTATCTAATGAATCAGTAATGGCGATGATTACTGAACGGTCAATACCATTTAATGAAGCACAAGGAAATTTTCAAAAATTATTAGATAGGAATAAAAAGTTTGTAGAATTCGGGACATATAAAGTATATGACAACCAAACCAATAAATTTATAGGACTTGGGAAGTTGATTTTAAACGAAGAGAAACAGAATGAAGCAGAACTAGGTTACATGCTATTACCTGAGTATTGGGGACAAGGATATGGTAGTGAGATTGCTGGAATTTTAGTACAGAGAGCTAAAAAAACAAAGTTAAATCGTTTAACTGCTGTTATTGATCCCGAAAATATTTCTTCAAGAAGAATATTAGTGAAAAAAGGATTTATATCAGAAAAGATGTGTGAAATCGGAGGCTTACCTGGAGAAACTTTAAGTAAAGTTTTATAATTTGTCACCAGCGAGAGGCCCTTTTTTAATATAAAGTAGTAAGTTCTAAAACAGACTTTAACCCCAACTGATATAGTTGATGGAAAATTCAGGGGAGATGGTGTTGGGTTTATTTAGGAGAAGTAGAATAGAAAAGGAGAGGTTATGTGGATTTAAAAATATTAGCATCAGAAATCGCAAATATCTATGAACAAAATCCGAAAGTTGAAGCCGTTTTATTAGGAGGTTCCGTTTCACGAAATTGGCATGATGAACATTCGGATATTGAACTATTTGTCTTTTGGAAAGGAGATCCTACTGACGAAGAAAGGAAGGATCCAATCGTAAAATTAAATGGTAAGATTATTGATTTTCATCCCTATGAGGAGGAGGGATGGTCAGAAGCTTACATAACTCAAGGTGTAAAATTAGAAATAAGCAATTTTCTAACTGATATAATCAACAAATATATAAATGATGTGACTATATCTTTTGATACAGATTTAGATAAGCAATGTATTGTAGCTACGGTTTATAATGGAGCTGCTCTCAACGGTGATTTAGTTATTAATGCAATGAAAGAGAAAGTAAGTAAATATCCTTATGAATTAAGTGTGGCTATGGTAATGGAGAATATTTGTTTAGGAAACAGATGGACTAATCGCCAGGCGTTACTAGAGCGTCAAGATTGGTTAATGCTTTATAAAGTAATGGTAGCTGTCCAAACCAATTTAATGGGAATGTTATTCGGGTTAAACCGTCAATTCGTACACCACCCAGCCTTTAAGTGGCAAAAGCATACACTTCGTTCAATGGAAATCACTCCTAAAAATATATCCAATCGCTTAGAGTCTATTTTTCTTGATGATCCAAAGGTTTCTATAAGAGAATTAGAAATAATAATTGAGGAAATGTATGAACTAATACAACGTGAGCTTCCACAAATAGATTTATCTTCCGTTCTTGGAAAATCGCTATTTTTGAGACCGAAAAATGAAATAAAATAAAACTTCGTTAAGCTAACGGTGCTGATTATGAAAGAGAGCCCAAGACATTTATTGTTATTCTCTTTCTCATATATTAATAGTATTTGTTATAAGATTCTTGTCTGATCCTTTAACTTAGTAAGCTCTGAATTACATCGATTGAGGCAGTGTTTTTACGAAAATTAAGTGTAGCAGCATAGTGTTTCCGATTTTTCAGGCACTGTTTTTTATGCACTTGTTTATTTTAATTATGTAGCTAATTAGGAGTTTCCTTTTCCAGCTTGGTTAAAAGAAGTTTAAGTTTTTGTTTTACGACTTATTATAATGGAGAAAATGATGATAAACAGACCAATTAACATAAGAATAGATACACTTTCATTTAGAAACAAAGAGCCAAGAAGCACACCAATTACCGGGATAAAATAGTTTGAAAAAGAAGCAAATACTGCCCCTTCCATATGAATTAAGAGATTATATAACCAATAAACAAATCCCGTTTGAAATATCCCTAAAATAAGTAGATTGATAATATCAGCTATATTGAGTGTAGTAAGTGTCGGATTTTCAATGATAAAAGTGACTGGTATTAAAATAACAGAGGCTATACACAATATATTTCTCATGGACACAACTGTTGTTTCAGACGGCAAGTATTGCATGAAAACCAAAGCACTTGCATAACTGATTGAAGCGATTAAGAGAGCTATGGAACCTGCTATTCCATTAGAGAATAAATTAGCACCGATGGATGGCAAAAAAATGAAAACAATCCCAATAAACCCTGATATTACACCTGTCGTTTGATAGAGGTTTAGTTTCTTCCGAAATACTACTCTCACCATAAGCAGTGTCCATATGGGGGTAGTACCGATCAAAATTGAAGCAATACTACTATTTACTCTTTGTTGCCCCCATGCGACTAAGAAAAATGGAATGACCGCTTCCAATAAGGCAATTGAGACATATAGGACATAAGTAAGGTGACTTCTCTGTTCTTCACTTTTATGAGTTGGATTCTTGTTGAGAATAGCGACAACAGTTAAAGTAATGGCTCCTAAGGTTGATCGAATCGCCGCCAATGCGACAGGGTCCACCTTGTCTAATACTTTTTCAGCAAAGTAAAACTGTGAACCCCAAATAACACTTATAAGTATTAAAAATATATATTTTTTTCTCATAATCTATTCTCTTCCTTTATTCATTATTTCAACAGTTTCATTATAATAAGAAAGTGTCATCATTAATAACGTCTATAGTTGATATCATTATCACTTTTTTTAATAAAGGGGTTTTACAAAATGGATATAGAAAATATGAAGGCTTTCGTAACAGTTGCTGAATTAGGAAGCATATCGGCTTCTGCAATGAAACTAAATCATCTCCAATCCAACATGACGGCTAAAATAAAAAAGATTGAAACATATTATAGCCAAGAGCTTTTCCATAGATCATCAAAAGGAGTAACTTTAACTGAACCTGGTAAAAAACTATACCACCAATTCAAACAGATGCTGTTACTTTGGGAAGAAACAGAAATGAAAATGGGGAAAAGCAAGGAAAAACTACGGGTTGGTACGATGATATCAATTGGAGGAGCAATGTTCTCAGAGGCCTTGCAAAAACTCTATGAATCTTATCCAGATCTTTCTGTGACGTTTAAAACGGGCTCAACTAAGTATTTAGAGGAACAAGTCATTCTTGGTCACCTCGATATTGCCTATACAATAGGAACATTACATAATAAAAAAGTTCATTATCAAAAAGCTGGTTTAGAAGAAATGGTTATTATCGGGAAAGGGATCAACTCAAATGTGGACTTTTATGATTATTTATTTGGAAAGGACGTAATTACATTATCTAAAGAGTGTTTGTATTTTACTAAATTAGATCAAATATACACCGACCATAATATTGAACAAGGGGAAATCATAGAGGTTAGCGACTTCGAAACATTAGTTAAATTTTCAAGCATTGGCATGGGAATAGCTATTGTTTCCAGGCACGTAGCCAATCGTTTTAATGTGAAAGATTTCTTAGAGATTCCCTCTCCATATAAACACATTGACTTATATTTAATCAGAAGGCTTAATCATGAATTTTCATATATAGAAATGCAACTTATGGAGCTAAGTAAATTAGCCTGATAAGATAAACAAAATGCTGAAAAGTTATTTGTACATGAATAAATTCTAATTCAATAAACGGTTGCTTTTCTGGGTTAAATAGTCGCGTTTTTTTGCTAACGAGGTAGGTTTGAGCAATAAAAGCTAATTATAAAAGAGACTTGAAAGGGGGGCGTTGTTTTATAAAAATGGCAGATAACTACAAGCGGGCCGTGGTTTTTGAATGAGGAGGAGATATTTATGGGGGAAAACATTAATTATAAATTCTGGACGATTTGTATGATAAGAGATCAAAGCAAAGTTCTACTGCTTAATAGACAGCATGATGAGTTAAAGGGATATATTCCTCCTGGTGGAAAAGTGGAGTTTCCTGAAAGTTTTGTGGACGGTGCCATGCGAGAGGTAAAAGAGGAGACTGGGCTAGAGGTGAGAAACCTTGTTTACAAAGGTCTGTATGAGTTTGTGAATCCGGAAAAAAGCGACCGCTATATGATTTTTAATTACATAACGGATGACTTCAGCGGTAAGTTGCTGAAAAATCCACCAGAGGGAGAGCCGATGTGGGTGAATATTGACGAAGCCGTACATCTCCCCATGCAGATTGCAACGAAAATAAGCTTCCCTTACTTTTTTAAGGAAGGTACATTTGAAATTCAAATCTATTGGGATAATGAAAAAGATCAAGAAGGAGAAGTAATTGTTAAAAGGACGTAATTCCATATCATCGCTTATTCATCTTTTAAATAAAGCCTATAACCAATTTAGCTAAAAACCTAAAAGTTATCTAAATTTTTTCTCTTTTTAATCACCTAAAAACAGGATATTAATAGAGCAATCGAGAAAATATAATGTGCTAGATAATCGTCTAAAATGTCCGGAAAGGGAGGAATGGTTATGGGCCAGGTAGTTTTAAGTATCTCTATGTCACTTGATGGATTTGTAGCAGGAAGTAATGATTGTCAACAAAAACCTTTAGGAGACGACGGAGATACATTGCATGCTTGGATGTTTTCTGGAGATAGAACAAGTGAGGTAAATACGTTTTTTAAACTTTCACAGATTGACCGAAAAGTTTTCGATTCAGCAGCTGAAAAAACAGGCGCTATGATTGTTGGCAGACGTACTTACGACATCGTTAAAGGATGGGGTGAAAGTCACCCTTTAAAAAATGTTCCTGTATTTGTCCTTACTCATAGTCTCCCTGACGAGCACCCGGAGGGTAGTACGCCATTTACTTTTATAACGGACGGGATTGAACAAGCGGTAAAACAAGCAAAGCGAGCAGCTGGTACGAAGGATGTAAGCGTCGGCACCGCAAGTGTCGCACAACAATGCATACAAGCTGGTTTGCTAGAGGCATTGGATTTACATATCGCTCCTGTCCTGCTTGGTAAGGGTGTGCGTTTATTTGACCATATTGGACAAGACACGGTCAGATTGAAATCAACTGAAGTGCTTGAAGGTAAAGGCGTTGTGCATGTTAAATATGACATTGTGAAATAGAGACCAAACGGGAAAGTGTATATACGAAAGAATTGGTGCAGCCGTTCTTCGTCACGATTATGAGTTTCTATGTTGATTCGGGATTACTGACATACAGTAAATCAATTCTTGCAAATTTTAAATAAAAACAGCCTTCTCTTTAAAAGGAAAAGGCTGATTTTTTCTCTTGTATTAGGTTTTCTGATTAAACTTATTGATTAGGGTATTGTCCTTATCCACCAATCCTAACGCGAACGCTTTTTCCATGATACCCATTACTTCCTGGGTGCGTTTGGGATTATCTGTGTAATTCATCTGCGTTTCTAAAGCACTCCGATGAAAGTCAGACATTTTTCTGGAATTTTTTTCATTAACAACTTGTTCTTCGTCCAGAAGCTCCTGAAACTTAGAAAAAGAAATATCTTCCTGTTGTTCACGCAGACTTGTACCATCCCTTAATTGGTTCCGTAAATGAGCAGAAACCGTTAGGCGACTGTATGCTGCAAACTGTGTATTATCTGGTGTGATTCTCATATCTTAAAAAACTCCTATTCTACTTCAATGTATAAATTTTCATATAACGTGTTATTTGGTGGATAGTAGTTGTTTGCAGAAATGGTGAATCTTCCACTGGAAACAGCAGATAACGGAAAGCCAATATACTTAATTGTACCTATCACATTATTACCGCTGTCGGTTACGTCTTCATCATCTAAAGCTTTAAAGGTTTGGGAGGTGATATTATTTCCATTATTGAACACTCGGAATGTTCCTTGTTGCATCGTACCTTCTACATAGACGGCTAAGTATCCTGTTTCTCCACCCATTGGATTTACAGCACTTTGCTGGTTAAAGTTAATATCTTCCCATACATAACCGGCTGCATCCGAAGTAACACCAAATATTTGGACATCTGTTAGTTCCGGAGCAGGTGCTGCCGATGCTTGATCAGCCGGTAATAAAGGAATGGCCAGAAAAGCAATAAAAAGTAACCCTAAAAATTTTTTCATCAATCGTCCTCCTCTTTAATGGTAATAAATTCCTTTAAATCCATCATAACCCAAGTTTATACAAAAAACAACAATTTCCAGAAAAAACTTGATATGTTGATTTAGGTAGTCTAATGAATCGTGATTTTATAAACGAACTGGTAGTTTGGTTGAAAAATAAGACTGTTACTATTTGAATCTTTTTACTATCATTAATCGTAAGGATATGACACAAGCGCAGATGTCAGTTATAACAAGGGGATTAGAAGTGATTGGTTGGCTTAATGTTGGGGGTCTCTTACTAGGATTACTTGCTTTGATACTTGCTATTGTGAATGTCATGCGTGTAAAGAATGATGCTCATAATGGTACGATCATTCTTTCGATTATGAGCTTGAGTGCTTGTGTTATTTCGCTGTTTTTCCAGCTTTTTAATACCTATCTATGAGTAAGAATTGAGGATTGGTCTGCTCTTATGGACACAATGGGGGCTAAGGTTTCCGTTGCTGCTGTTCTTCTCATCGTGGTTATTTTTCTAAATGTAATTACATGGATTGTATATCGTAACAAACGACAAGGAAGATTCGAGATAAAAAATCAGGTTTCATATAGGCGGTTTATATGGAGGAGGGTTAAGGTGGACATTTTATTTGTACTCTTTCTCTTTGTTCTAATCATTTATTTAAATATCGGGTTATATTTACCATTTCAAAAGGTAGATGAAAAAGATATTGAGAGAAATTTAAGGAATTTAAAAAAGCATCAATGGTTTCAAAACTATCTTGAAGATAAAAAGCTTAGAGAACTGATCATACATGATAAAGATGTGCGCAAATCTATTGGGAAACTCAACAGTAAAAAAATAGAGAGAAATTCGTATCAAAAAAGGTGTCAAAAGAAACTACAGAGAGTATTAATACAAAGGAAGAAGTGAATTTTTTCACCAACACTATTAACAACAAAGTTATTCGGATCGATACTAACCGAGAAACCAGCTTCTCCATTGACAATACCGCGGATCATTAAGCCTCCCATCGGGTTACTATGGTCATCACTAAATTCTATTTTTTCAATGTTTTTATAATTGTTTTTTAGCTAGCTTTCAACTGCTTTCTTTGCTTTGTGGGTTGTGTCATCGTCGTAGGTTTCTGTATTTAAGTTCACATTGCACCTGAAGACGCAGGAGTTCCCTTGTTTGATACGACAGTAATTCATGCAAGAGAAGCAGTAAATAAGGCGTTAGACCATATTAGGCAAGTGGACTAGTATTCATTATAACGGTGCAGGATTAATACTATATTTGTTGAAGTACTAATGAAACAGGCGTGTTTATTCCCATAGGGAGGGATATCTTTATGAAAAAAACAGTTTTGTTTATTCATAGTGCTGGTCCCCAAGGTCAGGGTCAGGGAAGCAGTAATTTGTCTTCCTATTTAAGTAAGCAACTTGGAGATAACTATCAATTTGTTTCTCCTGAAATGCCTGAACCAGAAAATCCAGCATATGTATCTTGGAAGAAGCAGCTTGAAAAAGAACTCAATAAACTTACCGGAGAAATAATTTTAGTTGGTCATTCATTGGGTGGTTCTGTCTTACTGAAGTACCTAACAGAGCAATCATCAAACCTGGTTTTTTCCGGTTTGTTTATTATTGCCTCACCATTTTGGGGATTGGATGAAAAGTGGCAGTCAAAAGAATTCACACTCCAGCCTAATTTCGAACATAAGCTCCCTGGTATACCGAGTTTGTTCCTTTATCATAGTGCGGATGAAGATATCGTCCCTTTTACACACCATAAAGCCTATGCGGAAAAGCTTCCGCAAGCAACCGCACGGGAACTGGAAGGAAAACAACATTTATTTGATCAAGGATTACCTATACTGGTTCAAGATATAAAAGGCTTGTAAAGTACTCTGTTAAACATTTGTTCTGGGAAAGATGGGGTATCTTGCGTATGTTTGTTGTTTATCGGCATAGTGAAAGTTTACCTCGGCAAAAAGAGAATGAAGGAGAAAAACCATGAATAAAAATACTGCATTGATTATCATCGATGTACAAGAAGCCTTTGAAGATGAGAAATGGGGAGAGAGAAACAACCTTCATGCAGAAGTGAACATTAGCAGACTTCTGACTCTATGGAGAGAAAAAGGGTGGAAGGTCATCCATGTTCAGCATACGTCAGACAATCCTGACTCGCTATTTTTCCCAAACAATAGCGGGTTTGCCATTAAACAGTCGGTGCAGCCGGAGGATGGAGAAGATGTTATTACCAAGAAAGTAAACAGCAGCTTTATTGGTACGAATATGGAAAAACCACTCATACAACAAGACATATCAACTGTGGTCATAACAGGGCTGACTACCCCTCATTGTGTAGCCACTACCACACGAATGAGCGGCAATTTAGGCTTCCTTACATACCTTGTTTCAGACGCAACGGCAGCCTTTGGATTAACTGATCAAAGGGACATCTATTATGATGCCGAGACTATCCATAATGTCTCACTGGCCACCTTGCATGATGAATTTGCAACAGTCCTTTCTACAGAACAGCTCCTGGATAAAACCCGGGAGGAAAGCTAAGTCAATCGGCACCATGTTATTAAGAGACATAGTATCGTTAATTTTTGATGCGCTTACACTAGGAATCGGGTTTATGCAGGATAGGTCAATAGGAGGGAGCAAAAAGTAATTATTGTTTAATATTACAATTTAATTCAAGGAGAGTGTTATATGGAAATACACGAAGACAATGTAACCGGGGGTGAGATAACAGCATTAATATTGGACCACCTTCAAAGCATGGCTATTCATTCCCCTCCTGAAAGCAGGCATGCGCTTAATCTCGAAGGTTTAAGAGAGTCCGATATTACGTGTTGGAGCGCATGGGAAGGTAATGAATTACTTGGCTGTGGAGCGCTAAAAGAACTTGGTGATACTCATGGAGAGATAAAATCAATGAAAACGGCCTCCAATCATCTAAGGAAGGGCGTTTCGAAGAAAATCCTTCAACACATCATAGAAGAAGCCCGAACCCGCGGCTATAAAAGGTTGAGCTTGGAAACTGGCTCGATGGAAGCTTTTGTCCCTGCACGGAAATTATATGAAAGCTTTGGATTTCACTATTGCCCACCATTTGCTTCCTACAAGGAAGATGAAAATAGCATGTTTATGATGAAAGAGATTTAGGATTCTTATACAACTGATGGACGTTTCTCTTCTCCTACGCGTGATAATACGATTGGACAGTAAACGAAAGGGCTCGAGCTTTGAGACATTACAAGACATTTTATCATTTCCTCTAAGTATAGAAATGCTTTGAAATTGGAAAAGGAAGCTGTAACGTGTTAGACCATTAGTAAATGTAATAACAGATTCCCTAGAAAAGACAGAAAACAACAATGAAGAACTTATTTTTTTTGCCTTTTTCGGCTGACGGATGGAGCGGAAGGATTAAGCCATATGTTGGTTAGTCTTGGGGTTGGCGGTATTATTAATGTCTGTCTTAGATACCGATGGTCATTATGGTCTTTGCTTTAGGGTTTTTATGGGGTTAAAATGTATTTTTACTGACGATAATTTATGCTAACATAGGTTCTAACTTTAACTGGATGGTGAGCCTCATGTTTAAGTCAAATGTTGCAAATTATACATTGAAGTTTATTTGGTTGTGGGTTATCTACACAATAGTTGTTTCTAGCCAGGAGGGTATCAGGAGTAATAACGTGTTGTTGCCCATTGTAACAAGTGGATATCTATTCTTTTCTTTTATTTATCTGAGAAAGGCGTTAAAAGCGAAAAGACAAGAGAGCCAATCAAATACATAATAAGACTCGAATTCCTGCTGTAAATTTCCGGGTCTGTTTGAGATGTGGAAAGATGTTTTTACTTCTATTGAACGAAATCATCCTCATTTAAACCGCTAATTTCAAATACTTCATTCTTATTGTAATATCTTGCCAAAAACACGACTTGGCTATTGACACCTTTTAGGGCTGTAAAGACGGTTGCTTGTCCTTTTATCGTTCCATCTTCATTTAACCAAGTAGCTTGTTGTTCCAGTACAATAAAATAATCCTTTGAAAAACGATGAATGGTGGCGAGTTTTAAATTAGCTCTTGAAATCCAAGCTTCTAACTCTTGATGATTTATTTTCCTTTTCCCTTTGGGCCTATTATTTCCAATTCATCAGAAATTACTTTTGATAATCCTCCATATCCTCTTGATTTGAATAATCAATCCATTTTTAGCTTCTATGTTCTGAATTGTTTGTTGATTCCCTTCCGGCCACGATACCTCTTAAATAATATTCAATCGTATAATGCGCGAAGTCGTCATGATTCATTAAACCTTTTATTTACAAGCACGCTGTATAAAAAAGGATCCAGAAATAGCATTAGCTGAATCGTGAAAAGTTGAAGGGGATGTATTCCTATGATGCTCTTTAATTATTTTTAAGATAGTCTATAATGACACTTTCACCAATCAGCAGAAGATAGGTAATATATAGAACAGTCGACCAGCCAATAAAACAGGCTAAGAATATAATGTATTAAGACTGGTGACTAAAGGTTTATTACAGTTCGATTAACTGCGGGGCACATCCCCGGTAAGAATTTTTCTAGAATAGTTTTAACCTTATTCAAAAAATTAATAGAAGGAGGTAAAATGGATGAAAAAGCCAAATTCGAATAAGAATGAATGCTTTCCAGAGGTAATTTGCTGCCCAACCGGAAGTTCCTTATGCCGAATGAAGAGTCCTAGAAGGCCGGCCTTTACCAGAGTGATTGAACCGGGACCTACTGGACCAACTGGGCCTCCTGGACCAACAGGGCCAACCGGACCGACAGGAGCAACTGGGGCAACGGGACCTGCAGGGCCAACCGGAGCAACCGGGCCAGCCGGAGCAACTGGAGCGACCGGAGCAACCGGGCCAGCTGGAGCAACCGGAGCAACCGGGCCAGCTGGAGCAACCGGGCCAACCGGGCCAACCGGACCGACAGGAGCAACTGGGGCAACGGGACCTGCAGGGCCAACCGGAGCGACCGGAGCAACCGGGCCAGCTGGAGCAACTGGGCCAGCCGGACCAACCGGAGCAACCGGGCCGACTGGAGCGACCGGAGCAACCGGTGCAACTGGAGCGACCGGACCAGCTGGGCCAACCGGAGCAACTGGAGCAACCGGGCTAGCCGGAGCAACCGGTGCAACGGGACCAACTGGACCAGCAGGTGGTTTATCAGAATTCGGGTATATTTATAATTTCGGTGCTCAAGTTGTACCTTTAGAAGCTCCTATTCTTTTTGATTCAAATGGAATATTAACGCCTGGAATTACGCATGCCCCCGGAACCTCTCAAATTATAGTTACCAATCCGGGAGACTATGAGGTGACTTTTTCAGTGTCGGGTGTAGAACCCAACCAATTTACACTGTTTTTAAATGGTACGCCGGTTACGAACACAGTCTACGGTTCAGGTGCCGGAACTCAGCAAAATAACGGTCAGGCTATAATTGCCATAGCAGCTGGCGATACTCTTACCCTTCATAATCATACTTCTGCTGCTGCCGTTACCCTGCAAACTTTGGCAGGAGGCACACAAACAAACGTAAACGCATCTATCATTATTAAAAAATTAGATTAATAATAACCAAACGGTCCAGTAGAAAACATTTCTTAAGTTCTAACTCGGAACTCAATAATCTTCTAATTCGTACAACTTAGAATATGATTAAGAAACTTTTTAAATCGACACCGTTTTTATTATAAAACCTCCTGGATAGGGAGGTTTTATAATTTAGGATAAGATAAAATTAAAAAAAGGTTTACTAGTATAATTAAATAGGAGAGAACTTAAAGTGAGAAATTTGGAGATGAGAAGGCCTTCCTCATATGATATAGAGAATCAAAGGGAATGGTTTGTTGCCAAAGAGCTGTAAGGGGGATGAAGTTGTTGGAATTAGAAGAATCACAAAATAAACCTGACCTATACAAGAAAATAAAAATTGTAAAAGGAGAGGGCTTTATAACAATTGAAGATACGAAAAAGCTGACCAATCAAGAATTGATGGAACTTATAGAGGACTTGAGGGATAAATCATTTATCAAAGCTGCTAAAAACGTAAATATCGTTTTTAATAATCAGATTAACAAAGAAGTAGACTTTCTTTTAAGAAATAATGATTTTAAGCTGCACGGAGAAACCGTTACCGTTTACAAGCTGCTTGCTGAACTATCCGAAGGTAAACCAGGTTTTTCCTTAAGGAACTTAAATGATATATCTATTACTAGTTTCAAAGATATTTGGAGAGCGTCTATGGAAGGATCATTAAATGAGCCACCCTCCTTAAGTATCGATGAACAAATGCGTAGTGTAGAAGTGGAATTAGGTCCAAGCTATAAGAAGTCATGTATGGCTGCTTATGAAAATGTTCGTCCAATTGGTGTCATTATCCCTCATATAGAGCCTGGTACGCTAGATGAGGGGAGGATGTTTTATTTTGGCTTAGTTCCGAGAGAAAGAGGAAAGGGTAAGAGTAAAATACTTCATCAACAGGCGTTAAATATATTAAAAAGCGAACTTAAGGCTAGTTATTATATTGGTTGTACAGGAGTTAGTAATTTACCAATGCTTAAAACGTTTGAGAACAATGGATGTACAGTTTTGGAAGTGAATAAGGTGTACAAAAGGAAAGCTAAAATGTGATTGTCTTTTCTATTCAATGGTATGCCTGTGTCTTTTTCCGGCTTAGACTTACAGGATATGTAGATACAGGTGATTTCCGAATATTTCATGAAACAGACTTTTAGCAGGTAATAATCTTTATTGAAAAGACAGATGTCTTTCTTTGAAAATGAGAGGTCAGTTATATGCCAAACCAAAAGCGAAACATAATCATACTAATTTTTTTCATATGTGCGTTCCTGCTTAGCGGATGTGATTCAAAAAATAAAATGGATTATTACGATGACACGAAAAGTACAGATTTATCCCAAGCCAGGATTCATACAATAACAATTAATGCAACAGAGCAGCAGGTAAGGAAGGAATTCGGTGAACCAGATTTCATTGAGGAAGTAGAAAATCCTGAAGCAACCTATTACATATACGGTAATGATAAGGAAGATTATAGTCTGGATGTTATGTTGACTGATGGCAAAGTAAAACGATTTTTTATTGGAAAAGATGTTTTTAACTCGGAAATAGCAACCTTAATTGGGAAGTCTAAAGAAGAAATTGTTAAATTATTGGGCAATGATTATTATGAGCGTAATGATACTGGATCAGTGGTGATTGGATATTTTGATAAATCGCATCAAAAAAATATCGAATTGATCATGGATGAAACTGTCACAGGCATCATCGTATCAGAAATACCATGAGGGAAGCTCCGGGAAAGCATTGCGTATTCCCGGAGCTGGATTTTGAGGTAATAAGTACTCCTTAGTGTTCCACAACTTTCAGTCCCATACCCCAGCTGAAGCTGACATAGGCTGCGAAAGCCAGTAAAATGGATGTGACTACAGCGTGCATCCCCAATGGCTCAGGATAGAAGGACTGGAATAATATATAAGATATGATACCGACGATCATCGATGCAGTTGCTCCGTATTTATTGCCTTTTTCCCAATAAAGTCCCATCACAATTGGCCAAATGAACACTGCTTCCAAACCGCCAATCGCAAACAGGTTGAGCCAAATAATTAAGTCAGGCGGGTTAACCGCCATCAGGAAAACAAAGATACCCAGTAGAGCTGTGATTCCCATACTGATCCGTTGAACGCGTTGTCGGGAAGCATCGGGTTTGATGTAATTCATATAGACATCCTTCACAATTGTGGAGCTGACAATCAACAACAGCGAGTCTACCGTCGACATAATCGCAGCAAGTGGTGCCGCCAGTACAATACCTGCAAGCCACGGGGGCAAAACTTCCAGGGCAATCAGCGGCATCACTCTGTCGCCCACTTCAATTCCCGGCAAAATAGGCCTGGCGAATACTCCGATTAAATGCATGTTCAGCATAATTACACCGACCACGATGGTGCCGATCATCAGTGCCAGATGGAAGGACCTTGTGTTTTTGTATGACATGGCCCGCACTGCGATTTGCGGCAAGGCAACCACCCCGACCCCAACCAGTACCCAGTAAGACGAAACATAAGGAGCTGTTAATGATCCGTCTGATCCAAACGGCGTAATCAGATTAGGATTCTCGGCCTGAAGGTCTGCCATGATTTCTGAAATACCGCCGCCCGCAATGATAACGGCTATTAACAGCACCAGTGTTCCGATAAACATGATGCTTCCCTGTATTGCATCGGTCAAGGTGACGGCACGGAAACCGCCGAATGTTACATAAATTAAAACCGTCACAACAAAAATGAATAAAGCCGATGTATAAGACAACCCGGTCAGCGATTCAATTAGACGGCCGCCGCCAATCCATTGTGCCGCCATTGCCGAAAAAAGAAACACGACGATACTGATAGCGGACAGGAGTACGACAAGCTTAGATTGATAGCGTTCCTTTAAAAAATCAATCAAAGTAGTTGCTTTATATTGTCTGGTGACAATCGCGAACTTTTTCCCGAGAATCATCAACGTAAAATATCCGGTTGCCACCTGTGTAACGGACAACAACACCCAGCCTAATCCTTCATTGTAGGCCACGCCAGGGCCGCCGATGAAGCTGCTTGCACTGCCGTAGGTAGCCGTCATGGTCATGGCAAGGACAAAACCACCCAAACTCCGGCTGCCTAAATAGTAATCCTGCATAAATGATTTTCCGACTGTTTCTTTCCGACTCGCCGTTAATCCAATAAAGAATATCAGGGCAACGGAACCAAACAATGTAATCGCTGCTTCCCAATTCATTGGTCCTCATATTCCTCTTCATCAAAGGATACGTCTGTGAAAAATCGTTTTACTACAAAAAATACTAGCACAGACATTACGATGACACCTAATAAACAGCTGTAAAAAAACCATGCTGGCAAGCCAAAAACATATGTATATTCTGAAGGATCTTTTCCGCCCAGCCCATAGGCGAAGGCAAACCACCAAATAAAATTGAACAATACTAAACCAATACCTAAAAGTGCTTCTCTGTTTGCTATTTTAAAACGAAAGTCTTTTTCTGATGCTTGATGGTTGTTCAAGGTATAGCCCCCTCTTTCATGGATTGTTATCATGCGATAACAATTTTTCTCTTTTTTCTTTATTTTAAAGGTTTTTCCTACTGAAACGCCAGCATCTTGTTGTCAGCTTTCTTGCTATCATCAATTTAGCGCGAATTTCTTTGTTGTTCAATTGATTAATCTGTCCATAAAAAGGATTCAAGCGTTAGTTATTGAATAAGTTTCATAGTGCTGGGAAGGGGAGGATTGAATGGGAAAGTGGATGATGAGAAAAGTCATGGCTTTGGTGACAATGAACGGAGTGGTCCTTCTTTTGTTAGCTATTTATGTTTTATTAGAGGGCGAGACCATAACATTTGCAGCATTAATTTGGGTAGTAATACTGCCGATATTCTTCATTATTGGAATCCTGATTTCCATATTAGCAGATTTACTCACCTGGCCTTTTGTCTATTTATCCTGCAATGTTGTTCGACCAGTTATGTCCTTATTAATTCACTTGCTATTTTCATTTGGTGCATTAGTTGTTTATGAAGCGGCTGCTGAGCGGCTATGGGACATACCCTTCATCGAATGGATCGTTGTTTTGGTCGCTGCTTTTTCTTTATGGTTCGGGGATGAGCAGACGCGCAGGTTTCAACAAAAGAAATCCACATAGCAGCTAACCATTCCGATCATTTTTAACGATAAATCTACTGTTAACTGGACTAAACTTCAATATTTCTAATAACTGATCGGCCAAATAGACAGGAGACAACTTAAAATCACCTTCTACCCATTCCATGATCATCCCAAAAATGGCGTAGGCTTGATAGTTGGCGTGTAATTCTGAGTTAATTTCGGGGCTTGGTTCTACGTCAGCCAGATCATGAAACGAAAGTTTTTTCAATTCGCTGGTTATTTTTTTATGAGTAGAAACGAACATCGGTGCTTCCATCAAAAACTTGAATCAGTTTGGTGCCAGCTGGACAAAGGCAGTTCAGGATGTGATGCCGCGCATAGGGAAGCCCGAGGAGATTGCCAGAGTGGCGTTATTTTTAGCATCAGATGATTCCAGTTTTGTTAATGGTACAGTGGTCACCGCAGATGGTGGATGGACCGCTGCCTTTTAATAGTCTTCTAAAGAGGGAAAATGGACGACCCGGTTTTCGCGAGCAGGTTGCGATTTCCGGGTTTTTGATGTTGAGTGGGAATGAGTAACTAAAACTTTCGGCTGCTGTTCTTTCTTTTTTGTCCTATTTGGTGTTATAATCCTCTAGGTAATTTTATTCATAAAATCAAAGGGGAGAACATAATTGAAAAAAATTATACTAGGTATGATGATACTTACCTTGGCTATTTTGTTCGCGGCATGTTCTAATGAAGATGCTGAAACATCAAACAAGGACGAAGCTAATGCAGAAACAACCGACCAGGACAAAGATGAGGCAAAAGAGCCTGAAGAACAAGCAGAAGATACTGTCAAAGCGGAGGACATTGAAATATCTGATGAGATAAAAGATATGACCTATTCTACCATTGAAGGATACGAAGGCGTAAAGGATGCTTATATTGAAGTCAATGAAAATGAGATTACCATGACGATACAAGTAGCAGCGAGCTGAATGATGAAAAACGAAAAGAGCTTGGGGATAATTTTGTCAGAAACCTCTCTTCCAATGCTTCTTTCTACTATGATGAACTGGAAGGCCCAAGCAAAGATTCCTATGGGACGTTGTTTGAAGTGTTCGACTTACAAATAGGTGTGGGTACAGGGTCGGATGATATTCTTCAAGGGGCGAAAGTGAGCACAGGAAAAAGCATTATGTGGTAAAACTTTTTGTCTATTACAAGGCGTTTTAATACAAATAAACAGGGAAGACCCGGGTTTAAATTCCGGGGTCTTTTTTGTGTAAGTCAATTTAACTAGTAGACAAGATGCTTTAGGCTTTTTTAGCGATAAAATAAACTAAAAATAGAATACTAAAAATTTGGCGGTTTTTGTCGAAAAATCGTGACATTCTGAATGTAGGACTACATAAAACATCTTGAGATGTCACCAAGGAGAAATTTAATGTTTAACAAATCAGTAAAAGCCAAATTGTTTACGTCATTATTACTGGTATCTATTATTCCACTAATATTGATTAGTTCCCTCCTTTATTTCAGCACCAATCAAGGACTCGAAAATATTGTGCAGAAGAACCTGCTTTCCTCAAAGGAAACCATCTCCACTCAACTTAATAATACTTCTGAAGAACTGCTGGAACTCACACAATCTTATGCAAAAAATCCCGATGTAATAGAAGCTTTTCGGAACGGTGACCGTCAAGCTTTGACTAGCGTAGTACAGCCAATTTTTGAAAGACTGCAGACGGTTTACTAGCTTTAAATGCTGCAATTGAAGCGGCAAGGGCTGGTGAACATGGAAAAGGTTTTGCTGTAGTTGCCGATGAAGTACGCAAGTTGGCAGAGCAAGTGTCAGCATCAGTTTCTGAAATCACAGGCATTGTTGGAAAAGTCCAATCAGAGTCCAATGGTGTAGCGGAATCCTTAACGAAAGGCTACAACCAGGTTGAGGAGGAACAGAACAAATAAAAGTGACAGGGGCAGAGTTTAAAAATATTGATCAGGCTGTCGTGCAAATGGTTAGTAAGATTGCGAGTATAACCACTAACCTGACGGAGATTAGTAAAAATAGTACGGAAATAAATTCTTCTATTGAAAACATTGCTTCTGTTTCTGAAGAATCTGCAGCAGGAATCGAGGAAACAACAGCATCTGTTGTTCAGATTAGCAACTTAATCCAGGATATTTCTAGCAACGCTAATTCGTTAGAAGGACTTTCTGAAGAGCTGGAAGATATGGTTAAACAATTTAAACTCGATTGAAGTTAAAAACTTAGTGATAAAAATTGATAACTGAAATGAAAATATTCCCCCTGAACAGGGAGTCTTCTTTCATGCAGCGATAGCTAAGAATGCCTTGTTAAGGGTAGGTAAAAGATTATTCCAATACAATAACGAATGGGCGCACGCTAAACTGCTTAGCGTGCGTTTTTATTTAATCATCTGTGGCATTCCGTGCTTCCCTGAACGCATCTTCTGTACCAATAAAGCCAATCATCGTGGAGTGCTCTGTTCCATCTTCTGCCTGGCACGAACTTAGATAAACGATGGGGCCCCGCTGGGATATGTAGGAGCAAGTAAAAGTACCAGCCGGCGACTGTTCGTATTGACCATAATTGTTCTCGAAAGTAATCATTTTGCCATCATAAGAAATTATATTCTTGGAATGGCTGCCATCCAGGTCAAAGATGGAAATATCCACTTTATCTTGATTGTTTTGTTCAACGTTATCTATCAGCTGAATTAGGTTTTCCAGATTATCAACTTCTACAGCCCCTTGGACAATTTCATCAAATGTAGTTACTTGGTGCTGGGCAATGACATCTCCGGCTGCTTTTGCATCGTCAATCGAATAGTTTTCTTTGGAATCGGCATCGGAACAAGCAGTCAAAGCTGTTACCGTTAAAATCAGACATAATAGTGTTTTTCTCATAATTCCTCCTTCGAACAGGCTCTGGATATTTCTATTTTATTCCAATAGTGCTTCCAGTTCAACGTAAAGTGGGAGAAATTTCAAAAAAATAAAAGAGGCAGTTAAATGCTTCCCCTCCTGCAAAAGTGAGCTTATGCCGCTTTATTTGCATCATCGCGGGGATCCGTTTTTTTATGGCGACCGTGCACGTCCCAGAAGTAGATGCGGGGAAGACCCCAATACAGCCAATAGTCATGGGCCAAGGAAGTGCCAACAAATAGAATCATGTGCCAGTCCAGATGTTTCACAAGCAACCCTCCCTTTGGGAGTCCCTGACAATGGGAGAATCAGGGACTGCCTATCTCCTTCTTTCTAGTATATTTAGATGCTGACTTGTCTAAGAACCTAAGTGTCGCTTCGAATCCAAACAAGCGATCCTGACATTTATACAGGAAAGCTGGCAGATAAACCGATGATGCTTTTATAATATAGACAAGACATGGCGATAAATAATCGTGCCCCTGCTGTTTACAAAGAAGGTTTAATGTATGATAAAGATAGTGGCTGTCTTACCTTTCTCACAGTGCAAGGGAAGCATGCCGCAGGGCTGAATAATAGGATTTTCTAAAGTAGGTGATAAGTGATGTATCTGACAATCAAAGAAACTGCTGAACATTTGTCGCTAAAGGAACAGCTGGTGGAAACATTGGTCTTGCAAAAGCGGATTCGAGCAATTCATGATGGGGAGCAGTACCTAATTAATAAAGAACAGTTTACTACCCATTTAGAGGAAGTGGAAACATACCGGGCCCAAATCCTGGAATATTTAAATGAACCTTTTCCGGAAGATTTAGATATAAAGGACGAGGATTGAATACAGAAAGAGATTGGGACAAAAGGATAGTGGCCAAAGTAAAAATCGAACGATGATTCGAAATCCTTCGGATTCGAACTCGTTCGATTTTTCTTTGCTAATGTTTAAGGTATGACAACTCTATTTCTTCCTTCTAACAAGGTTGAATGCTTACACTTGCGCAGGTAGCATACTTCGCTTTCCGTGGGTACGGCCTCAGACTCGTGGTGTTCCCACTGGAGTCGGCGTATTCAGCCCTATCCGTGCAGGCTGAATACGCCGACTTTTAGCGGAGGAAATCTACGGAGACTCCTGCGGGAGGGAAGGCCTCGGTGAGACCCCGCAGAGCGCAAGCTCGAGGAGGCTCACCAGCCGCCCGCGGAAAGCGTAGTGTATTTCCGCAGCGCAGTACTAGCGTTTTCCAATTAAAAATTATATGGTGTTATCGTTGTTTTCGCAAGTGGATGTATATTATGTCATAACCACGTCTATTCATCTTTTAAAAATTCTTGCATAAGGGCTGCATTGTGTTCCAAATCAATCGACAGGGCCAGTCCGGCGTCTGTCCGTACATCCTGGTAGGAACCATCCTCCGGAATACGGAGCGTCTCGATTGGTTTGGTATTTCCCAGCACGAAGTCTTTGCCAATGCTCGTCATTAAACCAGTCCTTACATTTGTATCAACATATCCTTGGGCATAGCCGATCAATTCAGGCAGTTTGGTTATTGTCGAGATGCTTTTTACTTTGTCAGTAATTTTTGTGATTACTTCCTGCTGACGCTCGACTCGGCCGAAGTCATTGTTGCCATCATGGCGAAAACGGCTGTAAGCAAGCAGTTCTTCACCATTTAACTTTTGTGTTCCTTCCTCGAGCTGGATGCCAAGTGCCTTCTTGTCTTGAACCATCGCTGGTGTGACAGTTGCCTCAATCCCGTTCGGTGCGATGGTATTGACAACGTCCACAAATCCTTCAAAGCCGATAATCGCATAATAGTTTAATTCTATGCCGAAATTTTGGCTGATTGTTTTCCTCAATAAGTCAGGGCCTCCGAGAAAGTAGGCAGCGTTTATTTTATTTGCTCCATGGCCTGGTATTTCCACATAGGTATCGCGCATGATCGATACTAGCTTCGGTTGTTTTGAACTGGAATCATAATGGGCAATCATGATCGTATCTGTCCGGGATTTCTCTTCCCCGCGTGCATCTATCCCAAGCATCAATACATTAAAATTATCAGCGGTTTCTTCATCGCCTTCAAACTTAAATTCCTGTTTCGGCTGGTTTTCCTCAGCGGTAGATTTTGCTTTATACCATTGGTAAAAAGTGTAGCCGCCAATTAAGACAAAGAAAACCAGCAGGAAAACAAGAAAACGTCTTCTTTTCTTTCGTTTGCGTAGCGTTCTTCTATTTAATTCACTCATAAAGTAACTCCTTTTTGGATTAATAGATTGAAATGTTTTTCATTTTAATGCCGCCGTTCTAAAGAAATGAGGCACCTATGGACGGTCTAATTAAAATGCCTGCTAAAATACAGGACATTTCTTTCATTCTATCATATATGCACTAATGGTTACTATGAGACTTAGAACAGCTTCATAACTTGAGAGAGAAAAAACGGGTGTTTGGTAAAGCAACGTTGCAAACTATTGTCAGGTTATCTTCCATAAATTTAAAACAATGAGTATTACTGGTTTATAATACTAATTATAACTGTTGGCCTCAAGTTCTTCTTTCTTCCTATAATACTTTCTCTTGACTACGTCCAGCCCCGTGCTCTCCGATTTTTCCAACATCTAATCCTCTAAGAAGTTCTTGCCAGTCCAGCCAAAATAAAACTGGTTTTATTATAAAAAAGAAAGGGTATCAATTGGTTACCAGTTATTTTTCTGCCAATAATATCAAGGAGGATGGGCATATGAAGCAAGTTAGAAATATAGAGAAAGACGGATCGTTAGAAGGTTCATCCGCGATTATCGATCAAGAAATCTATCCAAATAAAAAACAAACAAAGTTACAATCCAGCTTTAATCAGGAAAATAACCAGCAAACAAATAATAAAGCCTCCCGGAGTGAAGAAAGTAACATTCCGCAAGAAGGCTCAACGTTCATTGTGCTGGCAAACCGCCTGCCAGTAGACAGTTATACAGATACCGATGGTACAGTGAAATGGCGGCGGTCGCCGGGCGGACTTGTAACCGCGTTGGAGCCGATGCTGAAAAAAAGGGAAGGTGCCTGGATTGGCTGGGCAGGAGGCACGAAAAAGCCGCCAGAGCCATTTAAGCAGGAAGGCATGAAAATCGTCCCGATTGAACTGAACCAGAGTGATGTGGAAGAGTATTATGAAGGATTCTCCAATGCTACTCTTTGGCCGCTTTACCATGATGCCATGGTAACCCCGACTTTTGACCGGAGCTGGTGGAACAAATATGTGGAAGTAAATCAGCGGTTTGCCAATGCAGCAGCAGAGGAAGCGGCAGAAGGAAGTACCGTTTTTATACAGGACTACCAGCTGCAGCTGGTTCCCAAAATGCTTAGGGAATTAAGGCCGGATGTCCGAATTGGCTTTTTCCTTCACATTCCATTCCCGCCCAAAGAGTTGTTTTCCCAGCTGCCTTGGAGGAAAAGAATTGTCGAAGGACTGCTCGGGGCTGACCTGATCGGTTTTCAAGTAAAAGGAGCTGCCCGTAATTTTCTCGATTTAACCCGCGACTTTTTAGGCCTGTCGCCGACGGAAAAGTCAGTCGTTGCCGAAGATGGCCGGACTGTCCAGGTGGATGACTATCCAATTTCGATCAGCAGTAACACTTATGATGAGCTTGCCCGAAGTTCAGAGGTAGAAAAGCTGATTCATAAGTATCTAACCGATATCGGCGGCAACCGCAGAGTTATCCTTGGGGTCGATAGGCTTGATTACACAAAAGGAATTGACCGCCGCCTTAAGGCCTACCGAGAATTACTTGCCGATGGCGTACTGGACCCGGAAGAAGTGGTGCTAGTACAAGTGGCCCCTCCATCTAGAGAAAGGGTGGAGAGTTACGCAAAAATGCGTGAAAAGATAGAGCGGGAAGTAGGCGGCATCAATGGTGAGTTTGGACGGTTAGGGTATCCGGCAGTAGATTACATTCCGCGCTCCTTGAACCGTACAGAGCTGGCCGCACTATTCCGGATCGCCGATATCATGATGGTCACACCGATCCGCGACGGCATGAACCTTGTATGTAAGGAGTATGTTGCATCCCGGATTCACTGCGACGGAAATTTAATTTTAAGTGAGTTTGCAGGAGCAGCCCAAGAATTAAAAGACGCCTGGCTGTGCAATCCACATGATATTAACGGGATGAAGGAAGTTGTTAAAGCAGCATGGGATGCGCCGGAGGATGAACAGAAGCGGAGAATGAGCTCGATGCGCGACCATGTATTTGAATATGACATCGACCGCTGGGCAAATGACATCCTCGAAGCATTAGGAATTGATTAAAAAACAGTAAAGCTTATCGGCATTATATAGTAAGAAAAGGTTTTTTCCTTTATGATGGAATTACAATACAGTAAACAACAATACAAACTAAAGGGTGAGAAACATGAGTAAAATAAAAAAAGCAATTATTCCAGCCGCAGGTTTAGGAACAAGGTTTTTACCAGCAACAAAAGCTATGCCTAAGGAAATGCTTCCGATCGTTGATAAGCCTACGATTCAATATATTGTAGAAGAGGCAGTGGAAGCCGGCATCGAAGACATTATTATTGTTACTGGTAAAGGGAAGCGTGCAATTGAAGACCATTTTGATTATTCTTTTGAACTGGAAGAGAATTTAAGACGAAAAGAAAAGTATGAGTTGCTGGAGAAAATCAAGCAGCCAGCAGAAGTGGATATTCATTATATAAGACAAAAGGAACCACAAGGCTTAGGCCATGCCGTATGGAGCGCGCGGAAATTCATCGGCAATGAACCATTTGCTGTTTTGTTAGGCGATGACATTGTCCAGGCGGAGACCCCTTGCTTAAAACAATTAATGAATATTTATGATGAAACATTGTCTTCAGTAATTGGTGTACAGACAGTGCCGGAAGAAGAAACAAACCGTTACGGAATTATCGATCCTTCCAGCCAGGACGGCCGGCTATATGAAGTTTCTGACTTTGTAGAGAAGCCGCCGCAAGGCTCCGCGCCATCCAATCTGGCAATCATGGGTAGATACATTTTGACTCCGGAAATCTTCATGTACCTCGATAAGCAGGAAAAAGGGGCAGGAGGCGAAATCCAGTTAACGGACGCCATTCAGAAATTAAATACAATCCAGCGAGTATTTGCCTACAACTTTGAAGGTAAAAGATATGATGTTGGTGAAAAGTTTGGATTTATCAAGAGTACAATCGAAATGGCATTGCAAGATAAGGAAATGAGTGCCCAATTGACTGAATTTCTCCAACAGGCATTAAAAGAACAAAACACGGAAAACAGCATGAAATAATAAAAGAAACAGATGTCCGCTTAGTCACGCGGTTCCATCTGTTTCTTTTTTATACATAAATCTATTATCGCCAAAACATCGTAAGCCTGGTGACTTTTTTCATGAATTCCTCAAAGATAAAAGTCTGGCCATTCCATTGGTTATACCATTTTCTGATAGTATCGACCAGCCAAAAGGGAATCGGCTTCCCATCGATGAGATGATAATATTCATGGTAGCCTCTTTTTAGATGCTCCCACCGACAGTCATCGCCAGGATTTATATACTCAGAAACGTCGATTATTTTTGCCCTGCCATTTTGTAATAGGACATTTTTTAAATGAATATCCCTTGGATTCAATCCGATTGAACGTACATAGGCTCTTGCTTCATCAACATCCTTGATTACGCTTTCTGGAATATGGAGTCCTTGCAATAGACAATCATATAATGTGGTGCCTTGTTCATAGCTAAGGACGATGAATCTGTCTCCTGTACCATAGCAGGCTGGAAAAAAACGATTATTCCCTAGCATGCGATATACCAATCTTTCCTGATCTCTCTTAGAAACTTTTTCTCTGGCATAAAGCTTGAAAGCAACATCCGGTGTTTCAATATGGCGGAAAACAGCGGCATCGGTCCCAATGCCGATGCAAATTAATCCATCACTTTGTCCATTAATAAGGACAAGTTCGTTATCACCGTTTGCGACTACTTCAATTTCCGTTAATGACTTGATCGCAGGCTCCCATTTTTCCCTCATTCTTTTCGCCATCCTTAGCAAGACATGTTTGACTAAATGCGCAGCAGCTAGTAGTTAGATTATATCCTATAACTATGCAATATGCTGGTATTTATATGTTTGAGCCTCCACAGGCCCGCAATCTATAATCATCTTAAAGAAATGAAAACATTTGAGGGTAAGAAAGGAAAACAAAAGGATATTGTCGAAAAAGTATGAATAAGAGCTAGGGATTTTTATCTCCAAACAACTAAGAAAGAGTAGGTGAATGCCATCGATTGCCAACGTTGTATGACAAGGATGTACAAATATAAGAAAAATAAACTGACCGGCAAGAAGCGCGCAGAAATGGAGATGCATTTAAATGAATGCCGCGCTTGCCAACAAGTATATCAGCAAAACAAACCTTCTTTCCTATCGCACATACCGCCAAAGGCCTGGCCAATCATGCTAATTGCTGTTTTCCTTGTTTGCGGTTTTGTATATGCAACCGGAGGAGCGGCAAAGATGGCGAACTGGTGGAATGGAATGAGTATGGCTGATGATGAGAGCCTGGAGGAGATTAGGAAATACGGACTGGGTAACAGTTTGAATCTTAAACAGGAGGATAATGGTATTGAAGTTACCATTACCCACGTGATCGCTGATGATATTCAGACGTTGGTTTATTATGAAGTCGAAGATTTACAGCAGGACAGGTTGTTAAGGGTAGACCATGCGGTACCACCCAAAGTATCCAGTGAAAGAGGTGTGTTTGATACGAGTCAGGCTTCTGGGCAGTTGATCCACAGCTTTAAAGATCAAATGGATCAGCCGGAAGGTAAATACCGCGGGCGAATTGGACTTGCTCCGGTTAAAGAGTCGGAGGGCTCCTTTGAATTAAAAGTAGAAGGGCTGACAGAAGTAGTTAAAAATGATGAGATGGGGATGATGCAGCCGGAGGATTTTAAAAGGAGTATTCCTGTGGAAGGGGAGTGGAAATTTTCGATAACAGCGAAAAAAGAGGAAATCATCGAAAAGCCAGTCAACTTACAAACAAAGATAAATGGCAGCCAAGTCAAAATCGACACTGTCCGAGTTGCGCCGACCGCTACCCTGATTAATTTCCGATATAAGAAGAACAACCCTCAGGATGGGATGAAATACTTTCTTTTTGGTGAGCTGCAAGCGGAAAAGCGAAGTTATCAGCGACAAGAAGCGGGTTTGATTCCTGGTTATGCAAGCAAGGTTTCGGGGGAGTGGGTAGAAGAACAAGCCGCATTTGAGTCGATGTATTACGATCCGGCTGATTCCTTTCATTTAACCCTTGAACGCTTAGAAGAGCATATCGCTGTAAATCAGGCATTTCCGATAGATCCGGAGGAGGATTCGCCGCAGAAGTTCACCTTTAAAGGAATTGAATTATCGATAGAAGATATCGACATTGGCACAGAAACCACTTTTACCATTAAGGAAAAATGGAACAAGGATAGAAATTTCCAACGGCTGCAATATGAGTTTGCCAGCGAGCCCCAGAGCATGCAAGTCGGCCAGGAGAATAAGAGTGGTATTTATGCTGATCATAAGGGGAATGTGTACGAAGAAGACGATCTTGAAAGCATGGTTGCTGTAGAAGATATACGTTATTTTCCAACAGAAATGGTCTACCATTTACGAGCGGAAAATGGGGAGGAAGTTAGACCGACAAAACTGATAATCAGGCATTACCAGGTTACTACTTTTCCGGATGAAAAAGTACAAATCGGTTTATAAGGCCCTTCCAGATGAAAAAGCATTCATTCCGTTTGCGGTAGCAGCGATGCGATGGGGCTGTAGGCTTAAAGGGGTTATTTTTCGTAATTTTCGCTCACCTTCTATATCTGCTTATTCGAATGATTTTTGGAATATCAATATCGTTTTTAGATAGATGACCGCTTTTTCCATGATATTTTCCTTCATTCATTATAGAATAGTAGTAACAGACATTATCGAAATCAACAGTCATAGGGAAGGTGAGACTTTGCAGACACTAGAAAAGGAAAGGGATAGTAGCATGTCGTTAAGACGAGACGTAAAGTTTTTAGGGAACATACTAGGGGAAATTCTTTTGCACCATGGCGGACCTGAACTATTAGATACGGTGGAAAATATCCGGGTCACCACTAAAAAGCTGAGAAAAGAATATGATGTAGAAACATATAAAGAATTAAAGGAAACGATCAACAACCTTCATGAACCATTGCGCCAGCAGGTCATAAGAGCATTTTCGGTGTATTTTCACCTGATTAACGCAGCCGAGCAAAACCACCGTATTCGCAGGCGCCGGGAATACCAGCTGCAGGATGATAATATTGCCCAGCCGGGTTCTATTGAAAGCGCCATTATTTCTCTGAAAGATAAACAAGTGGACGAACAAACGATCCAGAAGGTCCTTGATGAACTATCGCTTGAGTTGATTATTACTGCACATCCGACAGAGGCTACCAAGCATTCAGTACTGGAAATTCAAAAACAGATTGCCAGCATTCTGCTTCAGCTCGAACAATCCAGATTGACGAAAAAAGAGAGAAAAGAACTGGAAGAAAATCTAATCAACGAAGTCACTATTTTATGGCAGACGGATGAGTTAAGGCACCGGAAGCCTACGGTAATGGACGAAGTGAGAAACGGTTTGTATTATTTCGACCAGACTTTCTTTGATGTTCTTCCAGAGGTGCATCAGGAATTAGAAGAACAATTGAAGGAGAATTTTTCCTGCAAAAACTGGAAGGTTCCTAATTTCCTTCATTTTGGTTCTTGGATTGGCGGGGACAGGGATGGCAATCCGAATGTCACTCCGGAAATTACTTGGAAAACGCTTCATAAACAGCGGGATCTTGCAATCAAGAAGTATAAAGAGATTATTGTACAGCTGATGAAGCGGTTCAGCCACTCGAGGAACCGGGTAGCCGTCAGTGAGGAATTGATCGAGTCTGTCACAGCGGAAGAGGAAAAATACTTGGATAAGGACAAGAGGTGGGCAATAGAAGCTGAGGTGTACCGCCGGAAGTTTGCGGTCATGTTAAATCGGCTTGATCATACGGGTGAATCAGAAATAGGGTACGCTACGGCTGAGGAACTTTTAGGAGATCTAAAATTAATTGAAGCAAGTGTCAATGCCCATCAGCCGATTGAGCGGGAATGGAAGGCTCTAAGTAAATTGATTAGGCAAGTTCAATTATTTGGTTTCCATCTTGCCTCATTGGACATTCGTAACCATAGCGGTGAACATGAGTCAGCAATCACAGAGATTTTAAAGAAGGTTCACATCACTGAAGATTATGCTTCATTGACAGAGGAAGAGAAGGTGAAGATTCTTGAAAGTGTTCTAAACGATCCTCGCCCGCTTTTATTGCTAAACGAAGACTATTCAAAAGAAACACAGGAAATGCTTAATGTATTTCAGATGATTAAGGATGCCCATGATGAGTTTGGCCGTAAATCAATTACTGTCTACTTAGTAAGTATGACGCAGTCAGCAAGTGATCTGCTGGAAGTGCTCGTTTTAGCCAAAGAGGCAGGTATTTACCGTCTGCATGCAGACGGAACAGTAGAGACTCATTTAAACGTTGCTCCATTGTTGGAAACAGTCGACGATTTAATTGCCGGGCCAAAGATTATGGAGACGCTTTTCCGTATGGACTGTTACCGGGATCATTTAAGCAAGCATGAAGATCGACAGGAAATCATGCTCGGTTATTCAGACGGCAGTAAGGATGGCGGAACACTTACCGCTAACTGGAGACTTTACCGGGCCCAGCAGGAAATTCATGATGTTGCCAAAAAATTCAATTTAGGCTTAAAATTCTTCCATGGCCGAGGTGGATCGCTTGGAAGAGGAGGCGGACCGCTCAACCGGAGTATCCTGTCCCAGCCGCCTGAAACGCTCGGAGATGGCGTTAAGATAACGGAACAGGGAGAAGTATTGTCTTCGCGTTATTTATTAGAGGATATTGCCTATCGGAGTCTGGAACAAGCGACATCTACTCTGTTTGAATCAACCATTGATAACACGAGAGGTGTTGGCGGCGGAAACAGCGTTGAGGAAGAGGATTGGAGAACTATCATGGAGGATATTTCTGCTGTTTCCTTGAAAAAATATCAATCGCTTGTATTTGGTGATAAAGACTTTTTGACATACTTTCAACAGGCTACTCCTCTTAACGAACTAGGGGCGCTTAACATTGGTTCCCGTCCGATGAGCCGGAAGAACCGCAACCGCTTTGAAGATTTGCGAGCCATTCCGTGGGTTTTCGCCTGGACGCAGAGCCGGCAATTACTCCCGGCCTGGTATGCGGCTGGAACCGGATTAAACAGCTTTGCATCGCAAAGCTCCGACAACTTACAGAAATTACAGGATATGTATCAAAAATGGCCATTCTTCCGGTCTACGATAGACAACTT
Organism: Sediminibacillus albus; assembly: GCF_900101125.1. Classification (GTDB taxonomy): domain Bacteria; phylum Bacillota; class Bacilli; order Bacillales; family Amphibacillaceae; genus Sediminibacillus; species Sediminibacillus albus. The sequence goes on along the minus strand of NZ_FNFL01000005.1, from coordinate 88,237 downwards.
GCAAATGGCTTTGATGAAAGCAGACATTACTACCGCCAAGGAGTATGCTGCCTTAGTAGAAGATGAGCAAATGGCTGACCGGATTTTTGGTAATATTGTAGAAGAATATGTAACAACGCGAGAAGTTCTGTTGAAAATCACAGGAAACAGTGAATTGCTTGATAACACGCCTAATTTGCAAGAGTCTGTCCATCGCCGTAATCCTTACGTAGATCCTTTGAATTTACTGCAAGTGAACCTTATTAAGGAATTAAGAGAGCAGGAAAATCCAGACGATGGCCTGTTAATCGAGGCATTGCTGACTATTAGCGGTATAGCTGCCGGGTTACGTAATACTGGTTGATTTTTCACGCAGCTTCTCACTTTCTGTAAAACAAAAATCGGGTAATGGGCGCAGGGTCCGTTGCCCGTTTTTTGATGATGTTGATAAAAGGAAATAGGTTAAAAGGAGGATACATGATGGAAAATCGATTGGAGTTAGTCCTTGATGCAAAAGCAGAATTGGGAGAAGGCCCTTTTTGGGATGCAGATACGCAACGGCTGTATTGGGTAGATATTAATAACAAGCAAATACATATCTTTGATCCTGCCGATAATACGGATAAGGTGATCGAGGTAGATCAATACATCGGTGCTGTTGTAATGCAGACTTCTGGCGATTTATTACTGGCAATGCAAAACGGCATTTACTCGATGGATAAAAATACAACCAAGCTAACTTTTATTGCAGATCCAGAAAAGGACAAACCAGACAGCCGTTTTAATGATGGAAAGTGCGATCCTGCCGGCAGGTTTTGGGCTGGGACGATGCCGTTGCAACTGGAACCTGGCGCAGCTTCCCTTTACCGGTTGGACGGGGACAATCATTTAAGGAGAATGGTACCGAATGTCACTGTTTCCAATGGCATGGCCTGGAGTAACGATAAGCAAACAATGTATTTTGCCGATACCCCAACACAAAAAATTGATGCTTTTGATTATGATCTGAAATCAGGAAATATATCCAACCGGCGAACCGTGATTAAAATTCCTGAGTCAGAAGGGATGCCAGATGGGATGACAATCGATACCGAGGGGATGTTATGGGTGGCGCAATGGGGTGGTGCCCGCGTTGGCAGATGGGATCCTGGAACGGGAGAGTGTCGGCAAGTAGTGGAGTTGCCTGCCAGTCATGTATCTTCCTGTGCATTTGGAGGTGCTGAGATGAATCAGCTGTATATTACTACAGCCCGCGAACACTTGACGAAGGGACAACTTGATGAGCAGCCATATGCCGGCGGTTTGTTCCGCTTCCACACAAATGTGAAAGGTGCTGCCAGTTATAAATTTTCTCCCCAGTCTTAATATTAAAAAACATCCCTTTGCGGACAGCTGTGAAATCGCTCCGCAAAGGGATGTTTTTTTATGGAGTACTAGCCTAATACAGGCAGCTTTTTTCGGGCAGCAATAAATTCAGGTCTTGGATCCGCACCGGAGAATGGTTCGACCAAGCGGTTTTTAACACTGTTGTACACCATAAATAAATTGTTCCGTCCAAACGGGGTGATGTTGCTATTACTGCCGTGCATAGTGTTACACTCAAATAAGAGAACACTCCCAGCAGGCCCGGTAGGTACAGAAATGCCATACTTATTGGCGAGCCACCTCATACTGTCATGGTCCGGAACGCCGAACTCCTGCATCTTCAAGGATTGTTTATAATGATTTTCCGGCGCTTCACCAACGCAGGAAATAAAGTGCTGGTGGGAGCCGGGAATCAACATCAATGGTCCGTTATATGTGTGATTGTCTGACAGTGCAATCGATACACTAACTGCCCGCATCCGCGGCATGCCATCTTCCACATGCCAGGTTTCAAAATCTGAGTGCCAGTAAAATTCTTTGCCGGTAAAGCCGGGCTTATAATTAATCCGTGACTGGTTGACATAGACTTCACTGCCAAGCAGGTGATTGACAATATCCAATATTCGTTTATCAGCGGCTACCTTGTCAAAATAGCTGCTGTTTTCGTGAACAGCAAAAATAGAACGAATCTCATCACTCGTCGGTTCTCTGACTACTTCAGGAGTTTCCGTATTTTTATAATCATCTGCCAAGCTGTAGATTTCATTGCTCATTTGTTTTACTTCTGCTTCAGAAAAGAAGTTTTCCAACATTAAAAAACCATTTTGCTGATAGGATTCCAATTGCTCCTTCGATAGCGATGAATGGTTTTCCTGACCTTTTTCCGCGTGGATGACTGGGTCCTTCCTTGGAATAATACTGACTTCCTGACTTTTCCTGGATGGATAAAGATCTTTCATACTTAGCCACTCCTTTATCGTTTCGTGAAATATTAATAACTTTCAGAAAACTCCTCACCTACTAGACTAATAGACAAGCCTTAAATTAGCAAAATTCCTGATAATGAATGTGCTCTTATTGAGCCGCTTGACAGGTTACTGAGATAAAATAGGTTTTTATATGTCTGTTTATCTGGATTTTGAAAAGGTAAGATGCGTTTTTCGCAGCAAGCTTTGCTATTAATGCGCTATAAGACGTTTTGGCTTTAAGATGTTCTGGGTATAGAAACTTGTGGATCAAATTAGTCTGTTGTTAAAGGAGGAGAAATTAAATGGCTTCAAGCAAACTTGCAATACATGAAACCTTAGAGGTACATGAGATAATTACCTTAAAGCAGTCTGCGATTTTAAAAGCGCATGCGATGAAATCATTAGCAGAAGACGACACTTTAAAACAGATGCTGGACAATGAAGTACAGCGTTCGGAAAAAGCAATAAAAGATTTACAAGAAGTATTAGCTAAATAAAACGGAAAGGGTGAATGCACATGGAACTATTAGAAAAATTAAAAACAGCTGGCAAAATGCGTGATGAAGTTATAGCTACGGATTTTCTTGTTACAGCTAAAGCGGCTGTGCGAACTTATGCTGTTGCGATAACAGAAACAGCTTCACCTGAAGTAAGGGAAGTATTGAAAAAGCAATTGGATGAAGCGATTGATACCCATGCGAAAATTGCTAACTATATGATAAAAAATGAAATGTATCATGCCTATGATCTCGATGAACAACTATCTCACGATAAGGAAAAAGTCCAAAAGGCTTTGGAAATGGTTAACGGATAATAAAACTGTTGTTCATAAAAACCAGACAAAAAAGCGCCCTGTTTAGGAACGCTCTTTTGCCTGGTTATTTGTCTTTTCCTTCCATTCCACCATAACGTCAATTATTTTTATTATCGTCTTACGATCTTCTTCGCTAAGTTGATTAATTTGACTTCTAAGTTGTAAAATCGTTTCTGACTGATCCTCTTTTAAATTTTCTGTGAGGCGGAAAAGCTCCGATAAAGATATTCCCAAGGAACTTGTTACTTTGTCAATGGTATCGATGGTGGGGTTCTTTTCTCCTCTTTCAAGCTGGCCGATATAGGTCGGATGTAATCCGGCAGCATGCGCTAGTTCTTCTTGACTGAGTACTTTCATTTTCCTGATTGTTCTAAGCCGTTCACCTACTGCTTTTGAGATCGGTTTTCGGAGCATTCTATCACCTCTATGAAAAATATACCTGTATTTGCTAAACATTCGAACATACTATAAATATCGTTTAATAATCATTGAAATACTAAAAGTATTTTAGTAAGATGACTATAGGCAATTGTCCCTATGAACCGACTTTGTACATAAAAATAAGTAAAAACGGGACGACGCCAGTGCATAATTTACCCAACATCCAGGTCATCGTAAATTTTCCTTTCACACTTAAGCTCGTTTGCTTAATAGGATGATAAGAAGAGAATACTATTTAAAAGGTGAGATATATGTTTGATAAATTACCGGATGAAAAATTGTTGGATGCTTATGTTAAAGCGGTGGAATTGCAACTAGAAAGGAATTTTATCCATTTATTAAGAGATGCGTTAGTCTTTCGTGGCATAAAAATCCCTGACTAATTATGGTTCCATTCGTTACTAAAAAACAATTGGTATATAGCGATTGCCTGGAGCAGAATCGTCTATACATACAAAGACGCTCCCAGAACCTGGGAGCGTCTTTCATTTTGAGAACACTATAAGCAACTTGTCTTTAACAAGTATATAAAACCATTTATTTTTTAAATAAAATTGCCGCGGTCCATTTTCCACCTGGTCATTTTTAAACCTTAGACGACGTAAGCCCTACCTCTCTTACATCCTTACGGCTCCGAAGCCGATCCAGTGTGAATAAGTGTTACTAAAAACTAAGCAGAATGCCAGTTTACTTGTCATTCTCATCATTTAAGTTGCTCCTTTGGCGAAGCTGATTACTAACTATAACATTCTGCGGGTGGATTGTCAAGCTTTAGTGTCGAGCTATTTTGTGCGCACATATTAACTATTCCCATCTGAGAAAGTTCTTAATCATCAAAACACTGACTCAATCAATGATGATTCTAAATGCCTATAAAATTTACCCGAGCTGCCAGCAGATTAGGGAAGTGGGAAAGGGGTGCAGTTTAATGGCTGCAATAGAATAGGTGTTGATAGCAACAATTATGGGAAATGAAAAACGAGACAGGTGATGAAGCAAAGTGTGTTCAACTAATAAAACAGGAAAACTGGCAGATTTGCCGTTTTGTATTATAATAGGAAAGGCTATGATTAATACTAAAAGGAGTTGTTTTGGTGGTAAGTAAACCTAACATAAAATTAATTGCATTAGATATGGATGGAACACTGTTAAATTCGGATGATGAAATCTCCCAAGCAAACAGTCAAGCAATAACCGAGGCGCGCAACAAAGGAGTCGAGGTCGTACTATCCACTGGCCGCCATCGCTCCTCCTGTGCTGCACATGCCGCCTCTTTAAACCTTTCATCTTACTTAATCACGGTCAATGGCAGTGAAATATGGTCTTCCGAAGGGGAACTGATCGAACGCCAGTCACTTGATATTGAAACGATTAAAGCACTAGTAGATTTAAATGAACGATACGGGACAAGTGCTTGGATGGCTTCCACGGAAAAAGTGTTCAGGGGCGAATTTCCTGCTGACCTTGAAGGGTATGAATGGCTAAAGGTAGGAATCGACATTGACAGTGAAGAAGTAAAAGAAAGAATTCTTGAGGAATTACAAGATAATGAGCTGCTGGAGTTAAGTAATTCCCATCCAATGAATGTCGAGATTAATGCAGTCGGCATCAACAAAGCTAGGGCTCTGGAAAAAATTTGCGGGTTGATGAATATTACGCTTGCGGAAGTGATGACTGTCGGCGATAGTCTCAACGACATCAAAATGATTCAAGAGGCCGGTCTTGGAATAGCAATGGGCAATGCTCAGGAGGAAGTCAAACAGGCTGCCGATTGGGTAACCGCTGAAAATAACCAGGACGGAGTAGCCAAAGCTATTAAGCACTGGGTATTATAAGGAAAATTTATTAAAAAGAGATTGGAATAAAAGGATAGTGGCCAAAGCAAAAATCGAACGATGATTCGAAATCCTTAGGATTCGAACTCGTTCGATTTTTCTTTTCTAATGCCTCATATAACCTGCTAACACATTGACAACTCAATTTTTCCTTCTAACAAGGTTAGGTGCCGGCAGCATACTTCGCTCCCCGTGGGCACGGCTTCAGCCTTCTTGAAAATAAAGGAGCCATTTTCTGCGTGCGATGAGTCGCTGCCGAAGCGTTTCTTGTCCTCAGAAGCAGAAACGGCTTCTCCCGGGGTCTTCAGACTCGTGCTGTTCCCACTGGGGTCTACGTATTCTGCCCGCTGTTAAGCTATTCTTACTATCTTGCATGACGACCGCTGCGGAAATAGACTACGCTTTCCGCGCGGCTGGTGAGCCTCCTCGAGCTTTCACTCTGCGGGGTCTCGCCGAGTCCTTATCTCCCGCGGGAGTCTCCGTGGATTTCCTCCTCTGAGAGTCTACGTACTGTTTTCCGCCGTCCACAAATGCTTACGATTTACTTGAAATAGCGCCGTACTAGCGCTTATCCCATTCTATCAAGAAATTACCTACTGTTAATCGCCATTTATATCCATTGCATCATCAATTCAATGCTTGAAGATGGCCTGTAAAAACTTCATATGCTGGTATCGTTCGGTTGTTGCAAATGGATGTAGGTTTTGTCCCAACCACTTTTTAGTTATGTTTGTTTTTCTCCACCTGGTTTACGATGAACGCTCAGAAAACTGCGGATTTCATCTTGGGTTATTCCGAGTCCTTTTGCATTCAGCATCAACTCTATCCACTCTTTATCAAGGTGTTCTCCACTCTCCCGTGATTTGCTCATTTTTCTCCTCCGCTACTGATATTCTCTTTTTCGTCTAACCAATTTTTAAACTTTACATATTCCAGGAGATCGCGAAAATCCTCTTTACTCATTCCTTCATTTACCGCTTTGCGAAACAGTCCCTCCCATTCTTTGTCTAATATGATTGCTGGTTCGGCCGGCTGTTCTTCGATGCGTTCTTCCAGTAGATAGTCAATACTCGTGTCGAGCGCAGCTGCTATTTTGGAAAGAATCTGCAGCGAAGGGTTTTGTTGTAAGTTCCTCTCTATGTAGCTCAGATAAGACTTGGAAACCCCCGCTTGTCTTGCAAGCTCTGTAATCGAGTACCCTTTTAATTTCCTTTCGTTTCTTACCCGGTTACCAATCATGGCTTTCTTCCTATCTTTGTTGTAATAAAGAACAGTTGAGTCGCATACATAGCTGTTTTGTTCATTATATAAAACAATACGTTCTTTAAAAAATACGTAAAAGTAAGTAAATAAAAGGTAATTCGTGTAAAAGAACGTAATATGTTCTTAATTAAGAAATTCGGATGTTTTTCAGGTTTTTCTATCTAGGAAATATGGATTATACTCCAATTATTGGTTCTTTAAAAAGAACGATATGAGGTTGATAACGAACGTCTGCACCTGTTTGCAACTCCTTTACATAGTAGGAGTTTCAAAATATAAAAAGGTTAGAAAGAGGAGGAAAAAGAATGAGCGTTAAAAAGAAGTTAGGTATGGGAGTTATGTCAGCAGCACTTGGTATATCTTTAATCGGGGGAGGTACATATGCGTATTTTAGTGATACAGCAGAAACAACAAGCACCTTTGCTGCAGGTACGCTGGATTTAAATGCGGAGCCAACAACAATTATAGATGTTGATAACTTAAAACCTGGTGATTGGATGACTAGGTCCTTTGAATTGCAAAACACAGGAACTTTGGATATTGCGGAAGTTTTGCTAAGCACTGACTATTCTGTAGGTGATGCGGAAGGCGATAACACAGAAGACTTCGGCGAGCATATAAGAGTCAACTTCCTGTGGAACGACGATAAGGCTACTATTCCGCCAAATGATTTGCTTTCCGATGATGTTATTTATGAAACTACGTTGAGCGAACTGAAATCCATGTCTCCAGACGCAGTTGAAAATCATATCTTCATTCCATGGCTAGAAGAAAATGATGGATTGGTAGCTGGCGACTCCGATACCCTTTACGTTCAATTTGAATTTGTAGATAACGGCGAAGATCAAAACGAATTCCAAGGTGACTCGCTAGAGCTTACATGGTCTTTCGAAGCCCACCAAGAAGCTGGCGAAAGTAGATAATCTGTTTTTCAGGAAAGGTGAGCAGCCCTCACCTTTCCATCCTTATTCTTTCTAGTTGGCAGGCAACAGTTTTGTCCGTTAACTAGAAAGAATAATTAAGCAGGGAGGATTACCCAAATGCGAAGCTCACGCTTGGTTAAATATAGAAAGAAATACAAGAAAGCAGGAATTGCTGTACAAATTTTGGCTATCTGGTATGTTGCCATTTGTTCAGCTGCGATGTTGACCTCCTCGACGGGAGCATATTTTAATGACTCGTCACAGGCGATTACTGCTGTTCGAGTTGGAACTTGGGAAACCGATCAATGGGATAAAAGCTCGCTGGTTTTTCCAAATGAAAACAAAGACAGGTCAGTTAACAGCTGTGAACCGGCACAAATCTCTGCCTCCCTTAAGAATGGCGGGGAGTCAATGGAAATCACTTCTACATATGAAGTTTATTATGCAGAGAAAGGGAATCCGAAACAGGGGGAGAAGCTGCCACTGGCTGCAGGCGAGGGTGTAATTGAAAAGCTGGAAAATGGTGCAGAAATAGTGCTTACATTCTTGGCAGGCGCACCTGGAAATTACAAATTTAAAGCTTATCAAGTTGATGGGCATCCTGGTAAAGGGGAGCTCTGGAGTGAAACGATCAAGGTAGAATGCAAAGAAGCGGAAGAATCAAAAGCATCTGAAGCAGATCAACAGGAGAACGAGACAAATACGGAATCCACGGAAGTGAAAGATGAAGACAATGTGAAGGACAATGAGGCAGAAAAAGGTCTGGAGCAAACAGAACAAAAATCTGACCAATCCAGCCAGGAACAACCAGAAGAAAAACAAGCGGAGAATAATGGGGAAACCAGCACGGAGGCACAGCAGGATGGCGAACGGAAGAATTCAGAAGAACAGCTGAAAGCCAAGGCAAAGTCCGATTCAGAATCAAACATCGAAGAAACGGAAAAAGAAACAGAAAAGCAGTCAAAAGAAACAGAAGAGGGCGGGGAATAATGAAGTATTCAATGGTGAAAAAATGGTTAAGCAGACTTGTCACATATACCTTGTTTGCAACCCTGTTATTCATGGTATTTGTAGTCATCTCGACGAAAGCTTCTGGCGGCGAACCACAAATTATGGGCTATCAATTAAAAACGGTTCTTTCTGGTTCTATGGAGCCAGACATCCAAACTGGTTCCATTATTGCCGTAGAACCTGGAGGAGACATGACAAAGTTTGAAAAGGGGGATGTAATTACCTTCCAGGAGGAGGGTAATATCCTTATTACCCACCGGATTGTTGATGTGATAACCAGCGGTGAAAATGTCATGTATGAAACAAAAGGCGATAACAATGACGGACCTGACAGGAATCCAGTTCTTGCTCAAAATGTAGTTGGAGAATATACCGGATTTACTATCCCATATATTGGATATTTCATTAGCTTTGCCCAATCGAAAGAAGGGAGTGCATTACTGTTAATCCTGCCAGGATTATTGTTGTTAGGTTATGCAGCAATTACGATTTGGCAGACAATTGCTAAGATAGATGATAAAAACGAAACCAAAAAAGCTGAGGGTTCTGTGGAATCCTAATAAAATAGATGGATTACCATCTAATAAGGGTGATGATGATGAGTAAAAAAGCCCGTTTGGCCTTTATGATAGCTGCCAGCTTAGTTGTCTTTGTATTGATATTTTCAAGCATTGGCTATCATCAATCTTTTGCCACCGCGAATGAAATAGATATTGAGACCTTGCCAAAAGATCTCCTGTTTGATGTTCACAATATGAAGCCGGGAGATTGGGCGAGCAGAAGTTATACAATCCAAAACAATGGATCACAGAACATGGATTACTACCTTTCCGCGGAATTCAAATCAGGGTCAGAAAAGCTGTATAAGGCACTGGTACTGCAAGTCAAAGAAGGGGATCAAGAATTGTACACCGGCAGTTTAGCAGCGTTTAATCAACTCGAACAGCGGCAGCTGAAAGCCAGGATGGAAGAGGAATTGACATTTACCGTTCAATTTCCGGAGGAATTAGGGAATGACTATCAAGGATTAATTAGTACATTCAATATAATCATCCATGCAAAGGGTGTACCAGTAACCGGTCCACAAACGAGTGATGGCAAAGGGCTGCCAAATACGGCTGCAGGCATGTTCAATATGCTGCTCATAGGCGCCGTTCTGCTCATCAGCGGGACAGCTGCTTATCTTTACGCAAGAAAAACCAGAAAAGATATCAAGTTAAGTTAGTTAGAAAGGGTCTTGCATTACCCCCAATAATCAAGACCCTTTTCTATAAAAAGAACGTTCTTTTAATAGAACGTTCTTTTTTCAAAGGATGGTTTAATGAAGAAATTATTTGTGTATTTAGCGATTCTGAATTTGTTGGATGGAGTAGTAACTTATATTGGTTTGGAACTGAGGGTGATTGCTGAAGCAAATCCGTTTATGGACAACCTTTACGGGACTAGCCCCTCCGTTTTTTTAGGGGTGAAACTTTTGCTGTCGGTAGCCTTGCTGTTATTTTGTATTACCAACAAGCTTCCTCGAAGCCACATGGTTAAAGCACTGGTAGTGACAGCTTCTGTTTTTTATTTGCTGATTTGCATGATGCACGGGTTCTGGTTATTTGAAATAAGTTGAATTCATATGCTTGTTAAAAAAGGAGGATTCCTATGTACCGCAAAACTTGTCATCGCTGTTTACAATTATCCTACAGCAGCAGTAAACTCGGGGAATGGCGCTGCCCGATTTGCAGCCATGACCTTAGCCTGCGAAAGGCACGAGATCCCAAAGACCCACGTGACAGACCATCACCTGATTGCCAAGCCAATAAATTAACTGTCCGCTATCATCAACTCCCAGATGTCCCTCCGACATTTTCAGCTCATATTTAGATGAAGAAAAACGACAGCTTGCCGACAAATGCTGACAAATATATTATACTAAACAAGGAAGCCTTCAGAAAAAACGCTGTTTGACTATCATCACAATGACTGAAAGGAGCGGTTGGCCGTGTCGTTGGATATTATCATCAAGGGGATTCCTTTACAAGCATATAAATGGAAGGAAGAGCAATTGGACCAATACACATTGACGATTAATACAAAGATCAACAAGGAAGACTACCTCAAGCTAACAGAGCTTAGACAGGATGCTGGGAATAAGGCGAATTATTTTGATGTAATGATTGCCGATTATGTTAAAATCATGCGATTTGGAAAAATCATTTACTCGGACCACGGAAAATTTGTTAAAATGAGGGCTGCCTTGGTTGAAAAGGATTACTCAAAAGAACTTGAGGATATTCACCACCCAGAAAAGGAAGACTTGTTAGAAACAGTGGCCCATTTAAAGCTGACTAACGATAAATTGATGAATCTTCTTCAATCCAAAGGACTACTTACTGAAGAAGAACTGAATGAAATTAAACTCTCTACGGTTGATGAGAAAAGTGAAGCATTCGAACTCTATCGGGTAGAAGATGTCGACTTCTATAAAGATGAAACTACCAGCAAACCATCCGTATTTAACTGGCATTAGATAATAAAGATCTGAAAGCACTTCTATTTAGAGCAGAAGTGCTTTTCCCTATTGCTGGAAACGTAAAGAAATGGCGGCACAGCAGTGAACAATAGCCATTCATCTTAGGGGGGATTTCATGGAAACTGTTATCAGTTCGGAAAGACTGAGAATGAGACGAATGAATCAAAAGGATAAGTCCAATTTGCTTAAAATTTTCTCTGATCCGGTGGCAATGGCTTATTACCCGAGCACAAAAAACGAAGAAGAAACCGAGCAATGGATCCAATGGACGCTTGATAACTACCGGAAATATAAAGTGGGTTTGTGGGTAGTCGAGGATAAATTGACAGGTGATTTCTTAGGTATGTGCGGGCTGGTGCCGCAAAAGATCGACGGAAAAGTGGAAATGGAGATCGGTTATTTATTTGAAAGAGCGAAGTGGGGGAAAGGCTATGCAACAGAGGCTGCACAGGCGTGCAAAGATTATGGCCTCGGCTATTTGAAGTGTCGTGAGCTGTTCTCCCTTATCGATCCTGGCAACTTGCCATCGATAAAGGTTGCCAGGAGAGTGGGGATGGATTATTTTAAAACGATTATAAAGTGGGACAAAGAGATTGCTATTTATAAAGTGAAAAACAAAGATTAACATGGAAAGCCTTGACCACTTATTTCTGGATTTCAAATATGTCCTCCAATTTTTCGCTCATATAGGTGTGGGCATCCTCAACGCCAAGATTATAAAATTTCGGAGCAAGCTCTTCCATGAAAAAATCGAGTATGAGAGCGGCGGCCAAGTCTCCTAAATCCTCGTTTCGCTCCTGCAAAAAGTATTGTTTGATCAGTCCGGTCATATCTTGTTTCAATTGGGCATTTAATTTAAAAGTTTGTTTCATATAGACCTCCTTAAGGGTGAAAATTTATAAGTCTTAAAACGAGTATAGCAAAGAGTTTATTTATGAGCATGTAAAAAAGGAGAGGGAACACGTGGCAGATTTAAAATACGAAATTATCGAAACACTGGGTGTCATCTCCGAATCAGCTAAAGGCTGGAAAAAGGAGCTGAATTTAGTGAGCTGGAACGGCAGAGAACCAAAGTATGACATAAGGGACTGGGCTCCCGATCATGAAAAAATGGGAAAAGGAGTCACCTTGTCAAAAGAAGAAGCGATCAATCTGAAAGGTGTCTTGTCAGCCAATTTATAGCGGAAATAGACATAGATGATAACTATCTCCATTCCATAAGGGAGGCGTTATCTATCCAATCTATCATTTGGCGGCGGTTTAGCATCATCAGCCCTTGCAGGAAAAGCGTATCAGGATGTTGGCCGATAAAAATGTATGAAGGACAGCTGATGGTTCCCGGTGATAGGGGAATTCAACAGCTGTCCTTGTTCGCTTAAAAATATATAATTCCGTAATCTCACCTACTATATCTTAGTAAGCACTGTTCTTCAACAATCTTACGGTCGCTGTGCGGGTATTTGGTATCCTCGATAATTTGGTAGTCTTCCTGGCCTTTGCCGGCAAATATTAAAATATCGTCAGGTTCACTAACTTGCAAAGCGTGACTGATCGCTTCTTTTCGATCGGCGACTAATGCGTAGTTGTCATGCTTCATGCCCTTTTCCATATCCCGCAAAATATCCTCCGATTTTTCAAAGCGCGGGTCGTTGATGGTGAGGATGACGTAATCGGCGCGCGATGCTTTCTCAGCCATAGCCGGACGTTTGTATTCGTCTCTGTCGCCGCCAGTACCTACCATAAAGATAAGCCGGTTTTTTTTGAATGGCAAAACAGAATCAATCGACTTTTCGATGGCATCTGGGGTGTGAGCATAATCAATATACATCGATACAGGGGCATCCATGTCGACTTTTTCCATTCGCCCATTTACCGGGGGCAGTTCTCCGATATATTTCACCAGACGTTCAGCAGGTATTCCATAAGCATATAAAGATGCGATGGCAGCGAGCGCATTATAAACATTGAATTCACCGAGCAGGTTCATGGTCACATCCAGACGCCCTTCCGGGCATAGTAAGGTAAAGGTAGTCTTATCAGGATGGTATTCAACGTTTTCTGCTTTAAAGTCTGAATCAGCATTCAAACTATAGGAAATTACTTCAGCGGCCGAAACGGATTTATAGGTGTCAAACCATGCATCATCATGATTAAGTACCGCATACTTGGTTTTACGTAAATCTTGTCCCAACTGGGCAAACAACAAGCCTTTAGCATATCCATACTGCTCCATGGTGTCGTGGTAATCAAGGTGGTCATGGGTCAAATTAGTAAAAGTAACAACATCAAAGTCAACACCCCATAGCCTTCCTTGCGCGAGTCCGTGTGAGGAAACTTCCATGGCCATATGATCGATATCCTGATCGAGCGCATTCTTCAGTATTTTTTGATTTGTCAAAGCATCGCAGGTGGTATTGGAGCTCGGCAGCTGTTTATTGTCAAGCTGTACACCAATTGTCCCGGATAAAGCGGAAGCTCGTCCACCCTTCTTCAGCATGGAATGAATTAAATTCGTTACCGTTGTTTTACCGTTTGTGCCAGTGACGCCAAATAGATTCAGCTTGGTAGAAGGATAGCCATAAAACCGATTAGCAAGGATTGCAGTTGCTTTGTACGTATCGTTTACAATCACTAATGCTGCCTTATCTAAATCAATATCCAGTTTTTTTTCGGCAATCACCAGGGAAGCCCCATTTTCAATCGCCTGTTGGTAAAAATCATGGCTGTCGACCGTAAATCCCCGGGTACAAATAAATATACTGTTATCTTCTGCTTCCCGGGAGTCATTATGGATAGTTGTAATTTCATTTGGCAATGTACCGAAGACTTGCTTTATTTTTAGGGATGATAATAATTCAGCTGTATTCATATCGCAACCTCTCAATCCGAAATATCTTTATCTGCTTGTCCGATATATGTAGTTTTGTATGAAAAAGTAGTATAAAAAAGTGATTCTTTCAATATTTCTCTTATACCCACGCGAGATTCCTTCTAATCTTCTTTTAGTAAGAAGCTAACTAACTACCGGTCAGAAATAAAAGAAGCTGAGAGGATATTGGAGGTATCAATTAATTCGGATACCTGTTTGGAAAGTAACTGAATTTGCTCGTCTTCGTTTAACTGGGCTGTTACTTCTTCATAGTGTGATTTGTTCCGAAAAACAATTTGGCCAAATAACAAGTCTTCATCTTTGCCGAGCTGAAGGGCCTCAGTCAGACCGTTAACTGCATCCCGGTTGAATAGAAGGTAAACATCGTGGTTGATAGCTCCATATGACATATTTATCTCGCCGGCCAGTTTATTTAAAGAGAGAAACTTGTCAGTATTTTGCTTCTTCACACGGTAAAAAGACAATACAGTGAACAAAGGGATCACTCCTTTTCAATCACTATATGCCGGCTTTCAACAAGTGTGAAAAGGAGCTGGAGCCTTTTTTAATTCCTGTTTAGCAACCATAAGGCTAATTTCAGGGCGCGTTAGACAGGAGTCTCTGACTGCACGCAGCAATTTATCAGACAGCTGTGCAAAGGTTAGAGACAAGGTTTTTGGTGGATTATTTAGCTGCTTTTTGCAGTTTATTGATCATTTTTAGAGCTCTTCCAGTTCCAATTGCTACTGATTCCAGCGGGTTTGGAGCTAGGTGCACGGGTACAGATATTTCGTCTGCGAGCCATTTCTGCATCCCTTTCAGCAAAGCGCCACCGCCTGTTAAAGTAACCCCGTGGTCAACGATATCGCCGCTTAATTCCGGCGGGCAATTTTCCAGGGTAGTGCGGATTGTTTCAAGTATCGCTTCCAAGGATTCCTTGATGGCTTCCTGTACTTCTGTTGAAGTAATCGTAATCGTTCGAGGAAGCCCGGAAACCATATCTCTGCCGCGAATATCCATGCTTAATTCATCATGGTCGATTAAAGCAAATCCTATTTCCATTTTAACATTTTCGGCAGTACGCTCACCGATCAATATATTATAATTCTTGCGGATGTATTGAATGATTTCTTCATCCATTTTATCTCCACCGGTCCTTACAGAACGGCAGGATACAACTCCGCCGAAGGAAATAATGCCGACTTCGCTAGTTCCGCCGCCTATATCTACAATCACGTTGGCTACGGGCTCGTCTACAGGTAAATCCGACCCAATGGCAGCAGCCACAGGTTCTTCAATTAGATGGACTTCTTTAGCTCCGTAGCTTTTGACAGCATTATGGATAGCTCGTCTCTCCACTGAGGTGCTGCCTGATGGGGTACAAACCACGACAGTAGGCTTTCTCATCGACAACCCGGCAACTTTACTGACCTTTTTCAAGATTTCTTTCAACATTTGCGCTGTTACATCGTAATCGGCTATTACACCATCCTTCAAAGGACGGATCGGCACGATGTTTTGCGGAGTTTTTCCGACCATTTCTTTGGCTTCGCTACCTACCGCTACGACGTTTTTTGTTTCCATATCAATAGCAACCACGGATGGTTCGTTTAGTACGATTCCTTTAGATTTTGTATATACTAATATATTTGCAGTTCCTAAATCGATTCCAATTTCAGCATTAGAAAACATATGTTTTTTCCTCCATTGATGACAATTTTCTACTATAGCTTTTCTCTGCAGGCTTTTCTTTTCTGGGGGTGAACAGCCTGGATTTTATCAGTTTAGTTTCACGTCTGTTTACAATTTAGTCATTTTTAATTTCGGATAATAAACGATTTAGATAGGATTTAATGGATGCATGAAAAGCAATGCCTTGAATGATAAAAAAAGCAGGAAGCTGAGTTCCCGCTTTTTGGAGCATTAATAAAAAGCTTACTTTTGCTTTTCTTCTAATAGGTTTGCAAGTACCGGCTTTTTATATCGCTCAATTTTGCGTCCTTCCAAGCGGCGGACACCCAAGCTTTTCAATTCGTTTACATACCAACCTTTACTTCCTATGTGCATCCCTATCATCCTTTCCCGTTTTTCACATTGGCAAAACGCATTTTTCTTGCAGAAATCTACGCTTTTCTAGGGTTGAAAGACTATCAACCTATTTACCAAAAGACATTGTAACATCTATAAAAAACTCGAAAAAGTGAAAAGCTACAAGAATTTTCAACTTGATTTTTATTATATATAATAGAAGCATCCAATGTTACTTGTAATTTTTTCTAACGGTGATAACCAGATAAGATTGTGACATATGCAATGCTTTTATTGAATACGGGCGATGGGTAGGAATAGACGTAAGCTATCCTGTAGTTTAATCACATGGCCTGCCAAGAGCATTATAGCGGTCTGTCGATAAGATTAATTTCGAAGCGGCTTCACGAAAGGCTGAAGAACAGATTGGCAATAACTAACAGTGTTTCCAGCAACAACTGCAGGTGGTTATTTGCTCGTTAATGACGGGAGGTGGGGGAAGGATATGGATTTTGCCAGCAGAATGGCAGAAGAAAAAATACAAGAGGCTATAAGGAAAGGCGACCTTGATAACCTGCCCGGCAGAGGAAAACGACTGCACTTAGAAGATCTTTCCGCAATTCCGGAGGACATGAGGACCAGTTATTTGCTGATGAAAAATTCAGGCTATTTGCCGGAAGAGGTAAGGCTAAAGAAAGAATTGCTTTCTCTTCAGCAAATGATTGATTTATCTGAAGATCCGGACCAAAAAGCAGAGTATCAAAACAAGCTTTCGCAAAAGGAAATTCAATTAAAGCTAATGCTGGAAAAGCAAAACGTGCAGAAAACGAACAGTTTCCATAAATATTCAAGCAAAATATACAATCGCTTTGGAATAAGAAGATAGCAGGCTGTCCATTTGAGGGGACAGCCTTTATTTATAAGACGGTGGCAAATAACCCCGATTAGAGAGGGAGAAATGGACATATAATATAGAGATAATAATTCATGGAGGTGGAGGTTGTGTGCGGACGTTTTACACTGCAGGCCAGTGAGTTGGACATTATACAGGAATACAATTTAGCCGGGGGGGTTGAGGGGTATCGAACTCGGTATAATGTAGCGCCGGGGCAGCAAATTCTGGCTGTTATCCATAATGGTGAATCCCAAAAGGCCGGCTATTTGAAATGGGGATTAGTTCCTTCCTGGGCGAAGGACGCGAAAATTGGCTATAAAATGATCAATGCCAGAAGCGAGACTGTCCATGAGAAGCCAAGTTTTAAAAAACTGCTGGCCCGCCGGCGCTGCTTAGTTATAGCCGATAGCTTTTATGAGTGGAAACAAACCAATGAAATAAAGCAGCCAAAAAGGATATCGTCCAGGGACCGGCATTTGTTTGCTTTTGCGGGGTTATGGGATAAATGGGAAAAAGACGGACAGGAATTATTCACATGTACGATACTGACAAGACAAGCTGATGAGTTTATGAAGGATATTCACGATAGAATGCCAGTGATTCTGCCAAAACAAGCGGAAGAGCAATGGATTGCTCCAGTTAAACGTCCCGCCAATGAAGCTGCCCGTTTCATTCATGGACTGCCGACAGAGCCATTGCAAGCCTATGATGTAAGCCAAGTGGTCAATTCGCCAAAAAATGAAGGGGAAGCATGCATTCAGCCTTTGGCATAAACATCGACAAGGATAGGCAACTATTGTCATTAATCGATATTTCCTGTACTGTTAAGCCTTTTTCAGCGTCCGAAGCAGCATTGGACATTTTTGTACATCCTTTGAATGGTTCATCATATTTAGCGATGTATTGGTTATTTATTATGGCATATACATTTGTTTCCTTTTTAGATATACTTAAGTGGTAATTAATCTCACATTTTTCATTAAGTTAAAGGTGACTATTATGACTCTATTAAACTTAGATAATATCTTTGATCGACAAAAGTTGGAAGACCTGTTTAGTCAGCTGGAGGCTGTCGGTTTTCACGACGAATCATCACAGTTACTTAACCAACTAAGAGTATTTGTAATGGAAAACTTTCATGTGTTTAATGATTTAAAGAGTGCGATCGATCGTTCGGATACGACAATAACCATTACTAATAAACAAGGAATCATTACTTATGTTGATGATAATTTCTGTGGAATGACAGGATATACTGCAGAAGAATTGATTGGCAATACCCACCGAGTCATCAATTCCGGTCATCATTCGACGAATTTTTTCCGCGAGTTATGGAACACCATTAAAGCCGGGGACGTCTGGCGGGGAGAAATTAAAAATAAAAGTAAGCGTGGCAGCCATATGTGGCTGCAAACGACAATCATTCCTTTACTTGATGCAGAATCTCAACCTGGTTCATTTATTGCTTTCCGAACTGACATAACCAAGCAGAAGGAAATGGAGACCAAGTTAGTCAAGACAATGAAAAGTGATTTTAAGCGCACCTTCGAAGCACTGATAAATATGGTGTATAAGGTGGAGAAAACCGGCGAATCCGGACGGTATTTACATACTATGATCGAGGGAAGGCTTGCCAAAAAGGTTGGTCTTCCAACAGAGCTTGCCGGGGGTATCTTTCTTGAAGAAATCGTCGATTTAGATTCTGAGAGATTTTCTTTTTTCCAATCTAGATACGAAGAAGCATTTCAAGGAAATGAAGTTGATTTTAAATATACGTTCAGTGAATTGTGTTTGTATTTTACACTTTCGCCGATCATTGAAGCAGGCAATGTGGTCGAAGTGGTGGGGTCGGCGGTGGATATCACATCACTCGAGGAAGCAGAACATCAAGTCCGTCATTTAGCATATCATGACCAGTTGACAGACCTGCCGAACCGGAGCAAGCTTAGGAATGATTTGGATCAGTGGATAGCTGAAAACAAAGGGCGGTTCGCCCTCTTTTATTGTGATTTGGACCGTCTAAAATACATAAACGATGCCATGGGACAGTTCGCTGGTGATCAAGTCATCTCCTCGATTGCTGATCGAATCCAGCATGTCATTAAGGGAAAAGGAAGCCTTTACCGCTATGGCGGTGACGAATTTATTTTCGTTCTGACAGAACAATTTTGCCAGGAAGATTTAGAATTGCTTGGTGAACAAATATTAAAACAAATCAACAAACCGTTAACGGTAGCCGGAAAAGAATTTTTTATCACTTGTTCCATTGGCATTAGCCAATATGATAAAGATGGCAGTACTTCTGAGCAATTGATTAATTACGCAGGAATTGCGATGCATTATTGTAAGGTGAACGGACGAAACGGTAAATTATTTTACTCAAAAAAAATGAATCAAACGTATAATGATTTGATTTTGTTGGAAGGCGAGCTGCGGAGAGCGATAAGCAAAGAAGAATTGACCCTTTATTACCAGCCGAAAATAGATGTGGTGACAGGGGAGATTATCGGAATGGAGGCCTTGACGAGATGGTTTCATCCGGAACGTGGCGATATTCCTCCGCAAAAATTCATTGCGTTGGCCGAGGAAACGGGGCTGATTATCCAATTAGGCGAATGGGTGATCAAGGAAGCCTGTCGACAGCAAAAACAATGGAAAGAGGCTGGCTATAAGCAGCAGCGGGTAGCAATTAATGTGTCGGCTCTGGAAATTCAAAGAAACGATTTTACTGAAAAAGTCAGGCGTATCTTGCATGAAACAGATATGCCGCCGGAATGCCTTGATTTGGAAATAACCGAAAATAGTGTGATGCAGAACACCGAGGAATGCATCAAAACAATGAATGAGTTAAGAGCGATGGGGATTACATTGTCGATAGATGACTTCGGGACAGGTTATTCATCGTTTGGATATTTGCGGAAATTTCCAATTAACCATTTGAAAATTGATCAATCGTTTATCAGAGATGCCTATACAGAGCCTAGTAATGCAGAAATAGTCAAAGCAATGATTCAGCTTGCCCACACTTTCGGTGTAAAAGTAGTTGCCGAGGGAGTGGAAGAAAGAGAAGCATTGGAGTTTTTAAGAAACCAAAAATGCGACTATTACCAAGGATATTATTATAGCAGGCCAGTGCCTGCGATAGAATTCGAAGATATGCTGGTTAGGGGCTAAAGATACATAATATCGAGCTGAATCATAAAAATGTTCGCGTTGAATGAGGAGCCCACTGAAAAGTCCTTTTTACCTTAAGGTGCTGTCAAAGTTTGTTGATTTTGTCGGTGGATGCTTGCCGCGGGCACGGCCTCAGCTAACTTGGTCAAGAAGATCACTTGACCAAGTGGATCTTCGGCTCGTGCTGTTCCCGCAGGCGTCACCACCGATCGCCCATCGCGGAATCAACAGAGGCTAATTAAAAAGAGTGATTTTCTTTGATTTATAAAAGAAAATCACTCTTTTTTAATGAAAGGAATACGTAAAAGGGAAGGATTCTATGCTAGATCGCCAATTATCCATGAATGTAAATCAGTACGAAGGGCTCTACGAAATGGGGTCCCTAAGGATCATCTTCTTTGGAAAATCATCTTCGGGTCTCGAAGGCATGTGCATTCAAAGGTCGATGGCGATTTTTACGGCAAATGGAAACGAATTGTTAAACTAATGAGTAGAGGGCACAAATCTCTTGAAGTTAGACGAAAAGCAGTCTATATGGAAATTAAATCCCACATAGACCGCTTTTAAAAATTCTGCCTATTATAGAGCTTCCGTTTTTCAGTGCCCTCGATGAGAGCGGGAATTTTTTCGCATAGGCCATTAAGTGCCATAGTTTTTTTCTTCTTGTTGCTGTTGTTTCTCTTCTTTGGCAATCTTGAGGAACCTTTTCGTTTCAGCTGCAACGACCCCGGATAAGCCTAGAAGACCAATTAAGTTAGGGAAGGCCATCAGGCCATTCATGACATCTGCGACTCCCCATACTACATCCAAAGCGGCGACAGAGCCAACAAAAACGAAGAGAACAAAAACGAGGCGATAATAAGGAATTGCTTTTTCACTAAAGAGATAGCCAAAGCACTTTTCTCCATAATAAGACCAGCCCACAAGTGTGGAGAAGGCGAAAAAGATAATACCGATCGCCACAATGTAAGTCCCAGTATTACCAAGAAAGACACCGAACGACTCTGACGTTAAGTCAGCCCCATCCAATCCGCCGGAATATTGGCCGGCCATGACGATGGTCAGCCCGGTAATGGTACAAACTATAATCGTGTCGATAAACACCTGGGTCATAGATACCAATGCCTGGCGTCCCGGGTAATCTGTCCTGGCTGCTGCTGCGGCAATTGGCGCCGATCCTAGACCAGCTTCGTTGGAGAATACTCCTCTTGCCACACCATACCTGATTACAGATCCTAAAATACCGCCTCCGACAGCACTGCCGGTAAAGGCGTCAGAGAAAATGGTTCCAAAAGCAGCCGGCACTAGGTCGAAATTCATGATAATGATAATAAGACCGCCAAGAACATAAAAGGCTGCCATGATTGGAACGAAAAAAGAGGTTACTCTTCCAATGCTTTTAATCCCGCCAATAATAACTAAAAAGACCAATACCGTCAAAATTACTCCGGTAACCCAAGTAGGAATGCTAAACGATGTTTCAAGTACGTCTGAGACAGAGTTAGCCTGGACCATATTACCGATCCCAAAAGCTGCGATGGCGCCAAATATAGCGAAGAGAATTCCGAGCCACTTTGCCTTCAGGCCTTTTTCCAAATAATACATAGGACCGCCGGACATTTCACCTTTACTGTCCGTTACCCTGTATTTAACCGCCAGGATTGCTTCTGCGTACTTAGTAGCCATCCCGAATAAAGCGGTAATCCACATCCAGAAAACTGCGCCGGGACCGCCCAACACAACAGCAGTAGCTACACCGGCGATATTACCGGTACCGATGGTAGCAGCCATCGCCGTTGTCAATGCTTGGTAGTGACTGATATCACCCTGTGACTTTTTATCCTGCTTGCCTGGACTGAATGCCAGCTTTAACGCGTAAGGTAACGCCCGGATTTGCAAAAAACCAAGTCTCAGCGTTAAATATACACCTGTCCCCACCAGTAAAATAAGTAATGGCGGGCCCCAGACATAGCCGCTTATGCTATTGATGAGTTCTAAAAATCTACTGTCTTTCCCCATAGTTTTCCCCCTTTTAACAAAAGTAAGTACTAATTAAAATTTTCCGAAAATTCGCTTAAAAAGTCAAGCAAAAAATGGACAGAGCCGTTTTTTAAATAATAATACTCTGCCAGGAGAAGGATATAGACGGAATGGTTTTGTCCTGGGAGGAGAAAAGCAGGTTGGCAGCGAATTTTTAATATTGGGGCAGCAAAGGTTTTAACCTTTTTTGTGAAGAACAAAGCTGAATGAGTGTGTAACAAGTGAAAAAAGGGAAAAGAAACGTTACATTTATAAAGAGGAAAAATGAGAAGTGAATGAAAGCAGGTGAAGATGTAACGTGATTAAGGTTCTATTTGTATGCTTAGGCAATATTTGCCGATCACCAATGGCGGAAGGGGTCTTTCGGGATAAGGTAGTAAAGGAAGGGCTTCAGCATCAAATAACTGCCGATTCAGCCGGAATTGGAAACTGGCATAGTGGCAAACTACCTCACGAGGGGACCAGAGAGATATTGGACCAGATGGCCATTTCCTATGCCGATATTACGGCTAGGCAGGTAAGAGCACAGGATTGGGAAGATTTCACTTATATTATTGCCATGGATGAGAACAATTTAAGTGATCTTTCCCTGATAAGAGAAGCGCCAGAAGGAGTAACCATCGCAAGATTAATGGATTTTGTGATGGATCCTCGGGAAGCCAACATTCCAGATCCTTATTTCACTGGCAATTTTGACTATGTATATGAGCTGGTTGATTTAGGTTGTCAACAGTTATTGGATAAAATAAAATCAGACCATCACCTACCAACGAGGAGTGGATTAAATGAGTAGATCAAAGTTAGCAACTGGGATTATTGTCGGAGCAGCCGTAGGAGGGCTCATTTCTTTATGCGACCGCGATACAAGGAATCAATTTGTCGGCGGTATGAAAAAAGCAGGCAGCGGGACAAGCTATTATATGAAAAACCCTTCAGAAGCAGTGCATAACCTGCGGGATCGTTATGAAAATATAGCAGGAAACCTTTCACAGGGAGCAGAAAGCGCCTTGCAAATCATGAATCAAGTACAAGACACCTTGGAGAAAGTCAGCAGTCTGGATGACGATCAGCAGCAATAAGCTGCTTACTAATAAAGAAAAAGAAGGAGAAAAGATGAAATTTCTGAAAGTAGTCAGCTTTGGCAAGCAGCTATTCAAGCGGACGGTAAGTGATGATGTTCCTGGTATGGCAGCACAGCTTGCCTTTTTTTTCCTTTTATCCTTATTTCCGTTTTTACTGTTTTTTATTACATTAATAGGCTATTTGCCATTAACGCAAGCTGATATCATGAGGGTTATTTCTATTTACGCTCCCGAGGAAACATTTCAATTAATAAATAAAAATGTAAGTGAAATCGCCAACAAGAAAAATGGTGGTTTGCTATCAGTTACTATTCTGGCCACTTTATGGACTGCTTCGAATGGAATCAATGCTATTATCCGATCGTTAAACACTGCTTATAATGTGGAAGAGGATCGCTCTTTTCTGGTAGCCAGGCTGATCGCAGTCATATTGACCATCGCAATGGTGCTAGTAATAGCGGTTGCCTTCCTTTTGCCAATATTCGGAAAGGCAATTGGTATTTATTTATTCTCTTTTTGGGGATTATCAGCCGATTTTCTGCAATTGTGGAATGCTTTGCGATGGGTTATTTCCTTTGTTGTGTTCTTTGTCGTTTTGCTGGCGTTATATAAAATGGCACCAAATAAAAAAGTGTACTTTAAGGATGCAGCTGTAGGGGCTGCTTTTGCAACGATTGGCTGGCAGCTGGTTTCCCTGGCCTTCTCCTACTACGTAGACACGATGGGGAATTATTCTGCTGCATATGGCAGTCTTGGCGGCGTGATCGTCTTAATGATTTGGTTTTATATTTCCGGGATGATTATTATTGGCGGTGGAGAAATAAATGCGCTGTTTGAGAAATACCGGAACAATAATTATCATATTTAATGCATAACATATGGTTGGAACAATCCACTTGCAAAAACCGAACGATAACAGCATATGAAGCTTTAAAGGCCATCTTCATGTATTCGACTGATTACGTAATGGAAAAGATGCGCTGTAACAGTAGGTAGTTTTACCTGATAAGCGCTAGTACACCGCGATCTTTAGTAAATCAGAAGCATGTGTGTACTGCTAAAAAAAGTACCTAGACTTTCAGAGGAGGAAATCCACGGAGACTCCTGCGGGAGGCTCACCAGCCGCCCGCGGAAAGCGTCCTGTATTTCCGCATCGGTCGTCATACAAGGTAGTAAGAACAAGTCCTATCAGCGGTAGAAAGACTCCAGTTAGTCTGAAGATCCCGGAAGAAGCCGTGCCACAGAAAGCGAAGTATTCTGTCGGCGGATGTTTAAGCGCCTAACCTTGTTAGAAGGAAGAAATAGAGTTGGCACTGTGTCCACAGGGTATATTACATATTCGGAAAGAAAAGTCGAACGAGTTCGAATGCTAAGAAATTCGAATCATCGTTCGATTTTTGCTTTGGCCACTATACCCACTATGCTTTTGCCCCAATCTCTTTCATGAATGATTAAAAGCCAGACTATGGACTCCATTATATATAACAGCTAATTTTTCCAATTGAAACAGAGGGAGAATATGTTGAAATCAAAAGGTTATACTGTTATCTTTTTATATAGCGATATTTATATAACAAAAAGAAAAGGCGGGGATGAAATGAAGAAGGTTTATTTCATGTTGTTAGCAATTATTGGATTATTGGCTCTAAGCGCATGTGGAGGTGGAAATGAAAATTCGCAAAACTCGAAAAACCAGGAAAAGGAAACAGATGATGTTAATAAGTGGGAAGAAGTACAAGAAGCAGGAGAAATTGTAGCAGGAACGTCTGGAACACTAGTTGCAGCTTCCTACTATGAAGGAGAAGGAGAAAACAAGGATCAATTAACTGGGTACGATGTTGAGGTTATGAGGGAAATAGCCAGTCGTTTGGACCTGGAGGTTTCTTTCGAAATCATGGGTATAGATAGCATGCTTCCGGCAGTCAATAGCGGTCGAATTGATGTGGCAGTTAATGATATCGAGGCTACAGACAACCGCAAAGAAAAGTTTAACTTCAGTGAACCATATAAGTATTCGTATTCAACAATGGTAGTGCGGGAAGAAGATAACTCTGGCATAGAAAAACTGGAAGACCTGGAAGGGAAGAAAGCCGGAGGCGGTGCGACAACGATTTACAGCCAAATAGCCGAATATTATGGCGCTGAAGTAGTTACTTATGGAAACGCTCCTAATGAAGCCTATTTGCGGGACGTCCACAATGGAAGAACAGATGTGATTGTTAATGATTACTTTTTATCTAAGTTTGGTGTAGCTGCTTTCCCGGACTTTGATATTCATCTCCATCCGGATCTTAAATTCCATCCAACAAAACAAGCTGTGGTAATGCCCAAAGGAGCCGACGAGCTTACAGAAAAAATCAATGAAGTTTTAAACGAAATGCGCGAGGACGGCACATTGACAGAGCTTGCTGAGAAGTTCTATAAAGAAGATGCTTCCCAAAAACCTGAAGAAGAAATCCAGGAAATCGAAGGGATCGACTTGTAAAGGGTGAGTGAGTAGATGATCGATTTTAAAGGATTTTCTTTTGGTGGTTTGTTTGATATTGAGTTAGCTTTGGAGAATTTGCCGTTTGTTCTGGCTGGACTCCCGATGACGGTTGCGGTGTCGTTTGCTGCAATGGCGCTTGGACTCTTACTAGGTTTGTTTTTGGCATTAGCCAGATCTTCAGAGAAAAAATTGCTGCGTTGGCCCGCAAGAGTTTATATTTCTTTCATGAGAGGTACACCAATTTTAGTCTTTTTATTTATATTGTATTTTGGGCTTCCTGTGGCAGGAATTGAATTGTCGGCATATGTGGCTGCTGTGCTCGGTTTTGGCCTGAACAGCGCAGCTTATATAGCTGAAGTGAACCGCTCTGCCCTGAACAGTGTGCCGTACGGACAATGGGAATCAGCGCATGCCCTAGGGTTCAGTTATTGGCAGACGTTAAGGAGAATCATATTGCCGCAGACGTTTCGGATTGCGATCCCCCCTTTGACTAATATATTTCTCGATATTGTAAAAGCTACGTCCCTTGCTGCTGTAATTACCGTACCTGAGCTTTTTCAAAAAGCGCAAATAGCCGGTGGTAGAACATTTGATACAATGACGATGTATGTATTAGTCGCACTTATCTATTGGCCGCTCTGTTCCATCATATCCTATTTCCAGGAGAGATTGGAGAAGCGGTACAGCAGATTTGTCAAATAGGGAGATAGGAGTGGTCATGCGATGAACAAGATAGCGGTGATTGGCAGCTTGAATATGGATATCGTTGTTTCCGCCGAAAGAGCTCCTAAAACAGGCGAAACAATCCATGGTCAGAAGGTACAATATGTAACCGGAGGCAAAGGGGCAAATCAAGCTGTCGCTGTCAAAAAGCTTGGTGGAAATGTTCAGCTATACGGCATGGTCGGAAAGGATGTCTTTGGACAATCCATCCTCCATCAGTTGTCTGAATTTGGGATTTCGACCGAATCGATCGGTATCTCACAGACAGAAACGGGTGTGGCAAATATCGTCCACTTGCCTGACGATAACAGTATTATTGTTATCCCCGGAGCGAATGGCGAGTTAGACAGCGGCTGGTTGACTGCCTATGAAAGCGAAATTGCTGACGCTGATGTATTGCTAATGCAGTTGGAAATCCCAGTAAAAACCGTCGATTTTGCCATGAATCTAGCTGTTAGACACGGAGTGAAAACCATCTTGAATCCGGCTCCAGCCAGGCAGCTGCCAGAACATCTTTTGCGCTTGGCTGATTTCGTCACACCGAATCAAACCGAGCTGGAGACGTTGCTCGGAATCCAAATAACTGATAACCACTCGTTAGCGGAAGCGATGCAAATATGGGAAAAGCAGTACCGGAATCGGCTGATTGTCACACTTGGCGAGCAAGGAGCAGCCTGGTTAGAGCACGGTGAGCTAGTCATTGTTCCTGCTGCCAGAGTCCCCAATGTTCTTGATACGACTGGGGCGGGGGATTGCTTTAATGCAGGACTTGCCTATGGAATTAGTAAGGACTGGCATTTAGCGGAATTGATACAATTCGCAGTGACAGCCGCCTCCCTGTCGGTCACTAAATTTGGCGCTCAGGCGGGCATGCCATCCTGTGAAGAGGTTTTTGCACTATTGAAATAGAAAGACACCAGCCGCATAAGGCTGGTGTCTTTTAATTAGCAGGGCTCATCTGATGGTTTGGTTTCTTGGAAAGAATAGCTGCTAACACAATTACTAGCATGGCCACGATCACATAGAAAAAGGAGATACCAGGGAATACATCGATAAATACCCCGCCAAGATATGGTCCTGTAATACTTCCAAGGCTAAAAGCAATCCCGCACATAATGTTTCCTGCCGGTAGTAATGCTTTGGGCAAAATATCGGTCATGTAGGAAATCCCTAAAGAAAAAATCGACCCGGTAAACATGCCGGCAAGTGAAAAAGTGATAAACAGCCACGCCACAGAGCCTTCAAAGAATGCCGCCAGCAGGAAGGAAATGCTTCCCAACGCAATCACGATAATCAGCAGCTTTTGTCTGCCAATCTTATCACTAAATATCCCTAAGGGGATTTGCGTGATCAGGCTGCTTGCTGCAAAGCAGGGAATAATCAGAGACAGAATTTCTACGTCATGACCAATTCTTAATCCGTAGATAGGAAAAATCCCGTTCAATGTCGCTTCCAAAAAGCCGTAGCCGAACGGCGGCAGCAAAGCGACCCATGCGAGCTTGCCTGTTTTAATAAACCTTCCAACAGAGGTTCTTGGTGCAGAAGCTTGGATATGGTTATCCGCCTGCGGCCATTCGTTCCTGACAAAGAACATGGTCAGCCAGACAGCAAAACAAAGAATTGCAGAGATGATAAAAGGCAGGCTTTCATTGACGGAAAGCAGTCGCGTCATGGTTGGGCCTAAGGAAAAACCTAAACTGAAAAACAAGCCATAATAGGCTATATTTCTCCCTCTTCTTTCAGGAGCGGAAGTGGAGGTAATCCATGTCTGCGTACCAAAATGGAGCATATGATCACCAATACCTACAAGCACGCGCAGGATAAACCAAAACCAGAGTGCATGCCAAACAGGAAAGAAGGCAAGCGAGATAAAAACAAGTAATCCGCCGATTAAGATGATCGGTTTATAGCCGAGTTTCTGCATTGGCTTTTCCATAAAGGGGGAAGCTACAAGTACTCCGATATATAACCCGGTAGCGTGAAGCCCGTTTACCGAAGAAGGGACGCCATCCTGTTCCAGAATAAAAGCGAGCAGAGGAAGCAGCATTCCTTGTGAAAAGCCTGAAATGGTGACGAGGCCAATCAATAATTTAAACCGTGTTTGAACGGAAACCATCAAACGCACCTCCCGTTCCATTTATTGGTTACAATACTTATCAATTTAATATGTCCGGTGAAAAAGGTCAACCTATTAAGCCTGTGATTTTAACGTTAAAAATCCCTAAATACGGGAACATGAATAATAAATGTATCAATAAGGAGTGACGGCATGGATTTTTATTTGAAAGATCAGGGTGTACGTACATCGTTTGAGTATGGTCAGTTAAACATTTCAGGCAATGAAGACTATGGTTTCCGCCCCTATCAACTAATGGTTTCCTCGATTGCCGGCTGTAGTGCGTCGGTGTTCCGCAAGATTATGGAAAAACAGCGAATGGAAATGGAAGACTGGAAAATCACCGCTGATGTAGAACGCAACCCGGAGGAAGCAAACCGGATTGAAAAAATCCAGCTTCGTTATGTTGTGAAGGGAAAAGGACTGGACAAGGAAAAACTAGAAAAAAATTTGCAGACAGCAAGAAAAAATTGTTCCATGATCCGCTCAGTCGAAAACAGTATTGTGATTGAAGAAAGCCTTGAATACATTGAACTATCCGTATAAAATGAAAGGACCTTGTTGTTGCGATAACAAGGTCCTTATTGAATGAGAAGTAATTAGCCAGCAGGCTGTTCGCTGGAAGGAGCCCATTTTATGATGAAAAGGGAATACATAGTAAGATTGTTTTTTTACATTATTGGTTTGGTTGTATTATCTTTCGGGATAGGATTGACAATTAAGGCTGACTTAGGTGTAGGGGCCTGGGATGCCGTCAATGTCGGTTTATCTGCTATAACGGGATTGACTGTCGGTAATTGGGTGATCATCATTGGCATTGCTTTAATTGCTTTAAATGCTATTATTGCAAAAGAGAGACCGGATTATTTTGCTTTGTTAACGATTTTTATCGTTGGTATGATGATTGACTTTTGGCTGTTGTATGTAATGGTTGACTGGGGAAGGGACCATCTGTTTTATCAGGCTGCCATGCTCGTGATTGGTGTGCTGATATTGGGGTTTGGCGTTTCTATGTATTTGCAGCCCAAGCTGTCTTTAAATCCAATTGACGGTCTGATGGTGTCTTTGCAAAAGCGTTGGCGCTTTAGCCTGGTTACGGCTAAAACCATTTCAGAAGGCCTTGCCTTGGTGGCTGCTTTGATTCTCGGAGGGCCTGTAGGTATCGGAACAATTTTAATTCTGCTTTTCATTGGTCCTTCTATCCAATACTTTGAACCAAAAGCAAGAAAACTGATGAGGGTGTTCCTGCCAAGTTAACAAGCATAGTTTTGCAAGTGAGTGGCACTACACCCCGCGAGTGTAAAATAAAAAAGCTTGTAGCAAACCAGAGGGGTTTATCTGCAAGCTGGAAAACCTGGCGGTATGCCGGGTTTTTTCTTATGTCTTTCTACGGTGCATAACAACCAATTTCCGTGAAATACTAAGGAAAACTTGAAAGGATTGGGCGCATTGAACAAGCTGACAAGGGTAGTAGCAATTTTTTGCATCATGGTAGTTATGTTTCCTGTATTCGCTCAGGCTGAAGGAAAAAAACACGAAAAAGAGCAGAAAAAAAGTAATATTCCGAGCCATGTACTCAATGTATCGAAGGAAAA
Organism: Sediminibacillus albus; assembly: GCF_900101125.1. GTDB lineage: Bacteria > Bacillota > Bacilli > Bacillales > Amphibacillaceae > Sediminibacillus > Sediminibacillus albus. The sequence goes on along the minus strand of NZ_FNFL01000005.1, from coordinate 58,107 downwards.
TACGTATCCGAATTCTTCAAAAGATGAAGCCATTCTTGAGCCAAGTAAGCTGGCAAAGGAACTAATGGAAGCTTCAGAAGTGAAAATAGAAAACCCTGATTTAATCAAGCTGTTAAATGAAACAACATTAAAGCCGTCTCCGCTGGCAATTGGGTACCGCGGCATGGTTTATATGGGACATTGGCCGCTGAATTATAAGTCAGCGGAAACGACGCCGAATTGGGAATATCAAAAAATAAATACCAATCAATTAAATAATATCGGCGGCGACGCCCAAAAAACAATGAATTATAGCCAGGAAGAGGAAAAGCACATAAAAGGTGCATTGACAGCGAAAATTACGAACGCTGACCAAGTGAAAAGAATGATGCTGTACCACGCAAAAGAAAATACCGAGCTGCCGCTCTCCTTCCATACAGTGATCGGCAAAGGAACCAAGACAAGCAACTCATACGGAGTCGCCAGCGAAAAAATTGGGTTCCTGGATGCCTATGCTCCGGCAGTCAATGAGAAGGGGCAAGTCACATTCGGAGAAGTATATTTAGAATTAAAAGGCTCGAAAAAACGGATTGTCGTAAAAAATGTAACAAAGCAAGGAATCGGTGCATGGATTCCTGTCCAGGATCATGTATCGTTTTCCTTCCAGATGAAATAGGTAAATAAAATCAAGGCTGCCGAGGCTTTCTCGACAGCCTTGATTTTATTTAAAACGAAGCCTGGAGGGAGTTTTCTTCTAATGAAAAGAAAAAAACTTGCAGAAGGTGTTTTTTCCTACAAGTTTATTGGAGTATTATCCCTGATTTTTGTTTTGCGGCAGATTACGGTAGGTTACCTGCTGTTCAGCCATCAGGATATTATTGTTATACATCGCTTCCGCCAGAATTCGTCGTGTTTCTTTTGCAGCCGTGAAGTAGAGCAGGTCATTACACAGACCAGTGACCGTATATTGATAACCGCGATACTGATCATTTAACGAGGACATCCCGTAAAGCTGAAATGGTTCGACAGGGTTCCCTGCCAAATCCTTTTTAAGATAAGCTTCTAACTCGTTGTTTAAACGGTCAACTGTGTCTTCCAGGATAGCGAAAATCTTTTTCGGGTCTTCATAAAAACTGACACTCACGTTCTCGATAACCCGCATTTCCTCTATATTGTAATTTTCTATCGTATTGATTTGGCCGTTGCTGATGGTTGCCAGTTTACCTGACCACTGGCGTACCTTTAAAAACCGGAGGCCGACGTCTTCGACAATCCCTTCAAAGCTATTGTTAACTTTAATCCAGTCTCCTTTTCCAAGCTGCTTCTCATATAATAAAAAGACGCCTGCCAGCAGATCCTTTACAAGACTCTGGGCTCCAAAACCGACAATGATTCCGATCACACCAGCCCCTGCCAGAATACTTCCAACATTAATATCGAACAAGCCTAAGACGTACACTATAAAACCAAAGGTGGCAATGTATTTAATAATCGAATTAAGCATGGATTCAATCGTTCGTTCTTTCTTTTCCTCAATAAAATCGGTTCGTTTAAAGAAAGAGTGAATCATCTTTCTTAAAATAAATACTAGCAGCAGTGTTACAATAGCACCTATTATAATTTTGCTGAAACTGTTATCGATAATCGGGTTTTTTGAAAAACCGTCAATTACGTTCCAAATATCATTTATTGTCATATAAATACCTCCGACTTAATATTCCCTCGTATTATAGCATTTTTCCATCCATCGAGGCTAAATGAAGAAAGAATGGACAGCTAGGTCGTTTTCAGTTAGCATAGAAGATGCATTTTTTACAGAAGATAGAGGAAAAGCAAAACGGTCAGTTATGTTTTGCCCAATTAAAGGAGTATTAGCAAATGGCAGATCAAGAAAAGGTTGAACAACTGAAGATACATTTAGCTGGTTTTATGACCAGGCTTGAAAATATGAAGCCTGAGGAGACATCTGTAGAAGATATCGACCAATTATTGAGTATCCTGGACAAAATGGAAAATAACTTAAAGTAACTGTTACCAAAAACCGGTAATATAAAATACCGGTTGATTTTTTTGTAACAATCCTTTACTATGGTAAAATGGTAGAGTGATAAAGTCCGATTTAACAATCTTGGAAGGAGATATATTTATTATGTGGGTTGTAATTTTCTCGGTATTAGTCATGACCGTGCTTAGTTTATTGCGCGTGAATGTAATTATAGCCATCATTGCTGCAGCACTGACAGCCGGATTGTTAGCAGGTCTGTCGCCTGTAGAAGCAGTCGAAATGCTTGTCGCAGGCATGGGCGGACAGTCCAGTACAGCGCTGAGTTATGTATTGTTAGGTGCTTTTGCCGTGGCAATAAGCTACACAGGGATCACGAACTTATTAGTTAATTATCTTATTAAAATGTTGACAGGCAAAAAGACGATTATGCTGCTGGCGATTGCTGGTATTGCATCGTTATCGCAAAATGTCGTTCCAGTCCATATCGCATTTATTCCTATCTTGATCCCGCCTTTATTGAAGTTGTTTGACCAGATGAAAGTAGACCGCCGCGGGGTTGCGGCTGCCTTAACGTTCGGGCTGAAGGCTCCTTATATTATGATTCCCGCCGGTTATGGAATATTATTTCACCAGACAATTGTCAATGGGATGGTTAACAACGGGGCAGACCTGACAATGAACGAGGCTGCATTAGCGATGTTAATTCCCGGCTCCGGAATGATAATCGGTTTATTGGTTGCTGTTTTCATTACGTATCGAAAAGGCAAGGAACCAATTCCGGCGGGAGAGGAGTTTACTATTGCTTCACAGGAAAGCGGGAATATATCCTTTAACAAGCAGCACGCCCTTACACTGGCGGCAATTATTGCTGCATTAGTTGCGCAGATATATACAGATAATTTGATCATCGGTGCACTTACAGGCCTTGTTCTAATGTTTCTTTTCTTTGTTGTTCCGTTTAATAAAGGGGATAACGTTATTAGTGAAGGAGTCGCTATGATGGGAACCATCGCCTTTGTCATGCTCGTTGCTTCGGGCTTTGGCCACATTCTGCAGGAAACAGGATCTGTTACAGGTTTAGTGGAGGTCTCCTCTGCGCTGTTAGGCGATAATCAAGCTGTTGTAGCGTTTGTACTGCTTCTTGTTGGCCTGGTAGTGACCATGGGGATTGGATCATCCTTTGGAACAGTTCCTATCCTTGCAGCGTTGTATGTGCCAATTTGTGTTGCTGCCGGTTTTTCTCCGATGGCTACGGCCGCTTTGATCGGTACAGCGGGTGCCTTGGGTGACGCAGGTTCTCCTGCTTCTGATAGTACGCTTGGGCCTACGGCAGGCCTTAATGCAGATGGTAAACACAATCACATTTGGGATACTTGTGTTCCTACCTTTATCCATTACAATATACCTTTATTTATTTTCGGGTGGATTGCTGCAGTAATCTTATAAGAAACGTGCTAACAAAAGACGGCTGTCTTGGAGTGCCAAGAACAGCCGTCTTTTTTTTGTTATGTTTTCCTGGAAGAATGAAAGAAGGAAAATATTGAGGCACAACAGCCCGCATAAAATGAATTCCTGAAGAAAAAATAAAGCAAAAAGAATCTGGGTGATTAAATGAAAAAGTATTATTTAACAATGCTCGCTTTATTATGTTTTATGATGTTACACCCCAGTGAAAACCAGGCTGATGCCTATGGCTGGGGATATAAAAAGAATAATGATGGACAGCCGCCGGAAGTAGGGAAATACGGACAAATACTGGAGGAAAACGGCGGGTATTACCTCGACCAATCGGGGGACAAGGTTGTTTACTTAACGTTCGACAATGGTTATGAACAAGGCTACACAGGAAAAATATTGGATGTGCTTAAGAAAAGAGATGTACCGGCAGCGTTCTTTGTTACCGGCCATTATGTGGAAAGCAGTCCGGAACTAGTAAAACGAATGGCTGAGGAAGGGCATATTGTCGGCAATCATTCTTACTACCACCCTGATTTCACCACTTTATCTAAACAAAAATTAAAAAAGGAATTAGACAAACTGGAATCAGCAGTTGCTGAAATTACCGATCAAAAATCAATGCAGTATGTCAGGCCCCCGAAAGGAACTTTTAATGAACAGACAATACAGTGGGCAAATGAGTTAGGCTATTTCCATATGTTTTGGTCCTTGGCATTTGTTGATTGGCATACGAACAATCAAAAAGGATGGCAGTCAGCTTATCAGCAAGTAATTAATCAAATTCATCCTGGGGCCGTCATCTTATTGCATACCGTTTCAGAAGATAATGCCGAAGCTTTGGAATACTTAATAGACGATTTGCGAAAGCAAGGATACACGTTTAAAAGTCTGGATGATTTAGTGATGAAGGACATGCTTCCCGCCCCTTTATTAGGATTGTAAAAGCAAGGAGGTTGGGGCAAAAGGATAGCGGCCAAAGCAAAAATCGGACGATGATTCGAAATCCTTAACATTCGAACTCGTTCGATTTTTCTTTTGGACTGCTTCATATAACCTGCGGACATAGTGACAACTCTATTTTTCCTTCTAACAAGGTTGGGTCCCAGCAGAGTGCTTCGCTTTCTGTGGGCACGGCTTCTTCCGGGGATAAAGGTTAGTACGGCGCTACGGAAATACACTACGCTTTCCGCGGGCGGCTGGTGAGCCTCCTCGAGCTAGCGCTCTGCGGGGTCTCACCGAGGCCTTTCCTCCCGCAGGAGTCTCCGTGGATTTCCTCTGCTGAATGTTTGCTTACTGTTTTCAGCAGTACACAAATGCTTATGATTCAAATCGCGGTCGTCATGGCAGGTAGTAAGAACAGCCGTATCAGCGCAGGCAGAATACGTAGGAACCGCACGAGCCTGAAGAAAGCTTTATGATAAATGGGGAAATATTCCGTAAACCATTAACAGCAACACGTAATTTTCTTATATACTATAAGAAATACATAGTCAGGGCGGGTGAACGGAATGTTGCATCATGTGGAAGTATATGTCTCCAATCTAGAAGCAAGTCGCAAGTTCTGGGGGTGGTTTTTAGAGGAACTCGGTTATACCCCGTATCATGAGTGGGAAAACGGATCCAGCTGGAAATACGAAGCTGCCTATTTGGTGTTCGTCCAGGCAGAAGAACGTTTTATGGATGTTGCTTATCACCGCTGCCGAGTTGGATTAAATCATCTTGCTTTCCATGCCGAATCAAGGGAACAAGTTGATCAAATAACCAGGAAGCTGAAGGAAAGTAAAATTCCTGTTCTTTATGCGGATAAGCATCCTTTTGCCGGAGGAGAAGATCATTACGCGGTATATTTTGAAGATCCGGACCGGATAAAGGTCGAGCTGGTTGCGCCTGAAAGGACAACATAAAGGAGTGATACTATGTGGAAGGAAACAGTTAAATTAGATACTATTTATGATTTTGATTATTCGTTACGGCGGTTAAAGATGGATCCCTTAATCAATGTTGATTTAGAGCACCGGCAAGTTGCTGTTCCTGTCGAGTTTGAAGAGGAGGGCGAAAAGCATAAAGTGCTTGTCACGGCAAAAGGGAGTACTTCGCAGCCTGTTTTTGAGATAGCAGGAGACAGCATAGAAAAGAAGGATGTATTGATTAAACAGGTAATTGATTTATTTCAGTGGAATGTTGATTTTACAGCAATTAATCAGCATTTTATCGGGACTAATTTAGAGCAGCTTTTTTATGCGCATCCTGGTACACCGGTTGTTAAAGACTTTGGGTTGTATTTCTCACTAATGAAGGGCATCATCCACCAGCAGCTAAACATGAAATTCGCTTATACGTTGACCTCACGGTTTGTGCAGGCTTACGGTACATACGAAAATGGTGTCTGGTATTATCCGTATCCCGCGACGGTTGCCGGTCTGTCCTACCAAGATTTGCGGGAACTGCAATTCAGCCAGCGCAAAGCGGAGTATGTGATAGACACCTCTGCAATGATTGCCAGCGGGCAATTGAACTTAGCAGAACTAGCTGAGCAAACAGACAAACAAATCATAGATACTTTAGTGAAGATCAGGGGTATTGGCCCTTGGACAGCAGAGAACTGGCTGTTATTCGGATTAGGAAGAAGGGACCTGTTGCCCAAGGCTGATATTGGAATCCAAAATGCCTTGAAGTTTTATTTTAACATGGACCGAAAGCCGACGATTCCGGAAATCACTAATATGAGCGAAGGCTGGCAGCCTTATCAAAGTTATGCTTCATTGACATTATGGCGTAGCATTGAATGATAACTGACGAACCATGCTATCGCTGCATTTGCAGATAAAGCTGCTGATAAGCTTCTGCTTCATCTTTATTTCCAATGCTTAAATATACTTTTGATAATAATTGGACTGGCTTAGGGTCTTCCGGCTTTAACTCCATCTCCCATTTAAAGCAATCAATCGATTTCTCGGGCTGATGAAAATAAAGGTATAATTCACCCAGTGCACCCTGCTGCTCAGGGTCTTCTTGCAAAAGCTGCATTTTATTTAGTTTTTGCTCAATTGGAAGATGAATGCCATGCTGGTGGAATGGCTTCAGCCAATCCTTGATCTTTTCCAGTTCATAGTCTTGGAAAAATGCTGATATACAACGGATGACTATCCGTTCCAGTGTCTGGCTATCTGTGGGAAAAAGGGCGATCAAACGGTCATTTAAACGGTCAAAAAGGGAAGGGAATACTGGCAGATCAACTTTGCAAAAGCATTCAGCTATCCGCTGCTGCTGATGGGGGAGCGGTGTTAGATTCCGGGTGATTAGTAAATCGACAACGGCTTCATACTGGTCTTCTTCTAGAAGTCCGTCCATTAACTCTGTGCAAAAGGCGTCCGGCACTGCCGGATGATAGGCAAGCTGTTTATATAATTGCAACCTTTCCTCTTCGGTGAAATGTTTTTTCATCAGGCTTATCAATGCTGCCTGATGAGCTTCTGACGAAGAATCGCCAAGGATGGCCAATCTAACGGCAATTTCATCGAGCCAGCGATCTTGCTCCGCAAGATATTCGATAAGTAGGTTATGGCAGGAAGGCTCCTCAAGTTTGTCAAAACAGACTTGTTCCATATGGACAGGATCGAGGTGGACAAGTTTTTCTAGATTAGCATATTTCAACTGATAATTTTGGAAATCGAGCTGGCTCAGCATATCGTGGGCAAATGGATCATTGGGATCATAGTCGGCATAAATATTGAGGACTTTATAGGCCATTAGCATTTGTCCATTGCGCCGGTATTGATAATATGTTTTTTTAAGCAGGCTGCTCAGTTGTTTGGTGGAAATAAAGGCATCGAACAGGGTGAGAATTAATGCAGTTTCGAGTGGAGAATATTTCAACGAGAGTTTTTTGTAAAGTTGATTAAAGCTTATTGTGCGAAAAGAAGGATGCGTTGTTAATACATGGAGTGTCAGTGGATGGTCACCGGAGAAGCTAAGCCCTTTGGCTATCGCCTTATGAAGAAAAGAGGTTAATTTTACCTGGCGAGCCCGAACTCCGTTGAACGCCTTGTCTTTATAGACAAATAAGTAGTAATAATGCTGTTCGTCATCTACAGCTTCAATAATTTTGCATGAACGGTAAATATACATCTGTTTGGGTATCAAGTCGAGAGTTTTCTTATTCACCATCAAAGTAACAGTTTTGGTTTGCATGCCAGTCCCTCCTTATTTGCTTATAGCATAACATAAAACAGCTGTCTAATTCTGCCTGAAATGTTGTCAGGTGTATTATTCTTTACAAAAAATCAAAATAAGGATAATAAAAGAGGTTGGGACAAAAGTATAGGGGCTAAAGCAAAAATCAAACGATAATTCGAAATCCTTAGGATTCGTACCCCTTCGTTTTTTCTTTTTGAATGTTTCATATACCCTGCGGACACAGTGACAACTCTATTTCTTCCTTCTATGCCTGCACTGATGGACTGTTCATCCCTTGCATGACGATCGCTGCGGAAATACACTACGCTTTCCGCGGGCGGCTGGTGAGCCTCCTCGAGCTTGCGCTCTGCGGGGTCTCACCGAGGCCTTTCCCCCAGCAGGAGTCTCCGTGGATTTCCACCGCTGAAAAGTCAGCGTACTGTTTTCAGCAGTACAAAAATGCTTATCCGATACTATTAAAGAATCGCCTACCGTTACATCGCCATTTACAACCATTGCGTCATTGGATCGATTGCTTAAAGATAGCCTTTTAAAATTTATATGCTGTTATCGTTCAGTTTTGGCAAGTGGATGTATGTTATGTCCCAACCTCCTCTTGCTGATACATTTTTCCAAATAACGACTATTTTCCTGACTGCAGGCGCCCGTCACCTAGTACTTTTTCAAAACCAGCTGCGGGCAAAGGTTTGGAAAATAAGTATCCTTGGATTTCGTCACAAAAAAACTCTGCTAACAATTCCAACTGTTCTTGTTCTTCGACCCCTTCAGCAACCACTGTCATTCCGAGAGCTTTGCCCATATGACAAATCGAAGAGACGATCGCATTATCTTTTTGCCGGTTATTTCCTAAATTCCGGATAAACGATTGATCGATTTTTAAGATATCTGCCTGAAACTCTTTTAAATAGGTTAACGAAGCATATCCAGTTCCAAAATCATCAATGGCAATCTTGATGCCCAACTTTCCTAGCTTTTCTAACGTTTTGATGACTACCTTTTCATTTTTTAGCAAAGTGCTTTCAGTAATCTCCAAAACAATCAATTCAGCTGGAATTTGAAACGTATCAAGATTTTTCTCGATTAATTCAACTAATCCTTTTTTCATAAATCGCATGGGGGAAATATTAATGGAAATTGGATAGAGAGCAAACCCTTTATCCCGCCATTCCCCCAGCTGCCGGCAAACTGTTTGGATTACCCAGTCCCCAATTTCATTGATTAAATGATTCTCCTCTGCAAACGGAATAAACTCACCAGGGGAAACCCGGCCGAACTTTGGGTGGTTCCACCGTATCAGTGCTTCGCCTCCGAGCAACTTACCAGTGGTGCCGACCTTTGGCTGGTAATGTAATTCGAATTCTTCCCTTGCGATTGCTGCCCGCATTTCTTCTTCAAGAAAATGAGAAGTAAAGGAAGAAAAGCCGTTGGAAGAGGAATAACTATGATAGCTGTAGTCGTTTGACTTCTTGACGTGAAATAAAGCCCGATGTGCGTTATGGAGCAGTTGTTCTTTATCTGAACCATTATCAGGGTAAAAGCTGATGCCGATGCTCGCTTTAATATGCAGCTCATAGCCTTCAATGTCCATTGTAGACTCGATTAATTGGATGATATGCTCGGCAAAACGGAAAACATCTTTCTTACTGGTATACTTATCCAGAAGCAGAACAAACTCATTGCCTTCCATACAAACGGCTAATCCGTTATCGGGCGCTGCAGTCTGCAATTTCCCGGCGACTACCTGCAATACTTTATCACCGAACTTGTGCCCGAGAGAGTCGTTGATTACTTTGAACTTATCCAGGTCCAAATAAAGCAAAGCAAACGGATCGTTGTCTTCTTTTATTAATTTGTTCAAACGTTTGTCCAATACGTTCCGGTTTGGCAAGTTTGTCAGAGGGTGATGGTTTACCATGTAGGATAACCTTTCCTCCATCGCTTTCTCCTCGCTTATATCTGTCACCATACCGAAGAGATAGCTGATTGTTCCGTCAGCATTTTTATTAGGAATCGTTTGGTCATGCACCCATTTGATTTGCCCATCACTGGTTATAATCCGATATTGATGGGAGAGAGGCTGCCCTTCTGAGAGGAGCTTTTGTTTTGCAGCTACCACTTGTTTATCCTCTGGATGGACGCTCTTTTCCCACAAGGAATAATTCTCCAAAAATTGATCCCTTTGGTAACCAAACAATTTGTTACAGCCTTTTGAGATATAATTAATCTTTCTATCCTGTAGAGATTTCATCCAAATTACTGAGTTGAGTTGGTCGAATATGTACTTAGACTGTTGTTGCTCTTCTTTCAGCTGCTGTTTGACCGATAACAGATTACTGACATCCTGGACAACACCGATCATTCTTACCGATCGTTGTTTGTTTATAATGGTTTCCCCAACGACACGCAAATAGATAACCTGGCTTTGGACAACCAAACGGAAATCTGCTCGAAATACCGCTTTTTCTTTAAGGGCTGCTAAGAAAGTGCGGATGACATGGCGACGGTCTTCCCGATGAATAAGTGTGGTTACCGCTGCTGCCGGTAACGTTTTTCCAACTTGGTTTGTTTTAAGGAGCTTGTGGAAAGCGTCTGAAAGGATTATTTCCTGACTGTTTTGTTTGTATTCCCATCCTTCTATGTGGTCCAGCAACTCTACCAGCATCGAACCGCTTGGCTTGTCATCGTTTGTTCCTAGTGCGGTCAGTGTATCCGTTTTCATTACCATAGAGACACCTTTAATATACTATTTCTGTTCAAGGGAGCGCTGCTGTTCATTTTCAAGTCAATTGCCATTCCATCACCCCTATTTTTAATTGGAAAAATTCAAGTTAGGTAAATTTCTACTATTATAATATAGAAAATGAAATTTAGAAATGGAATTTGTAGAAAAATGTCATATTTTCGTTGTTTCGCCCAATAAAAAAAGAACAGTCCCCTTGGTCGAATTAGGAGCTGTTCTTCTATATATTTTAATCCTCAATCATTGCCAAATATCGTTTGGTTTCTCCGTCATATTCTGCGATCAAGATTCCGGTTTGGTCAGTAGCATATATTTTGGTTCCTTCCGGCAGTTTGGTTGCCATTCTATCAGCAAAATCCACGCCTTCTTGATAGACCGATTCAATCGTTCCTAACAATTCCTGTTTGGATAACTCGCTATTTTCAATAGAATCAACGTTTGTTTGATAAATCCGTTTATTCCATTGAAAAATATCGACGTTTTCATTCTTGCTCAAAATTTGTTCTACATTTGGATAAGCCTGATTATGGAGGCCATCGCTATTCGGCGGGTCTTCTTCAGACTTGGTCGTAGCACAGGCAGTCAAAACGAAAGACAATAGCAAAAGGGAAAGAAGTCGGATTTTCAATAGTATCACTCACCATTCATCTCATTTTAAATCAAGTTTTGGGGCAAGTGCTTAGCAGGGGGGGAGGCAGCTCTTTACCTGGTTATCACTTGATTTTCTAATTTAATTCACGGATTTTCCTATTCGCAAACGTGAATTTTTCAAAAAATATTTTTTTGTGTGTATTGTCCCAGGTCTGCATCCTTCACTATCTGCCAAATAGCCCTTCAGCAGATTAGTAGAGCGATCTGATTGCCCTTGTATCGTTCTTTATAGATGTCATAAGTTTTCTTGCTTTTCATATAGATTAGTAATTGGTATAATGACTAGAAATTAGCACCAGATACTAAAAAAGATAAGGGATGATAGCATGGATAAAAAAGAATTAATCGCTCCTGAACGTTACAACATTGCGATGGAAATCGAAAAGTTTGCCAATGGCCCTGAAAGGAACGCACTGATTTGGGAAAACAGTGAAGGAAGCCAGAAGAAAACGACTTATCAGGAATTGCTATCAAACGTCAATAAAATTGGAAATGTCCTTTTGGAAAACGGTTTGAAAAAGGGTGATAAAGTATTAGTGATGATGCCTCGCCTTATCGAATCCTATCAGATATACATAGCAGCTTTGAAAACCGGCATCATTATTATTCCGAGTTCAGAAATGCTGCGGACGAAGGACTTGCAATACCGGGTAACACATGGCGAGGTCTCCGGCATTATCAGCTACTACCCGTACGTTGATCAATTTAAAGAGATTAACGAGTTTGATGAACTAGTTAAATTCTCTGTCGGCGGCGAGGTGGACGGCTGGAGAAGTATGGATCTTCTTAAAAGCGAAGCCAGCGATCAATTGGAAATGACACCTACTACAAGAGATGACGTTGCGTTTCTTCCTTATACATCGGGAACTACCGGCAATCCCAAAGGTGTCGTCCACACGCATGGGTGGGGCTATGCTCATTTAAAGACTGCTTCAGAAAACTGGTTGGCGATTAAAGATGGCGATGTTGTCTGGGCAACAGCAGCCCCAGGCTGGCAAAAGTGGGTATGGAGTCCGTTATTGTCAGTATTAGGTTCCGGTGCAACCGGACTTGTTTACGACGGAAAGTTCGAAGCAAAAACCTACTTATCTTTACTGGAAAAGCATCAAGTAAATGTGCTTTGCTGTACTCCGACAGAATATCGCTTGATGGCTAAATTGGATAACCTTGACAGATATTCGCTAAGCAATCTCCATAGTGCCGTATCAGCAGGAGAGCCGCTCAACCGTGAAGTGATTGATACGTTCGAAAAATACTTTGATATCACTGTCAGAGATGGTTATGGCCAAACCGAAAACACCTTGCTGCTTGGATTCCTGAAAGGAATGGAAGTCAAAGCTGGTTCGATGGGAAAACCTACACCAGGGAATGATGTACAATTAATCGATGAGGATTGCCAGCCTGTTGCCGTTGGAAAAGTAGGAGATATTGCTATCCCGTTAGATACGCCGGCATTGTTTAAAGAGTATTATAAAGATCCGGAAAGAACAAAGAAATCACTGCGTGGAAATTTCTATGTAACTGGGGACCAGGCTTCTATCGATGAAGACGGTTATTTCTGGTTTGAAGGAAGAAGCGATGATATCATTGTCAGCTCTGGTTATACTATAGGGCCGTTCGAAGTAGAAGATGCACTGATTAAGCATAAAGCAGTAAAAGAGTGTGCTGTGGTAGCGAGCCCGGACCCAGTCAGGGGCAATGTCGTAAAGGCATTTGTCGTTCTCCAGCCTCAATATGATAAATCCGATGATAGCTTAGTTAAACAATTACAGGATCATACCAAAAAATGGACAGCACCGTACAAATATCCTAGAAAAATAGAATTCATAGAAGAACTGCCGAAAACTTCTTCAGGCAAAATCCGCAGAATTGAATTAAGGCAAAAAGAAAAAAACAATCAATAATTGTTAGGAAGGACAATTCTGCTGGGCAAAGATTGTTCTTCCTTGTTTTACAAGGCCGAGGATTCTAACCAGCTATCATTCTCTCGTTTATTGAAAAGTTTTCTATTGATAGAGTATGTGATATGCTATAGAAAAGTAGAAAGCTAATAGGAGGAGAATAGTGAAATTTTTAAAAGAGCTAGGTTGGATCCTTTTAGTAACTTCTATATTAATATTAATCCCATTAAAAGTTTTTGGGCCGCTTCAGATAGATGAAGAAAATCCTGCTACTGAAGCAGATAAAAATGGATGGGCAGATTCTTCTAGTAATAATTAATTTTTGCATCCGAAAGCATTCATATATAATCAGCGGACAGCTGTTAAAACCATTCCCGGCGGAATGGTTTTTTTATCGTGAAAATCCAATCAACCCCCGTTCGTAATATATGTAAACTCGTTAAATGGCTGCTCCTAATTGAGAAAAAACCATTTCTTTGACTAATTTTGATTAAAGCAATAAAGTAATGGGTATAAGTTTGATGACTAGAGTTTTAATTCCTAATTAGGACATGTTTTTAAAATAAAAAGTGAAATTTATTTATAAAAATTCTAATTTGGGGGTTGAAAGTCAAAGATAGTCAAACTATAATATGATTAAGGTCAAAGATAGTCAAAGTCAAAGACCGAACTATTCACCTTATTTTTGAAGGAGGAAAGCGAATATGCAATGTCAAAATTGTGGAGTTCGTGAAGCAAAAATCAACGTAAACCTTCGATTTAATAATCAAACACAACAAATGAATTTATGTGAAACTTGTTTTCAGGATATAAAGAATAGTGCTAAAAACCCGTCTGGCTTCTTTAATCAGGGCGGTATGGATTTCAATAATTTCTTTGGCGGGGAATCCCCATTTGAATCAGGGTTCCAGCAAGCTGGAGGTCAAGCGCAGCAGCAAACCACAGGCGGAAAAGGCGGTGGACTGCTGGACGAGCTTGGCAGCAATCTGACCAATGCCGCTAAGGCAGGCTTGATCGATCCCGTCATCGGCCGCCAAAACGAAGTGAAGCGTGTGATTGAGACATTAAACAGAAGGAATAAAAACAACCCGGTGCTTATCGGTGAGCCTGGTGTAGGTAAAACAGCTATTGCCGAAGGCCTGGCTTTAAAAATCGCAGAAGGAAATGTCCCTGCGAAATTGATGAATAAAGAAATTTATTTGCTTGATGTCGCTTCCCTTGTAGCAAACACAGGGATGAGAGGACAATTTGAAGAGCGAATGAAGCGTTTAGTTTCAGAATTGCAAAATAGAAAAAATGTAATTTTGTTTGTGGATGAAATTCATCAGCTAGTCGGGGCAGGAACAGCTGAAAGTTCGCAAATGGACGCGGGCAACATTCTTAAGCCTGCCCTTGCCAGAGGTGAGCTGCAGTTAGTCGGCGCCACTACGCTGAAGGAATACAGAAAAATTGAGAAAGATGCGGCCTTAGAACGCCGTTTGCAACCGATTATTGTGAAGGAACCGAGCACTGAGGAAGCAGTACAGATCTTGCAAGGCTTACAAGAACGGTATGAAAGTTACCATCAAGTCAGCTTTTCAGAAGAGGCTATTCGGGGTGCGGTAACCCTTTCCCAGCGCTACCTGCAGGACCGTTTCTTGCCGGACAAGGCAATTGATCTAATGGATGAAGCAGGCGCTCGTTTGAATCTTGCTCATTCAGCGTCCGATAAAGATACAATCCAGCAGCACTTAGATGAAATTCATAAAGAAAAGCTGGAAGCAGCTGAAAAAGAGGACTATGAACGTGCTGCGAACCTAAGGCATCAAGAAATAAAACTGGAAAAACAGCTGGATGAAGCGGTTGAAGAACCAACGGCCGAAGTAACGGTGGAAGACATTCAGTTGCTTGTCGAAGAAAAAACGGGCATCCCTGTCCGGAAAATTCAAGCCGACGAACAAGAGAAAATGAAGTACCTTGCCACACACTTGTCTGAAAAAGTGATCGGCCAAGAAACAGCGGTTGAAAAAGTAGCAAAAGCAGTTCGCCGCAGCAGAGCAGGGTTAAAATCCAAACACCGGCCGATTGGTTCATTCTTGTTCGTCGGACCAACCGGTGTAGGGAAAACAGAGCTTACCAAGGCACTCGCGGAAGAGCTTTTCGGTACGAAGGAATCCCTAATCCGTCTAGATATGAGTGAATACATGGAGAAGCACTCCGTCTCTAAAATTATCGGTTCACCTCCTGGCTATGTAGGCCATGAGGAAGCAGGACAACTGACCGAGCGAGTTCGCCGAAACCCCTACAGCTTGATTTTGCTCGATGAAATTGAAAAGGCCCATCCAGATGTACAAAACATGTTCCTGCAAATCATGGAGGATGGCCATTTGACAGACAGCCATGGACGAAGAGTAAGCTTTAAGGAAACAGTTATCATTATGACAAGCAATGCGGGAACTGGGGATAAACAAGTATCCGTCGGATTCACCAGCAATGCCAGTGATGCTGTTTCTACCTTGGAAAAACTCAGCGCCTACTTCAAACCAGAGTTTCTAAACAGATTCGATGCGATCATTCCATTCAATGAATTACACGAATCTGATCTTATCCAAATCGTCGACTTAATGATTGGCGAATTAACGGAAACGCTGCAAGAAGAGGGATTGTCTATTACTGTGTCCGAACAGGCGAAAAAATACTTGGCTGATCAAGGTTATGATCCACGCTTCGGAGCAAGGCCGCTGCGCCGGGTTATCCAGGAAAAAGTCGAAGATGGCATTACCGACCTGGTATTGGAAGAAGAAGCTATCGATACCATCAGAGTAGAATTAATCGATAATCAAATTCAGGTCACAAAAGCATAATAGAAATTGGCATCGGCCTCCTTATCGGAGGCCGATTTTTTTTGTTGATCACAGGAGCAGCCAACAGGATTTCATTCCTTCAAAACGAAAGCAGCGAGAATAAAAGCGGGGATTATTCCTAAATCTAATAAAGACTTGCCATAAAAAAGGAGGGATTTCATTGAGAAGGCTCCTGGCTGCCGTTATCATCGTTCTGCAAGTGACTGCTTTTCTATCCATCCAGCATAAAGCCGCCGGTCAGGAAGGGCGTCTGGAAGTCCATTTTATTGATGTTGGGCAAGGGGACAGCATTCTCATTATTACTCCAAATGGCAGAACGATGCTTGTAGATGGAGGGCCGCCTTCGGCTGCCAGCAAAGTAGCCTCTTACTTGCAGCAAAATGGGATAACCACCCTGGATTTAGTAGTAGCCACTCATCCAGATATCGATCATATCGGCGGCCTGGTAAAAGTTTTAAAGGAATTTAAAGTGAGCCGGTTAGTGGACAGCGGGAAATTATATACTACCTCTACTTATTTTGACTATTTAGAACAGATTGAGAGGCATAAAATCCCCGTGACGATTGCAAAAGGAGAAGAAGATATCAGGCTTGACCCTAACCTTTCTATCCATATTCTGAACACCCAAAACGCATTCAAAACGAATAATCAATCTTCTATTGCCTTGTCATTAAGCTACGGCCAAATAGATTTTTTGTTAATGGCAGATGTTGAAACAACCCAGGAAAAAAAATTACTGGAACAAAAAAAGCTGGATGCAGAAATATTAAAAGTGGCTCATCATGGGTCAGATACTAGTACATCCTTTGAGTTTTTACGGGAAGTTACTCCTGATACAGCAATTTTATCCTACAGCATTAATAATGATTTTGGCCATCCGGTTAATCGGGTCGTCGATAGCTTGCAGTTAGTAGGGGCCAATGTTTACTCGACTGCTAAAGCAGGTGATATTGTAATCGCTTCAGATGGAAAAAGCTATCGAGTCGATGTGGCAGGGGGAGAGCGGATTTTGACCAAATAAGCTTTTTATAAAATCAATTATCGTAATAAAAAAAGACCGGCCACCTAAATGGCCAGTCTTATCAAATTAGTTGATGAATTTATCTTTTGCTGTTATTATTGTTTCTAGATCTGCTATTACCGCCTTTTTGGCCGATCTCTTCATAGAATTCTTTATCATATTTGTTGCTTACGGTGTTACCGCCTTTTTGTCCGATTTCCTGGAAATGGTCTTTGTCGTATTTGTCACTTACGGTGTTACCGCCTTTTTGTCCGATTTCCTGGAAGTGTTCTTTGTCGTATTTGTCACTTACGGTGTTACCGCCTTTTTGTCCAATTTCCTGGAAATGTTCTTTGTCGTATTTGTCGCTTACAGTGTTACCGCCTTTTTGTCCGATTTCCTGGAAGTGTTCTTTGTCGTATTTGTCGCTTACGGTGTTACCGCCTTTTTGTCCGATTTCCTGGAAATGATCTTTGTCATATTTGTCACTTACAGTGTTGCCGCCTTTTTGTCCGATTTCCTGGAAATGGTCTTTGTCATACTTATTACTAACAGTATTACCGCCTTTTTGACCTGCTTCTTCTACAGACATCTTATTGTTTCTGCGTTTATTATTGTTTGCCATCTTTATCTTTCCTCCTTTAAATTGTTTTCACTACTACGAGTTCCACGTATGCATTTCTTTAAACTAATCCAGATGAGAAGGCTACTTTTTTCTTAACCAGCTAGAAATAAATGTAAATAACGCGGGTAATTTGGAAGGTTTTAGGATGTTCCGTATTGAGGGAAGGCAAAACTCCATTACAAATTAGCAATTTTTTTGCGATGAATTGTCGGAAGATTCAGTTAATAAAAAGGAATGGCCGGCAGTTTTTGCGCATAAGGAAAAGGGAATAGCTCCTTATAGATAAAAAAGATATTATTCGAATTAATGGAGGTAACCCAGTTGATTACAAAATCACAAGCAAACACAACTGAAATTGTTTGTAAGAATGAGTATAGTAAATTGGAAAAATTGTTTGTCTGTTCTCCGCAATTTATGGAGATTAGGGAAATCATTAATGAGACACAACGCCATTATATCGGGGAAAATATAAACGTCAACAAAGCGGTAGACCAGCATGAAGCTTTTATTAAGGTCTTAGAAGAGCAAGGCGCTGATGTCATTAAACTGCAGCCTCACAAAAAACTAAATGAACAAGTATTTACACGGGACATTGGTTTTTGTATCAATGATCAATTGTTTTTGTCGGAAATGAATAATCATATTCGTGGAGACGAGTTAACGGTGTTGAGGGAACAGCTTGCCAGCAGCGGAATCCCATATATTCAGCCATTTAAACACTCTATTGAAGGCGGAGATGTCCTCGTTGACCAAAACATAGTCTGGGTAGGTATCAGCAAAAGAACGTCACGAAAAGCTGCTAATGCGTTAAACAAACAGCTTCCTGATTATCAAGTTAAACCGCTTCCAATTCATAAGGATATTTTACATCTTGATTGTGCGCTTAATATTCTGAGCCCTAAATGGGCAATTGCTTATCCAGGTGCTTTTCAGGCAGAAGATTATCAACAATTGAAGAACCAGTATCACATCATTGAAGTTTCGCCGGAAGAACAATTCACCATGGGAACCAACGTACTTTCAATTGGAGGCGGGAAAGTGATCAGTCTCCCGCAAAATAGCGGTGTAAACGAAAAGATGCGCAAGGCAGGCTTCACAGTAATTGAAGTAGAGTTCTCCGAAATAATAAAATCTGGGGGTTCGTTCCGGTGCTGCAGCCTTCCCATTCTACGGACCAACAATTAATAGCAGAGAAGCCGCATAATCATATGACGGCTTCTTTTTTTGAATTGTGATAAAGCATTAGCTGGCAATATTTTTTTCAGTTCAGCCTATTGCAAAACCAATCGAGTATGTTATATAATATTTCTTGTCTGAGTAAACAAATTATTATTAAAAAAATACGGGGCATTAGCTCAGCTGGGAGAGCGCTACACTGGCAGTGTAGAGGTCAGCGGTTCGAGCCCGCTATGCTCCATCATTCAACCCCTTGGCTATCAAGGGGTTTTTATATGTGCAGACTTTTTGTTTTGATGATTTCTATCCTCTTGGGGGCGGTTTTTTTCTAAAGGTGCATATTTGTTAAATTGGTCTGCCATTCGTTTTTCTCTCTTTTTCGAGATGTGACCATAGACTTCATCAGTAATTTTTGTACTTGAATGTCTGGCTCGTTTTACAATGGCTGGGAGGTTACTTCATCTTCTTCCATCAACAGAGCGACCATTGTACGAAGAAGGTCATGTAATTAGTCTTTCCACTTTGTAGTAGGGGTGCGAAGTATGAGGGCTTCCCTGTACCTTTATGGAACAAATAATTATGGCCACCACCTTCCCAGAACTCGCCAGCTTTCACTTTTCAATCCCCATTCCTCACAAAGATCCATATACCATTCTGACATGACTACCGAATCCTTTGAAGATTTTGTTTTAAGACTTTCACTACAACTTGTCCATTTTCGGTTTGGACGATGTTATTCTCCACTTTAATTTCAATAGACTCATAAATCACATGTTTCCATTCCAGAGATGTGCCAGTTGGATACCCATTCCTCTAACGCAGCGGCCTTATATTGTGGAAAATTGTTCATATATTTCACCCTCCTTTGCTATTACACAAATCTAAGTTCGTAAAAAACAAATAGAATTATTGGGTTTATATATAATAGGTAAAATGGACTAATTGACAAAAAAAGGCTTTAAAAAAATCTCCTTAATACGATAT
This sequence comes from Sediminibacillus albus, assembly GCF_900101125.1. Classification (GTDB taxonomy): domain Bacteria; phylum Bacillota; class Bacilli; order Bacillales; family Amphibacillaceae; genus Sediminibacillus; species Sediminibacillus albus. Next base: position 38,548 of record NZ_FNFL01000005.1, on the reverse strand, counting down.
AAATAATATGAATTTATTTCCAAAAAAGGGAGAGACCTAAATGAAAAAACTTATTTTTTTGTTACTCGTAGTTATTGCCATTCCATCGCTTCTCACTGTTAATACGGTTTTGGCTACAGAGAAGGCTGATTTAAGTGAAGTTGTTTTTGAAGATGATTTGGGAAAAAATGAAAATCCGTCATTTGTAAAACCAGAAGGGGAATTAGAAATATTAAATAATAAGTCTGGTTCCGTAATAAAAGAAGGTTTAAATCTGGAAAGTGATCATCAAAGGGTTACAGGTCAAGCTTCTATCCAAGCAAGTAACGATTCGCCAAACACCGCGGCTCTCATCGAAATTGGAAGTGTTTATTCAGATTACATAACAGAAGAGGGGCAACAAAAGTGGTATCGCTTTGAGAATACCGATGCAGGAAAACTCACAGTAATCCTCCAAACTGTACAATCTGCCAATGTAGACTATGATTTACATCTTTTTAAATTAAATGAAGAAACTATGACATTAGAGGAAGAAATAATCTCAAGTTACGGTTCTGCAAAAAATGAACAGTTGAGTAAACTAAGTGAAGGAGGAGTGTACTATATAGCTGTTAATTCAGCTGCAGGTTTTGACAGTGAATCTCCTTTCACATTTACCGTCCGCCATTCGCCATCCTTTGACCAATCTGAACCAGATGATAATATTTGGCAAGCACCAGCATATTTAAACAATGTATATGAGAGTCAAACCTTAGATAATAGTTTTGATATGGATTGGGTGTTGTTAGAACTTGATGAAGAGAAGACTCTTACAGTTAATTTAGATAACCCTGCAACTGGTAACTATCAACTCGATATTTTTGACCCTGCATTAAATTCTCTAGCTGGACTAGAGGATAATAAGAATTATTCAATAGTTTTCCCAAAAGGAGTATATCTTTTAAGGGTACAATCAACTAGCGGAGATTATGACGCAGAACAATCTTATACTTTAGATATAAGAGAACGTGCAGGAGAAGCTAAAGATGCAGTGATATCTAATATTGATACAGATGATAATGTAGAGGGGTATCTTAATTACGGGTATGGTAATAAATGGAGAATTGAGCATTTCATGAATGTTAGAGGTCAACTCTTTGATGAGAATGGTTTGTCAGTTCCTAACACAAATGTAGAAGTCCGAATTGCCACAGTACTAAACGATCGAGTATATATAGAATCGGGGACCACAGACCGTAATGGGAATTTTGAAATAGAATTTCCTAACATTCAAGAGGCAGTTGGAGAATACGGTTTTAACAATAATGTTAGTTATCACTATTTTGATATTATCCCTATAGTTGTGCTCTCTAATGGAAAGGTAGTAGATTCGAATGAAGATTCATTATATCACTTTGCTTATTCCGTTTATCAGCCACACTAAGGAGAGGATAAATAATGTCGAAATTAACCAATGTTTTTAACAGCCAACAGATTAATGTGAATCAAACGAATCGTAATATACCACGGCAACTATCGAATGGAGAAAGCGTCAATAATTCTTCAAACATAAAGTTAGATAAGTTACTTCTCTCTGATGTAGTTGGTGCAGAAATAAATCAGTCCTCAAAGCTAGAAGTGACCGAGATTAAAGATGAAAATTCAGTGAGGCTAGAATCTGATTATAATCAATATTATTCTTCTTTTGTTGAAGAGTTAGAAGGGGTTTCTGAAGAAGAAAAGAATCAGCTTTCGGAACTTATAAAGAAAGCAATAACCAGGAATGAAGACTTTTTCTCGAGTGGATGGACTAGTTCAAAAGAAAGCATGTACCATCTTCAAACGAAAGAAAAACTCAATTTAATAGCAGAAAGGGCATTACCGCCTTCTTTTTCAGAGGAGATGAAAAATGTATCTAATCAATTCATAGAAGATCGGTTGGAGCAGACAGTAGACAAGTCATTACAAACTTACGAAATAATTTATAATCGAGATAAGTCTAAAGCAGGTCCTTTAGGGGATATAGCAGACCGCTTAAAAACCTCCATTCATAATATTCGAGAAGGAAACCATATCGTGCAACTTGAGCAAAAACAGTACAGTGAGTTGTTCTCAGAATTAAAACTGTCTAATCAATTCCAACATCATTACGAAGAAGTGATGAATGGTTACAAGGAGATTCAAAAAGAACAAATGGGTGGCTCATGGGACAAAAGATCTGAAGCAAGCGTAGATGAAAGTATTCAGTTACTTAGGGAAGATTGGAATGGATTTATAAACCAGTTTGAACAATTTAATTCTTACAATGTGTCATCCATTCACAACTCGCGTGTAGATATCAAAATTTGACATTTAGTATGAGTTAAGAAATTCTAATAAAAGCAGGCATCCATTTCATCTTAGTGGATGCCTGCTTTTATTTTTAGTAATAATCCTTTTCTGTAAACACGAAAAGGACCAACATAGTATGTTAGACATTTTCTAGAAAGTCTTCGTACTTGTTGATTACCTTCTCCATGCACCCCCAGTATATGGTAGTGGAAATAACTATGCTTTAAACTAGAAATTACTTTATTATCTATGAGATAATTCATTAAATAAAACTTTCGTTTAAAAGGGGGGAGCCGCTATGGACCGTAATATCGTTGCCCGAAATAATGTCACGATTAAAGGGAAAGGGAGCCAGCCTATTCTATTTGCGCCTGGCTTTGGCTGTGATCAATCGGTATGGAGCATGGTTTCGAAATCATTTGAACAAGATTATCAAGTCATCCTATTCGATTATGTTGGTATGGGGAAATCTGATTTAGGAGCCTTTGACTACGATAAATACAGTACACTTGATGGTTATGTACAGGACGTACTTGATATTTGTTCTGCATTGGCCTTAAAGGATGTCATTTTAGTCGGGCATTCTGTGGGGAGTATGATCGGTATGTTGGCTTCCCTGCGCCAGCCTGATTATTTTTCTTCCCTTATCATGATAGGACCATCCCCTTGCTATCTCAATCATCCTCCAGATTATTTTGGTGGATTTGAAAAAGAAGAGTTATTCGGTTTAATTGACATGATGGACAAAAATTACATCGGGTGGGCAAACGCCTTTGCATCTACTATTACAAATGACGCGGAGCATCCGGAAGTTGCTGAAGCGCTGGAAGATCGCTTTTGTTCCACAGACCCTGTCATTGCGCGCAGATTTGCGGAAACCTGTTTCTTTGCAGATAACCGGAAGGAATTGCCGAAAGTTACCCTGTCAACCTTGATATTACAATGTGCTGAAGATGTAATTGCACCTACCGTAGTAGGTGATTATATGCACCAACAATTACCTGAAAGCACCATACGTTATATGAAAGCCAGAGGTCATTGTCCACATATGAGTCATCCTGACGAGACCGTCGAATTAATGCATAACTATCTAGAAGAGCGTAAATCAGAGAAAATAGGTGGTCTTACTTAATGGATGAACAGCTAAATCAGGCACCCTGCGGATTTCTCACCTTGTCGACTGAAGGTGCAATCGTCTCGATGAATGAGATGTTACTGCGACTCCTTGGGTATCGACGGGATGAGTTGGTCGGACAGCATATAAATGTTATCTTATCAAATTCAGCGCGGGTGTTTTTTCAATTATATTTTATCCCGATGGTGACACAAAAGGGATTTGTCGAAGAAATGTATCTTTCATTGGCGACCAATCACCAATCAGAAGAGATACCAATCCTCCTAAATGCTTCCATGAATGAGAGTAGCCGACATAAACTTATCGATTGTGCCTTCCTTCCAATGCAAAGAAGAAACGATTATGAAGATCAACTGCTACTTGCCAACAAAGTTGCCAAAGATGCTCTAAATAAAAAACAAATCGCATTGGAAGAACTGGAAGCGAAACAGGACCAATTAATAAAAATCAATAAGCAAAATCAAAATGAGTTACAGCTGGCTAAAAAAATCCAGGAAACGTCTTTGACAGACGCTTTTACCAATGACCGTATGCAGGTTGAGTCCTATTATAAGGCATCAAAGGAACTATCAGGAGATATCTATGGCTTCTATCAAATCAATAACCACCAATATGGCGTGATTCTACTGGATGTGATGGGGCATGGCATATCATCCGCCTTAGTAACAATGTCTTTACAATCCTTATACCAAAAGGTGATTCCCAAGGGAATGAAGCCAGCTTCAGTGATGAAAGAATTGGATAGTCATTTACATTACTTATTTCATAATGATGAGGAGGCTTGGCATTACTGTACTGCTATATATCTTTTTATTGATACGGAAAAGCATACGATTGAATATATCAACTCAGGTCATCCGCCAGCAATTTACCATGATAAAAATGGGCGGCAAGAAGAACTCTGTGCAACAAACCCTCCTCTAGGCACATTTGAGGGAATTAAGTACAATTCCAAAACCATCCGGTATGCTGAAGGATCTAGATTGTTGCTATATACGGATGGAGTATCGGAACTTATCGGGTACAACTATCTGCAGGATTTATTGATGAAATCTAGGAATGCTGTATCCCAAATGAAAGAAGAAATATTACTGGAACTTAATCAGAAAGAAAATAGTTACTACCAAAAAGATGATCAGTGCTTTATATTAATCGACTTAAAGTGAGGGCGATTATCTTTATCGCATGAACCAGAACCATTTCTCGTATATAGCTAAGAGAGGTGGTTCTTTCCGTTTGAATTTTATCCATCGGTGTATTTTTAGAAGAATCATCCTCCATTTGTCGAATTTCTAACAAGTAAGGAGGGGGCTTGATGAAAGTAATTCTAAAGTTTTCAGATGGGAGTGCCGTAGAAGTGCCAGATGCTTCTAAAACCAATGAATTCGTTAAGTTAATCAAAAAACGAGAAGAGCCAATAAAGTATTGAAGTTGGAAATCCTTCTAATGGTTTTCAGTTAAGACGAAATGCTGGAGAGGTTGTTTCAGTACAGGTGGTTTTTTAGATATGAAAAGAGGGACTTCCCACAGAAAAGTTCCTCTATAAACGCTTTTTATTCTTTCTTGAGTTGGTTCCGTCTTTTCTGAGCCCGCGAAGTCGTAATTATACTGGGAATGCCGGCAATCATACTCACCATCAAACTCAACATCACTTACCGCCGCTCTCCTGTGAATAGTATTGCATGATGAAAACAGGAGCTGTCCGACAAGCGTAAACCAGGAAGCAACCCAGGAAAATCGCAAGTTTTCCTTCATCCTCTGCAGGTTTTATTGGCAGTGATGCAACCCGCCTAGTGAAGGTGAGGACAGATTTCGGTGCCTTCGTGTTTGAATGGCAGGTTTTCTGACTGCACTTCGCGCCATAATTACCAGGAAATCGCTATAGGATCAAAGGAGATGATTTTCGGTTTTTTCTCACTTATTGTTGATTCGATGGTCAGTACATATTTCCTACCTTCATCCAGGTTGAAAGTTCGTTTCTCATGGAAAGTTTGACTAGGTTTTACTTTGCTTTTATAAGCAATATCCGGAAAAACCATTTCATCGACAGATTCATTTTTTTGCTGGTCCATCATCCCAAATCGCATCATTGCCATTCCATGGTGGATCGTGGCTGGCTTTTCCCCTGTATAGGTCAAACGGCCTTCTACGGTCAACGTATCAGAAGAGCGTGAATAGATTTTGGCGAGCAGATGGAAGCTACCTGATTCTTTTTCCACTGTCATTGGTTCCTGTCCGGTTGTAAAACTGTTTCGCTCCTCCTGTTTTTCAGCTGTTCCAGTTTCCGAATTTCCGCAGGCTGCCAATAAAACAGATGCCGCCAGGATAGCTGTAAATAACGTTGCTTTTTTTTTCATGGTTATCCTCTCCTGTTCTAACAGTCGTTCCTTGGGGGGAGGAGTTTCTTAAGAAAATGTAAAGAAACAGCAAAATCCTGACGGATCGGTCAGGATTTTTTTACCAATCAAACATATATTTGAGCGCCAGTGTTATCGCTGTGTGGCTTAAGGCTCCAATCAAAAAGGCTGGTAAGTGGGCGTTTTCTTCTGATGGAAGCTCTTTTTTAAGCACATTCAAAATCATCGCCCCGGAGATGAATGCAAAAATCAGGGCAAGGACGAATGAAGGAAATGGGATCAGGATACCAGCAACCCAGCCGATGAAGATCCCTAAGGCAAGAATGTATCTGCCGAACTTTTCATATCTGCGCGAATCCTCCCGCCATAAATCGTGTGATACCGCCATGTAATGGAAGCCGACGGCAACGCCATAAAAAGCAGCTTCAACTCCCTCGATATCTGATCCGAATACTATGAAGGCGATCAGCATATTGTATAAGCCGAAAAAGGAGATCTGAATCCAAAAGAAGCTGCCTTCTCCATTCGGGTGTTGTCTTTCAGCTTTATCGGCGGCCTTATGGATGGCATAAAAGACAATAACCCCAATCAAACCGATGAAATAGAGCTCAGTCTCCATGGTCAGTCCGCCAGCCTTATCACCATAATCCTCCTGTTGTTTATGGAGAGAAGGCAGGACATATACAAATACATAGGATACGGCAATTCCTCCTGAAAAAGATAGCCATCTGGCGGGGCCCATCCGGGAGGATGCAATGATTTTATTTGAAAATAATTGGACGATTAAATAGCAGATGCCAATGATGATGCTTCCAGCAGTCACTAGGTTTTCCTCCATCTCCAAGTCTGTTTTTAGGTCATTTTAAACGTTTCCCCAGGTTGCCTGACTGTAAACTTTCTGTAATGCTACATCGTCCGCTTGATTTGAACCACTGCTGCATGCCCATGTAAAATAGATAATGTAGCAACGATAGAGAGGATTGTTTTTATGTTGAATCTATTCAAAAAGAAAAAGTGTGCGATGTGCGGCCAAAAGGCAGCAAAGCCCACTGAATATATAAATGATCGTGAAGAGAAAGTGATTATCTGTTATAAATGTGTTCCTTATGCGGAAAGAAGAGCGTTTAGAAGGAGATAATCCGTTTAACAGGAAGAGCCCCCTGTGGTTTATTGCCGCAGGGGGCTCTTTGCAGTTTTGGCTGAAACTTTCATGGTTTATAACAAGCAATAAGTCAGTTTCCGTTAATACCCTTTGTCATAATCGACCAAATTGACGGAAGGTTTTCCACCTTTTATGTAAGCTGCCAGGTTTGGGATAAAGATGTCTTCAATCACCCGTTTATCATAATATTCGGTTGAGCCAGCAGTATGGGGAGTGATGATTACATTTTTGAGATTCCATAGCGGGCTGTTGTTTTCCAGAGGTTCCGATTCAAAGACGTCAAGGCCGGCACCGGCAATTTGTCCAGCCTGCAGGGCGTCAACAAGAGCGTGCTCATCTACTACCCCGCCACGGCCGATATTAATAAAAAAACTCGTCACCTTCATATCAGCGAACTGTTCTCGGCCGAATAAGTGTTGCGTTTCCCTTGTAAGCGGTACGGTGGCAACAACATAATCGCAATCCGGTAGGATGGTATTCAATTGCTCTGTTACTGCCATCTTGTCGACAAATGGCTCTGGCTTATGGGAATGCCTTACGCCAATCACCTTCATGCCAAATGCCTTGGCAATCTTCGCTGTTTCTTTACCGATTGCTCCCATTCCTATGATCCCGATCGTTTTTTCGTGAATTTCCAGCTTGAGGCCTTCATGTGACCATGTTTTTGTTTGCTGATTCCTGATATAGGAAGGTATCTTTCGGGTCAGGCTCAGCATCATTGCAAATATGGTTTCCGAAATCGGATAGGCATGGACACCGTTGGCGCTGGTTAATAAAATATCTAGCTCGGACAGCCTTTCAAGCAGATAGCTGTCAATGCCTGCACTCCAGCTTTGAATCCAGCGCAGTGGAGAATCCCCTTGTAGGCAAGGTTCTTCCATTTCCTGCTTCCAGCCAGCGATTATTTCCGCGTCATGCAGGTGATCCTGCCACGAGTCTTTATGTTTTCCGGCAATGATTTCCCAATCAGGTGCTGCCTGTCGTACTTGGTCATATAACTGCTGCTCGATATCCTGGGCAAGGATAATTTTTCGTTTACTCATCTTTACCACCCCATCATTCATAGATTTTTTTCCATTCAAGACGGCTAGTTTATTATTTGTATTCTAACATGATGACTGGAAAGACTGCTTGAAATTTGCTGTTACCAATATACATACTAAAAGGAAGCTGACAGAAAGCCAGCTTCCTTTTTTATCAACTATGGGTTTTTGTTGTAGTTGTATCCGCCGTTTGCAGCTTGTTATTGTCGGGAGGATGCTGCTTATCTTCCTGATCACTGACAAGCTCATTCGTTGCCTTTTTGAATTCTTTCAAAGTGCTGCCGAAGGCCCGACCGACTTCGGGAAGTTTGGATGGACCAAAAACAATCAAAGCAAGCACTACTAGTAAAATCAAGCCGGGGATACCAATGTTCTGGATCATAGCGTTCCTCCTTCGTCATAGTACTTACAATATAGGTACACCGTGGCGCTGCAAGGCAGCTGCCTCTAAATCAGACATTCCTTGGTGTTCAGCAAAAACAGCAAGCTGATCAGAAATGGCAGGACCAAAACCGGCTGGAGGAGCGGCATGTGCCATCTGGCGCTGGCGTCCAGCGTTTCTTCTGGCAAATGGTCCCCAAATGGCAAAGGTAATACCAGGGGTTTGAATATTTACAAAAAAGGTTTTTCCGTCTGTCGAGAAGGTGGGACCGGCTAGTTCTGAATCGTTCAAGCGGTTTTCGGCAAATTGATAAACTTGTCCTTCCGGAGTAATGCCCATCACCCGGTCGCTCCCAGGTCCATCTTCAACAAACCAGACATCGCCCCAAGGTGTTACACAGAGATTGTCGGGCATTTCCATTTGATTGGCACTTGCTGCTTCATAGAAGAGCTCTAGTTGGTTGGTAGAAGGGATGTAACGGTAAATGCGCCCTTGTTGTCCATCCGTGTAGCCTGCCGACGTATCACTGAACCAGAAAACCCCAGCAGAGAACTGGGAGCCTTCCAGCCGGCTGAACTGAATACAGTCTTTCGCTTCGGCATCGTCACTGGCTTTTTCCGGGTTGAGCGTTTTCCAGACAATCTTGTATTTCTTCTCTGGATATAAAGCTTCCGCAGACCTGCCTGGTGTTTCCTCGATTGCTGCTGCCTGCAGTGTGCCGCCCTTTTGCAAAGCACCTGGCCTCGGGCTGGAATCAACAGGTATATAACGATATAAAAAGCTTGGAGAAGAATCTTCCGTTAAATAAACGATTCCAGTAGATGGGTCTACGTCGCACGCTTCGTGGGAAAAGGCGCCCATTTCCCTGATTGGTGTTCGTGATAATTTGTTTTCCGGATCTTGGGGATCGACTTCAAACACATAGCCGTGCCCTCTTTCCATCGTCTCTTCACACGTCAGCCATGTCCCCCAAGGGGTAGCGCCTCCTGCACAATTACGGATCGTTCCTGAAGATGTGACATATTCATCCATTACTTTCCGATTAGGACCGACAACCAGAGCAGTAGTTCCGCCAGTGTTGTCTTTATCATATGGATTTTTACCGATGACTGGATAATCTGTATTCCCGGTTAATTCATGATTGCGGACAAGGATGGTAGAATTGTGCTTTCCAGGGAAAGCTGCCATTCCATCAAATGCAGAAGGAATAGGGCGTCCATCTGACAGCCTGCCGCCTTCTTCGGAAATAATCCGATATTGAAAACCCTTGGGAAGATCGAGGATACCGCCAGGATCTTTTTCTAACTGTCCATAGCCGCTAAAGGTCGAATTCGGCTTCTTTTTTTGGCCAGCTTGAACGGATGGGGCTGAAGCGAGAGAAAACAAACCGGTTGTAGTTAATGTCAAAGCTAATGTGCCCATACTTCCCGCTTTCAAAAAATTTCTCCGGTCCATGCTATGTTTTTGTTTATCCAAGTCAAACATGCCTCCTAGAGTAGTATGCTGAGATTCTAGTAAGTAGTTTCTATTATCAAGCTAGCATGGTTCTATTAAGCCCCTATTTAGTTATTGTTAAGCCTTTGTTAATCGGGATAAAAGGGTGCGAAAGTAATGGTGCGGGAGATACAGACGGCAGTATGGAAAGAGAGGAGTATGAGCAAATTTCCCTAGCAGGGAGAATCTGGAAGGGATTTCTGTAAGAGGATTCCCTTTTTCCCGGAAAGTATATTATAATGGCTGGAGAGGGGGAGAAATACGTGGAAAAGTCTACAGAATCAGAAACAAGATATATGATGGTAAAAATGAACAGCATGGAAACCGCCAGTATAGATAATGTCGATCCGACCTTTTATGTCTATGACAAACAAGGAGAGCAGACAATCACCTTCTCCGAATCAGAGATTGCCAGCTTAGAAGATCAGGAGTTGAAAACATACTTAAGGGAATACTTTCAGCAGTTAGCAGAAGAAGCCTCAAGATAAGGGGCTTCTTTGCATATAGGAACAAAAATTTTATTGATTGCGAAAAAAAACTGCCAGGCTGAATACCTGGCAGTCATTAATTGCTGCTGGAAGCGGCAGCTGCAGAAGCCCCGGTGACAGCTGCTATCATAGCCGCCTGTTGGGCTTGTATGATTGTTTCCATAGAAGTGGATAAGCTTGTATTCAATACGCTGGAGTCGGCTATTTTATCACTCATGTAGAAGTTAACAGCCATTATTACATTCATGTCTTTCTGCCATTTGAACAATTTTTGCTTGTTTAAGCGATCAATAACGGCGGCAATCGCCTGCAAATCTATGGACTGTTCGGGAAGTAGGGCAAGCATTCCCATCAAGGGATAGAATTTTGTTTTTCTTTTTATCCCTGCCTGGTCAAATTGCTGAGAAACGCTGGCAGTACGTTCAACTAAATGGGCAATTTCCTCTTCCTCGTCTAATGCAAGAATGTGGCTAAGAAACTGAAGGTCATTCCCTTTTCTGAAACCGTTTTTGTCAAGCAGGCTGTAACAAGCTTCGATTCGGCTGGTCAGCTCGCTAACTATGCCATTTCTCTGAGCAAGCAAAGCAGCTAGTGGATAGTCACTTGTCGAAGTCAGAAAGATATGCTCGTCTTTCATGCTTTGGTAGATGACATCGGCTTTATTGATGCGGGCAGTATAGTCAGATTCTTCATTGGTTAAAAGCACCAAAGCTGCTATGTATGTGAAAGCACCTCTGCGGAAACCGAATTCTACCATCTGCTTATATATGTCTATCATTTCCTGGAACTTATCCTCTGGATGGGAAAACTGCACATCGAGCATGGCAGCTGTAGTGAACCTTGAATGGGATTTAAGAGAGGAGAAAAGCCCAGACTCTTTTTTTATAAGATTAGCTAAACGGGAAAACCGCTTGAAACAAAAATTTTGATTGTTGACGATATAAAGGGAGGCAGCAATCATGAATATCCGCTGGTCAGAAACCTTCCACTTTAAGTTGGTTTTCAGCTGTTGATAAATATCTACGTATGCATCGGTTTTTTGTTGCAGCTCCTCCGTATACATTTAAGAACACTTCCTTTTTGGTGTTTATTAGGCTTTATAATGTATACGACGCTTTCAACCATAAAGTTTCATCCCTTACCGGATCACAAAAGAAAACAATATGTAAAATCGTTTTATGTTTTTATTTTTTCTATGACTAATTGGTAATTTTCTGGAAGCATCTTTTTCCTTTTCGTTTCTTCAATGAAATCAACTGCTTCTTCATATGTTGGAAAAACGAGTTCTTTATTTTGTTGAAAAAATTCAACTTCTATTCCGGCTTTTACGATTCCTACCACTTTATACACGATATCAACTCCTACTAAGGTTTAACGTGATTGGAGCGATTGCCTCTCGCTTGCGGATGTGCAGCCGCGAGTTCAGGTATAGCACTTCATATTATTCCGTTATTCCATAATTCACCTATGCATATAAAAAGCCGAAAAGGAGTCATTTCCTTTTCGGCTTATGTCTGGCTCTATTTGTCCAGTCCATTTCCACCTGATTATTTTTCTGGTTTTAATATTAAAGCGATATATCCTTTATCAAGGTCAAAGTCCCAATCTGCGAAGACATCTTCTATTTGGACACCTAACAAAGATTCCAGCAAATCGATATTAAGCAAGCTTTTTTCGAGTCGCCGCTTTGATAATTTAAGCTGCTCTTCAAATCCTGCTTTGATTAATTCCTTTTCAATCCGGACAAGGATTCCTTTGCGGACAATCATAAGTGTCCGCGGATTGAGCATTAGCGAGAAGAGACTGCTTGGAGCCTTCTGTGCCTTCTCACTAAAACGGACAATTTCTTCATGCACCTTATCCCTTGCCGGATAGCTGAGATAGTCTTCGGTAATATTCTGCTCTTCTTCAGACATCTCGGCGATAATGATGCCTGTTTTATTTGTTAAGGACCAGTCATAATAAATATTTTGAATATCGACTTGTGCTGTCGTCCTAATGGTTGCTTTTATATCGGGAAGCAACTCCTGCATGAGCAGGTCTCTCGTCTCCTGCACTTTAAGATCATTCTTTTGGTTGACCAGCACCCGTTCCATTGGTGCCAGGAAATCCCGTAAATGAATCGTTATAAACGGCTTTACTACAGACACAAAAAGGGATGATGGCCCTTTTCCGAAATTATCTCTGAATAGTTTGCCTGTGTAACTAGCAATCTCTGCTTCGATTGATTTGTTATCCATTGCTTTCATTCCTTTTGCATAAGGATAGAACATTATTTTTCTATCCCCGTAGTTAATTATAACATTTCCACACTTAAATGTAAGGCAAACTACTTTCCTACTATATATTTGGCACTTATGTCATATTTCTAAAATTACCATAGGCTTATGGATGCATTTTTAGGCAAATGAAGGTATAAATAAGTACGCTTCCATTTATATACTGAACCATCATTCGATGGGTTATGCAAAAAATGGATAGGTTAGCCTCAAGTAAAGGGCCTTCTGTTTTATCCTGGAGAAATTAGGTTATAAGAAATAACGATAGGAGAAATGGAAAGGCGGGTCGTAAATGACAGCAGAGGTAACGATAATGAATAAACTTGGTATGTCTTTAGCAGCCGATAGTGCCGTGACAAGCGGCAGAGAAGGAGTGCAAAAGGTATATAATTCGGCCAATAAACTATTTTCATTATCCAGAAACCATCCCGTAGGGTTCATGGTATATGGAGCAGCGTCTTTTATGGAAGTGCCTTGGGAAATTATCATTAAATCTTATCGTACCGAACTGAAGGATAAAAAGTTTGATGATTTGAATGACTACTTTACAGATTTTTTGTCATTCCTGAATAATGACGCCCATTTTAAAGCCGATGAAATAGAAGAAATCATTGTACATAGAACCTTCTCCGATATTTTAAAGCGGCTGGTGCTTAAGGTAGAGGAGGAAATCACCCGGAGAAAGCAAGCAGGCGAAGATATGACCGACAGTAAGGTAACCGAATTGTTGAAAGAGACAGTTGAGAAAGATATTTCCTCTTTTCAAGAGATGGAAAAAGATTTTCTTGATATAGATTATCAAAAGTTCAAGGATACTTTCAGCAGTGTAATTACGGAAATAAAGAACGAACTAATTGCCTACAACGTTCCTAAATCATTGCAGGAGAGATTAAATCGCTTAGCTTATGAAGCGATAAAGAAGGACTTTTTCAGTCTTGGAAGCTCTGGTCTAGTAATGGCTGGTTATGGAGAAAATGAGATCTTTCCTCACATGCTTGAGTATCGCCTGGAAGGGTTTATATTCGGCCAAATGAAGTATAAAAAGCTGAGAGAAAAGAAAATCAGCTATACGAACGATAAAGATGCCGGGACGGCATCGATTACTGCGTTCGCCCAGAGAGATATGGTTGATTCGTTTATGGGCGGTATTGAGCCGAATATGGAAGATGCTATTTTCGGCATCATAGACAAGGTACTACTTGGCTATCATGAACAGCTGCAAGAGCATTTAAATATTAAGTTTTCAGAAGAACAGGTTAGTAACATTCAAAAAATGGGTAAGGAGTTATATGAATCAATTCAAGATTCAGTAGAAGAATATCAAAATGACAACTATGTGAAGCCCTTATTAGGAATTGTCCGGTCACTCCCTAAAGAGGAGTTGGCTGAGATGGCTGAGGCTCTTGTCAACCTCACCTATTTCAAAAAAAGACTAACAAGGGCGACAGAATCAGTGGGGCCTCCTATAGATGTAGCGGTAATTACCAAAGGCGATGGTTTTGTCTGGGTGAAAAGAAAAAACTATTTCGACCCGGATATCAACCCGCAGATGTAGGGGGCAAGAAAAGTCTTTATAATAAATAACAGGAGAGGGGCAGGAAGTAATGGCGCTAAAGAATGAGGGCTCGAAGAAAGAGGAATATTTCAAACTGCCTGAAAAAGACCGATTGTATTTTGAACTAGAAGAAGCAGAAAAAAAAGAAAGAGATAATGTTGCTAATAAGGTATTTGAAAAATTTAACCAAAAGCATTCAAATAATAAATAGTCCGGTTTTACCGGGCTTTTTTTATTTCCATCTCTTTTAGCAAGCTTTATTTCCCGCCGTAACAGTAGAGATTGGAACAAAAGGATAGCGGTCAAAACAAAAATCGAACGATGATTCGAAATCCTTAGTATTCGAACTCGTTCGATTTTTGTTTTCTAATGTATCATATACCTTGCGGTCCCGGTGACAACTCTATTTCTTCCTTCGAACAAGGCTCAGTGCTTAACTTCCGCCGGCAGCATACTTCGCTTTCCGTGGTTACGGCTTCAGCCTCTTCGGAAGCAAAAACGGCTTCTTCCGGGGTCTTCAGACTCGTTCTGTTCTCCCTGGAGTCTACGGTATTCTGCCTGCGCTGATAGGCTGTTGGTTGAAAACGGTACGCAGATTTTCAGAGGAGGAAATTCACGAAGACTCCTGCGAGAGGCTCACCAGCCGCCTGCGGAAAGCGTCGTGTATTTCCGCAACGCAGTACTAATGCGTATCCGACTTTTCAGAAATACCTACTTTCACACGCGCGAAAATTCCTCGACCAGCGTTTCAATTAATGTATGTAATGCTTTTTGTCTTTTTAGGGGAAGTTCCTTCATCCGCCTAAGCTGTTCTTTTAACTGGGGATGCTTGAATAAGTAATCGATGATTTCCAATGTTTCCACGCTAATGCCTTCGCTAGCAGAATTATATATGCGATTAAATTCTTTTAGCAGGTCTTCTCGTGGTGTATCCATACCTATAATCAAGTCGACAGATATATTAAAAATCCTGCTTAATTTTATAATCGATTTTAAATCGGGTACGACTGTTCCATTTTCCCATTTGGTAACCACTGAACGAGACACATTCATCTTCTCGGAAAGCTGTTTCTGGGTCCAGCCCGATTGTTCTCTAAAGTATTTAAGGTTATATGCCAGTTGCTCATAATTCATCCGCAGATCACTCTCAGAACTCTTATTTGTTAATCGTTATCGTAACATTATTTATAAACAAAGGTGCGTTTATGTTTGTTCTTAAGGTGAACTTGTAGTAAAATGTTACCAAATAGAACAAATTAAGGGGGGTAATGGTTTGGTTGGATATTTGTCTATTTTTCATGGAGAAAAAACAACGGTGGCTGAACATTTAGCAAGCGTACCGGGTTTAGAAGAGACGCAAATGCTGATGGAACAGGAAGCAGGAGGGACGTTGGCTGTTTACGTTTACGATACGACTAAAACGGCAGTATGGCAAGCGGTGTTAGAATTGGAATGCTCAGGGTTGATTGCGGGCTATGGGTTTGGCGATACAAAAAGCGAAGCATGGGAAAATGGCCATGCCTATCTGACTAAGCGGATGAAAGCAGATGTATAAATGAAAAAATAAGGCTTCCGCCATTTCCATGATGGCGGAAGCCTTACTTAGATTGCCGAACTCTTACCGAAAAAGGGGAGGAATCGGAAAAACGTTAGGAGTAGGGCAACCTGTTATTAACAATCTTATCCACATAATAAAACGGTTATACACAATCTTTGTGGATATTTTCCACATTATCCACAGCCAATAGACAAAAAGTTAATAAGAAATTCATCAACAAATAAAAAGCTGGTAAATCAATAAATTAAGTGACTTATCAACACTGTGCACAACCTCGTGGATAAATGTTACCCACAAACGAATGCAGGCAACTTACTTTCATAGATAAAATACCCTGTTTGCTCTTTGTTAAACTCTTTTTTTCGTATCGAAATACATGCGATCGGCAGACTTAAATTCTTTTTGGTACAGGACTTCCTGTGTTTTGGAAAGGGTGCTTTTCTGAGGCTTGATTCCTTTTTCCTTATTCTTCATGCTATCCCTCATTTCTGCTTTTTACTATTATTGCCTTTCCAATCCTATTTATACTACGGCCTCTCCATCGCCGGTAGCTCCGGTAAGTTGTTTGTAGAGGAAGTATTGCTCCTTGCTAATCACAAATAATTCATAAACAGGCGATTCCTGGTTGACTGCATTGTATGTTTCCGGATATAAAGGTCGTGCAGCAATCATGTAAGGCAGCTTTAAGGCAGCTTTTAATGAGCGGAGGTTGTTATTCCTGATTTTGATAAAAACTGCTTCTATGCCACTTATTAAAAACAATTCTTCAAGGAATTGTTCTTTGGCATGCTTATTGTACCCTTTCCCAAAATAGGGCTGACCAATCCATGTAGCTAAAAACCCTTTGTTATCCTGGATGTCGAATAGATTAATCGTTCCGATTGGGTGCTGGTATTCATTCAAAATCGTCCGTGATATCAGCAGACCACGTTCTTCCTGTTCCATCATCTGTTTGGTTTGGAAGTAAAGTTCATCAGTTGAAAAGGCTTTATGGCGGATAAAAGGGAGGACCTCCGGATGCGCCATTAATTCATATAGTTGAGGTACTTCGTACAAATCACGTTTTTTCAACATAAAAAAATCCCTCCTGTTTTGGAGAGGATGAAATTCACACTAGGAATCCTAGTGACGGCCTCACCCTCGAATTTTTATCAACGACCAACAAAAATTCGGGGTGGGAATCGAACCCACTAGAACCAGATCAACTGGTGGCGCACCATTTGCCTTCCCATTTTCTTTTTTTGGAACTGTTTATGTTTTTTCCTTCATTGTATAGAAATTTCCTGCCACTTTGTCCAGCTGAAACCCCTTGGGGGAAACAGCGCTAACCCTTATAGCGGCAGGATTATTTACAAGAATATATTACACAAAAATGCTCGAAAAAGGAACAAAAGTTTTGACCGAAATTTCGACATGCCCCTCCTGAGAAAAAGCGGGTTAATCCAAATAAGATTAATCGAAAAACAATTCATCAATCGGGGTAAATTTCCCGCAATGCCTCTGCCAGATTAGGATAATGGAAATCATAGCCATAGGTTTGTGCGGTTGCAGGCAACACCGATTGCCCTTGCAGGATTAAGCTGCTCATATCGCCAAGCGCAGCCTTCATCGCGATTTCTGGTACGGGCAGCCAGCAGGGTCTGTGCAAAATGTTAGCCAATGTCTTGCTGAAATCCTTGTTCCTTTGGGGATGAGGGGCAGTAACATTCACCGGGCCGCTGATTTCTTCATTATCCATCGCGAATATAATCATTTCGGCTACATCTTTAATATGCACCCAGGATACCCATTGTTCCCCTGTGCCCACTTTTCCGCCGGCCATTAACTTGAATGGAAGGGCCATCAATGGCAAGGCGCCCTCTTTGCCGAGGATCAGCCCAAATCTGGCGAGAACAGTTCGTACACCGAGTTGTTCTGCTTCCCTGGCCTTGTTTTCCCAGTTGACAGCCACTTGTGCAAGAAAGTCACTGCCAGGTTGATCTGTTAATTCTGTAAACGATTGTGTGCAGGATGTGCCATAGTAGCCAATCGCTGATCCATTTATTAGTACGCGGGGTTTTTTGTCCATTTTTCTAATTAAGTCGATCAGCTGTTCCGTTGCATGCAGTCGGCTGTTCATGATTCGTTGTTTTTTTTCTTCCGTCCAATAGCCAAAAATCGAGTCGCCTGCAAGATTGACGACAGCGTCCAACGCGGGGAGTTCTTTTTCTGGAGCTGTACCTTCATGCAGCCAGCCGATATAGGTAACAAAATCGGTATTGGTGTGCTTTTCAGGACTTCTCGTCAAAATGTAGGTGTGATGGTTTCCGGCCGCAAGCCGTTCTGCTAAATAATTGCCGACAAAGCCAGTTCCGCCTGTAATAGCAATCTTCATTTTATGCCTCCTCATTTATCAATGGATGGTACCTATTATGGGTATTCCTGATAACTAGCTAAATACCTGTTTATTTGGCAGTGTTTTTTCTTTTCTTTGCTATAGAATATTCGTGCTACAATAAAGGGGGGTGAGTGATCTTGGCAAAAATAACACGAATAACCACACAAAAGAAAAGCAAGAGCCGCTACAATATCTTCCTGGACAGGAACAACAAAGAAACATATGGCTTTAGTGTGGATGAAGATATTCTCATCGAATTCCATCTGCGTAAAGGCCTTGATCTGGATGAGTCCACCATCGAAGCACTTATCCAGAAAGATAATATCCATAAGTCCTTTACCCTTGCATTGAACTACTTAAGCTATCGAATGAGATCCAAGAAGGAAATCCACGATTATTTAGTGAAAAAAGAAGTAGAGCCTGACCAAGTGCCTGTCGTTGTGGCACGATTGGAGAACGAAGGCTTTTTGAACGATAAGGAATTTGCTGCTTCATTAGTGAGGACGAGAAAAAACACAACAAGCAAAGGCCCGTTGTTAGTCAAAAAAGAATTGCTGGAAAAGGGTGTCCCCCTTATAACAGCAGAGGAGGCAGTTCAACTGTATTCATATGAGGATCAATATGATAAAGCAGCCAAATGGGTGGAAAAGAAATTAAAAAGCAACGGAACAAAATCTTTCAGGCAGCAGGTGCAAAGTCTTCAGCAAACCCTGATGCAAAAAGGTTTTACCAACGATGTGATTAAGGACGTCCTTTCAGAAATCAATGATGAAAAGGATGAAGACAACGAGTGGGAAGCTGTTGTTTATCAAGGTGAAAAGCTATTAAGGAAATTTTCCTTAAAAGAAAAGGGGCCAGCCCTCAAACATAAGATAAAAGCCGGATTATACAGAAAAGGGTTCAGCTTTGAACATATCGACCGGTTTATTGAGGAGTATGTCGAATAAAGAAAGAAGAAAGCCAGGCTGCCTATTCATGGGCCAGGCTTTCTTTTTTTACCTCACCAATTGAAAGGATCAGTAGATACCTCGCTGTTTTAAATCGGCAATTGCCAGATGGACATGGTCAACGACGTGAGATGCCGTTTTTTGTACATCTGGGTGTGCTGTTGACATCGCATAGCTGTGCGGAGTCATTTCAAGCATTGGGATGTCATTGAATGAATCCCCGATAACCGCGATTTCTTCCGCTGTGACATGAAGCTTTTCAATCAGATGCTGAAGACCCAATGCTTTGCTTATCCCTTTAGGGACAAAGTCGACACAATGGACATCCGATAAGTAGCTTTCCATTTGCGGTCCGAACTGTTCAGTTATTTCTTCTTTTATTTTTATTATTTGCTCTGTTTCTCCGTGGAGCGTGAATTTGGAAGGGAAAATCGTCTTTCCGTAATATTCGGTTAAATTGCTCTCCTCTTTGACAGGGAAATACAGCAGATGTTCAAAGGCCGCTATTTCATCTGTTTTCTCTGCTACATAGACTTCATCAGCTGTAGAAACAGAATAAACGGCAGATTGTTTTGCAATGGCCTTGTGAAGCTGAGTGCTTAAATCCTTGGCAAATGTTTGTGTATGAATGAGTCCTTCTTCGTTATGGTGGACAAAGCCGCCATTTTGGCTGACTCGATGTCCGGTTTGCCCTATTTGCTTTAATACTTCCAGAATATCTCGATCCATTCGGCCGGAGGCGACCGTGAAATCTACTCCTTGCTGGATTAAAGAGTCAATCGCATCGATATCCTCCTGCAGGATATGATTATTTTCTCCTAAAAGCGTTCCGTCTAAATCTGTGACAAATAATTTGAGCATACATAAGCCCCTTTTTTATGATGTGTTGTTTGGTCTATTTCAAATTTATTATCTCAATAAAATAGGCAGTAGATGGCTGGAATAATAACGGGCCTGTAACGGAAACTGCGGTTTGCAAGCTGCTGAACGATGGTTCGCTATTTTTCAATGTGGATCTCAGTGCGTCTGTCGTCCTGGTTGAATATTTGTTCGGCTGCCTGATCAGGTGAAGGGAAATTTTCCGGATTGCTTACATGTTCGCTGTTTTCCCAAAATGGCGTGTTCATTCCACCCATGTATGCCGCAGTAATGGAGACGGATTTACTTTCCCATTCCTTTTGCAGGCTTTCGGTAAAGCCTCTTACAGCAAACTTGCTGGCACAATAGACGGACTCATTGGTTTTGCCTCTAAGCCCTGCAGTAGAAATAATGTTAATGATTCGCCCATTGCTTTGTTCGAGCAATGGCAAGGCGTATTGAGTGACGTGAATCGTTCCTTTGATATTAGTATCGATCACTTGGTCAATTTCGTCAGGTGAGTAAGTAGATAAGGCACCGAAAATTCCCATCCCTGCATTGTTTATCAGCAGATCAAGCTGGTCAAATTGTTCAAAAGCAATCGAGACTGAAGCAGGCTCGGTAATATCGCAGGCGACTGTTTCTGCACTTCCGCCGCTGCTGCGGATTTCATTTTGGACGAGCAGCAGCTTTTGCTCATCCCTTCCTAATAAATAAATAGTATTTCCTGCTGCTCTATACTTATGTGCGAGCGCCCTTCCCAATCCGCTTCCAGCTCCTGTTATGGCAACTACTCCCATGGTTAGCCCCTCCTAGGTCACTATATTTCTATGGTTTGATATTTCTATTGTGGCTAATTGTTGGTAAAATGTAAAATAGGATTGTTACAAGGTTCGGCAGAATAACTGAAAAGGCACCCAGGGGGAGTTTTAATAATGGAAAAAAGATATAGCGAGTACACCGTTGAAGAATTGCGGCAGGAAGTAGCGGCATTGAAGGAAAAAGCCCAGAAAGCAGAGCAATTGGGCAATGTCAGTGAATATGCGATTTATGAGAGAAAAATTCAAATGGCCATTGCTTACACGTTAAACCCGGAGGATTTCCAAAAAGGGGAAACCTATGAATTAGCACAGGATCCGGGCCATACCTTTAAAATTAATTATATCAATGGGGTCTTTGCCTGGGGGAACCGAGTGAATTTGCTAGGACAGACACTGGAAAAACAGGAAGCCGTGCCAATTTCTATTTTGGGCAAAAAATTATAATAAAAACAGTCCCTGCTTTTGTTTACACGCAGGGACTGTTTCTATAATTATCCTTTTTTCTTTAGGACGTCCATGATAATATCCTTCTGGCTCTTTCTAGTTTCGCCATTCACTTGCTGGCTGGCGCGTTTGGGATTGGCGCGCGGGGATTGAAACGGATCTTGATAAAGATTATTGAAATACGGTTTATGTCTGGACACAACAACGCCTCCTCAAAGTTAACGGGATGAAGAATTTTTCATTCTGGCTTGAGGTCTAGTATTAATCGATCCATCTGCCCGTTTCGGGCTAAAGCGAGCTTTGGCACGAGGCTTGCCATCCATTCGTTTATCCGTAAAACCGATTTCTTTATTACGCATTCACATGACCTCCCATTCCACGATTGTTTGTACGTGACGCGTTTTTTAAACCGAAGCATGGAGTTCTGGACTACCCGCAATGTGCGGGCGCATCCGATACGCTGGACTGCAGAAGTAACAGCCACAGATCGTAGCGGATGTCTTCTTTAGTTTTTGCTTTTGTTTGCTGGTTATGTGGTACAATAATTACCGGAGCGGCATGAATGGCCGTGATTTTTCGGTAAAGGGTGACAGGATGCAGGATAGATTCGAACGTTTAGCAGAACGCTTATATGAAAAGAATGAGCAGTTATCGCTGGAGGAAGCGCGGACGTGGGTAGAGTTGTTGTGGGAGGATTTCGATGCAACACGGGCCAAAGCTGGCCAGCCCTATGAGGGAAAAGATGTAACAGAACAGGTGGTTATCCGCTGGATTGACCATTACGGTCCCGATCTCCATGACTTCATTGAAAATAACCCGAAATATAAACGTATGTTTGATAAAAAAAATAATCTTCAATAGAACATAAATAAAGGCTGGTGCTGTTAAAACACCAAGCCTTAAATTTTTTTCATGCTGTTGTTTAGGAAAATGGGGATGGTGAATCCTCAATCACAAGCTTGCGCTGCAGTTTTTTCTCGGAAAAAATCCAGCCTGTATAAGATGTCATGATCCGGTGATTGTCATCAATTTGGACAACCGCGACAAAAGGGTAATGCCCCTTGGACCTGTACCTTAAGTCAATGAACCGTACTTCGGTAAAGTCATCAAAGTAGTTGATTTCCCACCGGTAAACCGGTGAAAAGGAAAGAAATGCGGAAATGTTTTTATCCTGTAGAGCAATTTCCGTAATATTGTCCTCGGGCAGCGGCTGCTTTTCAAATTCGTCGACAATTTCGACATGGCCGTTTTCAACCCTGCCTACAAAGTAACGATTCTCTGTGGTGATGGCAATCCGCCATATGTTTTGCTTCAACGTTGGCGATGTTGCTATTTGTTCCACGTTCGAAATATGGTGTTTTACTTTTTTTACGATTTCCCTTTTATCGATATACCGTTTGATGTAATAAAGGAAAATCACAAAGTAAATCAGAAGCCAGGTGTACCCTGGTTCAGCCCCAAGCACCCAGGCAACAATGCCGATGATGTGCATGACAAAAATATAAGGGTCAAACGTATTGATAAACCCGTATGCAACCCACCTTTGAGTGAATGGCCGGTATGCCTGGGTGCCGTAAGCATTAAAGACATCAACTAATACGTGGATGATCACTGCCAAAAAAGTCCAAAGCCATAAATGAAGGAAATTGACTTCCGGGCTAAACGCGTAAATCAGGCTTGCGATAGCAATTCCCCAAAAGATAACGGCCGGAACAGAATGGGTGACTCCGCGGTGATGTCTTATATAAACAGCATTGTTTCGTAATTTTAAAACAGTGTCAGAATCTGGTGCTTGTGAACCTACAATTGTTCCGAGCATAACGGCGCTATATAAAGCAGGATCACTTTGCACAACGGGATCTAGAGTAGCTAGGCCACCTAGCGCAACCCCCATGACAATGTGGGTTCCAGTATCCATCTAAAATGGCCCTCCTTTTATTTACTGAAGTGCAGTACTTCTAGGTTGAGTTTAATTGATTTGGCCTGATTGGCCGGTAAACATGCAAATATATGAAACCAATGCTTCTTCCAGCTGCCAGCCGGGGAAGCAATAAGGATTATCGTTTTACGCACAGTATCATAATTGTACCACGAAGGATGATCGATTGTGAAAAATGAGCAAGTATCTAAATTAATATACAATTTTAATAAGGACAGCTTCCAGGCCGATTTAATTTCATGGTTTAACAAAGAACAACGCCAGCTTCCATGGCGGGAAGATAAAGACCCATACAAAATCTGGGTTTCCGAAATCATGCTGCAACAAACTAAAGTTGATACGGTTATTCCTTATTTCGCACGGTTTATTGAAAGATTCCCAACGCTGAATGACTTAGCTGCTGCCGAAGAACAGGATGTATTGAAAGCCTGGGAAGGTCTAGGTTACTATTCCCGTGCACGGAATTTACAAACTGCCGTTAAAGAAGTCGCTGCTTCCTATGACAGTAAAGTTCCGGAAGATCCCAAAGCACTGGGCTCTTTAAAAGGTGTCGGGCCTTATACAAAAGGGGCTATCCTCAGCATTGCTTACGACCAGCCCGAACCGGCAGTAGATGGAAATGTGATGCGTGTCTTGTCCCGGGTACTTATGATTGATGAAGACATTGCCAAGCAGAAAACGAGACGCATATTTGAAGAATGTGTCCAGGAGATTATCTCCCCAAACAATCCGTCGGCATTCAACCAGGGCTTAATGGAACTTGGCGCATTGATCTGTACGCCAAGCTCGCCCTCCTGTCTGCTTTGTCCGGTCCGGCAGCATTGCAAGGCATATGCGGAGGGAGTCCAGCAGGATTTGCCAATAAAGAGTAAGTCAAAAAAGCAGAAAAAGGTGGAATACTTTGCTTTTATAGTCAAAGATCAAACAGGCCGATACTTAATAGAGCAAAGGCCGGAAAAAGGGCTGCTGGCCAATCTATGGCAGTTTCCGATGGCACCGTTCGCTGAAACAGACGAGGAGCATGCTGCCGGCTGGTTTGAACAGGTATATGGCCTGAAAATTACTATTAACGGGAAAGTAGACGATATTAAACATGTGTTTTCCCACCTGATTTGGGATGTGACTGTCATGGAAGCAACCGTTGAAGAAGGCAGCTTACGCACATCGCAAAGCAAATTTGTCCCATCGCAGGAATTAAAAGATTATCCGTTTCCGGTGTCCCACCAGAAAATGCTTAAACATGCAAGATGACCAGGTGAAACTCTGCTTAGTTATTTTAAGATAAATTCGATGATTTTATTCCTCATTGGTAACATATGGTTGGCATGGATAATTTTCTTGTGCTGTTTTATTGGATAACTTCGCGCTGATTGGAGAAATTAATTGGTGCGGAGGTGATATGAGATGGCTAATAAAAACCAACCAAACCAAACTAACGCTCAAAAAGTTAGACAACAAAACCAACAGGCTGCACAAGGCCAACAGTTTGGTGCAGAATTTGCTTCTGAGACTGACGCCCAGCAAGTGAAAAAGCAAAACCAAAGAGCTGCACGCGGCGGACAGCAAGCAGGCCAAGCAGGCCAGCAGCAATTTGGCGCTGAATTCGCTTCTGAGACTGATGCTCAACAAGTAAGAAAACAAAACCAAAAGTCTCAAGCTAAAAAGAAATAACTTTCTACCCCCGAATTTTTCAGACAGAAGGAGCTCTCCTAATCCGTGGAGAGCTCCTTTTTCTATTGGTGTATTATTTTCTGGGGGAATCAGCTGCAGTCTATCATTTCCATTTAGATTTCATAATCGTTATAATTGATATAGTAAATAATAAAAACTTTAATCAAAGAAAGGAAGATAGGATGGCTGGCCCACAACCTGGCTCGAGAATGCAAATACAAAGCTATAAACACAATGGCCAGCTCCATCGCGTTTGGGAAAGCAGTACGGTTTTAAAGGGCACGCGAAACATAGTGATAGGAGCTAATGATAGAACCTTGGTCACAGAAAGCGATGGAAGAACGTGGATAACCAGAGAGCCTGCGATCTGCTACTTTCATTCAAAATATTGGTTCAATGTGATTGGCATGCTGCGGAATGACGGAATCTATTATTACTGCAATATTAGTTCGCCTTTTGTTTTTGACAACGAGGCACTGAAATATATTGATTATGATTTAGATATTAAAGTGTATCCGGACATGACTTTTACCTTATTGGATGAAGATGAATACGAGCAGCATAAACAGGCGATGAACTACCCGAAAGTGGTTGACCGGATTTTATGGAATCATGTCGAATATTTAATTCATTGGATCAGACAAAGGAAAGGTCCCTTTGCTCCAGAATTTGTAGATCAATGGTATGAAAGGTATTTAACATATCGATAAAGCTGTATCTGCAATCAACTTATCACGATAAAAGACCCTTGTCTCCGATCGGGCGGCAAGGTTTTTATTGTTCCTGCATAGCCTTTTTCGCCTGTGTAATTCGGACAGGAAGTTTTTTATGCCAAGATGGAGGCAACATAAAAAAATAAATGCAGCTAGATTAGAAAGAGAGGTGGACATCTTGGACAGCATTAAAAGGTATATGGATTTTGTTCGGCCATATAAATGGAAAATACTATGGACGGTTTTAATCGGAATCATTAAATTTGGAATACCATTATTAATGCCGTTAATTGTGAAATATGTGATCGATAATATTATTTCCGCCGATGGGATGACGAATGCGGAAAAGATTTCCGAGTTATTATGGCTGATGGGCGGAGCGTTTGTCATATTTCTTGTGGTTCGTCCGCCGGTGGAGTATTTCCGCCAGTATTTGGCGCAATGGACAGGAAATAATATCTTATACGATATAAGGGATAAATTATTTGACCACATTCAAAAGCTAAGCCTTCGATTTTATTCACAAACAAAAACAGGAGAAATTATATCACGGGTGATCCACGATGTGGAACAAACCAAGAACTTCGTGATGACCGGCTTGATGAATATTTGGCTGGATATGATTACGATTCTGATTGCAATAGCTATCATGCTTTCTATGAACGTTTGGTTAACACTGGTATCAATTGCACTCTTCCCTTTGTACGGGTTTGCGGTCAAGCTATTTTACGGACGGCTGCGCAGCCTGACGCGTGATCGCTCCCAGGCGCTTGCCCAAGTCCAGGGCCACCTGCATGAACGGGTGCAGGGAATGCCGGTAACAAGGAGCTTTGCTCTGGAGGATTATGAACAGGACCAATTTGATCAGCAAAATGCCAACTTCCTCGATAAAGCGATCCAGCATACGTCCTGGAACGCCAAAACGTTTGCTGTCACCAATACGATCACCGATTTGGCTCCATTGCTTGTTGTTGCTTTTGCCGGTTATTTTGCTATTACCGGAGGACTGACAATCGGAACAATGGCTGCCTTTGTCGGCTATATGGATAGAGTGTACAGTCCGCTAAGGCGTCTGATTAGCTCTTCAACTGTTTTAGTTCAGTCGATCGCTTCGATGGATCGTGTGTTTGAATTTTTGGATGAAGAATACGATATCGTTGATGATGAGAAAGCCAAAAACCTTCAGGAAGTCAAAGGGGACGTATCGATTGATAAAGTCAGCTTCAGGTATGACGATGATGATTCGATGGTGCTTAATAACGTGTCGTTAAACGTCAAACAAGGGGAGACGATCGCCTTTGTCGGAATGAGCGGCGGTGGCAAGTCGACATTAATAAGCTTAATCCCAAGATTTTATGATGTAACAGACGGAAGCATTAAAATCGATGGTACCGATATACGAGACGTCAAAGCCCGCTCATTGAGAGACAAAATCGGCATGGTTCTCCAGGATAATATTTTATTTAGTGAATCAATCGCGATGAATATCCGGATGGGCAACCCATATGCCAGCGATGAAGAAGTTATCGAAGCTGCTAAAGCGGCAAACGCCCATGGTTTCATTACGGGCCTTACACATGGATACGATACGATGGTCGGCGAGCGCGGTGTTAAATTATCCGGAGGGCAAAAACAGCGCATTGCCATTGCCAGAGTGTTTTTAAAAAATCCGCCATTGCTCATATTGGATGAAGCAACATCTGCCCTGGATTTGGAAAGTGAACACCTAATCCAGGAAGCGCTGGAAAAGCTGGCATCGAACCGGACTACGTTTATTGTTGCCCATCGACTGTCGACGATTACCCATGCAGACAGGATAGTATTAATAGAAAGCGGTGAGATTAAAGAAGAAGGTTCCCATCGTGAATTAATGAGCCTGAAAGGCAATTATTATAACCTCTACCAAGTCCAGCAGCTCGATGATTCAAAAACCGAATACCTTGGCACATGACGAGTTAATGCTTAAATAAAAACAGTCTGTGAATCAATTTCACAGCCTCTGCTTGTAGAGTAACTTTTAGTTTTTTTATTCTATCGTCGTGGGCGAGAATGCCGCTCGCTTTCCGCGGGACGAACGCCCGAGCCTCCTCGCGAAACCCACCCTGTGGGGTCTCGGGTCACCCGTTTTTCCGCAGGAGTCTCGCGGTACTCCTCCCATGGAGCAGCTCAAAATGGAGAAAGCCTTCATGCTCCGACAGGCAGCTGTCTCGATATAATGCCAATCCTAGACCGTTGGGCATATGTGAAAACTTCCACTACAAAGTAATCGACATTTAGAAAACAGACTAGAAAAAACAGGCTGCCGAGACTTTCTCGACAGCCTGTTTTGTTCTATCTGGTAATTTTAAACTGCTCGGACTGATGGTATTGCTGGTAGCTTTTTAATAATCTTAGCAGGTGTTTCAATTCCCGATGGTACTCCATCAGCTGGGAAGCAAGCGGAAGGAAGATCAATCGTTCCTCTTCTTCTTCCTGGTACACATGGATAAGCGTTTCGACGAGCTTGATAAAATCCGGTTCATAAATAAGCCGCAATGTTTCTTTATGCCCTTTGCGGATTCTCCCCATCGAACTTAAAATTAGTTTTTCATGGGAATGGATTACCTTGTCTAGTTCCTCGACTAATACGTCTTGAAAATTTTTAGGGATGCTTTCGATTTTTTCATCCAGCTGATAGAAGGCTTTCAAAACATCAAACGACTTTTTCGTAGTGGCTATGAGTTGGCGGAATACAATCAACTTTCTTGCTTTAGCGTATTTATTCTTCTTTAAGTATGTCCGTTCCTCGGAGTAGAGGAGGTACGTTTGGTCGATATACCTGATTTCATCCTGGATTCTGGCGATTTCTCCTTTTAATGCCGGCTCGTCTGATAAGTGCCTGGTAGTGACCCGCAGCCATTGCAATATATCAGAGGTAGTGCGGTCGATCCGCTGAAACAGCTTTGTTTCGTATTTTGGCGGAAGAAAAAACAGGTTGACGACAAAAGCAGCGAGAATACCTAATGATAGTGACGAAAAGCGCATAAAAGCAAAGGTGATAAACTCCATTTCAGTAGTTTCCATGATGGCGATAACGGCTACTGCGGCTAACAGCATGGTTGTTTCATTCATTTGCAGCTTCATGCAGATACCAATCACCAGGACGGTGGTAAAGCCGATGACAAAAGGGTCATTTCCCAAAGTGATAACAACAATGATTGCTGTAAGTGCACCGATGATGTTGGCTTGGATTTGCTCTAAAATAGATTGAAGGGAGCGGTAAATGGATGGCTGGATGGCAAATACTGCAGCAATTCCAGCAAAAATTGGTGAAGGAAGGCCGGCCATTGTCGCTATGTATAAAGATATGGCTACCGCCAAACCGGTTTTCAACATTCTTGCCCCAAGTTTCATAATTTTCCTCCTCTGCCTGCACCTTAACTAAGTATATCGCAGCAGGAAAATAGTTTGTAGGATATATAACTATTCTATTATCATCTTCGCAAATTATTAAACCTATTGCTGGGGAGAAAAAGTCCTTTACATAAAAAAAGGAGGCCAATGCTGGTTAGACATTGGCCCCAAATGTTTCATGCTTTGGAAGGGAAGTCAAACAAACTGACAAAAAGCACGAAAATTTAAAAAATTTTCATCTTCATTTTACCACATCCGTTGTGGTTATTCAATTAAATATTCACAATATTGCATAAAAATAAACAGGCGGTCAGCGGTCCGCAAGAGTGAAATGTCAACGCTCATTTTATCCCTAATCTTTCCAATAACAACTCCGGTCGTTACTAACGTTGTAATTCTTCCTTAGAAACAATCCGCCAATCGTGTGCTTTCAGATGTTGAATATACGTTTCAACGGAGATTTCCTCCAACTCTATTGCAAGTGGAGCCAAAGAAACCCAGATTGTATCTGAAGCATAACTAATGGTCACTTTTGCTACTTCGTATCCGTTGTGAAATTTTGAATGAAAGCCTGGATCATCCAATATATCTCCTTTCATAGGCCGAATAGCTGATTCCACTGTTTTCATCATAACCTCCTGGACATCTTTGGATTGTTTTACAGATGTTATAAAAAGCATTAAATGGATTTTCATTTACAGGCAACTTCCTTCCTCTTAAAGAAAACTGGTGACAGTGAAAGCTGGCGAAACGGATGCTACTTTTATAAAAGGGAGCCCAATGAAGAGGCTCCCGGTTCACAAATTTATTGCTGGCTCATAGCTGCAAAAGCTTTTTTGACAGCATCCAGTGTTTGATCGATATCTGCTTCGCTATGTTCTGTTGTCAGGAACCAGGCTTCATACTTTGATGGGGCTAAGTTGATTCCTTCCTGCAGTATCAGCTTGAAGAACTTGGCAAACATCTCTCCATCTGTGTTTTCGGCATCCTGATAGTTCTCGACTTCTCGCTCGCTGAAGTAGACTGTTAACGCTCCGATAAGCCGGTTGATCGTGACTGGCAGGCCATATTCACGTGCGTATGCAAGAATGCCTTGTTCCAGTTTTGCACCGAGTCTATCCATCCTTTGATAGACGCCCTCCTGGTTCAATACTTCCAAACAAGCAATGCCTGCTGACATCGAAGCTGGATTTCCTGCCATTGTACCGGCTTGATAGGCTGGCCCGAGCGGAGCGACTTGCTCCATAATATCTTTTCTGCCGCCATAGGCTCCAATCGGCAGTCCGCCGCCGATGATTTTGCCCATTGCCGTCATATCTGGTTCGATGTTCAATATTTGCTGGGCACTTCCATAAGTAAAACGGAAGGCAGTAATCACTTCATCATAAATGACAAGCGCACCTGCACCGTGGGTCAGTTCATTGACTTGTTCTAAAAACCCGGGCTTCGGTTCCACTATGCCGAAGTTGCCTACGATCGGTTCGACTAACACGGCGGCTACTTCGTCGCCCCACTGGCTGATCGCTTCTTTGTAAGCATCGATATCATTGAAAGGAACGGTGATTACATCCTGGGCGATTGCCTGGGGAACACCAGCGGAATCCGGTGTGCCGAGTGTTGCCGGTCCCGAACCTGCCTGAACGAGCACTGGATCAGAGTGTCCGTGGTAGCAGCCGGCAAATTTGATAATCTTGTTCCGTTTTGTATAAGCACGGGCTACTCGAATGGTCGTCATGACAGCCTCTGTGCCAGAATTAACAAAGCGCACTTTTTCCAAAGAAGGAATAGCATCCTTTAGCATCTTAGCAAACTTGTTTTCCAGAGCAGTAGGGGTGCCATATAAGACACCATTGTGAGCAGCTTTTGTAATTGCCTCTGTAATATGGGGATGGGCATGGCCGGTAATAATCGGCCCGTAGGCAGCGAGAAAATCAATATACTTGTTGCCGTCTACATCCCAAAAATATGCTCCTTGCCCGCGCTCCATATAAATCGGTGTTCCGCCGCCTACCCCTTTATAAGCGCGGGAAGGAGAGTTAACACCGCCAACAATATGCTGCTGGGCTTGTTTATGTAATTGTTCGGAATTCGATATATTCATTGAATAACCTCCATCATTATAATCAATCCCTATTATACCAACAAAGAAAAACAAGCAACAAATCAGAAGGAAGGAATTGTGACAAGTTTGCCTTTCGGCAGCTTGTGAAGCATAGGAAAGGACGGTTTAGTAATAATCGGCCGGGGACTTGAATAAAGAAATACAATAGCGGTTTGTCCAAAAAGGAAAACAAGAATAGAAATGAAGCAGTACAAGAGCTGAAGAATAAAGATAGGCGGGATATTTTGCTAATGACAATGATCATACTAGCGTTGATCACCTGGCTGATTGCCGGAAGTCTATATTCGTTTTTTCGTCATCAGTCGTATAAGCGAAGCCATTTTTCGGTTGAAGTATTTTATACGCTAATCGTTTTATATGTTGCAGTTACCATAGGCTTTGCCATGCTGTATTTTGTTTTATCCTTTAATGGTATCATTTTAATGGAAGGTGATTCGCTTTCCAATGTTGGTCCGCTGGAATCACTGGCACATGCGCTTTACTTCAGTGGTGTCACCTTGATGACTGTCGGCTATGGAGACATTGTTCCGATTGGTTTAGGAAGGGTGCTTGCATTGCTGGAGGCGCTGATCGGCTATATTCTTCCGGCAGCTTTTTTTCTGAAAGTATGGCAATCATCGATGGAGGATAAACAGCAGAAAAAGATAACCGATAAAATGAAAGGCATTCGTTAATTGCCGCTAATTAATAAAATCGATGCATAATTCTCCAAGGTACCGGGTATAGGAAACACTGGTATTGGAGGAATTAGGCAATGTTATCACAAGTGTTAATCGGAATAATCATACTGTTTTTGATAGCCAACCTTTATTATTTTTTCGCAAACAAATCATTTAAACAAAGCTACTTCAGCAGTGTCCTGTTTTATAAGCTGTTTTTCGTTCTGCTGATATTCACCGTTGGTTTTGCCTTCTTGTATTATCTACTTGCAGCAAACGGCCCGGTTCTCGCTGTCTCAGACCCCAATGGAAGCGAGCCGGTCAGGCATGATTTTTTAAACTATCTCTATTATAGCGGGGTGACCATTCTTTCTGTCGGTTACGGTGATATGGTGCCACTCGGCAATGCCCGCTTCTTTTCCCTGATTGAAGCTGCCATCGGCGTACTACTGCCCACCGCCTATTTCTTGAAGGCACTTAGTGGATCAAGTGATAACAAAGACGAATCGTGACAATCGTTTGTATCTTTCCGGTAAGTCGGCTATTCTTATAGGGACAGACAATATAGGAAAAATAACATTATCACAGGTGCTTTTTGCTGAGTATTTGAGGAGGTATAAAGGATGGTCGAAACAGGGAAACAAGCTCCAAATTTCAAATTGAAGGCGAATAACGGGGAAACGGTACAGCTTTCCGATTATAAGGGGAAAAATGTCGTGCTGTATTTTTATCCGAAGGACAATACACCAGGTTGTACCACGGAAGCATGTGATTTCCGCGACAGCCATGAAAGCTTTGCTGACGTCGATGCTGTCATCCTGGGAGTAAGTCCAGATTCAGAGGAAAGCCACAAGAAGTTCCAGGATAAATATGACCTGCCCTTCCTGCTGTTGGTCGATGAAGATCATCAAGTGGCAGAAGATTATGGCGTATGGAAGTTAAAAAAGAACTTTGGCAAGGAATACATGGGAATTGAACGATCGACGTTCATCATTGATAAACAGGGTGTTCTGCAAAAGGAATACCGTAAAGTGAAGGTCAATGGCCATGTCGAAGATGCGCTAAACTATATTAAAGAAAACCTAAGTTAAAAGGGCTTGTCTGACAGCCCTTTTTTTATATTGCCGATTTGGAGGGTATTCTCGTCCTTCAGTCTGGCAATCATCTCCGTCTGCAGTCTGTTTTCTCCTGTGGATGGAGGAAACGACGTCCTACATAGCGAAGAAGTATATAGACAATGAGGAGGGGAACGATGAGAGATCCAAGGCTTACCGAACTGGCAGATGTACTGCTTTCACATTCGTTAACAATCAAAGAAAAGGAAAAGGTGTTAATTACCGGAAACACCATTGCAAAGCCGTTAATCAAAGAATTGATTAAACAAGCTTATCAACTGGGAGCATTGCCATATGTGGAAATAGTTGATGATGAATTAAGAAGGTTACAAGTGAAGGAGATAACCGAGCAGCAATTAACGCTCCAGAATAAATGGGACTTGGAACGTTTCAAGGATCTTGATGCTTTTATCCAAATCGTTGGAGAAGAAAACGATGCAGAGTTTGGCGAAATTGCTGCGGAAAAATGGGAGCTGACAGGCCGCGTTACCAAACCTTCGATTGACTACTTGATTGATCATAAGAAATGGGTGCTGTTAAACTATCCGACAAAAGGCGCCGCCCAAAAAGCGGGCAAGAGCTATGACAGCTTTTATGATTATTTGATCGATGTATGTACGGTTGATTACAAGCACATGGAAAAAGCGCAGCAGCCGCTAAAAGAGTTAATGAATAAAACGGACAAGGTACGGATTACCGGAGAAGGAACTGATTTGTACTTTTCGATTAAAGATATCCCGGCGGTTATGTGTTTTGGAGAGCGAAACATTCCGGACGGGGAGGTTTACACAGCACCTGTTAAAGACAGCGTCAACGGGACCATTACCTATAATACCCCCTGCCCATACCGCGGGGTAACCTTCCACAATGTCTGCTTAACCTTTGAAAATGGAAAAATAGTCAAAGCGACAGCAGATAAAACAGAGGAATTGAATAAAATACTCGATACAGATGACGGGGCCAGATTTATCGGAGAATTTGCTTTAGGGCTGAATCCGAAAATTACCGAGCCAATGGGTGATATTCTGTTTGATGAAAAAATCGCCGGGAGCTTACATTTTACGCCTGGGGAAGCCTACGAGGAAGCGCCTAATGGCAATGAATCTTCTGTCCATTGGGATATGGTGCTGATCCAGCGGCCTGAATATGGCGGGGGAGAAATCTATTTCGATGACGTGTTGATTCGCAAGGACGGTGAGTTTGTCCTCGAGGAACTGAAAGGATTAAACCCTGAACAATTAAGGTAAGTGTTGCAGGCAGTTCAGTTTTTACACGTTATTTTTCAGAATGTAGGCAAACCCGCTATACAAGGAAATTGTGGAGGCATATATTGTACTATATTCTGAAACCTCCCCTATAATATATGAAATTGGAGCGCAGGGAACCGCCTTGCGCTCTTTTTTTGCCCTCAGAGATTGCTGGCCGCTGCTTTTTCCTTTCTTATAAAAAGGGTAAAGGTTTATCATATACTTATAATAACGCTGCTTAGGAGGAAAAGCTTATGATCATTTTATCATCCGCTCCGCTTCCGGAGGATATCCGTAAACATCTGCAAGCGAATTATCCAACCTACGATTTTCACTTTTGTAATGATATCGAGGAAGCGCGGCCGCTGCTCAGCAAGGCTGAAGTCTTATTAACGTATGGGGAGGATTTAACAGATACGCTGATTGACGAGGCCGAACAATTAAAATGGATCATGGTGTTATCGGCCGGGATGGATGAGATGCCATTTGAAGAAATTAAGCGGAAACGAATACTCGTCACTAATTCCCGCGGAATTCACAAAATACCGATGGCAGAATACGCCATCTCGATGATCCTGCAAGTCTCGCGAAATGCCGCCTTATTCCTCGACTGCCAGCGAAACCACCAGTGGGCGCGTGGTGAAAGGGCAGGTCTTCAGGAAATCACCAGTAAGACAATGGTAATTGTCGGAGCAGGAGCGATTGGCCAGGAAGTGGCAAGGCTTGCTAAAGCCTTTCGTATGAAAACAATGGGCATTTCAACGACCGGAACGGCCAAAGCCAACTTTGATGAAATGTACACACAAAAGGATTTTCCGTCTGTTCTGGCAAATGCTGACTTTGTTATCTCGGTATTGCCGAGCACAGAGGAGACAAAGGGTTTTTTCCGGTATGAACACTTTGAAAGAATGCCGGAGTCCGCCATTTTTCTCAACATGGGCAGAGGCGATGCGGTAGCAGGTGAGACAATTATTAAAGCGCTGGATGATCGGCAAATCTCCCATGCAGTCCTCGATGTTTTTGAGCAGGAGCCGCTCCCCGAGGACCATCCGCTTTGGGACCATGAAAAGGTAACTGTCACGCCGCATGTTTCTGGTGCATCACCGGAATATTTGCCAAGGGCAATGGATATATTTGAAGAAAACCTGGAAAAGTATTTAAGCGGCAGTAAGCAGCTAATCAACCATATTGATTTGGATAGGGGGTACTAAGGTGAGGATTTATACAAGATCGGGCGATAAAGGGAAGACATCTTTGATTTATGGGACAAGAGTAGCCAAAAACGATGTAAGGGTAGAAGCATATGGGACATGTGATGAGGCCAATTCGTTGATCGGACTGGCAGTGAGCCATTTATCCAAAAGTGACTGGCCGGAAAGCGACCGTTTCCTTGCGGGCATGCACCGTATCCAAACGATTCTGTTTCACGTCGGAGCAGAACTGGCAACACCAAAGGAAAAAGAGGTTACCTGGAAATTAACAGATGACCACATAAACGAATTAGAAACCCAGATTGATGAATGGGATGAACAGCTTCCCGCTTTGAAAAATTTCATCCTTCCGTCTGGCACTCCGGCAGCGGCAGGCCTGCATGCCGCCAGAACAGTTGTCAGAAGAGCAGAAAGGCTAGCTGTAGCGCTTCAGGACGAACTGCCAAACGAACGAGTTATTTCTTATTTAAACAGACTTTCCGATTTTTTATTTGTGGCAGCAAGGTATGCCAACCTCAAAACGGGGGGAGAAGAACTGCCGCTGAAAGCTGATGTATAGTCTAAGTTAGCTTGGTTGCTAATATACTTTTATTGACAGAGTGTTTGATGAGCGGTTACACTAATTATAAGAATTATAAACTAATAATGTTGATAGAGAAATTCCAATCCAGATATGCAGCAATGAATGAAGCTGGCGAACAAGCAAAACTACGGAATGATTTAGCAGCGAAATCAGTTAGTGAAAGCGAGGTGCATGACGGTGTCTGAAGTCCAACTTCAAGAAGCTGTCGGTAGGCTGAAAAACTCAGGCGTAAGAATAACACCACAGCGTCATGCGGTACTAGAGTATTTATTGAATGCAGAGATCCATCCCACCGCTGATGATATATACAAAGCGCTTGAAGGAAAATTCCCCAACATGAGTGTTGCTACCGTATATAATAACCTCCGGGTTTTCCGGGAAATTGGCTTAGTCAGGGAGTTAACATACGGCGATTCTTCCAGCCGGTTTGATTGCAATACGTCGGACCACTACCATATTATTTGCGACGCTTGCGGAAAAATTGTCGATTTCCACTACCCTAGCCTTGACGAGGTGGAATCACTGGCGGAGAAAGTTACAGGCTTTGACGTAAGCCATCATCGGATGGAGATTTACGGAGTCTGTGAAGATTGCAAGAAAACACCACAGCATTAATATATGCTAAAAACCCTTATCCTTCTTGCGGAAAGGGTTTTTTGTTTTTTTTAAAACAAAAAAAGAGGCTGTCCCATTCATGTATATCGGGACAAGCCTCTTTGTTGATTATTCCGGTTTTTGTGTTTCTTCCTTTAGAGCCTTACGATAATCCTTGGAATTATATCGCTCGTCAAATTCTTTACCTTCCAGATTTTTATCGACAGTCAATGGCTGTTTACAGTGCATGCAGGCATCGACCCGGCCAATTATCTTTGTTGGTTTATCACATGAAGGACAGATGATCTGCCGGGCTCTGGTGGATAACATCCCTATCCAGAAATAAACGACCGTGCTAAATATGATACATAATAAGCCTAGTATGAAAAAGACAGCCATCAGCCATTCGATTTTTTTAGTCAAGATACCTAAGTACATAACGCCAAAACCGATAAAGATTAAACTTAAGGCAAAGGTGCGGATTTTATTTATTTTACTCGTATAATTTAAAGCCAAAGCTTTCCCTCCTTAACTCTACACAGGGTAGTATAGCATAAATTCATCGGAAAACTTATCCCCTTAAAAAGGATTTTTCGAGAATTTATCGAATTAGTTTCTATTCTCATTTATGGAGGAATATCATGAAGGACTTATTACGACCGATTTACCAGGAAAGAGCAAGTCAATCAAATACATTAGGTATATTAATAATAGAAAAGAACAAGCCGGTCAGCCCGGTTACGGATAATTTTGATGTGATTCTTTTAGTCATTGGCCGCGATGTAGAGCAGGCCTGGTATGTAAAACATTATCAGTTTGATGGAAAAAAGGCAGCCATGCACATTGTCGATGAAGAGTTATTACATTACTGGATAGATACTAGCACCTACCGTCGGGCTGTAGAGTGGGTCATCAACGGGCGTATTGTATTTGACCGTAATGAATACATCGCCAACCTTAAAGAAGAGTTAAGCAGTTTCCCGCAGGAGAAGCGTGAATTTAAAATGGCACTCGAATTTGCCAAGCTGATAAGAAGCTATGGAGAAACGAAAGACTTATTTCAAACAGAACAGTATTTAGATGCATATAGTAGAATTGTCCGTTCCCTTCATTATTTAGCAAGGCTGGCTATTATCGAAAAAGGCTACCATCCGGAAGTGGTGGTATGGAACCATGTGAAACGGATCGATATCGAAGTTTATAAACTTTATGAGGAATTAATCAACAGTGTCGAACCAATTGATAAGCGTGTGGAGTTAATGCTGCTCGCTTTGGAATTTGCCATCAGCACACGGGCAAAGTCCTGTTCAGCACATCTATTAGAAATAATGAATAGGAAACAAGAGGCCTGGACCTTCGGTGAACTGAAGGTTCATCCGGAGATCGAGGCATATGCCTTCGATCTAGGTTCGATGGTCGAGTATTTAACAGAGAAGGGTATCATCGAAGCGGTTCAGGTGGAGACTAAAGGAAAGAACATTTATCATCGAAAATATAAAGCAATAACTTCTTAAATATGATAAGCTAATAACCGTGCTTGTATCCAGACGGGTACAGGAAGGCGAAAGAGCAGTGTTATACAGACTCTTTTCCGGGCTTGTAATTTTTTTACGAAATGTGTTGACTCTCTCTCGCCTGCATGGTATATTATTAGACGTCGCTTCGGCAGGACATCAAAAACAAAACATTTTGAGAGAAAAAAAGTCATTGACTTACTAATCTCATCATGTTATAGTAATTAAGTCGCCAAAAACGGCGGACGCAACAATTTGATCTTTGAAAACTGAACAAAACAACCAGTATGTCAAGTAAGAAACAAGCTAGTTTTTTGAACGAGCAAGCAAGCTCATATTTTATGGAGAGTTTGATCTTGGCTCAGGACGAACGCTGGCGGCGTGCCTAATACATGCAAGTCGAGCGCGTGAAGCAGCCGGATCCCTTCGGGGTGAAAGCTGTGGAACGAGCGGCGGACGGGTGAGTAACACGTGGGCAACCTGCCTGTAAGACTGGGATAACCCCGGGAAACCGGGGCTAATACCGGGTAATACTTTTCTTCGCATGAAGAGAAGTTGAAAGGCGGCTTTTCGGAGCTGTCACTTACAGATGGGCCCG
>NZ_FNFL01000002.1 GCF_900101125.1 Sediminibacillus albus | reverse complement strand
CTAATGCGCCGCGGGCCCATCTGTAAGTGACAGCTCCGAAAAGCCGCCTTTCAACTTCTCTTCATGCGAAGAAAAGTATTACCCGGTATTAGCCCCGGTTTCCCGGGGTTATCCCAGTCTTACAGGCAGGTTGCCCACGTGTTACTCACCCGTCCGCCGCTCGTTCCATAGCTTTCACCCCGAAGGGATCCGGCTGTTTCACGCGCTCGACTTGCATGTATTAGGCACGCCGCCAGCGTTCGTCCTGAGCCAAGATCAAACTCTCCATAAAATATGAGCTTGCTTGCTCGTTCAAAAAACTAGCTTGTTTCTTACTTGACATACTGGTTGTTTTGTTCAGTTTTCAAAGATCAAATCCGCCGTCTATCAGCGACAGTAATTAAATTTTATCATCTGCATCGCAAGATGTCAATTCCAATTATTGGATAGAATTGAAGTTGTTTGCTTTTGACTGGTTCATGCGACAGCAATAAATATAATACTAACATTACTCATAAAAGTCAATCCCTTTTTCAAATCCCTAAAAGCACTGGCTCATTACGAAGAGAATAATTATAATATACCCTTTTCAATAAATCTTAAACCACAATTTCTCCATCCCATTCTAGCATTCCGCCTGTTAAGTTCATAACTTTAAACCCTTCTTCATTCATAAACAAAGCTGCATTCATGCTTCTCATTCCTGAATGGCAGATTAGTACGTAATTTTTCTGTTTATCCAATTCCTTTAAAGCCTCCGGAATCTCCCGCAAAGGAATATGCTCTGCCTCTTCAATCATGCCCTGGGCAACCTCTTCATTTTCTCTCACATCAATTAAAACAATGTCAGATTTTTCATCTAACATATCTTGTAACTCTGTAGAAGTAATTTCTTTAATATCATCCATTTCGATTCTCCTTACCATTATTGTTTACTGGCTTATTGTATTAAAGTAAATCAATTTGTCAAGCTGTTAACAGAATAAACAGGATGCTTCTGTCCATCTCCTTCTATTAATACGTTAAGATTTAAAGAACCCTCAACTGCCTGAGGGTTCTTTTGAATAATTTGAACATCAATTTGCTACAATGTTTACTAGTTTGCCTGGAACGGCAATCACTTTTCTTACTGTTTTGCCCTCCAGCCAATCCTGAATGCTTTCCAGCTCTAGTGCCTGCTTTTCTAAGTCGTCTTTCGACGTATCCTTTGGCACCATCATTTTAGCTCGCACTTTCCCCATTACTTGAATGGCTACTTCAACTTCATTTTCAATGAGTTTTGCTTCATCAAAAGCGGGCCAGCTTTGGTAAGCCAAAGTTTGGTTGTGGCCCAGTGTTTCCCACAACTCCTCAGCTATATGAGGAGCAACCGGAGACAAGATTTTTATAAAACCTTCAGCAAACGTTTTAGGGATTTCCTCTGCTTTGTATGCATCATTAATGAATACCATCATTTGGGAAATACCTGTATTAAAGCGAAGCGCTTCAAAATTCTCTGTAACTTTCTTGACTGTTTCATGGTAGCTTTTTTCAAGCGAGTTGTCCGTGGAGCCGTCGACAATTTTTTCAGAAGCCATTCCTTCATCTGTCACAAATAAGCGCCAAACCCTGTCGAGAAACCTTCTAGCTCCATCCAATCCATTG
Source organism: Sediminibacillus albus (assembly GCF_900101125.1). Lineage (GTDB taxonomy): Bacteria > Bacillota > Bacilli > Bacillales > Amphibacillaceae > Sediminibacillus > Sediminibacillus albus. The sequence continues at coordinate 633,347 of NZ_FNFL01000002.1, read as the reverse complement.
GTAGACCAGGCCACCGCTGCGTCTAGAGGCCCCATAAACATTTCATAAAGCCTAAGGGTATCCGCCCCGTGGGAAGCGACGATTTCATCAGGATTTACGACGTTGCCTTTGGATTTACTCATTTTTTCATTATTTTCTCCAAGGATCATCCCTTGGTTATATAATTTTTGGAATGGTTCCTTCGTCGGTACCGCGCCAATATCGTATAAGAATTTATGCCAGAAGCGGGCATAAAGAAGATGCAATACCGCATGCTCAGCGCCGCCAATATAGGTATCGACAGGCAGCCATTTTTGCAGCTTGTCATAATCGGCTAGGGCCTGTGTGTTGTCAGGATCGACATACCGCAAGAAATACCAGCAGCTTCCAGCCCATTGCGGCATAGTGTTTGTTTCCCTTCGTCCCTTCTTGCCGGTTGCAGGATCCACCACATTTACCCAGTCTTCTATATTGGCCAATGGTGATTCGCCAGTTCCGGAAGGTTTTATTTCCTTAGTCTTTGGCAGTTCAATTGGAAGGTCTTCTTCATTAACTGCAGATGTTGTACCATCTTCCCAGTGTATGATTGGAATAGGTTCTCCCCAGTAGCGCTGGCGGCTGAATAACCAGTCTCTTAAGCGATAAGTTACTTTTCGCTCCCCTTTTTGGTGGTCTTCCAGCCAATCGATTGCCTTTTGGATAGCAGCTGGTGTATCCAACCCATCAAGAAAGCCAGAGTTTATGTGGCTTCCATCTCCGATATATGCCGCCTCATTAGTATCTCCGCCTTCCACCACTGGAATGATGGATAAATTATATTTACGGGCAAATTCATAATCCCTTTCATCATGAGCTGGCACAGCCATAATTGCTCCTGAACCATAACTCATCAAGACATAGTCCGCCACCCAGATAGGAAGCTTCTCTCCATTAACCGGATTTACGGCATAAGCGCCTGTAAATACTCCGGTCTTTTCTTTGGCAAGATCCGTCCGCTCTAAATCACTTTTTGCCTGGACAGCTTTAATATACTCGGATACCCGAGATTGCTGTTCTTCAGACACAATTTTTGTAATTAACGGGTGCTCAGGAGCCATCACTGCATAGGTTGCTCCGAAGAGAGTGTCTGGCCTTGTAGTAAACACAGTAAACGTCTCATTAAAGCCATCTATGGCAAAATGCACTTCTGCTCCTTCTGATCTGCCTATCCAGTTTCGCTGCATATCTTTAATGCTTTCCGGCCAATCAAGGCCCTCTAAATCTTCCAACAAACGGTCCGCATAAGCAGTTATCTTCAACATCCACTGTTTCATCGGGCGGCGTTCTACTGGATGGCCGCCTCGTTCACTTTTGCCGTCAATCACTTCTTCGTTGGCAAGAACGGTACCTAGGGCCGGACACCAATTAACTGGTACCTCGTCAATATATGCAAGCCCTTTTTCATAAAGCTTGAGAAAAATCCATTGCGTCCACTTATAATAAGCTGGGTCTGTAGTATTTACTTCCCGGTCCCAGTCATAGGAAAATCCGAGTTCTTGAATTTGTCTTCGAAAGGTATCGATGTTTTTTTTGGTGAACTCTTCTGGATCGTTACCTGTATCCAAAGCGTATTGTTCAGCAGGAAGGCCAAAAGCATCCCAACCAATCGGATGAAGCACTTCATACCCTTGCATCCTTTTCATTCTGGATATGATATCAGTGGCTGTATACCCTTCCGGATGACCAACATGAAGGCCTGCTCCCGACGGGTACGGGAACATGTCGAGTACATAGTACTTATCCTTATTTGTATCCGACTTTGATTTAAACGTTTTGTTTTCCAACCAATAATTACGCCATTTTTTTTCTATCTTTTTATGGTCAAAAGACATTGGCCATTCCTCCTTGTCAACTGACAGTATTTATGAATTCGACTTGCCCGCCTTATGTGTCCTGCCTTTTTAAATTAAAAGAGGGTACAAAAAAAACCCCTTCATCCCAGAATATGGGACGAGAGATTTTTTCCCGCGGTACCACCCAACTTAGCGCATTCCTGCGCTCGCTTATAAGCCTTAACGCGAGCAAACGGCGAAAGCTACTGATAAAGTTCACTTCCGCGACATCAAAGGCGAGTTCATAAAGCCCAGGAGCAGCTTCCACCAACCGCTGCCTCTCTTATAACCTGGGACTTTACTAATATTCCTTATCCAAGTCGTTCATTATTATTTGTAATCGTATTGTAAAGAAAGCGCTCCTATTTGTCAAGGCTTGCCATTCTATGACATGACTACTTCAATTGTTGATATTATAACCGGAATTTGCCAACGGTATTATTAAGATCAGTTGTCATGTCTTTCAGTTTAGATACTTGCTCTACCATATGATTAAATGCGGTTAATTGTTCTTCTGTTGAAGCCGATATCTCTTCATTGCCCGCAGCGGACTGCTGGACAACAGCACTGATACTTTCCACATTGCTCAATACTTTGCCGCCAAGCCCTTTGGAATGTTGGATACCGTCCAACAGACCGGTTAATTCTGCAGTAATCCCCTGGACTTTCTGTTCAATGTCCCCGAAAGCTGAAGCAGTTTTATCCATAGAAGTCTGTTCTTCCTCTACAATTGCTGTTCCCTTATTTACTGAATCAGTAATATCATTGATGCCTGTTTCAATAAGTTTTACCATATCAAAAATATGCTTTGTAGCATTAGAAGAATCCTCTGCTAATTTTCGCACTTCTTCTGCAACTACCGCAAATCCTTTTCCAGCTTCACCAGCTCTTGCAGCCTCGATAGCAGCATTTAACGCTAGAAGATTGGTCTGTTCTGCAATCTCCGCAACAGATTTAGCCATTTGGTCGATTTCTCCGGTATAATTTGCAAACGTTTCTGCGGCCTGTTTTATTTGAATGGAGTTATCCGCATTTTCCCCCACTAGTTCTTGCTGCTTTTTAATGGCATCCTGGCCTGAAGCAACAGCCTGCATAGCTTGTTTTCCATAAGCAACCGACTGTTCGGTGTATTCCACGTTTTTCGAAAAACCTTTGTCCATTTGTTCAATCATTGTTACAGCATCCTGCAAATCCTCAGAGATGGTTTGTGTTCCAGCCGATAATTCATCAGTAGAAACAGCTACCTGCTTACTAACCTCTGTCAACGAAAGGTTTTCCTCCTCAATCACTTCAGCAAAACCCTCAACATCCTTACTTACACCTTCAATGGAATAAATCAGCTCTCTTAACTGTTCAGTCATTTGGCCGAATGATCCATTCAATGCACCGAGTTCATCTTTCCCTTTATAATCGATCGGTTCTACTGCGAGGTTTCCTGTTGCAATTTCCTTTGCATTTCCCGCTAGTTTTTGCAGTGCACCGGAAATCGAATTCGTCACTTTTAATGTGAATACGGATGCCAAAATAAGCAGGACAATGCAGCCAATGATAGATGAAATAATGGTAAACTGTATTTGTTTATCCAAATCCTGCTGCATTTGCTGATAATTCTCATTTGCAGATTGATTTAACATATATATATCGTTTAAGATTCCGTCTGTGCGTATCGACAGGCGTTTGGCCTCCCCTAAATCCCTTTCATTAAGGGAAGCAGCAGCACTTTCCTTCCAAACTTCGAATTTCTCTTCGGCTCTGGCCAGATATTGCATACTGTTATTATCTTTAACGAGTTGCTTTAAATCAGTGATTAGTTGTTCACTCGCGTCCATCTTAGTGATTGCCTCTTCCTTTAATGCATCTGTTTCAGAAAAAGAATAATTGCTTAAGCTTTGTTTTGCAGCATTCATTTCAGACTGGAATCTTTCAATATTAAGCAAAATCGTAACTTGATCCGCTGTTGACGATTGGATTTTAAGCATATTAAAAATAATGAATGCAACAATAAGACAAGCTAAAAACAATATACTCAGTGAATTTAACAGAAGCTTTTTCTTAATCGACATAATTTCCTCCTAGCTATCCTGTGAAAAGTTTTGTTTTGCTTTTTCTATTAATTGTTTCTCTTGATCCGAAAGTTCAATGATTCGGACAGGAGCTAACCCAACACCATTGTTGTCAATCCCCAACTCAATATGCCCTGTTTCGATTTCTCCCTTTTCCACTAAGCTTTGTGCCAAGTCGAAAACAGCGATATCGACCTTTTTCATTACAGAGGTGATAACCGCTTTTTCAGCATAAAAATATTGATCTGAATCGACTCCGATGGCAAATATGTTTTGTTTTTGCGCAGCTTTTAAAGCTCCTACACCAGTGAATCCAGCCGCGGCAAAAATTACGTCCACTTCATTATCGGCCATTTCTTCTGCAATCTCTTCTCCAAGTTTGTCATCCCCAAAGTCTCCTGCATACTCCACTTGGATATCAAGTTCAGGGTTCACTGATTTTGCTCCCTGTTCATATCCTTGAGCAAAGTCGTTGATTATTTGCGTATCATCGCCGCCAATAAAACCAATCTTGTTGTTGTCGGTTGTAATCGCCGCCATGATACCGGCCAGGTAGCTGCCCTGGTCAGCTTTAAATGTTACCGACGTTACATTTGATAATTCTGACACTGAGTCAATCAATACAAATTTTTGATCAGGATTTTCTTTTGCAACTTTCTCCAAATCTTCTTGCACCATATATCCTAGACCAATAATGACATCGTTTTCTTGTTCCACGAGTTCTTGCAAGCCTTCCTCATAGCTCCCAGACTCATCTACTTCCCTATAGTCAAATACAACTCCCAGCTCGTCCCTCGCTTTAGCCAGCCCTGTAAAAGCCGCGTCGCTGAATGACTGGTCTCCCAGTCCGACATCGGATAACATAATGCCTATTCTTGTTACGCTATCTTCTTCACCTGTTGCTTCCTGCTGCGAACAACCAGAAACATACATCATCAATAGCAAGACGAGCACAGTAATTTTCTTGATGCCCATTCATAAAACTCCCCTTTGTTAAATTAGTCACAAAAGTAATATCGGATAATCTTAGGGAATTTGTAGGAATATCCTCCTATAATTTAATCATTTATCATATATAAGATTATTCAAAAAATTATAATTATTAGGTGCGGTGAATAATATTGGTTTATCATTCTCTCAATAAAGGGACGCAGCTAGAAAGAGTGCCCGGGCGTTCACCCTTAAAACAGGTGGCAATCGTATATGATAAGGAAACAAAATCCTGGGTTCTTTACAAACTGAAAAACCACTGCCGCTCTTTTAACGGCAGTGGTTTTATTAATCGGCTAAGTCGTTTTGGTCAAGTATCATATCATTCAAGCATTGACTTGCTTTTAAATGCAGACGGTGTAGTTGGTCCCTTTGCTGAGGATTTGCGCTAACCATCATTTTTTCTATTTCCAACTCTATTTCTGAAAGCATTCTTTGGGCTTGAGAATAAGCAGCATCAACTTCATAACCATTTCTATTGGTAATATTAAGCTGTTGTTCTGCTTCGGCAATATACGAATTTGTTCGTTCAATAAGGTTTTCTACCGATTGTCTAGTAGCCATTTAATCACCTCGGTTATAAGATGTGCGAAATTCCCCTAATCCATACGCACACTTGTAAAGGGACCAGCATTTTTACATCTTTCGTGATAAAATTAACTTTCCATTAAGTATTGAAAGCTAAGAAAGGAAGAGAAAAATGCTGCAAAAAGTGATCCCATATGCACACCAACTGTTGAAAGAGGCAATTTACTCAGGTGACACCGTCATCGACGGAACATGCGGCAATGGGTATGACACCCTGTTTTTAAGCAATCTCGTCGGTGAAAGCGGTACTGTTTATGCTATTGATATTCAACAGGCGGCTATTGAAAACACCACCTCCCTTTTGAAAAAACATCAAATCAGCAATACGGTTTTATTATTAGAAGACCACCAATATATCAAACGGCATATCCCTGAAGAGGCATCAGGGACGATTGGAGCAGCTATTTTTAATTTGGGTTATTTGCCGGGGAGTGATAAACAAACAATTACTACTCCCGAAAGCACGATAAGCGCTATTGAAGCAATTACAGAAATACTTAGACCGGGAGGAGTTATTGCCATCGTTGTTTATTATGGACATAAGGGCGGCGAAATAGAAAAAGACGCACTGTTGAATTATGCGGGAAGCTTAGACCAGAAAACCTTTCATGTCTTAAAGTATGAATTCATTAACCAAAAAAACGATCCTCCATTTCTTCTCGCAATAGAAAAACGAACGCAGCCCAAAAAAACGGAATAAAACAGCTGTTTTCATTTTTCGGAGGCTGACTTCTTATTTTTTCCATTTGTTATAAACTTTTACGTTTAAGTAAAAAAAACTGGATCTCAATCCGCTTGCCTGTAATAACGTTTTGGTGACTTCTTTTCCGCCTTCTAATTTTCCTGCTTTAGGATCGGCTAAGTAAAGACCGACCAAGCCGTTATGGACCATTTCATGAAACTGGCGGTTGGGCAGATGCTGCACATGTTTATTGGTCTGTTCTATAAAGAAAAGCAGGCGCTCCTTCATATGGTCTGCGTCTTGATAATAATTGCAGAAATTTAAGTCTCCCTCCGCCAAGTCTTCCTGTTGATCTATATAGTAGTCCAGCAATATATGTAGACCTTGCATAAATGGGAAGTAACTATCAAATAAAAGCGCGGCAAGATGTTCGGACATTTTTTCTCCCATGGCATAAGAAACCATACAAAAGATACCGAGTGTAGACCCGCTCGAAGCTGAAAACTCATACCAGCTTAAATATGGCCACTTTTGTTTGTGGTTTTCATGCCACTCTTGCAAGCGCGGAATTCTTTCCTCTTCTTCGACATGCTTATGGACTTGGAGATCAGCATATAACCCTTCCAGTTCAAGAATATAGTCCTTAATAACCTGATAACTCGTTAATGTCCTCAAACTATTTTGACAGGTTCTGACCAGATCAGATAAGTATTCTCCGTCATTTTCTTCCTTCCGATAGAAATAATAATTTTTCATTTCATTTCCGGGAGATAAAGCATCCTGCATCGATTGGTGAAGCATTTGGAAGTCCGTTGGATCAAGCGACGTACTGCGGTCGCATAAATTATCCAAGTAATCGCTGATTGTTTGGTAAGCCACGATAAAACGGATAGCCTCTTTCCAGTTTGAACCAGCAAGGATACTATAAACCGATCCGCCTTGGCAGTGAAATTTTTTAGTGTGGATACTATCCAATGCTTGCTTTCTTAATTCCTTGTCAGGAATATCGTTCGCTCTTTTCTCCCAATAAGCCAATTCGGATTCGACTGCTGGAAAGATTTTTCGGTATACATGCTTCATTAATATGGGTGAGGTGCGCGGAACGCGGAACGTCAAAATATCTCCCTCTTTCTATTTCGATAAAATGCAGTACATTGTGTTGCTGCCGGTTGTATTTTTTTACTAATACAAATGATTGTTATGATACTATTATCTATAACATCATAATTTACAGGGGGTTTCAAATGATTTACGAATATAAGGGCAAAAAACCAGTCGTTCACGAATCTGCTTTCATCGCTGGCGATGCTATATTAACTGGAGATATAACGATAAGCGAACAAGCAAGCATTTGGTTCAAAACGGTCATAAGAGGCGATGTCGCTCCTGTATATATTGGCAAGCAGGCAAACATCCAGGACCTCAGCCTTCTGCATCAAAGCCCTGGAATGCCGCTGGTAATTGAAGACGGTGTGACAATCGGCCACCAGGTAACTCTTCATTCCGCAAAAATAAGAAAAGGAGCTTTAGTCGGAATGGGCTCAATCATTTTAGACGATGCCGAAATAGGTGAACAAGCATTTATCGGCGCCGGAAGCCTAGTTCCGCCCGGAAAAGTGATTCCTCCGCGATCCCTTGCATTCGGCCGTCCAGCTAAAGTAATTCGCGAATTAACCGAAAAAGATTTTTCCGAAATGGATCGGATTCGAAACTCTTACGTAGAAAAAGGCCAGTACTATAAGGGACAGCAGGAAAAATAACTACATTTTGTCATATTTGCACCCTGTTTTTTTTGTCGAAATGCGTTATCCTAAGAACAGGAGGTGCAGTGGCATCATGGTATTATATTACTTGGGAATATTCGCGCTTATGATGGCACTCATGCTCGTCTATTCCATGAAAAAGGCTGACAAAAGAGGCTCTAAGCTATTTTATAAAACGCACGCTGTCTTATTTGGCGTTTGTTGTTTCATTGTTTCGGTCATCGTCCTGAACAATTATAAGGAAGAATGGCTCCCGCAAACGAAGGCATGGATCAAGCACCAGGCTAACCCTGTCAGGGCCATGGCGGATGAGCTGCCCTCTGCTGAGCTGGAACCAGTCTTCCCTTTAATCGAACAATTTCAGATGAGGTCTTCCGTAGTGTTGGAAGCTCCAATTATTCAACAATATCCTCAGCTTCCCAGAGGTTGTGAAGTCACCAGCCTTGCGATGCTGCTCCAATTCCACGGAATTGATGCATCCAAGATGAAACTGGCCGATGAAATTGCTAAAGATGATACACCTTATAAACAGACAGAAGATGGAGTGTTTTTCGGCAATCCTGCCAAAGGATTTGTTGGCGATATGTATTCACTCAGCAATCCGGGTTATGGCGTTTACCACCAGCCAATTGCCGAGCTAGCTGAAACTTACGCTGGTGATAAAGTACATGACTTTAGCGGCGGCAGCTTTTATGAAATTTTCAAGCATATTAATAATAATCATCCTGTATGGGTGATAACAAACACTGCATTCAAAAAATTACCTAAAAGCAGCTTTCAAACTTGGAAGACTCCGCAAGGACCCATTGACATAACAATGAAAGAGCATTCTGTATTGGTTACCGGCTATGACGAAACATTTATTTATTTTAATGATCCTCTTGTTAACAAACAAAGAAAAGCACCCATTGACGACTTCGAAGAAGCATGGGTGCAAATGGGAAAGCAAGCAATTACGGTTATACCGTAAGCTTGCTTTTTGTTTTATCTTCTTCACGTAATTCAGCAAAAGGGTGTTTTCTTTCAATATAGATCTGGTGCCAAAGCATAAACATCAACACAGTCCAAATTTTACGGCTGTAATCGCCTTTTCCTTGGCAGTGCGCTTCTAATAAGTTTAGAATGTACGATTTATGCAACAAATGCTCCGTTTCACTTTCCAAAATAAGCGTCTTTGCCCAATCGTATAATTCATCTTTGAGCCAATGGCGGATAGGAACAGGAAAGCCTAGTTTTTTTCGATCCAGTACATGGTCAGGGACAATGTCTCTGGAAGCTTCCCGCAGAATGCTTTTTGTGGTTCCGTTAGCGATTTTTAAGTCGACAGGGATTTCACTGGCTACTTTAAACACTTCTTTGTCCAAAAACGGCACACGGAGTTCTAAAGAATGGGCCATTGTCATTTTATCTGCTTTAAGCAAAATATCCCCTCTCAACCACGTGTGGATATCTACATATTGCATTTGGTTGACCGGATGTTCATTAGCTGCATTTTCGTACAGCTGTTTGGTGATTTGCTGGTAAGCCACGCTGGAGTCATAGGTTTTAAGCAATTGCTCTTTCTCGTTCTCTTCGAACATTTTAGCATTGCCGATATAGCGATCCTTTAAAGGAGTTGTTCCCCGTTCCAGGAAGCTCTTTCCCCTAACTCCTTCTGGAAGAACAGATGCAACTCTCGACAATAACCCTTTGGCGGGGCCGGGGATGGAATGAAATAATTTCAGAGAATCAGGCTCCCGATAGATATTATACCCTCCGAATAATTCATCCGATCCTTCACCGGACAACACAACTGTTACATGCTTGCTCGCTTCTCTGCCGACAAAGTACAGCGGGACACATGCCGGATCTGCTAAAGGATCATCCATATGCCACATGATTTTAGGTAATTTTTGTACATATTCTTCCGGTGTAATAGTATATGAAATATTTTCGACGCCTAATTTTTCAGCAGTTTCCTTTGCTACATCTACTTCTGAATAACCATCTCTTTCAAAACCGACAGAAAATGTTTTTATATTTGGGTTAAATTCTCTTGCAATTGCAACAATCAGGGAAGAATCGATACCGCCTGATAAGAAAGAGCCGACAGGTACGTCACTGCGCATATGGACATTCACGGAATCATACATGACGTCCTGGATCCGTTTGATCCATTGCTTCTTTTCCATTAATACAGGCTCAAAACGCGCATGCCAATAACGAGTGAATTCAATGCTTTCTCCCGGCCTTTTAACAAAGAAATGACCTGGCTCTACCTTTAGCACTCCTTCGCTTAAAGTCATCGGTTCAGGAGCAAATTGAAAACTTAAATATTGCTGTAAAGCCTCTGTGTTCACTTGGTCATTATCTTTCATTAAAGTGATACTTTTTTTCTCGGATGCGAAGTATGTACCTTCGTCGGTTTCACTGTAAAAAAGCGGTTTGATGCCAAATGGATCTCTCACACCATACAGAACCTGTGCTTTTTTATCCCAGATTAGGACAGAAAACATCCCACGCAGGTGTTGAAAAGCGTCGGTTCCATGCTCTTTAAACATTGCGATAATAACTTCTGTATCTGATTCTGTATCAAACGAATAACCTTTGGCAATCAACTGTTCTCTTAGCTCAATATAATTGTAAATTTCCCCATTAAAAATCATCCAGTAATGATCATTATCATAATTGAACGGCTGCTGCCCACTCTCTATATCAATAATACTTAATCGCCTAAAACCTAAAGATATATATTCATCATAGAAATACCCTTCGTCATCAGGGCCTCTATGAGTAATTACATTATTTTGCATTTGAAATTCATCTTTATTATTTTGGTCTGGCACTTGAGGTTGGTTGCGGATCATACCAATAAAACCACACATATTCTTGCCTCTCTTTCTATATGTTTACATCTTGTTAATTATAGCACAATCGAAAATTCAATACTAATTCTATTTTGTTTGCTATTCCTTTATTACCCGATTCATTGGAGTAGAAACTCATTGTCCAATAAGGGCATCCTCCAACCCTTATATTAGTCGGAGCCATACCCTTAGGACAGGTTAAAAACTTACCAGAAAAGGAATGGAAGCAGCGTAAGAGCGGCTATCGAAGCAAATGCAATTCCATACCCGGGGCCATACCCCCATCCCCAGCCTGGTCCGTATAGAAAAAGGCCGGGGCCAGGTCCTGAATCGCCTATCCTGTTTTCAACAGGACGGATGAACACACGATCACGGTGGACTCTATCGATAATCCCCCGGTGAACATTCCCATCATGACAGGTGATCTTGACAGCTTCTCCGACATTCCTGCAACATGTTTCATAATGGCTCATTGACAAAAAACCTCCTTTAAAACAAAGTAAGGCATACAAATAAACTAACTACGTTAGTTACAGCCATCATATGACAAATCCTCCAAAACCAATCGGGCGAACAAAACAAAAAAAGAGCGGAAATTAAAAGAAAAGCGAAACCTGCCTGTTTGGCGATGTACAGACTGTGCCCGCGCATCGCGGGTAGTTCGACGTTGCCGCGCATCGTGGTGGGGTTAGATCGAACTTTCTTTCTTTTTGATAAAGAAAACACAGAGCGCTAGCGATGATGTTAACTTATCGGACGAAGGTGCAGGAAGTCTGCTAATCGCTGGGAGGTGGAGTAACAGCCAAGAAAAAAACAACCGGGCAGCCGGACAGGCCTATAGGAGTTTACCGGCTGAAAAATAATGATAGGACTAAGCCAAAGGCTTAGTCCTATCATTGTCTTTACTTACTATTCTGTTCTGCGATTTTTTTCAGGTTGTCTACTTTATCTGTTTTTTCCCAAGGAAACTCGATGTCAGTCCTTCCAAAGTGGCCATAAGCAGCTGTATCTTTATAAATCGGACGTTTTAAATCAAGCATCTTAATAATCCCTGCCGGGCGAAGATCAAATAATTCTCTCACAGCCTCCACTAATTGCAGTTCGGTAACTTTTCCTGTTCCAAACGTATTAATAGAAATAGATACAGGTTCTGCTACCCCAATAGCGTATGCAAGCTGAACTTCACAGGACTCTGCTAACTGAGCCGCTACAATATTTTTAGCAACATAACGGGCTGCATAAGCTGCGGAACGATCGACTTTAGTTGCGTCTTTTCCGCTAAATGCTCCGCCGCCATGGCGCGCATAGCCTCCGTAAGTATCAACAATGATTTTACGGCCAGTCAAGCCTGCATCCCCTTGAGGGCCGCCAATCACAAAACGGCCAGTAGGATTAATAAAGTACTTGGTTTGTTCATCCAATAACTCTTCAGGAACAATCGGGTTTATAACAAATTCTTTTAAATCCTGTTGAATTTGTTTTAATTCTATTTCCGGGTGATGTTGGGTAGAAATAACGATTGTATCCACTCTGACCGGTTTATCATTTTCGTCATATTCAATCGTTACTTGCGTTTTTCCATCGGGACGCAGGTACGGAAGAATACTCTCTTTCCTGACATCAGACAGCCGTTTACTGATTTTATGGGCTAATGAAATTGGAAGCGGCATTAATTCTGGGGTTTCATTGTTGGCATAGCCGAACATCAACCCCTGGTCTCCGGCACCAATCGCTTCGATTTGATCGTCGTAACTTGTATCCTCACGAGCCTCCAATGCTTGGTTCACACCGCCAGCAATGTCTGGAGACTGCTCATCAATAGCTGTCAGCACAGCGCATGTTTCCGCATCGAAACCATACTTCGCGCGGGTATAACCAATGTCTTTAACGGTTTTGCGCACAATACTAGGGATATCAACATAAGTAGTAGTAGTAATTTCCCCGGAGACTAAAACAAGGCCGGTGGTGACTGTAGTCTCACAGGCAACACGGGCGTTTGGATCACTTTTTAATATTTCATCTAAAATAGCATCAGATATCTGGTCACATATTTTATCAGGATGTCCTTCCGTAACCGATTCAGATGTGAATAATCGACGATTTGCAGCCATTCTGCTAAATCCTCCTTCATTTTCTTCAAGTATAATACGGAACTGCTCTTTCCTTTGGTATGTTATTACAGAATAGTTCAGCTGGTGAATCATGCTTTTCGTATCACTGTTTTTATCATTCAATCGGAAAATTGATAAGACCATAGTAGGTAGGCAATAAGCTCTAACAAAAGAAAAAATCCTTTCCTTTATGGGATAAGGAAAGGAAAATGGCCTTTCTCGTCTTATCGTCCAAGGAAAAAACCTTGCATCAGGTTAGCACCTTTTCATCTAAATGATGGTTGCCGGGTTTCTTCGGGCCTGTCCCTCCGCCGACTCTGGATAAGAGAGTATCCGTTCGCATTACATCGTATCTAAACAGACCGCCATTGTCAATAAATTACTACCACTTTTGTCGGGATTAACTCTCTAATTATTGGGGTATTAAGGTATTAATTATTGGGGTATTTTACATACTCCATTGGTGCACTTATTTTTAAAAAGCTGGTACCTATTCTTAGCGATCCATTTATATAGAGGTTCTCCGATAATTTCCGACTTAGGAATATACATTAATATTCCGAGCGGCATGGTTAGTAAACAACGAATTAACATGAACCTGACCGCCTGGTACCCGGTTATTCGATTGCCATTTGGCATAATAATATGAATTTCTCCTCTAATTGCTTCTTTTTCCTGGTTAGACAGGAGATTCGTTTGTTCATATTTCTGTAAGGACACCCAATCAAACACCTTGAACCAGTCAAGGATGTGAATAATTTTCTTTGTCTGCTGGCACAGATAACAATCTTTATCATACAAAACAATGGATTTGCTCTTCATATTTCCCGCCCTTTTCTTTTTTTACTTCCCTATTCCCCATTTTAACCTTAATTAAATTTATAGGGAAATAACGGGTTATTAGTATGGAATAAATGGATTAATGTGTTATACTATTTTATGATATTTAAGTACTAAGCAAGCTTAAAAAAGGATGTGAGCGCAAATGAACAAAATTAATGAAAGCGTTTTAACAAATGAACTAACAGGATTGCCTAATTGCAGCGAAAATTTGTCAATTCACCAATTAACCAGAAAAATCACTGCACGTGGGGAAGGTCATACGACTAATACAGGAGCTGTCAGTGTTGTAACCGGAAAATATACCGGACGCTCTCCAGAAGATAAGTTTATTGTTCAGACTGATGAGCTTAAGGACAATATTGATTGGGGAAAGGTAAACAAGCCAATTGATCAAAACACCTTTTACTCATTGTATATAAAAGTTGTTAATCATCTCCGTAACCAGGATGAGTTTTTCTCATTTACAGGTTATGCTGGAGCAGACCAACACTACCGCCTTCCCATCAAAGTGATTACCGAATTTGCCTGGCATAATTTATTTGCCAGACAACTGTTTATTGAAGCTGATGACAATGATTGGGACTGCGGCCAAGGTTGTTTTACAGTCATTTCCGCTCCTTCTTTTAAAGCAGATCCGGAATTGGACGGAACTAATTCGGAAGCCTTCATTATTATTTCCATGGAGGAAAAGGTAATATTGATAGGAGGAACGGAATATGCCGGGGAAATAAAAAAGTCGGTATTTTCTGTGATGAATTATTTATTGCCCCAGAAAAACGTCCTGCCTATGCATTGTTCAGCTAATGTCGATTACGATGGAGATGTTTCTCTTTTCTTTGGCTTGTCAGGAACAGGGAAAACGACACTGTCTGCTGATCCTGGCCGCCTTCTGATCGGAGATGACGAACACGCTTGGTCACCTAATGGTATCTTTAACATAGAAGGCGGCTGTTACGCCAAATGTGTCGGCCTCTCCCGGGATAAGGAACCGCAAATTTACGATTCCATCCAGAATGGTGCAGTTCTGGAAAATGTCATTTGTACCGACGGTGTACCAGATTTTGATAATACAAGCTTGACAGAAAATACTCGTGCAGCTTATCCGCTGCGCCATATAAATAATAGTGTTGTCCCCAGCACTGCCGGCCACCCAAGAACAATTATTTTCCTTACAGCAGATGCTTCTGGTGTACTTCCGCCAATCAGCAGGTTGAACAAGGAGCAGGCAATGTACCATTTCATGAGCGGCTATACGAGTAAACTTGCTGGAACGGAACGCGGGGTGACTAAGCCGCAAGCTACATTTTCCGCATGCTTTGGTGCTCCCTTTTTACCGCTTAATCCCCGGCGGTATGCTGATATGTTAGGAGAAAAAATTGATAAGCATGGGGTCGATGTTTTCCTAATAAATACAGGATGGATTGAAGGGCCCTTTGGAAAGGGGAAAAGAATTCCGCTTGAATACACTAGGGCAATGGTACGCGCAGCTCTGCAAGGTGAGCTTGATGAGGTTGATTCCTCTGCTGATCCAATTTTCGGCTTGCAAATACCGGTAACTGTTCCAGAAGTGCCAGAGAAGTTATTACGCCCTTGGGAGACATGGAATTCTTATGAATCATACAAACTTAAAGCTGAGCAACTGGCAGCCAGGTTTCACGAAAACTTTGAAAAATTTACCGATGTTGATTCTGCTATCGTTAATGCCGGACCTCTTTATAAGCCAGTCTAAACTCAAATTGGAAGGCTAAGGATATGACAATCCTTAGCTTTCTCCTTTTCATAAAGATACTTCTTGTTTCTCCACTAATTATTTATCTTTACCCTATGGATGAGAACCCCCTGCGTATTTTCGTTCCAGGAAAAGAAACAATTCGAAAACACCCCTTAATGACAACTGCCCATTTAGAGCATGGAGAAAATGGCCATCTACCTAGCGATCTAGCTAAATGAATCAGCGCCTTTTTCGATTTTGAGCTACTCTGTGGGAAAAATAAAAATCTACAAGCTGAGAGGTTGAGACAAAAGGAGTGACGACACTATTTCTTCCTTCGAACAAACTTCAGTGCTTGCGCCGGCAGCATACTTCGCTTCCCCTGGGCACGGCCTCAGCTCCTTGAAAATAAAGGAGCCATTTTTGGTTGCGATGATAGGGCTGTTGGCAGAAAACACTACACAGACTTTCAGTGGAGGGAAGGCCTCGGTGAGACCCCGCAGAGCGCAAGCTCGAGGAGGCTCACCAGCCGCCCGCGGAAAGCGTAGTGTATTTCCGCAGCGCACAGTACTAGCGCTTTACCGATACTACTGTTCCAACGCCATTTATATCCCATTACGCCAGCAATCGAAGCTTGAAGATGCTCTGTTAAAACTTTATAAGCTGTTATCGTTCGGGTTTTGCAAGTGGATGTGTATGTTATGTCCCAACCACTTTTTATTTACTTCCTATGTTTTACTGGGCGTTTCACACAATTCTGGGCTTGCGCATAAATTACAACATATGAATACATCCACTGAGAGGTTGACTAACATGATTAAATATCGATTGTTTCTTTTATCCGCATTAATACTTGTGCTTGGACTAACAGGCTGCAGCTCTGTTGGCAGCAAGACCAATATTAAGATTGCCGAAGTGACCCGCAGCATTTTTTATGCTCCCCAATATGTAGCCTTGGAAGAAGGATTTTTTGCAGATGAAGGTTTAGAGGTGGAGTTAAAGACGACATGGGGTGGAGATAAAACAATGACTGCTTTACTCGCAGATGATGCAGACATCGCCCTGGTCGGGTCAGAAACCTCTATTTATGTTGCAGCAAGAGGGACCAATGATCCAATTATTAATTTTGCCCAATTAACACAAACCGATGGAACCTTTCTCGTAGCTAAGCAGCCAGACGACAACTTTTCCTGGGAAGATTTAAAGGGCAGTGACTTTCTTGGACAGCGCAAGGGTGGTATGCCCCAGATGGTTGGAGAATACGTGTTAAAACAGAATGGTATCGATCCGCAACATGACTTAAACTTGATTCAAAACATTGACTTTGCGAATATTCCCGGAGCTTTCACTTCTGGAACAGGGGAGTATGTACAATTGTTTGAACCGCAAGCAAGCATGTTCGAAGCAGAAGGCAATGGCTATATCGTTGCTTCATTCGGTGAAGAATCAGGCCATGTTCCTTATACTGTTTTTATGGCTAAGCAAAGCTTTCTTGAGGAACATGAAGCTTCCGCCAAAAAATTTACGCGTGCGATTTATCAAGCGCAACAATTTATTCAGCAACACTCTTCCGAGGAAATTGCTGAGATTGTAGCGCCTTATTTTGAAGACACCGACTTACAGTTACTAGCTTCTTCGATTGAACGTTACAAGAGCCAAGGTTCGTTTGCCGAAAATCCTATACTTGATGAAGAGGAATGGGATAATTTGAAAAACATCATGGACGAATCAGGGGAACTGCCAGAAGATATTCCTTATAAAGACCTTGTCAACACAAATATTGCTGAAGATGTGATGAACGAATAGGAGGATGGAAAAATGTCTTTCTTAAAACTTAATCATATTTCCCACCAATATTTTCACGACAAAGGTTATACCAAATCTGTGGATAATATCTCGATGGCCATCGAGGAAGGAGCATTTATTTCCGTCTTAGGGCCGAGCGGCTGCGGAAAAACGACCTTGTTATCCATTATTTCCGGTATTATCCAGCCAACACATGGAGAGGTGCTTTTAAGAAACCAGCCCCTTTCCAATACTGCATCTGGTATAGGTTACATGCTTCAGCAGGATTACCTTTTTCCCTGGAAAACGATTCTTGATAACGTCTTAACCGGGCCAAAGATACAAAGTAAGGAAACAGAGCAAACCAAAGATAAAGCTATACAAATTTTACACGAAATTGGGCTTGCCAACGTCGTCCACTCTTATCCTAAATCCTTATCAGGGGGAATGCGGCAGCGGGCTGCACTGGCCAGGACCCTTATGACCGATCCGAATTTACTCCTGCTCGACGAACCTTTTTCTGCCCTTGATTACCAGACAAAGCTGAAGTTAGAAGATTTGGTATCAAGCCTATTGAAGGAGTATAACAAAACATCTATTTTGGTCACTCATGATATTGGTGAAGCAATCGCAATGAGTGACCGGATATTTCTGATGAAAGCAAATCCGGGAGAAATAGCCGAAATTTTTGAAGTGCCGATTGAAATAAGAAATCTGCAGCCATTTCAAGCTAGAAAACATTTAAAGTACCAATTATTATTCGACCGTATTTGGGAGGAGTTGAATGAACTTGAAAACAAACACCCTGTCTGATGAACAACTTTTCGAACAATATAAAAAGCAGCGCAAGGCATACAGGAAAAGTATTACTTTCTGGCAATTGGTTATCTTTGCTGCCTTTTTTATCAGTTGGGAATTCGCAAGCAGGATGGAATGGATTGATCCGTTAATTTTCAGCTCTCCCTCCAAGGTCGGCCACTTATTCGCAGAAAAATTAATAGATGGATCACTTTGGTTCCATCTACAAGTGACTCTATTGGAAACCATTATCGGTTTTGTTGCCGGTACACTGCTTGGAATTATTCTTGCAGCAATCCTCTGGTGGTCTGAAAAGCTTTCAAAGATACTGGACCCGTATCTAGTCATCCTCAATGCTATGCCGAAAGTTGCTCTTGGGCCAATTATCATCGTTGCCCTTGGTCCTGGTTATGTCTCAATTATCGCAATGGGAGCGATAATCTGTATTATTATTACTGCCTTAGTTGTTTACTCCGCCTTTCGGGAAGTAGACGAAAATTATGTGAAAGTGCTGAAAAGCTTCGGAGCAACTAGATGGCAATGCTTTACCACTGCGATTTTGCCTGCTTCTTTTCCAGCTATGATATCGACTTTGAAAGTCAACGTAGGCCTGTCGTGGGTGGGAGTGATTGTAGGGGAATTCCTTGTATCGGCAAAAGGGCTTGGTTACTTAATTGTATATGGATTTCAAGTGTTCGATTTCACCCTTGTATTATACAGTCTGCTTGTTATAGCGATTCTGGCTGCCCTTATGTATCAGCTTGTAGAAAAGCTCGAAAAATGGTTAATCAAAAATACTGCAGGTTAACTCAAAAACAGTTCAAGGTCTGACCTGAGTTCGGGCAGACCTTGTCTGTTATAACAGTTTGTTTTTATCTGGCATGTTGCTGCAGAAGACAAAGTAAGTAACAGATAAAAAAACGAAATGCTTACCGAAATTGAGCTAATTGGTAAATCCGGTTCAAGCTATTCGGCAAAACATCATCTTTCATCATAAAACTGAAGTCCGGATTAATTTTTATATGTTCAGGCAGCTTTTCCAATTGTACTGGACCAAAGGTTTCATAGTAGGAGTTTTGCTCAATAACTTTTTCAATAGTGGCAAAATAGATATTTTTGATGATGGTCCCACCTTTTCCGGCAACATTGTATTGCCCTACATAGATGAGCTCCTTCACAATTCCGCCGGTTTCCTCATTAACTTCTCTTATAGCCGCCTCTTCTGCAGATTCCCCTTCTTCCACTTTCCCTCCGGGGAATTCAATTCCTCTGTCTTTGTGATTTGTCAGAAGCCATTGCTCTTTCCACCTGCAAATTACCCATACATGCTTAGGGCTCTTTGAAAAAGGATGGTCATCGAATGATAGCTGCACTTCGTTGTTATAGTAATCAGTAAATGTAATCATTGAGTTCAACTGCCTTTAAGACCTCGAATAGTTTAAGAATGTTTAGTGTTTGTAATTTTCCAGCTATCAGTAAAAGTTAATTCTAACTCTATCTTATAGCTTCCGTATAGTTCGGTTTGATTTTCCTGAATGACTTTCACCTTTCCATTTTCCATATCCATCATCTCATATTCTGAGTCACTTTGAAACCACGGCGGTGTTTCGGTCGGTAAAAGATATAGACCATCCGCTTTTTCCGTATAGTATACATCTATGTATTTTTCCGCTACTGACGGTGAGGCAATTGTTCCGAATTCGTCTATAAGTTCTTCCTTAGAATCAAAGTTTTTGACTTGAAAACTTTCTGTGGTTTCCTGCACAAGCTTGTCCATAAACGATTTAGTCACAGAAGTTAGGTGCTCATGGTCAAGTTTTTCCGGCTGACTTTCTTTTTCCCGATGATCTTTCTCATTTTGGGCAGGATTCGATTCGGTAGTAACATTAGCTGATGCATTATCAGCAGTTAAGTCAGGATCACCCGATTGGAAAGAAAGCGTAAGTATAGATAGAATAAAAATAAGTGCAATAAACGCTATAATCTGGAACGATTGCTTTTTCATGCTGTTTCATCCCTCCACTTTATTTAGTTAGTTTTTTATTCCTTTAATCTCAATGTATTAAACTCTTTCCAAATAAATAATTAAAATTCGAAACATTTTTACATAACCATACGTTATCCAGATTCTTCGTTAACCATTTTTGTTTTGGGGTTTTTTTCCATGTGCAGATGTCTTATAATAAGAGTTAATGTAAAGAGTTAAAAAAGGGAGGAACATTATCCATGAAAAGGAAAAGGTTTCTACTACTGGCAGGCTGCAGCTTTCTGCTTGCTTTTTTCACCGCTGCCTGTTCTTCAACTGAAAGTTCGAAACTGGAAGATATTTACCAGAACTCTTTAGTGGCCAGTGAAGAGTTAAAAAACTTTGAAATAAGCGCGGATGTCAGCCAGACAATTGGAACAGGAGAAGCGGGATTTCCGGTGTCTTCTACTATTACGTCCCAGATACAGATGGAGCCAATGGCATTTTATCAAACAATGGAGTCGATGGGACAAACAATTGAAATGTATTATGCAGATCAGAATTTGTTTGTAAAAGATCCAGAACAAAACAAGTGGATAAAAGGGCCTGAAGATTTGGTTGGTCAATTGAATAATCTTTCGGGGCAGGAACAGCAAAATCCTGCTAAACAACTAAAAGAATTGGAACAATATACGGAAGAATTCAGCCTGGAAGAGACCGAAGATGCCTATTTGCTATCTTTAAGTGCTAATGGGGATGAGTTTAAAGATCTTCTAAAAGCCGAGCTTGGGAGTACTATCCCTAAGGATCAGCTGACAGAGGATATGGTTGAGTCTATTTCCATTAACAAACTTGATTATGCTTTTACCATTTCCAAGGATAATTATTATCCGCAGGCGATGACAATGGACATGGACCTTGATGTCGATGAGAATGGAGTGACGACCAATATCGTTCAAACATTTGATGCAACATACAGCAAATTCAATCAACTGGATGAAATTAAAGTTCCCCAGGAAGCTATCGACTCAGCAGAAGAAATGCCAGTTCCTGAACCGTAATTACAAAAAACCTTGCCTTTAAAAATAAGGCAAGGTTTTTACATATTTGGTCAGTAAAAGCTGTCATGCCATTCTCCCACTGAGGGTTATTCCCTTTCAAGAATCTTCATACTGCCGATATGTGCTTTTGTCGCATCATCCCCCAAGTCATAAACCATTTGATAAGCAGATACAATTCCAGCATCATACCTGTCATTTGCTGAATCCTTATGATAATGGATTGGCAAATGTGTACGAAAAAAAGCCGTGATATCGGAATTATACATTTCATCAAATAATTCTCTTAATTGGAAGACCTCCTGATCCGTAGCAAAAATGGTGAAATCATTGTTATCACCAGCTTCCACTTGTGATATTTCGAGTGTACCCATATTTATGAAGAACTTTTTCTTTTCCATCTTTCACCCTCCTATCCTTTAATTTTCGCCATTTGCAGTATTTTATGAACAACATTTTATCCTTTTTGCATAAGGTAAGTTACAAATAAATTTTAGAAAGGGGAAGGTTCAAGTGAAATTTGCAGACAACCTTTTTCAATTATATTTACAACATTTCGATGATCAGGATAAAGATTTCTTAGAAGTGTTCATTCACTCCGTTTTGGAACAAATGGATCATGACGATTTATTAGAGGTATTTGAAGCATGCCAAAAAGACGAACTAGATGAAATCCTCGGCAATTATTTAAACAGTAAATTAGAAACGAAAATTACAACCGCTCCCACCGTGGAAAGTGAATGGCAGAACATTCATTAAGATAGCTTTTCCGTAAATACTCCCGGAAACGACACAAAAAACCCATCGATTGAGGTAATCGATGAGTTAAAGTTAATACTAAACAATATTTTCTTACGAAAGCTTGGCTTGTGAACGCGCTTCTTCTACAGCACTCTTAATTAAGCAGCGGCCTCTGCCATGCGGGATACACATCGGGGTCCCGAACATCGGATCATAAGTAACATCACACTTCATATTAAATACGTCGTGAACCATGTTACAGCTGATAATTTCTTCCGGCCTGCCTTGAGCATATACCTGCTTATCCTTGATTGCGACAATATGATGGGCATAACGGCATGCTAAATTTAAATCATGCAGCACCATTACCACGGTCCGGCCATCTCGTTCATTCAGCTCAAATAAAAGATCCAGAATATCAATTTGGTGAGTCATATCCAAATAAGTAGTAGGCTCATCCAGCAATATGGTATCTGTTTTCTGGGCAAGTGTCATTGCGATCCATGCTCTTTGGCGCTGACCGCCAGATAAAGAATCGACTGGGCGATCCAGCAACTCCAGCATATTGGTTGCCTTCAATGCCTCATCAACAGCCAGGTCGTCTTCCTTTGACCATTTTTTGAACATTGTTTTATATGGATGTCTTCCCTGTTTAACTAAATCCTGTACAGTTAAACCTTCAGGGCTTACCGGGCTCTGCGGAAGAATGGCCAGTTTTTTGGCAACTTCCTTTGTCGGCATTTTAGCTATTTCTTCCCCATGAAGAATAACTCCGCCTTCTTTTGGTTTCAATAAGCGTGCCATTGAACGCAGCAGCGTCGATTTTCCACAGCCGTTCCCGCCAATAAAGACCGTTATTTCCCCTTTAGGGATGGTTATATTTAAATCATCTATGATGATCTCTTCTCCGTAGCCTAGGGTTAAGTCCTTAGCTGTCAAAGTTTCCATTTTGCAATCTCTCCCTTACGAGCGATGCTTACTTCTATATTCTCTTAACAGAAAAACCGTTCTTTCATCAATTTAGGTCTATTACCAGTTTATTTGGTTTAAGCTCTGCCGTCAATGATTTTGATAATCTTTATCAATTAACTTTTTTAGCCGATAATCACTTTCTCTTTTGGATAATGGTAAATATCCTTAGTCACTCTTCCCCTCATTAGGAATAGGAAGGAAAATATTCCTATTCTTCCGACGAACATGAGAAAAATAATAATACATTTCCCAGGGGTAGACAAGTCCGGTGTGATGCCCATCGATAACCCTGTTGTTCCAAATGCGGAGCACACCTCAAAAGCAATCGAAATCAAGGAAAACGGCTCTAAATAATTCAGTGAAATAATAGCAGTCAAACAGAGCATGGCTGCAGTAGTGATAACTATAAACGAGCGAATCACATCGTCATGGTCCAGTTCCCTGCCGAACACCTTTATACTGGTGTTTCCCTTGGCATAATTAAAAATTGATAAAAGCATGATTGCAAATGATGTTGTTCTGATACCACCACCGACACTGCTTGGAGATGCCCCGATGAACATTAATACGCAAATTAACACAAGAGTTGGGGAGGTAAACTCGCCTACATCCATTGTCGCCAATCCGCCACTCCTCGTCGTAACAGATTGGAAGAGGCTGTAAAATATTTTTTCATGCCATATCTTATCAGCTAAAAAAGCATTACGCTCTAAAACAAAAATTAACAGCCATCCGACTATAATAAGAGCAAAGAATGTGACGGTCGTAAGCTTTGAGAACAGTGAAAAAGAATATTTCTGGTTGATATCCGACTGCTGCCCCCTTAGCAGTTCCTGCACTTCAATCAGTACTGGAAAGCCAATAGCCCCTAATATCAGCAGGATAATATTGACGAACTGGACAAAATAATCACCCGCAAAAGGGATTAATGACGAACCTGTAATGTCAAAGCCTGCATTTGTGGTGGCACTGACCGCACCGAAGAATCCCTGCAATAATGCCTCTTGCCACGTATCAAAGTAAGATAGAAAATACGTGCTTAACACAATTGTACCTATCAATTCAATGGTAATGATAATCTTTAGTATTTTTAACATTAATCTTACTAAACCGGATAAGGTTGTCCTGTTTTGGTCGATTTGAATCAATTGTCTTCCCCGGAGTCCAATCTTTTTACCCAGGATAATCCAAATGAACGTCCCGAGGGTCATGATTCCGATTCCCCCAAACTGCAGTACGACTGTCAATGCAATTTTGCCAGCGGTATTAAAGGTGTCGGCAGTCGAAACCACCGTCAGGCCTGTTACACTGACCGCACTTACTGCTGTGAACAATAAATCAATAAAACTTAAATCCATTTCTCCATAGTGGAAAAACGGCATTCCCAGTAACATGGTAGAACCTAACACCGTAAGTAAATAAAACAATACGATCAGCCGAATCGTTGATAAATGGGTTATTTTAAATAGTCTCGAAAATATATTCATTCTAATTCTCCTTGCATCTCAAATACAGCAATGTAAGTTTACCAAAAAAAGCAGATTGTTTATAGAGTTTTTTTGTGCCTCGCTCATCTTTAACAATGTTTACTCATTGTTAGCATAGACAGGGTGCTGTTTGCAACTGAAAATATCCTGTGCAAAACCTGCTTGGAATAAATTAACACTGTTTAATTGCCGGGCAATGGGTTATATTATTATCAATAAGAACATACGTTCCTTGCGAGGGGGGATCCTTTTGCTTTCCGCAAATCTTAAATTACCTGAAAACAGTATCCTATGTATTGATATGCGTTCTTTTTATGCTAGTGTCGAGTGTGTAAAAAGAGGATTGGATCCAATGAAAGAGAAGCTAGCTGTTGTGGGAGATGTCAACCGTTCGGGGAGTATTATCCTGGCTGCATCACCTGAATTAAAAAAACAGCATGGCATCAAAAATGTCAGCAGATTTTTCGAGCTGCCAAATGATCCCGGTATCCATATTGCTGAAGCTAAAATGAGTGATTATTTAAAAGTATCGGTAGAGATCACTAAGCTTGTTAATCAGTATGTCCCAAAGGAAGCGATCCATCAATATTCCGTAGACGAACTATGGGTGACTGTTAACGGACTTGAAAAGCTGTATGGGGGCCGCTGGGAGATTGCCCGGATGATAAAACAGGAATTATATGACACCATGGGACTGACCTGTTCCATAGGGATTGGCGATAATAAATTTTTAGCAAAGGTTGTCATGGATCTTTATGCCAAACAAACAGGGATTGCTGAGTGTACATATAAAGATGTCAAAGAAAAACTATGGCCTGTCCCGGTTGAAAATATTTGGGGGATCGGAAAAAAAATGATGTCTAACCTTAACAGGATGGGGATTGTCACTTTGGGACAATTAGCGAATTTTCCGTTGGAGAGGCTGAAAAAACGGTTTGGAGTGATGGGTGAACAACTATATTGGCATGCATGGGGAGCTGATTTGAGTCCTGTTATTGGGGACTTTCAAAAACAGGAGCAAAAAGGATTCGGCCATGGAATCACCCTGTTGCGGGACTATCATGGCGATGAAGTGTTTGCTTGTATTCTTGATCTTTGTGAGGAAGCATGCCGGCGGGCAAGGACTGCAGGCAAGGCTGGCAGAACCGTTCACCTTGGCGTTGGCTATTGCCAGGAAACCGGCGGCGGGTTCAGCAGATCAAAATCGGTTGCGCTACCTACAAACATCACGATGGAGATGTATGGGGTATGTATGCAGCTCTTTAATGAATTCTATGATGGGGTCAGCAAAATCCGGCGAGTCTTTATTACTCTGAATAACTTGTATAAGGACGAGGAAACACAGCTTGATTTATTCACTGATAAAACAAAACAAAAAGACCTTGGTTATGTAATGGATCAAATCAGAGAAAAACATGGATCTACATCGTTATTACGAGCTACCAGTTTTACCGATTTAGGAATTACCTTAGACCGCAGCCGGAAAATTGGCGGCCATAAAGCATGAACCATGCTGTTCCTGCACCAAGGAACAGCATGGTTCGTTAATCAAGGGGGCTCGGAGCCTTTTCCTTTTCATCAAAAAAAATCTCGTTTTTTTCCCATTCTTCACGGAGCAATCCCATTCGAATCGAATCATAAAATTTCCCATTATAATAACGGCATTTTCTTAACCGGGCTTCCATTGTCATTCCCAGCTTTTCGCCTACCTTCACCATTCGGTTATTGCCTGACCAGGTCGTGTAGCCAACCCGGACAAGCGGCATGGTTGTAAAAAGATGATTAATCCATAATCGCATAGCTTCTGTACCGTATCCTCCGCTCCAATACTGGGGAAGATAAATGACTATCCCCATTTCCAGCCACAGAGAAGGTTTGTGCTCCCAGTAATAGCTGACCGTGCCGATAATACTCTCAGCCACTTCGATGAGCCACTGATCATCCTGTTTCACCAGCTCGTCCTTTTTCGCCAAGTAATCTTGCAATGTTACTTGCTTATGTTCAAAATAAGGAGCATCCCACTTTTTCCACTCAGGTGATTTTTCACCATACGCCAGTTTCCAAACCGTTTCTAAATCAGCTTCTTCCAGCTGTCGAATCCGTACAGGTTTATCAGCCATTATTCAGCCCCCCCTTATTTACTTCTCCTCGTCTTTCAAAAAAGCAGCAAGTTGGTGTCGAACCAGTTTGTTCGATGCATTACGCGGCATCTCACTAATAAAATAAATCTGCTTAGGCACCTTGTATTTTGCCAAATGTTTTCTACAGTGCTCGAGAACTTCTTCCTTTGTGAGATTCTTATCGGCTCTTACAGCAAAAGCGACAGGGACCTCTCCCCATTGCCGATCTGATTTGCCAATAACCCCGGCTTCTTTCACCCCTTCTATTCCTGTCAAAACACTCTCTATTTCGGCTGGATAAACATTTTCGCCACCAGATATAATCAAATCTTTACGACGGTCCATGACATAGAGGAAACCATCCTGATCCAGATAGCCTAAGTCTCCGGTCGCAAGCCAGCCATCTTGAAAAGTCTTTTGGTTTGCCTGTTCATTTTTATAATATCCCCTTGTGACCATCGGGCCTTTGACAAAGATTTCTCCCACCTCGCCTATAGGGGAAGATTCCTCAGCTGACATGATTTTTAACTGGGCAGGAAACAAAGGCTTTCCTGCTGAACCGAGCTTCGCAAGCGCCTCTTTCGGGCTTAATGTCACAATCTGGGAAGATGTTTCCGTCATCCCATAGGTTTGAAAGACAGGTACTTGGTATTGCTTAGCCTTTTCTAAAAGTGTCTGTGATGCTGGACCTCCGCCCAGGAGCATACAGCGGAAGGATGCAGGATAGCTGCCTCCTTCCAGCCTTTCGAGCAACCGTTCCAGCATTACCGAGACAACAGAAACAATCGTTACCTTGCCCGCAATAATCCCTTGATGAATTAACTCAACGTCAAATTTTTTCAATAAGTAAACCGGCATGCCGTAAACTACACTTTTGACCAAGAGAGACAGCCCTCCCACATGGAACAAAGGAAGAGAAGCAAGCCATTTATCTTGGCTGGCTAAGCCAAGGTTAAGTACAGAAGAAACAGCACTCCACCAATGATTGCCGTAGGTATGCTCTACTCCCTTGGGAAATCCAGTGGTCCCTGACGTATAAATAATTGTAAATAGATCATCCAGCCGTAATTCTTGTTTCAAAGAAATATTAGCAGCAGCATAACGGTCAATATCTGCAAAGCGGCGAATAACAAGGGAAGAGTCTTTGTATGTCCCTGCCTGCTCGGCAAGCTCTGCAGCCTCCGGATGTGTGAGCAAAAGGGAGACATGTGCATCATTTAATTGAAAGGCGATTTCAGAAGGGGACAGCCTTATATTTAACAAGACGGCCACAGCCCCTATGTAAGATATTGCATGAATAGCTATCGCCATCTCGATACAATTGCCAGACAATATTGCCACATGGTCCCCTTGCTTCACGCCGGCAGCAGCCAATTTTTTAGCATAGCTCCTGCTTTGATCTCTCAATTGCCAGAAAGTAACATTAATGCCAGCAGGTGTTTCGATTGCATTCCCATCCGGTGAGAGATCTGCTTGTTTGTCTAACCAGTGCGGAATCACTTCAGTCATAATCAGTCGTATCCTTTCTCACATTATAGCACGGGATAATAAATTACTATTACAAGTATAATTCTATATGTCCGCAAACAAAAATAAAAACTTCTGCCCTCAGACAGCAACAAAACAGGCAAGCACCATGGCGAGCCGGTACTTGCCTCAAACCCTACCTGCCGCTCAAACAAACAACAGGCTAGTTTTTATGAATCTTTCGAAAGCGCCCTGGGCGCTTTCGCTTTCTTTGTCTAGCTAACAGCTCCCAGCAATTAGCAGACTTCCTGCTCCTTCGTCCGATAAGTCAACGTCGTCGCCTTGCTCCGTGTTTCCTTTATCAAAAAACAAGGAAGTTCGATCTAACCCCACCGCGATGCGCGGCAACGTCGAACTACCCGCGATGCGCGGGCACAGTCTGTACATTGCTACCCGGGTACTTTCGCTTTTCTTTGTCTAGCTAACAGCCCCCAGCAATTAGCAGACTTCCTGCTCCTTCGTCCGATAAGTCAACATCGTCGCCTTGCTCCGTGTTTCCTTTATCTCCTGCGGTGCCGTCCAGTCTGTACATTGCTACCCGGGCGCTTTCGCTTTTCTTTGTAATGCTTTGGTTACGATGGCGGCTGCTTTTTGGCCGGAGACTACTGCACCTTCCATTGTTGAAAAATAAGGCTGCTTGGTATAGTCTCCCGCCAAGGTAAGTCCCGGGATAGTCGTAGCCTGGCCAGGCCTTAAAAAGTGGTTACCTGGCGCTAGGCTGTAGATATCTTCAGGATGGTCAATTTTCCTGTAATCCTCTATTTTACCTTCCAGGTGGACACCTAACGCTTTGGCATCCTCTATAACTATTTTTAATGCATCTTCCGCAGTCGTAGATAAGAATTTGTCGGGTGAATCCAAAATAATCGATAGTCTTCCTTTGCAATCCCTAAAAGTCGTCCGTGACTGTTCAGCAAAGCTTGCTAAAGCTGTTTTTGGGCCGAACGACGTTATATCCGTTTCTAATGCAGGTTGATTTAAATCAATTTGGAAGGTAGATGCTGGATTTATCGGCAATCGAAATAAGTTGGAAAACTCGGCTTTTTCCTTGAAGCGAGCTAACACCTGTTTAGCTCCAGCTAAAGATGCCGCAACCACAACCTGTTTGCTTCTGTACTCTTTTCGATTTTCTCCTTTGACCCCTGCTACTTCTCCTTTTTCATTGAGAATCACATCTGTCACTTTTTCTCCAATTTGGACAGCACCGCCAAGTTCGATAATCTGGTCGGCGATTGGCTGGCACATAACGTCTGTCATTCCACCTGAGAAAGCGCCGATCCTCATCTTATAAAATTTGTAAAATGCGGGCGCGAAAAGGCCAAAAAAAACATAGGCTGAGTAACGATCCGCCGGAAGGAAATAACTTCCCGAGCTTAAAGGCACCAGCAAATAATCAAAAGCGTTATCTGTAACATTGTGTAAACCCGCATACTCTTTAACACTATATTGATCAAGCTTTTTAGGGTTTAATAAAAAATCTTTATAGCCATTCAGAGAAAAAGGAATCAATGAAAGTTTATCTTTTATTGTCAGAACATCCTGGTTACCGGTAATTCCTCTTATCATTTTTAGTACCCCATGTACGGGAGAAATGCCTAATACCAACTTCTTCTTTTTCCCCTTTATTAACACATCGATTTTTTCTTCCCAGGTCAGTATATCATTAATATCGACACCGGCTTTTTTTAATAAAGCGGGAAGTGCTGAAAAATAACCTATGTACCTGTGAAAACCTGATTCAACTTCCATACCAGCATCATTCCAGTTCGAGCATCTTCCCCCGACAACGGGATTAGCTTCTAAAACCAATACTTTGTTTCCTTTAAGCGACAATTCCAATCCACATGTTAAACCCGCCAGGCCAGCGCCAACGATGATTACATCCCAATTCATATTCCTTCACCTCAGTAATAGAATTTACGGAGGACAGAGGAAATATCCGTATAACAAAATAACGGTTTGTGTTTTCACATAATAAAAAACCTGGAAGGTTCATTCCAGGTTTTTTAAACTATCTTATCACGGAAAGCGTGGGAATTGTTTAAAGTCAGGTTTTCGTTTCTCTTTAAAGGCGTCTCTTCCTTCTTTTGCTTCATCCGTCGTGTAGTAAAGCAAAGTAGCGTCCCCGCCCATTTGCTGAAGTCCTGCCAATCCATCGGTGTCGGCATTAAACGAAGCTTTTAGGAAGCGCAGAGCTGTCGGCGATTTTTCGAGCATCTCCTGGCACCATTGGACGGTTTCCGCCTCCAACTGATCAAGTGGGACAACTGTATTAACTAGTCCCATGTCTTCTGCTTCCTTAGCGCTGTATTGTCGGCAAAGGTACCAAATTTCCCGGGCTTTCTTATGACCAACAATCCTGGCCAGGAGGCCCGCACCATAACCGGCATCAAAGCTGCCTACTTTAGGGCCTGTTTGTCCGAATACCGCATTGTCGGCAGCAATTGTTAAGTCACAAACAATATGTAATACATGGCCGCCACCGATTGCGTAGCCGGAAACCATTGCTACGACTGGTTTTGGAATAACCCTGATTAACCGCTGTAAGTCCAACACATTCAAACGAGGAATGTCATCATCCCCGACATAACCGCCGTGCCCTCTTACTTTTTGGTCACCGCCAGCACAGAACGCCTCATCCCCTGCTCCAGCAAGTACAATCACACCAACTTCGGAATTATCTCTGGCACGCATAAAAGCATCAATCAGTTCATTCGTTGTCTTCGGTCTGAAGGCGTTGCGTACCTCCGGCCTATTAATCGTAATTTTTGCTATTCCATCATACGTCTCATAAAGGATATCTTCATATTCTCGTTCTGTCATCCACTCAATTGCCATTTTTAGTTCCTCCTTCAATTATTTAAATTAATTTCTTTTCAGGAAATCGTATACTATTGTATCAAATTTCCCGGGCTTCTCCACGTGAATTGCATGCCCAGTCGAAGGTATAACCTTCAGTATTTTGTTATTTAGCTTATCATGCATTCTTTTGGCAATACCGACAAATTTCGAGTCGACTTCCCCAGCAAGCAATAATACAGGCTGGCTAATAGCGGATAGTTTCTCCCACCAGGATGGTTGTACGCCTGTGCCCATTCCTTTCAAGGAATTTGCCAAGCCTTGTTCCGACTGGTTCAATCTCTCATTCCTTATCTTTTCCCTTAGTGGCGCCGGCAATTTTTGTTGGGACTCAAACAAGGGAAGATCTTCCCACTCTTTCACAAAAGAACTGATCCCTTGCCGTAAAATCCTTTTAGCAAGAGCATCATCTTTCATCTGCCTTGCTAACTGCTGCTGTTCCGTTTCCAATCCCGGTGAGGCACTCTCCAATACAAGCGACCGAACCCGATGAGGATAGAAAAACGCAAATGAAAGTGCTGTTCTGCCGCCAAGCGAATAACCGACTAGATGCGCAGTATGGACGGATAACTTATCTAAAAGCAGTGCTAGATCATCACAAAAGGCTTCCATTCCAATCGGTTCGTTTACTTGTGTGTTCCCATGGCCCGGCAAATCGACTACAAGCACACGAAAATCCTGTTTCCAGTGATTGATAAAAGGCTGCCACGTCCTGCTGCTGCCAGTGAAACCATGAAGTAGCAGCAGGGCAGGGCCTTGCCCGTACTCTTTTACCCAATAGCGCTTATCTGTTATCGAATAATGCATGCGCATCACCCTTCAAAGTATTCCATAAGCTTCTGTTCAATGATTGTCCATTTGGCTTTATGCCAACTGGCGTTTTCTTCACGTTCCGTTTGCACTTCAATTACTGACAGACCGTCCTCCTGGTAACTGTCCGTCAAGGCCTGTCGAAGTTCTTCCCAGCTTTCTGGTTTTGAATACCTTCCCTGATACATAGCAATGATATGCTGGAAATCAATATCCATCGGAGTGCCAAAGATGGTTTCAAAATGGTCTGATTGACCCGCCTGCGGTAGAAACGAGAAGATGCCGCCCCCATTATTGTTGATTAACACTACCGTAAGATTCATATTGTATTGCTTGGCGAGCATCAATCCGTTAAAATCATGGAAAAAGGATAAGTCGCCTAGTAGCAATGCAACCTTTTCCCCATGGGCGGCTGCCCCCAGAGCGCTGGAAGTCATACCGTCAATTCCATTGGCTCCTCTGTTTCCCAATATGCGGATCTGCTTCGGCGTCGTCATAAAAAAAGTGTCCATATCCCGAATCGGCATGCTGTTTCCGACGTAAATAGTGCTTTCCTCTGTTGCTGCTTCCGCAAGCTGCTTGACCGTATGCCCCTCAGTCAAAAATGTGCTCTCCTGTTCTGCAAGTAACTGCCTTTTGGCTGTTTGATTCATTAATCTCCATGACTGGAGCCATTCCTCATTGAACGCTAGGTGGCCAGCCGCCTCACAAAAATCGCTGCAAAGTTTAACAGGGTCAGCAAAAATAAATTGTGCAGGTGTCCCTGCCGGCTCGCGATAACCGTGATGCGCTTCTACAATAAAATGTTCGATTTCAGAATGCTCCTTAATGAATAACAAATAAGGCTTAGACACCGGCATTGCGCCAAAGCGGATAATAAAGTCTGGATTTAGGCGATCTCTAATTTGTTTACTCTTCAGAATGGCATCATAGCCTTCAATAATATTTGCCTTATCATGCTGGCCTGCCCGTAATTGAGAAAGCGGATCAGCAAGTACTGGAATGTTCCATTGGTTTGCCAATGCCGAAACAGCTTCTGCCAACTCAGTGTCAAATTGCGGCCCAACGACAATCAGCCCTTTTTCATGGCTGGAAAGCTTGTTGATTATCCATTCCAATTGGGATGGTTCCAGCACATCCTTTCCCTCCAACACCTGATGGAAAGAAGGATACTCCTGCTTTTCCCACAAATTTTCCAAAGAAAAGTCCGGCAGCAATGGTTCCCTAAACGGAAAATTCAGATGGACAGGACCGGCATTGCCAAAACAGGCAGTTTGCACTGCCCTGGCTGCTTTACTTCTGGCATATTGAAGCATCGGCGGTGTACTTTCCGGCAGGGCCATTTCGTGAAACCATTTTACGTATTGCCCGTACATATTTATCTGTTCAATCGCCTGCGGGGCACCGACATCACGAAGTTCGTGCGGTCGGTCAGCTGTCAGCACAACAAGCGGCACCCTGCTGTAATACGCTTCGACAATCGCAGGAAAATAATTGGCAGCCGCAGTTCCAGAAGTACAGACAACAGCTACCGGTTTATTCTGCTGCTTAGCCATTCCCAATGCAAAAAAAGCAGCAGACCGCTCATCCATATTGACCCAATGGTTTATAAATGCATGCTCGGCAAAGGTCAAAGCTAACGGAGTTGATCGGGATCCAGGAGAGATCACTACATCTGTTAAACCATTCCGATGTAATTCATCTATAAAATTGGCAGTGTACCTAGTCAATGTCTCTTCATGAGTCATGATCGTCCTCCTAAAACTGACAGCATCGGTGTAAATTTGATATTTGTTTCCTGATATTCAGCTTCTGGATCAGAATCTCTCACAACACCGCAGCCGGCAAATAGGGAAGCTTCTCCGCCTCTTATAAGCGCAGAGCGAATTGCTACCGCGAATTCCCCGTTGTGATTCGCATCAAGCCAGCCGATAGGGGCACCATACCAGCCTCGATCCATGTTTTCATGTTCCCGGATGAATGCCACAGATTTTTCACTCGGCATACCTCCTAAGGCTGGAGTAGGATGAAGTCTTTTTACAATATCTATAATGGTATAATTCTCATTTAACACCGCTTCTACAGGTGTATATAAATGCTGTAGGTTCTTTAACGGATAGAGTACAGGCGCTTCAGGAACCTGGACATTTTCACAACAGGCGGCTACTGCTTTCTTAATCATCTCTACCACAAAATGATGCTCCTGACGATTCTTTTCATCAGATAGCAATTGACCGCCGATTTTTCTGTCTTCAGCTTCTGTTCTTCCTCGTGGAGCTGTTCCTGCAAGACAAGTAGAAAGAAGCTGCTGATTTTCAACCTTAACTAACCTCTCAGGTGTGGCACCAAGAAAGCAGTCTTCTCCGTTTTCAAAAGCAAAAATGTAACTGTTCGTCTGCATATCTGCCAGCTGTCTCAATATGGGAGAAACATTCACCTTATTTTTAAAGAAGACCTTCATTTCCCGGGCAAGAACGATTTTTTCCGCTTTTCCCTGCTTAATCGTGTTCGTTGCATTGCGTACCAGCTGTTTCCAGGAGTCTGGTTCTATTTCCTGTTTGTCAGTAATTACTGGCCCTTCTGGTAAAATCGCCTGTTGCTTCAACAGCTGCTTCTTATGATTTTCTACCTGCAGCTCGATCTGCTCAGGCTGATCGTATTCATAAATAACAACATTGCAAGTAAGGAAACAATCGCCATTTACCATTGTCAATAAGTATGCAGGCACCCTAAGCAGGCTACTGTTAAAATCTGCCCACAGCGGCGTCGTTTCTTTGTCAGGATCAAACGAAAAGCCGCCAAATGCAATCGGCCCGGTTCCTGGCACGCGGTGTGGATTATGAATCAGCGCATTTTCCAGCATTTCTTTCCATTGGCGTTCGGTTTCCTCAAAACGATGGTCGGCTGCCGTCAATGCCAATGCTTCACCTGCACCCGCAAGCCAATGGCCCTCGGCAGAGTTGTTCCAGAATATACGCCCCCCCGTAAATTTCTCCGCATTATCAAAAAATGAGAAAGGATCTATCGCTGCAAGCGGTTCGGTTATACTCAACAATTGAGGTTTCTGCTTTATTTTAGCTGTACGGACCGCTTCTCTGACAGCCTGTCCTAGTTTTTTTATTTCTGTATCAATCATGTTAGATACCCTCCAATACCAATAGGGAGAAAGTATTTATCAATCGTTAGACAACTGGCTTTAGATAGGGTTTAGTAAACTTTCTACAAAGACCAGCGAATTGTGCATCAATATTTGTAAACAATAGAGCAAGGCTCCAATGTTAGGTAACGCACATTAATAAAAAATATAACTTCTCACCAATAAAAGCAAGTATTCAACCCTGGCTTCGATTGTTACAATTACCATTATCTATTTTATTCTCTTTTTCTCTGTTTCTCAACAATTGGCACTAATTCCTAGCAAATAATTGTAATAGATAATTGACACCAACCACCTGTTTCCCTAAACTTAATATGATATACCATGATTTGAAGGCATAAGTAAGGAGAGAAACATTATGCAATCCCTTGATAAAAAGGCAATAAGCAGCGCTTTAAATGAAAAAGCAGGTTTTCAAGTATGGTGGCGGCTCTTGCGCCCACACACGCTGACAGCATCATTTGTTCCGGTCTTCGTTGGAACCATGGCAGCTACATTGGATGATTCGATTAATTACCTATTATTCATTGCCATGCTTGTTGCTTCAATGCTGATTCAGGCAGCAACAAATATGTTTAATGAATATTATGATTTTGTCCGGGGGTTGGATAATGAGAAGTCAGTCGGAATCGGGGGCACGATTGTCCGGGACGGTGTGTCACCAAATACTGTCCTGAGTTTGGCGCTTAGCTTCTTTGCCATTGCCATCGCTCTCGGTGTGTATATCTGTTTCCAATCAAGCTGGTGGATAGCAGTTATAGGGGTTATCTCCATGCTGTGCGGATACTTATACACTGGCGGACCGTATCCGATCGCCTATACTCCCTTTGGTGAACTGGTTGCAGGTTTTTTTATGGGTACAGTTATTATAAGTATTAGTTATTTCATTCAGACCATGACACTTACAGGGGAAGTTATATTGATATCCATTCCCATCGCAATTTTTATTGGTACCATCATGCTATCGAATAATATCAGGGACTTGGAAGGCGATAAAGAAAACGGCAGAAAAACCATTGCGATTTTGATAGGCAGAGAAAAGGCAGTTGTACTGCTCGGCAGTTTATTTGCCATTAGTTACCTCTTAATGGCCATATATGTATTCGCCGGGATCCTGCCGATTTGGTCATTTCTGACCCTGCTCGGGGTTAAAAAGGCGATTACTGCTATAAAAGGGTTTAAAGGGAAAACAATTAACCTGGAAATGATGCCTGCCATGAAGGCGACAGCACAAACAAACACTTTCTTCGGCTTGCTGCTGGGATTGTCACTGCTTATCCATTTCTTTATACCGTTCAGTTTTTGATAAACTCCACACCAACGACGACAAGCTGGCAGCTTGTCGTTTTTATATATAATATTTAGCAGCCATGACTGTTGAAATAGAAGTTTTATCCGCCAGGGCAGGGGAAATATGATAAAAAGGAAGATGAGTAATGAATCTGCAAAATACATTAATGGAAACACTGGGAATGGAACTGGTCAGCCTGGAAAAAGATTTGGTTGAAATAAAAATGCCTGTTAATAAACATACACATCAACCGATGGGTTTTTTACATGGCGGCGCAAGCGTCGCCTTAGCAGAATCTGCTGCCAGCATCGGCGCTTATGTGAATGTCGATCCTGACACACAGCAAATATTTGGTTTGGAGATAAACGCAAACCATATGAAAAGCAAACGCGATGGCTGGGTGACAGGCAAAGCCACCCCCCTCCACAGGGGAAAGACCACCATGGTATGGGAAATTAAAATTGTTGATGAAACAGATGATCTAATCTCCATTTCCAGATGTACAGTAGGAGTTGTACCGAAGAAAACTCCTGAGTAGAAAGGAGAAGAAAAATGGACCGCGAAAAATTGAACCATTATAAACAATTATTATTGGATATGAAAGAAGAAGCCAAGAAAGAGTTAGGAGAAAATGATAAAAGTTATAATTTAAGCAAAGAATATCCAGACGATTCTATTGGAGAAGTGACTAACTATGATAATCACCCTGCCGACTTGGGAACAGAAATGTTCGAACGGGAAAAGGCTGCAACTCTGAATTCCCAGGCTCGCCAGCGCATTAGCGAAATTGAACACGCATTAGACAAAATTGAAAAAGGCAAATATGGGTATAGCGAAGCTTCAGGGAAACCCATTCCTGAAGAAAGACTGGAAATAGAACCAACCGCAAGATACCTTGTCGAAGAAGTAGATAACGAATAAAAAACACCTGTATGATATGCGTAGCAGTTCACTTTTTAGGCAGAAAAATAAAAAAAGATAACAAGAAGCCCCATTCACAAATGAATGGGGCTTCTTATTATTTATATCTAGGAACATTTGCAGATATTTTCAGCGCTAAAACTGAACTGCAGCAGGTGCTTTGCTTATTTGTAAGAAATAGATATTCGTTTTTGTTCCAGCCAAGGCCTTAACTTAATGAACAACGGGACAAATATCGCTCCAATAGCAATTCCTTTTATAACGTTAAATGGTAATATACCAACTGCTACTGTCATGAATTTCACTTGGGAACTCATTGTCTCCCATCCCATAAACCAGCTGTAAGCAGGTAGTAAAACAAAGTAATTCAAGATACCCATTCCGACAGCCATCAAAATGGTACCTGCAACAAGACCGGAAACAAGGCTTTTAATTCCTCTAAATTTATGATATAAAACTGCGGCTGGGACGACGAAGATGACTCCTGCTAAAAAATTGGAGGCTATGCCAATTGGATCTCCTGCACCAGTATAAATTAAATACAACAAATTTTTAACAGCTTCAACGATAATCCCTGCTCCTGGTGAAAAAATCAATGCAGCGATCAATGCCGGCACTTCGCTGAAATCTACCTTTAAATATTGAGGGAGCATTGGCAGCGGAAAGTTCAGGAACATCAGCATCATTGAAATGGTTCCTAATAAAGCTAGAATGATTAGTTTTAATAAATTAGATGATTGCGTTTTGTTAGAATGCAATATCTTCTCCTCCTTCATCTTTTCATCGATTCATATCTGGTGATGAAGGTCGAACAGTTTCCTTTTTGAACGCTTCTTGTTAAAATTAAAACCCTAAAGCCTTTATTAAAGGCTTCAGGGCGTATAGTTCAATAGGAATAAAAGGCAGAGTGGTATCCTCACCTTTTCTGCTCCGTATCTTCTCCCATCCAGACTGTAACTGTCGGTCCCGGAATCGCACCAGGTCAGCCATTCGGCACATGCCGAACAGGTCACGGACTTAGAGTGTAATCACTCCTTACCGTCGGTCGGGAATTTCACCCTGCCCCGAAGATAGAATCGATATTCATTTTCTTACCTTAATTATACTATGCCAGTGTTTGTATGAAAAGTAAAAAGTTTTCCTTGCTGTTTAATCATCCAAGGGGTTTAAGCTTTCTTCTCCTGTTAAATCTTCAATCATTTTAACAAGTAAATCAACTTCCTCATCGATATCTCTTATGCTTACTGTTTCAACCGGTGAATGCATATATCTTAACGGAAGTGATACTAAACCAACCGGGACTCCCCTTCCTGTCAGGCGCATCTTATCTGCGTCCGTACCAGTGGCCCTTTGAGTCAATTCATATTGCACTTTCATGTTTAAAGAGCGTGCCGACTTTTCCAGGAGCTGATTGATTTTAATGTTAATCGGTGCACCTTTCGCCAATACTGGTCCTTTTTCCAACTGGACATCGCCATGTTTATTTTTATTGACACCAGGATAGTCAGTTGCAAACGTAACATCACAGGCAATCGCCATGTCAGGAGCTATTCCGGCTGCTGCAAAGTAAGCTCCCCCCATATTCGTTTCTTCGTTAACCGTACTTGCCGCATAAACGCCAACCTTTAAATCTTTTCCTGCCAGACGGCGGAGTACTTCGGCAACAATAAATGCGCCTGTCCGATTATCAAGTCCACGTCCGGAAATGTAACGGTCCATCAAAATTTCCGGTGTTCGTTTATATACAGCAAGATCACCGATTTGTACGTATTTTTCCATTTCTTCCTTGGATTTAGCGCCGCAATCAATGAATAAATCCTCTAAATCAAAATCCCCTTTAATTCCTCCATGGTGCTGTGCATTGACACCGATAACTCCGGTGATTGTTCCGGAAAAGCCAAGAACAGTAACCTTCATGCCAATCGCTGCCTTTGGATTTATCCCTCCCATTTTATCGAAGTGCAAATAACCATGATCATCTATTCGATTGATAACAAGTGCAATTTCATCACAATGCCCGGCTAAAAGTATTTTAAATTCAGCCTCCGGGTTGAGGACCCCAATAGCATTGCCAGCGTTATCGGTTATGATTTTGTCGGCAAATTCACTTACCTCGTTGATCCATTTTTTCTGTATTTGCATTTCCATACTCGACGGAGATGGCGTCTGCAATAGTTCCATTAAAAATTCTTGGCGATTTTGTTCCATATGTACTTCCTCCTTCTGCATAGGTTAATGATACCAAAAAATTGGGAAAATACTAAATGTTGCGTAGCTTTCATCATTTTATATACAATAAACAATAATGGGAGTGATGATAATGGCCTTACAGGCTTGGTTTGAAAAAGGGATGAACCCTGATGAATACATTGAGTCGATGGAAAAACACAAAGAAAATTTATTGCATGTGTACGACAACTTTATTTTACCTGATGATTCCCAGCTTTTCAGCAAATTGAAAGCAGAAAAGTTACGTGTAATCGTTCTTACGGAGGATTGGTGCGGTGATGCCATGATGAACACTCCGATCCTTTTCCATATTGCCCAAAAAACAAACATGGAAGTCAGCCTTCTGCAGCGCGATAATCATTTGGAGTTGATGGATCACTATTTGACGAACGGAAAGTCACGATCCATCCCGATTTTTATTTTTATTAACGAAAAGGGAAACGAGGTAACCAAATGGGGGCCTAGAGCCCCTATCGTCCAGTCATTTATCGACGATTCGCTGGCAAATCTGCCTAGCCAAGATGCTGAAGACTTTAAGGAAAAAAGAAATGAACTATTTACGTTCGTTATGAAATCTTTTCGGGACAACACGGATTTTTGGAAGCATACGTATGAAAGTATCGTTGATACTCTGAAAAAACAATTGTGATTGCTAATTACTAGGCACCTCCAGATGTGCTTTCATAGTAAAATTTCACCTTTTTGGAAATACTTAAGAATAAAATGGAAAAAAAGGTGACCTAAGCCATATGCAAACGTTTCTGCAAATATATTTTCGCATGCCGATTTTTTTTCGATTATTAACAACTGTCATTATATTAATGTCTTTCTTTGGAATTGTCATCCATTTACTAGAACCAAGCCACTTCCCGACCATTTTCGATGGCATTTGGTGGGCATTTGTGACAGGTTCTACAGTTGGATACGGAGATTATGTACCATTAAGCTCTGTTGGCAGAGTAATTGCCATCCTGTTAATATTAGCTGGCGGTGGTCTAGTCACTTTTTACATGGCAACTATATCTGCTGGCACAATCAAACATGAACATGATTTATCCAAAGGATTGGTTAAATACCGGGGAAAGGAACATATTATTTTGGTTGGCTGGAACCAACGGACAAGACAACTGTTAGAATTGATGATGAAAAACAACACGGGGAAACAAGTGGTATTGATAGACCATACTCTTAACAATTTACCTTACCAAAAGCATCAACTCCATTTTATTCGGGGATCGGCCTCTGATGATGAAACATTAAAAAAAGCAAATATCGAGGAAGCAAAGTTCGCAGTGATTACATCTGATCCGTCAAAAAAAGAATTTCAAGCAGACCAGACGACTATCTTGACGGCTGTTGCCATGAAAGGGAATAATCCTGATATATTTCTGATCGCAGAGCTGCTGATGATACAACAAATAAAAAATGCAAGCCGGGCCGGGGCTGACTCTATTATCCGGTCCAATGATTTCATGAGCGTTTTAATATTACAAGAGCTTTTTCGGGAAACACCGGTGAATCCTTTTGATTTATTGCTGCAAGTATTGAACGACCAGCAATTCAATCAAATCCTGTTGCCAGAGAGATTAAACGGTAAATCCTTTTTAGAGTGTGCCGGCTATTACGCTGTCAGTGACCAGTTATTAATCGGGATGATGAGGGAAGAAGAGCTATTGGTCAACCCTCCTTTCCACACTAAATTATGCACAGGTGATGTTCTAATTGTCCTGTCAGCGCTCCATAAGTAACTGTTCCACTTTTTGCAGCAATTGTCTTCCTTCATGGATGAATTTATCAGCAACCTGAGCGTCCGCATCCACTGGCGCCTGGAATTGATCAACAGCTCCTCTCAGTGCCCCGTTGCGTCCATCCTCGTCAATACCTGATTGGTAGACATGCGATAAAACAAACGGCTTACCAAGCTTTACGATTACTCCTGGGGAGTCTAACATACCCTTGACAGCTGTAAACGGAATGCGCAAAAATTGATATCCATCCTCCACCCCCATTTTATAGTCGAATGAGCCTTGATCATAATCCCAATTACCCCCAATACTGAATCCAATGGGTTTTAGCGTTTCTTCCAAAGCATGCAGGGAAAAATCCCTGTTTTCCAAATTAGATGAAATAGGAATCATAGCCGAAATACCTCCTTTTTTAACAGCATGCCCTTTAGACACGATTTCATGAATACAAGGTGGAGTGTGTTAAGGCAAGGGGGACGCCTGTTTTCCTCTTGTTCATAAAAAAACCTCCGCCAGCTGACGGGCAGAGGTTTGGTATGTTATTTAAGTCGTTTTTCCAATTCTTGCTTTTGTTCTTCGAAACCAGGCTTACCCAGTAAAGCGAACATATTTTTCTTATATGCTTCTACTCCAGGCTGATCAAATGGATTAACGCCAAGCAGGTAACCGCTTATTGCGCAAGCTTTTTCAAAAAAGTAAACCACATAGCCAAATGTATAAGCATCAAGCTTCGGCAAATGTACGATTAAGTTGGGAACCTGGCCATCTGTATGGGCAAGCATGGTTCCTTGATAAGCTTTTTCGTT
The DNA here is from genome assembly GCF_900101125.1 of Sediminibacillus albus. Taxonomy (GTDB): domain Bacteria; phylum Bacillota; class Bacilli; order Bacillales; family Amphibacillaceae; genus Sediminibacillus; species Sediminibacillus albus. The sequence continues at coordinate 591,628 of NZ_FNFL01000002.1, read as the reverse complement.
GACCTCATCGATGGTTTTACCGGCAAGATAATTTAATCCGTCCAAGTCTTGCTTATCTTCTTCGATGGTAATATTTGATTTCGGCTCTTCCACATGGAGTACCGTTTCAAATAAATCTCTGCGCCCTTCCTGGACATATTGCCCTAAAGAATGAAGATCTGTTGAAAAATTAGCCGATGATGGATAAAGGCCTTTTAAGTCTTTTCCTTCGCTTTCGCCAAACAATTGCTTCCACCACTCTGAAAAGTACTGCAGAGATGGTTCATAGTTGACCAACATTTCTATCGTCTTTCCTTTATTATAAAAAATGTTCCGGACAGCAGCATATTGATAGGCAGGATTGTCTTCAAGGTTATCAGCAGAAAGTTCCTGTTGGGCCTTGCGGGCACCTTCCATCATCGCATCTATGTCGATTCCGCTTGCGGCGATTGGTAAAAGTCCTACAGCAGTTAAGACGGAGTAACGTCCCCCAACATCATCCGGAATGACAAAACTCTCATACCCTTCTTCATCGGCTAGTGTCTTTAATGCACCTTTTTGTTTGTCGGTAGTTGCATAAATCCGCTTTCTAGCTTCCTCTACACCATATTTATCTTCCAAAAATTTACGGAAGAGACGGAAAGCAATCGCTGGTTCGGTCGTCGTACCGCTTTTGGAGATAACATTAATGGAAACATCTTTGCCTTCCAGCATATCATACAAGTCATTCATATATGGTGCACTGATACTGTTCCCAACAAAGAAAACCTGCGGGGATTTTCTTTGTTCTTTGGATAATTCATTATAAAAGGAATGGTTAAGCATTTCCAAAGCAGCACGAGCTCCTAAATAAGAACCGCCTATTCCTATAACAAGCAATACGTCTGAATCCGATTTTATTTTTTCTGCAGCCTTTTTTATTCGGCTGAACTCTTCTTTATCATAATTTTCAGGTAAATCCAGCCAACCAAGAAAGTCATTTCCTGCTCCTGTTTGGTTATGTAAAGCTTGATGGGCTAACTTTACAGGTTCTTGCAAATAATCAAGTTCATGCTTTCCGAAGAAAGATAAAGCACGATCATATTCAAAACGGATATGTGTCATTCTTTAACCTCCATATTTATGATAATACTACTTAAATGTACCGAAACACTCTGTGTAAATCAAGCAATCCCTATCCACTTCAACTCATACAACCTCTGCATAAGTTTTTTTTAGTTTTGAATAATTTTTTGAGGGTTGGGAATTTCTATGTAAAGAAAGTTACTTTAAAAGGAGGAATGCTTTGTGAGTACACTGCAGCGTATTTCTTTGTTGCTTGTTATCATTGGAGCTGTGAACTGGGGACTAGTTGGTTTATTTCAATTCGATTTGGTGGCTGCCATCTTCGGAGGCGGAGAACAGAGCGGTGCATTCGCCAGAATTATATACACATTGGTTGGAATTAGTGGTTTGGTTTGCCTCTCTTTACTTTTCAAGCCTGCCGAAGAAATGGCAGCTGGAAAAGAACCTGAAACAGAACGTTAACTGCAAAAAATAAACCTGCAAATAAAATTCTTTGCAGGTTTATTTTCATAAAAAAACTGCCCATTTTGCGGCAGCTTTATTACTTATCACTTCTTTAATTTTTGTACGTGTTTTCACGCTCTTCAGACTGTTCAATCCACTCTTCCAGTTTATCTTTCAAAGTGTTGAAGCCTGCTTGTTGACTGTCTTGCTGTGCTCCTCCGGCAGCCGGCTGCTTTCTTTTGGGCTCTGCCTTCTTCGGTGCCTCTTCAGTTGCACGGATAGATAAAGAATATTTATTTTTTTCCTCATCGATTTGAAGAATTTTAACTTTAACCTCATCACCTACAGAAAGGTGATCATTAATATCTTTTACATAACCATGTGTCACTTCCGAAATATGAACAAGTCCCTGTACTTCATTGTCAAGGGCCACAAATGCACCATAAGGTTGGATACCTGTTACTTTACCATCTAATATTTGTCCTGTTTCAAACTTCTCTGCCATGCTGAACAACTCCCGATATATTTTCATTTATTAATACACAATTATTAATTTTAGCATAGAAAACAGTATATCGCAAAAGATATCTTTATTCTTGCGGAATAAGCCGTTTTCTTCACAAAATATTAAAAATATACCATAAATGACTTAATATCTAATTTTTTTCAAAAAATATGTTTATTATTAATTAAAAATGGTAATACATATAACTGTAAGACTTTCTCGTATTCCCCCTGTTAAAGACAAAGCTACGTAGCTTTGTCTTTTTTTTTGCCTTACAGATAGCCATTGAAAATAAATATGCCTTTTTGAGAAAGAATAATCGTATCTTCCAACATTCAAGGGGTTCCTATAATGAGAATAACCAACAAGAAGAAGTATCTACAATTCCAACATTGTACAGTCAGCTATCAAATCTTCCAGACAAATACTTCCCTGGATAAACCGTATATAATTTTCATTCATGGATTTTTGTCTAGCCAGTTTAGTTTTCGTAAGATGATTCCATTGTTAATCGATAAATTTCACATTATAACAATTGACCTCCCGCCATTTGGAGACAGCGAAAAAAATCGCAACTGTAATTTTTCTTACCGCTGGATGGCAGAATTGATCATCTTTTTCATGGACAAATTGGCGATTTCAAAAGCCTCTATTGCCGGGCATTCGATGGGAGGACAAATCGCTATGGTGTGTGCCTACTATTATCCGGGCCGTATTGAAAAGTTGTTCCTTATGGCGCCCTCCTGTTACCTGAAAAAGGCCTCCAATTTATTAGGTTTGATTAGCAGACTGCCTATATCACCCTATCTATTGCGAAAACTCTTCCAAAAAATCGGGGTCAAGGGTGTTTTGGAAAAGTGCATTTACTTTCCTGATTTGATTACCAAACGAATGCTGGCTGCTTACAGGAAGCCCTTTTTAGACAAAAATATATATTATTGCCTGTCTAAGATGATTCGTGATCGCGAAGGCGATTTAAATTTTGACTGCTTAAAAGCAATCAAGCTTCCTTGTGTGATCTTTTGGGGAAAAAAAGATCAAATTATTCCTATTTCAAATGGATATCAACTCATCCAGCATTTGCCGAACGCGGAACTTTGTGCTATTACCCTTACCGGCCATTTTCTTCCGGAAGAAGCTCCCGAGATAATAAGCGAATACATCAAAACCAAAACGTGAAAACGATTGATAAGTTGATTCAAATCGTTTCCAATCACAATAAGCTATTAATATAATATGGATATAGTGCGAAATAAAGGAGGACATCTATATGCACACTTTCAATGAGGTTCGCCAACGGACAGGTACACGGTCTGTCAAATGGGATTTAATAAAATCCATCTATGGCTCTAATGATGTACTTCCCATGTGGGTAGCTGACATGGACATTCCAGTGCCAGAACCGGTAAGAAATGCGCTTGTTTCCAGAGCTGAACACGGGATTTTTGGCTATACCGTCACAGATCACTTAATAAACCAATCTGTTTCCAATTGGATGAAAACAAGGCATGATTGGGAGATTCATCACTCATGGTTATTATATAGTCCTGGCGTGATTACCAGTTTACATATGGCCGTGCAGGCGCTGACTTCAGATGGCGATAAACTGATGATCCAGACTCCAGTATATCCACCCTTTTACGATCTTGTTCATATGCATAACAGACAGCTGGTGAAAAACCCGCTGAAATTGGAAGGCAATAGATATACCATTGACTTTGAAGCATTCGAAGCTGAGTTAAAACAGGGGGTTAAAGCCTTTATTTTGTGTAACCCGCATAATCCGGTAGGAAGAGTTTGGACGGAAGATGAACTGCGGAAAATAGGGGAATTGTGCCTGAAATATGGTGTATTAATATTCTCAGATGAAATCCATGCTGATATCGTTTATGCTGGCCATAAGCATACACCGATTGCATCTCTCTCAAAAGAAATCAATGAGATTACCATTACTTGTATGTCCCCTACTAAATCATTCAACCTTGCGGGATTACAGGTTTCCTATTTAATTAGTCCTGATAAGCATAAGAGGGAAAAAATCGATAAGTATTTTCATATGCAAGGGATTAAAATCCTTAACACCATGGGGATTACTGCGTTAGAAGCTGCTTATAATGATGGGCAGGAATGGCTGGATGATCTCCATCAGCTGCTCGAAGGAAACAAACGTCTAGTAGAAGAAGCCTTCGAGAGTCGGAAGGAAATAAACGTAATCCCAGCTGAGGGTACCTACTTAATTTGGCTTGATTGCCGTCCGATGAAGCTGTCGAATGATCAGTTGAAAAAGTTTATGCAGGAACAAGCAAAGGTTGGCCTGAATGATGGATTGTCCTTTGGTGAAGAAGGCGAAGGGTTTATGCGTATTAATATCGCCTGTCCCCGAGTAACGGTAGAAGAAGGAATAAACCGGATTATAAAAGCTTTAAACGAGCGTTAGCTACTAAAAGGCTGCCACTCCAGGGAACGAGAACCCTTCAGTGGCAGCCTTACTTTTCTTCTTTTTCTTTATTGTCTTTTGTCGGATCAGTTGGCGATTCATTTCCGCCTGACTGTCCAACTTGTATTTTTCCGCAGGCAATTCTTTCACCTGACTCGCCGCCAGGCTGGCTAACTCCATCGTCTTGCCCATCATGCAGTACCAGTGATGTTCCATCTTCTTTGAGAAGTGAATTTTTCCCATCGGTCAATGTTGCTCCATTGACCATCAGTTCTGCCTCAGCCATTCCTTCCGCATCCACTTCCACGTTAGGCAAATCGCCCAAATGGGCGCCTTCGGGGTGCATCAAACCATGCTGGTTTCCTTCGGGATTTAGATGGCTTCCAGCTGACTTAAAATCAGGCCCTTCACAATTTGGAAACTCATGTACATGAATTCCATGTAAGCCAGGTGCCAACCCCTCCAAAGAGAGTTTCACCTGTACACCGTCTGCTTGCTCTGATAGCGTTGCAGTACCAATCGAATCGCCATCACTGTTAAACATATCAATCTCCAAAGGTGACTGGATATCCTCTTGGCAGCCCACCAATATGAGCATAAATAACAATAATATTGCCATTGACGCTCGCCGCATAAAATCATCTCCCAATAGCTGCTTTTCTATAATAATAGTATAGCCATCAAGAAACAGATTTATCCTGAAGCAAATTTAAAAAAGAAACCCCCGCAATGAACGGGGGCACTGAAAAAGTCCGTTTTAATCTAAAGGGGCGATCAAAGTTTGTTGTTGTTTCCGCGAATCGCTTGTCGGTGGAGGCTTGCCGCAGGCGTCACCACCGAACGCCCCATCGCGGAATCAACATAGACACGGGATATGAGGTCGCCTCATCTTCCGGTCTCAAAGGCATGTGCATTCAAGGGGCAATCGCGATTTTCACGGCAATGTGAAACGAATCGTTAAACGAATGAAGGAATAGAGGGCACAAACCTCTTGAAGTTAGACGAAAGCGGTCTGTATGGAAATTAAATCCCACACAGACCGCTTTTTTTATAATTCTACCTATCATAGAGCTTCAGTGCCCTCCAATGACCAGCAGAGGTTTTCAATCGTATTTTTCCTCTTCTTTTGGATATGGGGCCGAAATCCTTGAAGCATATTCTTCATCCACTCGCTTTGCCTCTTTCTTGGAATGCTTATATATTAAGTACATCGTTACGGTGGCTCCGATAAAAAATATAATTAATGAAATCACAGCCGGAAGATACTCTGACTTGTCCTCTGGAAAATACAAAAATTCCATCATTGTCAATCACGCCTTTCCTTCTCTGGTTATTATAACAAACACTGTTTCCGCTTGTACACAAGCAGTCCTTCTGGCAAAATTGAATTAACAGTGTAAAAAGGAGGAGTTCACTTTGGACAATGCAAGCATTGGAGACATCGTCAAAGCCCATTATAAATCAGGAAGCTATATTGGGGAAATCGTAGAGGATCGGGGAGAAAATTACTTGGTGAAAGTACTTGCTGTTGTTAAGCATCCATTGCAGGGGGATCTACATAATTACGGAAAGACGGAAAATGTTTTTTTTCATCAACGAAAAGCTTTGAGTTACTTGGAAAAAATGAACGTTTCCAAGCCTGCTGTACATCCTTACACCGAAGACACCATTCCGGACTATCAAGCCTCGTTAAAACAGTCGCTTAACGAGATGAAGGAAAAACTAACCAAAGAAGATTCCCAATTCAATAACCAGGCAAAAGAAAGTTTGGATGATTTGGAACGGCATTACTTTACGTAAGACAAAAACTGTCTCCCTTCAATCGATAAGGGGCAGTTTTTGTTTTTTCAGGAGCCCGGTACCTTTAAATCTTTCTTTTTCGGTTTTTGCTTCCCATAAAGTTTATTTGCTATCCTAGGTGCCTGCTCAAATAACACCATTCCTAAAAAAGCAGCTGCTACAATATATATGCCAGCCATGACTTTAACAGCTCCTGCTGCGACACTGGCAATGACCACAGAAAACTCTCCTCTTGCACAGAGAGACAAACCGGCACGCAACGACACTTTTTTCGAAAGTCCAAACCAGCGTCCGCCGATAACACCAACCAAAACTTTTGCCACGATCGACCATACTAACAAAGTAATCAATAACAATGGCATCGGGATTCCATTTCCTAATTCAATTGATGTTCCAAAGTAAACAAAAAAGGTGGGCAGCATCAAGTCTCTGATTGGAATAACTGTTTGTTCCACCCGATGGATATTGCTGATTTCCGCTAGCATCATTCCTGCCAAAAATGCCCCAAGCACTTCTGACAATCCGAGAAACAATGCCAATCCTCCGTAAGCTAAAGCAAGCCCCACTAAGAGCGCGATTTTGAAATCCTCGTCCTCCACTTTTTCCCATAAAGCATCAAACCTTTTAAAAACAAGCTTTCCGATTATTATTGCAGCTGCTGCCAGTCCGATTATCTTTCCTAAAAGAATCAGCAGATCATTGGCTGCAAAGCTGCCTCCGCTGCCAACGCCAATAAGAATAGCTACAATAATCGGTGCTATTAAATCTTCAAATATTAAGATAGCCAATATATATTCCGTTTCTGTATTAGCCATCCGGCTCTTGTCATCTAACAGTTTTGCAGTGATTGAGGAACTCGTTGCATAGGCTACACCACCAACTAAAAAGGCAGTAAATAAGCCCATGCCAAAGCCGATAGCAATCATCATGGAAACACCAAAGCTTAATACGAGATCAAGCAATCCAGAAGGCCATGCACGCTTGGCAATTCGCCCCAGCCGGGATACACTGAATTCCAAACCTAGAAGGAAGAATAATAATACGATTCCGATTTCGCTTGCTACATGCAATATTTCATTTTCACTAAGGTAATCGGCTAACAAGATTCCTAACAAAATATATAAAATGACACTTGGAAATTTAATCTTCAGGCTTAAAAAACCTAAATAAAAAATCCCGATAAGGATTAGTCCGGCTCCTAATATAACTGGAAGTTCAGTATGCAATCAGGATCAATCCTCCCCTTTGCACAGCGATGCCAACACTTCAATTTGGTCTTTTTTCCCAACACACACCAGCATGTTTCCTGATGCTAATCGAGTGTCGGCATCAGGAATTGCAATCGTTTCATCTCCTTGAATAATGCCGATGATGGTGGCTCCCGTCCTGTTCCTGACGCCAGACTCCTCTATCGTCTTATTAGCTAAGGGAGAGTCATCCTTTAACTTGATATAATCAATGACAATTTGCTTTTGAAAAATCTTCATTTTTTCAGTGTCTACTGGCTGATAGGTGGCGCCAAGCAACTGTGCCCCAAGCTCTCTTGTTTCGTCTGGCGTCAAATCCATGGCAAAGTCAGCTTCATCGCTGTCGGCATCATTAAAAAAATACAACTCCCGTTTACCAGTATGGTGGACAATAACGACCAGCATACTATCATCGGCTGTTTTAAGGGTTATCTTTTGCCCGATCCCTGGAAGTTGAGAAACAGAAACATTCATTATGTACACCTCTTCTACTCGTTCTGATTAACATTTACTTTAGTGATCCTTCTAACAACCGGCATCTGATTCCATAACGTGAGCGTGTAAAAAAAAGCTAGAGAATACTCTAGCTTTTTTTATACAATAATTCCGATAAATTATTCACCAAGGTGTTCTTTAATTACTTCTTCTACCCCTTGCAATGCCTGGTCTTCGTCACTGCCGTCAGCAGTTACAGAGATTTCAGCCCCTTTTGGTACGCCTAGGGACATAACACCCATAATTGACTTCAAGTTAACCGTTTTGCCATTGTAATGCATCTCAATTTCAGATTCATACTGGCCTGCTTTATTAACAAGAAGTGTTGCTGGCCTTGCATGGACTCCTGTATCATCTGTAATGGTAAATTTCTTTTCTTTCATCATTTATCCTTCCTTTCACAGCTTCCCATTATATATATCACTTTTCCATAAAGATAACATTTCAAACCACCCAAATGTGAAAAGTTGAACTACAATTATTATATACGAAAATGATTTATTTAGAAACAAAAAAATCCCCCATTTAGAAGGAGCAGAAAAATACGATCGTTCTCAGCAATTGCTGTTTGTATATTTGAGTTATAAAAATGGTTATGATAACTTTACGTTGTATGGATTGAAATTAAATAGGAGGTTAGACCATGAGTGTACATATTGGTGCAAAACAAGGGGAAATCGCTGACAAAATTTTGCTTCCGGGTGACCCTTTGCGAGCTAAATATATCGCTGAGAATTTTTTGGAAGATGTGAAATGCTATAATGAAGTCAGAGGAATGTACGGCTTCACGGGAACATACAAAGGAGAAAAAATATCGGTACAAGGAACAGGAATGGGTGTGCCTTCCATATCGATTTATGTAAATGAGTTAATTCAAAGCTACGATGTGAAGAAATTGATTCGGGTAGGTACATGCGGGGCTATCCAGAAAGATGTACAAGTAAGGGATGTCATCCTGGCTTCTGCATCCACAACCGATTCGCAAATGAACCGAATGGTGTTTGGCGGTATTGACTTTGCACCATCAGCCGACTTTGAACTGCTGAGAAATGCTTATGACACAGGAAGCGAAAAAGGGCTTAAGCTTCGGGTCGGCAGTGTATTTACGAGTGACAGTTTTTACCGGGATAATGGACTGGAGCTGTTTAAGCTGTTAGCTGAATATAAAGTATTAGGAGTAGAGATGGAGACTACTGCTTTATACACACTTGCAGCAAAATATGGAAGACAAGCATTATCAGTACTAACCGTTTCAGATCATATCCTTACCGGAGAAGAAACTAGTGCAGAAGAAAGGCAAACAACCTTCAATGAAATGATTGAGGTAGCATTGGAAACTGCAGTTAAATAAATAAATAAAGCCGGCGGCTTGCTGACTGCATTTACGCCGGCTGTTATTTCACCCATATGTTAACCTATATATTATTTAGGTTGACATATATATCACTCTCTTCTATTATCAAATAGAAAGGAGGAGAAACAAAATGAAAAAGTTAACTGCTATGGAGATAAGTGCAGGCGCTGTCTTTGTCGGGCTTATGGCGATCGGAGCAAACATCGCTGTCTGGTTCCCCTTTTTGGCAGTCCCAATCGGGGGAGTTTCAGTACCATTATCTTTGCAAACCTTTTTTGCCATACTGGCTGGATTAATGCTGGGCAGAAAACTAGGTACATTTACCATGCTTACATATCTTTTAGTCGGCCTTGCCGGTGTTCCTGTCTTTGCTAACATGAAATCCGGCCCATTCATATTCTTTGATTATACAGGAGGTTTCTTGCTGTCCTTTGTTGCAGTAGCGTTTGTCTCTGGACTGATAACAGAATTCTTAAAGAAACCAGGGTTTCTTCCTTATATAGCCGCTGCCTTGGCTGGTGTAAGCGCCAACTACTTGATTGGCGTCAGTTACATGTACTTGGCTATGAATACCTGGCTTGGCCTGGAAATAGCTTATCACACGGCTTGGCTCGGCATGCTTCCATTTTTATTAAAGGACATCGGGCTGACTTTCATTGTTGCTGTCTTGATGCTTAAAATAACTACAAGGCTGCAGACCGGCCTCATGTCTTTTTCCTCTGCCAAATAATAAATATCCTATTTTCATCAATATCTTCCAGAGCTATAAGCCATCGGCTTATAGCTCTTATTCTTTTATTGGTTAATGCGCTTTTCACTATGATATAATCAAACTTGATTAAAAGACTTTCGTTGCTTTTTACCACAATTATAAAGTTTTTCTTTTACCTCTGTTATGGAGACGGGATGTTGGGGAAAACTACTTAAACATTAATTTGGCTGAAAGGATGTTTCACTTCATGGATTTATTCTTTAATTTTCCTTTATTTGCTGCTCTTACGGGCATTATTTTTGCACAACTAGTAAAAATCCCCATACATTTAATAGCAACTAAAGAGTTCAAGCCTGGATTAGCATTCAGTACAGGCGGGATGCCAAGCAGTCACTCTGCGGCTGTTGCAGCAGTGACTACCAGTATAGGGCTGCAGGAAGGTTTCTCAACGGGTGTTTTCGCCGTTTCCTGTGTTTTCAGCATCATTATAATGTTTGATGCTTCCGGGGTCCGCCGGCAAACCGGAGAACAAGCAATCCTTCTGAATACACTTGTTAAAGATTTTAGTTATTTTGTAGAAGAAGCTAAAGTCTGGGGAAAAAAGGGTGACTACCAGAAGAAAGAAGAATTGAAGGAACTACTCGGGCACCAACCGATAGAAGTATTTTTTGGAGCACTCACCGGCATTATTTTAGCTTTAGTTCTTTACCAGATCGCATAAACAGCATTCACTAAGCTTGAATGTTTGCAACAAGCTTAAGGAATATATTGCAATAAACAAGGCTGTCCGTATCAAGCAGGTACCTGCTTGATACGGACAGCCTTTACTATTTATTAACTTTTTTTGATTTCCTCACGGAATACCTGTAAGGCCTCTGTTTCATTCAAGGCGGTCAATTCCTGTTCCGTCAGCTTACCATTCCCTTTTTCTACTAAATATACATCTACTTCTTTTTTTCCCCATTTATCAAATACGTCAGCAACAGTCGGATAGTATAAGTCGATTTTATTTCCCTGGATAGCAGATCCTTTATCGGCAACCACCCCATAGCCATAGCCTGGAATATAAAGAATCGTCCCTATCGGATAAATAGTTAAATCGGCTGCAATGGTAGAGTACAAATCTCTCGTTACCTTTACACCTGAATAAGTAATTCCATACTCCGGATGGCCTGGTGACTTCCCTGTCGACTCCACTCCTGCAGTGTATCCTGTCGCTACCACAGTAGCAGAAGGATACTGTTCAAAATTGATCGCCTCATCAAGGGTTTCTGGTCCATCGACCTGTTCACTCGAAATATAGGTAGTATCTGCCTGCTGGTGAATTAGCGATTTTTTTTGTAAAACAGGTTCCCTGGCTTCCGGCTGACTGGATACAGGTTTGCTTGAAGGGACATCGGTCAGCTTCTGATAAACACCATTTCTAAGATCCTCTGCCGAAACGTTGGTCAGTCCAGCAAATGTAGCGTAAAACGCACCAAAAAACAAAAGAATCATCATGCTTCTTCTTAGAAATACTAATTTTTTCATGGATAACACCTCTCTGGGTGTCATCCTTTCCTAAAGTAGTATTTTTTATACATTGGTAATATTATCCTATTTCCCTTTAGTGTATTAAAACATTTGATAGCCGCTTTTACGGAGCATCCTTATGACAACACCAGATACAATCGTTCCGATGAAGCCGCTTAGCAGTATGGCAATGTCTACCATAGTCAATCCTAGAAGCCTGTCCCAAACGGCCGGAAAAGATTGGCCGGGTGCTGTAAAGTATTCTTTAAGCGGAAAATCATCTACAATTAACAATATAATCACAGGGTATAAAAATGCCATCAGCCATGATTGGCGGAGTAGCATATTTAGTATAAAGGCAATCCCAAAAAACAAAACAAAAAACAATAAAATGGAAACCACAAGCTGTATCAATCGTTTTTCCCCCTTGAGCAAGAAAGCTGCTCATATAGTCTTACATCCAAAACCAATTCTATAATTAAAGGAATAATTGCGCAAGAGCCCCCGATTATACCGGCAGACCATTATACTTGCCGCTCTTTTTTCTTGCACAAAAGAAAAAGCAAAGACAGTTTCCTATCTTTGCTTAGAAGCTTCCGGCATTAATGAAAAATATTAAATTTTCCTTTTTTCAATAACAAGCCCAATCCGCCTAATTTTAATAAATAACGGTTGTCGATCATCTTTTTCATCACAGATGCAGACCATCCGAACAGCTTTTTGTCCCCAAAAACGACGCCGATGGCATCGTCATGACCTAAAGAAGCAACTGTGCCGCGATCCATAAATTCAAATGATTCTAAATGAGTGCCGCCTCCTACCAGAATTGCCAGGTTTTTGGCTGCAAGTTCTGCTTCTTGTATTGCTATTTGGGCAGTAGGTGGGTAAGGGCGTCCTGTTTCTTCATTCATGATGAGTGCGCAGTCGCCAACAACAAATACATCTGGATGAGAAGGCGCCCGCAGGTCAGGCTGTACTTCGACTTTGCCTCTATTCACTTCCAGTCCGGATTCTTCAACGAGGGAATTAGCTCTTACCCCTGCAGCCCAAACCGTTGTATTGGTCAAGATTTCTTCCTGCTTATCATCCTTCTCAATCAGTATACTGTTAGGCGTACATTCTTTCAGCATGGCACCGACTTTAAATTCAACACCCCTAGCTTCCAGTGAATTCATCGCATACTCTACAAGCTGGGGATCAAATCCCGGCAATACAGTTGGCGCAGCTTCCACATTGATAATTCTCACCTGATTGCGGTCAATATCATACTCTTTGCATAATTCCGGAATTCTGTTGGCAAGCTCACCGACAAATTCAATTCCAGTAAATCCGCCTCCGCCTACTACAATGTTCAAACGTTCCTGCTTCTTCTCTGTTTCATTGTTGTACTTGGCAAAATTGTATTCGATATGCTCTCTGATTAAGCGGGCAGAGTTAATATTGCCAATCGTGAATGCATTGTCGAGCAGGCCTGGGATTCCGAATGTTGCCGCTTCGAAACCAAGTGCTACAACTAAATAGTCATAATCCAATTCGCCATTTTCCAAGGCCACTTTTTTCTCTTCCGGCTTAATGCTTACTACCGTGTCCTGGACAAAATTCACTTTGCTGAAATCTACTACATCTTTGATCGGCAGCCGTGTGCGGTCGTGGTGCAATGTTCCTGCAGCATTTTCATGAAGCCAAGTTGTTTGGTAATGGTAGTCATGCTTGTTCACAAGTGTAATGTTCGCATCGTTGACACCAAGTTTTTTTTGTAACTTTACCGTAGTCATTATTCCGCCATAACCAGCGCCAAGAATGACAATGTTTGGTTTATTCATTTTTATCACATCCATAATAAATTTAATTACTAACTATTTTCCGATAGTATGCGTCTTTTATAAGTTCGTGATATTTTTCACGTATAGAGGCATAAAAGACAGTTGGACTTCCTCCTGGTCCATTCTGCTCTTTAGCTGATCACCAGCCAGATTAAATATGTATTTTGTCACAATATCGTAATATATTTTACACAATGATAATCTTAGCCTCTTTTTTGACAATTTTCAAGCCTAAATAACAATTTTAGAAAATTGAAATTAAGATATCGATTCGTTCATTTATAGACGGCGTACATTTTATGTTAAAATAGTGATTGTGCATTTAAGGTAATAGGAGGAATCTATCATGACCAACGAGGTATATGATGTAACAATAATAGGTGCAGGACCTGTTGGGCTGTTCACAGCTTTTTACGGCGGGATGCGCCAGGCTAGTGTTAAAATATTAGAGAGCTTACCACATATAGGCGGACAGTTATCCGCTCTCTATCCGGAAAAATACATTTACGATGTGGCCGGTTTTCCAAAAGTACGGGCACAGGAATTAGTCGATAATTTAAAGGAGCAAGCTGACATGTTTGATCCTGAAATTGTCTTGGGTCAATCCGTTGATTCCATTGAAAGACTGGAAGATGAATCGTTCAAAATCACTACTAACACCAATGATATCCACTATACAAAAACGATTATCATTACTGCTGGAAATGGAGCTTTTCAACCGAGAAGATTGACGATTGAAGGTATTGAAGCATTTGAAGGCATCAACCTTAATTATTATGTAGAGGATATGAATAAATATGCCGGCCAACGTGTGCTGCTATGCGGCGGCGGAGATTCGGCTGTCGACTGGGCATTAATGCTTGAGCCAATTGCCGAAAAAGTGACATTAGTTCATCGCCGTGATAATTTCCGTGCGCATGAACACAGCGTGGAAAAATTAATGAATTCCAAAGTGGAGATCATGACCCCTTTTGTTCCTGAGGAAATGATCGGGGAAGACAGAATTGAGCAAGTTAAGTTAAAAGAAGTGAAAGGCGACCGGGAAGAAATTATCGATGTCGATTCCGTTCTTGTTAACTACGGGTTTATTTCCTCCTTGGGCCCGATTAAAAAATGGGACTTAGAGATAGAGAAAAACAGTATTGTTGTTAATTCAAAAATGGAAACTAACATACCAGGAATATATGCTGCTGGAGATATTTGCACCTATCCAGGAAAAGTGAACCTGATCGCCTCCGGATTTGGCGAAGGACCGACAGCTGTCAATAATGCAAAAAATTATATTGATCCAAATGCCAGAATCCAGCCAAAGCATTCCACAAGCATGTTTTAATCTCTTGTATTCCACGTGGTTGGGACATAACATAAATCAACTTGCGTAAATCGAGCGGTAACAGAATAAGAGTTTTAAAAGGACATCTTCAAGCTTTTTATTGTTAAGCAATGGATATAAATCGACATGCAACAGCAGGTAATTCCTTAATAGTATCGGATAAGCCATAGTACTTCGCTACGGAAATCCACTACGCTTTCCGCGGGCTGGTGGTGAGCCTCCTCGAGCTTGCGCTCTGCGGGGTCTCACCGAGGCCTTTCCTTCCGCAGGAGTCTCCGTGGATTTCCCCTTCGGAAGATTTGCGTATTGTTTTCAACCAATAGCCAGGCAGAATTCGAAGACTCCCGTGGAACAGCACGGGCCTGAAGACCCACCCCGGAAGAAGGCGTTTGTGCTTCTGAGGGGGCTGAAGCCGTGCCCACGGAAAGCGAAGTATGCTGCCGGCGCAAGTAAGCACTGCACCTTGATATTACGAAAAAATAGTTGGTTACTTTGTCCACAGGTTATATAGAGAAGAAAAATCGAACGAGTTCGCATCCTTAGGATTGCGAATCATCGTTCGATTTTTGCTTTGTCCACTATCCTTTGCTCTCAGCCTCCATTTTTAAACCTCGGGTTATGTTTACTGCAAATACCGCATTGGTATACATACTTTAAAGAGGCTACAATGGCTGATAGAAATTCGTTATCTGGGAATAATAAGCGAATTGATTGTACTAATCAACGGAGGTGCCTTCATGGAAAATGAATTTGAAGACAGACTAATACCCGCTACATCTGTTGCCAGTGGAGTCGGCAAAGAAATTCTCACGGACATTTACTGCTTTCCCATCCAAGTGGTCAACGTATTTTTCATTGGCCGCCCCGGTGAAAAATGGGTACTTGTCGATGCAGGAATGCCCAGGTCTGCAGATAAAATTATCAAGGCTGCAGAAGAACGTTTTGGCAAGGAAGCCAAACCTGAAGCAATTATTCTCACACACGGCCACTTTGATCATGTCGGAGCTATAGTGGAGCTGCTTGATAAATGGAATGTACCAGTTTACGCCCATGAAGAGGAGCTCCCGTTTTTAACCGGAGATCAATCTTATCCTGAACCTGATTCCTCAGTTGACGGCGGATTGGTTGCGAAAATGTCACCCATGTTTCCGAATCATGGAATCAATATTAAGGAGTATATTCATCCACTGCCCAATGACCATACGGTCCCAGGAATGAAAGGTTGGGAGTGGGTTCACACACCAGGGCATACGAAGGGGCATGTCTCCTTATTCCGGGAGGAGGATCGTTCCCTGATTGTCGGTGATGCGTTTGTTACAGTTAAACAGGAATCTCTTTACAATGTAATGACACAGAAACAAGAAATCAGCGGACCGCCCAAGTATTTAACGACCGACTGGAAAGCAGCACAAGCATCAGTCAATAAATTGAATGAACTGGGTCCTTTGTTAGCTGCTACCGGACATGGAATCCCAATGTCTGGAGACTTCCTGGCCAGGGAACTGCAAAAACTGACAGACAACTTTGAAACCATCGCTGTTCCGGAGAAAAGCCGTTATGTGTAGTTAATTTAACCTAAAAAACCCTCGGCTTGATAGCCGAGGGTTTTATATGAAAAGATGATTAACAATTCTCCGGTGTTCCTTCTCTTTCCTTCGCTTTAAAGGAAGATCCACAGCCGCAGGAAACGATGGCGTTCGGGTTATCGATGGTAAATCCGCCGCCCATCATGTTTTGTTTAAAATCAATCGTTGTACCTTCAATGATTGGAACGTCCTGCTGGTTAATTACTAAAGGAATTCCGTTGCTTTCTTCCACTTTATCCAGCTCTTGATTGACCTCTTGATCGAAGCCCATAGAATAGGATAATCCGCTGCATCCGCCGCCTTTGATTCCAAAGCGCAGACGTATGTTTTCAGAATCCTCTTCCTTCATCATTTCCTTAATCTGAAGACTTGCATTATCAGTGATATTCACTATCATATGATGCCCTCCTAAAATTCCATCTTCCCTAAATTGTATGAGTGACGAGAATATTTCTTTCCATACTATCGAAGCTTGCCTACAGTATACTAAGGAATACCTTTCCCATCAAGATTTTCGCTTCCAATAAAAGGTGCCTTGCGTCGTCAATTCAGCTTTTCCGCGCATCCACACATGATCATCAGCTGCCCATTTTATGAATAGGTCTCCACCGCTTAAATGAACACAGGTTTCGGTATTTTTTTGAGAGTAACCGTTCAGTATACTCGCAACCACAGCAGCACATGCACCGGTACCACAAGCCTGAGTTACTCCTGATCCCCTTTCCCAAACGCGAAAATGCATTTCTTTTTCCGAAACGATTTCTACAAACTCAACATTCACCCCTTCTGGAAAACGGGAATCGTTCGTAATCATCGGGCCTAATTCATAAAGGGGAGCTTCTTCAATTTTATCAACAAAAAATACAGCATGCGGATTCCCCATTGATACTGCTGTTACTTCTAATGGGTGATGACTGATTTCAAACGATTCGCCAACCACTCTTCCATTATCTTTTCCCCTCATCGGGATTTCCTGTCGAAGCAAATCTGGCACGCCCATATCAATTGTTACTTCTTCCACTTTATCTCCTTCGTGAAAAACTTCAGCTGTCACATTGCCCGCTTTCGTCTCAATGATAAATTGCGGTTTATTAACAAGATTATTCTCATAAGCAAATTTCGCTACACAACGAAGGCCGTTTCCGCAATTTTTGCCCTCAGAACCATCCTTGTTGAATATCCTCATACCGACATCGGCATTGTCTGTTGGATGAATGAGTATCAATCCATCCGATCCAATCCCTGTATGAACATTTGCTGCCTGGACAGCTAAATCTGCCAACATTTCTTCTTCAATTGAAAAGTGGAATAAGTCCAAAAAAATATAACTATTACCCAATCCATGCATTTTTGTATAAGGAATTTCCATGCTTCTTCACCTTACCTCAACGAATTTGTCTATTTGCCGATTTTAAAGCCAAATAAATCAAGCCGAAAAATAACGCCATCGCTGGACCTTTCCAGTCAGCCATGGCGTTACTTTCATATTAAAACAGGGGATTCTCCTCAAGGTATTGATATACATTGTCTACCAATTCCTTAGGACTATCAGCTGTGACAGGTTCCCCATTTACGATGGCAAAAAAACTCTGAGCACAGATACCGCAAAAACTTGTACAACCATACTCTATAACATCAAGATCTGGATCTTTCTCCAGTTCTTCCATTGCTTTTTGTGAACCGCTGGCTAAGTTATTAACACAAAATTCTATAATTGGATTCATCGATTTCACCTCAGACATGCAAAATTAAGGAAAGATGAATCCCCCGCTAAAAGTTTATCTTACCATACCTTTACACTGATAGACAATGAGTTGGCTTAGTATTAACTAACCCGGACAATCAATGAACGCCGTTTTTTTCCAAAATATTAAATATGGATTTTAACCGCGGATTTCCTTCCCCGGCCACTTCGCCATTTATTAATACTACTGGGTAAAAGAATTCTTCCTGCTGTACCCTTTTGACAAATTGTTTATGTGCTTCCATATCCGGAGGATTAAATATATCGACATATTCAAATTCAATAGCTGAAGCCTGCTCAAATTTACGGGCGATTGCCGCTTGCAGCCATTCAAAGGTTTCTACTGAGCCAGGTGCGTTAACACAGCTCGCACAAATTTGATCTGCCCCATAAACGGTTAGTTTTACTGCTCTATTATCCAACCTCATCACTCCTGACAGTAAAAGATACCCTGCCCCCTTTTCGGTTTCTGCAAGGTTTATGATCTTTTTATAATAGACATTATACACGATTGACAACTTTTATTTTACAAAAACATGTATAAATAATAAAATAATAGTAGCAACTTCGTTAAATTGTTTATATAAAGCGTGCCATGATAATAGATTTTTTCTGGAAAAGGATTTATAATAAGATAAGTGAGTAAGGAAAGGAGAAGATGGATGATGCAAGAACAAGTACAAGAAGTATTGAACAAACTGCGTCCATTTTTATTACGCGACGGTGGTGACGTTGAATTAGTAGATGTAGATGAAGGCATTGTACGTCTTCGCCTAATGGGAGCATGCGGTAATTGCCCTAGTTCAACGATTACACTTAAAGCAGGGATTGAACGGGCTTTAATGGCTGAGGTTCCAGGCGTTACAGAAATTGAGCAAGTTTTTTAAAAAAATTCACAACGAATACTTTCTATAAATACATTATATAGTAATTCCAGACATAAGGCAGGCTGCGTTTAGCAGCCTGCCTTATGTCTTTATAACTTTTGCCCCCGTATGGTCAACCGATAGCAGACGCCATTCAAAGCCGGGAAAATCCCGCTTCCATTCAGGTAGCTTCTTCTTCACTTTGCTAACATTAACTAAACTAATAATGGCAGGGCCGGCCCCGCTGAGAAACATGCCGTACACATCCGTTTCCAAATAAGCTTCAAGCTCGTCGTAATGAGGGACTAAAGCTTTTCTATATGGCTGGTGAAACAGATCTTTTTTCATCATTTTTCCTAGCAGCTCCCAGTCTTGCTGGCAAATAGCAGCTACACTGACATTTGCTATGCTGCTGGCAAGCACACTAGTTTGGTAATCAAGCTCTCTAGGCAAAGCTTCTCTTGCTGTTTTTGTTTTCAGTTCGAAATCAGGGATGATAGCCACCACCGCAACATTTTCGAAAGGAAGCTTTACCCAGTTAACTTCAGAATCATAATGACCGATGACACAACCGCCCATAAGGGATGGGGCCACATTATCAGGGTGCCCTTCGATGGCTGTAGCAATTTCCAGTTTTTTATTCTCTCCCAGCTTCAGGGCCAAGAGCTGGTCAGCCAACTCTATTCCAGCGATTGTGGCGGTAGCACTGCTGCCAAGTCCTCTAGCCAAGGGAATATCGCTTTTCATTTCGATTAAACATGGCGGCAGCTCTTCTGTGCCAAATTCCCGGGCTACTTGTGAGGCAATTTTATAAATAAAGTTATCCGTTCCTGCAGGTAGGTCCTTCAGGAAAACCGAACTCGAATAAAAGTTCCATTCCGCTGCTTGTGTAACTTTCAGTTCTAAATACAACTCCAATGCTAACCCTATCGAGTCGAAGCCGGCGCCCAAATTAGAGGTACTTGCCGGCACTTTTATTTCCAGGCTCATACGAGTACTCTATCCTGGATTTCTGCAGTTATTTTTTCTTCATTGTTAGGCAGTACTTTTGGTTTAATTTGACTATATTCAATCGCAGTATTAGGATCTTTCAACCCATTTCCAGTCAAAACAGCCACGGCAGTTGCTCCTTTTTTCACTAGCTGCTGCTTGGATGCTTTCAATAATCCAGCTACTGCTGCACAGGACGCAGGTTCTGCAAAAATACCTTCATTGGCAGCCAGCCATTGATAGGCTTCAATCATTTCCTGATCAGTTACTTCTCCAATTACCCCGTTAGACTCATCCCGTGCCTCCACAGCACCCTGCCAACTGGCCGGATTGCCAATACGGATTGCCGTCCCAATCGTTTCCGGTTTCTCGAAAATACGATTTTGAACAATGGCTGCTGCACCGCTTGCTTCAAACCCCATCATTTGCGGCAGGCCAGAACCCGACCTTTCGTTAAACTCTTTAAACCCTTTCCAGTAAGCAGTGATATTTCCTGCATTTCCTACAGGGATAAACAGGTAATCAGGCGCTTTCTCTAAAGTTTCGCACACTTCGAAAGCTGCTGTTTTCTGGCCTTCAATGCGATAAGGGTTAACGGAATTCACCAAAGTAATATTTTCTTTTTCACTTATTTTACGGACGATACGCAATGCGTCATCAAAATTCCCTTCAATCGCATATACCTCTGCACCATACATGACTGCTTGAGCAAGTTTCCCTTGGGCAATTTTCCCTTCAGGAATAACAACAATGCATTTTAGACCCGCTCTTGCAGCAAAAGCGGCAGCAGACGCACTCGTATTGCCCGTCGAAGCGCAAATCACAGCTTTCGCTCCATCTTCAAGTGCCTTGGCAATAGCTAAAACCATCCCTCTATCCTTAAAGGAACCAGTGGGATTGGCGCCTTCCACCTTGGCGTACACTTCCATGGATACACGTTCCGACAATCTTTCCAGTTTTACCAGCGGTGTATTTCCCTCATACAAGCTAATTTTCGGGGTGTTGTCGTTTATCGGTAAAAAATCCTTGTATTGATTCAATAAACCTTGCCAAGCCATGTTCATTCCTCCCCATCCACTCTGTAATAACTGATCAGTCTTTTAACAACAGCTAAATCGTCCAATCGCTCCAAACTGTTAAGTAATTGCTGTTTGCTGATTTTATGAGTGACCATCACAATTTCAGCCGTATTTTTTCCACTTCCCGGTAACTGAAGGATTTTGGCAAAGCTGACATTTTCACTTGTAAAGACATTCGTTAAAGCCTGGAAAGTTCCAGCCTCATCGTCTGCTTCCAGACGCACAAAATACCTGGTGTATTTCTCTGCATTTTCTTTCAACCGGGTCTCGAACTGTGGGGTGACGTATGAATTACCATTGATCCCCAGCCTGATATTTTTGACAGCTTCCATTAAATCGGACACGACAGATGTTGCCGTTGGCATGCTGCCGGCACCTGGTCCATAAAACATCGTTTCACCTACAGCTTCTCCATAGATATAGACGGCATTATATTCGTTTTTCACCAATGCGAGTGGATGATCCTCCGGCAGCAATGTCGGTTCGACACTTACTTCCACTTTGCCATCAAAGACAGATGCTACACCAATAAGCTTGATCGTGTAGCCAAGTCTGGCGGCAAAGACGATATCTTCCTGGGAAATCGACGTAATGCCCGTAACTTCCACGTCGTTCAGATTGATATTCATCTTAAAGGCTAGATTTGCTAAAAGTGCCATCTTACGAGCAGCATCCAAGCCTCCCACATCTGCAGTCGGGTCAGCTTCTGCATAACCTAAATCCTGTGCTTCTTTTAGAACCGTTTCATATGCTAATTGGTCATCGGTCATTTTTGTTAAAATATAATTCGTCGTTCCATTGACAATACCCATCATTTTTTGAATGCGGTCAGAGGCAAGGCCGTCTGTTAAAGATCGGAGAATCGGGATTCCTCCTGCTACACTAGCTTCGTAAAAGATATCACAATGGTTTGCCTTCGCTAACTGAAGCAGCTTTTGCCCATGAACTGCCATTAAATCTTTATTTGCGGTAATAATATGTTTTTTATTTTTCAAAGCCTTTTCCAGGAGGGGATAGGTTCCTTCGATTCCCCCCATCACTTCAATGATAATATCAATGTCTTTATCTCCAACAAGCTCTTCGGCTTCTGTGGTTAACAACTCAGGGGCGAAATCAATTTCTCTCGATTTGTTCAATGTATGTACCAATATTTTTTTTACTTCAATTTCACAGCCAAGCTTATGTTTTATTTCTTCCTGATGGTTTTGCAAAATCCTGATAACGCCAGTTCCGACTGTTCCGAGGCCGCATAAACCGATAGTTACTTTGTCCTTCATATTCTCCGCCTCCTTGTGTTCCTTTTGTAAACACATCTGTTTTCCTATAGAGGACATTATACATTCCACTCTACAGTTAATCAAGGTGATTTTTGAATTTTAAGAATAATCAGGGGTAACAACTACCGCTTGATAAACCATTTGGCTCTTTATTTAGGAAACAGGTGTTAAAGGACGTCTATGATTCAGCACCAATTTAATGTTTTCCAAACATAGCTCGATCATTTGCTCCCTTGTTTCCATGGTTGCGGAACCTATATGTGGCAAACAAGTAACTTGAGAGAGAGTCAGCAGCGGGTGATTGTTATCAATCGGTTCAATTTCAAAAACATCCAATCCGGCAGCTGCGATTTGTTCATTGGCAAGAGCCTCAAAAAGAGCGTTCTCATCTACGTTCTTTCCACGAGAAGCATTAATGAAAATGGCAGTGGACTTCATCTGGGCAAAGGATTCTTTATTGAACATATACTTTGTATTTGTTGTCAGGGGGGCAAGACAAACAACAAAGTCTGCTGTCTTTAGAAGTTCATCAAACTCCAAATAGCGGGCTCCTAAATCTTTTTCCACTTCCATTCGCCGTGAGCGGTTATGATAGACAATATCCATAGAAAAACCTTTAGCTCTCCGTGCAACAGCAGCTCCGATTCGCCCCATTCCGACAATGCCGATGGTTTTATGATGAACATCGCTTCCAGCCAATAAAAATGGCGCCCAATTTTTCCACCCTCCTTGTTTAATAAATTGATTTGCCTCGACAATTCTTCTAGCAGTTGCCATCAATAAAGAAAATGTTAAATCGGCTGTTGTTTCTGTAAGTACATCCGGCGTATTTGTCACTGTAATACCCTTCGCTTTGGCAGCCTCTATGTCAATATTGTCATATCCTACAGCAAGGTTGGCGATCACTTGCAGATTTTCTGCGTTTTTTAACAAATCAGCGTCTATTCGATCAGTCAGCATTGTTAACAGTGCATCTGCACGGCTGATTTCATATTTAAGGGTTGAAGCATCAACAGGCTCCTCTTCTGAGGGCCACATTCCTATTTCATAATCGCGCTTCAGTTCCTTCCATACTTTCTCTGGAAGCCGCCTGGTAATATAAATATAAGGTTTAGCCATTATTCATTGCTCCCTTCATGATTTACTGCCAATCCAACTCAGGGATTTGCAAAGCGTTTGTATCCACACCTGTTTCTTCAAATAACTTTTTGATATTCCCTTGGTATATATGTTGCTTTTTTAGCATGGACTTAAACTCTTTATAAGTAGTTTCGTGGTCATCCCTTGATATTCCTGTTTCTAAATAATCAAATAAATGGACAGGCAGCAGCAGGCGTGCGTAAATGATTCTCCAGCTGAATATCGACAAAGGTTTTATCGCTGTGTATGCTTCCATAAACGCCCGAACCTCATCGAAAACAGATGGATGGTCCTCCAGCAATACCTGGCGGATGTGTTCGGCGATGTCTCTTCCAGCATGGTCATAAACGAGGTCGTGCGGCCAGATTATTTCTTTTTGCACATCATAATGGTACCTTTGAAAGGTAAAAGTGCCACTATCTCCTTGATCAAAACGTTGTTCAGATTCTGTCTCTTGTAAATATTGAATGGCGTTTTCAGTACATCCACTAACATAGGGATACGTATCGATAAATAATCCCATAAAATTGGAGACAGGCCGTTCTGTGTACTGCTGACGGTAAATCGTATCAAACATAGCAAGTTTGCTTATCCAAAGTTCTTTCCATTGACCATAGGCTGAAGCCTCTGTTGGTTGAAACGGGAAGGTGGAACCAAGCTTGTGGAAGGTTGCCAGCGCAGCAGCGTGTGGCAAATAATTTTGTTCCTGTCTCACCTCACTGTGTAAGACGACATACCGATCCCCTCCATATTCCGTGATTAGTTCCCCATTCTTATTATAAATGGGAACCGCTAAATTTTTTATTTCATTATGAATATAGAAATCGCAAATCGACTTTTGCTCATAATATAATCCATCACTGGCTGTTTTTGGTATAATAAAAAAAATATCATTTCCCTGCTGATAGCCTTCTCTGCCATTAATTGTTGTCTGTCTGCCTTGAAAGCCATCAATGTACTCGGATAACAGCTCGTGCATAAGTACTTCTCCCCTTTATCACCTTTTAGTCCAGTTTATGTGCAAAGTTTATGAAATCGAACTTGGTTTTTGATTTATCTTCTCCGTGTTAGGGTATATTAGGGAGTAGAAATAAAAATAAGGTTAGGTGTCTATTTATGGAAAACAATACAGCAAAATCGGAATTGGAGAATAAGGCTAGGTCTTGGCTGATTGAGCGAGGGGTTACCCTTGATGATATCGCAGATTTAGTGTACTACTTACAAAATAAATACCATGAGGATCTTACTTTGGAAGAATGCAAGTATCATGTAGACCGGGTGCTTAGCAAGCGTGAAATTCAAAACGCAATACTGACTGGTATTCAATTAGATGTTCTTGCAGAACAAAAGAAACTGGAGGAGCCTCTCCAGCATACAATTGAAATCGATGAAAGCTTATACGGCGTAGATGAAATCATCGCTTTCTCCATCGTCAATGTTTATGGTTCTATTGGTTTTACCAATTACGGGTATATCGATAAGCAAAAACCAGGGATCCTAAAAAAATTAAACGACAAGTCCACCGGTCAATGCCACACTTTTCTAGATGATATTGTCGGAGCAATTGCGGCAGCTGCTTCCAGCAGACTTGCCCACAGTTCTATAAATGACAAGGACATTGATTAATAGAAAAGCCAAAATAATAACAAAAGCTCCCTGCCTCCATGGGCCGGGAGCTTTTTGCGTTTTTCGGTTATATATTATCCAGCCATTGCTTTAATGTGTGGACTGTATAGGTAGGTTTTGCATTATATTGGGCCAATTGTTCTTCTGTAGTCAAGCCGGTAAATACCATCAACGTATCAATGCCCGCATTGATACCTGCCATTATATCTGTATCATAATTGTCACCTACCATCAGCGTTTCCTGTTTGGATGTGCCAATCACTTTCATTGCTTGTTCCATTATAATGCTCTCAGGCTTGCCAATCACTATTGGCAGCTGACCAGTACTAGTGGTAACCACTGCCGCCAGCGACCCGTTTCCAGGTAATAAGCCTCGTTCTGTCGGAATAGCAATATCGCCATTCGTAGAAATCAGTTTTGCACCGGCACGGACATTTAGACAGGCTTTTGCTAATTTTTCATAGGTGATTTGCCGGTCGATTCCGATAATAACATAATCACTATCTTCCTCGACAAGTGACAATCCTTCCTGTTCTAGTGCAGCAAATAACCCTTGCTCTCCAATTGCATATACTTTCGCACCTGGCTTTTGCTGGCTGATATAGCCGGCAGTTGCCATACTGGAAGTAAAAATATTCTCTTTTTCTGCCGGAATTCCCATTGTAGTTAATTTATCTGCAATTTGGCTTTGCTTCAACGAAGAATTATTTGTTAAAAATAAATGAGGAATTTTTTTATTGTTCAATTCTTTTATGAAAGACGGAGCATCTTCTATACATTCCATTCCCTTATACATCGTACCATCTAAATCGATTAAGTAACCATTGTAATGTTTCATCACAAACGACCTCATTTCATCTATTTGTATATTGATAGCTCCCGCGTCAACGTATAAAATCCTTACCATTGGCAAGGATTTACTTATCAGTTGTATAGAGGAAGCGGCAGCGATTAGTTATTTGAAAAAGTGTTTGCTACATCCATCTCATTGTCCAGGTATTCGTTTATTCTGGAACTGAATGCTTCTAATGACGAATGATTACGATGGATCACTTCTAGAATTTTCTCATGATCCATATTCAAATAATCCTTCACAAGCATTTTTCTCAACAAAATTATTTGTTTATATGCGTCAGCTTCTTCAGCAGGTAAAACCGCTTCATCAACTAAAATATCGATGATGTCTGTAAAACTGCCTGGATCACGCATAATAAAGCCATCAATAATCATATTACCGACATCAAGCATTGATTCTATCATCATTTGGGCAATCCGCTCAAGACTTAGCTTCTCCAAAAAAGAATCGAAAACATGGGAATCAATTTCTTGCAGTAATCCGTCCATATATAGCAAGTGACGTTCAATTAAACTCCTGTCCACAAAATACAAAACGCTTTACCTCCTATGTACTTTCCTAGAATATACTCATGATACCATATTCTTTCTTCTTAATCAGGGTATGTTTACTATGACAAGGAGATTTTGCTATGATAAACGAAGGGAATATTGTCCATGCACTTAATTGAACAGGAGGGCTGAGAATGGTAAATGAAAGGTTAATCATCCATGATGATAAAGAGGAGATCGATACCCGGTTTATCAGCTTTAAAGGAAACAATTATAGGTTCGACCTCGCTTTGGCTGCTTCCAAACGCTACCAGGGGAAAACGATGGTAATGGATTTAAACGGTAATCAATTTGCTATCATCAATAAAGCAGAAGCAGCAGAGCCTGGCATTTTAGAGCATTATTTTCATTACACTGAAATGAAAGCAGAAGAGCTTAGAATGTTTTTACTCGAAGTACTGGATTAATTAATTTTATAAACGACTGCACGGCACCTTTCCGAAGGAAGAAAAGTGCATAATCTTACCTCCTTAAGCTAAAGCTAAGCTGCATAAAGGAGGTATTTTTATGAAAAAAAAGGATAAACAAAAATACTCTGACTTCTCCACTGTTGAAAACAGAAGAAACTTTTTGGCAGCCGAGGAAGTTCCAGAAGGAGCGTATGGTTCACCGATTAATAAAAATGAACCTGTCGAAAACAAAAGCAATCCCTGGAAAGAAAAGCAACGATTCCATAGTGCCTTTAACTATCCAGACAAAGATTTTCACGATGACCTGCCCCGTCAGATGGAAGGTGCCCATCCACTCCACGACCATGAGGGGGATATGGAACCTCAGGAGGAAGAAAAATAATTGTCACTGCCAGTGGTTCCTCTTCTATTGATCAATCCGCTTCAACACAAAATACGCACATCCGAAGTTGCAATATTCGTATAGATAATCGTCAAGAGTACTTATTTTAGTGTCAAAACCAGCTTTAGGATTTTGATTATCATAAAAGCCCTTTAGTCTTAGCTGATCATATCCCCAGTCACCGACAATAAAGTCATATTTGCTTAATATATCGCTATATCGCTGTCTAATTAATTCTTCTTGAAAGGCATCTTTATTATTTTCGATAATTTCATATTTTTTCCCTTCAATTTCAATCATCTTACATCAACTCCTTAGAACTGGTTATAGTGTACCACATTTTTCAATAATGAAATACGTCTGGGACATCCTTGCTTCATTTTCTTGCATGAAACAGGCAGGAAAGCAACAAACTAAAATCGGGGAACAATTAAAACTGGTCAGGAGGATGAAAATGAAAGCGAAATTTACACCTTGGCTTTTGGCCTGTATTTTAACCGTCTCTGGCTGTGCTACCGGGGAGAATCTGGGAACAAACCCAGACAGATCTTTGAATGGCAATTCTCAGATAGATGAGCAAGCCCCTGCCAGCTTGGAAGCTGACGATGATGCAACCTCCCGGCTGGGATATGTAAGGTATAAAAAGGATGAGCTCGATCCAGACTTGGAAAACAGACAGATGGCGAGCATCAACCGGAATAAAATGGCAGATACCATCACACGAATGATCCTTCGGTATGATGGTTTTGAAGAAGCAGCGACACTTGTGACAGACGACGAAGTTCTGATTGCCTATCAAAGACCGGGAGATATGGATCGCGAAAAAGCTGCCTCTATAGCTAAAAAAACGGCCATGTCGGTGATGCCTAGATATTTCAACATCATTGTATCTGATCAGCCTACTGCTTTTAGCGAAATCCAAAGCCTGCAAAACTCTTCCACCCGGGATCAGGAATATAATGGCACGTTAAGAAGCATTATCGCAAACATGAAGGGAGCACCGCAAGGGGATAACTGGCCTGATGCCGATGTAGAAGATAAACAAGAGGAAGCATTGATGAATGAATGACTAAATGGGATGTTCCAGCTGCCTGTAAGTTACATGTTTGGAGCATCCTTTCCTTTCCGCTTAATAAGTATATCTTTCCATTTATTTTTCCAGCCTTCTCGCACAAACTAAACCCACAAGCTAATAAAGCAGGGGGGTGATTTCGTGAAAAATAGGTTAAAGGTAGGAACAGTCGTCCTGTTGTTCATTCTTACCTTGTGTCATTCTCTGCCAGTACAAGCGGAAGAAGAGACAGGCGATAAGGATAAAATGGGGCTGTACAAAAAAACAGAGGCTGTCACACAAATTCCTTGGTACTATTTAGCAGCTATTGATAAATATGAGTCTAATACGCAAAAAGAAACAGCTTCAGATAAACTGATTTCCATAACGATTTCTAATGAACTTTGGTACGGAGCAGGAAATACTGGTCTGCATCCTGCCGAGGAGCAGATTGCTGTTTTTAACGGATTCGGAAGAGACGGCAATGGCGATGGTCTTGCCGAACATACGAATGATGAAGACATCCTCTTCACTATGGCTAGTTGGATTAACCGTTCAGGCAACAACAGGGAAGACATCAAGATTGCCATATGGAAATATTACCAGCGGGAATTATCTGTGCAAACAATTATGAACATAGCTAAAATTTATAAAAAATTCGGTACAATAACTTTGAAGGATAGAGATTTTCCTTTACCGATGAACGCAAATTTCAGCTACAGAAATACTTGGGGAGATGCCCGTGGTTTCGGCGGCAGAAGAATCCATGAAGGTACGGATATATTCGCTAACTACGGAGTTCCTGTCAAAGCCACCACCTATGGAGTAGTGGAAATGAAGGGGTGGAACAGGTATGGCGGATGGCGGATAGGTATTAGGGACCCGAACAGTAACTATCACTACTATGCCCATTTAAACGGCTATCAAGATGGAATTAAGGTCGGTGACGTGGTAGAACCCGGAACAGTGATTGGTTCAGTAGGCGCTACTGGCTATGGTCCGCCGGGAACATCTGGAAAATTTCCTCCCCACCTTCATTATGGCATGTACAAGGACAATGGATATAGCGAGTGGTCATTTGATCCATATCCTTATTTGAAAAATTGGGAACGAACAGCCAGAAATAAAAAATAACCACGTAAAACAACCTGTTCCAATATACCTTCGAACATATAAACACCCCCCTTACCAGGCATCCAGTAAGAGGGGTGTTTGTTACTGTTATTAAGATTTGGCTTTTGCGGCTTTTCTCGCATAAACAATGCTTGAGATTAATCCGCCCCAAATGACTACTATTCCGATTATTGCCATAGTAATGGCTCCACCTGTCATTATTGAGCCACCTCCTTATCCTCTGACTCATTTGCTTGAGCTTCCGAGGCATTATCCGGCCATTTCTTAATAGTAAATAGTGCACCGGCAAACATAGCTCCAATTGCGATTACCCAGCCATAGTTGAATAGAAATTCAATTGGGTACCCTCCGTAGGCCTCTGTAACCTCTGTTTTCAGGTTTTGCAGCATCATGTATCCTAATACTACGGGAGTTATAATGCCTAGGCAAAACCTCCACCAAATTCCCAATCTGATATCTGAAATACTGTTTGCATGGTTCTGGAAGTCTTTTAAACCTTTAGCAAACCAGGCAATCGCTACAACTTCGAACAAGCCTGCTAGCGCTACTCCATAGTTATTAATAAAATGATCGACTGTATCCAAAAGATTTAACCCGTCCTTCGTAGCGAAAGCAAGGGAAAGAATTGCGGCAATTCCCCCGCCAAACGTCACTGCTTTCCCCCGAGAAATATTGAATTTTTCCTGCAAGCCGGCTATATAAGTTTCTGAAATGGAAATTAACGATGACAGTCCAGCTAATACAAGTGATGCAAAGAATAAGAATCCGAAAAAGCCTGGTGCTGGCATTTGGCTAATGATTTCAGGGAAAACCATGAACGCCAGCCCAACTCCACCAGCAACCACATCTGATATATCCTGGCCTGATTGAACAGCCATAAACCCTAATGCAGCAAAAACACCGATACCAGCCAGCAATTCGAATGATGAATTGGCAAAGCCAGTAATAAACGCATTGTTGGTAATATCTGATTTTTTCGGCAGATAGGAAGCATAAGTGATCATGATGGCAAATGCTATCGATAAACTAAAGAATATTTGCCCATAGGCAGCTACCCAAACCTTTCCGCTAGTAATAGCACCCCAGTCAGGTTTGAAGAATGCATCAAGTCCTGTTAAAGCACCATCAAGCGTTACAGCTCTGATAACGATAATTAAGAATATAATTGCCAAGGTCGGAATGAAAATTTTGTTTGCAACTTCAATGCCTTTCTTGACACCTCGGCCAAGGAAAAATAATGCAATGGCCCAAACTGCAATTAATGGCAGGAATACACTTGGAACTAACCCTCCGAATGTACCTGGATCTCCCAACTGTAAATAATCACCTACAAAAAATCCTGTCGGATCTGCACCCCATTGTTGTCCAAAAGAAAAATAAGCATACATAATTGCCCAAGCAATAATAACAGGGTAATAAGTAGAAATAATAAATGATATGGCTACTTGCCACCATCCAATCCATTCCATGCCTTTACTAATCTTTCCATAGGACCGTGGCGCCGAACCGCGAAACTTGTGGCCAATGGTGTACTCCAAAATTAACAACGGAATACCAGCTGTCAGAAGAGCGAATAAATAGGGTAAAAAGAATGCCCCCCCTCCATTTTCAAAAGCTGTGGCCGGAAACCGCCAAATGTTCCCTAATCCAATTGCCGACCCCATTGCTGCTAGCAGGAAACCTAACCTAGTCCCCCATTGCGAGCGATTTTCCATGTTTGTACCTCCCATTTCACTTGAAACACCCTCCATAATTTTTATCTTTTTACATATGTTGGAATGTTTCAAATTTTTATTTTATTCTGATATTTATGTTTGTATTATATATAGTACTCCCATGAATGTCAAAGGGAAATTTGGGAGGATAGTTATAGGTCCATTTGCCCGGACCTGCGTAGGACAGAAAAAAGCCTTCGCAAGCCAGCGAAGACTTTTTTATCTGATTAGTTGATTTAGGTTGTTTTTAGCTTTTTACCTGTAACAATATGAATAATTACAGCTGTCAACAGGATCAATGCCAACGTAACAAACAACGCCGTCAGTGTTTGTCCAGTAATGCCCAATATCAAGTACCCGATCCCGGAAGCCGCAGCACCGATAAGCGCATAAGGCAGTTGAGTGAGCACGTGGTCGATATGGTTGGATCCTGCCCCTGTCGAGGAGAGAATCGATGTGTCAGATATAGGCGAACAATGGTCACCAAACACAGAACCAGCCAGTACAGCGGCCAGGGCCGGCAACACTAAATTAACATCCGTCATTGCAGTAATTTCACCAGCTATGGGCAGCATGATTCCGAATGTTCCCCATGATGTTCCTGTAGCCAATGCCATAAAGCTGGCTACTATAAAAATTAAAAACGGAAGAAATGCTGGATTTAATGATGCTTCCTGGACGAGATTAGCCAGATACTCACCAGTACCTAAACTATCGATAATCGAACCGATCATCCAGGCCAATACTAATATATATATGGCTGGCAGCATCGCTTTGGTACCCTCCCAGAGGACTCTGCCTGTTTTTGTTTTTGGCTGCTGCTGGATTAAATACAGCAGTAAAGCTACTGCCACTGCCAATATTCCACCCAAAAACAAGGAAATGTTTACGTCAGTGTTTGCAAAGATATCGAGAATGCCTGCTTCACCTTCCGTATTGTTAATACCAGTTACAATCATAGCGGCGACAGTACCGACTATTAGCGAAATAATCGGCACTGCTAGATGATATATTTTCCCATCGCTATTGGCTCTTATCGACTCATCTAAATCACCTGGAACATCTCCGCGTTCCGGATCAGTTAACTGGCCGGTTTCCAAAGCCCGCTTTTCGTGCTTCTGCATTGGCCCAATGTCCAATCGGAAAAGAGCTACCAGAAACACGAGCAAAATAGCAGCGAAAGCATACAGATTTAAGGGAATCATGCTGACGAATGCTTGTAGCGGAGCATACTCTGTTATTTCATTTGCTGCCAGGATACTGCCCAATGTTCCAATTATATAAGCTCCCCAGCTGGAAATAGGAGAAATAACTGTAATTGGCGCAGAAGTAGAATCAATAAAATAAGCCAGCTTCGCTCGTGAAATATTATGGCGATCCGTTAGGGGACGAGCGATTTGTCCTACCGCAAGGCTGTTGAAATAATCATCAATAAATATAATTAGTCCCAAAACCGATGGCATTAGCTGGGCGCCTTTGCGTGTTTTAATTTTATGGATTGCCCACTCGCCAAACGCCTGGCTACCTCCTGATGCGGTCAAAAAAGCAGTTGTAATGCCTAGCAGTATTAAAAAGCCCAGTAAATAAAGATTACCTGAGTTCAGGGCTCCTTCTGCCACAAAAATAGTCCTAAAAACAAACCAGATTTCCTGTAATGCACTCAGGAGATTATAATCATGGAGCATGAATGCCCCGACTATAACACCTGCCCCTAGTGACAACAAGACTTTTCTCGTAGCTATGACGAGAATCAGCATCAATAGTGCCGGGATGAGTGAGTAAATAGTTCCTTCCATGGTGTACCTCCGTATGATTATTTAGTTTATGGAAATGAACATATATGAATATCTGAAGGAAAATAGAAGGGGACTATTGCAATAGTGCTTTAACATTCTAGCAATGGCTGCTAAAAGGTCCGAACACTTAAATAACTCATTCAATCAAGCGAAGAATCACCATTAGCGTACAAAAAAGCAGTGATAGAAAATAACCTATCACTGCTTTTATTCGCAACTTATGTTATCCTCCATTTCGATCAGTAGCCCTTCATGCTATTCTATCCAGACATGACAGTATAATTCCTGTTAGGAAAAATACCAGCAATAAGGGGGTGACCTTCCCTTACGCTTCGGCAGCCAGGCCTTTCACCAACCATCGCTGTTGTCATCCTCCAGCTGGATACTGATCCTGTCTGCACCTCTACCTCACCGATCTGATAAGGTCTCGCTATTCAATTCCTCGTACATTGTACCAGTCCCTTGCTGCTATTGCAAGGGGTCCTCCATTGGAATCGAGAGCTGCGGAGGCTCACCGCCTCCATTTCCGTTATAATAATAAGGGACTTCAAAATAGATAATCCGGTCATCAATTTTGATTTTCGATTTTATCTCAATATTCTTGGTTTGGAACGGTACGACCACGCGCAAATTTACATCCATTTCAACGTATAAAGCGAAATAGACATTATTAATCCCCATTTCTTCTCTTTCCATGATGGGCTCAGACTGGACATCCCCGATCACTTCAATGTTCACAGGTATTTTAGGTCCCAGGTTAGCCAATAAAGGGATTCCAAGCGCTTGGCCAACGGGAATTTGTATCAAAGTCGGGTCTTCACTGACCGATTCAATCGAAGGATTTTCCTCAGGCTCCAATTCAACATCTAACGTGCTTCCTGGATCTGGCACCTGGCCTTTTTCCAGCAGCTTGAGGAAGTTCTGCACACGGTTGGTAGTATTCCTGACAACCCGGTTGGTGACAACGGAGTTCCATCCTACCGAGACTGGATTTCCTTCATCGTCGAATTTCTCCTGGATTAATTCTTCATATTCCAAATCATCAGCAATTTTTTTACTGACCGCTTCATTAATCGCCATTCGTGCATACTGCCTTGCTCTTGTATCAGCAATATCCATTAAGGTCGGTTCAATTCCTTCATTTATTATCCAAATACTTCCGAAAGTAGATAAAACAAAAAATATAAATGTTACTAGAAACACATGGCGAAACGGAGGCGGAGACATGTTTTTTTTAAAATGATTCTTTTTTTTCAATATAGAAGACCTCCTCAAAAAACCATATGCATTTTAAGAGGAGGTTAGAATTTAAGTCACTATTTAATTTTTGGCCAGCTTAGCTGTATAGCAGGAAGTAACCATCACATTTAGAGATTCAGCCAAATCAATCTCATAAGGACAGCTTACTGTTTGGCCATTCTCTTCCAGTACACGGACAACCGGCCGTTCAGATAAATAATTGTTTTGCTTGGCAACTATCCCTGAACGGCCATCACTTAGATCAACCATTAATCCTGTTGGGTAAACGGCAATTGTCCGTCTAAAAGCTGCAACCAGTTCTTTATCAAATAAGTCTCCGGCACCTGCATATAACACTTCCAAACCTTCGTGTGGGAGCAATGCGTCGCGATATATACGGTTGCTCGTCACCGCATCAAAAACATCAGCAATGCCTATCAATTTTGCATGCGGATGCATTTCATCTTTTGTCAGCCCCCGGGGGTACCCTGACCCATTCAACCGCTCATGATGTTGAAATGCACAATGAGCTGCTAGCAATGGGACATTATCTATCTTTCGTAAAAACTCAAAGCCCATTTCTGCATGGCCTTTAACTATTTCAAACTCTTTATCTGTAAGTTTTTCACTCTTTTGCAGTATCTCATGAGGAATAAACATCTTGCCGACATCATGCAGCATGGCCCCTAGGCCTATCTCCTCCAACTGGGAGGAAGGGAGTCCTAGCTCTGTCCCTAATGCTAATGAATAAATGGTCACATTCAAAGAATGGGAAAATACATAGTTATCACTAATAAATATATCGGATAATATCGATATTACCTCATCCGCTTGTTGGATTTCCTCTATCAGGGAGTGGACAGTCCCGGTCATTTTCTGGCTCGTCTTTTCAAAAACAAACGAATTCTTTCCAATGCCCTCTTCTTTGAAATCAGAGAAGGAGTTTTTTATTGTCTGATAGGCTTCCATACGGAGCTGCTCCGAAACAGGAGAAGAAACTTCGATATCTTCCGTAAGCGTATCTTTAATATGTACATAAGTAATATTATTTTTTAAAAGCCGATTTAACATGCGTTTCGTTAAGCGGACATCATTTTGGATAAGTACTTGCCCATTTTCATTGTAAACCGCTTTAGCGAGTTTTGTGCCCGGCTCTATCCTTTTAGTTGCTGCTATCCTCATATCTTTCTCCTAACTCCATCAAGCTTGTGAAAAACTGTTTAACCGCTAAATCTTTATTTTAACCAGCTGAAGTTACCCCCGGTTTCTGTTCCGGTTCTATACACTGGAAAATCCTCTATATTGAGTATAGAGGATTTGGTTTAGAAATCAAACTAAATTTGTTGTTTTTTGTCAATTTCACTCGTTTTATTTAGCGGCAGCTATTTTCAGCAGAGCTTCCTTTCCCGGCATACCTACGTGCCACCCTTTGTCTTTGGCAGCATCGGTTACCTTTTCCAATGGAGCATCAAGCAGCTGCTCGATCGTTTTCACACCTACAGCACGTGCAGCAATAATATGCCGGTCTGCCAGCTTTTCGCTCAGCAGATCAACGTCCAGAGCTCCGCACATGATATAACCTTCATCATTAGAAACGATCAACAGGTTGGTTTTGGGCAATTCGACACGAATGGCTGTAAATGGAATCTCTTCAATAAAAATCGGTTTAACAGAAAGCATCAGCAGATACACTCCTTTCACCATACTATATGGCGAAAATGCTGAGGTGTGTATTACCTACTGGAAATTTTTCTTTAATGTCTCTGCAAGTAAATCCCTTAAAAATTCCGGCATGAAAAATTGCTTGGTTTCCGACTTAGCTATTTCAGGAAGCAAGCGGCCAAAAGTAAATGTATCAGCAGTAGCTACTGTATATTCTTTTTCCATATCTAAAGGAACACCATTTATTTGAACACTTACGACGCGTTCCTGCCCCTCAGACTGCTTTTCAATTTCCACTTTAGCTCCGGAAAATACCATCCGGCCGAGAACTTCGCCACGAAAACCAAACCCTTTCAGCTTCAGTTCGGTAAATTGCTTCGTGATGGACATTCTAATCACTTCCATTAATTCATCGCCATTTAAAGATACTAGACACGGATTAATCGGATGCGGGCAAATTCTGTGGATATCTCCCAAGGTAACGTTCCCTTTATCAAACCTATCCAATAGTACTCCTGCATTTAGCATAGCGCAGTCAGCAGCAGTCCAATCCTTTAGTGTTTCTACGAGTTTCTTCATGATCGGCGTTTCTTTGAACCAGCCGAATTCCAATGATTGGTCCAGTGTCACTACCGTTTGGTCAAGCTTTTGCTTTGCTTGTAAAGCATAGCCAGCCAGTTTAGCTTCTGTTTCTACATCTTTCGGAAAATTTTCCGTTGCGATTGCATATGCCTCTTTGTTTAGCAGCTTATTCTGCTGGTGATCCCACGTTAAAATGACTTCGCCCACATATTTTCCGTGTTTCCCTGCAGCCGTCAGCAAAGTATTATTAATATATTCTCCATCCCGGAATAAATGATGAGTATGGCCGCCAATAATTACGTCAATATCCTGGTAACGCCTGGCAATTTCTTCATCGTCGCTAATCCCTAAATGAGATAACAAAACGACTATATCAGATTCTTCCGCCAGCGCAGGTAGATACCTGTCTAACACAGCAAACGGGGCATCTACATTCCAGCCAAGCAAGTTATAAAAATCATTAAATGGCGCGGTTAAGCCAATAAAGCCTACTTTAACGCCTTGTATAGATGTAACATGCGCAGTAGGCTTCAGCCAAGATGGCTGGCTGCCTTCCATACTCGTTAAATTGGCGCAAACCAGTTGAAAATCTGCATGATCATACAAATGATATAAATCCTCATAATCGAGAGTGATGCCTTCGTTATTACCAACTGTAGCTAAATCAAAGTCAGAATCATTTAGTAACTCCACGTTCGCTTTGCCTTTCATTGCCTCGGCGATTGGGTGCGATCGATCAACATGGTCGCCAATATCGATAAACCAATAAGATTGGTTATTTCTTTTTCTAATAAGCCCTTCTTCTTTAAAATGCCCAATGATCTGCGGAAAATTTTCAAAATGACTGTGCAAATCATTCGTGTAATAAAGAAAGAGTTTTTCATTCATATCAAAGTCCCCTTATCCAATTCCTTGCAGAATTAAACGAATACCGATGATAACTAGAAGGATCCTTAATATCCATTCCACCGTCTGCCCTTTTAAAAGCTGGTTTACCTTAGCTCCTAGCGTTCCACCTATCCAAGCTCCTGGTATAAACAACCACACGTACTGCCATGGAATATGGCCTAAAAAAATATGGGTGCTGGAACTGATTAAGCTTAAGAAAAGTATCATAAACATAGACGTTGCGGTAGCAATATGAGCCGGAAAGCCAAATAATAAAATCATTGCCGGCACTATCAGAGAGCCTCCTCCAATACCGAACATTCCGGAAAGAATCCCGACAGCTACCGAAATAGCAATCGCGCCAAACAAGGAGTACGAGTAATAGTACCTTTTCCCCTCTAACAGCACTTCCCTTTGCACCCCTTTAGGCTGCTCCTGCCGTTTCAAAACAGGCGTCTTTTTCTTGATAAAAAACATCCCGGACATTAGCAGCATTAAGATACCAAAGTACAAAGAAAAAACATCCTCTGATACAAATTGGTTCAGCCATGAACCGAGAATACCTCCGGGTATACTTCCCGATAAAAAAATAACACCGCTGCGATAATCGACCCTTCCTTTTTTCATGTAAGCGATGCTGGAAGACAGGCCGGTAAATACCATCACAAGCAAAGAAATTCCCACGATATTTTGTGGAGAAGCCCAGCTGAAACTGTCCAGCAGCTGGCTTAACAATAAAAGGCTGGGAACAAGGATTATTCCCCCTCCTAGCCCGGCTATACTTCCAATAAAAGCTGTTAAAAATCCTATCAAGACACTTAAAATATAAACCAAGTTAATTCCCTTCCATCTAATATATCATTTGCCCATTCATTAATAGAACCATTTATACTCTTTATTAGTTTATGTAAAATAAACGTTGAAGTAAAAAAT
Organism: Sediminibacillus albus; assembly: GCF_900101125.1. Lineage (GTDB taxonomy): Bacteria > Bacillota > Bacilli > Bacillales > Amphibacillaceae > Sediminibacillus > Sediminibacillus albus. The sequence goes on along the minus strand of NZ_FNFL01000002.1, from coordinate 553,415 downwards.
ACCGCTCGGCCTCCATCAATATACCATATAACCACTACTTGTCCCTTCTCAAAAAAAAGCAGGTTAGAAATGAAAAAGGACCCTTAAAGGGTCCTTTTATTATTACATTAATTAGATTGTTTATCCAATCGAACCTTCCATTTCGAACTTGATTAAGCGATTCATTTCCACAGCGTATTCCATTGGAAGCTCTTTTGTAAATGGCTCGATGAAGCCCATAACAATCATTTCAGTCGCTTCTTCTTCTGAAATACCCCGGCTCATCAAGTAGAATAGCTGTTCCTCGGAAACTTTGGATACCTTCGCTTCGTGTTCAAGCGAGATATTCTCGTTCAAAATCTCATTGTAAGGAATCGTATCTGAAGTAGATTTATTATCCATAATTAACGTATCACATTCGATATTCGCTCTGGCTCCTTCAGCTTTACGGCCGAATTGGACGATTCCCCGATAGGTTACCTTCCCGCCATGCTTCGAGATTGATTTAGAAACGATGGTGGAGGAAGTGTTAGGTGCCAAGTGGTGCATTTTTGCTCCTGCATCCTGGTGCTGGCCTTTTCCTGCCAAGGCAATGGACAATGTCATTCCCCTTGCTCCCTCACCTCTCAAAATAACTGCAGGATATTTCATGGTCAGCTTGGAACCTAAGTTGCCGTCAATCCATTCCATCGTTGCATTTTCATCACATATAGCCCGTTTTGTTACAAGGTTATACACATTGTTGGCCCAGTTTTGAATAGTTGTATAACGGCAGTAAGCATCCTTTTTGACGAAAATCTCGACTACTGCACTGTGCAGTGAGTTTGTCGTATAAACAGGTGCGGTACAGCCTTCTACATAGTGTACAGAAGCTCCCTCATCTACAATGATCAGCGTTCTTTCGAATTGGCCCATGTTCTCTGAGTTTATTCGGAAATATGCTTGCAGCGGAGTATCTGTCTTAACGCCTTTCGGTACATATATAAATGAACCACCGGACCATACTGCAGAGTTAAGGGCAGAGAACTTATTATCAGCGGGAGGAATTACTTTTCCGAAATATTCCCTAAACAAGTCTTCGTTCTCTTTTAATGCAGTATCGGTGTCTTTAAATACAATCCCCATGTTTTCAAGGTCTTCTTGTAAACTGTGGTAAACAACTTCAGATTCATACTGTGCGGAAACACCCGCAAGGTATTTTTGCTCTGCTTCTGGAATACCAAGTTTGTCAAAAGTGTTCTTAATTTCTTCTGGCACTTCATCCCATGAACGTTCTGATTTCTCAGAAGGTTTTACATAATAAGTGATCTCATCGAAATTTAATTCGGCCAAGTCGCCGCCCCATTGCGGCATTGGTTTTTTATAGAATTGTTCAAGAGCTTTCAATCTGAATTCCAGCATCCATTCCGGCTCATCTTTTTGCTTGGAAATTTCTTCAACAACTCGTTTTGTCAGCCCTTTTTCCGTACGGAAAATGGAAACATCCCGTTCATGGAAACCATATTTATAATCTTCAATTTCAGGCGCTTTTTTCGCCATATCGAAAACCTCCTATTAGGTAATGATCATCAAAAGCAGTCTTATTGTTCTTCTCCTACCCCTTTTTCCATCGCTTTCCATGCTAAGGTCGCACATTTGATTCGGGCGGGAAACTTAGATACACCTTGCAACGCTTCGATATCACCTAAATCTAAATCTTCATTCTCCATTTCTTCGCCTAACATCATACCGGAAAACATCTTAGACATTTTCAATGCGTCGTCTACTGCTTTCCCTTTTATAGCCTGTGTCATCATAGAAGCGGAGGAAAGGCTTATCGAACACCCTTCTCCTTCAAACTTGGCGTCTTGTACTATGCCATCATCCACCTGCAAGTGTACTTGGATTCTATCTCCGCATGTCGGGTTGTTCATGTCTATCGTTAAAGCATCGTCAGCCAATGTCCCCCGGTTTCGCGGATTCTTATAGTGATCCATTATAACCTGTCTGTATAACGTATCGAGATTATCAAAAGACATCCCCAAAATACTCCTTCGTTTTCTTTAGTCCTTCCATAAGACGATCAACGTCTTCTGGAGTATTATATAAATAAAAGCTAGCTCTGGCAGTAGCGGTTACCTCCAGCCACTTCATCAGCGGCTGTGCACAGTGATGGCCTGCTCTTACAGCAATACCTTCTGAATCAAGAACAGTAGCCGTATCGTGCGGGTGGACATCGTCCAAGTTAAAAGTTACTAATGCTGCGCGTTTTTCGGGTCCATATATAGAAATTCCGTCAAACGAACGCATTTGCTTCATCGCATAGTCTATCAGTTTTTCCTCATGGGCGTGAATGTTATCCATGCCAACTTCCTGAAGGAAATCGATAGCAGCGCCTAATCCAATTGCTCCTGCAATAATCGGGGTTCCCCCTTCAAACTTCCAAGGGAGTTCCTTCCAGGTAGAATCATACAGATTTACAAAGTCAATCATTTCTCCGCCAAATTCTACTGGTTCCATATCTTCCAGTAACTCTTTCTTTCCATATAAAACACCAATTCCTGTAGGGCCGCACATTTTATGGCCAGAAAAAGCATAAAAATCACAATCCAAATCCTGCACATCTACTTGCATATGCGGAACCCCTTGAGCGCCATCTACTAACATGACAGCATGATGCTCATGGGCAATCCGGGCAATTTCTTTCACAGGATTGATGGTACCTAATACATTGGATACGTGCATTGTTGCTACAATTTTGGTTTTATCTGTAATTGTATTTTTTGCATCTTCTATATCTATTGTACCATCCGGACGCAAGGGCAAATATTTCAGGGTTGCTCCCGTTGCTTTTGCCGCTTGCTGCCATGGGATAATATTGCTGTGATGTTCCATAGGAGTTATTACAATTTCATCGCCTTCAGCCAAATTCGCTCTTGCATAGCTGTAGGCCACTGTATTAATCGAAGTGGTGGTACCTCTGGTGAAAATGACCTGCTGGGTACTTTCAGCATTTATAAACTTTCTCACTTTATCCCTGGCGCCTTCATATTTATCCGTTGCCCTGGTGCCTAAAGTGTGCACCCCTCTATGAACATTTGAGTTATCCTGTTTGTAATAATCCTCTACAGCCTTTATAACCGAAAGCGGTTTTTGGGAAGTTGCCGATGAATCCAAGTAAACGAGAGGATGCCCGTTTATTTCTTGATTTAAAATCGGAAACTGTTCCCTGATAGCTTTCACGTTCATTAATAAACTTTCCTTTCAATAACTTCTGTCAATTGTTCCCTGACAGCTTGAATTGGAATTTGTTTTACGACTGGAGCAAGGAAACCATGAATAACTAGACGTTCAGCCTCTTGCTTAGAAATGCCTCGGCTCATCAAATAGAATAGCTGCATTGGATCTACACGTCCGACAGAAGCGGCATGCCCCGCAGTTACGTCATCCTCATCAATCAGAAGAATCGGATTTGCATCACCGCGAGCATCTTTACTAAGCATCAATACGCGGGATTCTTGCTCCGCATTCGATTTAGCAGCTCCGTGTTCAATTTTTCCAATACCATTGAAAACGGAAGTAGCGCTGTCCTTCATTACCCCGTGCTGCAAAATATGACCCTCTGATTGCTGGCCAAAATGGACAATTTTTGCCGTGAAATTCTGCGATTGTTTTCCTCGGCCGACTGTTACTGTTTTAGCATTGGATACAGAGTTATCTCCGATAAGATGAGTGATGTTCTCTGATACGGTGTTTCCATCATTCATTTGTCCAAGTGCCCACTCAATTACTGCGTCCCGGTAAGCAACCCCGCGTCTATTTACATAAACAGTAGTTCCTTGTGCAAAATTGTCTACCGCACCAAAAGAAATGTTGGCATTGTCATGGGCGATAACCTCTGTGACAATGTTGGCTACTGCTTCTTCTTCCTTGTTATGAGAAATATAATTTTCCACATAAGTTACTGAGCTATTCGATTCTGCTACTACAATCACATGATTGAAAGTAGCCGCCTCAGGATCCTCCTGCCAAAACACCGACTGTAACGGTTCTTCAACCACAACGTTTTTAGGAACATACACAAATACTCCGCCATTCATTAGAGCGGCATGCAATGCTGTCAGCCGATTTTCATCAACAGAAACGGCATCCTGCATGAAGTAACGTTGAACAAGGTCAGAGTGTTTGTTCATAGCAGTGAAAATATCTGTGAAGATCACTCCCTGCTCCTTCAGCTTTGGAGACAAGGAAGCATAAGCCGCCGTTTGATTACGCTGGATCACCAGGTTTTGGTTTTGATTCTCTGTATCAAAGAAAACCTTGATTTCCTGCGGGAGCTCGTCTAACGACTGAATCGTCCCACCTGTTGCATTATGCTTAAAATTGGTGAAATTCCAATTATGGATTTTCGTTTTATCCGGCGTGGGCATCGGAAGCGTATCAGCTTGTTCCAATGCTTGAAGGCGCAATGACTTCATCCATTCCGGCTCATTTTGTTCTTGCGAAAACTGGCTAATATATTCTAGATCATATGGCAATTTTGTTTCTACAGTCATGGTACCCCTCCTTACTGTTACGCTTTTTGCCCTACAGTTTCATCTTCAATGCCTAATTCTTCTTTAATCCACTCATAACCTTCAGCTTCCAAGCGTTGTGCAAGTTCCGGACCACCAGACTTAACAACTCTTCCCTGCATCATGACATGGACTTTATCCGGTGTAATATAATTGAGCAGGCGCTGATAGTGAGTAATAATTAAACATCCGAAATTTTCATTGCGGAGCTTGTTGATTCCTTTAGATACCACTTTTAGAGCATCGATATCAAGACCAGAATCAATTTCATCCAAAATAGCTATTTCAGGCTTGATCATCATTAGCTGAAGAATTTCATTGCGTTTCTTTTCACCGCCGGAGAAACCTTCATTTAAATAACGTTGAGCCATATTTTTATCCATATCCAAGTAATCCATCGCTTCGTCCATCTCTTTAATAAACTTCATTAAAGAAATTTCGTCTCCTTCTTCGCGACGAGAGTTAATAGAAGAACGTAGGAAATCAGAGTTAGTTACCCCGCTAATCTCGCTCGGATACTGCATGGCAAGGAAAAGGCCAGCCTGCGCGCGTTCATCTACTTCCATTTCCAATACGTCTTCTCCATCCAGCAGGACACTGCCTTGAGTGATTTCATATTTAGGATGCCCCATAATTGCCGAGGCAAGCGTAGATTTACCTGTTCCATTCGGGCCCATGACAGCGTGGAACTCACCGCCTGTAATTGTTAAATTAACCCCTTTAAGTATTTCTTGATCTTCAATGGAAACATGAAGATCCTTTATTTCTAATGTTGAACCTGCCATAACGATACCTCCAGTTACTCTTTTTAATGATATTATTGCAGAAACGGAATTACATCCATTCTCAATTTATTCTCATTACAATCTTATATCATTTCGAATCTATAATCAACTTATACAACGTTATTGATTACCCTTCCCCGAATAATAAATGACAACTTTTACCCTGGCCCTTCGGCCAAAGTTTACTGAAAAAAACGAATCATCGTTTCTGCATATTTCTAATGTAACATAAAACCCCCCGCAGCCAAAAACAGCAGCAGGGGGATCTCTATTTATTCTTGTTTTTTAAAAAACGAATTCATCGATGCAATTGTCGTTCTACTTCAGCGATTACTTGGCGGCTTTTTCTATAACTTTCTTCGCGTTCTCTCTCAACTTCCAGCCGTTTGTCAAGCTTTCTTCCATACTCAGCATAACCTAATCCATGGTTTTGCTGCATTGCTTTTTCCATTTCTGAAGTGTAGTTTAATCCTAAACCACTGTCCGAGATAATGAATCCTTCCTTTCAAGATGTCTGTTGTTGTACCTCTTTGAGATACATAAAAATTGTATCACGGTTATATTACCCTTACTAATACCGTTTAAAACGAAATAAGACCATACGCATTTTTGACATTCTTTGAAAGAAAGTAAACGGAAGTAATCTTACAATACATAAAAATAACATCGATTTGCTTCTATTTGATCCGAAAACGCCATCCTACTCCTGAGCAGCCGGAACAATTGCCCCATCATAATTTTCTTCGATAAAGGATTGGATTTCATCTGACTGTAGAATATCGACAAGCGTATTTAGTGCCTCATTATCCTCATCCTCAGACCGGGCAGCAACCAAATTCACATAAGGAGACTCCTCTCCCTCAACAAACACAGCATCCTCTGTCGGGACAAGACCGGCTTCAAGCGCATAATTTGTATTGATAGCAACTAAAGCATTCTCGTCACTTTCATATACTTCCGGTAATACAGCCGCATCTACATCCGGTGAAAAAGTTAAATTCTTAGGGTTTTCCACGATGTCATCGACAGTCGCACTCACTTTGTCTACCTCTTCATCCAGTTTAATCAAACCTTCCGCTTCGAACATACTCAAAATTCTTCCATGATCTGGAACGGAACGGCTGATGATAACTTCTGTTCCATCCGGAATGTCTTCAATGCTTTTAATGTTTTTAGAATAGACCCCCATTGGTTCGAGATGCACACCGCCAAGGCTGACAAAGTCATAGCCGAATTCCTTGATTTGATCTCTTAAATAAGGCTTATGCTGGAAGTAATTAGCATCAATCTCGCCATTGGCAAGGTCCTGATTCGGAAGTACGTAATCCTGATATTCTGCTATTGTAAGAGTGATACCTTCTTCTTCTAGCAAGGGCTTAGCTTCTTCCAAAATTTCCGCATGTGGTGAGCTTGAGGCCCCTACCTTGATTTCATTTGTATCCTCTCCTTTGTCAGATGAGCTTTCATCTGACGAGCTGCCGCATGCAGCTAAGACAACAAGAATAAGTGACATAAATAACAATGATAAAAACTTTTTCATATTAAAACTCTCCTTTTTTATATTATCTTTTATCTAATTTATTAGCGACGAAATCGCCGATAAATTGAAAAATAAACACTATAATTACAATTAAGACTGTGCAAACAAACACTACATCAAAATCACGACGCTGGAACCCATAAAAATAAGCGAAATCTCCAAGCCCGCCGGCGCCAATGACACCTGCCACCGCCGTATAGCCTATTAAAGCAATGGCTGTTACAGTAATCCCTGATACTAAGGCTGGCATTGATTCAGGAAGCAGCACCTTAAAAATAATCGTATGCGTTTTTGCTCCCATAGCTTTGGCAGCCTCAACCACGCCTTTGTCTACTTCCCTTAAAGCAATTTCTGCCAACCTGGCATAAAAAGGAGCAGAACCGATAATTAAGGCTGGTAATGCCGCTTTCGGCCCCCGGATCGTACCCATTAGAAAATCAGTAAATGGAAATAACAGTAATATTAAAATAATAAATGGAATAGCACGGAAAATATTCACCACTGCCGCGACTAGGAAATTCAGCATTTTACTCTGCCACAAACCGTCTTTTGCTGTTAAAAACAGCAGCAGTCCAAGCAATATTCCTAAAATGATTGTCCCGATTACAGAAATTAAGGTCATATAAAAGGTTTCTTCGATTGCCGTCCATAAATCATCCGGTTTAACATTTGGGAACAATTCATTTAACATCAATATCCACCTCCACTTCTACAGAGGTTGACTCCATATAATCAATCGCCTTTTCAATTTCTGCTTCTTCTCCGTCAATATGGATAAATAACGTGCCATAGGCTCCTTTTTGTGTTTGCGTCACTTTTCCTTGCAGAATGTTGACTGCGACGTCAAATTGTTTGGACACTTGGCTAATCACTGCCTGGTTCGTTGTTTCACCAAGAAAGTGAAGACGGAGAACTTTCCCTTTCTGATAATTTTCCATGAGAATTTTCAAGGAATCCTCTTGGTCTTTATCACCCATCACTTGCTCGACAAAGCGTTTGGTGACTGGTTGTTGCGGGTGAAGGAACACATCCAGGACCTCGCCTTGCTCGGCTATCTTTCCGGCTTCCATTACCGCAACCCTATGACAGATTTTTCTGATTACATGCATTTCATGGGTAATCAGAATAATGGTTAATCCTAGCTTTTCATTAATATCGACCAGTAAGCGCAGGATAGAATCTGTTGTATCCGGATCAAGCGCTGAAGTTGCTTCATCGCAAAGCAAAACTTTAGGATTATTGGCCAGAGCCCTTGCGATGCCCACCCGTTGCTTTTGACCGCCGCTTAACTGGGCTGGATAGGCATCCTCCCGCCCGGACAACCCTACGAGTTCAATTAACTCATCCACTCGTTCCAACCGCTTCCGTTTTGGTACCCCTGCTATCTCAAGAGGGAAAGCGATATTTTCACGGACAGTCCGTGACCAGAGCAGGTTGAAGTGTTGAAAAATCATGCCAATTTCCTGCCTTGATCGTCTTAACTGTTGTTTAGGCATGGATGTTATATCATGCTCATCGATGGTAATCTGCCCGCTCGTTGGGTCTTCCAATCGGTTCAACAGGCGGATAAATGTGCTTTTTCCTGCACCGCTGTAACCAATCACACCGAATATTTCTCCTTTATTAATTTCCAAGTCAAGATTATCGACTGCCATTATATTGTTTGGCTTTGCTGGAAATACTTTTGTCAAACCTCTAATCGAAATCAACTTACTTCCTCCTCGAGACACTCCTATTTAAATTACTTTTTCCTGAACCTGCTTAATCAATCAATTTTCTTTAAACAAAAAAAGCGTCTTCTCTGTTCTTGAGAACAGAAAGACGCAAATATACTACTTTCTCGTTCTCTCATCTGCCAAAGCATCATGCTTCGCAGGAATTGGCACCATTTTAACCAGAGATACTGATTAACGGTTGCCGGGCTTCATCGGGCCAGTCCCTCCACCTCTCTTGATAAGAGATTACCTATTCAATTGGTTCGTTTTTAAGCGCTAAATAGGATTTTAGCATGGCAATAATATGCTGTCAATCATTTAATGACAATCATTTTTTGGTAATCATCGCAGGCCTAATAAAGCTTCCGATTATCATCGGCTGTCAAGGTGTCTGCTTTTAACATCATCTTCGGTTTTTGATATGATGGGATGGAATAAAAAGTAATGATTTTATAAACGAGGAGCGATAAGGTGAAGGCGCCATTATTCGAGTTACCTTTACTTGGAGAAGATCAAATCTATAATATAGAGAAAGATTTAGGAAAAGTTATCGTAATAACCTTTTGGGTCTCCTGGTGCCCGGATTGTGCTGTCGATCTGCCAAAGAAAGAACAATTATATAAGACAATCAATAATGATAAAGTTAAATTGATAACCATAAATGTAACTGGCAGAGAGAGGAACCTGGACGCAGGGCTCGATTACAAAAATAAATTCCTTCAACAACCTACCTTAGCAGATGAAGGGCGCTCTGTGTATGACCTTTATCACTGCAACGGTGTTCCATCTACTATCGTTATCGATCAACAAGGAAGAATTGCCGGCCATTTTGGAGATAAGGCTCCCTTTTTGACGATAGTTGATAAAATAGGAAGCCTCTTAGGATGATCAAGGAAGAAACAAGAGGGATTCTAATAATAAACAATCCCGGTACCGCCCTTGCCAGCTCACAAGGTTTGATGGATAAGACGTTAGTTTTTGCTCTCCTGACATAACTTCCGGGGTAATTTCCCTGCTTAATTCCACTTGCAACATCAGGCTCCCCTGATATTGCTGATAAGGGAGAATTTGTATTTGTCCAGATCGAAATAACAGCCAGAAGGGATGGCCGTTAAGAACCATTTTCACATCTAAGTCTTTATCTTGATATAGAAAAAGTAAATCCTTTCTAGATTCAAGCCGCAGTTTCCAGTCATCCAATATATGTCCGTTCATATCTTCCCCTCCTTTGGAATAGAAGTTCGACATCCATGGACCGAATCCTTTAATAGAAAACCAAACAAGCCGATTATTTCTCGGGAAATAATCGGCTTGTTTGGTTATAAGCTCCTATTTTTAGATAAATATTAGTAACTGATTGGAAGGCATAGACTTTTTCTTTTATTTCTCCCTCATGGAAAATTAATAAACAAGGGACACTTTCAATTTGATTATCCTGCATATAATTGGGATAAAGGGAAGCATTCATATCATAAAATAAATTATTTTCTTCCATACTCTCCACTGTTAGCAGCATTTTCCTCGCCAACTGGCAAGTGCCGCAAAAAGGAGTATGGATAAAAACAAGTCCATTTTTCATACCTTCCAGATCAGGGGTCGTTATATGTTTCATCGATATGCCACCTTTTTCACTTTTGGAAGGGTTGATCTGGCAGTCTTGGCTTATGTATCAAAAAATCCTGTCATCCACTATTCAAAGGTAAAATGGATTGACGGAAATTCTTCTGCCCAATAATGCAGTAGCCAATTCCGCCTCCGGAGTTGCAGCTACCTCACGAAACGTTTTATCAATGTAAATATGCTCCGCATGGGGCAGCTCAATAGATAACTGTTTTCGCAGCTTATGGCCGGCAGTGTCTTCATCGACTAATATAAAAACTTCTTTGTTATCAAGATCATATTCAATCAATAACTCTTCAAGCCGCTCTACTCCTAAAGTGCCGTTCGTGCAGATAATTTCAATCTGCTCATCAATCACTTTCTGAATCTGGACTTTGTCTGTGCGTCCCTCTACAATAATCACTTTTTCAGCGTCCGTCATTGAGATCACCTGCTTTAATCGATAAGTGTACAATCAGTCGAACAAAATTCGGAGGTTAACAATAATCCCTTGTCACTTTAGTTGTAACAAGGGATATTCACTGCTCTCTTTTATCATTGTATTGTATAATTCACTATTCATGCATGGCTTTCCCAATCCTTAAGCTTAGCCTTTTTCACATGATAAGATAGAGAGACCTACTCTTCGTCGATCATTTCCTGATATTGCTCCGCGGTCATCAATTCATCAATTTGTGAAAGATCATCTGTTTCAACGACAATCATCCAAGCTTTCTCATAAGGAGATTCATTGACAAATTCAGGACTGTCATCCAAATCTTCATTTACTTCCACTACTTTTCCATTAATGGGTGCGTATAATTCAGATACAGTCTTCACCGATTCTACACTGCCAAATGGCTCGTCCGCTTCAATGTCGTCGCCGACTTCCGGAAGCTCTACAAACACGATATCTCCCAATTCTGATTGGGCATGATCTGTAATGCCAATACGGACCTTACCGTCTTCTGTTTTCACCCATTCGTGCTCTTCTGAATAACGTAACTCTTTTGGTAAACTCATTAATAAACCCTCCATCATTCTGTTTAAAACTGCTACTCTATACATCCTGTTCTATCTTTACGCAGAAAGTGAACATTCTATATCCAATATAAAAGCTTGGCTGGCTAATTTCCAATGGTTTGCTTGGAATGCTTTATTTCCAGACTTTCTCATATTCCTCTTCTTTAAATCCGACAGTAGCCTTTTCATCATTTGCCAAGATCGGTCTTTTTATCAACATGCCATCCGACACCAGCCAATTCAGCATCTCATCATCCGTTGCACTGCTAAGCTTATCTTTAAGGCCAAGTTCCCGGTACTTTTTCCCGCTCGTATTGAAGAATTTCCTTATCGGCTGGCCGCTTTTCTGAATAATATTTCTTAATTCCTCTTTTTGCGGTGGTTCATCTACAATATGTATTTCCTGATAATCGACCTTATTTTCATTTAACCATTTTTTTGCTTTTCTGCATGTATCGCATTTTGGATACCAATAAAATTTTAACACCATGCCTGCCCCCTTCTATAAAGATATGTTATCACATTTCCCCAAAATTTTTCAGGGAATATCCATCGAATCTTGAACAGGACTGACAAGAGGATAAAAAGCCCCGCACAGGATAGAGGCCACTGGAAAGTCCTTTTTAATCTAAAGGGGCTGTCAACGTTTGTTGTTGATTCCAACAATCGTTTCTCGGTGGATGCTTGCCGCGGACACGCCCTCAGCTAACCTGATCAAAAAGATCACTTGACCAAGTGGATCTTCGGCTCCTGCTGTTCCCGCAGGCGTCACCACCGCTCACCCATCGCGGAAGCAACATAGACACGGATATAAGATCATCTCATCTTCGGGTCTCGAAGGCATGTGCATTCAAGGAGCGATGGCGATTTTCACGGCAAATGTGAAACGAATCGTTAAACGAATGAAGAAATAGAGGGCACAAACCTCTTGAAGTTAGACGAAAAGCGGTCTGTATGGGAATTAAATCCTACACAGACCGCTTTTTTTAAATTCAACCTATCATAGAGCTTCCGTTTTTCCGTGCCCGCACGGGATGGCGGGGCTTTTTGTGTCTATCTGGAACAAACTGCGTTTAAGCGAAGTATTTTTCTTCCTGGATAATGTGTCGGGCGATTTCTCGTTTTTTGGCGATGACATTTATCGGTTCATGCCTAGTCAACTTTCTCATTGCTGACAACATCATCCGCAAGGTATCCCCGGTTTCACAAGCAATAAGTGTTTCTTTAGCATGTGCTTCTACACGATTGAAAGCTTCCTGGACGTATACTTGAGTATAAAGAAGCTTTAACACGTTTTTCTCCATGCCAGCCTTGTTCATTGCTTTTTCCGTTCGCAGGATTGCTGACTCCATATTGTAAATTTCCGCTACGATGTCGGCAATATTAGCTAGTACTTCCTGCTCGTGCTCTAACTTTTGGCCATACTTCTGAGCAGCTAATCCGGCAGCAAGCAAGCCGATCTTTTTAGTGTTTTTCAACAAATATTTTTCCTGATCTAAAGGTTCGGACCCCACTTCCTCCGGCATCAGCATCATTAACTCTTCTTGCAAAGCCTGTGCTTTCTGTAAAATCGGCAATTCCCCTTTGATAGCTTTCTTCATCAAAGATCCAGGAACTAAAAGGCGGTTAATCTCATTAGTCCCTTCAAAAATTCGTTGAATTCTGGAATCCCGATACATCCGCTCCACTTCATATTCTTGCATAAAACCATAGCCGCCATGGATTTGAACTGCCTCATCAGCGACATAATCCATTAATTCGGTAGCAAAAACCTTATTCAGAGAGCACTCCACCTGGTATTCTGCAATTGCGTTTGCCACGGCTTTTCCGTCATTCAGTTCCTCTTTGCTTAAATTACTCATCCTTTGTTCAAATAATCCGACGGTACGATAGACTGAACTTTCGTTCGCATAAGTATTAGCCGACATTGTTGCCAGTTTTTCTTGAATTAAAGAAAAGTTAGAAATAGCTGTTTTGAATTGCTTGCGCTCATTGGCATATTTAGCAGCAAGCTCTATGCCTATTTTGGCACCGCCGACCCCGCCGATTGCCAGTTTGTATCTTCCTACATTAAGAATATTGAAAGCAATAATATGGCCGCGCCCAATTTCTCCAAGTACATTTTCAACAGGAACCTGGGCGTCTTCAAGAATAACAGTTCTTGTGGAAGAACTCTTAATTCCCATTTTCTTTTCTTCAGTTCCAGTCGAAACACCCGGATAATCTCTTTCTACTATGAATGCCGTGAATTTTTCCCCATCGATTTTTGCGTAAACAATAAACAGATCGGCAAAAGCAGAATTCGTGATCCATTGCTTTTCTCCATTTAATACATAATGAGTACCCGCTTCATTAAGTACGGCTGAAGTCTTCGCTCCAAGGGCATCAGAACCGGAACCTGGTTCCGTCAATGCATATGCTGCAATTTTTTCACCAGTAGCAAGTACGGGAAGATACTTCTTCTTTTGCTCTTCACTGCCAAAAAATACTATAGGCAAGGAGCCGATTCCAACATGTGCTCCATAGGTGACTGAAAATCCGCCTGCCTTGGAGAATTTTTCAGTAATTAATGAAGAACTGATTTTATCCAGGCCAAGTCCTCCATACTCTTCCGGAACATCTACCCCTAATAAGCCAAGCTCTCCCGCTTGTTTTAACAATTGGACAGAATGTTCAAATTCATGGTTTTCCAGCTGGTCGATTTTAGGAATGACTTCGCCAAGAACAAAATCTTCTGTCGTTTTTGCTATCATTAAATGTTCGTCCGTAAAATCCTCTGGGGTAATGATATCATCAGGTCCTAAATCCTCTACGATAAATGCCCCGCCTTTAAAAGTTTTTTCTTTTGTTTCACCCATCCTAACCACTCCTTTTCCTCTTAATAATCTGTCGCTATATTAATTCGAAGACTCCTGCTGCTCCCATACCACCACCGATACACATGGTTACAACGCCAAATTGCTCGTTTCTCCTTTTCATTTCGTGAATCAAGCTTAATGTCAACTTCGTACCCGTACAGCCTAGGGGATGCCCTAAAGCAATTGCACCGCCATTTACGTTAACTTTGTCCTGGTCAAGGTTTAATTCTCTGATCACTCTCAGTGATTGAGAAGCAAAAGCCTCGTTTAATTCAAATAACCCTATGTCAGCTAACTCCAAGCCAGCCAGCTTCAATGCTTTAGGTATCGCCTTTACCGGACCAACCCCCATAATTTCGGGTTCTACCCCGGCAAGCGCAAAGGCACGGAACTTAACGAGCGGTGCCAGCCCTTCTCTTTCGGCTTTCTCCCTATCCATGACAAGGACGGAGGCAGCTCCATCACTCATTTGCGAAGAGTTTCCAGCAGTTACTGATCCTTTCAAAGCAAAAGCCGGACGTAAATTGCCCAGTACTTCAACGGTTGTTTCAGCCCGGACCCCTTCATCTCTATGAAAAAGGAATGACTCTTCATGCAGGTTATTGGCGTCATCAACTTCTCTTCGGGTAACTTCAACAGGGACGATTTCTTCCGTAAACTTTCCTTCCTGCAAAGCTTTAGCAGCTTTTTGATGACTTAGGGCTGCGAAAGCATCCTGATCCTGCCGGGAGATTTCAAATCGATTTGCCACCTCTTCCGCGGTGTGTCCCATCGACATGTAATACCCTGGGGCATTTTTGACCAGCTCAAGGTTTGGCTTGATCACATGCCCACCCATTGGAATTAAGCTCATCGACTCTGCCCCTCCGGCAATGATGGTATCGCTATGCCCCAACATAATTCTCTCAGCGGCATAAGCGATGCTTTGCAACCCTGAAGAACAATAACGATTGACGGTAATACCTGGCACATCCAGTGGAAGACCGGCCAAACCGGCAATATTACGGGCCATATTCATCCCCTGCTCGGCTTCCGGCATAGCACAGCCGATAATGACGTCATCAATATTTCCCTGGTAATCTCCTGCTCTTTTTAGCGTTTCTTTAATGGTTAAGGCCGCGAGATCGTCCGGGCGTACATTGGCTAAGGAACCTTTATTCGCTTTAGCTACCGGCGTTCTCGCACCAGAAACAATTACTGCTTCTTTCACAGCTCTTCCCCCTCTTCTGAAAATGGAATGGTATTAATTACGCAGCGGTTTACCCTTCATCAGCATGTGTTGCATTCTCTCCTGTGTCTTTCTTTCACCGATAAGACTTAAAAAAGCCTCCCTTTCTAAATCAAGCAAGTATTGCTCATCAACGGCAGTGCCTGATTTCAATCGTCCGCCTGCCAGCACAAAAGCTAATTTGTCAGCAATTTTCAAGTCATGCTTAGAAGCATAGCCGCCAAATGCCAAGTTTTTCGCACCTAAAAGCATTGCTGCGTAACCGGCTTCGCCAACGACTGGTACCTTCTCCCGTTTAGGGGCATGATAGCCTGCCTTACTTAACCCAAGTACTTTTTGTTTGGCATCATGTAATAGATGATCGGCATTTACACTAATGCCATCCCGATGATTAAGGAATCCATTTTGCCTTCCTTCTTCACCAGAAGTTGACACCTTTGCTGTGGCAATCGTCTCGAATACCGAGTTGGCTGCCTTTTGCAAATCAAAATCTACGCCTTGAGGCAGATCTCTGATTTGTTTTATATACAGCTCCTTGTTGCCTCCTCCGCCGGGAATTAATCCGACACCGAATTCTACCAATCCAATGTATGTCTCTTGCGCCGCTTGAATCGCCGTTGCAGGCAGGCAAACTTCAGCACCCCCGCCAAGAGCCATGCCAAACGGTGCAGCAACCACAGGTTTTTCTGAATATTTAATGTTCATCATCGCATTTTGAAACTGTTTTACTACCATCTCTATCTCGAAGAAATTGTGGTCCTGCGCCTCCATCAGCATCATGGCCAGGTTGGCGCCAACACAGAAATTTTTCCCCTGGTTGCCAATGACGAGACCTTCGTAATTCTTCTCTACTTCTTCTAGAGAGAAATTAATCATTTGGACGATATCCGGTCCGATGGCATTGCTTTTTGAATGAAATTCCAGACCTGCCACACCGTCTCCTAAATCAATCAAGCTGGCGCCAGTGTTTTTCTTGATCACTCCTTGAACATCTTTCAGCCGTTTTATGTTTATCTGTTTCTGATTTATTTTTTTCTCCTGATACTTGCCGGCATGATAGAAAAAGAGTTTTCCATCCTCTTGCTTATAGAAGGTTTGATTGCCATTTTCCAGCATACTTTCAATCCATGCCGGAAGGGTCTCTCCTTCCGCTTTCATCCTTTCTGCTGTTTCTCTAAAACCTATGGCATCCCACATTTCAAAAGGACCCATCTCCCAGCCGAATCCCCATTTCATTGCATCATCGATTGAAGGGATATCATCAGCAATTTCGCCAAGTAAACGAGCTGAATATAAAAGGACAGGTTTGGTAATTGACCAAATCAAGTCACCAGCAGGGTCTCCTTTTGCATATATAAGCGCTTTCATTTTCCGGCCTGGTCCTTTTTCCTGCTTTGCTGCCTCTGTCGCTTTGGTCTTCAGTTTCTTTCTCTCCTGGTATTCAAGGGTTTCTGTATTCAATTCATAGATGGCACTGCGATCTGCTTGTTTTTTCTTCAAGTAAAAACCTTGCTTGCTTTTTTGCCCAAGCCAGCCTTTTTCATACATTTTTCTAATAAAAGAAGGGATTTCAAATATTTCTTTCTCTTCCCCTTCTACCTGGTCATATACATTTTTAGCAACGTGGATAAAGGTATCTAGTCCTACTACGTCCAACGTTCGGAAGGTGGCACTTTTCGGCCTGCCGATCATAGGTCCTGTAATGGAATCGACTTCGCCTATGCTCAATCTCTTTTCAATCATTTCTCTGGCAGTTACCAGCAATCCGTACGTACCTATCCTGTTTGCTATGAAGTTCGGCGTATCCTTCGCTTCCACCACTCCTTTGCCAAGGATGTTTTCGCCAAATTGCTTCATGTAATGAAGTACATCCCCGTCCGTCCATTTAGTCGGAATCACTTCGAGAAGCTTAAGGTAGCGGGGAGGATTGAAAAAATGAGTGCCAAGAAAGTGTCTTTTAAAATCATCCGAACAATCCTCAGCCATTTTTTCTATAGATATACCGGAAGTATTCGAACTGATGATTGAACCTGCTTTTCTGTATTTATCCACCTCATGGTAGACCTTCTTCTTGATTTCTAAATTTTCGACAACAACTTCAATTACCCAGTCTACTTCTTTGAGCCTCTCCATATCGTCCGTCATGTTGCCTGTCTCGATAAGGCTCAAGTTTTGCTTGCTTGTTAGCGGTGAAGGTTTTTGTTTTAACAATGCCTTCTTGCTGCTTTCAGCAATTTTATTTCTTACATTTCTATGTTCCAATGTCAGCCCTTTGGCTTTTTCTGCTTCTGTTAATTCCCTGGGTACGATATCGAGCATTAATGTCTGTATGCCTACATTGGCCAGGTGGGCAGCTATACCTGAACCCATAACACCTGAACCTAAGACGGCCGCACGCTTGATTTTCCGATTCATGCATTTTCCCCCTATTCCTTTTTGAATGAATACTCATTCACTTACCTGGTAAAAAAAACAGATAGTTTCCTATCTCCATCTAACACAACTATATATTATTTTCAGACATTTCGCAATCGTTTTCAACTGATTATTTAGAAAAACTTGGGTTCGATTTTTACATGACAGGCCCCGGACTTATCGCCCAAGGCCGCTAATCTTTATTTTCCAAACACACCTTTTATCACAAAAGCAACATTGGCAGGGCGTTCAGCAAGTCTTCTCATAAAATAACCATACCAATCATCTCCGTATGGTACATACACTCTCATTTTGTATCCTTCCTTCACCAATTCTTCCTGCCGCTCCGTCCGGATACCGAAAAGCATCTGAAATTCAAACTGGTCCCGCGGAATATTATGTTCTTTTTCTATTTGCTTGGTGTATTGGATCATTTCGTCATCATGAGTAGCAATCGCTGTATAATTCCCATTCATCATATGCATCTTAATGATCTTTTTATAGTTTTCATCCACATCTTTTTTATCAGGAAAAGCCACTTTAGGGGATTCTTTATAAGCTCCCTTTACCAGCCTTAAATTTGGGCGATAGCTGTTCAATTCCTCTATATCTCCTACCGTTCGATATAAGTATGCTTGGATAACGGTTCCAATATTATCATATTCTTCTTTTAATTCTTTAAAAATATCAATGGTTTTCTGGCAGCGCTCATAATCCTCCATATCAATGGTCACAAACACTCCATGCTTTTCACCCGCATCTAGTATTTTCCTCATATTTTCCATGACTAATTGTTCGGAAATGTCGAGTCCCATGGAAGTCATCTTTAAAGATAATTGTGAATCCAAGTTTTGCTCCGCTATCTTCTTAATCATCTCCACACATTCATCCGCTGCCTGGCGGGCTTCCTCTTTACTATCTATGAATTCTCCGAGGTGATCTACTGTAACAGCCATCCCCTTTTGATTGAGTTGTTGAATCGCGTTAGCAGCGTTTTCCACTGTTTCTCCAGCAACGAACCGACCAGCCCCAAAGCGAAGACCGTATTTTTTTGCTAATTTTGTGAAAAATTTGTTTTTAGATAAAAATAAAAAAAAGTTACGTAGGATTTGCTCCATTTTAAGTCCTCCCAGTCATCGTCAAATGTGGTGGTGCCGCTTCCATTATTATAAGCAAGCGTTGGCATTGAACATTTTTTCTAACATAAAAACAACTTTTCGAACATCCTTACTGAATTTAAGCTAAATGAAAACCTTATCAAGCTTGCGGGTGTGCTTCTTCTATTCTATCATTTTTATTTGATGAGAGGTATATTTTCCTATTAAATTCGTCTGGAATTCAACTGGATTCCAGACAAACAGCCCATACTGCTTACTATGCATGGGCTGTTTAGTTCTCTTTACGAGATGACATCGTAGCCTTGGTTTTCAATAGCTTCTGTCATCATAGCTTTCGTTACTAGAGCATCATCGTAGGAGACATCCACTTTTCCTGAATCCAAATGCACTTCTATTCCATGGACACCTTCCAACTCAACCAGTGCCTCTTTCACTGCTTCCTGGCAATGCCCGCATGTCATCCCCTTGACTTGAATAGTGATTTGCATATTAGCCACCCTTTCCTATCAATACAATACATATCTGTTTTAATACAATGGTGAAATCATCCTGTTACTGATAACTATTAACTTAGGACGTGGATAAAAGGTGTTTATAATGAGATGATTGCTAATGGTATACCCGTGCAAAGGTAAGCTAATGCCCCAAATAAAACTTGCTGAATTTGCCCCGTTTTTTCGCTTTTTATAAAGGGATTGTAATTTCTCAGATTCCCTTCTTTCATCCCAATTGGATTTGTCCAATATTTTATTTTAAAACGGAATCATTATTATTTACAAATCGGAATCATTACGATAGAATAAAATCTGTTCTTTTTTGCAAAACAAGCATAAAAGCCAGAACGGATGATAAGAACATAAAGGATGAAGAATGGATTAGAAGCGGGGACAATTATGAAATGGAAATTATTTTTTATCGCTATACTTAGCAGTATCTTTCTAGGTGGGTGCACGAATCCTGGTTCGCAAAACGATAAAGCTCCACTGATTCAAACGACTGTGTATCCCATCCAGTTTATTATTGAAAGATTATCAGAAGGCTCCATCGATGTAAAAACGATCTATCCACCTGGAACGGATGCGCACTCTTATGAACCTACTGCGAAAGCGATGACTGATATAGCTGAAAGTGATGCTTTTATTTACTTGGGAGAGGAATTAGAAACATTTGCCTCAACCTCTGCTGAAGCGTTAAGCAGTGAGGATGTCCAGCTAGTTGAATTAGCAGAGCACGAGGAACTGTTTGAAACAAACAGTTTACCAGATGATCACGAACATGAAAGCCATAAAAATCCAGACGGCCATTCCCATAGTGATCATGATCCGCATGTTTGGCTGGATCCTCTTAGAATGCTTGAAATGGCTGACATCATAAAGGGAGAGTTGAGTAGTTTATATCCCAAACAAAAGAAAGCCTTTGAACAAAATTTTAAAGCTCTGGAGAAAGATCTTAAACGGTTGGATAGCCAATTTAGCGAAACATTAACTTCCAAAGACCGAAAAGAGATTTTAGTTTCTCATCCAGCCTATGGATATTGGGAAGAACGTTATGGTATCGAACAGATCGCCATAAATGGAGTTAACAATACGAGCGAGCCCTCCCAAAAAGATTTAATTAACATTATTGAACGTGCGGAATCTTTAGAGATACGTTATGTTATTTTTGAACAAAATGTTTCCGATAATGTGTCCAAAGAGATTCAGACACAAATCGACGGCGAGGCTTTGCAGGTCCACAATTTAGCAGTCTTGACAGAGGCTGATATCAATCATGGGGAGGACTACTTCTCTCTAATGAAAAAGAATCTGCAAACACTTGATAAAGCAACCGATTAAATGACCATAAGGAGGTTTCATTTATGTCTGAACCAGTCATCTCGATGAAGAATGTCAATTTTAACTATGAAAATAAGACGGCTTTAAAAAATATAAATTTCGAAATCCGCCAAGGGGCCTTTATGGGGCTGATTGGCCCGAATGGTGGCGGAAAAACTACTTTGATAAAGCTTATATTGGGACTCTTTAAGCCTCAGAAGGGCTCCATTGAGTTGTTTAATGTCCCAATTGGCAAATTTAAAAACTGGGATAAAATCGGATTTGTTTCCCAAAAGGCCAATACATTCAATCAAGGTTTTCCAGCTACAGTCGAAGAAGTAGTATCCATGGGGTTAACATCGAAGGTCGGTTATTTGAAATTTTTCACAAAACAACATAAACAGAAAATCAGAGATGCAATTAAGCAGGTGGGAATGTCTGAATACCTCAACGAAAATATCGGCGATTTATCAGGTGGCCAGCAGCAGCGGATTTTCATTGCAAGGGCGCTTGTCAGCGATCCAGAATTACTGATTCTTGATGAACCCACAGTTGGCGTGGATACAGAAAATGTCCAAAAATTTTACGAGCTGCTACACCAATTGAATGCACAAAGAAATATTACTCTTTTGCTTGTTACGCACGACACTGGAACAATGACTCATCACGCGACAGATATTGTCTGCTTGAATAAAACAATGCACTTTCACGGAAACACAGCTGAGTTTACAGCATTGTCCGATTCCGACCTGTCCGATTTTTATGGACATACACTGAACCTGGTTTCTCATGATCACTAAGGAGCGTTCACTCAATGATTGCCAATTTTTTTCAATATGAATTTTTACAAAATACTTTTTATACAGGCTTGCTGATTGGCTTGATTGCCCCCTTGCTTGGATCCTTCATCGTAGTTAGAAGGTTATCGCTGATCGCTGATGCACTCTCTCACGTTACTTTGGCCGGAATTGCATTCGGTTTGATGCTGGAAAAGAAGTTTGCTTTAGGATTTATCACCCCCTTCTATACTGGAATGGGATTTTCTGTAGTTGCTTCTGTATTCGTAGAACAGCTGAGAAGGGTTTATAAAGCATACCAGGAACTGGCAATTCCGATTATTTTGTCCGGTGGTGTCGGACTAAGTGTGATTTTTATCTCCCTGGCCGATGGCTTTAATACTGATTTGTTTAATTACTTATTTGGTTCGGTTTCAGCAGTCAGCCGGGGGGATTTATGGTCGATTGTTGGCATTACTATTATTGTTTTGACTGTCTTGCTGTTGTTTTATAAAGAATTGTTCATGCTTTCATTCGATGAAGAACATGCCGTCGTTTCTGGCATTCATGCCAAGCGGATTCATTTCTTGTTTATTTTGTTGACTGCCCTGGTGATTGCTGCTTCGATTAGAATAGTCGGCGTACTGCTAGTATCGGCTTTGATGACTCTTCCCGTAGCAGCCAGCATCCGTCTGGCCAAGGGTTTCAAACAATCGATTGTATTGTCGATCATCTTTGGCGAAATATCCGTTGTGGCTGGATTGATCTCTGGCTATTATTTTGAAATACCGCCAGGAGGAACCATTGTCGTTACTTCGATTATCATTCTGCTGTTGGCAATTGCAGCCAAGCGCTTAGGACTTAACTTGGGAAGAAGGAGGGCGAACCAGTGAACACGGAAGAAGCATTGAAGGTGTTAAAAGAAAAAGGGTATAAATACACGAAGAAACGAAAAGATATACTTTCTTACTTTGTAAATGCAGATGGGTATCGCAGTGCGAAGGACCTTCTCCAATTCATGGAGCCTTCATACCCCGGTATCAGTTTTGACACTATTTACCGGAATCTTCATTTGTTCGGCAGGCTATCCATTCTTGAGGCTACAGAGCTGAACGGGGAAAAACATTTCAGGATCAGTTGTGTCAGCCATCATCACCACCATTTTATCTGTAAGCAATGCGGCGTAACAAAGGAAATAGATACATGCCCAATGGAAAGCGTCACAGGAGAATTATCTAATTTTGTCATCGAAGGCCATAAATTTGAAATTTACGGTCGATGCCCAGCCTGCCAAGTTTCATAAGTGCAATATAATAGCAAAAAAAGGACTTCCGCTGGTTTAGGGAGTCCTTTTGGCATTTGCAAGAGAAAATAGCGCTAATGTTTTAATGTACGGTTGATTTTTTCCTTGTTAACCGCAAAGCCATTATAAATCATGTTCTTTTTCTGGCCAAGTATGTTTTTTTGTTCAATAACGATTGCGGGTACGATATTTGTTCCGGTAGCAGATTGCAGCTGCTTCTTTTTTTCTTCGGACTCTGTAATGTCGACCTCCAGATATGGAACCTGATCTTTGGACAAAAAATCCTTTAATGACTGGCTGTCTGGGCATTCTGCTTTCGTAAAAATTTTCACCTGTTGTTTCACGGATATCGTCTCCTTTTCAATTGCTAAATTCCCAAAGCATAATCGAAGTGCTCACCCGCATGATCCAGCTATTTCTTGGCTGCTTTGTTGGTATGCTATTTCCCCGGAACAACCCTAGTTAAAACTATTTTTCAAAATATTTTTTCGTTGGGGAAAAAAAGTAAAAAAACATCACCCAAGACTCCTGTGAAACGTTCCGTGTTCGATTCCGTATGATGAAAATAAGAAAAGCCACCATTATTTTATGGCGGCTTGTAACTGCTTATGCAACTATTTTTTCAATCACTTTCGCTTCTTCGTGATCAAGCATATTCTTTCCTTCCACTTTATAAATGTCCTTATTCATATAAGTTTCCATATCTTTTGCTTCCTCTTTTTCACCGACTAGATAAATTCTATCCCATTCATTATCCTTGGCCAATTTATCCAGTTTAGGCGCAAGCCCTTTATACCACCGCTGCTGATTTGCATTGACACGGGCATTAAATGTATCTCTGCTCGGGTCCTTTCCGCCTTTCCCCATTGACATAGGCCTTTTTTGTTCAGAAGTATATTCTCTCCAGTCCTCTGTATCAAGGTCGAGTTCAAAATGCTTTGTTTCCAAAATCGCTCCTAGCTCCGCTTCAATCACTTTTACTTGGTTTTGTTGAACGAGTATGATTCCCGACTTAGGAAAGTCATGTTTTAATTGATTCAGCTGATCCGTAACAGGAGTATCTTCCCAATGAAATTCTGTCTCTACCCTCATTTGAATCCGTTCGGCAAACCAAACACTTTCATCAGCAGATGCAAATAAGACGATGCTTTTTTTAAAAGCTTGCTCATTGCCTTGTACAAACCGCTCTACCTTCTCGCGAACTTGCTGAAAATTTTCTAATTCTGCTTTGTCGCCGCTTTCCTTTAGATAACTTTCAAAACGGTTGAGTCCGTTTTTTAGATGAATTTTCCATTCTCCCCCTTGCTGATCCGGGTCAGAAGGATCGGTATTTAAATACATAGAAAATACTCTGTCAGGCTTAGCTAAATGAACGTTTTCCAGCTGCTGTAATTGCTTATCATATTCCATCCTCATTCACTCCTTCAGAAGGGTTATCACCTTTATAAATTGTGTAACCCTTCCCAGGAAAAATAAAACCTCCAAGTGCAAACATGTTTTTTACAGGGTAAGATAAAAGAGAAGAGATAGAGCTTGTATATACGAAGAAAAGAAAATCTCCCGTTACATAAATATTATCTGTGAAGCATATCACTGTTTTTGCTGACAGTTGTTCCCCGTGGTAAACTGTAATTCTAAAACATCGAAAGAGAAGCGATATTATGGCAATCAAACTAAAAACACAAATATTACAATTCAGTTTTATCGGGCTGGCCAACGCCGGAATCGATATAGGTACGTTAAATTTACTCCTGCTTCTTTGGCCGACCGAAAAAACGAGTCTGTTGCTGGTTTTTAATACAATTGCTTATATTCTTGCCATCCTTAATTCCTATTTTTGGAACAGCAAGTACACATTCAAACAGAACGCTAATTTAAACACAAAAGAAATAGGTTTGTTTTCCTTGCAGGCAGCAGTTGCCCTAGCTGTAAACAATATAGTGTTTATCGGTATGAGTAAGATGCTCATTCATTTACCGTGGCTATCTTCAGTCCTGCTTATTAATAACATTTCCAAAGGAGCGGCCATGTTCCTTTCATTTTCCACAAGCTTTCTTTTAATGAAATACATTGTATTTAGGAAGGAGAAAAATAAGCAGTTGTCGTAAACATACAGTCGAAGGCAATAAAAATAAGCCCGCGATTAATTACATCTGCCGGGCTTATCAACATATTTTATTTAGCTATTTAACAATCAAGACAGGACAATTGGCGCGTTTTGCTACCTTATGGCTGACACTGCCCAGAACCATTTCCTGCAGCGAATTCAGGCCCCTGCTTCCAATGACACATACATCAAAATCGTTTTGATTAGCGTATTTCACAATACTGGGACCTGGTTCCCCGTGAATTACCTTGATTTGATAATCGACACCCGCCCGCTTTACCTTTTGTTCGGTGAACGTTAACTTTTCTTTTCGTTTTTGGTCGATATCAATGGAATTCCAGTTGTGCAGGACATCCGCTTTCGATTTATCCCCATCAACCACATAGACAATGTCAATCGAAGCGTTTGGATTGTTCCCTGCCAGCAATAACGCCTTTTCGGCTGCTCTGATAGCATGTTCTGATCCATCTGAGGCCAATAATATTTTATTAAACATCCGATTTCCCCCAACAAAGAAATGCTCTTTTATTCATTATAACAAAATACCTTTATAGATAAAGCTAATTTTTATTCTATTAGGACATCTACCAAAAACTCCATTTATTTAAAAAAAGACTGTAATCCTCTAAAAAGGTTTACAGTCTTTAATAATTAATGGTTGGCAGCTTTTGCGTTCGATTTATCGTAAACCGCCCGCTTCTCAACTAGTTTGGAACTTTCATCATTGAGGCCGATAACCTTGACGGCTGTACCGTTATCTTTATATTTAAGCACAATTTTATCAATAGCACCTACTGCAGAATCGTCCCATAAATGAGCTGCTTTTAAATCAATATCCACCTCATCGACATCCTCTTTGAAATCAAACTCAGATATAAACTCGGTCACAGAGGCAAAAAATAGTTGTCCAGTTACGACATATATTTTTTTACGGCCTTCTTCAACCATAAGGCTATGCACATGCACCTTCGATATTTTTGCGGCAAAAAAGATTGCACTTAAAACTACTCCGACCAAAACACCTATCGACAAGTTATGGGTGAATACAACAGTAGCAACCGTTGTAACCATTACTATTGCATCTGTTTTAGGCATTAAATGCAATGTTTTCAATGAAGACCAATCGAATGTTCCGATAGAAACCATGATCATTACACCGACCAGAGCCGCCATTGGGATTTGGACGAGCAAGTCATTAAAAACTAAAATCAATACCATTAGGAATACACCAGCAGTAAGGGTTGATAATCGGCCATTCCCTCCAGATTTAACATTTATTACCGACTGTCCGATCATCGCACAACCGGCCATGCCGCCAAAAAATCCCGAGACAATGTTTGCGATTCCCTGACCTCTAGTTTCTTTATTCTTATCGCTATCGGTATCTGTCATATCATCGACAATCTGAGCAGTCAATAGTGATTCAAGTAAACCAACAACTGCCAATGCTAAAGAATATGGCAGAATAATCATTAATGTCTCCATATTCAAAGGAATCTCCGGCAGCAAAAACACGGGCAGCGCCTGGGTTAACTCCCCCATATCTCCGACAGTCCGTACACCACTGCCAGTATATACGGCGATAAGCGAAATGACTACTATTGCTACTAATGGTGCCGGGACTACTTTAGTAAAGCGCGGTAAAATATATATAATAGCTAATGCACCAGCAACCATGGCATACATTTGCCACGTCTCATTGGCAAAATGCTGCAGTTGTGAAGTGAATATTAAGATCGCCAACGCGTTTACAAAACCAATCATAACCGAACGAGGTACAAATTTCATAAACCTGGCAAGCTTAAATACACCCATAACGATTTGGATAATTCCTGTCAGAATAGTCGCTGCCAGCAAATACTGCAATCCATGATCGGCAACAAGCGTCACCATCAAAAGTGCCATAGCACCAGTAGCTGCAGAGATCATACCAGGCCTTCCTCCAACAAAAGCAATTACAACAGCAATACAAAAGGAGGCATACAATCCGACCATAGGATCAACACCAGCAATAATAGAGAAAGCAATCGCCTCCGGAATCAAAGCCAACGCAACGACCAAGCCGGCAAGGATATCTCCTCTTACATTGCCAAACCAACTTTGTTTAATTGTAGATAAATTCAACTCTACACCTCTTCCTTAAATTTTTTGTAGTAACTTTCAACTCTCATGAAAGTTGGGGCCGTTTTGAACAAAAAGAATAGTAACATAAATCACAGTGAAAATAAAATACGATGTAAGCGTAAGTCATCGATTGTTTTCGGCATTTTAATTCAATTAACTCCAATTTAGGCTGATTTTCTATAAAGGTAAATTTATTTAATGTGTTTTACTATATTTTTTAGATTTTGGCGCACAATAAGTGATAAGAACGAAGAAAAATAAAAGGAGCTTAAGTTATGGAGCATCTACGTGCGTTTATTATTAAATTTGCTGTCACTGGAATTGTTTTATATTCCATTCTTGGGATTTTTTACACAGCGACAATTGGAGATATTTTTCTTATTACGTTGTTAGTAACTGGTATCGCTTACCTTATTGGTGATTTGTTTATTTTGCCTCGGTTTGGAAACTTAACTGCTTCTATTGCAGATTTCGGGCTTGCTTTTGCATCTGTTTGGTTATTAAGTGCCTTTTTTATCGGAACCGATTTCCCCATTGTTAGTGCTTCACTGTTTTCTGCATTGTTTATTTCTGCAGCAGAAGTTATTTTCCATATGTACATGGAGAATAGAGTATTAGGGGATGAGGAAGACGCGGAACAGGAACCAAGACAGGCTCCAGCCCGTCTTCAAACAGAATTTGCCGAAGAAAACGAGGAACAGGATTTTATCCGCCTGCATGAGGATGATAAAAACAAACCAGAATAGTGAACATTTTCAAAAACCCAAGGCCACTGGAGCCTTGGGTTTCCATTTGCAATTGTATAAACATTAGTCCGTAGCTAAACGATAACTATTGTATTCGGATTGCTTCTTCTGCCAGCAGCAATCCTATTGAATCATTTTGCTGCCAAATTACCGGAAAATTTTCCAACGGTACAGGCCTCGGGCCGATATACGGGGATATTTCTGGGGTTAGTGCTGGTTTTTTCAGTACACTTAATACCCAATCGGTAAATCCTCCACCGCTTGGATTGGCGCCGGGATCAACTAATTGATATCCAGTCTTTTTTTGAATTTTTTTGGCGATTCGGCGGGTTGTCTCTAATAATTCTCCGGTAGCCTTATATTTCCAATATAGTTCCTCACCAGAAGAATGGTAAGCAACAGAGATTTTGAAATCATGCTTCTTTGTAAATTGGTAAATGGCCTTAGCTTCCGGTTCACTTAATGGACATACCCCTTTATAATTCATTGCACCCGGATGCTCAGCAGCATTTTCAATAGATTCCCAATCAGCTGGGTATTGCCGGTTTAGATCAACTCCCCGAACATTAGCTTTCCAGGCTGAAAAGTCTGGATCGCCAAGGTTCATTTTCAGAACCTTTTCTGGTTGTTTTACAGCTTGTGCCCCTTGCTGTACGAGTGTCACTCCATCGGGATTCACCATAGGAACAAACCAAATTGCTGCCTTCGATAAGAGACTGTTGACTTGAAAGCCCATGATATCTGCCTGTCGGTAATATGCAGCGCAATACTTTTCGACCATTTTCATTAATAAGGCAGCGGTCAACCATTCTCTGGCATGATGTGCACCATTCAGGAAAATTTCTGTAGAACCCTCGCCGAGTTTCATTGCATATATCGGCCTCTCCTCTACTGAACGGCCAATCACTTCTACTTCTAATATATTGAAATACTGTTTTTCTAATTGTTCTATATCATTACACAATTGTTCATAGCTATACGGTTTATCGACAGTGACGATTTGCTTCAATAATCAGCCCTCCCTTATACGTGAAAACGACAGATTTGGGTAATCATTACGGACAGTTCAAACAGCAGTTTTGCTTATTGACGAAATAGTGGTACTATAATTATATTAAGAAAAACCTCATAGGTGATGGAGTTCACCTTTAACCGCCTGTTGGCTAATGACTCCTGTCAGGAACAAATTTCTGGCAGGGGTCTTTTTGCTTGATGGAAAATAATGGAGGTGCTTTTGGAATGCTATATTTGTTCGTCGGATTGGCGGGCGCTTTGGGCTCCATGCTTCGCTACGGAGTAGGAATATTACTTTTTCCGGCCGATGCTGTGTTTCCTTTCTCTACTTTAACAGTTAATCTAATTGGCAGTTTTTTGCTGGCATGGTTAACCAAGCACCTGTTTACTAATCTGAACATCCCGACTACAGCCAAAACAGCTATTGGCACTGGTTTTGTTGCTTCTTTTACTACTTTTTCTACACTAAGTGTAGAAACCATCGAATTAGTGGAAAATGGTATGCTGATCCTGGCTTCGCTGTATATTCTTGTCAGTATTTTAGGCGGATTATCTATGAGTATGTTAGGCTTTCATACTGCTGAAAGGAGAAAAAAGAAATGAATCTTATTGATTTCCTATTGGTGGGAACAGGAGGCTTTTTTGGTGCCATATCCCGCTTTGCTTTCGGTCAGTATATTGGCCGGCGGCATTCCCCTGCATTTCCGATTGCTACCCTGATCGTAAATGTGCTTGGTTCATTCCTTCTAGGTCTGTTGACTGGATTAGAAACAGGACAATACTTACTGTTATTGATAGGTACCGGTTTTTCTGGTGCTTTAACTACCTTCTCGACCTTTAAATTAGAAAGTGTCCAATTACATTTAAACAAGCGAAAAAAAATGTTTATCGTCTATCATGCACTAAGCTATGCAGGAGGAATTTCTTTGGCATTTATCGGCTTCCAGCTTGGCAGCCTGTTCTCCGGAATGTAAAAAGTGGTTGGGACACAACATATATATACTTGCAGAACGATAACAGCATAGAAAGGTTTAAATTTTCAAGCATTCGATTAATGACGCAATGGGTATAAACTGCGATGTAACAGTAGGTGACTCCTTAATAGTATCGGATAAGCACTAGTACTGCGCGGCGGAAATACACTACGCTTTCCGCGGGCGGCTGGTGAGCCTCCTCGAGCTTACGCTTTGCGGGGTCTCACCAATGCCTTCCCTCCCGCAGGAGTCTCCGTGAATTTCCTCCTCTCTGTTATCAACCCACAGCCGTATCAGCGCAGTATTCTGGCGGTACAAGTAAACACTGAACCTTGTTCGAAGGAAGAAGTAGAGTTGTCACTGTGTCCACAGGTTATATTAAGAAAAACCTATTTTACTGCATTGGCTGCAAGCATTTGAATGACCATATCATCCATCGGCGGATTGTGAAGGCCAGCCCGGACATCCCGGTAATATTGTTCAAACCGATATTGTTTCGATAACCCTCTACCGCCGGCAATCCGCATTGCCAAGTCTACTACTTCGTTAGCTGCATTCGTTACCACGGTTTTAACCGCAGCAAGCTCCTGCCCAAGGTTTTCTCTTGATTCGGGGTTTTGATCCCACTTATCTGCCACTGAATACATAAAATGGTGGGCTTGCAGCAGCTTTAAATCCATTTCCCCAATTTTTTGCTTAATATGTGGTACTTCCGATATTGGTGTGTCCAGACTGTTAGGCTGATAATTTTTTGCAAAGGCGATAGCGTCTGTACGGGCAGCAACTGCTATCCCCAAATAACAGGCAGGAATATGCAAAAGCCAGCCCTTCGGTTTCGTTTTTTTTCCCTCGTTTACTTCCACGAGTGACTCGACAGGAAGTACAACATTATCAAGCAGCAGATCATCACTTCCAGTCCCCCGCATTCCCAATGTATCCCAGGTATGGTCGACGGTGACGCCAGGGGTATCCTTGGCAATTAAAAATGAACCTACAGCATCTTTTTCTTCTATATAAGCTGTCACTAAGTAATAGTCAAGCACACTAGCCATCGTAGTGAACGTTTTTCTGCCATTTAACACATAGTTATCGCCCTTCCTGACTGCTTTTGTTTCGGGAATCCCCCCACGTGTCGGACTTCCTGTAGCAGGTTCAGAAGCAGCCCTGTTGACAACTTTGTTATTTTTTCCGATATCCTGGGCAAACCATTCAAACTGGTCTTGCTCCCAAAGCTGACCTTCACTTATTTCCATTATAATGCCCATGTGCCAACCAATTGATAATGCTGCAGATCCATCTCCTTCCGCTAGTTTTTCCTGAAGTAACAGTAGCTCATAAAGATTTATCTGTTTTCCGCCATACTTTTCCGGAAGCGGTAGCGTAACATATCCTTCGTTTTTCAGATCTGCTAGATTATCGGGAGAAAAGGAGGCATTTTTTTCCGTTTCATCGGTTCGTTGCTTTATAAGCTGGGCCAGTTTCTCTGCCTTTTCCAATAAAAATTGCTGTCTTTCATTTTTTATGAACGATTTCAAAAAATAAGACACTCTCGACACTTCCTTTATTAACTGTTTTAATTAAATATTCAGCACAGGGAATCGTTGAATCTCTTTCAATCATACAAAAGCCCTCCCATAAATTACAAATTTAAAGCAACGGGTAGGGTACTGCGATAAGAATCCTCGCAACCTATCGTCTATCGTTGAATGGTAAAGCCTATTAGCCATTTACAGCCTCCATATCTGGGAGCTGGCAGGATTCCGTATGGCAAGAAACGAAGCAATTAGGTTTCATCCAAGAGCGGGCTTTGGTATAGTGGATAGGAATGTGTAAAAGGGATGGGGGGAGACTAGCCATGCAAAAGATCAAACAAGAATTTCCTTTCTATATAATCGGAATCATCCTATTGACACTAGGAATAGCCCTGACAATTATATCCCAATTAGGGGCATCGCCCTTTGACGCCTTACTGGTAGGTTTGTACCGTACGTTCGGTTTAACAATCGGATCCTGGGAAATTGTCGTCGGCTTGACAATGGTTATCGGAAATGCCCTTGCGCAAAAAAGCCGGCCGGAATATTTGGCCTTAGTTACATCTTTGGTCACAGGAGCTGGCATTGATTTCTGGATATTCACGCTTAATGGATGGGTAGAGCCTTACAGCTGGCTGGGACAATCGATTTGTTTTGGAATCGGCCTGATATTTACCACGATCGGTGTTGCGACATATTTGCAATCCAGAATTGCACCAAACCCGATGGATCGGTCCATGTTAGTGATTACTGACTTGACCGGCTGGAGTGTTACTTACTCCCGCGCCCTTATCAGTGTTACACTTATATTACTCGCCTTCATATTCAACGGCGCAATCGGGCCTGGTACGTTAATTAACGCCTTGTTTAGCGGAGTTATGATCAGCTTTTTGCTGCCTTACGTAAAGGCAATAAAACAACGAACGATCAGCCGGAAAGATATCGTTGCGAGATAAGCGGCGTTGGAATTCTATTGCTAAGCCAATCTACATTTACAGTTAGTTGAACCACAAAAGCGAGACCGCTCAAATGAGTGGTCTCGCTTTTGTTATTCTTATACTTTAAAACGCCCGATTAAGGTGTTGAGATTTTCTGCCAGTTTGGAAAGTTCATTTGAACTACCGGCAATTTCCTCCATGGAGCTGGTTGTTTGCTGTACAGATGCTGAGGTTTCTTCAATGCCTGCTGCTGATTCCTCGGAGACAGCAGCAATATCTTCAATGGATTGACTCATTTCTTCACTGCTTTCTGTAATGTTGGATAAGTTCTCCGAGATAACCTGAACACTATCAACCATTTCATTCACAGATAGATTAATATCTTCAAAGGTTTTGCCAGTCGTCTTAATTTGGTTTGTACCACTTTCTACTTCCTGATAACCAACCTGTAAGGCTTCTGCTACAGAACCAGATTCCGTTTGAATGCTGCCGACAATTCCAGTGATGTCTGTCACTGATAGAGAAACTTGTTCTGCCAATTTTCTCACTTCATCTGCTACAACAGCAAAACCTTTTCCATGGTCTCCGGCACGGGCTGCCTCGATAGCTGCGTTAAGTGCCAGCAAATTCGTTTGCTCTGCAATATCTTTGATGACGGAAACTAACTTGGAAATTTCTTTCGACTGCTGGTCTAATCCTTTCACTTTTCCTACTGCCTCTTGAACGATTTGATCAATCTTGCTCATTTGTTCAATAGAAGAATTCATCAACTGGCTTCCTTTTTGAGTCAGCCCTAATACTTTGTTGGACGACTGATATATACTTTCACCATTGGTATTTGCTTCTTTAATTTTTTCAGTAAATCCTGTCATGGAAGAAGCTAAATCTGTAGTAGTATTTGCCTGTGTTTCAGAGCCAGAGGACAACTCCTCCATCGTGGTAGCTACTTGATTGCTGCCTTGTTTGACCTCGTTTGCCGATTGGCTAAGCTCTTCGCTTTGTCCGGATACTGAATCGGAAACGGTATTGATCTCTGCCAATAATTCGCGCATATTGTCGTTCATTTGGTTGGTAGCCACGATTAGCTGCCCGACTTCATCCCTCGTACGAACCTCTAATGGTTCTTTGCTTAAGTCTCCTTCTGCAATCGTGCTCATCCGTTCCATTACTCTTTTTACCGGTTTTGTAATCATCCCTGCGGTGAATATTGCAATCACGATACCCAGAATGACGACAAGTAAAGCGATCGCAACGCTGATATATTGGGTGATTTTCCCAGTCTCAAGCAGATGATCCCCTGCCGCAACAATCTTTTCTTCGCGTCCCTCTGCCAACCCACTAAAGCCTTCCATTAATTCTACTGCCAATGGTTTGACTTGCAAAGAAAGATTGGAAATGGCCTGATCTTCATTGCCTGCTTGATATACGGCAAAGACCTGGTCTCTCACTGTTGTTTCCCATTCATCGCCTTTTTCGATAAGTGTTTTGACCTCGTCACTTTCGCTCAGTTCCAAAGCCTTCGCTTCTACTTCTTCCATTCTTTTTGCATACATATCAAACTTTTCCAAGTACTCCGGATCACCGTATATGACATAGCCTCGGGTAAGTGCTATCATTTCGGCTATATTAAAGGACATCTTTTCGTCTGCTATTAATAATGGCAGCTGTTTATCAATAATACCTTCTGTTTCCTTGTTAACCTTATCTAATGAAAAATAACTATAAATACCGAGTATAAGTGCTAATCCAATAACGATCGAAAATCCTGCCAGTATTTTTGTTTTCAAGCTTTTAAAATTAATTAATTTCATCTGTGCACCTCTTTTTTAATTATTCTCTTGACTACGCGGAGAACAACAACTTTTAAGTCCGCTGATTCAGTGCTATACCATCACCCTCTCGTTAAAATATCCATTCAGCCGGCGATAACCTCTTTTACTTGTTTGGTCTCCTCACCGCTCAATACCTTTTCTAAGTCAAGCAGCAATAGAAGCCTATTCTCCATTTTAGCGACTCCATGCAGGTAATCGGAATCCTGTCTGATAAAATTTCCAGCCGGTTCTATTATGTCTTCATTGATATCGAGAACATCCGTGGCCTTATCTACAACCAATCCGATTTGATGGTTATCCATCTCAACAATGAGTACTCTTGTTTCGTCTGTGTAAGTAAGTCTGTCCATTTTCAGTCGCTTTTTGAGATCAATAACCGGTATAACCATCCCCCGCAAGTGAATGATGCCATTGATGAAGGCCGGTGTATCTGGCAGTTCGACAATATCGGAAATTCTTTCAATGGAAAGAATTTGACTTACGTCCGCCCCATATTCCTGGTTGTTCAAATGAAAAACAATAATTTTTTTAAAAGTTCCCATCTTTTAGCCACCTACTTTGTTATTATTTAGCAGTAAAAAAATTTCCATATCACCGATCGATTGGTAGGTAAGTTCCACCTGGATAGCCTGCTGGAAATCCTCTATAACAGTGCCGTCTTTTTCTGTAACCATTGGCGACTTTATGTCTGTCTGGAACCCCTTGCTATAAATACTTGTAGAAATACTGCCAGCAATCATATTGCCAAGCTCTCCGGAAAAAGAAAGAAGCATTTCCCCATCCAATGGCATGCCGAACATTGCTTCCCCGATTGACCCGAACAAACCCTCTTCCCCTTTTAAGACAAGTGTTCCTTGCACATCTCCTGTCAATTCAATCAATACCCCGAAGGGAACCGTCAATGAATCCTGGAAGACTCTAGCCTTACCTACATCCGGTTCCATTGGTATCACCGTTTTTATCGACTTCAATGTCTCGTTGTATAACTCTTTAACAATGAGATTCTCTTTACTCTGTAGGATTTTCAGCACCTCCTTTTATGTTTGAAAATTCTAACTATTAAAAAAATGGCTACTCTATCAATTAGAATAGCCATTTTTTTCTACTAGAAAAGACTATCGGCAACCAGGCGATCATGACCGGTACGGCTTTAGACCCTAGGCTTTGCGTCCTCCTCTTTCGAGAAGTTTGCCATTATCATTTAGTTTTTACTAGGCATTTTGTTGTAGTTATAAATAATTATAATATATTTTCGACAAACTTCAACATATTTTTGCGTAAAAAGTAAATAATTTGTTTAATTCCCAGTTAAAATCCATCAAATAAAAAAGCTACCAATGCATAGAATGCATTGGTAGCTTTTCCATTATTCGATGCTTGCAGATACTTCATTAACCATCTCGGACACTGAAATTAATCCGCCTCCAGAAAGGTACCAATAATCCGGATTCAAATAAACGATATTATCTTCACTATAAGCCTTCGTATTTTTAACCAGCTCATTTTCTAATGTTTTTTCGGCAGAATATTCACCACCGGTTACTTTGTTCCTATCCACTACGAAGAGATAATCTGGGTCTTTCTCAACTAAATATTCATAGGCAATGTTTTGCCCGTGTGTAGAAGATTCAATTTTTTCATCGACAGGAGTAAAACCAAATACATCATGGATCAGGCCAAAACGGGAACCAGGGCCATATGCATTAATACTGCCATCATTCGTCAAAATGACCAAGCTGTTTTTTCCGCTGGCCGAAGCTTTTTCATGAAGCGCTTCGATATCGGCCTCGATGTGGGCCAGTTCATTCTCTACTTCTGTTTCTTTACTGAAAATTTCACCAAGAGTAGTGACGTTTTCTTTAAAAGAATCCATATACCTTGTGGTGTCAACACCCATATGAATGGTAGGCGCTAAATCATTTAGTTCATCATAAGCTTCTGATGTTCTTCCGGAAATAATAATCAAATCCGGCTCCATCTCACTTAACTTCTCAAAATCGGGCTCGAACAAGGTTCCTACATTTTCATATGCCGAGTCCTCGTATTTTGCTAAATATGATGGAAGGTTTTCCTGAGGGACCGCTGCCACTTCTACTCCTAATTTCTCTAAAGTGTCCAACGTTCCAAAATCAAATACAACAACTTTTTCTGGATTAACTGGGACATCTGTTTCTCCTAACTCATGGGTTATTGTTATCTCTTCCTGGTTTGTCTCGGTATCTTCTGAGGCAGCAGCCGCATCATCGCTAGTATTATCCTTGCTTCCACATGCAGCAGTGACTATTGCCAATATAAACACTGAAATTAGCATTGCTAATTTTTTTGTCATGTTCCATTCACTCCTTAAAAAATATATTTATTTAAATGGATAAGGAGAAAAAAATCGGTAAGCAGGTACTGGGCAATCTACCAAGACAGCTTCTAAGACTAGACGGTTATTTTTTGGGCCCACCATCTTTTCATAGAGGCTATCCGGAAGTCCTGCCTATCCGCTTGCCCCCCCTTATCAATATTTAAATCAACGTTAAGTAATACAGTAATTAAGAAAAATAGAGGCAAATCCTGCATTGGTCAATGTCTTGAATTTCGATGTCCATATCATAAACTTCTTTAAGTACCGATTTGTTAATGATGTCATTTGTCGGTCCTTTGTTGACGATTTTTCCGTCTTTGAGAGCGACAATATAATCAGAGTACACGGAAGCGAAATTAACATCATGGATCACAATCACAACCGTTTTACCAAGCTCATTGACAAGCCTGCGCAAGACTTTCATGATTTGGACAGAATGCTTCATATCTAAATTGTTAAGCGGTTCGTCAAGCAGAATATATTCAGTATCCTGGGCGATGACCATCGCTATGTAT
This sequence comes from Sediminibacillus albus, assembly GCF_900101125.1. Lineage (GTDB taxonomy): Bacteria > Bacillota > Bacilli > Bacillales > Amphibacillaceae > Sediminibacillus > Sediminibacillus albus. The sequence goes on along the minus strand of NZ_FNFL01000002.1, from coordinate 516,574 downwards.
GCCCGCTGCTGCTGTCCACCGCTCAATTGATCTAGAAACTTATCCTGTATGTCTTCCAATTCCATATAAGCTATTGCTTCATCGATAAATCGTTTATCTTCATTAGTTAATTTACCCTGTGAATAAGGAAAACGGCCAAAGCTGACTAGTTCTTTGATGGTCAACCGGATGTTGATATGATTGGCTTGTTTCAAAATTGATATCTTTTTGGCGAGCTCTTTGCTTTTACTTTCGCTTATTTCCTGATCATCTATCAATATTTCCCCATTGTCTTTAGCTATCAGCCTGCTGACCATAGATAACAATGTACTTTTGCCTGCGCCGTTAGGGCCAATAAACGAAGTAATTTTTCCTTTTGGTATAGTTAAAGACACATTGTCTACAACATTTTTCGTCCCATACTGTTTGGTAACTTCTTTTACAACTACCATGCTTTACTCTCCTTTAATAAAAGATAGATGAAGTAAACGCCGCCGACAAAGTTGACGATAACACTCAGTGTAGTGGAAAAGGTAAAGATCCTCTCTACAATCAACTGACCGCCCACTAGGGCAACAATGCTGATCAATACAGAACCAGCAATTAAAAATCTATGGCGGTATGTTTTCAAGAACTCATGGGCGACATTTGCGACCAACAATCCTAAAAAGGTTATTGGACCAACCAATGCAGTAGAGATAGATACTAGAATAGCGATGATAACCAGCATTCTTTTTACAACATAATTGTAATCGACTCCCAAATTGATCGCCTGTTCTTTTCCTAATGCCATAACATCCAAATATTTAGTAAACCGCCAAAAATATACAGCAACTAACAAAACGAGAACAAAAGATATTGTCAGCAAATCTGTGTTTACGTTATTAAAACTGGCAAACATTTTATTCTGAACAATAAAAAATTCATTTGGGTCTATCAATACCTGCATAAAAGAAGAAAGACTGCCAAAAAACGTACCGAAAATTAATCCTACTAATAGTAAAAAGTATATATTTTGATCGCTTCTTTTAAAGAGCAACTTGTAAAGTATGCCGGCAAAGATGACCATCAAACCGACCGAAATGAGAAAATTGACATTTTTGTTAAGAACCATTGCGCTGTTTGAGCCAAACACAAAAATGATAAAAGTCTGAATCAGTAAATATAAAGAGTCAAGACCTATGATGCTAGGCGTCAATATCCGGTTGTTGGTAATTGTTTGGAATATAATCGTTGAAAAGGCAATCACCGAACCGGTTAACACAATCGCTAATATTTTGGTTGCTCTTCTGGGAAGAATATAACCCCAATTACTTCCTAAATCGAAAAATAAAAAAGCTGCGACTAATAGGAAGGACAAGACTGCAAGAATTACTAATTTGATTCTATTACTCATACGCCTTTCTCCTCATCACCAAGTATAGAAATATCCCGCTGCCGATAACTCCCACTGTCACCCCAATGGCGATTTCATAAGGATAAATGAGAATTCTGCCAATGATGTCACAAGCCAGGACAAAGACTGCCCCAAGCAGCGCTGTATGAGAAAGGCTTTTTTTTAGGTTATCTCCTTGGTACATGGTTACGATATTGGGGATGATTAAGCCGAGAAAAGGTATCATTCCAACGGTCAACACCACAACGGTAGTGACCAAAGCAACAATCACCAGTCCAATATTTACAACCAGCTTATGGTTCAAGCCAAGATTGGTGGAAAACTCCTCTCCCATCCCCGCAATAGTAAATCGATTTGCATAAAGATAAGCAAGAGCAAGCAAAGGAATACTTATGTACAACAATTCGTACCTGCCTTGCAAAATCAAAGCGAAATTACCCTGCAGCCATGAAGACATATTTTGGATCAAATCTTCTTTATAAGCAAAAAAAGTAGTAATCGAGCTGACAATATTGCCAAACATCAACCCAACCAACGGAATGAAAATAGCATCCTTGAATTTAACTTTATCGAGAATTTTCATAAAAATGAATGTTCCCAATAAGGCGAAGAAGAATGCAACCAACATCTTTTGCAAAGGCCCTGCAGTTGAAAAAAACATTAAGGAAACTAGTATCCCAAAACGGGCAGAGTCGATTGTCCCTGCTGTGGTTGGCGATACAAATTTGTTCCTGCTTAGCTGCTGCATAATCAATCCGCAAATACTCATTCCCATTCCAGCGATAATAATGCTAACTAAACGCGGAATTCTGCTAACTAATAAGATCTGCAACTGATCTTCACTTAAATGTAAAATACTCGATGGTGACAGGTCCGTTACACCAATAAAAATCGAAGTAACAGAGAGCACAATCAATGCGACTAGTAAATGCCATTTCTTCATAAAAGCAATCCATCTCTTTCCCACTGCAAGCGTAGTTCTTTATTCCTTCTAATCAATAATGAGATTCATTATCAATTAGATACCCTTATATTAACATGTAAAATTTTTCTGTCAACGGGCTATTGGGAAATAAGCAGAGAATTTGTCCCTCTTTTCTGCAGATATTAACAGCCACAGGCAGTTGATTCCCCTTTTTTTATCCGCTTCCTGGCAAAAAAAAGAGGTCCTCTCCTTGATTACAGGATACGGACCTCCCTAAATACTATTAAATTCCTAATAAAACCGATAGTCTCTCTTTATCAAAGCCCATGACTATCTCCTCCGAACCGCCTTCTTCTGTTATTACCGTCACCGGTGTTGCACTGGCGCCAAGAGCTACTACTTCATCCATATATTGCGAATGGGTGCGGATATCTCTATCTTCAAACTGAACATTATTATTTTTCAGCCACTCTTTCTCAGCCTGGCATGGACTGCATGTTTCCTGACTATAGATGACCACTTTTCTCTCCATAGTATTTTCAGCCTCCTTTCAAAAACTTATCATTATTAACTATATCAAATGAAGCCTTATAATAGAAAATCCCGGCTTTTGGGTCTTCTTCCAAAAATATGATTGATTTCATAAAACAGCAGGAGCAGGTATAATAAGAGAAGCTTCCAATTATGTGAGGGGGGTTTTCAATGATTGTAATCATCGATAATTATGATTCATTTACATACAATTTAGTGCAATACTTTAAGCAGCTCGATTCCGCTGTGAAGGTCATCCAATGTGACAAGGGCACAGCGGAAACTGTTTCTCAGCTAAATCCCAATCTAATCGTCCTGTCACCAGGACCAGGCCGTCCTTGCCAATCCAGCTTAAGCTGGCAAGTTCTCGAACAGTTCAGCAATATCGTGCCGATACTTGGTGTTTGTCTGGGGCACCAAACGATTATTGAATACTTTGGCGGGAATATCGTTAAAGCAATGAGACCGACACATGGTAAAGTTTCTGCTGTTATGCACGATAAGCAAGGGATATTTGACGGAATAACTAATCCTGCCCAAGTTACCCGTTATCATTCTCTAATAGCTGATGAAGCATCCATTCCTGACTGCTTGATAGTGACTGCCCGTTCTGAAGATGGGGCAATTATGGGAATTACACATCGGGATTGGCCTGTCACAGGCATCCAATTTCATCCCGAGTCTGTATTGACTGCAGAAGGATTCCATATGATGAAAAATAGTTATCAGCAGGCAATTAGATTCTACCAACGTCCATTAGGAGGAACAGCAAATGATCGATCCATACCTGCTATTTGAGTTTACAGAGGGGCAGGATCAGCATCCCTTAGCATTTACGTCACCGGTAAAAATATTGCAAACGGACAAGCTGGAAGAAGTACCCGAAATCATCAAAGAAATTGATAAAGCCATACGAGCCGGTTTTTATGCTGCAGGTTATCTTTCTTATGAAGCAGCCCCCGCTTTCCATTCTGAAATGGAGGTCCACCATACATCAGCACTTCCACTTATATGGTTTGGAATATTCACCCAACCAATTCCGCCTGGGGAGGAAAAAAAGGCAAATAAAGATTATTCTATTTCTAATTGGAAATTAACTGCTTCAGAAGAAGATTATCAACAAGGCATAGAGGAAATAAAACATGCAATTGAGGAGGGGCATACTTACCAGGTTAACTATACCGAACGTCTGCAAGGACAGTTTAAAGGCAGTGATTTTTCATTTTATCGGCAATTAACCAGGAATCAACAGTCCAGCTATAGTGCTTATCTTCATCTGGGCAAATACAGAATTCTGTCTGCTTCTCCTGAATTGTTCTTTAAGGTGCATAACCAGAAAATCACAGCAAAACCGATGAAAGGAACTGCACCGAGAGGAAGGTTTACGGAGGAAGATCAAAAGAATCTAAAAAACCTGCTGACATCAGAAAAAGAGCAGGCTGAAAATTTGATGATCGTTGATTTGCTTAGAAATGATATCGGCCGGATTGCCAAGCCAGGCAGTGTCAAAGTGACCCGCCTTTTCGAGGCAGAAACCTATCCGACTGTCCATCAACTGACATCGACAATCGAAGCTGATTTAGTTGATGATATAACGATTTGGGATTGGTTTCAAGCTTTGTTTCCTTGTGGATCGATCACAGGGGCTCCGAAGATTAGTACAATGCGCTATATATCTTTACTCGAACAGTCACCAAGAGAAGTTTATTGTGGTGCCATTGGTTACATCACCCCTGAGCGAAACGCTATTTTCAATGTCCCTATCCGGACTGTCTTTATTGATTCAGAAAAGGAAACAGCAACTTATGGTGTCGGTGGAGGTATAACCTGGGATTCCACGCCCGTAGGAGAATTCCGGGAGCTGCATACGAAAGCTCAGCTTTTATCAGAACGGCGTCCGGAATTTCACTTGCTGGAATCCATAAAATTAGAGAATGGATACTACCCAATATTGTCTTATCATTTAGATAGAATCAAAGAATCAGGAAATTACTTTCAATTTAGAATAAATATCGAGGCAATCAAGCAAAAACTTGGTGAACTTGCGATGCTTTATGCAAACGGCACGTATAAAGTACGGCTAGTAGTCAAAAAGAATGGAGAGATTTCGATTGAGGCAGAAAAGGTTTACCGGAAGTCAGAGCCAGTAAGGTGCACCCTCGCGTCCTCTCCAATCGACAAAAATGACCCGTTCCTATTCCATAAGACTACACACAGACAGATTTACGAAACACAACATAAAACAAGCCCTGCTCAGACCCTTTCCGTTTTGATGTGGAATCAAAACGAAGAGCTGACTGAATTTACATTGGGAAATCTTGTAGTAGAAAAGGAAGGAAAGTTATTCACGCCTCCCGTGTCATCCGGTTTACTACCCGGGACATTCAGGCAGTACCTTCTTGATCAGAACCGAATAGAAACCAGGACTTTATATAAGCATGAATTGCACGAATATGATGCTGTTTGGTTCATCAATAGTGTTAGAGGCTGGTTGAAAGTTGAATTAATCTAACAAAATTACTTGACCTGCGGATTGATTCGAGCAGGTAATGAGAATCGCTTAGAAAGATTATCATTGTCAATTACACATTTCACCCTTGTTCGCATAACAGCTAAGTAATGGATTCTCATGGGAAAGTCTGATAAAATCGCTGTAACAATGGCAAAAAGGGGGAATCCAAGTGAAAATAGTATCAATTGAACCTACTCCCAGTCCACACTCCATGAAAATAAACCTAGATGAGGAATTACCTGACGGACAAAATAGTAACTATAAACAGGGAGACAATCTAGATACCGCTCCTTTATTCATTCAGAATTTATTTAAAATAGATGGTGTCAAGGGCATTTACCGGGTAGCTGACTTTATAGCATTGGAAAGAAATCCGCGTATCGCATGGGAAACCATTTTACCTGAGGTAAGAAAAGCATTCGGAGAAACCGGCCTAAGCAATACTCCAGATCCGGCTTCTATATCGCCTGACACGGAATCTTTTGGTGAGGTAAAAGTGTTTGTTCAAACATTCCGAGGTCTGCCCATGCAGGTCAAACTGGACGATGGAAACGAAGAAAAGCGATTCGGCTTGCCCGAAAACTTTATGGATGCTGTGATGGAGGCGTCTGCCGCATCCACTAATTTTGTGATGGAACGGAAGTGGATAGAACAAAGCCCTCGATATGGAACACTGGAAGAAATCGGTACAGTAATTGTGGAAGAGTTATCAGCCAGTTATGACAAACAAAGATTGCAGCAACTGGTGAAGATGGCGTTAAACGAAGAAACAGGTTCGAGTGAAGAAGCAGCAGGCTTAAAGAAAAAACGCCCTAGTATGGACATTCTTGATCATAAAGATTGGAAAGTACGTTATGCTGCACTGGACCGGATGGGAGATCCAGAATTAATCGATCTTCCTTTCCTCGACAAAGCGCTTAACGATGATAAGGCGTCGATACGCCGGCTCGCTACAGCATATTTAGGCATGATTGAGGACAAGGAAGTACTTCCTTATTTATATAAAGCCTTAAAAGATAAAGTAGTAACTGTTAGAAGAACTGCTGGCGACTGTCTTTCTGATCTAGGATTTAAGGAGGCAATGCCAGAAATGATTGCCGCGCTGAAGGATTCCAATCGCCTCGTCCGCTGGCGTGCTGCGATGTTTTTATATGAAGTTGGCGATGAAACAGCAATTCCAGCTTTGAAAGAAGCTAGTAATGATCCGGAATTTGAAGTAAAGATGCAAGTGAAACTGGCATTAGAAAGAATCGAAGGCGGGCAGGAAGCAAAAGGTTCTGTATGGAGCCAAATGACAGAAGCAACAAAGAACTAACCAATTCTAGGAGGAAAACCAATGAATGCTTATGAACAATATATGAAGGAAATTTCACAGCCAATGAGAAATGAATTAACAGAGGCCGGTTTTAATGAGCTGACCTCTCCTGAAGAAGTAGATCAGTTTATCAATTCTGCTGATGGTACTTCTTTAGTCGTTGTTAATTCAGTTTGCGGATGTGCAGCAGGGCTGGCTCGGCCCGCTGTTCGGGAGTCCCTGGAAAACGGCAAAACACCTGACAATCTTGTAACAGTATTTGCTGGCCAGGACCGTGAAGCTACTGCCCGGATGCGTGAACATTTCACCGGTATTGAACCATCTTCCCCATCCATGGCCCTTTTAAAAAATGGAAAAGTATTACACTTTATTCCGAGGGAAGAAATTGAAGACCATGAAGTCGAAGAAATCGTAACCAACCTAACCAAAGCCTACAACCAATATTGTTAAGAAAAGCGAAAGCGACTGATCAGCGTCGCATGAACTGGACTATACCACAGGAGATTATTAAAACTAGTTTGTCGCTTATAACAAGCGACAAGCGTAGTTTTGATTATACTTTGGTCCATTTTAAGACTCGCACTGGCAAAGTGAAAAGGAAACACAGAGCGACAGCGATAATGTTGACTTATCGGACGAAGGTACAGGAAGTTCACTAGACGCTAGGCGCTTGGAGCTGGACATAAGAAAAGCGAAAGCGACTGATCAGCATAAAAATCTTATCTGAAAGAAACCACAGAACAGGCAGTGCCACTCGTAATGAATGATTGGCACTGCCTGTTTATTTTAACGATTAGATTTTTTCCACCAAGTAGGTGGTCTTATTTCGAAAATATTTCTCCCCATTCTCTGAAGAATGCTCAAAAAAGCCACTTAACTGCTGGGTGACCTTATATTCCCTGTCTGGATCAGTAAAAAGTTGTTCTTCATTAGTGGAAACTAACACAACATCGGTAGTAGAAACAAAGCTATCAAGCGCTTGGGCTGAATAATTTTCCCCGACTGTCAAATCATTCAATCTCAACCTTGCCATAGCTTCTCTCACCTTCCTTTAGTTATCCCTTAACCCGAAAAGAAGATAATTAAACACTCTCTTATTTTTCTCATTATTTGTCTTTATCCCGCATTTGTTTTTTGGCCATTTCGATCATTTCTTTAACCATACTACCGCCAATTTTACCGCCGATCCTGCCAGCGTCCTTTGCCTTGATATTTCCGTTATAGCCTTGATTCAATTGTATTCCCTGTTCTTCTGCAGATTCGAATTTCGCCTCTGACGGATCATTAGCCTTCGTTACTTTTGCCTTTAATTTATCCAAACCTTCCCTTGCCTCAGGGACCAATATTTTATTTCTCCTTGCCATTTTCTGCTCCTTCTTTCTCAACTATGTTACTTAATTTTATTATTCGATTTGTTTTTGCCCTTATGACTGACAAGGTTCCCGTCTTGTCCTACCTGGTCGATTTCACCTTCAATAGTTCCTTCAGTATAGTTATCCGAAGCCTGTTCATGCGTGATCGAAAGTCCCTGTGCTAATTGATCATCTTTCTGATAATCTGAAGGGTCGTACATTTTTTCTGCAACTTTTTCTGCATCCTTGTTTGATACTTTTTTATTTTTATCCATCAGTATGCCTCCTTTTCCTATGCCGGTATGAATCCTTATGTTATTTTACATACGGTCTATTATACTGGCCAGCTCGGTTAATAACTGCTCCGCTTCTTCCTGAGCAAGCAAAACTGGTATTTGGTCATTTACAGTAATTGTACAGCCCTCTTGCTGGCTATGCTGCTTGGCTAAATAATCTTGCAGCTGGTGAAGCTGCCGATTAGAAAGAATCGACTGCGTTTGCAAATTTTTCACTCGCCGAAGATAAAACAATTCTTCGTCTTCGGAAAACTCGCCGCTGAATAAAACTCCATCAAAGCTATTCACTATAGCAGCCCCTTTAAGCTTGATTTTCTTTTTTTAGTATAAACAGTTCTAATAATTTCATGCTTTTTATAGAAAAGCACTCATAAAAAAAGCTAAGTCCGCTTAGGAGGACTTAGCTTCAGAAACACGTCTGTCTTGACGAAAATTTAAGTAATAGCTCTTTTGATTAGTTTCCGGAAAAATAATAAAACAAGCCCTATTAAAAAGATCACTACAATCGTTGAAAAACTGGATTGTTGATCGACCTTATCCGAAGATGAAGCTTTTTGGACATCACCGGACGATTGTTTGTTGTCTGCCTCATCATCCAGCGAAAACGCAGTATTTAGTAACTTATCGTTTTGCTTAATTTTTAATGTTCCATCATTTCCTACATTCAACACAGCGCCCGATTTTGTCTCTGTAAAATAAAGATCCTCTTCAACTGTATAACTGCTTCCATCTGGACTCACGTATTCTTTTCCACTTGGAATAATCGACGTTTTGAAATTTTCAAATCCGTAATCCAATAAAGCGATCGCATCCTGATATGCTTGATTCTGTGTTTCTGTTTTTAGAGTAACAGCGATCAGACTGATATTTTCCCGCTCGGCTGTAGTTATAAGTGTATGGCCTGACTCATCTACATAGCCAGTCTTCCCTCCGGTAATTCCTTCATAAGGAATTTCCCGAACCATTTTATGATGATGATAAAGTGTTGTAGACCAACTATCTCCATTCCAATCTAATTGTTCGGTACCAAAGATTTCTTTAAAGGTGCTATTTTGCAACGCATATTGGGTAAGTTTCGCCAAATCTGCTGCTGTAGTTACATGCTCTTGATTAAACAAGCCATGGGCATTTGTGAAATTTGTATCTCCCATGCCGACTTTTTTTTCTAAATAGTTATTTAAATCACGGGCAAATTGACGGGAACTGCCACTTATGTGCTCCGCTATCGCCACTCCTGCATCATTTCCTGAATTAAGCAACAGACCCTGAATAAGTCGCTTCAGAGGAACTTGCTCCCCCTCTTCCAGATACACCCTGGTCCCTTCCACGTTACGTGCTTTCGCACTAACAGTTACTATTTCATCCAGGTCAGCTGTTTCAATGGCATAAATAGCCGTCGCCACCTTAGTCAGACTTGCAGGGTACATCGGGCGGTCCGCATTTTGTTCATAGAGAACTTGTCCTGTGACTGTATCAATCAAAATGCCTGATTCACTAAACAATTCATTATCTAATTTAGCAGCATCTGCTTTCGTTTCTATCGAGAATATTATGATAATGGCAATAAAATAAAACGACAATCGTTTCACAATAGCACCTTCTTCCATATAGGTAAATAGTAAATAGTAAATAAAATTAACTTCGTATAAAGGGAAATGGTTACTGTGCCCTCGACACGGTCATCTATCAACTAGCGCAGAGGAATAGTATAACCAATACCCTGAAAATTGCTCTTCCCTTTTATACTACTATCAATCGACAAAGAATGACAATATCTTAAGTAGGTAAAAATAAATGTTTTTGTTGATTTTGACCCAATCAAGCCTATTTTTTTAAAAGATATATTACACTTCCCGTGTCAACTGGCTTCCATTGCATAAAAAAAGGACCCCCAAACCGGGAATCCTTGAATACTGTAAACCCCAAAATCTAATACTTAATTCATCACTCTGACTACACGGCCATTAAAATGCTTTTTCCAATACCCGCTCGACATGTTTGCAACTGCAACTCCTGTGGAACTTTGGGAACCGATAAATTTACCGCCGCCAATATAAATTCCTACATGGCCGTCTGTTTTATATGTATTAAAGAAAACAAGATCACCTGGTTTCATATCACTGGATGAAACCTGCTTCCCCGCACTCTTAAGGCTGTTGGTGCTTGCTCCAACACGAACACCCGCTTGAGAAAAGGCCCAGTGGACGAACCCGGAGCAATCGAAACGGCCATTAGCAATATCGGAAGCGCTTCGTCCGCCTCCAAAAACATAAACAGAGTTGCCGATATACTTATAACCAGCTGAAATCACCGTATTGATGTTTCCGCTTGGAGCAGATGTTTTACTTTTCGATGTTTGCGAGGCGGCTGTGCCATCCGAATTTCTCGGCTGCTCAACGCTCATCGTTTCTATTTGTGTTTCTCTTTGCTCGATTTCATTCCTGATTTGCTGTTCTTTCGAAGCAAGTGCTTCATCTTTATTTTGCAACTCAGCTTTTTCGTTGAGATTTGCTTGTTCTTTCTGCTTCAACTCTTCCTTCAAAAGATCGTTCTGTTCTTTTTGTTCCAAGATTTGGGCCTGCATGCCTTCTAATTCTGTTTGCATATCGGTAAGGTTTGTTAGTTTTTCATCCAAAGCCTGCCGTTTGTCTTCTAATTCTTTTTTGTCTGCCTCATGCTGGGCAAGAAGATCGGCATCTGAATCCATTACCTTAGAAACTAATGAAACACGGTCAATAAAATTGCCGAAACTCTTTGAACCTAAAATAACTTCCATGTAACTGATTGTTCCGCCATTTTTCTGTAGAGTCTTGGCTCTCTCTTTTAAAATTTCCAGCCGTTTTTCCATTGCTTCTTCAATTTCAGCAATGTCTTTTTCCAACGCTTCAATTTCTTTATGTGTATCTTTTATATCAGCTTTTGTGTCGTCTATCTTTTTTTGGTTGTCTTTTATTGCCTGCTCTACTCTTTTGATTTGCTCATTTAATTGTTGCAGTTCCGCAAGCACTTTTTCGATTTGTGCTTCTGTTTTTTCGATGCCGTCCTGGATTTCCGATCGTTGTTCCTGGACTTGTCTCTGCTCGTCCTCTAAACTGCCGTTTGTTTCTGCCGATACTGCTGCCGGTACTATAACGCTTCCAACACAAAGCAGCGCTGCCGTTTTCATTCCAATCCACTTTCTCGTAAACATGCTATTCCTCCCCCTAGAAATCTACTAATTTGATTATTCTCTATGTAATTTTGCTTATTTTCATCTATGTAAATCTAGTAGTAAGTATGTAATAGACCTGTTGGCAACTAATTCTATTTATTCACAATTAGTAGTATATCACTATAAAATGACAACAATATTATGTGAATATTACAATTGTGTATCAATATAAGGGGTAAAAAGTATCAAAAAATGCTCGAAACCTGTTTACTGGTGTAATTTTTAGTAAATAGGGTATGATGTAGTTTCTGATTAAGTTGCCCCACTGCGGGAAAGAGAACAAAGAGTTGTTTGTCGAAAAATAAACGGGAATGTATTTTCGTTTTCGAGAAACTACTAATCATATCAAAATAATTTAGGAAAGAGGAGATATTATGAAAGCGATCATTATAAACCAATACGGTTCAGCGGAGCAGTTGACAGAAGCCGAAGTTGACCAGCCAAAATTAACAGACGATCAGGTTTTGGTTGACATGCATGCCACATCGATTAACCCAATCGACTGGAAATTAAGGGAAGGCTATTTACAGGAGATGCTGCCGTTTGATTTTCCGATCATCTTGGGATGGGATGCAGCAGGTGTTGTCAAGGAGACAGGAGCAAAGGTAACAGACTTCCAAGTCGGAGACCGTGTTTTTGCCCGGCCAAGTACTACCCGGTTTGGCACTTACGCAGAATATGCTGCCATAGATGAGCAATTGTTGGCAAAAATACCGGATAATATTACCTTTGAAGAAGCAGCAGCTGTGCCATTAGCCGGTTTGACGGCCTGGCAATGCCTTGTCGACTTCTCTGAAATTAAACCTGGTGATAAAGTGTTGATCCATGCCGGATCAGGAGGGGTTGGAAGCTTCGCTATACAAATCGCTAAAAGTCTGGGTGCTTTTGTTGCCTCAACAGCCAGCGGGAAAAATGAAGAATTCCTGCAAAAAATAGGTGTTGATAGATTTATCAATTATAAAGAAGAGGATTTTGAGGAAGCCATTGAAGATTATGACATTGTACTAGATACATTAGGCGGGGATATTCAGCAAAAAAGCTTCAACGTCTTAAAAAAAGGCGGAAAGCTTGTGTCGGTCGTAGGAGCGCCTGATGAAAATATTGCAAAGGAAAAAGGCATTAAAGCAGGGTCCTTATGGCTGGATCCCAACGGAAGACAGCTTGCCGAACTGGCGGGATTAATGGAAAAAGGAGAACTAATTGCAACTGTAGGACATACATTCCCTTTCAGTGCAGAAGGACTGAAGGAAGCACATCGTCTGAGTGAAACCCACCACGCCAGAGGAAAGATTGTTATAAAAATCAAGTAACGAACGTAACTATGTTTTAGTTGGAGAATCAGGAAAACTTTAAGGAGCTGCCCTTTTGTGTCGATAAGGGCAGCTCCTTTACTATCTTTTTTGTATTTCGACCAATGTCAGTTTGTTATCCTCCACTTTTTTTATCTCAAAATATAGCTGGCCATATTCAAAATAATCCCCTTCAGCAGGAAAATAGCCGATCTCGCGTAATAGAAAGCCTGTTAAGATATCCTCTTCTTCAGGAATATTGGTTTTAAATACTTCGTTTAACCGATGCAATGATATTTTACCATTACAAACGATATGGCTCTCCGTCAATTCATGTATTAAAACATCTTCATCCTCATCTGTTTCATCCTTGATTTCCTGGCCAATCATTGCTTCGATAATATCCTCATTGCTTAATATTCCATTCGTGCCTCCATATTCGTCAAGGACGATGGCCATATGTTTTCGCTCTTTCAGCATTGATTTAAAGACTCGTTCAATTGAGTAAAATTCAAACACAAACAACGGGTCATTATCCATAAACTCCTGAATTGATCTTGTTTGATCCATTGACCATGATAACAACTGTTTGGAATGAAAAACCCCGACAATGTTATCCATATTTGCTTGATAAACGGGAAACCTAGTGTGATTATTGTTTAAAACAATATCAAACGTCTGCTGGTAGGAAGCATCAGACGGAATACCATCAATTTCTGTTCTGGGGGTTTTTAAGGCGTCTCTCACGTCCAGCCTTTGAAAATCGATAACCCCTTTAATCCGCTGTTTTTCATCTGTGGCAAATGTCCCTTCTGCCGTGGCAATATCAACCATTGTAATAAACTCTTCTTTTGAAATGGAGACCTTATCAGGGTCTTCACTGGATATCATTTTTATTACCAGCCGAGTAAATCTTGCCAGTAAGTAGGTTAGCGGTTTTACCAGCCGCATGAGCATGCTTATTACCGGAAATACAAAATAGGATACCTTTTCTGCAAATGTTGCGGCAATTGACTTAGGCAGCACTTCAGCAAATATTATCAAAACTAGGGTTAAGATTCCCGTAGCGATTCCAACACTGAAGCCATATTCAATCGCCACCATCGTTACAATCGTCGGCAGCAGGATATTAGAAATGTTGTTTCCAATAAGAATTGCGGTAATCAGCTCGTCCGGTTTGGATATGAGCTTTAACAATCTTTGCGATCGTTTGTCTCCGCTTTCGGCTTTTGATTTAACCTTCATTTTATTGACTGCTGTCAGAGCCGTTTCACTGCCTGATAAAAAAAAGGAGACGATTAGAAAGAAGATAATTGCGATAAACAATATGTTTCCTCCAATATCTTTTAGTAATATGTATTATTACCTATAAGCCCAAGAAGAATAATAGGGAACGAAAGATGGCTGAACAGGTGGTCCAAATCTTTCATTCCCTTGTTACATTTTAAATAAACAATAGAAGGCTGACAGCCATAACCGCCATCCCGCCAATCAATCCATAAATCGACAGGTGAGCCTCATCGTATTTTTTCGAAGCAGGCAATAACTCATCAAGGGAAATAAACACCATTATACCGGCAACACCTGCAAAAATCATGCCGAACAGTACGTCGTTTAAAAACGGCATTAATAAAAAGTATGCAGCAATTGCCCCTACTGGTTCAGATAATCCTGACAAAAAAGACAGCCTAAATGCTTTTCGTTTATCCCCGGTTGCAAAGTAAACTGGTACAGAAACCGCGATACCCTCAGGAATGTTATGGATAGCTATTGCAACAGCGATTGCTAAGCCCAATCCTGGATCCTGCAATGCTGAAGTAAACGTAGCAATTCCTTCCGGAAAGTTATGAATAGCTATGGCCAATGCTGTAAAGGTACCCATTTTTAACAAGCCGGGATCCTTGATAGCATTTCTTGTCTTATCCATATCCTCTACTTTTTTTACTTCATGCGGGTTTCCCTGCTTAGGAATGACTTTATCGATCAAGGCAATTAAAAGCATTCCGGCGAAGAATCCGATAACAGTCAGCCAATTGCCCAGTTGAACCCCCATCGCTCCGACGAGAGCATCCTTAGCTTTTACAAAAATCTCGATCATAGACACATAAATCATGACACCAGCTGAGAAACCGAGAGAAAAGGAGAGAAATTTGGTATTCGTAGTAGAAGTGAAAAAAGCGAGTACACTGCCGATCCCTGTTGCCAAGCCCGCCATCAACGTCAAGCCAAAAGCCAGCAATAAATTTTCCAACTTACATCTTCTCCTCTTTTGCACAATAATTTTTTTCCTGTATTTATTGGTCAGTTGATTTTTAGTATATGTTTCTTCCATAAAAATTTGCTACAGAGAAACTTGTCAATTTAATTTTTACTCGTGAATAAAAGTTTACCTTAGGAAACATTTTATGTTAAAGCAAACTTTCCGTCAATGTTTTATTATTATAATAAAAAAAGGCTTCCCCATGGTTGGGAAAGCCCTGCCTTACTTTAATTAGTCATGGTGACACAACATTAAACAGAGCTTGCCGTATCGGCAAGCTCTGGCTGTCGGGTATGATATAGGAAATCCACCAAAAGCATTCTTCTATGTATTTGGTGGAGACGGTGGGAATCGAACCCACGTCCAGAGATATCGTCACTCAGGCATCTACGAGCGTAGTTGGTATATTATCATTCACTACCTCTACAGCCTACCAACAGGCTTTCGAGGAGCTAGTCTGATTAGTCTCTTCTGGCATCCTCAGACGGTGGATGACAGCGTAGCCCGCTTCATTTGAGACCCTTCATCTACCACACGGGCGATGGCAGGAAGGATCCTTTAGTGCTACTTACGCAGCTGCTAAAGAGTAGTTGTTTTCTTTGCCAGTTATATTTAGGCGAATAACGTTTTACGAGACGTAACCTCGACACGCAGCCTGAGCTCGATCTATCCCTGTCGAATCCGTAACGTCCCCAAGAAAAAGTATCTGGGTACAACGGAATATATGATCAAGCATCATAATATTAAGTTGGAAATGTCCCTAAGACAATTCTAATTATAGCATATTCAGTGGATTTTTCAACCCTGTTCACCTAAGATTTTCCTTCATAGCCCTATCAACATCCCGTTTTGCTTGTTTTCTTTTTAGGTCTTCGCGCTTGTCATATTTTTTCTTCCCTTTACCCAAACCAATCAGCACTTTAGCGACTCCATTCTTAATGTAAATCTTCAATGGGACTAAAGAGTAGCCTTGCTGCTGTGTTTCCCCGATCAATTTATCAATCTCCTTGCGGTGAAGCAGCAGTTTCCTTGTCCTTGTTGGATCATGGTTAAATCGATTCCCCTGCTCATACGGAGAAATATGCAAATTGACCAAATAGGCTTCCCCGCGGTCAATCCGCGCAAAGCTATCCTTTAAGTTGACCCGGCCGGCTCTAATTGATTTTATTTCTGTACCTTTTAACGCGATTCCTGCTTCGTATGTTTCTTCTATGAAAAAATCGTGTCCTGCTTTACGATTTTGAGCTATTGCATTGCTTTGACCTTTTGCCATAACCTTTTCCTCCTAATTATCCGTATTATTGATTTTATCAGAAAAGCAATCCAATTCCAATTCTGCCGATGTTCGCTTCCTATCATCAGTAATCAAAAATAAAAGACTTACAATTGATGGTTTTCAGATGCAAAACAATCTTTTCTGTGAGAAAATATTTTCTACTAATAAGAAGAGAAGGAGCAAGATGACATTGCCTCAAGGACTTTTACAAATTAGAAGATTAAACATGGAAGATTGGGATACAGTAAAACAAATGAAAACAAATATAGAAGATGATTATGTTGTAAATATATTTCCCGACTTAGTGAGCTCCAGTTCCCAGGTGCTCTACGGAATGTTTTCCGATAACCAATTACTGGCGATCGCCGGTTATTCTGTTTTTCCCGGCGGATTAGCCATGCTCGGCAGATTGCGCAGCGATAGCAGATTCTTATCAAAAGGCCATGCCACAGAGCTTCTGGGTTATATTATTACAGAGCTAAAAAAACAGCCTGACATTATATGGGTAGGTGCCAATACTAATGAGCAGAATCAACCAGCAAGAAGGGTTTTAGAAAAGTTACAGTTATCTATCGTAACAAAACTGCATTCTCTTCCAGTGGCACATCCAGAATTCATTAACGGAACGGCAGGAAGCCTGTGGGCGCCGGTGGATTCAAGGAAGGAAAAACGGGCGTTGCTGGAATCCTTGACGGAAAATGCTATTAATTCCTTTCCATATGAATGTTACTACCCCCTGCCATTGACGCAACAACTGATCACCGATGAATACTTAGATAGCTCTGCATTTTATCAAAATCACGATGGTTCGAGATTTTTATCAATCAAGACTGACAGAAAACGTGAATGGTATGGGCAGGTCAAATACTTTTGGAATGATCACTTTGAACAACCCGGTTTTTGGGAAACTGCTTTTCATTATGCTAAGAAATCACCAGTGGACCCGAAAATTTGGATGGACTTTTCTGAGGTAGGGTTTAGCAATATTCCAGACAAAAGGGCCTTCACTGTCGCTGATGCCTGGGTGCTTTACGGCTCATGGATTTAAAGGGAGTTTTTTCAGGGTAGAGGAATAGTAATATTAAAGAATAGAAGGAGATGTTTCGCAATGACCGACAACAAGCAATACTCCTTAAACTCCTTATATATACCGTTAATCATTGCTATCCCAGCCAATATATTCTTTCTGGTCAGACTGCAGTTTGGTGTATATTATCAATGGGCATGGGTATCCTTTGCCGTTTTCACTTTATTTCTGCTAATCACTGGCGGGATTTCGATCACTAGGAAGGAAAGAAAATCACAAATACTTGGCTGTATTTATCTTTTATCAGCGGTAATATTTGTTGCTCTTGCTTTTCTTATTTCATAACAAAAACAGACACATAAACTGCTTCTCAGGCTGCCGGAAAAGCTTCGGCAGCCTTGTTTTTGATTTGAAAAGCAAATAAATACGCTTGAGGAGGCGTGCCTTCGTCCGCGAGGAAAACGAGTATCTTCATTCCACAAGGGACGAAAAAAAGCTTGCAGAAAAACCGAGGGCACTGAAAAAACGGAAGCGCTCTGATAGGTAGGATTTTTTAAAAATGCGGCCAGTGTGGGATTTAATTTCCATACAGACCGCTTTTCGTTTAACGATTCGTTTCACATTTTCCATGAAAATAGCTATCGTCCCTTGAATGCCATGCCTTCGAGACCCGAAGATGAGGCGACATCATATCCGTGTCTATGCTTCCATTCGCTATTGTTAGCTTCAGTTTATGGGATGAACAGTTCATTGTCCAAGAAAAAAAGAGTGATTTTCTTTGATTTATAAAAGAAAACCACTCTTTTAAAATTGGCCTCTGTTTATTCCGCGATGCGCGTCGGTGGTGACGCCTGCGGGAACAGCACGAGCCGAAGACCACTTGGTCAAGTGATCTTCTTGACCAAGTTAGCTGAGGCCGTGCCCGCGGCAAGCATCCACCGCCAAGCGATTCGTGGAATCAACAACAAACGTTGACAGCCCCTCTAGATTAAAAAGGACTTTTTCAGGGGGCGCGAAAAAACGAGGGTTTTTCTACAAGATGAACCCAGAAAACTGCGCCTATTTCTTTTTCTTCCGTTTTCCTTTAGGATTAGCCTTCTTTGCCGATCCTTTGGCAGTTTTCCCTTTAGGTTTGCCATTGTTCTTTTTTCCCTGATCCTTCTTGGCTGTAATCACTTTCGGCCGGTCTGGTGCTACTCTTTCTTTCCTGGGTTTCATCCCGACAACTTCGAAGTCGACCACTCGTTCATCCAAATTCACATTTACTACACGAATGGTGATTTCATCTCCGATTCGGAAAATATTTCCTGTACGTTCGCCAATCATGGCGTATTGTCTGTCGTCAAAATGATAATAATCGTCTGTAAGGTAGCTGACATGGACAAGTCCTTCAATTGTATTCGGCAGTTCAACAAATAATCCGAAGCCGGTTACAGAACTAATTACACCGTCATACTCCTCACCGATTTTATCCTGCATATATTCTGCTTTTTTCAAATCATCCGTTTCCCGTTCGGCATCGACAGCTGCACGTTCCATCTCTGAAGAGTGCCTTGCTATTTCAGGCATTTTATCCTTCCAATGGCGCCGCGTCTTTTCATCTAGCTGGCCATTGATCAAATAAGTCCTGATCAGGCGATGGACAATTAAGTCAGGATATCTGCGGATTGGCGATGTGAAATGAGTGTAAAAATCTGTCGCCAATCCAAAATGTCCAATCCCTTGCGGATCGTACTTGGCTTGTTGCATCGAACGCAGCATTAATTTAGAGATAATCATTTCTTCCTGTGTATCCTTCACTTCTTCAAGCACGCTTTGCAGCGCCTGTGGATGGATCTCATTCGAAGTTCCTTTGACGACATACCCTAAATTGGCGATAAACTCAAAGAAATGTTGAAGCTTATCCGGATTGGGGTCTTGGTGAATCCGGTGGATAAATGGCACATCCATCCAATGAAAGTGCTCGGCAACTGTCTCGTTGGCTGCCAGCATAAATTCCTCTATAAGCCGCTCTGCCACAGATCGCTCACGCAGGACAACGTCTACTGCCTTGCCTTCATTGTCTACTAGAACTTGCGCTTCTTTAAAATCAAAATCGATAGCACCACGATTTATTCTTTTCTTCCGTAAAATAGAAGCCAGCTGTTCCATATCCTTGAACATCGGTACAAGCTCTTGATATTTCTCCTTAAGTTCAGGATCATCCTCGGCTAAAATTTTGTTGACGTCATGATAGGTCATTCTTTCGTTCGTCCTTATTACGCTTTGGAAGATTTCATGGTTGACCACTTCTCCCTGGTCATTTATTTCCATTTCACAACCAAGTGTAAGCCTGTCCACTTGGGGATTTAAGGAACATATTCCGTTGGAAAGCCGGTGCGGTATCATCGGGATTACCCGATCTACCAAATAAACACTGGTAGCCCGCTCGATAGCCTCCTGGTCAATTGGTGAATCTTCTTCTACGTAATAGGTTACATCAGCAATATAGACGCCAAGCTTATAATTACCATTATCCAGCTGTTTGACTGTGACGGCATCGTCCAAGTCTTTTGCATCAGCACCGTCAATCGTGACAATGGTTTCATCTCTTAAGTCTTTTCGATTGGCGATTTCCTCTTCCTTAATTGTTTCAGGAGTTTCTTCTGCCTGCTGCAAAACTTCATCGGGAAAATCAACTTTTATTCCATGCTTATGGATAATGGAAATAATATCAATCCCCGGATCATTTTTATGCCCGAGAATTTGAACTACTTCTCCTTCAGCACTCATCCGTCCTTCAGGAAACTTCGTAATCTTAACGATCACTTTATGGCCATCTACCGCGCCTTTAGAAGCATTCTTCGGGACAAAGATATCGTTTGGAATCCGTTTATCATCGGCAACGACAAAACCAAAATTGCCATTATCATCATACGTTCCCACTAGCTCAGTTGTTGCTCTTTCAAGGATACGCACTACTACGCCTTCTGGACGTTTGCCATGCTCATCCCTGCCTTCAATTCTTACAAGCACTTTATCATTGTTCATTGCTGATTGTAAGTCAGCGTGATTGATATAAACGTCATCCTGGCCTTCTTCCTCAGGGATTAAAAAAGCAAATCCCTTGGAATGCATCTGGATTTTTCCACGGATTAAATTCATTCGTTCCGGGGGGCCGTATCTGTTTTTTCTTGTTCTGACCAGTTCGCCCGCTTCTTCCAGCTCGTTTAAATTCTGCATCAATATTTTGAATTGATCCGCGTCCTGCAAATCGAGAATTTCCTCAATCTCTTGCACGGATAACGGCTTGGAAGCATTCTCTTTAAAGTATTCCACGATTTTTTGTTTCATTTCTGTATTCAAACGCTCACCTTCCTTCACTATAAAATCGATTTAATCAAATTAACTGGATAAGATAGTTATCTCTATTATGGCTTAAGACCAGGATAGAGATTCTAAAAACTGATAAATATCTTCATGAAGCTGTTCTTTTTGTTTATCCAACGTTATTACATGGGAAGATTCTTCATACCATTTAATATCCTTCTGGTCAGCTTCCACATTTTCATATATGTAAGAAGCACTGTCTGTGTTGATCATTTCATCTTTTCTTGCTTGTACTACAAAGGTGGGTGCATAAATCTCATCGACTTTTTGTTTTACTTCGTTAATTAGGGAACCTAAATCCTTGAACATACGGCTGGAATGATCTATGAGCTCTTGCACTTCCTCTTCGATCGTTTGGTCATCCTTTTTTTCTAATTGCTTAAATTCGGTGGAGAATGCTTTAAACCCTTTGGTCAGCTGAACCTCGTTATCAAAGAACATGGGTGCACACATCGGGATAATTGCTTTGATTGGCTGTGAGTAAGCCAGTTTAAGTCCAAGAACCCCTCCTAAGGACAAGCCTGCTACGGCAATTTCCTCATGCCCCAATTCTTTCAAGTGATCAACGGCAGCCTGTACATCCTCCCACCATTGATCGGGATGGGCTTTGATTAATTCCTCGGGCGGCAATCCATGGCCGCGGTAGATCGGCGCATGGCATGTGTAGCCTTTACTTTGCAAGTAACGTCCTAGCATACGCACATCTGCTGTATGCCCAGTAAACCCATGTAATAATAGTACCGCACGGTCTCCTCCTTTAAACGTAAACGGTTCCGGCAGTTTGATTTTCATGGTCGTTTCATCTCCTCATTCAATAGTAACATTAACGTTTGCTGTATTACCTCATCTTATCAAAGAAAAAACAAAGAGGGGTATAATCCAGCATGAATCAATCTAATATATACCTTATCTTAGTAAGTGACAGGCATGAGCGGATTCCTGTATCCCCTGCCCTTCGGAATAGTAAACAATCCCTTATCGTTGTCGATAAGGGATTGTTTATCTAAGTAAAATATTAAAATTTACATTTAATAATGACAAGACTTTCACCTTAAAGGACTTAACCAGTATATCTCATCTATACGGAGCTAAGAGTTTATCCTTACAACACAAAACCAACGACAAATGTAAGAATGAACAGGATAACTGAAGCTACTACAGTTGCCCGGTGAAGTACTAAATCCATTCCGCGCGCCTTTTGTTTACCAAACAATTGTTCAGCGCCTCCGGAAATTGCTCCGGATAGTCCGGCACTTTTTCCCGATTGAAGTAAAACCAATACAATAAGTGCTATAGCGTCAATGATCAAAATGGTAATTGCAGCTGCATACATGATGCGCACACCTCCTATTTAACTCCCGAATAATAGATGCTACGGGATAAGTTCATCCTATCCGGCTATCTTTGTCCAAATTATCAAATTCCTAAGATGTCTAAATCAATAGAAAACGGACGAATTCATAATAGTAATGTAGCATAAATTCCCGCCTTTTAGCAAGCTATTTTCAGGCTGGCTAAAGAAACGAACGCACCTTCATTTAGATAATTCTGTTAAAATAATAGGACAAACCACGGAATACTAACCAATATGTGAGGAGAGAATTACATGAAGCAAACTTCTTTCTGGCTGCAAGCCTCCGATAACCAAAAAATATTTGTGCGAAAGTGGCATAATACAGAACGCCGGCCTTCAGCAATTGTACAGCTTTCTCATGGGATGGCCGAACACATTAACCGCTATCAGACTTTCGCCCAATTCCTGACAGACCATAACATCGCTGTTTACGGGAATGACCATCGCGGCCATGGGTACACAGGGCAAAAGCAAGGAACGATGGGGCACCTTGCCGACCAGCATGGATTTAACCGGGCTGTAGATGATTTAGCCATGGTAACAGAACAGGCGCGAAACGACTATCCGAGTGTACCAGTATTTTTATTAGGACATAGCATGGGCTCGTTTCTGGCTAGACGTTATATCCAGTTGTATAGCGATGTACTTGCTGGTGTCATATTATCTGGAACCGGCAGCCATCCTGGCATTGTCAATATAGCAGGAAAGCTCCTGGCTTTGCTTGAAATCAATCGTAAAGGCGGCAGGACCCCTTCAAAATTGCTTAATAAGCTAAGCTTCGCCAATTACAATCAAGCTTTTAAGGATAGTGAAACGGACTTTGATTGGTTATCGCGCGACCATGATGAAGTCCAATCATATCTCCAGGACCCTTTTACCGGATTTATTCCTACGGCAACGTTTTTTCATGACCTATTTACCGGTTTTGATTTAATCGATGACAAGCATGGACTGGAGAAGATTAACAAAGACCTTCCGTTTCTTTTTATTACCGGCAGCCTTGACCCTGTCGGCAAACAAACGAAGGGAGTATATGCTGTAATGAATCGATATTACCAACATGGGCTTACAAACATAACCTCCTATTTTTACGAGGATGGCAGGCATGAAATGCTAAACGAGATAAATAAAGAAGAAGTCTTTGACAATATTCTGCAGTGGATAACCGATGTCACTTATAAGCGAAGCAAAGAGAACAGCATGCGCTCTCTGTAGTTTTTTAACTTTTCAGCAGATGGGGTTGCCACAAACGTATAGCGGCCAAAGCAAAAATCGAACGATGATTCGAAATCCTTAGCATTCGAACTCGTTCGATTTTTCTTTTCTATTGTTTCATATAATCTGCGGGCCACAGTGACAACTCTATTTCTTCCTTCTAACAAGGTTCGGTGCTTAGGCATCCGCCGGCAGCGTCCTTCGCTTTCCGTGGGCACGGCTTCAGCTTCTTACTACCTTGCATGACAACCGCGGTCTCAAGTAAATCTTAAGCATTTGAGGTTTAATGGTTGAAAACAGTACGTAGACTTTCAGCGGAGGAAATCCACGGAGACTCCTGCGGGAAGCGTAGTGTATTTCCGCAGCGTAGTACTAATGGTTATCCGATACTATTAAAGAAACACCTACTGTTAATCGCCATATATATTCCTTTTCGTCATCAATCGAATGCTTAAAGATGGCTTTTTAAAACTTTCTATGCTGTTATCGTTCGATTTTTGCTAATGGATGTATTTCACTATTTTCATGCCCTCCTCTCTCAACCTTTTCTGTTTAATTTTGAATAGAATTCCGATTGTAAAATGACTAATTTGTGAACCGATGATTGTTTTTGGATGTTTTTGATTAATTATGATTGAAAAATGAAAGGGTTTGCTTTATGATTTATTTGATTGATATTACTTAAGAGGTGATGAATTATCCTTACACCAGAACGCCACCAACTTATCTTACAGCGTTTGGCCAAACAAGGAACCGTTAACATTCAAGACCTCGTTCGTTTAACAAAATCTTCGGAATCTACGATTAGAAGGGATTTAAGCGAACTGGAGAGCTTGGATAAATTAGTCCGTGTCCATGGTGGAGCAGCGACAAAGCAATCGATTAGCCAGGAGTTAAGCTTTCCAGAAAAAACTACCAAAAACCATCAAGAAAAACTAAAAATTGCCCGCTATGCAGCAGGCTTTGTAAATGAAGAAGAATATATTTACTTAGATGCAGGCACTACCACCTTTGAAATGATTCCTTTTTTAAAAGAAAAAGGAGTGACAGTCGTTACGAATGGGCTTACTCACTTAGATGCGCTAAGTAAATATCAAATACCAACGTATCTAACCGGTGGTTATGTAAAACATAAAACAAAAGCACTCATCGGTCATGGAGCCCAATCGGGCTTAAATAAATATCGTTTTGACAAATGTTTTTTGGGGGTGAATGGAATCGATTTAGCGTATGGCTTAACAACCCCGGATCCGGAAGAGGCACGGATTAAACAGCTGTCCCTCCGCTTGTCCCAAGAATGCTTTGTGCTTGCTGACCAGTCCAAGTTCAATCAAGTATCGTTCAGCAAGATTGCAGAATTAGAGGACAGCCAAATTATCACTACTGAGGTAGATGAACACATACTGTCACCCTACCAAAATAAGACAAACATAAAGGTTGTGTAATCAATGATTTTTACTTGTACCTTAAACCCGTCCGTCGACTATGTTATCCACGTAGATACATTTACTCCAGGGGGATTGAACAGAGGAAATAAAACATTTTATTATCCGGGCGGCAAAGGCATCAATGTCTCGCGGGTCCTTAACCGCCTGGGGCGCAGTAATACAGCTATCGGCTTTCTTGGCGGTTTTACTGGAGACTTTATTAAAAATGAACTTACTAAAGAAAATATTGACCATCAGTTTATTGCTGTCAACGGAACGACAAGAGTGAACATGAAATTAAAATCAACAGACGAAACAGAGATCAATGGGCCTGGTCCGGAAATAACCGCTGAGCAGCAAGAGCAGCTGTTTAAGCAAATTGCCGAAATGTCCGAGGGAGATTATTTAGTAGCTGCCGGAAGCGTGCCCTCTACGATTGCAACAGACTTTTATGTCCAGGCGGCTGAGCTTTGCAGGCAAAACGGCGTGAAAATGATTGCTGATACATCAAGCAACGCTTTAAAGGAAATTGTCGGCCGGGAGTTATTTTTGGTGAAGCCAAATCACCATGAATTAGGCGAATTATTTGACACAGCCATTACCACTCATGAGCAGGCAGCCCATTACGGGAAACAGCTGCAGCAAAAGGGTGCAAGGCATGTGATTATCTCGATGGGCGGCAATGGAGCCATCTATATTAATAAGGATACTTGTTTACGAGCAAATGTCCCATCCGGTCAAGTGAAAAATACGGTGGGATCAGGAGATTCCATGGTTGCTGGTTTTTTGTCCAGTTACGTGAAAACCAAGGATCCTGTGCTGTCCTTTAAAACAGCAGTTGCAGCTGGAAGTGCTACCGCATTTAGTGACGACTTGTGCGAGCAAGAAGATGTGGAAGCATTACTTTCTAAAATAACTACGGAAGCATTATAAAAGGAGGTATTCATAGTGAAGATTACGGATTTGTTAAAAGAAGATACAATTATTTTAGATTTACAAGCCACTTCCAAGGCGGATGTCATCGATGAGTTAGTATCAAAATTGGATGAAGCCGGCCGGTTGAATGACAAACAAGCGTACAAGGATGCCATTTTAGAGCGGGAATCACAGAGCACGACAGGAATTGGCGAAGGGATCGCCATTCCCCATGCCAAGACCTCCGCTGTAGCCACGCCAGCCATCGTGTTTGGCAGAGCGAAAGAAGGGATTGATTACGAATCCTTAGACGGTGCGCCATCCCACTTATTTTTCATGATTGCAGCTTCTGAAGGTGCTAATCAAACTCACTTGGAAACTTTATCAAGACTTTCTTCCTTCCTGATGGATAAAGATTTCCGCCAAAAGCTGGAAGAAGCCTCCTCAGAGGCTGAAGTAATGACTGTAATAGACGCGAAAGAACAGGAAGAGTCAGAAGAAACCCAACAGGAGACCGGCAATCAGGCCAGCAGCATCCTGGCGGTAACTGGCTGTCCCACAGGAATTGCCCATACATATATGGCAGCAGATAAACTAAAAGAAACTGCTTCAGAAATGGGCATTACTATTAAAGTGGAAACAAATGGCTCAGGCGGGGTGAAGAATCGGCTGACCGATGAAGAAATCGAACAGGCAGATGCAATCATTGTTGCGGCCGATACCAAAATTGAAACAGACCGCTTCCGCGGAAAACCTTTGATTCAGGTACCGGTCGGAAAGGCTATTCATCAGCCAAAAGAATTGCTGAACAAAGCTGTTAATAAGGATGCCCCGATATATCAAGGGGATGGCGGGCAGTCTTCCGATGAGAACAATCAAAACAGCGGCGGCCGTTCCGGATTCTATAAGCACTTGATGAACGGTGTTTCCAATATGCTTCCTTTTGTTGTCGGAGGCGGTATCTTAATAGCAATCTCCTTCTTATGGGGGATTAACTCCGCAGACCCTGCAAACGATGATTATAACCGTTTTGCAGAGATGTTAAATACCATCGGCGGAGGAAATGCCTTTTTCTTAATGGTTCCAGTTCTTGCTGGTTTCATTGCTTCCAGTATTGCTGACCGGCCCGGCTTTGCTCCAGGAATGATCGCTGGCCTAATCGCTATCACTTCAGGAGTTGAAGGTGCTGATGGCGGTTCAGGCTTTCTCGGCGGGCTGATCGCAGGTTTTCTGGCTGGTTATGTTACTTTATTTGTCAAAAAAGCCATGCAAGGACTCCCTGCCATATTCGATGGTTTGAAAACAGTCCTTTTATACCCGGTATTTGCCATTGGAATTACCGGACTGATTATGCTGCTGATTAATCCACCATTGACAACCATTTATACAGGACTATCCAGCTGGCTGGAAAGTCTTGGCGGCTCAAATCTTGTGTTACTCGGACTATTATTAGGCGGAATGATGGCTGTTGATATGGGCGGTCCAATCAACAAGGCTGCTTATACATTTGGAATTGCAATGCTTGATGCTGATAATTTCACTTTTATTGCTGCTATTATGGCAGGCGGGATGGTACCGCCGCTTTCACTTGCAGTGGCAACTACGATGTTTAAAAACAAATTCACGAAACAAGAACGAGAAGCGGGAAAATCTGCTTACGCCCTAGGGGCCTTCTTCATCACAGAAGGCGCAATCCCATTTGCTGCTGCAGATCCGGCCCGGGTAATTCCTTCTGTTGCTATCGGCTCTGCCATTGCCGGAGGACTAACCATGTTGTTTGACATTGGACTAAGGGCCCCTCATGGTGGTATTGTAGTAGCTGGGCTTGTCGAAGGAAATCCTCTCTTGTACTTGCTTGCAATCCTTGTTGGAACAGCAGTGAGTGCAGCTATGCTCGGATTCTTGAAAAAAGACCTTAGAAAAGAGTAAAATAGTACAGGGATACTGCCCGTGACTATAAAAGATAAATAATTAGGAGGTTTTATCTATGGTAGAAAAAACAATGACTATCACAGACGAAACAGGAGTACATGCACGTCCTGCTACGGTTCTGGTTAACAAAGCTGGTAATTTCGAATCAGACATCAATATGGAGTATAACGGAAAAAACGTTAACTTAAAGTCAATCATGGGAGTTATGTCACTAGGAATCCCTAAGGATGCAGAAATTAAGGTATCTGCAGAAGGCTCCGATGAGGAAGAAGCTCTGCAGACAATTGTCGATACTATCAAAACTGAAGGGCTAGGAGAATAATTATAATGAGCAGCATTAATGGAATAGCAGCATCAAACGGGATTGCCATCGCTAAAGCTTATAAGCTGGAAGTCCCTGAGCTGACTTTTGATAAATCAAAGGTTGAAAACCCTGAAGCGGAAATCGAGAGATTAGACAACGCTTTGGAGGTTTCGAAACAAGAACTGGAAATCATCAAAGAAAATGCGAAAAAGTCACTTGGCGATGAACATGCGGAGATATTTTCAGCACACTTGCTTGTATTAAGCGATCCAGAGATGATTAATCCCATTAAGGATAAGATTAAATCGGAAAACGTTAATGCCGAAGCAGCATTAGACGAAACAGCAAACATGTTTATCGATATGTTCAAAAACATGGATAATGAGTATATGAGAGAGCGTGCAGCAGATATACAGGATGTTACCAAACGTGTAATGGCCCACTTACTTAAAGTAACCTTCCCTGATCCTGCATTAATTGATGAAGAAGTCGTTATCGTAGCAGAGGATTTGACGCCGTCTGATACTGCTCAGTTAAATAAACGGTTCGTTAAAGGCTTTACTACTAATATCGGCGGCAGAACTTCCCATTCAGCAATCATGGCCCGCTCATTGGAAATTCCTGCAGTTGTAGGGACCAAAAACATAACCGAAGCAGCCGATAAGGATACCCTTATCATTGTAGATGGCATTGATGGCCACGTGATCATTGATCCCAGTGAGGAAGAGCTAGCTGCTTATAAAAAGAAACAGGCTGATTTCGAAGAACAGAAACAAGAATGGGCTAAATTAAAGGATGAGCCAACAAAAACAGCTGAAGGTGAGCATGTAGAACTTGTTGCCAATATTGGTACCCCAGAAGATGTAGAAGGGGTAATCAATAACGGTGGAGAAGGCGTTGGCTTATACCGCACAGAATTCTTGTACATGGGTAAAAGCGAATTGCCTACCGAAGAGGAACAGTATAAAGCTTACAAGTCTGTATTGGACCAAATGGGAGATAAACCTGTTGTCGTTCGAACGCTTGATATTGGCGGAGATAAAGAACTTTCTTATTTGGACCTTCCAAAAGAACTTAATCCATTCCTGGGCTTCCGTGCCATCCGCCTATGCCTGGAAAGAGACGACATTTTCCGTACCCAGCTTCGTGCGTTGCTGCGGGCTAGTACTTCCGGAAACTTAAAAATCATGTTTCCAATGATCGCCACATTAGATGAGTTCCGGCAAGCAAAAGCGATATTGTTAGAGGAAAAAGACAAGCTTATCAATGAAGGAACAGAAGTTTCTGATCAAATAGAAATAGGCATCATGGTTGAGATTCCTTCTACTGCGGTTATTGCCCGTCAATTTGCTAAAGAAGTTGACTTCTTCAGCATCGGCACCAATGATTTAATTCAATACACCATGGCTGCAGACCGGATGAATGAACGGGTTTCTTACTTGTACCAACCGTATAACCCTTCTATCATCAACTTGGTCAATAATGTAATAGAAGCTGCACATGCAGAAGGTAAATGGGCTGGTATGTGTGGAGAAATGGCCGGCGATTCAATCGCAATCCCTATTCTGTTAGGACTTGGTCTTGATGAATTTAGTATGAGCGCCACTTCCATTCTTCCTGCTCGTACGCAAATTAAAGAACTTTCCAAGCAGGATTTAGCATCCTTTAAGGACAAGCTTCTTTCGATGAACACTGCAGAGGAAGTTGAACAGTTCATCAGAGAAAAAACAAACCAATAGTTATATAAAGCAAAGACCTGGCTGTATAAATACAGCCAGGTCTTTATTTTTGCCCAATTGAAAAGTTTTCCTTGTTAATTTACTTTCGGAAGCGAGGATTTGTACATCAACCATAAAAAATATGGAGCGCCCATTAATGCAACCAAAATACCTGATGGTATTTCTTTTGGCACGAGCAATGTTCTGCTAAGTATGTCAGCGACGACAAGGAAGAAAGCTCCTAATAAAGCGGAACAAGGAAGCAGGTACTTATGGCCTGGTCCGAGAAACATCCTTGCCACATGCGGAGCTATTAATCCAACAAAGCTTATCGTTCCGACAGCAGCGACACTAGCGGCAGCCAGCAGAGAGGCGACAAGGGCCATTTCAAAACGAGTACGGGTAACCCGCAATCCAAGCCCTTTAGCCGTTTCATCTCCCAGCGACAATACGTTCAAATTCTTTGATTGCAGGTAAAGAATTGGAACCAAAATAACCATCGGCCAGAGCAGATAATCGATCAATGCCTCCCAGCTTTTCGCATATGTGCTTCCAGATAACCAAGTTAACGCAGATGCTACAGCCATGTCTGCCTGTACCACCATGATTTGAATGAGCGCAGATCCAAATGCTGATACACCAATCCCTAACAAAGCCAACAAGGACGGCTGGAAGCCAGCCCGATACGAAAGACCCATAACAACTAAAAAGGCTGCTAGAGCTCCCATAAATGCCCCAAGTGGAATAAAAGCTGCCGATAAGCTAGAAAAAATAACTAACAAAGCGCCTACTCCGGCACCAGAAGTAATTCCTATTACCGAAGGATCAGCCAATGGGTTTCTCAAAACCCCTTGGAATACAAAGCCGCTGACTGCCAATAGTGCACCGCTTAAAGCCGCTACCAATAAACGAGGCAGTCGCAAATTAACGATCATATTACGTAAAAATTCATTTCCATTTCCCATAACAGCCGATATGCTGTCAGCGATCTGAATACCATAATTTCCAGCAGTAAGTCCGATAAAAATTGCTCCGGCTAAAAGGATGACTAAAATTGGCAGAAGCAGCCTGCTTGAAAAGGGCAATCTTACACTGCCTGCCAAAACCCCGGTTTGCTTATCCCCATATTGGCGGTTCCGTTTGTTCAGTACAAGCCAAATTAACCATGGCGCACCGATGAGGGCTGTTATCGAACCTACCGGCAGTTCAGAAAAGGAAGTATCGATGATTCTTGCCAGCACATCAGCACCTAATAGGACGTTAGCTCCCCATATGAATGACCCGGCCACTAATAAATAATGGCTGCGGAAACCTATTAATTTTAGTAAATGAGGAGCAATCAAACCGACAAAACCGATCGGGCCGACGACGCTTACTGTCACCGCTGTCAAAAACACTGCAATAAGCAGAGAAATTAGCCGGAGCCTGCCGACATTTTGCCCGAGAGACGAGGCAACATCCTCTCCTAATCGAAAAATATCCAGTTGACTTGCGATAAAAAAAACTCCACAGAGACCGACAATAATAAATGGCAAGGAAAATTGCACTCCCCCCCAATCATTTTGGACAAGCGTCCCTGCTCCCCATAAAAACAAGCCCGCGGTTTCATTTTCGTAAAAAATTTGCAGCACAGAGGTAAAGGAAGAGAACATGATCGTGACCACCATGCCTGCCAGAACCATCTTTACCGGATTCGCCGCAGCACCTCCCGCCAGTCCATAAACAAGCAGCGCGGTAAGGATTCCCCCGGCAAAAGCAACAATTAATCCCTGGCCTGGAATCATGGCAGGTATAAAAATAGTACTGAAAACAACAGCAAAATAAGTGCCGGCATGAATACCCAATGTACTGGCAGAAGCGAGCGGATTTTTGGTGATCGTCTGCAAAATCACCCCGGATACCGCCAATGCGCCTCCAGCAAGTATCCCGATGACCGCTCTTGGCAGCCGTAAAAACCGCACCGTATGATGCTCAATTATATCTTCAGGGGCAAAAAGAGCATTGGCTACCACGTGCAACGGCAACTCCACACTCCCCTGGTTTATATGTACAACTAACAATGCAACTAAAAGCACGGCTCCACCTCCAAAGGTTAGAGCCGTTTTTATCCATATGCTTCTAAAGACATTTATCATGTTATCACTTCGCTTGCAGTAAGGCTTCCTTAATTTGTTCAGCAAACACTTCAGCAGATAGCGGGCCGCCGAATGTCCAAGTATCTCCCGGCAATGGATGTGTCTTACCCTCTTCTACAAAATTCAAGCTTTCCCAAGCTGGATTTCCCTTTAGCTGAGTGTCGAAAATGTTATCACTTTCCTGGACGATGTAGAAAAAATGAGCATCCTGGAAATTTTGCAGTGTTTCCACACTCGTTTCATCAAATCCATAAACTTGAAATCCTTCTGATTGATAAGCATTTTCCAAACCGATATTTTCCATGATTTGCACAGCCATAGCATTGTCTTTAAACAAACGGATCACCGGACTGTTATCTGCGCTATATGCCTGTGATAAAACAAAGGATTTGTCTTCCACATCGGAGCTGGCAATTTCTTCTTCAACACTACTATAAGTAGCGTCCAAATCACTTAACACTTTCTCTGCTTCTTCTTCCTTGCCGAATAGTTTGGCCAAAGTATTAAAGGTGGAAGTCATTTCTTCATACTGGTCACCCTCTCCTTCCGCTGGATAAGGATTGAACGACAATGTTGGAGCAATTCCTTCCAAACTATCCATAATTGCTTCATGGCGGTAACCTGCCGTGATGATTAAATCAGGATTCAATTCTGCAATTGCTTCTAAATTGGGTTCCTGTCTAGTCCCTACGTCTTGTACATCCTCTGAAAGTTCAGCATCGATATTAACCCATTTATGATAGTTTTCTATTCCTGCCATTCCTACCGGCTGAATGCCAAGCGCTAATAAATCCTCACCATATACCCATTCTAAAACAACGACACGTTCAGGTGTTTCTTCAAAAGTATGCTCTTTATAAGCATCCTTAACAGTAATCCCGCTGGCATCGCTGCTTTCCTCCTCAGATGATTCTTTTTCATTTCCCTCGCCTGAATCACTACATGCTGCCAATACGACAACCATTCCAATCAATAATAGCATCAACCAATTCTTCATATGTAACTCCTCCTTAGTAGTCAATAAATACTGCTTCCGTATGTACAAAAGATTTCTTAACCTATTATTGCAAAACAAAACCGTAAGTGATAATGAGAATCTTTATCACTTACGGTTTTATGTTATCGTATGTTCCCTGCTCTGTCAATTACTATTCCAGATGCATTCTTTTCCATTAATAAAAGGTGCTTCCCTTCAGGAAAGCACCTTTTAACTCAATTACTTATTTAAATTATAAAAAGCGTCTAAGCCACCGTAGATGCCAGTACCAACTAATTCATCTTCAATACGAAGAAGCTGGTTGTACTTAGCTACACGGTCTGTACGAGAAGGTGCACCTGTCTTAATCTGACCCGCATTAGTTGCAACTGCAATATCAGCAATGGTAGCATCTTCTGTTTCACCGGAACGGTGTGAAATAACTGCTGTATAGCCAGCACGCTTAGCCATTTCAATGGCGTCAAATGTTTCCGTTAGCGTACCGATTTGGTTTACTTTGACAAGGATGGAATTGCCGACTCCTTGCTCAATTCCTTGTTTCAAACGCTTCGTGTTTGTAACGAATAGGTCATCGCCTACTAGCTGTACTTTGTCGCCGAGACGATCTGTAAGTTTTTTGTGGCCATCCCAGTCATTTTCGTCAAGTCCATCTTCAATAGAAATGATCGGATATTTGTTAACCATTTCTTCATACCAATCAACCATTTCCCCAGAAGTACGGACAACCCCTTCACCTTTCAGGTTGTATTTACCATCTTCATAGAATTCGGAAGAGGCAACGTCCATAGCAAGTTTCACTTCTTCTCCTGGCTTATAGCCTGCTTCCTCAATCGCTTCGATGATTGTTTGTAAGGCTTCTTCGTTGGATTTCAAGTTAGGCGCGAACCCACCTTCATCACCAACACCTGTATTATAGCCTTTGGATTTTAAAACACCTTTTAATGAATGGAAAATTTCTGCTCCCATGCGCAGTGCTTCACGGAAAGTTGGAGCACCAACAGGCATAATCATAAATTCTTGAATGTCGACATTATTGTCTGCATGCTCACCGCCATTAAGAATGTTCATCATTGGTGTAGGTAGTGTTTTTGCACTGAATCCACCTAGGTATTTGTATAATGGCTGGCCAAGGTAATCTGCTGCAGCATGTGCTACCGCCATGGAAACACCAAGAATAGCATTAGCGCCTAATTTACCTTTGTTTTCTGTACCATCCAATTCTAATAGTAATTGGTCTATGATCACTTGACGGGTAACGTCCATCCCAAGTAATTCTGGAGCAATTGTTTCATTGACATTCTCGACAGCACGAAGGACACCTTTGCCTAAATAGCGTTCCTTATCGCCATCGCGAAGTTCTACCGCTTCATGTTCTCCTGTGGAAGCACCGCTGGGTACTAAAGCAGAACCGAAAGCTCCGGTTTCTGTAAATATCTCTACTTCTACTGTTGGATTACCGCGGGAATCCAATACTTCGCGTGCATAAACATCTGTAATGTAAGGCATGTAAATCTCTCCTTTATTTTTTAATTAATGATTTTCCTGTCATTTCTTTAGGCTGCTCTACTCCTAATAAATCTAACAAGGTTGGCGATAAATCTCCAAGGATTCCGCCTTCCCTTAGGGTAATTCCTTCTTTAGTCACTACCACAGGAACAGGATTCGTTGTATGAGCAGTCATTGGCTTGCCTTCCGGCGTAAGCACCTCATCTGAGTTGCCATGATCAGCAGTAATGATTGCTTCACCGCCTAATTCATGAATTTTATCTACTACTTTGCCTAAGCATTCATCGACTGCTTCCAAAGCCTTGATTGTGGGTTCGAGCATGCCCGAATGACCTACCATGTCAGGATTGGCGAAATTTAAAATAATCGCATTTTGATTGCCTTCATCCAATTCCTTTAACAAAGCATCCGTTACCTCGTAAACACTCATTTCCGGCTTCAAGTCATAGGTAGCTACTTTCGGCGAATCAATAAGAATCCGTTTTTCTCCGGGAAACTCTTTTTCCCGGCCGCCACTCATAAAGAAAGTTACATGCGGAAACTTCTCTGTTTCAGCAATACGGAGTTGATTTAGGCCGTTTTGGGATAATACTTCACCAACGGTATTATCCAAATTAACCGGCTTGTATGCCACGAACCCATCAACTGTTTCACTGAATTGGGTAAGGCCGACGAAATAAAGATTCTTTGGTACTTTGTTTCCCCGTTCAAAGTCACGGAAATCTTCATTGGCAAACGTACGGGATATTTGAATGGCGCGATCTGGGCGGAAGTTATAAAAGATCAATGAATCGTGATCCTTGACAGTACCTTTTGCCTGCCCGTTTTCATCTACAATCACCGATGGAAGCACGAATTCGTCGTAGATTTCGTTCTCATAAGAATCATTCACAACTTCCAATGGGTCCTTATACTTTGGTCCATCACCATATACCATGGCATCATAAGACTTCTTGACACGGTCCCAGCGTTTATCCCTATCCATAGAATAATACCGGCCGGAAATGGTTGCAAATTCGCCGACGCCATACTTTTCCATGATTTCCTCGGTTTGTTTAATATACTGTTCAGCTGACTTTTGCCCTACATCTCTTCCATCAAGAATCCCATGGACATACACCTGCTCTAGCCCTTGGGTAGAAGCAAGCTTCAACAATCCAAAAAGATGTTCAATATGGCTGTGGACACCGCCATCTGACAACAATCCAAAGATATGCAGAGCTTTGTTGTTTTCTTTTGCATGGATGACAGCATTAACCAGTGCCTCGTTCTCAAAAAAGTCGCCTTCCTTGATTGACTTGTTAACCCTAGTCAAGCTTTGGTAAACCACTCTTCCGGCGCCGATATTCAAGTGGCCCACTTCTGAATTACCCATCTGTCCTTCCGGCAGGCCAACAGCCTCGCCGGAAGCATTCAATTGCGAGTGCGGGTAATTATTGAAAAAACGATCATAATTTGGCATGTTTGCCTGTTTAACTGCATTACCTTTTACTTCATCTCGGATTCCAAATCCATCTAAAATGATGAGTGCAGCTAATTTATCTTGTTTCATTTGGCACCAGCCTCCGCTAACTGTACAAAGGAATCAGCTTCTAAGCTTGCACCGCCGACCAACGCACCATCAATATCAGATTGGGATAAAAGTTCATCCACGTTGGCTGGCTTAACACTACCGCCATACTGAAGTCTTACAGCATTTCCTGCTTCTTCCGAAACTGCTGTTTTGACAACTTTTCTTATATGGGTACACACTTCATTTGCTTGTTCAGAAGTAGCTGTCTTACCAGTACCGATTGCCCAAATTGGTTCATAGGCGATAATGGATGCTTTAACCTGATCTTCTGTCAAGCCTTCCAAAGCTTTTTTAACCTGTGCTTCAATATGATTCATCGTTTCGTTGTTTTCACGCTGCTCCAATGTTTCCCCCACACAAATGATTGGAATCAAACCGTGGTTGAAAGCAGCACGGGTCTTTTTGTTAACTGTTTCATCCGTTTCCGCAAAAAGCTCGCGTCGTTCAGAATGGCCCAGCACTACATGAGTGACACCTAAATCTTTTAGCATCGCAGGGCTTACCTCTCCGGTAAAAGCACCGCTGTCTTCAAAGTGCATATTTTGTGCAGCGATTTTCAAATCTGTGCCTTTGGCTTTTTCAACCAAGGCAGGAAGAAAAGGAAATGGAGCACAAACAACCGATTCTGCTTTATCCTCATTAGGGATTTTTGTCTTAGCCGTTTCAACAAACTGTTCAGCTTCTGAAAGCAGTTTATTCATCTTCCAGTTACCTGCAATTACTTTCTTACGCATATGATCACCTCTCCTTTATTTATCGCTTAGTGCATCGACACCAGGTAATATTTTACCCTCCATAAATTCCAGTGACGCACCGCCGCCCGTGGATACGTGGTCCATTTGGTCTGCATAGCCGAATTTCTCTACAGCTGCTGCAGAATCTCCGCCGCCGATAACGGTGTAACCTTCCGTTTCAGCCATTGCTTTTGCTACTGCTTTTGTCCCGTTGGCAAAAGTCTCTAATTCAAATACTCCCATTGGTCCGTTCCAGATTACAAGCTGAGAATCAGCGATGATGGAACGATATTTTTCTCTCGTTTTCGGTCCAATGTCGAGTGCTTCCCAATCTGCAGGGATATTCTCAATATCAACTTCTTTGGTGTTCGCATCATTTGAAAAATCATCCGATACAATGACATCAACAGGCATAATCATATCGACGCCGTTGTCTTCAGCTTTTTTCATGAACTGCTTTGCAAGGTCGAGTTTATCTTCTTCCAGCAATGATTTTCCGATCTCATACCCTCGTGCTTTGATAAAGGTATAGGCTAGGCCGCCGCCGATGATCAAATGATCTACCTTATCTAGTAAGTGATCGATAACGCCGATTTTATCTTTGACCTTGGCCCCGCCGATAATTGCCGTAAAGGGCCGCTCTGGATCTGATAAAGCTTTGCCTAAAACATCCAATTCTTTCTCCATCAGCAACCCGACTGCAGCTGGCAAATGTTCAGCAATCCCTGCAGTAGATGCATGCGCCCGGTGGGCTGCACCAAAGGCATCATTTACATAGACATCTGCCATATTGGCGAATTCTTTCGCTAATTCCGGATCATTGTTTTCTTCACCTGGATGGAAACGAACATTTTCGATTAAAAGGACATCGCCATCAGCCATTTCAGCCAAGGCGCGGTTCACTTCTTCCCCGTAAACCTCATCTGTTTTGGTAACAATTTGGCCAAGCAAGTCACTTAATCGTTTGGCTACAGCATCGAGGCGTAAATCTTCCGCCACTTCACCTTTAGGTCTGCCTAAATGGCTGGCAAGGATGACTTGAGCACCTTTTTCAACCAGTTTCTGGATAGTCGGCAAAGCCGCTCTGATCCTAGTGTCATCACTAACTTCACCATTGCTCATCGGTACATTGAAATCGACTCTGCAAAAGACTTTTTTTCCTTTTACCTCTAAGTCGGCAATCGTTTTTTTATTCATTCGTTTCAGCCTCCTTACCTGTTATCACTCCACATACTATCATTCCCGTATGTAGGACTCTCTTAACAAAAAACTTCATTTAACTTTTAAAATTTCCTATCAACAAGCAAGGGAGGAGGACAATTCCCCCTCCCTGCTAGCCATTAACTATTCGACTATTTTTGTATTTCTGAATTAAAGCCCTTGATTTTTAAGAAATACAGCCAAGTCTACACAACGGGAAGAGTAACCCATTTCGTTATCATACCAAGTGATGACTTTAACCATATTATCTTCGAGCACCATTGTAGATAAACCATCTGCGATAGAAGAATGAGTGTTGCCAACAATATCAGAAGATACTAATGGCAGTTCACTGTATTCCAGAATACCTTTCAAGTCACCTTCAGCAGCTTCGCGAAGTGCAGCATTTACATCGTCAGCTGTAACGTTTTTATCCAGTTCAACAACCAAGTCAACGATAGATCCGTCTGGAGTCGGTACACGCATAGCCATACCATTCAACTTGCCTTCTAATTCAGGAAGTACTTTGGCTACAGCTTTAGCAGCGCCGGTTGTAGTTGGGATGATATTTTGTGCAGCTGCACGGGCACGGCGATAGTCTTTATGCGGCAAATCAAGGATTTGCTGATCATTTGTATAAGAGTGGACGGTAGTCATTAGTCCGCGCTTGATACCGAATTTTTCGTGAAGTACTTTAGCAGCAGGAGCTAAAGAGTTGGTTGTACAAGATGCATTAGAAATCACATGATGGCTTCCTGCATCATATTTATCTTCGTTAACACCCATAACTAGCGTTAAATCTTCATCCTTTGCAGGAGCAGAAATTACTACTTTTTTCGCACCAGCATCAAGATGCTTCTTAGCATCATTGCGGTTTGTAAAAATACCTGTTGATTCAATAACTACTTCAACGCCTAGGTCTCCCCAGCCAAGATTAGCCGGATCGCGCTCAGATTTTACAATGATTTCTTGTCCAGCTACAACCAAGTTGTCGCCGTTAACAGAAACTTCTTCCTCCAAAATACCGTGTACAGAATCATATTTCAAAAGGTGCGCAAGCATGTTGGCATCTGTAAGGTCGTTTACTGCTACCACCTCAACCTCTTTGTTCTTCAATGCTTGGCGAAATACATTACGGCCAATACGTCCAAAACCATTAATACCTACTTTTACTGTCATCTAGAATTCCTCCTTGTTTTCATATATATATAAAGGGATTAATCCCTTATTAACTCTTTTGCTGCCCCTTCGTCAGTAACCAGGACATTGCTCTTGCCTTGCTTAAAATAAGAAATAATCGCTTGTGCCTTTGATTTCCCGCCAGCAACGGCAACGACACATTGAGAATTATCTAAATCCTCCAGCTGCAGGCCGACAGTTCTTACCTTGTGGATAACATCCCCAGTTTGGTTAAAATAATAACCAAAAGCTTCACTGACAGCATTGCCATCAGAGATTCTTTGCAAAATCTTGCCGGAAGCTTTTCTGCGCTGCGCCATCGTCCAAGCATCTCCGATCCCATGAATGACTACATCTGCTTGCTTAATCAAATGGAGAATTTCTTTAACAGAAGGTTCTCCTATAATTGACTGATAGGATTCTTCACTTAAAGGATCAGGAACATATAACAACCGGTACTCTCCATTAGCTTTTTTCGCCATTTCAGCACAGATTGTATTTGCCTGGTTTTCCACGCGTTCACCTAGACCACCGCGTGCTGGCACAAACATACAATTTTCTGCTCTTTCCAAAGGAGTCATCATTTCGGCTACAGCCGCCATCGATGTACCGCCAGTTACAGCAATTGTTTGATTGGCATGGAGAATCGAACGCAGAAAATCGACTGCTGCTTTTCCCATTTCTTGTTTTACCCAATCAAGCTCATCACTATTACCAGGAACCACTACAACATGGTCTACGTGTAATTTATCCTTCACACTTTGTTCTAAAACACTAAAACCAGATACTTCTTTAATGAATTCCCTAAGCTGTGCCAGGACATTCGTACCTTCTGGAGTTAACAGCATCCCTTTGGAAGTAATATCGAGAAAACCGTGGCTATTCAAAAAATCAATCTCACTCCGCACCAGCCGTTCTGCCATCTCAATATTATCAGCCAGGCTTCTGCGGCCAATTGGCTCCATTAAATGTATGTAATGCAAGATTTTATACCTGCGCTGCATAACATCGAGAAGGTCAGGGAATAATTTTTTTTGAAGATCAATTAGTGCTCTCATGTTATAACTCCTTTATTACCAGTTAATGCTAACCGGGTTAAAAACGTCCCTGGCAGGCGTATTATGTCCCGCATACTCCAAAAAAATTCCTCTTACAGTTTTTATTGTAGCAGAACCGGCAATTTACGACAACTAAAAGCACTTCTATTTTATAAACTCACTCAGCTTTGCCCACTCGATTTGACCATAGTCGACCTCCTGTCCGTCGATTTCCACGACGGGAATCGTCAGTTGGTATTTCTCCAGGAGTTCGTCATCACTATAAATATCGACTTCTTTCAAGTCATACCCATACTGATCCTGAAACGCGATCAGAAGATCTTTTGCCTCATCACATAAAGGGCAATTCGGCTTCGAATATAAAACCACTTTTTGCATATTATTCCCTCCACCCCTCTATTGTGCCATATTCCTTTAAAAGAAAACAGCATGAAGCTTCTATATGTCCTGCACTAACCAACCCTGCGGAGGAAACACCAACATACTCAGTCTACTCGAAAATACAAACCTACGTCCTTCGCGACGGATCGCTGCCACAGTTCTCCCTGGGCCTGGCGGTTACTCGTCCACCGAAAATTCTTGGTACTGAGTATCTTTATGCTTTTAATTTCAATTCAATCCTTTTTAGATATAGGAACAGAAAAACAAACTGTAGAAGAAAATAAGAAAAGTGATGACGGCAGAAGGAGTTAATGAGACTATCCAGAGAAAATTATTACAATCTACCTCACGAAGGTTTAATTGGGGAGACGAGAGTAAACCGAGAAAAGACAAGGGATTTGCATGAAAAAGACCCAGAAATCGGAAAAGTTTATTTTCACTAAATCGAGGTCTTAATCCTAATTTTTAATTTTAACTGAGAAATATTTATTTTTAGTTAGATCCCCTCAATACTATCTCCGCTACCGTTTCTACATGTGACTTGGCAGTATGAAGATACTGTTACGTATAAGTATTATTCTTCTCATATGTAAACTTTTTAAAAGTTATAATAAAACTCATATTGCCATAAGAAAGACCTCTAGTATTTGCTTTTTCCCGTAAAAGTAAGACACTAGGGATCAAAAAATACCTCGAACTAATATTCCGAGGGAACATAAAACACACTTCTATCTATAGTTAAGACCACTAAACCTATGTTACCAAGCTATTTGTACAATTATAAAAATCCATTGGTAAATCACCCCACTCCAACCCGCATTCCACCGTTGGAGTTAAAATAAAATTCTCCGATAAAAGAAGGAAGAGAAAATCGAGAAAAGACAGTCAGGACAAGGTTTGGGCATAAAAAAGACCCCGAAATCGGAAATGTTTATTTTCACGAAATCGGGGTCTGAATCGGAAATGTTTATTTTTATTGATAGATTTACTTTTAAATTAGACACCTTTCAATACCATTTCCGCTACCGTTTCTACATGCACCGTCTGCGGAAACATATCCACCGGCTGAATACCTTTCACCTCATACCCGTTCTTGGTTAAATACTTCATATCCCGCACTTGCGTCTCCGGGTTACAGGACACATAAATGACACGCTTTGGTTTAAGCTTCACCACACTGGACAAGAACGCTTCATCACTTCCGCTCCGGGGCGGATCCATGATTACTACATCCGCTTTCTCACCGCGTGCTGCCATCTCCACCATGAACTCGCCGGCATCGCCTTGATAGAAACGGGCATTTTTCACGCCATTGCGTTTTGAATTGCGGATTGCGTCTCGGACAGCATCCTTATTCAGCTCTACCCCAATGACCTTCCCTGCTTTTTGACTTGCAATCAGGCCAATCGTACCGATTCCGCAGTATGCATCAATTACCGTTTCCTTTCCGGACAATTTCGCCATCTCAATAGCTTTTGCATATAGCTTTTCCGTCTGGATTGGATTGATTTGATAGAAAGATTTCGCTGAAATGTCAAACTTCAGTCCACACAAGGTGTCTGTTATCGTCCCTTTTCCGAACAGTACTTTTTCTTGGTCACCTAAAACCATGC
Source organism: Sediminibacillus albus (assembly GCF_900101125.1). Classification (GTDB taxonomy): domain Bacteria; phylum Bacillota; class Bacilli; order Bacillales; family Amphibacillaceae; genus Sediminibacillus; species Sediminibacillus albus. The sequence continues at coordinate 474,595 of NZ_FNFL01000002.1, read as the reverse complement.
TCGTCTTCCGGTTATTCACGTTCATGAGGATGGTCGTAATCTCTGGGTGGGCCTTCCTGAGTGCTTTGACAAAATTATTCTTTCCCTTAAATACAGGGGAAGCTACAACCAGTACCACCATGATCTCACCGCTTACCTTGCCGACCTTAACCAGTACATGGCGCAGGAACCCTTGTCCAGTGTCCTCATTATAGGGCTGGATTTTAAAGGACTTCATCATACCCTTAATGGTTTGCCAAATCTCGTCCGCTTTCGGGTCGTGAATGAGACACCGATCCATTGAGATAAGCTGATGACTATTCTGGGCGTAGAGCCCGCCAATAATCTGCCGGTCCTTATTCAGGCCAAATGTCGTATGGCTCTTGTTCCGATAATCATACGGATGGTCCATGGTTAAAATCGGTTCCGGCTTACCGAACGGTTTCATCAATTTTTCTATCGTTTCCTGCTTAAAATGCTTTTGCGCCTGCTCGTTCATATGCTGCAGTTGACATCCCCCGCACTCGTAATAATAGGAACACATTGGCTTGACCCGGTTTTCAGACGTTGTAATCACTCGCTTTAGTGCTGCGTCAACTTGTTTCCCGCTAGTGGATACTGTTATCTCAGCCGTTTCGCCAGGCAATAGATGCTCAATCTCTAACTGCTTTCCTTCCCAGTTGATAATGCCTTTTCCCGATTTGGTAAGGCCTGTGCAGGTCACCTCCGCGGTTATGGTTTTCTTGCTACGTCCGCGCTTATTGTTGGTCAAGTTCTTCCCTTGGGATTTGTTGCTTTTATGTGTGGTAGGGGTCGATTGTTTATTCGAGTGGAATTTATTTGATTGTTTGCGTTTTATTCCCGATTTTTTGGCTGCACTGTTCTTACGTTTATTCATAGGCACTTCCCATCTTTTCTTCTTTGAGACCCCATTATATATTAGCCGAAAAGAGTAGTAAAACGGATAAACAAAAAGACTGCCACCAAATATTGGATTGGGCAGTCCCCCTTCTTTATATTCATTACACGTGTGACTCAGTATAAGATTTTCATTTTATGTAAAGAACTTATAGGCCCATTGAAGTCTATTTCAATTCATCGTTAAAATTAATTTTTACGCAAAATTTTCTCCATCGCTTTTCCCTTTGCTAATTCATCGATCAGTTTATCTAAATAGCGAATTTCCTGCATAGTTGGTTCTTCGATGTCTTCCACCCGGACACCACAGATCACACCTTTGATCAAATTCCGCGACGGATTCATTCGGGGAGCTTCCGCGAAAAAGGTCTCAAAGTCTGTTTGTTTTTCCAGTTGCGCTTCTAACCCATCCTGCCTATACCCAGTCAACCAACGATTGATTTCATCGACTTCTGTTTTCGTACGTCCTTTTTTCTCCGCCTTCTTAACATAATGGGGATACACACTTGCGAAACTCATTGTATAAATCTTATGTTTGGACATGATTCCCATCCTCGTATCTAGGTTTTTCTTTATATTATCACGAAAAGTAGTTGGGAAGCATCTCTAGTTATTCGTACTCCAGTCCCGTAATCAGTGAGCGCTCTAGAATTCCCCATGTCAAACATCGGATACTCTAGCAAAATGTATGTCACGTTTTCAGGGTAATTTGTTTAGTATTGTACAGCCTCATATCCGTCAAAAGTATGGCCGATGCTCCCTCATTTTTTATACCCAGTTGCTTACGAATAGCTTCATAGCCATCCACCAAATCATGAATTCCAAATGACTTTCATCTTCGATTGAATCTGATCAAAACACCCCTCTTTGATCGATTGCAATGATTCTCATAAATTTTGAAATTCGTTGCTCTTGATGGGCCATGAAATGAGGTCATAGGCACCATCCCCCTGTCCACCATGCTTATATAAAAATACAGGTTATTAATTTACTCTCTAACCTAACCATAAAAGTACAGAAGGTAAAATGTAACTAAAGGGTAGTTAACCTAAGATGTACAAGAAAGGGAATTAAAAAACAATAGATACAATATCAATATAAATTTTTATACCAAGAGTGATGATTGGTAAATAAAATTCCCACAAAGCAATGTAATAGTAACATAAAAAGAAAAGTAACAAACACAAACTCATTTCTAGTAATATTCCAACTAGCTCCAATAATTCCTGCTTCAACCACTACTAAACAAGAGTGGTACAAAAATGGTTTTATATTCATTTTAAGCACGACGCCAGTAACATTTATTTTTCATTTACATCTTGCTTTACTTCTTTTACTACCCTGCCTCATAGGAGTTGTCAAGATGCGGCAACCCCTTATTCAATGTTTGCCCCCGTTAATTGAAGAACGTTTACACAATGAATTTTGAAAACCAAGCTATATATTGTGCTCCCAAAATGAACAACAATTGAGCAAGCATTGTGCCTAACAACCTTGAAGTTACCATCATCAACGACATATTCTTTAGCTTTTTGTAACTACCTCTTTGATTAACAACATCATCTGCTATTACAGATATCTTTGGGTCAATAAAAATAACCAATAGTATTGTTGCAATCCCGTTTATTAAACCTGATGCCATGATTGCGGTAGAAGCTCTTTCAGGAGCTAATAAAGCTGCATATAGTGCAGATAATACACCGATTGTATAGATTGCTGTTATTATCATATTTACACAAAATAGTTTTATTGGAATATCCTTTACTCCAGTTTCCTGCAAGTATGAAAACTTCGGTAGACTTAAATGTGTTATGCCACGCTTTATGTACTGTAAAGAAAATATCCTTTTTATTAAGGAAGGTACAGAACCTTTTTCCTCTGATAAATGAATGATTGCTCTTGAAAATAATGCTATAAAAGTAGGAAGTAGAATTATGCCAAATACTGTTCCAACCGTTGATGCACCAATGAGTATTCGAAATTGGGTTTCTACAAACTCCAGAGCATGTTCTTTTGGAGCAGTATCAATTAGACTACCAGTGAAAGGTTGTTGCATCATATTTGCTAATCTGGATACGATAACCATTATGTTAAAGAGAGATAAAGCTGACGCTATCATTTTAACTCTTGCACCTGATAACCTCACAGCATAAGCTAGAGTTTCTATCGAATGGATAATAAAAATAAACAAAGCTATAAATAATAATTTTTCAGTTAAGAATTCCATTCAGTTACCCTCTTTGTCAATCAATTTAATACCCTAATTTTACCATAAAATTCATTTTATTTTTGCCTAACCTGAGAGAAATATTACTTAGTTAATTGTTCTAAGTACGGCTCTATATAACTTCGATATTCTTCTGTTAAACCATCTGGTAATTCATTAAGATTAAAATATTGGACATCAAAAGATTCTTTTTCATCAATTTCAATACTACCGTTTATTTCTTTTGAGATATACACTGCGGTTACAGAATAAAGTTCATCTCCGTTTGATAACTTAAAATAATAATCTTTACCTGAAAATACACCTAACAGATTTAGCTCTCCTATATCAAGTCCTGTTTCTTCTTTTACTTCTCTTCTTGCAGTATCTTCTAAGCTTTCACCTAATTCCATAAGACCACCAGGCAATCCCCAACCACCGTCAGTCCTATGTTGCAATAACAACTCATTGTTCTCATTTAATAGTAAGACCACCGAACCTGTTAATATTAAAGGTCTGTTCCCAACTATTTTTCTTAAATCCTTAACATAGTCCATATTCTCTGAAAAACTCCTTATAATTTGTGATTTCTCTTCAAGATTACTGCTCAATAGTAAAATAAGCGTTTTTGCTTGTTCCAGAAACTCTTTCTTGAAAATCCTTTTAGACCTTTCCACCAAACACCTGTGTCTAAAGTCATCATAAATAGAATAAGTAAAACAATAATAACCATTGCCATAAATGCTGTTCCCAATCCAGGTAAAATTCACATTCAATACACTCGATAAGAATATTAATCTTATTTTTTTCCAAAATTCCTTCTTTCACTAAACTGACCGTTAGTTTAAGTGAATAACTTCACAAAATCATAGATCTTCTTACTTAAATCATACCAGAAGATAAAGCAATATTAATCCTATTTTCCGCAATTATGGAAATAACTTACTGCGCAGTATAAGTCTACTACGAAATACAAGAGTTAATCTACAACCTGGAAGTTTGTAGATTAACACACGGAAAAAGGTAGTGGATATATCGAGTATCCACTACCTTTTTTCTCTACTTCCTTAAGCCTGTAATTCACATATTAAGCAGTTGTAAAATAGGAAGAAACAGTCAAATCGGAACCGGAAAAGTGTCCGAAATCTCCTGTCTTGCTCCCGCCACTCTAAAGAAGTTGTGGATTTCACCCGCCTGCAGCAAGTTCTTCAGCTCTTCCGCAGTAGCGGAAAGCAGGTAGGTGTTGGAGTTTGCCTCCTTGCCACTCCAATACTGTTTAACAGCGGCAGTTTGCGGTATGGATGGGGCTGTAATCAGCCAATCCTGCAATCGGTTGGAATCTTCTGCTGAAAATGTAGTATCAATTACAGGTTTGCGGTTGTCTGATTTCTTATACAATTGGACGAAATCTTCCAAAATGGCACTTGCAGTAGGCAGTGCTCCGGCCCCTGGCCCCTGTAGTTTTAAGTTGCCGGCAAGATCACCTTCGATGGCAACAGCGTTATCTACTCCTGCTACCTCGTACAGTGAATGTCCTTGCGGCACCGCCCTTGGCTCGACACGAAGCTGTGCTTTCCCTTTATTGAACTGAAGACTGGCAATATGCTTGATTCGCCATCCAGCAGTTTCGACAGCCTGAATGTCGGCAAGCGTGATACCGCGTATTCCACGCCGTGTCACTTGCGTCCAGTCCGGCTGGTCTCCAAGCAATAAATCGCTCAAAATCATCAGCTTATAAAAGGCATCCCATCCATCCACGTCATTACCGGGGTCTGCTTCAGCATAGCCAAGCTTTTGTGCAGTGAGCAGCGCTTCTTGAAAGCTTACCTTGTTTTCTGCAATTTCAGTCAGGATGTAATTGGATGTCCCATTTAAAATGGCTTCCACATTGGAAATATAGTTCACCTGCAACAGCTGTTGCAGTGTCCCTATTATCGGTACTCCCCCCGCTACCGCTGCTTCATATTTGAGCTGGGCATTCCCGGTATCAGCGGTTTCCCGTAATGATTTCCCTTCATGAGCAAGAAGCTCTTTATTGGCGGTCACCACGTGGACCCCTTTTTCCAAGGCTTTGTGCAAATAACCGGCTCCAGGTTCTATGCCGTTTATCGCTTCGATGATCACGTCGATGTCAGAGACATTGATCAGCTCTTCGAAGGAAGAGGTTACAAGAATACCATCGGCGATATCACGTTGTTTTGTTTCGTCTTGAATCAAGACCCCAACGATTTCCACTTTTCTACCTATTAATCTTTCAAACTTGCTTTGTTGTGATTGAAGGATTTGGTAAACGCTGCTGCCTACTGTCCCAAAGCCGAGTAAAGCTACTTTGATTGTCGTCATACTTTTCCTCCTGTTCCTTCAAGCTGTGTTAAGAGGTTGCGCTAACCTTGTCGAGCTCCCGCTGTTTTAGTTCCCTGCGTAAAATTTTTCCGCTTATTTTAGTTTTGGGCAGTTCTGCAACTACTTCTATTTCCCGTGGAGCGGCATGTGCTGCCAAATGCTCTTTGACAAAAACGCGTAACGCTTCCAGCAGCTCGGGTGTTTCTTCGTAACCAGAACGCAAGGTGACGAATGCTTTTACCAGTTCGCCGCGCAGAGGATCTGGCTTGCCGATCACTCCCGCTTCTGCAACCGCAGGATGTTCAATCAACTTGCTTTCCACTTCGAATGGGCCGATGCGCTCGCCCGCTGAATTGATCATGTCATCGCTTCTGCCTTGGAAAAAGATATAGCCATCCTCATCCTTTACAGCCAAATCACCGGACACATACCAGCCTTCATATAAAAAATAGGAAGAAAATTTATCACGGTTCCCCCAAATTTCTTTCATCAGCCCCGGCCACGGAGTACGGATGGCAAGCTGGCCAATCGATCCGGTTGGAAGTTCTTTTCCGCTTTCGTCCAATATACCGACCGTAATTCCAGGGAATGGCCGCCCCATAGAACCCGGCTTAATCGGCTCTGACGGAAGATTGACAATCAAATGGCCGCCCGTTTCGGTCATCCACCACGTATCATGAATCCTTAATGATAAATTGTCCCAGGCCCAGTTGATCACCTCTGGATTCAAGGGTTCTCCGACGCTTAAAATGTGGCGGAGTGACTTCAGGTTATATTGTTTGTGTAAATCTCCCTGCGCCATCAGCATGCGAAAAGCGGTAGGAGCACTGTACCAAATCGTGACGCCGAAGTCTTCAATGATTTGATACCAGGTTTCCGCCCGAAACCGGCCAGCCTGAATGACAACAGCCGCCCGGTTCAGCCATGGGGCGAACAAACCATAAACACTGCCCGTAACCCAGCCAGGATGGGAGGTACACCAATATACGTCGTCTTCCTGGATATCCAATACCCAGAGTCCGGATTGAAAGTGATGGACGACAGCTCGGTGTGCATGTAACACACCCTTTGGTTTTCCTGTCGAACCGCTTGTGTAATGAATCAACATACCATCCTCCGGCTCGACCCATTCGACCAGCTCTTCATCAGTCAAAGCCGCCGGATTGGCTGCTTCCATTTGATTGACCAACAATACGGTCTTTAAGCTGGGGATTTCTGGTTGAGGTACACGGCGGACAAGCTCATTGTCCGTAATCAAGAAAGTTCCACTGCAGTCATTGATCCGGTCTTTTACGGCCTCTTCCATAAAAGCTTCAAACAAAGGTCCAGCAATGGCACCAATTTTGATGATAGCCAGGATGGAAAAATAGCAGGCCGGGGTTTTCGGAAGGAACACAAATACGCGGTCTCCCTTGCCGACACCCTGTTCCTTCAACACCCGGGCATAGTGATCTGTTTTTTCTTTTACCTCCGCGAACGTGTAGCTCTCTTTGTATTCATCCTGGACAAAATACAAAGCAGTCTTGTTTCCATATCCTTCTGCAACGTGACGGTCGATCGTTTCGTAAGCGGCATTCCATTTGCCGGTTTTGAAAAGGCTTAGCTGTTCTGCGGCTTGTTCCCAGGTAAAAGCTGCAGCTACACGGCGATAGTCTGTTAAGTTGTGTACGCCTTTATCGGCTTCAAGTATTTTTAAGTCCTTTCCTGTCATGTTGAACCTCCTCTATGTATCCAGCTTGGTCAAGCTGTCTCTGTTGTTAAGTCCAAGCTGGCAAGTATTTCAGCCTTATAAGCAGCCAATTCACTGCTTCCCCTTTCTCTCGGTCTAGATTCTGTAATCGCGATTTCCCGTTCCACCGTCCCCGGCTGGCCCCGCAGCACAATGATCCGGTCGCATAAATAAGCTGCTTCATCCACATCGTGTGTTACCAGCACCATTGTCGACCGGTAACTCCTCCACACTTCAAGCAGCAAATCCTGCAGCTGCATTTTGGTAAACGCATCAAGGGCACTGAACGGTTCATCCAGCAGTAGAATTTCCGGCGACGTTGCAAGTGCTCGGGCAATCGCCACCCGCTGGGCCATTCCGCCTGAAAGTTGTTTTGGATATAATATTTCATTGCCTGCAAGTCCGACACTTTCCAAGTAACGGCCTGCCTTCTTTTGCTTTTCCTCTCTGTTTCCCTCAAGACCGAAGGTGACATTGTCGAGAACATTTAACCAAGGCAGTAGTCGGGGTTCTTGAAACATAAAACCAGTCGTCTTCTGTATGCCATTCACTTTTTTCCCATTAATCTCAATAACCCCGTCATATGCATTGTCAAGGCCCGATATGGCACGCAGCAGCGTACTTTTTCCGCAGCCGCTCGTTCCGAGAAGGCCGATAATTTCCCCAGGTTCCGCACGGAAGGAGACATCCTGAACAGCAGGTTTTCCTGCAAATGTCCTCCCGACCCTTTCTAATTGCAAACTCATCGCTTTACCTCCTTACGATTTTGCAGCCCGGTCTTGCCAGTGCAAGGTCCGGGTCTCCAGTTTTTTCAGGATCCAGTCCGACAGCTTCCCAATCACGGCGAACAAGACAATACTGGCTATGATGGTTTCCGGAGCGAGTGTATTCTGGCCGACGACCAGTAAATATCCAAGTCCCTGGCTCGCACCCATCAGCTCTGCTGCAACGACAAACATCCAGCCCAATCCTAAACCGCTGCGAAGTCCGACCAAGAAAGAAGGAAGAGATGCTGGCAGAATAATCCTTCGCACCAGCTGGAACATATTCAGTCCATACATTTTCCCTACTTCGATCAACTTTCGGTCGACGCCTCCTATGCCACTGACAATATTTAAATAGACCGGAAAAAAGACACCGACAGCAATCATGGCAATTTTGGACGGTTCGCCGATTCCCATCCATAAGATGAACAGCGGGACCCAGGCAAGGGAAGGGATGGAACGAAACGCCTGGATAAGCGGATCGAACAATGCCTCCGCATGCTTATAAAACCCAACCAACGAACCGAGTACGACAGCTGCCGCCGTTCCAAGCAAAAATCCCATCAGCACCCGGTAGCTGGTAATGAAGACATGTCCCCAGAGCGTGCCGTCTTCCGCCATCCCTGCAATTGTTCCTAAAATAACGGACGGAGCAGGAAGCTGGTAGGCGGGAAAGACTTCCAAGCGGCTTAACACTTCCCACACAACCACCAACAAAAGCGGAAAAATACTTCCCAATAAAAGAGGATGGGTGAACGGATTCTTTGGTTTAGCCGCCGATGGCTTGCTCTTGCTTCCTGCGGTGAAGATGCCGCTCACTTCACTTTGATTTTTTGCCATAGATGCTCCTCCTCTCCGACTTGTTTATTCCGATATCGTTTCTTCTGCAAAAGATGGATCAATCAGTTCGTCTGTCAATTCTTCGATATTGGCCTCCGGATCAATCGTCTCGCTTTCCTGCAGCACTTTTCCTGCCTCTACCAATGCTTCCCGTTGTACTTCGCCGGGAACAGGCTCGGAAAAATCGTTTCTTTCCAGCTGTTTGACCGCGACTTCCTCTTTAATTTCTGCTTCCTCAGCCAATAACTTAGCAGCTTCCTCCGGGTTATCCTGGACCCATTTTCTAGCTTTTTCGTAAACGTTGATCACACGGTTAACGTAGTCCGGATGCTTTTCGGCAAACTCCTCGCGGACATTCAAGAAACCGTACGTATTAAAGTCAGGATTTCGATAAAAAAGCTCAGCATCCGATTCCAGTTCCAATCTGGCCATATGCGGATCAAGTCCTGCCCATGCATCAACCTGCCCGGATGTCAGTGCAGATGCTCCGTCACCGTGCTGCAGGTTGACGATTTCCACATCTTTTGGAGGCACTCCCTCTGCTTCAAACGCACGCAGCAGGAAAATATATGGATCTGTTCCCAGCGTTGCCGCTACCTTTTTCCCCTTCAAGTCGGCTAAATTGGAAATATCGGAGTCTTTCCCTGCGACCAACGCAGTCCATTCCGGTTTGGAATAGATGTAGACATTTTTAATAGGGGCGCCGTTCGCTTTCGACATCAATGCTGCTGCACCAGCAGTTGATCCGAAGTCGACGCTGTCGCTATTTAAAAACTCGAGTGCTTTATTGCTTCCCTGGCTTAATGCCCATTCAATTTCGATTCCTTCTTCTTCGAATTCTTCTTCTGCCCAGCCAAACTTTTTCAGTACAAGACTAGTAGGAGAATAATAAGCATAATCAAGTCTGATTTTTTCGGGCGTTCCTTCCGAGCTGGCGCTGGAAGAGCAGCCGACAGCAAGGATTACCAACGCCCCTAACACTGTTATAGCCAAAAAACTTCTGATATCTATTAACGGAATTCGTTTCATCTATTTTCGCTTCCCTTCTATTCTTATATTTCACAAGCATAAGTGGTGATTGTGCCGCGCAGCCGCTGTGCTTCTTTATAAGTACAACGGTTATGCACGACCTCGAGCCCGGCGTCTCTGGCAATATTCGCAGCTTGCTCCGATACAACCCCTTCTTGTAACCAAAAGATTTTCGGCCTGACCTCGGCTGCTTCTTTAGCAATTCCGATAGCTGCTTCAGGGCTTCTGAAAACTTGCACAATATCAATCGGTTCCGGAATGCTTTGTAAGTCTGGATATGCTCTTTCTCCCAAAATTTCCGTTTCCCGCGGATTTACCGGGATGATTTTATAGCCAAGCCGCTGCATTTTTCGTGCCAGCCGGTGACTCGGCCTTGCTTCCTTTCCGCTTAATCCGACGATGGCCAGTGTCTTTTGCCGCTGCACTTCTTTGCCATCCTTTACTACTTTTTCCTGCGGAGATTGCAATGCCCACCGAATAACTCCTTCATCATTGATAACAATCCTGCTATCTGCTGGGTCACCTTCTCCCGTGGCCTTTTTCAGCGCAGTGTCCAAATCGTTTATCAGATCTCTTACTGATTCTATCCCTACCGAAAGCCTGACAAGCTCCTCCTTGACTCCCGTAGCAGCCAGCTCTTCTACCGATAATTGCTGATGGGTAGTAGATGCTGGATGGATGATCAATGACTTTGCATCTCCAACGTTGGCTAAATGCGACCATAAAGCAACATTATCAATTAATTTTCTGCCAGCTTCTTTTCCGCCTTTAATACCGAAATTAACAATTGATCCATACCCATTATTCAACAGCTGTTTACTACGCTCGTGGGATGGATGGTTATCTAAACCAGGGTATGAAACCCACTCTACTGCTGGATGGCTTTGCAAGTACTCCGCCAATTCAAGAGCATTTTGATTATGCCGTTCTACTCTCAAATGCAGTGTTTCCAATCCTTGTAATAGTAAGAAAGCGTTAAAAGGACTAAGACTTGAACCAAAATCCCGTAGCAGTTGTACTCGGACCTTTGTACTGAAAGCAAGTGTGCCAAAATCGACCGCATAACGAATTCCGTTATAGCTAGGGTCCGGTTCTGTGAATTGCGGATATTTTTCTGAGTTCCAATCAAACCTGCCGCCATCAACGATAACTCCGCCAATCGAAGTGCCGTGTCCTCCGATCCACTTCGTTGCTGAATGGACCACGATATCCGCTCCTAATGTGATTGGCTTGCATAAGTGTGGCGTAGCAAATGTATTATCGATAATAAACGGTACTCCATTCTCATGAGCTATATCAGCAACCCTTTCCACATCAAGTACATGCAGGCTTGGATTACCAATGATCTCTCCATATACCGCTTTTGTCTTATCCGTAATTGCCGCCCGGAAATTCTCAGGGTCAGCTGGATCCACAAATCTTACGTTAATTCCGTATCTTGGTAGAGTCGTGGAAAATAAATTGTAGGTTCCTCCATATAAATTGGCAGCAGCGACAATTTCATCTCCAGCGCTTGCCAGATTCAATATAGAAAGAGTGATAGCAGCCATACCGGAAGAGGTTGCGACTGCAGCCACTCCTTCTTCCAACAATGACAGCCGTTTTTCAAATACATCGACGGTAGGGTTGCCCAGCCGTGAATAAATATTACCTGGTTCATCTAGTGCGAATAATCTTTCCGCATGCTCCGTATCATGGAACACATAGGAAGTTGTTTGATAGATAGGTACAGCCCTTGACCCGGTTGTTGGGTCCGGAGACTGCCCGCCGTGAAGGGATAATGTTTCTAAATCGTAAGTATGTGCCATAAATAAATTCCTCCTGTACTTTTCCTTTTCTCCAATAAAAAACCCTCTTCATAAGAAGAGGGTTTTAAAATGCATATGCCTCCTCTTATCTACCAGGATTAATCTCCTGCAGGAATTAGCACCTTTTCAAATCGGATCGATTTGATGGTTGCCGGGCTTCATCGGGCCAGTCCCTCTGCCTCTCTGGATAAGAGTCCGTATTCAATTTTTCTAATAATTACTTTACTAAAAATCAAATGTATTTGTCAAAATATTTTTTATTTTCTTTCTCCTTTGATCAGCGTTCCAGCTTTTCTTTAATAACATCGCCCCATTTAGAAAACTCAACCAAAAAGCCATCATGGCCAAACCGGGTTTCTACATGGGTATACTCAGCTGGTTTTGCTGACTCGGCTAATTGATCGACTAACTCCTGCAAAGCAGTCGGCGGAAATAATAAATCGCCGCTATAACCAAGTGCTGTTACAGGGGCTTTGATATATGAAGCAGCCTGCTGCCAGCCGCCTCTTCCCCTGCCAATATCATGTGTATCCATAGCCTTAAGCAAGTAAAGGTAGCTATTCGCATCAAAACGTTTGGTCAATTTTTTGCCTTGGTAATCAAGGTAGGACTCGACTTCGTAGGCAATTTCATCATGAAAATTGCCGGCAGGAGCCCGCTGTTTTCTGGAAAAACGCTCATTAAACAAATCTCCGGAGCGATAGGTAATCATACCAACCATCCTCGCCAGGCTTAATCCGCTCTCTGGAATCGCCATTTCCGAGTAATTGCCGTTATTCCAATTCGGGTCCCGCAGAATTGCTAATCTGGCAATGTTATTGAAGGCTATCGCATAGTCGCTTAGGTACGGTGTTACTGCCAGCGGAAATAACTGATCCATCATTTCAGGATACATTACTCCCCATTCCAACACCTGCATTCCACCCAGTGATCCACCCATCACGGCTGCCATATGGTCTATTTCCAACTTCTTCAACGCCTTATATTGAGCTTGCACCATGTCCCGGACAGTAATAAAAGGAAATTTAGCCTGGTAAGGTTCTCCGGTGTCAGGGTTCGTACTTAAAGGACCTGTAGATCCATTGCATCCGCCAAGGACATTGAAGGAGATCACCTGGAACCTATCTGTATCGATGTAGCCGCCGGAGTAAATCATTCCGGCCCAATACCCTTGATTCTCCTGGTCACCTGCTGCATACTGGCTCCCGGTAAGTGCGTGGCATATTAAAATGGCTGGGGCATCGATCTGGCCAACTCGTTCGTAAGATAGTTCAACATCCCTCAGCAATGTCCCTGATTCCAGTGTTAAGTCGCCGATGGACACTTTGCCGGTTTTTCTTGCTGCAGCCGTTTTTACTTCCATACAACGGTTCCTCCACCTTTCATCTTTTCAAATAACAAGCTTTTTTTATCAGTTTTTATTCAACGTATTTTCGGGCCAGCGGCGCTTGATTGGCATTGAATTCACGAATCCATACCGCTAGCCAACTAAAAAATGCCTCTCTAGAAGATAGAGAGGCATAAATAATAAATTTCGCTCCTTATCTTCCAAGCTTCCGCTTAGCAGGAATTGGCACCTTTTTAAGCTATGCTTAATGGTTGCCGGGTTTCATCGGGCCAGTCCCTCCACCTCTCTGGATAAGTATTCACAATATTTCGTTTTGGTTAACAAGAATTCTAGCATGGCATTTTTATCCTGTCAATATGTTTTCTGCCTATTCACACTTTTTATAATTATTATCAAGAAAAAACTTTTCTATAGTTTATCTTATTACCCGAATGGGAAGAGATAATTACGGCAGACGGGCCCGTTGCCACAAATTCAAAAAAATAGTATGAAGAGCAACCGATTCTGGAAAAATACTTAAAAAGGTGGTTTTTAACTTGTTTTTTCACAAAAAAGAACTTCAGTTCCATGCCAAACCAGAAAAGTCTGATCCAGTTTTCGCGAAGCAATTACAAGAGATTATCGGCGGCCAATTTGGCGAAATGTCAGTAGCTATGCAATATTTATTCCAAGGGTTCAATACCCGCGGCAATGAAAAATATAAGGATTTAATTATGGACACAGGTACCGAAGAACTGGGCCATGTGGAAATGATTGCCACGATGGTTGCACGCCTATTAGATGGCGCACCAATCAATGAGCAAGAGAAAGCTGCCAAAGATCCTGTAATCGGCGCGATAATGGGAGGAATGAATCCACACCATGCGATTGTTTCCGGCCTGGGAGCTACCCCTGAAAACAGCGCCGGGGTACCATGGAGTGCAGGATATATCATCGCCAGCGGAAACCTAATGGCTGATATGCGCGCCAACCTGAATGCAGAGTCTCAGGGAAGACTGCAAGTAGCACGTCTTTATGAATTAACCGAAGATCGCGGAGTAAAAGATATGCTTTCCTTCCTCCTTGCCAGAGACACCATGCATCAAAACCAATGGATGGCAGCCTTACAGGAGTTAGAGGAAAAAGAAGGCGGCAAAATTGCTCCAACTACTGTGCCTGATGAATGGGAAGCAATGGATTTCTCCCACAAACTTTATAACTTTTCAGAAGGAGAAGACAGTGCACGCGGCGCATGGGCAACAGGCAATGCACCAGACGGCCATGAGTTCCAATATGAGAGCAGCCCAGTTGGCTATGGCGGCAAACCCGAATTAAAACCGGCACCGCCATATGTGCATTCCACACCTCCTCTCGATAAATAATAGATTCGATAGGATAGGCTTGTGCTTTGATTCCAAGCACAAGCCTATTTTTTCGTTTTTATAGAAACATTTGAGGGTAAACATATTTTCACATTAATTCGTTTTGGAGGAGCATATGGTTTATTCACAAGAACTCGAACAAAAAATAGAATGCTTGAGAGAGAAAATGTACGAAGCGTACAAACAAGACCCAAGCAGCCCAAAGGTGATCGAAATTTCCCAAACCTTGGATAAAGCCATTAATCAGCTGGACAGCCAAAAAAGAAACAAATAGATTGGAATAATAGTAGTAGATTTTACTTTTATCCTCTTTTCTCTTTATTATCGAGCATAGTCAGTGCCGTCTATTATTTGTTTGCTTTTTTGCGCTTGCATTGAACTTTCGTTTATCGTATAATAGTCGTTGTCAGTCGCTGATAATACTCGCTTTAGGGAGTTGGCGATGTTTCGGTCCGCAGGAGACGAAAACATACAGTGATTTATTAACAATATTATTATGCGCTCGTAGCTCAGTTGGATAGAGCGGTGGTTTCCGGTACCACGTCTGTCGGGGGTTCGAATCCCTCCGAGCGCACTCAACGTACATAATCGTTGGTATGACGGTATTCTCTCCCGAAAGATTAGGTGTAATCGTCTCCGGTGGGTATCCGGATAGACACGGAACATAATTTCCGTCAGCCTCTTTTTCGACAAGTTACCGTCCCATTACCGGCCATTGTTCGCGACCTTTCGTAAAATAATACGGGAGGTTATTTTTATGCCTAAAAACGGAAGTAAGAAAGCTATTACGTCAATGAAGCGAAATGGCGTCGTCAAACGGCGCGAGGTTCAGCCGCAAAAAGTAAAGTCCGGCAACCATTCGGATTTATACGCAGACAAGGCGCCCTTGCGGCGTCTTTTTTCACTCTGCGGGAACAGCAAACAGCAAAAAAAGGCTGTTTTCTAACAGATTGTTGCTTTTAGTATAATCTTTGTATAAGTTGAATTTTCTGATAAAATCAAATTGATATTCAAACTTTAGGCTTTCTAAACCGTATGGATATATTAAGGGAGGTTTTGTTATTAATAAAAAGATTTTAGGTGTTTCAGCAGTGATTTTAGGAATGATAATTTTACTTTATTTAATGGTTGGTAATTATTATGACCTTCAAATAGCTTCGCAAAGAGCATCAGAAGATACTAAAACCCTACTTATAACAATGTCTTTGTGGGCATTCCTATTTGGTGTATTGATGGAATGGAAAGGTTTAAGGAGCCTTTTTAATGGACGAATTAACTTTAATTGGAAACTTCTTATTCCAACATTGATTTTATCTATTCTTGTCTTTATACCAAATATTTATTGGATGAGATGGTATGGAGTATCGCAGGACATTTATCCTAACATCTTTTTACTACCTGAAACACATATGATTTTATCGGTTTTAGCAGGAACGATGTTGGTTCGTACATTTATAGACAATAAGTAAGATTGACTTCTTTATGAGAGGTCTTTTTTATGCACTTCTTTTTAACATATTGACGGTATTGTCATTAGACTTTTGACACGCTGAAATAACCATCTGCTCTACTCGTTTATCAAACGCTAAATCCTTACCTAATTCGAGCCTCGTTGCTGTATCAGTGTATAACAAAGCAGGCGGGTAAATAAACTCCTAAACAAAGTGTCGATTTCTTAGGCTTTAACACGTCCTGTTCAAGCTTTTCGAGCAATCATATTACTATTTCTATCTTGTGCTACAACAACAGCGATTTTAAGGTTAGAAATTCCTCTTTTCTTATCTTTTTCAACACGTTTTTTTTGTCCTTCTATGTGTGATTTCCCGCTTTCCTTTTAAGAACTCACGGAAGAAGGTTTCATCACTTTCTATAATTCCTTGCAATCGATCGAAACCGTTATCAAGAACGATATATACCATTAGACTTAACAGATCTACTCCTGCAATGAACACAAGTAATTCCAGAAGCAAATCGTGTAGCAAAAAAATAAATAAACCGTGTCGGGGGTTCGAATCTCTCCGATCGCATTCATTCAAAGGATTTCAGCAACATGCTGGAATCCTTATTTTATGCTTGTATTTATCCTCCGATTCTTATCCCTTTCAAAGTTAATTTCTTTTTTTTGAGAAAAAAGAGAAAAAAACCAATTCTGTTTCATAGTCTGTATAATGAATAGATAATTCAGAAAAGTTTGACTTATGCAAACATTTCGTAAGGAGGGCGAGCATGAAAGAGGAAACTCCTATCTTAGAGGTCAAACAATTACATACCCATTTTTTTACCAAGGCTGGTGTTGTAAAAGCGGTTGATGGAGTACATTTTGATATCAAGCCGGGAGAGACACTTGGAATCGTCGGAGAGTCTGGTTCCGGAAAAAGTATTACTGCTATGTCTATTATGCGGTTAATCCCCTCTCCTCCTGGAAAAATTGTCGATGGCCAAGTTTTATTTAAAGGGGAAAATCTTCTCAATAAGTCGGAGAAGCAAATGAGGAAAATTCGCGGAAAAGAAATATCTATGATATTCCAGGATCCCATGACCTCACTTAATCCGGTCTTCACAATTGAAAAACAGATGGTGGAAACCATCCTTGTCCATGAAAACTTGAATAAACAGCAGGCAAGAAATCGCGCGGTCGAACTGTTGGAGTTAGTCGGCATTCCTGAGGCAAGGGGCAGGTTAAAAAATTATCCCCACGAATTCAGTGGTGGTATGAGGCAAAGAGTCATGATTGCAATGGCACTAGCTTGTAATCCAGAGGTACTGATTGCCGATGAGCCGACAACTGCTCTGGATGTTACCATTCAAGCCCAAATACTCGAGCTGCTGGCAAAGCTGCAGAAAGAACTGGGAATGGCCATCATCATGATCACCCATGATTTAGGTGTCGTTTCGGAAGTGTGCGATCGAGTAATGGTGATGTATGCAGGAAAACCAGTGGAATATACCGACAAAAAAAGTTTATTCAAACAGCCTAAACATCCCTATACACTAGGGCTGATGAATTCCATTCCGAAAATTTCTGCGAAAAAAGAAAAACTTGAAGCAATTGAGGGGCTTCCTCCCGACCTACGCGCTCTTCCAGGGGGATGCAGTTTTGCTCCCCGATGTTCACAGGCAACGGAAATCTGCTTAACTACTGATCCAGTATTGATTGAACATGGGAACAACCACCATGTCCGTTGTCTGCTATACGAGGAAGAGACAGAAAAGGTGGTGTCAGAATGAGCACTTTACTTGAAGTGAAAAACCTAAAAAAACACTTTCCTATAAATAACGGAGGGCTTTTAAAAAAACAAAACGGGGCAGTGAAAGCAGTGGACGGAATTTCCTTTCAAGTCAAGCAAGGGGAAACGCTTGGTCTTGTCGGCGAGAGCGGCTGCGGTAAATCGACGGCTGGACGAGCTATTTTAAAACTTCTCGAGCCTACAGAAGGGGAAATTCGCTTTAAAGGAGAAGACATAACCGGTTACCGCGGCGAAAAACTGCGGAAATTGCGGAGGGATATGCAGCTGATTTTCCAAGATCCCTATGCTTCATTAAACCCAAGGAAAACCATCGAACAAATCATTACGGAACCGATGAAAATTTTTAACCTGCCAAAACAGCAAAGGAAAAAGAAACTTGATCGCCTGTTGGATGTAGTTGGTTTAAGTTCTTACCATAAGCAGCGTTACCCGCATGAATTCAGCGGGGGCCAGCGTCAGCGCATCGGCATTGCCAGATCACTGGCTCTTGATCCGGATTTAGTCATTTGCGATGAACCAGTTTCAGCGTTAGATGTCTCGATCCAGGCACAGGTAATCAATTTAATGGAGGATCTTCAGCAAGAATTTAATCTTACCTACATATTTATCGCTCATGATTTGAGTGTGGTCCACCATATTAGTGACCGGGTTGCTGTTATGTACCTCGGACAAATTGTTGAAATCGGCGAGGTGGAGGAGCTTTATAGCCATCCTAAGCATCCGTACACCCAGGCACTGCTTTCAGCAATACCGGAAGCGGATCCTGAGCTATCCCGGGAAAGAATTCTTATAAAGGGAGACCTCCCTTCGCCTTCTGACCCGCCGCTCGGATGTAAATTTCACACTAGATGCCCTTACGCAGAAGAAATCTGCCGGACCTCCAACCCGCTTTTGAAACAAGTATCATCGGGCGGACAACAAGCTGCCTGCCATTTTGTTAAGGAAGTGGCATTAGAGCATTAATGTTCTATGCCAATTCTTATATAAATTTTTTAAGGGGGAAAATTATGAATAAAAAAGGATTGTGGACATTGTTTGGCCTGCTCTTATTAGTTGTTTTAACAGTCAGCGGCTGCAGTAACGATCAAGCCGGCACGGAAGAGGATACCGGAGATGAAACCGCGGAAGCAAGCGACGATGCAGAAGGCAGTGAAGGTGAAAAGACGCTTGTCTTTGGCAGAGGCGCTGATTCAGTGCAGCTGGATCCTTCTCAAATAACAGACGGGGAATCCATCTATGTCACGAACCAGGTCTATGATACGCTTGTCCGCTACAAGGAAGAAAATACGGAAGTCCGCCCATCTTTAGCCACTGAATGGGAAACCAGTGAAGACGGCCTCGTCTGGACCTTCCAATTACGCGATGATGTAACCTTCCATGACGGTACCGATTTTACCGCTGAGGATGTCGTGTTCAACTTTGAACGCTGGGCCACTTCTGCTGATTTCATCTACTATGGATATATGTTTGGAGCGACAGAAGATAATTTGAAAGGAATAATTGAAAAGGTAGAAGCCACAGGAGATTATGAAGTTAAATTCACTTTATCCGAACCAAATGCACCATTTTTATTCACCCTTGCCATGCCGCCATTCGGAATAGCAAGCCCTGAAGCTGTAGAAGAACATGGCGAGGATTACTTTAAGAATCCAGTTGGAACTGGTCCATTTGTTTTTGAAGAATGGGTGAAAGATGACAATATCACTTTAGTGAAAAACGATGACTATTTCGGTGAACCAGCTAAAATTGACAAGGTTATTTTCCGGACAATACCTGATAATGGCGCTCGTTTCATGGAACTCCAATCAGGATCCATTGATGTGATGAACGGTCTGAACCCGCAGGACATTCAACAAGCGGAGTCAGATGAAAACTTGCAAATTATCCGCAGACCTTCGATGAATGTCAGCTATATGGCAATGAATACAGATCAAGACGGCCCCATGGGCGAAAAAGAAGTCCGCCAGGCAATCAATCTGGCCATCGATAAAGAAAAATTGCTTACATTATTTGAAGGGGTTGGTAAAGCTGCCAAAAACCCGATGCCTCCTTCTTTATGGGGATATAACGATGATGTAGAGGATTACGGGTTTGACGTTGAAGAAGCTAAACGACTGCTAGCTGAAGCTGGTTATGCAGACGGATTCAAAGTCACGCTTTATTCTATGGCGAATCCGCGCCCATACCTGCCGCAGCCGAAAGTAACTGCTCAAGCTATTCAAGAAATGCTTGCCGAAGTAAATATTGAAGTAGAAATCGTGGAAAACGATTGGGATAGTCATTTAGCTGCTACCGAAAACGGCGAACATGATATGGCCTTTTTAGGATGGACTGGCGATAATGGCGATCCTGATAACTTCTTATATGTATTGCTGGATAAAGACAATGCAAAATTAGGCTCTGCCGGTAATATTGCCTTCTATAAAAATGATGAAGTCCACGATTTGTTAAAACAGGCACAAACAGAAATGGATCAAGACAAACGTTCGGAGTTATATATGCAAGCTCAAGAACTTATCCATGAAGATGCGCCTTGGTTCCCGATCGCCCATACAACACCACCACTGGCGGCTAATAAAGACGTGGTCGATTACCTGCCGCATCCAACTGGAAGTGAACCATTCAACTTCCTGGATATCAATAACTAAACGTTAAAGCCACGAACCTTATGGAAAGAAGTTACCTTTGGCTGTTTCAAAGGTAACTTCTTATTTAAGAAAATACTGAACCATAAGTTATCAGCAGAACCGCCGCTTTATTTGTAACATTTAAACAAAAGATCTTTGAATTTCATTGGTCTAAATGGAGGGAATGTCATGGTTAAGTATATTTTGCGACGGCTCGTCATGCTCATTCCGGTACTTCTCGGGGTATCGATCCTGACCTTTTCTCTCATTCACTTAATTCCGGGAGACCCGGCTAAAAGTATGCTTGGAGAGAAATCAACGGAGTCACAGCTGGAGCAGCTGCGGGAAGAATTGGGATTAAATGATCCGTATATTGTACAGTATGGCAGATTCGCAGGAAGCATTCTTCAGGGTGATTTAGGGGAATCAGTCAAGTCCAAAGAAGACATCAGCATTGAAATCATGAACCGGCTGCCAGCTACAATGGAATTGACAGTATTCGCCATGGTTTTGGCTATATCAATAGGTATTCTAGCCGGCGTAATAGCTGCGGTTAAGCAGTATTCCTGGTTTGACAATCTAAGTATGACTGGTGCGCTGTTTGGAGTTTCACTTCCTATCTTTTGGTTGGGACTGATGATGATTTGGTTTTTCTCGGTTCAGTTAAATATTCTGCCAGCCTCCGGAAGAATATCTAATAATATCGAATTAAATTCGATAACGAATTTTTACTTGCTGGACAGTATAATAACTGGAAACTGGGCTGCATTTAAGGACGTATTATCCCACCTTATTATGCCAGGCGTAGCGTTAGGAACAATTCCAATGGCGATTATTGCACGGATGACACGCTCAAGCATGCTGGAAGTCATGAAGCAGGATTACATACGTACTGCCAACGCCAAAGGATTAGCACGGCATTTAATCGTCTTCCAGCACGCGCTCAAAAATGCATTTTTACCAGTATTGACCGTCATCGGTCTTCAATTCGGCCTGCTGCTGGGCGGTGCTGTTCTGACGGAAACAATATTTTCCTGGCCAGGCATTGGCCGTTATGTGTACCTGGCAGTAATGGGAAGGGATTATCCTGTCGTCCAAAGCACTATTTTGATTATCGCTGTTATTTTTGTCATCGTTAATCTGATTACTGATATATTATACAAATATTTCGACCCGAGAATCAGCTACGATTAAGAAAGGAAGTGAACTATCATGCCAGCTTTGCCGCAAACGACAAATCCACCGGAATTACCAGGACCAAAAAACAACGCGTCTGCCAAATCTTCCAGCCTTTGGCTTGATGCTCTTTCCAGATTAGTAAAGAGCAAGACCTCTTTTATTGGTCTATGCATTATTTTACTATTAATTGTCATTGCAATCATGGCTCCCATTGTAGCCACCCACAGTCCGACTGATCAGCAATTATTAAATCGTTACCTTGCCCCCTCTGCCGAACATTGGCTGGGTACCGATGAACTAGGGCGGGATATATTCAGCCGTATTGTGTACGGGACACGTATCTCCATCCAAATTGGAGTGATTGCCGTTGGAATATCGGCTGTTATCGGGATACTGCTGGGAGGGATTGCCGGTTACTTCGGCCGATGGATTGACCAGGTCATTATGCGGATTATCGATATTATGATGGCTTTTCCCAGCATCCTATTAGCTATAGCCCTTGTGGCTGTCCTTGGCCCTAGTTTAACTAATGCAATGATTGCAGTGGGAATTGTCGGAGTTCCGCAGTTTGCCAGAATTGTCCGTTCCACTGTCCTATCCGTAAAAGAAACGGAATATATCGAAGCAGCCAGAGCTATCGGAGCAAAAAATAACCGTATATTATTTCAGCATGTGCTGCCCAACTGCCTGGCGCCTATCATTGTACAGGCTACACTTAGTGTTGGCACAGCTATTCTTGATGCTGCAGGGTTAAGCTTTTTAGGAATGGGTGCCCAGCCGCCTTCTCCAGAATGGGGAGCCATGCTTAGCGATGGCAGGGCTGCGCTGCAAACTGCCCCGTGGGTGGTAGCATTCCCGGGTCTCGCTATCTTTTTTGTTGTGCTGGGCTTCAATTTATTTGGCGATGGGCTACGGGATGCCTTGGATCCCCGTTTGAAGCAATAGATCAACTAGTCTTGGAGATTCACAGATACTTATCTTTCATCTAAACTTATAAATCTCTATCGTGTAGAATAGAAGGTAAAGCTGCCAAGCTTTACCTTTTTTAAACCCACTGAGAAATACAAGAGCTCGGTGCAGAAACATGTTTCCAGCTAGGAGGCTATGTGTAATGAAGAAATCCAGTATCGTGTTCGTCTGCTTTTTTCTTGGCACCTTATTAATGCTGCAGCCTTTTACAGGTAAGACCGAATCCAGCAATTCTTTCAACACCTACCCGAACCTTCCTGCCCCTATCGGGAAAGAGAAAATATTGCTGACATCGGCTGGACAAGCACCCGAGAATATGATCCTTGCAAAAATTGCCGAAGAGTTACATTTAGAAGGAGACTACCGGCCAAGAGCACTGGCTTCTGACTTATATGATTATAATACTCTCGTTATTGCTGTCGGCAGCAGCGCTAACGGCCTAAAGTATAAAAGCCGGACATTCTCAGAAGAGAAACAACGAACAAGGTTACTTCTAGAAGAAGCAGAACATATGAACGTGCCTGTCATTATCATGCATATAACAGGCGACAAAAGAGAAGACCGCCACACATCTGAATTACTCGAGATAACTGCCCCATTTGCTGATTATTTCATTGGCCTTAAAACTTTCAGCAGAAAACACCAGATGATTGATTTACTGCAGGCTTCCCATGTTCCTATTACATTAGTTAATGAACTGGATGATATAAATACACCCTTCAATTCTGCATTTCGATAGTTGATAAAGGATGTCGTGCCATGAATGAATATAAAAATTATACAATAGCCGGATTAACCGGGGGGATTCTCCTTGTGTACGGGTTCTGCTTTCCAAACTTGTCCTCTGACTGGTCATTTTTTATTATTTCAAGAATCCAGGCAAGCATGGACATCATGGACAGCGGACAGCTTTTAATCGCTTCATTTGCCTACATAGCAAGAAATGGGATCATTTATTTCTTGCTTTACTTTGGGGCAGTCCTGCTCGCCAGTTCGATAACCAAGAATACAAATTCTTTGGTTTTTCAATCCATATACACAATGATAACAACCGGATCTGTTATCGTCCTAAATCAAATCTACCAGGAATCAGCAGCCTTAGCTCCTCACTTAATATCGCTTGGTATATTGCTGATTTTACAATCATATATTCCGAAACAAAGGCATTACTTCCTAACATATTCTGTCATTTTGCTCTTTCTGCTTACCGCAATGCAGTGCCTCCATTTGATCCCTTTTCTATCAGGCTGGACGTTTGGAGCGGATGATATTGCTGTCAGTTTAAAAGCAGCGGACAGCTTTATAACAGAAGATCAGCTATTTACTACTTTATTCTTTGTTTTTTTCACGATTTTCTTCATTATTGCTGTTATCTTCACCCTGCTGGTTCACTTATTCAACGTCCAGATAACTACATTGAAAAAATACCAACTGCAGGAAAAAGAACTAGAAGAAACCCGGTTTGCGTTAACTGAATCCAAGGTCTACCAGGAAATCCATACGTTGGTCCACGACTTGAAAACACCCCTTGTCTCAGTTAATGGATTGATTTCCCTGATTGGTCTTAAATATGAAGCCTCTGACGATAGCAAATTAAAGGATTACTTGAACCGGGTAGATCATTCGATTCAAAAAATGAATGATATGATATCCGAAATTTTGTATGAAAATATAAAGAAAGAAATTGGCATAGAAGAATTCTTACGCTATGTTGTCAGCCACCTGGCATTGGATGACCAGAAAATACAGTTGGACATTAACATAGCAAAGAATTTACCCTATATCCGCATAAATAAGATTCGATTTGCACGAGCCATTTCTAACCTGCTGGAAAATGCAATTATTTCTTTCCAAGGAAAAGAAGGAAAAATTGAAATTGATGTCAAACAAGTCAATAATGATATCCTGTTTAAAATCAAAGATAATGGCCCTGGTATCCAGGAAGATCATCTGCTGGAAATCTGGAAAGAAGGTTTTACCACCAAAGATTCATCAGGTATAGGGTTATCCTTTGTGAAAAGAGTTGTAGAAAACCACCAGGGGAGAGTTTCAGTAACGAGTACAGCAGGAAGCCACACCCAAATGGAAATTTTCCTGCCGGTACTGCCGCAAGAAGGGAGCTTGACCAAATGATACTGGTCATTGATGACAACGAAGATATTCGTTATACCATTAGAGAGATTTGTGAGTTTGCTGAATGGGAGGTATGCGAGGCAGCTACAGGAAAAGATGGTACAGAGCTTTTTAAAAAAGTCGAACCTTCCCTTGTATTGATCGACTATCATATGGCTAATTGGGATGGGTTAAAGACGACAAAAGAAATAAGAAAAATAGACCCAACTGTGCCAATAATCATTTTGACAGTAGATGAGCGACATGAAATTGCAGAGCAATTCCTTCAAGCTGGTGCAACCGACTTTGCTTTGAAACCGATTAAAGCACCGGACCTCATATCAAGAATCCGCCTAAATTTAAGGGTCGGCAAACTTACGAAAGGCCAACAGGATGTATTTGTGGATAAAGGAATAAATACCGCTACCCTTCGCACGATAAAAAACTTCCTTTTCCATCAGAACGACGCCATGACTATTACCGAAATCCAGTCTCATTTACCTGTCGCTTACCAGACAGTCCACCGTTACCTTAACTATCTGGCCGATAAAGGTGAAGTAACGGTCATTTCCCACTACGGACGTAAAGGAAGGCCTAAAAACAAATATAAAATGATGTAGCAGGCTTAGTGATTGGTTTAATTATCGCAAATCAGGGAACCATGGATATAGGCAAAAAAGCACAAAAAACATCTTACATAGGAAAGTGTTTTGTTTGACCTTTATTGACCTATTAGATAAGATAAAACTAGTCATTCATCAAAGGGATGAAAGAACTAATAAAGGAGGAAATTTCCAATGAATTTAATTCCTACAGTTATTGAACAAACCAACCGGGGAGAACGTGCATACGATATTTATTCCCGATTGTTAAAAGACCGCATCATTATGCTAGGGAGCGGGATTGATGACAACGTATCCAACACAATTGTTGCTCAGCTGTTATTCTTAGCTGCTGAAGACCCTGATAAAGATATATCTCTTTACATTAACTCACCAGGCGGATCTATTACAGCAGGTATGGCTATCTATGATACCATGCAATTTATCAAACCAAATGTATCCACTATCTGCATTGGTATGGCCGCTTCTATGGGTGCATTCCTGTTAGCAGCGGGGGAACCAGGCAAGCGTTATGCCTTGCCAAATAGTGAAGTAATGATTCACCAACCGCTTGGCGGCACGCAAGGACAGGCTGCTGACATAGAGATCCATGCGAAAAGAATCATCGAAATGCGCAGCAAGTTAAACAAAATTCTAGCCGAACGAACTGGCCAGCCCCTTGAGGTAATTGAACGCGATACTGATCGCGACAACTTCATGGAAGCATCCAAAGCAGTTGAATACGGCCTAATCGACAAAGTAATGGAGAAAAAACCTGAATAAAGCATAATAAAAGCGGATGGAGATAATTCTCCAGCCGCTTTTATTTTAGTCTACATGCACAACTCGGGTTCCTGCGAAAATGTCATGTAATCCCTGTTTTTGATTAGTAAACGCCACAATGAGATACAGAAGTGGTGTAAGAAAGAGAACGCGGTGGATAAACCTGCCAACTACTTCTCTAAAAATTAAGTCACTCCATCTCAAAGACTGTTCATCATACCTGACAACCCGCAGCCCAAACAGCATCTTTCCTAACGTTTGCCCAAAGTATTTTGTCATTAGCAAAAAATACAGATAAAAAATGATCGAGCCTAATACTCCAGCCAATGTCCAAAAGCCAATATCAATCGTGTCTCCATCAGACATAAACTTCAAAGGACTAAGCAGGATACCGTTGAGACTAAACACAACAATTAAATCCGTTATGTATGCCCAAAATCTCATCCAGAAGCCAGCATAACGATTGGAATCCAGCACAGGCGGTGCCGGGGGATGTTGTTGGATAGACGAATCTTCTTGGTTGTGGGTTTGTTGATCCTGATAATTTTCACTCATATCGGCACCTCCTTATCTAGAATACAAATACATGGCCCGCGGCCCATCTGATTCTCGAATTAATTCCTGGATACCAACCAATTCTAAATTAGAACCGAACAGGTTTTGCGCTGTCATCCCCAGAAACTGGTCAAAATTAAATCCGGCGCGATATTGGATCACTTGGGCTCCATCGAGATCATAGTCTTCCTCCATCATCGCAATCGTATCATCCAGTGTACCAAGATCATCGATTAATTGATTTTCCAGAGCCTGCTTGCCTGTATAGACTCTGCCGTCCCCTAATTCCCTAACTCTGTCTTCTTCCATGCCACGGCCTTCGACGATGACTTGCACAAACTCACCGTACAGCTCATCAACCATGGTTTGCAGGATTTCTTCTTCTTCATCGGTCATCTCCCGGGAACCGGACATAATATCCTTATACTTACCGCTTTTAATTGTATTAAAATCAATCCCATATTCATCAGCCAATTCTGCGTAATTAATACTTTCCATGATGACACCGATCGAACCGGTCAATGTTGCAGAGTTGGCGACAATTTTTTCAGCTGGTGCAGAAACATAATAGCCTCCCGAAGCGGCAGTATTGCCCATGGATACATATACAGGTTTATCTTTTTCTTCTTGAATTTCAACTATCTTATCGTGGATTTCTGCACTCTCTACTACACCGCCTCCTGGGGTATTCACTCGTAAAATAATCCCATCAACGCTGTTATCTTCTCCTGCCTTTTCAATCATTTTCAAAAAATGCTGATGATCATAACCAGAAGTATTCAGTAATGAACCCGAACCAGTATCCTGAATAACACCTTCCAGGTTTAGTACAGCGATTTTGCTGTTTCCTGAACCTTCTTCAAGTACCGTTTCATCAAACATTTCTTCTTTCTGGCTGAATACGCCATCTAAATTTGTAGATGCCAAACTCGATACAAATTGAAAGCCAATCGATACCAAGAATAAGCCGGCAGCAATTCCTAAGGCTAGCCAACGTTTTCCATTCATCGTTTTTCCTCCTTCTTCTGTCAGACACTTCAGTATAGTCCCTTTAAAAGGGTACCGTAAATTTAGCGTTTTTTCCACCTTTTACATTGCCTTCCAACGATTTTTTATGTAAAAAATAAAAAACAAGCTCTCTCAAAGAGCTTGACAGCTTGTAGAGCCCCCACTGTTTTTTGAGTCCACTGAAAAGTCCTTTTTAATCTAAACGCTGTCAACGTTTGTTGTTGATTTCCACGAATCGCTTGTACGTGGATGCTTGCCGCGGGCACGGCCTCAGCTAACTTAGTCAAGTGATCACTTGATCAAGTGGATTTTCGGTTCGTGCTGTTCCCGCAGGCGTCACCACCGATCGCCCATCGCGGAATCAACAGAGGCCAATTTAAAAAGAGTGATTTTCTTGTGAAAGTAAAAAGTGAGGGATTCGATGCTAGACCGTCAAAACCAAAAGTTATTCGGTCAGCCTAAAACAGAAGAACATATCGATCAACTCACCTTTCAAAACAGTGATACCTTTAAAAAAAAGGCGAAAAAACGATAGCAGATTGAAGCTAAAAATAGCTAATGGAAGCATAGACACGGGCCTCATCTTCGGGTCTCGAAGGCATGCGCATTCAAGGGACGATGGCGATTTTCACGGCAAATGTGAAACGAATCGTTAAACGAATGAAGGAAAAGCGGTCTGTATGGAATTTAAATCCCACACAGACACCGTTTTTTTTAAATTCTACCTACCATAGAGCTTCAGTTTTTCAGTGCCCTCGTGTTTTTACGAATATTTTTATTCGCCACAAGTGGGAGATGGATACGCAATTTCATTGTTCCCATCTGCCTGATATCATCCGAAGAAAATGAAATTTGGAAAACTGACCAAAAAATAGGGCTGTCAAAACTTTCTCGACAGCCTGAATCTTTCTAACAGAGCTTGGGCTTGGTAACCTCGTACCTTATACTTGCGGCTGGGACTCAGCTGGATTAATAAAGTCAGTTAACTGTTTGATCGCTTTGTCCTCATCTATGCCATCAGCTATTAAGGTTATTTTTTCTCCCGTGGCAATCGCCAGGCTCATTAATCCCATGATGCTTTTGGCATTTACGCGCTTGCCATTCTTTTCAATCATCAGTGCAGAAGAATATCCACTAGCTTTTTGCACGAACTGTGCAGCTGGTCTTGCTTGCAATCCTGCACTCAATTCCACTATTAAAGTTTTCTCCTTCATGCCCCATTCCTCCTCATCATTTAAGAAAACGCTTTCATTTAGATTTAAAAAAACACTCTCTATTATAGAGAGCTGCTAATAAAGCAAAGGACGACTAACAAATATTTATAGGGAAATTATAACATATCAGGTTCCTTATTGGTAGTTAATTTCCCAATGGTTCTCCGTTTTTAAGCTTTTCGGCATATTCGTCTATCTTACGAAGCCGATGGTTGATTCCCGATTTGCTGATTTTACCGGTAGAAACCAATTCACCCAATTCTTTCAAGGAAACCTCCTGGTGCTGCACACGCAAGGTGGCTATTTCCCGTAATTTATCAGGAAGAACTTCGAGTCCTACTGTTCTTTCAATAAATTTAATGTTTTCGACCTGTCGAAATGCTGCTCCAATTGTTTTATTAAGGTTTGCTGTTTCGCAATTGACCAGCCGATTGACAGAGTTTCTCATATCCCGGACGATTCGGACATCTTCAAATTTGAACAATGCCTGGTGGGCCCCCATATTTGTAAGTAACTCCGTGATTTTTTCTGCCTCTTTAATATAAGTGATAAACCCCTTTTTCCGTTCCAGCTTCCGTGCGTGTAAGTTAAAGGAATTCATCAAGTCACAGAGGGCATCGTTATGTTCCTTATGGAAATTATAAATCTCCAAATGATAGGAAGAAGTTTCTGGATTGTTTACCGATCCTCCAGCCAAGAATGCACCGCGAAGGTATGATCTGCGGCAGCAAATATCACGGGTGAACTTTTCTGAAATCTGATGGTTAAATGAAAAAGGTTCCCTAAGGATCTCTAATTCAGCCAAAAATGGTCGGACTCCCTCTTTCATTCTTACAATATATACGTTATTTTTCTTTAACTTCATTTTTTTCCGTACAAGAAGTTCTACGGGAAAATCATAAAGAGACTTTATCAACGTATAAATCCTTCTGGCAATAGCTGCATTTTCAGTTTGTACGTCTAGAACATATTCTTGCCGCGCTAAGGAAATTGCTCCGTTCATGCGGACAAGCGCAGCTAATTCTGATTGGGCGCAGCAAGTCTCATTTGTAATTTTCGTTAATTCTTTTTTTATCTCTGATGCGAAAGACACTCCCGTCACCTCCCCTGGTGAACCATTATATTAACGAGTATAATAGCTCTGCTACTTTTGCAGTATCATGGCGCAGCATTTTTTTAGAATGATCGATGATATCTCCTTCAATGATTTCTAATCCCATATCGGTTAAACGGTCAGTATCATATATGACTGGTGCGGCGTTTTCTTCCGCATAAAGCTCCCTCACATCGCCTTCAATTGGCTTGTTATGGACGATAATCGAATGAATTGCGCCTTCACCGATATGTTCTGTAATTGCCTGGACATGATCAGCTGCAGTATAATTAGACGTTTCGCCTTCCTGAGTCATTACATTACATACATACGTCACTTTTCCCTTAGTATTACGTAAAGCATCTCCGATTTGCGGAACGATCATGTTAGGTAGTGTACTTGTGTACAGACTGCCGGGTGCGACAATTACCAAATCCGCTGCCTTTATTGCTTCTACTGCTTCCGGAAGAGGCAATACCGGCTCGGGGCTTAGAAACACCCGTTTGATTTTTTTATTAGCAAGTGGAATATTAGACTCTCCCGAAACAATTTCGCCATCTTCCATTTCAGCATGTAAAAACATGTTCTGATTGGCAATTGGGTAAATTCTCCCTTTAACGTTCAGCACCCGGGATATTTCCTTAATTCCATTATAAAAATCGCCGGTTAAAGAAGTCATGGCCGCTAGCAATAGGTTACCCATCGCATGGCCAGATAATCCATTTCCATTAGCAAAGCGATGCTGGAATAAATCAAGCAACATCGGCTCTGCATCTGATAAGGCTGCAATAACGTTCCGAATATCGCCGGGTGCAGGAATCGCCATTTCGGAACGCAAGCGTCCTGAGCTTCCACCGTCATCGGCTACCGTAACAATAGCGGAAAGGTCAATTGGATAATTTTTCAACCCTCTTAAAAGCACAGGCATTCCAGTTCCGCCTCCTACTACCACTACATGAGGCTGTTTCTGTTTGTTCATCGTTTAATGACCCTTTCTTTTATCGATATCACGGTGGCTGACGTGTGTCACATAATCGGTGGAAAATTTCTTCGCCAAATATTCGGAAATTGCTACGGAACGGTGCTGCCCGCCAGTACAGCCGATAGCTATTACCAGCTGGCTTTTTCCTTCTTTTTTATACTGTGGAAGCATAAATTCCAGTAAATCAGTAACTTTATCAAGGAACTTTTGGGTATCCGACCATTTGAATACATAGGAAGAAACCTCTGTATTCAACCCTGTCAACGGTCTCATGTGAGCTACGTAGTGCGGATTAGGCAAAAAGCGCACATCAAATACGAGATCAGCATCAATCGGCAAACCATATTTAAAACCGAAAGAAACGGCATGGACAGAAAAGATTTCCTGCTCTTTTTCTGCATAAGCTTCGACAATTTTATCTCGCAGCTCCTTCGGCTTTAAACTTGTCGTATCAATAATGTTGTGAGCACGGCCGCGCAATTCATCCAGAATGGAACGTTCCTGTTCTATTCCTTCAAGTGGAAGACCTTCTGGTGCCAGAGGATGCGATCTGCGCGTTTCTTTGTAACGGGAAACAAGCGCTTGATCCTGTGCATCAAGGAACAAAATGTGTTCTGCAAGCCATGCTTCCTCTTTTCCTAACGCATCCAACGCATCAAACAATGTGTCGAAAAATTCCCTGCCGCGCAAATCCATCACAACGGCAACTTTTTGGATATTATTCGTCGAATCCTTCATTAGTTCAAGAAATTTTGGCAATAATGCCGGTGGAAGATTGTCTACACAATAAAAGCCTAAATCCTCAAAGCTTTGTACTGCGACAGTCTTTCCGGCCCCTGACATACCAGTGATGATTACTAGCTGTGTTTCTTTATTTTTATTGGCCAAGCTCGTTCTCCCCCTTTTCAATGCTCGTTCAACGCGTGGCGCCTATCAAATTATCGTCATTCCCCCCACTGCTGTAAAGCTTGCATGTGTAATTAATTCGTCGGGTCCAGCTTATAATCGAGCAACTCGTAATCTTTTGTGTATGAAAACGTTCCGTATAAGACTTGATCGCTATGAAGAATATGGTTGATAATATAACGGTCGCCTTCTGCCATTGGTTTCTCCAACACATGCTCCTTAGGAACCCATTCCAGAATCCCTTCTTTGCATTCTTCGTTAAGTGTCCCTTGGAATTGCCTACAGGAAAAAGTGAACATCATCCATTCATCGACCACATGCTTTTCCTCCTGGATAAGAAAAGAAAAGGCAGCACTTAATTGTGGATTAACTAAACTTAGCCCTGTTTCTTCAAAATACTCTCGTTGTGCTGCTTCTTTGATTGATTCTCCACGTTCCATTTTACCGCCAGGCATGGCATACCATCCGCGCCTTGGCTTCTGAAGCATTAATATATGATCGTCCTTTTGCAAAACGCAATTTGTAACACGACGCACTTTCTCACCTCTTTCTCTTTTAGTGATTGGCATCAAGCTAATTGCCAATCTAAAAAAGAGCATCTTACTTTATTATACAATGACTGAATCCTATCCTACAATATTAGAAGGTTCCGGCGATGTCCGGAAGTAGCGTGCTCTCCTCCTGATAAAGGACAAAAAAAGACACAGGCGGAAAATTTCCACCTGTGCAAAAGAATATATTTATTAAAAGGGGGTCAATTAGTTAATTCTATTGTACCCGATAATTGTTTCGCCCGTGTTACAACAGAGTTAAAAACAATTTACGTTTTAATTTTCGCCGCCAGTCCTTCTAATTGACCGCTTTTAATTCCTCTACCAGGTTTTCAATATAGGCTTGAGCAGATTGAGCGGCAATACTGCCATCGCCAGTTGCAGTGACGATTTGGCGCAGTTCTTTTTCACGGATATCTCCAGCAGCAAAGACTCCCGGCACATTCGTTTCCATCTTTTCATTAGTCGGAATATAGCCTTGATCATTGGTGATTCCTAATGTTTTAAATGGTTCGCTTAATGGAACCATTCCAATATAAATAAATACGCCGTCTGCTTCATGCTCATATTCTTTGTCAGATTTCTGGTCATGCAATGTAACACTGCTGACCTTTCCATCTTTTCCGTTTACCGTCTTTACAACCGTATCCCAAATGAAATCAATTTTTTCGTTATCATAAGCACGCTGTTGTAAGATTTTCTGTGCTCTTAATTGATCACGGCGGTGAACAATTGTGACCTTGCTGGCAAACCGGGTTAAATAAACCCCTTCTTCTACAGCAGAGTCTCCTCCTCCTACAACGATAAGTTCTTTGTTTTTAAAGAAGGCTCCATCACAGACTGCACAATAGGATACTCCCCGGCCGCCCAGTTCCTCTTCTCCAGGAATACCGAGCTTTTTATACTGCGCTCCGGTCGTAATAATTAATGTGCGTGTTTTGTATTCTTTATTACCAGCAATAACTGTTTTATACTCTTTTCCATCGATAACTTGTTTAATATCTCCATAAGCATATTCAGCACCGAATTTTTTTGCATGGTCGAACATTTTCGTTGACAGGTCTGGTCCAAGAATATGGTCATACCCAGGATAGTTCTCCACATCTTCCGTATTAGCCATTTGTCCGCCAGGGATACCGCGTTCAAGCATTAGTGTATCTAAATCTGCCCGGGAGGTATAAACAGCTGCAGTCATACCTGCAGGACCTGCTCCGGCAATGATTACGTCGTAAATTCTGTCTTCGGCCATTGTTGTTCAGCCCCTTTTCTTCTACATCATTTATCTTTTCCAATCACATTATCATATGAATCAGTGCAGAGGTCTAATATTCTGCTCACTGTTAAGATAAGTTATTATTTATATTATGGTTGTTTCTTAATTGTGTATCCAAGGCCCTTCATACTTGCTTAAAAATGGGTGCTGTTTACACCCTTCTTCCCAAAGTGCCAGAGCTTTGGAAGGGTTACCTGTTTGAAACGCTGCAATGCTATACCATTTAAAGAAGGAAGCATGGCCTTTCAAGTGATATTTAGATAAACCTTTAAAACGCTGAAGTGCAGCCTGGTAATTTTCTGTACGCGCCAAAGTTACTGCTACCCGCAATTTCTGTTGGTCATGGATGGGATAGACATTCGCCACCGCTTCGACATGATCGGTAAAACGCTCTTTTTCCTGGCGATGGTAATAAAACAATGCTAAGTTGGTATGGCAAAATAATGACTGGGGATCTTTATCAAGCCACTGCTGCTCCAGGCGTATAGCTTCATCTTCATCTCCAGAGAAAAACAAAGCATAGCTATATTCGTGCTTTGCCGGCAAGTGATCAGGGAACAATGCCATCATCTCGTGCAGAAGGGGGATTGCTTCATCCCATTCTTCTCGTTCTAAATGATAAAAAGCCGTTTCCTGAAAAATTAGCAGTTCATCCTCTAAATCATCTGCCCAATCTTCATCTTCTTCATCTAAATCCAAAAAATTCAGCAATTCCTCAGCTTCACTTGTAAAATCGCCGTCTGGCGCTATGTCTAAATATTTTTGAGCGTTTTTCATGGCGTCGTTCATTAGCCCTAAATGGGCATAATTATTGGCTATTAAGTAATAACAGTCAATATAATCATTGCCGTGAGTAGTCAGTACATCTGTTAGGACCTGGTTGGCTGCATGGTATGCGCCAACTTCCGTATAAATTATCGACAGCTGGCATTGAAAAAGAGCCTCGTCCGGAGACGACTCAATTGCCTTTTTTAGCCATTTAACTGCTATATCAAACTTTCTCTTTTGGAAAGCTTCTACACCTTTTGTGAAATAAAAATCGCCCTCAGGGATGAAAGGGATGACTTTATCGACATTATATGGCGCTTTTACATCGTATGGAGTATGCATGAGTCTCCCCCTGTGTGTTCCTTATTTTAACCATCTATAAATGCACAAGCCATGCAACAAACGTTGCAGGATGGGCAACTTTAATTTTGAATGAAGCCATCATATCGCTTGAAGTATAACACATTTACCATTGCTTATATATAGAACGGGAAGAAAAGATGACAAAATAGCATAAAAATCCCCATTTTTAACACCCATACGCCTGTTTCCTTAAAGCTGCATAGCAGCATGGGCGCGGAGAAATATATAAGCGATTTACGAATCGTACTTATCATGGATCAGCCCGAAATCTCCTCACCATTATATTCCATCTATCGTTATCTTGATTTGCTATACTAGGCTGAATTTGCCTGATTATTCTGTTTTTAAGGAACGCCTATGCTAAAATGATGGATATACCCAAGCAGATGCATCATACGAATGAACAATTTATCAAGGAGGCCTTTAGATGAAGATCGTAGTAGTTGGAGCAGGTGCGCTAGGAGCTTATTTTGGAGCAAGATGGCAGGAGGCTGGACAGGATGTCACTTTTTTGGTTCGCCCCAAAAGAGCGGAGCAATTACGAAGAAATGGTTTGCATATTTATAGCAGCCATGGCGATTATCAGCTCGATCAACTTAAGCTGGCAGAGAAAGTGGAAGATATCGATTCCGCTGATCTCGTTTTACTGGCGGTGAAGGGGTATCATCTGGAAGGGACTCTCGACTCGCTTGCCGCTTTAACAGCAAAAGGGGCTAAAATCCTTCCAGTGCTAAATGGCATCGAACATATATCGATCCTCCAGGAGAGGCTAGGCGAAGATGCCGTACTTGGAGGGTTGTCATTTATTATATCGACCTTAGACGAGCAAGGAAATGTTGTGCACACAAGCAAATTTCATGACTTGATTTTGGGGCCGCTGGTATCTTCGCAAAAAAAGATATGCGAGGAATTAGCTGACATCTCCCGGGCTGCTAATTTCACCATTAAATCCAGTAGCGATATCGAGACAGAAATGTGGAAAAAATATATGTTCATTACCGCTTTTTCAGGTATTACGACAGCAGTTAACCTGCCGATTGGTGATATTCGCAATCATCCCCAAACATTTCATATTGCCGAGCAAATGTTGAAAGAAATGAAGATGCTGGCCAACCATAGTCAGGTTAAGCTGTCAGATGATCATATTAATCAAGCGGTCGCACAATTAAATGGTCTAGATGGAGATGCTACATCCTCCATGCACCAGGATAGGCGGAAAGGTGCAACGCTGGAAGTAGAACATTTGCATGGCGGCGCCCTTCGTTTGGCAAGCAGGCAAGGAATCGATATGCCTTATACTGATTCCATCTATGGATTAATTAAGCCCTTCGAGTAATGGCTTGGATTTATCAATGGGCTTGTGGTGCGCCATCAAAAAATAGGCAGTGTATCTTGTCATCTAATATATACAATAGCGGGAAAATATTGTATATTAACACCAGGTATTAAAACTTGGATTTGAGGTGGCAAGATGCAAACGGTATATATTGTGCTTACTAATACCGGTTCTCTTATCAACTGGGCCATAAAGACAGTTACAGACGCACCCTACAATCATGCATCGATTGCCCTTGATAAGGATTTGCGGAGAATTTACAGTTTTGCCAGACGTGAGCCTCTCAACCCCTTATGGGGAGGATTTGTAAAAGAAGATTTAGAAAAGGGGACGTTCAGCTGGTATCCCGATACAACTTGTGCCATTTTCCAATTAACAATTTCCGACAGGGAATATCAAAAATTAGAGCGATTGATTGCTGTATTCGAGAAAAGGGCTAAACGATACTTATATAACTATGCGGGATTAGTAGGGATACCGATTAATTACCCAATAGAAGTACCCGCATCATTTTTTTGCTCACAGTTTGTTGCAGAAGTTTTAAGAAGAGCAGGCCATCCCCTGTTTAATAAACCCAGCTCTCTAGTCACGCCGGATGATTTCCGCGAGCATAAGGAGCTGGAGCTGGTTTATGAAGGTGAATTATATCAATATCCAGCTTTGTACTCCCAGGAAAAATATCAACCAAAAAAATATCATCACTTTCCTTTCCGAAAGTATATGATGCAGCAAATAGATACTGAAGTTTTACGGTTAATGAACCGAAGCCAAAAACAGTACTATTTCCGCGATGGCTTTCTTAAACCGAAAAAAATTTACTTGACCGGTAAGATCAGCAAGGTAAAAAACGTTAAAAAGCTATGGAAAGTATTTATCGATTAGGCAAAGGAAGTAACAAAGCGAGCCTTCCCATGGATGGCTCGCTTTATTTTGTACTATTATTTACACAGATGGGTGAACGGCATCATACATTAACTGCTCCAATTCATCGATGTATTCCGTCTTTTGGCTGTCTGACCATTTCAATATTTTAGCCATATATTCGATCGCTGCATCCTTGTGCTCTCTCACCCACTCAATATGGAAGAACAACGCCCCAGTACGGCGTACAAAAAAGTCGACAGGTCTGTAAATCAATTCTTCATCGATAGCATATCTTAATTGGGCAAATACCAGCGGATCAAGCTGTGCTTCAGCTGCTTCATTTTGTAAATCTGTGTAAATCGCCAAAACTTGATCCACATTGGAACCATACGTATCGACAAGGGAAGCAGCTTCTCCATTCGTTAACCCTAAAGCAGTACCTTCAGCAATTTTCGATTTTTTAAAACGTTCAAACCCTGCAGATCCACCTACATCCCCGCCGGATATAGGCATCTTCAACGTTTCGGACCCCGAATAAAGAATGCCTTCTTCTTCTTTTAACTGTTTGGCGACTAGATCAACAGCGTTTACAGCCATTTTGCGATAACCTGTTAATTTCCCGCCTGCCATAGATATTAATCCGGAGTCGGAAACAAAGATTTCATCCTTCCTGGAAATTTCGCCAGGGTCTTTCCCTTCTTCTCCAATTAATGGACGTAATCCAGCCCAGCTTGACTCAACATCTTCCGCCGTAATAGCTACCTCAGGAAACATATAATTAATCGCATCGACGAGGTAATTACGATCTTCAACAGTCATTACCGGATGAGATATATCACCTTCGTAAGCTGTATCCGTTGTCCCTACGTATGTTTTGCCTTCACGCGGAATGGCAAATATCATCCGTCCATCGGGAGAATCGAAGTAAATGGCTTGGGTAAGCGGAAATCTCTTCTCATCGAATACAAGGTGAACTCCTTTCGTGAGCTGCAATGTTTTACCTTGCTTTGATCCATCTTTTTCCCGCAGTGTATCTACCCACGGACCAGCAGCATTTATAATTTTCTTGGCATAAATTTTCTTCTGCTCTCCGTTCGTCTGGTCTTCAACTACGGCTCCTGCTAATTTTCCATTTGCATCGTATATAAAATCAATTACTTTCGTATAGTTGACAGCCCGGGCGCCTTGTTCTGCCGCTTTTTTCATTACTTCCAATGTCAGACGGGCATCATCGGTTTTATATTCCACATAGAATCCTGCTCCCCGGAGTCCCTGCTTCTTAATCAACGGCTCACGATCGCTTGCCTCCGAGGCGGAAAGCATTTTTCGTCTCTCTTTCTTCTTTACACCTGCAAGGTAATCATAAACGCGCAATCCAAGGTTAGATGTAAGCGGACCAAAAGTTCCTCCTTTGTGAAATGGAAGCATCATCCATTCTGGTGTGGTAACATGCGGTCCGTTTTCGTATACAATCGCTCTTTCCTTGCCTACCTCGGCAACCATTTTTACCTCAAACTGCTTTAAATACCGCAACCCGCCGTGCACCAATTTTGTGGATCTGCTGGAGGTACCTGCAGCAAAATCCTGCATTTCCACCAATCCTGTATTCAATCCTCTCGTAACAGCATCAAGAGCAATTCCTGCTCCGGTAATTCCTCCTCCTATTATAAGTACATCAAGAGGTTCCTTAGTCAAATCCTCAAAAATTTCCTGTCTGCGCAAATTAGAAAATCTAGCCATTATCGACACTCCTTTATCTCACGGCTTAGAGAAATGCTCTTATTTATTGCTTTACCCGAAATCACTTCCGTTCATGTACTATCCTGCCCATAAACAGAAAAAAAGAGACCGCAGCATTTTCTATAGGTTATCCCCATAGAAGTGTGCGGTCTCTCCATTTCTCCAGCCGTTTCTTATTAACTTATCTTTATTATAGCACTCTTCGTTTGGAATGGAAAGTTATTTACTTAAATACTTGTGTAGCTTCGATCGCTTTCTTCCAGCCATTATACAACTCATCTTTCTGCTGCTGGTCCATTTCTGGTTCAAATTTCTCGTCTATTTTCCAATGCTGCTTCAGCTCTTCTTTACTCTCCCAGTAACCTACAGCCAAGCCGGCTAAGTAAGCGGCTCCCAATGCTGTTGTTTCTGTTACTGCAGGACGTTCTACAGAAACCCCGAGCATATCACTTTGGAACTGCATCAAGAAATTATTCTTAACAGCACCTCCGTCCACTCGCAAGGATCTTAAATCCATATTCGCGTCTTCAATCATCGCATCAACGACATCTTTTGTCTGATAGGCAAGAGCTTCCAATGTTGCTCTGACAATATGCTCCCTTGTCGTTCCTCTCGTTAGTCCAAACATGGCTCCGCGGGCATCGCTATCCCAATAAGGCGTTCCTAAGCCGACAAATGCTGGTACAAGGTAGACGCCTGAGGATTCGGTTACTCTTTTAGCATATACTTCACTTTGTGGAGAGTTGTCGATGATTTTCAAGCCATCACGAAGCCACTGGATCGCTGAACCAGCGACGAAAATACTTCCTTCCATAGCATATTCCACTTTTCCATCCAATCCCCAAGCAAGCGTAGTCAGCAATCCATGTTCCGATTTAACAGCTTTTTCCCCGGTATTCATGAGGACAAAACAACCTGTCCCATACGTATTTTTGGCCATGCCATCGTCAAAGCAGGCTTGTCCAAACAGTGCAGCATGCTGATCACCTGCAGCTCCGGCAATCGGTACCTTATGCCCGAAAAAGTGATATTCCACTGTTTCGGCGTAAACCTCAGAGGAATCCCTTACTTCGGGAAGCATGCTTTTCGGGATATCGAGGATTTTCAACAGCTCATCATCCCACGTAAGTTCATGAATATTGAACATCAATGTTCTGGAGGCATTTGAATAATCAGTTACATGCGCTTTTCCGCCGGACAGCTTGTAAATCAACCAAGTATCAATCGTCCCGAACATCAGCTCACCGTTTTCTGCCTTTGTTCTTGCACCTTCCACATGATCAAGAATCCATTTTACCTTCGTTCCTGCGAAATAAGGATCAATGAGTAAACCTGTTTTTTCCCTGAATAAGTCGTTATATCCTTGTTCCCTTAATTCATTACAAATATCCTGTGTCTGCCTGGACTGCCAGACAACCGCCTTATAAATCGGCTTTCCGGATGTCTTATCCCATACTACTGTCGTTTCCCGTTGATTGGTGATACCGATTGCAGCGATGTTTTCCGGCTCTGCGTCTGATTTACGGAGGACCTCGGCTATACAAGAAGTGATCGAAGTCCAAATTTCATTAGCATCATGCTCCACCCACCCGGACTTTGGAAAGAACTGTTGAAATTCCCGTTGTGCTGTTTCAACTATTTCTCCCTTATGATTAAATAGAATCGCCCGCGAGCTTGTCGTTCCTTGATCCAACGCCATTATGTACTTTTCCATTCCTAATCCCCTCCCATATTCAAAGTTATTGTAAGCGCTTATTATGTCATTTCCCCATTCCTATCTCCAGTTAACCTGTTTCTATAAAAACTTACAGTTTGGATAAGCCGTTTCCTCGCAGGGAAATAAAAAAAACGTTGACTGATGAGCCTTTTGGCAACGTCAGGGACGTAGTAGCACTTATGCAGGAAGGTTAAAATTTTTATGCTTTCCTACCTGCTAAAAAAGTTCCCATTAATTATCGGGAACTTCAATCGTATTACCATCTAAGAAAAAGCCGTCTTCCTTGTCACGCTTTTCCATTTCTTCTCTTGAATAAATGACCTTCATCGGGTTGCCACCAACAAAAGTCCCTGCTTCGACATCTTTATGTACGAGGGTTCCGGCAGAGACAATTGCCCCGTTACCGATTGTTACCCCTGGCAGAATCGTTGTGTTGGCTCCGATCATGACGTTTTCTCCAATAACAACATCGCCTAGCCTGTATTCTTTAATTAAATACTCATGGGCTAAAATCGTGGTGTTATAGCCAATTACTGTATTTTTTCCAACAGATATTTTTTCCGGAAACATAATATCGAGCATAACCATTAATGCAAAAGCAGTTCTATCGCCAATATCCATACGTAAAAACGTACGATACAGCCAATTTTTCACTGACAAAAACGGCGTGTATCGAGCCAGCTGGATAACAGCGAAATTTTTTATCACTTTTAAAAACGGCACTGTCTTATAAATATGCCATAAGGAATTGGCTGTCTGAACACGATATCGCTCTGTTTTACGCATCTGGTCACACTCCCAGAATCGTTGTCAGATCGCTCATTTTTTCGAGCATATAATCCGGCTGGTACGCTTCTAAAACTTCGCGCCCTTTAATTGTCCATGCAACACCTGCAGTTTTCGTCCCGGCATTTTGCCCAGCTTCAATATCATGATAATTATCGCCCACCATCAATGTTGTAGAGGCTTGGCCATCAAGCTGCTGCAATGCTTTTATGATCGGCTCCGGATGTGGTTTGGCATTTGTAACATCCTCTAAGCCGATAACTGTTTCAAACAAGCCTTCCATCCCTGTCAGTGCTATCCCCATCATAGCTGTAGACTTCACTTTCGTTGTCACAATCGCCAGCTGGTAACCTGCTGCTTTTAATTGCTTCAATGTATCTACAACAGTAGGATAAGCTGTTACATAATCGTCATGGTTAGAGAGGTTATGTTCCCGGTAAGTAGCAACCATCTCATCCACCCTGTCAGGGTCAATTTTCATAAAGCTGTCTTTTAATGGGGGACCGATGAAATCCAGCACCTCTTTTCTGCTGTATTCGTGGTTGGAATACACCTTTAGCGTATGCAGGAACGAAGCGATAATGAGTTCGTTTGTATCAATTAATGTGCCGTCTAAATCAAAGAGAATCGTACGAATGTTCATGTGTTGGCTCCTTTCCATTTCTTGATGATTGAGCTCGTTTCCAAATATAAGCGATAGCGGCAGTAAGAAGGATCGCAGTCAACAAACGGATTAACAACAATGGCCAGACTGGAATACCCAACGGGATGAATACTAAAGTGTCTTCCACCACGGCATGACAGGATACAAGAAAAATCAGCGCCAAATACATGTCTTTTTTCGAAACGCCATCCTCTTTGACAGCCTGGATCATCAAACCGGCTCCATAAGCAAGTCCCAAGGTGAGCCCCGCTGCCAATGTCATCGATGCATTTTTTTCCATACCAAGGAACTTGGTAAAAGGAGCGAGGGCGTTTGACATTTTATCCATCCAGCCAAGCTCTCGGAAAAATTGCATAAAAACCATTAATGGAATGACAATCAATGCCAATTGCAATACACCGATCATGGCTGTTTGCAAGCCCTGGCCGAAGATAGCCAGCCATCCATCTGGTATGTGTTCCGCTTTAGATATTAAACCATACTGTGCTGCCTCGCTGCCGCCGCGCCATACCAAGTTGATTACTGCAGCAGCCAGGAGGGCTAAAGAAATTCTGACTCCCACTACGACCCACCAGCTGACGCCGACTTTAGAGGCAACGGTCGATTCGATGATCAAATTATGGGAAAAAGACATCATAATCGCCATGATAAATACTTCTTTCACCGAAAAATCAAAAGAAACTATTGCACCGATTCCGGCATACAAATTCAATAGGTTTCCTAACACCAAAGGAACTGCCGCCTCGCCCGACAGGCCGATCCATTTCATCATCGGACTTAACATATCAATCAGCCAGCTTAAAACTGGTGTGTAGCGGAGAATTGTCACAATCAACGTAACTGGAAAGATAACCTTTCCGAGTGTCCATGATAAATAAAGTCCTGCTTTAAAGCCCCGTTGAATGATTCCAACCATATTACTCCACCTCTTTTTATGCTTTTTTACCGTTATAATGTTTATTTGCCTGGCCGGACTTCCGACGGTAAATAATCAGTAGGATGCCTACAATTACGAGCACAATGGAAATTGCCTGGGCTGTTCTAAGTGACCCGGCAATATACAGGCTGTCTGTCCGCATCCCTTCGATAAAGAAGCGACCGACAGAATACCAGATAACATAGCTTAAGAATACTTCCCCGCGTCTTGGGTTGTAGCGGCGGAAAATGAGTAAAAATACGAGCCCTAATATATTCCATAACGACTCATACAAGAAAGTCGGGTGATACATGATACCTCCGATACACATTTGGTTCATAATGAAATCAGGAAGGTATTGCAAAAAGTTATCATAGGCAGCTTGAGAAACAGGACCGCCATGTGCTTCCTGATTCATGAAATTTCCCCAGCGGCCAATTGCCTGGCCTAGAATAAGACTGGGAGCAGCAATATCTGCCAGCTGCCAAAATGAAACTTTTTTTGCCCTTGCAAAAATTACTGCTGTAACGACAGAACCGATTAGTGCTCCATGAATGGCAATGCCGCCTTCCCATATTGCGAAAACATCCCACCAGGGGGCGCCGCTATAACGTTCCCATTCAAAAATGACATAGTATAGGCGCGCAGAGATGATGGCGATAGGAATTGCAAAAACAATCAAATCGACAAACAGCTCTTTATTTAATCCAAGCCGGTCAGATTCTCTGGTCGCAAGCCATAACCCAAGAAAAGCACCAGCTGCTATAATGACCCCATACCAATATACTGTAAAAGGGCCTAAATCAAAAAACACTCTATCTAATGCAGGTGCACTACACGTCAATTCCTTCACCTCCTACTCGTTTTCTTCGCCTTTTTCCTGCTGAATCATATTTGTCAATCTTTCCGAAAATTCTTCTGCCGCATTGACGCCCATCCGCTTTAACCGGAAATTCATCGCAGCCACTTCGATAATGACGGACAGATTCCTGCCTGGACGTACCGGAATAATAGCTTTAGGCACTTCCACATCCATAATCTTCATTGTCTCTTCCTCAAGCCCGAGGCGGTCATATTGTTTTTTCTGGTCCCATAATTCTAAATGGATAATCATCGAAATCTTTTTATAGGATCTTACAGAGCCAGCTCCGAACAAAGTCATTACATTGATAATGCCCAGTCCGCGGATTTCCAGTAAATGCTCGATTAGCGGCGGCGAGTTTCCAATCAGGCTGTCATAATCTTCCTGCCTTATCTCCACGCTATCATCGGCAACAAGCCTGTGCCCGCGTTTAACTAGTTCCAAAGCCGTTTCACTTTTCCCTACGCCACTTTGGCCGGTTATTAAAACGCCAATCCCATATATATCGACCAACACGCCATGAATAGCTGTAAATGGGGCAAACCTGGCTTCCAAATAATTGGTCAATCTGCTCGTAACTCTAGTCGTTTTATGTGGAGAACGCATCAATGGCACTCCTGATTCATCGGCTGCTGCTATCAGCACTTCCGGAATGTCCATTCCCCTGGTAATAACAATTCCCGGAGTGATATCTGTGCAAAGATTAATGACACGGTCCCGCTGCTCTTCGGAACTTAGTTCATTAAAGAACGACATCTCTGTTTTACCTAGCAGCTGCAGCCGGTCTTTTGGATAATATTTAAAATAACCAGCCATTTCCAGACCAGGACGGGATATATCACTCATGAAAATTTCTCTGTGTACACCATCTCTTCCGGCAACAAGCTCTAAGTTAAATTGGTTCAATAAATCCTGGGTACGTACTTTTGCCATATGTATCCCTCCATCATGCCTTTCTTGTTCGCACAACTTTTCTATAATAAATCACTGTATCCTATTGTAGCACTTTTTTAAATCGCAGGCATTAGTATGATTCGATTCCAAATAAGATAGTGACTCTCCACGCAAAAGACGCAGGCAAACTGCCTGCGTCTGATTTCATTTGTTCAATTCAAGGGTGTCTCTAATCAATCTGTTCAGCAGCAAATTCAGTAAGGAAAGAATAATCGCTGCCAAAATAGCAAATCCAAAGCCATCTATGACAAAAGCACTGTCCAGCAATCCCTGGGTAATCATTAAGGTAATTGCATTGATCACAAATAAAAACAATCCTAACGAAAATAAGGTAACTGGCAGTGTTA
Organism: Sediminibacillus albus; assembly: GCF_900101125.1. Lineage (GTDB taxonomy): Bacteria > Bacillota > Bacilli > Bacillales > Amphibacillaceae > Sediminibacillus > Sediminibacillus albus. The sequence continues at coordinate 429,851 of NZ_FNFL01000002.1, read as the reverse complement.
AAATAATCAGAAAAGGTTTAACTAACACATTAAGAATTGAGAGGATGAGACTCGCGAGAATCGCAGTGCCAAAGCCATCCAAATGAAAAGACTCAAACAACTGAGCTACTGCAATCAGTGCTACTGCATTTAAAACAATGGAAAGCAGCCATCGCTTCAGCATCAGTCCAACCTCTCTTTAGGCATGATGAAAATAGCTATTATATACAAAATTCCCAACGGGAAAAATCCAGTGAAAATGAAGATGACAATATATAGCAAGCGAAGCAGAGTGGCATCCATATCAAAGTATTCTGCAAGTCCGCCAATCACACCAGCAAGCTTCCTGTCGCTTCTCGAACGGAGTAATTTATTGCTCATTATATCCCTCCTATAATGGCCTAACCCAAATCGATCCTGTTTTCGTTTCTGCTTCCACATGCAGTAACTGCGGAGCATCCGGGTTTGCCTCAAATTGTAAAGAACGGTTGATTACATCTTTTTTTTCCTCCACTACTTTATAGTTTGCCAAATCGCAGTGAATATTTCCGATTTTTGTTTCAGCGGTACCATAAATGTGCACATTCTCAGGTAAAGCCAGTCGCACAGTACCGGTGGTTGTTTTGAAGAACCCCGCTTCAGGCTGATTTCCATCCTGCCAGCGGCAGCTGATACTGCCATTAACCAATAGGGCTTCCACTTTATTGAATACGCCATCCACGGTAATTTTCCCGTTTATTGCTTCACTTTCCAAAGTCAGCCAATTACCCTCCACAACATTTACTGTCCCGTTAGCCGTCTCCGCTTCAAAATCGCCGCCGCTCATTTTCACGGCGTCAATAGAGCCATTCGTTGTCTTGGTTTTAAAGTGTCTTACGGTTAATCTTTCCGCACTAATACTGCCATTAAACAATTTTAATACCGCTTTCTGGTATTGTCTGACAGGAACGCGGATCTTTACCTCGGTTTTGACTTGCTGGCTTTGAATCGAAAATTGTAAACGCTGATTCTCCAGAAGAAAAAACGCTTCTTCATGAAATTTTTCCCGGGCTTTTTCCTGGCTGTCCACCTGGTAGACCTTGGCTTCGCATTCAATTCTTACATCGTTTTCATTCCACGGTGCAAGCTCAATATTTCCATTCGAAATATCAATATCTAATTCGGTGAAATCTGCTGAATGATGATGAAAAATGTGAGATACAGCATAATGGGTGCCAAAGTTAAAATCAAGGTCGACATTTTTAATCTTTTGAAAAGCTTCCTCCACAAATCCAAAAAAACTACTCTTTTTGTTAGACTTGGTTTTGCCATTGTTTTTTTTCTGTCCTTCTTGTTCCCAGTCAACATTGGTAGAAACGGGGTTCGATTGCTGCTTTGCCTGTTCGGCCTGTTCCAGCGATTCCAGCAGCTCTTCTGCTTCTTCTGAAGAAATTATTCCATCTTCAATCATTTTCAGTATTTTTTTGCGGTCCTCATTCATGGTATGCACCTGCCTCATTGGTTTGAAAGCTCTCAAACAAATACCCGCTCTAGCTAAAATGAAAAATACATACTTAGCCGGCGGGCGTTTCCCAATCAATCAAAATTCCACGTATAAAAACTTTCATAGCCAAGCCGTTCTTTGGCAATTGCTTCGATATCTGTTACATCATCCTGATTCTCTTTCATTTTGCCTAAAACACCCTGTGCTTGGGAACGATGAGCCATGATCGTTTTCATTTTTTGATTGAAGACGGCCTTCACATTATTGATTACGTCTGGCTCACCGAAAAGTTCCAAGTGATCGTGACTTAATGCCTGCGCCCATACTTTCGGGCGTTTAGAAGCATCCATCAGGCGTACAGCCTCGACAGCTGCCGCTCCCATTGCATCATGGTCAGGATGGACAGCATGGCCGGGGTAATGGGTTATTACCAAACTTGGCTCAATTTCCTCAAGGATTCCCTTCAAATGCTCGGCAACTTCATCTCTCGATTCAAATTCTAGCGTTTTGTCCCGATAACCAAGCATACGTAAATCAACATCGAGTACTTTACAGGCATCTATTAATTCCTTTTTGCGAAACTCTGATAAAGTTTCACGGTTGGCAAAAGTCGGATTGCCCATATTACGGCCCATTTCACCTAACGTACCGCATAAATAAGTGACAGACACCCCTGCTTCTCTAAATTGGGTAATCGTTCCCGACGCACCGAAAGCTTCATCGTCAGGATGCGGATATATGACAACCACATGTTTTTCCAAATCGATCATCTCTCCCTACTAGTTTTTGAAAGGCGTTTCTCCGATTTCCAGTGCAACCATTAAGCGACCCTCACGGTCATGGCCGGCCATTAATAATCGCTGCTCTTCATCCAATTCCCACTGGTTGACTCCTTCTGCATATACCCAGCCAATGTCAAGCTTCAAGCCTACCCGGTATGTATTTTTACTACCGACGATCTTTCCGTGCAAATAAGAAACTTTAGCATTACGGATAAAGGCACCTACATTATAGGCATTCTCATCAAAATGGCTGGCATAGGCGCCATTAGTTGTTTCCAAATGAACATATACATCTTTATTTGCTAAACGGTCCAGCTCTTTCTGAACTGCTTCTATTGTTATTGGTTCCATTACTTTCCCCTTCTTTCAGACTGTGTCTATTTTTACCTTACCCAAAATGTTCGTAAGCGTCAAAGTTTTTAGTCAGGACAGTTTCGCCATTTATGAAGCCGTTTGTTCTCCGTTCTCAGCAATGAAATACGAGGTTGATACAAAAGTATAGGAGTCAAAGCGAAATCGAACGTGATTCGAAATCCTTAGCATTCGAACACGTTCGATTCTTCTATTCTTATATTTAATATAATATAACCTGCAGACACAGTGACAACTGTATTTTTTCCTAAAAAAGGTTCGGTGCTTAAACTTACGCAGGCAGATACTTCGCTTTTCGTGGCCAAGGCCTTAGCTTCGTTGAAAATAAAAGAGCCATTTTCTGCGTGCGATGAGTCCCTGCCGCAGCGTTCCTTGTCCTCAGAAGCAGAAACGGCTTCTTCCGGGGTCTTCAAACCCGTGCTGTTCTCACTGGAGTCTACGTATTCCTGCGCTGATACGGTTGTTGGTTGATACGGTTGTTGGTTGAAAACAGTACGCAGACTTTTAGCGGAGGAAATCCACGGAGACTCCTGCGGGAAGGAAGGCCTCGGTGAGACCCCGCAGAGTGCAAACTCGAGGAGGCTCACCAGCCGCCCGCGGAAAGCGGAGTGTATTTCCGCAGCGCCGCACGAATGCTTAGAAATGGCCTGTTAAAACTTTATATGCCGTTTTCTTTCGATATTTGCAAGTGGATGTATGTTAAGTCCCAACCACAGTTGTTCTCGCCTATTTCGATGTTACTTTCTCTTGTTGTTTGACTCTTTCTTCCATTCGCTGCCGGTCTCGTTCCAACACAGGCTTTAAATATTTACCTGTATAAGACTCAGGTTCATTTGCAACTTGTTCGGGAGTGCCCGTGGCAATGATTTGTCCGCCGCGGTCGCCGCCTTCTGGACCTAAGTCAATGATATTATCAGCAGCTTTAATCACATCCAAGTTGTGCTCAATGATCAAAACGGTATCTCCGTTATTTACAAGCCGCTGCAGCACTTCCAGCAACCGGGAAATGTCATCGACATGCAATCCTGTTGTCGGCTCGTCCAAAATATACAAGGACTTGCCATTTGACCTGCGATGCAATTCGCTGGCCAGCTTCACCCGCTGAGCTTCACCACCGGACAACGTTGTTGCAGGCTGTCCAAGCCTGATATACCCAAGCCCGACATCAAAAATGGTCTGCAGCTTCCGTTTAATCTTCGGGATATTGGCGAAAAACTCAAGCGACTCTTCAATCGTCATCTCAAGGACATCAGCGATGTTCTTCCCTTTATACTTCACTTCTAATGTCTCCCGATTATACCTTTTCCCATGGCAAACCTCACACGGCACATAAACGTCCGGAAGAAAATGCATTTCGATTTTAATTATGCCGTCGCCACGGCAGGCTTCACAGCGTCCGCCTTTGACGTTAAAGCTGAATCTCCCTTTCTTATATCCGCGTATTTTTGCTTCGTTTGTCTGGGCAAATACATCCCGGATATCGTCAAACACTCCCGTGTACGTAGCCGGGTTGGAACGCGGTGTTCGGCCAATCGGTGATTGGTCAATATCAATTACTTTATCTAAATGCTTAATACCTTTAATCTGCTTATGCTTACCAGGCTTCCGCTTGCCTTTATGGAGCTGCATGGACAAGGATTTATGCAAAATCTCATTGATAAGTGTACTTTTTCCGGAACCGGAGACCCCGGTAACGGCAGTAAAGATACCAAGCGGAATTTTTGCATCAACCTTTTTGAGGTTATTTTCCTCCGCACCAATCACTTCAATGGCTCGCTTATCTGGTTTCCTTCGCTCTGATGGAAGCGGAATGAATTTTTTCCCTGAGAGGTATTGCCCTGTCAGAGACTGCTGATCACCCATTACTTGATCCGGCGTCCCGCTGGAAACGATTTGGCCCCCATGTTCTCCGGCACCTGGACCGATATCGATCAGCCAATCTGCTGCAAACATCGTATCCTCATCATGCTCAACGACGATTAACGTGTTACCAAGGTCGCGCATCCGTTTTAAGGTTCCGATCAACCGGTCATTGTCACGCTGATGCAGACCGATCGACGGCTCATCCAAAACATACAGTACACCCGTCAGGGCCGAGCCGATTTGCGTTGCCAGCCTGATTCGCTGTGCTTCACCGCCTGATAACGTACCGGCAGCTCGGGAAAGTGTCAGGTAATCGAGACCGACATTATTCAAAAAGGTTAGCCGATCGCCGATTTCTTTAAGTATCATCCGGGCGATTTGCTCCTCTTTTTCTGATAGATCGACTGTTTCAAAGAATCGGTAGGCTTCCGTTACAGACATTTCGGTTACCTTTCCAACATGCAATCCGTTAATCAAAACTGCCGTTGCTTCTTGTTTCAAGCGGTATCCTTTACACTTCGGACAAGGTTTTTGTGTCATGAATTTTTCCATTTGCTCCCGAATGAAGTCAGAGCTGGTTTCCCTGTATCTGCGGGCAATATTGGAAAGGACCCCTTCAAAAAGGATATTATTTTCCCTTACTCTGCCAAAATCATTTTCATAACGAAAGAAAATTTTCTCTTTTCCGCTGCCATGTAAGATTTTGTCCATTTGCCGTTTCGGAATCTGTTTCACTGGGATATCCATGTCAATCCCATAGTGGGTGCAGACGCTCTCCAAAAGCTTCGGATAGTATTGGGAACTGGTTGGTTCCCAGGCGATAATCGCTCCTTCTCTTAAAGTCAAATCCCAATCTGGAATTACTAAATCTACATCGACCTCAAGCTGTGTCCCTAATCCGTCACACCGTTCACAGGCCCCATAAGGACTATTGAATGAAAAGAGGCGCGGTTCTAATTCGCCAATGGAAAAACCGCAGATCGGGCAGGCATGGTGCTCACTGAATAATAGCTCTTCTTCGCCAATTACATCGACGATTACGTTGCCGTCCCCAAGCCGAAGCGCCGTTTCCAGGGAATCTGATAGTCTACCCGCTATCCCTTCCTTGACGACGATCCGGTCAATTACAACCTCAATGGAATGCTTTTTATTCTTTTCCAATTGAATGTCATCGGTGATTTCATACATGTCCCCGTCGACACGGATTCGAATATACCCTTCTTTTTTCAGGTCTTCCATCACTTTTACGTGCTCACCTTTGCGCCCGGATATAACAGGAGCGAGAATTTGCAGTTTTGTCCTCTCCGGATACTCGAGAATCCGGTCAACCATTTGCTGAACGGTTTGTGAAGTGATTTCAACTCCATGGATCGGGCAGGTGGGATGCCCCACCCTGGCATAAAGTAAACGCAGGTAATCGTAAATTTCCGTTACAGTACCAACCGTTGAACGCGGGTTTTTACTGGTCGTTTTTTGGTCGATAGATATTGCCGGAGAAAGGCCTTCGATTGCGTCAACATCCGGCTTGTCCATTTGGCCGAGAAACTGGCGCGCATATGCGGATAATGATTCTACATAACGCCGCTGTCCCTCTGCATAAATCGTGTCAAAAGCCAGAGAGGATTTTCCCGACCCAGAAAGACCAGTAAGGACAACAAGCTGATCTTTCGGTATCTCTACATCAACATTTTTCAAATTATGGGCACGCGCCCCTTTTACAGTTATCGATTTCTTCGCCATTCCTAGGTCATCCTTCCGCTTTAAGTTCCAATACCAAGTCGCGAAGCTCAGCTGCTCTTTCGAAGTTCAGGTCTCTTGCCGCCTGCTTCATTTCTTTTTCCATATCTTCAATTACTTTTTGTCTTTCTTTCTTTGACATTTCAGACAGTTTAGGTGTCTCGGACTTATACTCCTCTGTCTCTTCTGCCGCCACTGTTGCTTTGATTATATCGCGTACTTCCTTCTTAATCGTAGTCGGGGTTACCCCGTGCTCTTCATTATAGGCCTTTTGTTTTTCACGGCGCCGATTGGTTTCTTCAATCGCTTTTGCCATGGAATCCGTCATCTTATCGGCATACATAATGACACGGCCGTTCTGGTTTCTGGCAGCTCTTCCCATTGTCTGGATCAGCGACCTTTCCGAACGTAGGAATCCTTCTTTGTCTGCGTCCAAAATGGTCACTAAGGAAACCTCTGGTATATCCAGCCCTTCTCTCAAAAGGTTGATTCCTACTAATACATCATATTTACCCACTCGAAGGTCCCGGATAATCTCAATTCTTTCTAATGTCTTTATCTCAGAATGCAGATAAGCAACCTTGATTCCGACTTCTTTCAAGTAGTCAGTCAAATCCTCGGACATCTTCTTCGTCAGAGTAGTCACGAGTACCCGTTCATTTTTCTCTACCCGCTCATTGATTTCTCCAATCAAGTCATCAATCTGACCTTCGATCGGGCGTACTTCCACTTCCGGATCCAGCAGTCCGGTTGGACGAATAATCTGTTCTGTCATTTGTGGGGTATGCTCCAGCTCATAAGGGCCAGGTGTTGCCGAAACATAAACCATTTGGTTAACCTTCTTTTCGAATTCTGTAAAGGTCAACGGGCGGTTGTCCATTGCGGATGGGAGCCGGAAACCATGATCAACAAGCACTTGCTTCCTGGCCTGGTCACCGTTATACATTCCGCGGATTTGCGGCAAGGTCACATGGGATTCATCGACAACAATCAGGAAGTCATCCGGAAAATAGTCAATCAGAGTATAGGGAGTTGAGCCTGGCTCACGGAAGGTTAAATGGCGTGAATAGTTCTCAATCCCGGAACAGAAGCCCATCTCATTCATCATTTCCAAGTCATAATTGGTCCGTTGCTCAATTCGTTGAGCTTCCAGCAGTTTATTTTGATCTTTCAATTCTTTTAACCGCTCATGCAATTCTTTTTCGATATTTTTCATCGCCCGTTTTAAGTTTTCTTCACGGGTTACGAAGTGGGAAGCCGGGAAAATGGCAATATGTTCTCTATCACCGATAATTTCTCCGGTTAACGCATCTACTTCCCTAATCCGGTCAATTTCATCTCCAAAAAATTCGACGCGCAGACAGTGTTCTTCCCGGGAAGCCGGTATAATTTCAACAGAATCACCGCGCACTCGGAAAGTCCCCCGTTGGAAGTCAATATCATTGCGGGCGTACTGGATATCGACGAGATTACGCAGCAGCTGGTCACGATCCTTCTCCATTCCCGTCCTTAAAGAAAGCACCTGGCTTTTATACTCCTCCGGAGAACCTAAGCCATAAATACAAGACACACTGGCTACAATCAACACATCATTTCGCTCAAACAATGCAGAAGTAGCCGAGTGGCGCAATTTATCGATTTCATCATTGATACTGGCATCCTTCTCGATAAAAGTATCAGTGGACGGCACATAAGCCTCTGGCTGGTAATAGTCATAGTAACTGACAAAATACTCGACAGCATTATTAGGGAAGAAATCTTTGAACTCACTGTATAACTGACCTGCCAGCGTTTTGTTATGGGCAATCACCAATGTCGGGCGATTGATTTCCGTAATCACATTCGACATTGTGAATGTTTTACCTGTTCCCGTGGCGCCGAGTAATGTTTGGTGCCGTTTTCCCTCTTTAAGGCCATCTACTAGTTCATCTATTGCTCTTGGTTGATCTCCCTGCGGTTGATACTGGGCTACAAGGTCGAATTTGTTTTTCACGATCCAACCAACCTCCGTTCCTTCTATTCCTGACTATTTTAACACATCGTATTACTATATTAACACAAAACCGAACAAACATTCGACTTTCACGCATTTTTTTATCGCTTTACACGGTATCTCTGCACAAAAGCAGCTGACACGTGGATAGTTTAACACGTTCCCGCTCATCTTTTATAGGAAAATGATTTGCCTTTGGTTTGTCACAAAGTAGCAATCTTGTACGTTGTAGTCCGGCCACCAATTCCTTATAATTTGATGCAGGGTCTTATACATGGTAATAGAAAGGAAGTTTTTGAATGAAATTTAAATTGCTGACATTAATGGCTGTTATATTGTTGATCGCTGCCTGTGGACAGACTGACAACCAGGGAACAGGAGATGATACAGAATCTCCTGAAGCAATCGAAGTAGAATTGCAAGTGCCAGAGAAGGCAGACAGCGGCGAAAAGCTGTCACTTACTGCCAAGGTCACCCAAGGCAGTGAAATAGTCGAGGACGCAGATGAAGTAGAATTTGAGATTTGGCAGGAAGGTTCGAAAGAAGACAGCGAAATGATCGAAGCTGGCTACCAGGAGGAAGGTATTTATCAGATTGAAAAGACATTTGACCAGGCTGGCAGCTATGTTGTTCAATCCCATGTTACAGCCCGCGGAATGCATACGATGCCAAAGAAAACACTTGACGTTGTTGAAGCTGAAAAGGAACAAGAAGACGGATCAGAAAGTGAACAAGGCGATGGAGGGGCTGAGTCCGGGGACCACCATCACTCCGATGACTTAGCGATCGCGTTAACTCACCCTGAAAGCCTATCTATTAATAAAGAAACAGAACTTACCGTAGAACTGCTGGAAAAGGACAAACCATTTGTTGACGCTAATGTTACTCTGGAAGTGAGCAACGGACAATCCGAAAATCCCCAATGGATCAACTTATCGGAAACAGATGCTGGCACCTATTCCGGGACCGTTACTTTTGCTGACAAGGGAGAGCATGATATTATCATTCATGTTAAGAAATCCGATTTTCATACGCATAAAGAAACAAGCATAGAAGTGACAGAATAAAAAATAGCTTCTCCGGAATCTTACCCGGAGAAGCTATTTTTTCGGAAGGAAAACGGATATATCACATGAGAAAAGAGAAAGTGAACGCAGCTTTGCAGCTTCAAAAAACAGCTGTATCGGCTTGTATTTCTCTTTATGGGAGAATAAATCACTCGCCTTCCGCGGACGAAGGTCCGGCTCCTCCTCTTATGATTGCCGTTCCTGCTCTGACGGGCGGCTGACTGTCTGCAGCGCCACTTCTTCGCACAAATTTTCTTTTCCCAGCAAACGATCATAACGAAAAAAACTTGCAGAAAAACCAAGGGTTTCTCTACAAGTTGAACCGCCATAAATGGCGTTTACTGATAACTTTGATCATATTGGTTCACTTCAAATAAATCGACCAACTCAATATCAGGATGTTTATCTTTAAACCAGCGTAAAGAGAAATCATTCTTGAATAAAGCAAGGTATTCTCCTTCCCTGTCTTTCACGAGTAGATTACGTTCATCAAACATGGTGCGGTCCACCTGTTCTGTTTTCAGCCAGCGCGGGATTCTTTCGCCGATTGATTCAAGCATTACCTCAACGTTGTATTCATTTTTCATTCGATATTCGAATACTTCGTATTGCAGCTCGCCTACAGCACCAATAATATAAGACTCATCATTGCTGCCGCGGAACAGCTGAATAGCTCCCTCCTGTACTAACTGCTCGATGCCTTTTTTAAATTGTTTAGCCTTCATGACGTTTTTGGCAGTAACTTTCTTGAAGAGTTCCGGCGGAAATTGCGGCAGCTCATCATATTCGAAGGATTCCTTGCCTTCAATTAACGTATCGCCGATTCGATAAGCATTCGGATCATAAATACCGATAATATCTCCAGCATATGCTTCTTCAATCGTATCCCGGGACGAAGCAACGAATTGCTGAGATTGGGATAATTTTATCGGCTTATCCGTACGCGCTAACTTAACACTCATGCCTCGTTCGAATTTTCCTGAGCAGACCCTTAGGAATGCAACTCTATCGCGGTGGGCCGGATTCATATTAGCTTGAATTTTAAACACGAACCCTGAGAATTCTGGATTGTCAGGGCTGATTAATCCTTCTGTTGACTTTCTGGCAGTCGGCGCAGGCGCCATGGAAATAAACGTGTCAAAGAAGGTTTGCACTCCGAAGGGTGCCAGGGCACTTCCGAAGAAAATCGGTGTTTGTTCTCCACGCAATACTGCATCCAGTGAATACTGATCTCCTGCTTCATCCAATAATGCCAGTTCATCTTCCGTCTCCTGGAAAGTAGAATTCTGGACCAGGTCCTGATTCTCCGGCTTATCTAAATCTTGATACGGAATGTAGGTTTCATCCTCGTTGCCATTAAAGCGGACAAATTGCTTGCCGTGGCGGTCAAAAATACCGAGGAATCTCTTTCCCATGCCAACCGGCCAATTCATCGGATAGGTTTCGATATCGAGTACCTCCTCGATCTCTTCCAACAATTCCAGAGGAGGGCGGCCTTCACGGTCGAGCTTATTGATAAAAGTAAAAATCGGTATGCCCCGCATCCGGCAAACCTTAAACAACTTAATTGTCTGTGCTTCGATCCCTTTCGTAGCGTCAATAATCATTACTACACTGTCGACTGCTGTCAATGTGCGGTAAGTATCCTCACTGAAGTCTTCATGGCCGGGTGTATCTAAAATGTTCACCTGATGGCCCATGTAAGGAAAATTCATCACACTGGAAGTGACGGAAATCCCCCGCTGTTTTTCGATTTCCATCCAGTCAGATGTAGCAAACTTACCGGATTTCTTCCCTTTTACCGTTCCAGCTGAGCGGATGAGATTTCCAAATAACAATAGCTTTTCTGTCAAGGTTGTTTTCCCTGCATCGGGATGCGAAATAATCGCAAAGGTTTTACGTTTATTTACTTCTTCATTTATAGACATAGAAAAATCCCTTTCATCGTAAATTGTTTTCTCGTTTGTTATTCGATCATATGGTAAGGGATTTCGTTTTACATTGGATGATTCTCCTTTTTCCTGGCGAAAACATGCCATTATAAGCGTATGCCGGCAGCTTTTGCTTTGTGTTGCTTGAATAAAACGTCGCTGTACGAGTCGGTTACATTACACTTCCTCTACTATAATAGCTAATGTGACAGACATTAATCAACCTAGAAATTTAAAATTAATAGCAGCAACCACTGGTCTAAAGTGAGTGATTGCTCCGAAGTAGAGCGACTTTCGCCGGAAGTTGAGCGATTATGGGCCGAAGTAAAGCGTCTTTCTGTTTAAGTAGAGTGATTGCCCCAAAGTAGAGCAACTTTCACCGGAAGTTGAGCGATTCTGGACCTAAGTAGAGCGTCTTCCTGCTTAAGTAGAGTGATTGCCCCAAAGTAGAGCAACTTTCGCCAGAAGTTGAGCGATTCTGGACCTAAGTAGAGCGTCTTCCCGCTTAAGTAGAGCGATTCCCCTAAAGTAGAGCAACTTTTCCAGCAAGTAGAGCGATTCTGGGCCGAAGTAGAGCGTCTTCCCGCTTAAGTAGAGCGGTTCCCCTAAATGGGAGCAACTATTCCAGCAAAACTCTCCCACATTTATCATGCTAGGTCAATTTAAAAAGGCCCCTTATAATTGGAGTTTCTCCTTAATCAATCTGGCAGTTTCTGTTGAATCTAAGTTGGTATTATTTATTTTTATGTAATTTTTTCTGGTAATTTCTCCTGCAAAGGAATTCAGTCGGTGCTTTTCTAGCGTTTTCCGTAAGTTATGTTCAGATTTTTCAATGTTTCTTTTAGTTGGCTTATGTTCCAGTCTGTTCGGTGTTTTATTTCGCATAATCCGTTCCTCTAAATCAGCCGTAAGCTCCACAAAATATACTTCCCCGCCTTGCGATTCAAACGTCTGGCAGACTGTTTCGATAAAATCCCAATCGTCTTGCTGATCAAACGCCCACACGTAAGTGAATATCATACCAAGACCACTTTTGGCAGCTTCCGAAAATAACTCATGTCGGAATAAATCAACAAGTCGTTGGAATTGCTGCGTTTCAAAATCAAAAAAATGGTGGACCAGTTCGATAGTCATATGATTATGAAACAGCTTTAATTCAGTAATTTTTTCCAGCTCTTGGCCTACAGTCATTTTGCCAACAGCCTGCGGGCCAAATAATAATACAAACTTCATAGGAAACTCTCCTTCTATTAAGTACTGCAGGTTGATTTATTGTTTACCGCCTCTGCCTCTATCCAACTGTATTTCTATATCGCGTCTATTTTTCCTCCCTTTTGGGAAATTTCTCTTACAAGTATCCTTCTACCTATTGCCCGCTCTGTTATAATAGAGAGATGACTATGTTTATCAACAAGGGATGAGATAGAGTTGCGAACGTTTTTCTTAGACAAACACGACATTGTAAAAATCACCGGTGAACGTTTTTATAAAAGAGGGTATGAATACTATAAAAAAGGACGGGTGCACGGTCTCACTTACAATCCGGCCATAAATACGTGGCGCGGCCAGGTGCGGGGCACTGAGACATATAGTGTAAGAATCTTCTTTTTTGACAACGATGACTTAGAGGGCAGCTGTGACTGTCCTGCCTATGCTGCCCACTATACATGCAAGCATATTGCGGCCGTACTGCTTGCGGTCGGGCAGGAATCCTGGAGCCGGCTTCGAAAGGATTCCGAAACAAACGAGGAAGCTGGAGAGGATAAGCAAAATTTCGATTTCTCTTCACGGATGATTAAAGCCTTTTCTGTTCATCCGTCTCAACAAAAGCAGTTACTACAATTGGAATATATGCTGAAATGCCGGGTTAATCCTCATAACTCAAAGTTTTTTCTGGAAACAGAGATAAAACTGGGGACATCGAAAGTATACGTTATTAAAAATATCCGCGAATTGCTCACCCATATAAAGAAGGGCATCGCTTACAAAATTACGCCTGCTTTCACTTACCAGCCTGGCAGCCATGTATTTAAAGAGGAAGACAAAGTAATTATCGATCATTTGATTAACGCCTATGACAATGAAACGTTATATGAAAATTCTTTTACCAATCCACTACTCGATAAAAAAACAATCATGCTCCCGCCGGGAACTGCTAACGAAGTATTACCGCTCATGGCAGATGCCAACAGCTTTTACCAGTCCAAAGACAACAAAGTGGCAGTCAGCGTGCGGCAGGATATTCAGCCCGTCAGCTTTCATTTAGATAAACAGGCGGCAAAATCCTATCAAATTGATATATCCGATTTGGCGAATTATACTTTTTTAGAAAATTACGGTTATTTAGTTTCCGATGGCACTTTTTATTTATTGTCTCAAGAACAGCAAGCAATTATGGAACAGTTGTACACCATGCTGCCATACCGTACAGATCAGCGTCAGCAAATTGCCGAACAGGAAATGAGCTCGTTTGTGAGCAAAGTGGTTCCTAAGCTTGAAAAAATCGGTACGGTCCATTATGCCGAGCAGACAAAGAAGCATATCACGACAAGCCCGCTAAAGACAAAAATTTATTTAGATGAAGTCGATGACTCGCTGCAATTGAAGCTGGAATTCCATTATGGCAATGATGTTGTTTATCCATATCAGGAGGACCGCTTAACAGACAAGGTCATCAAACGGGAAGCGGCAGCAGAACTTGAAATGATCCGCTTGCTTGAAAAAGCTGAATTTGTTTATTTAAACGATATGTATCAGTTGTTTAAGAATGATGCAATTTTTACATTTCTACAAGAAACATTGCCGCAGCTTGAAGAGAAAGCAGATGTTCATGTTTCCGCAAAAGTAAAAGCAATGCGCAGTCCTGCCACCCCTTCCCTGTCAAGTTCCGTCAAGGTTGACCGAACCAGCGGCATGCTTGATATCCGTTTTGATATGGAAGGCATCTCACAAGACGAAGTACAGCGGATGATGCAAGCACTAATCGAAAAGAAAAGATACTACCGTATTCATGATGGCGCCTTACTTTCTCTGGAGAACGAGGCCTTTGAATCGTTCAGGCAATTGGCTGATAAACTCCATTTGAGTAAAGGCCAGATTGAAGATGGCAATATTCAAGTACCAATGGCGCGAAGCTTCCAAGTAGAAGAAGCGCTTGATACAGGCCATGCAAATTACAGTGAAGCGTTTCAGCAATTGCTCGCCCAGTTGAAAAACCCGGTAGACTTGGACTTCCCCTTGCCTGCCGAGCTGGAAGCAGAGCTGCGTGATTACCAATTGGCAGGATACCAATGGCTGAGAACTTTGAGCCATTATCGCCTCGGCGGAATCCTAGCCGATGATATGGGGCTTGGTAAGACTATACAAACAATTACCTATCTTTTATCGGAAAAAGAAACCAATCAAACAATCAAAAGCCTGGTCATAGCCCCTGCCTCACTTTTATATAACTGGAAAAAAGAATTCGATAAATTTGCACCTACCTTAAAGGTTGCGGTGATTGCCGGGAACAAACAGCAGCGCAAGACATTGATCGAAGCCAACAATCAGGCAGATGTTTACATTACTTCTTATCCGTTATTGCGCAAAGACGTAGCTTTTTATGAGCATACTGTTTTTGACCATTTAGTTCTGGACGAGGCACAGGCTATCAAAAACCATCTTACCCAGACAGCTAAAGCAACAAGGGCTATCCAGGCTGGAAAGCGGTTTGCTTTGAGCGGTACACCAATCGAGAATTCCCTGGAAGAGTTGTGGGCGATTTTTCACACAATATCTCCCGGACTTTTCCAAAACAAAAAAGCTTTTCTGAATTTGAAGCATGACTATATTTCCCGGATTACCCGGCCGTTCATCCTTAGAAGACTGAAAACGGATGTGCTCGATGAATTGCCGGATAAAATAGAATCCGTCCAATACTCGGAACTGACCAAAAACCAAAAGCAAGTGTATATTGCATATCTCGAAAGAATGCAGCAGCAGGTCACCGAAACAATCGAAGAAAAAGGCTTCGATAAAGGGAAATTGGAAATACTGGCCGGGCTTACAAGACTGCGTCAGATCTGCTGCCATCCTAGTCTGTTTTTAGATAATTACTCTGGAAAATCAGGAAAGCTGGAGCAGCTGATGGAGTTAGTCCAGGAATTAAAGAGCAGCGGCAAACGAGCGTTAGTATTTTCTCAGTTCTCCAGTATGCTGGGACTAATTAACGAAAAATTAACGAACGAGGGTGTCGAAACATTCTATTTGGATGGGAGTACGCCATCGCTGAAGCGGATGGAAATGGTAGACCGTTTCAATAACGGTGAAAAAGAAGTATTTTTAATCTCGCTGAAAGCGGGCGGGACAGGGTTAAACTTGACTGGCGCTGATACGGTGGTCCTTTATGACCTTTGGTGGAATCCGGCAGTAGAGGAGCAAGCAGCAGGTCGGGCCCACCGAATCGGCCAGAAAAAAGTCGTCCAAGTAGTCCGATTGATTACAGAAGGAACGATTGAGGAAAAAATATTCGAAATGCAGCAAAAGAAAAGAGAGCTCGTTGACCAAATCATTCAACCGGGCGAAACGATGCTTTCTAAGTTATCAGAGAAAGAAATCCGCGAACTGTTACAAATGAAAGTGTAAGTTTGTTTTTTAACAGACCAAACCAACGTAACGTGAAACTCCGGAGGCTGCCCACCAGGAGCAAACTGTCAAAGCGATACCTCAAGAATTGCCTAGGGGGGACAAAACGATAACTAGTAACCAACATCAAAATGCATGGATGCAGCCCATCCGTGCATTTTTTTACTTTCATGTCCATTCATTAGCTAAAAGTCCATAAATAACGCGGTCTATCGTTCACACCTTAGATTCATATCCAACCTCCTGCACTTCTTTGCAGCAAGGTTCATAGATCATCAAATCTTCGGTGCGGATGTCGTGTACTAATCCAGCTTAGCATCTCAGGTTGATACCATCGAGGTTTTAATAACTCGAAAACTTTATGGTCTTCCATAACTACATTTAAGCGATTTATCATTTCATCTAATTGGCCTGGGGCAAATCTAAGCGACCAAATAACAGATGAAAAGATTGCCATAGCAACATAAATCGAATAAAACTTCCAAAAATCGTCAGGTACATTACCATCGAAGTAACCTTCAATCTGGCCGATTGAAAAGAAAATACTTTTTTCTCTCTGAAACAAAGCTACTTTTACAAAGTCATGAAGTGGATCTCCCCAGTCATAATTATTGAAATCAATCGCTCCGGAGTACTGTTTATTATTGACAATAATATTTGCCAGATGGAAATCATCATGCTGGAAAAAATTAGGGCGATTTTTTAGTTGATGCTTATTGTTCTCGATAAAATCAATAATTTTATGGTCGTTGTTTATTTTGATACCACATGTTTTATATTCATCGATGTATTTATAATGCTTATTCATTGCTCGATTATACCAAAAATCAACTATCGATGGTGCTTTATAACGGTGCATCCTGGACAGTTGTGTTCCTGCTTTCATACCAAGTTTAAATTGCTCCTCTTCTGTGAGTTTACAAATTACCTCGGTTGCATCTTTACCTTCAATATAAGAATAAATGCTATAGCAAGTGCCGCTATTAGGTAAAATACCGATATCAATCGGTTTGGGAGCCTTAACATGGAGCTGTTGCATTTTTTTCAAGATTCGAAATTCCTTCTTCTTCTTTTCATATCCATCCATGTCACCAATTCGCACTAATAATTTTTTATGATCGACATGAAACACACATTTTCTATCAGGAGAGTAACCATTTGTTAGCTCAGCAATTCTAGTAGTATTTTCTAGCAATTTCACAGTTTCTTTTAGAGTTTTTAAAATATCCCCCATCTATCTGAACTCCCCACTCCCCTCCCAACTAAGTTATTAAGATGTCCAGGTTTGTTTTACTATATTTATAAGAAATTCAGCGTTATCTGGTGACATATTTTCAGATAATCTTGCACCTGCGATGATTGGAGCCCATTGTAAAACTTCGCCTTTTGACAAACCGCTTTTCTCACAATATATACGTAAATACATTTCTGCTAATTCCACTGAGGAATGTAAGTAAAGTAGATACGTACGATATACATCTGCTCGAATATCCCCTGAACTGGAATCAACCCAATCGATAATGGACACATCGTCATTCATAATCAAATTATATAGATGAAAATCTCCATGACAGAGCCTCTTTTCAAATGTCATTGAATTTAGTTTTTTTAGTAAAGAATCCTTATGTTTTTTATCTAAATAATAAGCAGATTCAATTTGATGGCTTAATTTTTCGGTCATAGGTTCAAGTTGATCCGCGACAACCAAATGGATTTTTTGTTGTACTTCTACGGAAATATTTATGTAATACTCAGCTTGGTCCAAGTTCTCAGACAACAAATCACCTAGCGTTTTCCCTTTTATATATTCCATTATAATTGCTTGTTTCCCATCTATTTTAGTGACATCAAAAATTTTCGGGACAGGGAGTCCAATCGAATGGGCATATTTTTGCTTATTTGCTTCATATAACGATTCCGTTTCCGGCAGATAGTCCTTAAATAATTTGATGATCCTGTTTTCGCTAAGATATATTTTTGCTGTATTCCCTATTGCCAACTGATGGTCTAAATCCATTAGTTATCTCCTCCTTGCACTTCTCATTTTGCAGAACCATTGAATCATTTCCTCCTGAATGTGCCAACCAATTCTATCTATTTCGATGTGTATTTGAACAATACCTTTTCAGTTAAAAAAGCCTAAATCATTATGTGATTTAGGCCTGTAAGCAAAAAATATTCACTCTCATGGTTCTAGATAATAACGGAACTGCTTTTGCCAACAAGGAAGCTTATGATTGATTCAACCCGACTTTTTCTGCTTGCGGACGCGGTACTGTTCTTTAGCGAACAAGATACCAAGCTCATGAGGATCCCCTTGATACATGGCTCGCTGCAGAAAGCGGAGCTCTCCTTGATTGTCCCTAACTTCTAATTTGCAAAAAGCACTGTTTCTTTGCAGAGCACTATAAAACTCCTGTTCGTTCGTAACTTTCTGGCCGTTCACCTTCTCAATTTGCTCGCCTACCTGCATTCCAAGTCGGTCAGCAGGCGTTCCTGGAACTATACCCAAGATTAAAAGCCCCTTCGCTGAAGGATGAAAGTACGGCTGTTTTTGTTTATCCTTGATTCGAAATCGGTATGAAATCAATTCTCTGCCAATTAATGCGACTGTAAAAGCCACAAGAGACATGACTGGCAGATAGTAACTGGAAACAGCCAGGCCAAGGGTAATGAATGCCAGAATCATTACAGAACGTCCGATTTTTTTTGATCCAACTATAGGCTTAAAGCCTTTGACTACCTGTTCAAAGCCTGTGAGCAGCGGAAGCAGGATTAGTCCATAGCTTTCACCATGGATGTGTAAGACCGGCCACCACGCTGCGAAAGGCTCAATAAGCCCAGCAGGTACCAGAGTAAAGAAAGGAATCACTGCCATTTTCTTGAGTCGATGCTGCCCCACCCACTTGCCGCGGCTTCCTTTTACGATTTCCGGATATGTCTCTGGTGTTGTGATACGCAACAGCATCACTGATTCTATCATTAAAAATGCTGCCAATAATACCGTTAATCCTGTGATATTGATAGTCTGTAAATCTTCTATCCATACAAAATCCGTATTTGCTTCCAGTAATGGCGGAGCTATCAGTAATACTAAATAGGCCAATCCAAAAGTATAAGCAGAGGAAAGCAGGGTGAAACGGGCAGCCACCGATAGCAGAATCATCACAGCTGATAACAGGAGCACCACCGGATAGCTAAATACGATCCCTGCACCTACAGTGATAGCCGACAAAACAATGCCAGCAATTAAGGAAACCTGCCATGTGTTCTTCGCTTCGGTAAAAGCATCAAAAATCTTGGCGCCAAATTGCATTCGTTCTTTTTTGATTCTGTTGATAGACGATAATAAAACGAGAATCACCGACCAGTATAGCAAAGGATTCACAAAAAACTTTCCGATACCTTTTGCCAATTCTATTAACCACTCTTCCATTGCCATACTCCTTCCCGCCAAACAATTATCAAGATCGCAGCTTTTTATTTTCTATGTGAAATGATAGTTTGATTCTCTTCTAATAGTATGTTTATTATAGCACAGCCAAAAGGCTGAAAAACAGGTTTTATCATATAACGTAAGCAGCAATGTAGAAGCAACGCTAAACTTATTAATAATATGGCAGTTAAATGATATTCCGTTACAGCGTTTTCTCCAGGATGAATATCTAGCAAGGGGAATAAAGCAGACAAACCCTATTTCTCTACAAGCTGAATAACCACTGGCCTGAGCCAGTGGTTATTGTTAAAAATGGTGCGTTTAATGTTTGGAAGCGACCCATCGTTAATCAAACAATGCTTCTAAAGCTTTTTGTTTTTGTCTATCATTTTCACCATTTCTTATTTTCTCAATAATTTCTGTTTGCAGCTTGTTTGCTGTTTGCTCGTCAATGCTCCCTGTTTTTTCAAGGTCGTTATCTCCTTGAAAAGCTTGGACAGCAGCTGCTGTTTTTTGGTCAAAAGAACCGTCTTTGTTGCCTGGTTTATATCCTAAACCTGCCAGCATGATTTGGGCATTTTTGATTTTATCATTGCTCTGATTTACTTCGAGCGACTGTTCAATTTGGATTGGGTTTGTGTAAAAATAATCAGGCTGTTTTACTTCCATCGTCGGCTCAATCCCTCTTTCGTGAATCCAGTTGCCATCAGGGGTAAGCCATTTAAACAAGGTCATTTTTATTGTGCTGCCATCTCCCAAAGGAATCGCCTGCTGGACAGTACCTTTCCCAAAACTTTTCGTTCCGACAAGTTCGGAATCGCCTGCTTCTTTCATCGCTCCTGCCAGAATCTCTGAAGCAGAAGCACTTCCCTCATCGATCAAGACAGTGATTGGATAGCCTTTCTTTTCATCAAGCTCTGAAAAGTAGCGGGACTTCTCTCCTTTACGGTCTTCTATTTGTACATACGGTGTATCCTTCGGTATGAAGTTTTTCAAAATATCTTCTACCGCTGTAAAGAGCCCACCTGGGTTACCACGTACATCGATGACAAGTCCTTCGATCTCTTCTTTTTCCAGTTCCGCCAGTTCTTCATCAAACCGTTTTGCTGTACCTTCAGAAAAGGAGGTGATTTCAATAATTCCTGCTTTTTTTCCATTGACGGATTTGGTCTCTGAATACACCGTTTCCAATGGAATATCATCTCTCGTTAGTTCAATTGTTAGCGGATCAGAAACACCTGGCCTGCTTATTTCCAGGGTTACTTTGGAGCCTTGCTCCCCACGTATTTTTGAAACAGCATCATAAAGGTCAAGACCTTCAACACTTTCATCATCCACTTTTAAAATTTGGTCATTAGGCTTTAAACCAGCTGCTTCCGCCGGAGAATCCTTAATTGGAGCGATTATTGTCACTTTCCCATCAACCATGCTCACTTCTGCGCCAATTCCCTCAAAGGACGATTCAATCGAATGGTTAAACTCTTCAACAGTCTCCTGGTCCATATAGACACTGTAAGGGTCTTCCAGGCTGTCCATCATCCCCTGGATCGCACCTTCAATTAGTTTGCTTTTATCCACTTCCTCTAAATAACTCTCTTGGATAAGGCTGTAAGCCTTGGCTACCTTGTCTAACTCTTCTGTTCCTTTGGCACCCTCCAATAACTGCTGTTGCTCTTCCTCACTTAAATCAGCAAAAGTTCCAGAAGGAGAACCACCGTCCTCTGCTTGTTGCTGGGCTGAATCCTCAGAGGTGGCAAGTTGGACACCAAAGTAAGCCCCTAAAGCTCCCAACAACAAAGCTGCCACCATTATGGCCGCTATGTAGCGCTTTTTAAGATTCATGGTATTCACACTCCATTAGATATAATTCTTGTTTGGTGACAAAGATTCCTGTTCTGCTACTTTAACACGAAATCGATCTTAGATGGAAAGCTGCCAGCTCGCCAATGTGGATGTATGCTAGAAAAAGGCACCACACCGGATATGTGCGATGCCTTTCTCTAATTAAGTTATGCCGGACTTGTCCGATACATGTTTAATTTCTTAAAAGTAACTTAGCGGATTAACTGCATTGCTTTTGGACATGTTCCAAGCCCCTCTATGCAATTCAAAGTGCAAGTGAGGTCCTGTTGAATCACCGGTGTTACCCATTTGTCCAATTGGGTCGCCTTGTGATACAGACTGGCCGCTGGATACCGCTCTGCTATTCAAGTGGGCATAAACAGTCGTATATACTTGTCCATTTACATAGTGGCTGATAAATACGACATTGCCATAGCTTGAAGAATGGTATGATTTGCTGACCACTCCAGCTGCAGATGCTTTAACTGTGGTACCAATACCGTTGGCGATATCAATGCCGGCATGGTAGCTTCCCCAGCGCGGTCCCAATCCGGAGGTATACGTCCCTTTAGCAGGCCAGATGAATGATCCTCCACTTGACTGTTTTGCCGGAGAAGGACTGGAATTGCCACTTGATGAAGAATTCCCGTTTTTCGCTGCTGCTTTTTTGCGGGCTTCTTCCTCTTTGCGCGCTTGTTCCGCAGCCATCTGCTCTAATTCCTCTTGCTGAGCCTTGGCCTGGGCAATCGCTTTTTGAATAGCGTTCTCCTGGCTTGCCAGCAATTGCTGTTCTTCTTCTAATGACATTTTATATTCTTCAAGCTCATGCTGTTCTTCTTCCAGCTCAGCCATGAATGATTCTTTTTGCTGCATTTTTTGATCTAAATTGGCTTTTAACGATTCCAAGTCCTTCTTTTGCTGTTGAAGCGTGTTTCTCTTTGCTTCCAGCTCTGCTTGCTTATCTTCAAGCTGTGCCTTTTTATTTTCTACTTCTACCTGTTTTTGCTCAAGCTCTTCTTTTTCAGCCTGATGGGTCTCCATGATTCCTTTATCCTGGTCCATGATTTTTGTTACCGCGGTAGCGCGATTAACGAAGTCCCCAAAATTCTGCGCGCCCATTAAAACTTCCAAATAGCTGATGTCGCCGCCATTCTTTTGCAATGTACGAAGCCGGTTTTTCAGAAGCTCTTCGCGTTTAGCGATCCGTTCCTGCAAATCCTTAATTTCAACTTTCAGCTGCTCAATTTCTGCTTTTGTTTCTTCAATTTGTGTGTTCGTCTGGTCTATTTCCTGATTAGTCGTATTGATCTCGGATTCTTTAGTAGTAATTTTTTGTTTGGCGTCTGCCAGCTCACGATCGATTTGTTCAATATCACTGCTTACTTTGTCCTGGTGTTCCAGGTTCTCATCGATCTTTTCTTCGGTATTTGACTTTTTGCCTGTTATTTCGTTCTTTTCACTGCTGACATTATTTTGCTCTTCTTTTAAAGAATTAATTTCCTCTTTTACTTTGTTGATTTCGTTGGCTTTTACGTGGCTGACTCCTGGTAGAATCGTACTTAATGACAGAGCAGCTATCATGAAAACGTAGGTTGTTGTTTTTTTCTTATGCATTTTCGCTTTTTCCCCCTGTTAAAACTCTTTTCTATCAATTCGCATATTCTGTTGTCTGGACTTATACCTTCAAGAACTTCCGTACACTCATCACGCTGCCCCAAACACCGATCACTGCACCTATTCCCAGAATAAGCAAGGATAGCTGCCAGGCAAATGGATTAAATGGCATCAACGACACAAATTTAAAGTTAATCAATTCACTTACATTTGCATCAAGGTAATAATAGCCTGAGACAATTACTGCGATAGGAATGATACTTCCGAGTATGCCAAGTAAGAGGCCTTCGATAAAAAATGGCCAGCGAATGAAACCATTGGTAGCGCCGACAAGCTTCATGATGCCTATTTCTTTACTGCGGGCCATGATTGTTATTTTAATAGTATTAGATATTAAGAAGATTGCAGTGAATACTAAACCGATAATTAAGGCTAACCCGATATTTCGGGCATATTTATTAAACTGAAATAACTTTTGAACAATTTCTTCTCCATAATTTACTTCCTGGATATTTTCTATTTTCTCTACTTCGGAGGCTACGTCAAACGTTTCGATAGGATCTTCCGTTTTAATAACAAATGCGTCATTTAAAGGGTTGTCCTGTTCAAACATCTCCCACGTTTTGCCTTCCTCGCCCATACTTTCAATTAACTCGTTTAACTCTTCCTCTTTTGAGGAATATTCTACTGTAGAAACTGCAGGGATTGTTTCTATTTGCTGCTTGATTTCATCGACTTGCCCTTCTTCTGCGGTTACTTCAACAAGTGCTTTTATTTCGACATCTTCTTCAATATTGTCAGCCATTTGATTCAGGTTAAGCATTAAAGCTAGGAATGCTCCGACCAAAATCAAAGTAGTCGTAACAGCGCCAACGGAAGCAATTGTCATCCAGCCGTTACGCTGAATGTTCTTGCCGCCTTCACGGAAATGCCTTCTTAATGTTCTAAATTTCATAGCCGTATTCACCTCGATGTTCATCACGCACGACCATTCCATCTTCAATGGCAATGACGCGTTTCTTGATGGTATTGACGATTTCTTTGCTGTGAGTGGCCATAAGTATGGTTGTGCCAGTTGCATTGATTTCTTCAAGAATCTTCATGATTTCCCAGGATGTTTCCGGGTCCAAGTTTCCTGTCGGTTCGTCAGCGATTACCAGTTTAGGATGATTCACAATCGCCCTGGCTATAGCAACCCGCTGCTGTTCTCCCCCGGATAGTTCATCAGGGATAAAACGGGCCTTATTCTTTAACCCTACTAAATCAAGCACTTCCATAACTCGCTTTCGAACTACCTTTGGGGTTTCTTCGATAACCTCCAGGGCAAATGCCACATTTTCGAAGACGGTTAGCTTGGGGAGTAGTTTAAAGTCCTGGTAGACAACTCCGATATTCCTTCTTAGATAAGGAACCCTTTTCCACTTCAAGTTGTGAAGCGACATGTTGTTTACCCTGACAATTCCTTTTGATGGCTTTACTTCTCTGAAGATCATTTTTATAAATGTAGACTTTCCAGCTCCACTTGGTCCTACGACGTAAACGAACTCACCCTGGTCAATTTTGACATCTATTCCATTCAAGGCAGTGACACCATTCGGGTAAGTCTTATAAACTCCCTGCATATCTATCATATATATATCACCTTTATCTCCATGTGTAGTTTCTTGTTGATTTTTCTAGCTAGTCATCGGCTGATATTTTGTCGAATCAGCAATTCTTTTACATTATAACATCTATTATTGATTTTTTTAGCTATAAAATTATTACATTTATATTTCAATGGTAGCCGCTATCATACTTTTTATATGGAAACCTAGGCAAATACTGGGATAATTGCAAGTTTAATAGGCAAAAAAAGAGGGAATTCTTGTATAATTAAGGCTTTTTTTGTCGAATTGTAACGATTATGTAAAAAAAAGCTGGGTATTGGCTATAAATAGCCAACATCCAGCTCGAATCGTCAGGATAATTGTTGTGACTGCTTCTGCTATGTCTACTCTTTTTCTGCCAGCCACGCTGCCAGCAATGCAGCATCTTCTCCCGCCGCTCTACCAGGAGGCATGCCGCCTTTACCCTTTTCGATTATTTCCAGTATTTCTTCTTCCGAATATTTGCTGCCAACCTCTGTCAAATCCGGTCCGACAGCACCACTTAAGTCTGCACCGTGGCAAGACTGGCAGCTTTTTTTATATTCTTCTTCAGCAGCTTGTGTATTGATGCCATCAGAATTACCGCTATCGGCGACTTCCTCGCTAGCATTGCCATCGCTGCTTTGCGCACTCTCATCAGACTCCTGGCTAGAACCGCAGGCAGTAAGCATAAGCCCAATACCGCAGATGGCGCCTAATAGTAATTTTCTCAAACGTATCCCCCCTATCTGCTTCTATTCTCCTTCATTATAAGCAATCTAGTGGGTTTTAAAACCCTCGCCAAGTACCTCTGTCGCATT
The DNA here is from genome assembly GCF_900101125.1 of Sediminibacillus albus. GTDB lineage: Bacteria > Bacillota > Bacilli > Bacillales > Amphibacillaceae > Sediminibacillus > Sediminibacillus albus. Next base: position 404,680 of record NZ_FNFL01000002.1, on the reverse strand, counting down.
CATAGCAACGACAAAAGCATGAGGGTCAATTCTTTTGACCATTTGTGTCAATTTCGTGAATTCGTTTTGGGCGACGACACACATCACAATGCGCCTTTCCTCATCTGTATAGCCGCCAGTACCATTTAGGACAGTTACCCCCCTGTCCACATCCTGGAGCAGCGCCGCCCGCACTTCTTCCACTTGTTCGGTGATAATCAGCACATTTTTTGAAGTATTCATTCCTACCTGGACAAAATCAATGGTCCTGCTGGTCACAAACAAACCAATCAAAGCATATAACCCTTCCTCGACGGAAAATACAAAGGTTGCTGTAAGGACAATCATTCCATCAAAAATCGGTAAACAAATACCTAACGGCAAATGAGTATATTTATGGAGAATTTGTGCTGCAAGGTCAATCCCGCCGGTAGATGCTTTTCCTCGGAAAACAATCCCGAGCCCAAGTCCAACTCCCATCCCGCCAAATATTGCTCCGAGAAGAGGATCAGGTGTGGCAGCCGGCCATTCTCTCGTCAAAAAAACAAAAAACGGAAGCATAATTGTACCGACAAGCGATTTGGCGCCAAAATTTTTCCCTAAAATAATTACTCCTGCAATGAATAGCGGGACATTTAAAGCCCATTGGACGATGGATGGCTCCCAACCGAACAATTCTTTGGTAATCGTACTTATTCCAGCAACTCCTCCAGACGCTACATCATGGGGAAGAAGGAATACATTAAAAGACAATGCAACAAAAAATGATCCAATTATGACCAATGAATATTCTATAATATTTAACAATAATTGCGGCATCGGTTCCCGCCTGTATCTTGCAATCATGTAAACACCCCGTTCGTCAATTAGCGGGAAGGGGCTATCTTAAAAAAGTCCCTCTCCCACCCAACCTTAAGGAGTATATCATGACCGTTATTTAGCCACAAGGCTTTAGGGGGTCTATTTTACGGTAAAGCGATTGAGTAACATCACACGAATACGATTTAACTTTACAAACTTAAATCGGTGTTTAAGCAATCAGAGCCGATTTGCGGCTTCGTATTTCGCTTTTCGGCGGATTAAGATGAAGCGGTACATGTTGACAACGATTGTTTTACCGACAGCATAGACAGGAACACCTAAAATTAAGCCGATGATGCCGCCAAAATTGGCTGCCACAAGCAAGATTAAAATGACAGTAAGCGGGTGGATGTCCAATTTTCTCCCCATCACTTGCGGGGAAATGAAGTTACTGTCGATTTGCTGTACAATAACAATCACTACCAATACCAGCAGTCCCTTTAGCGGCGATTCAACCAGTCCAACGATGACAGCTGGCGCCGTTCCGATAAACGGTCCGATAAAGGGAACGACATTGGTCACAGTGGCCACTAAACCTAAAACAAGCGGATATTTCAAGCCTAAAATAAAGTACCCAATCGTCAGCAGCGTACCGACACACAGGCTTACTAATAGCTGCCCTTGAATATAGGAGCTTAAAGCATGGTCCATATCTTTTAATACTTTTGCTCCTTCATCCTCATATTTGTCTGGAGTGAAAGTCAGCAAACGTTTCGGCAGTTTATATCCTTCTTTCAGCATATAAAAAAGAATGAACGGCACTGTGACAATCAATACAGCAATATTTGTTATCGTACTGATCACATTAATAATATTGGCGCCAATCGATTCCAGGGAAGTGCTCAGGCTTTCAGCCGCCCTGCTGGCCAATTGATCAGAGGACATATTCCCGTTCTCTTGGAACCGTTGGATCCAGCTGTTGTTTTGCACACTCTTCAGCCATGCCTGGACACCATCGATAAATTGCGGGATATTATCTATTAATGTAGAGAACTGCCGCTGCAGGGGCGGCCCTATGAGAAAAACCAACCCGGTCAGAAAACCAGCAGCTAACAAATAGCCTAATAAAATCGCCAGTGACTTTGGCATATATCTATTTGCCAAAATAACAACCGGCCTCATTAAATAGTAAAGCACGCCAGCTACAATAATCGGCGCAGCCAAGGTAGTGAAAATAATCGCCAATGGTGTAAATATGTAACTTACTAAATCAAGCAAGTAAATAATTAATAATAAAAGAGCAATGCCAACTCCGGGAACAAACCACTTTCTTTTCGTTAATTCAGTCACTATACCACTTCTCCTGTCTTATTTGCCAAATAGAATTATATTGCTTTACTACAATAAATAGCCTTAATGGAGAACTTATAAACGTTTTTGGCAGGGCGAGCTTTTATAAAAAAAGAGACCGGAGAATGCCTTCAAGCATTTTCTCCAGTCCCCTTTTTTACATCTGTGAACGCAGGTAAGAATCGATAAATGGATCCAGATCGCCATCCATAACTCCTTGGGTATTGCCGATTTCATGATTGGTTCTATGGTCTTTGACCATAGAATATGGATGGAAAACATAGGAACGAATCTGGCTGCCCCATCCAATTTCCTTTTGTTCCCCGCGAATTTCATTCAATTCTTGCTGCTGTTTTTCAATTTCAAGCTGATACAGTTTTGCCTTGAGCATTTTCATCGCTTGCTCTCTGTTTTTAATTTGTGAACGCTCGGATTGGCAGGTAACCACCGTGTTCGTCGGAAGATGGGTAATTCTTACCGCCGAGTCCGTCGTATTGACGTGCTGTCCACCTGCACCGCTGGACCGATACGTATCAATTTTTAAGTCCTCTGTTTGGACTTCGATATCAATCTCATCATCCAGCTCCGGCATTACTTCACAGGAAACAAACGATGTGTGCCTGCGTCCGGATGAATCGAATGGCGATATCCTTACCAATCGATGAACGCCTTTTTCGGCTTTTAAATAGCCATAAGCATTGTGGCCTTTGATCATTAAAGTCACACTTTTTACGCCTGCTTCTTCCCCTGGCAGGTAATCCAACGTTTCCACTTTGAAATTTTTCCGTTCCGCCCACCGGGTGTACATGCGCAGAAGCATACTTGCCCAGTCCTGTGACTCTGTACCACCTGCCCCGGGGTGTAACTCAAGGATGGCGTTATTTTTGTCATAAGGCTCTGATAATAAAATAAATAACTCAAAATTATTCAGTCCTTCTGTCAACTCGAGAACCTCTGATTCCAATTCCTCGCGAAGATCAGCATCGTCCTCTTCTTTAACCAGTTCGTAGGATACTTCAAGGTTTTCGTGTTTTTCCTGGTGATCATCAAATGTATGAACCAATTCTTTTAATCCGTTGGCTTCATTAATTACTTTTTGGGCCGTTTGCTGGTCATCCCAGAAGGCAGGATCGGTCATTTCTTCTTCCAGCTCGGCAATACGGGCTCTCTTTTGTTCTAAGTCAAAGAGACCCCCTGAAGTCCGCTAAACGTACAGCCATTTTATCTAATTCTTGCTTTATCTCTACTAATTCCATTTTCGTCACCTCTTGGATAGTTTGCCTACTGTCTTGATACGATAGAGGAAAAACACTCCCGCAAAGGAAGTGTCTTCCGTTTATATCTGCCTGTTTTTTAACGTCCGTGGCAGTTTTTATATTTTTTGCCGCTGCCGCATGGACAAGGGTCGTTTCTGCCGACCGATTCTCCTTTGACAAAAGGCTTTTTCACTTTCTTCTTTTCTTCCTGATTCCCCGAGACAGCCTGCGTATCTTTTACCACTTGCTCACGCTGGAGGTTTTCTCGTATCTGGGCCTTCATTACATATTTAGAAACCTCTTCTTCAATAGCGGCAATCATTTGTTCAAACATTGCAAAGCCTTCCATCTGATACTCGCGCAACGGATCATTCTGTCCGTATGCCCGCAAATGGATACCTTGGCGCAATTGATCCATTTGGTCGATATGGTCCATCCATTTCGTATCAACGGAACGAAGCAAAATAACCTTTTCAAATTCCCGCATTTGTTCGGAAGTAAGCTCTTCCTCTTTTAAGTCGTATCGTTTTTTGGCTTTTTCAATAATTATATCTGTCATTTCCTCTGGATCCTTGCCAGCAAGCTCATCGACAGAGATATCCTCTTGCTCCAGCAAATTGGCGTGAAGATATTCAACAAGCGATTGTAAATCCCAATCTTCTTCTACCTCATCTGCTGTATAAGATTGAACAGTACGTTCAATGACAGACTGCATCATTTGCTCAATGATTTCTCGCAAATTATCGGAATCAATTACATCAAAACGCTGCTTATAGATGATTTCACGCTGCTGACGCAGGACATCGTCATAAGAAAGGATTGTTTTACGGGCATCAAAGTTATTCCCTTCGACTCGTTTTTGGGCAGATTCTACAGCACGCGACACCATCTTGCTTTCGATCGGCTGTGTATCGTCCATCCCGAAACGCTCCATCATGGCTTTCATGTTATCCGATCCAAACCGGCGCATCAATTCATCTTCCATGGATAGATAGAATTGTGTTACACCTGGGTCCCCTTGCCGGCCGGAACGTCCGCGCAGCTGATTATCGATCCGCCGCGATTCATGGCGTTCCGTGCCAATAACAGCAAGTCCGCCAAGTTCTTTTACACCATCACCTAGTTTAATATCAGTACCGCGGCCAGCCATGTTAGTGGCAATCGTAACAGAGCCCTTTTGCCCGGCACCTTCAATGATTTCTGCTTCACGGTAATGATTTTTTGCATTGAGGACATTATGGGTAACGCCAGCCTTTTTCAAAAGCTTGGAAATTAATTCAGACGTTTCCACCGCAACTGTACCAACTAATACCGGTTGTCCCCTTTCATAGCGTTCCTTAATTTCCTCTACAACAGCATGGAATTTGCCCTGCATAGATTGATAAATTAAATCCGGCCTGTCATCACGGACAATTGGCTTGTTTGTTGGTATCGATACAACATCCATATTGTAAATATTCCGGAACTCTTCTTCCTCTGTCTTTGCTGTACCAGTCATACCGGCGAGCTTTTCATACATACGGAAAAAGTTTTGGAATGTTATCGAAGCCAGGGTCATGCTTTCATTTTGAATTTGCAAGCCTTCTTTTGCTTCAATTGCTTGATGCAGTCCATCGCTGTAACGGCGGCCCTTCATCAGGCGGCCAGTGAATTGGTCAACAATTACCACTTCATTGTCTTCAACAACATAATCGGTGTCACGGTGCATCGACACATGGGCTTTTAAAGCCTGGTTAATATGATGCGTTAATGTGACGTTATTCAAATCAAACAAATTTTCAATGCCAAAGAAACGCTCTGCTTTATTGATTCCTTCTTCCGTCAGCTGGACGCCTTTGGTCTTTTCATCATAGGTATAATCATCTTCGTTTTGCAGTGTCCGTACATATGCATTCGCCTGTTGATACAAGCTCGCTGATTTCTGGGCAGAGCCCGAGATGATCAATGGTGTTCTAGCTTCATCAATCAGAATAGAATCTACCTCATCGATTATTGCAAAATGCAATGGACGCTGTACCATCTGTTCTTTGTATAACACCATGTTATCTCTCAAATAATCAAAGCCATACTCATTGTTGGTACCATAGGTGATATCTGCATGGTATGCTGCCCGCTTTTCCTCTTTATTCATGCCATTGCCATTGATTCCAACGGTCAGCCCCAGAAATTGAAAAAGTTCTCCCATTTGGTTAGCATCACGTTCTGCCAAATATTCATTAACGGTAATGATGTGCACGCCTTTTCCAGTTAATGCATTCAAGTAAGCAGGCATAGTCGAGGCAAGTGTTTTACCTTCCCCTGTTTTCATTTCAGCAATATTACCTTCATGAAGAGCAACTGCTCCTAACAGCTGGACATTAAACGGGCGCATACCTAATACTCGTTTTGCCCCTTCTCTGACAACTGCATATGCTTCAGGCAATAATTGATCCAAGTCCTCGCCATTCTGGTACCGCTCTTTAAATTCTTCCGTTTTATTTCTTAACTCTTCATCGGTTAGTTTCTCATAATCAGGTTCCAGCGCTTCTATCTCATCTGCGATTTTTTGCAGACGGCTAAGTTGACGTTGGTTACCATCCCCGAAAACTTTCTTTAGTAATCCACGCATGTAAAACGCTCCTCTTTATTTAGGAAAGCTTAATAGCCTTCTTTGTTCTCATTTTTATAAAACTCTTAATATAAAGTAATAGTATAGTCCAAACTTAATAATAACACTAGCACATAACGATGACAAGAAATGCCGAAGTACACGTTTTAGATACTGTTACGTTTCCCGAAAGATAAAGGGAAAGAACGAGTGAACGGCTAAAATAAATAAGCAGTCCGAGGATGGACTGCTTATTTAGACGAGGCGAATGGCGGCAGCTTGCGGAGAAGATGAGGATACTGTAAAGCGGGGAAATTATAGCTGGAGGGCTTGCCCCTTGTCATGCGCTGTGTACTTATCATCCAACTCAGATAGCTTTCGATTAGTAACAGCAATAATCTCTAACAACTGGGTAATGGTGTGTTCATGCTGCTTGAGGATACGAGTGACTTGCTCACATTGTTGACAATGGTTACCTGCCAATGATTATTGCCCCTCCCTTTCAAATAGTTAACCACGCTTGCATAGAGAAAAAAAACCTAAGGAGTCAGAAACAATGCTCAGGGCCGGGGTCCCTCCTAAAACTAGTGTTTAGAAGGCCGGCCAATGGTTATTTCCAGTGTTAAGTCATTTATAACACACTATTTAAATTCCATCTATTTCCTATTTTTGTGTAACCAGTGGTAATCAACTCTATAAAATTCTATTTTCATCCATGGAATGATTAAAATTGACCAGAGGACACGCCTCCATTTTCAAAATATATCCAAATAGCAAAAAAAATAAAAAAACGATCCGCAGCAACAATGCCGGATCGCTTTTACTTATATTTTACACTCTCTTTATATTAACTTCATTTTCTTTCTTTATAATAATATTTAAGCCTCAGTAGGTTCGATTAGCCCATACCGTCCATCTCGGCGCCGGTAAACAACATTCGTGTCACCAGTAACTGAATTTGTGAATACGTAGAAAGCATGGCCAAGCATATCCATCTGCAGTACCGCTTCTTCAGAATCCATTGGCTTTAAATCAAACCGCTTTGTCCGTACAATTTCAAACCCTTCATCGTCAAGTTCCTGTTCTTCATTCAGTTGGCTTTCCAATGCTTCCTGCTCCAATTCAGCGAAAACATATTTGGGAGCACCATTTTGCCTGGATTTGCGGTTTACTTTTGTTTTGTATTTTCGGATTTGACGTTCTAATTTATCGACGACAAGGTCAATGGCAGCATATAAATCCCCATGTTGCTCCTCAGCTCTCAGCAACAAGTTTGTCATCGGGATAGTTACCTCGATTTCCTGCTCATCATTATAGACACCTAGATTAACATATACATCGGATGTTGGCGGTTTTTCAAAGTACCGTTCTAGCTTACTGATCTTCTTTTCCACATAATTGCTGATGGATTCAGTCACTTCTAGATTCTCACCACGAATGTTGAACTTCATATCAAGTGTCCTCCTTTTCATCCTTATGTATTTACTATTCCACCATACCCCGTCCAATTCCTGCTTAAACAAAGAAAAAATTTGTCGAACTTGTGTCGAAAAAGATGAAAAACAGCAATTCATGTAGATGGAAATGCTGTCTGCTAGCATTCTGCCGAGCAACTGACCGTTAGCCAGTAAACCTAATACTCCATCCCCACTATATATGTGCCAAAAAACAATCCTATGCCTTTCTGGGTTCAGGTAAACAAATGCTAAAAAACCCACCTGCCTTCTAGCAGATGGGTTCGTGTATGATTTGAAGAGTGGTATAAATTGATTGCACATTTATTTTTTATGGTCTAAAAACATGCCATCAAAGTTTGATACGTTTTTATATGGGTTTTTATACTTACTGCTTGAACTTCTTTGTTTTTTAACTGTCTTCATTTCCGTCCGCAAAAGAATCAGCAGTTGCTTTAATTTATCTTGAATGTCTCTGTTCAATGGCAGGAGCGCCCGTCCAGTCTCCATTTCCTCTTCAGAATATGGGGGTTTAATGTCTTTTAACAACTCTTCTCGTTCTTCGAGCACTTGTTCTATCCTGGCAATTGCTTCCTCCCGCTTGTCAATAGGAATATCATCGCTTATTTGTTGATGAAGTTCCTCTGTCACATCATAAAAAGACTGAAGTCGGTTCATCAAATATTAGCACCTTGCCCATACTGTTTCTGGCGGTTTAGCTTAATTACTTCCTTCCAAGTATCTCTGAATTCAGTAACAAGTCCCGAAGCTTCCTCCAAAATCGCTCGATCGTTATTGATATTAGCCTCCATTAAACGGTTATTAATGTAGTCATAAAGCGGCATAATTTCCTTCGTAATTTCTGCTTTCGGATCCAAAGTTACCATCAATTCCTGAATAATTTTCTGGGCTTTTTGAATGTTAACATTCTTTTGCTCATGATTGTCCTTTTCAATATTACGAGTGGCCTGCTTAATAAACTTAAGACAACCATTATAAAGCATCAGCGTCAATTCTCCAGGTGACGCTGTGGTCACAGAATTATTTTTGTACGTTTGATACTGCTGTTGTATAGACATTCGCGAAAAAACACTCCCTATTTTATTACATGTTAACCATTGAATTGCTGCATTAAGTAAGATGATTGTTCATTCATCCGCTGAATTGCTTTTTCCATCGCGGTAAACTGTCTCCAATAACGATCCTCAATTTGTGTCAGCTTGTCTTGAAAACGGTCAATCTGGTTATCCACATCTTTTAACCGTTTACCAAGGGTGTACTGCTCTAGTGTCTGCAGGCCTCGCCCTGCCCGTTCCTCAATACTTCTCATGGTTGAATTGATAGCATCATCCATCCGGTGCATAATACCGCGGCCTGCTCCCTCTGTATCATTAGAAAATAGCTGATAAACGGAATCAGAATCTTCTTTTAACGCATCGCGCAGTTTATCTTCATTCACAATTAACTTCCCTGCATCCAAATAGTTGGAAGATGTCTTAATGCCAATTTCTGATAAATGGGAGAACTGGCTGCCATTATCCACTTGCGCATACAAGCCTTGCCTCATATCAAATAAACCAGAAGAAAGCATTGATTCGCCTTTGAGCAGTCCGCTCTTCGCCTTTTCTTCCCAAAGTTCAATTTCTTTTTCGGACATATCTTTCTTTTGAGCTTCTGTTAAAGGCTTATAATCGCGGTAGCGTGGTTCATTTAAGCTTCCGTTCACTTTTTCGATAACTTCATTATACTTATCGACAAACGCCATGATTTTGTCCACAGAAGCATCTACGTCATTGCTGACAGTCACCTGGGCAGCACCCGTCGTTTCTTCAAGAAAGTTAAAGGTAACTCCATTAAGAGTTGTCGAATTTGTTTTTGACGTCAGCTCTACTGCCCCATTATATATAAAGGTTGCATCTGTACCATTTTGCTCCCCTGCTTGTGTTAACTGCAGCGTATCTGTAAAGAAACCAGAATTACCGTTAAATACAATTTCTTCTCCACCCGGGTTGTAGTCTCCGGCTTCCGTTCGTTCAAGGACAACCTTATCCGTTTGCACATCATAGAAAGCCCGTACGCCATTATCTTGATCCGTTACTTTCGTTAATACACTACTAAGCGTATCTCCTGCTTCAATGGCAATTTGGTGGGTTTCCTCTCCATTATGATAAGTGGTGAACTCCAACGTATCCGGTACTGTTACTCCACCAGCAAAGTTTTGCTCAGACAGCTTCCCTAAAGGGTCAATTTTAGCGGTACTGTCTGCAGAAATTCCGGTACTACTAACGTTTATTGCAGCTGTTGCCAGCTGCGTTACCTCCATAGTATAGGTACCACTTGATGCGCTAGCTGACGCAGTTGCCGTTACTCCACTTTGCGAAGAAGATGTCTCCTTCGTACTGTATGTCTTTTGCAGTCTCATATCCCTGACCAAATCATCCAGTTCTGAAAGACTTTTACTTACATCGCGGAATGCATCACGCTGCCAAGTCATCCAGGCTTTGTCCTGTTCCATTTTATTAAGCGGAATTCGTTCCGCTTCCATTAAATCGCTGACTATCTGGTCGATGTCCATTCCGGAAGCAAGACCGCCGATCCGCATGCTATTTACACTGTTCACCATATGTTTCACCAGCCTTTAGATTTTTTCATCTACAATGAAGCCCATGAACTCAGCCATTGCTGCATAGACATCAAGAAGCTTCTTCGGAGGTATCTCCTTGATAACTTCCTTGGTATCCGTGTCTATTACTGTCACATAATATTTATCAAGCTTATCATGTATTTCAAACTTGAGTCCTGTATGCGTCGGTTCTAAAAATTCATTCATTGCTTCCATTGTTTCTAATACTCGTTGTTTTTCGATTGTTTCTTTTTCGGTACCATTAATTACTTCTACGCTAGTTTGGTTATTATTAAATTCATTAATGGATCTTTCTCTTGCAGTTGAAGGAATCTCGGGATGATTAGTCTTTTGCAGGAGTTGGGATCCAGATATCATCTTCCCAACGTTCATGACAAAAGCCAACTCCTATTCTATGTATTTTCTTTTTATATCGGTCATAGCAGAAACAAAGTGAAGGAGACTGCATAAAAAATTTCTATAAAAAACGGATAGTCTGCTGCTATCCGTTTTGCTCTATGCTATCAATGTCGTTTGTTCAGCCACAAAACACCCGATTTGGCCAGACGCGGCAGCAACCCTGTCACTGGCTGTTGCATCATGTTGCCGAAGCCATCTGATTTCCCTAAAGAACCGAGGGCGCCTTTCAGTTTGATTTCCTTTGGTTTTTGCGGTGCATTATCATTCAATATTGCTGATAAAACATCAGCAATTTGTTCCCCCTGTTGGCCTGCCAACTGAGCGCTTGGAGAATGGATAGAAGAAGCGCAGTCCCCTACCACATAAACTTCAGGATGGGAAGGAACCTGGTAAAAGTCGTTAAGGATGACTTTATCCTGACGATCCTTTGCAAAAGGAAGCTCCCTTACCAAATAGTTAGGCCGGACTCCAGCAGTCCAAACCGTGACGTCATTAACAAAGCAAACTCCATTGTTGCAGACCCCATCTTTTTCTACATATTCGACGTTTGCCTTGTGAATAACTTCTACATCATTTTTGACAAACCATTCTTCCACATAATTTTGTATTTTTGTATCAAATGCACTTAATACTGTTTCCCCGCGGTCAAGCAGCCGCACATTCAAATCAGGGCGGCTCTCCCTTACCTCGGATGCGACTTCAATTCCACTTAACCCGGCTCCGACAATAGCTACCTTTCCATATGCCTTCAAATCACCGACGGCTAGGCTGGCATACCGTGCACGCGATATTGTCTGAACGCTTTCCGTATATTGCTCTGCTCCCTCAATGCCATGGTAATTATCTTCACAGCCCAGGCCAATAATCAAAAAATCATATTCGACAGGTTCATCGACATCTCTCAATTCGATATGTCGATGATCGACAGCAATTTTTTCAACTTCTCCGTACACATAATCTACTTGTTCATGATCAGGAAATTCCATTCGTACTTCTCTATCTGCTTTCGTACCGGCAGCTATCGCATAAAATTCTGTCTTTAAAGAATGGTAGGGATTCCGGTCAACCAGCGTTATCCGGATATCATCAGGCAACCCGCCATCCAGTAATTTATTGAGAATTTTAACCCCTCCGTAGCCGCCTCCTAATATCACTAATCTCCTCATAGATTTACCCCTTATCTTTTCTAATCATAGCTAATAAAACGACTAATCAATCAAAAGCGCTTACAGTATTACCCCACTTAAAGACTACCAAAAAAGCTGTCGAATGACTACAGGAAAATGAAGATTAAAATAATATTAAAAGATACTATGCATTGATGAATTTTATTGTCTTCTGCTTAATACCATCTGTCCTATTAATCCATATTATTTTTTAACTAGAGTTATTCTAATAAATATTCCCACTGTAACGGAGTGCCCTTAACAGCACTTTTTTGGGCTTTTTTTCCTAGTACTAAATCATAATATTTTGGAGGGATTCCCAATCCCGGTCGGATAGCTTTCAAATTCTCTTTGGTAAATACATCTCCTGCTTGTATGTCCTTCGTTATATATAATGATCTCCTCCGGGTGCGCGAGCTTTTTTCTTTCTCAGAGGGACCAAAAGTAATCTGCCCTAAAGCTTCCCAAGCTTTATTTGTTTCATTTACTAATTGCCTTAATTCTTTTGGTTCTAATGAAAAAACAGAATCTACACCACCATCTTCACGCGATAATGTAAAGTGTTTTTCGATAACTGTTGCTCCTAAAGCTACACTTGCAATTGCAACACCTATTCCTTGCGTATGGTCAGACAAACCGACGTTGCTATTAAATACCTGGCTCATGTATGGAATTGTTTTAATATTGGTGTCAATAGCAGGAGCTGGATAAGTACTGGTGCATTTTAATAAAATTATGTCTTTACAACCGGATTCTTTTACAGCCCTTATAGTTTCATCGAGTTCAGATAAAGTTGCCATCCCTGTGGAAATTATTACTGGTTTTCCTGTACTGGCAACTTTTCGAAGAAGTGGCATATCCGTATTTTCAAACGAAGCTATTTTATAACATGGAACATCTAACTCTTCCAAAAAATCAACCGCAGTTTCATCAAAAGGACTACTAAAGACAATTAAATCCAGTTCTCGACATCTATTAAAAATGGCTTCATGCCACTCCCAAGGTGTGTGGGCTTCCTGATATAAATTGTAAAGACTTTTCCCATTCCATAAGTTAGCGGGATCATTTATAACAAATTCTCTCTCGTCTACATCTATTGTCATTGTATCAGGTGTGTAAGTTTGTAACTTCACTGCATCAGCGCCTGCTTTAGCTGCTTCTTCCACGATTTTTAAAGCATTATCTAGAGATTGGTTATGATTTCCAGACATCTCAGCAATAATAAAAGGAGGGTAGCCAGGTCCAATTTTTCTATTTTCTATAATTACTTCCTTCATATATTGGAACAACCTTTCAGTTAATCTAAATATTTATATCAGTTTATTTATTAATTGAGTTACTTTATAGGCGCCACTTTGATTTAAGTGATGTACATCAAAAAAATCACGGTCAGATACTACATCTGAGTCAAATAAATCTATCAAATCAAAAGAATGGTCTTTATTCAGTTGTTTAAGATAGTCCGTAATGTTTTCTCTTATCGTTTTAGAGAAATATGTTGTATAGTCTTTATGCTGTGGAAGAATAACAATTATAGGTTTTATTTCTTCTTCTTTTAGTAAGTTTAAATACTGCTCTAGTATCTGGGCATTTTTTTCAACAGTCTTTGGATAGTTTTTATTAGAATGTCTTAATGCTAACCGTTTCCTCTCCAATTGAGCAATGTTATTATCTTTTTTATACTGATCTTCAAAACTATCAATATGCTCTATATAATTATCTATCAGAATAGTATCTAATAAAGTTTGTAAGTGGGGAACCTTATTCATGAATTTATCATCAGCAAAAACGGTGCGTAAATCCTTATACGTTTTGTAATAATCTTTATCATCCTTTAATTTCTCTTCTATAGGATGGTATCTAGTAACTAAATGCTTTTCACGTGATTTTATCAGTTCAAATTCAAGACTATAATTAGCCAATCCTACAATGATTGTTTTAATACTAGCAAGTTGGTTTCTATTGCTTAAATACTTTACGATTGAATAATCATGGAATAAATCTTGGCTGTTTAATGCAAAGTTAAAAGCTTTTCTATTTAATTCCTTAAGATCTAATCCATATTTTGCATATGACATACCAGTAATTAAACAATTGTATTCAGAGAAATCTTCTGAGTATTTCTCTAATTTTGTTTGTAAGGAAATGAAATTATGATACTTATAGTATTCAAGTATCTTTTCTTCTGGTATACCTATTTTTAAAAGCTGTTCCCTTATTTCTTCAAAATAAATACTGCCAATTAATATATAATCGTACTCTTTACTTTTAAGTTCCGAAGGCGAAATGACTGGTATATCTTTAATTCGACTGCCGACCTTATCTTTATTATTATCTGCATAAGCGATAATCTTTACTTTATGTTTATTGATTACTCTTCTAATCTTTTCCGCACTACTCCCACTCCCGAAGATAATAATATTCACTATACTCTCACCCCCCGAATCCGAAAACTAAATGATGATTATTTAAGATAAGTTAATCCAGACTTGATTATACCCATTAACTCTGCACAGTTCTCTTCAGCTTCCAGCGAGGTCTCACCTGTACAAATCACATGACCATAAACGTCTACACCTGAATTTAACGGGTGAACAAAATTATTTTCGGGCAAACTAATATGATATTCTAGTGGATTATACGGTTCAATTGCTTCTTTCATTTTTTTACTATTATATTGGATTTCAGAACATGTATTAAAGTAAAGCATTTCAACTGCAACGGGTTTATTTTTTGCCGTTGGCAAATTTATCTTTTCACCTATCGCCATTCTAATTGCTAATTCGATGAGGTCAATACCCGAATTATATTTAACTATTTCAGGAAGTTTGGTTGCGCCAATTCTTGCTCCTATTTCTATAATATACGGGGTGCCAAGATGATCAATAATAATATCGATATTACTTGGACCGTGAGTTATCCCAAGGCTTGCTAAAGCCTTTTGGCATTCCTTCTTAATTTTTATTATTTGTTTTTCGTTAAGAGAAGCTGGCAGGGAATGACCGATCGGTATCATATTTTCGGACAATTTGTCATTATGTATAAAACATAGCTCCATTTCACCGGCAATAGATAAACTTTGTGCTCCTATTTCTAACCCTTGTATAAATTCTTCTATGATGACCATTTTATTACGGGAAAATTTTTGAGCATATTCAATTGCCGCCATTAGTTCACTCATACATGTTATTTTTTGTACTCCCCTGCTTCCAGAACTATCAGACGGTTTTACTATCAACGGGTGTTTTTCCAATATAGGTTTTACTTTATCTTCAATTTCTAAAGGACTATCTTCTCTTGTAACAATGTAATATTCTGGAGAAGAAACCCCGGATTTCTTAAACAATTCTCTCATGACTGTTTTGTCAGTAACTGCTTTAGCGATTCCCCATCCTTGATTAGGAAGCCCTAACTGCTCGTTCACATAACACACAACTGGTACCGCAATGTCACTTGAAATAGTTAATATACCAGATATCCCGTAATCTCTAGCAACCTTTTCAACCCCAAGAAAATCTGTTGTACTAACCACTTCATAATAATCTGCATAACGAAAACCAATGGCATTTGGATTCATATCAACTACCAGTGTGGTTAGGCCTAGTCTCTTTGCAGTCTTAATTGCTTCTAATTGTCCATAGCTGCCGCCTAAAATCATTAATACCTTTTTATTCAAGATTATCACTCATTTTAATATTTAATTTTTCTAATATTCGTTCATTTCCTCGGCCATCTATTAAATTTTGTCCGTTAATAGCCATCTTCTTTCTTACATTTAAGTCATTTATTATCTGTAAAGCTTCTTCGAAATCATGCTGTGTAATCGTGGTATCTCCCCCTAAATACAAGCAAGTTTGATATCTTTCCGCTAAGATTTTAGCCGACTTTTGGTTTTCGGCGATTTGGATAACTATGCTTGGGAGTCCCATGTATGCCATTTCGAAAAGTGTCGTTCCTCCTGCAGTTATAGCAAAGTCAGCCCAGTTTAGTAAGGAAGGCATATCCTCGTCATCTTCTACTATGTGAAGATCCAACTTGGATTTCGTTAAGCTAGCATTTATACGATCTTTGTGATTATTAGCAGGACCAAGTAAAACCTTTATTTCCCTGTTGTAATCATTAACTTTTTCTAACATCCTAATAATGGAGAGTGTGACATTATTAGGATCAGCCCCTCCCATAGAAATTAAAACGTTAGTTGGAGTTGTCTTTATCGCAGGCTTTACACCTTGCCAATTCAGAAATTCTTTACGTAATGTTGTGAATTGTGGACCGATTAACAGCTGCGAATATGTTTCTATGTTTGTGTACATCTCTTCATTTACAAAAGTACCTCTGTTTAAAATTATATCAGCACAATAATAATCAAGGTTAGCAAAATCATCGAAAAGTAACACTTTTAAACCATTTTTCTTCAATTCCGTGATATAACTATCATTAAAATGATAGCCATCAAGGATTATCCAATCTACCTGCTTAATTTTTGCTATCTCTATGGTTTTGTTTAAATCTTCTTCACTGCCTGGAGTGGATGGAAGAACATCTAAACACACATTTTCTTTGTTCAATAGTTTTATAAGACCAGTAGTGATTTCTGAACATACAAATTGGATAGAAGAATATTTTTTTAACGATTGAGCAAGTGCTAGAGTTCTCATGATGTGTCCTGCGCCTATTGCATTTGAAGCATCTGCTCTAATAATAAATTTTACTTTCTTCATGGAACCTCCCTACGGAATATGCAAGTTAATTAGTCCTTGTTAAAGATTGCCCCTTTTATTAAATTTTTTTCTGTTCAACATTCTGATTAATAGTAACGATGGAAGGATGTTGCTTCAAGTACGTTACAATGTCATTCATTTTCAGGTACGAGTTTGCCTTATATAAATTTTCCAGGATGTTAGCTACAACTTCGAAATCCTCTTTTGTATCTACTGTTAATCTAAAATGACTAAAATCCTCTTCGTTTTTTACAGCTAATGTTTTATACTTCCCTGGTACTCTATATAAATATGAAGTCACATGCTCCCTATCACTATCACTAGTTGCATACCTATTAATTTCCTTTAATGTTCTGTAGGATAGAACACCAGTGTCCATTCCTCTTGGGTATGTACGTTCTATCGTGTTCGATACATAATCATAATTCTTTTGATTTTTTAAATACTCTCGAACAACCTTGTCAATTACAAGGGGATCAATTAATGGACAGTCAGAAGTCAATCTAACGATGACATCTCCTTTATACTCGGTTGCTGCTTCATAATATCTAGATAATACATCTTCCTCAGATCCTCTAAAAGCTGGTATGGAAAGTTGCTTACACAAGTCTATAATTATGTCATCCGTTTTATTTTTAGTAGTGGCAACGACTATTTGATCGATTAAAGCAGCCCTTTTCACCTGTTCAAGCTCATATTCCAATAAAGTTTTATTCATTACCTTTTTCATAATCTTCCCCGGAAGTCTGGTAGATCCCATCCTGGCCTGAATGATAGCAATAACTTTCATTATATCCCCCTATTACTTGTTGGAATAATTCAACATAACCTTTTTGACAGCCGTAATAACATCTTCTGCATCTCTTTCTGTCATTGCCGGGAAAAGTGGTAAAGATATAATGCTTTCATACAAATTCTCAGCGTTTGGACATATACCTCTTTTATACCCAAGCTCACTGTAATACGGCTGGAGGTGTACAGGAATATAGTGCACGTTAACACCAATATTCTCGTTTTGCAATGCTTCGAAGATTTCTTTTCTACTACCACAGAGCTTACTTAAATTTAATCTTATTACATATAAGTGCCAGCTGGATTCTATCATCCGATTCTGAAACGGAGTATCTAACATATCCATCCTTGAGAATGCTTCATTATACATAGCAGCATACTTTTTTCTCCATTTCAAAAAACGCTCATTTTTTGTAAGTTGGCTAATACCCAATGCTGCCTGTATATCTGTCATACGATAATTATAGCCAAGAAACTGCATTTCGTAATACCATGGTCCGTGACTATCTTGTACTTTGCTTTTATCCCTGGTAATACCATGTGAGCGAAATTGCAATAACTTTTCGTAAAAAACTCGATTATTGGTAGTAATTATTCCGCCCTCACCAGTCGTTATTTGCTTAACAGGATGAAAACTGAACATTGTCATATCGCTTAATGATCCTACTTTTCGTCCTTTGTAAGTTGCTCCTAAAGCATGGGCGGCATCTTCAATTACAATTAGGTCATTTGCTTTAGCAATCTCAAGAATTTCATCTAAGTCTGCCGGTTGGCCGGTAAAATCAACAGGAATGATAGCTTTCGTCCGGTCTGTGATAGATTTAGGGATCTTTTTTGCATCAATATTATACGTATCTTTATCAATATCCACAAAAACCGGAGTTCCACCTTGATATAATACACAATTAGCGCTAGCTGCAAAGGTCATTGGTGTAGTTATTACTTCATCTCCATCCATAATTCCAGCCGCAAAACAAGCACCATGCAGTGCTGCTGTCCCACTTGAAAATGCTACTGCATATTTGGCATCTACATACTTCGCTATAGATTGTTCAAACTTTTCAATATAGGGGCCAGTTGTTAGGTAATCCCCTCGCAGCACATCGACAACAGCTTGTATATCTTCTTCACTAATCCATTGTTTGGAATAAGGCAAATAGGCCTCACGTGACTTATGATCTTTATGCACGAATTCATCCTCTGAAGACATTTAATTGACCTCTTCCACTAATATTTTTAAATCATCAACTGACAACCAATCCGTATTTGTATCACTAGTGTACTTGAATCCTTCAGGGAGTTTCTCTCCTTCAAGTTCATAAATATTCGACCACCATGAAAACTCCGGTTGAATTACATAGTAAGAATTATACTCCAATGTTCTTCGTGCATCGTCCTCGGTAATCATTGTTTCATGAAGTTTCTCACCAGGCCGAATGCCTACATATTTGATTTCACAATGTGGGGCAATACTTTTAGCCAAATCTACTACATTCATACTTGGAATTTTGGGAACAAAAATTTCTCCTCCCTGCATTCTTAACAGACTGTCTAATACAAATTGCACGCCTTTATCTAAAGTGATCCAGAATCTAGTCATTCTGGCATCTGTAATAGGTATCTCACCTGTAGCTTTAAGTTGTTGGAAAAATGGTACTACGCTGCCTCTGCTACCCACTACGTTTCCGTACCGAACCACCGCAAACCTAGTATCCTTGTCGCCCGCGTATGAATTAGCTGCTACAAACAACTTGTCCGAGGCTAACTTAGTCGCGCCATATAAATTCACCGGGCTAGCTGCTTTGTCAGTGCTTAAGGCAATAACGCGTTTCACTTTACAGTCAATTGCGGCTTCTACAATATTTTGTGCACCGTGTATATTTGTCTTCACGGCTTCAAAAGGATTATACTCACAAGCTCCAACGTGCTTCATAGCAGCAGCATGAATAACAATATCCACTCCGTCAAAGGCCCTGTATAATCTTTCTTTATCCCGAACATCTCCAATAAAAAAACGGATTCTTGAATCTGAATACTCTTGAGCCATTTCATATTGCTTAAGCTCATCGCGGCTAAAAACAATTACTTTTTTCACGCTTTGTTTTAGGATGTTTGAAATAAATTTTTTCCCAAAGGATCCAGTTCCACCTGTAACTAGAATCACTTTATTTTTTAAGTTCATATATATTGCCACCTCGAGTTTTTTTATAGCTTTGTTCCAACGTTGAATAGACAGGTGATATGTTATGAGAATCTAATTTACACTCAGATAAAAACTTATCAAAAATCTTCACAGTGGTTTCACCTTTAATAAGTTGGTCTTCCATAAACCTGATAGATTGTATCTTTTGAATGGTTAACTCCAATGAGATTCGCACCATAGGATTTATGAAAACTTTATAATATTGATTATCTCTAAATCGCTTAAACTCTTTATCAAGTCTATTAAACTGTCTTTCCAGATTGCTCACCTGCTGTTTACTCACCAGTAAGTTTATTTGTTGTAATATTTTCTCTAAATTACCTAAAATAACTCCGAATTCTTTAAAATTAGAGTTCATCGTTTCCTGTTTTTCTTTTACTTTAGCAACGTCATAGTTAATATTAAGCTTTTCAAACCAGTTATCATCTACAACTGGTAAACATAAATGATTTAATATTAAATCATGTAGACGAATGAAAGTAGTTCCTTTGATGCAAGCTCCTCCGACAGTTGTATTAATAACTTTTATATTTGTTAATGAGATATACTGTTCCAGTTCTTGCTTCATGTCGAAGAAACCTTTACTAGTTAAAATGTCATTTCCATTCACATCTTTTATAGTAATAGCTTTATTTTTAACATCCTGTGTTATGGAGTAATCCTTCCCCATGTTACTGTAATCAATTCCTTTGGAATAAAACTCGCTATCTTTATATGCAAGGTTTTGTCCAACAAGGATAATAGAGCTCACTTGCAACTTAACTAATAATTGCAGAGTAATAATCGCTATGGAAGAAGCATCGTTTATTACAGCATCTGTTGCTTCTTCTCCTAAGTAATACTGTGAAACTGTGTCCTGACTCGTAATCATATGGGCTTTTGGTCCTGAATACTTCTTGATGGTTTCATAACCCACACTGCTTCCAAAAATAAGAGGGATTTCCAATCCCTTTTTAATTATCTCTTCGAAAACTTTATAATTATGGCCTTGGGGGTCATAAGTACATACCGCATCAGGAAGGATATCATTATTGATTAAAGCTTTATTGGCTGAACCGACAGCGAAGATGTAGGCCAATTTGTTTTCTTTAATATATCGGAGGTTTTCTATTTCGTTATTCAAAGAAGGCCCAGCAGCAACTAAGATAACCGGTAGTCCCTTTATTATATCTGAATTTCCGGCTTGTAAAATATTTGGCGTATTTAAAACGGCTGGAAAGTTTTTCATACTGTTAATTGTCCAACGTTTTTCAAATGCTAGATTAGTGAAAAATGTGGTGTTCTTATCCTTCATCTTTTTTTTGAATTGAGTTAAAAAGAGTTGATACTCTTTTTGAAATATCTTTTCATAACTAGGAAGGGATACAAAAAGCACATTATCATCCAACTGATTAACAAACTGGTTTAACATTAGATTTTTTTCATTTTCGGATGTTTCTAAATAAATATCTTTTATTTGTTTTTCATTAAGATCTTCTATTTTTTTGTTTGCGAGAAAATGATAAAAAATAGCTGGATTTGGTTCATATAATGTATAAGTAAGGTTGGGGTATTTTTCCATAAATGCTTTCACATGATAGCCGAGCCCTATTCCATAGAAAAAGACTTGTTTATATTGATTCATATCTTCTTCGTATTTACTAATTAATCGCTGTGCTTCTTTTTCAGGATCATACTTGCTATGAATAGAAACTGTTCCCGTTTCAACCGTTATTTCTAAGGAAAGCTGTCCTGTTTTAGACTTCACCACATATATAGGCTGGGTCAATATATCCTCTTCGTTATCTTTTAAATAATCTCGGATTGGTCGATAATATTTTCTCAAATAATTTATATTATCAATTAACATTCAAACGTTCCCCTTGTTGATCAATTGTTGCTGTTGCCTCACCTTTTAAGGATGAAAGGATTTCTAAAATTTCATATTGTAAAATATCGGCAATAAGAATTTGGTCATTTGCCTCCATCGCTGCTTCCAAAGCTGTTAGTTCATTTTCCAGCAAGTTAATAAGCTTCAAATACTTGCTCCAATTATAGGGTTGATACTTACCATTGGCTATTACATCAAATAGCTGGTTAATCCACTGCAGCCCTTCCAGTAACTGTCCAAGCTTTTCCCATGAACTGCTAGTTGGTCCCTGGTATAATTCGTCAATGAGTATTTGAAGTTCAGGAAGTGCTCCGGTCAAGTAACTTTCAGTAGATAGTAACAAATCGTTGACAAACTCCCTGACTGTTTTCATAATTACCTTTACTTGGCTAATGGAAGTGATTTTTTCCTCGAGTTGAAGCTCAAACTGGTCATAAATATCTTCTTCATCTATTATTAAGTGGCTGAAAAATAAACCTGATTCATTAACCTGGTTTTCGATTTCTTTTACTATGAGTTCAATAGAAGACTTCGTGTTTTCAAAATTATAGCTTTTTCCATTTATTTCGACTATCATTAGACAACCTCCGCTTGTAATGACTTTGCTTTTAATTATATTATTTATATCGGCAAAAAACGACACTTTTTTAATGGTCTCAGCCACTATTCCATCTAAATACCCAAATAAAAAAGCCACCGTCTAAATGACGGTGGCTTCGTTTTTTTTCTTATTGAAGTAGTTGTAAAACGCCTTGTGGCTGTTGGTTAGCTTGAGCCAGCATAGACTGGGAAGCTTGAGAAAGGATGTTATTCTTAGTGAATGCCATCATTTCTTTTGCCATATCAACGTCTCTGATACGAGATTCAGCAGCTGTTAGGTTTTCTGAAGAAGTACCTAAGTTATTGATCGTATGCTCTAAACGGTTTTGGTTAGCACCCAACTTAGCTCTTTCAGAAGATACAGTTTCGATTGCTGTATCAATAGTAGAGATTGCAGCATTAGCTCCAGATTGAGAAGAAATATCTACAGCGCCTACTGAAATACCGCTAGCAGACATGTCACTGATTTCTAAAGAAATGTTTTGGTCAGCGTTAGAACCAATATGGAAAGTAACTGCTCCGCTTCCAGCAAGGTCACCATTAAGTAGGTTTTTGCCGTTAAATTGAGTATCGCCTGCGATACGATCGATTTCATCTACTAGCTGATCCACTTCTTTTTGAAGTTCTGCACGGTCTTGTGTGCCGTTCGTGTCGTTGGCAGCTTGAACAGAAAGCTCACGCATACGTTGTAAGATGTCATGAGTTTCGTTTAAAGCACCTTCAGCAGTTTGGATCAAGCTAACGCCGTCTTGAGCGTTTTTAGAAGCCATGTCCAATCCACGGATTTGTCCACGCATTTTTTCAGAGATTGCTAGACCTGCAGCATCGTCTCCTGCTTTATTAATACGAAGTCCTGAAGAAAGTTTCTCCAAAGAATTTTGTGTAGCACCTTGGTTGCTTGATAGTTGGCGGTGTGTGTTTAACGCCGCAATGTTGTGATTAATTCTCATTGTTTATTTTCCTCCTTGAATTTTAAAAAGTTTCCCACATCCTTGTGGTTGGCACCGCCTGAACCAAAGCGGCCGTCTCTGGTTTCATTTGGTGTTACACTTATATTATCGGAGCATTTTAGCGGATGTTTAATCTTTTTTTGTATTATTTTTCAATAAATTTAGCAACTCTGTCGAAACCTGCGCCGCTTCGCTGTTTTCACGCTGTATATCTAAATAAACTTCCTTGCGGTGGATATCAATATGCTTCGGTGCTGATATCCCCAGTTTGACTTGTTCGCCATCAATTTCCAGCACTTTCAACTCAATGTCTTCACCAAGCTGAATTGCTTCATTTATCTTTCTAGTCAACACAAGCATGGTTTTAATCCTCCTTCTTAGAGGATGCTGCAGCTGCAAGAGGTTCTCTTGTACTATAGCTTTTGTGGTTAGTAATATACTGTTTTCCTCTTTGATTTTTCAAGTTGATGACGATTGGCGCCTGTAGGTTCATTGTGCTTTGTTCAAACGGATCCTTCAGTGACAAAATAGAAAATATTGCAACGTCTTGTTGTTTTTCTATTTCCAATGCCCCTAGAATACTTTGATCCAATTCGAATTCATAGTCTTTTCTAAACTGATAAGGATTCGTAACAATAAATGCTAAACTTTGCCTGCCAACAGATTGCAGAACATGAAACACTGGATTATCCGGCAAGTCTAATAAAATAAACTCCTTTTCCTCATTAAATCCGGGAATTCCCTGAGGAAAGAAAATTGCTCTACTGCGGTCTATTTCTAATTCTCCAAAGTACTTTGTAGGTATTTTCATCATATCATTCCTTTTTTCATATCATCATTTCAAAATTGGCACCAGTGAACTTTAAGTTGGTAAAATCAATTTCCAGACTTTCTTTTTGTAATAGACTAGTTTCCACACCGCCAGGCTGATAACCGATTATCGGCTTGTTTGCTCTATTTTCAATAATTGGGGCGTTGGTTTGGACATTAATATCCAATTGGGAAGGCTGGTAATCTGTTTTTACAGCAAAATGGGATGGTATCCAGCCGATATTAAACTGTTTCTCCGGCTTGTGACCGTTTTGTTTAGCCTGAATGGCAAGCGGATTACCGCCATTTTCAATTTTCATCAGCTGGGCGCCCTGCTGGACTCTTCTTCTCATACCTTCAAATACTGCTGATTTGCCTTTTTGAGCTGCTTCTGCAATACTCTTCGCTGCACTTTTTAAATTCATGTCTTCCCAGGCCTTTGATTGATCGATGGTCATGCGGGAAGGAGTACGCCTGATCGAAATCTCGGCGCTCGGCTGGTGGATCGTCTGATCTGCATGCGGCTGCTGTATCGTTTGCCTTGCAGGCGTTTGATTGATTTGGATTTTTGCCTGCTGGGACTGCATCCGCACTTGAGGTAACTGCATGAAACTCACTCCTATTCCATGATAGTAAAAAGCCTTGCCACTCAAACAGAGGACAAGTGCTTTCACGTAATGTATTATCTTAAAAAGTCTGTCAATGTAGGCTGGATAATCCGTGAGCCAGCGCTAAGCGCCGCCCGGTGTATGCTTTCTTGAGTGGTCAGGTTCATGATCACTTTTTCAATATCAACGTCTTCATTATCCGACATGATTTTATTAGCAGTAACTTCTTGCGAAGATAAACGATTTTCAATCAATTCCAATCGATTCATCCTTGCCCCTAAATCGGCACGCTCGTTGACAACTTTATCGATATGACCATCGAGCAATCCAATATTAGCCCCCAGATCTTCGTCAGGTACGTCTGACTTAAGAGAATCGGAGAAAGCTTGAATCTCCGCAAATAAATCTTCGCTGAAAACACTGCCCGCATCAATGTTTGCCTTCAACTTCGTACCGCTTGCTACCTCAATTAAGACATCACCGCCAGCATCCCGCAATTGACCATCATCTGTAACAGGTGCTACGTCCGTTTTTGTCCCGTTGAAAATATATTTACCATTAACTTTCGTGTTGGCGATATCGATTAAATGGTCACGTAGTTGGTCAACTTCATTAGAAATATTTTCCCGCTGTCCTTCTTCATATGTACCATTACTGGATTGTACCGCTAACTCGCGGAGCCGCTGCATCGCCTGTGTCGCTTGATCCATCGCGGAATCCGAGTTATCCATCCAATTGTGCACTTCACTGGTATTACGCTGGAATTGTTCAATCTCTGTTACCTGGGTACGGTAATTCATTCCTTTCATCGCCACGACAGGGTCATCAGAAGGACGGTTGACTTTTTTTCCAGTTGACAGCTGATCCATATATTTCCCCAAACTATTGTAGCTGTTGCTTAAGTTTTTCAACATATTATTCGATAACATACTTTGTGTTACGCGCATTTAAAGCCACCTACCTTCCAACTAATCCCATATTGTTAATGATTCTGTCAAGCATCTCATCTACGGTCGTCATATTTCTGGCTGCTGCATTGTATGCATGCTGAAATTTAATCATATTGGTCATTTCCTCATCCAAAGATACCGCACTGACCGACTGTCTGTTTTCATCAACTTGGTCACGAAGAGTGGTAGCGTTGGTCTGCATACGGGCTGCTTCCTGAGAAATAACAGCCATTTCGCCTATCATTCCTTCATAATATGTTTGGACGGAGGCATTATCTCCTAAACCATCAATGCCTTTTTTCCGCATTGTTTCCGCCAAGGACAAAGCATTTTCACCGTTACCGCTGTCCCCATTTGCACTGGCAGCAATTAAATTGCTGTTTTCCTGAATAGCTTGGGAAACTCCCATGGTTGCAGCAGCGTTTTCTGTATCATCAATGGTAAAGAAATCCTGTCCTTGCTGGCCTTCCATGTCAGTGCCCTGGGTATGGACCTTATTAAATTCTGCTACAAAGGATTCTGCCAAAGTATCGATATCTTTCAGCATATCGGTGTACTCGCCGGAAATCTCGCCATTCCCATCAACATAACCATTAGACTCCATCAATGCTTTTAATTTGCCTTGCGAAGAAAAATCAGCAGCCGCAATTGCTGGTGCGGCAGTTTCATTGCCGTCCCTGTCGACGTTGGTAAACTCAAAGCTGCTTACATTTTCGTTGTCATCATACGCGATGGATAGTTGCTTATATTCACCAGTAGGTTCAACAAGTGTCGTTCCGGTACTTTTCCCCTGGGCATCCGCCAATTCAATCTTCGCTTTTCCCATTGCAAGAGCGCTTGGCTTGCCGCCGCTGCTTTCATACGATACGTTGATGTCTACTAATCCAGAAAGCTTATCAATATAACGGTCACGTTCATCGTATAAGTCGTTGGGAACATAACCGTGTGGTTCAATCTCGCCAATTTGTTTATTGACATTATTTATTTGGCGGACGAGTGAGTTAATTTCTTTTTCGGTAACATTCATCTCTTCCTGGAGATTACTTCTGACGGCATTTAGCGAATCTGATACATAATTAAATGTTTCCGCTACAGCAAGTCCCCGCTGTGCTACAACGGATCGGGCCCCTTCATCCGGGTTAGTCGCTAAATCCTGAAGCGACTGCCAAAAGCGATCCATTGTTTTTGCCAGTCCTTGTTCAGATGGTTCATTCATGATGCTTTCCATCTGCTGCATGGCTGCTGCTTTTGATTCATAATAGCCGAGCTTGGCATTTTCCCCTCGAAATTGTTTATCGAGAAACGAGTCTCTTATTCTTTCGATTGATCCTGCCTGTACTCCGCTCCCGACCTGTCCTGGAATTTCCGGACGGTTTCTCGATGCAGGGGGGTAAGGAGACGTTTGCTCGAAATTAACCCGCTGCCTTGTGTACCCGTCTGTATTCGCATTGGCAATATTATGACTGGTTGTATATAAGGCGGACTGCTGGGTGGTCAATGCCCGTCTGGCTACCTCTAATCCACTAAAAGTTGAACTCACACTGGTTACTCCTCTCTCTTGCTATGCCTTCGAATCGAACAGCGATCGTTTATTCGTCTGCTGTGATTTTGCTTGGCTAGTGTTTCCGTAATTCATATTTTTAAGTGATGGATCCATCATATCAATTGAAATTTCGATGAACTGCAATGACTGTTTTGTCAGTTCCTGATTTAACTTCTCTTGCTGCTTTAGTTCAACCAGGACATTCGTCAATTTTAAGAAATGGCTCTCCAAATCGAGTTTATCTTGTGGATCTTCCATCCGCTCAAGCATCCCGGTTACAGTTGCCTTGTCAGTTGGCACATTATTGCTTTCCGACCAGATTTGGACGATTTGCTGCCGCTTTTCTTCCATCTGGTTAATGGCCTGCACATGTTTCCTCTCTTTAAGCAGCAATGCCTGCAGCTTTTCCGTATCGCCTGCTTTCAGGCATTCCGTTTTTTCGATCGATAATGAGAGTAAGCTTTCGTGCAGTTTAGTTATTGATTCTAAAGATTCAACAATGGGTTGAACGGACATCGGGCGTCCTCCCTTTACGGTTGGTTGTTCCAAAACTCGACCATCTTCCTTGCTGTCTGTTTTGGATCTATTTTGTACTCACCGGATTCGACAGCCTGTTTTATTTCCTGCACCCGCTCTTGGCGTGCAGGGTCTGGTTTAGCCGTTTCCTGCAGTTGTTTTGCTTGGTTGGATATTTGCAACTGATCTGCTTGATTCGTCAATTCCTTTTTTAAATCCGCTTGTTTTTGCATCTGTTTTTGATACGGATTAAAGTTGGAATGATTAGGACCTTGAATTTTCAAGATTAAGCACTCCTTTCATGGATAAAAACGCACACGCTCTTAATTGTAATATCGGTTAAGATTCAGCAATGTTTAATAAAGATTTTAATGTTTTTTTTCGACTGTATAATACGTATTTGCTTGTTCTTTCTCTTTGTTGCGTTTCTCTATATCATTAATTTTCTGCTGTTCAGATAAAGCTCCGGTAATATCTGCTGAGCAATTTTTGCACAGGTTTCCTTCCGCTATTTCCGTTCCGCACCGATCACAAGGATAGCTGAGATTCGGGAACTGGGAAGCCCGCAGCCTTTTTTCTTTCACAAATTTATATATCAAACCTTCATGTACACCAGTAGCCTCGACAATCTCCGGGATGGTAGCTTGTCTGTTTTTCCTGGGGCGCAAATAATTATAAACGGTCGTATAGGCACGTTCCTCTTCTTTGTAACACTCCTGACAAATCGAACGCATTCCAGAAACAAACAAAGCATCACATCTTGGACAGTTAGCTAATTGTCCCATCACCAATTCCTCCCAAAAGCAATTTTTCGTCCATTATAGCACATCCCTTTCTGTTTGAGATAAACCATTTTTTCGAGATGACCGATACTTATCCCAGTTATGGGAATACCCAAAACAGACTCAGCCTCTTGCGAGGGTAAACGCAAACACTTGAGGGCACCTATGTTCTTTCAGCGTACGGGCAGCATGGCGCAGAGTGGTTCCTGTGGTGTAGATGTCATCGATAAGGATAGCTGGCTTGTCAAAAACCGATTGTTTGATGGCAAAAGGATTCTTTGAGGCAAGCCGTTCTTTTCGTGATTTTTTCGACTGTTTCTCTCCATACTGTCTTGACAACGCATTTTCAATCGGTGTTTCTAATAACTCAGCAAGGGCCTCTGCCTGGTTGAAGCCGCGCTCATACAAACGGGCCGGACTAAGCGGAATCGGTACTAATATGGACTGCTTGCGCAACGTTTTACTGAATACCTCATGAAAACGTTGATAATAATCGGGTTGAAAGGCTTCACGCAGCTTATAATCGCCGCGGTACTTCCACTTGGCAAGCATATCCTGCATCCGCTGATTATACACATATACCGAATGATTCTTTTGCAACGACCCTCTCCATTGCGGCTGTGACTCCCAATGCTGGCAATCCGGGCATACCTTGAAAGAAGTACGCCTTCCGCACATCATACACAAGCTCCCCTCCAACTTATCCAACTCAGCCTTGCAAGGGCTGCATAAATTGACAGCAGGTTCAGGGATTAGAAATGTGTTCCAATCTACGACCGGAAGGATTTCTTCGTCACACCATAAACAATGCATTTAAACCTCCCTCGCCTTCTCATTCATCGCTTTCATTGATTTCACCGCGGCAGCCATGGCAGCTGTCTTTCCATCGTGATAGAAAATGACTTCGCCTTCCGGGTCGTATGGGCTTCTTCCAGCCCTTCCGGCAATTTGAATCAGTGCAGCCTGATCAAAAACAGGATGGCCAGCATCGAAAACGATCACATCTACTGAGGGAAAGGTGACACCTCTTTCAAGGATGGTAGTCGTAATTAATAGCATGATTTTTTTATGACGAAAAAGCTGCACTTTTCTGTCTCTGTCTGGATCAGATGCATGGACAGAAGCCATCTTCTTCAGGTCTCCAAGGTATTCCAGATTGTGATGGCTCCTATATTGCTTCAAAGCTGCTTCCATGTTTCGAGCGAGGTTTATGTTGGGAACAAAAATCAACAGCTGGCGATCGGGCTTTTTTCGTTGTTTCATCCATGAAAAGAAAGCAGCTGGCGGCATATGCTTTTTTAGTGCTTTTTTTAGAGAACGAGGCATAATAAGCTGGGGAACCGGTAACGGATGCCCATGGTAGCGAACGGGTACAAACACGGAGGACAGTTGGCCAAATTGTAAGCGCCGGCGCTGTTCTTTTCTAGGTGTGGCGGTTAAATATATGCGGGCAGCTTCCGGCCTTGCTGCCCTGTAGGCCGCAAAAGGCAGTGAGGGATCGTTATGAAAGGGAAAAGCATCAATTTCATCAATCACTATGACATTGAAGGCTGACGCAAAACGGAGCAACTGGTGAGTGGTGGCAATAACTAGCTGCCCCTCCCCTTTGTCCTTACTGCCGCCGTACAAACCACTAATAATTGTGTTCGGATAGGCATGTTGAAATCTTGACAGCAATTCTTTGACTACATCAGTTCGCGGCGTAGCGATGCAAACCCGCTTTCCTGCTGCTAACGATTTGCTTATCCCTTGAAACAGCATCTCTGTTTTTCCTGCTCCACAAACGGCCCAAACCAAAAGCTCGGCAGAACCGGCTTGCATTATCGATTTAATTTTATCGGAAGCTGCTTGCTGGTGAGGCGTTAACTCCCCTTGCCACCTGCAAGGGTTGATCTCTTCTATCCATTGAGGATTTGGTCCTGTCCAGAAATAGAGCGACTCGCATTTGAGCACCCGGCCCATGGCAATACACTTGCGGCAGTACACGTGTGTACGTCGGCAGCGGGCACAGGGGAGATTAGCAAACTGTCTCTTTGCCCTGTTTCCGCAGCGTCGGCAGTGCCAGCCCCGCCAGGTTGTTTGGATTGACTGAACAGGTGTGAATAAGTGGAGAAGGAGCAGCCTTTCAAATATAGAAGGTTCCAGGGGGATTTCTTCCTGTAAAAGGAGTTTACCGGAGAAACGGGTGGCGAGAGCCTTAACGTCAAGCTGATTATATTCATCAGAAGGAAGTGGAGGATTGGTTGATGAAGGGAGCCAGTCATAAGAAGGATGACCGGAAAACCGGAGGAATGCAGGTATCTTGCTAATTGAAATCATCTCCTTTTTTTATAGAGGGCTGACCCTGAATGATCAGGGGCAGCTTTAACATAAGGGTATAATTGCTAAGACTATTTGAAGTACCAGCCAAGGCCAATAGCGCCTTCGCCGAGATGAGTGCCAATTACCGGGCCGAAATAGCTTACTTGGACTTCAGCATTAGGGAACGCTGTTTCAAACTGCTGTTTCAATCCCTCTGCTTCCTGCTCCCGCAGCGAATGGATGACCACAGCCTTTATTGGCTTGCCCGTTTGGGCATCAGCTGAAAACAAATCTTCCATCCGTTTTAGTGCCCGTTTTCTTGTACGGATTTTTTCAAAAGGTACAATCTTTTTATTTTCAAAATATAACAGTGGTTTCACCTGGAGCATGCTGCCAAGAATTGCTTGTGCACCATTTAAACGGCCTCCGCGATGCAAGTTACTTAAGTCATCTACCATAAAATAAGCGATCATTGTTTCTTTCATATTATCAAGCCGCTCCAGAATTTGCTCGACAGTTGCCCCATTTGCTGCCACTTCAGCAGCTTCCAAAGCATAAAAACCTTGAACCATACAACTCATTTCTGAATCGAATGGATATACATCGATTCCCTTGACCATTCTTCCGGCGGAGCTGACAGCCTCAAAGGTACCGCTAATCCCGCTTGACAAGTGGACAGAAATTACAGCATCGTAATCCTCAGCAAGTTGTTCTAACTTCACTGTTATCAGGCCAATCGATGGCTGGGATGTTTTTGGGAGTTCATCGGCAGCTTGGACCATAGGATAAAACTCTTCTGTAGTGATATCTACTTCTTCCTGATAAGATTTATCTTCAAAAATCACATTAAGAGGAACCATATGGATATTCTTCTGAGACCGGACATCAGCCGGTATGTAAGCCGTACTATCAGTCATTACAGCAATTTTCATATCATCGTACCTTTCATGGTCATTTTTACTAGTATTCCTATTCTCTATTCTACAATCAGCCAGTGAGAGAATCTACCGGAAATTTTCTAATTGGTAATACAAGGATGTACAGGATCCCATTTTTTCCACAGGTGCGGATTAACATTTATCGACCTGAGTAAAAACAGCATAAAAAATCCGGGTGCCAATCACCCGGATTTTCCTTACAACACTTCGACCCAGCCGTTGCGTATTGCCGAAACAACAGCTTGTGTCCGATCGTTCACATTCATCTTTTGCAAAATATTGCTAACATGATTTTTCACAGTTTTTTCACTAATATACAAGGATTCAGCTACTCCACGGTTACTCTTACCGTCAGCGAGCAACTGGAGAACCTCGCATTCTCTTCTAGTAAGTAAGTGTAATGGTTTTCGGTAATCTACTTGTTTTTCTGCTGGTTTGTTGGCATTTTCTTCTGCCAGCCTGCGGTATTCCAATACAAGATTGTGGGTTACTTTTGGATGGAGATAAGATCCGCCTTCACTGACGACCTTAATGGCATCGATCAATGCATCGGAGTCCATTTCTTTCAACAAGTATCCTTGTGCACCCGTTTTTAGTGCGTGGGTCACGTAGTTCTCGTCATCATGGATTGATAAAATAATCACGCTGACTTCCGGATGCTTTTCAATCAAATCAGATGTAGCTTGGACACCATTCAGGTTAGGCATGTTAATATCCATCAGGACAACATCAGGGTTATGCTCTTCTACCAATTTTACTGCAGTAGAACCGTCATCTCCTTCGGCGACAACATTGAAAGAAGGCTCGAAATCTAAGATGCGCTTCACACCTTCGCGGAATAACTTGTGGTCATCGACTAATAATATGTTGGTTGTCATACTCTGCTCCTCCTAATTCCAATAAGTGAAACTTCCTTTAGCAGGAATGGACCCGCTAATGGCAAGAATCCCCAAGGCCCGCCTGCATCCCGTTAAAGGCTTGTGCAGACGTATTAGCCATGGCAATTCTCCGTGCTAAGATAATTGCTATAGTTTATTCCCCTACCACCAGTTAAACTAAACCTTTCTGCTGTCGCAGCAGTTCTCTATCTTTATTATACATGATATTACTAGATTTGTATTATTTTGTGCAGGTTAAGATAAAATAAATCCTCTACAAATTATGGCGTACTATCTTCCTCCAATTGATCAGCCTGGTTTAAAGGCACATTGATTATAATGGACGTTCCTTCATTCACCTTGGAATAGATATCTATTTCCCCATCAAGCATCTCCACTCGCTCTTTCATTCCGATAATCCCAAATGACTTTTCTCTGCGCTGAGACATATCAAAGCCCTTCCCGTCATCCTTGATCACTAATCCGACTTTATCTGGCATAACTTCCATTTTCACTTGTATTAAGGAAGCCTCGGAGTGTTTGACGGCATTTTGCACCGATTCCTGCATTAATCGAAATAAGGCAACTTCATATTTCGAATCCAACCGTCTTTGTTCTCCCATCGAAACAAATTTTATCTTCACCCGATTGTATTCTTCCGTGTTAGCCAGGTATTTTTTCATCGTCGGTACCAGGCCAAGGTCATCTAGAGCCATCGGCCGTAAATCATAAATAATCCGGCGGACTTCTGATAAAGAAGTATGTACCATTTTCCGCATGCTTTTCATTTCCTGGATAGCTTCTTCTACGCTCCGCTCCCGGAAAGTCCTATCCACCAGTTCAGAACGCAGAAGGATGTTGGCCAGCATTTGTGCTGGTCCATCATGCATTTCCCGTGACAGGCGCCTTCGCTCCTCTTCTTGTGCTTCGATAATTTTCAATCCGAACTCCTGCTTCTGCTGTGCATCCTGCAGTACCTCAGATACTTGCTTGAAATCGTCATTCAAATAATTTAAAACAACGGATATTTTCCCCACCAATCCTTCTGCCCGCTTTACGGTCAATTCTAAGGATTGCAGCCTGCGTTCAATTTCGTCTCTTTTTTCACGCAAGTTTTTTTCTTTTTCCCTTTTCATGGTAAGCTCAGACTGCATCGTATGTGTCTGATCATAAACTTCCCGAATTTCTTTTTCCGTAAAATTATCAAAGTGTTTACTTACTTCAGATAGTCTGATTCTGGAGAAACGTACTTTTTGTTCGAGGTCATCTCCTTCTTCAATAACATGAATGACTTTACGCTTGGTTTCTGCTAATTCGTTTTGCAGCTGCTCGTATTCATTCCGTGATTCCTCACCTATATAAAACACTTCATCTTTGCTGTTTTCCACCGTTTCAATCATTTCAGTTATAATATGGTCCAATGCTTTCTCATCTGCTTTCTTTGTCATACTTTCTCCACCTATCTCCCCATAGTACATTCGAAGGATAATTATGGTTTATGGGGGTAATATTCCCAAAACACTAGAAAATTGCCGCCCAAAAAGTCCTTCTTTCTCTTTAAATTAACATAATCATTCGCTAAGGATAAACCGCGCAATAAAGCCTTGATTGGAAGCTTAAAAGATTCTTAATTATTTGCGGTGTTTTTACTTACTTAATATAATGAAGTTTTAGGAGGTTAAATGCAAGATGCTAAATAGCTATTTTACCGTGAAATCAGAAGGTTACGATGAGCTCACTATTCAAAAATCACGCTTTATTGGATATGTAAAAAGAGTCGAAACAGAAGAAGACGCACAAGCATTCATTAAAGAAATCAAGAAAAAGCATCATGATGCCACTCACAATTGCTCTGCCTATATGATTGGAGAGACAAATCATATTCAAAAAGCTAACGATGATGGGGAACCAAGCGGCACGGCAGGTGTGCCGATTTTGGAAGTGCTGAAGAAGATGGATTTAAAAGATACTGCTGTAGTGATCACCCGTTACTTCGGCGGAATTAAATTAGGCGCTGGCGGCTTGATCCGCGCATACTCAAGTTCTACTTCACAGGCAATTGAAACTACTGGCATCGTTAAACGACAATTGGTGCAAAAATTCATCGTTACTGCTAATTATTCACTTCTAGGAAAATTAGAAAACCAATTAAGAAATTCCAGCTATCTTTTAGACGAGATTAACTACCAGGAAAATGTAGAATTTTCAGTGTATGTAGAAGCCGGGCAGGAAGAACCGTTCACAAAATGGATAGTCGACCTCACCAGCGACAATGCCACTGTTACACCAAATGGTACAGCTTATCTTGAAATTGATGTATAAGGCGATTGCTACATATTTCGACAACAGCCGTTTTATTTCCCGGGTAATTTTTACACAAAACAGGCAATCCGCCCGTAAGCAACGGGCGGATCGCCTTAAACACGAACCTTGGATAAAGCTGCCTTGTCAGCAATGATTTTAACGTTATCATGTGTTTTTAAGATGGACGCCGGAAATTCCTCAGATACTTCCCCATGAAGCAGCTGATCCAATGCCTTCGCTTTCCTTTCCCCGGAGACTAGCAGCAGGATTTGTTTACTATTCATGATTGTTTCAATGCCCATTGTAATTGCCTGATTCGGTACTTCCTCTATACTGTCAAAAAATCTGGCATTAGCCTCTCTTGTAGATAGAGCTAAATCAACCACATGTGTTCTTGTTTTAAACGAAGTACCTGGTTCATTGAATCCAATATGGCCATTTAAGCCTAAACCAAGGATTTGCAGATCGATTTCCTGGTTATCTTCAAGCAGCTGCTCATACTCCCGGCATTCTTTTGACAAGTCCGTGGCTTTCCCATTTGGAATGAAGGTTTGCTGCTTCGGAATATCAATATGATTGAATAACCTATCGTTCATGTAATAGCGGTAACTGTTAGGATTGTCACCTGCTAAGCCTACGTATTCATCAAGGTTAAAGGTGCACGTATCACGAAATGTGACACGGTTGTTTCTGTTTTCTTCTCTTAAGTAATTGTAAACTCCTTCAGGTGTAGACCCTGTCGCCAGGCCAAGCACAGGATTTTGCAAGCTGTTCACTTTATCAATGATTGCATCGCAAGCGTATTTACTCATTTCCTGGTAATTTTCCACTTGTTCTATCTTCATGTTTATCCTCCTTAAAAGCCATAACCCCGCGGCAAAATGTATATTTAATCTGCACTTGATCGTCCACAAGCAATATATCTGCGTCCTTGCCAGGTGCGAGGCTCCCTTTTCTATCAAATACATTAACCTGTCTGGCAGGATTAACTGCTGCCATATTGATAACATCACGCAAGGTGGCATCAGTGATTTCCAGCATATTTTGTGCACCCTTATACATTTTTAAAATGGATCCCGCTAAAGTTCCATCGCTTAATGTTGCCCGGTCTTCTGTCACAGTGGCTTCCTGGCCGCCCAGGTCATATTTTCCCGGCGTTAAACACTTCGCTCTTAACGCATCAGTTATTAATATCAATCTTTCACTGCCAATGTTTTCATATATAAAATCGATCATTTCCGGTGAAACGTGAATCTTATCTGCAATTAATTCGCTCCGCAGCTCCTTAAGCGTCAAGGCAGCTCCTACCACGCCGATGTCCCGGTGATGAATAGGCGACATCGCATTGCAAATATGAGTTACTTGGCTGACTCCATATTCGACAGCCTTTCGCATCTCCTCTATACCAGCAGCGGTATGTCCTGCTGAAACATTGATTCCATGGCTAGCTAAGTATTGAATCAATGCCCCGTCTTCATCCTTTTCAGGAGCCATCGTTACTGTTTTAATCCGGTGGCCTGAAATTCTCTGCCACTTCTCAAACTGCTCTACCTCAGGAGTAAGAATATGCTCTTTCGGCTGGGCGCCTGCCTTGTCCTCTTCTATAAACGGCCCTTCCAAATGAACCCCGATAATTTCTGCGTATCCTTGTTTATTTTCGTATTCGGCTATATTGGCCAGCGCTTTATGGATGTTATTAGCGGATTGAGTAATGGTTGTAGCCAAAAAGCTGGTAGTACCTTCATAAGGCAGGATGGATGCCATCGTATCAAGGGC
Source organism: Sediminibacillus albus (assembly GCF_900101125.1). Lineage (GTDB taxonomy): Bacteria > Bacillota > Bacilli > Bacillales > Amphibacillaceae > Sediminibacillus > Sediminibacillus albus. The sequence goes on along the minus strand of NZ_FNFL01000002.1, from coordinate 368,502 downwards.
TTCGGAGGTTGCATCCATGACATCGGCACCATTAGCGCCGTGAATGTGGCCATCGATGAAGCCGGGGATAGCATTAAGTCCAGCCCCGTCGATGATAGTTATGTCTTCATCCAACTTGGTTATATCCATATCGCCGGTCTTGCCGATTTCTTCTATCTTTCCATTATCCAGCAACAAATATCCAGAGCTTAGCACATCGTTTTCCGCAAAAACTTTCACGTTTTTTATTAGCAAAGCATGCGAATCTGCCACTTTTTTTCGCCTCTCTTCCTTCATTCTCTTTGTTAGATCGACCTTATGATACCAATAAAATAACACAATGATATATAGTTGTCTATACATTAATATAAGTATATACATCATCAGCTGTTTTTGGTAAAATTTTTATAATAGCTTTTCTTGTTTTCACTGAAATAATTCGTAAACAAACGACAAAATAAAGTTAAATGAAAGGAGATTGACATGGTCGATAAAAATTCGCCCTTACCTATATACTACCAATTGGAAGAAGAAATAAAACAGCTGATCAACTCGGAACAGCTTAAGCCTGGGGAACTGCTGCCATCCGAGCGTGAGTATGCAGAAAAACATAACATCAGCAGGATGACAGTCAGACAGGCAATCAATAATTTAGCATCTGAAGGTTTGTTGTTTCGCCAAAAAGGCAAAGGGACATTTGTAGCGGAACAGAAGTTCGAGCAAAACTTGCAGGGATTGACGAGCTTTAGTGAAGATATGCGAGCACGCGGTTTACAGCCATCCAGCAGACTGGTCAGCTTTGCAGAGAAAAGTGCCGATGAAAATATTGCTGCAAAGCTGCAAGTCAATCAAGGAGAAGCTATATTCCAAATAGAGCGCATCCGTATGGCCGATCAATCTCCTTTAGCAGCCGAAACGATATATACACCAAAAAAAATTGCCGGAAACATGACAAAACAGGATTTCGCGCCTTCGTTTTATGAATATATAGAGAACACGCGCGGTTACAAAATTAAGCACGCCAATCAGGAAATTGAATCTGCTTTAGCGACTCAAAAGGAAATTGACCACTTACAACTTGAACCAGGCGATCCAGTCTTATTGATTGAACGTCTAACCTATTTAAATACAGATGAACCCTTTGAATATGTTATTTCTGCATACCGTGCCGATAAATACAAATTCAAACTGCAAATGCCCCGCTGACAAAGCCGGGCGAACCAGTTTAGTTAGAAATACACTAAAAAGACCCGGAATACAGGGGCTTCAGCTTGTAGAGAAAATCTGGGTTTTTCTGCAAGCTATTGTATTGCCCTACCGTCCTTGGGAGTGAATTCTACTCGCTTTCCGCGGACGAACGCCCGAGCCTCCTCGCGGGAAAACCACCCGTCTGCAGGTTCTAGGTTCTCTGTCGATCGTTTTTCCGCAGGAGTCCCGGAAACTTCACTCCCAGGGTCCAATATAATGAAAAATCATGACCATGCCATCTAATTCTCGGATAACAAAATCAGGCAGTTAATTCGTTTATTTCTCTAAATAAAAAAGGATCTGTTAAAGTTTAATGTTGATATATATAGAAAAGAGAGGACTTCTAAATACTTGGAAGTCCTCTTTGGCATTATTGTCTTTATTGAACTAACGCAGCCGTAGCTTAATAAGAAACGAGCTTTTATTAGCTGCTTTTGTTGAAAAACAAAATACTTTTTTAGGGTAGATTTAACTTTTCACCTATATTGTCAACAACGGTATTTATGCTAACGTTCTCAGTGTCTATGTACTCTCCAAAATTGTATTCGTTATATGCTTTTAAACACTTATCAGTTTGTTGAAAACACCAATTTCCTTCTTCTTCACCACGTTCCCGTAGCCTTTCATAAATAGTATCTTTACTAGCTGCTAAACAGAAATGATATGTATGTTCATCAGTACTGTTAAACCCATTAAAAATATAGTTAAAGTATTCCGGCTTTCTAATAGTCATAGGTACAATTAAGTTAACATTGTATTTAGATACTATAAGGCTAGCAACCTTAACTGTTAACTCTCTCCATAGTTGTAAGTCTTGGAAATCTCCTGTCTCTGCTTCAAGTCTTTTTATATCTTCAGTTAAAACATTCCTTAACAAATAGCCTACTTCTTCAGGGTCATATAATATACTGTTTTCAATAACTTTCAGAAGTTCATTTGAGATAGTGGTTTTACCGACTCCGAAAGCACAATTTATCATTACTATCATTAGTATCACTCCTATCCTAATAGTTTGTCTTTTATCTAAGTTATTCTTATTCAACTCTCCTGCTCGGTTAATTTAATAAAGTAGCAATATTTACCCTTAAACTTAGATAACCTAAGTGTATCATAGACTTCCGTACTTGGAATTAAATTCCTTTTTATTGTCATGTCGTTGATTGGAACTTCATTTCGCTGATGATGGATGCTCTCTAACACTTGAAACCAGGCAAAGTAATTGTTCAGATACTTGGTCGCCACTCCGTTAAATCGCTGTATCCATCCTTTAAGCCTTCGGTGGTAGTTGTTGACATTCTGGATGTGATAAAGCCCCTTGGTGCGAATGTTACCGTCAGGTTTGAACTGGTAAATATTCATCCCTAACGTCTGGAAAAAGTAACCTTGTCATGGTCTCTTACGACCAATAAAACACACCTGCCCCTTGCTTATCCCACGTTTCTTTGCGGCACCGCCTCGTTTACTTGGCTTTCTATCCTTAATCTTCCTTTGTCCTTTTTCAGCGTACAGGAAATAGGTCTCGTTCATTTCAACGATACCTTGGAAATTTGTCAGTTCCATTCTGCTGATTTACTAAGGGAATACCCCTCTATCATAATCGACAAATTTCATCCAACGATTGAGATGAGGGGTTCGATACAGTATGGTATTGGTGAGGTCCGTAAAAGTCTTTCTGCAAGCCTTGCAGCGATAACGTTGTTTCTTCATTTCTTCACCATCTACGATAGTGAAGTATTTTCCAAACCAACAAACTTTAACAAGATCCAAATAGAAAAGGCTGTCGAGAAAGTCTCGACAGCCTGGAGACCCGGAATACCGGGTCTTTTTTTATTGTTTATGAAATTCGATGATATTCGTCTGGTTCTTTTGAATCTCGCCAGTGTGAGTCAACTTCACATGATTTTCTTCGCCAAGATTGGTAAAGATAATCGGTGAAATAGCTGAGGCAGCATTTTCTTTCACATAATCGAGATCGACTTGTAATAGCTTGTCGCCTTTCTTGACACGCTCCCCTTCACTAACGAATACATCAAAGCCTTTCCCGCCTAACTGTACAGTCTCTAACCCAACATGGACTAATATTTCATGTCCGCTCTCTGCTTTTATACCTATTGCATGCTTTGTCGGGAAGACGTTAATAACTTCCCCATCAACAGGGGCAACAAATAATCCGTCAGCAGGATCAATAGCGAAACCCTCACCCATCATTTTTTGAGAAAATACTTCATCTGGCACTTCTGTTAAATCTATAATTTTTCCTTTGGCAGGCGCTGCAAAATCTTCCTGTGCCAGAGGCTGAAGTGTCTCCTTCGGTTCTGGCTGCTGCTCTTCTTTTGCGTTTTCACTGCCGCCAGGTGCCTCCATGTTGTTGTTCTCCATTCGTTTTCTCATAGCTTCTGCAAGAAAATCGACTGTAGTACCAACAATCACATGTAAGTTCTTCTTATTCAATTTCATGACACCATTGGCTCCCTGCCTTTTTAATGCCTTTTCATCTACCTGTTCCATATTATTCATTTCAAGTCTGAGCCTGGTTGCACAGTAGTCCAGCGTCTTAATATTATCCGGGCCTCCCAGAGCTTTTAAATAATGATAAGCTTTCGAATCATAAGTATTAGCTCCTTTATCGGCTATGCCGCTTTCCTCTGCATGCTCTACATCCTCATCTTCTCGGCCTGGTGTCTTCAAATCGAGTTTAATAATCAGGAAGTAGAAGATAACAAAGTAAATGGCTGCAAAAACCAGTCCTTGTACAAACAGAATTAATGGATTTTGAGCGATTCCAAAGTTCAATACATAATCAATAAAACCAGCTGAAAAACCGAATCCATGTCTGATATCAAGCCATAGCGCAACCATCATTGAAATACCTGTTAATACAGCATGAACAAAGTAAAGCAATGGTGATAAAAACATAAATGAAAATTCAATCGGCTCTGTAACCCCAGTTAAAAATGCTGTAAAACCGATACTGAACAGCATTCCGCCAACAGCCGCTCTTCTTCCTTTTTTTGCAGCTGCATACATTGCTAGACACGCTGCCGGCAGACCAAACATTAAAATCGGGAAAAAGCCTGCCAGGAATGTTCCAGCAGATGGATCTCCCTGCAGGAAGCGGTTAATCTCGCCTCGAACAGCCTCATCGGCTCCTTCAGGTACAAATGATCCAAAGTCAAACCAGACAAGTGTATTAATGACATGGTGAAGTCCGATTGGAATCAGCAAACGGTTGAAGAAACCATAGGAGCCAACACCTAGTGCTCCAGCACCAAGCATCCATTCTCCCAATCCATTGATCACTGATTGGATCGGCGGCCAAATGATACCGAAAATACCTGCTAAAATCACCATGACGACCGCAGATATAATCGGCACGAATCGCTTGCCGCCGAAAAATGCCAGCCAATCAGGCAGTTTTATATCGGAATACCTGTTATAAAGCAAGCCGGCAACAATACCAGCTATTATCCCTCCAAATACTCCCATATCTAAATCATCGCCAAAGGATTGTACTCCGCCAGTCAGCACCAAATAAGCTACGGCCCCTGACAGGGCTGCTGCGCCACTTGCATCACGGGCAAACCCCATAGCGACACCAATCGCAAAAATAAGTGCGAGATTTTGTAAAATGCCATTACCGGCTTGACTGATAAACTGGATATCCAGCAAATCCTCGGCTCCCAGTCTCACTAACAAAGCAGCTGCCGGCAGCATGGCAATAGGAAACATTAATGATTTACCAATACGCTGCAAAAACGCTAACATTCTATACACTCCTCTAAAAATTATGCTATGTGAAAACGTTATCCAAAGTATAACACCAATCATATATAGTCGTCTATACCAATTTTTGATAGAAGAATTTCCCTGCTAACCGAAAGAATTATTTACGGTAGATAGGAGGACTCTCCTTAGGTTGTTGAAAAAATAATTTTATATTCTACATTCTCTGCACTATTTTGCACAAACTGGGGCTCTATTATTAGTGCAACTTGTTTTTTATGTACACTGTCTGCACTTGCTAAAAAGCATACATTCAGCTGCTGCCCACCGTAAAATGCATGAGAAAAAGCGTTGACTTATCAACGCTTTTTCTAAAAAATGCTTTCATTAGTTTATAATTACGCATTGTTTGTTTTTGCGATCTGATGCTGGTTAAGTTCTTTAATTAAGTGCTCGATAAATTCATGAGAGTCATTTATTTGGGAATTCTCGGTTTTATCAATTAATTTAGTCAACACATTTTTATACATTTCTTGTTCTTTCATTCAATCACCTCGTTTTAAACATTTTGGCTATCTATTCTATTAAATTAAATGGCGGAATCTTCAAAAAATAAACTTTCATTTTTTTCTCAATGTTTATACTATACCATCATTCATAGCCGTAAGCGATAACTTTTTTCATAATCTGACAATTTTTTTAAGCAGGTTTCTCATAACAACTAGCAGTCAGCGGATTCGTCAAATGATAAATATCTCTAGGAAAAACACCCAGTTCGGAGAAGGTAATTTCCTAAGCGGCCATATTAAAGAAAGGCCAGAAGGCGGATTATTTCTTACCAGGAATTCTATAAACCCATACCCGTGAATAGCCCTTAATAACCATGCAAATGATAATTATGAAAATAAAATCCCGCTTTGTAGCCGGGCCAACAGTGAGGTCATTGTTTCGTAATGGTTGAAAGCCTCTTAATCGTCCGGGAAGATAATAGAGCAAAAAAAATACCCTCCAGCAATCGCTTTCGGGTATTTTCGGCTGTTCATTATTATTCATTATTGTTTTGGTTAATTCTCCAGCGGTTAAATTCGAGAAATTCTCTGAATTGTTGTTTGGACACCCCTGAATCCATGGCATCTTGAACGAGTTTCAGCCAATCTTCATCCAGCTGCTTTTTCATTTCTTCGCTGTCTTCCTTCATTAACAGGTCATTGATAGATACGCCTAATACAGCACTGACTTTTTCAATGAATTGAATCGATGGATTTGTTTGCAGGTTGCGTTCAATCGAGCTCAAATAAGATTTCGCCACACCCGCTTGATCTGCCAATTCAGATAAGGACATTTTTTTCTCTTGACGCAGTTGCTTGATTTTTTCCCCGATCAAGGCCATTCACCTTCTTTCACAAGGATTATATCATAAAAGAGGTGAATGGTTCTATATAAAGCACATCTACATAAAAAGTTATTCTTCCTCCATGGACGTGTTCTGTAAAATGAATACCCTTATGTCTTCTACTTTTAAACCGATGCTCTTTGCTTCTTCCATTAGTTGAACCCAATCTTTATCTAAAACGGAGCTATCCAGCGTTTCCAACATTAAATTTTACCCTCCAATTTTCTGTCAGGCAGCACAGCCATCCTTGCACACAGGGCTTTAGATCTGTTGCTTTGCGTCCTTATTTTTCAATAAGTTTGCCTTTTTACTGAAGAAGCAATTTTCGTTATGATAAATATACTATATTCTTAACTCGTATGATACGGTTTATTTTGTCTAATAAGAACTAGTTTTGCAGGCAATACAATCGCCAATCGGCAAAAACAAACGCTCCCTTTTTACAATTTCTGTCATAAAAGTCGACCAACCGTGTATGATAGTGCCAGTTTTTCAGCTGCACACGTGCCTCCTGTCTTTATAAAAGCCGGTATATCAATAAATTTTTAGATTTTGCGCAGTTTTTGTCTATTGTTTTAGCAGGTGAAAACTGATAAGTTTGACCTGAATAGATAGAAAATTATAGTGGCGACGAATCCATTCTCAGAGATAAGTATAGATAACAAGGAAGAGGGCGTTTTGGATGAAAAAAATCTCGTTGTTATTAATGGTAGCCGGTTTAGCCTTGTTAAGCTACGGCTTTTTTCAGTATGTTAAAGCAGAGCGTGCGCAACAGGCTAGTTTGGCAGAAGCCCACAGTCTGCTCGATAAAGGGAAGAATGATTCGCTAATAAACAATGGCAAGAAAGACCTTCACCCGGAAAACCATACAGCATTCCTCCCATCTCTGGGAGAAACAGTTGGTATCCTGTCTATTCCAAAAATAAACGCCGAACTTCCAATAGTAGAGGGCACAGATCCTGAGGAACTGGAAAAAGGCGTCGGTCATTACAAGGGAACGGCCTACCCTATGGAAAATGACCAGATCGTTTTATCAGGACACCGGGATACGGTATTCAGACGGATGGGTGAAGTAGAGGTTGGGGATATTTTCATTGTCGAACTCCCTTATGGACAATTTCGCTACCAAATGGAAAGTTCGAAAATCGTGGATGCCGAAGACAGATCTGTGATTGTTTCAACGGCCCCAAAAGAAGTATTAACGATAACAACATGTTACCCTTTCTCCTATGTGGGCAACGCCCCCGAACGTTACATTATTACCGCAGTGCCTATCGATTAATTAGCCAGCGGTTATCCTTCCAAGTTCTTAGACGAAGATTTAGTTATAAGGTATAATAGTAGCTGGAATCTTTTTACTATAGGGAAGAATGATTTCCATTTCAATCAAGCTGATTCCTTAAGCAGGCTCATGCTTTTTATAAAACAAATAGAAACAGGTATATAGAGGGAAAGGAAGGTCTTTCATTATGAAAAGAATTTACAGCATTTTGGCCATGATTGCTTTAGCTGCCACATTGGCTGCTTGCTCTGATGACGAGGTAACTCCTGAGGAACGGGTAAAGGAATTTGTCAGTCATTGGAATGAGCAAGATTTTGAAGCAATGTATGAAATGGCGTCTTCAGAATCTCGTGAAGCATATCCTACCGAGCAATTCGTGGACCGCTATCAAAAAATTTATAGTGATTTGAATGTAGAAAATTTAAAGGTAAGCTATCAAGCTCCGGATGAAAATGAGGAAGAGAGCTCAGAAGAAGGTACTGCTTCCTTTCCAATCTCTGTCGAAATGGATACAGTGGGAGGACCAGTTTCTTTCGAATATGAGGCTTCTTTAACGAGAAAAGAAAATGAAGATGGAGAAGCCAATTGGTTCGTTGAATGGAATCCTGGTTATATTTTTCCTCAATTAAAGGATGGAGGGGAGATATCCTTACAGTCAGAAGCTCCTGTCCGCGGCGAGATTTACGACCGGAATCAAAACGGATTGGCCATAAATGAAGAGATTTATAATATCGGCGTCGTGCCTCAGGAATTCGGAGACGATGAACAGGAAACAAAAGAGAAAATTGCTGAATTACTAGCAATTGATGTAGAAACGATTGATACAGCACTTGATGCCAGCTGGGTACAGCCAGACTCCTTTGTTCCATTGAAAAAGGTTCCAAAATCAAACGAGCAATTGGATAAATTGTTTGCTTTAGCGCCAGTCGTACAGCAATCAACTACCGGAAGAGTGTATCCATACGGCGAAGCTGCTTCCCACTTAGTCGGATATATTGGAAACGTAACAGCAGAAGAATTGGAAGAAGCAGATCCAGGAGAGTATTCCAATGGAGACTTGATCGGGAAACGTGGATTGGAACTGCTTTTCGAAGATAGGCTGAAAGGAAAACCTGGAATGAAGATAGTCGTCACTAAAGAAGGAGAAGACGAGCAAATCCTTACCGAAACAGAGGTGGAAGACGGAGAAGACATTACCGTAACCATCGACGGTAAACTACAACAGACAATATACGAAGCATACCAGGACAAAACCGGTACGGCAGCCGCTATTCATCCACAAACCGGTGAAACAATGGCATTAGTGAGCGCTCCCGGATTTGATCCAAATGAGTTAGCTTATGGAATTAGCTCGGCCCGATTGACAGAATTACAGGAAGACGAGCAAAAACTACTGCAAAACAGATTCAGCGCCACGTTCGCTCCTGGTTCGGCAATCAAGCCGATTACTGCCGCCATTGGATTAGAGAATGGGACAATTGATCCAAATGAAGCGATTGAAATAAAAGGAGAGACGTGGCAGAAGGATGAATCATGGGGCGATTACCGAGTACGGAGAGTCTCCGAAGGCAGTCCAGTTGATGTCACGGATGCGCTTATTCGATCTGATAATATCTATTTTGCCCAGAAAGCTTTAGAAATGGGATCAGACAGCCTAATCAGCGGACTTCAGCAATTTGGTTTCGGTGAGGATTTTCCATTCACTTATCCTATTGAAGGATCCACTATTTCCGGTTCTGGGGAAATTGACAGTGAAGCATTGTTAGCCGATACCAGCTATGGCCAGGGACAAATGGAAATGAGCTCCTTGCATATGGCAGCAGCTTACACTGCATTTCTTAATGAGGGCAATATGATAAAACCAACTTTGGAAGATAAGGAAGACGACAGCCAGGTTTGGAAAGAAAGTGTTGTATCCAGTGAACAAGTTGGCGTTATCCGGGACGCCCTGCGCAAAGTAGTGACAGCTTCCAACGGTACAGCCCACAGCGCTGATATGGAAAATATCCAACTATCTGGAAAAACTGGTACCGCAGAGCTAAAACAGAGTCTCGATGATGAAAATGCGGAAGAAAACGGCTGGTTTGTTGCTTATCCACAACAAGAAGACTTGCTCATCAGCATGATGGTTGAGCACGTGAAGGATGAAGGCGGCAGCCACTTTGTCGTTGATCGTGTTCAGGAAATATTCCAGGACTACAGATAAGATAAAATAAAGAGAGCCTTCTCCTGGATGGAGAAGGCTCTCTTTATTTTTTTAAACTTGCATCCACTTTTCTGCAGCTGCAGTCAATGCCCCCCAATTCTTCGTTTCTATATATTGATTGTTTATCAAAGCGCCGCCTGCGCCAACTAGCGTAGCTCCGGCCTCGAAAAAATCTGCAGCATTGGTTAGATCTATCCCGCCTGTGCACATAATCGGAATGTCACTTAAGGGGCCTTTGACGTTTTTGATGAAGTCAGCACCCAGTGTTCCTGCAGGAAATACTTTAACCATATTTGCACCTAATCGGATAGCCTCCACCATTTCTGAAGGCGAAAAAACTCCAGGTATGACAAGTAAACCACGGGCTTTTGCTGCAGTAACCACTGCTCGATCAAAATTTGGCGATACAATGAATTCAGCTCCCGCCGAAACTGCCCGCTCAAAATCATCCATATTTATTACTGTTCCAGCGCCTATCACTGCTTGTTTCCCGTATCGATCCTTTGCTTCTTTAATCAATTGGTCTGCGGACGGACTATCCATCGTAACCTCGATAGCGGAAATACCGCCGGAGATTAATGCTGTAACAATAGCATGAAAGTCTTCAACAGGTACTTTTCTTACGACTGGTATTACCTTTGCTTGATATAAACGGTCAATTGTTTGTTTTGTCTCCATATACATCCCCCTTTTAGCAGTAAAAATATAATATACGGAATTTCCTATCATTTAAAGCAGTTTGCTGTTTAAAAGGATAAAGCTTTCCCCGCTATTCCAAGTTAGCGTGCTGTTGTTTTAACGATTCATGTGACGTATGCTTGAATTTTTCTATAGTGAAGATGACAGCAGCGTCTAAAACTAAATGTAAACTTTGATCAAACTGGTTGCCCAGTGGTTGAATTGTCGCAGGCTCATGAGCCAGTCTTTTTTTGGTAGCTGTCGGCAGATAGACCGATACATCCGCCAGCCTGCTTAAAGGCGATTCCGGATTTGCCGTGACAGCTGCTATCCTTGCTTCAGCAGCTCTTGCTTTTTCTGCTTTTGTATAAGTACCACCGGTCGAACCGGAACCCGATAAAGCTACATATAAATCCCCTTTCGATATGCTTGGGGTTATCGTTTCCCCTACGACATAAACCTCAAAACCGGCATGCATCAGCCGCATGGCAAAAGCCTTTCCCATTAGGCCAGAACGTCCTTCCCCATCGATAAAAATGCGTTTGGCACTGTTCAAATGGGTGGCGAACTGTTCCACACGTTGACTATCGATATTAGTAAGCACACCGGAAATCTCTTGGCTTACTGTTTGAATAATTCGTGTTATATCTGTCATTTACATCATTCCTTTTATGAGTTGTGCTGCTTTTCCCCGGTCTTCTGCTTTGGTAATTGCACTACCGACAATAATCACATTTGGCCGATACGTTAAAAAGGCTGGAAGGCTGACTTGATTAATGCCTCCCGCCACTGCCGTTTCCACGTTGTCCAATCCTTCGACAAGCTTGAAGTGGCCGGCATCTAATCCACCATTGCTCTGCTCATCTTTGCCGATGTGCAGCGATAGTAAGTCCGCTCCATTGGCAACGAGCTCTTCCACCTTTTCCCTGCTCCTGATACCAAGCAAATCAACCATGATCCGCTTGTCTGCTTTCTTTGCAGTCTGGATACAATCCTGGACGGTTTGCATGGGGGCAAAGGCCATGACTGTGGCGATGTCCGCTCCGGCATCCAGCGCCAGTGCAGTTTCATGCTTGCCAGCATCACAAATTTTCATATCTGCGACAACTATTTTGTCTGGATATTTCTGCTTCATTTCTTTTATGATTCCCACACCGAATTCTTTGATTACCCCTGTACCGATTTCAATGAAATCAACAGATTCCTCGACTGCTTCTACAACAGCGAAGCATTCCTTTCTTGGTAATCTGTCGAGTGCTACTTGCAGCTTCATTTTTTCACTCCCCTTTTCACTAAATCCTGGCTAATAAAATGCATTTAGCGCTCGATCACCTTTTTCTCCCCTAGTAATTCCAGTACTTCATCTTTATCAGGCAAGCCTTCATTGTCGCCAGCTACTGAGACTACCAGTGCTCCTACCGCATTTGCAAAAGTGAGCATCCGTTTCGGTGCCCAGTCCTGTGTACAAGCATAAATAAAGCCAGCATCAAAACCGTCTCCGGCGCCAACCGTGTCTACCACTTTTCCGACTGAAAATCCTGGGACTTCGCAACGTTCTCCCTGAATATAGCCGACACTGCCAGCTGACCCTTTTTTAATAATGATTGATTCGATATTAAATGGCTGCAATTGTTCGACGAGAAGCTTTTCGTCTTCTTCCAAATCGAATAAAAAGCTCAATTCTTCTATACCGGCCAATAAAATGTCTACATCAGGAAGAAACGACGTCAAAACCTCTCGCGCTCTTGCTTCGCTCCAAAGCTTCAATCGGATATTTGGGTCAAAGGAAACTTTTAAGCCATGTTTCTTTGCCAATGAAACAGCTCTTCTTACCAATTCAATGTTTTTATCAGATATAGCTGGAAAAACCCCTGTGATGTGGAGGACTTTTGCCTGCTTAATGTAGTTTTCTTTGATATCCTCCATAGTCAATGTTTCTGTAGGAGACTTTTCCCGGTAGTAAAAAGTTTTTCCCTCTCCGGACTCTCTGATTTCTTTAAAATTGACAGAGGTTGGATATCCTTCTACCAGCCGGGCTTCTGTGACATCGATACCTTCGCCGCGCATAAAATTCAGTACATACTTGCCGAACTCATCCTGGCCAAGCCGGCTGATCCAGCCGGTACTTAACCCAAGCCGCGCGCAGCCAACTGCAAAGTTGAGCTCTGCACCGCCAACCTTTCGCTCAAATTCGTTAACAAACCGCATCGGTCCTGTGTTTTTGGGATTAAAAGTAATCATCCCATCTCCTATAGTTATAACATCCAGCATGCTAAACACTTCCTTCTACGATGATACGAAAAGCAGCCGAACATGTAGCTCGATGTTTTGGCTGCTTTTCGATTGCTTATTAAAAATCAAACATTTCCGGGAGCCACATGAAAATGGCTGGTACAAATGCGACTGCCAGGATGACAACCAATATTATTCCGATATAAGGCAATACAGCTTTGAACGATTTGCCAATTTGCAGTTTGGCTATCTGGCTCGCAAGTAGCAGACATAAACCGTAAGGCGGCGTTACTAAGCCGATGGCCAAACACATCATGATGACAACCCCAATATGAATGGGGTCAATACCTAAAGTTAATGCTGTCGGCAAAACGATTGGCACGAATAAAATGATGGCTGGAACCGTATCGAGTATCATCCCGATTAACAAGAATAAGAGAATGACCGCTACAATAAACATCCATTTATACGGCATGTTTTGTGTGAAAAAGTTGCCGATGATAACTGGAACATTATAATAACTAATCAATCGACCGAGCGCACTTGCTGCCGCTAAAGCAAACAGTGTCAGTGAGCTTAGCTTTAGGGTATCGTAAAGGATCGGCATCAAATCTTTTACCTTGATTGTCCGGTAAAAGAAGAAGGATAAAATAAACGCATACAGACAAGCGATAACAGCTGCTTCTGTCGGTGTAACAATTCCCCCGACAATCCCGCCTAAAATGATTACAGGAGTAAGCAGCGGCGGCAGGCTTTTGATTCCTTCTTTTAAAACCTCGACCATTTTCAAACGTTGATGGCTTGGATAACCGTGTTTCTTTGCAACAAAGTTTACGTAAATCATTTGGGCAACTCCGATAGCAACCCCTGGTATAATCCCCGCCATAAACATTTTTCCTACCGATACGTTGGCGATACTTCCATAGATAACCATCGGGATACTCGGAGGAATGATCATGCCCATGGTGGAGGATGCTGCTGTAACAGCTACAGAAGTTTCCTTGCTATAGTTTTCCTTTAACATGTTCGGAATCAAAATTTTCCCTACACCCGCCGTATCGGCTGTCGATGCGCCAGAAATCCCGCCAAAAAACATGGATACGACGATATTCGCTTGTGCCAGTCCACCCTTAATGTGGCCTACGAGCGATACAGCAAACTTGATCAGCATGTCTGAAATTTTTCCCTGGTTCATAATATTGGCCGCCAGAATAAATAAGGGAACAGCCAGTAAAATAAATGAATCCAATCCGGAAAACATCCGCTGTACTACTGTGGTCATTGGAATCGTATCAAGCATGGCAATTCCTGCATAAGCAGTAACAGCTATAACAAAAGCGATCGGCAGTCCGATAACCAACAATACAGCAAATAATAGTACTAACAGCAGTCCTGTCATGCTTGATACCCTCCTTTATGTTTACGATAGTTAAGAATCTCTTCTATCAAACTCTCTAAAGCATAAATAATGAAAGTTATACCTGTAATAGGTAAAACCAACCAGATGTAGCCTTGTTTAAGCTGCGGCATGCTGTTAACTGTCCATCCCCAAAATTGCTGGCTGATTTGATAACCATCCGTTACCATTACATAACCGAACCAGATCAAAATCACCTGGATAATCATCTGCAATACAAGCAATGGAAGCCCTCTTAATTTATCCAGCAGTATCGATAACTTAAAATGTTCTTTATCCCTCAGCGTTATCGCTGCCCCGAAAAAGACCATCCATATAAACGAGTAGGTAGCAATCGTTGATGCCCAAAAAACTGCAATTCCCGGGATATATCTGGAAGCAACTTGCAGAATGACACAAAAGATAAATACGATGAAAAAGATTGCCGCTAATACTAATTGAGCTTTCGCTATCCCATTGATGACTTTTTTCATTTACAACACCTCTTCTCTACTTAAGAAAACGAATAACTTCTAATTAGAATGGGACAGCCTCCGCTCATGGACAGATGTCATTCTTGCCCATGGAGGGACTGTCCCCTGACATGCCTTGTTAATGTCCCCCGACAATAAAGGCTAATTGGTTTGCATTTCTCTATTTATACAGCTATATCTGCTAACCCCTTTGTTTGGCTTTCCCAGCAGAGCTTGTACTTTTTTGCTTGCTTATTTTAAGTCTTGTACTTTTTGATAAAGGTCTTCCATCCCTAGATCCTTGACAGCATCTTGTCTGATTGGTTCAGTTAAATCAACAAATGGCTGTTTATCTACTTCATTTACTTCTACTCCTTGTTCTTTCATAGCTTTCAACGATTCTTCCGCTAATTCATCGTCAGCTTTTAGTGCTGCCTCTGTAGCTTCAGTTGCCGCTTTTTCAAATGCTTGTTTTTGTTCGTCATTTAACTGGTCATACACTCTGTCAGCAGTAAAGAACAAGCGGGTAGTGAAGTCGTGCTCCGTTTCGGAAATATACGTTGCCAGCTCATGATGGCTTGCTTGGTAAATATTAGTAAAGTCATTCTCTGCAGCATCAATTACTTTGTTTTGCAAAGCCTGGTACATTTCATTCCACGCAACGTTTGCTGGCTGTGCGCCAAATGCTTTCCAAGTATTTTGTACGACGGGCGAATTCTGGACACGTACCTTCACGCCTTTTAAATCTTCTGGCTGTTCAATCGGCTTGAAGCCATAGTAATTACGAACACCAGCAGACCAGTAACCTAACATTTTGAAGGACGTATTCTCTTCGATTTTGCTAAACAATGTTTCACCAACTTCGCCATCAACTACTGTTTTCCAATGGTCACGGCTTTCGAACAAGTATGGAAGAGCAAAGAAGTCAACCTCTTTTACTGCCTGTGTCATAAACCCAGGAGATGCTACGACCAAATCTACGGATCCTGATTCCAAGTTTTGCACTAATTCGTCTTCATTCCCGCCTAAAGCACCGTCTGTATGAATTTCGACAGTCACATCGCCATCTGTTTCCGATTCAATAACTTCTTTAAACTTTTCGAAACCCACAGCAAACGGGCTATCCGCATCCAATTGAGTAGCTGCAATTAAGTTAACGCTTCCATTTTCTGCGGCATTGCCATCTTCTGTATCAGCCCCGCCGCATGCTGCCATTACACTCAAAACGATTGCAGAGAATAAAATTCCTAAGCGCTTTTTCATATTATAAAACCCCTTTGTTTTGTAGTTTTGCTTCACTTGATTCTCGTATATTAATAGATGCCTCATAAAGATATTTTTTGTTTTCTACTTCTTTTTTGTTAATTAAGTCCATCAGTAAACTGGCTGCTTTCTGTCCCATATCATAAAAAGGCTGATTAATTGTGGTAATTGGCGGGTCATGGAATTCAGCTAAATGCACTTCGTCAAATACCATTAGAGCAACGTCGTCAGGAACTTGTATCCCTTGCCGGTTGATATACCGGATGATTTCTATTAAAACCAAGTCACTGGCTGCCAGAATTGCTGTTGGAGGTTCAGTGAGCTGGCTCATCTGTCTGCAAACTTCCTGCACGTCATCCATTTCCACATGGTGAACGTATGATTCCTGAATGGGTATGCTTGCCTGCTGTAAGGCCCGCTTATATCCTTCCATTCTCTCTATTCTTGTACTAACATTCATTGGAGCGGAGATCAAAGAGATTCGGGTATGCCCAGCTTCTATCCAATGATTGATCGCCTGCTCTGTGACATCCTGGTTATCAACTACAACTGTTGGAATAGCCAATCCATTAACATAGCGATCAAGAAATACCACTGGGATATTTCTATGAATCAAGCTTTGATAGAGCTCCCGATTATGATTGGTAGGAACGATGATTAATCCATCAATTTGCTTTGCTAACAGCATATCTACATATTTTCGTTCTTTTTCAGGATTGTCATCCGCATTACAAATAATTGTATGATATTCATAGTTATAGCAATAATCTTCAATAGATCTGCTGACCACTGTGGAGTAGCGGTGCATAATGTTCGAAATGATCACGCCGATGGTAAGCGTTTTCTTTTGTTTTAAACTTCTTGCCACCGTATTAGGCTGGAACCCCAATTCTTCAATGGCCTCAGCAACTTTCTTCTTTGTCTCTTTTCCCATGTAATGGAATCGCTTATTTACATATTGGGAAACCGTACTCGGTGACACTCCTGCCCTTTGGGCTACATCTTTAATGGTGACGGTTTTTATAGCATTTGCCCCCTCTCCTGTATCCCATCCACCTTCCCTCTCGAAAATTAGATAGGAACTCAGTAACCGTTTTCATATAACTTATTACTAAAACGGTTTAGTAAATCGATTTAGTTAGAGTATAATGTAAACGGATTCAAAAATCAACCCTAAAAAATAATTGGAACTAAAAAAGGATCACCCTTAAAGTGTCGGATAACATGGGTGATCCTTTTAAACCTCTTTATCAAACGCTCCCTATTGCGGAAGACAAGAATTTCCCTCTCACTTTCTCATCATAGGGAATGAGTAAATTTTAACAATTTAATCACTCTTATTTTGATTAACCGTTTTGATATCGTTCATTGTAGGCGTCCTTTCACAGAGGCTGTCCTGCGGATTCCCCGGTTCGTAGGTGACAGATCGGCCTAAGTCGGGGGTGTCATAACGAATAAAGAATCGAGAACCTGCTGCAAGACGCTCGTAGAACACGTCCTCCCACCAGTGCATAGAGCAAGCCAACGGAGTACATACGAGATTACTGAAAGTCTCGACGCAGAGGTTCACCCCGTTATTTGTCATACTTTTTGACGCCGTCTCAAGTTGAATACAAATCTCCAGTTTTGTCTTGTTTTCCTATTGGGTAAGTAGCACCGTTTCTAAATGAGATACTTAAGGTTCCCGTCCGACAATATCGTCAGAACCCGTCGATCAGCTCGAAGACCGACTTTGTCCCAGCGCACCGAAAAACTTAATATTTATCAACCCTAACCACTTCTTTGTGGATTTTCCACATTCCTTACTGGTTGATATGTATGAAGTACGGCTCCTTTTTTGCATCAGACAAGTCCTTGAATAATGGTAATCCACTTCCAAACGCAATAGGATTAACAATCAATCGATATTCATCGATAAGGCCAAGTCTTGAAAGGATCTGTACGAATCCCGCACCACCGTGTGCCATGATTTCCTTGCCGGGTATACAGAGGCGGGTGTAAATAGCAGGAAATACACTGATGCAGTAAAAGCGTATAGGAAACGATGCTTCAGGACTCACATTCATTTGCCCGGTTCAGTAAAAGCTCTTTCTCACGGTCATTCCGGGTCATCGACGCCGCACGTTGAAATTCTGTACGAGCTTCACCGAACCGCCCTAGCTTGACCAGAAGATCGCCGCGAACGCTAGGCAGTAAATGATATCTCTTTAGGGAAGGTTCGCCACTCAGCTCGTCGACAATCTGTAGTCCGAAAGAGGGTCCAAATGCCATTGATATGGCAACCGCCCGGTTTAATTCGATGATTGGCGATGGAGTTGCCCTGGACAGTGCTTCGTAAAGGGCAGCGATACGGATCCAATCGGTCTCATCTGCAGTAGGAGCTTCCGCATGACAAGCAGAAATCGCAGCCTGCAACGCGTATGGACCGAGTGTGCTTCCAAGTTCCTGGCTGCGTTTAAGTGCCGCTAATCCACGACGGATCAGCAGTCTATCCCACTTTGCCCGATTTTGGTCCATCAAAAGTACGGGTTCACCTGTAGCGCTAACCCGAGTTTTAAAACGCGAAGATTGAATCTCCATTAAGGCAACCAGTCCGTAAACTTCTGATTCATGTGGTGCGATCTCGGAAAGTACGCGTCCGAGTCTCAGTGCCTCCTGACATAGCAGCGGTCGAATCCAGTGATCCCCAGAGGTTGCTGAATACCCTTCATTGAACATCAGGTAAATCACCTCGAGTACAGCAGACAGACGTTTTTTACGTTGTTCTCCCGTAGGTACCTTAAAAGGAACCTTCTCGGCCCTAAGGGTTCTCTTGGCCCGAACTATCCGCTGTGCAATCGTCGATTCGGCAACGAGAAAAGAACGTGCGATTTCATCTGTAGTAAGTCCGCATAACAGGCGAAGCGTTAGGGCAACTCTGGCATTTGGTGATAACACTGGATGGCAGGTCATAAAGACCAGACGAAGGAGATCGTCACCGATTTCCCCGTCCAAAGCCTGATCTATATCTTCCTCCTTATATTCCATACCGCGGGCGATCTCTACATACTTCTGATCACGCAGCTTCGTCCTGCGCATAAGATCAATCGCGCGCCGCTTCGCCGTTGTCATCAGCCAGGCACCCGGATTGTCTGGAATGCCGGTCTCCGGCCATCGTTCTAGGGCAATTACCAAAGCATCCTGGGCAAGATCTTCTGCAACACCCACGTCCCGTAGCATTCGGGTTAAACTCGCAATTAGCTTTGCCGACTCCATTCGCCATATCGCATCAATGGTTCGATGTGTTTGGGACAACGTCACCAACCTTTTTTCTGCTCCTTAACTTGTTTGCGAAGTGTTGCTTCTTTTGCCAGTGATTCAGGATTGGCCACAACGTCCTCCAACTCGAACACCTGCCTGAGTTCAATCTCGCCCTGTCCATATCCGTGGGGATCCGGCATGCGAAGAGCCCATTCAATAGCTTCTTCCCTCGATTTAACTTCAATTAGCGTATATCCCGCGATCAACTCTTTTGCCTCAGTAAAAGGCCCATCCATTACCTTTGGTTTTTCTCCGGGCTCCGGATAGGAAATCCGGATTCCACTTGAGGTAGGCTGCAGGCCATCAGCTGCGAGTAACACACCGGCCTTTACCAATTCCTCGTTATACTTTTGCATAGCATCAATAAGTTCCTGGCTTGGCATAACCCCCGCTTCTGAGTCTGTTGTAGCCTTGACAATCATCATAAATCTCATATGTTTTTACCTCCTATTTTATTGTGAAGCTTCGTGTACCGATGTAAAAACCTTTTGGGTAATCCCGCTTCTATTTATACGACGAACTAATCTTGACTGAATCGACAGCGATTATAAATTTTTTTCGGTCTCCCTAATACTTTCGTCGGCTGAAAGTAAAATCCTTTTATGAACAGACTGTACATTCAATGCGGAGAGCAAGTTATCAGAGAGATGGCAAAGTCTTCTTCACAAAATTCAACATTAATTTCAGTCTATTTGTGTCACTAACAGATCTATAATACACTGCACAGTTTAATATAGTTACGAAACAAAAAACCACTTAATATTAAGTGGTTTCGTTACATTCTTATTTAAGCTTCATTGTTAAAATGAGCGATAAAGGCTGCCCTGTTTCTGGGTGGATTGGTTCTTTGCACGCATACAACCCATATCCGCTTTCATTGATGACGTCTATCCAACTCGATATTGTTCGGAAGTACCATGGCATTGATCGGACATAATCATCGCCCATGGTTGAAAAATCCTCTTCACGCCAGCCGCTTTTATAATTAGATGATTGACTGTTGAAGGGGTGGACTGTCTGGATAATGATCGTTCCATCGGAATCCATTATTTGGCTGCAAGCTTTCAGGATCTGTGTAATATTTTCCGATAAAAGTGAAAAATTGAATACTACCACATCATATGATTCTCCTATTGATTTAGGATTATTTATAAATTGATCATAGGTAAGCAGATGAAAGGTGCCGCTTCCTTGCTCTTCTGCGGTCTGAATTAGTTTTTGGCTTCCATCAATTCCTACGGTGTCCATTCCTCTGCTCGTTAAAGAACGTGCAAGCCAACCTTCGCCACAGCCCATATCCAACACCTTTTTCGGAGAGTACGCTAGGACGTTGTCGATAATCGCTTTTTTTGTTGATAAGTTTCTGCTTTCGATTTTGTTCCCTTTTATCGTTTCGATCCATGCTTCCCCATTAACTTCCCAACTCTCGATTAAAGCTGATTCCAATTTTTCCATCGTTAGCTCTCCTTTAGTACGACAAGTGATTATTCGCTTTTTTTCGCTCTGCTAATCATATAAATGGCAAGCAAGCCAATGATTGGGTTCCCTTTCAACAAAGGCAGGTTTTTCTACCTTACAACGTTCGTGAGCTTGCGGGCATCTTAATCTAAACGGACAGCCTGAAGGTGGATTAGACGGGTCCGGAACATCCCCCTGCAAAACGATTCTTTCCTTCTTTACGGTTGGATCATGGGAAGGTATTGCAGAAAGAAGTGACTGTGTATAAGGATGCATCGGTTTTTGATAAAGGTTTTCGGTGGCAGCCATTTCTACCATCTGCCCCAAATACATTACTCCGACACGGTCACTCACATGCTTTACTACATTTAAATCATGGGAAATAAAAATATAGGTTAATTTCAGATCCCTTTGAAGCTCAATTAACAAATTTAAGATTTGGGCTTGGATCGAGACATCTAGGGCAGAAACAGCCTCGTCCAAAATAATTAACTTAGGATTTAATATCATTGCTCTTGCGATGCTTATCCGCTGCCTTTGTCCCCCGCTAAATTCATGGGGATGACGATGGATCTGCTCTTTTGTCAAACCAACTTTCTCAGCGATACTTAACACTTTTTGCTCGGCTTCTTTCTTGTTATAAATCCGGTGTGTTAATAACGGTTCAAGAAGTAAATTTTTCACTGTCATCCTGGGGTTCAGTGAGCTATAAGGATCTTGAAAGATTAATTGCAAATCCTTTCTCACTTTTCGAAAGTCTTTTTTGGAGTATTCCAAAAGGTTTATACCATTATAGTAAACTTCGCCTTCTGTCGGTTCCAGCAGTCGAAGAATAGAACGGCCTGTGGTTGATTTCCCACAGCCGCTTTCCCCAACTAAAGAAAAGGTTTCTTGTTCTCTGACTTCAAAGCTAATATCATTCACTGCTCGAACATAATTTTTGGTTCTTTTAAATACCCCTTCTTTAATAGGAAAATATTTTTTAAGGTTCTTCACTTCCAACACTACCTGTTGTTCAGCCATTGATAACTTCCTCCTTTCCATAGAGCCAGCATCTGCTTTGATGGTCTGTTCCGACAGAAAATAAAGGAGGGGCTTGCTCCCTGCAAATTGCAGTGGCATAAGGACATCTCGAAGCAAATCTGCAGCCGCCTGTTAATTGCTTCGGAGTAGGGACTGTCCCAGGAATGGAATATAAATCCCTTGTTCTGTCTCCCAGCGACTTTACTGATTCCAAAAGTCCTATCGTATAAGGGTGGGTTGGGTTACTGAATAAATTTTCGACAGTAGTCTCTTCGACAATCTCACCGGAATACATTACTGCCACTCGCTCGCATGTTTCTGCTATGACTCCCAAGTCGTGGGTTATCATTAAAATGGAAGTATCATAGTTTTCCGTCAAATCGCTCATCAAGTCTAATATTTGCGCTTGAATTGTTACGTCTAAAGCGGTGGTCGGCTCATCTGCGATCAGTAATTTTGGATTGCAGATGAGCGCAATAGCAATCATAATTCTCTGTCTCATTCCGCCGGATAATTGATGAGGATACTCGGCCATTAGTTGCTTTGGTCTTGATATTCCTACCTTTTCCAGCATTTCTATTGCTAATTCCTTCATTTGCTTTCTGCTATAGGTTCCATGGAACCTAAGCACTTCCATAATTTGATGTTCAATGGGATATAAGGGGTCCAACGCTGTCATCGGCTCCTGAAATATCATGGAAATATCATTCCCTCTGACCTTAAGCATCTCTTTGTTGGGCAATTTGGTCAGATCCTTAGACTCTTCAAATAAAATCTTTCCTTCTCTTATGTTCAATGGGGCCGGGAGCAGGTTCATAATGGACAGGGAGGTTAAACTTTTGCCGCTTCCGGATTCCCCCACGATTCCATACTTTTGCTTTTTATTAATAGTTAGATTGACATTGTTTATCACATTGAATTTTTTTCGGTCCGCATGTAAATCAATCGACAGATTTTTAATTTCAAGCACAGGATTCATATTTAATTCCCCCTCCATGAGAAGACCCGCTTGTAGGCGCCCGGTTGAGTATAAGCTACTTTCCCCATTATCACAGGATTTTTAGCACCTGTAGCAGAGGGGGATTGATTGTACTGGCCTTGAAGGCAATGATAACCCAGAACTGCAAAGGCTACAGCTTCTTTCAAATCACTGGATATTCCGAAATGCTCATGCGTGTAGACATTTTTTTCTGGAAGGTTTTCTTTTATCTGCTTCATCAAAAAAGGGTTATAACTTCCTCCCCCACCAATTATCACTTCATCCAAATTATTTCCATCTACTTCCAGAAAGCGCTGGTAACTGTCTGCGATTGTTCGGGCACTCCATGCTGTTACAGTGGAGACTATATCCTCGCTTGGAAGGTCTCCTGCCATATGAATAACTTTGTCTACAAAATCAGCCCCGAATAATTCACGTCCTGTTGTTTTGGGCGGCTCAATTACTAAATACGGATGGTCCAGCAATTTGTTTAGGAGCTTTGTATTAATATTTCCCTGGAAAGCAAGTTTTCCGTCTTTATCATAATTTTCTTTTCCATTGCTGATGCGCGTTACAACCTCATCAATCACCATGTTTCCCGGCCCTGTATCAAAAGACTGGACATCTTTATCTGTGCCGTCTTTAGGTAGATATGTAACATTTCCAATACCCCCTATATTTTGAATAGCGCGGGAATATTTCTCACTCTTAAACAGGATATAATCCACAAAAGAAACCAATGGTGCTCCTTGGCCTCCGGCTGCCATATCAGCGGTGCGGAAATCACCTACAGCTGTAATGCCTGTAACTTCTGACAAAACCGACAAATCACCTATTTGCAGCGTTCCAGGGACTGCTGTCAATCTTTTACCGCCAGCAGGGTTGTGGTAGATTGTCTGTCCATGAGAGCTAATATAAAGAACATCCTCTTTTTGTTTATTTGCCTTCACCAGTAAATCATTTACGATTTTCCCCATTTCTTTCCCAAGGTACATATTCATCGAACAGATATTTTCCAATGAAGCAGTTAATGGAGAACATAATTCTTTTAACTCCTCCCTTAGCTCCTTCGGGAAGGAAAAAGATAGTGAATCTATCACGTTTACTTTTGTCTCTGTGTACTTCCCGCTTATTTCAACAAGGACAGCATCAATACCATCCAGAGATGTACCGGACATTAAACCAATACCTAGATGTTTTTCCACTCTCATCACCTCTGTTCAGCCGAATTTATCGCCCTGGCTACAAACCCTTCATTTTCCAGCAAGCTTTTTTGGGAAGCCGTTCTATCCACTTTTGCCTGGAGCATCACTAATGCTTCCTTTATATTCCAGTCTGTTTCTTTTAATATTTGGCACGTGATAGCTTCATCCGCTGATGTCAGCTTGTTTAGGATACTGGAAGCCCTTTTTTTCAATTTATTATTCGATGCTTGCAGATCAACCATATAATTTTTATAAACTTTGCCCAACTTAATCATCGTTGTCGTACTAATCATATTTAAAACCATTTTCTGGGCGGTTCCAGCTTTCAGACGAGTCGATCCAGTAACTACTTCCGGTCCTGTAACTGTTTCTATTGCAATGTCAGCATAACCAGAAATTAATGAGTTGGGATTGCAGGAAATGCTGATCGTAGCCGTCCCGAGAGAATTCGCATATTTCAATGCTCCTGCCACATAAGGGGTTGAACCACTCGCCGCTATCCCTACTACTACATCTTGATTATTTAATGAATAATCCTGCAAATCAACGGCCGCCTGGCTCTCCTTGTCTTCGACTCCCTCAAGCGCATGAACCAAAGCAGGATAGCCGCCAGCAATGATGCCATTCACTAATCCAGCAGGTGTGTTATAAGTTGGAGGGCATTCTGAAGCATCCAAAACACCTAATCTCCCGCTTGTCCCTGCTCCAATATAAAATATCCGTCCGCCCCTTTTAATAGCGTCCACAATTTTATCTACGGCTTTATGAATCGTATGTATCTCTTTTTTCACCGAATATGCAACAGTAGTGTCTTCTTCATTGATAACAGTCAAAATTTCTTCGGTGCTCATTTGATCGATATTCTCTGTGGATGGATTACTCTCTTCCGTTATTAGCTTATTTGTTAAATACATATACTCCGCTCCTACTCTTGTTTACTATTTCATTTTTGGATCGAGGATATCTCTTAAACTATCACCGAAAAGATTGAAACAAAAAATCGTAAATACGATGGCGATTGCTGGAAATAATATCGTCCAAGGGGCAAACTCCATATACGTACGGCTTGCGTCCAACATGACACCCCATGAAGGGTTTGGCGGCTGAATGCCCAGCCCTAAGAAACTCAAAGCAGCCTCTGTCAGGATAGCCCCGGAGAGAGCAAGTGTTATTTGTACGATAAAGGGGGCCAATATGTTGGGAGTGATGTGCCTGTAAATTATTTTTATCGGTGGTACTCCTATAGCAGTGGCACTGGTGATGTACTCATTTTCTTTGACAGCGATTACAGCCGCTCTGACAGTTCTGGTAAACACCGGCGTAAATACGATCCCTATTGCAATCATCGTATTGGTTAAACTAGGGCCAAGCACTGCCACAATCGCAAGAGCTAGCAATATATCAGGAAACGCAAAAAATATGTCCATGATTCTCATGATGATTTGATCTACTTTTCCTTGAAAATAACCGCTTATTAATCCAAAAACCAATCCACAGCCGGCACCTATGCCAACTGCAATGACACCAACTTGTAAGGAAACCTGCGTGCCGAATATGATTCTGGAAAAAATGTCGCGGCCGAACTCGTCTGTCCCAAAAATAAATTGGCTGCTCGGACCTTCCATTGTATGGTCAGTGAACATTTCTTCAGGGCTGTAAGGAGCGATCAGAGGGGAGAATACCCCTACCAAAATGACTATAATAATTCCCGTAAATCCGATTAACCCTACCTTATCTTGTTTTAATCTGGCTAAAAATTGTTTCATACAACCACTCTTTCTCCTATTCTTTAACAGAAATATTATTTATAAGTGATTCTAGGATCTAAATAGGAATAAATAATATCAACGAGTAAATTGATCATGACGAAGACAAAGGCAATAAACAATACCGCACCCTGTACAACCGTGAAATCGCGTTGAGTTATTGCTGTTAGTACAAGCTGGCCCAGACCTGGAAGCGAGAAAATCTGCTCGATGATAACCGTTCCCCCAAGCAGTGTTCCAATTTGCATTCCGATGATTGTGAGAATTGGAATCATGGCATTACGCAAAGCGTGTTGAAAAATCACAACTCTTTCCTTCGCACCTTTTGCTCTGATCGTACGAATAAAATCCTGTCTTAAAATTTCCAATATAGACGATCGCGTCATCCTCATCACAGCCCCCGCCATGGCAGTCCCAAGGACAATAGAGGGAAGGATCATTATTTGCAAGTTCTTAACCGGATCTTCAAAAAAGCCTACATAACCCACAGGCGGGCTGTAAGAGAAGAACAGTGCCAATACAAGGATTAGTACCGTTGCCAACGCAAAGTTTGGTACCGATACTCCTAACAGCGAAATAATCCTTACGCCAAAATCTGTACGTGTGTTTCTTCTCACAGCAGCAATCACCCCTAAAGGAATCGCTATAATCCAGGAAATAACAGCTGATATTAAAGTTAGTTCAAATGTTAATTTAAAGCGGCTTAAAATATCTGGAAGCACTTCTTTCCCGGTTCTCATCGACTCTCCAAAGTCCCCGGTAAGCACTCCGGTTATCCACTGAATATACTGCTGGTAAATCGGCAGGTCCAAACCAAAGTCTTTCCTTAATTGCGCCAGAGATTCTGGTGTAGCATCTGTTCCCAGAATAGTCATAGCTACGTCCCCTGGCACGATTCGCATGATTACAAAGATAAACACCGATACGCCAAACAAGACAGGTATTAATAATAAAAGGCGCCTCATGATATATGCGTACATTTTTCTATTCACCCTTTATGTGAGAATAGAGGGCTGCATCAGCAGCCCCTCTATTAATTATTTTTTAAAAACTTCTGTAATTTCTTCACCATTATGAGGATATGGCGTGAAGCCTTCTACGTTATCTCTCACGGCTACATAGTTCATTGGAGAAACAAGGAATAAATTTGGTGATAGATTAATAATTTCTTCTTGAGCTTCCACATAAATCTCTTTCCGTTTCTCTATATCCAGTGTCTCCCTGCCTTTTTCTACTAGTTGATCAAAATTATCATTCGAGAAGTTCCATACATTGGCTGATCCCTCTGTATTGAAAAAGTAATTTAATGAACGGTCAGGGTCGGTACCAGAACCATTTCGGCCTACTAAAATATCTGCTGATGTATTTGACCAGGTATCGATATATTCTCCCCATTCGATCTGTTTAATTGTGGCTTCCACTCCAATATCCTTCCATTGCTGCTGAAGCAGCTGAGCTGTATCCACCATGTCAGGATAAGTAGAAGCAGTTGTAATTTCTGTAGTGAACCCATCAGGATAACCAGCTTCAGCTAGCAGTTCTTTAGCTTTGTCTACATTTCTTTGGTAAAGTTCTTCTTCCGTCACATCAATTGCCCAATCCCCCATCGACGGTGCAACTGGACCGGAAATGACTGCATCGCCATCCCATACGATATCAGCGATACTTTGCCGATCTGTTGCTAAACTTAGTGCCTGGCGTACTTTTTCATCGTTGAAAGGTTCTTTATCCACATTAAAACCGACATAACTGTATTCAAGAGACTGGTAATCCAGGATATTCAGGCCTTCCTGATCTTCTAATAATGAAGCGGACTTCGCTGACAATGTTGTCATGTCTACTTCTCCGGTCCGAATGGCAGAAAGCCGGGACGACTCTTCTTTCATCGTATTGTAAACAACTTGATCCAGCTTTGGCTGGTCTTCAACATAGTAATCTTCATTCCTAACTAAGGTTACATGGTTATCAGGAACCCATTCTTCCAGCTTGAATGGTCCTGTACCGATTGCCACCTGCTGCAAATCTTCATTTTCTTCTACAGTTTCTTGTGGTACCACTACAGCACTGGCATTGGTCAAATACGACAAAAATGTAGCATCCGGCTCACTTAAAGTGAATTTGACTGTATATGTATCTTCTGCTTCTACCGTTTCCACATTCGAAAAATAAGAAGCAATATGTGAGGCAGTTTCTTCGTCCAATATTCTTTCAAAGCTATAGACAACATCGTCTGCCGTCATTTCACGGCCGTTATGGAATTTCACACCCTCTTTTAAGTGAAAAACGTAAGAAGTATCATCTGGCTGTTCCCATTCCTTTGCCAATTGGCCTTCAATTTCCATATTTTCATCGAATCGAAGCAATCCTTCATAAATCTGTGAATAAATTCTAATGGAAGAATGCGCCGGTGTTTTATGTGGGTCCAATCCAGCAGGTTCCTGGTCGTTAGCAATGTTTAATACTTGTTCAGCAGCCTTTTCGCCTTTGGCTTCATTTTCATTGTCTCCGCTATTCGCCTCATCAGTATCTGAACAGCCTGCAGTTATGATTGCTGCAAAGAGAATAAACAGCAACACTAAGAAATTTCTTTTGTTTTTCATCATTAATCCCCCAGTTTTTTTATTGGTTGCTAACTAATCATTGCTTCAAAGATGGCTCTTCTAAATGGAAGAACATTTTTCGGAAAATCTGTATGAAGTCTATTTGTCAGTAGTCCCACAACCATCTCTTTTTCGGGAACCACCCAAATAGATGTACCGGTAAACCCTGTGTGGCCGCAGCCCTCTGGAAATACTCCGCCTATTTGCCATCCCAGCCCCCTGCCATCCATTTGATTTTTCATTGACCTTTGTACCAAACCACTGTCTATCAGTCGTTCGTTTTTATACACGCCCCCCTTCAAATACAGATTGCCTATTTTGATGAGGTCCTCCACACAGGAAAACAACCCCGCGTGCCCAGACTCACCTTGAAAATAATAATAAGCATTCCCGTCATTCACTTTTCCAACAATTGGTTCGTTTGTATTACGCCAACCTTCAAAGGATACACCTATTTCTTTGCACATCGCCATTTCCGTTTTATTTCCAAATTCAGTAGCGGCAATGTTTGATTGATTCCTAGGATGATAAGTTAATGTGGACAATTCCAGTGGATCAGCCAAATACTTTTTTATCGCGTATTCTAAATGATCTTTCACTAAGTATTTAATTACTTCACCAAGTAAAATAAAATTCAAGTCACTATAAACAACTTTTTCATCACTATCATGAGTGAGCTTTATGTCTTCCAGCACTTTAAATAAATCTTTATTTGGTAAATGAGCATAAAATGGATGCCACGCTTTCAATCCTGAAGTATGTGTCAAAAGTTGTTGGATCGTGATTGGTGAAAGTATTGGATTGATGGAAGTGTGAGGCAGACAGTCCCTTAAACAAGTGGCAAGGGAAAGTCTCTTGTTAGTTATTAATTGTAGAATCATGGTGGTGGTTATTATCTTGGTAACACTGGCCAAGTCGAATATTGTATCTTTTTTCAGTTTTGTTTGGTTGGTACGGTTAGCTAATCCGTATGCCTTATGGAAAATGATATTTCCTTTTACTGATATACAGCATACCCCGCCAGCAAAATAATCATCTCTAATATATTCAGCAAAGATTTCGTCTAAGTGGTTCATAACTACGCTCCCAACATCAAAATCGATTGTGGATGACATCTCTTGTCTTGTCCAAAAAGTTAATGGACTCCTGATAGTTTTGCGATGCAAGTCCAGTAAACAAAATATCGATGATATTCAATTGTGCGATTCTTGAAGCTGTTGCCCCGCTCCTAATATTTTGCTCTAAATTTGAAGCATAGAGATTAATGGTCGATAATTTTTGTACCTGGTTGCTCCCATAGCTAGTTATTGAAATGACTGGTGTATTATTTTTGTTTGCTATTTTGATGGTATCGACAATCTCTTTGGTTTCCCCCGAGTAAGAAACAGCGATAACGACATCTTTCGACGTTAAATGTACAGCAGAAGTGAGCTGTGCATGACTATCAGTCAGGGCTTCACACCATTGGTTTATTCTTTTGCATTTTTGCTCAAAATCTTGTGCAACAATAGCGGACGCTCCTACCCCTATAATGAGGATTTTTCTAGCATCAGCTAAACATGCAACTGCCTTTTCCATAGAATCTTCATCGAATACAGATAATGTGTCTTCTATCGAACGTAAATTATTATAAGAGACGACTCTGCTAATCTCCTTAATACTCGCTTCGGCAGAAATATCCCGATATCTATCCGTTGAAAAATCATTGTTATTGACTGAAGCAGAAACACTCAGCTTTAACTCTCTAAATCCTTTAAATTGTAATGACCTGCACATACGGATAATTGTGGCTTCACTAGTCTGACATTCTTTTGCCAACTCGGAAATCGGCATGATTAATACCTTTTCCGCGTTTTTCAAAATATAATTAGCTACCTTTCTTTCCGAAGGTTTAAGTGATGTACTTCCCTGGCGGATTCTTTCTATTCCATTGTTCATGTTTATCTCCCCTGTAGGCCAAAGCGCCTGATAACTTGATGTAGTTTTATTTCATATAAATAAATAAAATATGTAGTTAAACTACATATTAATAAATTTCCCGCCTTCCGTCAATGGAATGGTTTAAATTTTCTAAATTTTAAATTACTTTCTACTAAAAAACACTCCCCTGTTACGAGGCCACTGAAAAAGTCCTTTTTACATTTAAAGGGGCTGTCAAAGTTTGTTGTTGATTCCACGAATCGCTTGTCGGTGGATGCTTGCCGCGGGCATGGCACCAGCTAACCTGGTCAAGAAGATCACTTGACCAAGTCGATCTTCGCCTCGTGCTGTTTCCGCAGGCGTCACCACCGATTGCCTATCGCGGAATCAACAGAGGCCAATTTAAAAAGAGCGAATGGAAGCATAGACTCGGATATGAGGTCGCCGCATCTTCGGGTCTCGATAGACGAAGGCATGTGTATTCAAGTGGCGATGGCAATTTTCACGGCAAATGTGAAACGAATCGTTAAACTCATGAAGGAATGGAGGCACAAGCCTCTTCAAGTTAGACGAAAAGCGGTCTGTATGGAAATTAAATCCCACACAGACCGCTTTTTTTAAATTCTACCTATCATAGAGCTTCCGTTTTTCAGTGCCCGCGCCAGGAGCCGGGGGTTTTTTGATTAACTTCTTTCCTCGGCTATTCGTACCACTTTCCCTGTATGAATAGATTGATAGCAGGCATCGATAACTTTCATGTTAAGCAACATTTTCTCATCGGAATAATAAAGAGGTGTATCCTCTAGTATGGATTTAGAAAAATGTTCAACCTGGCTTCTGTATTGATCTCCCGGAATTCGCTTTTCTATTAGTTCTCCGCCTGCTTTGGTAAGCCGGATCAGACCTTCGCCGTCAGGATTTTTATCAGGGCGATAGGCATTTATTACTTCTATTTTTCCAGCGGAACCTACTAATTCATATTTATTTTCCGGAAACTGATCAAAGCTGCAATCAAAGCCTGCCTCGATACCACTGGCGAAAGACATGGTCCCGGCGACTGTCGTATCGACGTTCAAGTGGTCATCCCATTTTGCATGGGCGTGAATTTGCACAGGCTCCTCTCCAAGCACTGTTCGAATCGAATGGAGGCAGTAACAGCCCACATCATATACAGATCCGCCGCCAAGTGCGTTATTCAATCGGATATTTTCCGCATCCTTTTCCAGCAGGAAGGAGAAGCTTGCTCTCACAAGGGATAACTCCCCAATTTCCTTAGCGTCTATTAATTCTCTTACTTTCTCATGCAATGGATGAAATTGATACATGAAGGCTTCCATGAATTTTACGCCATGCCTGCTGCAAGCTTCTATCATTTCCTGTAATTCTTCCACATTCAAAGCTGCTGGTTTTTCACATAGGACGTGCTTGCCATGCCTGGCTGCTTCTATCACCCACTGTTTGTGAAGACTGTTCGGCAGCGGAATATAAACGGCGTCTATTTCCGGATCCTGCAATAGTTCTTGATAACTAGTATAAGCTTTAGCGATATTATGGCGGACCGCCGCTTCTTTAGCTTTATCTCCTCGGCTGGCAATCGCAATGGCTTCTGCATTAGCTGCCCGGCCGATGGCAGGAATCACCTGTTTTTGCCCTATACCAGCCGTGCTTAAAATTCCCCATTTCACTTTTTCCATGATACCCGTCCTCTCGTCGAATTTGCCCTAAAGGTGTCTGTCCCTGGTTAATGATCTACTAATAGTTTAGCCTTTGACAGAGCCTGCAAGCAAGCCGCGGACGAAGTATTTCCCTAACAAGATATACACGAGGAGTGTCGGCATGGCTGCCAGCAATGCCCCAGCCATCTGCACATTCCATTGGACAATTTGGCTGCCCGATAGGTTTTGCAGAGCAACCATGATTGGCTGGCTGTCCGAGTTTGTAATGGTAACTGCGAATAGAAACTCATTCCAAATATTCGTAAACTGCCAAATAGCAACGACGACGAAGCCGGTGATTGACAGCGGGATAATGATATGTCTGAATATCCCCAAAAAGCTTGCTCCATCGATTTTTGCTGCTTCCAGCATCGTGTCAGGAATGTTGGCGTAAAAGTTTCGGAACATCAATGTCGTAATCGGCAGACCATATACTACATGGGTCAGCACTAGTCCGGCAATGGAGTTGTACATTTCAATGTTGCGCAAAAACTGGATCAAAGGAATTAATATACTTTGGTAAGGTATGAACATACCAAACAAAATGACGGTGAAAATCAGTTCAGATCCTTTGAATTTCCACTTGGAAAGCACATACCCATTCATAGCTCCCAACAGAGCAGACAGCAATGTTGCCGGTATTACTAAATAAATACTATTCATAAAGTTCGGGGCAAGTTCCGAGAATGCATGGGAATAGCTGCTAAAATCAATAGCGGTAGGCAATGCCCACATATTGGCTAATGAAACCTCATCTAAAGGCTTTAAACTTGTTACAACAATTACGTAAATCGGCGTTAAAAAGATGATAGCCATGATAGTCAAAATCAAGTATTTTATCGGTTTCCAAATATTAAATGCAGCCATTAGTTACCACTCCTTCTGTTGGTCAATAGATACGGCACAATAAAGACCGCTACAAGAAGCAACATGATAATCGCAATAGCCGCACCATTTGCATAGTAGTTGCCGCGGAAGGTTGTTTCAAACATATAGACACCTGGAACATCGGTAACAAAGTTTGCTCCGGACCCAGTCATCGCATAGATCAAATCAAATATTTTCAATGAGATGTGTGCCATGATGATGACAACACTGACCGTAATCGGCATTAACATTGGCAGGATAACTTTTTTATAAATCTGCAATTCAGAAGCTCCATCCATTCGTGCTGCTTCCCGCAGTTCATCCGGAATGCCGCGCAGACCCGCTAAATACATTGCCAAAGAAAAACCGGTCATTTGCCATACAGCAGCAATAACGACAGCAATGATAGCGACAGGAAGTCCGAATTCAATACTGCCCCATTCAAATCCGGCCAAAATATTTGTGTCGGTGTACCATTTTGGCTGAATGCCGAAAACCGCCAGAAATTGATTGTACCCAGTGGACGGATTGAGCAGCCATTGCCATACAACCCCTGTAACTACAAAAGACAAAGCCATTGGAAATAAAAAGATATTGCGGAAAATGGATTCCCCTTTTAATTTCTGGTCGATCAAAATAGATAAACCAAGCCCCATAACAATGACTAAGCCAATAAATAATATAGTGAAGAATACCGTATTTCTTAAGTCTGCCTGAAACCTGTAATCATTAAAAAGATAAATATAGTTCTTCAAGCCTGCAAACGAAAAATCCGGAACTAGTGTATTCCAATTACTAACAGATACCCAGCCTGTCCAGCCGATGAATCCATAGACAAAGATAAGCACCAATATAAAGGATGGTGCCAGAAACCCCAATGCCACCCATTGGTCTTTTGATATTTTTCTTCTTGGTTTTTTTCCAGGATCAGCCTGAACGGCCGTCTTGTTTCTTTCCGTATAATCGTGCTCTTCTCCTTTAACTGCTTGTTCCGCCATGTCATCATCCTCCTGTCAAAAGAGGGTAGGTTAAATTAAGAAAGAGGCTGACTCGAAGACAGGCGAGCCTATCTCATAACCTATCAGGCAGATCCGCCTTCAGGCTGTAGAGGAGCTTGAACCATAATGTTCTGAGTCAGCCGCTTTTTGATTAATTTTAAAATTACCCTGTGACTATTTCTTACAATTCATTTGCTGCGTTTTTCAACGTATTGATAAAGTTTTCAACATCAAGTTGTGTAACGAATATGTTTACTGCTTGATTTGCTTTAGTGACAAATCCTTCTGCAGCTGCAGATCCGTGGGCAAGACTCGGAGTCAGATTGGAATTATTAAAGTCTTCCATCGCATCCTGGCCGTACTCGTCGTATTTAGAAGTATCGGCATCAACACGTGCAGGGATAGAACCTTTTAACGGGTTGAATGCATCCTGACCTTCCTGTGAACCAAGAACACTTAAGAATTCTTTGACATCTTCAGGATTTTCCACGCCTTTAGGTAATCCAAATGTGTCGGTAATAACCATGAAATCTCCGTCTGTCTCCGGATAAGCAAAGTAACCAAAGTCGACATTAGTCTCCAGGTTTAAGTCATTAGAGAAATAACCTTTCGCCCAATCACCCATATTGATCATAGCTGCTTCCCCATCACCAACTAATTGAGCAGCATCCTGCCAGTTGCGTGAAGCATGATCTTCATTAACATAGCCAAGCACTGTCTTGAACTTTTCAGCTGCTGCAACTACTCGCTCATCATCAAAAGCGATGTCGCCATTCCACAAATTCCGGTAATCTTCAGCACCTAATTCTCCCAGAAGAATGTTTTCAAAAATTTGTGTTGCAGTCCAAGCTTCTTTATCACCTAAAGCAAGCGGAGTAACACCAGCATCTTGCAAGGTATCAGCAACTTCAATAAACTCATCGTAAGAAGTCGGTACTTCTACTCCATTTTCTTCAAATACTTGTTTGTTATAAAATACAACATTACCTCTATGGACGTTTACTGGAACAGAATAGATATTTCCATCCTTACTTACCAAGTCAATCAAATCTTGTGGAAACTTATCCATCCATCCTTGCTCTTCATAAAAATCGTTCAGCGGTTCCATTTTGTCAGCTGCAACCCAGCCTTCGTTCAACTCTGCTCCACCATGCACTTGGAAAGTCGATGGCGGATCGTCCCCCTGCATACGGGTAGCCAACACTGCTTTGGCATTTGTACCGGCTCCACCAGCTACCGCAGCATTATCTACCGTAATATCGGGATGCTTCTGCTCAAACAAGTCGATTAATGCCAATAATCCATCTTCTTCACCGGCGCCTGTCCACCAGCTGAAAATTTCCACTGTGCCGCCGTCTCCATCAGATCCGGCTGCTTCTTCTGAATCGTTTCCTTCTGATGCACTAGCATCTTCTCCATCATCACTTGATGATGAATCAGAACTACAAGCTGCAATCACAAGTGCCATAACCATTAATAATAAAATTCCAAAAATCTTCTTCACTTGTAAAGCCCCCTTTGTTTAACTTATAAAGCGTTTTCTGTTACCGCTTACATTACTTATTATAAGAAAGACTCCACAGGAAAAGGGAGCCGTTTTTCTGTAATATTTTATGATTTTCTTCATTTTTTTAAGATTTTCTTTTGATATTGCTTCGGTGATAGCGAAAAATACTTTTTAAAAACCCGGCTGAAATAATTCGGGTCTTTATATCCAACCATAAAACAAATTTCCTTAAGGCTGTATTTATTAGACTGTAAAAATTCTTTCGCCTTTAATAACCGAATATGGGTTAAGTAATCAATAAATGTTTCTCCAGTTGATTCCTTAAATAAATTAGAAAAGTAATTAGGGCTTAGTTCTGATCGGAAAGAAACATCCTCCAGGCTAATTGGCTCGTGGTAGTGGTCATGGATAAACTTTTTTGCCCGCTCTATTTTATCCTGTGATTGAAAATGGTGCTGGACATTCAAGCTGGCCAGTTTGATGTATTCTGCCCAGTCCTGGTAGGAATCCATGTCAGGCATGGCCGTTTCGGGCGGTTGGATATCCCGCTTCTGCAGTTCTTGTTTTAGGCGGAAAAACAGTTCCTGCAGCAGTTCTGTCTTTGCATGTTTGTTCTGCCACATTTCCGCTAAAAAATGCTGGGCAATTGTGTCGCTCCCGCTGACGACCTCCAAGAGGATATCTTCCAAAATGCTGTTTCTGCTAAATTCAACAGGCGGAAAGCCGAATTTACTATTGCCCATCTGCTCTAAGTGCTTGACTGCCTGCAATGCCTGGTGATAGCAATTAGGCAAATCTTCCAGCCTTTCCGCTGGATAACCAGCCCCCACATAAGCGTCGTCTCCCAGCTGCATTTGCAGCCTTCGGGCAAGTTTTAAGACCGCTGCTTTGTCTTTAACAGATTCAGAGATAACCGCAATAATCAATTGGCCTTCTTCGAGCCTATATATCCATTTATCATCCGTTATCTGGCTTATCCACTCATCAATCGCTTTCCCGGATAGACGTTCATCACTGGCAGCAAGGAAAAAAGCCGATCGGAACAAAGGGAATAGCGTCTGCTGTAACTCTTTGGTGTCATTCCCGATTTCGTTCTTCATCAGTTTAGTCAAAAACAATTCTTTGGCTATCAAACTGGAATTCCTTGTCCGTTCAGTTCTAGCCTGTTCTTCCTTCACTTCTTTTTTTACACGCAATACCGCCCGGATCGTTTCCTCTTTTTTACTAGGTTTTAAGATATATTCTTTTACGCCCATCTTCATTGCTTGTTTGGCATAGGCAAAAGAATCATAAGCGGAAACAAGGATGAATTTTATTCCAGGGTTCTTTTCATGTATGGATTCTATTGCTTCCAATCCGTTGATGCCAGGCATTTTGATATCCATCAATATTACGTTAGGCTGCAGTTCTTCTGCCATTTCAATTGCCCTTCTCCCGTTAACTGCTTCGCCAACCACAGTTAAATCAGTAAAATTATCTTCAAGGAATTTACGCATCGCTTTTCGTTCCAGCAGTTCATCCTCCGCTATCAGAACTTTCATGAGATCCACCTCCTCGATTTTCCCCAGCCGGAATATTTTGTTTTGGCAGCAGTAATTTGATTTTCGTGCCTTGGCCAAGCTCCGAATCGATTTCAATAACGTGCTCTGTCCGATAGAATAGCTGCAGTCTGCGAATCACATTGGATATTCCCAGCCCTGTTGAATGGCCGACATGGGACGATCCTTCCTCCTTAGAGAAAGAAAGAATTGCTTCTATCCTATCGGCGCTCATTCCTTTTCCATTGTCCTGGATTTCTACAATGGCCGCTTCACGCTTCTGATATATATGTAATTGAATCGTTCCGCCTTCCTCCTGTTCTTCCACCCCGTGGATAAAAGCATTTTCTACTAGAGGCTGCAGCGTCAGACGCGGAACAGGTAAATCAAGGCAGCTTTCATCGACATCGACCGTAAATCTAATTCGTTCAGTAAACCTCGTTTTCTGGATTGTTAAATACTCTTCCACGGCCCGGACCTCCTCTCGCAATGGAACATATTTATCAATATCGCCCAAACTATATCGCAATAGGGCCGCAGTAGAATCTATCAGATTGGAGGTAGACTTAGCGTCTTCTAAATAGGCCATTTTTGAGATAGTATTCAAGGTATTAAACAGGAAATGTGGATTTACCTGGTTTTGTAAATGCTTCAATTCTAATTCTTTCATTAACCTTTCTTGTTCTGACTGGTCTTTAATTTCATTAATCAGCTCGTGGATATTTGCCCTCATCTGATTGAAGGAGCTCCCCAGCAGTTTTAATTCATCATTGGAACGGACATCGACAGGATCTCCAGCAAAGTCTCCCCTGGAAACCTCTCTGGCAGCTTTGGTCAGCGTCTGAATCGGTTTGTTGATTCCATTTGAAAACCAAATAGCGAAAAAAATCGCCAGCATGACAGTGGTCGTGAACACAAATAAGGTGAACCAGCGGAATGCTTCATTGCGGTCTTGTAAATCAAGGTATAACGATTGATATTCTGTAAGCTCCAAATCAATCAAATGCAATGTCGTTTCCTGGATATAAGATGCGGTGCTTTCTGTTTCTTTTAAATGAGCGGTATATCGCTCAATATCATCCCTCAATACAAATCCAGTAGTAATCTCACTCTCATAAATAATATTCTCTATTAAATTAAGGTAATTTTTTGTTTGAATTTGTTCATCATCAGCAAGGATGGATTGAAGCTGCTGCTCGTTTTCCTTCATTTGTTTTCTCGAAGCATAGTACGCATGGCTATTTTCTTCAGACTGCTCCATCACGTAAGCCTTGGTATCTTCGTATAGCTTGTTCGCCGACTGGGAAATAGTATTAAGCAGTAAAAACCTTTCAAAGCTCGAATGATAGGAACTAGTCAGCGTATTGGAGCTAACATAAATGGAGACAGAAACAATGTTAAACAAAACGACAAAGACAAAGAAATAAACAATCAATTTACTGCGGATTGTCTTCATGATTCGTCACCTTTTTTTATGATTTCTCCATTACTGATGTCTTTGTTACGGATGATTCCTGTCTCGGTGAACTGCAGCTGCTCTACCTGCCTGCCAGTTTGTAAATCAACCATATGCCTGACAGCCAGCTTTCCCATTTGGGCAGGGTACTGGGTAATAGTCGCATCAATCTTATCCTGATCAATCAACTCCAATGTCTGGGGAAGAATATCAAACGCCAAAACATACGGCTCTACAGTAAGATGGATTTCTTCGATTCCCTGGACAATCCCCATCCCATCCAATGCACTTGTCCCTACTAGTGCATTAATTTGCGGATGTTCTTTTAGTAAGGAATACGCTGCTTCAGCAGCTCCAATTTCTGTAATATTCGATTCCTTTACGTCAGCTAAATGAATCCGTTTTTCTTCAGCAATTGCGTCGTTAAATCCCTTCAGTCTGTCCTGCTGGTTGAGAGCATCCAACAAACCGATAACGACGCCAACATGGACTTCTCCTTCCGTATCATTAATTAACGCTTGTCCTGCCAAATAGCCAGCCTGGTAATTATCCGTGCCTACATATACCTGCCGCTCACTGTGCGGCACATCCGTATCAACGGTAATTACTTCAATCCCACGCTCAACCGCTTTATGGACTAAAGCTTTAAATCGTTCGCCGCCAATTCCCTGGGTGATGATCCCATCTACTTTTGCAGATATCATACGATCAAAAGTCTGCAATTTTTCTTCATTATCGCTTTTCCTTGGACCTATATACTCCAGGTAAACATTGTGTTTCGCTGCTTCTTCCTTTGCCCCGTTCTCTATCAATCTCCAATAATCATTGCCAACTTCCTCGGTGATAAGCGCAAAATGGTAATCATATATTTGCTGGGAAGATAGTTTCTTCTCCACGTAAAATGTTTCTTTCCCATAATAAAGCATCGAGCAAAAACTAATAAGAAACACGACAATTACAGCGGCATAAAGGGTGTTTCTTGGTAACCTCTTCATGGTATCTCCCCCTGCCTTTAATGAAAGCGGTTAACTAAAACTGTTACTATACGATGAATTCTACTTCCTAGAGTATCTTATTCCCTGAAATATTTCATTAATATTATTTAAAAACATACGCATCAGAGCTTACCATTTTTTCAACGGAGCAACGAAAAGTGCTAGATAAACAAATATAACACCCAGAAAGCCTCCTCATTGAGATTAACATTCAATCATCACTATATCACTTGCATCCGGTTGAAAGAAATCCAAAAGAGAGAATGAAGTAAATGAATTTACTCTACTATCATAATTGGATAAACCTAAATCTATTCTATCAATCTATTATTTAAGTTGCGTGATATTCATTCTTAATTTAGCTTGCGTTTGCTTCAAAAAACATCTCGCGATCTATTTTACATTGATGGTTAATAATGCAGAAATGTTTTATCCCTTGTTAATCAATTTTTTTTGATGTATTATGGATATATCAAAAAAAATTGATTAAATGAATGGAGGATTTTATGATTCCTATGACAGTTGATGTACCACATATTTAAATATTATGAACAAACATTTAAAGCATTATCTGATGAAAAGAGGCTGCATATCCTATATTTATTGGCAGAATTACCAATTGTCGTTATCGGTTCAGGCCCGGTAGGACTCGCAGCTGCTGCCCATTTAAATAAATATAATCAACCATTTCTTATTTTAGAGAAAGGCTCTAAGATAGTAAGTAACATTCTTGAGTGGAGAAACGTCCAATTATTTTCCCATGGGAATTCAATATGGATGAGGCTGCCAAACAGTTATTACAAAAGACTGATTGGGTTGAACCTAAAGCTGATAAATTGGCCAACGGGTAAGGAGCTGGTGGAGGAATACTTAGAACCATTAGCCAATCATCCACAGATAAAGGAAAGGATTCTTTATCAAGCTGAAATTTTGAATATCACCAAGAAGAACTGGATAAAATGAAATCCCATTCCTGTGAACAAAAGCCTTTCATTATTTATGTAAAACTTAATGGGAACATGGAAAAAATAGCCACGAAAGCTGTAATTGATGTAACTGGAACTTGGATAACCCTAATCCTCCATTTGCTGATGGGGTGTGGATTAATCAAGAGCTAAAAAGGAATTTGTACACACATATTTCCAATATAGTTGAAGAGGAGAAAACTTTTAAAAACAAGCATGTAGCTGTTATTGGTATTGTTGCCCACCTTGCGGGGGATGAGGAAGAAGCTAGAAAAGTAAAATTGAAATTACCAGAAACAGGGGTTTGTCGAGTGGGGCCCTCTGCCACACCTTTAGAAATAGATGGTTTAAATACAGCAAGTAATTGTTGTAGAACGAGTTGTAACTAAAAAAGGGGAAAGGGGATGTTTACATGATCATTAATCATGGTGGAGTCTTGCGGAAAGAGTATTTTGTTTCCTACATGAATTTAATTAGGAATGCTATGGAATGCTCTATCGAAAAAGCAAGAGATATTACTTTTCAACGATTATTTAGAAATAATGTAAAGACACTAGGCGAAACAAGCTATGAAGAATTCCTTCTGGCCTACGAGGAGTTACAGAAATCAAATTATTGATTGTTTTTCTTAATAAACCAACCCTCAACGAACACAAGCTATCATACAATTTGTTGATGATAGCTTCTCTGTACGTAAAATAAGTAACAAAAAATGCGCAATTTAAATAATAAATCGATAACCAATCCCTTTTCAATGTCTGGCAAATTGGGTTGTAATAAATTTTTTGTATATTGTTCATCTATAATTCCCGGTTAGTTTAAGAGCAATCATTCATCTACTTTCCGGAAAAATATAGTAAATCAGCTAATCGACCAAGAAAGTCTCCGTTTCAGGAAGCACCGGAGGTTTTACATTTTAGCCCAAAAAAATAATTGCTTTATCATTTATTTATTTTCCGATTTCCGCTGCCTGCAATAGCAGCTGCTCATCAACTTCCTTATCCAGTAATTCTATTTGTCTCTGAAGCTTCGCTGCATTTTTGGCTCCGATCAATACTGAATTAATCGCTTTGTTGCTATACAAAAACTGGAGAGCAAGGCTATGTAGCTGCTCCCTGTCATGGTTGGCTAAGGAAAGCAACTGTTCCAACTTCGGTTTATATGGCGTGTGTTCACCGTGCAGTTCCGCAGATTGTTCTGTCAGAAGTGTTCCTGCCAGGCCTCCCCGAATGAGGACGCCGATCCCCTTTTCATTCGCTAGCGTGATATTGCTTTCATTTTGCTGGTTTAGCAAATTATACTCCATTTGAACGACATCAAAATCATTGGATAAAATCAATTTTTCGGCATCATCCCCATCAATAGAAGCTCCCAAAAACTGAATTTTACCTTCATTTTGCGCTTCCTTGATTGCTTGCAATGCTTCCCCTTCGCTAAGGATTTTCTCCGTTTCGGCTCCGAAATGGATGTGCATGATATCTATTGTGTCCGTTTTGAGTTGGAGCAGGCTCTTGTCGATCGATTGCTTAATTGCCTGGTATGAGTATTCCTTATATGTATAGCGCTTCCCATATCTACAAGATATCATATATTCATCCCGGCGATCAGCTATTGTTCGTCCAATCCATTCATTGGCATCAGAGAAAGCGCTTGCTATATCAATCAAATTTATGCCATTATCAAGCACTTCATGGAGGAAGCTGCCGTCCATTGCAATCGGTGAAGCACCGAGACCAAAAAAGGTCGGACTAGCATCCATTTTTGTAATAAATCGCTTGTGCAAGGCTTTTTCCATTCGAAAGACATCCTTTCTGTTCCTTGTTCTTTCACATTATACTACACAATTCTTCCCTTTTTGGAAATTTTTATCACAAATATTTTAATACCATAATTACAGTGCCTTAACTAAGCCGCCATCAACCAACAGGGATTGTCCCGTGATATACGTATTTGCACCAGAACCAAGAAACACAACTGCTTTAGCAAATTCTTCCGGTGTACCCGACCGGCCGAATGGAATTGCCTGCACTGCTTCTGCCTTTACTTGGTCAAGGGGGATACCGCTCTTATCCGCCTTCTTTTGATTAAGCTCCGTGACCCTCCCCGTTTCAATTCGGCCTGGTCCGATTGTATTTATCAGAATGTTATCAGAAGCGAGTTCTTGCGATAAACTTTTCGCCAATCCAGCAATCCCTGGTCGCATCGTGTTCGATAGAACAAGGTTGTCCAAGGTTTGTTTAATAGAAGATGAAGCTATATTGACAATACGGCCGCTTTGCTGTTTTTTCATATAAGGAACTACTTCGCGAATAGATCTGATAAAGCTAAGTAAATTAAGTTCAAATGCATGCTGCCAATCTTCATCTGAAAAATCAAGAAAGCTCCCCGCAGGAGGGCCTCCGGCATTATTAACAAGCACGTCTATGGAGCCCGTCCAAGCCGCTGCTTTGTCGGCCATATTCCGAATATCCGCTGGCTCTTTCATATTACAAACAACAAAATCGACGTGGGGATTTCCAGTTTGCTGCTTAATTTCTGCAACTACTGCTTTTAACGTACTATGGTCTCGGCTGGAAATCAGCACATTGGCTCCTTCACGGGCAAATTCCATAGCACTAGCTTTCCCGATTCCTTTACTGGACGCAGTTACTGCAACTGTTTTTCCTGATAAATGAAGATCCAATATTCCTCTCTCCTTTGAAATAACTTTCTTGTATGTTATACCTTTTTATATAGACAATCAAGAAATGGAAAAAAGCCAATTTTCCTGTATAGGATAAGTGGCCTTTTATATGCTAATATACGATTTATTCAAATATAGATGGGCGATTGCAGTTACTTTAAAAGTTCATGTACTAGGTAAACTAGTTTGATTTCTCGAATTCATTGATAAGTGTATTGGTGAATCTCTCAAATTCACCTTTATCGCCGGCTTCCAAAGCCTTGTCTATCAACCTTTTTAAGTTTTCTTTCTCCAATTGTTCAATGATTGACTCTGCTTCATCCATAATTTGTGGAGATTTCAGTAAGTAAGGATGTATGATTGTGTTAAGTTGTGTTAAAAAGTCTTTCAACCGAATTAAGTCGGAAAGCGGCAGGCGATTGTATTCCTTCCCTTTTTGGAAAACAAATACGTCATCTTCGTTTTCTACTTTGCGTGTTTCACGGTTCACTCTTATTTCACGTGCCTCCAATGGCACAAATTGATAAACTTTGTCGTCCAGCAACAGTGAAAAATATTGATATGCCAATACCACCCTTATACAATCGCGCTCTTCTTTAATATAGTAAGGTTTGAATCTTTTAACAGACAGCATACAAACACCCCCTTGGATTGTTGGACCCCTAATGGCTTCACCTGATGTAGTTAAAATATTATATGACAGCGGTGTTGAAAAAGTGAAACGTTCATCGTGGATTTAGAAACATATTTAATGATTATTATTAATAATACCATATTATGATAACGCTTTCATTAAATATTTATGTTATCGGACGAGCAGCCTTGCTGCTGCATTGGTAGTCCTTCCTTTTAGTGATATACTTTACTTAATATGGTTGTAAGGGTGCATTCTAATGAAAAAATTTAAAGTCCTCGGCGGAAGAATTGTCAAAACGGGAATTGCCGTCTTTTTAACATCATTGATTTGCCAATTGCTGAATTGGCCGGCTGTATTTGCAGTGATTACCGCGATTGTAACGATTGAACCAACAGCTGCTGACTCTATTAAAAAAGGGTTGATCCGTTTACCCGCCTCTGCTATCGGCTCGGCGTACGCGGTATTATTTATCTTTCTATTCGGAAACTCTCCAATTACCTATACAGCTGCAGCTGTATTTACCATTGTTACCTGTTTCCGTTTGAAGCTGCATTCCGGCTTACTTGTAGCAACACTGACATCTGTTGCTATGATAGAAGTTATTCACAGCAATTACCTTATCTCTTTCTTCATTCGCCTTGGAACTACCTCCATCGGACTGCTAGTTTCTACGGCAGTGAATATGTTTGTATATCCTCCCAATTATTCCAGCCTTATCCTTAAAAATATACACTCGCTGGCTAGAACAACCGGCATAGAATTGGAAAATATTTTAAAAGCTACACTAAACGGCCAAAAACCAAAGGAGAAGCTAATTCGGGATACATTTTCTCAATTGAAAAGGCGACTCGATAAAACAGAAATGCTCATACGTTTCCAAAAAGAGGAATCAAAATATCACCGTTTCGATGAACAAGCAAAAAGAGTCTTTTTAAGTGAGCAGGAAAAACTGGCAGCTCTAAGGCTTATTCACTATCATATCGGGAATCTAATCAATACGCCGTTGGATACATTGCTGTGGAGCACA
The DNA here is from genome assembly GCF_900101125.1 of Sediminibacillus albus. Lineage (GTDB taxonomy): Bacteria > Bacillota > Bacilli > Bacillales > Amphibacillaceae > Sediminibacillus > Sediminibacillus albus. Next base: position 323,990 of record NZ_FNFL01000002.1, on the reverse strand, counting down.
GAAGAAAAAGAAAAAGTGTTGGAAACTGTTGAGTGCTTGGCTGCTGCCTTAAAAAATTCCGATAAATTCAATCCGGAGGAACACCGCAGACAAATCCAAGCTCTAATGGCCCAGTTTTGGAAAAGCAAAAAAGAGGCTGCCAAACCCGATAGCACGGATCATCCAACCTTTTTCACTTCTGAAATCATTATCCTGTATGAACTATTGTCAATTTACAACCTAGTAGAAGACTTACTGAAGGAGGAGGCAACAAGCGAGGATATGCCTTCCCCATCCAACAGCTGATCATAACAGCAGGCAGCGACCGACCACCTGCTGTTTATTCCTGATTTCCCCAGACAAGTCCTCTTTCTTAACCTATTTTGCCTATTTGCGTTACACTATCAAAAAGACTGTTTATAGAAGGTGAAACGATGAATAATTTGGCATTTTTTCCATTAAGTGAAAACGCGATAATGATCGACTATGGAGAAGAAATCAGACCGGAAATCAATAAACGCATCCACCAGCTTTCGTCTGCTATTTCAGCAAAGCCCTTTCCCGGCTTCATCGAGTCTGTTCCGGCCTATACTACCTTAACTGTTTATTACAATCCCCTTGCTATTAATAGCAGGCAGCCATATGAGCAGGCTTGTTTCTATATCGAAAAATACCTCCCATTTATACAGGAACAAAGCCTTGAGTCAAGAACCGTCCATCTCCCTGTTTGTTATGATGAAGAATTCGCTCTCGACTTGGCTGAAGTAGCCGACCGTAATAACCTGTCTGTAAAGGAAGTTATCAAGCTTCATACGAATCAGGAGTATTATGTGTATTTTATCGGCTTCGCACCTGGGTTTCCTTTTCTTGGCGGATTGGATCCATCCATAGCAGCCCCCCGCAGACGGACCCCGCGCAGGAAGACACCCGCCGGTTCTGTCGGTATTGCCGGACGGCAAACGGGGGTATACCCATTAGACATTCCAGGTGGATGGCAAATAATCGGCCGTACGCCAAAGCGCCTTTTAAACTTACAAAACAGCCAGCCGGCATTGCTGCAGCCTGGAGATCAAGTCAGATTTCAAGCTATATCTAAACAAGCGTTTCTTTCATGGGAGGAGAAATCATGGCATTAAGAATTATTGAAGCAGGATTACAAACATCTATTCAGGACAGCGGCCGCCATGGTTTTCAATCTTCAGGCTTTTCCATCAGCGGCGTTCTGGACTCCTGGGCGGCACAGCTAGCAAATATCACTGTTAACAACCGGCCAGGCGAGGCAGTCCTGGAAATGAGCTATGTCGGTCCCAGCATCACTTTCGAAGCGGATATGGTGATAGCCTTAACAGGGGCAGATATGGCGGCAAAAATAGACGGCAGGCCTATCGCTTTAGGAAAGCCGATACCCGTAACCACAGGGGAAACACTTCAACTGCGCACAGCACGCAAGGGATTGCATTGTTACCTTTCAGTAAAAGGGGGACTTAATGTGCCGAGTTTCTTAGGTTCCAAAAGTGCCTCATTAAAGGACAATCTAGGCGGCGATTTTACGGGAAGACTGCGGGTCGGGGATTCCATTCCAATTCATACGCCCTTAAAGAGCAAACCTTTTTCCTGGCAGCTCAGCCCGGAGTTGTTTGCCTATATTAATAAGAATGAAAAGAAGATTCGTTTTTTGCAAGGCAGGCAAATAGATTGGTTTTCACAAGAAGCAATTAGCCGTTTTACTTCTACTCCCTATAAGTCTTCACCGCAATCCAATCGGATGGGATACCAATTACAAGGATTGCCGTTAACAACTAACAAAAGTAAGGACTTAACCACCGAAGCCGCTGCCTTTGGCACCATTCAAGTTCCACCAGATGGACAGCCGATCGTTTTAATGGCAGAAAGTCAGCCGACAGGTGGTTACCCAAAAATCGGCCAAATCATCCAAGATGACCTTCCTGTTTTAAGCCAGGCAGCACCTGGTCAGCCTATACTATTCCAAACTGCAAGTTTAGCGGAAGCACAAAGGGAATTAGTAAGGAATAAACACTCTTTAACCGCTTTACGACTATTTACCGAAATGAAATGGAAGGAGTTTTAAGCATGTTCACTGCCGATTTAAACTGTGATATGGGGGAAAGCTATGGTCCGTATACCTTAGGTAGTGATAAACAGCTGATCCCCTTTATATCATCGGCCAATATTGCTTGCGGTTATCATGCTGGTGATCCACAAATCATGGAAGAAACCGTCAAACTGGCTATTGATAACCAGGTGAAAATCGGGGCCCACCCCGGGTTTCCAGACTTAAACGGATTTGGCAGGCGCTTTTTGCAAGTTACCCCGAAACAAGCCTACCAAATGGTTATTTATCAAATAGGCGCATTGAGCGGGTTTGTACATGCAGCCAAAGCTTCTCTTTCCCATGTGAAACCCCATGGCGCTCTCTACAATATAGCTGCACAAGACAAGGAAATTGCCAGGGCTATTGCACAGGCAATAGCTGATTATAATCCGGACCTCACTCTCTATGGTCTGGCAAATAGTGAGCTGACAAAAGCAGGTGAACGAATCGGATTAAAAGTGGCGCATGAGGTTTTTGCTGATCGAACATACCAGGATGACGGCTCCCTAACCCCGCGTGACCAGCCGCATGCATTGCTGCCCGATGAACAGTCAGCGGTCATTCAGGTAATCGATATGTTGAAAACCGGTACGGTCGCCACGGTTCAGGGAGCACGGATTCCAATCAAAGCTGACACCATTTGCATCCATGGGGATAGCCCCTATGCCGCTGCCTTTGTCCGTAGGATCCATCAACGGTTTGCAGAAGAAGGCATTCATTTGAACAAAAACAATAGTTAAGCAATTTTTCCAATGCTAAAAAAGCCCAGGCATCTGCATGAGCCTGGGCTTTTTTAGCTATCGCTTAAATTCTTGTTTCTACTTCACTTTCCTCTTTCAATTGTGCCAATAGCTTAGTTATTTCTTCGTTTTGTTTTTGCTGTACGAGAATATCTTTTATTTTATCTTTAGCTTCTTCAAACTTCGGTAAATCATCTCTTTGGCTGGAAAGTTCATCATAATATTGTTGTACCTCTTCATCAGACACCTTTGTTTCCGGAATTTCATTTTGCAAGTACATTTGCATTTTCACTTCCTTGGCAAGCGACTTTCTAATAGACTCTTCCGTATCACCATTTTTTTCTAAGGATGTCTGGAACTTTTCCTCACTTTCAAACTGCGATTTATACTGTTCAAATGATTGGTCGACTTTTTCTTCAGGAGCTTCAATCTCCTGTTTCGCAATTTCTTGCATGACAAGCTTCTGGTTGACAAGCATATCAACGGTTTTCTTTTTCACTAGTTCTTTATCATCGGTTTTTTGTCCGCTCTGCTGCAGGCTGTAGATTGTTTGCGGAAGTACCTTATTGTACTCTTTTCCTTTTATTTCTTCCCCATTAACAACAGCTACTACTTCGCCCTCGTCCACTTGTTGTTCTTCTAACTGCTTTTGCTGTTCCTTCTGCTGCTTAGCTAACTCCTCTTGCGCTTCTTGGTTTGCTTCTTGATTTTGGTTTGCTTCCTTGTTGCTTCCTTCAGCATTTTCCTTATCATCGCTGCATGCTGCTAATATACTTATCAAAACCATCATTATTAGTAAAGTAATTTTCTTCATAATGCCAGCCTCATTTCTTTAATATTCTTCCCCCTTTATACATCCTTTTCTTTCAGGATGCAAGCAACCCCACAAGCGAAGTATTGGCAATTGCGCCCGGGCCAGGGTTTACGGAGATTATTACAAGTTGTTTACAATCCTATCTATTTATGGAAGAGGGGGATGACCGGAGAGGAAGGTTCCGTGGGAGAAGAAGGTGGATGATTAGCAAAAAAACCGCCGCCCGGTAAAGGGGAGGCGGTCCGAAGCTTATAACGGCTTACACTTCCAGCCAGGAATTTCCGATTACCTTTTGGTACCAGAAGAAGCTTTCTTTTTTTGTGCGTTCCAATGTACGATAGTTGACATGGACGATGCCAAAACGTTTACTGTAACCTTCAGCCCATTCAAAGTTATCGAGCAGGGACCAGGTGATATAGCCTTTTATATTTACGCCAGATTTGAGACTGCGTGCAACAGCAGCGATATGTCCTTTTAAGTAATCGATCCTTCGTTGGTCATTGACAGTTCCATCTTCGACCCCGTCATTGATACAGATGCCATTTTCGGTAATATAGATCGGTATTTCTCCATATTTATCAGCAATAAACGTGAGAACATTATAAAATCCTTCCGCATTGATGAACCAGCCGATATCGGTTTTTTTATAACCCATGTCGACACTTTCAACTTCAAGCATTCCGCCTTGCGGATTATGCCTTCCAACATTCGATTCATAATAATTAATGCCGATAAAGTCTACCGGCTGTTTAATCCACTCCATATCGCCATCCTTGATCTGCAAAGGAGCCTGATTAGCTGCAAACCAATCAACCATGAATGCCGGGTAAGTCCCTGTAAAAATGGGGTCCAAAAACCAATCAACCATCCAGCCCATCCCTCGGCGGCAGGCCTCTACGTCTTCCTGATCACGGCTGTATGGTTCCAGCCAAGTCACATTTGGTGCAAAGCCTATTTTTCCGGGAATGTCCAAATCTCTAAATCTCGCAACCGCTTTGCCATGAGCCAGTAATAAATGGTGGGAAATATTAACCGCCAGGGCGAGGTCCTGGTTTCCTGGCGCATGAGCACCGATGAAATTAGAAAGAAAGGAAACACACCACGGTTCATTAATTGTTAACCACGACTTTATCTTCCCGGAGAACTCCTTAAATATTAACTCTGAATAAGCCACAAACGCTTCCACCGTTTCGCGGTTATCCCAGCCGCCCTTGTCTTGCAAAACCTGCGGCAAATCCCAATGATAGAGTGTACACATCGGTTCAATTCCATTTTCCAGCAGTTTGTCTACCATACGGTGATAAAATGCTAAACCTTCTTTGTTTACCTTGCCAGTTCCTTCTGGAAAGATTCTCGGCCAGGAAACAGAAAACCGGTAAACGTTAACCCCTAGTTCTTTCATCAAGGCAATATCCTCTTCATATCGATGATAGCTGTCACAAGCAACATCACCATTATCCCCATTGAGAACTTTTCCAGGGGTATGGGAAAATGTGTCCCAAATCGACGGTCCCCTGCCCCCTTGACGGACCGCTCCTTCAATTTGGTAAGCAGCTGTAGCAACCCCCCATTTGAAATCTTCCGGAAATTGAATATATGCCATTGTAATTCCCCCTTATGATTAAGAAAGGCTATTCCTCCCCCCTGCAGCAGTTCATGTTGGCTTAGTATTCGATTAGCAAGTTGGCAGAGACAGCCCTATCCCTTTGTTATTCGGTTACTGGTTGGTTAATTTGGTCAGTAAGTCTATGGAAAATCTGGTACATGATAAATGCTTGCAGGCTCCCAGCGATGAGCAGGAAAAATGGAAAAAAGTAAACAATCGTCAGGACGCCAGCTATGATGGCAAGGTAGGACAAAGTGTGAAAGATTTTGCTGATGGAAAGAAAAAGTGCATTTTTTAACGTATGTAAAATCGACAGCTCATAGTTTACCATCATGAAAAACACATAGATAACCGTAAAAAAGTAGAGCATACCGGCAAAAATCAGCAGAGCCAGTAAAAACATACTGCCCTTAAATGAAACATGCAAAAGGATAACAGCATCCATATATATAACCGCCCCTGCTGCTATCGAGATTAGCCCAATGACAAAACTCTTTCTGAAGTTCTCTTTAAATTTATCTATATAAAGAGTAAAAACACCTGCTTCAATTCCCGATGCCGTCCATTTTCTGGCCACTGCAAACAATGCTGTAGTCGCTGGAAAAATAGTGACAATCAGCAAACAGCTAACCATCCAAATAACATTCAATAATAAAAAGTGGGTGAAAATATCCATCACTCGCATAAAGGTATTTTCTGATTTTTGCATGCTAGCTCCCCTTTATAGACAGTTTTTCAGACACTAATGCTGACGAACCTCTGATTACCAGCTCTGGATCTACAAGGATAGAACTTGGCTCTGCATTGCCATTAATTAAATCATGCAGCATATAAGCTGCCAGCTTTCCGATTTTTTCCTTATCCTGCTTTACTGTACTTAGAGTGGGGTCGCTGTAACGGCAAGCTTCAATATCATCACAGCCAAGCAGCTTGATATCCTCAGGAACACGGAGACCCGCCTCTTTAATGGCTTTCAAAGCACCCAATGCCATCATATCCGAAGCAGCAAATACTGCTTTCGGATAAGGACGATCGGTAAGCATTGCCTGCATTGCTTCATACCCACTATCCTCAAAGTAATTTCCATACTTGATCCACTCTTCATTTATTTTGATTCCGAACTGGTTCATACTATGGATAAAACCGTCTTTACGAATGTTAGATATTACCGAATCTCTTTGCCCGCCAATAAAAGCGATATCTTTTACGGAATGTAAATAAAAATATTCCACAACTTTTGCTGCAACTTTGCTATTATCTGTTGTCACATAACTGGACTGGGGTCCGGTCAATTCAATATCGACTCCTACACAGGGCACCGTGCTTTGGTCAAGCTCATAGACAGAGTCTTCGATATGTTCACCCGCGACAACAATGCATCCATCCAACTGAAAATGTTTACATCTTGCTAGATAATCCTCTTTATTTTTGCTAAATTGATTGTTGGAAAACACAAGAATATCATAGCCCAGCTGGCCGATTGTTTTGCGGAAGGCATTGATTACCTGGTTGAAGAAGGGATGGTTGAAATCCACATCTACTTCACCCGCATATATAAGCCCAATTAAATTCGATTTCTTTGTAGCTAGTGACTTTGCCGAAAAACTAGGCTGATAACCTGTTTCTTCAATTATCTTCATAACTTTCTCTTTTGTTTTATAGCCAATGCTTCCTGTATTATTGATGATTTTAGAGACCGTGCCAGGAGAGACATCAGCCATCTTGGCAATATCCTTGATTGTCAGTTTCATTAATAATCCCTCAGTCTTTTTGATATACTATTGTTTTAGCTCTTTACTGCTCCTTGTGTCAAGCTTTGGATGAACAACCTGTTAAACAGCAGGAAGATGATAATTAGCGGAACTGTTGCCCAGAAAGTACCAGATAAAATCATGCCATTATCCCGGACATAATTATCAATTAAATTCCTAAGCGCTATTTGAATAGTATAAGAGGATTCATCACGGAGTACGACCAGCGGCCATAAGAAATCATTCCACATATACATAAACTTAATAATAGCCAATGTAGCAAATGCCGGAATGATAACAGGCACCGTGATGTTCCAATAAATTCTGAAGTTGGAGCAACCGTCTATTTTTGCCGCATCCATTAATTCATCAGGGACATTGCTGCTAATATACTGTCTCATCCAAAAGATGCCGAAAGCGTCGATCATCCCCGGGATAATGATTGCTTTCAAGTCATTGACCCAGTCAAGTTTGGTTATAATATAATATTGCGGGATTAATCCCAGCTGCGGCGGCACCATCATGGTTACCAGCAGAAATACAAACAATACGTTTTTGCCTTTGAATTGAAACTTGGCAAACGAAAAGCCTGCGAGTGAACACAAAAACAGAACACCTAACGTTGTCAACGTTGACACGATCAAGGAATTCCACATAGCCCCGAAGAAGTCAATATTACTTAACACATTTTGAAAGTTTGTTACCAATTCTTTTCCCGGGATAAACGCAGGAGGAACAGAGTTAATTGCACTATTATGGTTGGTCGCCATTACAAACATCCAATAAAACGGGAAAATAGATAGAATGGCGGCAATCATAAGCACTCCATACACAATTATGTTGGAAAAAGTAATTTTTTTCGCTTCCGTTTTTCTACTACCCATTTGCCACACCCCTTATTTCCCAATTCGATTAGTGAAAAATACATTAATGCTCGACAAGACAATAATAATAACAAATAAGATAATCGCCGTAGCTGATGCTGTTCCAAAAGCCATGTTTGAAAAGGCTTCTCGATATAAATAAAGCACTACGGTGATGCCCTCTTCTCTAAAACTTCTTCCAAGGAATACAAGTGGTTCCGTAAATAACTGCATGGCCCCGATTGTTGATAAAAACACAGTCAGGATAATGATTGGCTTCAGCATTGGAATGGTAATATACTGAATTTGCTGCCTAATACTTGCTCCATCAATTTTGGCTGCTTCATATAAATCGTTTGGTATTCCCTGCAGCCCAGCCAAATAGATAATTGTATTGTAGCCAACCCATCGCCAGAAGACCATCGTAGAAATCGCCAGTTTCACTCCCCATTCCGATGTGCCCCAATTTACAGAATCGAACCCAAGCCAATTGAATACAACGTTCATTAATCCGAAGTCCTGATTATTGAACATAACGCCAAACACGATAGCGACTGCGACTGTAGAAGTAACATAAGGCATAAAAATCGAAACCCGGAAGACACTCTTGAACCTGATTAGTGCTGAATTCAATGCATAGGCTAAGATAATCCCGATTAGTAACTGCGGCAGGGTTCCAATGACCCCGATGACTACTGTGTTAAGTAATGACTTCCAAAAAATTGGATCTGCAAGGACAAATTTAAAGTTCTGTAATCCTACATACTCCATTTCTCCTAAGCCGTTCCATTTTTGAAAACCGAGGTAAAAACTGAACAACATAGGAAACAGACCAAAGATAGCAAACAATATATAAAATGGTGATATATACAAATACCCGGAAATAGCGTCTTTTGTTTTCTCACTGAAATGAAAAGGCGACCGTTTCTTTTTTGGAGAAGGTTTCACCGGTTCGTGTTTTGTATCTGCATCAGGCTGGATTTGAGGTTGGGCCACTATTCTCTCCCCTTTCATTAAATAAGCGGTCCATATAAGACCCTGGACCGCTTAGTAAAATCCCTACTGTCTGGCCAATTGATCCTTAATCCTTTTCACTGCTGCATCCCATTCCTTTTGAGGGTCAGCTCCTTCTACTGCTACATTAGTCAGGGCCAATATTAATTCATCCTGGACAATTGAATAGTTTACGCCCATATGAATAGGCTGGACAGATTGGGCTGCCTCGGCAAATATTTTTGCAGTTGGTGCATCACTAAAATACTCGTCACTAGTAGCGAGGAACTCTTCATCTTCATAAACGGCAGGAGTTGAAGGGAATAAACCATTGTTATGGAACGATTTCAATTGGTTTTCCGGTGAAAGGAGCCATTCGATAAAATCATACGCTTCCTGCGGATGATCAGACTCTTTAGGAATTGCTAAGAAAGATCCTCCCCAGTTCCCTGCTCCTTCCGGAATAGTAGTCAATGACCAGTTACCGCCAGCATCTGGTGCGTTCCCCTTCACATTGGCAATCATCCATGCAGGAGCACCAATCAATGTAGCGTAACTGCCATCAGCCATCGCGCTTCCCCATTCAGGGGTCCAAAGGGAGTTCTGTCCGACCAATCCTTCTTCAATTAATTGAGTTGTGTAATCATATGCTTCTTTTACATATGGAGAAGTCTCTATGATTAATTCATTTTCTTCATTAAAATACTGTTCAGGTGCCTGGTCTCTTAAAGCGGAAAACATTAGTTCAGGGCTATCGGTTATTGGCTTGCCAGTCTTTTCTTTCACTTGTTTAGCCGCTTCATGGTAAGCGTCCCAGTCATTAATCTGTGCAGCCAATTCCTCTGGATCTGTCGGTAATCCTGCTTCTTCCATAACATCGGTCCGATAAAACATGGTTGTCGGTCCAATATCTGTCGGCAATCCTAATTGAAAGTCCCCATCCACGCTCTGTGCCTGCTGCCATTTCCAATCCAGATAATTATCCTGGACATCCTTGGCGCCATAATCATTCAAGTTGTAAAACTGATCATTGGCTTGCATGAACTTGGCGATTTCGCTGACCTCGATCATGGTAATATCTGGTGCACCGCTTCCGGCAGAAATCGAGGTAAATAAATTATTATGGATGTCCGCCATTTCTCCTTCATTTATGTTTATTTTCACGTCAGGATGCTCTTCCATGTACTCTTCTGCCAGCACGTCATAGCCGGCACTGCCAAAAACCCAGAAATCCAATTCCACTTTACCGCCGCTTGCACCGGACTCCCCATCGTCAGATGCTTTACTATCATCGCTGCATGCTGCCAGCATCAAAAGTAGTGCCGCAAACACAATCATCGAAATCCATTTTTTCATCATCTTTACCCCCATTTTTTTGTTGTTTCGCAGAATCAGGAAAGGCTGGTTTTTCATTCACCCCCAGGACCGTTTGGAAACCGAATAGATATGATGCCATAAACACATTTAGCTTAAGTTAGGAAACCGGTTTCGTTATCGGTTAAAAAAATACACATAGGATCAGAATGAAACTATATGTAAACGCTTTCTGACATGATTATATTACTAATAATTAACAAAATCAACCTATTTTTTTAAATTTTTAGATATTATTTTTCTTTTCAAGGAAAACGGTTTCTTTTAAGTTTAAAAAAACTGGCAAGCCAAAACCGGCCGCCATTATAATCTTTATTCCGCCAAAGCCTTTCTCTCTTTCTCCGTAAACACCCGAGATCTGGTTAGAAACCTTTTTCCTTCTGGACCTTCCAACGAAAACATGCCGCCTCGTCCGTCGACGACATCGATAATTAATTGTGTATGTTTCCAATATTCATATTGATCCTTGGAAATGTAAAATGGAGAGTCTGCAATCCATCCCAGCAGCACATCGGCATTGCCGGTACGAAATTCATCCCGGCTAAAACACATTGGGGAACTGCCGTCGCAACAGCCTCCTGACTGGTGGAACATCAGCGGTCCATGCCTGTCTTTTAAGCTTTCGATCAACTTTACTGCCTCATCGGTTGCTGTCACTTTGTCGACCATGCTCTCACCCTTCCTCTTGAAAATGGCACTAAAATAAACCAGCAGGATCGGTACTATAGCTTACCAGCAGATTTTTCGTCTGTTGATAATGATCAAGCATCATACGGTGATTTTCCCGGCCAATTCCCGACTTTTTATATCCACCAAATGCTGCATGGGCAGGATACTGATGGTAGCAGTTCGTCCAGACACGCCCTGCCTCAATCCCCCTGCCAAAGCGGTAAGCCGTGTTAATGTTTCTGGACCACACACCAGCACCCAGACCGTATAGGGTGTCATTGGCAATTGCCATCGCCTCATCCTCATTTTTGAAGGTTGTGACGGACAAAACAGGCCCAAAGATTTCCTCTTGGAATATTCTCATGTCATTGCCGCCCTTGAAAATCGTCGGCTCCACATAATAACCATTAGCAAGTTCACCAGCCAGGCTGTTTCTGTTTCCGCCAGTTAACAATTCCGCTCCTTCCTGCTTTCCTATATCCAGATAAGAAGTGATCTTTTCCATTTGCTCTAGCGAAGCCTGTGCCCCCATCATCGTTTCTGTGTCTAACGGGTGCCCGATTTTAATTGCTTTCACCCGTTGAACTGCCCTCTCCATGAAAGCTTCATAGATAGATTCATGAACCAATGCCCGAGAAGGACAAGTGCATACTTCTCCCTGATTAAGAGCAAACATTGCCAGACCTTCTACTGCTTTATCAAGAAAAGAATCGTCCGCTTCCATTACATCCGCAAAGAAGATGTTTGGCGATTTCCCGCCAAGTTCCAAGGTAACCGGAATAATATTTTCTGAAGCATACTGCATGATTAAACGTCCTGTAGTAGTTTCACCGGTAAAAGCTATTTTGGCAATCCGGCTGCTTGAAGCAAGAGGCTTTCCTGTTTCCACACCAAAACCATTAACAATATTGACTACTCCCGGTGGCAGCAAATCATGGATCAACTCCATAAGTACATGAATCGAGGCAGGTGTTTGCTCTGCTGGCTTAAGTACTACAGCGTTCCCCGCAGCTAAAGCAGGTGCCAGCTTCCAGGTCGCCATAAGAATAGGAAAATTCCATGGGATGATTTGTCCTACTACGCCTAAGGGCTCATGAAAGTGATAGGCTACCGTATCATCATCGAGCTGGCTTAAGCTGCCTTCCTGCGCTCGGATCACTCCGGCAAAATACCTAAAGTGATCTATGGCCAGCGGGATATCTGCGGCCAATGTTTCCCTGACAGCCTTTCCGTTATCCCATGTCTCGGCTACAGCTAGCACTTCTAAATTTTCTTCCATTCGGTCTGCTATCTTATTAAGTATGACAGCTCTTTCAGCAGGTGACGTTTTCCCCCATGCTGTTTTGGCTCCATGGGCCGCATCAAGGGCCAATTCTACATCCTCTGCAGATGAACGGGCTATCTGGCAAAACACTTCACCAGTCACAGGGGTGACATTATCAAAATATTCGCCTCCGATTGGTTCCTTCCATTCCCCTCCAATATAATTTCCATACCTTTCTTTAAAGTTAACAACCGCTCCCGTACTATTCGGCATTTCATACTTCATTCCAAAACCCTCCTTCGATTATTTGTAATCGCTTTCATTTATGGAGTTTTAAAATCTTGAAGTAGTGACTCTATATAAAGAGTATAGCAAAAATTGTATTTATATTACAAATATTCAAAAGGTTATCAAAGCCGTGTCTGAAAGAAAAGCCATCAGCCCTGTTAAACAGGGCTGATGGTTATCACGTGATTACTTTATTTAATTGCTTCCTAATCGCTGATTGTAGGTATATTAGTTAATCTGTGGTAAAGTTTTTACGCCTTTTTCCATTTTTGATTGACATAAGGGACAAGCTGGAGTTTCTTCAAAGGTGAAATCTTCCCTCATCCATCCTGCGCAATCATCGCTAGTACAAGACCAAATGTTCGTTTCCACTTCCGGGGTTGGTTCTTTCTTGTTGTTATAATAGGCCATAATCTAATCCCCTTTCTGATTCCTAATACCATTATACCCTATTTTATGGCAAAATAATATAGGATAGGGAGATATAGTTTAAAATACGGACAGAATAGGATACCACAAGCGCCGAGAAATGGCCAGCCGTAAGAATACACTTTTTGTATGAACGTTCGCTATAGAAATAAGGCTGCAAAACAAAAACCGGCATATTTGTTAAGCTATTGCCGGAACTTCATTAACTGCTGATTCATGTCAGCCGTTTGGCTGTAAACAGCTTTGTATATGTTAAACAGTTCCTGATATCGAAGGGCATTTTCTTTTATTGGCAAGTATTCCACCGATTCCTTTAAAAATTCACCGGCGCAGTCGACAAGAGAATTGAACCAGCCACAGCCAAATGCAGCAAGCATTGCTGCCCCCATTCCCGGCCCCTGCTCACTCGATAGCTTTATGATCCTGGCATCAAAAATATCTGCCTGCATCTGCAGCCAAACTTCGTTTTTGGCACCGCCGCCAATCGATACGATTGTATCGATCTTCTTGCCATTTTTCCTGAAGATATCAATGGATTCATTCAGGGAATAAGTAATCCCCTCCAATACTGCACGTACAAAGTCTTTCCGCTGGTGAGAGCTGTCCATCCCGATAAAGCTTGCTCTGATGGCAGGATCAGCATGCGGAGTTCTCTCTCCTGCTAAGTAAGGCGTGAATAGTAGTCCGTTTGCACCGGGCGGGACGTCCCCAATTTCAGCAAGCAGCTCTTCAAACGATTCATTTTCGGCAAATACGTCTTTGAACCAGCTAAGGCTATGACCTGCTGAGAGGGTTACCCCCATTGTATAGTAAGCATCCTCTGCCCCATGATTAAAGTAATGAACAGTCCCTGCAAAATCTTTATCTTTACCCTCCTCATAGGAAAGGACAACACCGGAAGTCCCAATGCTGCAAAGTGTTTTGCCTGTTTCTAAGATCCCTGATCCTATCGCACCGCACGCATTGTCTGCACCACCTGCAAAAATGCGGGTGGACCGGCTTAAACCTGTGGCCTCAGCAAACGAAGCGGAAAGGGTTCCCACTTCCGCATGAGACTCCACCAAAGGAGGACAAAGATTAATATCTAAGCCAAGCAATCCACAAATTTCCCTGCTCCACTCTTTTTTGCCGATGTTGAGGAGCAGTGTACCGGCAGCATCGGAATATTCCATGTGCAGCTTGCCAGTAAGCCTATACCGCAAGTAATCCTTGGGAAGTACAAACTTCTTCGCTTTCTGGTAGATTTCCGGCTCTTGTTCTCTTACCCATAATAGCTTTGGAAGGGTAAAACCTTCCAAAGCAGGATTTTTAGTTAACTCCAGCAACCGTTTTTCCCCAACGGCCTCGTAAATTTGCTGACATTGCGCAGTTGTTCTTGTGTCATTCCATAGAATCGCATTGCGTAACACCTGGTAATTTTCATCGAGCAAAACAAGTCCATGCATTTGGCCGGAAAAGCTGATACCTTCAATATCAGCTGGTTCTACTGAAATGTTATCTAGAAGTTCGGTCAGCCCTGCAGCCGTTTGATCCACCCAAACATTTGGATCTTGTTCACTATATCCGGTTTTTTCTTGAATTAACGGATAAGATTTAGAAACTTCTTGTGCGACTTCGCCATTTTGATTAACCAAAAGAATTTTCACGGCACTTGTACCTAAGTCTACTCCAATGACGTATTTCATCATTCCACCTCTTTTAAATAAAGTGATTGGATGCTTTAATTAACGTGCAAATGCTTGCAGCATATATTGGTTAATCGTCGCTTTAATTTTCTCCAGACGGCCTGATTGATGTTTTATTTCTTTTAATCCGAGAGCATGTTCTTCAAGCTTATGGAAATCAGTCCTACCTTCAACAATTTCAAGGCCGATTCCATCTTTATAACTGCTGTAACGGTCATCGATGATGTTTTCCAAAACTTTGTCATCAAATAATTTTTGGGCAACCTTTAGTCCAACAGCAAAGCTATCCATACCAGCAATATGTGCATGGAACAAATCTTCCGGCTCAAATGAACCTCTTCTCACTTTGGCATCAAAATTGAGGCCGCCTTTTCCCAGTCCACCGTTTTTAATAATTTCGTACATTGCCAGAGTAGTAGAATACAAGTCTGTCGGGAACTCATCTGTGTCCCAGCCCAGCAGTGGATCTCCCTGGTTGGCATCGACAGACCCGAGCATGCCATTGACACGGGCATAGTGCAGCTCATGTTCAAACGTATGGCCGGCTAAAGTAGCATGGTTTGCCTCAATATTAAATTTAAAGTGATCTTGCAAGCCGTAGTTCTGCAAGAAAGCATAACCTGTTGCTACATCAAAGTCGTATTGATGGGTAGTCGGCTCTTTCGGCTTTGGTTCAATCAGGAACTGTGCATGAAAATCGATTTCCTTCGCATAGTCTACAGCCATGTGGAAGAAACGTCCTAAATTGTCCATTTCTAATTTCATATCGGTATTTAACAGCGTTTCATAACCTTCGCGTCCGCCCCAAAATACATAGTTTTCTGCACCAAGCTCTTTGCCGACTTCCAAGCCCTTTTTCACCTTCGCTGCAGAGTAAGCGAAAATATCAGCATTATTGGAGGATGCAGCACCATGGATAAACCGGGGATGCGTGAAATTGTTTGCTGTATTCCAAAGGAGCTTTGTCTTGCTGTCTTTCATATAATCTTTAATCATTGCCACAATAGTGTCTAGATTTTGGTTCGTTTCTCTTAAACTGCTGCCTTCTGGAGCAATATCAACGTCATGAAAACAGAAATAAGGCACGCCAAGCTTTTCAAAAAATTCAAATGCCGCCTCTACGCGGGCTTTTGCTAAATCCATTCCGCTGTATTTGTCCCACGGCCGTACCATCGTACCTGCACCGAATGGGTCTGAGCCATCCATAGTGAATGTGTGCCAGTAAGCAACCGCAAATCGGAGATATTCCTCCATGGACTTCCCGCCGACTGTTTCTTCAGGATTGTAAAATTTAAACGCATATGGATTGGTTGAAGCCGCACCTTCGTATTTGATTTTGTCGATATCCGTAAAGTATGTCATCAATATAACCTCCCAAGATATGTGTGATCTAAGATTAAAAACAAATCGCTGGTACTATCCTCCTTTGTTTTCAAAGTCGCATAGTATGTAGCTGTCCAAAAAAATGTAACTGCTTTCAATATTCATTATATCAATCCGGTTTTAGTTTGTCTATTAAATAAACAAAGTTTATAATGAAATTAGCAGCAAGAAAATAGTAGATTAAGGTGTTATTTATCTAAGTTTTTGAGATAATATATGCTGCCAAGCATTACATATTTGCCAGACTTTTAAAACAGCACCATTGCAGATTGGAGGCGCTGCCATTGAACACCAGTGGAGCTATTTACAATATTTTAGAATGGATCACTAGATTCGCATATATCAATCTTTTATGGATACTTTTCACTTTAGCCGGCGGAGTCGTTTTCGGTTTTTTTCCTGCTACATTGGCAATGTTTGCCGTTGTCAGGAAATGGCTGACCGGTAAGGGAGACCTCCCTGTGTTTCCTTCTTTTTGGATGTATTATCGTAAAGACTTTTTAAAAGGTAACCTGTTAGGTTTGTTTCTTACGGTAACTGGGATTCTTGTTTTTCTCGATATTCGTTATATTCAAGTAACAGATTTTGAATGGATTTTTGCTCCATTGTTTGCTTTTATGTTTTTATTTTTATTATTCACCTTTTACATTTTCCCTGTTTTTGTCCATTACGATCTCCGTATCGGGCAAATGATCAAAAATGCGTTTTTAATTATGCTGGTTAATCCAGTCAATACTTTCTTCATGTTGGTTTGCCTTGTCTGTGTTTACTTTGTAATGCGGTTTTTCCCAGCTCTGTATTTTATTTTTGGCGGTAGCGTCTATGCTTTCATAACAATGTGGCTTAGCCTAAATGCTTTCCATAAGGTTGCTGCAAAAATGGATAATTAACTTTAAAAGACACCTTCTCCCCCATTTCAGGTGACAGAAGGTGTCTTTTATAATCCCGCTGGTGTCTAACGATTTTCTTCCTCCAGCCATAAGATGCTGGTAACCCCTCTTGGATAATACTTACTTCCAGTAATTTCCCCGGAAATGATTTGATCACTCCAGCTCCATACGGATAGCTGCGGGTGAGTTAACCACTTAACATGCGCCTGATCAGCTTTGGCGCCATTCTTGTCGTCGTGCTTTAATATGTGGCGGGCAATGAACTGGCTTAAATAAATTTTACTTAGCCATGAGTTATTGCTTGTAGAAGAGATTTTCCAGCCGCCATCTTCGAACAGACAGACACCTTCCTTTAAAACCGTCTCCAGGTGGGTTTTGAGCACTTTTATATACTCTCCGAACCTTCCTTCAGGCTCTAAAGCTTCGTGGTTATTAGTGAAATATGGGAAAACTAAGCCTTCGATTGCCGGAATGATTTTTGAGTCATTGTTCTCTCCAATTACCGCTGGCACATACCCTTGGCCAGTCACATTTTCTACGATTGTATTAGCACTTTTGTCCGCCTGCCGGCCTGCTAGTTCAGCTAAAGAAGCCTCGCGGTTATCGCGGAAAATCTTTTCTAATGCAACATAAGAAGCCCATATTTTTCCGCCAAGGTAAATATTGTTTCGCGCCTGGCCCAAGGAAACATCAAGACTGTCATAGGTGGTAATTTCCGCTCCGCCCATTACCCTGGTGGAGTCAAGTCCCATCAGCCCATTACGTTTTTCAGGCTCTGGATGATCCCGATTGAGTAAGCTTTCAAAACACTGCTTAAATATCTCCATGTTTTCTGAAAGCCATTGTTTATCTTCTGTTTGCTCCACGTAGACGGATGCTGTCAACAGCCAGTTAACCAACTGTTCGTGAGTCATGTGGGAAAAACAGCCGTCGATTCCATATAACTCATAAGAGGAGTAATGCGGGCGGCTGATCGTGTTCGCCACTCCCATGTCATGAGTGAAACTCAATCCCCCTGGATAAACCTTTTCGTCATTCGGAAAACGGACTCCATCTTCATAGCTGAAGCGTTCGACAAACATATCCAATTCGTTTTTGACTGTCCAGGGGTTCATTTTCAATTCAAAGAAAAGCTGGTCAACTGTTAAATCAAAAGTATTCATCATCCGGTATTCACCCTCATTTACTACCCAGAAAGGTTTGCCTTCCCTTTCCAACAGCTGCGTACAACCGTAATAACTGCGGATAGAATGAGCCATCATGAACTTTTGGTCCTCAGATAAGCTTGTATCTGTTAGTAAACGGTCAGATGCCAATGCTCTATCTTTTATTTTGTCAAAGTTCTTTAAAGCATATGATGCAGCCTCTTCAATATTTGCAAAGAACTTTGTATAGTAATAGCTAGTGTCCATCCCGGCAGTAACTATCCCACCCCTGTAAAAACAAACGGCAAATTGATAAGTAGCTGTTTCACCCGCCGGTACATCCATTACTAACGATCCCACTGTCCCCAGGCCAAACGTCCAGTTTTCCTCTAAAGGCGAGGTTAGAATATTTTCCTGGCTGAAGTGAAGGGCAGACCTGGCATGTTGGTTGGCCGCCGCAATCGCAGTGATCCGCCCTTCCCCAACTCCTGGCAGCTCTGACGTATCATCCAGCCTTCTCATCGAACTATACGGATCACTGCCTTCATATCCAAAGAATGCCCGCCGGCTTCTTTTGCCTTTGCTGTTATCGATGGTCAGCTCAGCAAGAACTGCAGGCACAAGCGTTAATTTAAGATCTTCCTCACTTGCTGATTCAGGGTCAGCAACTGGATGAACTTGTGAATACAATCTGAAGGTGATATCGCCTGCTTTCCAGGTATCTGTTCCCAGTTTAAAGTCTCTTTCTACTTGTTCCTTGGAAAATGGATGGATGATATTTGGTTTATCTGGTTCTGGATCTGGATTTTCAATATCAAATCTGCTGCTTTCATCCGTTTCCGTCCCAAAGAACGGCAGAGCATCATAGACTCCTGGTTTGTCGGCGTTTTCCACGCCTATGTATATATTTTTACGAGGCGACCGCCCTAGTTCCAGGTCCAGCCCCCCGCCGTTTCCGGTAAAACCTAAGGTAAAGCTTGAAAATGAACCGATAGGCGAGTGATGAGCGTTAAAGAATTTATTTACTGCCATATTGCCATCCCTTCTTTCTTATAAGATTTGCTTTCCTATTTAGCTATCAACCTTTTACTGCACTTGAAGAAATCCCTTCTACTACTTTATTGCTAAAGAAAATAAACGCCAGCAGAATTGGCAGCACGCTGATGATCAATGTGGCTCCTATCGCTCCCCAATCTGTCATATACTGGCCGATGAAATTCTGGATGCCAACCGTCAATGTTTTGTACTTATCGGAACTGATAAACGTATTGACAAATACAAATTCATTCCAATTATAAATCATGTTGATAATTACCGTTGTTGACATAATCGGTGTTGTCATTGGCAGAATGATCTGGAAAAACAAGCGATGAATCGAGCTACCATCGATAATTGCCGCTTCCTCTATTTCCCGCGGGAGTGTGTAGTAGAAACCAAGCAGGATCATCATAGTAATTGGCAGGTTATATGCCGTATAAGTGATAACGATCGACAACGGATGGTCGATTAAATTGACACTCAAAAACATGCTGAAAAGCGGTATTAACGCTGAATGAATCGGAATCATCAAGCCAACCATAAACAGTCCTAATACAAATGTATTCAGCTTCCAATTCATCCTTGTTATAGCAAAAGTCGCCATACTTGCAAGCAATACAGTCAAAACAATTGCCAGACCGGTTATCCATATACTGTTAAAGAAGTAAACGCCTATGCCGCCTTCCCAGACCTTTTGATAATTCTCCCATTTTAATTCAGATGGCAAGGCAAACGGTGAACCAGAAAATATTTCCCGATTGTCTTTCAATGAGAACAAGAAAAGCCAGAGAATCGGAAAAATCTGAAACAAAGCAACAAGCGAAAGGCATATATATAGAATTGCGTATCCGAAACGGTTCATGGAATATTCCTCCTTCTAATCTAGTATTGAATTTCTTCGTCCGAAGCAGTTAATTTACGGATAATTACTGTGACAATTAGCGTAATGACCAGTAACAGGAATCCGATAGCGCTTCCATAACCGAAGTCATTCATAGAGAATGCCAATTTATACATATAAGAAGCCATAACTTCACTTGCACCATTCGGCCCACCGCCGGTCATTACATAAATCAAATCGAAGTATTTCAGTGATCCGACAATCGCTAAAACGATGGTTACTTTGATGACGCCCATAATCAACGGCAATTTAATCTTATAGGCAATTTGTAAAGGTGTTGCCCCATCTATTCTGGCAGCCTCGATTAGAGATTCCGGAATGTTTTTCAAGGCTGCATAATAAATCAAGATATAAAAACCAGCATACTGCCAAAGAATAGGAATGAAAATCGCATATAAAACGATAGATGGCTCTGCCAGCCAAGCCGGCGGGTTCTCTACTCCTATTCCAGTCAGGATACTATTCAAAATTCCGTTATTTGGATTATAAACCTTGATCCAAAGCTGAGCGATAGCTACCGAAGACAACAGCATCGGTATTAAATAGATTTTTCTGAGTAAGTCAGCACCTTTAATCTTCGATGCCAGGATAAGCGATATTGCTAAATAAACAATCAAGCTAAGGGTGGAAAACAGTGCAAGCAGAAATGAATGAAAGGCACTTTCCCAAAACTTTCCGTCCTGCAAGCCATTTATATAGTTCTCCAGACCGATGAATTCCATATCTCCAATGCCATTCCAGTCCATCAATCCATAATAACCTGTAAGTATTAACGGAATGAAAATCAATACAGCGATTAACAAAAGCGCAGGTAAAACATACAGCGCAACCATCAACTTATTAGACATCACTTTGTTCATTGCATTCAACCCCATCCTTTTAATAAATAAAGGATTTATCACCATTTCCTATGGGTAACCCTTTTCGATTATGCCTTAACACGAATGTCATGATTGCAAGGATATCACCTCGGGGATCTTCCTTCTTGGACAAATGACATTTGTGACCTCATACTATTTTAATAGATAATTAATGTACAAATCTCAAAAGCTATCTTTCTGCTGCGTCTTGAGATAAGTTAGATTAACAGAAGTGACAACCATATGTAATCGCTTTCTTTACTCGCCAATTAATCACTCCTTTATAAAATGAGCAGAGCTTTTCAACTCCTAATAGCCAGTTTTAGAATAGCAGATTCCTCCTCGTTTGTCTAGTGGATAAACTAAGTTTCGCTGGATAGTCTATTTCAATTAAAAAAAGTTCAAAAAGAAAGAGCCCCCCTGTTTGACAGGGACAGCCCTTTGGATTGCCTAATCTTACTATTCCTCTTCGGAAAGAGCTTCTTCATGCTCCTTCGCGAATTCTTCCGGTGTAACTTCATTGCCAAACAATGACTGGATCATGTCTAAATGAACTTGCGCTACGTCCGGGCTCATTTGTACGTCGGCAAATAACGTAATGTTGCTGGCATTATTTAGTTCGTCTAATACATCAAGATACATTTGAGGAAGATCTACTTCGTCAGGATTTACTTTTGTAGCCGGAATCACGCCAGCTTGGGTTACCGATTTTTCACCCCAGTTTTCCGCGAAATATTTTACGAATTGCTTAGATTCTTCTTTGACATCTGAGTCCTCTGCAACAAATAACCCAACACCAGGACCGCCTACAAAACTATTCATATCTCCACTGCCTTCAACGGTTGGAAAATTAAAGAAACCTACAGAATCTCTGAATTCCTGAGGAACATCTTCATTTGTTGTATAGTTTGGCAAATCCCATGTTGCGATTAAGTACATAGCAGCCTGTTCGTTCATAAACATGCTTTTTGCTTCTTCATCTGCAAGCCCGTTAAAACCATTGATAAATGTATCGTTGTTTACTAATTCCTGTACTTTGTCAGCAGCATCGATCAAGGCAGGGTCCTCAAATGAACCGGAGCGGTCGATAGCCTTGTTTAGTACATCAGCTCCACCGATACGGTCAGCTAAGTACATATACCAAAGGGAACCTGTCCAGCGGTCTTTGTTCCCTAAAGCAACAGGAGCTACGTCATTATCTACTAATGTAGAAACGACATTCTGGAATTCTTCATACGTTTCTGGAACTTCCAATCCATATTCCTCAAAGATTGCTTTATTGTAAAATACTGTCGCAATGTTCAACTCAAGCGGCAGACCGTACGTACTTCCATCTACTTGATATGCTTCTGTGGTTCCCGATACAAAGGAATCTTTCAAGCCGTCATCCAAAACGTCATCAAGCGGGGTAAACATTTCTCCTTCCACATAAGGCTCCAGATAACCAGCAGGCCATGTCATGCCTACATCAGGAAGTTCTCCCGAAGAAGACAATACTTTTATTTTATCTTTATATTGTTCATTACTAAGTACTTCAAGATCAACAGTTACATCAGGATTTTCTTCTTCATAATCAGCAATGATTTCGTTTACGATTTCGTAGTGATCTTTAGAACTGCCTTCAGGCCATAAGTGCATAAACTCAATTGTTTTGTCATCGGAATCGCCATTAGCCGAATCACTCGAACCTGAACAGCCAGCTATCAGCAATACAGAAGCAAAAGCAGCAGACAAAATTGTAATCGCTTTCTTTTTTACCATAAATAAATCCCCCTCTTTTTTAGGTACAACTTAGTGTGAAGAACTTCTGTAATTAGAATACCAAAACGAACCTTGTTTGTCTACTGAATAAACAAAGTTTCTTTCCGGTAGCTTTATGTGATAAAATGAATAAAAAAGCAGAAAGAATGGATGAAGATGACAATCATTAATCAAACTTGGAATCAACATGTGGTAAAAAAAGGGAATAAATCGCTAGTATTGGAAACAATCAAAGACAACTACCCCATTTCGAGAGCAGAGACTGCTAACCGGACTGGCTTGAATAAGGGGACAGTTTCTTCGTTAGTAAGCGAGCTAATATCTGAACAATTAATTTCTGAATCAGGACCAGGAGAATCCAGTGGCGGTAGAAGACCAGTAATGCTGTTGTTTAACCAATTGGCAGGCTATTCCATCGGCATTGATATTGGCGTAAATTATTTACTTGGCGTTTTAACAGATCTGCAAGGGAATATTTGCAATGAAAAGCGGATGACATACAGTAAACTATCCTATGAAGAAATAAAAACGAGTTTATTTGCTATTATTGATGAACTAATCACTTCTGCGCCTCCCAGCCCTTATGGCATTATCGGTATAGGAGTCGGGGTACCCGGCACGGTCAGCAACACTGGTGAAATCCTGCTGGCTCCCAATCTGGATTGGAAAAACATCCACTTGCAGGCAGTGCTTGAACGGAAATATGAACTTCCGGTAGTCATTGAAAACGAAGCCAATGCCGGTGCTTACGGCGAAAAAAAATTCGGCGCTGGTAAAGATGCAGATAATATTATTTATGTAAGCGCTGGAATCGGGATTGGCGTCGGTTTGATTCTTAATGGCGCGTTATACAAAGGAAACAACGGTTTTTCCGGTGAACTAGGGCATATGACGATAGAAGTTGACGGAAATAAATGCCGTTGCGGAAACAAAGGCTGCTGGGAATTGTATGCTTCTGAACAGGCGCTGCTCACCAATGCCGTTCACTCGGACATCGATTTACCTGCGAAAGAAGTGACCCTGGAAAATCTGGCAAATCTGGCCGAGGATGGCGATGCGAAGACCATCGAATTATTCGAAACTGTTGGGGATTATTTAGGGGTGGGAATCAACAATATCATTAACATATTCAATCCCGAACAAGTAATCATTGGCAACCGGATGGCTACCTCTAAAAAGTGGCTTAGAGAACCGCTTATAACACGGATGGTAAACCAAACTCTTTGGTTTCAGCAGAAAGGGCTGCAAATTGACTTTTCCGAGCTTTCCACTCATTCCACCGCCTTAGGCATGGCGGCATTTTCAGTCGAAAATTTCCTGGAAGTAGATATCCAGCCTAAAGAAGTATTCTAGCATTGGGTAAATCTTGTCATCGATCGGAAAAAATAAAAAGCTGTTTCGTTGATGAAACTAACGAAACAGCTTTTATTCATCCAGCCATGTTCAACCTGTTATCCTCTTTTGGCGGGAAGACTTCTTTACCGTTGAAAGTACTGCTTAATATTCTACGCTTTACAAGTTGAATAAACGTGTGCTCATCCCCCTATAAGTTGGCCATCGCATCGGCAAGGTAGTTCAGTTAACTATCTAAGTGTTTATAGTGAAAATAACTAAAATCAGCATGCTCCTTGCTTCCACTTAAATCCTGGACACAGATGCCGACAAATGTGCCAGTAAACCGGAGTGAATTTAATTCAGCAGCATCATCCGCAAGGTGGCTAATATCAATTTCCCCTCCTGCCGATTCCCATGTTTCTCTATTCAATGAATAATAGAAAGTCAGCCATTCCCGGTGTATTTCAGCTTTCAAATAATAATAGGGCAAATCAGGCAGAGCAATATCAACTGGTAAAAGCTCATCATATTTACCAAACTTTGTTTGGATAATTCCGAGGCATTTGCCTTGAGTTTCATGGTCAGTAATCCGCAGGTACACATAGTCATCGGTATCATAGTAAATGATCAGCCCGGCCATTTGCTGAAAGTTCTCTGGCTGATAGTCAATTGCCGTTTCTATTTCAGTGTGAAAGCTCTCCAACCTTCTGGCAAGAAGACTTTGCCGATGCAGCGAACTCATCGATTCACCGCCCTTTAACCGCAGATGCCCCGCCCTTTCTGTTAAAGAAACCCAATCACCTGTAAACGGGCGCCTCAGGGAATTCCAGTATTTCTTTAAATGGACGTCATCGAAGTCATCAAGATTGCTCTCACTTTCGATAGGGAAAGGTTTTAAATCTGGTGCTGGCAATGTGAACTTGGGAAACTGTCCTCCTTCCACCCGCAGCCAATTATCTTCCGTCCAGTAACACTTTTGCAAAGCTGTTTCTCTTCCTAAAATGCACCGATTACCTTTCACCGGGCGGGCGCATAAGTGGGCGATATACCACTCACCATTCTGTGTTTCCACTAAACTGCCATGCCCTGCTTTTTGCAGCTGCTGTTTGTTGGTTTGATCCGAGGTCAAAATCGGGTTTTGGGGATCTGTATAATATGGTCCTGACAGGGATTCTGCGCGAGCCATCGTAATCGCATGATCATAACTGGTGCCCCCCTCAGCCGTCATCAAAAAATAATATCCGTCCTTTTTGTAAATATGCGGCGCTTCAGTGGCCCCCAGCTCTGTCCCTTTAAAAATATTTTTTATCGGTCCCACCAATTTCTGTTCGCTCTCGGAATACTCCTGCAAAGCAATACCGGCAAACGAATTGGTTCCTTTGCGGTGATCCCAAATCATATTGACGAGCCACTTTGTGCCATCTTCCTCATGGAATAGCGACGGATCGAATCCGCTGCTATTAAGGTAAATCGGTTCAGACCATGGACCTGTGATGTTTTCGGCGGTCACCAAATAATTATGTGTATCCTTGAAAGCTCCGCTGCGGCTTTTGACATCCGTATAAATTAAGTAGAACAAGCCATCCGAATAACTTAAACAAGGTGCCCAAACACCACCAGAATTAATATTGCCGATCAAGTCCAACTGCGAAGAACGGCTCAATGGATAGGTAAGCAAATTCCAATGCATTAAATCTCTTGATTGATAAATTTGCACACCCGGAAACCACTCAAAAGTGGAAACGGCTATATAATAGTCGTCATCTACTCTTAAAATGGATGGATCTGGATGGTAGCCCGGTAAGATAGGGTTTATTATTTGCAATTTATCGCTTCCTTTCTTTTACATTCTTTGTTAAACCGAATGTTCACGTTTTAACAACTCAACTGTACTTAATTATCATAGGTTGATGCCCCCTCACTATCCTTTAAGGGACGAAAATATGATAGCGCTCTCATGAGTATTCAAAAAACTACCTGCATTCATCTATTTTTTCCAGCTTGTAACAGCCGGAAATTACTTAAAATAGTTGGGATAGCGTGTTTTTAAATCTTCTTTTTCAAAATGAACTAATCTTAAATGCTTGCTCATAGCCGCTTCGGCTAAATCAGCCTCTCTATTAGACATGTGTTCAAAAATCTCTTTATGTTGGGATAAGACCACCTTTCCTAATTAATTATTTGTTCTTTAATCGTTTCGTGAAAGCCAAATCCCTTATTGTTCCATTTTCTCGTTTTGTTGTTGAAATATCTCTCACCTCCTATTTCCTTTACAAATCAATTTCCTAAAAGTGATATACTAGTATGGTAGTTATCACAATTATATATTTAGTTTGTTAAATATCAATCCAAACCAAGCAGGAAATAGTCTTTCGCAAAAGAAAAACCCCATCGAATTAGTGCACTTCACTAATTCGATGGGGTTTTTCTATCTAATATAAAGCAGTACCAAAATGGCACATCCTTTTACCTAGGTTTCCCTTAGCGTTCATTAATGAGCTGTACGATCACCATTCAGCCAAACTGCCATCTTTGTGGCGCCATACCGGATTTCTCCAATTATGGCCTTCTTCTGCTCTCTTCCGAACGTATTCTTCATCCACTTCTATGCCCAGTCCGGGACCATCCGGGATAGCGACGTAACCTTCTTCGTATGCAAATACACTTCTATCCTTTATATAGTCGAGAATGTCATTTTCTTTATTATAATGAATACCAAGGCTTTGTTCCTGAATAAATGCATTATGGGAGCTAGCATCGACCTGAAGACAAGCTGCCAAAGCGATTGGTCCTAGTGGACAATGCGGTGCTAAGGCTACGTCATAAGCTTCAGCCATCGAAGCAATTTTTTTACACTCCGTTATTCCGCCAGCATGGGAAAGATCTGGCTGAATAATATCGACATACCCTTCGGCAAGCATATGTTTAAAGTCCCATCTGGAAAACATTCTTTCTCCAGTAGCAATCGGAATATGGGTATGACGGGCAATTTCTTTAAATGCCTCTTCATTTTCTGAGAGAACAGGCTCTTCGATAAACATCGGCCGGTATTGCTCCAGTTCCTTGGCCAGCACTTTTGCCATTGGTTTATGGACCCGGCCATGAAAATCAATGCCGATGCCGACTCCGTGCCCAACTGCTTCCCGAACAGCTGCAACACGTTCAACGGCCTGGTCAATTTTTTCATACGAATCGATGTATTGAAGTTCTTCTGTTCCGTTCATTTTAACTGCTGTAAATCCCGTATTAACCGCTTGCTTGGCTGCTGTTCCGACATCCGTGGGGCGGTCGCCGCCTATCCAGGAATACACCCGGATACTGTCCCGGCAGCGCCCCCCCATCAATTGATGGATAGGAGCGTTGTAGTACTTTCCTTTTATATCCCATAAGGCTTGGTCAATACCGGCTATAGCGCTCATTAAAATCGGGCCGCCTCGATAGAAGCCAGCGCGGTACATAACATTCCAATGATCTTCGATTTGAAGAGGATCTTTATCCACTAAGTATTCCATCAATTCTTCAACAGCAGCTTTCACAGAATGCGCTCTACCTTCAATAACAGGTTCACCCCAGCCAACGATACCTTCATCGGTGCTGATTTTTATAAACAACCAGCGAGGCGGTACTTGAAATAATTCATAACCAGTAATTTTCACAATAATTCCTCCTCTGCTTTATTACCTCTGCCGAAATTAACGATCCGTGGGGAACAGTAAGCTTCCTATTTCCCAGGCACCTAATACTGGTGCCTTGTCTACCTGCTTGTCCGTCGCTTCGTATACTTTCCAATCCGGGAAGATTGTTTTGAGCATCTGCACAAATGCCTGCCTCAGCGGATTGGACCCGCCGACAATCACCCAATCAGGCTCCGCACCTAGCTTTGTTATTCGACGCAACGCTTCTAAATCCTCATGCAAAACAGCACCGACAAAGTAATTTGCCCGTTCATTTCGACTCCATTCAGAAAATAAATCGAACAGTCTAATATGGTATAGGCTGCGCGTCAAGCCGTTTTTTTCAGCTGCCCGGTAGCCGGCTTGAAGCTTGGCGGGATCCACCTGCTCTATCAATTGATCTGATAATGAGCTGGATAAAATGGTTTGCTGATTAGCAGCTTGGATCAATTCTCCGCCCAGGGTCGATGTACAAGAGCGTAATGTTCCTTCCTCTACGTCAACATATTTGGTATGTGAGCCAGGCAAAACCATTAACCCACGGCCTGTCTGCTCCAATTGATTCAACAGGCCGAAAGTTTCCACTTCCTCTCCACGCATGACGTCATAACTATCAACGGTCGTTTCATCTGCGCAATTCTCCTCAGTCACATCGTTTTTCATTCCAGGAATATAAACAACCGGTATCGATAAAAAGTCTGCCGTTTTAACTACCTCGGCGTGTGAGACAAAGTCCGCTATTTGGACCGGTGCTTGGACATGCGGTACTTCATGCAATCCCAGACCGGAAGTAATCATGCCCGAGGCTGCAATATATTTCACTTGAGAAGGCTCAACTCCTTGAAGATTCAGGACTTGCTCAACACCCTCTGCCAACTTTGCTTTCAACTTGTGGTTATTACCCTCTATAGCTGTATTTTTTACCCCAACGGAAATTTTTACCGTTTTTTGAATTTCCATTTCTTGTTCATTCAACAACCTAATGCGGGAATTTGTTGTTCCAGAGTCTATAAAAATAGTATACAAAGATTTCTCACCCCCGCTTGTCTGTTATTGAATATTTTCATCTCTTGCTTTGATATATTGTCTGGCGGATTGTTCAATTTCTTCAAAGCGTTTTTCCTTTACCAGCTGCGGATTAACCAGGGAACCGCCTATACCGAGTGCATCCCATCCTGCTTTTAAATATTCTCCTGCATTAGAAACCGATACGCCACCGACTGCCATAATCTCCGTCTGCGGCAAAGGTCCTTTAAGGTCCTTGGCAAAGGATGGGCCAAGCGAACGTACTGGGAACACCTTTACCATGCTCGCCCCAGCCTCTTGAGCCGTCAATGCCTCCGTAGGAGTCATCACGCCTGGCACTACTGGGACGCCATAACGGTTACCGGTCTCAATAGTAGCCGTATTCAATGAAGGGGCAAGCAAAAATTTCGCCCCGGCCCTAATAGCCGCAGCAGCAGATGAGGCATCGAGCACTGTTCCTGCACCTACTGTAATATCTTGTTCCATTTTATTTATTGTTTGGATAGCATCCAGGGCTCCAGGGGTATTCATTGTAACTTCGATTACTCTGATACCGCCGCGATATAAGCTTTTGGCAACTTCCTCAACCTGATCGGCTCCATCCAAGCGAACGATAGCAATAATTTTTTCTTTCTGAACTATATCGAGAACATTATTCAAGCTGTTTCCTCCTCATGCGCAGAATAATTTATTTCTTTTCCGTGGCATGACCGCCGAATTCATGTCTTAATGCCGAAACGACTTTCCCTGTAAAAGTGTCATCCTCCTGTGAACGATAACGCATCATCAATGATAGAGCGATTACCGGTGCAGCTGTCTCAAAGTCCAAAGCAGACTCGACTGTCCATTTTCCCTCACCGGAAGAATTCATCACCCCGCGGATTTTGTCGAGGTTTGCATCCTTTTTGAAAGCATCTTCCATCAGTTCCATCAACCAGCTTCTGATGACTGAACCATTGTTCCACACTTTTGCAACGGCTTCGTAGTCATAATCAAAGGGACTTTTCTCAAGTATCTCAAAGCCCTCGCCGATTGCCGCCATCATGCCATATTCAATACCGTTATGAACCATTTTCAGAAAATGACCGCTGCCGCCTTTGCCAGCATACAAGTATCCATTTTCTACAGCTATACCGGCAAATAATGGCTCGATTCGTTGGAATACATCCTTGTCTCCACCTATCATGAAACAAGCTCCATTCCTGGCTCCGGATACTCCTCCGCTTGTACCTGCATCGAAAAAGTGAATACCGTTTTCCTTAAAGCTCTCGTGATGAGCCAAGGTGGATTTATAATGGGAATTTCCTGCATCGATTACTATGTCGTCCTTACCCAATAATGCTTTTAATTCATCCAATACACTATCTGTGATTTTCCCTGCTGGGACCATTACCCATATTGTCCGCGGCGCTTCAAGGCTGTCTACTAGTTCACTTAACGAACCAGCACCTTCGCCCCCTTCCTCGCGAAAGCTATTTACTTGTTCCTCCTCAATATCATAGGCAACAACATGATGCTCTTTTTCCAATAAATGCGTCCCTATTTGGTAACCCATTTTTCCAAGTCCGACTAAACCGATGTTCATGGAATTTCCTCCTCTTTCTTTTTGAAATTAAACAAACAAGCTTAACAGCAAGGCGACACCGAAACCGACAAGACCAATAATTGTTTCCATTACTGTCCAGGATTTCAATGTTTGTTTCTCTGTCAAACCAAAGTACCGGTTAACCAGCCAGAAACCAGAATCATTAACGTGGGAAACAACGGTTGCCCCGGAAGCAATGGCTATTACCAACAAGCCTAACATTGGTTCACTGACATTGAATGAATCCAACAACGGTGATACTAAACCGGCAGCAGTAATCATGGATACAGTTGCCGAACCTTGAGCAATCCTAACTACGGTTGCGGTAATAAAGGCAAATACAATTATCGGCATGTTGGCGTCCTTCATAGCATCGGCAAGAATATCACCAATACCTGATTGAATGAGCATTTCGCCAAATACTCCTCCGGCACCGGTGACAAGAATGATAATCCCGGCTGGCTCCAAAGCTTTCGTAGTAATTTGCTGAATTTCCTCTTTTTTGTATCCCCGTTTAATACCAAAAATATAAAAGGTCAGCAAGGCAGCCATCGTCAGGGCGACGAATGGATGACCAATGAATGTCAATACTTCTCGCAATGTACTTTCTTCAGCTAGCACCAAGTCTGCTGTAGTATTAACCAAAATAAGGATTAATGGCAACAGAATAATCAATACTACACTTTTAAAGCTTGGCAGATCACGGTCGTAATCAACCTCTTTCATCTGTTCCAGCATGTACTCCGGTACGCCGACATGAATCTTATTAGCTATATACTTCCCGAAAACTGGTCCAGCTAAAATCATGGCCGGCAGACCGGCAAGAGCACCAAACAATATAACCCAGCCTAAATCGGCACCTAGTAAAGAAGCCACGGAAATCGGTCCTGGTGTTGGCGGAATAAATGAGTGGGTTACTGCTAGCCCCGCCATTAATGGGATACCGAAGTAAAGCAGTGACTTTTTTGTTTTTTGTGTCAAACTGTATAAGATCGGAACTAGAATGACAAGAGCGACATCCAGGAAAACAGGAATTGAAACGATAAAACCAGTTAAACCTAATGCCCAGGAAATATTTTTTTCTCCGAATTTATCCATCAATGTCAATGCTAAGCGCTCAGCACCGCCGGATACACGAAGCATTTCCCCGAACATCGCACCTAGGCCGATGATGACAGCAATAAATCCAAGTGTCCCACCCATTCCTTCTTCAATTGTGGTGATGATTTCTCCAGGCGGCATGCCTACTGCCAAACCAACAAGAAGACTAACGACTAATAGCGCAATAAATGCCTGCAGTTTCGTCCGCATAACCAAAAATAATAATAAAACGACAGCTAAAACAGCAACAATAATTAAACCAGGTGTAGATGTCATAATAATTTCCCCTTCCCTTTGTCTCACTATCCATCTGATGAAGACGGATACCTTTTATTTTCAATAAAAAAACATACATTATCGAAGCGATGAAGCGATCACATTCTAAAAACAAAATAGCAAGCTGTAGATTAAACCGTTTACAAAAAGTGCGGCGGAAAAGCAGGAATTATTTATGTGCCTGCTCTTCGCCAAATTGACGCTGAATATCCGAAATGATTCCAAAATCATACTGTAAATCTCTCGCCAGCCGGATAAATACTGGTTTTAATTTGTTATACGCATCCGCATTTTCCTTTACCGGTTCATGTTTTACTTTTGTTTTAACAATTTCTTTAATGCTGGATAAGTCAGATACCATTCCAAGTTTATGCATTGTTAGCCATGCTGCCCCCATACAAGAACTTTGATGGCTTTCCGGCACCATGATTTCCGTTTCAAATATATCCGCCATAATCTGCCGCCACAGTTCAGACCTGGCGAATCCGCCATTTGCCCGGTATTCAACTGGCTCTACGCCGGCTTCTATTAAGGCAATGATTACCGTATACATCTGGAACATGACACCTTCCAATACACTGCGAATCATATGAGCTCTGCCATGGTCCAACGTTAACCCGAAAAATACTCCTTTTGTATCTGCATTCCAATACGGAGCTCTCTCTCCTGTTAAGTATGGGAAAAATAACAATCCGTCTGATCCAGGCTGCACTTTTGCTGCCATCTTGGCCAAATCATCGTAAGGGTCCGTTCCTGAAGCCAATGCTTGTTTTTTCACATCAGGGAACAGCTTGTCCCTGGCCCAGCGGAATGTAATCCCGCCATTATTGATCGGACCGCCGATTACCCATAGGTTGTCTGTCAACGCATAGCAGAAGATTCTGCCTTTTGGATCGACTGCTGGCTTTGAAACCACTGTTCTTATTGCCCCGCTTGTTCCAATCGAACAGGCAATTGAACCGGGATCGATTGCACCGACTCCCAGATTGGCCAGGACCCCATCACTGGCTCCGATAACAAACGGGGTGTCCTCAGGAAGACCCAAGTCTTCTGCTAGTTTTTCATCCAGTCCCGTAACTTGATGAGTTGTAGCAACCGGTTCAGAAAGCTGGCTCTCCTTAATACCAGTCAATTCCAAAGCTTTTTGGTCCCAAGCCAGATTCTCTAAGTTAAACATGCCCGTGGCAGAAGCAATCGAGTAATCGACAACATATTGGCCGAACAAGCGATAAAATACATATTCTTTAATCGAAATCCATTTTGAAGCCTTTTCAAAAATATCAGGGCGATGGTTCCGGAACCATAACAGCTTTGTTAAAGGAGACATCGGATGGATAGGTGTTCCTGTCCGCAAATAAATATCATGTCCGTCCCCGTTTTTTAACTCTTCTGTTTCCTGTACCGATCGCTGATCCGCCCAAGTCAGGGAACCTGTCAAAGCATGCCCGTTTTTGTCCATGGCGATCAAGCTGTGCATCGCAGCACTAAACCCGATTCCAGCGGGCACGCCATTTTTTGCTTTAACCGCTTTCAAAACCTTTTTCAAAGTAGCTTTCAAGGCTGAGAATATTTCTTCCGGGTCCTGTTCCTTCCAACCGGGATGCGGAGAATAAAGCGGGTACTCCTGCTCCTCCTCGGCCCAAGCGTTTCCTTTGCGGTCGTAAGCAAGAATTTTCGTACTAGTAGTGCCAATATCTATCGCAATGATTATTTTCTCGCTCACCAAATTCCCTCCATTCTTTGACACCGTTTTTCATCAGTTCATAGCGCTTTCAATTTTCTTAATACTTTCTTTTCCCTAAATAATCTCCTGCAATAGCAAGAAAATTATTTTCTCGATTACCAATTATACATGAAATTTTTTTCACATCAATACATAAATAAATTTTTTTTCATTAGCTTCCACTTTATTATTAAAAAAATTTCCTTTAGTATAGAAAATAGCAGAAAAGGATGGGGAGGAAAATAATTTGAGTGATCAGTCTAATGTAAGCGTAACCAGACGTATTCGGTCTTCTTATAAGCAATTAAGCGAAAAAGAAAAACAAATTGCCGATTATATTATCGAAAATCCCGGAAAAATCATTCACTCGACCATTAATCAAGTATCCGATGATTTGACAGTAGCTGATGCTACCGTTTTTAGATTTTGTAAGCGGCTCGGTTTTAAGGGGTATCAAGCATTAAAAATCGCCTTAGCCTCTGAAATCGTGAACCCTATTCAAGACATCCACGAAACAATCAGTTATGAAGACTCAGAGGTTGAGATTGTCCATAAGGTTTTTCAATCTAATATTAATGCTTTGGAGTACACACGGGAAATCCAGGAATCTTCTAGCTTTCATAAAGCAGTCGAAATGATTGTCCAATCAAAACAAATTCACTTTTATGGAAATGGCGGCTCAGGAGTCGTTGCTCTTGATGGCCAGCACAAATTCATGAGAACCGGTCTGCCAAGTTATGCCCATACCGATACTCACATGCAATTAATGACGGTATCACAATTAGGTGAAAGCGATACGGTCGTGTTCATTTCGCATACTGGATCCAACAAGGATTTAATGGAAGTAGTGGAGTTAGCAAAGGAAAAAGGTGTGCAGACGATTGGTATAACCAATTTTGCGAAATCACCGTTAAATAAGCTGGCAGATGTCTGCCTCTACACAGCCTCCCAAGAAACAGAGTTCCGTTCTGAAGCATTATCGTCACGGATAGCAGAACTATCCTTGATTGATGCTTTATATGTCAATTACAGCATTAAAAAAGAGGAACAGTCCAAGCAAGCACTCACCCAGATACGCCAGGCAATCTCAAGAAAAAGAATTTAAAAACCAAAACCCCTGTCATCAACAAAATGAACGACAGGGGTTGCGCCAGTGGATGATATGTACTTGGGGAAAAACATACCGCTAAATAACATCCAATTTAGTCAAAGACTTTGAAAGAATTGATCCAGTTCCTTGTTGAACTTTGCCGGCTCTTCTAAAAACAAACAATGGCTGCTGTTTTCAAACGGGATAAGTTTTGCAGTCTGGATTCGCTTTTGGATATATTCTCCAGCCGCAATAGGGAAAAACTTGTCATCGCGGCCGAAACAAAGCAAAGCTGGAACATCTACATTAGACAGTGAGTCCCGGTAATCAACTGCCGTCTGATTGAAAACGATGGTACTTGCTATTACTGCCGGCAGCTTCATCATCTCCTCAAGTATCCATCGGTGTTGACCGGAATCAGGCGTATCTTTAAACATGCCATAAATAAAATCACTGTTGAATGCATGCTGGTCTTCCTGGATTGCCCGCATCACCTGCTTGATTGCCTCAAAGTCAAAGGCACCATAATCCCAGCCTTCCCATAAGTAATCCGAAGGCGATTGGTCCACAATCGTTAGAGCCTTAAGATTATCCGTTCCAAATTGATTTACATAGTCCCAAACGACAAGAGCTCCCATCGACCAGCCGACTAAAATGACATCCTTCAACTCCAGCTTCTCAATCAAGATCTTTAAATCTCTGGCATAGTTTGCTACTGTATGCCCATACGGTACTTTGCTGGAATCTCCGTGGCCCCGCAAATCAAAGGTTACCGTTCGATACTTTTCTTTAAAATATGGAAATTGGCGATGAAAAAATTTGCTGCTCATCATTACTCCATGAATAAAGATAACTGCCTGCCCTTTTCCTTCCTCTTGATAATAAAGCTTGGTTACTGAATCAATATCCAAATATGGCATACCCGCTCCCCTTTTACTAAATAAATTTTTTCATGGTAAGTTTGAATGAGGATTAACAGTAAGATAATTGATTAAGGATTTGATGATGTATTTATAAGAAGAAACTGGAAAATTATCTTGACGAAAACTCCATGTGGAAGGAAATACATAACAGTACGCGTTAAGCTTAACGGTTCGCGCAATAAGAAATCAACAGGAATCACTTACGGTAATTCCATAATATCGTCCATTTTCCATCATCTTTCGCTGCGTATACATCTTGAACCAAGCTAAAATTCCCATACGTTCCTTTAAAAACCTGCGTGACTGTTATCTTGTAAACTACTTCCAGAGGTTCAGCATCCTTAGACATTTTCCAATTTTTAATTTTGTCCGTCCTGCCCAGAGAATAGGAAAAGCTCTCTACACCAAAATGATTCATAAAAACATGGGCGCGGTCTTGAAGATAATCGCCCTTCTCAAACTTTTCCTTCATTAATGAATGAAATAAGGCGTAAGATTCGGCATACATCCCCTCTTGTTCAAAGCTGTAAAATGCGTGAACAGCCTTCTTGGCCTGATGGCCCGGAGAAAAAAATACAAACACTCCTATGATAACAATAATAAATACTGGCAGCGCTAAAATAATCACCGGGTTTATACCTCTCCGCACAAGAAACCCTTCTTCCCTAAACACCTATATATCCTATATTATTCGGAACCAATCCCAATTATTAATCAGATTTTAACTAGTATGTGTATTTTGCCTTTTCTATATTTGAGTAAGGAATGCCAGGGAAACATCTCATCATTTTGGAGGTTTTCTAGTAGTAAATCTATTAATAATTGCATAGTTAGGTTACAAACAGATTAAAGAAGGTTGGCATGAAACAATGGATAAAAACGGAAAAAACCGCTCCCGTCAATAGTTCGGGAGGTGAAACAAGCCAGCGCTTATTTAACAGCAATATTAAAATCATTTACAAATCTATTACATCCCTTCTCAACTGGAAAATCCGTGCTATACTGAACGCAGTTCTCCAAGAGAGACAAAAATTACTAAACGTTGAAACTTAGCTTTGTGATTTAATTATAGATATTTCTTTAGCAATAGCGGGGAATAAATTTTAAAATTATCAGGGAGTGGAAGAATTGAGAAAGTCTAATAAAACATTTTTATCTGTAGCGGCAACTGTGGTTATTGCATCTGCTTTTACAACGAGTGTAGAAGCTTCTTCTTATAAAGTACAAAGCGGAGATACTTTATGGAGCATTTCCCAAAAATATAATACTACTGTTCAAAACCTACAATCAGTTAATAATATATCAGGGAGCATCATTTATCCTAACCAGGTAATTGAAACAGGCAATGGCCAAAACAATGGTTCAAACGCTTCTTCATCCAATGCATCAACTTATAAAGTGAAGTCCGGAGACAGCTTGTGGAAAATCGGAAAAGATCACGGTGTATCTGTAAGCAATCTTAAAAGCTGGAATAATCTATCTTCAGATTTGATTATCACTGGACAAACCTTGAAGGTTAGCGGATCTTCAAATTCGACTAGTGCATCTTCAAGCGAAAAAGTAAGCTCAAACAACACAAAAGTTAAATCAGCCAGCGTTTCCAGCAATGGGTCAGCTATTGTCAATGAAGCGAAAAAACATATTGGTACTGCTTATGTATGGGGCGGAGCATCCCCAAGCGGATTTGACTGCAGCGGATTCATCCATTATGTAAGCAAGCAAGCCGGAAACAGCTTTGGCCGCACCTCTGCTGCCAATCTGTACAACCAGTCTGCAAAAATAAGCAGCCCACAGCCTGGTGACTTAGTATTCTTCCAAGGCACCTACAAGTCTGGTATTTCCCATGTCGGTTTTTATGCCGGAAATAACCAATTTGTCCACGCAAGCTCTAGCGGCGTGCAGATCACAAGCCTTAACAATTCTTACTGGAGCAGCCATTTCGCTGGATATGGCCGCATGTAATAACTATTTAAGCAAAACAGATCGGTTTTTCCGGTCTGTTTTTTTTATGCTGTTTTTCCATTAAGCTAGTCCTATTTTCTATTAATTATTATACATATACCCCCTTCTACAAAAAAATAAACACTTGCACCAAAAAAATAGGCAGACTGCCTAGCGGCGAGTCTACCTTTCTATCATTTCTAACCATGCTAAAAGTTTTTATGCAGCGTTTGCAAAATCTCCTCCATTGATTTTCCTATTCCAGCTTCCACAGCTGCAACATAAGCACCTTCTACGAGTGGAGCTTCTGCAATCTTTACTTGCTCATGTTCTGACATTTCCACTGCCATTTCTGCATTCATTTTGGCACTTCCTATATCGAAGAAAAGCAAAACGCCTTTACCACTATCCGCTTCCTCAATAGCCGTTATGATCTTATCAATATTTGTGCCAATTTCCCCTTCATCGGTTCCGCCTGCTAATGCGATTGGCACATCTTTATTTACTTGACGAATGATTTCTTTGATTCCTTCCACAATCTTTGGACTATGGGAAATCAAAACAACCCCAACATTTACCATATGATCACTTCCTTTCTTGTAACGTTTCTGCTAAGGCCGCAAATATATAATAAGACGAAACAGAACCAGGGTCTAAATGCCCGATAGACCTGTCCCCCAGATAGGCTGCCCTTCCTCTTTTAGCCGATATTTCTTTCGTAGCTTCCATTGCTGATTTGGCTTTGGTTTCTAGTTCATCTGGTTTAAATTCCTGTGCATTTTGTAAATACTCAGCCATCGGGACCCAAACATCAACCATTGTTTTTTCCCCTTGACCTGCTTTTCCTCTCTGTTTAATCCCTTCTGCTGCTGCTCCTACTGCTGTTGAAAAGGATGGATAATCAACCGGATCCTTTTCTTTCAGGCTCATGGAAAGTTTTAAAAAAGCTGTACCAAATAATGGTCCTGATGCACCGCCGACCTTGGACATTAAAGTCATGGCCGCATCTTTCAGTAAATCTGAGACATCGGCATAATCGTTCGCCTCCACCTTCTTCTCAACTTCCTGAAAACCACGTGCCATATTAATGCCATGGTCCCCGTCCCCAATTGCTTGATCAAGATCTGTTAGATAGTCCTTCTTCTCCTGGATTTTTTCATTTATCGTTTTCAGCCATGCCAATCCTTTGTTTACTGTGAGTTCCATCGTCCTATCCCCTTTCTTATATCTTGAAAGAAACAGCTTTTGACGGAGCGTCCAACAGCTCCTTAAGTTCATCATCCAATTTCAGGAGCGTTACCGAACAACCAGCCATTTCCAGTGATGTCATATATTCATCTACAAATGTTTTATAAACGTTAATGTTTTTTTCAGCTAACAGCTCCTGGACTTTAGCATTTAGTATGAACAGCTCCATCTCCGGGGTAGCTCCTAATCCATTTACCATGACGGCAGCTTCATCGCCATCGGAAAAATTCATATCTGCTAAAACTTTATTGATTAACTCTTCAGCAATCTCATCCGCAGAACCAATATCCTTTCTTTCTATTCCAGGCTCACCGTGAATACCTATGCCAATTTCCATTTCATTCTCAGCAAGCTGAAAGCCAGGTTTTCCTGCGGCAGGGACTGTACCGGAAGTTAAAGCCATTCCCATCGACCGGACGTTGGCAACGACTTTTTCTGCCACCTGTTTTACTTCTTCTAATGAAGCACCCTTCTCCGCTTTCGCTCCTGTAATTTTATGGACAAAAACAGTTCCAGCTATCCCGCGTCGTCCACTTGTAAATGAGCTGTCTTCTACAGCTACGTCATCGTTGACAATTACTTTTTCTACTTGAATTCCTTCTGCCTCTGCCAGTTCTGCTGCCATTTCAAAATTCAATACATCCCCAGTATAATTCTTGATAATAAGAAAAACACCGGCACCTCCATCGACCGCCTTGATTGCTTCCAATACTTGATCCGGTGTGGGAGAGGTAAATACTTCTCCAGCTACAGCGGCATCAAGCATTCCCTCACCGATATAGCCAGCGTGCGCGGGTTCATGTCCACTGCCTCCTCCGCTGACTAAGCCAACTTTATGGTGTATGGGAGCTTCTTTCCTGACGATTACTGTGGTTTCCGGCAAATGTTTTATACACTCTGGAAAAGCAGCTGCCATACCTTTGATCATGTCCTGTACTACTTGGTTTGGATCATTGATAATTTTTTTCACTGATAACCCACTCCTTTTTTATTGGACGGAAATTTTTTGATAAAAAGGGTTTCGCTGTCCATTGTCCTATACCCTTTCTACGAAAAAAAGAATACTCGTTTTTTATAAAAGAGAGAGACCATCTCGCTCTCCAAAATGGTGACAGCTGGTCTCTCGTTACTTTTTCATATGGATTTGTTTAAAAGCGGAAAGGCTGAGTCCACTTGCTTTATTTAAAAGTCCTGGTAGCTTTAACTGCTTTTTTCCAGCCTTCGTAAAGTGCATTGCTTTTTTCCGCCGGTAATTGGTGATGAAAAGTGTGTTCATTCTGCCACTGCTGGGCAATTTCCTGTTTGTCTTTCCAATACCCAACAGCTAATCCAGCTAGATATGCAGCTCCAAGTGCAGTCGTTTCTTGCACAACCGGACGTTCTACAGGCACACCTAGAATATCGCTTTGAAATTGCATTAAAAAGTTGTTTTTAACGGCTCCGCCATCGACACGCAATGTCGTTAATTCAATCCCGGAATCCTGGCTCATGACATCAGCGACATCCTTGGTTTGATAGGCAAGCGATTCCAAAGTTGCCCGGATAAAATGGTCTTTCGTAGTTCCGCGCGTCAACCCGAACACTGCCCCGCGTGCATCACTGTCCCAGTAGGGGGTGCCTAGACCGACAAACGCCGGAACGAAATAAACCCCGTCGGTTGAATCTACATTCTTTGCATAATTTTCACTTTGGGGCGCGGACTCAATGATTTTCAAACCATCGCGCAGCCATTGAATCGCCGATCCAGCGACAAAGATACTTCCTTCCAAGGCGTATTCTACCTTGCCATCTACTCCCCAAGCTAGCGTCGTTAGTAATCCATGTTCAGAAACTACTCCTTTTTCTCCTGTGTTCATCAGCATAAAACAGCCAGTTCCATATGTGTTTTTCGCCATGCCTTCTTCAAAACAAGCCTGCCCGAATAGCGCTGCCTGCTGGTCCCCGGCAATTCCGGCAATAGGGACTTCCTGACCGAAGAAATGATAGTCAACCGTTTGCGCGTACACTTCAGAGGATTGCCTAACCTCGGGAAGCATGCTTTTCGGAACGGTTAATATATCAAGCAATTCATCATCCCATTGAAGATCATAAATATTGAACATTAAGGTTCGAGACGCATTGGAATAATCGGTGATATGGGTTTTTCCGCCCGACAGCTTGTAAACGAGCCAGGAATCGATTGTTCCAAATAATAGATCCCCATTATCCGCTTTTTCCCTTGCTCCATCGACATTATCAAGTATCCACTTAACTTTGGTTCCTGAAAAATAAGGATCAATCAGCAAACCGGTCTTATCTCGGAATAAGTCATTGTAGCCTTGTTCTCTCAGCTCTCTGCAAATCCCCTCGGT
This sequence comes from Sediminibacillus albus, assembly GCF_900101125.1. Lineage (GTDB taxonomy): Bacteria > Bacillota > Bacilli > Bacillales > Amphibacillaceae > Sediminibacillus > Sediminibacillus albus. The sequence continues at coordinate 283,171 of NZ_FNFL01000002.1, read as the reverse complement.
CTGGCGTGATTGCCATACGATTGCTTTGTAAATTGGCTTTCCTGTATTTTTATCCCATACAACAGCTGTTTCACGCTGGTTGGTAATCCCAATACCGGCAATCTGATTTGGCTCTATATCGGCTTTTCTCAGCACTTCGGAAATACAAGCCAGTACAGATGTCCAGATTTCATTGGCGTCATGCTCGACAGATCCTGGATTGGGAAAAAATTGTTCAAACTCCTTTTGCGCAGTCTCTACGATTTCTCCCTGGTGGTTAAACAATATAGCTCTTGAACTCGTTGTCCCTTGATCCAATGATAAAATAAATGTTTCACTCATTAAAAATCCCCCTTTTAAACTATTTTTTCTTCTACCTTTTGGGCAGTGGACTTGCCTTTTTTAAGCTCAGCGTTAGCTGCACCAATAAGTATGATAGCCATCACTGCACTGAGCCCCCAGAATAATACCGAGAAGTCGTTTACAAAAATGGCGCGATAAAAGACAGCTCCATAAATTCCGCCAAGAACAGGTCCTACGATCGGTATCCATGCATACCCCCAATCAGAACCGCCTTTTCCTGGTATCGGCAGCAAAGCATGGGCGATACGCGGCCCCAGGTCTCTGGCTGGATTGATTGCGTAACCTGTAGTTCCGCCCAGTGACATTCCAATCGCAACAATTAAAGCACCGACGATTAATGGATTTAAACCTTCTGTAAATTGATTTGCACCAATGAACAAAAGCCCCATTACTAACACAAACGTTCCAATCACCTCACTGACCAAGTTGGAAAACGGACTCCGAATCGCCGGATCCGTCGAAAATACGGCTAATTTTGCCCCTGTATCTTTGGTAGCCTTCCAATGAGGAAGATAGTTTAGGAACACAATTATCCCGCCGATAAATGCGCCTAACAACTGAGCAGTTATATACATAGGAACCTTTTCCCATGGAAATTCGCCGACTGATGCAAATCCTAACGTTACTGCCGGGTTAATATGCGCACCAGAGACATTACCGACTGCGTAGACACCCATTGTTACGGCAAGTCCCCAGCCAAGTGTAATTACTACCCAGCCTGCGCCCTCCGCCTTTGTATTCTTTAGTACTACGCCGCCAACAACACCGCCGCCAAATATAATTAAAATCATTGTACCAATCAGTTCTGCCAAAAACTCCGACATTTCCCGCACCCCTTTTCGTTTATTAACTTAGCAAACGAGGCGATTTTTGAGCATAGAAAAACCCACACTCCAAATGGCGCACTTCCCCCTAAGGAAGTACCATTGTAGTGTGGGTCTCCGAATCTCCATCACATCGTTAACTTGTTATCTATTACATTAACTTATTCTGAAAACGCTGTCAACAAATTATAAAGATAAATTTATAAACCACTGTTCACTAAACCGAGAATCTAAGCAAGAACAGGCTTTAAGCTGTTCACTTATCATCGCCAGTTAGTTTCCAGTTAGTTTTTCTTCGACTTCCTCTGCTGGTGTTCTGCTTTTCGTTAACTCTGAATTGGCAGCAGCCATTAAAATGATAACCATTAAGGCACTCAACAGCCAAAAGCCGCTGGAGTAATTTCCTTGAAAGATTGCCTGGTAAAATAATGCCCCGTATATCCCGCCTATCACAGGCCCTGCTAACGGTACCCAGGAATACCCCCAGTCTGACCCGCCTTTTCCTGGTATCGGCAACAAAGCATGGGCGATACGGGGACCTAGGTCACGGGCTGGATTGATCGCATATCCTGTTGCACCGCCCAAAGACATACCGATTGCTATGATTAACAAGCCGACAATCATTGGATTTAATCCATCTGTAAACTGATTGGCACCGATGAACAGCAGCCCCATTACAAGGACAAAGGTACCAATTATCTCGCTGACAAGGTTGGAAAACGGACTTCTAATTGCCGGGTCTGTGGAAAAGACTCCTAGTTTTGCTCCAGGGTCATCTGTTGCACGCCAATGCGGCAAATAGTTTAAAAAGACAATAATCGCACCAATAAATGCACCAGTTACTTGAGCCGTAATATAGATGGGGACTTTGGCCCACGGAAATTCCCCGACGGCAGCAAAGCCTAGAGTGACTGCCGGATTGATGTGGGCTCCAGAAACATTGCCGACCGCGTAAACACCCATAGCAACCCCCAGTCCCCAGCCAATTGTAATCACTACCCAGCCAGCCCCCTCTGACTTGGTATCCTTGAGAACAACCCCGCCGACTACGCCGTTACCTAAAATGATCAAAACCATTGTCCCAATTACTTCAGCCAAGAACTCAGACACTTTACGCACCCCTTCCGACTTTTTAACCCTTATTAACATAAATCGAAAACTTCAAACCTGAAGCTTAAAATAGAGGGTTGGGGACTGACAGAGATGACAAGGGCTTAGTTCTTAATATCCCACAGTTCTGCCCGGGAAGTAGTAACCGCTTTTGCTCCTCCTTGATAAGCACTTTCGACGTCTTCATTGGTCCGGATCAACCCGCCGGCGATCACCGGGATGCTTGTACGTTCGAATATTTCCCCGATCACCTTTGGAATCAATCCTGGCAATACCTCAATATAATCAGGCTTTACCTTGTTAATTATTTTTATATTGTTCTCCAGTGCATGCGAATCGAGGGCAAACAACCGTTGAACCGCCAAAATCCGATGCTTTTTAGCTAAAGAAATGACATTCCCCCGTGTGGAGATAATTCCGTCCGGCTTTAGATTCCTAATTAAAAATTCAACTCCCGCATCATCTGTTTTTAACCCCTGGATCAAATCCGCATGAACAAAAACTTTCTTATTTTCCCGCTTGGCATACTTCATTAAGGAAACAAGCTGCGACAATCTAGTTTCCAGGAAAATAACATATTCATAATCACTTGCTAGCAGTTTTTCAAACTCTTTCATATCTCGTATGGCCGGCAGGATCCCTTGTAATTCCATTTTTTATCACCTTACTCCCGATTATTCACTAATAGTAATTCATTCTATCATATTGCTTGCCGGACAGTTAATATACAGACTTTTTCAAATGATAGCGACAGGCAGTATTCCTGATGCCGCCTGGTCAGCGACCCTGCTTTTATACCAAAAGCCCTCGCCGAGGGTTTGATTACAAACAAGACCACTCCTTTACCAGACACACAGGTTCTTTTATTATGGTTGTGTTAGCTAGGTGGTGAACGAAACGTCTAATAAGCCCTGCAGCATTGTGCACGAAATGTCGGACGGAAATAGTCAACGCTTGCTACTATATGGTTAGAGGAGGTCGCTTAATGGATTTGCTTAAAAATATGAATCAGGCGATAAAGTATATGGAAGAAAATCTTACTCATGAGATTGATTATAAGAAAGCAGCGAGACTTGCCTACTGCTCTGAATATCATTTTAAAAGGATGTTCTCCTTTCTTGCCGGGATTCCACTATCAGAATATATCCGCCGCCGGCGATTAACTCTAGCAGCGTTCGAACTTAAAGATAGTGAAACCAAGGTGATTGACACAGCGATAAAGTACGGCTATAGTTCTCCAGATTCATTTGCACGCGCATTTCAGAACTTGCACGGCCTCACACCGTCTGAAGCCAGAAACAATGGACATTCTCTAAAAGCATATCCACCAATGGCCTTCCAGTTATCCATCACAGGAGGAGAAGAAATGAATTATCGAATTGAAGAAAAACAGGCATTTCGTTTAGCAGGTATTAAGAAAAGAGTTCCGATAGTATTCAATGGGGTGAATCCAGCAATTGCCTCTATGTGGAAAACATTAAATAATGAGACGATACAAAAGTTCAAGGAACTTTCTAATGTCGAGCCTTTAGGATTGCTGCAAGCATCCACGAATTTTTCGGAAGGCCGTATGGAGGAAAAAGGGGAGCTTGATCATTATATAGGCGTGGCAACTACCAGAGAGTGCCCAGATAACATGGCACAACTTGAAGTTTCACCTATGACGTGGGCAGTATTTGAATCAGTTGGACCATTCCCTGATACGCTTCAGAATATCTGGGGACGCATCTATTCTGAATGGTTTCCGGCCTCAAACTATCAACAAGTGGAAGGTCCAGAAATTCTGTGGAATGAAACGAACGATGTAAACTCCCCTGCTTTCAAAAGTGAAATATGGATACCAATCTCGAAAAATCCGGCGAATGCGTGAGGGGGTAGTTTTCAATGAGCTGTTTCGGCAGCTCTTTTTTTCTTAACGCAGCAATGTTTTCCCCTCGTCTTTTCTGGGAAAAACAAGTTGAAAACTAGCGGAAAGTGTGAATTCCATGAAGCGGTTATTGATAACTATACTTCCCATCCTGTACGCCATATTGATCTGGGTTCAATCAAGCTATTCCCATGAGACGATCTCTCAATTCATCAAGGATCTGCTGTCCTATGTTTAGTTTTGTTTGGGAAGCCTTTCATTTTATCGAATTTGCCATTCTCTATCTTTTATTGGCAGCAGCTTTAATTGCTAATAAACGGTATCACTCGCTTACAGATTTGGCAGCAATGATAGCGACAATATTGTATGCATTCATTGATGAAATCCACCAATTTTACGTGCCGGGGAGATCGTTTTCACAGCTTGATTTGGTGAAGGATATGGCTGGTATCATAGTCGCCTGGACAGTACTGGGGAAATTTTATCTGGAGAAACAAGAGGAAAAAGATTAATCCAACATAAAAAAGCTGTCCAGTACAGCATCAATCTGATGCAGCGGACAGCTACCAATTAATCGTTGCTACTTCTTTTCAATAAACGAATGATCCCTAAAATAATGAGAGCAACGAGCGCATAGCCAATAAAAAAAACCAGAAACCCCCACAGTCCGATAGCAGCATCGGCAAATTCCATATTTCCGCGATTGGTTATCGCTTGTTGTAGTTCAATGGCAAAGACCAATACGACCATCACTGTGAATGTATAAATAAATGAAAAAATCGTGATACTCCATTTCATTTTCTCCAACAATTTAAAGAAAAAATAAACAATGAAAAAAGTAACCATCCCAAGAATACCGATAACCCAGAAATGCAGCTGTTTATCTGTCATGTTTAAACCGACTATTTCCAGCAGCACATCATGGATGTGATTAACGATTTCCGCCAGCAAAAGGATGACATCCTTCATGTAAATCCCCCACTACCCCTGTTTGTGGCGCGACTCTTCCAGGGCATGTTCAACCCCGGCAATTATGTCGGCAGCATCTTCTATTCCTACTGAAATTCGAATTAATCCTTCGGTGATTCCAAGCTTCTTCCTGGCCTGTTCCGGTACTGCACGGTGGGAAGTCCCTGCCGGGTAGGAAACCGATGTTTCAACGCCTGCCAGCGTCGGGACGATTTTTATCCAGTCCAACGATTGGAAGAATTTTTCAATACTGCATAGACCAGAAATATCAATCGAAACGATAGCGCCGTTCCCCTGTGGTGAAACATGCTCAGGGTAGTACACCTTTTGAATAGCTTTATTTTCTTTTAGGGCATCTGCCAGCTGTTGGGCGTTTTTAACATGCCGTTCCATTCGTACGCTTAGTGTCTTGAGTCCGCGGCAAGTCAGCCAGGCCTCAAAAGGACTTAAGTTACAGCCTAAATTCCCTATCTTTTGATTTGCTATGTCAATTAAGTCAGCTCGCCCGGCTAGTACTCCGGCTGTAACGTCGCTATGCCCGCCGATATATTTGGTTGCACTATGGACGACCAAGTCGGCTCCAGATTCATAGGGCCTGCACAGATATGGTGTTGCGAACGTGTTATCAATCATCAGTACAAGCTGATGCTGTTTGGCAATTTCCGCTAATGAAGCAATATCTTCGGTACGGAGTAATGGATTGGCGACAGATTCAGAATAAATCAGCTTTGTATTAGACTTAATATGATCGGCAACTTGCTCGCTGCCGACAAAATCAACAAATGAAACTTCAATGCCTAAATCCGCCAATTCACCAGCCAATAGTTGATATGTTCCGCCATAAATATCAGTTGCAGCAACAATATGGTCACCCTGTTTGGCGACAGCAAGGATGCCAGCTAAAATAGCAGACGTACCAGAGGAAGCAGCAACTCCCTTTGGCGCTCCTTCCAGCTGTGCTACAGCTTCACCCAATTCATCCGTATTCGGGTTGCCAACCCTCGTATATAAATAATCATTTTTCCCTTGATAAAAGTTTTCCATATCCTCCAAATCTCTGAACTTAAATGCCGAAGTTTGATAGATTGGCGTTGATTTACTATTAATTGTTTTGTCGTTTATTTTTGATAGATGTACAGATTTTGTGTCAAAACGCTTGCCCATTTGAATTCGCTCCTTTGCCAACTATTACATAATATTATCTACTTTAACCCAGAGATGAACAAAAGTGCAAGCACTCGCCTAGCAGAGGTAGCCGAATCGGCGTACGATCGGAAAGCAGCTGATAGTTGATCTACTTTCATAGATTTTCGCTCAACTTCCGAGCAAAGTTGCTCTGCTTTTACCGGTAATTGATCCACTTTTACCCAGCCGCTCTGCTTCCCAGTTAACTTTCCTAATAAGAAGAGGAGAGGCTAACAAAACCTCTCCCAGGAAAAACTAAACTGGTTGATAACCAAGGCGGTCCTGTCTTCCAGGATGGTTTTCCGGCAGCCTTGCTCCGTTACCGAATAAGTTGTCTCTCAAGGAGTCCCCTCGATACTCTTTCCGTACCAATCCTCTTTCCTGAAGAATTGGTACGACTAAATCAATAAAATCTTTGAAAGTGCCAGGGGTGATAGCATAAGCAATGTTGAAGCCATCGATCCCCGCCTCTTCTACCCATTGTTCCATGGTGTCAGCAACCTGCTCGGGAGATCCGGCTGTATATGCGCCCAACCCTCCTATCCCGATAAATTCCTTAATTTCTTTAACGGTCCATTGCTTGTCAGGATCTATTTTAGTGAAGTTTTCAACGGCTGATTGGATAGCATCATTTTCCACATAACGAAGGCTATCTTCCGGTCCGTATTCCGATAAATCTATTCCTGTCCAGCCTCCGAACAAGGCAAGTGCTCCTTCATGGCTGATATGCTGTTTGTAATCCTCCAATTTCTGATAAGCTTCCTGCTCTGTCCTGCCGACAATCGGCGTAAACATCGTAAGTATCTTCACATCTTCCGGCTTTCTGCCAGCCTGTTCTGCTTCTTCCCGTAGTTTAAGGACTGATTGCTTGGCAGCGTGGATGGTTGGCGCTCCAATGAATACACATTCTGCATTTTTAGCAGCAAAGGCACGACCTTTTTGGGAAGCGCCCGCCTGGTAAATGACAGGTGTCCGTTGTGGTGATGGTTCGCTTAGATGGGCGCCAGGCACTTTAAAATACTTGCCTGCGTGATTTATGTCATGCACTTTTGCAGGATCCGAATAAATGCCTCTTTCTTTATCAAGGAGCACTGCATCCTCTTCCCAACTTTCCTCCCATAATTTAAAACAGACATCAAGGTATTCTGCTGCTATATCATATCGTTCATCATGCCCGACCTGGTCTTCCAATCCCATGTTGACTGCGGCACTTTTTAAATAGGAAGTGACAATATTCCAGCCAACACGTCCCTTTGTTAAGTGATCGAGCGTAGACATCCTCCGGGCAAATGTATAAGGATGTTCATGGCTTACAGAAGCGGTCACGCCAAACCCAAGATGACTGGTTACGGCGGACATTAGCGGCACAACTAATAAAGGGTCGTTGACAGGCGATTGTGCCCCTTGACGGACCGCAGCATCTCTTGAGCCTTGATAGACATCATAAGTGCCTAATACGTCCGCCAGAAAAACGGCGTCAAAGTTTCCTCTTTCTAATAATTGGGCTAGTTCTATCCAGTAGTCACTGTCCTTGTACTTATGTGATTGATCTTCCGGGTGGGTCCATAACCCCGGTGACTGGTGTCCGGCACAATTCATATCAAACGCATTTAGGTAAATACGCTTATCAGCCATGAAATAATCGCCTCCTGCTTTCATTAGAATTATCTTACAATACAGCTTGTTTCTGTTTATTTACAGTTTGAACAAAATAATCAACCTGCTTTTCCAGGCGTTCTAAAATATCTAAATCAATGATTGGCTGCTGATAATCTTGCTTATCAATTTGGCCGTCAAGCAGATAAACACCTTTCAGGTTCTGTCCTTTTAAGGTAGCTAACAGAGGTTTTAAGCTGTATTCAAGCGCTAGCAGATGGGAAGGGCTGCCACCTGTCATCAGGGGCAGCACAGGTGTATCCTCTAATACATCCTGCGGCAGAATATCAAGCAGAGCTTTTAGAACACCGGAATAAGCGGCTTTATAGACAGGGGAGCCTACGATAACTCCTTTGGCAGCTTGTATTTGTTCTGTTATTCCAGTGATTACCGGACTATTATATTGACCGTCGAATAAAACGTCTTTTGCTACATCTCTTACCGATATATGCGATACGGAAAATCCTTTCGCATGCAATTGTCTTCCCAGAAATTTCAAAACCAGGTCAGACCTTGATTGCTCAGCCGGACTGCCCGATATTATTACAATTTCGCTCATGCTGCTCATCCTTTCCGATTAAAAATTCACTTGGAAAACCGACTGCCAAAGATCATTTGTTCATTTTCGCCATAAGAAAGCCCCCTTTTCTGCAGGATGAGAAAAGAGGGCTGAAATATCTGATTCCGCTCTTATCTCCCAAGAATAACTCTTGCTGGATTTAGCACCTTTCTGAACGAAGTCAGAGGTTGCTGAAGCTTCATAGGGCCAGTTCCCTCAGCTTCTCTGGATAAGATTTTTAATTTGAAACCTATCATAATACCAACAAATGAGAAAGTCAACCGTTTTTTAAATTATCTGAAATCATTTTATGGAGCATCGCCAATATTAATCCGGCTGGCAGGTTTAGTAAAGGAATATTTGAGAAACATATAGATATACTTAACGCAGGAGGCATCGGTGATGCATGAATTCAATGAGGTATTCATTCAGATTCTGATTTTGCTGGCAATATCGGTGACTGTCATTGGTATTGCCAAAAGAATTGATCAGCCCTATACGATTGCACTTGTTCTCGTTGGTCTGGTGCTGGGAATATTTGATATCCACATCCCATTAATTGATGAAGCGGAAGCATTCATTACCCAATCAGAGGTATTTCAAGCGATCATTATCTCCTTGTTTCTGCCGATTTTACTTGGGGATGCCACCTTGAAGCTCCCTTTTCACCATTTATACCATCATAAAAAAGCTGTTCTTGGTATGGCATTAGGGGGGACTTTTATATCCTTTATGGTGATCGGATTCTCTACCTATTACTTCATTGGCCTGCCAATAGAAGTAGCTTTCACATTTGCCGCTCTGATGAGTGCAACCGATCCAATAAGCGTAATTTCTATTTTCAAGTCCCTTGGAGTTTCCCAAAAATTGTCGACTATGATGGAGGGGGAATCTCTCTTTAATGATGGGATTGCTGTCGTCTTGTTTAAAATTTCGTCGATTTATTTGCTCACATACATGGAGATGGGCTGGGTAGGATTAGGCAGCGGTTTACTATTATTTTTAAAATTTAGTATCGGCGGTGTACTTCTCGGTGCAATATTAGGATTTATCTTCTCACAGATTATCCGGTTTTTCGATGACTATCCGTTTGAAATCAGCCTGTCGGCGTTATTGTTTTTCGGCAGTTACTTTATAGCAGAACATATCGGAGTTTCCGGGGTTATTGCCGTAGTAGCCGGAGGGTTTATGTTTGGAGACTATGGCGGAAAAGTAGGGATGTCAGCGGAAACTAAAAGAAATATTAATACATTTTGGGACGTTATTACCCTGATTGCCAACTCGATTATCTTTTTATTGATTGGCCTGGAAATCCGTAATATTGACTTTAATAATCAATGGCACATCATTTTATTTGCAGTCGGCCTAGTTCTGGTTGGAAGAATTATTGCTTTATATGTCAGCACCCTGCCAGTTAAATACTTAAACCGCAAGGAAAGAATATTGTTGAATTGGGGCGGATTAAAGGGAAGCTTATCGATTGCACTGGCATTAAGCCTGCCGCTTGAGTTTGAAGGCAGGGACACGGTTTTGCTTCTAACGTTTTCAGTCGTATTGTTCTCTCTGATTGTACAAGGACTATCAATCAAACCACTAATAAAAAAACTGGGGTTATCTGGTTAAAAAAACAAGCAGCAGGGAATTTCCTGCTGCTTGTCTTTGTTTGGTTATCATTCCCTTGTATTAGCATCAATAACTTTACTGATAAAAATGGCAAATAAATCATCAAATGCATAGTCGTCCAATTGGCTGCGGTAAATATGAATAGCTGCCGTATCATATCCTTTTTCGTTTTTTAATAAATCAAGGTGGGAGGTCCTTTGATGCGCTGCCTCAGATTTAAGCGGCAGTTTGATGTATTTCTGCAGATCCTCTGTAGAAAATAATTCTCTTGGAAAGTCTAAATCGATCCGCAGCCGCTTTTCACCTGCATGTATTCTGCCAAAACGTTTCGAGCGCCGTCTCCAATTCAGCTTGGTGAATTGTTCTATGCTATACGTATGTTTTTCCCGGTTAATTAGTTTCACTTCACATTTACCACTGTCCTCCAACATGGTAATCAACTCGTTCATCTTTTTATACATACAACCATTCCTTTCAACAAAAAGAAATTGCTTGTTTTTTAGATATTCCCCATCATGCTTCCTTTTAGCCATTGAGTTAAATTTCATTTCCCTTGAAATGAAGGAATAAAACAACGAGTAGCAAAAGCATTTCTACTAACAGAGCTTCGGTAAAAAGAGGGAATGTGCTGACTGTGGTCTGTGATAACCATCGAATTTATATTGCTTATAGCCACGGTTTTCCGCAAAGTTAAGATAAAGAAAGCCTGTCAGCTTTTTTAAAGCTTCCAGGCTTTCTTTATCTTATGATTTTGTTTTTTTAATCATATCGTGGACCTTTTGAATCTCTTCATCAGAAACTACCAGATAATAGATGTCCTTGCCGTTTTCATTAGTAATGAAAGTACCTTCACCTTGCATTTGATAGCTGACAAAATTTTTCCGTGTGTCCCGGTAGTTCATCATCAAGTTCTTCATATCACTAAAATCCATGTTTGTTTCCATATTATTGCCAAGTACGTCGATCATATTATCAACTTTATTCACAGAAGCAACACTCGCTCCTTTATCAACAATTGCCTGAATAACCTGGCGCTGTCTTGCTGTCCGGGCAAAATCGCCGTCGAAGTGGCGCATCCGCACATAACCCATGGTTTTCGGCCCGTCTAATTGGATTTCGCCTTTTTCATAGTGATAACCCTTCTTGTAGTAGCCTTCATCAATCCAGTCTGTCTGGTTGTCAACAGTAATACCGCCGACAGCATCCACCATCTCAGATAACCCTTCCATATTCATTTTCACATAATAATCAAGCTCGATATCAAGCAGATTTTCTACCGTGTTAATCGACATATCCGTTCCGCCGAATGCATAGGCATGATTGATTTTGTCGGCAAACCCTTTGCCTATTATTTCCGTTCTTGTATCCCTAGGGATACTAACCAACTGCATACTGTCATCAGCAGGATCAAGCGACAAAACCATTAAGGCATCGGAACGGCCGCTGTCGCCAGCACGTTCATCTACGCCTAGAAGCAGAACATTCAATGGTTCATTGTCTTTGACCTTTTTCTTTCCTACTGCCGTGTCGATCGACTGGACAGGCTGATGGATTTTATCTTCTACGGTCCGTTTCGCATTATTATATAAAGAAAAAGCGTAAACACCAATGCCTAATACCAGCACTAATACTACTGCCAACAATATTTTTAACCAACGTTTAGACTTCCCTCGTTTATTTCCCCTTCTGCTCTCTGTCAAAAAATACACCCCATATAAAATATTTTCTACTATTATTTTATTTTGCTTTTATTGAACTATTATACTATAAGCTTGTAAATTTTTGTCTATCATGGGCGAAAAAATTGTTGAAATTTTTTTCCATCCAAGCTGCTCCCTATCACTAGCAGCTTATAATAAGAAAACGAAAAAGCCGGCCTGCTGTAGCTGACAGCTGACCGACTTCCATTGCCCATTTTTTTGCAGCAGGTTTTGTTTTTTTCCAGTGCTCCATCCTGCTGACTATTGTATTTGAGATTTATCCCCATAACAGTCACTATCTTTCAGAACCTTGATTGCCTCTTCATAATCTTCCTCTTCCACCTGAAAATGAAGTAAATGTGTCAGCGTTTCCGATCCTTCATCCTTCGTCTGGCTATTGTTTACTAGCGGAGCTATCGGGGCAAAGCCACCACCGCTTCCTGTTCCAGTGTTCGCAGGAAAAAACGGTACAAGTACTTTCGTATCCGTTCCCTCCGGAACTTCCTCGACAGAGACATCACTCACCTTTAAGGTTTGCAGACGTGCATGAACCGCCTCTGCATCGTTCTCGCTTTTAAAATACGCATCAATCGTTTTAGCCATGACTGATACCTCCCGTCCATGTGATACCGTTATCATACCCGATGAAACGGTAAATAAAACGTTGCATCGACTCTAGCTTTCATGTTGCAACTTGATTTTTACAAACGTTCGGTCATCAAAGGATTTGTTCCCCTTGACCAGTCCCTTGGAAGATTTATAGCTGCGGAAACATAACGGGTCTTGTTCTAATAAGGCCGCTAGCGCTTCCTCTGATTTTTCCAGCGTTGGTTTTAAAAAAGGATAACCGTCAGAGGCAAGAACTATATACTCTGTATCTTCAGGCACTTCAGTCACTATTGTTTGCTGAATATCCACCGGAAATCCGTTGATGACATCATAACCATATTGATTGTCCGTATCGTTTTGCAAATAATACTGCTGTTTAATTAGCGGCTGAATAAACTCCCACCCTGTATCACGCTTTAACAAATCTTCGATTGACTTTCCTTTTTTCAACTCTGCCTCCAAATATAGAGATCTGGCTTCAGCTGTGATACTATCCAGATGTTTCTCATGCTTATATAAACTATCATTTATCATCATTTGGCAATCACCGATTTGCCAGATTTCCTGGTAAAAATTACTGTACACAACCAAGCTTGCAGAGGGAGCCATCCATCGATGTTCTTCCATTTCTTTAACGATTCCCTCTCGCTGATAGGCGGCCTGCATTCGTTTGTTGATGAATGTTAACATTTCGCTTAATGTACAGGCTGGTTCCAATTCCTCTATCGCTCGCTTAATTAGTTCAGCAGCTAACCTTCCTGGAGTAGTACCGTTTATTTTTCTCCCGCTAACATTAGTAGCACCATCGATGACCGCAACAAAATGATCGGTATATACATAAATATCTTCACAATCATTGCTATTGTCACGCTTTCCTTGCAAAAATTTTTCGACTACTATAAAATTCAAATTTCACCCCTCCATTTTTGCTGGGATTTTGCCATTCCATTCCGGAACTCAGCCTTGTCGCATCATCCCGGTCAGCTTAGTATTTTTTTATTATTTCCATGTTTGTCTTTTTACTATATAATTGATTAATTATCTTGGAAAGGGAAAGGAAGTTTTTTGTGAGAATAAAAATGAACCTGATAACGCAAATATTTATTGCGTTTCTACTAGCAATCATCCTGGGGATTATTTTTAATGAGTCTATCAGTGTGATAGCTCCGCTCGGAGATTTGTTTCTGCGTTTAATTAAATTCATCATAGCCCCGCTTATTCTCTCTACTCTGGTTGTAGGCGTGTCCAGCACGGGTGATCCGAAGCAGCTCGGCAGGATTGGCTTGAAGACGATTTCTTATTATTTATTAACTACCGCCGTTGCTATCATTATTGGCTTAGGTGTAGCATTTCTGCTTTCACCTGGAAAAGGTGTCGATGTCTCGGTTTCTGACGATACAGCGGAAGTAGCTGATCAACAGCAACAAAGCGTGGTCGATACGTTTTTGAACATCATTCCGGAAAACCCATTTGATGCTTTAGCAAGCGGCAATATTTTGCAAATTATCTTTTTTGCCTTATTCATCGGGCTTGCCATCACTTTTGTCGGAGAAAAAGCTCAGCCGGTTTACCGTTTTTTCGATGCTTTTGCTGAAGTAATGTATAAAATCACCGCCATTATTATGTATGTGGCGCCAATAGGTATTCTTGGCTTGGTGGCACCAGTAATCGGGGAGTATGGATTGTCCGTGCTGCTGCCTTTATTGAAAGTTATTTTAGCTGCAGTCATCGCCTGTATATTACATGCTGTCCTCGTCTATTCCTCTGCAGTGAAGATTTACGGGAAAATAAGTCCTTTATCCTTTTTTAAAGGAATATCTCCTGCAGCTCTAGTAGCATTCAGTACGGCAAGCAGCGCAGGGACATTACCAGTAACATTGAAAAATACACAGGAGAATCTTTGTGTACCTAACAAAATCAGCAGCTTCGTCCTTCCTTTGGGGGCAACCATTAACATGGATGGAACTGCCATTTATCAAGGGACCGCTGTTGTGTTTATTGCCCAGTTTTATGGATTGGACTTATCCTTCATCCAGTTACTTACGGTCGTCGTAACTACTGTACTTGCATCGATTGGCACTGCTGGCGTTCCTGGAGCTGGTTTGATTATGCTGACCATGGTGTTAAGCTCTGTGAATATGCCAGTGGAAGGAATTGCCTTAATCGCAGGTGTCGACCGGATTCTTGATATGTTCCGGACTACACTCAACGTAGTAGGAGATGCTTCAGCGACAGTGGTCGTGGCCGGTTCAGAAAAAGAGCTGCGGGTAGATGAACCCCTGAAAGATAGTTAATTAAAAACTTCCTAATGAAATTATATTACGCTCTTCGGCTTTGTCGTTAAATAGCAAACCAATTGAACGAAAAAACCCTTTGCTGTCTGTAAGGATGCAAAGGGTTTTTTGTAAACAATTATATTTTAAACTGACCGATGAGTCTGTTTAATTTTTCTGCCAATGATGCCAGTTGTTCGGAACTGGCGGATACTTCTTCCATCGCGCTGCTTGTCTGCTGCGAAGAAGCAGACGTTTGTTCCACACCTGCAGCTGATTCTTCTGATATGGATGCAATTTCTTCTATGGAAGCATTCATCTCCTGGCTGCTTGCTGCAATGGTTGCCAAATTATTAGAAACTGTCTGCACGTTGTTGGCCATGCTAGTCACAGAAGTATTGATTCCTTTAAAGGTTTCCCCAGTTGTTTTTATTTGGGCAGTGCCTTGCTCAACTTCTTTATAGCCAGACTGTAAAGATTCTGTTACGTTACCTGATTCTGTTTGGATACTGTTAACAATTCCAGTTATATCAGTTACGGAAACAGATACTTGTTCTGCAAGTTTCCTCACTTCATCAGCTACAACTGCAAAGCCTTTCCCATGTTCTCCAGCTCTAGCTGCTTCGATAGCTGCATTCAAAGCGAGCAAGTTGGTTTGTTCTGCAATGTCTTTAATTACCGAGACAAGCTTGGTAATCTCCTGGGATTGCGTATCCAAACCTTGAACCTTTTCCACTGCTTCTTTTACGATGCTATCTATCACAGCCATCTGCTTAATTGAGGAATCCATTAAACGGCTGCCTTCTTCTGTCATTTGAAGCACATCACCTGAAGCCCTTTTAATATCTTCCCCATTGGCATTGGCTTCTTGTACTTTTCCGGAAAAGTCCGACATGACAGATGCTAATTCAGTAGCACTATTCGCCTGTGATTCCGTACCTGAAGCTAGTTCATGCATGGTAGCCGCCACTTGTTGGGACCCTGCTTTTACTTCTGCCGCTGACTGAGTTAATTCTTCACTCTGGCCATTTACTGACTCAGAGATTTCTGAGATTTGCTGAATCATATTACTTAAGCTGTCCCTCATAGTGTTAACAGCTTGGGATAGTTGGCCGATTTCATCCGAACCTTTATAGTCCAGAGGTTCGACAGCTAAATCGCCTTCAGCAATTCTATTGCTGACTTCGGTCACCCTCTTAAGGTTTTTGGATACTAAACGGCTGATCAGCAGGAAGAAGCTGCCGCCTAGAATTACGGAAAGACCAATGGATAACAGCAGAACAATACTTACTGTTTGAGCACTATTCCCCGCATTGTCTACTGCTTTTCCCTGATCCTCAATGGCTATCGCACGCAAGCTTTCCAACAGTTCAACCGTAGTGGTTTGTAATTCGCTGGATTGGTTTTGCAGGTTGACGAGCAGCGACTCTTCCCCATCAGCAACTGCCGGGACCATCACTTCCAGAAACAAGTCATTGATTCTTTGATCATTTTCGATAATTTTATTGAATAATTCCTTTTGTTCACCTGTCACCATAGAACTTTTCAATTCGTTTTCCAAGGCGTTGAATTGATCCTGGCTTTCTTTAAACTTTTCAATATACTGTTCATCTGTGCTGTTTAAGTAACTTGCACTTTCCATTCCTTTTTCACGCAGCAATGACCCCATTTCGGTCACCTTCACTGCCCGCTCCCCCACATTCTCTACGGTGTCGATATTATTGGTGATATTGTTGATAAGGAAGCTGGTAACTCCTGTCGAAGCACCAAACAAAACAAATACCATAATCATCGTAAGCCCGAACTTCCAACCAATGCTTACATTTTTAAAATTTCCTTTTTTAAGCATTCCCATCCCCCTCTAAGCTGTGATTGATTTATATTTTTTAAATAATCTTAAAACTTAGCTTGAGTTGTCCCTAATGTTTTTAGGCAATAAAAAAGGCTATCCTAAAAATAGAATAGCCAAATCAGATTTATCCCCTAAATCAGTCAATTGGTAACCAGGCCATCGTAGCCCCTAGTCGTTAATGACTAGGAAGCCGTAGATCCTAGGCTTTGCGTCCTAACTTTTCAGTAAGTTTGCCTTTATTATCTATGTGAATGAGTCATATTATGTAGTTCTTAAGTAATAATATA
Organism: Sediminibacillus albus; assembly: GCF_900101125.1. Taxonomy (GTDB): domain Bacteria; phylum Bacillota; class Bacilli; order Bacillales; family Amphibacillaceae; genus Sediminibacillus; species Sediminibacillus albus. Next base: position 266,315 of record NZ_FNFL01000002.1, on the reverse strand, counting down.
GGATAAAAATTCATAATTCAACACAATTTCCAAAATTTGAACACATTTCGAAAATGTTTAAACATTTGAATTAGTTAGAATATTTACTCACTCATTTGATAGATCGTAATTTGGCAATATCAACACTTCTACACGGCGGTTTTTTGCCCTGTTGCCGGCACTGTCATTCGGGACAATCGGTTTATGCTCCCCAAACCCTTTTGCACTGAATAATTGAGCCTTAAGATCGTCATTATTCAACAATAAACGCATAAAGTTCACTGCCCGCATGACGCTCAATTCCCAGTTTGAAGTGAACTCGCTGCTGCTTGTAATTGGCTGATTGTCTGTATGTCCGCTAACCACGATTTGATGGGGCGGATTCGTATACAGGAAGTTGGAAACTTCTTCTACAATTTCAATACCCTCTCCTCTTACCTCTGCACTGCCGGAAGCAAAAGAAACATCATTTAGGATGGAAATCAATAAACCTTCTTCCGTTAATTTAGTGTCAAGGACATCATTTAAACTGTTTTCTTCAATATACCCATTGATTTTTTGCTGAATAGTAGCTAATTCTTTCAGTTCTTCTCTTTTCTTATCTTCTTCTTCCTCTTTATCTTCTTCTTTTTTTTCTTCCTTCTCTTCCTCTTCCGTGAATTCAGCCTCAGGAGTTATCGAAGTGTTATTTTCCATAATCCCTTTCCCGCCGGAAAACTCTCCATTAAGAACATTGGCAAGTTCTTCGTATTTTGCTTCATCTACCTTACTAATAGCAAATAATACAATGAACAAGGCGAGGAGAAGCGTTAATAAATCGGCATAGGGAATCAGCCAGGATTCATCTATGTGTTCTTCCTTATGTTTTTTTCTTCTCACTGTTCTTCTCCTTCCTCAAAGGCGGCGAACTCAGTCGGAGACAAATAGGAACTTAATTTGCCTTTGATCACCTGAGAGGAATCTCCAGTTGTCAGTGATAAGATCCCTTCGATCATCACCCGTTTAATATGGATTTCTTTTTTTGACTTTTCTTTTAGCTTGTTTGCAAAGGGATGCCATAACACATAGCCTGTGAAGATCCCAAACAGTGTAGCCACAAAGGCAGCGGCAATGGCATGACCCAATGCTTCGGTGTCTTCCATATTACCAAGCGCTGCTATTAGCCCGACAACCGCCCCCAAGACCCCCAATGTTGGTGCATATGTACCTGCCTGAGTAAAGATTGAGGCACCCTTGAGATGGCGTTCCTCCATGGCATCTATTTTCTCAAGCAACACATCACGGATAAATTCAGGTGTTTGGCCATCCACTGCTAATTCCAATCCAGAAGCTAAAAAGGCATCATCTATTTCATCAAGGTGGTTTTCTAATGATAAAATGCCTTCCCTTCTAGTTAAATCAGCCCAATTCGTGAACATAGGAATAATCTCTTTAACATCCTCGGTTTTTTGTTCTGTGAAAATGATTTTAAATAATGCTGGTACTTTCTTCAATGTTTCAAATGGAAAGGCAATGCATACTGCTGCAATGGTCCCCAAAAATATAATCAGCATGGCGGCCGGATTCAATAAGGCAAGCGGACTTACCCCTTTCAATACCATTCCGACTCCGATAGCAATAATTGCGAAAATAATTCCTGCAAATGACGTTTTATCCATATTTTCTCCCCCATATCACTTCTTGTTAATCGTGCAGTGTTGCTTTAAGATGCAAACGTTAAATAGTCTAAAAAGGCCATTCTAATAGATTAGAACAGCCATTATCATATCAAAATAAAAAATATGAATTATTGGCAGCCAGGCGATCATAGTATATAGCCCTTAGACCCTATGCTTTGCGTCCTACTCTTTCGAATAGTTTGCCTTTGTCTAATTATCGAATTCCAGGCATAGAGCACCCGATGAATCTCCAGCAAAAGCAAGACGATTCGACGAATTTCTCCATTCTTTATTATTATCGGATGATTTTAAGCTTTTTAAAGTGGGATAATAGAAGAAATAGGAACGGAAATATGGAAAAATGTCTTATGGAGTATGTGAACAACAAAAAAAACAATGCATGAGTTATCGTGAAATCGCCGGGGAGGCCATTTTTTCGGTACTCATGCATTGTTCGCTGATTCTTATGTTGACAAGCTCATTATGACACGGTTATTCCGTGCTGTCATACATCTAAAGATGGATATTTACTAATCTTTTCGTCTGAGAATGAAAAATACCGTATAAATCACCTTTAGAAGGTGCACCATAACAGGCATCGGCGTATCCATTTTTTACACAATCATCTTAGAAAAGAATATAATAAGAATGAACCTGGAATTCAGTAGTATATTTTTATGAAGCCTGTCTTTTAGCGTAGCAATAGAAAATTTTTTAACTTAACAGTGAATAATCTATGTAAGGGAGATGGATGATGTGAAGCATCATAGGCATTCCTCTTTAACCGGCAGAAAGTTCATGAACCTTTCAGAAAAGGATATGAGTTTTGACGAGGTCTTTCAAAGAATTATCCGTTTTATCGAAAAGGACCCAGCAGCCAATTACCGTTTAATGGTAGGGACCGACTCTCAAGTTCACAAACTTCATACCGTCTTTGTTACGGGAATTGTTATTCAAAGACAGGGTAAAGGTGCCTGGGCCTGCGTTATTCCAACTGTATTTCCACGCAAATACATGAACCTGCATGAAAAAATCTCCATGGAAACCTCTCTCACCGAACAAGTAGCTTTTTTATTTGATGATAAAAAGAAAAATCAATTGATTGATATGATCCTTCCCCATATTTATCAAGGCAGTTCTTTAACGCTGGAAGGCCATATTGATGTTGGCTTGGAAAAACGATCGCTTTCACGATTCCTGGCTGGCGAAATGATGGCAAGGATTGAATCATCTGGACTGGAACCCGTCGTCAAACCAGAATCATTTGTAGCCTCAGGCTATGCTAACAGATACACCAAGACTCCTAGTAAGTTCCTTTCTTAGCCCTAGCTCACCGGCCACTATAGGGAGCGGCCAATTCATACATACTACCAATCTATCTTTCTTCCCTTTTCGCTTCCTATCTGCCTCCTTTTATGACATGCTATTTTATAAGGGATATTTTCGAGAGAACTATTTAATGGAGAATAAAGCTGGCAAATCGGCACAGCAGTTGCCTGTTGTGATGGTTTCTCCATGGCCGGGAAAGCAGCAGCGATGCGACTAAAAGATACTGGACAGGTTAAACCTCGCCAAGCTGCCGACTAACCTGCAACAAGGTTTATAATACGAAAAGTAGTTTTAAACATAGCAAAATTACATTTAGTGAATGAATCGTTACGGTTGTTCAATGTGGAGGGTTTATTTATCAATGAAAATTTTAATTCTGGTCAACCATCCGAATTTTGAAGAGTCCATCGTTAATAAGCGATGGCTGGAAGAATTGGAGAAGTATCCTCGATTCACTGTTAGACATTTAGATGATGTCTATCCGGATGGTGAGATTGATATTGAACAGGAACAACGATTATGCGAGCAGCATGACCGGATTGTATTTCAATTTCCATTCTATTGGTTCAGTTCTCCAGCCCTATTAAAAAAATGGCAGGATGATGTACTGACAAGGGGCTGGGCACATGGATCTTCTGGAAATCGCTTAGTTGGCAAAGAACTGCTGATTGCCACTACGGTCGGAAGCCCCGACTATAAATATCAAGCCAGTCACATCCACGAGTTCTCTATGAATGAATTTTTAAAGCCATTTCAAGCGACAAGTAAGTTTGTCGGCATGACCTATTTACCTGCCTTCATCTTTTTTGGCACTTTTAAAGCCGGTGAAGAAGAAGTTGAACAAAGCGCCAGAGACTATGTGAACCATATTATCTCAGACTTTGAGTGACGCGTTTTTTTGCTTTTGGCTGGAAAAACTGTGATTTTCCTGTAGCAAGCCCTTGCCTCTTCTGGTGCTGACGACCTATATCTCTGCTTCATAACATGATCTTAAAGAACCCTTTTTATCTGCTTAACATTGTTTTGTTATATATCGGGTATAGTAAAGAAAATATTCAAAATAATGGGGAGAGACTATGTTCGAGAAAATTTTAAACGCCTTGGTAGATAATTATGAAGATAATGAATTTGATGAATTGGACGAAGCAGCTGAGGAAGATGAAGAGTTACTAGCATTCGATGAAGAAGACAACCTCGAACGAGATCAGTTTATTGAAGATCCAGGCATCGTCGGTATCATTAACGAAAATTCTAATTTATATGACAACCCGTAATGCGGCAGATAAACACTCCAGCAATGATTAAATGACCGGACCCTTTTTAGGAGTCTGGTTTTTTATTGCCCAGGAAACCCTCCCAATCCAGCATTAAGTAAATATTGATAGAGGTAAATCAGCCTGACGGTCTGAATTTTCTAAAAATAATAAATATTACCTAGGAGAATATACCTCTTAAACCTTTCCAATCTGAGGGAAACAGGACTTATTCGGTATAGACAACTATATCTATTCTAGATTACCATTTAAGAAAGGGAACCATCCAATCCCTGGAAAGGAGGAAATGCTAGATTCATAAAATAAAATAAATGATGTCTAAAGGAGGAAGTATGAAAAAGCACCTCTTACCGTTATTATCTGTCGTTTTATGTTCATCTCTTATTGTGCCAGCAAGTGTTATCGCAAATTCTCCATCCTCACAGAAGCCAACACCTACCATAGAAAACAAAAAAGTAAAAAAATCGTATCAGCATCCGCATTCCGTATTTTCCTGGGACTCCCCCGGAAAAATACCGCCCGTACTCCACCCCGGATCAGCTAAAGGAGCCGGCATGGTGGAAGAACCGCTAAAAAATATTGACCAAACCATTAATCGCTTTATCGAAGAAGAGGCGATGCCTGGCGCAGTTAGCTTGGTTGCCCGCCGCGGCCATATCGTACAGCACGAAGCTTACGGGTATGCCGCCCGTTATACAAATGGCAATAAATCAGAAATGGATAACCCTGTCCCAATGAACGAGGATACTATTTTTGATCTCGCCTCTATCAGCAAAATTTTCACTACTACAGCTGCTATGATCCTTTATGAGCAGGGCTTGTTTGACCTCGATGACCCTGTTGCCCATTACATCCCAGAATTCGCACAAAACGGAAAAGAAAACGTAACGATCCGCCAGCTAATGACGCATACATCCGGTTTCACCGCCTGGGTTCCGCTTTATACTCAAGGGAGCAGTCGGGAAGACCGTCTGGAATATGTTTACAGCTATGGATTAAGTACAAGCCCCGGAGAACAATATACGTACAGCGATTTAAATATGATTACTCTTGGCGGATTGGTAGAAGTGTTGTCCGGCCAGCGGCTTGATCAGTTTGTCCAAGAAAAAATCACGGAACCATTAAAAATGACCGATACCATGTACAACCCGCCAGCTTCTCTGAAAGACAGAATTGCTGCTACCGAGTTTCAAGCAGTACCGGACAGAGGCTTGGTATGGGGGGAAGTCCATGATGAAAACGCCTGGTCATTGGATGGTGTGGCTGGACATGCTGGTGTATTTTCTACTGCGGAAGACTTGGCTGTTTTCGCTCATATGATACTAAATGACGGCACCTATGGCGGAAAGAGAATTTTACAGCCTGACACCGTTCAACTGCTGACAGAAAATCAACTTCCCCAATTCCCTGATGACAGCCATGGCCTCGGATGGGAATTAGGACAAGGCTGGTATATGGATGCTCTTACTGACGGAACAACTCTTGGCCATACAGGATATACCGGTACATCCTTAGTCATAAATAGAAATAACAATACGATTGCTATCTTACTTACAAACCGTGTCCACCCTAGTCGGAACACTGTATCCACCAACCCTGTCAGACGGCAGTTTGTCAGACAGGTCGCTGATGCCATTCCTGTATCAGTTCCGGATAAAGACAGCGCTTGGTTTTCCGGGTATGGCAACCAGTTACACCGGACATTGGAAATAGCAATCAAGGACAGCCAAAAGCAAGCCTTATTATCCTTCAACACCTGGTATAAAATCGAACAAGATTATGATCACGGCTATGTGGAGACTTCCAGCAACGGCCAGGATTGGACGCAAGTCACCTCTCCTGTCAACGGAAGCAGCAAGAGCTGGGAGCGCCAGGAGTTCCAGCTGCCAGAAAACACAAAGTATGTCAGATTCCGTTATACGACCGATGGAAGTGTAAATGGAAGAGGCTGGTATCTTCATAATATTAATATAACTTCCAGTAATAAAGAACCTGTGGCATATGATTTATCAACCGGTGATTGGAGCGAACGAAGCTATTAACTAAGAAGGAGTATCACATATGAAAAAATTCAAGCAGCATATTTCCATAATTATATTAGCTTTAGTCCTATTTGCCTCACAGTTAGTCAGCGGAACAGCTGTTTCAGTTGATGCCGCTAGTCCAGAAGAACCAAAGAGTTTGGTCCTTTATCAAAACCTGCCGGAAGTCGAGCCGGAAATCAATAATAATGAAGTGGAATTGCAAGTGCTCCGTGTCTATGAAGACGGGCACTATGAAAAAATCACCGAGGAACTGGAATGGAAATCCACCAATAAAAACGTGGCTACCGTTAATCAGAAAGGTACCGCAACATTCACCGAAAAACCTGGACGAACCTTTATTGAGGTAACAGACGGGACTTATTCAGACCGTATAGCCCTCGACTTCAAGCCTGATAAACCGAAAGCTGCAAAAGGAAAGTCAAACTTTATACCTGCCATCGTAAAATCACAGGGCGAAAAGTATGAGTTAATCGATACTGCCATAGAAATGATGACGACAAAAGAGAAAATAGGACAAATGCTTATGCCAGATTTCCGTAACTGGGAAGGAGAAAATGTGACAGAAATGCTCCCGGAAATCGAGAACCTAGTGAAAGAGTACCATCTCGGTGGAGTGATTTTATTCCGGGAAAATGTTGTCACCACGGAACAAACAGCTAAACTCGTTTCCGATTATCAAGCGGCCTCTGACAAATACGGAATGTTATTAACGATTGATCAAGAAGGCGGAATCGTCACCCGGTTACAGTCCGGAACCGATATGCCCGGAAATATGGCTTTAGGTGCGACAAGGTCAACAGAGACAGCATTTAATGTGGGGCAGGCAATCGGCGAGGAATTGTCCGCTCTCGGCATCAATATGAATCTGGCGCCGGTAATGGATGTTAACAACAATCCTGATAACCCTGTCATCGGCGTTCGATCGTTTGGCAGTTCTCCGGACCTGGTTGCCGATTTAGGCATTGCTTATACGAAAGGCCTGCAAACAACCGGTGTAGCCGCCACAGCCAAACACTTCCCCGGTCATGGAGACACAGCTGTCGATTCCCATCTTGGCCTTCCGGAAGTACCGCATGATAAAGAACGGCTTAAAGAAGTCGAGCTTTACCCATTTCAACAAGCGATGGAAACTGGCCTCGATGCTATCATGACAGCACATGTCACTTTTCCAAAAATCGATGATACGAAGGTGATATCCCAGAAGGACGGAACCGAAATTGCCCTTCCTGCTACCTTGTCTAAAAAAGTGTTAACAGACTTAATGCGTGAAGAAATGGGGTATGAGGGTGTAATCATTACTGATGCTTTGAATATGAAAGCAATTGCTGACCATTTCGGACCGGTTGATGCTGCTATCCGCGCAGTGAAAGCTGGTACTGATATTGTGCTAATGCCGGTTGGATTGGAAGAAGTAGCAGAAGGGTTGCTGGCAGCAGTCGAATCCGGTGAAATTAACGAAGCAGCCGTCGAGGAATCTGTCAAACGAATCCTCACCCTAAAAGCCAAGCGCGGCATTTTCAAAGAAAGCACCCCTCAGCCATTGGATGAAAAAATAAGCAAAGCCAAAGAGATTGTAGGATCTGAAGAACATAAACAAGTAGAAAAGGATGCTGCTGAACAATCGATCACACTAGTCAAAAATGAGGCTGCACTGCCATTCGCTATCGACAATAATCAAAAGTTAGTCGTCATTGGCAGTACGTATATTGATCGTTTGTTCGAATCGATACAAGCATATCACGGCAATACAGAAATGATCCGTGCTTCTGGCCCGTTAACTGACAGCCAATTAGAAACCTTAGCTGATGCTGACTCAGTGGTCGTTGGGACCTATACGTATAACGTAGCTGGACGATCCCCAGACAGTTCGCAAATGCGTCTTGTCAATCAACTGATAACACACTTAGAGGCTCCAGTAATCGGAATAGGCATCCGCAATCCATATGACCTAATGGCTTATCCGGAAATTGATGCTTATTTGGCCCAATATGGATTTAACCCATCGAGCTTCACGGCTACCGCAGCTACCTTGTTTGGAGAAAACATCCCAACAGGAAAGCTGCCGATCGCAATCCCGGGAGAGGGCAGCCAGGAACTTTACGAGTTCGGACATGGACTAAGTTATTAAAAAGCATGACTCCGGGATAGAAGACAAACTATCCCGGCATATATTGCTTTCTCTAAAAAAAAACAAGGAGTGGTATGATGAAGAAAAGCATCGTATTCTTTTTATCCATTATTTTTATATTATCAACGCTCACGGTTGTTTTTGCAGACAACAACTCTAATAACGGCAATGCATACGGCAAGCAAAAAGGAAAAGGAAACCCCCATAAGTTCCAGCTGGGGGTAGAAGTACTGTTAAATGAGCAAAAGGATTTAATCGAAGGACAAAAGGTAGGATTAATTACCAATCCTACAGGAGTCGACCAGGAGTTAAACAGTATCGTAGATACGCTGCATAATGATCCGGATGTAGAACTAACCTCCCTGTATGGACCAGAACACGGAGTCCGAGGCAGCGCCCAAGCTGGTGAATACGTTGAGTACTATATTGACGAACAAACCGGCTTACCTGTATATAGTTTGTATGGACAAACAAGAAAGCCAACCCCGGAAATGCTGGAAAACATTGATGTCCTCTTGTTCGATATTCAAGATGTTGGTACACGTTTCTATACGTACATTTATACAATGGCCTATGCAATGGAAGCAGCTGCCGAAAATGACATACCTTTCATTGTTTTAGACCGTCCAAATCCAATCAGCGGAGAAAAGGTAGAAGGCCCTGTCCTTGATCCTGATTACGCATCCTTTGTAGGAAAATACCCAATCCCATTACGACATGGTATGACTGTCGGCGAATTAGCTGAATTTTTTAATGAAGAATATCAAATTGGTGCAGATTTAACAGTAGTGGAAATGAATGGCTGGAAGCGTGACATGTATTATGATGAGACACCACTTGAATTTGTACTCCCTTCACCTAATATGCCTACACTCGATACTGCTTTAGTTTATCCAGGAGCAGCCTTAATTGAGGGCACCAATATTTCGGAAGGCAGAGGTACAACAAAGCCATTTCAGTTAATTGGCGCACCCTTTATTAATAGTACCGAACTGGCGGCAGAGCTGAACAGCCTGAATCTGCCAGGCGTTGTCTTCCGGGCAGCATCGTTCACACCAAGCTTCTCCAAGCATAGCGGCAGCCTGGCAAACGGGGTGGAAATCCATGTAACCGACAAAGATGATTTTGTTCCAGTCGAGACTGGTCTCCATCTAGTCAAAACGATTCATGATATGTACCCTGATGATTTCCAGTTCCGTGCAGAAAACAGTGCCGGTGTCTCCTTTTTCGATAATCTAATCGGAAATGGCTGGATACGCGAGGCTATTGAAGAGGGACAATCCGTTGATGACATTCAAGCGCAATGGCAAGATGGATTGGAGGAATTCAAACAGCTTCGAGAACAATATTTATTATATAAATAAAAAGCAAAAGCACCAGACCATCGTTTCGTGATGATCTGGTGCTTTTATATTATAGATTACCTATCTTCTACTACTATATAAGTAGCTTTAATAGGTCCATGAACGCCAACAACTAGATTCATTTCAATATCGGCGCTGTTGCTTGGCCCAGTAATGAAGTTTACACACGAAGCAACCTTGTCTCCGCTTTCTATCTGTTGATGGATTTCTCTCGTTGCCTGGGACATCCTCGGTACCATCGTGCTTTTAGGAACAATAGCAATGTATGTTGCCGGCAGCAAACTGACAGAACGCCCTTTCCCTTTATCGCTAAACAGGACGACTGTACCAGATTCCGCCAGTGTCAAATCGCTAAAGGTGATACCCACATCTGCCTGTTCTGCCAAACGAATGCTTTCTTCCCCTTTATCCACGTCCCACTTGTGAATATTCATTCCCCTGCTTTCCTTCCAGGAAGCGAATGGTTCCAGAAGGCCAAAACTATCAAAACGGGGATCATCCCATCTTACCACGGACTTACCATTAGAGGCCTCAATTACCTGCAATAATGTATTGCTTAAATTATCTTGATTAGTCCGAACAAAATTCGTATGAATCGATTGGCATTGTCTTTCCAATACATCGACAAGCTGGTCTTCTGTATAGCCGGCAAGAACTTTCCATTGTACCTGGTGGCCCCATCTTGGCCGTTCAACCTCGGATTTCCTGCGCTCGCGTCCCAGATTATTCGCTATATTGTTTAAAAAAACTTCCCGGTTTTTAATATCACCTCTCGTCATGCTTGTAATCACCCCTTTCCCGGTTTTTATACCAATCTCTGAATCTTTCTTTCTTCGGCACCGGAAAATCTCGGACATCGGTCCACGGTTTCATTGGTCCCGGTCCCTTAGGGATCATTCCGTCCTTTACAAACGAAGTGACTAAAAATGGTGCCATTTTCGTAGCGATATTAAACAGATTCGATGATCCAGCAATTTTATTGAATCCTTGCATGGATATTCTTTCAGCCAAACCTGCCTTTTTTTCTTCTTCTACGATATTCCTCCGGTGCTCAATCAAGTGTTCATGCAGAGGAATTTTGACAGGACAGACCTCTGTACACGCTCCACACAAAGAAGAAGCATACGGTAGTTCTTTATAATCATCATAACCACCCAACAAGGGGGTAAGCACCGCTCCAATCGGACCTGGGTATATTGAACCGTAAGCGTGGCCGCCAACATGGCGATAGACAGGGCAAACATTAATACAGGCAGCACATCGAATACAGTGCAGGGCTTCCTGGAACTCTGTCCCTAATATTTTCGACCTGCCATTATCGACAATGACTAGATGGAATTCTTCAGGGCCATCTGCTTCTTCTAACTCCCTAGGTCCTGTCAAGGCTGTCACATAACTGGTTAACTTCTGTCCCACTGCAGCTCTTGTCAAAAGGCTGACCATGACATCAAGCTCTTCCCATGTCGGAACAATCCGTTCCATACCCATCACAGTAATTTGCGTTTTCGGGAGCGTGGAAACCATGCGGGCGTTTCCTTCATTGGTTACCAATGCAAACGTACCGGATTCAGCAACAGCAAAATTACAGCCAGTAATTCCTACATCGGCAGCAAGAAATTCTTTTCTCAGCTGTTCACGGGCAAACAATGTTAACTCCTCTGGCTTTTCTGTGTTCGTGTATCCTAACCTTTCTGTGAAAACATCCCGAATTTGTTCTTTATTTTTGTGCAGGGCAGGAGCCACAATATGAGACGGGGGATCATGGTCGTCAATTTGGAGAATGTATTCACCCAAATCTGTTTCTACTACTTCACAGCCCTGTTCCTCCAAAATATCATTGAGGGCGATTTCCTCTGTGACCATCGATTTAGACTTTGCTATTTTCTTAGCATTCTTCCTGGCAATTACTTCGCTGACATAATTATTGGCATCCTCGGCCGTTTCAGCAAAATAAACATGGCCACCCCTTTCAGCTACTTTTTCACTTAATTGCTGTAGATAAAAATCCAGATTTTCCATGGTATGCTGCCTAATTTCCTGTCCGAGGCTGCGCCACTCTTCCCAGTCTCCCAATTCTTCCGCCGCATTGGAACGGTTGGTTTGCAGCCTTCCCTGCGCAGACCGGACCGCCCCTCGCATGAAATCATCCCCAAGTCCCTTTTCCACCCGGTTTTTAAATTCTTTTTCTCCAATATGCATTGGCATTAACGTTCACCCCTGCTGTTCAAAATTTCTGCAATATGCATTACTTTGATTGGCTTCTTTTTACGATTAATTCGTCCACCGATATTCATCAGGCAGCCACCGTCCGCACCAATTAACACTTCGGCATTGGTTTTCTCTACATGCTCCACCTTTTCATCGACCATTTGTTCAGAAATCGTCGGCATTTTCACAGAAAAAGTCCCTCCAAATCCACAACAATCATGGCTGTTGGGAAGTTCTGTCATTTCCAGTCCTTTAACATTGCTTAATAGTTTTAGTGGGGCTTCTCTTACTCCAAGTAGTCGTGTCATGTGGCAGGAGGAATGGTATGTTGCTTTGGCATGATATTCGGATCCTGTATCCTCAATTTTTAAGACCTCGGTTAAAAATTGAGTGAGTTCATATGTTTTTTCTTTTAAGGCCTTCGCCTTTTCCTCCCATTCCGAATCATTGTCGAACAACGAGGCATACTCATGGAACATATAGGCGCATGAACCAGATGGACTGACCACATAATCGGCATGAGCAAAGGTGTTGATCATATTTTTTGCAGCTGCTTTAGTTTTCTCGTGGTAGCCACTATTATAAGCGGGCTGTCCGCAGCATGTCTGCGTTTCCGGAAAATCAACTTCGCAGCCAAAGCGCTCTAGCAATTCCACCGTCGCTTTACCGGCATTTACATAGAAAACATCCCCAAGACATGTAATAAACAACGATACTCTCATTTTCTCTCCTCCCGCCTTTCAAATGTTAACGCATTCATAAATGTCGTTAAGTGGTGATGCAGCCTTGCTGCAATGCTATCTTTAACTCTGGCAACACATATTCGCCAATAAGATGGCGTTATAGATCAAAATAATGGAAGCAAAGAACAGAAAGCCGCCAAGCTCATGATGATTCGGCGGCTAATTTTTCCCATTGCAGGAGGCTACACTTTTATCAGTTTTAACGATTTATCGGCTAGTTGTTGAACGCTAGACGGATCCACTTTACTATCGGTAATAATATGGTCGATATCTTCAAGGCCGTTCAGCCGGGAAAAAGCACGAACGCCGAATTTACTGTGATCTATCATAATAAACACCGTATCAGCATTATCCATCATTTTTTTCTTAATACGGGCCTGTTGTTCATCAGACTCACTAATTCCTTTTTCAAGATGAAGTCCTTTACAAGATATAAACGCTTTATTGACATGGTAAGTATCCAACGATGCCTCAGCTAATGGCCCAACATACGACAGGGACTTCGACATTAATGTACCACCTGTGGAAATTACTGTAACTTCTTTTCTGCCGCTAAGCTCCATAGCCACTTTAATGGAATTAGTTAGCACAGTAATAGCGATATCAGGCAAAGCTTTTGCCATGTACCAGGCCGTTGTACTGGCGTCCAGCATAATTTTATCCCCTACGACCACATGCTTTACCGCTTCACGAGCGATTTCCTTCTTTTCTCTCACGTTGGTTATTTCCCTTTCAGAAAAAGAAAGATCCAATGATTCGTCACTAGGTAAACTTACTGCTCCACCATGGCTTCTGGATAGTTTTTCCTCTGTTTCTAACCTTTCTAAGTCTTTACGAATGGTTTCTTCTGTAACAGAAAATATTCGGCTAAGCTCTGATACGCGAATACTCTTCCGTTCATTCACAAGCTCTACTATTTTTTGTTGTCTTTCAGCAACAAGCACTTGTTTCCCTACTTTCATTTTCCTTCATTTAAGTCGGTTTGTTGTACTCCTCATTTTAGTTAGGAACGAAACGTTTAGCAACATAAAGTGCAGTTAACTCGTTGGAATTGCCAACGAGTTAACAACCTTCTTTATCTCGTAAAGGCGGCTGCTACTCCTCCATCAACAGTCACCATACAGCCTGTCGTTTTGGCAGCTTTGGATGATGCCAGAAAAGCAATCGATTCTGCTATGTCCTGCGGTAAAATATTAACATTCAGGATAGTCCTTTTACGGTAATGTTCTTCTAAATCATCAGCCTCAATTCCATAAGAGGACGCCCGTTCCTCTTTCCATTCAGAGTCCCAGATTTTTGAACCGCGGATAACTGCGTCTGGAAGCACCGAATTGACACGAATCCCGTACTCTCCTCCATCTGCTGCAACCGTACGGGCAAGATGCACTTCCGCCGCCTTCGCTGTACTGTACGCTGCAGCATTTTTCCCTGCATAAATGGAATTCTTTGAGCCTACAAATACCATGCTGCCTCCGATTGCCTGGTCTTTCATCAGCTTGAATGCCTCTCTGGCAACGAGGAAGTAACCGGTAACCAATACGTTGATGTTAAGGTTCCACTTATCCATCGTTGTCTCTTCAAAAGGGCTTGAACTGGCCAATCCCGCATTATTAACGACAATATCCAAACCACCATATGTCAGGACAGCATCTCTAATTGCAGCCTCCACTTCTTCTTCTTTTGTTACATCCATTTTGACGGCTGCTGCACGATGGCCGCCGAATTTCCCGTTAATTTGATCTGCCAGCTCCTTGGCCCCTTCTAAATTAATGTCAGCTATGACTACATGGGCCCCTTCAGAGACGAGGCGGTAGCAAGTAGCACTTCCAATTCCGCCGGCTCCGCCAGTCACAAATGCAACTTGCCGGGAGAACTCCGCCTCTGGCGGTGCAAGGCTCAGTTTGTAAAGCTCGAGCGGCCAATATTCAATGGCGAACGACTCTTCTTCATTCAAAGACACAAAGCTTCCTAGAACCGTCGCCCCCTTCATGACCGCCACGGCCCGGTGATAAAGAGATCGACTGACACTTGCTGCCGTCCAGCTTTTCCCTGTGGTAATCATCCCAAGACCTGGAATAAGCACTACACGAGGAGCTGTTTCCACCATTGTATCCCCCTCTGACTTATTCCGGTTAAAGTATGCTGTGTAATTCTCCTGGAAAGACGCAATTCCTGCTTTTATATTTTCTATTAAGCGATCAACGTCTTTGCTGCTCGGATCCCATTCTACGAATAGCGGAGCACGCTTGGTATGCACCAAATGGTCTGGGCAGGCAGCACCGACTTGAGATAAGTCTTTTGCATTGCTGCTATTGACGAATTCCAAGATCTCTTCGCTGTCATCGTAAGTAACTAGCATTTTTTTATTATTGCTTACTTGGCCGCGGACTACGGGCAGAATCTTCGCAGCAATTTCTTTTCTTTCTTCGGCTGATATGGACTCGAATTGTGCGCCGCCGAACAGCGTTTGGTCTTTTGCTTTTGCTTCAATGTAATCCTCCGCCTCCTGGATAACAGAGATCGTCTTGTTATAGCTTTCTTTTGATGTTTCTCCCCAAGTAACCAAGCCGTGTTTTTCCATGATAACCAGTTCTGCATCGGGGTTGTTTTGTACTCCTTCAGCAATCATTTTAGATAGCTTGAATCCAGGACGGATATAAGGCACCCACACAAAACGGCTGCCATAAATTTCTTCGGCAATTTCTTTGCCATTATCAGCGCATGCAATACTGATTATCGCATCTGGATGGGTGTGGTCGACATGTTTGAATGGCAGAAATGCATGTAACAGCGTTTCGATGGAAGAACGAGGGTGTTTTGCATCAATCATGCAATGGGCCAAGTAATTTACCATGTCTTCATCTGTCATATCATCTTTTTCCATTAACGGGCGTATATCTTCCAAATTTAGACCAGTGAAATTTTTTGCGCCCATAGTTGCAAGGTCAGAACCACTTCCTTTTACCCACATCACTTCTATTTCATTGCCCCGGAAGTCTGTTTCTTTCGATTTAGTGGATGTGTTTCCGCCGCCCCAATTTGCAACAGACCGGTCAGAACCTAGCAAATTCGAACGATATACGAGTTCTTCTAAACCGCTTTCTATGTTTGCTTTACTATCATCCCATAGATTTTGTACCAAGTCGTTTCCTCCTCTATTCTGCTTGTTTCTTTTTCTGCATTTAGCATATCATGTTTTTGTTTATTTTTGAATACCTTGTTTTTGTTTTGTTTTTATTGTTTTTTTGGAAAAACACAATCATCTACTACGCATCTTTTTTTGAAAAAAGACCAGCATGAACAACTGCCGGTCCAAATCTTCTACACTATCTTTTCGACAATACTTCTTTTTCATATGCGTTTACTTCTTCCAGCCAGGTTTCTTGTACTGGTACACCCATTTTCTCGCAATAGTAATCCCAGATGGCGCCGAACGGATAGGTTTTAAACTCTTCCATAAGGGCCAGCCGCTCTGTGAAATTGCCTTCTTCCTGCAATTGTTTTAGATGCTGATTCGGTTGAAGCATCGCATATAACAAACTCTTAATCATATTTCGGGTTCCAATTGTCCATGCAGCAACACGGTTTATGCTTGCATCAAAAAAGTCGAGCCCGATTCTCACCTTATCAAGCGCCCCGTTCCGGACGATTTCCATTCCTATTTCTTTTAATTCGTCATCAAGGATAACGACATGGTCACTATCCCAGCGGACCGGTCTGGAAACGTGCAATGCCAGTTGATCACTGTAGAGGAGCATGGCTGATATTTTATTGGAAACAACTTCCGTCGGATGATAATGTCCTGTATCCAACAAGCATAGCTTGTTATTTTTAAGCGCATAGCCCAAATAAAATTCATGAGAACCGACTACATATGCCTCCGAGCCAATTCCAAACAGCTTGCTTTCCACGGCATCGATGTTGTACTTTTCATCTATTTCCACTTTAAAAATTTCATCCAGGGAGTCCTTTAACCGTTGTCTGGGAGTCAGCCGATCGCTGGGGATATCCTTATACCCATCAGGAATCCAAATGTTTGTTAGAGCAGGCGTGCCTAATTCTTTGCCAAAATAGGCTGCGATTTTACGGCTGGCAATACAGTGTCTGATCCAATAGTCTCTAACCTCTTTATTTGGATGGGACAAGGTTAAGCCATCGTCTGCTTTAGGGTGGGCAAACAACGTCGGATTGAAGTCCAAGCCAAGCCCGTTTTCTTTGGCCCAATTCACCCAGTTTTCGAAATGCTTAGGCTCCAGCTGGTCCCGCTCTACCACTTCGCCGTTGGTTTCCGCATAGATCATGTGCAGGTTTACCCGGTGTTTACCAGGGATAAGTGAAAGTGCCTTTTCCAAGTCGCTCCGCAGTTGTTCCGGTGTCTTCGCTTTACCAGGATAGTTTCCTGTTACATCGATTCCTCCGGATAATTCCTGCTGATTTACTTCAAACCCGCTAACATCATCCCCCTGCCAGCAATGGATCGATATCGGAACATTTTGCAGCTGCTCCAATGCTCCCTCTACATTTACTCCCCATTTCTCATAGACTTCTTTTGCATTTTCATAACGCTCTGTTACGCTCATTTCACATTCTCCTCCTCTCTATTGGCTGTGAATCTTGTCAGTTCAAACGACTGGCTTATAATGTTTCTCGCCTGTTTGATATCTTTCATTTCTCCTAGGGAGATCAATTGAGAAACAAGATTGCCAATCGCCGTTGCCTCTACCGGTCCCGCCAATACTTCTTTTTTCGTTTTATCGGCTATCAGCTGGTTTAACATTTTATTTTGGCAGCCTCCGCCAATGATATTGATTTTTTTAAATTCTTTTTCATATATTTCTTCAATTTGGTCTATAGCTTGCTGATAACTGACACCTAAACTATCAAATACACATTTGGCTACCTCGCCAGGTGTACTGGGTACCTCTTGATTTGTCTCCTGGCATAAGGATTGAATTTCTTCTACCATGTTTTCCGGCTTTAAAAAACGATCATCATCCACATTTATTTTTGATTGAAAGTTGGAAGCTTTGTTGGCCAACTCCACTAGTTCCGGAAAACTGTATTGATCGTTGTAGTTCCTCTTTACTTCCTGGATCATCCACAACCCCATAATGTTTTTTAAGAAGCGGAATTGGTAGTCAAAACCACCCTCATTCGTGAAATTATAGTCTAAAGCCTTCGTGATACAGACTGGGAACGGATTCTCCACTCCGATTAGCGACCAGGTTCCAGAACTTATATAAATTGTATCATCGACTTCAGGTACGGAAACGACAGCTGAGCCAGTGTCATGTGTGGCAGGAAGGATTACTTTCATATCTAATCCAAGTTCATCGACTAACGTTTGCCTCAAGCTCCCCAGTTGTGAGCCGGGTGGATTTATTTCTAAAAACATGTCTTTATTTATACCCAGCAGATCCAATAAGTCTTTATCCCATTTCTTTGTGAAAGCATTTACTAATTGAGTAGAAGTAGCATTTGTATATTCATTCGTTTTCTTTCCTGTCAATAGATAATTGAAGTAATCCGGCAGCATAAGAAATGATTTTGCCTTATCCAGAATTTCCGGATTGCTCTGTTTAAGCGAATATAGTTGATAAATTGTATTGAATTTCTGGAACTGAATGCCTGTTTCCAAATACAGGCGCTCTTTACTAATGAGGTTAAAAACTTCTTCCATCATTCCATCTGTCCTTGAGTCCCGATAAGCAACAGCGTCTGTCAGAAGTCGGTTTTTCTCATCCAATAAGACGAAATCAACTGCCCATGTATCAATCCCAATACTTTGTGGATGGAGGCCTCTCTCCTTGCACAAACGGATTCCTGTCTTGATTTCATTGAATAGACCATCAACATCCCAACAAAAGTGATGGCCCTTTCTAGTCAAATTATTATCAAACCGGTGTATCTCTTCCAGTTCCAGCCTGTTTTCCTTCAGACTGCCCGCAATCAATCTTCCGCTTGAAGCACCAATATCAACCGCTAAACTGCATTTGCTCATCACTACACCTCCTGATGAAAGCGTTTTACTAACTTTATAATATAAGTAAAATGCCAGTAGATAAATAACGTGGTTTACCTTTTTATTGTCCTTATTTGCGAAAGTGGCATTCAGAAAACCGTTAAAGAAACACATCGATTGACGAGCCTTTTGGCGACGTTAGAGACGGTTACACTTATGTAGATAGTTAAAAATTTTTATCCTTCTCACTGCAAAAAAAGAACAGCCGATGCATAATGATGGCTGTTCTCAGGGAATTAATGATTGCTTCGTAAGGTTCTCCCTATATTTCTTCGGTGTCACCCCATATTTATTTTTGAAAATACGGTAAAAGTAACTGATATTATCATAACCGACTTGTTCCACTATTGCGGCAATCGGTATCGAGGTACTCCCCAATAATCCTTTTGCTTCCCGCAGCCTCTTATCCTGTAACAGATCCTTGAATGTTCGCCCGGTTATTTTTTTTATGTTTTTACTTAACCGATAGTGCGGCTGATTTAATGTTTCCGCTAAATCATATAAGCTGGCATCCTTGAAATGGTCTTCGATATATCTCAAAGCTTCCATGATCGATTGATGTTCTATCAAACTTTCATTTTGTTTGGCAATTTTATCTGAGTGTTTCATTAATTCAATAACCAACAAGCCCATATATAACTTGACCGTCGATTCCGATAGCAAGGAAGGGGTCATTATTTCCTGAATGATTTTGTGGACTAATTCCTGAATGGAATTTACTTCAGCGACGGCAAAATACAAGAATTGACCGTTCTGCGTATGGTTGAACAAGCTGCTAACTAAAAAATCGCCAATATTATTGTCTAAATTGTCCGCTGTTAAATAAGAAAAAATATAATCAAAAAACTGGGGCTGGATAATAAAATTGATCACAATATCTTCCCGCCGGCAGGCTTTTATCTCATGGTCAATATATTGATTTAAAAGCAGTAATTCTCCCTGCTTTAAAGTGATATCCTCGTTTCCTGCCTTTTGTTCTAGCTTTCCGTTATATACGTAATTAATTTCTATGTAATCGTGTTTATGCCTGGGGAAATCGATAAACCTTGTATGCTTTCTGATCATAATCATTTTTTCTTTACTGAGAAACTTATCGCTTTCGATGATAAATTCAGCCTGGTCTGTGTACAATTCTTTCTCCACTTGATTGTTTCTTTGCAAGATCGCCTTCTCTTCATCGGTTTCCTTTAACAATTGTTCCATCAGAGCTTCCATATTATCCCCTCCTATATAAGGAGTTTTTTTCCAACCTTGTACTAATATTACTATCAATAAAAGAGGAATAAAACGTTCTTTTTGAAACGGCTATTCCTCTTATTGGTAAATTTATTTTTGGACATTCTTTCTTAAACTTTTCAGCTCTTTCATTACGTTGTTTTGCCCCCTGCCAAAATAGTCATGCAGCTTTTCATATTCCTTATAAAGTTTTTCGTAAATCTTTACATTTTCCGGATTAGGGGTGATTTTGTCTTCCTTTACTCTAGCCATTTTCCTGGTAGCTTCTACAATGTTGTCAAAACCGCCATTCTCTTTTCCGGCTGCTACAGCACCAAACATCGCTGCCCCTACCGCTGGGGTATGCTTAGAATCGGCCAACGTAATGGTTCGGTTTGCCACATCTGCGTAAATTTGCATCAATAACTTATTCTTTTGCGGTAAACCTCCGCATGCGTACAACTCCTCAACAGCGACACCATTATTGTGGAATGCCTCGATAATTTTTCTTGTTCCAAACGCTGTCGCTTCCAAAAGGGCCCGGTAAATCTCTTCCGGTTTTGTTTGCAGCGTTGCGCCTATCAACAATCCGCTTAATTCCGTATCTACTAATACAGACCTGTTGCCATTCCACCAATCAAGGGCAAGCAATCCTGTCTCACCTGGTTTGTATTTACCAGCTTCTTGTTCCAACCATTGATGAACGTCCATTCCTTCTTTTTCTGCAGTTTTCTCAACATAAGCAGGAACGCCTTCTTTTACATACCAGGCAAAGATATCTCCGACCGCTGACTGGCCTGCCTCATACCCGTAATAACCTGGAATGATTCCATCTTCCACAACTCCGCACATACCTTCGATGTCTTTTTCTTCGGTACCTAAGAGCATGTGGCAGATGGATGTGCCCATTGCCATAACCATTTTCCCCGGTGATACTACTCCCATGCCTGGCACAGATGCGTGGGCGTCCACATTGCCAACAGCTATGGAAGTGCCTGCTGTTAAGCCAGTAAGAGCAGCCATTTCTTCCGACAATACACCAGCTTTGGAGCCAAGCGGTTTGACCTCTCCTTTCAACTTGGTTTCTGTCAGATTCTCTAAACGAGGATCAAGCGCACGAAAAAATTCTTTGTCCGGATAACCTTCCTGTTTATGCCAGATCGCTTTATAGCCAGCTGTGCAGCTGTTACGAACAAATGTTTTAGTCATTTTTGAGACTACCCAATCTGCGGCTTCTACAAATCTATCTGTCTTTTCATAGATTTCCGGTGCTTCATTAAGTATTTGCCATGCTTTTGCAATCATCCATTCAGAGGATATTTTCCCTCCATACCTTGATAAAAATGCTTCATTTCTTTGTAATGCTATTTCGTTTAGTTGATTGGCTTCCTTTTGGGCGGCATGATGTTTCCATAATTTCACCCAGCTGTGTGGATTGTTTTCCAATTCTGGATGAAAGGAGAGGGGCTCTCCATCTTCATCTATGGGAAGCATCGTGCAAGCTGTAAAATCTATTCCCAATCCAATAATATCCTGGGGGGAAACTCCAGAGGTTTCGATGACCGCCGGAACAGACCTTTTTAAAACCTCCATATAATCATTGGGATGCTGAAGCGCCCATTCATAGCCAAGCTTTATTCCTGAATCAGGCAGCTTGTTATCAATCACACCATGGGGATATGGAGTTACATGTTCTTCTAACTCGCTCCCGTCAGATAAAGCAACAAGTACCGCGCGTCCCGATTCCGTTCCATAATCTACTCCAATTGCATACTTCTCTGTCATCACAATCAGCCTCCTTTACCTCTTCTGGCCATAATAAGCATGGACTCCATGTTTCCTTAAAAAATGTTTATTCAGCAGTGTTTCATCCATTGATTCCAATACACTATTTAACTGAAGGGAATGGAAAGCCATTTTGGAAACCTCTTCAAGGACGACGGCATTGTGCACAGCCTCTTGTGGGTCTTTCCCCCAATTGAACGGGGCATGGCTGTTAACGAGAACGCTCGGTATTTGCCGGTAGTCAATATCCTCAAACGTTTCTATAATTAGCTTTCCAGTTTCCCGCTCATAGTTACCGTTTATTTCTGCCGCTGTCATTGCTCTCGTACAAGGGATGGAACCATAAAAATAATCAGCATGCGTGGTTCCTAACGGGGGGATGGGTTTTCCGGCTTGTGCCCAAATAGTCGCCCAGGAAGAGTGGGTGTGGACAATCCCTCCCACTTCAGGAAAATGCTTGTATAATTCAATATGGGTAGGCATATCTGACGAGGGTTTTAAATCTCCTTCCACCACATTTCCATCCAAATCAAGTACCACGAGCTTTTCACTGGTCAATTCTTTGTAGGACACACCACTTGGTTTGATCACAACCAATCCACTGTCTCTATCAATCCCGCTTGCATTTCCCCAAGTAAAAGTTACCAGCTTAAAGTCTTCTAAGGCTGTATTTGCCTGCAGCACCTTTTCTTTTAATTTTTCCAGCAAACGAAACAACACCCTTCAACTATATTCATGAAAGATTATTGGCTAGAGCATCTCTGTTATCTGCTCAATAATTCCTGCTCTCGTTCTCTAAAATATGTTGCAGACTGGTTTACTAAAAAGTCCAACTTTTTCTTATCCGGCTTTGCATTCATCGCCGGATAAGGGTCTCCTCCGGGGCCGAGCGGCTCAGGAGTAACATACTTGCCTGCCTGGTTAAACCCGATTAAATATAAAGACATAATAATAGTATCAATATCGATGAAACCTTTTCCCAGTGCACCACGATTGCTATCAGCCAGGTGCAGGTTTACCAATTGGTCCCCTGCTTCTAAAATTGCTTCCCCTATGTGGGCCTCTTCCGATTGCATGTGGTATATATCACCATTTATATGCCTGATCCCTTTATGATTAACTGCCTCAATGTACGTTTTGGCCTCTCTGACGGTATGTACAAAACTTACTTCAGCTGCCCGGACTGGTTCAATGGCTGCTTTTATTCCTTTTTCGAGAAACAATTCGCCTAAACTGGCTAACGTTTCAACACTTCTTTCAAACTCGGTATCATCATAAGCATTTGGGCGCCCGACTGCTCCAGGGACAACTAACAAGTAATCGCCATTGACTGCTCTGGCAAAGTCTATTTCTCTCTTTATATAATCAATAGCTGCTTGTCTTTTTCCTGGAATGTTGCTAGAAAGATCGTTTTCAGCCGAAAACATGCCGCAAACACCTGAAACTTCTATTTCATACTTGTGGAGGATTTCAAGAGTCTTATCTGTTTGGTATCCTAAATCATCACCGTAATGATTTCCATGTAATTCAATATAGTTAATACCCGCATGTTTCAGCCTTTTTATTGACTCTTCAAGGGACTCCAAGCCAAACCCCCAGTTACTCCACGATAAATTAAGTCTGTTTTCCAGTCTTTCAGGGTGCTCATCTTTCATTTTTTGAAAGGCTTTTTTTATTCTTTCGTTTTTCAGCTCGTAGTTTTGTTTTTTCAAAATAATGCCTCCTTTACTACATTCGGTTAGATTCGATGTCCAGAAAGGAAAGAAAAAAGAGCACGGCCAAACTAACCCAGTGGCCGGCCCTTTTCCCATTAGAAGCATAATTAAAAATCAAAGTCAGCCGCGTTTTCTTTTGTGAAGTCTGCAGGAGGTCCCATGATTACCGTTTTTCCATCTTCTTTCACTGTGATTTCTCCAACACCTTCAATTTCCTGTCCATCTTCTGGCATTTCGCCTTCTGCCAACATTTTTCCTAAAGCAACGGTTAGATAACCCAATTTACCTGGATCCCAAAGCACTGCTGTATCAAGTGATCCATCCTCAAGGAATGGAGCAGAGTCTGTAGGAAGTGCAGATCCAACTACAGATACTTCATCTTGCAAGCCTTCTTCCTGAACTGCTTGTGCTGCACCAAGAGGAGCTGGTGTAGAAACAGCCAATACCCCTTTTAGATCAGGATAGGATTTCAGCAAGTCCAATGTTTTTTGATAAGCAACTTGCTGCTTTTCCTCTGTAGGAATTTTTTCTGAAACAATTTCTATCCCAGGATAATTTTCATCAAATTCTTTCTGAGCTGCTTCAATCCATAGATTTAAGTTGGCAGCAGAAAGTCCACCCGTCAAAATTGCGATCTCGCCTTCTTCTGTTCCCATCGCTTCTACTAGTTTTTTAGCCATGTGACGGCCAAACTCTTCATCATCTACTTGTTTTACAGAAAGGTCCACCAATTCTTTATCAGCTGGTGTATCCCAGTCCATCACATGGATACCTTGTTCTTTTGCTTTCTTAAGTACCGGTTCTACAGATGCAGGATCATTGGGTGCTACTGCTATGACATCGACATTCTTAGAGATAAGATCTTCGATAACTTTTACTTGTGCAGATGCGTCAGCTTGCGTCGGGCCAGTATAGTTAACATTAACTTCCAAATCCTCACCAGCTTCGATAGCGCCTGATTCAGATGCGTTGAAGTAAGGGATACCTACTAGCTTCGGCACAACAGCTATATCCAAGCCATCTTCTCCGCCAGCTTGCACAGATTCACCTTCTGATTCTCCTCCCGCTTCAGCATCTCCTCCACTATCTGAGCTGCCGCTGTTTTCAGCAACGCAGCCTGCCAGGATACCAACCAGCAACAGAGCAGCAAATAAAATCATTGTCAACTTCTTCATTATTCATTTCCCCCTTAGATAATAATAAATTTATATTACCTAGAACCATCTAGGATAATAACACACCCGGTAATCGCTTACATTTTGTTCACATAAACCGCTGCCGGTTTATGCTGCTTTTCCTGCGTTCTTTGTTTCAGCGATTTTCTTAAACTTGTCTGAAAAGAAATTCATAGCCAGTACTAAGATCAAAATCGCACCAATCACGACATCAACCAGCGACGAATGGAAACCTAATAGATTTAACCCATTTCGTATAAATTGAAAGATCATCACAGCATAGACTGTACCAATGACTTTTCCGTATCCTCCGTGGATATTCGTTCCGCCTAATACGGCAGCAGCAACAGATTGCAGTAAATAGGAGGAACCTAAATCTACTTTGACGGAATTGTACCTGGAAGTCATGATGATAGCGGAAATCGCAGCCAACAAGGAAGCGTATAAATAAACCTTCATGAGTACCCTGCTGTTTTTCACTCCGGAGAACAGTGTTGCAGTTTCATTGCTCCCATACATATAGACGCTTCTTCCCCAGCTTGTTTTGCTAAGTAAAATGGCGGTTATAATTGCAAATACGGCAAATATGACGATGGACAATGGAACAAGACCTAAATAATATCCATTGCCTATCAAGCTATAACCCTCGCTAAACCCGGAGATAGAGCTTCCTTTGGTTATTGCCAAAATAATACCTTCAAACAAGACCATGGTACCTAAAGTAACCAATATCGGAGAAACTCCTATTTTGGATACCACAAACCCGTTAAATGCTCCACATGCGAGAGCAAAAAGGATTGCTACAATGATAGCTGGCAATATCCCATATCCATTAGTCAGCATTAATGCGGCCCCTACGCCCGAGAGTGCAGCAATATATGTTATCGAGAGATCGATGCCGCCTGTTACGATTACTACCATCATTGCCAGGGCAATCAGCCCGAATTCTGGCAATTGGAACATCATGCTATTAATGTTGTTTGAAGACAGGAATCCAGGTGCTATCACTGCCAGTAATAAAAATGTCGCAAGAGCTATCAATCCCAAAACGCTTTCTTTTGAAAGTTTCATCCTTGGACCTCCTATGCCTCGACTTCTATTTTTGCTAGTTTATCTTGAGATCTCTTGTAGCTTAAGTGATCATAAGAAACAGCTATCACAATAATTGCACCCGTCACAACGTTTTGCCAGTAGGTGTCAATCCGGGCTAAAATCATGCCGTTTTGCATAATTGCCAGTAACAGCACTCCTAACAGAGTTCCATGGATGGATCCTCTGCCGCCATGAATATTCGCTCCGCCTAATACAACCGCTGCTATTACTGTCAATTCCAATCCCAGCATGCCGTTAGGATCAACTGCTTTTGTATAAGCTGTTTGGGCAATCGCTGCAATTCCTGCCAGGAAACCCATATAAGCAAAAACGAACAATTTTACTTTTTTGTAGTCGATCCCTACCCTAACAGAAGATTGCGTATTTCCTCCTATAGCTAAAACGGACCGGCCAATCAAAGTGTGTTTCAAGATAAACCACGTTCCAATTGCTACCACTGCCAGTAGGTAAATTAATATTGGCAGGCCTAATAACTCGTAGTTGGCAAATGCCATAAAAGACTGAGGGAAGTTTGTACTATTAACATAGTTACCGTTGGTAATGTACAGGACCAGACCTGCAATGATATTTAATGTTCCAAGTGTGACAACGATTGCCGGTATTTCGATGATAGATACGAGTAATCCATTGATAAGGCCCATGACCAGTCCGATTACTGGCGCTATCAGGAACAAAAGCAAAACAGAGATCCAGCTGTCCGGCAGAAATGTGAACAAATAGCCTATCGAAACTGCAACTGCTGTGGTCAAGGCTGCTACAGATACATCGATATCACTCGTAATAATGATTAATGTCATCCCGATTGCCAATATCCCAATCACTACATTCCCTTCAATGATATCCAGGAAATTTCCTATCGTTAAAAACACTGGGCTTACAAAGGATAAAACGGCTCCTATTAATAGGATTATCGCCAAGATACTTATTTCCTTCTGTTTTAGCAATGCTTTCATCGTTCTATACCCCCTGGCTTATCCGGCTTGTATCGTCTAATGCCTCTGACGGATTTTTCTTGCTTCCCGAATTCAAAGCATAATTCATGATCTTTTCCTGGGTTGCTTCTTGAATCCCCAATTCACCTGAGATCCTTCCATGTCGCATCACCAGCACCCT
Source organism: Sediminibacillus albus (assembly GCF_900101125.1). Taxonomy (GTDB): domain Bacteria; phylum Bacillota; class Bacilli; order Bacillales; family Amphibacillaceae; genus Sediminibacillus; species Sediminibacillus albus. The sequence continues at coordinate 239,449 of NZ_FNFL01000002.1, read as the reverse complement.
GTCGCTAACGGCCAGAATTTCCGGAAGCTCAGAGGAAATCATGATTACGCCAATTCCATCGTTGGCAAGCCTTCTAAGTAATTTATGGATTTCTGTTTTTGCTCCAATGTCGATTCCGTTTGTCGGCTCATCAATGATGAGAATCTTCGGTTGGGCGGAAAGCCACTTTCCAATAACAACCTTTTGCTGGTTACCGCCGGAAAGCTTGGAAGCTGGCAAGTTCGGTAAGGCGGGACGGACATCCAATGACTTAATGTATTGCTCAGCCAGTTGGACTTCCGATTTCCTGTCGAGCAACTTCAGCTTATTTCTCATTCGATTGAGGATGGGAAGCGAAATATTGTTAATAATCGATTGTTCTAACACCAATCCCTGTGTTTGCCGGGCTTCAGGTATATAAGCTACACCTTTCTTAACCGCATCGGCAGATGAGCGTATCCGGATTTCTTTTCCATAAATCTTCAGAGAACCGCTATCCGGTTTGTTTACTCCGAATATCGCTTGCGCCAATTCCGTTCGTCCGGAACCTACCAGCCCTGTGATCCCTAAAACTTCGCCTTTTTTCAGTGAGAAGGAAATGTCTTTAAAGTTGCCTTGTTTATAAAAGTCCTTTACCTGAAAGATTACTTCTCCTGTTTCTACTTGCTTCTCATTTTTCTCATAAGAAACTTCTCTCCCCACCATTAGATTGATCAGCTTAGCCTCGTCAATCTCTTCTGCTTGATAGGAACCTACATATTTTCCATCTCTTAAAACGGTAAATCGATCGGAAACCCTGAACAGTTCCTTCAGCTTATGGCTGATAAAGATAATTGAAATTCCTCTGCTGCTAAGTTTATCGACAACCTTGTATAACTTTTCTACTTCACTGGATGATAAAGCGGAAGTTGGTTCATCCATGACAATCAGCTTCGCTTCAAATGCCAGCGCTCTGGCAATCTCCACAAGCTGCTGCTGGGCAATACTTAATCGTTCAACGGTAGTATTCGGATCAATATCTACTTCCAACTCTTCAAGTGCTTTATCGGCAGTTTTTTTAATCGATTTCCAGTTTATTTTTTTCCAAGGTTTTTTATTGCTGTCCTGTCCAATATAAATATTTTCTGCTACCGATAGATTTGGAAAAAGGCTTAAATCCTGATAAATAATAGAAACGCCTTTTAATGTAGCGTCAATCGGCTTGTTAATCTTTGCTTCTTCCCCTTCGAAATAAAATTTTGCTCCTGGGTCAGGCTTATGAATACCAGCTAATATTTTGATTAAAGTCGATTTCCCAGCACCATTTTCCCCTATTAATGCATGGACTTCACCTTTTTTCACTTCCAGCTGCACGTTATCGAGAGCTTTTACTCCTGGAAACGTCTTACTGACATCCTTCATTTGTAAAATATATTCACTCAATGTTACTACCTCCTTTTAGAACGTTTTCTCTTCTAGCCCGTAATAGGTCAGGCCTCGCTCCTTACAAAAAGCCTCAACTTCTTCAAGGGTAGGGATTCCTGTTTGAGCACCTAGCTTAGTAACCTTCAGGGCCCCCACAATCGAAGCGAATTTAGCAGCAGTAATAAGATCGTATCCGTCAGAAATCGCACAAGCCAGAGCACCAGCAAACGAATCGCCTGCACCCACTGTATCCAGGGGAGTTACTGGAATAGAAGGAAGGTACTCCCATTCTCCGCTTTGGTAGACAATGCAACCTTTATCAGCCATTTTTATAATTGAATTTTTTACACCCATTTTGTCAAAGGCCCTTCCAGCTTCGATGGCAGTTTCCTTATCAATAACATCGATTCCTATCATATGCTTTGTTTCTTGCCTATTTGGCGTAATTACATCAGCATAATCCAAGGCTTTTACAGTTATTCCTTCAGCAGGTGCAGGATCCAGAACCACATACATCCCTTTTTTCTTAGCGAGTTCCATTGCTCTGATTACTGTTTCCTGCGGGACTTCCATTTGCACTAACAATACTTCACTTTGGTTAATCTCCGAGAATGCGCTTTCAATATCTTCAGGAAGTAAATCTTCATTCGCACTTTTCAGCACCAGCATGGTATTTTCTGCTGTCTGGTCAATCGTTATAATTGCTGTTCCAGTTGCAAGGAATTGTGACCGCTTTATAAAATCGGTATTTACTCTTGCCTTATTTAAGGTATCTACTAACTTGTCGCCGTGAAAATCATTGCCTACTGCACCTATCATGTTCACTTGTTTTCCTAATTTAGCAACGGCAGTAGCCTGATTTGCCCCTTTTCCACCCGAAAAATATTCTATCTTTTTTCCGAAGATCGTTTCCCCTCTTGATGGATACTGGTCTGTTAGGGCTACTATATCTATGTTGATGCTTCCGACAACAGTAATGCTCATCTGATATCATCTCTTTCTATGTTAGATTAGGAATTTGCCAGATTCTTTTCCTCCAGACCTTGCAAAAAATGTCGCAGGTTTGATGTTGCATGCTCCAGGGACTCCTCTTTTCTAAACAAACAGGATGTACCGCACACTAGCATCTCTGCTCCTCTTTCTAATACTTGGGGGATAACTTCATAACTTATATTTCCATCTACTTGAATATCGATATTTCTGCCGCTATCTTCGATGAGGTTTTTCAATAGTGTAATTTTTTTCAATGTCATCGGGATGAATTTTTGCCCGGCGAATCCAGGATTCACTGTCATTAGCACGATGTAATCAACGGTATCCCACACATATTCCAAGCAGTTCAACGGGGTAGCTGGATTTAAGGCCACTCCCGCCCTCAGGCCCCGATTTTTTATTTTTTGGAGCGTACGCTGTAAATGAGTAGCAGCTTCCGCGTGCACAGAAATCATATCGCAGCCAGCATCGGCAAATAAATCTATGTATCTTTCAGGTTCTTCTATCATTAAGTGGGCATCGAATAATTTGTTAGTGTGCGCCCGTAAGCTTTTAATCATATCCGGACCCATGGTGAAATTAGGAACAAATTTTCCATCCATGATATCAAAGTGAAAAAAATCTACATTTGCTTCATCAAGTCTTTTAACTGTATTTTGGAGTGTGCCCATATCCGCACACATCAACGAAGGCCCAATAGCCGTCATTGTTTTCCCTCCTAAGTCGCCACCGAAATGGTTTTTATTGAATTTTTAAATAATTGAAATCGCATTCATTTTTGTTTAAAAATTTTTTTAACCAGTTTTCGTTAGATAAGTAAACTGTTTTTGATTAAGATTGCATTTATTATAACAAGGGCGTTTTTGTTTTTCAACAGTTTTTTGTGGCTTTGTTTATTTTTGTGTTTGTTTTACAACAATTTTATTTGTAATTTGTTGGAATTACCACCTTTTTGCCATGACAGATAAATCTTCTAATCTTCTTGATTTAAAGCAAAAAAAAATGCGGAGAAAGCCTACTCGCTTTTCTCCGCTACTATTCCATTGATACCTAAATTATTTAGCTCCCTTATCGTATTGATCGATACTTTGTTATCCGTGATTAAATAGTCAGCCTGCGACACGTCACATAAACGAAACAATGACTTTTCGCCGAATTTACTATGGTCTGCCAACAAAAACAACTTCTCCGAGATGGAAATCAACTGTTTCTTTACAAGGGCCTGGTCTTCGTGAATTTCACTAACGCCTCTTTTAAAGTCCACTCCTAAGCATGAAAAAAAGAATTTGTCTACATGATAATCCTGAATGACTCTCTCAGCAAAGTTCCCTACCAGAGACATCGAACTTTCCGCAAGGTAGCCGCCAATTAGAATTACTCTTATATCACTTTCTTGGGCTAATTCCAGTGAAACACCGATCGAATTAGTAATAACTGTTAAGTTTTTTCCTTTAATATACTGAGTCATAATTAAAGTAGTTGTACTGGCATCCATGGCAATTATATCCCCGTCTTTCACATAAGAAGCCGCTGTCATTGCGATCATTTCTTTTTCTTTCATATTTTTGGCCTTTCGCTTCGGAATCGGTATTTCTGATTTTTGATCTTCTTTTCTTACCGCTCCACCATGAATTCGGTTTATCAATCCTTGCGCTTCTAATTTTTCAAAGTCTCGCCTGATCGTTTCTTCACTAACACTAAATTGTTTACTTAAGTCAGCCACTCTTACTGAGCCGCTTTTATCCACCATTTCGGTAATTTTTTGTTGTCTTTCATTAAAAAAAGCCATTTTGTCTTTCATTTCATCTGTATATTCCAACATTTTTATCCAACCTTTTTCTGTTTTTTTATCGTTATTCCCAACTAAATTATACCTTTAACAGACATAAAATCAACACAAATACGTCTGATTATGTGGTTTTTAATGTGCGTTTTCCCCTCCGGCCCTTCTCATAAGTACCTAAGTGAACTGCTTGGGACTAATTGGACCTGATCAAATCCGTCGGTGTACAGCCAGTTCTTTTCTTGAAAATTTGGCTGAAATATTGAGGATTATTGCCAAAACCAAGCCTTTCCGCCAGCTCAAATACCTTCACATCGCCTTCCTGCTCGATAATCTCGATAGCTTTGTCTATTCGTCTATTCATTACATACGCAGAAAATTTTTTTCCTACCTCTTTTTTAAAGGTTTTTCCTAAATAATCTGTATTCATATACAACGCTTTCTTCGCCATCCACTGTAGCGACAAATCTGGGTTCTCCAAATTATCATGAATGACATCGATCATCCTGGCAACGACGGCAGAATATCTTAGTTGCTGTGTGGCAGCCTCTAAAGAATTCCCTTTAACGAGGGCTTTCTCAAGAATAGCATGAAAGGAGGAAAGTGTCTCCAATCCTTCCAGTTTGCTTATTTCCCTCGTATGTTCCTCGCCGATTGATGGAGAAGTTACTTTTATTATCGATATATATAATTGAATCAAATAAGATTTAGCAATGGTCGGCTTTAGCTTCATTGCTTTTATTTTTTCGATTGTTTTAGATAACTCCTGCCGTGCTTCTCCTTGGCGACCTGCTTTTAATTGAAAAATTATGCGCTCCATATCATTTTCATATAATTCACTGTCGTTCCCGGCGTCCATAGCAGATTTGCTTTCGAAAATAATGCTTCCCTTGCCTTTGTAAAAGCGTTCTTCCAGGCTTTTTGCCACACGTTGGTAGTAGCTATGTATCTTCATCGCCTCAACACTGCCGCTGATAACAACAGTGAGCATTGATTGATAGCGGTCACCAAAACTATCCTGAACTTTTTTAATAAAAGATAGCAGCTCCTCCTGTCCATCAAAATCTTCACTTAACAATAAAAGCAAATCCTCCCCTAAAATTGTCCAAGCCATAACTGCCTTCTGCCCAAAGTGATTAACCGCCATTTTTTTTGCTAATGGCAGAATGGATAAATCACTGTTTTCAAGATGAAAGAGAATTAACCTGGCAGAAATTTGGTCAGCCGGGAGCCCAATCTGTTTTTCATAAAAGTCATTGCGCTGGTCTTCTTGAAGCGTGCTATTGGTTAACACTTCCTTGAACAGCATTTCCTTTGTTCCTTCTACTGTTATATTTGCCCTGTTTTCAATATTTTTCAAATAAATGCTTTCTTTCTGCTGATCGTTTAGTTCGTTAACTAGCTCGTTTAACGCTTCAGAAATAGCCGCTTCATCGCATGGTTTTAACAAATAATGCTTAACGCCAAAACGCATCGCTTTTTGAGCGTACTCAAACTCATTATATCCGGACAAAAGAATCCATTTAATCGCAGGGTAATCGTGACTGCTTTTTTCAATTAGCTCCATGCCGTCTAGCCCCGGCATAGTTATATCACTGACAACGATGTCTGGTCGGTTTCTCCGGATAAAATCAAGTCCTTCGATTCCATTCCTCGCAGTTCCTGCTAAGATGGTACCCTGTTTTTCCCAGTCTACAATGGAAGATATTCCTTCTAAAATCATACGCTCATCATCTACCAGCAGCACTTTGTACATGCTCATTTCCCCCTCTGCTAGGAATAGTGACTTCTACAGTCGTCCCTTTGTTCTTTTCACTTGCTACGTGAACGCCATAAACATCACCGAATAAAATTTTTAACCGCTCATCTATATTTTTTAAACCAATCCCTGTTCCTTTTGACTGATACTTACCGCTGGCAAGCCTTTCAAGGTATGGTTTATCCATCCCGGGGCCATCATCTTTTACAGAGATAATAATTTTATCTTTTTCTGTTCTGGCTTCCAAAACAATCGTACACGTACCTACCATTTGCTGAAGACCGTAGCGGATAGCATTTTCTACTAAGGGCTGCAGGCTGAACCTGGGCACCTGGCAATTAAGAAGGTTAGCTGGGATCTTCTCCCGAAATGCCAGCCGTTCTTCGAATCTGCAGGACTGAATGGTAATATAATGCCTAATGATTTTCAGCTCTTCCTCAAGACTGATAAGTGAATGGTTCGTATCCAATGAGGAACGGAGAATGAATCCCAATGATACAGCCATCCGGGAGGTTTCTTTGTTGCTGCCCATTTTTGCAGCCCAGTTAATCGACTCCAGTGTATTGTATAAAAAGTGAGGATTGATTTGTGCCTGTAATGTTTTATATTCGGAATCTTTGATCACCAATTGTTTTTTATAGTTTTCTTCGATAAGGAAATTGATTTGCTTCATCATTTTGTTGAAGTTATCGTGCATATTCCCTGCTTCATCCCTGGATAGCTGCACATCATTTTGTTCGTAGTAATGACTAATTTCTCCTGTCTGTACGCGTTTCATCTTTCTGTTGAGACTTTCAATCGGTCCGGTAATACCGCCAATGAATTGCATCCCTAAAAACACAAGCAAAAGAAATAATAACACGTAAGTTATCAACACTGCCTTTCTTACAGAAGAGACTGCCTGAAATAAATTACCATATGGGGAAATGATCATATATGTCCAGTTGCTATAGCTTGCAGGGGTATATGTAGCGAAATAACTATCTCCTTCGTACTCCAGCAGGCTGTATCCGTCTCGTCCGCCAATATGACCAACCATATACTGGTCTGCTTTTGAAGCATCCTGGGGATAGATAATCTCATTATTGGCATTAAAAACAAGTAGTTTTGCCTCTTTTCCAGCTAATTTACTTGAAAATGAGGATATTATTGCATCCATATTAAACCTGACAGCAATCATCCCCAGCCGCTCAAAGGTAAGATTCAAATAAGACCTAACCTCTCGGGCGGCGATGAAGGAGTCGTCTGTTTCACTCGGGAAAAACCACTCAATTCCGCCTTGTTTCAAATTTGTTCTGTCCTTAATCTCCTGCAGCCGCTCTTCTTCTATGGTGACAATCCTGTTGCCGGCTGCATAGTCTCGGTCCTCCACATCATACATCTGTAAGGAATCGACATATTTATTCAAAGCGCCTATTTCCAATAACCTTCTTCTCAGTTCCGTGCCAATGAAAAAAGACTGGTACTCGCTTTCGCTATTTTTCATATTAAATAAATAGGACTGAATATATTGATCTGTCGCTACTTGATAAGAGAGCCTTTCCATCTTCTCCAGTTCATTCTCAATGGATGTTGAAGAGACTTTTAACGATTGGGCAGATTGCCTGTGAATCTCATCATTATAGACGTGAAAAGCGTATTGCAAAATAAATAGGCCGCCAATGCTGAATAGTAATAGAATAAGAGAAATCAATAAAAACATTTTATATTTGATCCGCAAATTTAAATAAATCGCTTTGACTTTTTTCACATAAGACCCCTCCCAGGGTAACTTCTCACTTCCTTGGATTCGTTTTAGCAGATGCAGCAGTAAATAAACCTTACCATATACCCTATTAAATAGTAGTCTTTTAGTACCTTTTTATTCCAATAAGATTGACAGCTATATAATATCACTATACTATGGAAGCGATTACATAACAACGTTGTCTTTCCTTCAAATTCTTTTCTCTTCCATACATCTCCCCCTTTTAGCAATTCTTACGTATCACTAGAATTAGCACAGCCCATATCCATATGTGAGTAAGCAGTAGGTTAAATCCACACTGCTTTTTCAATAAAAAAGTTAGAGGAGGGTGATTCTATTGAAAATAACCATAGCTGCTAAAAAAGCATCTTATTTATTTTTAGCAATTTTTTTGGTTTTTTCAAGTTTGACAACCACGACTTTCGCCGAGAGCAGTCTTCAGTCACAAACCAGAGATAGTATTCAACTCGAATATTTGGACAGGGGGTTAGTTGTAGTCCCCGCCGAGGAGGGCATTTTTCTTAGCTGGAGACTATTGGCTACTGAAGTAACAGGCTATTCCGGGAAAGGTCTGACTGGGATGGATTTCAACGTTTACCGTGATGGTGAAAAAATCGCTACAGTGACAGAAAGCACCAATTACTTAGATCGATCCGGAGCCAAGGGGGCCAAATACCAGGTAAGGGCGGTCAAAAATGGACAGGAAGTAGAGCAAAGTGCTTCGGTAGGCTCCTGGGATTATTCTTTTCTTGATTTGCCGCTTCAAAAGCCTAAAGATGGCGTAACACCAGCTGGAGAAGCTTACTCTTATACCGCGAATGATATGAGTGTCGGCGACGTTGATGGCGACGGACAGTACGAGTATATTGTCCAATGGGAGCCGACAAATTCTAAAGACGTCTCACAAGTTGGCTATACTGGCAATACGTATATCGATACCTACAAGCTGGACGGCACTTTACTGTACCGGATTGATTTAGGCATTAATATTCGGGCCGGGGCCCATTATACACAATTTCAAGTTTATGACTTCGACGGCAATGGGAAAGCCGAATTGATGTTTAAAACGGCACCAGGAACGAAAGTGATCAAGTATGACGAAGCAGGCAATATGGTTTCTGAAGAATACATTACCTTGCCGCAGGAAGATATCGAAGCAGGCTACAGCAATCAAGATGACTACCGGATGAGCAGTGAGGATTACTATAATCACTTAGTAGAAATGTTCATGGGTTGGCATCAGCATGAAGAAGTAGTTAATGGCGACTGGCCATCAACTTTGGAAGAGTGCTTTGATATCGATCCGCAATTCGATTATCCATTGGCTAGAGAAGATGCCGAAAGTCTGGTTGATTACTCGCCCCTAGCAGAAGCTCTCGTAATCAATTAAGGAATTTCGAAGGTTTCATTTTAGAAGGCCCAGAATATTTGACGGTTTTTAACGGAAAAACGGGCGAAGAAATGGATACGGTCGATTACGATCCTGCCCGTTATGATGACGGATTAATGTGGGGCGATTATGCAATGGCACGAATTGAGCCCGGTAACAGGGTTGACCGGTTTCTGTCCGGCGTCGCTTATCTTGATGGCAAAAAACCTTACGCGGTCTTTGCACGCGGTTATTATACACGGGCTGTGATCGCGACATACAGCTGGGATGGAAAAAATATCCGCCAGCAATGGAAAGCAGATAGCGGCTGGACTCCGATGGACAATCCCTTCGATGCCGGCCCTCATGGTACACCAGGAGAGAATCAGGAGTATGCCTCCCTGACAACCCAGGGAGCCCATTCCTTGGCTGCCGCGGATGTGGATGGTGATGGAAAACACGAAATCGTTTACGGTTCTTCAACGCTTGACCACGATGGTTCTCTGCTCTACAGTTCCTCTGATGTCATGCCGCCTGAGAGTGCAGCTCCAGGGGACATAGCAGGTTTGGGACATGGAGATGCTCTGCATGTTACCGATATAGACCCAAACAGACCTGGGAAGGAAATATTTATGGTCCATGAAGGTGGCCCATGGGCACCGTATGGATATGCTCTTCGTGATGCTGCTACTGGAGAAGTCATTTTCGGAGAATATACTGGCAGAGATACTGGACGGGGCATGGTTGGTGATGTCGATCCTGAGTCTGAAGGATTAGAAACATGGGCAGCCGGACTGTACACTGCAGATGGAGAGCGAATAAGCGACGCGCAGCCAGGCACCAATATGAATATTAAATGGGCAGCAAATATGACGACACAAATCATCGATGGCTCTGGCAACGATACTCCAGAGATTCATGATTGGCAGCAAGGGCGTATCCTTACTGCGGAAGGAACCAGAACGAACAATGGAACGAAAGGAAATCCAAGTCTTGTTGCAGATATATTCGGGGACTGGAGAGAGGAGCTTCTGCTCCGCACTGCCGACAGTTCTTCAATTAGAATTTACATGAGTACAGAGGTTACTGACCACAAGCTTTATACCTTAATGCACGATGCTCAATACCGGACAGGTATCGCCTGGCAGAATACTGCCTACAATCAGCCAGCTTATACCAGCTTCTATCTAGGATCCGATATCGACTGGTCTACTGTTCCACAGCCTGATATTTCTATGCCAGGCCAGCTGTCTGTTTTACAGAATAAAACCGAAGCGTTTGTAACAAATGGCGAACTGACAAATCCATTAGCCAAACAGCTGGCAAATACATTGAACAAGGCAATCAACCACGCCGAAAAAGGCTCTGAGAAAAATACAGTGAAATTTTTGGAGAAATTCCAAACCCAATTAACGAAAGAGAATATGCAGGAATACATTTCCTCGCAGGCCAAGCGGGAGTTATTGTATCAAGTAGATTTACTGCTTCATTAAAAGGGAAATCATAAAGCCTCCGACCGCAATTTAACGTCAAAAAGCTGTCCGCCGCCACTTCTGGTTGGCTGGCAGACAGCTTTTTTGTTTACTTGGAAACAACTAGCGCTTGCTCCTGTGCTTTTAAGCAAAGTTCTGCTGCCTTGAAGACATGCTTTTGGGTCATCGCCTGTTCAGTTCTGTTAATACAATCGGAAATAAGCGCTCCAAAAAATGGATAGCCGATTTTCCCTGCCAACTCGAAGTGCTGCTCTCCCTCATGGTTGACCAAATAGAGGTGGTCCCCCGTTTCTTCTCTGGCAATATCAACATATTTGCGAATTTCGATTGTGCCCTCTGTCCCGACAATGAATGTGCGTCCATCTCCCCAAGTACTCAATCCATCTGGCGTGAACCAATCAACCCGGAAAAACTGGGTCGCCCCATTATCTCCAACAAGGGTCGCATCTCCATAATCATCCAGTTCCGGATAATCCGGGTGATTGTAATTGGCTATTTTGCTTTGTAAAACTTCTGCATCCTCACAGCCTGCGTAAAATAAAAACTGTTCGATTTGGTGGCTGCCGATGTCACATAATATTCCGCCATATTGCTCTTTATTGAAAAACCAATCAGGACGGCTCTGTGCATTTAAACGATGAGGCCCGAAGCCTGTTACCTGGATGACTCGGCCAATAGCCCCTTCCTTAATAAGATCGCCTGCAAAAACAGCACTTTCTACATGAAGCCTTTCACTGAAATAAACCATATATCTTTGGCCGGTACGTGCAGCCACATGCTTTGTTTCCTCTAATTGAGCCATGGTGGTGAACGGCGTTTTGTCAGTAAAATAGTCTTTACCAGCTTTCATTACCTTCATTCCCAGGGCACTCCGCTCTGATGGGATTGCAGCCGCAGCTACTAATTGGATTGTTTCGTCACCCAATACTTGTTCGAGTGAATTCGCCTTCTGAACTTGCGGAAATTGGTTTGCAAATTGCTCGACTTTGGTTGAATCGGGATCATATACCCATTTTAGCTCTGCGCCAGCTTCAATTAAACCGGCAACCATCCCGTAAATATGGCCATGATCAAGCCCGATAGCTGCAAACAAGAATCCTCCAGGACCAACTACAGGCAGATGATTTCCCTTCGGCATATGCTTCCTTCCATCCTTGCTCATGAAACATCCGCTCCTTTGTTCGTATTTTGACAATAACTTGAATACTTTTGAATATTCTAATAACATTAAACACATGTATTAAAAACGGCAATTTAATTCCTTCTTACTAGCAACTGTTTTCCAAAAATAAATTAGGCAGAGGTGCATGGACTATGGAAGAAAAAGTTTCGATTGTATTGATTGGCATCAACGGATATGGAAGCATTTATCTACAAGAATTGCTAAACAATAATGAAACCGCAGCCATAAAAGGTGTGGTCGAAATCCATCCAGAAAAGTCGGAATATTATCAGCAGTTGGCAGATTGGAATATCCCTGTTTATGGTGGACTAGACGAGTTTTACGAAGAGAACGATGCTGCCTTGGCGATCATCTCCACACCTATCCATTTACATAAACAACAAGCCATCTCTGCCATGCAGCATGGCAGCCATGTATTATGCGAAAAGCCTGCTAGCGGCAATCCTGAAGATATTGAGAAAATGATCAAAGTGCGGAATGAAACTGGCAAATTTCTTGCTATCGGCTTTAACTGGTCCTTTACAACAAGTGTTCAGGAGCTGAAGCAAGATATCATCCACGGTTTATTTGGGAAACCGAAACGGTTTAAAACTCTCGTCTCATGGCCTCGCGATCAAGACTATTATGCTAGGTCGAGCTGGGCCGGCAAAAAATACAGCCCGAACGGAGATATGATTTTCGACAGTGTTGCCAACAATGCCACTGCCCACTTTTTACATCATCTCTTTTATTTATTAGGGCCCGAGACAGACAAAAGTGCCGAGCTGCGTGAAGTAACTGCTGAATTATATCGTGCAAATGATATAGAAACATTTGACACGTGTGCCGTTCGTACAGTTACCAAAACAGGAACAGAAGTGTTGTACTACGCTTCCCATGCAGGAAAACAGAAAATCCAGCCAAGGTTCACATTAGAGTTCGACAATGCGGTAATATCGTACCAATCAGGCAGCAGTACAGGCGAAGCAGTCATCGCCCGTTTTAACGATGGGAAGACAAAAAAGTATGGTGCCTTGCAGCACGATTCGCTGGCTAAACTTGAAATCTGCATAGAAGCAGCAGCCCATCATAGGCAGGATATTTTGTGCGGAATCGAAGCCGCCTCCACCCATGTTTACTGTATAAACGCCATGCACCAGTCTGTTACTGATATCCCTTCTTTTCCGCAGGAGCTTGTTCACTATCAAGATGACCCAAAATTGTGCTGGGTGGAAAATCTAAGCGAAACCTTAGTTGACTGTTATGAAAAAAGCGTATTGCCTAATGAGGTAAACATCGGGTGGAGCCAACCGGGAAAAACCATTAAACTCCACGATAAGGACTAGGCCGAGGTGGAAGCGTTAATCATTAAGCACTCAAGTGAAAAAGACAAGCTTTGTTTTAAGTCTGTTCTTTCGCTTGAGTGCTTTTCATTCATCCATGGACCGGATAAGCCATGGTAGAAAGAAGCGCTAATGCTTCCTGGGTGGAATCAAGGCGGCTGTATTGAACAATCACTGGCAGGTCACTTGTAACTTCCAACGCGTAAGGTACTCCTGCCGGGATATTTTTACCGCTGCTTTCCAAACTGCTCGTTCGGATATGATTCGTCCGTTTAGCATCAACCTTTACGTTAATATTCTCGATTGGCTCCCGATCTTCAAAGTAAGCTGTTAATTTCAAATTGGCATTACTATCGTTACAGTTCAATATACATATGGATTCATGGCTTGTTAACTGCCCGGAGCTTTCCGGTGGAATATACCCATCTGGAATAAACCATTGTACATGCCCCTTTCCACTCATTTCAGACACCTCTTTCTTCTCATAGTCTCCCTTCCGATGGTATGCTTTAGAAGCGGAGGATTTTTACATCGACTGCCTTGATACACAGGCTTGATTCCAGCAGCTCGCCGGATAATAAATCTGTATAAGAAACACCCTGCTCGAGATCAAGCTCAATCTCATGATCGTTGTGGTTCACAATAATCAAATGCTTGTAGTCATCCGAATCCCTTCGTAAAATCTCCACATGCTGGGGAGCGTGTAACGGTGCTTTAAGATGTTTTCCGCTTGCCAATTCACCCAACAACCTCTCTAATAATACCGATTCCGGCTGTGTCCCTATATACACTGCCTTTCCTTTTCCATAGGTGTGTCTTGTAATAGCAGGCTTTCCCATATACCAGCCATCTTCATAATAGGCAGCTACTTCTGCCCCTTCCGGCATTATGATATCTGTCCATGTGAAGGCTTCTGCTTTCTGGCCATTGTATACAATGGTCTTTGATTCCTCCTCTGCATATGGTACAAACTCCTCCACGCGGAGACCCAGCAGTCTTCGGAGCGGGGCCGGGTAGCCTCCCAAGTGAATCCGATCGTTTTCATCGGCAATGCCGCTAAAAAAGGAAACCACCAAAGTCCCACCGTTAGCTGTGAATTGCTCCAAATTTTCTGCATCCCCTGGTTTAATCATGTACAGCATTGGGGCTGCCACCAATTCGTAACCGGACAAATCGTCCTGCGCCCGCACAAAGTCCACCGCAAGATTTTGATCATAAAAAACTTTATAGTACTGTTTTATTTGTTCCATGTACGCTAATTTATTATGGGGTTTTCCTTCTAATTCAACAGCCCACCAATTTTCCCAATCAAACACGATTGCCACTTTTGCAGTCGTTCTTGCCCCGACAAGAGAATTCAATTTCTTCAGCTCCTGCCCCAGCTGCTTTACTTCCTGATATACACGGCTTTCCTCACTATTCGAGTGGGGAATCATTGCACTATGGAATTTTTCCGCCCCCGCTTTCGCCTGTCTCCACTGAAAAAACATGATCCCATCTGCTCCGTGTCCGATAGCCGAATAGCTCCATAACCGCATAATACCTGGCTCTTTTGTAAGGTTGATATCCCGCCAGTTCACATGGGAAGCAGCCTGTTCCATCAATAAAAACGGCTGTCCCTGTTTCAAGCTTCTCATCAAATCGTGATGAAGGGCAGAGGAGTAAGGTATCCCTTCCCGAGGGTCAGGGTACGCATCCCAGGTGACGACATCCAGTTCTTCGGCCCATTCAAAATAATCAAGCGGCTTAAACTGATACATGAAATTAGTAAACACAGGGACATCAGGCGTCACTTCCCTTAGTATCTCTTTTTCTATTTTATAAAGCTGGAAGATTGCATGATTCATAAACCGTTTATAATCTAGCATTTGTCCTGGGTTATAAAATGTTGCTAAACGCACAGGCAGTTCAATTTCCTCCCAATCGTTGTATCGCTGGCTCCAAAAATTGGTTCCCCATCGTTCGTTTAATTCGTCCATCGACTGGTATCTATTTTCCAGCCATTCCCTAAACGCTGCTGTGGAATAACGGCTGTAACACTCAGAGACATGGCAGCCATATTCGTTGTTGATGTGCCACATTTTCAGCGCAGGATGGCCGCAGTAGCGCTCAGCCAGCTTACGGACGAGTTTTTTTACTGCTTTTTTATATGTCGGGCTATTCGGAGAGTAATGCTGTCTCGATCCAAAGTTATAGGGCTGGCCATTTTGATCGACGGCTGCGACGTCTGGATAGTTTGCGGACAGCCAAGCCGGGGTTGAGGCAGTAGCCGTGGCAAGACATACACCAACCCCATGCTCATGTAAAATGTCAAGGACCTTATCAAGCCAAGCGAAGTTAAAGACTCCTTCCTCCTTTTCCAGGACGGCCCAGCTAAATATAGCTACAGAGACAAGATTGACACCAGCTTTTTGCATTTTTTGAGCATCATCGATCCAGACCTCTTCTGACCATTGCTCTGGATTATAGTCCCCTCCGTAAGCAATAAACGGTACTGCTTCGGAAACTTGCTTCATAACAACCTCTCCTTTGCCAAAATTCAAATCCTGTCAACGGACGATAATTTACAGCCTTCCTTGTTCTGTCAGCCGCGCAGAAGGGATTCGGCTCCATCGATAAATATTTCTGTACCGGAAATGTGCTCGGACGCTTCAGACGCCAAAAAGTGTACAAGATCAGCTATCTGGCCGGGCTTTCCTGACCGTTTTTCCAACGGCTTATCCCCTTCTGGAAACGTGACAGGAATGCTGACTTTTTCCAAATCTGGAGCTCTTTTAATCGATTGGCCAAAATCAGTATTAATGCCTCCTGGACAAATGGCGTTTACGCGGATATTATATTTAGCAAGTTCTAAGGCTGCCATTTTAGCGAACGCTGCCTGTGCTGCTTTTGAACTGGAGTAGGCGGAAAACCCTGATTGCGAAAAAACCCTGTTTCCGCTGACCGAACTGGTGATAATAATGCTGCCGCCTTGTTTCTTTAAGTATGGAATGGCATATTTTACCGTCAAAAAAGTGCCTGTCAAATTGACGTTCATAACCTTTTCCCAGTTTTCCTCATCCATTGTTTCAATCGGAGCTAACACCCCAACAATCCCTGCATTAGCAAAGACAATATCTATCCGCCCCCACCCATTTGCAGCTTCTTCCACCGCCTGACGCACTTGTTTTGGCTGAGATATATCACAAACAAAACTCCACGCAATGCCATTATTTTTTTCAATTTCCATTTTAGCTTCAGTTAACTTTTCCTGATTGGTATCCAGCAGACAAACCCTCGCTCCCTCTGAGGCAAGCCGGAGAGCCGCAGCCCTCCCCATGCCTGAAGCACCGCCGGTAATAATTGCTGATTTTCCCTCTAACACAAACGTATCTCCCTTCATCTCCGGCTGTACCGGTGACTGGCGCCCAATTCTAAAATTTGATCAGGCTGTCTACCTTCACAGCATTGCCTGTTTTTAATGATTGATTCCCGGCTATTCCCGTTAAAATCGACATCGCTCCGTCGATATGCGAAGCTGCCCGGTTAAATTCATCATCTACCGGCGCACCAAATAAATCATTAAGCAGAGCAGGATCTCCTCCGCCATGCCCCCCGGCACCGCCTTCGACTTCTACGTGGTACGAATCAGCAAACATCGGAGAGACTATAATCGACATTTCTTCCAGCTGTCCTTCCTCGCTTTTTTTGCCGCCAGAGTTAACATACGACTTTTCAACAATTCGGACGTCTATTCTTCCTTTCGTTCCGTTGAATGAAACGACAAAACCCTCCCATGGCAAATAGGCATTTAGCGAATAGGTGAGAATGGATTTATTTTTGTATGTCACTAATACACCAAGCGTATCCTCAATACTGATGCCATCCCCAAACACACTTTGGTCCCGTTGGTAGCCATCTTCTTTTTCCGCATCAAGGTACATCGCCTGCAGATGGGGGTTGTCTTCTAGGTGTATAGCAAAAGGATCATTCTTGGCTTTTTCACTACCATAGGCACGTTGGTAGAATTCCGTCTCGCCTCTTGCCTCGGCATTTTCTCTTCCGTAGAAATGCAGCCCACCGGAAGCATAGACGGTATCTGGTGTGGTGCCTAGCCAAAAATTGACCAAGTCAAAATGATGGGTCGATTTATGCACAAGCAGCCCGCCACTGTTTCGTTTGTCCCTATGCCACCTGCGAAAATAGTCAGCACCATGCTGGGTATCAAGTGCCCATTCAAAATGAACCGAATTTACTTTTCCAATCCTATTATTTTTTATCAGTTCCCGGATTTTCGTATTATGGGGCGCATACCGATAGTTAAATGCAACCCGGACTTCTCTGCCTGTACGATGGATGGTATCGATGATTTGCTGGCATTTTTCTTCATCAATCGTCATTGGTTTTTCGGTAATGACATCACAGCCAAGCTCCAGGGACCTGATGATATACGTATGATGCGATCGATCTATTGAAGTAACAATGACAATATCGGGTTTCTCTGAAGCAATCATTTCTTCAAACCTGCTGGATAAGTATGTGGGAATTGCCGAGTGTTGGTATTTCTCCTCCAATAATGTATTAGCATAATTCATTCTTGTCTGATTAATATCACAGAAGGCAACCAGCTCACATGTCCCCCGGTAATCCCTGGCAATTGCTCCATAAAAAAATTCCGCTCTTCCGCCTGTCCCAATTAACACATATTTTTTCATATCCATAACTCCTGTTTAAAGATTTTTTTCATCTGCCAAAAGCTAAACAAGCAAAATCTCCCGCCTGGCTGAACTAAAGGGAGTGGGCAAAGTGTGCATTACTGTTTCGCCAGCAACATCTGCTGCTTTAGCTTCATCCTTTCAAATGCACGGTTAGCAGGCATCATAACGACAAGCGCCAGGATGCTGAAGCTGAAAAACAGTGCCAGCCCTTGGAAAGTCCACAAGATGTAACCAATCCCTAGTGTGCTGACCACCATGAGTATTGTCTGTACTGGATTTAGAAGCATCATGAAGAAAGACGTCTTTATGACTTGGAATGACGTCATCTGGTAATGGACAAAGATTGGAAAGGCATACAATCCAGTTAACAGAAAGATAGCAGTTACAACTAGATAAGGTACAGTTAGATATAAGAAAAAATCATCCGCTGCCGATATCAAGAACACAAAATCGAGATAAAGAATATAACCTGCGGCAGCAAGTAAATAACCTAGTTTGTTACTATTGAAAAACTCTTTCTTATAAGTGGTCCAGAAAGTACGGAATACAGCGATGTCCGTTTCACCCTTCAGCCACTTATGAATAATGGTCAACATCGCCGATGTCGCTGGAAAGATTCCAAAAACAACGAAACCCGGCAATAAAAAAAGCAGCCAAAGTATATTTAAAAAAGCCATTTTTGTAATCCAATCTAAGGCTTTGCTTACTGCTGTCATCATCCTGCCTCCTGCCTTTTAAAGAAATTTTGCAATAAAAACATTTGCCTGCCCCGCTTGCTACCGCTCTGAGAATGATAGTACGTCCTGGAAATGTCATCCTTTCAAACCGCTTGTGCTGATTCCTTCCACCACATAACGCTGAAAAATAAAGAAAATCACAAAAACAGGGACAAGGGTAACAATCGACATAGCGAACATCGCCCCCCAGTTGGAAACTGTTTCATTGCTCAAAAACATATTCAAGGCCATTGACACTGTGTATTTTTCCGGGCTGTTTAAGTAAAGCACAGGTCCCAGCAAGTTATCCCAAGTCCAATAGAACGTAAATATCGCAGTAGTCGCAAGCGCCGGAACAATTAGCGGAAGAATGACTTTGTAAAAGATTTGAAAGGTATTGGCGCCATCTATCGTAGCAGCTTCATCCAGCTCCCGCGGTATCGTCCGGATAAACTGGACGAGCAGGAAAATAAAAAATGGGTGTCCGAAAAACGCTGGTACTACCAATGGTTTCAAAGAGTTTAACCAACCGAGATGGGAAAAAATAATGTACTGCGGAATCATTACAACTTCGTAAGGAAGCATTAAGGTAACTAGCATGATAGCAAACCAAAAGCCTCTGCCGAAAAAATTCAATCTAGCAAAACCAAAAGCAATCAAGGAACAGGAAATCAAGTGGCCGGCCAGCATCCATACAACAAATATAACCGTATTTTTAATAAATATCCCAAAATTGTAGCCTCCAAATCCTTCCCAGCCCTGAGCATAGTTCAAAGTTGTAAACGGATTGGGAATCAGGGAACCGGCTGTCACAAAGATGTCCTCGCTCTCCTTAAACGAACTCACCAAAAGCCAAATAACTGGATAGAGCAGAAGGACTGCAAAGCCTCCGACTACTATGTGGTAAATGAAATACCGTGGTTTAGCTGATGACATTGTTTACCTCCCCTCCGATTCATAATGGACCCAGTATTTTGATGTTAAGAAGATTATACCTGTAAAGAATGCAACGATTAACAGCATAACCCATGCCATCGCCGATGCGTATCCCATATTAAAGTACTCAAAACCTTGCTTAAATAAATAGAGGGAATACAAAAGCGTTCCATCCAGGGGACCGCCAGTACCTTTGGAAATGATAAAAGCAGGAACAAACGTCATGAAAGCTGCTATCGTTTGCATAATAATGTTGAAAAGCAGAACAGGACTTAACATTGGCAGTGTAATATTAACGAATTTTTGAAAGTAGTTCCCTCCGTCAACACTTGCAGCCTCATAGTAACTTTGCGGAATCGATTTTAATCCGGCAAGAAATATCAGCATCGATGAGCCAAACTGCCATACCGATAAGAAAATGAGCATCCATAATGCTGCTCCCGGATCGCCAAACCATCTGATTCCATCCAAACCCAACGCTTGTAAAGCAAGGTTGACGATACCTTCATCTCCGAATATATTGCGCCACATGATGGCCACCGCTACACTTCCGCCAATTAAGGAAGGTAAGTAGTACATCGTCCGGTAAAGGCCGACGGCTCTCGATCCTGCGTTCAAGAGCATAGCAACCAGCAAAGCAAAGGATAAGCGTAAAGGGACTCCTCCTAATACATAAATAAATGTCACTTTCAATGATTGAAAATAACGCGGATCATCCGAAAACATTTTTTTGTAATTTTCAATCCCGATCCATTGCGGAGCAGTAAACAAATCATATTTTGTAAATGAAAAATAGAGGGAGGCTACCATCGGAATGATCGTAAACGACAAAAATCCAATAATAAACGGACCGATAAAAAAGTAGCCCCACATATTTTTTTGCAGTCGCGAATTCATTTACTTAATCCCCTTCCTAAAAGTCTGGCAATAAAGGGCGATAGCTGACCTTGAAAGACCAGCTACCGCTTTGTTCCTATGATTTTATTGGGCTAGCATGCTTTCTGCCTGGTTTCTGAAGTTTGAGGCAGCATCTTCAGGAGTGACCTGGCCATAACTGATTTGTTCAGCCAGGGTATCAAGCAATTCAATAACTTCTCCTGCTCCTGCCGGGTCAGGTGCTCCCATTGGTGAACTGTTCTGCTCCGCCCACTCAATGTATTCGAATACTTGCTGCTGAGCTTCCGAAATTTCAGACTTTAAAGCATCTTTAACTTCTGATGAGCCTGGAACGCCGCGGTCGCCTAGGATTAATTTGTTGGCTTCAACGTTGTTCACAAAGAAATCGAGAAATTCAGCTGCAGCTTGTTTATGCTCAGAATTTTTGGCAATTGAGAAAAACATGCTCGGTTTCAAATACAATCCGTCTGACGCATTCGGTCCCGGCATAGGAGATATTTCCAATGGTGCGTCTGCCACCTGCTGTAAACCAACGAATTGATTGGACCATTGCCAAATCCCGACAGCCTCCCCTTTTACTACTGGATCATCCTCAATACCTGTAACCTGGGATATCACATCCGGCGTTGGTGTTGCTCCTTTTTCAACTTGTTCAGCCATCATGGAGAAGAAATCGATAAACAACTGGTCATCCTCGTACCCAAGCCCGCTGCCATCCTCAGCGTATAAACGTTTTCCCTGTGTTCGAAGATAATAGTTAAAGAATACATCCGCCTTCATGGCAGTATCAAAATAGATTCCTTTTTCCGCCGCCTGATCAGCGAGGGATTTGTAATCATCCCATGTCCAAGCTTCCAATGCAGAACTATCAGCGCCAATTTCCTCGAGCAGTGCTGGGTTGTAGTGGAACCCTACTGCGTTTACCCCTAAGTTCATCCCATATATACCGTCCTCAATTTTGCCTCCGTCAACATAATCCTCCGTCATGTTGCTGACATCGATTTGTTCACCGAGAAATGGTTCCAAGTCGGCTAATTGATTACTTTGTGCATATTGCGCTAAGTATGAAACATCCATTTGGATTATATCCGGTAACTCGTTAGCGGCTGCTTGCGGCGATAACTTTTGCCAATAGTCATCCCAGTTGGCATATTCAGCTTCAATCTTCACGTTGGGGTTTTGTTCTTCATACATTTCAATAACTTTAGTAGTATAATCATTCCGAGGCTGGTCCCCCCACCATGCCATTCGCAGTGTGATTTCGCCATCACCTGAACTCTCTCCTGTCTCTCCGGAAGTCTCCTCGCTGTTACTGCACGCTGCAAGCCATAAAACCATTAGCATCCCCAAAAGCATAAGCACCGATTTCTTCATTACTTAACGTCCCCCTCATCCGCCTTATAGCGTAGTTTGTAAGCGATTTCATAATAAGCATAACAAATGTCATACTATTTAGAATATATAAAAAACAGGTGTGATTGTTCAAATATAAGAGGAGAAACATTACACTGGTGAACCCGGCTTGTCCTATCTGACGCCGTCAGAGAACAACAGACAGTCCGTTTCGCGAAGATTCCAATGCGGCACAAGTAGCTTTTTGGGTTTTCGCTGCATCAGCATATCCAGCCAATATTCCTGCTCTGTTCCCAGTTTGCACGGCCTGTAAAAATGTCTTACTTTGTTCTAAATAACCACTGTCATCGTAGTAGTGCGTTTTCTCCTCGCCAGCCGTTATGATTTTCAGTTGTTTGGGTGACCATTTAATGATCCCCTGGTCTGTATAAAATACCAATTCGATGTTCCCGACTCCCTCGGGGAGGATACATGTATTCGTTAAGTTGGCGACAATCCCATTTTCCATTTTCATGCTTACTGTGCCGATGTCAGCAACTGTCACACCTTCATATTTTTCCTTGATGATCTGCTCCCCGTAAACAGCGTGGACCTCTCTTATTTCACCAAGCAAGTAACGGAGTAAATCGACAAGGTGGGTCGTCTGCTCGATAAACTGTCCGCCCGATTGGGTTTGATCCCTCCACCAGTGAACTTGAGGCATGCTTCCTCCCCAATTGCCTGTCACTAAACCTACTTTATGGTCTTTAAGTAATTTTTTTAGCTGGTAAACAGATTGCATGTAACGAAATTGATAGCCTACCGAGGTTATTAACGATTTCTCCTCAATCATAGCCGCTAATTGTCGCGGAAGTTCATAATCGTTACCAAGCGGTTTCTCAACAAAAAAAGGAATATCCCATTGAATTAATTCCTTTTCTATATCTCCATGAGCCATCGGAGGGACACAAATATAAACAGCATCCAGCTTTACTGCTTCCAGCATTTTTTTGACATTTCCGAACGCTGCTGCTCCTTTGCAGCCAGCGGCCATATTTTCTGCTTTCGCAGATGAACTGCCGCAAATAGAGGCTATTTGGACTCCCTCTATCTGTTTGAGCAGCCCAGCATGCATCCGGCTGAATCCTCCTGTTCCAATCAACCCTATCTTCATCTCAACATCCCTTTCTATACTTTTTCTCTTGCTTTTTGACCAAAGCACGTTCATTCCAGCTCCAAGGAATACCGTGGCAATATATGAAAAAATTGTTGGACCATAACATAAATTCAGGGGCAAAAACCGAACAACCACAGAACTTGAATTTTTAAATTTGCCGTCTACAAGCATTCGACTGATTACGTAATGGATAAACTGCGCTGTAACAGTAGGTGGTTTTTATCGTATAAGCGCTAATACACCGCGATTTTAAGTAAATTATAAGCATTTGTGTACTGCTGAAAAAAGTACAATGACTTTCAGCGGAGGAAATCCACGGAGACTCCTGCGGGAGGAAAGGCCTCGGTGAGACCCCGCAGAGCGCAAGCTCGAGGAGGCTCACCAGCCGCCCGCGGAAAGCGTAGTGTATTTCCGCAGCGGTCGTCATGCAAGGTAGTAAGAACAGCCCAGCGCAGACAGAAAATGGCTCCTTTATTTTCAAGGAGGCTGAGGCCGTGCCCGCCAGTAGTCGGCGCAAGTTTAAGCAGCGGGTTATATGAAACAATAGAAAAGAAAAATCGAACGAGTTCGAATGTTAGAGATTTCGAATCATCGTTCGATTTTTGCTTTGGCCACTATATAAGTTTGTCCCAACCTCTTTGGCTAATAGTCGATCAACGCTGCTTCAGGAAATCCATAGCTGTACTGATTTCTTTGAAATAATCGGCTGCCTTGTCATACTGATCGGTAACAACGCTAACGAACAGGATATCAATCATATGAAGCTGAGCAAGTCGTGAGGAGGTGGCTCCGCTGCGAAACGGAGCAGGCACTTCCCTGGAAGCTGATATATATAAGTTAATATCTGATTTTTCTGCTACCGGGGAGGAACCATAACGGGTTAAGCTAATTGTCACTGCCCCTTTCTGCCTGGCAAGCTCCATTATTTTCGCTGTTTCCGACGTTTCACCGGAAAAAGAAATGCCAAATACCACATCATGCTTGTTTACGTTGGCAATATACATTGCAGCATTATGAATATCAGTAAAAGCTGATGTAGCTTTGTTCATTCTGTGAAACTTCTGCTGGGCGTCCTGGGCAATGATGCCGGAAGCACCAACTCCAAACAAGTGGATTTTCTCCGCATTCTTTAAGGCTGTTACGGCTTTTTCCAGCGTTTCGTAATTAACAAACTCCGTCGTTTCCTTGATAGCTTGCAAACTATTATTCGTTACTTTATCTACAATAGACTCGGGAGTTTCCCCAGGTTGAATATCCCTGTATTGAATATCAGGAGATTTTTGCAAATCCCCTGTAATTCGCAGCTTCAGTTCCTGAAAACCTTTTAAGCCTAACGATTTGCATAAACGGATAACCGCTGCGCTGCTGGTAGAGCTAAGTTCTCCCAATTCCGCCGCTGTACAATGAATTGCTTCATGGGGTTGTTCTAAAATAAAGTTCGCTATTTTCCTTTCAGAGGGCGGAAGTCTGTGACTGACTTCATTTAACATAGCAAGCCCGCCGGAAAGAGAGGTTTTCATTGTATGTTTTTCTCTCAACATTCTCATCCTTTTTAATAAACCTGAAAATTGACTTACCCTTTAATTGCCCCTTCTGTCATGCCTTTAGCAATCCGTCTTTGGAAGATTGCATACAGGATAATTACCGGAATAATAGCGATTGTGAGACTTGCAAACAAAGTCCCCCACGCATTCGTGTATTCTGCTTCATTACTGATGTAGTCGATTGCTAAAGCGAGTGTATAGTTTTCCTCGCTCTGTAAAAAGATCAACGCCATGAAATATTCATTCCAAAACTGGATGGCATTCATGATGGTCACTGTGATGATTCCAGTCATAGATAATGGAGTAATGATCTTCCATAATACACCATAAGGGGACAGCCCGTCGATTGCTGCAGATTCTTCTAATGCCCGCGGGATGGTTCCCATAAAGCTGGATAACACGAAAATGCTGAATGGCAGCTGGCTGACTGCGTAGACAATCGCCAAACCGAATATATTATCAAGCAAATTAAGCTGCATTAACAGAAAGAACAACGGAATCCAGCCTAATACCGTCGGAATCATCATAGCAGATACATATAAAGTAAACAAAAACCTGTTTCCGCGAAAAAACATTCTTTCTAAAGCATAAGATGTTGGAACAGCCAGTACCAGTGTCAGAACAGCACCTAACACGGTAACTATTAAACTATTAAACACACTTGTATCAATATTATATTCAGTCCATGCCTGGGAAAAGTTTTGGAAATTAAATATGCGTGGAAGTCCCCAGGGATTAGCGTATATTTCAGCATTTGATTTAAACGAGCCTATGAACATCCAAAAAATCGGATATAATACGGCAAGCGTCCATAGGATAAGTGGAATTCTAATGCCTATTCTAGATAAAAAGCTGCCTTTTCGTTTCACTGGACTCTCTCCTTTACTTGTAATTAACGAACAGGTTCCCTTTGCCTGTATGCACCCTTAATACTCGACTTTTTCTCTTCTCATAAAGAATTGCATAATCAGGACGGTAATCAAGGAAAGAATTAAAATCATGACCCCAATAGTGGCACCATACCCAAAGTTATATTGCTGAAAAGCCTGCTGGTAGAGGTAGGAACCCATTACATGGGTCGAGTTATTAGGGCCGCCCCCGGTCATTACTTGCACGATGATGAAAGACCCGTTTAAGGTAGTGATGACTATGTAGAGGATCGATATTTTTATTTGCGGCCATATCAGCGGCAGTGTCACCTTCCAAAATTGCTGCCATTCATTGGCTCCATCTATTTCTGCTGCTTCATAGTAGCTTTTGGATACATTGGATATCCCGCCCATAAGCATCAGCATAAACAAACCAATTCCAGCCCACACCGAGGGCAATACTAAACTTGGAAGGGCCCAATTTTCGTTCCCAAGCCAAGGCCTCGTCCAGCTATCTAAGCCAAGGAATTCCAAGCCTGAGTTAATCAGCCCTAAGCTCGGATTGTAAATAAACATCCACAGAATCCCGATAACCACCACAGACATGATGTTCGGAAAGAAGAACACAATCCGGTAAAACGGTGCTTCTTTAATACGAAGCTGGGTTAAAGCAACCGCGAAAAAGGTCGCTAAAATCATGATGCCAATAACTTTGGCTACAACAAGAAAATAATCATGATAAATCGTTTTTGGGATAATCTCGTCATTGAACAATTTCGTATAATTGCTCAGCCCGATGAATTCCGCAGCTGATGAGGAGCCAGACCAGGAAAATAGGGAATAATATAACCCATTAAATAATGGATATAACGTAAAAACAGAAAATATCGCCAAAGTCGGAACAAGGCAAAAAGCCAGAAATAAATACTTCTGTTTTTTGGACTGTACCATGTAACCACCCTTTCTTTCGTAATTCTTTATTTTTTTGGACGCACAATCATTGCCCTCAATCCAGATAATAGTAGTGCACGCTATTCGGCGGGAAATTGTCCCCATGATTGGCACTCGCTCGTTATATAACGAATACCTTAATTTTTGCAAATCATTCTTTTAGAGACCGACACACTTTATAAATGAAATTGGAATGCAAAGACGTCAACTTTGCCTTTACATTCCAACCATTAAATGCAACTCTATAAATTATTCACCGCGGTATTCTGCAGCCGCAGCTTCTGCTTCTTCCACAAATTCTTCTGCTGTTATATTGCCAAGCATCAATGAGGTCAATGAGTTGCCGATCGGCGTTTCCAAATCAGAGCTCATTGGATGCGGCTTGTTGTAGATTTGTACTTGTTCTGGATCGTTTATCATTTTGTTTGCCTCGTTTAAATACGGCGGGACATTTTCATTACTAGATAAATCAACCTCTGTAATGTTCATCATTGCTCCTGTATGTTCAGAGAATAATGTCGCATACTCTCTATTAAAAACAAATTCAACAAATGCTTTGGCTGCTTCCGGATTTTCTGCTTGTTCAGCTATAGCCAACGGACGCAAATCCGGAACAATTGCAAATGGGTCGCCTGCATCCTGCATAGGAGATGGAATAAATCCAAATTCAAAACCTTCCGGTACATCATTTGCCATTTCATTCGGCAGCCAGAAACCGACCGGAATAAAGGCATTCTCATGAAGCAGGAAGTTCATTTGAGACTGGGTATGATTCAACGCTCCAAAGCCTGGATCAATATGCCCTGCCTTCTGCATTTCTTCTACCTTTTTCATTACTTCAAGTACAGGCTCGCTTGTCCATGCGCCTTCTTCCCCATCAATTACGCTTGCCAGAAGCTCTTCGCCTCCTGCAGCTGAAAATGCCGGGTATAGAACACCTCTCAAGAAGTAATACGGGTGCTGACCAGTAGTAACAAATGGTGCAATATCTGCTTGTTCGCTAATTTGATCCATAGAACTCATGAAGCTTTCAAAATTCTCCGGTACTTCAAAGCCTTCTTCTTCAAACCAAGCTCTGTCGTACCAGGTGCCCCATGTATCGAATACAAGCGGCAGGCTGTAAATGTCCCCATCATATGTGGCTGGTTCCACAATGAAATTGTCCAACAGCGGAGAACCATCGACCTCTACATCCTTAACCCAGTCTGTCAGATTCATCAGCTGGCCGTCTTCTACCATCTGAGTTTCACTGGAACCAGCACCGTCGATATAAACAACATCAGGCGGATCATCTGATACCCAGCGCGATCTCATTTCTTCATTTATGTTAGGACCAGCATGTTCCGTAACAGTTACGTCAGGATACTCTTCTTTGAAATCACCGATAACTTCTTTCCACCAGGAATCTCCGTAGCCACCTACAAAGTACTGAATTTCAAGCTCACCGGATATCTCCCCTTCTCCACTGCTTTCATCACTGCCTGATGAACCTTCTTCACTTGTACCTTCTGACGGTTCTTCTTCAGCATCATCACCGCTGCTGGCTCCTGGTGCACAACCTGCCAGCATCAATCCTAATATCAGAATAGCTGCCGACAAAAACCAAATAGGACCTTTCATCAACTTTTCCAAACTAATTGCCCCCTTTGTATCATTAATTTATGTGAAACGCATGAACAGAGCTTGCTTCCGCTCATGCTGTTCCAAACCATCACTTATATTGCTTTTGGGCGTAGTCGATTGCTTTTCTGACATACCCCTTGCTCTCTTGAATCGCTGCCTTAGCTTCAGCTAATGACACGCCAGCTTCAATCATGACAATGGCCGGCTTGACTTCTTTATTCGCAGCCTCAAGCATTTGGTCCGCCTGCTCATAGGAAACATTGGTTATTTCCATAATAATCCGCCTGGCCCGATCCATTAACTTATAATTGCTGGCATGGACATCCACCATGAGATTTTCCTGAACTTTGCCGAGCTTAATCATTGCAGTCGTGCTAATCATGTTCAGGATCATTTTATGGGCCGTCCCTGCTTTCAGTCTGGTCGATCCTGTCAGGACCTCTGGACCGACAACAGCCTCGATTTGACAGTCAGCATATTGACTAATGACTGCATGTTCATTACAGGATAAAGCTACTGTAAATGCCCCGATTTGGCGGGCATATTTCAAAGCTCCAATCGGATATGGCGTCCGTCCACTGGCAGTGATGCCTATGACGACATCGTTTTCCGTAATATTTCGGCTTCGTAAATCTTCTGCACCCTGCTGCTCGTCATCTTCGGAGTTTTCCACCGCCCGGCTGACCGCTTTATCTCCCCCAGCCATCACCGTCTGGACCATATCCGGAGGGGTCATGAACGTTGGCGGGCATTCAGAAGCGTCAATGAATCCTAAACGCCCGCTAGTTCCTGCACCACAGTAAAAAAGGCGCCCGCCTTTCACAAATGCCTCATAAACATGTTCAATGGCTATTTCAATATCAGCGAGGGCTGCTTCAACGGCAAGCGCCACCTTTTTATCTTCATTATTGATCGTTCGTAAAATTTCCCCCGTAGACATTTCATCAAGGTTCATGCTGTTAATGTTTCGTTGTTCTGTCATTAAACTTGATAGCTCCATATGCTCAACACCTTACTTTCGAAATGGATGGATTAACTCTTCTGCAGTAATTGCAGCCCCGAATACTGGACTGCCGTAAGCTTCCTGATAGATTCCTAGTTTTCTTTGCTGCAAGCCTTCCCTAAAGCTGCTTGTCAACAGCTTAGAATATTTAAATATCGATCCTGTAGTGCAGATTGGTGTTTGTTGATTGAAATCTTGATTTTTCAGAAATAAGCTTTCCACATGGTTGGTTAGTTCGGCTGCTGCTTGACGAATTATTTCAAGGGAAATCTCATCTCCTTGTTCCGAGGCAGCAATCACCAGTTCTGCGAATGTGGCAATATCCTTCTTTTCCTGCTTGTTCCCATATATGTAACTGACCAGTTCTTCTACCTTTTGCAGCTGGAGTTTTTCTAAGATCAATCTGGTAAGCATCGTATCCTTGTCTCTTCCATCATATGCTCTTGTCACTTTATTTAATGCTTGTAAACCGATTTGATAACCGCTGCCTTCATCCCCCAAAATGTGACCCCAGCCGCCGCTTTTAAATATAGCTCCCGTCCTGGACATCCCTAAAGCATTCGAGCCTGTGCCTGAAATGACTAGAACCCCTTCTGTTTCACTTGGCTGCATGGCTCCCCGCAGCGCTATATAGGAATCAGAACAAACCCTGAATTTGCAAGATTCGGAAAATTGAAGAGAGGGAATAATATCTTTTAATACCTTTTCCGCCCGCTGTTCATCTTCTTTTCGCCCGACTCCGGCCAACCCGCAGCAAACAGCTTCTATCTCTCGAGGATTAACAGAAAACGCTTTCATCCCTTGCAACAAAAGTTGTTGTAATCTGTTTTTGACTTCGTCATATCCGATGATATGCGGATTTGTTCCTTGTCCTGTTACGGATTGGGTATTGCTGGCAGCTTTAAGAGAATTATTGCTTACCGGCTTAAACAAACAAGTTGTTTTTGTGCCTCCTCCATCTATTCCAACTACGTAAGGCATACGATTCCTCCATGCTTAAGTTACCTTCATTATAGTGACGCTGAATTATTTTGTCAATATTTTTTAAATAAAGTGTTATGTTATTTCAGTATTGTAATCTTATAGTCCCAAAGATAGTAATGAAACCGTGAAATAAGAAAGAGATTGGGACAAAAGTATAGAAGGCCAAAGCAAAAATCGAACGTGATTCGAATACCATTCGAACTCGTTCGATAATGCTTCATTTAAACAGCGGAGTAACAACTCTATTGGTAGGAGGGAATTGCACAGGCAGCATACTTCGCTTTCCGTGGGCACGCTTCTTCCCGTGGCTTCAGACTCGTGCTTTTCCCCCTGGAGTTCATGTATTCTGACAGCGCTGACGGGCTGTTCTTACTACCTTGAGTGATAACCGCTACGGAAATACACTGCGCTTTCCGCGGGCGGCTGGTGAGCCTCCTCGAGCTAGCGCTCTACGGGGTCTCACCGAGGCCTTTCCTCCCGTAGGAGTCCCCGTGGATTTCCTCCACTTAAAGTCTGCGACTGTTTTCAGCACAATCCTTATGATTCACTCGAGACGCGGTGTATTAGCGCTTATACGGTAAACGCTATTAAGGAATCACCCACTATTCCATTGCCATTTATATCCCATTTCGTCAACAACCGAATACTTGAAAAGGACCTTTTAAGACTTGATATGCTGTTATCGTTCGGCTTTTAAAAGTAGATTTATGGTATGCCCCAGGTCCTTCCGAATGCCAATTAACCATCTAGCCTTTCAATAACCATAGCTGCTGCCGGCCCGCCCCCTGCACACAGTGAGGCACAGCCATACCTGTCGCCGCGATATTCCATTTCCGTCAGCAGAGAAACTAAGAGACGTGCGCCTGTACAGCCAACAGGATGGCCAAGCGATATTCCAGATCCATTTGCGTTCACCCGCTCTAAATCAAGCTGAAGTTCTCGATTGACTGCCAAAAATTGGGCAGCAAATGCCTCATTGATTTCCCAATAATCAATAGCTTCCTTATCTAACTGTGCAAAATGCAAAGCTTTTTCCACGGCTGGAACAACCCCAATCCCCATCCGCTTAGGACTGACCGCAGCAGAAGCAGAAGCGACAATGCGGGCCAGTGGTTGTAAGCCAAGCTCCTCTGCTTTTGTTTTACTCATCAGAATGATGGCCGCAGCTCCGTCATTCAAGCTCGATGCGTTCCCGGCGGTAACTGTTCCCCCGTCCTTAAATGCCGGTTTTAAAGTGGATAAGACTTCCAGGTTCGTGTCCGAATTCGGATGTTCATCAGTCGAGAGCTTGGTAATGCCTTTTTTCGCTTTTACTTCGAGTGGGACGATTTCTTCGTTAAACTTTCCCTCATTTATGGCATGGCAGGCCCGCTGGTGGCTTTGCAGCGCAAATTCATCCTGCTCCTTCCGGCTAATCTGGTACTCCTCAGCAAGAGTCTCAGCTGTAATACCCATATGATAGCCATTAAACGCATCGATCAGTGCGTCATGAAACAAAGAATCGAGGATCTTTCCGCCTCCGAGTTTATGCCCTGACCGGACTCCTGGCAGGAGGTGGGGAACGTTAGTCATGCTTTCATACCCAGCCGCCGCACCAGCAGTTATTTTACCCAGTTTAATATTTTGCGCTATTATTTCGACTGCCCTTAAAGAGGAAGGACACTGCTGATTTATCGTCATAGCCACGGTTTCCTCCGAACAGCCAGAAGCCAGCGCTATTTGTCTGGCTGTATTCCCTTTACAGCCAGCCTGATAGACCTGTCCGCCGGCAACCTCGTCGATTAACAAAGGATCTATACCTGCGTCCTGGATAGCAGCCCGAAGAGCGGCTGTCCCCAAATCAACAGCACTATGCTTCCTTAGACTCCCTAAAAAATCACCAATCGGCGTCCGCTTTGCGCCAACAATCACTACTTCTTCCATTTTTCCCACCCCTTTTTGGTTAATGCCGTTTTAATCCCTTTATATCCATATTATAAGTAATCGCTTACACTTTGGCCAATCCTAATATCTTCCTGTTTTTTCAAGAAGGGAACAGGAACGACGAATATTCTAGAATGCGTTCAAGAAAGTGACCATTTTCAAGAGTGCTCCTCCTTTTTAAATACATCGTGATAATGGTTCCTCCAAGCCACTGTTCATAACACTGGTAAGGAGAAGACACTTCGGTATGAAAGGCATTGTCCCTATTACGAGGGACTTGAAGATCCTCCTTGCGACATAAAGCGATACTAAACAAATATATTTAACTTTGTTTAACAATTAGCATATAAATAAAATAAAAAGCCAGCACTGCCAAAGGCACAAGTAAATATACTTCAAAAAAAGGAATCACACATAAGATAAATACAAATGATATTAAAGAACAAATCCATGGCTTACTTTTTAATTTAAATAATTTAATACCAGAAAGCATTGTGAGAGCATATACAATTAATCCAAGTGACGTAGGAATAAAAAGTAAATCATTAAATGTTGTTGATAACGCAACCGTGATAATTATCCCGCTAATAGCAAATCCTACTGAAAAAATTACCATCCTTCTTGGCACACCAGAGGGATGTATTTTAGATAGTAACCGCGGAAAGGCTTTGTCTCTGCTCAAAGAATATCCCAACTGAGTAAGACTTGCGATAAAAGCGTTTGATGTCCCTATGCAAATTAAATAAGCTAATATTGCAGTAATAACCTTTGCTCCTATGCCAAGTGTATCTTGTATTATAATAGCCACAGGAGAAAAATCGCTTTCAGCATTTCCATAAGTTCCTGTACCAATTGTAACGAAACTAAGGAATAAAAATAAGATTCCAATGATAACTGCACTAATCATTGAACTTTTAACTATATTTTTGTGTGGCTCTGTAAAGCTAGATGAAAGATTACATATTGCCTCCCATCCAAAAAAAGCCCAAAATATGACGGTTATTGCAGACCCTATTGAATACCATCCTTCAGAAAAGAAAGGTTGAAAATTAAGTAATGAAACATTCGGAAGAGCTACAATTATAGTGATAATAAGCAAAATTAATAAACTTGTGCTAATAATCAAGGCGGCTTTTCCACTTACTTCCATCCCAAAATAATTAAAGCTTCCAGCTACTAATAGTAAAATGACTGCAGCCAAAACCTCACCAAATAATCCAAAATCAAAAGCTCTACTCAAATAAAATGCCCCTGTTAGTGCAACAATAGTTTGGCCAACCGCAGCAGTAACAAAATAAAACCAACCAACAATATTTCCTAAGTGATATCCAAATGACTTTCTAACAAAAGTTGCTGTACCACCTGCATCAGGAAAATCTCTTGCTAGACTCGCAAAACTATATGCTAATGGGAAACTAAATAATATTACAATAGCCCACGATACAATCGAAGCAGGGCCAGCCATTGAAGCGGTAATTCCTGAAACAAACAATACTCCAGAACCTAGTATTGCTGCGATATACAGGCTTATACCTTGAGATATTGTTATCGTTCTATTAGTCATTTTTACACCTTACTCCCACTTCTAATGAGGTTCCGTAGATTCCCAGATTTGGCGTGAAATTAGTTCTTTTTCGAGCGAAGTACTCCCATAAATGAACTTTGTCATTTTTTAATTTGGACTCATTTTGTATGCTTCTATATTGTGAGTTTACTGTCCATTTAGAGGTTTTTATATACATTTCATTTGATGATCCTACATATGAAATAATCGCCCATTTTTTGTTATGATTCCAATAGCTCCAGTATGAAGCATTCACACCATCAAATCCTTCCTTCATTTATAATTTATAACCCAGTTTATGTAAATATTTTTCATACTACAAGTTAATTAGGATATAAAAGCAAGATAACAACATTATTGTTAATTTAGATATGTTAAATTTATCTATAATTAGATTGGATAAAGGAGACATTATATGAAATCAAAACAGGTAATCATTGAGTGTCCTAACGATTTTTCTTTTTCAGTAAATCTAGAATATTTAAGAAACCAAGAAGATGCACTATATATTACTGATAAAAATAGTATAAAAAAGATATTAGTAATAGAGGGAGATAAGTTATTTATCAGAATATGGGAAGTAAAAAAAGGACAATTGTCCTTAGAAATTAAAGCTATAGATTTAGAAAACATTAATTTACACGTGGAAAAAGTTACAAATTATGTTAGGGACTGGTTTGATTTAGATACAAATGTAACACATTTTTATCATATGGCTAGAAAAGATAAGTTTTTAAAAGATTCTATAACAAAATTCTATGGCTTAAGAATTATAGGAATCCCTGACCTGTTCGAAACTTTTGTCTGGGCAGTATTGGGACAGCAAATTAATTTGGTGTTTGCTTCCAAATTGAAAGATAGATTTATTAAAAAGTATGGAGAGAGAACTGTTTATAACGGGGAAGAATACTGGAATTTTCCGTCACCAAAAGAGATAGCTTCTGAGGATGTAGACGAATTATTCAAAATAGGCATGTCCAGAAGAAAGTGTGAATATATTAAAGAAGTTGCTATGGCTGTTGTAAACAGAAAAATAACAAAAAACATGTTAAAAAGTTTTAGTGATATTGAGTCTGCTGTGAACAAACTGATTGAAATTAAAGGTATTGGTCCCTGGACTGCTCATTACGTTTTGTTAAGATGTGTTAGGTATTCTGATGCTTTTCCAATAAACGATGTGGGGTTGCACAATGCAATTAAATTAGCAGGTAATTTAGAAGAAAAACCACCAATAGATAAAATAAGGAAAATTGCAGCCCCTTGGAAGGGATATGAAGCATACGCAACCTTTTATCTTTGGAGGTTGATATATTAGTGTTTCTAAATAATAAAAAACAACTCAATGCCATAAGGATTGAGTTGTTAAATGTTAAATGAAATTATCGTGAAAATTTTTCAGACATTTAGTTGCATTTGTCTTTGGTAATACTAATTCAATCTTGTCCTGAAAAAATGATAAAGATTGAATATTCATATCATAATGCGATATATAGCTGTGAAGTTCTTTGTTTTGGTTTAAATCATTACCAATGATAGTGACTTTTTGTCTTTTTTCATCCATATCATAAGAAGTAACACAAACAATTTTACCAGGTGTTATACTGTGATCTCCATATTGACTTATGGTGGTCTCTGTTTTCCCTTTTAATGTTTTAATCTTTATTTTTATATTATTTTTTTCAGCCCATCTTATGGCTTCAGGGTGAATAACTTTTCCACCGTTATCTGCTATTTCTAAAGCCAAATGATAATTAAGATGTTTTAAAGTTTTAGCAGAGTTTAAAACTTTCGGATCTGTCGTCATAATCCCAGGAACATCCGTATATATATCTAGTTGATTTGCATGGAGAAAGCTAGATAATGCTGCAGCAGTAACGTCGCTCCCTCCCCTACTAAGAAGCGTTACATTACCTAGCTCTGTATTACCCTGAAAACCCGTTATTATTGGTATAAATCCTTCATTTATTGAACTTCGAATTCTTTCTCCATCAATATTTAAGATTGTTGAATCCAAGTAATTATTTGAAGTAATTATACCTGCTTCCCCACCTGTCAGAGCAATTGATTTGAAACCATTTTTATTTAAGTGAGAACTTAGAATTACACTAGATATGATTTCCCCGCAGGAAGAAATCAATGCAATTTCTCGAGACGAGACTTCACTATATTTTATGTGTCTTAGCAGGGTATCTGTAGAGTAAGGATCTCCTAATCTTCCTACTGCAGAAACCACAATAATGATATCGTTTCCGTTTTCTCGTTCTTTAGCTATCACTTCTATTATCTTTTTCTTATCAAACCTTGTACGTAATGAAGTTCCGCCAAACTTTAGCACTTTTAAATTTTTCATCTAGTGCTCCTATAAAGCACTGGTAAGAAAAATTGAGTCTCATTACCAATCTCTTGACAGGTGTGAACCTTCAATATATTTTCCCATGATAAATCAGAAGAACTTGCTCCTAAATTACGTATTAATTTTTTTGAGAAATTTGGCATTATGGGATAAACAAAAAATGCTAGAGATGTTAATAGGTAGCTAAAATCGGATAAATAATGCTTATATAAATCATAGTCTATTTTACTTGAAGGCAAAATTTTCTCTTTCCAAAAATTCATAAGTGAATCAATATAATCATTTAACTCGAATGCAGCTTTTCTTAAACTAAATTGATTTAAATCATAGTATTTCTCTAAGTTATTTTTAGTTCTGGCTACTATACAAGAAGCTTGATACTGTATTCGTTTATTTTTGGGTACTAAACCATTAAATTCGTTATTTATGGTGTCTATGAAATTATTGATTACCACTTCCCAGTCTTCCACCATTTTATTATTTATCTCATAGAATTTATTAAGAGAAAAATTTGTTTGCATATGCTCGGGATTTGTTAAAGATAAATAAAACCTTAAATTATCTGATGGTATATCCCTCAATATGTCTTCTCCCCACAAGGCATGGTTTTGACTAGTTGAAAATTTTTTTTCCTCAAGTAGATAAAAATAATTAGTAATTATATGTTCAGGTAGTATAGAGTCTTCGTCAAGTGCAAATGCACTCGCAAGATGCAAAAAGGAATTAAAGAAGCTGTTGTCAAAGCCAAGAAACTGAACTAAAGTGTGATCATCTTGTTGTTTATAGTACGAATCGTTGTAGATATTGGCCGATTCTATACTTTCTAAAATACCAGGATACATTTCGAACCACACATTAATAACTTGCCCCTGAAACTCTGGTACTGGAACTGGAATTCCCCAATTTGCAGGATAGGTAACCGGATAATCAGGGATATTTTTTGATGTAATGTATTTACAATATTCAATCAGCTGCTCCCTCCAAGTTTCTCTTGAAGTGAAGAATTCTAGTAGCTCTTTTTTGTAATCATTTATTGGAAAAAAGAGACCTGTATATTGAGTAGTATCAGGTGCCGAGTTACATATCGTGCATTTAGGGTTGATCAACTCAGTAGGATCATTTATTTGGCCACAAGCTTCACACAAATTCCCTGATGCTTTACTTTTACAATATGGACATAACCCTTTAACAAAAGATTCAAATAAATACATTTCACATAGATCGCAAAACAATATATCTTTAGTCTTTTTTCTTAGTTTTCCGTTATTATATAGTTTTAAGAAAAATGATTGTACGTATTTAATGTGCTTATCATTACCTAGTGGGGTTTTATACAAATCAATTTCAATATCAGCTGAACTTAAGGTGTTTTTAATAATTTTGTTATTTACCTCTACTAAATCTACTGGATCTACTTGCTTATTGTTAGCAGTGGTTGGTACATAACTTTGGTGGTCATCTCCATAAGTAATATAAGAAATATCATGTCCTTGCATTTTCTTAAACCTTGAATAAATGTCAGCAGCCAGGTAAGGTCCAGCTAAATGGCCGATATGAAGATCACCATTAGGTGTAGGCGGTGTGGCGGTAACATATATTTTATCCATGAAATTTCCTCCTTTTACTGCTTCCAGTGTTTGTTTTCAAGTGAGTATTGTTCAACTCCAACGGCGCCCCACCAAATGGCTAAGAATTTAAGGTCTTTACTTCCGCTATTATAAAGAGAATGAACTGAAAATGGTTCAAAATAAACTACGTCTTCTGAATATACTTTTTCCTTTTCATTATCCACATTTATTACACCTTCGCCTTCTAAAATAATAAAGGTCTCTTCCTCATCGTGACAGTGTGGTTCTGTTGACTCGCCTGGAGGCACAATAATAATTCCTGAACCGAAAGGTGAATTTAGGGTAGTTTCCCAGGGATAAATTCGCCTTAACAAGGACCCATATTCATTTTTATAACTTTTAGGATTGTATTTTTGTAAATTGATACCCGTTTTTTTAGTTCGCTTTAATGCTCTGTCTAGATACCTGCTTACGATCTCCTTAGGGTAATGCTGAGATAAGGCTGTTTTTACGCCTTCAAAGTACGATAGTGAAGGTTCTGATAATTCCTCGATAACCAATGGCTCCATAATATAAGCAGTGACTTTTTTATCGGCTATATAGATTTCTTTTTGTTTTAATTGATATCCGTAATCATTTTTCTTAATTATTTCAATTTGCTCTTCATTTATGTCAAATGCGATACCTAATACTTCTCCCCCGGCTTTTTCTATTACTGTCGAAGTCCCGCCATTAAAATCAGCGTGAAAGCCAGTAAAAGTATAAATATGATCTTTCAAGCTGGCTTTAGAATAACTATTCCAAGTAACTAAATCATTTTTGGCAGTTTTTAAATTGCATGTTAATCCAAAAGAAAATAAAATTGGCATATTATATCTCTCCTATCATAATTTATAAAATTTTCCGTTTTCTATTTTGTAAACGCCCCATGCGAAATCTAATACATCTCCATTTGGCGAAAACGAAATTGTTTCGAGATTATCAATTTTTATTCCGTTTTTCAGATGATCAATAAACTTTTTATATCCATATTTTTTTAGTACAGATATATTTGTAAGAAGCAACTTAGTGGCTAAATAACTTGTTATTGAATAGGCACCAGGATCCATTAATGCTATTTCTCTATATTTTTTAGCGAATTCAATATAGTCCACCCCAAATAGTCCTCGTTTTGTAGAAATGGTATATAACTGAATTCCCTTATCTTTTGAGACGAGAAAAGGAAAATCTGCTACAAACACATCATCCCCAAATATAACTTTCCCGCGGAAATTCAGTTTACTAAGTTTCTTTGTGAGTAAAAATGCTCCTTCATAAGTACCAGCATATAATATCGTTTGATTGGACTTTAGAGATAATGAAACATCGCTACTTAAGACTTCTTTTTCTATAAAGAGTCCTTTTTCATTTGATGTTTTCTCTAACAAACTGGACAGTTGTTTTCCATAATTATTTTCCTGAAATATTATTTTAAGAGACTTGCTTTTTGATAATGATGCAGCTAATTTAATCATCTCTTCTGCCATATCATCGTCTTTTCCACAAAATCTTAATAGATTGTCATACCCCTGTTTTGTAAGTTCAGGGTGTGTTGTCCCCGTTGCAAAAAAAGGTATACCTATATCCGAATAGATTGTAGCTGCTGCAAGTGATTGATTAGCGCTTAAATGACCTATTACCGCTTCTGCACCCCTATTAATTAACTGATTAGCTGCTTTTTTACTTGATTCATACGAAAATGAACTTTCTTTCCACAATAATTCAATATCATAATCTCTTTCTTTATTTTTCAAATATTCTTCCACAGCAAGATATAACCCTGAGTATAATTCTCTTGTATGTCCTCCATAATTAGCGCTGAATCCAATTCTGAAAACTTCTTTGTCGGTTTTCCTTTTTGATATTCGGTCAGATATAGACATTGGATTGATAGGTTCTACTACTAATTTATTCATACGCTTCACGAGCTTTCTTATACGGTGTTTGATCTCTGCGAATATGGTCAGGATTAAGCCCATTGTTTACAGAAATGTAATAACTCATTAACTGCAACGGAATCATGTACACTAAAGGCACTAATATTTCATGGCAGTATGGCAATTGGAACATATAATCTGAATTTTTAATATTGCTTTTTTCAGTCGTAACTAGCAGTGTTTTACAACCTATATTTTTTGTTGCCTTAAAAAGTTCATCTAGTCTCGCATCTAAATTATTATTGCTGTTAACCACGATAATTCCAGTGTGGTCATCACACATAACCAACGGACCATGAAATACTTGTTCTACGTCCATGAAAGTTGTTGGAGTATAATGAACTTCTCCAAACTTTAAAGCCGTTTCAGCTGCGGTACTTAGCGTGCTTTCACTACCACCTACAAGATAAAAGTTACTTTCCATTTTCTTTGCTATCTTTCTAATTTCATTTCTTTGTTTTAAAATACTGCCAACAAGTGAAGGTAACTCTATTGATGCTGAATGAATCATATCACTCGTTTCAATAAATCCCATTTTTCTTGCTAGTTTACCCATTATCGTTAACATCAAGAAAGAACTAAGCGAATAAGTAATAGTATGTGCCAGAGATTTATCTTCTTTGTAACCATAGGTTAGAACAAAATCAGATATTCCAGCACACTTACTAACAGTATCGCCTGTGATCAATATAGTATTACAGCTTTTATCATTAGCTAATTTCAAGCAGTCAAAAGTAGCTTTAGTGTCCCCTGAATGTGAAAATGCAATTATTGTGTCGTTACTATTTAAATCATAATTTGGAGACATTAACTCACGAGCCGGTATAGCATTAAACTTATTATCTCGTTTAAATATCATTTGACTAAAGCTAAAACTAGACAGAGCTGCATTGTAAGATGTACCACAACCAACAAGAAAGACCCTGCTGCTATTTTTTAAAACTGTTAAAATCTCACCATGATTTTTAAACTTAGATGATAAGAAAAGCCTCTTTAAATATTCTGGTTGTAACATGATTTCATCGTACATATGATATGGATGTTGTAATCTATCTTCCATCGTTAATCCCCTTTCATCACAAATTAATTACATAAAGTTATATAACGTGTCTGTATGAAAAAAACTCTTTTTACATTTTTTGAATCTATCATGTCTATAATATTGAAGCTCTTTTAACCGTATATCTTTGGAAATTTCCTCGGACACATACTTCCCAATTGCGGGTGCAATTTTATATCCTCCCCCACTAAAACCAACAACTAAATATAATCCTTCCATTTCTGGTGAACCAACAACAGGGTGTAAATCTGGTGTATAACTGTCAAAACCAATACGACCACCAAGAATATTTGCCCCTTCTAAGGCAGGGAATCTTTTAGCAGCTCTTTGAATAGCCTCTTTTGCTTCTTCTACATGAATTGATTTATTTAGGCTGTACTTATTGGAACCGCATACAAACGATTTTAATCCTATCAAAATCCTTCCATCATTAAATGGTCTCATATAGGTATCAGAAGTATCATCGATA
Source organism: Sediminibacillus albus (assembly GCF_900101125.1). Taxonomy (GTDB): domain Bacteria; phylum Bacillota; class Bacilli; order Bacillales; family Amphibacillaceae; genus Sediminibacillus; species Sediminibacillus albus. The sequence continues at coordinate 198,775 of NZ_FNFL01000002.1, read as the reverse complement.
TACGAATGAGATAAAATTTTATTGTTGGATTTCGGCTTGACAAAAACAACTCCTAGTCGTTTGGTGTACAATGGGATATCTAAATTTAATTTTTTTAAGAGCTTTTTGCTCCAAAAGTTAGATGCAAGAATCACTTTATTTGCATAAATATCAGAAAACTTTGTTTTTACACCTACCACTTTATTATTTTTTAGAATTAATTCTTCAACTTCTGTTCCTTCCATCAAATCCAGGCCGTGATTTAAAGCACGATTAAGAAACGTAAGGCTAGATTGTGTTGGGTCCCCATAACCACCTAGTGGTTCATGGCAAACTGCCCCCACTTCTTTACCCGCAAAAAATTCTGTTTCTATTTTTCTATAATTCTGTGGTGAGAATAGTTCAATTGGTAATTTGAAATCTTTCATAGACTGTACATTTTTTTTAAGACTATCCAGATGTTCTTTACCGACAACTAAAGAAAAACCTATAGAGTCATAACCGAATTCCATCCCTTTGTTTAACATAAGATCTCTATAAATTTTTAGGCTTTCAGAAGCCAGATACTGGTTTGCTCTGTTTGTATGATGTACTCTTAGTAATCCCCCTGAAATACTTGTAGCGCCAATAGGTGGTTTGCCTTTGTCACATAATAATACATTTACATTCGAGTTTTCCGTGAGAAAATAAGCAATACTTGAACCGATTACTCCTCCACCAACAATTATTGCATCATATTTCATTTTATCTGCCTAAAGTTTGCTTTAATGCTTTTTCAAATATGGAAAGGCTTCTATCTACATCACTTTTTTTGGTGGTAAGAGGAGGTATCCATCTAATTACTTGGTTATAAGGTCCACAAGTTAAGAGGATTAATCCTTTTGAAAGACAATTTTCTCTGACTTTTTCAGCTATAAAAGTACCCGGCAGCCCGTCTTCTTCCACAAACTCACATCCAATCATGAGCCCCTTACCTCGAACATCTATAATGTCAGGATATTCATTTTTCATCTTCTGTAATCCGTTCAATAAATACTCACCTATTTCCTCGGAGTTACTAACTAAATTATCTTCTTCTAAAATTTTGATCGTTTCAATTGCCGCAGCAATAGATAAAGGATTAGGCGCATAGGTCCCACCATGAGAACCAGTAATCCACTTATCCATCATCTTTTTGTTTGCTACTATTCCACTAAGAGGTAACCCTGAAGCAATCCCTTTTGCGATCACTAAAATATCAGGTTTAATCTCAAAATGTTCAAATGCAAAGTACTTTCCTGTTCTTCCAAAACCAGTCTGAATCTCATCAAAAATTAAAAGTATATTGTGTTTGTCACATATATCTCTAACCCCTTGAATGAATGCTTTAGGAGGTGCTATATAGCCCCCTTCTCCAAGAATTGGTTCCATAATCATTGCAGCAGTTTCGTCAGGTGAAGTTTGAGTGTTTAGTATATGATCTAATTCATCTAAACACTGTTTAACCCTTTGTTCACTGTTTTCATCCGAATGTTGTTTAAAATACGGATGGGGACTAACAAATACACCTGACATTAACGGTTGATAGCCAGAACGGTATACAGACTTAGCAGTAGTTAATGATAACGCACCTATTGATCTACCGTGGTAACCTCCTTGAAAACAAATAATATTAGGTTTACCAGTTGCATGCCTGACTAATTTGATTGCACTTTCAACCGCTTCACTCCCACTGTTGGAAAAAAACACACAATTTAATTCATCTGGCAGTATTTTTATAATAGAATTAGCTAGTTCGTCTATCATAGAGTTATATAATATTGTTGTTTGACCGTGTAATAGTTTTTCTGATTGTTCTTTAATCGCATTAACTACTCTAGGGTGACAATGTCCTGTATTGGTAACACCTATGCCGGAAGTGAAATCGATGAATTTTTTTCCTTGTCGATCATATAAGAATATATCTTCACCGTAATCTACATCCACATTTGTAAAGAGTGGCCACACTTTCGAAACGCTATCTGAATAACTTTTTACACTCATAACACACCACCTTTTTCAACTAATTTACTTTTCTCCATAGAATCAAGTATTCTTTGAGCTTTTGTAGCCATCATAGTAAATGAAGCAGCATCACCTATTCCATGCGTTCTCTCTGTCAGGCCATTTAAATAGATATTTGCTTTTACATTAGCTTTTGTTTCCACTCTGTAATCTTGAGAGATCGATATACTGTTATCATTATTGAAGTTAATATATTCTTTCATAGGTTCAAGAACTTCTGGGTATGTCTCTTCATAGAAACCTGTGCATAAGATGATATAATCTGTATCTATAGAGCCTTCTTCCCCACTATAGATATCTTTGAAATTAACTGAATAATAATCAGGTTCTGTCGATACAGAGTTAATCTCTTTACAACGATATAACTTTATTTGCTCTTCTCCTCTGATTTTATCTTCATAAACCTTCCAATATAATGCTTCACTAACATCGTTATCCACGGCAGAGTAGTTTGTATGCTTTATCTGTTCGAATAAACTATTTCGCTTCTTTTGGCTTAAAGAATAAAAATAATTTGTAAAATCAGGAAAGAAAACCTCATTTGTGAAATGCCCTAACTCATACAGACGAAATCCTGTGTGTCTTATAACTGAGTTAATCTTAGAATTTGGAAACTTGTTAGCTAAATAAAGCATTATTTCTACAGAGTTTTGCCCCGAACCTACGACTGTAAAGGTAGGGTTATCATGTTTATCCATTTTTTTAACAGCGCTATTGAATTTACTTGCATGAATTACTTTATCACCAGTTTTATCCTTAAAAATAGCTGGAATAAATGGTTTTCTCCCTGAATTAAGGACGATGTTTTTCGTTTGATATACCATTTCTTTGTTATTAAGTTTATCTTTAGTATGAACCTTAAGTCCGTCAACTTGATTATTTACAAGTAAAGGCTCTATTAATTTAACCTCTTCATTATAATGTGCCTTTTCTTCTACTTGTTTAGCGACCCATTGTACATAATCAGACCATTCAGTTCGACTTGGAATGCCTAATAAACCAAACGAGAATACTCTTCCTTTCTCAAATAAATAATTAGAAAATGTGTACTTGCTACGAGGGTTTCGTGGTGTTGCAAAATCTCTTAAAAAATGATGTTGAATGTCTGTGCCCGGTAATAACATTTCCGGCATCCAAGCCGAGCTTTTATTTTGTTCTAAAAATAACCTTTTATAACTTTCTTCATCACCAGTCTCTTCGAAGTCTCTTATTGCCGTTTCTAATGCAATTCCTGCAGGTCCAAATCCCACACCTATAAGATCATAATATTTTTCGTACATTGTTATCCTCCTTATCGGTCATATGATAGCGCTTTCTATAACAGGATGGGCTAACTCCAACTTCTTTTTTAAAAACTTTAGAGAAATAGGATAAATTTGTGTAGCCTATCGCCATACATACATCGGTTACTAGATGTCCACTTTCTAACATTTGTTTAGCTTTGGAAATTCTTAGCTTAATGAGGTAGTCTTTAAAACCAATCCCCATTATTCCTCTAAAAAATCGTGAAAAATATGCAGTATTTAGAAATAAATGGTTAGATACATTTTTTAAACAGAGGTCTGAATTTTGCAGGTTTTTTTCGATATAAATTAAAGCTTCAATTATCTTTTCATTATTGAGGTGGGTTAATTCGTTAAAATCAATCTGAACATTAATTATGTTAAATACTAACTCGAAAACTTCTTCTTTTGGTACTTTATTAATACTTATTAATGGAATATGGCGCTTCTCAAACTCCTTTATGACTGACTTATCATAATTAGCAATATGGCTTCCTTCTAAGATGATTAGCATCTTATATCTCTCTAAGTTCTTGTTTTCTAGCACATGAAAATTATCAATTAGCACAACTTTGAGTTTTTTCAGCAGAAATTTTTCCTTATCACCAAAGGTATTTTTGGCATCATATAGTATTGTGTGTTTTACCCCCAAGTTTCCTCCTCCTTTAATCTATACACCCCCAATAATATATTAGATTTCTGATAGACATGTTGGAGAAACTACCCATGCTTTAATGGTAGAACAGCAAAAGGACTATTGCTTTGGTTTTATTTACCAAATTTTTGTTTTATTCTACATTTTGGAAATATTTGTAGAAATAAACCAGAATTTTAATTACTATAGGTTAATAATTAGGGAGGGGATATACATGGAGCCTTATAAGTATAGAATTAAAATTGCGGGGAATTTTGAAGAAAAGAAGTTGAAGTACTTATTAGAAAAAATGTCTATTACTGTGAATTCCAGCAAAACTATTCGACTAAAAGAGGAGAGCTTATTCCTTGGATGGATTGAATTGGAATCAGATCATAAGTTATTAGAAAATAGTATATTTCAACATGGTTTGAAGGAGTTCAAAGAAAAATTTTCAGTAGATATTGAAACGAAAAAAGTAAACAAAAAAAATATGGCTATATTTGTTTCTAACCAAGGGCATTGCTTAAAAGAAGTCCTAACTAGGTGGGAAAAAGGAGAGTTAGATTGTAACATTCCACTTGTTATCAGCGATCATGATACTTACAGAAAATATGTAGAGTCCTATGGAATAGAATTTTATAACCTGAAATTAACCAAACGTGATAAAAAGACGGAACAAAAAGCACTTCATATTTTAGACAGTGAAAATATAGATTTCATATCTTTAGCAAGGTATATGCAAGTTCTTCCATCAGAGTTTGTTAGTATTTATAGTAATAATATTATTAATATACATCACAGTTTATTGCCGGCATTTGTTGGAGCCAATACTTACCAGAGAGCATTTGATAGAGGTGTGAAAGTTATCGGTTCTACAGCTCACTATGTCACTGAAGAATTAGATGAAGGACCAATTTTGATACAAAAAGCTATCAATATAGACGAAGGTTTAGGGTTAAAAGATTATAAAAACTTCATTCGAATGACAGAAACTGAAACTTTAATAGATGCAATAAGGTATCATATAAATGATAAAGTATTGGTTTATAATAATAAGGCTGTACTATTAAAATAAGAAATCGATTAGTTGAGGGACGTTTAATTTCATACAAAACCGTCAGATTAAAATTATACAAAGCTGCCGTCTTATTCGGCAGTTTTATTTTTCATTCAAAAACTTGGCCCATCAACGGAAAACACCCTGGGATGATGAAGCAACCGGTCCAGTATGGGTGTCGCAATATTCTCCCGCTTCCTATTAATTCCCCCCACTGGCTGAATGTCTTGTTCGACTTTAAAATGATAGAACCCCTTCGGCTGATAGATTATCCGAAAAAACAAATAATGGCATCCATGGATTTTTTACAAATCCATGGATGCCATTTAACTGTAGAAGTACTATAGACCTCATTCTTCTTTGGAGTTTCATGCTAAAAGAGATTCTTGACTTTTATTGTCTTTGTCATCTGTTTTTTCATGTCTTAGGCTAATAGCAAGCAATATAGACATAATTATTGTAAGAAAGAATGGTGCTATCCAAGTATATTCAATTGAAAACATAATAACTGACAAGATTATTCCTAATATTGGCAGTGATAAAGCATTTGCTCTAGACACTAGTGTAGCAACTTCTTCTGTAGAATAGTTTCGAGCTAATAAATATCTAATCATAATTCTTAAACTACCAAAGCCAAAACCAAGTAATAGGATTGCAACGGAATTGAAGATGATAGAATACCCACTAATCCACCAAATTACAAAGCCAGCTATTATGGAACTAAATGCCATCATCACTCTAATCCGTAATGTAGTTACTTTTAATAGTGAAAAAACAATTCCTATTAAAGCCATACCGATACTAATAGAAGCATCCAATATGCCGACATTTATCATTTCTCCCCTATTTACCGTTACGTACACAGGTAACATAAAATTAACACTTCCTAATATTGGCCAAATTAAAGCTAACGAGAAGAACAAATATAAATTTGTTTTTTTTGAAGTGCGCACTTCTTCTCTGGATATACTTGTTTCAACCTTAGGCACTTTTTGGAAAAAGGAAAATAGAGAAATCGCAAAAAATGTGACAGCCATTAAATAGAAAAATGCTTCGTAAGAAAAATTGTCAATTATTATTGGGGCTGCTATTGGACCAGACATAAGGGCAACCTGGTTTATAGTCATCGATATTGAACTATATTTAGAAACATCTTGTTTATTGTAACTTTTTGATAGGCCGGCAAACCAGGTTTCCCATGTAGTTTCCATAACAAAAAAGAAGATCCAAATTAAGAAATTTATTACCACTAACATAGTATTAGAGGTGTACAATGCACTTAATAATGCACTACTAACAACTACACCAATTAATGCTAATGATGTTAAGAATGGTCCATGATATTTATTAAATAGTTTGCTGAATAGTACTGGGACAAACATAGCAGGGATAAACGAAATTAACACAGCTATTGCTAAGGAAAAGAAATTATCATTATCACTAGTTGCTAAATTCCAATTTATCGCTAAAATTATTGCTCCACAAAAAAATCTATAAACCCCTGAAAGTAAAATATACTTAAACATAGTCTTTTACAACTTCTTTAACACTAAATATTTGGTTCGACAGAAACTCAGATATAAGCAAAGGTTTTATCGTTTTACATTCAAATATCCTATCCCAATATAGTTCAATTACTCCTTCTCTATCCTTCCAACAGGTTGCTTCCTCTGAATAATCACCTATTTGCGCGTGGACCCAAAGTGACTCGACTTCCTTTGGAAGTTTCTCAGGAAGCTTTATATCACTTATGAGACCGGGATCTGATTTTAAAAAAGCCAGAGCTGCAGTTCCATATGGCTCCAACAGGGTTGGTATAAATTCAAAAGGATTAATATTTAAATAAGCTGCCGCATGTATTTTATATGGATTAATATTAAATACTCGTTCCACCAGATCCATTATTCCATCTCCACCTGGTCTAGCTCCAACTTCAATAACCCAAAATTTATTATCCTTAATTTTTATCTCTACATGAGCCAACCCCATTGAAATATTTAAAGATTTACAAGCATTTCGCGCAATCTCTTTTAACCTTTCATTACCTGACCTGTGGCTAGGAACTAAGTGTCCTATTTCTGCAAATCTCGGTTCTGGTGTAAGATACTTTTCCGTTACAGCAATAACTTTATAGTTACCTTTATAACATGCTACTTCAAGGGAAATCTCATCTTCACTTTTTATATATTTTTCTATAATAAATTTACTGCCATCTATTCCAAAATCATCACCATGTTTTCGTATAACGTCTTTGGACTTTCTATAATTTTCAACAGCCTCTTGTTTGTTTGAAACGAGATATACTCCTCCACTTCCTCCAAAATCATAAGGTTTAATTATGGCTGGATATCCAATCTCTTCAACAGACATGAGCAATTCTGCTTCATCTTCAATTAATCTGAAGTCTGGTGTTGGGACATTATGTTCTAAAAAATTACATTTCATTTTTGCCTTATCTCTACAAGAATCGATTACATCTTCTGGCATATAATTAAGTCCTAACTTATTGTTTAGGATATGAGCTACCTTTAAAGTCCAATCATTTAAAGGTATTATTGCCTCTGGATACCATCCATTTAATTTCTGGTTATTTATAGCATTCAGTAAACTCGCTTCGTCTTTAGGATCAGCTTCTAGATTGTAGTCAAAATATCTATTTTTGTTAAATTTAGCATTTTTAGAGGCTGTCCATATCGGGTTGTTACTTAATTGTCTTACTCCAGAAATAGCTCTTTCTCTCAAGTATTGATCTGCGCCTAAAAGCAGAATATATTTTTTAGATACCATAATTTATTGTCTCCTTTGAAAAAATGTTTATCTAAACTGTTTCCTGTAATTGTTTGGGGTTACTTGATAATATTTTTTAAAAACAGTACTGAAGTATGAATTATTCGGAAACCCTACTTCACTGGATATGAGCTGTATTGGATAGTTTGTATCTTTTAGTTTTTTTGCTGCAGTAGTTAATCGCTTTTTTTGTAGATAAGCTAAAGGGCTTTCTCCTTTTACCTTGTTAAAAGTTCTTTGTAAATGAAATGGACTAGAATGAAAAATTTCTGATAAGGAATTTAATGTTATATCATCTTGGAAATTTTTATCCATCCATTCACATATAATTTCAACCCATTCTTCATTTGGCAATAACAGATTATCTGGTTTACACCTTTTACATGGTCTAAAACCTAGTTCAAGAGCCGATTGTGCTTCTTTAAAAATATACACGTTATTTTTATTAGGTACTCTTGACTTACAAGAAGGTCTACAAAAAATTTTCGTTGTTTTAACACCATAATAAAATTCATTATCGAAATCGCTATCATTATTTGAGATTGCCTTCCAATACTTAGAGGGAATACTTGGGATTGGGTAGTTATCCATCAATATTAAACCTCCTTTTTGTTATTATAAGGTAATATTAGTATTATTTTCATATTTTGCTAATGAGAGAGCAAGATTTTAAAACAATGATTTAAAACATTTGTAGGTTTTTCAAAAAGTAAGCTATCTTAAAACAACAAGATTTTATTTTGGTTAAGCTTGTGCTTTCTCCCTAATACAATAAGCTATTTATGCTCAGTCAACATGGCTAGAGTTAATCTATCAATATTAGAAACTCCTCAGGTGGAGTGGCAAGAAACTGGCCTTTATCAGGTTGATGGAGGTATTATTCCACTAATGATATTTGTAGCCACGCTTTCGTATTCATGGATGAGTTATATTTGTTTTTGGGAAAAACAGGACAGGGATCATCTACTTCTTTTCCATTTGAAGAAGTTCTTAGCATGCTCATTTTAGGTGAATATTACCTAGTATTTAATGGTTATATTTACCATTCCCCTGGGCGATTACCTAAATTTTAGTATCTTGAATTAAAATATTTACCAACCGAACTACTTGATGTAGAGGGATTAGCCAACCAAATCCCTAGTAAAATGTCAAACAAAAATGACTACACTGCCCTGCCCAATCATATTCCTACCTTAACCAAGCAATAATAATAGGAGGAAGCGTTTACAATAGATGAAGGAGACAAATTCATTTCTTCCTCTCTTCATTCACGGTATACTATATTTCGAGTGTCGAAAGAAAGGAAGATCAGCATGCCCGAACAAACAATTACCAACGCCAAAGCAAGCGATAAGATATGGACACGTGATTTCACTCTTATTTGTATGGCCAACTTTTTTATTTTTTTAGGATTCCAAATGACTTTGCCGACGATTCCGCTATTTGTCCAGGAGTTAGGCGGCAGTGACAAATTGATTGGTGTCATCACTGGTATTTTTACATTTTCAGCTCTTGTATTCCGGCCATATGCCGGCCATGCATTGGAATCAAAAGGCAGGCAGTTTGTCTACATGCTCGGATTAGCTATATTTGTGTTATCTGTGGGCTCTTATGCATTTATTTTTAGTATTGTCTTTTTATTTATTATGCGGATGGTTCAGGGGATAGGCTGGGGTTTTTCCACCACCGCTACCGGAACAATTGCCACCGATTTAATTCCGCCGAAGCGGCGTGGCGAAGGGATGGGGTATTTCGGGCTTTCAGGAAACTTGGCGCTTGCCTTCGGACCAGCCCTTGGATTAACGCTGGCCGGCTATATATCATTCACCCAGTTGTTTTTGATTTGCTCAGCACTTGGCTTAGTCGCACTCGTTTTATCTTCTCAAATAAAATATAAAAAAGTGGAGCAATCCAGCAATAAATCGGTAACTGTGAAATTTGATATCTTTGAAAAAAGTGCTATCCAGCCTTCGCTGTTATTGTTTTTTATCACTGTAACGTTTGGAGGGATTGCTTCATTTCTACCGTTATACACTGCAAAGGCAGGCATCAGCGGCATTGAAGTGTACTTCTTGATTTATGCTGTATTTTTAATGGTTTCCAGAACATTCGCCGGCAGACTTTATGACGCTAAAGGCCATGTCGTTGTCTTTTTGCCGGGAACCCTGATGATACTTGCTGCTATGTTATTGTTAGTCTGGCTTCCGAATTCCCTAGTATTATTCATAGCTGCTGGATTGTACGGTCTCGGGTTCGGCAGTGTCCAGCCAGCATTGCAGGCATGGTCGGTCGATAAAGCTCCGGCCAACAGAAAAGGGATGGCGAATGCCACCTTCTTCTCATTCTTCGATCTTGGCGTCGGAATTGGGGCGATGACGTTCGGACAAATCGCCTTTTTGTTTGGCTACAGGTTTATTTATCTTACGGCTGCCGCTTCTGTTTTCCTCTCTATGCTATTGTATGTGATTCTGTTAATTAACAGCAGCCGAAAAACAGCATAACCACAGAAAAAACTCCTGATGAACAATCGCTCAGCGACTGTATCAGGAGCTTTTTCAAATTTATGTGTCCACAAAATTATTTACTGTCGTTAATTTGTTTAATTGCTTTTAAATCGCATTTTGGTTTTCTGTGGTAAGTTAACAGTCCGTTTATTTCCTGTTCTACGTCTGTTAATTGGGTATAACAGAACCCTTGTACAGCCGGGGAATCGAACAGTGCTTTTGTCATTCTGGAATATCCATCAATTAAGTCCTCTCCTGAATTGACAGCCGAATATCCCCATCCGTTCGGCTGGTCGCTTTCTTTTACATCATAAGCAATCCCGCCATATTCGGTAATCAATATCGGTTCACCCTGGTGGTTGAAGCCGCTAGCGTAAATTGGCCGGTTGGCAGGTGTTGTCGAAACGGCGCTTTCCACAGTCTGATACGCCTCAGCCATTTCCTCAGCTGAACGGTAGTTATGAATGCCGCAAATATCGGAAATGGTATGCTCCCAGCCCTCGTTTGATAAAACCGGTCGGGTTGTATCTAATGATTTCGTTAAATAGTACATAGCCAAGGAATGGTTCTGCTGCTGTTTTTCTCTGGCTACCCTGGAAATGCCCCAGCTCTCATTAAGCGGCACCCACACCACCAGGCTCGGATGGCTGTAATCACGCTTGACTGCCTGCGCCCACTCTGCAGAAATCCGTTCTACTGCATCTTCACTGTATTCTGAGCAATTGGCCATTTCGCCCCAAACAAGAAATCCTAACCGGTCGGCCCAGTATAGATAACGGGGGTCTTCCACCTTTTGGTGTTTCCTGGCACCGTTAAACCCCATTTCTTTTGCGAGTACAATGTCCTGCTTTAAGGAATCATCCGATTCAGCAGTTAACAGTCCTCCCGGAAAGTATCCTTGGTCAAGCACTAATTTTTGAAAATACGGCTTGTTGTTCAGCATGAATTTGCCATCTTCCACCGACACCTTCCGCATGCCAAAATAACTGGAAACCTTGTCAACGACTTCTCCGTCGCTTACCAATTGTAATTCTACGTCAAATAAATTGGGGTGTTCCGGCGTCCAATACCAGCCAGGGCCATGAATATTGCTCCGGTCTGTGAAACGCCCGCGTATATCAAAGCTGCGCTTCAAGTAATATTGATAAAGTCCAATCTGCTCTGAAATAATCTTCCTGCCTTGGAAGAAAACATTTACTAAAAGCTCCGTGTTGATAAGCTCTCCAGTAAATTCAGCCTCCAGCTTTATGTTTCCCTGGTCAATATCCGGCGTCCAACGCAATCGGTCGATCGAGGTAGCAGCTACTGGCTCCAACCATACGGTCTGCCAGATTCCGGTTGTTCTCGTGTAAAAAATAGAAGCGGACTGTTCATGCCAATACTGTTTCCCGCGGGGGATGGTGACATCTTCAGAAGGATCAACCACCCTGACGGTCAGCTGATTGTCACCCTCAGAAAGCAGGTGGGTAATATTCATGGAGAACGGCACATTGCCACCTTGATGAAAAGCTGCCTGCTCTCCATTCACATAAACCCATGCCTGGTAATCAACCGCTCCGAAATGAAGAATAATTTGCTGTCCTTTCCACTCCTCAGGAATGGAAAAAGTCCTGTGGTACCAGACAACATCATGAAAAGAAGGATCTCCGATGCCGCTGTTCGATGCTTGATAAGCAAACGGTACATTAATTGTTTTAGCCTTCGGAAAAGATTGGTACCACTTTTCCTTTAGTCCTGCTTGTTCATCATCGAAAGAAAAGTTCCATTCTCCGTTTAAATTTAACCATTTATCTCTTTGAAATTGAGGTCTGGGATATTCTGTTTGTAAGTTCGCCATAAGACTACCTCCGATGAATTATTTAATACCTGTTTGGGTTATTCCTTTAATTAATTGCTTCTGGCCGATCAAAAAGACAATCAGGATCGGTACCGTCGCAATGGTGGTTAATGCCATCAATTTTCCATAAGAGGAAACAAAGCTTCCTTGCTGCATAATGGCAATTCCTGTCGTGATTGTTCTCATATCAGGCGTATTAGTTGCGACCAATGGCCATAAAAAATCGTTATAAATCTGCATAAACGAGAAGATGGCCAGTGTCCATAATATCGGCCGTGCCGATGGAACAACGACTTTGGCAAAAATCTGCCACTTATTCGCCCCATCCAAATGCGCTGCCTCTTCCAATTCCTTAGGAAACGACTTAAAAAATTGATAGAGCAAAAATACACCGAATGCATTCGCCGTATAAGGAAAAATCAACACAGCATACGTGTTCAAAAGCCCCATATTACTGAACTGCATGTACATAGGCAGAAAAGTAATCACAAATGGGATCATTAACGTGCTGATAAATAAGGGGAACAAGTATTTTTTAAAAGGAACATCCAACCTGGCCAGACCGTATGCGGCCATAGCATCAATCGTAACAATGATTGCTGTACCAGCAATCCCTGCGAATAACGAGTTGAACATCCACCTGAATATAGGAACGTCCACCTCTTCTCCAAGCAAGGTGTACGTATAATTTTCAATGGTAAATTCTTCCGGAATCCAATTCAGCCCACCGGCAATAGCCTCAAAATCATTTTTAAATGAGGTGGAAATCATCCAGGCGAGTGGAATCAGAAACAAAAGCGCTATTATAGAAGCAAGAATGATCAGCCCTGTCTTTTTACCTGTCTGTTTCATCTGGCTTTTCTCCCTTCCTGGTTCCGGTTGGAAATTTTAAACTGAACAATCGAAACACCAATCATAATTAACGACATAAGCAAAGCCATTGCTGAAGCCATCCCTAATTCACGCTGTTCGAAAGCAAGATCAACAATTCCCATTAACAATACCTCTGTTGAATCGCCTGGTCCGCCGCGTGTCATTAAGTAAGGCTGTCCATAGACGTTAAAAGAAGCGATGGTCGAAGTAATCACCACAAACAACATAATCGGTCGAATCGACGGCAGCGTAATATGAATAAACTTCTGCCAGGCAGACGCTCCATCGATCGAGCTCGCTTCATAGAGATCCTCCGGCACTTCGTTTAACGCATTAATGAAAATAATCATGTTAAAACCAAGTGTCCACCATACCGTAGCACCGACAAGAGATATCCAGGCAAATGGCTGTCTCGTCAGCCACGGTACCGGATCAAATCCCAAACTCATCAAAAAATTATTCAACAGCCCTGAATTAGTATCCAATATCCAAAGAAAAATAATGGAAATTACCGATACAGAAATAGCGTAGGGAATAAAATAGATGGTCCGGAACAATCCTCTAATTCTGCCGGGCAGACTGTTTAACAACAGAGCCAGTGCCAGACCGATAATTACCAGCAGCGGCACGGAAAAAACAACGAACTTTATTGTATTCCACAGCCCTTCAAAGAACAGGGCATTCATCGCTGAATCCGGGTTGAAAATCCTGGTATAGTTCGCGAACCCAATAAAAGGATGCTCCTTGGACAATAAATTGTAATCGTTTAAACTAATATAAATTCCATAAACAAGAGGGAAAAATAAAAATGCCAAAAACATGGCGAGATAAGGTAAAACAAACAAAAAAGACGTTAACTTGGAGCGTCTATCCCTTTTTGCTTTGCTCATCGGCAGTCTTGCTTCTTCCATTGCTTCTTCACCTCATTTCAAAAACTATCTTACCGTTCTAGATTTAGTACAGAACAATTAGCCTTTTGCATGTAATTAATAGACTTATAGACTCCCGGCTCATAGAAACCTGTGTAACGAACCTTTTCTATGGTTCACCTAAAGCATCTACAGCTTTAAAGAAAATAAGCAGGCGCAGCAGCCGCCTGCTTATTTTCACTCTGCTGCTTACTCTTCTAAGGCTTGGGAAGCCTTTTGCTGTGCTTCTTCTAACGCTTCTTTTACATCCTTTTGTCCTAGAAGTGCTTCATTGACTGCTTCCATTAGCGGACTAGTTGCCTGTCCCCAGTTTTCTACATCAGGGGCAAATGTGACATAATCAAATTGTTTGGCCACTTGTGGCGATTGGTCATTGACTTCCTGGAACTCTTCACTTTCATAAACAGCTTTTGATGCCGGAGCCTGGCCAGATTCTGCCCAAGCTAACGCATTATCGCCGACATAGCTTAAGAAATTGGTAATTGCATCAAGCTTTTCTTCATTACCGCTTTTCGGAATAACAAAATTATGGGAGTTCGCATAAACTCCTTCTTGTTCTGTTCCAAGCTGCGGGACAGGGGCAACTCCATAGTTGATACCTGATTCTTCCCATTGTTCAAGCATCCATGGACCGTTCATGTGCATTCCGCTTTTCCCTTGCAAGAACAAAGTCACTTCTCCATCCTGTTGAACATCTTTAGGAGACACTTCATATTCTTCAATTAATGACTTTTCGAATTCCAATGCTTCTACAACCGCGTCTGATGTAAATTGAACTTCGCCATCTTTATAAAGCTCGCCGCCATTTTGGTTGACGATGGTCGGAAAAATGAACTCTTGCGGCCACAAGGTCGGCACTACATATCCATATTGATTGTTATCTTTATCAGTAAGCGCTTGAGCATATTCAATAAATTCTTCCCGGTTAGCCGGCGGCTGTTCCGGATTCAATCCTGCTTCCTTAAACATGTCTTTGTTCCAATAGAAAAGCAGTGGATGAATATCAAGCGGCACACCATAAATCTCACCATCTACTGAGGCTCCCTCGATACCATTGGGATGGTATTCATCTTCGGTTATTTCCTCACCCATAAGATCGTTCAAGCTCCTAAGCACATCTTTTTCGGCATAGGTAAAAATTTGATCACCGTGCATCACAAGTAAATCTGGCATGTTTGATTCACCATTGATAGCTAAGTCGACATTTTTGTAATACTCTGTCTGTGGCACAATCTGAAAGTTAACCGTGTATTCGTCCTGTGAATCATTATAGCCATCCACTATTTCTTTCATGTAGGGACCATCAGGGCCGGAAAATGGGGCCCACAGGGTGATTTCAGAGCTGTCACCAGACCCTTCCTTTTCCCCTGAATCACCACCTTCATTGTCTACCACCCCGCTATTTCCGTTACATGCTGCCAAAACGAAAGTTAATAAGCATGTGAAAAAGATTCCCAACCATGTTTTTGTACGTTTCATAATCCCACTCCCTTTTCAAAATATAAGCGCTTTCATAAACGTGTTAAAAAATAAACCCATCTTTGTTAGTTAGTCTCGGGTGCTGTTTGTGATTGCTCACTAGGTTTGCCGCCTTCCATTACCGGCCAGCCATTTTCCCAGCGAATTGGATCAATCAGTAACGGCCTTCGTGAAGCGCCTGACCATAGCAATGGATCGTTTTTTTCAATAGCATGGTAGACCATCCAGTCCTGCCCGGCTTCATCGGTTATTATGGCATTGTGGCCAGGTCCGGCAAACCTACCGTTTGCATCTGCTGATAAGATGGTTGTTCCGCCGTTGTCCAACAGCTTTTTACCTTCCTGGTCAACATAAGGGCCCTTAAAACTGTCTGCACGTCCAACCGCGACATGGTACGTACTGTCCGCCCCTTCACAACACGAACCTTTCGAACCGAAGAAGTAATAGCTCGACTCATGTTTAACGATATAAGGTGCCTCATATGCATCACCCGCTATCGGAAACGGCTCACCAATTCGGGACAAGCCATCCTCGGATAACTCGACACCATAGATACCATGAAAGCTTCCCCAGACAAGGTAGGGGGTCCCGTCTTCAACACGAAAGAACGGATCAATGGAATTAGCAACACCGACTTCTTCACTAGTGAACAATTTGCCTTGATCCTCAAAAGGCCCGCCAGGAAAATCAGAAACAGCTACACCAATTCCCGGATTGCTGTCTCCCCAAATGGATAAAGAATAATAAAGATAATACCGGTCGTTATAGTACTGGATATCGGGAGCCCAGATGCTTCCTGCGCCTTTCCAATCTGGTTTTTCGCTAAATGCTTCTCCAATAAATTCCCAATCCGCCATATTCTTTGACCGCACAATCGGAACAAGCTTTGTTTCAGAGTCATCTCCCCAGGCATCTTCGGTCCCATAGGCATAATAATAGCCATCATCTGCCTTAATGATCGAAGGATCAGCCAACACAGGCTCATACACGGGGTTTTGATATTGACTGGTCTCCTCTGATGGTCCATCAGCTGAACAGCCAATCACTACTGGGCAGATACACCCAATCCATAAAATGCACTTCAGCCAAGAGCTGATTTTGTCCCTCCTCCTTTCCGAAGAATCCATGAAATCCTTTAACGATTTTATTATAATATAATTATATGTTTTATTTCAACTATTATTGTAATGAAATATATTTTATTATAGCCTCCCGCAAGTTGTTATTTGAAAAGGACTTATTTCCACAGCATTTTGCAGAAAAAAAACACCCAGGCGTTTGAGCGCCAGCAGGTGTTTATCTTCTTTATCGTTTATTTTTTCTCTTCTACTTGCAGTTTCATCACAATTCCTTGTTCATAATTTCCAAATTTACTGCCGAACAGGTTAAGTCCGCCCATATTGACTGCGTCCTCTTTTACTCCAATTTTAAATGAAATAAATGGCTTCTCTGCTATTTTTAATGTGTCTATCGTGCATTGGCCATTCACCAATGTTCCATCTAAGAAACAGCCTTCCTCGGTAATGCGCCAATTTTTCAGCAAGCCATATTGGGTATGGTTGGTCATCCACCATTCCGGAGTCAAAAAGCCTCTTTCACCTCCGAAGTCGCCAGGTGAGGTCCAAGTGGTGATTTCATATCCATTAATCCAGACAGTAATATCAGACGGCCAATCGAGCTTGTATAATGGGGCCTCAGAGCATATCTCCGCACTGAATTCTAATTGGGTCGCCTTGTCGCCATAAGGCAGCCTGTTTGGAAACCGGTACTCGACAAAACCAGCTTTGAAAAACAACAGCTGTGCTTCTGTCCGGCCTGTTTCATAAAAGGACCGAGGATCATCCTGCATTCCAATGTAATCTTCCACTCCCACCAAGCCGCAGCTCGGTTCCACATAGCAGTCCGTGTACTCGCCGACAGGCATATCATAAACAACCGCATGCTCTGCTTTTTTTGTTTCCTGAGGCCCAATATCGATAACAATCTGGTCGTAATTCTTAGTATTGATTTTTTGTGTACCTCTGCCAGGCAGCAATTCAGTGATAATTAAATTGACATCCTCCAGCTTTTTCACATTAACAGCTGTCGTTGAAAATGGAAGCCCTAACCGTTCCGATAGTTCATTCACATTGTGCGGGCGCTCGCTCAACAGACGTAATATTGCCATTCTATGTTTATTTGATATCGCCTTACATACTTCAATTGCGTCTTCGAAAGTCAACTCCAGCGTTCTCATGTTATTTCCCCACTTTTATTCTAACAATAGTTGTAATAATAAAAGTATAAGCTATATCGCTTTCCTTTTAAAGCTTAAAATACTAAACATGTAAAAAAGTAGCAGATCCCATCTAGCACATCATTAAGAAGTGAGTAATCCCCCACGATTTCATGCTCGAGGGGTTATCTTCACATTAACTCTCCTGTTTAGTTTGCAGCTCCTCAATCGTATCTTTTATTTGGCCGGCGATTTGTTCTAAGACTTTATGGATGGTGATGCTACCTTGCTTTGTTTCCAAATTGATAGCTGCCAGCCCATTCTGGGCAATTATTTCACAGGAAATAATTGCTGAAATAGGAGCTTTGACATCATCCTTGCCATCAGAGGTTAACATATTGTAAAAACTAACGTTTTGGTTAGTCACGAATAACAGCTTCGTAGGTTTATCGTTAGGCGATGCAACGGCCAGTAGGGACTCGCCCTCTTCTAAATTATTGTCCGTAAATGTTTTAATATATCTTTTCATAATAGCCTTTCTGCCAAAACCTGCATTTTCTATCGTTTCCTTAATGCTATCAAACACTTCCAACACCTGCCTTTCCCCCCTAATTATACCGCAACTTACCAGAGACAACAAAAAGAGGTTAAATCCGCTTGCAAAAACCGGACATTAACAGCATAGGAAGTTTTAAAAGACCCTCTTCAAGCATTCGATTGATGACGTAATGGATAGAAATGGCGATATAACAGTAGGTAATTTCTTAATAGTATCGGATAAGCGCTAGGACTGAGCTACGGAAATCCACTACGCTTTCCGCGGGCGGCTGGTGAGCCTTCTCGAGCTTGCGCTCTGGGGTCTCACCGAGGTCTTCCCTCCCGCAGGAGTCTCCGTGGATTTCCTTCTCTGATAGTCTGCAAACTGTTTTCAACCAATGTTCTTGATGACATTCGCTCTTCCTTCCGCAATGGAAATGTTTTATGAAAGGGGGGTCCGATGGGCCGACTATTGTAAGGCAACAGAAAAGGGTTACTCCCCACAGTTTATTTTCCATCATATCCAAGCGATCTCAAAGAATTGCTGCACCCGTGGTTCTAATAATTTTATCAATTCCAGCGAACATGGTATGGTAGAAAGAAACGTCATTTATTCTTCCAATAAGCAGGCGTTTTGAATGAACTAACATGTTACATACTAACTATAAATATAAAGAGCAAAGTGAGGTCTTTAGAAACATGAACGTCGACAAACCAAAATCCATCCTTGTTATCTTTGGTGCTACTGGTGATTTAGCCAACAGAAAATTATTTCCGTCCATTTACAGATTGTACAAAAACGGCAAACTTTCCGAAGACTTTGCTGTCGTCGGTGTCGCCAGACGACCGCTCACTAACGAAGATTTTCGGAGCAATGTAGAGCATTCGGTTACTTCTTCACGGCCGGAAAATGAACAAATAAACGCTGATTTCTTTTCTCATTTTTATTATCAGCCATTTGATGTTACTGATTTAGCTTCTTATCAGAAATTAAAAAGCCTGCTTCATTCTCTTGATGAAAAACACCATACCGGTGAGAACCGTATTTTTTATCTGGCGATGGCACCCAACTTCTTTGGAACGATTGCTGAAAACCTGAAGAATGAAGGACTGACAGACACAAACGGCTGGTCCCGCCTGGTAATAGAAAAACCCTTCGGCCATGACTATCCATCGGCGAAAAAGTTGAATGAGCAAATTCGCCAGGCTTTTAACGAGGATCAAATTTATCGAATCGACCATTACCTTGGAAAAGAAATGGTGCAGAATATCGAAGTAATCCGATTTGCCAATGCCATGTTCGAGCCGTTATGGAACAATCAGTACATTGCCAATATCCAGATAACCTCCAGTGAGACATTAGGTGTCGGGGAGCGGGGGCGTTATTACGATAAATCCGGTGCATTGCGTGACATGGTGCAGAACCATATGCTGCAAATGCTCGCGTTACTTGCAATGGAGCCGCCGATCAAGCTTACACCGGATGAAATCCGCAGCGAAAAAGTAAAGGTGCTTCGCGCCCTTAGAGACATGACAGCGGAAAATGTCGATCATTACTTTGTCCGCGGCCAATACGGCCATGGAATATCGAATGGCGAAAAAGTAGACGGCTACCGTGATGAAACAGCAATAGAATCGGATTCAAATACGGAAACATTTGTGGCCGGCAAGCTAATGATTGACAACTTCCGCTGGGCCGGCGTTCCTTTCTACATACGTACCGGGAAACGGATGGAAATTAAAGCAACCGAAATCGTGATCCAATTTAAAGACTTGCCGATGAACCTATACTTTAATAAAGGAAAAGACATCCAGCCCAACTTGCTGGTCATCCATATCCATCCGGATGAAGGAGTCACCCTTCACCTCAACGCAGAAAAACGTGGAGTAGGAACTACCTCGACACCAGTGAAGCTTAATTACTATAGCCATAATGAGGATAAGATCAACACACCAGAGGCCTACGAGGTACTGCTGTATGACTGTATGCTTGGCGACTCGACAAACTTTACCCATTGGGATGAAGTAGCACTTTCCTGGAAATTTGTCGATGTTATCTCCCAAGCATGGCAAAACAAGAAGGCAAACTTTCCAAATTATGAATCTGGGTCCATGGGTCCTAAAGAATCCAATCAATTGCTGGATAAAGACGGCTTCCATTGGTGGTCAATATAAAAAACGCAACCCCAGCTTGCCAATTTTAATACAAGCTGGGGTTTTTGTAACCATATAACAACTCTCCGCCTTCATGGGAGGCCACTGAAAAAGTCCTTTTTAATCTAAAGGTGCTGCCAACGTTTGTTGTTGATTCCACGAACCGCTTGGCGGTGGTTGCTGGCCGCAGGCGTCACCCCCGGTCGCTCATCGTGGAATCAACAGAGGCCCATCTAAAAAGAGTGATGTTACATAGATACGGATATGTGAGTCATCTCATCTTCAGGTCTCGAAGGCATGCGTATTCAAGGTGGGATGGCGATTTTCCCGGAAAATGTGAAACGAATCGTTAAACGAATGAAGGAAGAGAGGGCACAAACCTCTTGAAATTAGACGAAAAGCAGTCTGTATGGAAATTAAATTCCACACAGACTGCTTTTTTAAAATTCTACCTATCATAGAGATTCGGTTTTCAGCGGTCTCCCTTCATGGCAGGGAGTTTTTTGTGTTTATGTTCTGAACGGCTCAGTCCACTGCTTGCAGCTAACCGGTCGTTTACGCTTTTCTTACTTCATCCATTCGGTGTGGTAGGTGCCTTCTTTGTCTAAGCGCTGGTAGGTGTGGGCGCCAAAGTAGTCACGTTGTGCCTGCAACAGGTTGGCTGGCAGCTTTTCGGTGCGATAGCTGTCATAATAAGCTAATGCACTAGAGAAGGCTGGTACCGGAATTCCTCTTTTGATAGCTACAGATAATACTTCTCTCAAGGCAGACTGATAATTTTCGACAATGTCTTTGAAATATGGATCAAGCAGCAGGTTCGTTAATCCTGGCTCGCGGTCATACGCTTCTTTGATCTTTTGCAGGAATTGCGCACGGATAATACAGCCGCCACGGAAAATCATGGCAATATCCCCGTAACGCAGGTTCCAATCGAATTCCTCGGAGGCTGCCCGCATTTGGGCAAATCCTTGGGCATAAGAACAAATCTTACTCATGTATAATGCTTTGCGCACTGCTTCAATTAGTTCTTTTTTATCTCCTTCGAAGGTTTCCTTCGCTTGCGCCGGTCCATTCAACACCTTGCTCGCTTTTACCCGTTCTTCCTTCATAGCTGAAATGAAGCGGGAAAAGACGCTTTCCGTGATAATTGGCAGCGGAACGCCCAGATCCAGGGAGCTTTGGCTTGTCCATTTCCCAGTACCTTTTTGGCCGGCTGTATCAAGAATGACGTCAACAAGCGGTTTGCCCGTTTCCTCGTCCGTCTTAGTGAAAATGTCAGCAGTAATTTCGATAAGATAGCTGTCTAGCTCACCTTTATTCCAATCAGCAAATACTTCGTGCAGTTCTCCCGCATCGAGCCCAAGTACATTTTTTAAAATAAAATAGGCTTCGGAAATTAACTGCATGTCGCCATACTCAATACCATTATGGACCATTTTCACATAGTGGCCGGCTCCATTGGGACCGATGTACGTCGTACAAGGCTCACCATCAACCCTGGCAGCAATCGACTCCAGGATTGGCTGTACCTTTTCGAATGCTTCTTTCTGTCCCCCCGGCATGATCGACGGACCTTTCAACGCGCCTTCTTCACCGCCGGATACACCAGTGCCAATAAAATGCAGCCCGGATTCTGCCAGTTCTTTGTTACGGCGCATGGTATCTTTAAAGAAGGTATTGCCGCCGTCAATTAAAATATCCCCTTCATCTAAATGAGGCTTTAATGACTCGATGGTCGCATCAGTAGCAGCACCTGCTTTTACCATTAACATAATTTTTCTCGGTTTTTCTAATGATGCTACAAATTCCTCAATTGTTTTTGAACCGACAAAGTTTTTTCCTTGCGCCTCGTTTTGCAGAAAATCCTCCGTTTTCTCATAAGAGCGATTAAATACGGAAACCGAGTTGCCACGGCTCTCTATGTTCAACGCAAGGTTCTTGCCCATTACAGCTAAACCTATTACTCCAATTTGTTGCTTTGCCATAAATATTCTTTCCTTTCTTCTGAAGGTTTATTTAGTCTCGCTAGTCAGCTATCCTAAATTCGCTTATGTAGAAAGCATGCTATTTCACTACTTAATACTTCTACTATACGTAATTCAAAAAAAGCATGCAAACAATCTCTTTCACGCCATCATTCGAGTAAGTACGATTTAGGGAATACAGATTAGATTTTAGTATACCATGGTTCCGTAGTTGCAGTGAATTGCAAAGAATTTTGTCGAAGATAGTGCTATCCTGAAAATTCCCAAATGCAAGGCAGTCCATTCCACCTACACAACCATCGATAGTCCCTTTACCACTAATGAGAAAATTGTTTCTTATTCCCCAGTTTACAAGGTTTAAAACAGGGAACTTCCAAAGTGCAAGTTAATTTCCAATAATTTTCAGGAGGGGAACGATGTTTAAAAACCGCATGAAAAAATTATTGTCGGCTGTCGCTCTGTCAACGCTTGCGTTCGGAACACTTACCAGTACCTCTACATACACCGTGAGCGCAGAAACGGGAAAAGACCCAGAAGTGGAAAATATCATTTTCTTGATTGGCGATGGAATGGGGCCTGCCTACCAGACTGCCTATCGTTATTTCAAGGATGATTTGGAAACAGAACAGATGGAAGACACCATTTTTGATCCCTACTTAGTGGGTATGCAGACGACCTATTCCGCTGATGCTTATTTTGATGGCGGAGAAGAGGATGAACAGGAAAACATCCCGGATTCCGCTGCTACGGCCACAGCAATGTCCTCCGGTGTCAAAACATATAATGGCGCTATTGCTGTTGACAGGAAAAAAGAAGACACCAAAACGGTACTGGAGACTGCCAAACAACAGGGGAAAGCAACAGGGCTTGTTGCTACTTCACAAATCAACCATGCCACACCTGCGGCATTTGGCACCCACGATGAATCGCGAAACAATTATGACCAAATTGCTGATGATTATTTTGATAATCTCGTAGACGGGGAACACGTCGTGGATGTACTGCTGGGCGGAGGAATAGATTTCTTTATCCGAGATGACCGCAATTTGGCCAAAGAATTCCAAAAGGATGGCTACAGCTATATCGAAACCCGCAAAAAACTGCTTCATGATAAAAATGAGCAAGTATTAGGCTTATTCGCCCCTATCGGGTTAGACAAAGCGATCGACCGTACTGAGGGCCAGCCGTCTCTGGCGGAAATGACCATGTCCGCCCTGGAACGCCTGAAAAAGGATGAGGATGGCTTTTTCCTTATGGTGGAAGGAAGCCAAATTGACTGGGCCGGCCACGACAATGATATTGTGGCGGCTATGAGTGAAATGGAGGATTTTGAACAGGCATTCGCCAAAGCAATCGAATTTGCCGAACAAGACGGTGAAACACTGGTAGTAGCTACTGCCGACCATTCAACAGGTGGTCTGTCCGTTGGACGGGACGGAGAGTATCAATGGAACCCTGAGATAATTCGTGCAGCTGAAAAGACCCCGGATTATATGGCGGCTCAAATTGCAGAAGGCGCAGATATTACAGCAATATTAGAGGAAAACATCGGGTTCCAATTGACAGAAGCAGAAATCGATACGGTGAAAAATGCCTATAAAGAAGCTGACAAACAGGATGAAGAAGCTTTAGTCTTAGCCATTGATGATGCTATTGAAAAAATCTTTGACATTCGTTCCGGTACTGGGTGGACTACAGAAGGGCATACTGGTGTGGATGTTCCTGTATATGCGTATGGACCGGGTGCCGATCATTTTACCGGTCACATCGATAACACAGATAATGCAGCAAATATTTTCCGCCTGTTAGGTGCCTCCTCTGATGAAGAGGCTGGCGATGAACTAGCAGAGACTGCAACAAATTATCCAAACGGAATCCTGGCGGGCGTAATGCTGGCGTTAGTCGGCGGACTACTTGTTTTCAAACGTAAAACCTCAACTAAAAAACAAGGCCAAACGCCCTAAATTGATCTTTATTCACGGAGGTTAGTTATGTGAGGGGAAAAATAGGTGTATTTTTACTTGCCGTCGGCTTTTTTCTTGCTGGATGGAACAGTTATAGCTGGTGGAAGCAAACAAATGTAGTCATTTCTAGCAAGGGAATGACCCAATCGATGGCTGCTAATTGGAGTGATATCGATGAAAAAGAAGCAGCCATCCAGCCAACGAAAAAAAGTTACTCTTTCACACATTCAGAATATCCAAAAGACCAGTTACAGGCTGGACAGAAAATCGGTTATCTGGACATCCCTAAATTGGAAAGCGTTTATCCGGCTTTCTGGGGAACGGATAAGCAAACGTTAAAACAAGGAGTCGGTATGTATAACTCTGCTGCTACTACACTGCCAACCGAAGCCGGCCACACCGCATTGGCCGGCCACCGTGATACGGTCTTCGCTGGTGTTGATAAACTGCAGCCAGGTGACAAGATTTATCTCAGGTTTGAAAACCACAAGTATGAATACGAAATCAAAAAAACTTCGGTTACCAACGCAGACGACCGAACTGTCTTAACTAAAAAAGAAAGTCCTACTTTAACATTGACGACTTGTTATCCGTTTGACTTTATTGGTTCAGCTCCTGAACGTTATATTGTACAGGCGAAACTAACCGGCACTAAAGCTGTTGAAAAGATACGGTTCTAGATACTGTCGATTTTCCCTGTGAAATCTAGGTGAAATAGAGAAAGGACTTAGTAAGAGAAATGGAGTGCTTCAAGGGATGGATGTTATGAGGAGATATTTTAGTTTAGTACCTGTTTCCTACACTTAAAAGGATTGCAGCGAATCGCTGCAATCCTTTTTTAAAATGCTATAGTTTAAACTGTCGTACTAACCCATTTAGTTCTTCGGCTAATTTGGAGAGTTCTTCTGAACTGTCGGCTACTTCTTCCATTGAACTGCTAGTTTGCTGGGAAGAAGCAGACGTTTGTTCCACTCCTGCTGCTGCCTCTTCGGAAATGGAAGCAATCTCTTCAATAGATGCGTTCATTTCCTGACTGTTTGCTGCAATCGAAGCCAGATTCTCTGAAACTGTCTGTACATTAAATGCCATTTCAGATACAGAATTATTTATATTTTTAAAGGTTTCGCCAGTCGTTTTAATTTGGTGTGTTCCTTGTTCAACCTCTTTATATCCGCCTTGCAGCGATTCTGCCACGATACCAGATTCTGTTTGGATACTGCCGACGATGCCAGTAATATCCGTAACCGACACACCCACTTGTTCCGCCAGTTTTCTTACTTCATCTGCGACGACAGCAAAGCCTTTGCCATGCTCCCCTGCCCGGGCTGCCTCAATAGCTGCGTTCAATGCCAGCAAATTCGTTTGCTCAGCAATATCTTTTATCACAGACACCAGCTTGGAAATTTCCTGTGACTGGGTATCCAATCCTTGGACTTTTTTCACTGCGTCTTGAACAATCGCATCAATTTTTGTCATTTGTTCAATTGATGAATCCATTAATCGGCTTCCATCCTCTGTCATGCCTAACACATGATCAGACGATTGCTGGATAAGTTCCCCATTTTCATTGGCTGTTTGGACTTTTTCTGAGAAGGTTCCCATCACTGCTGCTAATTCAGAGGCACTGTTTGCCTGCGATTCTGAACCAGAAGCCATCTCTTGCATGGTGGTCGCTATTTGCTGCGAACCAGCCTTTACTTCATTGGCCGATTGCGTCAATTCTTCACTTTGACCGCTGACAGTTTCGGAAATTCCGGAAATCTTCTGGACCATTTCTTTCAGGCTTTTGCCCATTGTATTCACGGATGATGCCAAACGACCGATTTCGTCGCTTCCTTTATAATGAACTGGTTCGACGGCTAAATTGCCTTCGGCTATCTGGTCGCTGACATGGATTACCTTGTTTAAATTGCGGGAAACCAACCGGCTGATTAGGAAGACAAGCACTCCACCGATAAGAATTGATGCAATGATAGCTATCAATAAGGTATTTCTTGCCAAGTCTGAACTCTTGTCAGCGGTATCAATGGCTTTCTGCCTATCTGCTATAACTGTTTCTCTTAAGCCATCCAGCAATTGCACTGTTTCTGCCCGTAATTGGCCGGCTTCCTTTTGCAGATTATATAGCAAGGAGTCCTCGCCAGCTTCAACCGCAGGTACAATTACTTCCAGAAATAAATCATTCATATGCTTGTCATTTTCCGATATCTGGGCAAACAAATCTTTCTGTACCTGTGTATCCATCCGCTCTTTTAAATCGGCTTCCAACGCATTAAACTCCTCTTGGCGAGCTTGATACTCCTCAACATACGTTTGGTCCGGATCATTTATGTAGCTTGCTATCCGTACCGACTTGGAACGAGTGATAGAGCCCATTTCAGTAACATTAATTGCACGTTCCCCTCGTCTGTCGACTGCGTCAATATCGTTTCCTATATTGTGGATAAGGCTGGTTACGATTCCAGCTGAAGTGCCAAATAACACAAAAACGAGAATTAACGTAAGCCCAAACTTCCAACCAATACTAATATTGCTGAATTTAAATTTATTTAACATTTTTTACTCTCCCTGACAGCCCTTTGTTGTAACGGTACGGAACTCTCTAAGCTGTTATTTTTTTGTGATTCATAATGGGTGCATGTATCCTGTTGTGGTTGCTGGTTTACAAATAAAACCATCGCTGTCGTAATGCATACAAAACTGCATTCGTCCGGTCGGAAACGTCCAGCTTTCGAAAAATAGAGCTTACATGGTTTTTGACTGTTTTTTCTGTTATAAACAAAAATTGTGCGATTTTATCATTGCTGAACCCTTTAGTCAGTAATTCCAAAACATTCCATTCTCTTTCCGTTAGAACACCTACAGGTTTTTCCGTAATTTTGTTGGAAAGTTTCTGATAGTCCCTCAACAAAATCTTAGATAACTTCGGATGGACATAGGAGTTATTCTCCAGTACCGAGTTAACGCCTGTAATAAGCTCTTCCGGCTGCATTCCGTTATAGAAATAGCCATCAAACCCTTTTTGGAACCAATCATTCAATCGCTTGATATCCGGGTTTGCAGTCCATACGATTACTTTTTTTCCATAATCCTTGTGAAGCTCGATCAAGGCGCTGACTTCTTTTTCAGCTGTATCAATATCCACTATTAAAAGGTTTGCTAATGTTTTTCGTTCTAACAATTCTCTGCAGTCTTTATACCGATAAGCTCGTACTGAAGAGTCTTTATATTCTCTCTCCAGGACATTTGTTATCCCATCTCTTAGTAAGCAACGATCCTTTATTACGATAATTTCCAATACAACTCACACCATTCTTTCTTCGTATTTCCCCATAATCTTTCTCTTACCTGCTTTTTTATAAATTCAAAGGATTTCCACCCTGTCCATATACTTATTGATTAACCTTTTCCCTATTTCATCCCTCCTGCTTTTGGCTCTTGTTCCTTGTGGTCAACCAAAAAAAGGCCACTCCTCAATGGAATAGCCAAAATACGGTCCCCAAAATCAGACCATCCTTTGGCAGCCAGGCGATCATAACCGAACTGAGAAAAAATACCCAGCAACAATCTTAGACCCTAGGCTTTGCGTCCTAGCTTTTCAGCTAGTTTGCCTTTATCAAGAGTTATTTTATGTAAATATGTAGTTCTTTTGTAAGTATAAGTTGAAAGCTTTTATTTTTCAACATAATTTGACAAAAAAAGCAAATATTTTAGACAATTGTCAAGTGAAACGCTTACAATAAAAAAATGAGTTGCATTTTGCAACTCATTTTTAAATATAACAATGGCTAACGCCCAAAGCTCATATACTCATATCTCCCACGAATAATTTGATAGAGGCCAAACAGGATAAACCCAACGGACACTATTCCGAGCATCCACTGGCCAAATGGCTGTTTAGCCAGCTCTGCCAACGCACCATCGAGTCCTTTTGCCTTGTCCGGATTAGTTGTCAAAGCTGTGCGGACAAAGAAAAAACCAACAAGTCCGAATATAATACCCCGTGAAATCATTCCGATTCTGCCTGCATTTCTGGCTGTCTTTTTTTCGTGGGCCTTCATTTCACTCTTTTTAAATTTTTTCATAAACGACCCTTTTATTCCGGAGAACAATTCGTACCCTCCAAAGATAAAAATGCCTGTTCCCAGCCCGGCTAAAACCCATGGTCCGAATGGCTGGGACAATAATTTTGCAGACATCGCCTGCTCTGATCCACTATTACTGCTGCCAGCATGAACAGCAATTTGAATGGCTTTCATCGAAATCGCCCCATAAATAACCGCACTGACAAAAAATCCTACTCTGATGACAATCCCTCTAAAGCCATTTCCATAATTGCCCGGGTCCTTAACAGCCCTGATCAGCTGCCAGACAATATAACCCAATAATCCTATCCCGATAATCCATATTAGTATTTCTCCAAGCGGCATATTCGCCAAAGACTGGAACATACCGCTGGTGCTTGCCGTTTTCCCTCCAACTCCTATGGCCGCCATAAAAGACAGAATCCCAATAAGAGCGAAAACAACTCCCTGCGCCATATAACCGAGACGGCCATACCAGCGGATCCAAGGTTTTATTTCCTGGTCAGCCCGCAATGTTGTTTGCTGTTTTGCTTTATATTTAGAGGTTGGAATATCCATTTCCGGTTTCCCTTCTTTCCACTTAGTTGCTCGTCTATTGTATTCATTCCCGCGGAAAGAAAAGCGAAACCCTGTCTTTGTACGCTTTTGCTTTAAAAGAAGTCTGACAAGAATGGCTGACGGTCCGGAATGACAGCTTCCAGCAGCTCAACCTCCCGCCTTTCACCAGTAATCAGGCCGGCATTATGCAATGCCAGCGGCCGCTTGTATCCCAGCAGCATAGATGTAAGCTGCTGTATAGAACAGAAAACTCCCGGCTGCTCTGGATTCAGGGGCTTTCTTACAAAGCCATTATCAGTTAATTGAAAAACGCCGCTGTTTTCTGGCAAAAAAGCATCCTCTACTTGTAAAAGAAGCTTGTTTTCGGTTTCCATAAATGGATATTCATTTAAAAAGCGTGGAAGATCGACGATCCTGGCCATAAAGTATGGTTTAATCTCCTGAAGGAATCTGGGTTCCTCTATGAACAACGGTAATTGATCATCTTCCGGCACAGCCATCTCCACCTTCTCAGCCATGGAATCGTGATTTGCAATAAACTGCATCAGTACCTTCCAACCATTCAAAGAATTGTACGCTAGCTCTTCCACAGTGAAAATATTGTTTTTTACATGGTAAATGACGTAGCCATCTGCCTGCTGAAGATGGTCATAAGCAATGGCTGTTTGCACTTTTCCTGTCAAAACTCGTTGCTGCCACCATTTTTCGTCGCGCACCAGCATCCCATTATATTGTTTAGCAAAACGGCTATATATGGAGTGGAGCAGCTGGACATCATTTTGTACTCTTTTTACATATCCCTGCCCTCCCCAATCAATGGACAATTTCTCTATTGGGATGGAATAATGCCGGTTAGCAAAACATAATTCCCACCCATATTTCCGGTAAAATGGAAAAGAAAATGGATGGAGAAACGAAAGGGTCTGGCCATGTTGCTTCATGTCGGAAAGAGCCTGTGACAGCAATTTTTTTACCAGTCCCTGCCGGCGGTACTCCGGCCAAGTCGCTACAGCTCCAATACCGCCCATTTCAAATGGTTTGCCACCAATGTAGCAAGCAAGAGGATGGATGTGCAGCTTGGCAGCCAATTGTTCCCCTTCCATCCACCCAAAAATTTTATGGCGCTTTGTTTCTTCAGTTCGGGCCGCTAACTCATCTGCTCCCATTTCAACTTGAAAAGCAAACTGCGAAAGAGCAAATACCTCTTCAAAATCCTCTTCCTTCAAGATTTTTATTTCTCCCATAAGGAAAACCTCCTCCTCTCCTCTTGAGCAAAAGAGCTTACAATAATACGGAATCCAGATAATCGATGAATACTTTTTCAATCCTCGCCTTATCCAGCCGTTCTGGTTCAAGCAGAGCATGCAAAGCCATACCGTCGACAAGAGCATATAATTTCTCACACTCGATATCGATATCGAGCGACGGTTGGAGAAGCCGCTGGTCAGCCAAACAACCTATTATCCGCTGCACCGCGGTATATATCCCATCATTTTCTTCCATGAAAAATTCCTTTTTATTCCTGGCATAAGCGACGAATGCAAACCACACCTCCATTTCTGCTCTTGTTTCCTTATTTGCCGGAACGATTTCCATTAAGATACGCAATACTTTATCTTTCGGCGGAAGCTCCTGATCAGCAATATGCACGATTCTGTCAGCAGCTCTTTCTTTGACAAGCCGCATGGCATATAAAATCAATTGCTCCTGCGTAGAAAAATAATAACGCAAAGCCCCTAAAGAGAGACCTGCTTCCTTTGCAATATTTCTGACAGTCGCCCCTTCCATTCCCTTTTTTAAAATTACTTGCCAGGTTGCTTTTGCTATTGTTTGTCTTCGCTGTTGATGATTAACTTTTTTTGGCATACCTTAACCTTAGCAAGAAGACGGTCAAGAAGCAATTTATTAATACAATTGTATTAAATAAATATCCATGCTATGCTGGTTTTAGTTATAAGAAACTGTTTTGCATCGGAGCAAAAGCAGTAATTAGGATACTTACGAAGGAGCGGTTGAATGAATTTTATTGCCTGGATGATTGTCGCTTGTGAGATTGCTTTTTGGGTAGTAATTTTGGGGGGATTAATCACTAGATACGTATTTAAGAAAGAGAAGGCTGGTTTAATTTTACTGGCCCTCACACCAGTAATCGATGTTATATTGATGTTTTTGGCAAGCTATGATTTGTATAACGGAGCCACAGCCACTACAGCCCATGGCATTGCAGCAGTTTATATCGGCATTTCCATCGCTTTTGGCAAAAACATGATCGAGTGGGCAGATCACCGCTTCCAATATTATATAATGAGGCAAGGCCCGAAGCCGATGAAAAAATACGGGTATGCCTATGCCAAACACTATGCCAAAGGATGGATCAGGCATGTAGTAGCTTATGTTATCGGTGCAGGCATTCTAGCAATTAGCATTTATATCATAAATGATTACCAACGTACTGAATCGTTTATTCAACTCATAAAATTGTGGGCAGTAGTAGTCGGTATCGATGCGTTAATTACCATCAGTTACTTTATTTGGCCAAAACCAGTCAAGCAACAAAACTAAATTAGGCGGCATATTCTCCTAATAAAATGGTACAAGGCTGGACAACACAAAAAAAACCTTTTGGCAGGTGCTTGACTACTAAGCATTTGCCAAAAGGTTTTCTATAGAATCGAGCAGCCGTTTTTTTCATGGGCTTACCCTGTTTGTTTCTGTGACTCTTTTGCGCTTTTTTCCTGTTTTTCAAGCAATACGAGCATTTCCGCAAAAACACTCCCTCTCTGGTGCACTATATCTTCCTGCAGCCTGGTTTTTAACACCATCTTAGTCGGATGGTCTAACTTGGTGATCAGCGCTTTCCACATATCAATAAATGTCATACCTGGTTCCATATGAATCTCATAAGCAAAACAGGTTTTCAACACATGGTAGTAAAGTTCCTTTAAAGCTACATCACTATTCATTTATCCGCCCGCCTTTGTGCTAAGATAATAGTTAGTATGGGCGGAAGTGCCGATATTTAAACGAAACATCAACGAAAAACACTAATTTTTCAGCGTTGTTTCCGTTTTCACTAGGAAAATCATCTGCTCCCTGATAATTGATTTCAACTTATATTGAGAGGAGAATTTCATGTATCTCACTCCTAAGCTCGGCAAAAAAATAGTCGCCGAAGTGAAAAACTTGATTGATGAGCATCTGATCATCGTCAATCCAGAAGGAACAATCATTGCCAGTACAGATAAAAGCAGAATAGGCGATTACCACCAGGGGGCGGAAATTGCCTGCAAAGAGAAAAAGGAAATAATCCTGTCTGCCGAGGATGAGTCCGCCTTACAAGGAGTAAAAGCCGGAATCAACCTGCCGATTTTGCTTAACGATCAGCCGTTAGGCGCCATCGGCATTACCGGAAACCCTGCCGAAGTCACGCGATTTGGTTCTCTGGTTAAAAAAATGACCGAATTGCTCATTCAGGAAAATGTTTATCTCCAACAAATGGAATGGGAAACCCGCACGTTAGAGGCTTATGTATTTGACTGGCTTCAACAAGACCAGGCGCCAGTAAGTTTTTTGCAAAATGGCACACTTCTGGGGATCAACATGAATCGAAGGAAAAGCTGTACGATTATCCATATAGAAGCGGAAGAGCAGCAGCACTTCCATGATTTATTCCACTATATCCGCACATGGTGGAACAATAAAGCAACAGCATTGGTGGCAAGGTGGGGAAACGACCGTTGTCTGTTGATTCAGGACGTAGAGGAGCAGGCAAATACGACGAAATTGGATGCCTACTTGCTAAATACATTCCAGACACATATCCTTCAACGATTTGGGATAGCAACGTCCATTGGGGCAGGACCGGATGTGCCAGCCGGTGAATTAAAGGTTTCTTTCCAGAAAGCAGAAAAAGCACTTACGATTGCCCGAAAAACGCAGACAATTGTTTTTTATGAAGACCTCCTATTGGAAATGTGCCTGCAGGAGATAACACCCCAGACAAAGCGAGAGTTTGTCGAAAAAAGCATAGGATCCTTACTGTCGGAACCAGATTTACTCACTACCTTGAAGTCCTATCTTTCCAACAATTTAAACTTGGTAAAAACAGCAGATGAATTAAGTGTGCACATCAATACGGTGCATTACCGATTAAAAAGGGTGAAGGAGATCACAGGTATTGATTCTAAAGAACTCTCTTCACTG
Source organism: Sediminibacillus albus (assembly GCF_900101125.1). Classification (GTDB taxonomy): domain Bacteria; phylum Bacillota; class Bacilli; order Bacillales; family Amphibacillaceae; genus Sediminibacillus; species Sediminibacillus albus. The sequence goes on along the minus strand of NZ_FNFL01000002.1, from coordinate 165,666 downwards.
GTATCTTATTATCTCGCTTTCGAATTTTTAGATGATAATACAATTTAACCCATTTATTTTCTTTTGTTTTTATGTAATCACACATATATTTTTCGGAATTTTCCCATTACAATAAAAGTAATATCTATTCCGAAGAAGGAGAAGTGTCCATGCTTACAAAAGAGATAAAGCAACAATTAACAGCTATTGTAGGTCCGGAAAATTTTGCAGACTCAAAGGCAAGCCAGCTAGTCTATTCCTTTGATGCTACTCCGCAGTTCCAGGCGATGCCGGATGCCATCGTTTCCCCCCGTAATAAAGTGGAAGTAGCCGAGGTAGTCAAATGCTGCAGCCAACATCGCATCCCACTTGTACCTAGAGGCTCGGGCACTAACTTAAGTGCCGGCACCACACCGCAGCAGGGTGGTATTGTCCTCTTGTTTAAGCACTTGGACCAAATAGTGGAGATTGACGAAGAGAATTTAACAATTACTACCCAGCCAGGCGTCAATACGCTCGAACTTATTGAAGCGGTTGAAGCTAAAGGGCTGTTCTATCCGCCAGATCCCAGTTCGATGAAGATCTCGCAAATCGGCGGGAACATCAATGAAAATTCTGGCGGGTTAAGAGGATTGAAATATGGCGTGACAAGAGACTATGTCATGGGCTTGGAAATAGTCCTTCCAAACGGAGAAATAATCCGAACAGGAGGAAAACTTGCTAAAGATGTAGCTGGCTATGATTTAACAAGGCTATTCGTCGGCTCGGAAGGAACACTTGGCATTATCACGGAAGCGACCTTGAAATTGATTCCGATGCCGGAAACTAAAAAGACCGTGCTGGCATTATATGAGGATATCGATGCTGCAGCCCGGACAGTTTCAAAGATTATCGCCAGCCGGATTATCCCGACCACCCTGGAATTCCTGGACCAGCCGACCATAAAGGTAGTAGAGGAATTTTCCAATATTGGGCTCCCCACCCACGTGAAAGCGATGCTGTTAATTGAACAGGATGGCAGCACACAAACGGTTGAAAAAGACATCGAAGACATTTCGGAAATATGCAGAGAAAATGAAGCTATTGAAATTAGCGTGGCTAAAACGGAGGCAGATGCGGAAGCGCTGCGGACAGCACGGAGATCAGCACTTTCAGCACTTGCCCGGTTAAAGCCGACCACGATACTGGAGGATGCAACCGTCCCGCGATCAGAAATAGCCAAAATGGTTAAAGCGATTAATCAGATTGCACGGAAATATGATGTGGAAATTTGTACTTTCGGCCATGCAGGCGACGGCAACCTGCACCCAACCTGTCTCACGGACGCTAGAAATAAACCGGAAATGGAGCGGGTGGAGCAAGCATTTGAAGAAATATTCCAGACAGCAGTAGATCTTGGGGGGACGATTACAGGAGAACATGGCGTCGGTGCCATGAAAGCTCCCTATTTACATTTAAAGCTGGGCGAAGCAGGCATTTCCGCCATGCAAGGCGTTAAACAAGCATTCGATCCATACAATATTATGAATCCTGGCAAGATGTTTGCAAAGTCAAGCCGTAAACGGGTGGTGGTGAGCCCATGAAAACAGCAGAAAAGCAACGAATTCAACAGCAATTTCAAGAAAAAATGGACTATGACGAGCTGTTAAACTGCATGCGGTGCGGCTTTTGTCTGCCTAGCTGCCCAACTTATATCGAATCCGGTAAGGATGAAGCCCATTCACCAAGAGGGCGGATTGCTTTGATGAAAGCAGTTGTCGACGGAGATATCGAGCCTGATGAAGAGGTCAAGCGGTCGCTCGATATGTGTCTGGGTTGCAGGGCCTGTGAACCAGTTTGTCCGTCAGGAGTCAATTACGGCCACTTACTTGAGCAAGCCCGCGATATTATTTACCAAAACCAGCAGCCTTCCCTGCCGGTAAAAGCACTCAGAAAAGCAGCATTTAAAGGGCTGTTCCCCCATCATAACCGGATGATCGCGCTGACAGGGATGCTAGGCTTTTATCAACGTTCAGGTCTTCAAACAATTGCACGGAAATCGGGAGTAATGAAAATGCTGCCGGAATCGATGCAGCTAATGGAAACCGTGCTGCCGTCCGTTCCGACTTCTAAATTGATGAAAAACAGGCCAAGGCATTTACAGCCCGCTGCCACAACGAAAAAAAAGGTGGCTTTTTTCTCTGGCTGTCTGATGGATACAGTCTTTTTGCCGACCAATGATGCCACCGCTAAGCTGCTGCAATACGCCGGCTGCGAAATTGTCATCCCTGAGACCCAGGCCTGCTGTGGTGCATTGCACGGACACAGCGGGGAAAAGCAGCAAGCAAAAGCCTTGGCAAAAAGAAATATCGAAGCATTTGAAGATACAGAGGTCGATTATATTATTACCAATGCCGGCGGCTGTGGCGCCTTCCTGGTTGACTATGGCCATCTATTAAAAGACGAGGAAGGCTGGCAAACCCGCGCTGAGAAATTTGCTTCCAAAATCAAGGATATATCCAGTGTGCTCATAGAACTAGAGTTTCATAAACAAAATCTCGTTTTAGAGAATGAAGTGATCACTTATCAGGATTCCTGCCATTTAAAAAATGTTCAAAAGACTTTCATGGAACCAAGGCAGCTGCTAGAATCAATCGAAGGAGCCGCCTATGTTGAAATGAAAGATGCCGGACGTTGCTGTGGGTCGGCGGGCATTTATAATCTCGTTGAATCAGAAATGTCGATGCAGATTCTCGACTACAAAATGAAACAGACGAAAGCCGCCAATGCCAAAACTGTCGTAACAGCCAATCCTGGCTGCTTGCTGCAAATGAAGCTTGGCATTGAAAAAGAGGGGCTGACAAAGCAGATAAGAGCCGTCCATATAGTCGATTTGTTATTGGAAGCATACGAAAATAGCAATAAGCAGTAACCTGGAGACCATCGCCGCGGCGATGGTTTTTTGTTCCTCTTAGCATGTTGATTTTTTCGCCGCTAAAAAAATGATACGATATCAAAAAAGGATGGTAATGTCACTGCTTTCCTAGTTTATACTTGAAAGGAGAACGGTTTTATGAGAATTGCCTTTTTATCCGATATTCATGGCAATGCCATTGCTCTTGAGGCAGTAATCGAAGATATCAACCGAAAAAATGTCGATAATATCATTGTCCTTGGCGACATTGCTTATCGCGGCCCAGAACCAAAACGTTCGATTGAGTTGGTCCGCGGCCTGGGAACTGATGTGGTCAAAGGCAATGCGGATGAGTGGGTCGTCCGCGGGATCGATAAGGGAGAAGTACCTGATCATGCTCACGAGTTAATGAACGAGGAACGCGATTGGACTGCAGCCCAATTAACACAAGAAGACATAAATTATTTGGCCAATCTTCCATCCGTCAAGCAATTCGAAGTGGAAGGAGTCACCTTTCACGCTTTCCACGCAACACCCGACAGCTTGTTTGAAGTTGTGCCGCCAAGCGCAGAGGACGATACGCTTGCATTAAAGTTAATGAAAGCAACGGCTGCTGATGTTTACTTGTATGGGCATATCCATCAATCCTATATTCGTACAATCAATGGTAAAACAGTCATCAATCTCGGAAGTGTCGGATTACCTTTTGACGGAGTAACGAAAGCTTCTTATGCTATTGTAGAGGCCGACAATGGAGCGGTTAGCATGTCGATTGAAAAAGTAGCCTATGACCGGGAAAAGACAATTGCTAAGTATCATGAAGTTGATTACCCGAACACCGACATGATGGAAAAAATCATCCGCACAGCCAGCAGCGTGCAGCCGCCTTCATAACACGGCTGTTTTACGAGTAGATTTCTCCACGAGGTAAGGACAAAGGTATAGCGGCTAAAGCAAAAATCGAACGATGATTCGAAAACCTTAGGATTCGAACTCGTTCGATTTTTTTCTCCTCTTTTAGATAACCTGCAGACCCAGGGACAGCTCTATTTTTTCCTTCTTACATTAAGCTGCAGGAAGCATACTTCAGCTTTCCGCGGCATGGCTTCAGCCTCCTTGAAAGTAAAGGAGCCATTTTCTGCGTGCGATGAATCGCTGCCGAAGCCTTCCCTCCCGCAGGAGTCTCCGTGAATTTCCTCCTCTGAAAGTCTGCGTCTACATGAAATCGCGATATATTAGCGCGCTTATCCGATACTATCACTTTTTTTGCTATGTATATCATCAATATTCCTCAAGCGGTTGGTCAAAACTTATACATTTCACGATCCTCTGTTTCAAATTCATCTACTTCCGTATTATTCGTAATGTACCATTGTTCATCCAATTCATCATAGGTTAATTCATAATCCCAAATATAACTGGTTAAAAATACCCCTGTAAAAAGTCCTGTCAAGATGGTTATCCCTTTAACTTGTATCGTTTTCTCGTTTTTGAGATAATAATAGACAAATCAACGCTTTTTAAATGATATACAAGTTCCCTGAAAAGCCATGTTGAATAAGGAGGAATCATGTGTGTCGAATGGGTATCAGGATTCAAAATTAAAAATCTTTTCACTGAGCTCCAATCGTCCATTGGCAGAGGAAATTGCGGCCAATATGGGAGTGGATTTAGGAAAAAGCACGGTTACCACCTTTAGTGACGGTGAAGTTCGCATCAGTATCGAGGAAAGTGTCAGAGGATATGATGTATTCGTTATCCAATCAACCAGCGAGCCCGTCAATCAACATATCTTAGAATTGTTAATCATGATTGATACGTTAAAACGGGCATCAGCAAAAACCATCAATATCGTTATCCCTTATTACGGTTATGCTCGACAGGATCGGAAAGCACGGGCTAGAGAACCAATTACTGCTAAACTTGTTGCGGACTTGCTGCAGGAATCCGGAGCATCGAGAATTATCTCATTAGACTTGCATGCCCCTCAAATTCAGGGCTTTTTTAATATACCAGTCGATCAATTAGCCGGCATTCCGATTTTGTCCAGATACCTTGAAGAAAAAAACCTGCAAGACGTCGTTGTCGTATCCCCAGACCACGGAAGTGTGTCACGGGCCCGACAATTGGCTGATCATCTAAAAGCGCCAATAGCCATCATAGACAAGCGCGGACCGCGGGAAACGGAAGTAGGTGAATCAAATATTGTAGGAAACATCGACGGCAAAACGGCAATATTGATTGATGACATCGTCGACACCGGGACAAGAATGACAAGCGGCACAAAAGCATTGATAGAAAAAGGCGCCAAGGAAGTTTATGCTTGTTGCACGCACCCTGTATTATCAGGAATCGCTATGGAAAAAATCGAAAACTCGCAGCTCAAGGAATTGATTGTAACGAACAGTATACCTATTGCCGATGAAAAAAAGCTGGACAGAATTACCCAGCTATCGGTTGCCCCCCTGTTAAGCGATGCAATCACACGCGTTTACGAAGAACGATCGGTCAGTCCGCTTTTTGATTGACTATCATAATAAATCTAGTGGTTGGGACATAACATACATCCACTTGCAATATGAAGTTTTAAAAGGCTATCTGCAAGCATTCGATTGATGCCGCAATGGGTATAAATGGCGGTGTAACAGTAGGTAATTAATTCCTTAATAGCATCGGATAAACGCTAGTACTGCGCTGCGGAAATACACTACGGCTTCGGCAGTTAGAAGGAAAAATAGAGTTGTCACTCTGTCCGAGGCTTATTTTAAACATGAGAAAAGCAAAAATCGAACGAGTTCGAATGTTAGAGATTTCGAATCATCGTTCGATTTTTGTTTTGGCACTATCCTTTTGTCCCAATCTCTTTTGTTATGCCTAGAGGCTTTTAATTTGATTCCTCCCCTCCACATTTGCCAGCCAACAAACAACGATGGCCCGCTCATTTACTCTTTCGTTCCTAAATGATTTTTAGCTCTCCTTATTCCTAACCCAATAAGGCCACCGATTAGACCAGCTACACTCATCGTGACAATATGTCCCCAATCCATGTGTTCATTTTTCCATAAACTCATTGCAAACATTGCTGCTATTACCCCGCCAACCCAAGACACCCAAAATTTCAATAACCTCTTAGCCAAACGATAGTCACCCCTGAAAATCAATTCTGCTTTCTTGTCCTGTTCAGCAATCAGTAGAGACAAAGCTTTTCTTCTGTATTCTTTCTATTTCTTTTTTTAGTATTACTGTGTAGGATAATAATGTCCTGCTATCCCTGTATATCTCTTTACCCAATTATCTCTGTCAGTTTCATATTTAATATATCTATCCACTCCACCTTCAAATTCCAGCTCAAGTTGATTTCAATAATAAAGGCACTAAATCCTTCCTGAGTATAAGCACCTTTACGAAATTACTAACCAACCGTTAGCAGAAAAGATTCCTGACAGGAATCCTGGGCTAGCCAGCCAATATGGCAGGTATGACAATGGATAATCCCAAACTAAGCAATAATGAAACACGCCAATCTTTCTTTGTAGTCATCTTAAAAAGTATATTCAGAATGGAACTAATCCCTATACATACGAAAAATATGAATAATATCATGATAAGTGAGTACAAATTTATCCTCCTCGCCACCGTTTTCCAGCGTCTAAATAACTATTTTTTATCGACTGTAATGCTACTGTAAGTTTCTATATCTAAGACTTATTTTATCAAAAGAAACATAACCTTACGGAAGAAAATAATAACAGCCCAAATCACTACATTTGAGCTGTTGTTATTTTTTATAAGATTTTTTGTAGGGCTTCGTCAATTCGTTCTGGTGTGAATGGCTTGACGATAAAATCCTTTGCGCCTGACTGGATTGCTTCCAATACCATTGCCTGCTGCCCCATAGCGGAGCACATGACGACTTTGGCACTACTATCCAGCTTTTTAATTTCCTTCAACGCTTCCACACCATTCATCTCCGGCATGGTAATATCCATTGTCACTAAATCTGGCTGAAGCTCTTTAAATTTTTCTACCGCCTCTTGCCCATTTGCGGCCTCACCAACGACTTCCATACCCAATTTTGTCAATATATCTTTCAGCTGCAATCTCATAAAAGCTGCATCATCTGTCACTAGCACTCTTGTCATATATCATCTACCTCCCTTTCTTAATCCTCGATTACTTCTTTAACCTCTTCCATTTCGTCCTGATCCAGAATTTTCTTAAAGTCCAACAATATAAGCAAGCCGGCTTCTAATTTTGCTACGCCTTTTATGTATTCCTGGTCAATTCCACTAACCATTTGCGGTGCCGGATCAATGATGGAAGGGTCAATATCGACCACATCTTTTGCTTCATCGACAATTAAGCCGGCAGTGACATTTTCAATGTCAATGATCAACACTCTCGTTTCTATGGTGTGGGCCTGGTTGCCAATATTCAAGCGTTCTTTTAAATCGATGATCGGAATTACCTCGCCTCGCAAGTTAATAATCCCTTTGATAAAATCGGAAGTGTTTGGGACCTCGGTTACATCCTGCAGACGTTCGATAGAGCGGACTTGTTGAATATCTACGCCATATTGCTGTTCTTTTAATTGAAAAATAATTGTTTTTGCTGTGTTTTCCATACGGAATCCCCCTATAATTTTGATCCTTATCATCTAATCAAGTGCCGCTAACTAAATAGCAGTTATTTATTCATAGATTTACAACTATTATATCGACTGATTTGTTCTACCTATTAATCTTCAAGTGAAAATTTGTTCAAACAAAAACGGCTATTCCAAAACAAGGAACAGCCGTTTTTCAGCCGAAAAACCTATACCTGATCTCATGCCCAGAATTATCTAAATGGATCTTGAGAAGAAATTCCCTTTATAACTAGCTACTATTGTTTCTTTTATATCTAGTAATATTAGACTATTCTCCTTACTATTTCAACAATAATCAACAATTCTTTAAGTATTCCTTAAGTTTTTAGCAGGAAATTCATCTCATACCTCTTAAGGATGAGCTGCGCTTCCCTGGAAAACATTCCTGGTTGGGCTTTCTGCTTCTCGTAAATACAAACAGGATTTGTTTTTTAACAGATTGAAGCCATTGATATACAATAAAGGACGTTATAAAAACAAACGGGACAAATAGAATTCCGTACAGAAAATGCTCCTTCCAGGTAAGAATATTGTAATGTTCCATTAATAAATGAGAAACGCTAATGATAAAAGGGTGAATGACAAATATTCCAATTGTCGATCTTCCAATTTTGTTGATCCATGTTCCTCTCCCTGTTTGGTTATATTTTAGTACGGCGAGAAAAAGCAGCAAGCTGAGAGGAATCGTTGACAGGAAGTATTCTTCATATCTTCCCTGCAGCTGTACCATTGTCCATGTTCGTTCAGCAAGCTGAAGCATGAATAGAGCAAAAACCGCCACTATATATACATGAATGCTGATTCGCCTGGCAAGCGCTTCTGCCTTGTCTGAGTGACGGGCGATAAAACTTCCCAGAGCAACATAAAACAAGCCAAAAAAGAAGGGATCTCTAGTTTCAAAATACATGTTATACAGCTGGGAATACCCCTGCCCAGTCAAGCCAGCCAAATGTAAGCCAAGACTGATAACTAATAGCAAGCCAATCAAGCTTTTCCTCTGGAACAAATAACTAATTGCCACCGCCCAAATTAATGCCGGCAAAAACCACAGGTGGTATTGAGTATTGCTTACCCCATAAATGAATAATTCCCTGGTAAACAGGCTTTGTAAATATGCGGTTATCTCCGGATTGCCGGTAATAGAACTACTTTCTGATTGATAGAGGATTTTCCCAAAATCATAGACAGCATAAAAAACAAACCAGCTGAGATATAATAAAAGAAGCTTTTTATTATAGGAAATAAAATATTGGAATGGCTTATGATGTGTTTTTATTTTCATACTGAATAAAAAACCGGAAGCAATAAAGAAAAACGGAACACTAAACCGCGCAAATACCTTTAATGCAGAATTTAGCTGCTCCCCGTCCAGCCATACGAGCTGGGTGCTCTCAAATGCTTGTGAGTGAATGAATACGATTGCGAACATGGCAAAAAACTTCCCAAAATCAATAGCATCATATTTTTTCATCAAAACCCGCACCCCCGGTCTCCATATAAGTAAAGGATTAGTTGGTTATTACCCTTATTTTTATATAATTAGCCAGATTTTTATAAAAAAATACCAGTACTGCCCTGATAAGGCGGTACTGGCTTACTAGTAATCCTGACTAAAGGAGGTTAAATTATTTGGAACGCCGTCTGGCGATTGTTTATCGTCAGCTTCCCCGTCGGCCCGTTCCCGTCAATCCAGCTGATAATATCCCGGGCCAATTTCATTGCAATAATCCGATCCTGGGCAGTTGGCTCCGGTCCCATACATAAAGCTTCATCAATCGGGTGGGTTTTCCAATTCATCGGAATGTCTGCCAAAAGGCTGTCCGGAATGCTCTCTGCTTCCATCCTTCCATCAAAAATCAAAAACGAATGTGTTAGCCCACTGGAAAATTCTTGCCGTAAAGCTGTTTTTAAGTGGTCGATATCCTGACTCGGGGCATCATGGTGGAGGGGATGCCCTTTGACAGCTAAAGCAAGCTCGTCAAGCATATGTTCAGGCGCTGCTCCTTCCAGCTGAACACCAACGAGACGAGGGTTGGGATATTTCAGGGAATCAATTGTATCCCTTATTTTCAGTATACTTTCAATCATATAATTGATCGCCGTATCATATCCTAAAGACTGATCTGTTCCTTCAATACTATTATAAATAGAAACAGGCACCATCAGAAATTTTGTCCCGCTGCCTTTTGTTTCCTGCGCTTGAATCCATTGTAATGCCTGCTCAGGGCCGACGACAATGACGGCATCAAACTCCGTTAATGATTGATAGGCATCGATTTCGGATTGCAGCAGGGAAAGCTGCAGCATATTTTTGAAATGAAACGGTGTACTAGCGAAGTTTTCTTTTTTAAAATTTACAAAAGAGGGACCGCTGTCATTTTGGTCCATCCTGACTCCTGTTACCGTATGGTTTTCCAAAAGTTCTGCCACGACCTTATGTAATAGCTGGTTGACTCCAGCAGGCGCTAATTCAAAATTGATGATTGCTATCTTCACGTTGTACCGCCTCACTTCCAAATAGTTTCATACAAAATATTATACCGTTTTTTTAAACAAATAAAAGAAATGAATAGCAAGGGGATATAAACGGAAAACACAGAGGAACTTTTTCAGGAAAGAATAAATGACGGAGAAGGTGGGATTCGAACCCACGCGGCAGTTGCCCGCCCTAATGCATTTCGAGTGCATCCCCTTCAGCCGGACTTGGGTACTTCTCCATGTTTGTGATTGGAATTCGATATACACCCATGGATGACTAGTCGAATCCATTGGCAACTATGAATATATAGAAAATAATAATAGATTTTGCCCCTTTGTTCAAGTCAGCTGCAATTCAGAGGGAGTAACTGGTTACATTTGGGATTTTCGTGCATTCAAGTGGATTTTAAACTTATGCCCAGATATTTTCCATCAAATCACCGCTATTTGATTGAGACACTCTTTTTTCACTATCTTTGCACAAAAATAGAATTTTTTAAAAATTTATCATTTTCTAAATGTTTGGGATAATGGAAAGGCACAGCGAAAACATAGGGGGTAAGCTAAAAGGATGAAAAAAACATTACTAGGACTTATTACATTGTTAATGATTTCACTGCTAGCCGCTTGCGGGAGCAATGAATCATCGGGAGAATCAGGCAGCGATTCAGCTGAAGGAGAAACATACACAGTTGCAACAGACGCCAACTTCCAGCCATTTGAATATAAAAACCCGGAAACAGGAGAGATGGAAGGCTTCGATATTGATTTAGTAAAAGCAGTCGCAAAGGAAGCCGGCTTTAATGTAGATTTTAAGACGATGGAATTTGACGGTCTGCTTGCATCCATGCAATCCGGAAAATTCCCAATCGGTGTCGCTGGTATCTCCATCACCGAAGACCGTAAAGAAACGATCTCCTTCTCTGATTCCTATTATGACTCGGGCTTGATACTGGCCGTGCCCGAGGAGTCGGATATCCAATCGATTGATGATGTGGATGGTTTGAAAGTAGGAGCTCGCCAAGGATCCACCAGTGAAGAGTACTTAAAAAATAATACGGATGCCGAAGTAGTCGCCTATCCAGAAATTGTGACAGCGTATATGAACCTTGAAAAGGACCGGCTGGATGCCGTGCTTTATGATTTACCGAATGTAAAGTATTACATTAAAGAAAATGCAGAAGGAAAGCTGAAAACGGTAGGCGACGTACTAGAAGGTCAGCCGTACGGCATTGCTTTCCCTAAAGATTCCGAGCTTGTCGATCCAGTAAATGAGGCATTGGAAACCATAAAGGAAAACGGTACCTATGACGAAATTTATAAAAAATGGTTTGGTACAGAGCCTCCGCAATAATCCGTAGAGGACGAAATAATGCTAAGCGTAACAAGTACCCATTCTTGTTGCGCTATTTTTTAGACAGAAGCTGAGGAAGATCTTTTGTTTATTGTTTACTTACTACTCACATATAAGCAGGCCGTAAAGCTTGCGCTAATCGAGGAGAGATTCAACAATGATAGATGCAATTTTGGAGTCACCTTATATTGATTCTTTGCCTACACTTTTCGAAGGATTAAAAATGACCCTTTTAATTACGATTTCCGGCCTCTTTTTAGGTTTTATTCTAGGCGGGATAGTCGGTTTAGGCAGATTGTCAAACAGCAAAATTTTACGCGGATTGTCTACCGTTTATGTAGAAATCGTTCGTGGTACCCCTATTCTGGCCCAGGTATTATTTATTTACTACGGACTGACAGAGGACTTAATCGGCATCAGCATTAATGCGCTGACCGCTGCAATTGTGGCCATTACTATTAACGCGGCAGCCTACATAGCAGAGATAGTCCGCGGTGCCGTTTATTCAATTGAAAAAGGGCAGCAGGAAGCCGGCCGTTCTCTTGGCCTTACCGAGAGACAAACAATGCGGTATATTATCTGGCCGCAAGCGTTTAAACGGATGATTCCTCCACTCGGCAACCAATTTGTCATCAGTCTGAAGGATACGTCACTGTTTTCCGTTATCGCTGTCGCCGAGGTGCTCTACATGGGAAAACAGTATTATAATGTTACCTTTGAGATTTTTGAAACGTTAGTGATGGTATGTGTGCTTTATTTAGTAATAACGATTCCCACGTCAGTATATTTACGCCATTTAGAAAGGAAGCTGGATGTATAAATGATCGAAATTAAAGATTTACATAAATCGTTCGGTGACTTGGAAGTCTTGTCAGGCATCAATGCAAAAATAAATCAAAAAGAAGTCGTCTGTGTGATAGGTCCTTCGGGTTCCGGAAAAAGCACCTTGCTCCGCTGCCTCAACTTGCTGGAAGACGTCACATCCGGTCAAGTGCTCATCGACGGTGTCGACTTGACGGACCCAGCCACGAACATTAATGAATTGCGGACAAACGTTGGAATGGTATTTCAACATTTCAATCTGTTTCCTCATAAAACGGTGTTGGAAAATATCACCTTAGCACCACAAAAGGTCAAAGGCTTATCCTTTAATGAAGCAAAAGAGTCTGCCCTGCCGCTCCTGGATAAGGTTGGACTCGCTGATAAAGCAAATGCCTATCCGGAAAGCTTATCCGGCGGGCAAAAACAACGGGTCGCGATAGCCCGCGCCCTGGCAATGAACCCGAATATCATGTTATTTGACGAACCTACCTCCGCTTTGGACCCAGAATTAGTTGGTGAAGTACTGCAGGTAATGAAAGACTTAGCCAAGGAAGGAATGACTATGGTCGTAGTTACCCATGAAATGGGGTTCGCCCGTGAGGTTGGTGACCGGGTCATCTTTATGGATGAAGGTATCATCCAGGAAGAAGGGAATCCAGAACAGATTTTCCAGGACCCGCAAAATTCAAGAACCCAGTCATTCTTAAGCAAAATCTTATAGCCACCAAGCCAAATAACCGTTTCTTGCTGAATTGCAGGGGGCGGTTATTTAAACCTTAATCATCAGCCGTTTTTTTCGCAACCCACTGCCCGGCCAAAATTGCTGTCGGTTGGTTTTTCTTCTGTCTTTTCGTTTGCTCTGTTAAATACCAAGCAAGTATGTTGAATTCAAGAAAAGATTTCCATATACTAACTCTACATTCTTATTGCTGATGAAGGAGGAACGAACGCATGAGCTCAACTAAAATCCAACCCGATATAGAAAAATTAAGAAAAGCACAGTATGACATTGACCCGCTATTTATTAATCGATGGTCCCCAAGATCATTCAAGGCAGATAAGGAAGTCCCGGAAGACGTTCTGTTAAGTATCTTTGAAGCCGCACGCTGGGCTCCCTCTGCTCTAAATATCCAGCCATGGAAATTCATCCTGGCGAGAACAAAAAAAGACCGGGAAAAATTCAATTCTTTTATCATGGAAGGGAATCGCATCTGGTGTGAAAAAGCACCTGTGTTAGCGTTGATCATTTCCAAAAAGACTAATGATAAAATCGGGGATAACGCTACACATGCCTTCGATACCGGGGCGGCCTGGGGCTACCTTTCTTTACAAGCTTCCCAAAAAGGACTAATCACCCATCCTATGGGTGGATTTGATCGAGAAAAGGCACGGGAAGTTTTAAATATTCCAGAGGACTACGCCATCCATGCAGTAGTAGCGATCGGCTATCAAGGCGAAAAAGAAGCATTGCCTGAAAAACTGCAAGAAAGAGAGCAGCCATCAGATCGTCGTCCGCTGCAAGAGTCCATCCATGAAGGAACCTTTCAACCCTAAACCGGCTATAAATCACAGCTGACATAAAGCCAAAATGTTTGGACAAAAGGATAGTGGCCAAAGCAAAAATCGAACGATAATTCGAAATCCTAAGCATTCGAACTCGTTCGATTTTTGCATTTCTTATGTTTCATATAACCTGCGAACAGCTCGGAGAGCGGAGTATCAGCCGCCCGCCGAAAGTGCAGTGTATTTCCGAAGCACAGTACTCGTGCTATCTCTGCGGCGATGGCAGATTAACGAACTGATGTTTCAACAAGTTTTTTTCTGCCATGTCCAAAAATGCTGCTTCCACTCCGTTTCTGATCAACTGGACTATCTCCGTAATTGTAAAATCAAGCTTCTCAGCCAGCATCATATATTCTTTGGTTAAATCTGTGTTCGAAACTGTTAAATTATCTGTATTGACCGTGACTGTCAGGCCTTGCTCAAAGTATTCCCGGATCGGGTATTCCTGCCAGCTGTCAGCCGCTTTTGTTTGAATATTACTGATCGGGCACATTTCCAGCGGGATTTTATTTGTACAGATTTCCTGCAATAGCACTGGATCTTGTTTAAGACTGATTCCATGACCGATTCTCCCTGCACCCAGTCTACTAACTGCTTCTCTTATATTTTCGGGACCGGCTGCTTCCCCGGCATGTATAGTAATCGGGAGCCCTTTTTTTTCGGCCAGAGCAAATACTTTTCTAAACAAAAAAGCAGGAAAGCCCGCTTCATCTCCAGCTAAATCAACCGCTGCTACCCCTTTTCCGAGAAACATAGCTGCTGCCTCTACCACTTTTAAATTCACAGAGGCAGGTTGGTGCCTGAGACAGCACACAATCGCCTGTGCCTTTATCCCAAATGCCTTTTCCCCTTTCTGTAATCCGTTAATTACCGCCTGGATAACTTGTTCCAGACCTAAACCACGCTGCCGATGGAGCTGGGGACCAAAGCGCACTTCTATATACCGGCAATTATGTTCGCTGGCTTGTTCTATTGTTTCAAAGGCAACCCGCTCCAGCGCTGCTTCTGTCTGGAGCAAGGAGGCGCCTAGTTGAAACTTACTCAGGTAATCGTTTAAACCCTTGCAGTTATCGGTGACTTGCAAATAAGGAAGCAGTCCGGAGCTGGTTATCGCAGGTAAATCCATGCCTTGCTGATTAGCAAGATCCAGCACTGTTTCCGGTTTTATGCTTCCATCAAGGTGGACATGAAGATCTACCTTAGGCAGCTGTTGGATGAGGCTGTACAAATCGCTGTTCACTTTCCATTCCCCATTTCTAAGTGAAAATATTGTTTTAATCATATAACAATGACAGCCGCCTAGCTACCACCATGTAAGCTATGTTTACAATACATTGATGGTTTAAGCTCTATTAAAAGCAAGCATCCTCGGAATTTAAGCAACTGCTGCAAACTTCACTCAGCTATTTTTTTAGTTAACTCTATTAACCAAAATGCTGATTCCCGATTAACCCGCCCTGCTCCTTCTGTAAAATTTCCAGCATTTGTTCAAAAACAGAGCCCTTCCGATCTGCTATATCTTCTGCCAATCCGAGTTGGAGCAGTCTGCTCGTTTCCGGGTCAAGCACCTGCGCTAATTTTGTCCATAATTCCAGATAATCCATAGAAGGGTTGATAGGGATTTCGTACATAGAGCATGTCTTGGCTACCTCTGTGTAAAGCTCCTCCAACACCGATTCATGATTCATTCCTCATCCTCCTCCACGATTAGGCTTTTCTTATTAACTATTACGTTGATAAGATGCAAAATAGAATCGCATCCTACCATTTTTTCAGAGGCTTCTTCTCTTAAATCGGGATGCCTTGATAGAAGGATAAATACACGTATATGTTAGCGAAGAAGTTAACGGTTATCCGGGAAGAATGATTCCATAGAACTATCAATTTCCATTATTAACAGGAAAATGCCTCTTTTCTTTCCAGCGAAGATATGATAAATTGCTTAATGTGTTTTAGTTATAATCCAGCAGTATACTCGACTTTTTTCAGAAAATTTAAAGATTTACCACAACGAGAAAGGGGAAGACAAATGGCCGAAACAAAGAGAAAAGGCTTATTCCAGCGTTTTTTAGATCGAGTGGAGTACGCCGGAAATAAATTACCACACCCGATAACCTTGTTTGCTTTATTGGCATTATTAGTAGTTATACTTTCAGGTATCCTTTCAGCAACAGGTCTGAGCGTGGAACACCCTGGACAAGATGGGGAAACGGTAGAAATAACCAATTTAATGAGCGGAGAAGGAATTCAATACATACTTGAAAGCATGGTAGACAACTTCATTGGTTTTGCTCCACTGGGAGTTGTACTGGCAACAATGCTTGGGATTGGTATTGCAGAAAGGACAGGCTTGATCAGTGCCTGCCTGCGAGGATTTGTGCTGGCAATTCCAAAAAGCCTTGTAACAGCAGGTTTAGTGTTTGCTGGTATTATGTCCAGTGTGGCATCTGATGCCGGATATGTTGTCCTGCCGCCGCTCGGCGCCGTAATTTTTGCTGCTTTGGGCAGACATCCGCTGGCAGGCTTAGCAGCTGCTTTTGCAGGTGTTTCTGCAGGATTCAGCGCCAACTTATTCCTGTCAGCAACAGATGCCATGCTTGGGGAATTGACCATTGACGCTGCTGCAATCATAGATCCTGCATATGCAGAAGGCATGAATATTGCCATGAACTATTACTTTATCATTGCATCCGTATTCTTTCTTACCTTTGTCGGTGCCTGGGTAACCGAAAAAATTGTCGAACCTCGTTTAGGTGCATACAAAGGGGAAGCGAAAGAGGATCTTAACGGACTTGAGCCTTTAGAGAAAAAAGGACTGATCTGGTCCGGCATTGCTTTCCTGATCGGAGCTATTCTGTTTGCCCTGTTAATCGTGCCTTCCAACGGCGCGTTGCGCGGAGATGAGGGAGAAATTATCCGGTCTCCATTTATGAGTTCGCTAGTGCCAATCATTACAATTTTATTCTTTATTCCCGGCGTCGTATTCGGCATCGTCACGAAAAATATTAAAAACGATAAAGATGTAGCAAATCAACTATCTGATACGATGGCTTCCATGGGAATGTTTATTGTGCTGGCTTTCACTGCTGGACAATTTGTAGCCTATTTCTCTGAAACAAATATGGGTCTGGTAATCGGCGTTTTAGGCGCCCAATTCCTCGACTCTATTAACCTTTCAGGCATACCGCTGCTTATTTTGTTCATTCTTGTTTCCAGTTTTATTAATCTATTTATCGGAAGTGCCTCAGCTAAATGGGCAATGATGGCACCTGTCTTCATTCCAATTATGATGCAGCTCGGTTATTCACCGGAATTGACGCAGATGGCCTACCGGGTAGCTGACTCATCGACCAATATTATTACACCATTAATGACTTATTTCGCAATCATCATCGCGTTCGCCCAGAAATACGACAAAAAGATGGGAATCGGTACATTGATCTCCGTTATGTTCCCATACTCCATGTTCTTCCTGGTATCATGGACTATATTCTTAATCGTCTGGATGCTGTTCGGAATCGACCTTGGACCAGGATCACCAATTCACTACTAAACGATTAAAAAACTCTCTTATCTTTTCGGTAAGAGAGTTTTTTTGCACTTTCCGAAATTCCTGCCACCGGGTTTTTTAGCTGGCAATGAACGTAGTGCACTATTTTTCAGCTAACTAGCAAATCAGGAGAAAACTGGCTGGGCAAACAACAACCTATCAGCCAGTTTAAATTGGCAGCGGCATAAAAGCTGTTTATTATTTTTTTCCATTTATAATTGACAGACAAGTATAAGGTTGATAATATTATGCCTAACAAATTTTCGAAAAATTTAATAAACGAAGTTGTCTCTTATCAAGAGCAGGTGGAGGGAAACGGCCCGATGAAGCCCGGCAACCGACTGTAATACCATTGTGAGATGGGGCGTGTTAATACGCCGCGGTTTAATCCGCTTTAAAGCACGGTGCTAATTCCTGCAGTAGCGATACTGTAAGATAAGAGGAAGGGCGATTACTTAGTGATTTAAACCTCTTTCTCTTTAGAAAGGGGTTTTTTTATTGGATAAAATCTATACCACACGAAGGGGAGAAGGATATGTTTCTTATGTATGGGTTATCTGCCATCGCTTTTGCTATAGTTGGCTGCATTGTCTGTTCTGTTCTTTATCCTAAGAACCGGGAGGCATCTAAATGAACACATTGCCTGCTTGGACAATCACACTAATTGTTGTTTTGCTGATCGTTTACTTTGTTTTTGTTGCCTATATCGGAAAAAGAGGAGCCCGTTATAGCAAGACGATGGCCGGCTTCGCAACAGCCCGGGGAAAGGTGAGTCCCTGGCTTGTCGGTGCAAGTTTTGCGGCAACCTTTGCTAGTGCCAATCTTTATTTAGGACTACCGGGGCTCGCCTATCAGTATGGCATCTCAGTGCTTTGGTACACACTTGGGAGCTTTGGAACGGCTTGGCTAGGTTTGTTGCTTTTTGCCAAGACATTTTGGAAATACCAAAAGAACAATGGAGGTGTTTCCACCCTGCCGGAATGGCTGGGAAAACGCTATAACAGTAACACTTTACAAATCATGGTTTCGGTTCTACTGCTGTTTAATATTTATTACATTGTCGGCCAAAATGTTGGGCTGGCTACAATTTTTGAAGCAGTCATCGGTATTCCTTATATTTGGGGAGTTGTTCTCGGTGTCTTGATTACGATTGTCTATATTGGATTGGGAGGCGCATACGCCCAAATTATTACAGATGCCTTCCAAGGTGTACTAATGTCGATCACTTCTGTGCTGATCCTTGTTTCATTGTTTTGGACGATCGGCGGCGGTATTAATGTATTTAACCGTGTATTTCAACAGCTGGAGGCAATCCATCCTCCGCTGGTATCGACATTTTCACAGGATGGACCATATGACAGCGTTCCGACGGTATTAGCTATTCAGTTTTTGATGATTAGTTTTGTGTTAATGCCCCATCTGCTGAATAAGATTTTGGCGATTGAAACAGAAAAGGAGCTGCGGCCGTTCGTAATTTCCAGTGGTGTCCATCTTTTCTTTATATCCTACCTGCCTGTTTTTGGCGGGTTTGCCGCCCGAATTCTCGTTCCAGGGCTACCTGAAGCAGATCAGGCACTGCCGGCATATTTAATCGAAGCCTTTCCGCCTGTTATAGTAGCTTTCATGATTGTTGGAGTCATATCCGCTGTTTTATCAAGTACAGATAGTCTTTATCTTTCTATCACGTCAAGTATCGGCAATGATATCTACCTGCCTCTGGCTCGAAGAACGCAAGCACATCTTCCGCACATCAATCATGACCAACGCTCGGTAGCTATTGCCAAAGCTTCCTTGTTATGTGTCGGTCTGGCATCGTTATACCTGTCGATAAATCGTCCGGAATCGCTGGCAATGTTAATCCAATTTAGTTTTTCCGCCATTATCAGCGGGGTCTTCGGGCCTGTGCTGCTTGGGTACTTCTGGAATAAAGGAAACCAAACTGGAGCAATTGCTTCGGTACTAACTGGTTCCCTTTCGTTTTTGGCATTCACCCAGTTTCATCTCCTGCCGAACTTATACATTGCTTTGTTTGTCAGTTCGACCCTCGGTTTAGCCGCAATGTATATAGCGAGCATCATTGCTGCCGCTATCGGTCCTAAAATACATTTGGCCAGTAAACACAGTGCCTAGCCTTAACAGTCATTAATAACCAAGACAAAGACTTTTCAAAGGGAGGAACCGCCATTGCCAAAACAAATCATTTTAAATGCTTTTGAGATGAATAGTTCGATGCACAACTCTCATGGACTTTGGAAACACCCAAAAAGTGAAAGGCACCGGAACTACAAGGATTTAGATTATTGGGTAAACCTAGCAAAGCTATTGGAAAAAGGAAAATTCGACGCAGTTTTTTTCGCCGATGTATTGGGAATTTATGATGTTTATCAAAACAGCAAAACTCCCTCGATTCGCGATGGACTCCAAGTGCCAGTCAATGACCCTGCCCTGGTTGTCTCTGCGATGGCCAACGCTACAAACCACCTATCGTTTGCCATTACTGTCAGTACTACTTACGAACCGCCGTTTGGTAATGCCAGACGCTTCTCTACGTTGGATCACTTAACCAAAGGCAGAGTCGCCTGGAACATTGTTACCTCTTATCTTCCAAACGCGGCCAGAAATTTTGGACTTGAGAATATGATTAAACATGATGAGCGGTACGAAATTGCGGATGAATACTTGGACGTATCCTATAAACTGTGGGAGGGCAGCTGGAAGGACGGCGCTGTGGTTGAGGATAAACAAAGCGGCACGTTAGTCGATCCCGCCAAAGTAAATGAAATTAACCATTCAGGAAAATACTTCAAGGTCGAGGGTCCGCATTTAAGCGAACCTTCCCTGCAGAGGACACCTGTATTATATCAGGCAGGCACATCAGAACGCGGCCGTGCTTTTGCCGCCAGGCATGCAGAGTGCATTTTTGTCGGCGGCCCGACCCCAGAGAGGATCCGTTACTACATCAATGATATTAAGGAACGCGCGGAAAAACATGGACGTAATCCTGATCAGATGAAGTTTTTCTCCTTTCTGAATGTTATTGTAGGAGAAACCACTGCAGAGGCAGAACAGAAATACGCGGAATATGCTGAACATTGGAGTGCTTCTGCAGCTAAAGCCCAATATGGTGCGAGCGGGTATGATATTGCAGAGTATGAACAAATCGATCGGTCACTGCCATTTGAATATAGCAAAAAAACTGAAGGTGGACATTACAAAGCCGCTACATTGACGAAGGATGCACCGAAGAAGCTGACCGTCGGCGAAGTACTTGACCGTTTTGAAACATTGGACCGCGATAGCATTATTGTCGGAAATCCAGAAGAAGTAGTCGATGCAATTCAGTTTCAGTTTGAACAATCGGGAGTAGATGGGTTTAATTTGAACCATTTCGTAACACCGGGAGACTTAGAAGCTTTTATCGACTTAGTGGTACCGCTTCTCCAAAGACGCGGCCTATATAAAAAAACATACAAGCCAGGTACATTAAGGGAAAAATTATTCTCCCAAAAGTCTCTTTTGCCGGAAGACCACCCCGGCAGTAAATACAGATGTTGAGAGAAGACAGACCGCTGCCGTCTGTCTTCATTTTTATGGTGCAAACGGAAAGTACAAAAAGGCAATTATAAACAGGAGGAAATATCCAAAAAATAAATAGGCAATAGAAAACAGCACATCAAGTGCGATAAATGTCCATTTTACGCCTGCAGTTTTAGTTAAAGCCAATCTGATCCACCGATAATTAATCGCTATCAATAAATAAACCCCTAGTAATACAGTTCCGGGAAGTACCCACTCCCCTACTGCTTCACTGCTTTCTGTGCTTTGACCAGTAAAAAAACCCGACTGCAGCTTCACTATCTGACTGCCAATGATAAAACCTACTCCCAACACGGCACTGATACCGCCCAACAGCCGCTTTTCCCGTTTAGTAGCTCTAAACAGCAACCCCCAGCTAATCAAGACAAATAAAACGAAAATGATATAATCCAAGCTAATCCCCCTCCTTGCCATTTCGTTTGATGCTGAATCTTCTGGTGTTTTTGGCCGAACTGTTTGTCGACGAATACACCCGTTTCCCTCTGAGTCCTGGAGAGGGTTGGTGCTGCTATGCTTCACGTTTGCCAACTGGGTTTCTTCGGTTATAGCAAATAATTCATATGCCTCGTTCTCACACAGTATGACCTAAAATGGATTCGTTGCCCAGAGCGAGGCCGACTTAATAAAGATACGCGGATGCAGCTTTAACTGTGCCACCATATATTCGGCCAGGTCTTCCGGCTGCATATATTTTTCCTTGTCGACTTCATCTACTTTATCTTTAAACACTAATTCAGTAGCAACAGTACTAGGTGTCAAGGCTGCCACACGGATGTTATGCTTACGGACCTCCTGTGCAAGCGATTCAGTGAGCCCGAGTAAACCGAATTTGGAAGCACTGTATGCGCTTGATCCAGGAGTCCCTCTCAGGCCTGAGGTTGAGGATATATTGATGATGTCCCCCTGGTTTTTCTTTATCAAATGCGGCAACACCGTGCGCGTTACATAATAAACGCCCATCAGGTTGACATCAATGACCTGCTTAAATTCTTCCGGATCAAAATCCAGGAAAGATTCATATTTACCGATTCCGGCATTGTTAATTAAAATATCTGCCGGTCCGATTTTTTGTTTTAATACATGTACGGCCTCTTCCACTTGGGCTAGTATAGATACGTCAGCCGTAACATAAGCAGCTTTCCCCCCTGCTTCGGCAATTTCGTCAGCAACAGCCTTCACATCGGCCAGTGTGCGTGCCAACAGACCAACAGCTGCTCCTTCCCTTGCCAATGCAATCGCAGTTGCCCGTCCAATGCCTTTTCCGGCCCCAGTGATGTAGGCAACTTTTCCTTCCAATGATTGTGCCATATAATCGATTCTCCTTTCATTATTAACTGCCATTCAAGTCAGCCTACTGTTATTCTAACAGGTCGACTGCATTGAATCTCCCCATAAACATTAGCTTGAATTTTTCTAGCAGAGAAGGATTTTCAATCAATGGCTGGAATAAAGTAAATTAGGAACATAAATAGGAGGGATATTTATGGTAAAGAAGGTATTGATCCTTGCAGGGGATGCTGTCGAGTCATTGGAAATTTATTATCCATATTTCCGTTGTTTGGAGGAAGGCTTTGATACGACTATCGCAGCGGCAAGTCCTAAAAAGCTGCATACGGTTGTCCACGACTTTGTTGGCTGGGAAACCTACACAGAAAAAGCCGGTTATTTAATCGAAGCAAACGTCGCCTTTGAAGAAGTCAAACCAGAGGCCTATGATGGACTGATTATTCCTGGCGGCAGAGCACCGGAGCATATCCGTTTAAACGAAAATGTGCCCAAAATTGTCAGCCATTTTTTTGAAGCGAACAAACCGATAGCTGCTGTCTGCCATGCCAGTCTTGTTTTGACAACCGTCAAGGAACATATCAAAAATCGGAAGATGACTGCCTACATTGCCTGCAAACCAGAGGTCGAAGCAGCCGGTTCGACTTATATCGATGAACCGCTGCATACCGATGGCAACTTAATTTCCGGCCATGCCTGGCCCGACCTGCCCGGATTAATGAAAGAATTCGTTAAGCAAATGAACAACTGATTTCGTTAGCTGTCACCCTTCAAGCGAACGTTGGTTTCTTTATAAAGCGATGTAGCAAACAATTTTCCTCAAGACGTTTCTCATGATTCTTAGTTAAATATGACTATCCTCTCTGCTTAATACACTAAAAATTAGTAGGATAACCCCATTGAGAATCAAGTTTTACAATGATTTAATATAATTAACTGACTATTTTAAATATTTTTTTATTATGTTCTTTTGAATTCACCATCCAAAAGAACATTTTTTTTAAACAGTTAGTTAATTAATTTAATAAAGGAGGAACTACTCTTGCAATCTCACTCGTTCATCAGACACCTTGGTTTTATCATCTTTCTCTTATTGTTTATCAGTATTTTTAAGTTGCCTGGATCTGTTTCTGCGGAAGAAGAAATTTCCAATTGGAATGGAACACCAGAATTATTCCAGGAAAATAGACTCCCAGGAAGTGTCACAACAATCCCGCATAATAATGAAAAGGCTTCCATAAAAGGGGCCATAGAAAAATCACGCTTTTATAAGTCACTTAATGGTAACTGGAAATTTCGTTGGTCTGAGAATCCAAATGAACGGCCAAAAGACTTCTATAAGCCGAATTTCCAGGATAGTGATTGGGATACAATTCCTGTCCCGGGAAATTGGCAGCTCCAAGGCTATGGAGATATTATTTATCTTAATCAGGAGCATCCCTGGCAAGGGTATGGAACGATCTCCCCCCCAGAGGTTCCCATCGAGCACAATGAAGTCGGCTCTTACAGGCACACTTTCCAAATACCCGGCAATTGGAAAAAAGGAGAGATTTTTCTTTCTTTTCAAGGCGTGAAATCGGCTTTTAATGTTTGGGTAAATGGCAAGAAGGTCGGATATAGCGAAGATAGTTTCACCCCGGCTGAATTCAATATTTCTGATTATGTTAAAAACGGTAAAAACACTCTTGCCGTTGAAGTATTCCGCTGGTCGGACGGTGCCTGGCTTGAGAATCAGGATATGGTAGATTTAAGCGGTATTTTTCGGGATGTTTACTTATATGCCACTCCAAAAGTCCATATTGAAGATTATAAACTGGAAACCGATCTAGATGCTGATTATGAAGACGCGGTTTTAGACATTGATGGCCAGCTAATGAACCAAGAAACCATTAATCCGAACAAGTACGCTATCGAAGCAAAATTATTTGATCAGGACAACAAGCAACTTGACCTTCAAGAGACCTTAATTATGGTCGATTCAGATGGAACCTTTCAATCGGAAATAACAGTGGAAAATCCATTGAAGTGGTCAGCTGAACAGCCAAATTTGTACACACTCGTATTGAATGTTAAGGATGCCAAGGACAAAACAGTGGAGACAATCAGCTCCAAAGTTGGCTTTAGAGAAATAGAAATTGAAGACAAGCAAGTGAAAATTAACGGTCAGCCGATTATGATAAAGGGTGTCAACCGCCATGAAGTTGACCCGGACACTGGCTATGTGATGTCAGAAGAACGGCTGCGCGAGGACATAGAAATTATGAAACAAAACAACATAAATGCTGTCCGTACCGGCCACTACCCTTTTCATCCGCGTTTTTATGAATTGGCCGATGAATACGGCATCTATATATTAGATGAAGCGAATAATGAGTCACATAACATGCGTCCATTCCCTGGTAACAATCCCGCATGGACTCCTGCTGTTAAGGATCGGATTCAGTCAATGGTAGAGAGAGATAAAAACCACCCTTCCGTCATTTTTTGGTCGATGGGAAACGAGGTGGGCTCTGGTGACGTATTCAGGGAGACTTCTCAGTGGATTAAAGACTATGACCCTACAAGACCGCTTCATTTTCAGCAGGATAACAGCCTGGCAGACTTTGATAGCTTTATGTATCCGAGTTTGTCAAAACTAGAAAGTTATGGCGAAAGAAACGAACGGCCACTGATAATGTGTGAATATGAGCACGCCATGGGCAACAGTCTTGGCAATATTAAAGAATATTGGGAGATTATAGACAAATATGACAACCTGCAGGGTGGCTTTATATGGGATTTTGTTGATCAATCCGTCCGATTACCAGTTGACGGGGGTGTCGATGGATTACCCATCAAAGATGATTATCAAGGAGAAACTTACTTTTCATATGGCGGGGATTGGGGAGACTACGCAAACGATGGAATCTTTCTGATGAATGGCCTCCTCAACCCGGACCGAACCGCGCAGCCTGAAATGTTTGCCTTAAAAGCTGTTTATCAGAATGTCGATGTCCACGCAGTCGACTTGGCAAAAAACAAGATCAGCATCCAAAACGAGAACCTCTTCACCAACCTAAAGACGTTTGCAGGCAAATGGCAATTAAAAGAGGACGACAAGGTGATTCAGGAAGGCACGATAAACCAAGACATAGCAGGCAATTCCAGCAAAGAAGTCACGCTGCCATTGGAACAGCCAGAAAACACAAAAGAAGGCGCAGAATACTGGTTGAATATCAGTTATACCCTTGCTGAAGATACTGCTTGGGCAGAAAAAGGGTATGAGGTTGCCAATGCCCAACTAAAGATTCCTTACGAGACACCTCCTTCTCCTGAATTTGCTGCAGAGAATATGCCTGAACTTGATGTCGAAGACGGGGAAGCACGGATTGAAGTCACTGGTGATCTATTCAGCCTGACTTTTAACAAAGCAGAAGGAACCATTACTTCTTTTAAGCAAAATGGACAGGAATTGGTTAAATCGGGGCCAAAGCCAAACTTCTGGCGTGCTCGTA
This sequence comes from Sediminibacillus albus, assembly GCF_900101125.1. Lineage (GTDB taxonomy): Bacteria > Bacillota > Bacilli > Bacillales > Amphibacillaceae > Sediminibacillus > Sediminibacillus albus. The sequence continues at coordinate 140,004 of NZ_FNFL01000002.1, read as the reverse complement.
ATGACAACGATTTGATGAATGGGATGTTGGCCCGGAATGAATCATGGCAGCATGCCGGTGAAAACATGGACGTGACCGATGTCCAAGTAAGAGCGATAAGTGACAGTGTGGTCCATGTGCAAGTGACTGCATCCTTACCCACAACAGGCGAGTCATTTTATCGGGTGGGATACTTTATCTACGGAAGCGGCGAAGTCGTGGTCAGAAGTACAGTCAAACCTAGTACCGCAATGTCTGAAATACCGGCGGTGGGGATGGAATTAACGCTGCCAGGTCAATATGATAACATTCGCTATTACGGTCGGGGGCCCTTCGAAAATTATTGGGATCGAAAAGATGGAGCAAATGTTGGGGTTTATCAAAGTACAGTTGAAGAACAATTTTTCAACTACCCGCGCCCGCAGGAAACTGGTAATAAGACGGACGTTCGCTGGCTAACTCTAACTGGTGATGATGGGAATGGATTATTGGTCGGCGGGCTGCCGCAATTCGAGTTTTCTGCGCTACATTATACAGAAAATGACCTAGAACAAGCAGGACACCCGTTTGAGTTAAATAAACTCGAAGATATAGTATTAACCATTAACCATAAACAGATGGGAGTATGGAATAGCTGGGGTGGCACTGCCCTGCCGGAATATATGCTTTATACAGACCAATCCTATTCCTATACCTATATGCTGCGCCCTATTACCGACGGTGAGTCAGCGATGGAGTTGAGCAAACGGCAAATTGATCTCAACTTGCTGAAGGATATTAAGGTCGACGGTGAATCTCTTGAAGGCTTCCATACAGATGTCACGAAATACACTTATACTTTTTCGAATGCGCTCGATAATTCTATTCCATCAGTAGAAGTAATACCAGCAAGAGCAGATGTAGAAATTGAAGTTGAACAAACAGAAGAACTGCCTGGATCAACTATTATTCACGCTAGAACCGCGGATGGATTCTTAGAAGAAACCTACACGATTGATTTTAATCCGGTTTCTGATTTATATATCAGTGATATCCAATGGGAATCCGCAACTACTGGCTGGGGAACGATTCAAAAAGACCAATCAGTAGCCGGACCGCCAATTACACTCCTTGATGAAGATGGACCTGTTCTCTATGATAAAGGGATTGGAGTTCATGCCAATTCGGAGATTGTTTACGACTTATCCAAGTGGGAGTTTGATCGGTTTGAAACTTATGCAGGTGTTGAACAGCACGCTGACCGGGATGGTAACCGATTCATTTTTGAAGTTTGGCTGGATGGTGAACTGGCTTATCAAACAGAACCCATGCGTAAAAGTACTCCTCAGGAATTTATCAGTGTAGATATCAAAGATAGTCAACAGCTGAAACTCGTAATGCGAACCATCGAAGGAGGAAGTAACGGCCATGGCCATGGAGCTTGGGCTAATGCCAAATTAGTGACACAAGAGGAGGATGCTTTGGAAAGTGCCTCACTCACAGTTGATCCTCCATCTGTTTCACCAGGTGGACTTGCCCATTTGAATGTAACCGCAACTACAGCCAGCGGTAAAGCCATAAACTTGGATAACAGTCAAGTTGAATTCCACAGCAGCGAACCGAGCATTGTAACATTTGATACGCAATATGAAGATTTGCTTATGTATGTGGAAAGTAATACAGGGGAAATAGATGCTTTTAATCTATGGGCAACAGTGACTATCGAAGGTAAACACGTAGAAACAAATAAAGTAGAGGTTACCATCCAAAAGCAATAAAAAACGAAAGGAAAAAAGGAAATCCGCCAATCATGCATGATTGGCGGATTTTTTCATGCATTTCCATCAGGAAAGGTGCCGATTAAGATACCTTTTCCTCTGCTATCTTTCGTTTTACTGTTTTAACGGACCGTGCTGGAACCATGTTAAATAATATATTCAATACAATGGCAGTCATACTGCCGGCGACAATCCCGCTATCAGTTAGAATCCGAATGCTTTCCGGCAGATTTGCAAAGATTTCCGGGACCGCTGTAACGCCGAGTCCCATGCCAACCGCACAGGCAACGGTCAGTAGATTTCCCTGATTTTCGAAATCTACCTGGCTGAGCATTTTAATACCATAAGCAATAACCATACCAAACATCGCCAAAGACGCACCGCCAAGAACAGCTGTCGGAATCAAGGTCGTAATCGCTGCTATTTTCGGCAGGAATCCCAATACTACCAGGATGGAACCTGCAGCAAAAATCGCTTGCTTTGTTTTTACACCAGTCAGTTGTACCAAGCCGACATTCTGTGAATAGGCGGTGTAAGGAAACGCATTAAAGATTCCCCCTATTACGATTGCAATTCCTTCTGCACGATAACCTTTTTCCAAATCTTCGCCGCTGACTTTGCGGTCGGTTATATCGCCAAGTGCCAGATAAACACCGGTCGATTCAATTAGACTAACGATCGCGACCAAAATCATTGTCAAAATAGCAGACAGTTCAAAAGTGGGTGTGCCGAAGTAAAGCGGATGAATCGAATGAAACCAGGAAGCTTCCCCCACTTCAGAAAAATCAACCATACCCAAAAACGCTGCTGCAACTGTACCGGCGACTAATCCAATCAAAATCGATATCGTCCGTAAAAATCCCTTGGCAAACTTGTTGAGTAATAAAATAAAGAGTAAAACTCCAAATGCTAGTAAAAGATTCGCTGGTTTGCCAAAGTCCGCACTGCCTTCACCGCCTGCCATATCATTGAACGCCACCGGAATCAGAGTCAAGCCAATAATCATCACCACTGACCCAGTAACAACTGGCGGGAAGAAGCGTACCAGCTTACTGAAATATTTAGATATTGATACAACAAACAACCCGGAGACTATAATTGCTCCATAAATCGCCGAAATCCCGTGCTGGCTTCCAATAGCAATCATCGGTCCAACAGCAGTGAATGTACAGCCTAGCATAACAGGCAAGCCGATGCCGAAAAATTTGTTTTTCCAGACTTGCAGCAGCGTGGCCATCCCACAAGCCAGCAAGTCGATAGAAATCAAGTAGGTTAACTGCTCGAACGTTAAATTCAATGCTCCCCCTACAATTAAAGGGACAACAACCGCTCCGGCATACATCGCCAATACATGCTGGAATCCAATCGATAGTGTTTGAAGCTTTGCTTTGTTCATGTATTTTCTCCTCCTATCGTTTTCTATTGATGAATCGTTTCTTTAGCATCTGCGAACTGGACTTGCTTGTCTGCCAGTGACTTGATACGGGCAAGCGACTCTAAACGGTAGCCTTGCTTCCGAATTTCACCGGCTCCCGGCTGGAACGATTTTTCAATTAAAATGCCAATTCCTGATACGGTCCCCCCAGCCTGTCTGACCAACTGAGCCAGCCCGATGGCCGCTTGTCCATTTGCAAGAAAATCATCAATGATTAGTACGTTGTCCCCAGCGTCCATATACTTATTTGATACGGTGATTTCACTGCTTTCCTGCTTCGTAAAAGAGTAAACCTCAGCCGTGTATAAATCACTGGTCAATGTCAGTGACTTTCGTTTCCGGGCAAAAATCACCGGAACCTCGAGTTCCAAACCGGTCATGATCGCCGGTGCGATTCCTGATGATTCGATGGTCAGCACTTTCGTAATATGTTCTCCCTTAAAAAGCTTAGCAAATTCCTTGCCGATTTCTTTCATGAGAAAGGGGTCCATTTGATGATTGATAAACGAATCTACCTTCAGTATGTTTTCGTTGAGGACAATTCCTTCAGACTCGATTTTTTCCTTTAATAGTTTCATGTCTGCCCGTACTCCTTCCAGTATGAATATTTTCGTGTAAATAAAAAAACAGCAGCCTACTAGAGTAAGCTGCTGTTTTGAGCATCTTCAAAGCACGCCTATCAAAATAGATAGACATAGCGATTCCGCCCATATAAATGCTTACCCGTAGTCAGATAATTTACGGTTATCCGGTAGAGACTCGCAGGCCATATTCCTGCTATTATACGAGTGATATTTTTTTGATACTTTGAATTATAACGAATATTGTCGAATATGCAAATGTTTTTTTAAACTTGCCGCTTTCTATTTCACTAAACACCCCTGGTTTTCCTTGATTCATATTCTTGGAACATATGCTATAGGAAGGACTGCTTCTCTTTTATGCGATTCGCCTTTTTCTCAAGCGGTAAACAAACAAGGAAGCACCTGCGCCAAGCAGCAATATACCCGTCAATATCAAGGTAAACATATTGGTTGCTGTATCTGCTAGCTTCCCCCCCGTTATCTTATCCTGATCTCCGTCCTGGTCTTTGTTTTGTCCTGGTTGTTTGTTGGTTGGGTCGTTACCACCATTAAGATCCCCCGGCTGTTTGCCAGGCTGCTCTGGCTTGGTCGGTTTCTCTTCTCCGTCCAGGTCTCCTCCGCCACCTGAAGGAGGAGCAGGCTTCTCACCGCCAGGCTGATTCGGTTCGCCAGGCGGATCTTCCTCATCTTTCGGGGGTTCAGACTGATTCGGATCCTGGTCTTCCCCTTTCACAAATGTCCAGATATCTGACCTTGTTTCACCGGTGTACTGATCAGAAACAGTAGCATACCAGGAATAGATTTTCCCTTCTTCCAAGCCTGTCCAGACTATTTCGGCTGTTTCTCCGCTAGGTACGTCTTCCACTCTTCCTATTTCGTCATCCGTATAAACATTTACAGCAAAGTAATCAGTAGCTACCCTTTTTTCTTTTGCTGCCAAGTCTAAGTCTAACGTGAACTCATCCTTGCCTGGATAGGCATCCGTGTCATAGTAGTTATAATCATCTAAATACGGAGAATACGTATTGACGATTATTTTGTTATTATCTGAATCAAAATGCAGCAGGCGCATATAGCCTTGTCCGCCTTCAGGGCCTGCTTGATAATCTGCCAGCATTTGATAGACGGTGCGGTCGCTAGTCCCATCTCCGTCATCATCAAGCTCATCGACGAGCAGCTGTGCCTCGTGATAATGACCGGACAAGACGGCGATGACATTTTCATTCGGCACGACTACCTCATTATAGAGCTTTTCTCCCAGTGGATGGCGGGTTCCCGTTGCCTGCAGGTATTCATGAAAATTTAGGATCGCCTGCCGATCGGGATAAGCAGCCAGCACTTCATTCATCCAGGCAATTCCTTCCTCCTCCACTCCCCAGCCGAGGTAAACCATAATATAATCATTGCCATTGGCAGAAATTAAATCATAATGACCACGGTTATTTAAATAGGACCCGCCATAATACGGTTTTTCCTGGAAACGATCGGCCCCAAAGTACTTATAGTAATTCGTGTAATCATTGGTTTTCTGGGATACATCGTGGTTGCCGGCCAGCACACCATAAGGGACACCGGCGTCATCCAGGGTTTTCATGTAATTATCGGCATGGTCCCACTGATACGCTTTGTCCGATTCGTCCACAAGGTCGCCAGTATGCATGACATATTGGATATTCATCGCATCACGATTGTCGACGATCCATTGTGTCTGCCGATCATAAATATATGGATAGCTTTCCGAATAATATTGCGTATCAGACATCCAGACAAATGTATAATCATACTCTTCGGAACTGCTTGGTATTTCGTCCTGGACAATGACATTAACCTTGCTATTTTGAACATAATCACCTACCGGCACAGTACCCTTTAATTCAAAATCTTCTTGTCCTGCAATATGGGCATCAATGCTTTCCCATTTCGCTTCTGTATGGTTCCAGGCATACATGGTAACCTTTCTGCCTGCAAAAGAGTTTCCATTCCAGACAAGCTCAACCAGGTCGCTCTCATCCACCCCTTCATCAACTGTTACGTCAAAACGATGGTAAGGAAATTGCCCCGTCGAATCGGTGATCATGTATTTTCCATCTTTTTCAGAGGCAAGATCAATATCCTGTTTGCCGAAGCCTGTTTCGCCAGCGGGAGCAGGGCTTGCCGGCGGTTCCACATCCGCTGCATTGCTAAAGGAAGCGACATGGTCTAGGTTATCCGGCGTATATTGGTGCGCCTGATAAAAGCCTACGTCCATCGTGTCTCCCGTTGGGTCGTTCACTTCTACGCGTAAAACCGGATCGCCGCTGAGCGGCTGGGCCAGCTCTGACTGCGGGCTTTGATTGACTGGATTGTCCGGATGTTCGTCGACGACGGAAAACTCCACCAATTCTTCTGATTGATTACCAACGGTATCGACAGCTTCTATTCGTAATTCATGGCTGCCAGCCGTAAGTAATCCAGAAGAAGCAGCGTAAGGTACCTCGATTTTTTCCCCATCTAACCAGACCGTATGGGCCTCGGTACCGGCGATTTCATCTGAAACGGTAACGTCAATGTCGAATGCTCCTTTGTATTGCTTGCCTTCCTCTACGTTTGTCTGAATCACCGGGGCAGTATTATCGACGTAAACATCTGTTTCCAGCTCTTCATCACTATCCGACGCGCGTATGGTATGCAGCCCATCGAGTGTAGAGTCCGTCTGCCATACATATGCTTTTGATTGCGCAAGCCCGTCCTCAATCGTAAAGGTGAAGTCTTCGAATACGCGCACGGTGCCATCGTCACCCATATCAAATACCTCACTAGCATCACCATGGGATGGATCAGTTAAAATGGTGCCATCAGATAAGACTAGCCGGACATTGCGAAGATTGTAGTCATCCCGGTTTTCACCTGGATCGCCCTCCCATGGCGTCGCTTTATTGCCGGCACGAATGGTGATTGTGTTTTCGCCAACCTGTAATTGGTCAGCTGACACAGGTACCGTAATTGTCTGCCACTGGGCAATCCAGTCATCAAAAATATGGATAATTTCATCCCCAATGGTGACGCCGTTCTGAAAATACGTGTTCACCCCGCTAACCTCGAAAGCGAAGTAAGCGGTATGTTCTACCGCCCGTGGAGCCTCACCGGAAACCTCGGTGTCGTCAATCAACAGCTTCACCGCTTCAGGTCCCTCGTCTCTGGACGTTGCTTTAATAATTTTTTCACCACTAAGAATATCGCCCTCCTGCACATTCAACCGTAGACTCGAATCATCCAGCTCATTAGTTACTTGAACACGGTACGTTTCGCTAGTTACCTGATTGGTTCCATCGGAAGCCGTGAAATAATATTCAACATAGTCTTTGGCAATGATCTCCGGTGAATAAATCCGGTGGTGATACAGCATGTCGTCATAATCTTCTTGAAGCAGAGCTGATTGATAATCCTCCTGTCCATTGGCGCGATAATACACCTGGACGGTCTTCACCTCGATATTATCTTGGATGTCAGCGGTAAGGTTAATATCTTCTGTCTGGTTCACTTCTGCTGCTTCTGTCAGATTCTCAATGGTTGGTGGAATGTTATCTTCCGGAACGCTCACCTGGCTATCCGGAACCTGATACGCTTCTACTGAACCTGGTGTCGCGGCAATGCTCCCAGCACTCACCTTCTCCATTAAACTCGAACTGTCTGTTGGGTATTTATAGACAATTCCTTTGTCCGGCTGGGTATCATCGATTCCTTCCTGGTCATTGTAGTAAGCAATTGCTAATTCCTGTCCGGCATTGGTGGCTGCAATCAACCCCCTCATACTGCCATTAGCCATTCCTGCACTATAAATACGGACAATATCCTCATTTTCCACAAGATTGGTTCCATAGTTCTCATTGAAATCCGCTACGGTTTGCTCCCCGTTTTCCCCATTAATAATCCAAAAAACAAGCGTTTCCTGGGACGGGATGACAACATTATCCGGTACAGACGGCCAAATAATATCACTCTCCGGATCTGTTCCATAGCGGTATTGGAGTTTATAATCCTGGAAATTAATTGCTTGATTCGTATTATTATAGATTTCGATAAACTCGTACCCATCGGCAGAGCCTGTATTAGTAGAATCAGGAACAACCTCCGTTACTAGCAGAGAAGGGATTTTTTCCGGATCAACTTCCTGCTTGTCGACCTCAATGATTGCTTCCTCGGTACGGACGGTATGAACTCCGTCACTTGCTTCCACATAATAGCTGATATTGCTACTGACATAGACGCCGGGAATTTCGGCGGAATAGCTTGCTGGATTAGCTGCATCGGCAGTCATTGCCAACGTGGTATATGCACTGGCATCCTCTGCTTTCACAAAAACCGTTGCCGTCGGAACAGCCTTGTCATCGGTTATCGCCGCTTCAATCGTAATTGACGAAAAAGCTTTGGCTTGCGAAACTGGCGTATGGTCAATGACCGGTGCGGTAACGTCATCTTCTGGTTCCGGTAAATGGACAGGCTCTACCGGTACTTGTACCGCTTCAATTATGCCAGGAGTAGGATTCGCCATGGTAAGATACTTTTCCATGGTTGTCCCTTCTTTCGGGTACTGGTATTGGATGACAGCTCCCGTGTTATCGTTATCCTCGCCAAGATAGTCTGCATCAATTAATTGCTGTCCCTGGTTATCCGTTAATACCAGTGCGCGATTGCCACTATTGGCAAAGCCGGGAAAATTGGGATCAGTCACTTCGATTATTTGTTCCTCTGACAGCTGCACCCCAAAGTTTTCATTGAACGCATCCAATTGTTTATTCCCCTTGTTGTACCAAAACACGAGGGTTTCCTGCGGATTAATCACGGTGTTTTCCGGAACTTGAAACGGAACCTCGTTGCCGGAATCGGTGTAATAGTAGATAAATCGGTAGTTTGCCATCGATAGTGGCTGATCTGTATTATTGTACAGCTCAAAATATTCGTAATAGTCCGTGCCACCGCCCTGTGAATTAGGAGACAACTCCGTAATCAGCAAGTGTGGATAAGCATCAAAATCTTCTATTTCTGTTGACTGACTGGCTGCTAATACCCGCTTTTCCTTTTCCGGTTTTATTACAGCTGCCTCCAATGGTGTTTCTGCTGGATAGGTAATTCGATAATGGGCGGTAGCTGCTGTCATGTAATAAGTGATTTGTTCGCCTTTCAATTGTTGTGCAGGTATTTCTGCCAAAAAACTACCGTTTTTTGTCGGCTGCATCTCTATCACTTGATAGTCTTCCTGATCAGTTGTTTGATAGTAAAGCTCGGCAGAAACACTTTCCCCATCGGTCTCAATAGCAGCTTCTACCTGGACAGACTTCCCTGCTACTATTTCTTCAAGATGTTCATGGTTGATTGTGGGAGCTGTTGTGGGTGGGAGAGCTACTGGTTGCTCAGGGATCTGCACGTCTTCCAATTGAACTGGAGTTGTTCGGCTATCTGATCCATATCTTTCCATCTCCGTTCCGCTGGAAGGGTGTTGATAATGAATGGCTTGTCCTTGCAGTCGATCTTCCGCTGTATAAGCAGCCGAAACGATTTTCTCTCCATTTGGATTTTCGATACTGATTATATTGCCATCCGTAAATGCCGGACCAGTATATTCAACAACTGCTTCCTCAGGAACATTTACTTGATAGTGCTTGTTAAAATCCTTGAGATCATGCTTTTTATCGTTGCTCCAAAAAATAATTGTTTGGTCAGGCTTAATAATCGCAGGGGAAAACTGCAGATAAGCACTTTCCTGTTTTCCAGCATTCGAATGCAAACTGATTTTTAGATAGTCAAGGACAAACGGCTGATTTGAATTGTTATGTACTTCAAAATAATCATAGCCTTCATTACTAGGATTAATTTCTGTGATAAGAAGCGGTGGCAATGAATTAAAATCAATCGCCTTTCCTTCATTTTGAGGTGACTGGTTATCTTTTGTTTTTTCCTCGTTGGATGGATGTTTATCGGAGGGAGCTTCTTGTTGTTTGGTTGAGGTATCGTCTTGATTGCTGGTTGGTGAATCTTCTGGATTTTCAGTACTAACCGAAGCGGAGCTAGTTTCTTCATTGGCTGATTGCTCAGGAGAAGCAGTTGTCTCTTCTTGTACCTTCGAAGCTATTTCCCCTGAATCTGAATCCTTTATCTCTTGCTTTGCTTCCGGCTGGTCCTGTTGCTGGTCGAGCGTTCCCTCATCCAGTGACGCCTCTTCCTCTTTAGCTGCAGCAGGGCTGCCAGAAGCAGCGGAAACAGTCATTCTGCTTGGCGTGATTGCCGCCAAGTCCACAAATAAAACTGCCATGATGACAAAAATGGACACAAACTGGCGAATTCGCTTTTGGACCGTTCTTTTTCTCATATGGACCTCCTTAAGGATTTTCTCACTATTAGTGTACGGTCCATTTGTTAAGCAGGCGTGAACCATCTGTAAATCTATGTAAATTTCCCGGCGTTTTACTAGAGCGCGATTTGTCGTGCATATAAAATTTTCGCAGCCTATTGACTCCTCATTTGTACTAGTGTACTATTTAATTAATACAATAATACAATCTATTTTAGGAGGACGTTGTATGAGTGCATTTCTTAGTTTAACGAAGAAAGAATTACGGCTTGGTGTCCCAGTATTTTTGGTTCCCATCATTATCTTTATAGTAGCTGTGGGAGTCGCCGCATACTTTGGCGGGCGGTCAGGCGTCGCCTGGGAGGCGATAGCAGTTGTGTCTGTGTCGGCAACGGCTATCCAAATATTTTACTTGCTTTATTACTTGAGTTTCAGTCTTAAATCGGAAAGGAAGAAGCTGCACCTTTGGCTCCACAATCCATTGCCTGGATATTCCCTGTTACTAGCCAAACTCTGTGCCGGGCTTGTTTCCATGCTGGTTACATTCATTGTTACCGGAGGAACCTTGCTGGCTGCAGTTCAATCCTCAAGCTTTGCCAGCCAGCTGCAAGCCGAATTGAAGCTTGCCAACCTTAGCGTTTTCGGCGGGGCACATATATGGTTGTTTGCCATTGATTTTGCAATATACTTTATGTTTTTCTATATGATCTATTTATTGTTTAGCCGGTTTTTTGGCGGATTTCTCAGTTTTTCTTTCACTTTTATTCTGTTTGGCGGATTGACTTATTTATGGGGCTTATTTACTGAAACATCACTCCACCAGACTTTAACCGGATGGGGAGAAATCCAATTCAATGGTTTTGTCTTTAAACGCAGCTTTGATGCTAGCGGTATGGAGGTTTTCACTGAACTCGATATGGTTCATGTATTTCTCGGCTCTTATCTATTTGAAGCAGTCATTGTGGTACTGCTGTTTATCGCGGCCAGCTGGATGCTGGATAGAAAAGTTGAGGTGTAACTATGACAGATACCTTTCATTCTTCAACGCCGATATACAGTCAGCTTGCTGAACGTATCAATAAACAAATCCTAAGGGGAGAACTGAAACCGGGTGACAAGCTCCCTTCAGTCAGAGAGATGGGTATTCAAGTCAATGTCAACCCGAATACGGTTCAACGAACTTATCGAGAGTTGGAAGGAATGATGATAGTGGAATCCAGACGAGGGCAGGGGACCTTTGTTACAGAAAATCAAAGCATTCTCAACGATATGCGGGAACGGCTTAAACGGGAAGAAATCTCGCAATTTGTCGTCAGTATGCACGATATGGGATATGCCGATGAAGAAATTGAGGCCGGTTTACAGAAATTCCTGGCCAATCGTAAAGGAGATGATGACGAATGATCAACCTGGAACAGGTAACCAAACGGTATATGAATAAAATTGCCTTGCAGAATATTAATTTGGAATTAACCAAGGGGAAGATTATCGGGCTTGTCGGGGAAAACGGAAGCGGAAAGTCGACAACTCTTAAACTAATTGCAGGTCTCATCCATCCATCCAAAGGGACGATTACAGTGAATGGAGAAGCTGTAGACCGCCGCATCGCCAGCCAAGTTTCCTATTTATCGGAACTCGATGAGTATTACGGCTTTTATAATGTCAGGCAAACTATCAATTACTTTGCCGAGCAATTTTCTGATTTTAATTTACAAAAAGCAGATGAAATTCGTGCTTTCATGAATTTGGACCCTAATGCCAAGCTGAAACAACTTTCTAAAGGGAACCGCGGACGTCTTAAGATTGTGCTGACTCTCGCCCGGGAAGTTCCGATCATTTTAATGGATGAGCCACTTTCCGGATTAGACCCGATGGTACGCGATTCCATTGTCAAAGGCTTGATATCCTTTATTGACCTGGAAAACCAGGTAGTAGTGATTACAACCCATGAGATAAAAGAAATCGAAACCATCCTCGACGAAGTAATCGCGATTAAAGACGGCAGCATCATTGGCCATCATCATGTGGAGCAGCTCCGCATCGAACAAAATATGGGGATTGTCGAATGGATGACAAGTATGTATGAGAACAGCAGATAACCAATTGGAGAAAAACTAATTTCACAATAACTTTCTCACTAATATTAACCACATAAATACAAATAAAATAGCAATTCAATTAGCACATAAAAACGCTTGGATTAAAAATAAAATCCAAGCGTTTCTCTTGTTAAACTTTGATTGCGGCTTATTTTCCTATAGAGTAAACAGTAAGAAGTAAGCCATTCATTACGAATAAAGACAACGGAACTAACGAGGTAAATAAAGATATAATTATTTGACCTTTTTTACGTTCTACATTTGCTTTGAACAAGCAAAAAAGGGAAACTACTACTAAAGCAAAAGTAGATAAGATGCCACTTAATAAAACATTTCTATTTAACTCTTCAGTCAATCTCGCCCAACCTTCAATATTAAATACAACTATTATTCCTATAAGTGCCAATGATATTGAAGCTATAAGCCATTTGGTAAATTTATTCATTTTATTTTACATCCTCTTCTACCCTTTTTGGCAATAAAAGAGCTTTAATCTCTATATTTATTTTATCATAAAATTTCCTTTTTCATAAAATGGTTTATGCGAACTATCGTAAATATATGATACTTTTAAATCAAATGCTTTATCTCTGAAACCCATTCGTTGGGCAGGAGTAAGTTCTTTTCCATCAGCAGATTGTTTCTCCACGATAACTGAACTACTTACGCTAAAAGATGCCTTTGAAAACTGAAACTCTATGATATGTGGAATTTAATTCTCCATACAGACCGCTTTTCGTCTAATTTCAAGAGGTTTGTGCCCTCTCTTCCTTCATTCGTTTAACGATTCACATTTTCCGGGAAAATCGCCATCCCACCTTGAATACGCATGCCTTCGAGACCTGAAGATGAGGCGACCTCATATCCGTGTCTTATGTAAAATCACTCTTTTTAGATGGGCCTCTGTTTATTCCACGATGAGCGATCGGGGGTGACGCCTGCGGGAACAGCGCGAGCCGAAGATCCACTTGGTCAAGTGATTTTCTTGACCAAGTGAGCTGAGGCCGTGCCCGCGGCAAGCACCGAATAGCGGTTAGTGGAATCAACAACAAACGTTGACAGCAGACAGCACCTTTAGATTTTAAAAAGGACTTTTTCACTGACCTTACGCTAACGGGGGATTTTATCTTTTACAAGGGCCCCCCAGCCACCACCAATCTGCCCGAAAAACATGCTGACAAAGCGGCCATCAGCCTTCCAGGATACTATTTCACCACTCCAAAACACCTAATTATCCTACTAGGGCCAATTTTTTGACAAATATACATAGCTTGTTACAATTGGCAATATATTTTATTAACTTGAAAAGAAGGGGAGAACTTTGAAGGAAACTTGGTTTTTCGTTGATTCAGGCTACCATACACCAGCCTTTAACATGGCAATGGATGAAGCACTTTTGCAATGGCATAGTCAAGGTGACATACCGCCGGTCTTACGTTTTTATGGCTGGAAGCCAGCCGGGATTTCTGTAGGATATTTCCAAAAAGTCAATGGAAAAATCGATGTCGACGGAGCAAAAAAACACGGCATTGAACTCGTCCGCAGACAGACTGGCGGGAGAGCAGTCTTACACGATCAGGAACTTACATATAGTGTGCTCGTCTCCGAAGAACATCCTGCCATGCCAGCATCAGTAAAGGAAGCATATCTGAAGATTTCGCGCGGCCTGCTTGAAGGTTTCAAGGAGCTAGAAATCGATGCTGACTTCTCTATTCCTGAAGGAAAACAGCAAGCAGCAAATTCTGCGGTCTGTTTTGAAGAGCCCTCCTGGTATGAACTGATTGTAGAAGGAAAAAAAGCTGCCGGAAGTGCACAGACAAGAAAAAAGGGAGTCATTTTACAGCATGGTTCCATCCCTTTGGAAGTTGATGAGGAAAAGTTGTTTGATTTGTTCTTATATCCCAGTGAACGGGTGAAGGAACGGGCACGACGATCGTTTGGCGATAAAGCGATAGCAATCAATCAAATTTCAAAAAAGAACGTAAGCTTTGATGCCGCCAAATATGCTTTTAAAAAAGGCTTTGAGCGCGGGCTTGATATTGAGTTACAACCTTTCGAACTAAACGAAGAGCAGTTAGCTGAAGTCCTTAAACTGGAAAACAAGTATAAAAGTCATGAGTGGACCTATTCGAGGTAAAGGAGCGTTTTTGAAATGACCAAAAAGCAAGAACATGTTCGCAAACCTGAATGGCTGAAAGTGAAGTTAAATACTAACAAAACCTATAACAAACTGAAACGGTTAATGCGGGAAAAGAATTTAAACACTGTCTGTGAAGAAGCCAAATGCCCGAACATCCATGAGTGCTGGAGCGAGCGGGCAACAGCCACCTTTATGATCCTCGGAGATACGTGTACCAGAGGCTGCCGTTTTTGTGCAGTAAAAACCGGTCTTCCAAATGAACTTGATTGGGGAGAACCAGAGCGTGTCGCTGAATCGGTCGAAATCATGGGATTGAAGCACGCCGTTGTTACCGCTGTGGCACGTGATGATTTGCAGGATGGCGGAGCGGCTGTTTTTGCTGAAACCGTCCGGGCGATTCGCAGGAAAGTGCCCGGATGTACCGTGGAAATCCTGCCGTCCGATATGAAAGGCGACTATGAAAGCTTGCATACGTTAATGGATAGCGAACCGGATATTTTCAATCATAATATTGAAACTGTCCGCCGGTTGACTAAACGGGTGAGGGCTATTGCGATGTATGATCGTTCCCTGCAGCTTTTGGAACGGGTCAAAGAAATTGCGCCAAACACTCCAACAAAATCAAGTATTATGGTCGGCCTCGGTGAAACAAAAGAAGAGATTCTTGAAGCTATGGATGATTTACTTGCGCATAAGGTGGATATCATGGCAATCGGACAATACTTACAGCCGACAAAGAAGCATTTAAACGTGGAACGGTATTACCATCCGGACGAATTTGAAGAACTGAAGCAAATTGCACTAAAAAAAGGCTTCAAGCATTGTGAAGCTGGACCAATGGTACGCTCGTCCTACCATGCTGACGAACAGGTCAACGAAACCTCTGCCCAGCGGCGCATAAAGTATATGCAAGGCTATGAATCACAGGGAGAAACACTTGATCAGGTAAAGTTTTAACGCAGGATGAAAATGTTTATAATTGCTTAACTACCAACGGATTCAGTTTTGGAGGGTAGGCACCACCCAAACATATCTGCTAACAGATTCAAAAACGCTCAGATTACATTCTGAGCGTTTTTCCACATGATATTCGCCACCATTATTCAATCGCGCGTCAGCGAAGGAAAACAGCATAAACGATAAAACCTATTATCATCATAAGAATGAGTATGCCAGTACCTTTCCAACCTAAACTTCCAACTAAATCAGGCAATCCTCCACCGTGAACACTTCCAGAAGGGTTTCTCTTTAATTCTTGTTGTCTCATTCTTTCCCTTCTTCGTTCAGGAGTTTCTTTATCTTGATGCACACTAACACCCCGGTTATTATGTATTTTCTCTTTAACTCTCGCACGCATTAGTTCAATAAAAGCTTAGCTGGCAATCAAACTCTACTACTGCCATTTTAACTGGCTGTGAAAACTTCAGACCCTTAGCGAGCCACGGAAACCTCTGGCACCATAGTAGGATTCTGCTCCATTGTGGTACACAAAGACAGTATCGTAGCGACGATCACAAAAAATAGCCCCTCCAAGTTTTCTAATTTCAGCAGGTGTCTGCACCCAGCTCGACGTTTTCATATCGAAAGGTTCAAGTTTCTGCAGCTCACGGTATTGTGCTTCCGTTAAAAGTTCAATGCCCATGGCAGTTGCCATATCAACAGCATTATTTTCTGGTTTGTGTTTTTTCCTTGACTCCAGTGCTTCACGGTCATAACAAACACTTCTGCGGCCTTTAGGACTCTCTGCTGAACAATCATAAAAAATGTACTCGCCCGTCTTTTTATCATGACCCACAACATCCGGTTCGCCGCCAGTAGCTTCCATTTCATTAAGCGACCACATTTTTTCAGTATTAGCTTCCAGCTTTTCTTGTACTTTAGCCCATTCAAGCCCTTGATGGCGGTTCTTGTTTTTCTCAAAACGGGCTTTCAATGCTATAAGTAGTTCTTCACGTTGTTCTTGCGGCAAATCTTTTTTACTGCTGATTTTATTTCTTTGCGTCATATTCGTTTCCCCCTTATTAAGTTTTACTCCTAGTGGTTTAAGTATAGATAAGTAATATTTGTTTACTAAATCAATCGTTTTCTGAAGCTTAGCGGAAGAAATAACAATATTGAAATGCTTTCTTAGTGAAAGGATGTGTTAGACTTCTTGTCTAAACTACTTCGAGACTCTTCTTGTAAGTTCCTGCCCGAAAAACAAGTTTTGCCCCGCGGCACAACATTTTCTTATCGAATGGGGCATCTACTATGTTCAGAGGTTGCCATGGACCGCAAGCCCTTTTTTTAAAAAGTCCCGGTCATTTGAATAAGTGTCTATCAACTTAGTTGCCCACTAAAACAAAAACATTGCCATCTGGGGCTTTCATTACTGCTACGTGTCCCCCCACAAAGAATTAGGAAACGGAGTGCGAATCCACTCAACTTCAGGATTAGTTTTTAATGTTTCGTAAGATTCCTTAACATCTTCAACGACAATTTCGGTTTCAGCAAAATCTAAATTTGGATTGTTCTTTAATACTAACTCTGCATTGCCCTCAGGAAATCTCATTCCAACAAGACTCCATTGTTTTTCCTGATCTTGATAGGTTTCCCACGCCTTGGTTAAACCCAGTGATTGATAGAAATTCACTGACTTCTCCATATCATTTGTATAAATCGCAAGACATTCGATTCTTTTCCACACGACAGATCCCCCCCCCCGTATCATTTATAACCTATACCTCTTCATTTTTCTGCTCTTGACTTTGACAGCCTCTCCCATTCGGCAGATGAATAATTTATTTTCACCAGACTTTCACTATATCTCCCATTTAAAACAACCCAACTAATTATACCTAAGCTGTTCAATTAACTTGACCTTTACTTCTATATATCAAGTCTTCAATAAGAGTGTTAGAAAAATTGGATATGAAAAGGACAGAAGCTGAAAATAATATGTTGAAATGGCAATTGAATAAATAATTTATAATAAAACAAAATCAAAAAGACGTACAAATCGGTACGTCTTTTCGGTTCTAATTAAGGTTTAGTCTTAATTACGACCGATAATGAGAAAGCCTCGTCTTAATTAACTAAATTACTTTTGAAAAAACTTGTTAATGCCTCTAAATTGTTAACTCCATCCCGTCATACGCTACATCAATTCCAAATGGGACAAGCAATTTTTCTAAATCCTTATGCAACAATCCACAATTATGAGAAAAATGCGTCGCTACAACCTTTGAGTTCTCATGAATGACACCTATTTCAGCCAATTTCGCTTTTGTATCTTTAACCGCCTCAATGTTCATATGAATTGTTTTTCTATCAATTAAACCATTTGTACAATCAAGTATAGCAATATCTACTATACGATTAGCTAACCAATTAAAAGTCTCTGTCGGGAATACCCCTGTATCATGACCATATAGACAAGTCTTTCCATCTTTTTCTATAAAATAAATAAAACTATGCTCGTCCGGTTTATGATCTGCTTTTAAAGGGGTGATTAACTTGCCCCCGATTTCATATGTAGTAAAAGCTTGCAATGGAGCAATATTAAAACAATCCAATTCATTCGCAAGTGTTTCCCGACAACGCTCAACGACCTTCTCATTCCCATATATATTAAGAACATCGCCGTAATTCCTGGCAAACCCAGGAGTGCGCATTCTTATATCCTCCGGGTAAAAATGATCATGGTGGGTATGGGTGACGATTAAGTGTTCAAACTCTGAGATTTTATCTCCTTCACGCAAGACATGCATAAAGGTGTCTGGGGGGAAATCAATCTTCAAATTATCATCTACCAATGCTGATGTTCTCGTTCTAATGTCTTTGCCACCAAGATTCTTTGCCTTTTGACAAAGCTCACATCGGCAAAAAATTGCTGGAACACCTTCCGCAGCAGCACTGCCCAGCAAGTGAATTTTCATTTTATACACCTCCTATTGAAGTATGATCCATTTCTCGGTACGTTTGATTGGATAAGTCTATTGCCTGCTAAAATATATATTCGAATGGCAAGTTTCCATTGATCATGCACCTCCATTGTAAACTACATCCCCATTAATAATGGTCTTCTCCACGTCTAAATTGCTGCCTAAAATCATTAAATCAGCTTTATACCCCACGTCAATTCTTCCTCTATTCGCCCCTTGATCTATAGCATACAGTGGTTCCTGTGTTGCCATATAAATAGCTTTTTCTAATGGGATATTGCACTGCTCGACGACGTACTTTATACCTTTATCCAAGGTAATTGCACTTCCTGCTAATTGACCGTTATTTAAAGTTACTTTATCACCATTTTTTATAAGGTTCTTTTCCCGGAAAAAATATTCTCCATCATCTAATTCGTTATATCCAGTACAATCAGATACGAGAACAATTCTTTCATTGCCCTTCACCTTATATAAAAGCTCAATCATTTGGGGATGTATATGGATGCCATCCGCAATAATTTCGCACGTCAAGTTATCATAATACAAAGAAGCTGCGGCGGTCCCGGGTGTTCGATGATGTACCGGACTCATCGCATTGAACGTATGGGTAACCTGCGTCAATCCATACTCTATTGCTATTCCTATCTCCTCAATTGTTGCATTCGTATGCCCAGCTGAAATATGTACTTCTTTCGAATGTAATTGATTTAGTATCGCATAATCTTCTATTTCCTCAGGGGCCAATGTAATAATAGAAATGATATCTAAAAAAGGGTTCAAAACATTATCAACGTCTCCCCAGGTAAGCTGCCGTATATAAGACTTGCTTTGAGCTCCACTATACTTATGACTAATCCAAGGTCCTTCTATATGAACACCAAGAAAGTTTGCTCCCACAGCTGGACTATCTTTATAAGCTCTCGCACCCGCAAGGAAATGCTTCACATTTTTGAGCGAACCGGTCCTGGAAGTTGCTAGAAAAGATGTTACACCATAACGCGGCAAACATTTTGCTATTTCAGCAAATGACTCGTGATTGTCCATAAAATCAAACCCATTGACACCATGTATATGAATATCTGTTAATCCAGGACAAATGAAACCATCGTTCACCTCATATAGGGGATTGTGATTATTTGCCCTGTCACTTCCAACGTAGGTGATTTCACCATTCGTTATTTCAACTAGACAGTCCTTTATCATTCGCCCATCCGTGATAACATCACCTTTTAAATAGTACATATCAATCCCTCACTTACCTTGTTTCACTAATGAACTTGCTCCAATCATGCTCGCGTTGTTCTTCAAAAATGCTTGCTGTAAAGTTACTGGAATCGAGGCTGCAGCATCTATTTTTTCTTCCAACTCATCCCACCAATGTTCACTGGAGTCAATCAGGCCCCCGCCGATAACAATCATCTCCGGATCAAATATATATTGCAGGTTAATAAGTCCGATTGACAAGTATTCTAAGTATCGATCAACTATACGTTTACATGTTGCATCCATCGTATATTGGTTAAATACATCTTTTGGAAGATAGTTTTTCGAAGCCAAATCAGAATCACTCGCAATCACTCTTTCCAATGCTTTACCTGACGCGTATGCCTCCCAGCAGCCTTTACGTCCACATTCACAAGCTATTCCATTTGGAACAATTGTCATGTGACCAACCTCTCCGCCATACCCGTTATATCCGTGAACTAATTCATTATTATGGACAATTCCCCCACCAATGCCTGTTCCTAGGGTGATACAAATATAACTGCTGACAGCTCTTGCCGCCCCTGCAGTTCCCTCTGCCAAGGCAGCGCAATTAGCATCATTTCCTACCACAACGGAAACATTAAAGGTATTTTCCAGCATAACTTGAATCGGCACGTTCGCTAAGGCATGTAGATTAGGACAGCTTTTTATTATACCGTTTTGAAAATCAACTATCCCGGCTGAGGCAACCCCAATACCATGGATTTCCTCACCTTGGACCATTTTTTTTATCTCTTCAATCATATATTCCACGATTGCTCCTTTAGGTGTTTTTATTTGGTCTTCTCTTATAAGCTGTCCATTGCCATCAAACATGCCGAATTTGATTTTGGTACCTCCGATATCAATTCCAATCGTGGACATCTGCCTATTGCCTCCTTGTTATAAAAGTGGACACCTGATCAAGGTGTCCTTAATGTTTATAGTTTAACTGCTGATTTCATTTCACTTGATTTATAAGCTGCTAAAGCAACTTCCAGCGCCTTTAAACCGTCACTGCCAGTAATGGATGGTTTCCTTCCCTCTTCTACACAATTAACAAAATCCCGAATTAAGTCAAAATCCATATCATTACCATAGAAAACATGACTTAGCGATTTAGGCCCGCTCGTAAACATTCTAAAGTGCTCTTTAAACGCATCCGCTGTCACTGTTTGCTTTGTGCCGACGACTTCAATTGTTGCATCACCCCACGTTGGGTATTCTTTGAATCTTGACCAGCTCGCGTCATGTGTAGCGATTACACCATTTTCAAATTCCAACGTAAGGAGACCTGCGTCATCAATATCGATTCCATGAAAATAAGAGTCCACAATCGCATGTACTTCCATAATTTCCTTTCCTAAATACCAGCGCATAATGTCGACCATATGTACGGTATGATCTAATACAGCACCTCCGCCTGATTGCTCTTTATCGATAAACCAGCCACCAGGATTTTGGCCTCTGTTTGTAGTACGAAAAGCAACAATATCACCAAGTTCACCATTATCAATCATATTTTTCAGACGGCGCATTGAAGAGCTGAACCTTACGGGAAAGGCTATTTGTAATATTACGTTATTTTCATCACAAACATTGATCATCTCCTCAGCATCCTCAACTGTTGTAGCAATTGGCTTCTCACATAAAATGTGTTTGTTGGCTTTTGCAGCATTTATGACCATTTCTTTATGGCGGAAGTTTTCACTGCATATAATCACAGCATCCATATCCATCTCAAGAAAGGATTTTTGATTATTAAAATGCTTGGTACGATACTTTTCTGCCACTTCTTTTCCTCTATCTGAGTCATCATCAAAGATTCCTACTAATTCAACATTGGGCAGGTTCATCAAACCGTCCGCATAACTATATGCATGCATGTGAGCGAAACTCATCATTCCAATTTTCATTAATGAGCACCTCCGTTTACAAGCATACTGAAATTGTTCAAGCGGTTGACCAACCTCTGATCAACTCTATGAGCAGTAGCAATAATGGAATCTACTGAATAAGCTAATGCCAGAGCATTGTTTCCTTTTTGACCTAAGGTATGCATTGTTTCACTATCAAATTCAAGGATAGTTTTTATCCCGCTCCACTCAAGTTCGATCCGTTCATCTTGATAAGAAAATGTATATTCCATATGTGCCATTGTTCCACTGCCAAAATTGACAGTGACAATCACATGATAAGGAGCAACAGTATGATTTGTATGCTTCACTTGAATATTCTGCGTTTCACCTAATAGGGAGGACAGAACATATAAATCACCGGCAATTAGCTCCTTACTTTCATCCATGTTAATGATTCTTCTTAAACGAAAAACACCCTTAGGCTTATTTTCCCTTTCAATAACCTCAGTTATTTTTCGAAAAAATGGATAGTTTTCCAAATCGAAGTAAACATTTACTCCTTCTAAAGCTTGATCGAGTATCGTCGACGGAATAAATAGGCTATTATTTTCGTTTGAAAGAGTAGCGGGTTTAATTTCACTTGAAGATAACAATACCGTTTCATTTTGTTCTGTCTGTCGTTCAACGGAGTCTACGATGGTTCGTAATGTTGATTGATAATCAATTTTATCCAATCTGGCAAGTACAATATTCCCCATTCTTCTCCCTCCTACTGAAGTAAGTGCCTTAGCCGATAAACCGACTCTTCATTAGCTGCCTTTGCATCATCCTTACCTTCATATTCAATGGAAAGCCACCTTTGATAATCCATTTCTTTTAAGCCTTGAACAATATAAGATAAATCTACCTGCCCATCTCCGGGAACCGTTCCAATTAATTCCACACCTTGTGCTGAACGGAATCCTTTTATATCTTCATTAGCTTCTTTTTCCCGAAAGTCCTTAAAGTGGACATGGACAATTTTATCTTTCAATCGATCAAAGGCCCGTTGGGGTTCTTCATGTACTAACAAGAAATTACCTGTATCAAATGTAGATTTCACATAAGGGCTATTCACTTTTTCGATGATCTCTTCAACTTGCTCACTCTTCCCAGCTAATAGACCATGATTTTCAATTGCTAAATAAATTTTCTCTTTTTCCGCGGCTTCAGCACATTGCTTCAAACCGTCAACAATCCATCCCTGGCCATCCTCATAGGTTAAATCATCGTGTTTGTCCCCGCAGAACACGCGAATAATATTGGTATTTAACTGCTTAGCTACTTGAATAGCATCTATTATTTTAGCGATTTCCTCTGCACGATCTTCACTTGATTCTTTCACAAAGTTATTTGTAATGTCATAAGCGGAAACTTTTAAATTATGTTTCTTCAGTGCTTTTTTTACCTGCTCTAGCTCGTCACTAATATCATCTTTATTTTGCCAAAAGATATCGAGTAGCTCGACACCATCTAATGAAATTCTATCGGCATAGTCAATAAAATCGACAGTAGACCAATTTTCCTTTTTAACAGTTGAAGCTAAACTGTACATGCTCACACTAATATTCATAGAGATCCTCCTTATTTACTAATTGATTCCTCCGAAGTAAAACATTCACAGATGACATTCCCTTTATACTTTCGTTACCTCTGAAAGCGCATTTTCATTTTTTTGGTCAGACTATTTTCACTCAACGTTTTGTGGCCTTTTCCCAATGTTGGACGGTAATCACGTAGCTTTTTGAGTGGAAAGTCTGCGACATGCCTTCCATAACGGTTCATCTCGTTACTCCATATAAAATTCATCCGGCCATTCAAGTTCAACCCCGCTTTGCCTTAATTTATTCTGAAATGCTGTTAATAACGGTTCATTCTCTCTGACTGTCTTTGGATCTGTTTTATTATTAATACAAAATCCAACTAATGCACCGCAAGCCTCACCAATATTCCACTCTACTGGATGAAGACGATAGCAGCCGTTCGTAATATGAGTTGTACCGATGTTTTTACAGCCCGCCAAAATGTTGTCAGTATCTTTTGGAATAAGAGCCCCTAACGGTATGTGAAATGGGAGCGCTTCAATATCAAGATAGGTTTTCCCTGCCATACTTGGGTGTAAATCAATACTATATGACCCAATTCCGACTCTATCCTTGTATTTTTTACCAGCGTGCGCGGCATTAAAGTCTGGCGATACATCCTGTTCGGTAACGGTATACTCTGCCTTAATTCTTCTTGATTCTCTAATATATGCAGCTTTTGCCAAGCCATCTTCTGTCGCAAAGATGTCTTTTCGAAGCTTTAATCCTGGATAGCCCTTACCCCCATCAGGCCTTGGTGCTTCGGTTTGCAGCCAGTACAATAGAGAAAGACTCAGTTGCTTTGCCTGATATACATTCTTTTCTTTCTCTGTCTCTGAAACGTCATAAATATTCCCTAAAAAGTAGTCATTTTGCGGCCAATTCATTAATGAGACATCGCCTGGCTTATATAGACTTTGATATTGATTCTTGTCGAATATTCTACGATACTCCCATAAAGGAAATCCTGTTTTTTCCCGGAATAATGTATATTTACGCTTTTCTTTTGTAATAGGGTGTGGGGCGAAAAAGCTTAATAGTCTGTTAGGCCAAATGGCTGGATAGAAATTTTTCCAAAAGTCATACATCTGAGGTTCTGGGATGGTGTGGTCTTCTCCCTCTCGATACTCCATCCCTAAAACATAGGTGAACGCTTGAATATCATTAGGATCTGCAATATCCAATCCGTGCGGTTCACCAGTGTCCCCCTTTGATTCAGCACCCGTCACATATTCCATCCCAGCTAATGGCAGTACGTCTCCCGCTTCTGTTGCATCGATAAAATATGCTGCATTCACCTGGTCCTTCGCACCCGTTTGAACATGCTCCAAGGTCATTTCATGAACAGTCTTTTCGATCTTTTTTACCGAGATTACCTTTGTGTTTATTGCGATTGTTAGTTGATTCGTCAGTACATAAGGCATTAGCATTTCATTTAACACATGCAGCGTCACACGCGGATCATGACAAATGTTACTCACCAAACCGTTTCCAGGATTTAAGATAGCTTTATCTGACTTCACCGTCATATTACGTAAATAGGTCTCTCTCACTTTGTTACGGTAATAACGGTATCTCTTTGTTGAACCAAACTTCTCTATCCACTTATGTTCATCAGGGGGAACCCCTTGGGATGTCACCTGGCCGCCTATCCATTCTGTTTCTTCTGTTAACAGTACGTTCAGTCCGCTGTCACAGGCGGAGAGCGCTGCTGCACAGCCACCTATCCCTCCGCCAACGATTACAAGCTCGGCATTCCTAACTCCCATTTATAAATAAACTTCTTTATTATTTTTTGCGGACTCATAAACAGCATTGAGCATTTTCATTACCTGGACCCCATCTATGGCAGGTGCGATTGTTTCTTTATAACCTTTAGAGCACTCAACAAAATGATTAATTTCATTTGCGAAGGCTTTATGAACATCAAATTTAAGCGTATCCAGCTGTGGTGTAACATTCAAAATTGTATTATGCTTCTCAGTTACTAAAGCTAACTCCGGCTCGATTTCTGCCCCGCCCTTATCACCATATAACTTAACATTTACTTCGTCCTTTTTTGCCTGTAAGGTGAAACTTACGTCGACAAATAGAGAGGCATCATTTTCAAAACGGATTAATGCATTTGTTAAATCTTCTACATCATTCAACTTCGGATCGTAGTCAGCAGCCTGATAGAATGATAGATTCTCAATATGGCTGCGATTCCCTAATCTTGAATACGTATTGCCGCTAACTGATACAGGTCGCGGTTTCCCCATCATGTACCAGCAAATATCAATCATATGAACTCCTAAATCGATTAATGGACCACCACCAGATTTTGAAATGTCACTAAACCAGCCCCCGGGGTTGCCCAGTCTTCTTAAACACGAGGCTTTGGCATAATAAATTTCTCCCAACTCACCATTATCAATAAAAGTCTTTAATAGCCTTGCATTATCCCCATGCCGTCTTACAAAACCAACCTGTAATACCTTTCCAGACTTTTTGGCTGCAGCTTCGATTTCTAACGCTTCCTCTATTGTCATGCTTAACGGTTTTTCCACTAACACATGCTTCCCAGCTTCCAACGCTGCTATAGCAATTTCTGCATGAGTATTATTCCATGTACAAACACTGACAGCATCGATTTCATCGTTTTGCAATAACTGCTGATAATCTCTGTACAGTTGAGTCACCCCATACAATTCACCTTTTTCATTAAGGCGTTTTTGATTACAATCACATAGTGCAACTAAATCCGCTTCCCCGTTTTCAAGATACGGCTTAATATGAAATTCTGATATCGTACCTACTCCTATAACACCAACTTTCAACATTTTATAAGCTCCTTTCTTTTATTAAGGATCTTTTAGTAATGGTTATTGTTTTTTGATTTTTAAGGGCACAGTGGAAATATACTCGGCTTTCCGCGGGCAATCTGCAAGCCTCCTCAACTCGTTTGGGCAGCTAACAAAGAAAAATTTCTTAATGGATAAGAGAACTCTTACTAACTGACTAATCGAAACTGACTTCCTTATTCTGAGTTGACGAATCATAGATTCCGTGGATCATTTTTAAAACTTCATAACCATCACTGCCATCAATTAAAGGAGTTGTGTTTGTTCGCACACACTCAATAAAATGTTCAATTTCAGCTTTAAACGGTTCGGTTTTCTCGTATAATGGAGTTGTTTTGCTGAGTAAGCCATCCTCTTCCTTAAAGATAGTAAGTGGTGATAGCGTTGCACCACCTTTATTACCAAATAATTCAATATCGATGTTGCCGTCCTGCTCTCCATTCACAGCCCAAGCAATCTCAAGTGATAATACTGATCCGTTCTTAAAGCGTATCCAGGCAGAACTAAAATCCTCTACATCAAATACATGTTCCGCGTTTAATTGTTTATTCTTTGATTCCCAGCTTGAAGTATATTTCGTTTGATAATTACCTAACACATTGAGCGTTTTTCCTGTAATTGATTGCACTTGCGGATTTCCCAAAAGCCACCAGGCCAAATCAAGTACATGGACGCCGATATCCATCATAGCGCCACCACCGGATAACGCTTTATTTGTAAACCAGCCCTTTGGCGTACCACGGCGCCTGAAAAGTTTTGCTTTGGCATAATAGATATCTCCAAACGCTTTTTGCTCCGCAAATTTTTTTAAAATACCCGTATCATGACGAAATCGATGGGTCATTCCCACCATCGTTAACACTTTCTTTGCTTTAGCTAACTCCAAATAATCGTTCACATCTTGTAAATCAGTACCAATTGGTTTTTCCATTAAAACGTGTATTCCCTGATCGACAGCTAGTTTAGCAATCGGAATATGGGTTTGATTTGGTGTACAGATAATAACTGCATCGATTGTAACTTGCTTAAACATCGTTTCTGCTTCTTTAAAGTAATGGGGGATTTGATATTTTTCCGCTATAGACTCCGCTCTATTGATATCCAAATCCACAACAGCCGCTATCGTTACACTTTCCGAATCGTGCAAATGACATATATGGCCCGTTTCCGCAATTGCACCAAGTCCTATTATCCCTACGTAGACATTATCCACTTTTATCGCTCCTCATTTCGAGAAATTTATCACCTTTGTTAACGTGGTTGATTTTTTATTTACTAGTTCATCAAATGCAACAGATACATCGCTAAAATTGATCTCTTCTTTGATAAATGAGCTTACGTTAATTCGTTTTTCGCTTACTAGTCTGATATATTCTTTTATATTCCTGCCTTCTGTCCAGCGAACAAATCCATATGGATAGTCATTGGCTTGTGCTTCATAAGTCTTGTCATACCTGCCTGGACCTCCTGCTCTGGAAATAAGAATTTGTGCTTCTTTGCTAAACATTAGGTTTCTTGGGAAATCCGGTTCAATATCGCCGACAATAACAACTTTCCCTTTATTCTTAATCCATTCCAGGCTTTGTGCTGTGAGTGGAGAACGTTTCCCGCCTGCACATAAAAGTACAGCATCTGCACCGTTCCTGCTGGTATCTTTTTGTATTTCGTCTTCCATGGCGTTTACAGTTGAAAATGACTTTATATTTGTTTCTTCCTGCAGCATTGTTGCCCGTTCTTCATGAAAATCATAAGCAATAACATTATAGGCCGCAGCGTCTGCAATTTTAGCAATCATTTGTCCAAGTAGCCCTAACCCGACAATAGCAACTGTTTCTCCAAATTGGAGGTTTGCGATACGCAGTGCATGGATAGCGATTGCACCTATACCGGCAAGAGCCGCTTCCTTGGGTTCAACATTAGAAGGAACTTTAGCATAAAGGGTTTTCGGAACTAATAAGTACTCTGAATGCTGCACATACGGAGCACCATAAACAGCAACCAAATCACCAACTTTCACATCGGTGATATCACTCCCACACTCCTCGACAACTCCCATTGCACTGTAGCCTAAGGTGATTTTTTTATCAGTACTATTTTCGATGATTGTTAATTCGGTACCTGGAGAAATAATAGAGTACATAGTCTTTATTAATAAATGGGAAGGTTTTACTACAGGTGGATCAGCCTCAACTATCTCAACTTGTTTGTTTTTCGCAATAACTTTTTGCATATTCCTTTGCTCCTTCCATGACACTTCTAGCAGCTGCTAATTACTTTGCAAACCACTTCAGAAGATTCTCTGCCACAAATTCATCATCACGTAAATGCGGGTATGCTGCATATACACGGTCTATTTCATCCATTTGGTTAGGTCCTAATTCTTCTTTTTCCAATAAACACCATCGACCTTGCAGCAGACCTTGTCTAGCTAACACTTCATTAATCCCCGCAATACTTCCTTTAAAGTGATTGTTAGCATCAAAAAAGGCTGCATTTGCATCGGTAATTTCTTGTGCCAATGTTAAAAACTCACTTGGGATGTAGTCATTGGATTGCACCCTTTTAATTTCACTAAATAACTCTACTGCCTTCTTAGTCCAAACTGACCAGTGTCCTAATAAACCTCCGACAATCTTCTTTTCTACTATTTTCCCCTCTACATTTACTTTGTATGTGGTAAGTAAATCATTTACGATATTGTCATCATTTCCGGTATATAAAGCAATTTCCTTATTTCTTTGCGAATTGCATACTGCCCTTACCACATCATGAGAAAGGTATCGGTTAAACGGAGCAATCTTAATGGCATGCACATTAGTAATATCTGCAAATTTTCTCCAGAAATCATACGAAAAGACTCTTCCACCAACAGCTGGCTGCAGGTAAAAACCAAAAACAGGGATAATATCCGCTACCTTTTTAGTCCTATCAATTAATTCTTCCTCTGAAAGACCCTCCATCCCCCCCATACTTAGTAATCCAAGATGGTAACCTGTTTTTTTAGCAAATTCTGCTTCTTTAACTGCTTGATCTACAGGACCACAAATGCCAGCAATCTTAATAAATGAATCTTCTACCTGTGCTCTCTCCATTTCTTCATTCGCAAGCGCTAACACCTTTTCAAATAAATCAAACGCAGGATCACGAATCTCAAACTGGGTTGTATGTACCCCAACAGCAAGCCCCCCTACTCCCGCATCTATATAATACCTGGTCAGCGCTCGCTGGCTTTGCTCGTCAAGTTCCCTGTCTTCAGTTAAAGCTAATGGATGGGCTGGTATAAATGCACCTTCATGCAGATAATTTTTCACGGATGTTTTTAACATTAAAATGCCCCTTGTCGCTCTTGGAAATGAGTTGGTTTATCGTATGTAGAACCATCATTCATTAGCCAGTCTGCCGTCATATCAATCATTTGCTGGATAGTCACTTTTGGATATCCAAACAATTTATGTGCTTTAGAAGCGTTATTTAATAAAGCAGTGGGATTTTCCTCATTATAGAAGTTGGCATCTTTATCAAAACGTTTGGCAAATTCTTCAGCAAGCCAGCGAACGGATACTGTTTCCGGACCAGTGGCATTTAATATTTTCGGCGGGGCTTCCGTGTGTAATAATGATCGAACAGCATACTCATTTGCATCACCCTGCCAAATGACATTGACATTTCCCATTTCAAGATCAATGGACTGCTCATCATAAACTTGTTTCGCAATCTCAAGTAACACACCATATCGAAGGTCAATTGCATAATTTAATCTAAATAACAGCATCGGTGTTTTATTTTTGTGGGAAAAATGGGTGAGTACACGTTCCCTCCCTAAGCAAGATTGGGCATATTCCCCAACTGGATTAACAGGTGTATCCTCAGAGCAGTTACTGCTTAATACATTTACGAAGGGGTATACATTCCCAGTCGAAAATGCCACCATCCGTGAATCGGAAAACTTTTCAGCAAGCCTCCCAGGTAAGTATGCATTCATAGCCCAGGTGAAGTGTTCGTTTCCGACCGTTCCAAACTTATTCCCGGCCATATAGATAACATTTTTAACATTTGGAAGTGATCGGAGATCGGACTCATTTAACAAATCAGCCGAGATTGTTTCGATTCCAAAATCCTCCAGTTCTTTTTTTAATATTCCGGATGAAAACCTTGATACACCTATCACCTTTTTATTTAAGCCACCTTCATCTATGGCCCTTTTCGTTAATTTTGCTAAAGAAGGTCCCATTTTCCCGCCAATACCTAATATCATAATGTCACCTTCCAATTTTGAAAGGTCTTCAATTAATTCTTCAGACGGTGTTGTCATAAACTTTTCAAGATCTGAGATCGTTTTCATTTAACCACTCCAACTAATATAGTTTTTGTCTTTTTGATTGAAATTTCAGACAATATGTTTAATAACATTCTATGAACAGTATTATTAAAAGACAAGTCTTGAATGTGTCTTTATATAGCAGACTAAAACTTTAGCAGGCATAGAATTTTGACAATTCTGATAATAAAAAGTATTATAAATGCAGTGAGCACTAAAAGACATGTCCATATATGTGTCTATTTCAAGGAGATGATCTTATGCAAATTAATAAACGTGTTGAGGATAGTTCAGAAATTAATATTGGCATTATTGGATCAAAATCCCTCCTAGACCAAACAAAAGAAACGCTAAAATCTTTCCCAAACTTTAAACCCATCTTTGGTGTTATTAAACCTGGCACTGCCATTACAGACTTGGCAATAGAATTAATGCGCGATGTCGACGTTTTAGTGTTTACAGAGTATCATTTATACAATCTCGCCAAACAATCGTTAGATTTTACAATCCCTGTTCATCATGTTCCATTAATGGGTACCGGATTATATAAATCATTATTTCTTATTAAAAATAGTTACGGTTTAAAACGTTTATCCGTCGATACAATTGAAGAAAAATATGTTAAAAAAATACTCGTCGAATTAGATGAGGAAGACTATGAGTTTAAGGTTTTTCACAACCACTCCAAGCCTAAGTTGATTGAAGACATTATTACATTTCACATTGAAAATTATAATACTGACGGGTCAATTGCACTCACCGGAATACAGGAAGTTTCTATTAGATTGTCAGAAATGAATATACCAAACGAATGGGTAACACCAACACAACAAGACATGATTGTTTCTCTAGAACGTGCTTTACTCGCAACAAATACCCGCAGAAACAAAGAGTCACAAATTGTTTTTGGGTTAATAAATGTTGATGACTTTGAAAGAGTTACAGAAAAATATAAGTCAGAACATGATGTACAATTACTAAAATTAAACATTCAGCAAATTCTGCTTGATTACATAAGACAGCTTGATGGACATCTAACAATCCTTGGTGGAGAGGAATATTTATTCATCACTACACGCGGTATTTTTGAACGAGAAACTAGGGGATATAAATTTATACCCTTACTTCAAGATACAAATAATGCTATTGGAATAACGTTAAGTATTGGTGTTGGTTTCGGAAGTACCGCGGCTGAAGCAGGCAGTCACGCACGATTAGCATTACGTCAATCAAAAGAATTAGGCGGCAATGTCTGCTATATTGTCCGCGAAGATAAAAGTGTTTTAGGTCCAGTCGATATTACTACCCACACACAATACGAAAGGTATGATTTAGCTATTACAGATGCACAATTGTTGGAACGAGCTGAAAAAGCTGGTATGTCTGCATCTTATATGACAAAGCTAATGGCACGTGTTGCCCGCTATGGAATCATTGACTACACCGCCCAAGAATTGGCTTCAACTCTCAAGATAACGATTAGAAGTGCACACCGAATCTTATTAAAGTGGATGGATGCTGAACTAGTCGAGATCGTCGGTGAGGAAAAAGTAACGTATAAAGGCAGACCTCGCCGAATTTATCGCCTTAGTTTTATAATGGAAGAATAGTGAGACTCTTCCTCAACTCTCAGGCGCTGCTATACTGATAGCTCCCCTAGTCTTGCAGCATCAACTTGCTACCCTATGCCAAACTCGTTAGGCATTATAAATTCACTATTCTTGATAATTTCAACGGATTTTTTAGCCTCAATTCCAGGAATCATTGGTTGACGGTTCTCTAAAATAGCTGCAATTATATCAGCAATGTAATGCCCGGCATTAACCATTAAGGCAAATGTGGGCCCTCAATTGAGTTATCATGTTGATCAATATCCGATATCGCAACATTCTCAGCTTGTGGATTTGGTGCCCTTGCATTGAATGCCAAATCTAACTGACCTTATTTTCACAGACTTCATTAAATGCTTATCTTAAATTAAAACCTGTTTTCCTGTATTTCTACTTTCGTTCGCCGCTTCAATAAATCGAATAACCTCCCTGGTTTCATTTAACGATACTCTAGGGATACCATCTTTAAAGAAATCTATTATATGACCTAGTAAGCTAGCATAATAAGGCTTTTCAGAAGAATCTATATCAACATATTCGCTTCCCTTTTCAAAATGAATGACTGCTCCAAATTGCTTGTTACCTTCGCGGTTACCCCGAACAGTTCCAAAACGACCATCCTGCCACTGCCCCATAATGACATCATGTTTATCATTTGTTCGGGTAGTTACTGACTCGGATCCTTCACCCAAAATTGCAAACAGCATTTCTATCGAATGAATTCCATACCAAAAAAAGCCCGGTTGTTTCTCTTGTAGTTCCATCGGGCCAAAACAATCAGCACCTATTATCTCTCCTTTATCAGACTTTGATCGTACATCTACTAATGACTCTGCAAAGCGAAGAGCAGACGTACTCATGATTGTAGTTTGGCAGTCTGCAGCAAGTTCAACCATTTCATCAGCCTCTTCTGTCTGCAGGCTAAACGGTTTGTCGATAAAAACAGGCTTTTTATAGGAAATAATTTTACGCAATTGGTCTAAATGAACGCTTCCGTCTACTGATTCTAATAAGATTGCATCACTTTCCTCTGCTACAAGTCCAATAGAATCAGCAATTTTAACATCATAGTTACTTCGAAGTTCATTTGTAATGCCCTCAACCCGAGAGATACTAAGTTCAAAATCAGACGATCCTCCAGGAAATGCTATTACCACTTTCCCCCCTGGCACATGATATTTTTCAAAAGGGTCATTAAGTAATTTTGTAAATGCCACAGCATGCGAAGTATCCAAACCAATGATGCCAACCTTCAAGTCGTCTGACATGTTTTGCCGCCTTTCTGATTACAAACTATTCATTTATTTCAGCCCTGACATCTGAATCCCTTCTGTAAAATAACGCTGGAAGAACAAGAAAATAAGGAAAGTTGGCACAAATGAAAGTGTCGATCCAGCCATTTCCACACCGAAATCTCCTTCTTTACCGAGCAACGATGCTAAACCAACTGTTACAGGAAACATCTCTTCCTTCGTCATATAAATCAATGGTTGGAATAGGTCATTCCAGTTGGAAATAAACGAGAATGTCCCCACTGTTGCAACTACTGGGACCGACAAAGGCAAAATAACTTTAAAAAATACTTTAATATCATTAGCACCGTCAATACGTGCTGCCTCTTCCAAATCATTCGGAATATTTTGCAGGAATTGCCGTACTAGAAAGACTCCCATAATTCCCCAGAGTTCAGGGATAATTAAAGCCCAATAAGTATTGATCCAACCGAAATCTGCAAACATAATATATTTCGGGATGATTAATAGTTGCTGCGGAATCATTATTACGGCCATGAATACCCAAAATATTACTTCTCTGCCTGGAAAGTTTTTCTTGGCAAAGATATAACCCAATATGGCACAAAACAACATCTGACTAAAGACCGGAATAATGGTAATAACTAACGAGTTAAAAATCCACCTTGCAAAAATCCCGTCATTAAACAAATATATATAGTTACTAAGAGTAGGGTCCTCGGGTATCCAAAAAAGCGGATCCAGCAATGCATATTTCATATCTTTAAACGATCCCAGAGCCATAATGATAAACGGCAGGAGAAAACTAAAGGCTAATAGAAACAATGCTGTATATGTGATTGTTTTTTTCAATTTTCTAATCCCCCTTCCAGAAAGACCTGATGATTAATAGTAATTCGTCTCTTGTCCCAAATACTTTCTTTGGATAAGTGAAACAACCAAAATTATAAAGAATAATACATAGGACAGAACAGCAGCATAACTTAAGTTAAGCCCTGCGAACCCTTGTTGGTATAAGTAAAATACAATTGTCGTAGTTGAGTAGTTTGGTCCCCCACCTGTAAGTAAAAATGTTGAATCGAAAATTTGGAATGAACCGATAGTTGTAATAATTGCCACGTAAAAATGGATTGGCTTTAGCAGTGGAAAAGTTATTGTCCAAAATATTCGTAAAGGAGATGCTCCATCAATCCTTGCAGCTTCATATAATTGTTTGTCAACTGATTGAAGGCCTGCAAAATAATAGATCATTGTACTTCCGGCAACCTTAAAGATACTTAAACCTGCTAGTACCAACAGAGCTTGATCAGAATCTGCTAAAAATAATTGTGTATCTATACCAAAAAAACTTAACAGATAGTTAACCATACCTGATTCTGTACCTCGGAACAGCCAGCCCCAGATTCCGGCTATAATCACAAAGGATGTAACTACTGGTAAGAAAAAGATTCCTTTAAACACTCCTGATGCCTTAACACCTGAGTTAATGATTAATGCTAAAATCAGTCCTAGTGCCATGGTAGGCACAATATAATAAATGGAAAATAGAACTGTATTCCATATTGCTCTCCAAGCTAATCCATCATTCAAAAAGGCTATCCAATGTTTAAGCCCTACAAATTCCGGATCACCAATAACTTTCCAATCCAAAAAAGTAAGCACAAAACTGAATGCAAATGGGAATACCTGAAAAATTATAAAGTGAATTAATGCAGGTATAAGGAAAATATACACAATTGCATTCCTGTCCCATTGCCTTTTAACTCTTTCTTTAAATGGCAATTTTGGCTTTTTGGAAGATGAAGTATTATTTTTATTTTTCCTTTGATCCTTTAAAGGTGCTTTTCCGTTATTATGGGTTTCCCTTTCTTCAATGATCTTTTCTGCATTATTCAGCGTCATCACCTTATTTCATATTTAAGTTAGTAACAGAGAGTTTGACTGAAATATCGGGCAAACTCCCTGTTCCATCTAGACCTTATTATTTAGCAATTTCAGCCTCAATAGCTTCTGCTGCCGCATCTGCTGCTTCCTGAGGAGTTTTCTTTCCTTCCATCATCGTTTGAACTTCAGCCTGAATCATTGGCATTATATTACGGCCTTTTGGATGGATGACTCCAGGTAATGCATACTGGGTGTATTGCGCAAGCTGGCTCAAATACTTCTGGTCATCAAAAATATCCTTTGCAGATTCTCTTGTTGGAATATATTGAGTAACTGTATTAAATTTTCTTTGATTTTCTGCATTGGTTACTGTTTTCACAAATTCTACTGCTGCATTAGGATTGTCACTATTTGTTGGAACAACGAACATACCTGTTGTACCATATGTTACTTGCTCCTTGTTTTTAAGAGGTGGTGCAATTACGAAATTCAAATCACTTTCCTGTAAATTGGTTAATGAAATCCCTGAACCTTGTACAGCTAACATCTCTCCCGCATTCCATATTGCGTCATGATTCATAGCAGTAATTGAATCTTCAGGAATCCATTCTTTTTCATACATTTTATTGATAAACTCAAAAGCTTCTACTCCTGCAGCATTATTTATCATTATTTCATCATCCTGTGTTATAACTTTTCCACCCGCTTGCCAAAGGAAAGGATATAACGTTCCATTCATTGATCCTCCGCCTTGATAGCTATATGCATAGAATCCTTGTTCTTTAGCCGCTTTCGCCCACTCTTCAAATTCACTCCACGTTGACGGTAAATTCTCTGGATCTTTACCAATCGCTTCAATTACATCAACATTATAGAAAAGCGTATATGCTTCCTGCAGAATTGGAAGACCATATGTTTTATCTTGCCATTTTGTTGAAACAAGAGCAGTATCAACGAAGCCATCCATTTTATTGTCTTCCAAATATGGATCAAGTTCTACTAACATTCCCTCATCAGCATATTGGGGCATTTGATCCGGAATAGCATAAAATACATCTGGACCGTTATTAGCTGCTAATGCGGTAAGTATTTTTTGGTCTCGGTTACCCCATGGAATTGTTTCGATTGTTACAGTTGCATCATATTTCTCTTCATAAGACGCCACGATTTCATCCCACATAGCACCTTCTGCTTCAGCATCTCCCGTAAATGGGTGAACCCAAACCGTTATTTCACCAGATATTTCTCCATCAGTTGCTGTTGCATCTTCATCCGAATTACAAGCTGCTAATACAGTTCCCAAGATAATTATTAGTACTAAAATGCTAAATTTCTTCATGTTAATTAAACCCCTCTCTGCTAAATTAATTCCTTAAATAATAATTCTAGATACTTTAGCAAACTTGTCAGACACCCCCCTTAGAACTCCCTGCATAAATCATTTGAGTGTACTCAACCGCTTAGTCGATGAAAGCGCTGTCATATATGTATAATTAGAATGAAGTGAATGAATAGGGTGCAGGGGAAGGTTTTTGAAATTATCAGAATATTCATTGCCTTGCTTTAATTCTATGTTTATTTCCATCTAGAGACAAGTCTCTAAAGTGTCTTTAATAAAATACTAATTTCCTATTCAGAAGAAAAACCTATTTTAGAATTGTGTTGACATGATTTTTGGACACCAATATAATTGGTTGGAATATTAGAAATTTTTCGTAAAATAATATGATATACTTGCTTCTGGTATAACTGAAGGGGGAACAGGATGACATTCGGTGGTTGGGAAAAATTTAATACGGCTGCTTATTGGATGATCAAATTAGCTTACATTAACATACTTTGGATTTTATTTACGATAGGAGGACTGGTGATTTTCGGATTGTTTCCGGCTACCGTGGCAATGTTTACTATTGTTCGTAAATGGATACGCAAAGAAAATAACTTTAAGATCTTTCCTGCATTTTGGACAGTTTTTCGCACTGATTTTATAAAGACAAATGGTCTTGGTTTACTGTTTATTATTGTCGGTTACATCCTTTATTACGACTTTACTTTTCTGCAGCTAAACGATGGTAAACTATCCTATCTGCTTCCTGTATTAATTTTTATCCTTATTTCATATGCCTTGACCTTATTATTTTTCTTTCCTGTATTCGTGCATTTTGACTTGAAATTCTTTCAATATATTAAACAATCTTTTTTAATTGCCATAACCTCCCCACTCGAAACAATCCTTAGTGCTGTCTCAATTGTACTCCTATATTTTTTAATTACGCTGTTACCAGGAATTATTCCGTTATTTAGCAGTAGTCTACTGGCAATCGCGATGACATGGATTAGTTTCAGAGCTTTCAGGAAAATTGAGCGCAGGAAAGGATTAAGTTAAACAGTTTAGAACATTATTAACAGAAAGGTTTAACCCACCCATGGGGTTAAACCTTTTTTAGTGTTTCTGAAAACTTGCATTCGCCAAACTGTTGGGGCGAATACCTTAGTTGCACTTGTGCAGTAAAAATGTATATTTGCTTTCTTAACTGTTATAAACTATTCATAGGCCGTAAGTCCTGATTATCATAAGGACTCTTAAAAGACTTGTTATAGGTTGAAAATTGTCTGAAAATATGGACTATACAGATTTTGAAAGCGCTTAACAGAGAAGGCATCAGTTGTAATAGGTTAGTTAAAAGTACATTGGAGGTGAACCTGGCTGCAATCATATTTTTTAATAACTAAAAGAGAGGGTGAACGATTTGATGCGTAAATTAACTTGTTTTTTAGTATTTATGTTTTCTATTTATTTATGTTTTGCTGAAAATAATAATGTAGCAGCTGATGAAAGTAATGTCCGTGACCTTGGAACAGCTTTAAATGCTGTTTCTATTCCTGGAGGAGCCTATGGAAAGGGTCCAAATGGTGAAGATTGGATTTATGCCGTTGCCGGCGGGTCCCCCGCTGTTTTTAATGTAGTTGATGCTGAAACCGGTAAACTAGTTGATAGTTTTTCTTTGGAGGGTGCCAGTAATAGTTGGGCAGTTACAGTAGACCCCGATGGCAATGTCTATATGGGTACCTACACGAATGGAACATTGTACCGTTATGAACCAGGCAGTGACCATATTGAAAACCTCGGAACACCTCTGCCAGGGGAATCTTTTATTTGGCGGCTCAGTTCCGATAATGAGGGAAGAATTTATGGAGGAACATACCCAAGTGGAAAGGTATTCCAATATAATCCTGAAACGGGGGAGTTCCGGGATTATGGTCAAATGGTCGAAGGGCAGCAATATGTTAGAAGCATAGA
Source organism: Sediminibacillus albus (assembly GCF_900101125.1). GTDB lineage: Bacteria > Bacillota > Bacilli > Bacillales > Amphibacillaceae > Sediminibacillus > Sediminibacillus albus. The sequence goes on along the minus strand of NZ_FNFL01000002.1, from coordinate 101,821 downwards.
TATTTATAAAGACAAAGCATATGCCGGTGTTGGAACAAATGGGGCTAATCTCGTGGAGCTGGACATTAATACAGGAGAGACCAAAGAAATACCGTTACCTGACAAATATTCTGAAGCATCAAATGTTTACGATATTAGCATTGCTCGCAATAAAATGTTTGCTAGAGTCACTGGTGGAGTTAGCACTATTCTAGTATACGACTTGAAAACGATGGAAGTCATTGATGAGATTGAAGATGCGAATGGACTAGATGTCTCTTCAGCAGGACCACAAAACAATGTTTATCTAATTAGAAATGAACAACTCTTTTCTTATAATTTAAATACACTCGAGTTAAAAGCAACAGGATTTACCGATCTTTTTTCTGCTCGAGGATTCGGCTGGATTAACCTCGGCACGAAAGAATTTCCTGGTAAAACATTAGCAAGTATCGCGTGGAATGGAGACATTCGAAAATATAACCCAATTACCGGCAACACCGAAATTACACCTGGACAGATAGAAGGAGAGCCAGTAGAAATCCAATCACTTACCCAAGGCCCTAACGGAAATATATTTGTAGGGGGTTACTTTTCTGGTGGACTAGCAGAATATGATTATACTACAGACCAACTGACAGAATATAAAGGATTAGGACAAATCGAGGGTATGGTGGCACATCATGACCAACTATATATGGGAATATATACTGGTGCTCATCTTTATTCCTATAATCCTGATGAACCTTATGAACTTGGTGTTAATCCAGTAGAGCACTTCAGTTTAAAAGATAAAGAACAAGATCGGCCTTTTGCCATGGTTTCTGCTGGCGACAAACTTGCTATTGGTACTGTACCTGATTATGGAAAACTAGGCGGGGCATTGACCATCTTCGACCCAGCAACAAATAATTATTCTTTTCATCGAAACATCGTAGAAAACCAAAGTGTAATCTCGCTCGCATATAAAGACGGGTTAGTTTATGGAGGGACTTCCGTTTGGGGAGGTTTAGGCATCCAACCTACGGAAGAAGAAGCACAATTATTTATCTGGGATATGGAAAGCGGACAAAAAGTATCAGAGGCCGTCCCAGTACCTGGCGAAAAAGCAGTTTCAGCGCTAACATTTGATGATGAAGGTAATTTATGGGGATTAACGTCAGGTGTGCTATTTAAATATGACACACAAACCAATCAAGTAGTTCAAGTAAAAGAATTATATTCATTGAATTGGGATGCAGTTGGACATTTATGGCGCGGAGGATTCTTAACCTTCGATGCTGATGGCTACCTATATGGACAAACACATAACGAACTTTTCAAAGTAGATCCACAGACATTGGAAAAAGAAACGCTTGTAGATGATGCTTCATTGTTTGCACAAGATGCTGAAGGAAACTTCTACTTTGCCAGGGACCATAAACTTTATCAATATCAAAGATAATAAATGAGGAGAGATACTAAATGAAAGGAAAGTCTATTGTAAACAATTGGTTGTTAATATTGGCAGGTTTGTTAATACTTGTTTTAGCCGGAATCCCATCTCTTGTCCAAGCAAACTCGGGGCAGGAATCGTCAGAACTAGCTAACACCTCCTACGGAGAACCAGAAAAGTTAATAGCACCACTTACTGGAACTGTTAGTATCTTCGATGGCGCTGTTGGAAAAGAAGATGGTCATAACGTCATGTACACTACAGCAAAAGGGATACCTGCCAAGCTAAATGTGATAGATCTGGATAATTATAAACTGCTAAGGACAATCGCCCTTGAAGACGCAGAAAGTACATGGGCACATGAGGTGACAGTCGATGGTGATTTGTATGTAGCTACCATTGGCGGGGGGGCAAAGCTTTGGAAATATTCTCCTGAGACGAAGGATGCAGAGGTTGTCGCTACATTTCCAGGTCAAACTTTTCCATATTCAATAACATCTGACCCTGAAGGGAATGTCTATGTTGGTACCTACCCGAGTGGTAACGTTTATAAGTTTAATCCGAAAAACGAAGAAGTAACAAATTATGGAAAAATGATCAATGAGTCGTCAAAGCAATATATTCGCTCAATCGCTTATATAGACGGAAACATTTATGCCGGAACTGCGAAAGATAAGATAATTAAATATAATATTGCATCCGGAGAGAAAACTAACATTGCTGCTTCTTTAGATGAGACCGGTACTGTGTATGACATGGACAAGGTGGATAATCGCTATTTGTTTATAAGGTATAATGACACTAACAATGGCTACATTTACGACACGCAAACGCAAGAGTGGCTTGATGTTATCGTTCCAAACGTAAGAGGTTTACATGTTGAAGAAGAATCATACAATGGATCTGTGTATTACATGACACCTGATGACAAGTTCATGTCGATCAATTTGAGCACACTGGAGATAACTGACACAGGCATGAGATATGGCAGTGGCTTACGTGGCGCAGATTGGGTTGAGTTAAGTGATCCAGACCTGCCTGGTAAAAGTCTTGTTACGATTAACTGGAGTGGTAGTGTAACGATATTTAATATCGAGACAAACCAAGTGATCGAACGCCCTTCTTTAGTAGAAGGGGCGCCAGCGATTATGAATAAAGTAAAGAATGGTCCCGATGGGAACATATATATAAGTGGTACACAAGCTACAGAAGGAGCAATTTTTAATCCAATTGACAACTCCACTGTCTCTTTCAAATTGGGACAAGGAGATAGCATCCATTCTGTGGGGAATAAAATGCTATTTGGCGTTTACCCTGGGGCAAGAATTTTTGAATATGATACAAATAATGAACCTGCAGACAATAACCCAAAGCAACTGTTTCAAATTGGCGAGGACCAAGATAGAATCAGTGATATTATTAGCGCAGATGGAAAGACTTTTGTCGGAAGTATTCCTGATTATGGTAAATTAGGCGGGGCTTTGACTCTATATGATGCGACAGAACAAACAACTCCAATTGTCTACCGTAATATAGTAGAAAATCAAAGCGTGGTTAGTTTGGCCTATAAAGACGGTATTGTTTATGGTTCAACGACCATTAACGGAGGTCTGGGAATAGATCCAGTTGCTGAGGAGGCCAAAATTTTTAAGTGGGATGTAGAAAATGAACAAAAAATAGAAGAAATATCCCTCTCAATTGAGGGTATAAATAACCCTCAGACGATCGGCGATTTATCCTTTGGTAAAAATGGTTTATTATGGGGAGCTGTAGATAATATTATTTTTGCTTTGGACCCTGATACGTTAGACGTTGTAAAAAGCAAAAAGATTTACCCTGATGGAGCTCTTCATTATGCGGATTGGCAAACCGTTGACCTTGAATGGTCAAACGACATATTATATGCTAAATTTGATAACAATTTAACAGCCATTGATCCTGAAACACTTGTCAGTTATAAGATCACCGATGCAAAATCTTTTACGATTGGAGATGACGGAAACATATACTACTCACTTCCGTCTAACCGCACACTTCTTTACAAGGTTGAAGTAACCAGCGCAGGGCTTATACAGGAAATTCTTGACCGTTATCACTCCTCAGAAGACATCATGCAACCAGTTTATGCTGAATTGACTAATAAATTAGAACAAGCAGAACACCATTTAAATAAGGGTGATAAAAGTCAAGCTATCAAGCATTTGAACGACCTGCTTAAACATCTGAACAAGGAATCTATGTCAAAATTTATTTCAGATAAAGCAAAGAATATATTGAATACTAAAGTCGAAAATCTTATAAAAACCTTATCACCTGAAGATGAGTCGCCAGTGAATTCTATACCGCTAACGAACCCCGACTTTGAGGAACCTTTGACAGATGAATCAATACCTGGTTGGACATCTGCATTTCAAGAAGCGGAAGAACATTACCATGAAATTTCAGGTGAACGCAGTTTTAGTGGTGACAGTAGCCTAAAGATTGTTGACTCCGTCAGATCAGCGTCGGTTGCCCTATATAGCGACACTATAGATGTTGAACCTGGTGTCGAGTATATGGCATCAACTAGAGCTTTTACTGAAGAAGGTTCTGCAAGCTTTCTGTTACGCTTTTACGATAACGATGGTAACCAAGTCGCTAACTATGCTAACCATTTTGAAAGCATGCTCGGACAATGGGAGGAAGTTACCACTCAGGGTATAGCTCCTGAAAATGCGGTATATCTACGCATCTATGCATATACAACAAGCTATCAAATAGGGACTGTTTACTTTGATGATATCAACCTATGGACAAACCAAGAGTAACTTAGCCTAACTATAAAGAGGTTGGGACAAAAAGATAGTGGGCCAAAGCAAAAATCGAACGATGTTTCGCAATCCTTAGGATTCGAACTCGTTCGATTTTTCTTTTCATTGTTTAAGATAACCTGCGGACCCAGTGACAACTCTATTTCTTCCTTCTAACAAGGTTGGGTGCTTAAACTTGCGCCGACAGAATACTCCGCTTTCCATGGACACGACTTCAGCCTAAAGGATCCATCTTCTGCGTGCGATGAGTCGCTACCGAAGCGTTCCTTCTCCTCAGAAGCAAAAAACGGCTTCCTTCGGGGTCTTCGGACTCGTGCTCCCCCCTTTACCTGCGCTGATAGGGCTGTTGTTACTACCTTGCATGACGACCACTGCGGAAATACACTACGCTTTCCGCAGGCGGCTGGTGAGCCTCCTAGAGCTTGCACTCTGCGGGTCTCACCGAGGCCTTTCCTCACGCAGGAGTCTCCGTGGATTTCCTTCTCTGAAAATCTGCAAACTGTTTTCAGCAGTACACAAATGAAGATGGCCTTTTTAAGATTTCCTATGCTGTTATCGTTCGGTTTTTGCAAGTGAATGTATGTTATGTTCCAACCTCTTTTTTTCGTCTCTCCATTAAAGCGCCTTGATTATTAAAACCAAAATTTAACTTACATACAATGAATCATAATTATCGTCCACTGGGTTCTCATTAAAAGTGCTTGTTTCAACTTAACTTATTCAATATTCTCTCCATTGGATTCAATAACTTGTCGATACCAGTCAAAGCTTTTCTTTTTCATTCTTCTTAGGGAACCCTTTCCCTGATTATTTCGATCGACGTAAATGTAGCCATAACGCTTTTTCATTTCACCAGTAGAAGCGCTGACAATGTCAATTGGCCCCCAGCTTGTATAACCGATAAGTTCCACACCATCTTGGATTGCTTCACGCATTTCACTTATGTGTAATTTTAAATACTCGACACGATAATCATCTATAACTTCACCGTCGGAGTTCACTTCATCTACAGCGCCTAAGCCGTTCTCTACAATGAACAATGGTTTTTGGTAACGGTCATACAACTGGTTAGCTGTAATACGCAACCCCTTCGGATCGATGGTCCATCCCCACTCCGATGTTGTTAAATATGGATTGGAAACAGAATCAAATACATTTCCACCTGTAGAATTTTTCAAGACTTCCGGATCGGTGCTTGTTACTCGACTAGAATAATAACTGAATCCAATATAGTCTACAGTATGTTTCTTAAGAATTTCTTCGTCCTCCTTTTCCATCACCAGGTCAATATTGTTATCCCGGAAAAATCGTTTTGCAAACCCCGGATATTCTCCGCGAGATTGCACATCGATAAAGAAGAACGATTCACGATCCTTATTCATTGCATCAAATACATCATCAGGATTACTGGAATACGGATAGACCATACCAGCAGCTAGCATACAACCGATTTTTGCATCAGGTATGATTTCATGTCCTGCTTTAACGGCTAAAGCACTTGCAACCAATTGGTGATGTGCCGCTTGGTATTTCACTTGCTGTATATTTTCTCCTTCTTTAAAAACAAGTCCTGCTCCTATAAAAGGTAAATGCAATAGCATATTGATTTCATTAAAGGTTAACCAATATTTCACTTTATCTTTGTAGCGAGTAAATACAGTTTTTGCGTACTTCTCAAAAAGAGAAACAAGCTCACGGTTTTTCCAGCTCCCATACTTTTCTACCAAATGAACAGGTACATCAAAATGAGCTAGTGTAACAACAGGTTCGATGCCATATTTTTGTAATTCATCAAACAAATCATCATAAAACCTTAATCCAGCTTCATTCGGTTCAGCATCGTCGCCATTTGGGAAAATACGAGCCCAGGAAATGGAAAGACGTAACGACTTAAAGCCCATTTCTGCAAAAAGAGCAATATCTTCCTTATAACGATGATAAAAATCAATCGCCTTATGGGATGGATAAAATTCTCCTTCTAATGGAGAAAAGGAAGAGAGGTTTCCTTTCATAATGGGAAACCTCTTTTCCCCTGTTGGCAGAAGATCAACGGTTGTTAATCCTTTCCCATCCTTTAAATAGGCACCTTCTGTTTGGTTTGCTGCAATGGCTCCTCCCCATAAAAATTCTTCGGGGAAACCGTTTGTATTCTTCGACATTTCCATTCACCTCTCTATTTCAAATAATATTAGTGAGGGGTGCCCCCTGCTTTATAAGTTTTCTCCATTTGAATAGATTACATCTTTATACCAGAAAAACGATTTTTTGCGTTTGCGTTCTAATGTACCACTTCCGTCATCGTGCTTGTCGACATAAATAAAGCCGTATCGTTTAGAATATTCACCAGAAGATGCACTTACCAGATCAATACATCCCCAGCTGGTGTAACCTCTTAAGTCCACACCATCTTCAATTGCTTCGCCCATTTGTTTAATGTGTTCACGAAGGTAATCAATTCGGTAATCATCATTAATAGATCCGTCTTCTTCCACTTTGTCGTAAGCTCCCAATCCGTTTTCAACGACCATTAGAGGTTTTTGGTAACGGCCATAAAGTTCATTTAAAGCAACCCTTAATCCTACAGGGTCTATTTCCCATCCCCAATCACTTGACTTTAAGAATGGATTTTTAACTCCCCCGACTAAATTCCCTTCACCAAGCTCTTCGGGTGTTTTTACTTTTTTATCCGTGCGTGACATATAGTAACTAAATGAAATGAAGTCTACTGTTCCTTCTTTAATTGTTTCAAGATCTCCCTCTTGGATATCAAGCTCAACATTATGATTCTTAAAGTATCTTTTAGCAAAGTAAGGGTATTCCCCTCGTACTTGTACATCCCCGCAAAGGAAATTAAACACATCTGCTTCCTGTTTAGCATGCATGACGTTGTCTGGGTTCGAGTCATATGAATAAACTGGTGCATAAATCAACATACAGCCAATTTGTGAGTCAGGGATAATCTCATGCCCTAGCTTAACCGCTTGTGCGCTGGCTACGAATTGGTGGTGTAAGCCCTGAAAGCTGTCTTGCAAACGTGTTTCTTCACTTTCAGGTGAAAAACCAAGTCCTAACAGTGGCATGTGCGTTGCACCATTTATCTCATTAAAAGTCAGCCAGTATTTAACCTTATCTTGATAACGCTTAAAAATAGTTCTTACATACCGTTCAAAGAAACCAACCAATTTACGATTTCTCCAGCCACCATATTCTTTTATGAGGTGTAATGGCGTTTCGTAATGCGCTATAGTTACCAACGGTTCAATTCCATATTTTTCAAGTTCATCAAACACACGGTCATAAAAAGCCAAACCTTCTTCACTAGGTTCTAGTTCATCTCCATTAGGGAAGATGCGACTCCACGCAATGCTCATACGGAATACTTTAAAGCCCATTTCCGCAAATAGAGCAATATCTTCTTTGTAACGATGATAGAAGTCAATACCTTCATGATTAGGATACGTATACTTCGATTTATCAATCTCGAAATCAAAACCAGTTTGTGATAGTAGTTTGAGTCTCCCTTTGCCACCAGGTAAAACATCTGCTAGATTCAGACCTTTTCCGCCTTCTAGATATCCACCTTCTAATTGGTTTGCCGCAGTTGCACCGCCCCATAAGAATCCTTCTGGAAATTGTTTTGCCATTGTTATTCCTCCTATTAATCTTCTGTTTTAAGCAGCATTTGCTTATTTAAAAAGGAAAGGCGTTTCTGTATGTTATGGAAACGCATTCCTGTTCAAGTTTCCTTTATTAATTTGCTTTTAATTCAATTAATAAATCTTCAGGTTTAACCTCTTGTTCATTTACGGCAGTTATTTCAAATTGATTATGGTTAGTAACAACTACCGGTGTAGTCAACACAAAGCCTTCTTCCTTAATAGCATCTACATCAAATTCAATCATTAATTGCCCTCTCTCCACACGACTTCCTTGTGCAGTATGAGCAGTAAAGTGTTTACCGTCTAGTTGTACTGTATCCATACCAACGTGAATTAAAATTTCAGCACCCTCATCAGATGTAAATCCAATTGCATGGTTGCTTGGGAATAAAGCTGAAACCGTACCAGATACAGGGGCAAATAATTTACCTTCAGCAGGTTCAATTGCAACACCTTTCCCTAATGCACCTGATGCAAAAGCCGTATCTTCAATCTCAGCTAACTTTTTAATTTGTCCTTTCATAGGACTGACAATTACTTCGTTTTTCACGTTTTGTTCTGCAGTAGCTGCTATTGGTTGAGCCGTTCCCTCTCCAGTGTTTGTGTTGTTTTTGTTAATGTCTCCGAAGAAGTATGTTAAAACGAAAGCCAATACCATACCAACCGCAGCAGCGATAATAGCTCCGATTACGGACATATTTATACCTTCTGGCGGGATGAAACTTGGGAGTTGAAATACACCGAGTCCACCCATGACATATCCAATGGTACCGAAGTATCCGATCATTGCACCACCGATCGCCGAAGAAATAATAGTGAAAATAAACGGCTTCTTAAGCGGTAGAGCAATACCATACATACCTGGTTCTGTGACACCAAAGATAGAAGAAATAAAGGCCGGTGCACTAAGTGTTTTTGTTTTTTGATTTTTTGATTTAATCCATACTGCCAAAATTGCTCCTGCCAAAGCAAAGGAATGAGCGAATACTACTGCCAATATTGGGTCAAAACCTTGACTTGAGAAGTTATTGATTGCGATAGGAACAAGTCCCCAATGTAACCCGAACATAACAAACACTAACCATAAACCGCCAACAAACATACCTGCAATAACAGGGCTTAATCCATATACTGAAACAGTTGCTTGACCTAGTAGCTGACTTGCCCAAGTGGCAATGGGACCGATTACAATAAATGTTAATGGAATAGTAATTAACAAAGTAAACATTGGAACTAAGAACATTTTAACAACGGATGGAATCACTTTTGCTAAGAATTTTTCAAGTTTTGTTGCGAAAAATGCAGATACAATGATTGGTATAACGGACATAGAATAGGTCATTAAAATAACCGGAATGCCGAAAAATTCGATATAGACAGGTGATTCAAAAACGGATCCTGCAAATAGTGTATATAAAGGATCTCCTGCTGCAGGTATTCCTTCAAGTGCTGGATAAACCAAAGCCATGGCAATAACCATACCTAAGAATGGTGTTCCACCGAACTTTTTCATAGCTGTATATCCTAAAAGGATTGGTAAGAAATAGAACAGCGCATCCCCTATTGCATGTAATATTTGATAGGTGCCACCTTTGTCATCAAGCCACCCAAGTGAAACAAATAAAGCATTAAAACCTTTGATCATACCAGAAGCTGCCAACACCCCAAGTATTGGAGTAAAGATACCAGAAATCATATCAATAAAACGGTTAAATAAGTTACCTTTTTCGGCATCATCAGCATCTACTGGTTGTGCAGATTGGAAACCGCCTTCTTCTACTACGGCTTTATATACATCCGGCACATGGTTACCAATAACCACTTGATACTGGCCGCCACTTTTCATCACTGTCACGATACCATCCATATTTTTTAATACTTCTGTATTCGCTTTACTTTCATCCTTCAATTTAAAGCGAAGGCGTGTAATACAGTGTACAACGCTGTTAACGTTTTCTTTTCCGCCGACATTGTTAATAATGTCTTTAGCTAATTGACTGTAATTCATGATTAGCTCTCCCCCGTTATATCGTTTGATTTGTGCAAATAAAAAACCTGAATCAACTTGAATACAGGCACAGAGATAGTGCCATTCAAACTGATTCAGGTTATGCCCAAAATAGGTAACATTCCTAAATTTGATTATATAATTGTGCGTTAATTAATTAACAACTTAAATCTAACATGGCCTTTTTATTAAGTCAATAAGTTTTTAAACCGTTTTCATTATTTATTCATTTTAGGACGTATTTTGCTGGCGATAGGTTACTCGGTGAATATGAACCGTTAAATACACCTGTTCATCTCTTGATAGAGACCAATTAAAATTCTTATTCAAGTAGATGTTTATTTTTTCAGTACAAGCATAAGCTTTTTCATATTTTCTTTGCACCTGTTCAAACATAAAATCATCCACCGTATCTTCCATTTTCTCTTTTCTAATAAAGCGAATAGAAAAATAACGCAGATGGGTTATGAAACGTTCATAATTAATCGAGGCATCATCCAATTTCATTTGATAATGGTATTTCACTATATTTAAAATATTATTAACCATGCCGGTTACTTGAACCGCAGTTTCCATGTTATCTCCAGAAATTTGGCTATTTACCAGATGCAATGCTATAGAGCCTGCTTCATCTTCATCCAAACGAATGCCTGTGTGCTCTTCAATTATACCTAAAGACTTCACACCAATTTCGTACTCCCTGTTATAATATTTTCGAATTTCGTATAAAAGATTATTTTTTAATTGAATGCCTTGTTTTTGTCTGGATAATGCAAAACTAATGTGGTCCGTTAACGCAACATACAAATATTCATCTAATTTATATGGCAGCTCTGCTTGAGCATATTCTAGAATTTCCGAAGCTATGTCTAAATATTTCTCTGAAGTGTACTTCAATAATTGAACTAGTTTTTCTGAAGTACCTGTATTTTGCAGCACAAACGTTTTCTCTATTTTTGATTCATCTACTGATTGCCCTACCTTTTTTTGGAAGGACAGCCCTCTCCCCATCACAACCAGCTCTTGTTGCTGTTCATTTTCTGTGATGACTACATTGTTGTTTAAAACTTTCTTTATCTTCATTTAAACACTACCTCAGCATCATATTTTTATCCATTGAACGTAACTGTTTTTTAACACATTTTGTCGGTCCTAGTCAAAGTTAATTGATTTTTAAAAAAAGTGCCTTAAGCTATATAAATTTAAAATACGTTCGGTAAACCATTACTGTAACAAGGGGTTTTGCCATTTCAATCAATATTGACCGGGCGTCTACCCACTGGCCGATAAATTGTTGTGTAAATTAATCCATGGTCCATCCCCCCCCAATAAATAGTGATTTTGTTTAAGAATTTTAACGTTTTAAACTTAATAAATGCACTAGACGCATTTTTTGTCAAAGCGAATGATGAATTTTAACGGGGCCAAGGACCCGCATTATGGAACGTACAATAATTTATTTTTTTGTTATCGATTTGACATTTCATTGAAAGTCGTTAACACGAAGTTTGTAAAGGATGTATTTAACAAACCTAATATTTTAAACAAAGGGCAGGTGAAGCAATGGACCATGTGCTTGTTAAACAAGTCCCAAAAAAAGATCGAAAATGCAAGACTTATTTCCACTAACTATGCGGAAGACTATCCGAAAGTCGACGAATGGTTGAAAAATTGGAAGATGGATGATGATGCCATCGGTGAACTGATGGTAGCCGTAAACGAAGCTGAAGAGCCTATAAACGGAGCCGAAAAATAGGTAAAAGAAAACGAGGATATCATTAATGAATGGATAGAATAACATGGAGGACCGCCTGCTAAAGGTGGTCCTTTCTTTTTGTAGGCTGTTTTCTAAGAGTTTTTCATTCGCTAAATCCTGCCCTAATTCGAGCCAACGAAAGCAATGAACTTCCTTCCAAGTTACCAGAAATAATTGTCCGTGGGAAAAAACAGGTAAATAGACTCATGGTTGTTTCTTCCTTTTTCTGAATATTGGTACTATTATGGTATAGACAACTATAATGGAAGCAGGTACGCTTATCATGAAACCTATTCTAGTGTTAGAAAGGAGGCCGGAGAACTACAACTGAAAACGTATTCCCTCACTCTTGAACGGCAGGAGCCCATCAAGATTTACTTACCCCCAACAGGATTTCTCAGACCAATAACAAATTGGGAGGAATTAAAAATGAAGAAAAAATTGCTTTTTTGTCTAGTAGCTTTACTGGCATTCACAATCACACCCACCTCCATTGCTGCCGCCCAATCGGATTTATCTACTCCCGCAAAAGACGTCACGATCAAAGTAATGACCTATAACATCCATACAGGAATTGGCACCGATGGCAACTATGATTTGGACCGGATAGCTGAAACCATTCAAGAATCAGATGCAGAAGTTGTCGCCCTGCAGGAAGTCGATGTCCATTGGGCCTGGCGAAGCAACTTTGATAATCAATTGGCGTACCTTGCCGAAAAATTAGATATGCATGCATTTTTTGCCCCTATATACGATCAGGATCCCCTCAACGTAGGTGAACCAAGAAGGCAATTCGGTGTGGCCGTGTTAAGCAAACATCCAATCCTTGAAGCTGAAAACCGGGAGATAACAAGGCTGTCTACACAAGACAGCAATCCAGACCCAGCGTTAGCACCTGGCTTTGCTGACGTCCGGATTAATGCCAAAGGAGCCAAATTCTCCTTTTACGTCACCCATTTGGATTACCGGGCAGATCCTTTGGTAAGGGAAATGCAGGTCGAAGATATGCTGAATATCATGCCTGAAACAGAGAGTGTCATTTTAGCCGGGGATATGAATGCAGCGCCTGATGCGCCCGAGTTACAGCCCTTATTTCAAAGGCTGCAGGATGTGTGGACAGGCGAAGGCGGATGGACATATCCGGCTGTTTCTCCCCAAAAACGGATTGATTACATTCTCGCTTCTTCAAACTTGACTGTTTCCAATACAGAAGTTATTCAGACCAACGTCTCCGACCATTTACCAGTGATTAGCAAGATCACATTACCGAGAGGAAGATAATTAAAAAGGAGTGAAAATTATATGATAAAACAACGATTTGTCTCTTTTCTGTCAATTTTACTGATTGCCTTTTTAGCTTTTCCTGCCGCCGGTTTTGCCAATGGGTGGGACGCTCCTGTCAAGCCCGGTTGGGGGGACGGCGATAAAGCCAAGCACGGCTGGATTGTCAATAAAATGAACCATATGACCTTGGAAGAAAAGATCGGCCAGTTATTCATCATTCATATGTACGGACAAACACCGACAGACCCTGCTTATGAGGATACCAACCTTCGCATGAACCGAGGCGCGAAGAATTTCCAGGAAGCAATTGAAAAATACCATATTGGCGGTGTCATTTATTTTAATTGGACCGGTAATATCGGAACGCCTGCTAATCCAGCCCAGGTAAATACGTTATCCAATGGACTTCAGGAAATCGCTATGAACCAGCGCATGCCAATCCCGCTGTTTATATCGACAGACCAGGAAGGCGGCATTGTCCAGCGCCTGACGAGTCCAGGTACCGTCTTCCCTGGGAATATGGCTTTGGGCGCCACAAGGTCAACGGATTTAGCAGCCGACTCTGCGGCAATCATGGGTACCGAGCTTAAAAGCCTAGGAATAAATATGAATTTTGCACCGGTATTTGATGTCAATGTCAATCCAGCAAATCCAGTTATCGGTGTCCGCTCTTTTGCCGAGAACCCGGACCTTGTCTCTGAATTGGGCGTCGCCCAAGCGGAAGCTTATGAAGCACAAAAGGTTATTCCAACGGCCAAGCATTTCCCTGGCCACGGCGATACCGATGTTGATTCCCATTATGGTCTGCCAATCATCAACCATGATTTGGAAACCTTGCATGAAGTAGACTTAAAGCCATTCCAAGCTGGCATTGATGCAGGTATTGATGCCATCATGACTGCCCACATTGTTGTTCCTGCTCTAGATGATTCCGGTTTACCCGCGACCTTGTCCAAACCGATTTTAACAGATCTGCTTCGCGACCAGATGGGCTTCGAAGGGCTGATTGTCACCGACAGCCTGGGAATGTCCGGAGCGAATGTAGTAGAACCAGAGCGAGTTCCAGTGGAAGCTTTTAAAGCCGGCAATGACATATTGCTCAACCCGCCGAATGTAGAACAAGCATATAACGCGATGCTGGGAGCAGTCGAGAGCGGCGAGATTAGCGAACAGCGTGTTGATGAATCGGTCTACCGCATCCTTAAAGCAAAAATGGAAAAAGGCTTGTTCGGTGATCCGTTTACCGACGAAGATGCTATTGCTGACATCGGCACAGAAACCAGCCTGCAGAAGGCAGATGAGATTGCCGATAAGAGCATTACACTGGTCAAGAATGAACAAGATATCCTGCCGTTAGCTGAGGAACAAAGCATCTTTATCACCGGTCCGTCGGCAGCCGAACCTGAATACTTAGCCGAGCAATTAAGGGACAAAGGCTACAACGTTAACTCATATGCTACCAGTACCAGCCCGACAGCAGCACAAATTGCTTCCTCCAGTGAACAGGCTGCGGAAGCTGACACCATTATAGCAGCAACCTATACAGCCAATACCAATGCAGCACAGCAGCGGTTAGTCGATGCGTTGCTCGATACCGGTAAACCAGTTGTTGCCACAGCTATCCGCAATCCGTATGACCTAATGGCGTTTCCTGAAGTATCCGGCTACCTGGCAACATACGGAAACAGGGACGTTTCCGTCGAAGCACTGGCTAGGGTGATGAGCGGTGAAGTTAACCCAGAAGGCAAACTGCCGGTTACCATTCCAGACTTGTATGATTATGGCTATTCCCTAAGTTATTGACCTCTCTTTGAAAAGTGAAGGAAAAAATATACCTAGCCACAGCCCAAATCAATGATGATTTGGGCTGCTTACTGTACCCCCTATTATTTAATAGATTGCTATCTATCCCGTTATGGCGACTGCGGAAACAATAAAATATGTTAAAATAAGTATCATTAAGAACCTTGACGTTACGCCTGTTTGTAGAGGGAAAATTCATTATTCATTGAAGGAAATGGAAGGAGTGGCTGTATGGAGATTACGAATCCAGCAGGTTTCCAGAATAGATTCTTAGCGAGAATCTTAGATTTAATTATTATTTATGCGGTGTCAGGATTTCTTTCCATGCTTTTATACGGTGATTTTTATAATACAGGTAATTTTCGGCCTGTGAATCTATTAGGACTCCTATACGCCTCGTTATTACCTGTCGTCTGGTATGGGTACACTTTGGGAAGAAGAATGGCAGGAAATCGAATTGTCAGAGTAGACGGGGAAAAGGTCGGGCTCGGAACGATGCTCTTAAGGATTATAGGAGCAGGAATCGCTTATACTATCACATTAGGAATCGGAGTAATCATAAGCGCCTTTATGATAGGTATCAGGGAAGATAAACGCGCTATTCATGATTTTCTCGCAGGAACGTACGTGACATACGACCCTCCCGAAAAACAATAATTACATAGGCAGAAATAAACGGACAGCTGATGTTGTCCTTTTTTATTTCATTTAAGCTGACGGCTTAATAATTTTTCATCTAAGAAGTCTTACCTATTTTGCTCCACGCAGCAGTCCACGGTGCTTCGGCACTATTTTACATTTTCGCTTTTTTAGAAAAAGAAGTTTGAAGGCTGCAAAAATGAAGAATCTTCCGGAAGTAGAGCTGCTTCGGAGCAAAGTAGAGCGACTTTCCGATTAAGTGGAGCGGCTTCGGACCAAAGTAGAGCGACTTTACGATTAAGTGGAGCGACTTCGGACCAAAGTAGAGCGATTTTCCGATTAAGTGGAGCGACTCGCCCAAAGTAGAGCGATTTCCCGATTAAGTGGAGCGACTCGCCCAAAGTAGAGCGATTTCCCGATTAAGTGGAGCGACTCTGGCCCAAAGTAGAGCGATTTCCCGATTAAGTGGAGCGACTCCGGCCCAAAGTAGAGCGACTTACAAACCAAGTAGATCAATCAAAAAAGCGTCCCCGCCGAGAGACGCTTTTTCATTGGAATCGAACATCCGTAACAGGAAAATACGGAAAGTGAATCGCCAGTAAATAGGAGGCAGGGATAACGACTGCAAAATACATTACAAACAATATATCAAATTTTGAAAACCCGATTTGATAATAAAATGTCCGTTTGGTCGTAGCGGAAAAATGTTTGGCCTCCATAGCCACAGCAATCCGGTGGGCTCTCCGGATACTTTGCGACAACAAAGGAATGGAATAGGATTGCAGCTTTTTAAAGAAACCAGCCACCCCTTTTTGGTGCTGTACACCACGAACCTTCAATGCATAACTTAATATTTGAAGCTCTTCAATCATAATAGGGATGAGCCGGAAAGCAGCCATAAAGCTGTATGCGTATTTTGGTTTTAGTTTTAACTGCTGCATGAAAGAATAAAACAGATAAACCGGTCTCGTTGTTAATGAAAAGACAACCCCCAATGTGGCAAAAATAATACCGCGGAAGCCCAGATGCAATCCACGCAGAAAGCTTTCTTCGGTAATGTGGACAAGTCCCCATTTAAGCCAGGTGTTCTCCCCCTGCCCAAAGAAGATCATCGACGCCGAAGAAGTTACAAATAAGAGCACGAACGGAATTGAAATAATCAACAGTCGTTTCCAGGGATGACCTGTGAAGGCTACATATAAAATAAAGGCCGCCGCCATATAGTTGATCATCACATTGATATTATGAATAAACAATATGTGGATAAACAGTATGACGATTAAGATAAATTTAAAACTGGGGTTAATCTGGTGAAGCCATGTTTGTTTATAAGAAAAATCCAGGCGCATCCTATACCCTCCTAATCAACAGCTGTCAACAGTGCTTCCTTCTCTATATACTCAGCTGGTGAACCATCTTCCGCCAGCTTTCCATTTTCAATGTGCCAATACCTTGTTGCAAAATGCTTGACGATGTTGGAGTCGTGGGTAACCATGACAATCGTTGTGCCGAGCAATCTTAAGGATTCTAACTGTTCCAGGATGGAGAACGTGTTTTTGGCATCCTGCCCAAAGGTTGGTTCATCCAATAATAAGATAGGCTGTTGTTTGACAATAGCGGATGCCACACTCAGTCTGCGCTTTTGTCCCATCGAAAGCTGATACGGATGGTCATTTCGGCGGTTTTCCAGTTTATAAGAGCGTAACAGTTTTTCAACCCGGCATTCGATCTTTTCCTGAGGCCATTTCTCCAGCTGCAGGCTATATGCCGCTTCCTCGTAAACGGAATTTGTGACAAATTGAAATTCCGGATTCTGAAACACAAAAGCGGCATAATCAGAGATTGTTTTAAGCTTTTTAAAATCATTTCCAAAAATTTGATAAGTCCCTTTTACCTTGATGAGATGCATTAATGCATGGAGCAGTGTGCTTTTTCCCGCTCCATTCTTCCCCACCACAGTGATCCATTCACCAGGATAAGCATTGGCTCGATTAACTTCGATTTTTTTTGCCTTGCCCCGATATCCTGAGAAATTGTCAAGAGAAATCATCGGCATTGCTTTGTCGATTGCCGGCTTGGCTCTGCTTTGATTTTGAGCGAGCAGATATTCCTCCCATACACCCGGGTACCAAATCCCCTGTTCAGCAAGGACATGCTTATACCCGCTAAAAACCTGCTGTTTCGACCCGTCGGCAATGATCTCCCCCTGATCGCTTAATAAAAGGACACGATCGACAAAATCGATAACTTCTTCAATTTTATGTTCGACGATAATTACTGTTTTATTTTTCGCTACTTTTTTCATTGTTTGCCATACATCCCTTGTCCCTTCCGGATCAAGCATGGCCGTAGGTTCGTCTAAGAATAGCACATCAGGCTCTAGGGCAAGAACCGAGGCAATCGCCAGCCGTTGTTTCATCCCGCCTGACAGGGTTTGGATACTAGTATGGGTGTCATCGAGATCAAGTCCGACTTGCTCCAAATAGTGCCTGATGAGGCTTTCCATTTGTGTCTTCGGTATTTGCAGGTTTTCCAGAACGAAAGCAATTTCTTCATCGGCATAGGGCATGCAAAATTGCGTATCAGGGTCCTGGAACAAAAAACCCCA
This sequence comes from Sediminibacillus albus, assembly GCF_900101125.1. Taxonomy (GTDB): domain Bacteria; phylum Bacillota; class Bacilli; order Bacillales; family Amphibacillaceae; genus Sediminibacillus; species Sediminibacillus albus. The sequence continues at coordinate 83,840 of NZ_FNFL01000002.1, read as the reverse complement.
GGAATCAGGCGTACACACTTCTTCTGCTTTCATCGGCACTTCCACCGATTTAGGAATGATGCCAGTCAACACCTGTAAAAGCGTGGATTTACCTGAACCTGAAGGCCCTAATATAAGAACCTTTTCACCTTTTTTAAAAGCAAGGGAGAAGTCCTTGAACAGCAAGGACTCCACTCCCGGGAATTTTAACCTCAAATTTTTTATGCTTGTAATGGCTGCCATCTAAATCCTCCTATCATTCCAGGGCCTTAAAATCCTGATTAGAGGCCGGGCGGACAAGGCTGGTGACTCCTGTCTTCTCCAATGTCCTGACAATAAGATAAGCAAAAATCCCAGCAATCATTACCGAACCTGCCAGCCGAAATCCTACCAATAAGAGTAAATTCCAGACAGCCAAATCGCCTATATAGCCATAATAAAAATCGATGCCAATGGAAGCCAATCCAGAAGCAATACCTGCCAATGATACAACGAGGACGTTATACCGCTTGTAGCCAAACGCAGCGAAGACAATTTCTGCCGCTATCCCTTGCCCTAAACCAAAGATAAGCGTAGTGACTCCCCACTCTCCTCCGAAAATAAATTCTCCATGGGCAGCAGCAACCTCTGCCAAAACGGCTACGCCTGGCTTGCGAATGATCAAAAAGGCAACAGTGGCTGCGATGAACCACATCCCGTAAATGAGCTGTTCAGCTTGCAGCCCGAAAGTGGAAATAAGTCCATAAAGTGGTCCCCATATTTTATAAATCACACCGAAAATTAAGGCAATGATAATTGTTACAAGAATATCGGTTAACTTTAACCCTTTTTGCATACGATTTCTCTCCCTTTCTATTTGCTTTCTTTTTTTAGCGCTGGCCACCTCTCTAATTGGTAAGCCATCTCCCAAAAGGAATATTCATATTGACTGCTTATGATAAAATGCTGTTTCATTCGCAGCCGGTCAGCCTCGGTGACTGTTTCTGCAACTTGGTCCAGCCGGTCAATCTGCTCTTCCACCAATGCTCTGAACCATTCCCCGCCATAAGCGCCGATCCATTCCTGGTAAACTGGCTCCTTCGGCGTTCGGTCCTGGAGCCTTTCGCCAATTTCATAGTAAACCCAGTAGCAAGGCAGAATCGCAGCAAGGATATCACCCAGATGACCTTGGAATGCTGCCCTGTACATATGTGATGTGTATGCATAAGCGGTTGGAGATGGCTCGAAATTGGCTTGTTCCTCTTCGGTAATATCCAACAGTTCAGTAAATTGTTTGTGCAACGCTAATTCTGCTTCATAGGTTCCCTGGGCATGTGCTGCCATTCTGCTCGTTGTATATAAATCGCCAGCCTTCGTACCACCGAATGCCTGTACTCTGGCAAAGTGGGATAAATAATAAGCATCCTGCATGACGTAGTAACGGAAACATTCTAATGGCAAAGTCCCTTCCCCAAGCTCTCTGATAAAAGGGTGGCGAAAACTTGCTTCCCAAATAGGATCCGCTTCTTTCCGCAACTGTTTAGTAAATTTCATTTAAACAACCTCCTAAAGAAATTAATATTTAACAACAAAAAACCACTTTCTTTACCAACGTAAAGAAAGTGGTTGTATTGGATATATATAGACATACCTATGTAATCCGCTACTCCACTTCCCTACGCTGGTATCAACCAGATCAGGTTCTAAGGGTCTTAAAGTTTTACTTTAATCTCAACCTTTGGTCAATAGATGATGTGCTCACCTATATCAAGGTACCCCTAGTGGAAAAATTCAGTTAATTCATTTGTTAATCCATATCATAACATGGAATAGACAATTGTCAATCAGCCCGTGTCTCATAATCTCTTATTCAACGAGCTTTCGGCAGCTAAAGCCCTGATTGCTGAACGTCTAGTTTGCCGCATTCCCCTGTGCAGATCTCTGGCTTATAACGAATTTACCAAATAAATAACGAACAGCCGGCCCCATGATGATCAGCTGTAGAGGGAGAGCAAAAATGAAATTTTTTAAGACTATGGAATAGTAACTTCTGAGGATTGATTCTTCACCCAGGCCGTTGAACAAGTAAGAAACCACCATGCCATAAATAGACATAAGATGCACCATTCCGACAACCATGAAAAATGAAATGGAGAGAATCCGATAAATATCTTTAGATTTGGTAAATGGCAAAGCAATAGCAAGCTTATGTGCCGCTGGACCAACAAGGAATAACTCCAATAGGAAAGCAATCATAAAACCGATAATTAATTGGATAAGGATAGCTCTGAATGATATAGTGCCTAGCAATCCATTTACAAATAAATTATAAAATGTCATAAATATAACCATTCCAATACACATTGTCATTCCAAAGTAAAAATTTTCTTTTCTAGTAGTTGGCAATTTCCATCATCCCTTCTTTTTGCTGCCTTGTTATTATATCGATAACGGAAATCTCTCATAAGTGAACATTTTGTGAACAATGTTATTCACAAAATGTTCCGTTTGCTTAGCACCTAAAAATCTACTAAACTAAAATTACACTAAAAAAAGACCGCCCGCATTGACGATCCTCTTCCATATTTCATACTGTTAAATTTTCATCATCCTGCCCTTGTTCAATCTGCAGTCCGGACTAGTCCCGATTGTCCAGGTCATCATCAAAAAACGACTCCTTTGTATCCTCGGGCTCCTCGAGACTTCCCGCTTGGTAATACTCGCCAATCCGTGATTTATTTATCCCGTTTTTTACCGCTGTCTCGATCACTATATAAAATACGACTATAGAGACTATAAATAAAATAACATTAATCAATCTAACCACCCCTTCGTTAAACTTTACTGTTTTAGCCTGTTAACTCGTTATGGAAAACATGAAGCGACCCCTGACGACAAGACATACCGCCAAAACGACAGCATAAGCGAAAACCCAATAACGAATAGTTGTCGCCCCAAGGTAATGGCGCCATTGGATCTACATCAGTGCTTTTTAACTGCCGACGCTCTTCATAACTCACGGTAAGGTTGGTCAGGAATAATTTCTTTTCTGGACTTTCATCGATTGCCATCACCTTCTTCACATAACGATACTTTAACTTTAACATATTTTTCCTTAACGGATGGATTTTAATGCGAAGAAGAAGAGCACCCCTTCAAAATAAAGAGATGCCCAGTCCTTTTATCGATTATAATTTCACTCTGTCTGCGTACTTTTCAATTAGCTGTTTGTTATGTGCATCTGCACCTTCAATGTTGCCGCTTAAAAATACCGGCGGCTGAAAACCGTTTTCTGCCATGATTGCTATTGATCTTGCAAACATGCCGTTAATAATAGCAGCTCCGATCACAGTTGAGCTTGGAGTAAAGTTGACCTCCACTTTTTCATGGGTCAGTAAAGCATCTCCAATCGGTGAATGATTATCTATCACCAGATCGACAGCATCAAATAGATGGTTTCCGCTCCTATGCCTGGAAGGCTGGCTCTTTGAGTACTTAATAGAAGTAATCCCGATCACAAAGGCTCCTTTTTCTTTTGCAATCTTGGCAGCGTCTACCGGTACTGGATTTCTCCCTGAAGTGGAAAGAACCAACATCACGTCCCCTGGGCGGATATCCTGGTCATTCATAAACTGTCCGGCATAATCATTTTTTCTTTCTAAAGTCGATGATCTGACTGCTCCTTCATGCAGCATCAACGGCTCATGTAAAATAGGGTGAATGGGAACAAGACCGCCCGCTCTGTAATAGACTTCTTCCGTCAAAATGTGCGAGTGACCACAGCCAAAAAGATGAATGACCCCATCGTTTTGCAGTGATTCGGCTACCTTTTCTGCCGCTTGTTCAATGGCAGGAAATTCTTCTTTTTCAACTACCTGTAATAACGTTTTAATTTTATCAAAGTATTTAGCTAACATGTTCATCCTCCATTTAAGTCAGAGTTTTGTGATCGCTTTTTGGCACCTTCAATTAATTGAACCATATTCTTCATAACTGTATCAATAATGTAGATCCCCTTATCCTCCGTCGCCAGGGTAGCGTCTCCTAATACAGCAGATTCGGTAAATTCTTCCCATGGAGTCGGGGTAGCATCAGCACTCAGCGGAATATCCGGGATATCGTTTATCGCTTTGTCCATCTCGACGAACTCTGGAGCCAAATAAAGCATATAAGAAGTTTCAATTTCACAGGCATGAAAATAGGTTCCATGCGAAGCTGGTGTTTCTCTTACTTCTTCCACAGCACTGTTCATCCCTGGGTAAAATAAGTAAAGCACTTTTAAATCGGGGCAAGTTTCATATAACTCACGTGCAGCATCCTTTAATGCTGCTCCGTTTCCTAAGTGGCCGTTAACCATGACAAATATTTCAAAACCTTGCTGATATAGGCTTTGACCAATATCTACAATAAAGTTAATCAGGGATTTATTGCTGACGGTGATACTTCCAGGAAAGTTCCGCAGGCTCCAGACCTGGCCATAGGGAAGCGTTGGCAGAACGAGCCCCTTCACTACTTCTGCAAGTTTAACGGATAGTCTCTCTGCCAATATGTTATCCGTTCCTAGCGGGAGATGCGGGCCGTGTGCCTCTACTGCTCCAACAGGTAGAATCGCAACCTTGGAGGTATCAATTTTCTCCTTGATTTGATAGGAGGTTTGATCTTGAAAATTCATGCAGATTCTCCTTTTTTATTTTTTAAAGGTAAAACAACGAGCAGGATTTTCAACAAAAAACTTATGGACCAACGCTTCCCCGTCAAACCCAAGCTGGTTTGCCTCTGCGATAAAACGAGGCACCCATTTGGCAATAATGTTTTCCAGGCCCAGCCCATAGTCATAGTGTTTGTAATAAGACTTTCTTGCTGTGTCACCGCTGACTAAAATTTGATCGGTATACCCTTTACGGACTAATTCCAGAATGCAATGAATGCGAGTGCTCTCTGGTGCATATTTAATTTTGGAAATACCGTCAAAAGAGAGAAATGCACCCGTTTTCGCCACTTGTTCGTGATAATAAGGATCAGGATTGCGATCCATATGGCCAAAGCTGACATGCTCTAGGTCTATTCCTTCTTTTCTAAGCAGTTCGATTTGTTCGAGTACCATTGTACCTGCTTCTGTGTGCGTGTGAATCGGAGCTTTTGTTTCATGGTGTGCCCTCGCAACGGCACGCAATGTTTTTTCTTCCAGTGGAGTAATCCGGTTATAACCTGTTCCGAACTTCACCTGCCCGCCTTTCCACTTTGTTCCTTCCAATCCGTCTTCAATCTCACGGATGACAAAGTCAGCGAGCTCATTAACGCTTTTATCTTCAATCCATTGGTAATATGTGCCGTAATCCCCAATCAGTTTCTTAATATTTTCATGGATGGGAGCATCCCACAGAAAGCTTTTATTAAAGCCAGCGGTTCCAATGATCGTAATTCCGGTCTCTTCAGATATTTCTTTTACTGCCTGTACATCTCTTCCATAGTCGATAGCCGTCGCATCGACGATTGCTTGCCCGCCATGCTTTTGGAAATCGAGCACGTCCAACTTGGATTTATTTTTGTCATCCAGCAGCAAATCATCCGCACCTTTTTCCACCCAGTAGGAAGGACGGCAAACAATGTGTTCGTGTGAGTAGGTAAAACCTAAGTTTTCTGGATTAATATCACCGGCAAATGTTCGAATAAAACTCATGGTAAAAACTCCTTATTGAATTAGAAAAAAGGGCAGTACCCGCCCCTTTCTCCGTTTTTTTAGTATGGTTGCACAGGTTAGAAGAATAACTGCGCTAAGAATCTGATGATTGGTCCTAATATGAACATATCCGAGTCTGCTGCCCACATCGCTGTATCTGGAATGGTGTCGGCAAGCAGCATTTTCACCGTTATATACTGTCCCCAGGCCACTACGGTTGAGGTAATGAAACCAGCAATTAACGCGCCCCTCACTCCGCCGGTGACATTTCCAAACACACCGGCCGTAGCTGAATGGAAGAAGAGGACAATCATTGTTGGTACAAAGATATATCCTACAGTATTGCCTAATAAAACCAGCCATAGCAGCGCACCTGCAAACGAGCCTAGAAAACCTAAAATAACTGCGTTTGGAGCGTACGGGAAAACAACCGGGCTGTCGAGCGCTGGCTTAGCACCAGGGACAATCTTTGTGGCTATCCCTTTAAATGCTGGTACCATTTCGCCAATAAACATACGGACACCCATTAGTACTACCGCAATACCAGCAGTAAAGGTAAAGGATTGAATGATAGCATAGATGACAAAGTTCTGGCTGCCGGAGCTGGCAATCAGTTCTTCAGCGCCGGGAGTATCTCTAAAGGAAATAATAATAGCACCGATTAAGAATAATAACCCCATCGTTAATGCTGTAATGACATTAGAATCCCTTAAAAATTCCAGCCCTTTCGGCAGTTTGATTTTCTCAGAGTCATTTTCTTTGTTGCCAAGCACTTTGCCTGCCAGCGCACCTAGCAGCGCCACAGAAGCTGATGTATGGCCTAAAGCGATATTGTCATTGCCCATGATTTTTCTCATGAATGGTTGAGTCAAGGCTGGTTGTATGGTCCAATATATCCCCATGATGACCGCTAGGAAAATAACTAGCTTGCCAAAGGAAACATCTCCGACCGTATGAACGACAATCCCGGCAAAGATGGTAGTCGTCCAGAACATCATATGGCCAGTTAAATAAATATATTTGAACCTTGTAAACCGTGCCAATAAAACGTTAATCAGAAAACCGATAGTCATTGCTAAAGTAACCGCACTTCCATATTCCGCATTAAAGGCATTCTGTCCCATAAATTCGCCTAGCGGCTGTTCTGATAGATTAAAAACTTCTTTCCAAAGCGGTTCAAATACAGTTAACGCACCAACGATAATATCTGCTCCGGCACTAATGATCAAAAATCCGATGATTGCTTTAAACGTACCACTAACCCGTTGGCTTGCTGTTTTCTTTTGCAGCAAAAGACCGATTAATACGATAGTGCCTAACAAAATCGCCGGTGTTCCAAACACGTTATCTGCTAACCAATAAATGGCTTCCATCTTTCTTTCCCCCTTTGATTCTCTAAAATACTTTTATTGCCTTTCTAATTCTATCCCCTTAATTTTCTACGATATGGTTATCAATCGCCTGGTTTATTTCATCCAGATCGAAGTAGTTATTGACGATTATCAGTTTGGCGCTGTGACCTTCAAGACCTTCTGCTAATTCATTGCTGGTAATAATATAGTCGGCGCTCATACTTGAGGCTGTCGAGACATCCATGTGTTCAACATCAGCCTGGATTCCCTTCTCTGTTAACGCTTGCTCGACATTCATTTTTAAAATTAAACTGGTACCTTGTCCCAAACCGCACACCGATAGTACTTTAATCATTTGTTTTCCTCCATTTCAATAATCGTTTTGATATCGTGATAACTGGCTGCTGTTCTTAATTGGTTAACGTTTTCTTCCTTATTGAGAAGCTGTGTCAGTTTTTTTAATAAATCGATATGTTCTTCGCTGGATGATGCCCCAAGACCGAATATCAATTGAACTGGATCATTGGATGAATGCCCGAATGTGATTGGTTCTTTCAGCTGCAATAGCGAGACAGATGCTTCCTTCACTCCATCTTCCGGTCTGGCATGGGGGATGGCTATGTGCGGTGCAAGGACAAAATACGGTCCGTTTTCTTGAAAAGACTGCACCATTGCATCGATATACACATCCTCCACTGTCTTTGCATCCGCCAATAAAACGCCCGCCTGTTTAATGGCATCTTCAGCATCTGCAGCTTTTGCTCCGACTTTGACTAATCCCTTTTCTAAAAATCTCATGATCAAACTCCTTATCTTGATGAATAGGTTGTAATGATTTTACAAATTTGCTCGATATTCGTTGCATCCAATAATGCGCGTTTGTCATGGTTGAACATACTGGTAAGCTGCGCCAATGCTTTTAGATGTTTTTCGTTATGTTCCGGAGCCAAAACTATGAAGATTCTGACTTTTTTGCCCATCATTTCAACTGGTTCCTGTAAATGCAATAAACTAATTCCCAGCTGCTTCACACCGTCTTCCGCCCGTCCATGCGGCATAGCTATGAAAGGAGAAAGCACCACGTAAGGGCCGTGTTTCTCGATATTATCGATTAACACATCTACATATCCGTCCGTGATCAAATCCTTTTCCAAAAGGGGATTCGCCGCCTTCTTAACTGCTTGCTGCCAGCTTGGACAGGAGTTTTTCATAACAATGTTATCCTCGTTCAATAATTCCTTCAAAGAAGGCTTCCATCTAGCTTCTGAAGCCACTGTAGGCTGGTATAAATACTTCCGTAATTCCTGCCTCAGCTGTCCTTCTTCGTCGATGGGCGCATAACGCTTCACAATATCCACAAGGGTATCGACCGAATAATGATGATACCCATTTCCATCCGCGAACAAGGCATTGACTTGCTTTAATAGTTTTTCCTTGTCATGGTTATCAAGCAACGGGTTTACTAAACAGACAGGGACCCCCCGATCCTGTAAAGGTACAGTCGAAACGATAAAATCAACTGCTAATTCTGTTTGCTGGTATTCACGCAAGGAGGCAATTCCGGTGATATCCACTTCGGAAAACAACCCTTCCAGCTGGCTTTGTAATAACCGGGAAGTTCCTAATCCATTGGTACATACAATCAGCATTTTTTTCCGATGCTGAATTGACAATCCTTCTTTATGCAGCCATCCGCTAAAATGGATGGCGATATAAGCGATTTCCCTTTGATCGATTTCTTTCCCGACAAAACGTTCAAAAGAAGGAATGACTCTTTTCGTTAATTGATAAATTTCCGGAAAATTGTCTTCCACCGATTCATATGGCTGCTCCCCCATATCGATGCCATATTTTATTCGGTAGTAAGCCGGCTTTAAATGTAAGAGTAAGTTAGTTTCCATTCCTGGAATATCAGAAAAAGAAACAACTGCCACCAGTTGAAAATCCTCGATCATTTTCCGTACTACTTCGCGCAAACCCGTAATTTCTTCGGCTTCATCCTGAAAACTGAGATTATAATTTACTTTCGAACCTAACAGATGCTTAGCAAAATAAAACCCTTCCGCCTCTGGCACGTTGATATGCCAAACAGATTCCAAACCGCGGATAATGTCATTTGCTGCTTCAAATTCCTGGGTTTGTTCGATGACTGTTTGTTCAACCGGGTCGATTTCCACGTATTGTTGTTGCTTGATTCGCTGCAAAAACAAGTAAAATCGAATAACCAGGGTGTTGAGTACTTCATCCGTAAATTGGATGCCCAACCGTTGTTCACACCGGCTCAATGCCCGGTAGATCCTACTTAGCTCCGACTGGTTGAAAATTGCATAGTTACTGTCTTTTTCTATTTGTTTGACAGCTTCAGAAGTTGACCCATTGATCAATGGATACCAACCATGCTGAGGTTTAATCATGGCAATATAATTGACCAGCGCTCCCCGTTTATCGGCTTCCATGCCAACGACCTGATAGCCTAGCTTTCTCCGGGAAGTAAGCTCCAGATGGTAACGCTCGAGCTCTTCCCGTAAACCTTTCAAGTCCTCCAGCACGGTATTCCTGCTTACCCTGGTGATTGTTATTAAATCTTTCAAAAACAAAGGAGTTTCACTGGCCAGAAAGTAAATGACAAGCCATGCCTTTCTTTCTTCAGGGGACAGCTCGTAATAATAAACCGGGAACACGAGCAACTTGCTCATGATTTCCTGTTTCGCCTGCTTTTCCAAGTATAAGCCGGCAGCTCTTATTTGCTGGATTTCACTTATTTTGTTTTCATTCAACCAAAAGTTGATTTTATCCAAGTCGTTATAGACCGTTCTTCGCGAAATGTTAAACTGTTCGGCAAGTTTTTCGACTGGAATATACAGGTCACTATGGACAATTTGGGTTAATATAGCAGTACTGCGCTTATCCAAATTCATTGTTTTCCCCCTTGGAGCAAAACTTTTTATCGGCCTTAACTTAACTATATGCCAACCATACCCTATTCAAAAGACCAAATCACTCACAGACTTTTGTGCAAAAACAAATGGTTGGAATTACCATCAGAAAGGAAACCCGCCGGGTGGTGAGCCTTGGTAAAGGCAGAGGCGTAGTTGCACACTGCCTCGGGGTTCAAAAAACCCCTCCTATCATATAGGAGGGGATCAACTGGTTATGAAACTGGCATAATGGTATGAAGGCAGACGATAGTTTTTCATCCACCTCCTCAAACCCATCCTTGGACGGTCATCAAGCCTGGCTAATCAGCAACTTCTTTTCTTTTGCCGGAAACACAAGCCTCCAACTGATAAATACGGCAATTAGTACGATTCCCAGATAACCAAGCACTCCGTATGGCACAAGAGTTGCCAGGTAATGCAATACCGCAAATCCGCCAATAATCGCTATTAAGATAATGTTCTTGGCCGTATCCACCTCGGAAGCGAATTCGAACGAACGGGAAAAAGGATGGGTCTGATTGTTTAATAGTTTATAAGACAACAAGGCATGCAGTACGCCAGCCAGTAACACCACAATCACATCCGGTACTATCCGAAACGAAAACATGGATACAAAGATAATGCTAAGCAAAACCATAAGGGGCAAATACAGCTTAGTTAAAAAGGCCTTTAAAGCTGACTGGTAAAAAATAGCTTCATTCCTTATTGGAGCCGCCCGAAATATCCATGCCCCCTTATAGTTACTGGAAAACTTGAGCATATGAACGACGGCAGGAATCATGATATTGCCAAAATAAATGGTCAAGAAATACTTGCTTCCAGGTAAACTGCCGAATCCATTCCTGCTAATTTCATTAAATAAAAAAATGAACGGAAACACAAAGGCAAATCCAAGCGATGGATAAACCTTAAGCTTAAACTGTCGCTCCTGTTTCATCATCAGAGCGGAAAAACGGTAGAATGTCCGTTCTTCTTTTGTTTTACAAACGATTTTTGCCAGTAATTGATCAAGCCGATAAGCTTTCCGCTTGTTTACTCCACTATATTGCAGCAGCTTCTGCAAATTACGTTCGAAGGAAGGAAGCAGTCTGCTATAAAGAACGATTGCTGCAATCGGAACTACTACAGACATAATCGAGTAGCCAATAATATAGCTGGCAGAGTTTCCATTCAGTAACCATTCAAATGGAGCACTATACCATATCGGGGGGAGCAGTAAATGCCACCATTGAAACGTAAAATCGACGTTCAAATCGGAAAAGTCGAATACTCGGGCCATTACCTGGAATCCGACGACAATACCGACCGATAGCAGGATTTGCACGTAATTGATGACGTCTTTTAATCGTTCCCCATCAAAAAACTGCAAAATAAATATGTAGATGAGTGCTGTCAATACAACAATCAACATCCCAACCAATAAAAGCTCGAACAGAAATATAACCGTAAACAGTACACCCTTGACAAACAAACCGACTAGCAGTGGAACTGCCGCAAAGGCGCCGGTTAGCTGGATCATGTAAATACAGACGTGAACCGCCTTCGCTGTACTGACTGTCCGCTGATTGACAGGTTTTGTGTTGAGAATGTTTTTATCTCTTACATCCAGCAGGACAGCAGAAAAATCAGCAATCATGGTGGTCATGAGGATAAACATCATCATGGCGAATACGAGGGTCATCTGAAACAGATAGTAATCACCAAAAATAATGAAAGGAACGAGAATCAATCCATAAAAAGCATAAAGTCCGAGTGATTTGATAAATTGATTTCCCTCTTTGGTCTTCGACTGTTCAAAAATTGTCGGGACTCGCCGCTGGTCCATCGTCAATTTCACCTGCAAAATCCGCCGCATGACCGGATAATCGACTCCCAGCATGGTAAACAAGCGGCTGCAAAAATCCAGCATTCGCAAAGATAGGAAGTTCTTCATCATCAGCTTCCACCCTCTCGGACGATGGAAACGAACGATTTGGCAATCTCGCGATGCTCATTAAATCCGGTCAGCTGATTAAAAATCTCTTCCAATGTCCCTTCTTCATTCTTGGCTTGCAATTCAGCGAAAGTCCCGTCAGCGACGATCTTACCGTCTGCCAGTAGTACGATCCTGCTGCTTATTTTTTCAACCACTTCCATGATGTGAGAGGAGTAAAAAATCGTTTTTCCCTCTGCAGCAAGCTGCGCAAGAATTTCTTTGATAATCATCACGCTGTTCGCATCAAGTCCGCTTAGCGGTTCATCGAGGAATAGTAAATCAGGGTCGTGCAGCAGACTGGATATGATTAGTACTTTTTGCTTCATTCCTTTGGAAAAAGAGGAGATCTTCGTATGAAATACGCCGCGCATGTCAAATTTGTCGAGTAAAAGCAGGGCCTTCCGTTCTGCTTTTTCGGCATCCATTCCGTACATCTCTCCGGTAAACGTAAGATATTCGCAAGCAGTCAAGTTGTCATAAACCTCCGCATTTTCCGGAACGTAGCCGATTTTCCGTTTATACGAAGGATCTCCATTGCCAATGTCCTGTCCGAAGATCTCGACCGTTCCGTTATACCCTTCCACAAGTCCGAGCATGATTTTCACAGTGGTGCTTTTTCCAGCACCATTAGGTCCTATGTATCCGATGATTTGGCCGCGGTACACGTCCAAATCAATCCATCTCAATACCAGGTCCCCGCCATAGCTCATCGATAAGTTGGTCAGGGAAAGAATTTTTTCTTCCTGATTAGCCACGTTCACCATCACCTTCTTAACAAATATGTACTTTTACCTTAACATAATTTTCCTTTCTGTGAGAAAGCAATTTCAACATAAAAAAGACACACTCGAAACAGTGCGTCGTTGAGCTTCCTAACGATCTAAGTTACTCTTTTTTCTTAATTAGTGCTTTGGTTCGCTTCGGTACCATAGTTCGCTTTCCGTGGGCACGGCTTCAGGCACCTGCTGTTCCTACTAGAGTTTCGTAGGTTGCCTATGCTAGCTGGATTGTTCTACTATCGAGCTCACATACCACCTGTCGCTACTGTCTTCTTGGATATAATTCAACGCAATTTCAGGCAGAAATAATGAGATAGTTGCAGAATGAACAATCAGAAAAAAACGATAGCAGACTAAAAATGCCTGTCGAAACGGAAAATCCCCATCTCTTTATTAACAAAGGCTGCCCCATGACTAATGGGACAGCCCCTTTTCAAGTAATATTCGTTAAAGCTCTCTAAGCAATCTATGAAGTGGTTTTAAAAGATTAGTTTATCGTATTGTTCTGATACAGTTGTTTCACTTCCTCCCCGCTCAGTACCTCCTTATACATTTTTACTTCGTCGATGCTGCCTTTCATTTGTAAAGAGTTTGGATTCCATGGCGCACCGCCGATAATCAGTTCATTTTCATTATCAGCGATGGGACTGGATCCTGCTGGAGATTCCGTCACTTTTTCTCCATTCATATAGGCAGTAAACTGCTCACCTTGTTTCCAAGTCAAAACAAGATGGGTCCACTCATGGGATGGAATTGTCCCTTCTTTAAAGGAGAGTCTTCCTGTCTCCGTCCACAGCTCTGGATAGATTCCTTCTTCGACGCCGACCACATAGCCGTCGCCGATTGATGTTTTCCCGATGATTTTCTGGTCCATGCCAGCATCATCAAGATTTACCCAAAAACTGAGCGACAACTGTTTACCTCCATTCAGTAATGCCGAATGGGGAATTTCAGCCCAACCGCCGTCCAGGCGTAGAGCTTTACCAAACTTCCCTTCTGCTCCAGAAGCATTACCGCTCACGGACACGTCGTGGCCATAGGCCGAGCTGTCAATGATATCGCCGATATTCTCCTCGTTGAATCCTAGTTCCAACACAGGCTGACCAGCATAAAGAGCATGGAGGACAGTAGACAAGTCGTTGACCTGAACCTGGTGTATACCTGCTGGTACATTCGGGATGGTAAAGGTGACCCTTTCGGTTTCATCTGGCTCCAAGGCCACTGTCTTTGATTCCAACAGTTCGCCATCAAGGGAAATATCAATCTGTTTTTCCCCTTCCATTAAACCGATATTTTTCACTTTAACGGATACCGTCGCATCTTCTTCTGGTTCGACGGCATTCGCTTCCAGACTGGCAAACTCGAAGATAGGTGTTTGGGCAACTTCATCGCGATATTTCCATTTCCCCTTTCCAGAAGCGGGTTCTCGGCCAACAAAGTTTGAGACCATTTCTCTCAATACGTTAGCATCCGCTTTTAGCTGGCGCTTTGCTTCCTCCGAAATATCGGACGATTTTTCATTCAATTTATCGATAAAATCATCCAACTTCTTAAGCGACTGTTTCATGTGATATTTATCAAACTGGCTGCGGGACTGGTCGAGCTTTTTCTGCAGTTGTTTTTCCAGCTGTTTCGCAAGATCGCCTGAAGCGGCAAAGTCGCTTACTTCCTTGGCTGCATCAGCAAATCGTTCTCCTGTATCGCCGTAACCAAGCAGTTCTAACTCGCCAATCGTCGTCTGATCTGCTCCTGCATTATCTTTTATGATAAGGCGATAAAACTGATATTTCCCGGGATTTTCTATCGAGAACGGACGGGTAAAGTTACGCCATTGAAATTTCTCTTCTTCCCGACGATCAAGCACGGTCCATTCTTCCCCGTCATTCGAACCGATTAATAACCACTTCTTAGGATCCTGTTGCTGCTCTTGACCGGAAGTAACAGTGTACATCAGCGCATGTTGAGCATCGCCGGCAAAGTTGTATTGCACCCATGGCTCCTCGCTCTCAAGAGATAGCATTGTATTGGAAGTATTGTCAAACAACCTATCTGCAGTACCTTGATCCGAATAATACGTGGTTCCTTCGTTGTTATCCGTTAAATCGTGAAGCGGATCAACAGACAGCACGGAGCCGTCGGTTTTCGCATCAGTAATCGAATCTGGAAGTGCCTCTTCCCCTTTTCCCCAATTTGATGGAGAATCACCCATTTCAAAGTCAAGGACCGCCCCATCAGCTATTGTCTCATGGTTGAGTGTGAGCTGTTCATGCGATTCTCCGTTTACTTTCAGACTTTGCACGTACTTGTTTTTGTCACTTACCTCAGGAGCGTTGATGACGATGTCCTTGCCGTTTTCTAGATGAATGGTCATCTTTTCGAAATACGGTGCTCCAATCGCATATTCCGGTGATCCCATTTGCAATGGATAGAAACCGGCAGCACTGAATAAGTACCATGCAGACATTTCACCATTATCCTCATCGCCTGGATATCCCTGTCCGATTTCACTGCCCAAGTACAGGCGCGATAATACTTCGCGGACCTTTTCCTGTGTTTTTTCCGGCTGGCCAGCATAGTTATACATATATGGAATATGATGTGCCGGCTGATTGCTGTGACCATACATTCCCATGCGGACATCTCTCGCCTCGCGCATTTCGTGAATCACCCCGCCATAATGCCCCGGGTGCGCTGCTGTTTCTTTAGTAGAGAAAAACTGGTCCAGCTTGTCAGCCAGTCCTGCTCTCCCACCATATAAATTGGCAAGGCCTTGTCCATCCTGCGGCACGTGAAAAGCCATATTCCAGGCATTTGTTTCTGTGTAGTCACCGCCCCACTCTGCCGGATTGAACGATTCAGCATCGGCCCGCCATGCTCCCGAAGGATTGCGGCCCATAAAGAAGCCTGCCTCTTGATTGAACATTTCCTCGTAATTGCCCGCCCGCTCTTTATAGTAGGCGGCATCTGTTTCATAGTTATCCTTTCCAGTTTTTTCTGCCAGATTTTCGGCAATATTGGCGATCGCAAAATCGTTGATATACCCATCCATTGCCCACGACATGCCTTCCCCGGTAGCCGTATTGGTATAACGGTCGAAAATCGACGAGGCGAGCCCTTTACGGCCAACGCTGTCATCGTCGCTTCGGACGGCAGCATTTTTAATCGCTGACTCATAGAAGGCATCGACATCAAAATTGGTTACCCCTTTAAGATAGGCATCGGCAAATGCCACGTCTGAGCTGGTGCCGACCATCAAGTTCGCATAGCCTGGAGACGACCAACGCGATATCCATCCGCCATCTTTATACTGCTGGACGAAACCGTCTATCATTTCTCCAGCCTGGGTAGGTGTCAACAAGGAGTATGCGGGCCAAGATGTCCGGTACGTGTCCCAAAAACCATTGTTGACATATACCTTGCCATTGACCACTTTTGCTCCTGTTTCCGTTGCTGTATTGTCTCCGGTTGGCTCGGAAAAGGAACTGGCATATTGATATGTCGGATCTTCTGTTGTGCCAGTGTTTTCGTAGCCGACATTTGGATACAGGAACAGGCGGTACATATTGGAGTACAACGTAGTCAACTCATCCTTGCTAGCTCCTTCCACCTCGATGATATTCAGCTTTTCCTCCCATGCTCGTTTTGCCTGTTCTTTTAAACGATCAAAGGTGTCTTCTTGCTTAATATCCTGTGCCAGATTTTTTTCTGCTTGTTCTAAGCTAAGCAAAGAGGTGGCAATTTTCATCGTCACCGTTTTATCTTCAGAAACATTAAAACCATAATAACCGGAAACATTGTCTCTATTTTCACCGGTTAATTTCCCGCTTGCGGTCACTTCTTTATCAAAGGTCGCATAAACAAACATCCGGGTTGCACCTGTGGAAAGACCGCTTTTTACATCGGTATAACCGCTGATTGTCCGGTTATCCGGGTCAAGCGTTAAACCGCCGTTGTTATTGACATTGTCAAAAATAAGATTGGCATTATCGCCAGTGAACGTGAAACGGAACATGGCCGCCCGGTTTGTCGGAGTCATTTCCGTTTGAATGCCATTCTCAAATTCGACACTGTAATAGTGCGGTTTAGCTATCTCGTTTTCATGCTTAAACGCTAGTGCCCGCTCGTCACGATCCGCACTAGGTTGTTCATCGGCGGAAGGCATGACTTGGAATGTCTGCCGGTCCCCCATCCACGGGCTTGTCTCATGGCTCAGAGAAAATGCCTCCAATTCTGGCAGATTATCCGAGTTGTTCGCCTGTTGATAGGAATACAGCCAGCTTGTCGAACCGGCATCGGTTACCGGCGCCCAAAAGTTAAATCCATGTGGGACAGCGACAGCCGGAAAGTTATTTCCCCGGGAAAAAGTAGAATTGGAATTGGTTCCTCGTAATATATTCACATAATCTACCGGACTCTCATATGTGGCTTCCTCCGGGTTTCCTTCAATTTTAATGTCATCAATACTTCCTGCAAACACACCCGGGCCCTCCGGATTATCATAGGCAACTAGAATACGGTCTACTGTTTTCCCTTCTGCAACAGTACCAATTTCAGCAGATTTATAGTTCCATTGATTTGCATAAACTGTTTTCGAATTACCTTGAGCCTGCGGAGTCAATTCAATGCCATGCTGATCCGTTGCTCCGAGTTCACTAAGATATGTCCCATCCGTGAACGCCAGATCAACCGCCACATAGGTGCTTGAATAATCCAGTTGTGCATCATCCATAAATTGAGGGTGTAAATAATAGGAGAGTTTTGACTGAGAAGTAATATCTATATTTACATCAAGCACTTTATTGTAAGAAAAAGCTCTATCTTCCGGGTTATGTGTGCCTTCGTACGCCAAAGCATTACCACCCGACCAGCCGGCATTCGTTTTCCCTGTATAGCTTCTGTTTGGTCCATCACCCAAATACGATTTCATACCTGAGGATAACTCCGGCTGTTCAACATCTTGCCCGTTTGACAGAGCAATCTCTGCTAATTGCGTCAGTCCGTCACCTGCATTTTTTGTTATATCAAAACGATAAAGTGTATAGGCTTCATCATTTTCAAATTCAAAAACTTTCCTTTGAAAGCGATCTTCAAACTCCTGATCGGTGCGAACATCCAGTTCTGTCCAATCCTCCCCATCATTGGAACCGTAAACTGTCCAGTTTTGCGGATCCCTTCCAGGAGCGTCATTAGCAGAAGTGAACGCATATTTTATGACTTTTTGCGGGTCAGCGAACCTCATTTCAATCCAGGCTGTTGGTTCGAATGCCAGCCATTTGGACTGGCTGCTGCGATCAATTAAATGAGCAGCTGTTTCATTGGGCTCGTTTTCCGCACTGGCGGCCACCTCTTCTACTAGCGGGGTAATATCTCCTTGAATACCGTCATAGGGCACCTCCCCTGTTACACCCGAAACCTTTTCTTCCCCATCGACAACCTCTAAGGCATTTTCCCAGTCCAGCTGTGGTTCATCCTCTTCAAAAGACGTATAGAAATCTGTTTGTCCGGCTTCTTCTGCCTTCACTTTATTTACTGCTGGAACAGAGGCCATTTGTACGATTAAAACAAAAATTAATAATGCTGAAAAATTCCTCGAAAAATAAATTCGTTTCATATACTCACCCTCCCCTAATTATTGCTTTTAATAGTTTTTCAGTTATTCCAGTGTTACTAAACCATGCTGACGATCACCTCCCCGGCCGCCATTTAAAGCGCTTACATTTATTGAGTTCATTATATAGGAGGCAACAAAAATCTCTCAACTTTTCCCCCACGATTCGTCAAAAAACAGTTATATAGTTGGATTCAATTGATTTGTGTGCGCGGGAAACGGGACTTACAGACTAGCATTAAAAAACGTCATATAAAGACCCTATAGGGCGGCCTATTTAGGGCTGCCTTTATAGAGCCTTTTTCAACACGACTAGAACCTTATACATGCTGCTGGTAACGTTCTTTTATTTCGTGCAAAACCTCATTCCCTTTTCGATCCCAAATCGCCTGATTGATTATTTCCACTTCGATTGGACCATGGTATCCGGCCGTTTGTACAGCTTGTCGAATCCGGTTGATTTCTATCACACCGTCCCCCATCATTCCCCTGCCTTTGAACATATCCGGAACCGGAACGACCCAATCGGAAACATGGAAACCAACGATTCTGCTGCTTGCCCGTTCGATTTGTTGGTATAACTCCGGATCCCACCAGACATGAAAGACATCGACAACAACCCCAACCTGGCCAGGATGGTATTGTTCGGCAATCGTATTTGCCTGACCTAAGGTGGAGATGACGGAACGGTCAGCTGCATACATCGGGTGCAGCGGCTCAATTCCCAGCTTTACACCATAAGACTGGGCAAACGGCACAAGCTTGTCAATTCCATCTGCCACCCATTTTCTTGATGTATCAATATCCCGGTCAGGACCAGGCCCGCAAACGAGTACAAGTGTATCTGTCCCAAGCTCGGCTGCTTCTTCAACCGCCCGCCGGTTATCCTCAAGGCGCTCTTCCCTTTCCCTGGCAGTCGCTGCCGGGAACATGCCGCCCCGGCATAGACTCGACACCTTCATCCCAGAAGCCTGGAGGATTCGTTTACTTTCCTGTAAGCCGATTTCTGCTACTTTGTGCCTCCACACCGATATCCAGGGGATTTCTGCACGGACACAGCCATCGACAGCCTCCTGCACTCCCCACTGTTCGGTTGTAATCTGGTTTAAACTTAGTTTCTCCATTAAGCCTTTATCATCCATTGCTTATCCCCCTGTTCAATCCCTGCTTGTGCCAGGACAATCTTCATCCGTTCTGCCGCCAGCTCCGGTTCTTCCAATAATCCTGCCTGATCTGCCAGCACAAATAAGTCAGCAAGATGTGTAATGGAGCGCGCGCTCTCCATCCCGCCAATCATCCGGAAATGAGGCTGATGGTTATTTAAATAAGCCATGAACACAACTCCTGTTTTATAGGAAAAGGTAGGTTTTTGGAAAATATGCCTGGCAAGCGGAACCGTTTTATCAAGAATCGAATCATAGGCTGTTAGGTTTCCTTCCTCCAAAGCATGAAGAGCAGATGCCGCTGCCGGAGCTATTGCGTCAAAAATACCAAGCAGCGCATGGCTATATCCTTGCTCGTCTCCCTTGATTAATGCCGGATAATTAAAATCGTCGCCTGTATACATACGGACACTTCCAGGAAGCAGGCGCCGCATCTTAATTTCTTTGTCTGCATCCAGCAAGGATATTTTTATTCCATCCACTTTCGTTTCATTCTCTCGAATAATACCCAGGCAGACATCCATCGCTTCATCCAAATTCCGGTGTCCCCAGTATCCTTGTAAGGATGGGTCAAACATATCACCAAGCCAGTGGAGAATAACCGGCTGGGAAACATTGCTTAACACCCTGTTATATACACAAACATAATCGTCCGGCCCTTTGGCACAAGCAGCTAACGCTCTGCTGGCCATTAGGATAACCTGGCTGCCCTCCTTTTCGACAAACCCGCACTGCTCTTCGTAAGCAGCTTCGACATCCTCCAGAGTTACTTCAGGTACTGGAGCTAACTGATCTGTTCCGGCACCGCTGGCAATCCTGCCGCCGACTGCTTTTGCTTCCTTGACCGAACGGTGGATAAGCTCTTTCGCCCTGCTCCAACTCAGCCCCATCCCACGCTGGGCGGTATCCATCGCTTCCGCTACCGACAGCCCTAACGACCATAAGTGGTGTCTGTATGCCATAGTTGTGTCCCAATCGATTTGCCCGTCTGACAGCGGGTCTGTGTCCGCTAAAGGGTCCGCCACGACATGGGCGGCAGAAAACGCCGTACGGCTATTAAGGGTTTTTCCATTCGGGATATGAAAAGGGGCGGCATCTCTCGGCTGATAGCTGTAAAGCGTCCGGCCCTCACCAGGTAATATTAATTTGCCAACCATTCGTAGCCCCTCCTATACATGCAAGTCTGGTACATCGACCCAGCATCTTTCTTTCCAGGATTTCAAACCTAGATCAGATAATTGCGTACCTTTAGCGCCTTCCAATAAGTCCCAAGGAAAAGGTTCATCAGCGAACACATGCTTCAGGAACAACTCCCACTGTACTTTAAAGCCATTATCAAATACTTGGTTATCAGGAACCTCTTCCCACTGGGCAAGAAAATCATGCGGATTTTGAATATCTGGGTTCCAGACCGGCTTCGGAGTGTTCACGCGATGCTGGGTTTTGCAATCACGAAGCCCAGCCACAGCGCTTCCCTCTGTACCATCAACTTGAATCGTTAATAGATCATCCCGGTTGACTCTTACGGCCCATGAAGAGTTTGCCTGAACAATAATGCCGTCCTCTAATTCAAATGTGCCATATGCAGCGTCATCCGCTGTACACGTATACGGTTTGCCCTTTTCATCGATACGTTCCGGAATATGGGTGGCACCCAGACATGAAACGGAACGGATCGGTCCGAATAAGTTATCAATTACATAACGCCAGTGGGCGAACATATCGACAATAATTCCACCGCCATCTTCTTCACGGTAGTTCCAGGAAGGACGCTGCCCCTCCTGCCAGTCGCCTTCAAACACCCAGTAGCCAAACTCCATCCGCACGGATAAAATTTTTCCGAAAAAGCCTGCATCAATCAGTCTTTGTAATTTTAATAAACCAGGCAGGAACAGTTTGTCCTGGACAACGCCATTTTTCACGCCCGCCTCTTTGGCCAGCTTAGCCAGTTCCAGAGATTCTTCCACACTAGTTGCCGTTGGTTTCTCACAATAAATATGCTTCCCTTCCTTTACTGCCCGGCGGATATCGTCTGCCCGTCTTACTGTTGTCTGGGAATCAAAGTAGATTTCATTATAGTCATCCGCAAGCGCCTCTTCCAGATTCGTACTCCAGCGGTCTATTCCATATTCAGTGGACAGTTTTTTCAATTTCGCTTCGTTTCTTCCTACAAGAATCGGATCCGGCATCAGAGTGTCGCCATTACTTAATGCCACCCCGCCTTGTTCTCTGATAGCTACAATGGAACGAACCAGGTGCTGGTTCGTTCCCATCCGGCCCGTTACACCATTCATAATGATTCCAAGTTTTTGGTTTGCCATATATGTATCCCCTTTCATTCCTGATACTCTTATCATAATGGCAACAAAAAAATCCGTCTTATTAATCTAAGAACGGATTTCTTAATATCGGAAATAAATTATATAATTTTTTTGTAGGCGGTACGATATTTATTCGGTGAAACCTCGGTTGTATTTTTAAAGGTCCGGTAAAAGGTAGAAAGCGACTCAAAACCAACTTCAAAGCAAATCGATGCGATGTCTTTGCTGGTTTCCGTTAATAGCTGCTTCGCTAAATCGACCCGAACTTCTGTTAAATACTGCATCGGAGTCACCTGGTACCTATCCTTGAAAATATTGTTCAGGTGACGTGTACTTATGCCTAACTTAGAGGATAAATCAGTTGAACTGATCACTTCAAAATAATGGGTATCTATATAATTGCGCAATCGCTCCGCACGTAGGACGTTCGCGTCGAACATTTCTGACTCGTTTGACGATCTGGCAAACTTTAATAACAATTCGGACAAAAAAATCTTCATTGCCACATAATTGATGGCTTCACCCTGGGACTGCTCATATAACATTTTGCGCAGCAGCTGTCTGACATTGCTGCCGTCAAACGGATGGAGCTTCACCAATTGCGTGGCTGAAAAGAAAGATTGAAGTAAATCTCTGCTGACGGATGGCTGCAAAATAGAGTGCTCAAAGGCAAGAACAAGCACTGTCAATTTCGAATCGGAGACGATCGAGTGGACAGAGTATGGAACAATAACGGCCACGTTATCCTGTTTAAACGAAAAACTCTCCCCATTAAGGACAGCTTTTCCCTCTCCTTCCAAGGCATACAAAATTTGATGGACCTGGTGATGGTGCTCGCTGACCAAGTCCCCAGCCAAATGGTTGCTTTCATAGAGCCGAATGCCTTTATTCGATAAATCCAGGTTAATGCTATCGATATTTACCAGCTCCCTGATTCTTTTCTCCAATCATAATGGGTATCTCTATTATTTTATATATTACCATAGACAACGTTTCATGACTTAAACTAGTGAAATTGTATAGATTTACATGCAGGTTTCCGATGTTAAAATACGGTGAAGGGAGCGATTTCTGTGAAAGTAGATCAATCCCAGGACAAAGTGGAGCGACTTTCTGCCAAAGTAGAGCAATCCCGGCGAAGTAGAGCGACTTCCTGTGAAAGTAGAGCAATCCCAGGGCAAAGTAGAGCGACTTTCTGCCAAAGTAGAACAATCCCGGCGAAGTAGAGCGACTTCCCGTGAAAGTAGATCAATCCCAGGGCAAAGTAGAGCGACTTCCCGCGAAAGTAGAGCGACTCCTGCATAAAGTCGAGCGATTTCACGGGAAAGTAGAGCGACTCCGCCACTAAGTCGAGCGATTTCCCCTCAAACGAGATTAACCTGTCTCTAGTTCTATATAAAAAAGAACACGCTTATCGACAAGCGTGTTCTTTTTTATATATACATTTTATACAATTGCCAGGCTTCTGTCGTGTTCCTCGCTGTCGGTGCTGATTTTTATTTCTTCTCCGGTTTGAAGGGTGATGGCCTGATCAAAATGACGGAAGGTCAGCGCCTCTCCTGCTTTCAGCCAATAAGAAATGGCGTCCTTTTCCATGGTTACCGAAAGCAGCCTGTTTTGGAATTGCACATTAAAGGAAGCAGTTTCCCACTTCTTCGGCGGTAAAAATGGCGCAAAAGACAAACCGGTTTCTTTCAACCGCAATCCGGCAAATCCATAAACAATCGCCATCCAGGTGCCGCCCATATTAGCCATATGAAGGCCATCCTTGGTATTGCCGTGCGTATTATCCAAATCCAAACGAGCAGTTTTCATGAAATAATCATAAGCCTTTTCCGTATAGCCAAGCTTGGAGGCCATAATGCTGAAAATACAATAAGAGAGCGATGAATCGTGTGTTGTCACCTGTTCATAATAATCATAGGACTTTTTAATAGTTTCCAAGTTTTGTTCATCTTCAAGCAGGAAGTGGCCGAGTACTGTGTCCGCTTGTTTGCATACTTGATAACGGTACAGTGTTAATGGATGATAATTGAGCAGCAGCGGGAATTTTTCTTTCGGTGTGGCTTGCAGGTCCCACCGGTTTTTCTGTAAAAACGTATCATCTTGTGCATTGATGCCTAATTTTTCATCATACGGCAAATACATGTTTTCTGCTGCTTCTGTCCACTCTCTTACTTCCTCTTCATTCAAAGATAGTTCAGCCTTCATACGATCCAACAGAGTGCTGTCCACCTCTTCCAGCAGCTTATAAACTTTGGCTGCCCAGTTTAAATTATTCTTAGCCATGATGTTTGTATAATAATTATTGTTAACAATACACGTATATTCATCCGGTCCGGTGACGTTATCGATACGGAACTGGCCATTATACATATGGCCGGTGTCCATCCACAGCCGGGCCGTTTCAAACAGCACTTCCGCCATATAATCCTTTAAAAAGGAAACATCGGTAGTTGCCAGGAAATATTGGACATAGCTGTACGCGATATCGGCGCTAATATGGTACTGCGCCGTCCCCGCTGGGAAAAAACCAGACGATTCTGTTCCGGTAATTGTCCGCCACGGAAATAACGCTCCCTTGCTGTGACCCATCTCTTTGGCCCGCAGTCTGGCACTGTCTAGCGTAGAATAACGCTGGACCAGCAGATTTTTGGCCAGATCAGGATTAGTCATCAAAAAGACAGGGAACATATAAATTTCTGTATCCCAAAAATAATGCCCTTCATACCCTTCGCCTGACAGCCCTTTTGCAGCTATGTTACTGACAGGATCCTTTCCGACCGATTGCAGTAAATGGAATAGGTTAAACCGAATTCCTTCCTGCAGAGCCTGGTCTCCGGAAATAGTAACATCAGAATTATTCCAAAAATTGGTGAGGTAAGCTGTCTGTTCGACGATAAAATCTTCAAAAACAGCCCCTTTAATTTTTTGGAGAATGCCAAGACCGGTTTCTACCAGCTTTTCTTGATGCCGAAGCGTGTCGGTATAAACGTTAAACTTTGTGAACTGAACAGGTTTGTTTCCATTACAGGTGTATATCTCCTTCACACCTGATTCACTCGTTTCACTGTTGTATTGATAATCGCTGGCAGCTACAGTTGAGTCTGTTACACAAGCAACCTCCAGATTGGTAACCATCGTCTGATTACGAACGATGCTGTATTCAGCTTGCATGCCAGCTTCCTTAACAAATAAGCGTTTCGCGTGGCCAGAAGCAACACGCGGATCGTTTTTATCTATATAATTAGACACGTCTCCATTTACTGAGGAGACAATCTTTATTTCATTGACTGGAGTGACAGGTTCCACTTTGATATCGATCAAGAACAGTTCTTTGAGAACAAAAGAAACCATTCGCCTAAAATGCAATTTCACTTCTTTTCCATTTGGAGACAGCCAACGTATGATCCGTTCGGAATAGCCACCGTCAAAATGGAGATTTTGTTCATATTCCATGACCTTACCTGAAAATAAAGAAAATAACTCCCCATCAATAAATATAGTGACATCCTGTGAATCAATAATATTCACCAGTTTCTGCTGGGTATCAGGAAAGGCATGTAATTTTTCTCCATAGCTTATTTCCGTTTCATCGTGAAAAGCATTTATATAAGTGCCGCGAATCGAATTGTTCCCCTGCTGATAGCCCTCTTCAAAGTTCCCTCTTACTCCGAGATAACCATTGCCGAGAGCAAACAGGCTCTCATTTAACAACAGACTTTTTTCGTCTAACGAACCTTTTGATATTTTCCAAGTCATATATCTTACTCCCTGTATCAGATTGCCTTAGCTAATGAAAAATAAATGGTGCTGCTAATTCAATTAATTTCTCTTCTAATACTAGCTTATGGGGATTTGCGGAAGATTGTCCCTTCGTTTATCCCAATCATCATTAAAAGATATCACAGAGACATAGTAACAGTTTACACGAAAGGTTTATTATACTTCACTGCCGGGGTGGATTCCAATACCATTTTGAAATTAATTTAGCAAAAAACCAATATTTTTCCGGCAGGCTGGTAAATAGGAGATCTAAACGATTTACAGGGATTTCGGGCGGGTTCCTTTTAAATCAAAAGAATGGCGACCATATTCACTCGTACAGAAAGTTAGTGTCTATTTATAACTGCTGCAAGCAGAAAATGCAGCTTATTGGCAGAGTCGATTATTTCTGTTAAAATGCTATCTTGTGGCTCTCTTGTTTTTTTGCAGGACGAGCGGGTAGGGAGAGGGCTAATTTAATAGGATAGACCGCCATGAAAAATAATAGGTTTAACCAACTCTTTAAGCTTGACCAGAATGAGACGACGGTAAAACGTGAAATACTGGCAGGATTTATTGGCTTTTTTGCAATTGTTTATATCATTGCCGTAAATTCACTTATATTATCGGAGGCTGGAATACCGCTGGAAGCAGCGATACTGGCAACGATTATTTCGTCTGTCGCCGGCTGTTTGATTATGGGATTTTATGCAAACGTGCCGATTCTTTTAGTACCAGGTATGGGGATCAATGCTCTATTCTCTTATACGATTGTCCAATCAATGGGAATCACATGGCAGGAAGCGCTGGCCGTTGTGTTTATTTCCGGCTTATTGTTCATGTTCATTGCATTTTCCCGGTTTGCGAAAAGATTAAGTGAGGCGATCCCCCAATCGTTAAAAGAGGCTATCACGGTAGGGTTAGGGTTGTTTTTAATGCTGATCGGCCTCGAAAAAGGCGGGCTGGTAGAAAAAGGGACCAACTCGATTATCGCGCTTGGTGATCTGGGCGAACCTCAGGTCCTTGCCACGATACTAACTTTTTTGATTGCCATCATCCTGTTCATCCGCAACATACCAGGAAACTTCTTGATTACCGTAATTGCCGGCACATTGCTTGCATGGCTATTCGGTTTGATTGATGTGCAGTCTGCTGAAGAAACAGCATTCTCTTTCTCCGAATACATGGAAGTTTTCGGTGTGATGTCATTTGATAACATTCTTTCATTGACCTTTTGGATTGCCGTGTTTTTAATTACCATGGTACTAGTGTTTGAAAATATCGGACTTACCCATGGCCATGTTGCTTTCATCAACCGTCCGGAGAAATTCGCCCGTGCATTTCAGGCAAATTCCGTGTCTGCAGCGTTGTCCGGTTTGTTTGGCACAAGTCCGACGGTTGCAACGGTCGAAACAACTGCAGGAATGGCTGCAGGCGGCAGAACAGGCTTAACTACCGTAACTACGGGCGTCCTTTTTTTACTTTCAGCATTTTTCATCCCGGTCATTAAGCTTATTCCAGATAGTGCGATTGCACCGATTTTAATGATTATCGGGGCACTGATGCTCGAAAATATTCGCCACTTAGACTTGGAAGACTTAAGTGAAAGCTTTCCGGCGTTTCTCATAATTGCCATGATTCCGTTCACCTATAGTATTGCAGACGGAATTGCAGTAGGGTTTATTCTTTACCCAATTTTAAAAATCGCCATTGGTAAAGCAAAGGAAGTCTCATTGGCATTGTATGTAATTGCCGGATTGTTTTTGTTTAATTTCATCTTTCATGTGATGAGTTGAGTTTCATGGGAGAAGCACATCATTGTGCTTCTCTTTTTACTGTTTTTATTATCGATTAGAAAGCTGAATTCTAACTGTATCTGTTGGATTACATAATAAAGCACCAGCGGATGAAATATCAGCTGGTGTCCTTTTTGTGTGGTTATGGCAACTTATTGCCTGCCGCCCGATATAGTTCGTACCATTCTTCCCGTGTTACTTCGATGTCAGAGGCTTTGGCGATATCCGCCATACGTTGTGGGTTCATCGTGCCAACAACTGGCTGGATGCTGGCCGGATGACGCAAAATCCAAGCAATGGCGATGGCAGAGTCTGTGACACCTTTCTTCTCGGCCAGTTCCTGCAGCTTGGCGTTCAATTCAGGGAATTTATCATTACCGACAAATACACCTTCAAACATTCCAAACTGGAATGGCGACCAGGCTTGGACGGTCATCTCGTTTAGACGGCTATAATCAAGGATACTGCTGTCCCGGACAACCGAAGGGTCATGCTGCATATTTACATTCAAGCCAGCATCAATCATTGGGGTAAACATCAAACTTAATTGCAGCTGATTGATGATCAGGTCATCCTTTAAGTATTTTTTCAGTAGTTCGATTTGCATCGGATTCTGATTACTGACCCCGAAGTGGCGGACCTTCCCGCTTTGCTTCAGCTTGGTAAAAGCTTCCGCGACCTCTTCAGGCTCCATTAATGCATCCGGTCGGTGGAGCAGGAGAATATCAATATAATCCGTCTTCAACCGTTCCAGACTGCCATCTACAGAAGCAAGGATATGCTGTTCGGAAAAATCAAAAAAGCCATCGCGGATACCGCACTTCGTCTGAATTTTTATTTTTTCCCGTATGGACGGGGACATATTAATTGCGTCAGCAAAGACTTCTTCTGATTTTCCGCCGCCATAAATATCGGCATGATCAAACAAATCAACGCCTTGATCAAGTGCGTTTTCGATTACCCTGGCTGCATCCTGCTTTGACAACTTGTCCATGCGCATACAGCCAAGAGAAATTTCGCCTACCTCCAAATCACTCTTACCCAACTTTATTTTGTTCACAACGCCACCTCTTTTCCTATAATACTTTTATTCTACCAGTTTGCCTGCGGAAAGTCGCAACGAATACTCGCTGCGCTCTTTAAATGAATTCAACGTTTTTGCAGTGCCGGGGAAGTGGAGCGATTATCCCGGAAAGTAGAGCAACTCCGGGGGAGTGGAGCAACTTTCCCCTAAAGTAGAGCTACTTTCAGGTGAAGTAGAGCGATTGTCCCGGAAAGTAGAGCAACTGCCATCCGAAGTAGAACAGTTATCCCGAAAAAGCAGATTCCCTTCCCATTATTGTTAATTTATTCACAATAACGACATATCTTATTGAACAGTATGTGAATTAATTCACAATATCCTTTCGTAGGATGGAAATCATGCTAAGATATAAGTGTAGTAAGAAAACAAACAAGATCTTATCAAAAATTATGTGAAATGTTGAACAAAATAACACCAATTAATTTAAAAGGAGATGTTTCATTATGTTTGACGTATTAAGAAGAAACAATGTGATTGCCGGTATGTTAGCCATCATTCGAATCTATCTTGGATACCAATTCCTACACGCGGGCATTGAAAAAATAGCAGGCGGCGGGTTTGACGCAAGTGGATTTCTGCAAGGTGCCGTCGCTTCTGCTACTGGAGAGCATCCGGCCGTACAGGGCTGGTGGGCAGCTTTCCTGGAGCATGTCGCACTACCAAATTCCAGCCTCTTCTCTTTCCTGGTTATGTGGGGAGAAGTACTTGTCGGAATTGCCTTGATTCTTGGACTTTTGACCAACTTTGCAGCATTGATGGGAATGGTGATGAACTTCGCCTTCCTGTTCAGCGGCACTGTCAGCACTAATGGACAAATGATCTTATTAGCCTTCTTCGTCATCGTTGCCGGAGCAAACGCTGGAAAATACGGCTTGGACAGATGGGCAATCCCTTATCTTCGCAGCCTTACTCCCAGCAAAAAAGTAAAAAAAGAAACAGCAACGGTTTAAGTAATAATAAATACTTTAAAAGAGATCAGCATTATGTGCAGCTGGTCTCTTTTTTCTGCTTCTTTCAGTCAATGCAACCTTTAGTAGAGAGAATTTCTTCAGAAAGAAGGCTCGGAGTATGTCAGAATCTGCCCAAACGGCTGCTGCAAATAAAACACGGCGCCCGCTAGTCCTGGCAATCTTGGGAATATCGATGTTTATGGCTGCCATCGAGGGAATTTTTAACACAAAAAAGCCTATCAAATGTTGATTCATTTGATAGGCTTCTAAAACATCTGCTTTGCTATAGATTAACGCTGCTCCAATCGTGCAATTCGTTCATCCAGATCCGGGTGGGAGGAAAACAGCTTGGCTACCCCACTCTTTCCATTGATTTTCATGGTCTGGATTGCTGCGTCATCCGTACGATCGTTATTTAGATGGGCCCGGTTCACTTGCGCTTTCAGTGAGCGCAGCGCATGGGCCATTTTGTCACGGCCCGCCAAGTCTGCACCTCCACGGTCAGCCCGGTATTCCCGCCAGCGGGAATAGGCACTAACGACGATGCTTCCCAGAATGGAGAATAATATTTGGAAAACAATAATTGCCGCAAAACGGACAACCATTTGCATTTCCGAACGGACTAAACGCGACACAATAATGGCAACAATTCTAGACAAGAAGACGACAAAGGTATTGACCACTCCTTGCAAGAGCGTCATGGTAACCATATCACCGTTTGATACGTGAGCAATTTCGTGGGCAATTACACCTTCCACCGCGTCGTCATCCATTGAACTTAACAACCCTGACGATACAGCAACAAGTGACCGTTTCTTTGTCGGACCGGTGGCAAACGCATTAACTTCCGGCGATTGGTAAATTCCAACCTGCGGCATATGCATCAGCCCAGCTGCGCGTGACAAACGGTGCACCTTTTCAACCAGCGCCCGTTCTTGGGCTGCCAATGAACCATCCGGGTCCAGGACTTTCACTTTCATCATTTTTTTAGCCATCCAGCGTGACATTGCCAGCGACATAAATGATCCAATAAAACCGACCAGCAAGCTGAATACCATTAACGAACCATAATCAATCCCTAATCCTGATCCGCCTGTCTCAAACGAACCTCCGATATCGGTGAACGTAGTAATTATCGACCAGACGATAACAATCGTCGTCATAACAAGTATATTAGTTAATAGAAAAAATAACACGCGTTTTCCCAATTCCTGCACCTCCATTTTCAATTTGCACTTGTTACTATTTTAACATGATTTTACTTTTTATACGGCATAGAAGACAACAGGAACAGAAAAAGGCTGCTAATATTTTAATAACATGTCACAAAAACGCCAAATATTACTTATTGCTGGATAAGTTGAGCAGCTATAAAAAAACAATCGGAGCATGAATGCTCCGATTGCCTTTCTATACGCTAATGCATTAAATCGACAACGATTCTGGAAGAAAACGCCGGCGTTTCAAAAGTTATTCCTTCCTCTTTCAAATCAAAGGCTGCCACAAACGCATTATCCTCCCGCTGGTAATCGATGCTTGAAATAACTGGACTGTTGTTTATTTGCAAGGTACCGCCCGATTCACCCAATTCTCCGCCAATTTCTCCATAAGGTATTTCTAAACGTAATTGGCCGTCCTTTTCTTCCAGCTGATAGTTTGTCACCGTTTTGTTAAGGTCAAACACAATCCGTGAATAGTCAGCATGGATGCCGTAGCGGATATTCTCTACCAATGTGGTTGACACATCAACCTTCCGGGAGGCAGTGTACTCACCATAAGACGCAAGCAATTCCCCTTTCCCTTCACCTTCTGCCTGGAAGACGCCATCGACTACTTGTCCAATATCACCAGACACCGACCAATCAATCTGTGCCGGATCAATCTCCAGACTATCACCCTCTTCGTCATATCCCTTCACTGCCAGTTCCACAGATTCTCCCAGTGAAGCAGAGAGATCCAAAGGCAGTATTCCTAATACTCCGTTGTTTTTATAAGGCTGAGAGCCGCTTGGATAAGGGTTGTATAGCAGGTATTGATTACGGACTTCCTCTGTCCAAGTGTTCAATTCATCCTCCCAGGAAGCGATAATTTGTTCGACTGGCTGGTCGTCCAAAATCATACTTGGTACATCAGGATCACCGATTAGGTTAGCGTAACTGGAAGTCATCTCGAACGCTTCGGGATCCTGGTCGCGCATGGCATCGACCAAATGGAGACCAAGAGCAACTAAATCAATATCGGAAGGATTGTCGATATGCACCTGCACCCCGCCGATTAATTGCCCTTCATGTCTGCCAAACATTGGCGTATAATATGCAGAGCGAAAACTTACACCGTCAAGACCGCGGCTATTCATTTCTTCCGCTAAATCCTCCCCATCGATCCCAGGGCCGCCAACAAGTTCAAACGGTTTAGTTGTCCCCAGCCCTGTAGACAGGTTTGTATCCTCCACCAATTCTGTGCCGGCATACAGGTAAGCTGATTCCTGCGTCGGAATGTTAGGGGAAGTCATTACCCAGGGAAGCCCTGTATCCTCATAATGCATCGTCCGTTTCCAGCCTTTCATTTTGGCTACTTTCAAGTCTACACCCATACTGTACTCATGGTTCCACATTGTCGCCAATTCACCGACGGTCATGCCATGCCTAACCGGAAGTAAAAATCTCCCCATAAAACTGACGGTCTCTTCCGATCGCAGCGGACCTTCTACTCGTGTACCGCCAATCGGATTCGGCCTGTCCAGCACGATAATCTCCTTGTCAAATTCCGCTGCCGCTTCCATGGCAAAACCTAACGTGTAAATGTAGGTATAAACATTGGAGCCGATGTCCTGGATGTCAAATAACAATACGTCAACGTCCTCCAGCATTTCTTCTGTCGGCTTCCAGGTCGGCCCATATAAACTGTACACAGGAAGGCCAGTTTTTTCATCAATGTAGGATTCCACATATTCCCCCGCTTCCTGATCGCCTCTAATCCCGTGTTCCGGGCCAAACAGCGCGGTCAATTGCACGTCTGGATGCTCGTATAATAAATCACTTGTGCTTACCAGATTCCGGTCCACACCGGTTGGATTGGTAATCAAGCCGACACGCTTGTCCTCCACCCAATCAAGATGATTATCTAAAAACACTTCCACCCCGGGCGTTACCTTTGCATTTCCTTTATTGCCCGACTTCCCGTCTGCATGTACAGCTGCCGTTGAAGCTGCCAGGATCAATAGAAATACAGCAGCCATTAAAGTAAATTTGGATCGTTTCATCGAACCACTCCTCTTTAAAGTTTTTCTCCGCTTCTCTCTTCCTGTCGTTTTTCATTTTGCAGCAATTGCTCGATTTGTTTTTTCATATCGTGCTGATTCTTGTACATATGAATCATTTCCCCGATCAAGTCTTTTTCCGACATGACCGTCATCAAATGGTCCTGGGCATGAATTAATAGTATCGGCGGGCTAGCCAATTTTTCAGCAGCATCCTTCTGTAAGAATTTGGTTTGGATTTTATGCGCCTTCAGCAATTCAGCGGATGCTTTTTCCCTGTTTGCTTCTGTGTTTTCCCATTGTCCATTTCTTGCATCATGCAAGGCCTCATGCAAAAATGCCTTGGCATTTCCAGCATATAAAATGATTTGCATGGAAAGATCTTCTACCTTCATTTACAACCCTCCATAATGGATCAAGCCCACCTTGTGTTGTTTCAGCCATTCTTTTAAACGGCTGCTCGTCAAAATCTCCAATTCTTTTGTTCTTGTAAACTGATAGCTGCTCTTTTTTTCCAGCCATGTATCCATGAATGCAGGGTGGCACATAATTTCCGTAACACCTGGCTGCAAAGCGGCACACAACTGCAATAAATAGTCACTAGTAACGTGCTCCTCGCCATAAAAGTCGTAATGGAAGTTATCCGCGGCAGCTATCTGGTCCGGCAGCTTCGTATCGGAAAAAGCCCGGATCGGCAGCTGGTAGCTTTCCGCCACTTCCAACATCGCTTCCAAGGCACAGGGAATGTGTAAGTGCATGTGGTGATGGCTGTCAAGGTGAGTCACTTTGATGCCCTGTTCGAGGAGAAAATGCAGCTGTGCTTCCAATTCACTTTTCACATCCTGTTTGTTCGCTGACTCGATTAATGATTGGCCAGTTAGAAAATCTCCTTTTTGGTCTACCAGGCTCCTGGCAGAAGCAGATAGCGGACGGCCTGCATCAAGAACAAAATGCAAGCCGATTCCTAATTTGGGATACCGTTTTGCCTCCTCCAGACTTTCCCTGGCAAATTCAGTATTTACCATTGCTGTGGTGCTAGTGAGGACGCCATACTTGTGAGCGTAAAGAATCCCTGCTGTTACGCCTGGTGATAGACCGAAATCATCGGCATTGATAATAAGTTTCCGCTTGTGGTTCATATCAAAAAAGACTCCTTACCCTTGTTTGGCAGAGACAGATACATTTTCAGAGCCAGCCTTATCATCCTGCTCTCTTTGTTCTTCTGCAAGCAATTGTTTATCATAGAGGCGGAAAAATGGGTAGTAAATCACCATGGCAATCAATAGGTTCACCATCATTAACACACCTCCGCGCCAGTCACCTGTCGTAAGAATCCCTGAAATCGGCGGTGGTGTCGTCCACGGCACAATCACATACGGCTTACCTACCAATCCAAAGGACATAGAGAAATAGGTGACAATCCCAACGGCAAGCGGCGCCAGGATAAATGGTATTACCAGAAGCGGGTTCATTACTACCGGGGCGCCAAAAATCACTGGTTCACTAATGTTGAAGATACTTGCTCCAATTGACCCTCTGCCTAATCCTTTTAAATGCTTGGAACGCGCCCGCAAGATAAACAACAATGTTAATGCAAGAGCCATGCCGGATCCCCCGACAGCCCACCAAATTGCCATAAATGGCTGGCCAATGATGTTAGGCAGTTGCTCACCGGCTTGATGTGCTGATACATTTTCCTCCGTAAGACTATACCAAATCGGAGCCATCACACTTGCAACCACAGAGATGCCATGAATGCCGAACGACCAGAGCAAATGAATGAGGATGATTGCGGCCATTGCACCCCAAAAGCTTCCGCCAGCCATTTGCAGCGGTTCACGAAGAACAGCCCCGACTATGCCATGGAGCGATAACTCAAAGGCAGACTGGAGAATTAAATCAACCGCCCAGACCATCGCCACGATTGCTGCGCCTGGTATAAGTGCTGTGAACGCCCGCCAAACAGAAGGCGGAACACTATCAGGCATTCGAATCACGATATTCCTCACTTCAAAAAAACGGTAAACTTCTACTGTAAAAATTGCGAGGACAATCGCGATAAACAGTCCTTCGCTGCCCATTAAATTTAATGGGATATTTCCCTCTTCTGTCAGCGGGGTGGCAACGAAGAAAGCAGCGATTGCCAGCACCCCCGCAGACAAACCGTCCATTTTATAACTGATAGCGAGGTTATAGGCAATGGTAAATACAGCAATAAGCCCTAACAATCCAAATGTGGCATTAACCGGAATACTGAGCGCCGAAGCATATGGGGCCATGAAATCCGCCCAAGAAGGTACTGGCGGCGAGCTGATAATTAAAAAGATACTGCCGATAATCAATAAAGGCATGACGGCAATGATGCCGTCACGGATTGCCTTTAAATGGCGCTGTTCCGCCATTTTTCCAGCAACCGGCATGAAATAACGTTCCATAAATGCATTAAACCGGTCCATCGTGTTTCCTCCCTTTAATCGTAATGTGGTTGTTGGATAAACGGCTCCGCCTGTGAACGAGTATTTTGGAGCAAAGGGTGAATGTGTGATGTCAAATTTGTCGATATTGAGATAAGGAGATTTTTATTGCCGTTTTGTTTGTGAATCTATCATTTTCAAAATAGCTCACCTATTTTACTAGCTTTATCGCCTGGTCAAGTACTTTTTCTCCATCCCTAAGACCGTAAGCTTTCATGTCAATGATGTCGATGGGAGTATCGGCATCTTTTGCTTTCGCAAACAGCTCATTCTTTTTGTAGCAGATTTGCGGTCCTAGTAAAACGACATCAGAAGTTTTCAACTGTTCATCGATATCGTCAACAGAATAGGCATCTATTTCCGCCTCAATCGAACGGCTGGCTGCCGCTTTCTTCATTCGTTCCACGAGCAGGCTGGTACTCATACCAAGCGCACATAGCAATGCGATTTTCATTGATTAACCTCCTGACTTTCCGAGTAAAATTGCGGTAAATAGCGTTTATTCACTTCCAGCATTTCATCAAGTATAACTTGCGCCCGTTCTGAGGAAGGAATCAATGGATGGAGTGTCAACGCTTGTAATGCTGTTCCCTTGTTCCCTGTCACTGCAGCTTCCACTGTCAGTTCCTCGTACGCTTGAACAACCTGCAGCAGTCCTCTGATTTGCGGAGGAACGCTCCCAACCTGGAGCGGTGTCACCTGATGACTTTCCACTACACAATTCACTTCAATACAGGCATCATCCGGCAAACAGGAAATAGTGCCATTATTTGGGACATTCAACGTATGGATATGCTTTGTGTTAAGTTGCAGAGAGGTCATCAAACGGACTGCAGCTTCTGAATAGTAGGCCCCTCCACGCTGCTCCAGCGCCCGAGGTTTATCATTTAGATTAGGATCCTGATAGAGTTCGAATAATTCTTTTTCCACCTGCTGCACCTGGTCAGCGCGGGTTTCGTTCTGTTGATACTGGGACTGCTGCTGTTTTAATAGTCGATCGGTTTGATAGTAATACTTGTGGTAGCCGCATGGTATCGCTTCCAAAGATTGCAAAAATGCTGGATCCCAGCCTAATGATGGGATGTTTTTGGCTTCATAGCTGTCTGAAATGCCGGTTAGTATATCTTCTATTCGTGATTTGCCGTTCACATGCAATTCCGTGATCCAGATGAGGTGATTGATACCGACAAAAGTGATGCTGATATTCTCGATTGCTGTGTTGTAAGTCCGCGAAAATCTTTTATAGTAATTAATCGGATTATTACATAAGCCAATTACTTTGACACTGCTATGTTTTAAGATTGCTTCCGTTACCAGGCCTGCAGGATTCGTGAAGTTTAACAGCCATGCATCAGGTGCCAGTTCTTCGATATCCCGGCAAATATCCAACAGTACCGGGATTGTACGCAACGCCTTCATAAATCCGCCTGCACCTGTCGTTTCCTGGCCAATCACCCCATGCTTGATGGAAATGTATTCATCATTCCTTCTCATCTCCAGCTGGCCGACACGTATCTGTGTAATCACATAGGAAGCACCTTTGATCGCTTCTCTACGATCAAGCGTTGCGGTTATTTTTATCGGACAGTCAGCTTTCTCCATCATTCTTGCAGCCAGATTGGCAATAATTGATAGTTTTTTTTGTCCTTCCGGCACATCCACCAGCCAAATTTCCGAGATATCCAGAGCATGCTGCTGCTTAATAATCCCTTCTAATAATTCTGGTGTATAAGAAGATCCCCCTCCTATTACGGTTATTTTCATTGAACACCCTCCTTTCCTTTGCTGAATAATATTACTTAGCTTTATATTATCGCGGCAGCCCATTCACTTGGAGAGGAATTTTTACCATTGCCTATGGCAAAAAATTATCGGTATATACAAAAAAACAAAGGAAACAAGTTCCTTTGCAAATTAGATACTATTCAACAGCTGCTTTAACTGGGCAAAAGACTGGCACTCAATCAGCTGCAACAGTATTTTTCTATTGTCGACCAACTTGGCCAACGCCTGAAACATTGGCTTCACATCTTCTTTTTTTGCTTTATCGATGTTAAGCAAAAAGACGATTTGCACCAATTTATCATCCCATTGGATTGCCTTTTCCAATGTAACAATCGACCAAAAGGTTTTGTCCGTCATCGGTTCAAGCGGATGAGGAATTGCCACCAGATTGCCAAAGCTCGTCGGAGCATAGCTTTCCCGTTCCAACACGGAAGTCAAATAATTATCTGGTACCAGGCCATCCCGAAGCAATTGATTGCTTAAAAAATCAATCACTTCTTCCGGAGTCTGAAAATCACGATTGAAAAACGTGTAAGCTTCCACTAAGTATTTATCGATCAGTTGCTTATCTTTTGTCATCATCCTGTCTATTTTTTCAACGTCGCTATTCCCCAGTATAGTGCTTACAAGTACCACAGGAACTGGTAAATCCTTTCTTATCGGTATCGTACTAACAATAAAATCGACGTGTTCTACCGACTTTGCGTTCAAGTTATAATATTCCGTTGTGGCGACAATCTCCAAATTATCACCGAATTTATCCTTTAGCTTATACAACAATAACTGAGCACTTCCCAAGCCTGATGCACATACAATCAAACAACGGCTGGAGCGGGCGGTGGTCTTTTTTGCCCTTTCTTGAGCAAGTTCAATATGCAGCGCCAGGTAGCCAATTTCATGTTCATTCACTTGTATCTGCAATTGTTCGTCAAGTACTTCAGCTGCAGCTAATGCCGCCTCAAAGGAAAGAGGGTATTTTGTTTTTATTTCCTCCAGAAGCGGGTTTCTTATGTTCATCCCGTATTTATGGCGATTGATCGCCGGCTTTAAATGCAAGCTTAAATGGAGCAAAAGCTCCTCATCGTTGGCAAGGTTGAAGTGATATTGCTCATCAATCCGCTTCACCATATTTTTGACTAATCGATATAGCTGCTTGTCAATCACCGAAACTCCTTGGTTGATAGCGTCGTCCGGAACATTCAATTTTGTGCCCTGTAAATGCAAGGCCAGATATTTCACTTCATTATCAGAAAAAGACACATCTAGTCCTGCTTCAACTTCCTGGACGATTTCTTTTGCTACGGTGAACTCCTTTGCGCCTTTCATTTGGTGCAAATCTTCTGGTACCTTCTTCACTTCATTCGAGCTTTGAATCCGTTTATAAGCAATCGCTAGATGGGTAATCAAGTTTTGCAGGCTAATGTCTGAGATGATGAGGTTATGTTTTCGAAGGCTGGACAAAATACAGTTACGGATCAAGTCTAAATCAGGTTTGGGCAGTATTTCCTGCCACTCATCGATCATCTCGATAAAGGAAGGCTGGTGATTGAAGATAAATTCAGATATACAAAAACGGATATTCGTTTCCTCGCCGATTACTTTTATCCCATAGTTCGGTCGTTGATCAAGGGATAACTGATAATTCCCTAGAATCTTTCGTACTATTTTCAGGTCGCTTTGCAATGTAGAGCGGCTTATATAAAGCTCTTCCGCCAAGTCTTCGATTTTGACGTAATCAGCGTCGAGTAACAGCCGTTCCATTAAAAATTCTACTCTTCTGTCAGGTTCTTCAGGAGTTGCTTCTTTTGCTTCTGCTAGTTGTCCAAGAAAAAACTGTTGAAAAGAACTCTCGTCGCTGGTTTCCAATTGATATCCTATCCCACGGAAGGATGCAATTTTCGCATCGCTGTTTTGCAGGAAGCGGTTAAGTTGTTTTATATCATTTCGCACCGTTTTCGGACTAACCTGTAAATCAGACGACAATTGGGCACCAGTAAGCGGTTCATTTGCAGCCAAAAACAGTTGAATAATTTCCTGCCAGCGGGCATTCATGAAAAACCTCCTTTGCTTGCTTTTAATATAGCATGCCAAACAGTGCTTAAAAACCTTTTTCTTGTTGGAAATCCATCCATTTGGATAAAAGTGAATTCTGCTAAAACTTGCATTTACTACGCCCAAATGTGTCTCTTTAACCAGCGAAAAATTAATTTTCTTACAGCCTGTCGACCGAAAAACGCGAAAAACATCCTCTTTTCTTGCAGGAAAATCTCTTTTTCATCTTTTATGCTTGTCCTACCGCGGAATAAACCATAAAGGCGCCTTTGTAGAAAGAGGATATTGTGGCAGAGGGAGAAATCAAATCTTTCAACGACATATTAACAGAGTATGAAAACATGATTTATTATTTGATCATGAAGCTCGGTATTCGTGATTCAGAAAAAGAGTTTTACCAGGAGGGAATGATCGCTTTATGGGAAGCCGTGGAAAGCTATAATGCAAAACGGGGAAAGTTTTCCAGCTATGCTTATTTCCGCATCGAGAAAGCAATGCTCAGTTTGATTCGAAAACGTAACCGCCAGAAAGAAAACGAGCAGGCGTATATTAGCCAGGTAAAAGCACAACAGGGGAATACTGCCGCCTTCCTGGAGGAAGGGCTGGACCCATATCTGCATGCCCGGATTGCACAAGTGCTGACAGATAAACAAATGAAATGGTTCACCTCATTTGTGCTGGAGGATTTATCCCTTCGAACCATCTCGGAACAAGAACAAGTTACCATTGATGCTGTCAAGAATTGGGCAAGGAATGCCAAACCAAAAATCCAGCCATTGCTGCGTGACGATGGGAGCAGTAAAAAAAAACGGGTAAACAGAAGATAGTGTGGAAAGAGGGTTAAAAACACCCTCTTCCATAGCTTTAGTCAGGGTGGATTTGCAGCGTTTGATGATCGTCTTTCCTGGTTTTTCGCTCTACTTCCTGCTGGAATCGCTCCTCTTATAATCGCAGTTGATCTACTTCTCAAAAATGTAGTCTAAAGTAGTAGAAAAGTTTATTAAACCGATATTATTGTAACCGCGATTCTTTTTAGTAAAGCTTGCCCTGGCGGTATAATACGGTAGACAATTTCATCACGGCATGGATATAACAGTTCTGCCGCAGCGGAAATGGATCCGCGAAAAATTGGGGGAGAATCCTATCCAATGTCGTTTTCATTTTATCCAACTGAAGTTTAAATACTTGCTCTTCACTGTAAAATTGTGTTTCACGGCCTTGTAACCACTCCAGGTAGGAAACAATCACTCCACCAGCGTTAGCGAGTATATCAGGTACAATGATAACTCCTCGCTTACTCAAGGTTTCATCCGCTTCCACCGTTACAGGAGAATTGGCACCCTCGACAATAATCTGCGCTTTTACATCCTCAACATTCTCTTCATGTATTTGATCTTCTAATGCTGCTAAAAATAAAGCATCTACATTGAGACTTAAAATTTTATCGCGGTCATAGATGACAGCCTTGATACTGTTTTGCGCTAGTTCTTCTTCTGTTGTCGGCAAATCTCCATTTTTCACGGTAATGAACTTTACAAGTTCGGGGATATCTAATCCCTCTGAATTATATAACGTCACATTTCGGTCGCTTACGGCTACTACTTTGCTTTGCAAGCGATCACAATTATAAGCTTCCAGAGCTGCAATTGATCCTACATTTCCAAATCCCTGGACAGCAATAGCCAAGGGACGACCAGCATGGGTTAAAGCTGTCTGGGCAAATCTATTTTGGCTATTAGTTAACCATTGTTTATGCTCCTGGATAAAATCGTGGAATAAATAACGAAAGGTGAAATAAACCCCTTTTCCGGTGGCTTCCCTACGTCCTAATGAGCCGCCATTTACGACACTCTTTCCTGTAAAGCTTCCTCTGTAAGGCATACCAGGGTGAATACTCTTATATTCTGCCATCATCCAGTCCATCTCACGATCCCCGGTACCGACATCTGGAGCTGGAATATCTTTATCCGTTCCTAAAATATCGCTGAAATATTGGACATACTTTTTACATATCGAGTGTAGTTCCTTTATCTCAAATTCTCTTGGGTTAATGACAACTCCGCCCTTACCACCGCCAAACGGAACTTCATACAGGGCATTCTTCAATGTCATCAGGGAAGCCAGATTGATAACTTCCTCCTCGTTTACTGATTCATGAAAACGAATCCCGCCTTTATAAGGCCCGAGGGTATCATTGTGCTGCACCCGAAAGGCAGGAACTCGGATAACCTTTCCGTTTTCTAAAGAAATGCGCAAAAAGGATTTATGTATGTGATTGGGGGTAGAAAGGATGGAAACGAGCGATGTAAACGCCTTGTTTCTTGTTTCACCTTGTAGATCTGGTAAAAATGAGTCGTCTTCCAATAAGGCATCTAAAGATTGTTCGACAATTCCTCCTGTATAGCTTTTCAAAAGCGTCCCTCCTTTTATACTTGAAGCATCTTTTTCATCCTGACAAAGAATTAGGAAACAACCAAATAGACGTTTACTTAAGCTTATGCAAGGAGTAACCTTATGTTCTTCCCGCTTCCTATACTATAGGCTGTTATTTAGCATGATTATCAAAATTTTATTTCCCTATACCATTAAACTCCCCGTTTTTCTGCAAATGATTTTGAGCAGGATAGTTCCGTCCAGCTCCTATCCCACTCTTTTATAGACCAATATATTCATCATATGAAACATCTGCGATATTACTTAAAGCTCTCATCCTGTTTTCCTGCTTGGTCGATTTTTTCTTCCAGACGGCGGATTTCGTCCTGTAACTGTTTATTTTCTTCTTCCAGCCTGTTGG
Organism: Sediminibacillus albus; assembly: GCF_900101125.1. GTDB lineage: Bacteria > Bacillota > Bacilli > Bacillales > Amphibacillaceae > Sediminibacillus > Sediminibacillus albus. The sequence goes on along the minus strand of NZ_FNFL01000002.1, from coordinate 42,106 downwards.
CCTGTGAGGAGTAGTGCGGGTCTGTTTCCCACCAATCCATGCCGATTTCTTTTGCTTTATCGACGGATGCGATCAGCAGCCGGATTTTAATGGTGAGTAACTCGACTTCAGCTATGTTCACCTTTATGTCTCCCGCTATGACAACCCCTTTGTCCAGGACTGTTTCCAGTACTTCAACTAAGCCATTGGTTGTTTGCATTGGATGGTTGTCTGTCATGTTACATCCCTCCTAAGCGTCCTTGTATATTTAAAGTAAATTGCCCAGCGGTCCTAAGTCGATATTAAGATCCTCATCTTTTAAGCCAAAAATTTCCTTCAACTCATCCATTTTCTCTTCCAGATTCATTAGTGCGACTCCAAGCTTTTCAATTTCTTCCTCACTTAAATTTCCGCCTTCGACACGTTTCATCGCTTGCCGTTCCACAAGCTGGCGAATAAGTTCCACAACCGTCATTACGAGCTGGGTAAGACCTTCCTCAGCATTATCCGGATTTAAATTGATTCGTCCTTCTGGCTGATTACCGGCTTTATCTACTAGTTGCCGCGTTTGCTCCATCAGCTGTTTCCTCCTTTTCCCATGACCGGATTGTCTCTCCTTTGTCGGTTGCTTGTCTTTTGCCTTGTGCTGAATCGATCAATGTGTCAACCGAACTTAATAAAATGCGTAAATCGAGATAAACCAAATCAATATCTGCTATCGAGATAGTAATATCGCCCCGCAGCACGACCCCTTTTTCCAGGACAGCATCCAAAACATCCAGCAACGAGACATCCTGATTGTCTAACATGTCACGTTCCATGCTGTACACCTCTATCTTGAAAATTGGAAAAGTGATAGGCCGGCCATGGGCCAGTTACTTCAAAGGTTAGCCCTGTCTCCTTGCGGGAAGCTTCTGCTTGTTCCTGCTTGATTGTTTCTAAGAACGCCTCGACCTCTCCTCTTGGCAGAAGATAGGCGCTGTTCCAGTACATCCCATCCGTTTTCCCGGTTACCTTCTTCCCCCAATTCTTCTTAAGCTCTTCCGCTTGACTATAGATTTTTAGTTTTTGGTGGACCTGTTTACAGCTCGTTTCAATTTCCTTTTTTACTTGCTCTTCAATGAACTGGCCCATTTTTTTCTTTTCAAAATATTGCTTCCCTTTTGACAGCTGCTCAATTTCCTGCTGTTTTTTTTCAATCTCCTGATTGCCTGCCATTACCTTCTCTCGAAATTTATCGTCTTTTACATAAATCTTCATATTCCACTCCTCTTTGCCCTGCAAAGCTTGAAATAAAGAAAGGATGTTTTCCTCATGCTCCTGTACTGCAGCCTTCAAGCTGGCAATGGCAGTGTAAATTGTCCCGAATTTCAATGGAATGACCGTATAAGATTTATGTAATTGATTCATCATCTGGTGGTGATGGAAGGCTTTTTCTTGCAGCCAGGCCATGTTTTCTGTGTTTTTAGCTAAATTTTCCTCAGAAAACTCGTCCGGATGCACGTGGCAGGTAACTGCAGTAATTGACCCCAACGGGAGATATTGCAGACTGGCATTCTTTTGTATTCCTTCCATCTCGTCTGGGGGACGGCTTTCATACTCTGAGCTCGGAATAAAAGCATATAGATAATGTAATGTGTCGCTCATTTTCAGCCCTCCTTGTGTATTCCTCCGTTTTGTTCCATTTGCTTGGCAATGCGATATTGGATGAGAAGTTCCTCTTCCTGTTGTTGATAGTGTTCTTCGGATATTTCTTCCATTTCCAGCATCATTTGCAAATGAACCAGCTTCTTTTGAATATGTTCTACGTCGTATAGTTCTTTATCAACCTCTTCTTTCACTTTTTCTCCAACCATCATGACGGTATCAAGCGGCCAGGTAAAAAGCTTTCGAATCATGAAACATCTGCCGCCTTTAATTTAATATCGATAAAATTGTATGCCGGCCACGGACCAGTGTATTTGAAGTCCACCTTTCCTTCCCATTGTTCATAAAGTTCATTCACCTTTTGGTCAAACGCAGTCTCTTTATCCAAGTCAATCAGGAAGGAGGCGTTCAGTAACATGCGTTCACCGATGACCTCATTGCTTTTCGAGGAAACGGCTAGTTCCGTCAACGGTGTGAAAATTTCTGCCTCGCATTGTTTTTGCAGTTGCAGCATGAATTTCCGTGCTGCTTCTCCGAGTTGTATTCTTTCATAATAACCGGCCTCTTTAGATTTACCCGCTATGTTCTCCTGGGCTTGTTTCAGTTCGGGCTGGGCCTGGGCTGCTTGCTCGATCCATTGTTTATGGCCGATTATTTTTAAGCCAACTTCGATTCTGTTTTCAATCTGAGGGAAAATTTTCATCAATTGTTCTTGTAATTGTTCCAATAGCAGGGTGACGTCTTGTTCAGATTCCAGCACATTGCCAAAGCTCATAGGTACAATCGTATGCTGTTCCATCACTAAATTGACGACATCCTGATGGGCCTTTAAGTTGGCGCGGCTCGGATCATAAACTTGGACCGGCGCATCTGCTACGACCATCGCTGTTTCTTTATATGGAATGGTATAGACACCCCTCTGTTCACCGGCCAGTTTCACTTCTCCAAATGTTTTGGAGGTATTTACAGGTATGGCTCCGAACAAGTATACACCCAGTTGATTATCCAGCATTTTTTTCATCCTCCATTCTTTTCAATTCTTGTTTTATGATCGGTTCAACATCCTTCACTTGGCTATAACCTAAACAACGGGCAAGCTGTGCTCCCAGGACATCCACACATAGGCTTTCAAACTGCTCCTCCTTGGCAGTGACCGCCAAATCCTGTTGTTTGGCAATGGAAGCTATCATTACCATTGCTCTTAAACTTGGTCCTTCAGCTTTTTCTTGCTCGCATCGTCTTCTAATCCTGTTGACAAGACTGACGACTTTATTGGTTTTTGCCTGAGCTAAATTCGTTTTTTTGGCGACGATATCGCCCTCTGACTCCTCCGCTCTGCCGTTAACTTCAATCGTGATTAACCGATCCAATAAGGCTTCTTGAGGCTGGTAAATGCCCTGGTATTCTTTAGGATTACTCGTGAAGATGACCTTAAAATCCGGATGGACCCGGACAAAAGGTGTGTTTTGCTTGGTCCCATATAAAGGTAATATTCCTTCCTCTAATAAAGACAGAAACAAACTGTTTGTTTCCGGACGGGAACGGTTAAATTCATCATAGATTAAGGTATAACCATTTTTAACGGCCTCCACTAATCGGCCTGGCGTCCATTTTTCATTGGTGTCCTGCTGCTTTTTGTACACTTGCCGCACAAAATTATCGATCAGCATGTTGGTTGAAACACCTGTAATCCCGCCTAATAAGTCTTGATTGGTAAGTTCATGGTTCCCTTGCAATAACATCACCGGCTTGTTGAACTTCCGAGCAAGATGCAGGGCCATAGAGGTCTTTCCTACTCCGACTGGACCAGTGAAGTGTACAGGATACCCTGCATGAATATAACGTTCTGCCCTGTCAGCAATCTTTTCGATTTGCGGTGTCAAGATAAAATTTTCTCCGTCGATGTTTCGCTTATGTTTATTTTTGTTTGCTGAAGTGGAGGAATCTTTTTCAGACTGTTTTTTTTGATTGTTGTTTGTACTGTTGGGGTCCAAAGGAGACTTACTTGCTTGATGGTTCCCCTGCCGATAGCTGTTCTCTTCTTCTTTACTTTTCCGTTGGCCCTGTTCAAACTTCTTCGGTTTGGGAGCCGAATTGCTTGTTTCCTGCTTCGTCTTATCTTCGTCTGCTTTGTTTGCCGCTTGCCGTTTTTCCTGCTCTGAATCTGTTGTCTGCTTTTTTTCCCTGTTTTTTATTTCTGCCATATTTGCTCCGTTTTTAGATTTGATTACTTTTTTCTTTCTCTTTGCTTTTTTGTTCTTTTCGGTGTTGCTTTTGTCTTTTTCCGGCTGCTTGTTTGCCGAGGTAATGTTATCTCCCTCATTTGATTTGTTTGCTGCCATGTCGGTCAACCTCCTTCTTCGGTGACAAGCGGGGCACTGCGCGGGCGAAGGCTTTTCCGCTGGTAAGAAACCACTTCCATGGCTTCATCCACTTTTACTTCATATTCACCAATCAAATGGTCTTTTGCATACCGCTTCATGTACTCTTTTTCTTCGATGACTTCAACTTCCAGCTTCCATCCGTTTTCCTCCTGAAGAATGGAGGTGATTTTAAATGGCGGGTTGATATGTTCAGTGAAAAAATCCTCTACCGCTTTCTTAACCTGTTCGATTTTCATTTACTTTCACTCCTAAAATCAAAATAGAGCTAGGCATATGCGGAAATACGCATATGCCCTGCTTTCTATTACATTCTGTATAACTAAGCAAAATTCAACTGGCTGCGGCCCCGTTCGCCTTCTTCAACATCACCTTCATCTATGCTTCCTTGTACATCATCACGCAGTAAACCAACAGCTTCTGCGTAACGAAGCCAGGTGTCGACACTGGCGATAACCACTCGTGCCTCTACGGTAATCAGTTCAATCCCTACTAGCGAGACACGCGCATATAAGTCGATGACAACCCCTTTGTCCAAAATACGATCGACTACTTCTGCCAGGCTAGATGTATCGGTACTCTTTTGTATAGCAGCCATTTTATCCGCTCCTTTAACCATCAATTTTTTTTATATTATTTACGCCTTTAATATCTGTTGCACCCTTAATGGAGGATACTCCTTTGAGATCACTGGGTTTTTTAATTCCTTTGCCATCATTGGATGTTCCAGTATTGGTTAGCGCATTGTCCTTGATTTCTTCTTTCGCCTTTTTCCCACGGTTTCTCAAGTTTTCGCCCAGCTGTTCAACATTCTCTTTCGCTTCCTGGCCTTTGTCTTCCAGCTGGTTTCCTAGTTTTTGAAATTGTTGCTTTGCTTCTTCTTTCTTACCTCTCACTTTTTCAAAAGTGTCATAAAATTTCTTTCCAACCATTGTCGCAGCAGCGGCACTCTTTGCCTTTGGCATTTGGTCAATCGTGTCAGCCGCGGCTTCTTTTGTTTCATGTTTTGCCTTTTCTTTCGTGTGATGCGCTTTTTTCTTCAGCTTTTTTTTCTTGCTGCCGGACATTTCCTCTCACCGCCTTTTCCATTCAGAGTGGAAACAGTTCCCGTCCAAGCAGGTGTTTATTTCTACTTTTCTTCCTGTTTTGGTTCTTCTACGGATTCCTCAGCATCGTTTTCATACTCGTAATTTTCGGATATCTTTCCTTTGAGTTTTTCTGCTTTGTTTATTACTCCATCTGCCAGTTCATCCGTTTTCTGCACAGACCATAGTTCAACTTCTTCCGGAAGGGATTCAACCTTTTCTATCACTTGTTTTCCTTTGTCGATCGTCTTTCCATAACTTTCTCCCAACTTGCCTCTAACTTCTTTCCCCGACTTGGGTGAAGATATTAAGCTGACAGCTGCTCCGATAGCAGTTCCAATAACAGCTCCTTTGACGAATTTCTGGTCGGGGGATGAGTTTTTCATTTTTAGAGATTTGTTGTGGCGATTGGCAACCTTACTGTTTACCAAATCATCCTTCTTTTGCTTAATTCGTTCTTTTACATGATGCTCACTCAAAGACCTGCCTCCTTTAGAAAGAAAGTATTTATTTATTAAATTTTCTAACCCATTCCCCTGCCAAGGAGAATCAAACGCATTTAATCGAGGTAAATAGTGGTAATCTGCCATGCAAGGAAAAACGGGTTGGCATTGGGCGATATAATTTTAAAAACAGGGCTGCGATTTATTCTCTTATGTGATTTCTTCATCAAAGGTTATCACTTCAAAAAAATTACAATTTTTCTTAAAAAGTGACTTTAGAACCTTTATTTTTCCAATTTATAGGAAGATAATAGAAGAAAAAGGAGAGCCGTTATGGAGGAGAAACTGGTGTTTAAAAAATCGTTCGGTAAATGTTTACGCCAAAAAAGAACGGAGTCTAAACTGACTTTGCAGCAACTGGGGTTGAAAGCAGACCTGGATGATAACTACATAGGGAAAATTGAGCGGGGACAGAAGATTCCTTCCGTTTATATTTTTACCAAGCTAAGTGAGTCCCTTGATTTAAACCTCCAGTATTTCCTCCATGAAGTGAAAGAAGAAATGGAATCAGAACTTTCCTCAAAAAAATGGCAGCGCCTTCATTGATAGGACGCTGCAAAAAACAATCTGTCAAAAGGAGTGTTCACTTATGACTGAGTTACTCGCTGATTACCAGGTAAACAAGCATACGATGGCTTTGTTGGCAGCCGCACAGCTGGAATATGAAACGGTTGTACTCGAACAGGAGAGGCAGCTATATGTGAAGCAGCCCCCGTTACAGTTAATCAAAAAGGCTTGCCTTGATGCGGGCTCTACCTACGACGGCCGGCGGTTGGCCATTATCTACCATACTGGTTCGCGAAAGAAGGTACCCATCCCGATCAATCCGGAAAAAAACATCTTTGCCTTTCCCACATGTTCACCTGCTTCCTTTTCCTGCTATTGGATTTTTTACCGCCACATATTCGATATCGAGACTGGACCATCCGTAGAAAATTCTTCCGCACAATCTACGATAGTCTTTACCAACGGTCAACAGCTTCCTATGAAAGAATCTGCCTATGTACTAAAAAAGCAGCAGCTGCGCACTGCCCTGGCAATCAGTAAATTTTCCGGGCAAATGCTGGCTGTCCACTATGAAAACTTACCCTCACAGTTTATCAGCCATCCGCTGAACGGGCGGCTGTACCAGCCTGTATCTGGAGACAGCCTAATCGATGGACCATGACAAATACCGATAAACTTCAGTTCCAATCGGTCTCTTAGTCAACATACTTCCCTGAAAATAGTATGTTACGATAACAAAAAGGAAACGTTTACCCTCCTTACCTAGCAATGATTTTGGGCAGGAGCTTTAAAAAAGTACTACAAGAGGAAAGAGGGATTGCATGAAGAAAGCTTTAGTCTTTGGCGGCACCAGGTTCTTCGGAATTCATTTAGTAAAAGGCTTATTGGAAAAAGGATTCAAAGTCACCGTCGCCACCAGGGGAAATGTGGAGGATCCTTTTGGAAATGATGTTAACCGCGTCCAAGTAGACAGAACGGACAAGCAAGGCTTAGCTTATGCCTTCAAAAATGAGACATGGGATGTTATTTATGATCAAATCTGCTTTTCTCCACTGGATGCTTTGCATAGCATTGAAACATTCCGAGGTAAAACGTACAAGTATGTAATGACTTCTTCTCTGTCGGTTTATGACATGGAAACTGCCAGTGTCCCTGTGAAAGAAGAAGACTTTGATCCCTACAATGAAAAGCTGGTGATTGCCGGAGGAGAAGAACTATCCTATCAGGAAGGGAAGCGACAGGCAGAGGCTGTATTTTTCCAAAAAGCGCCTTTCCCAGTTACCGCTGTCCGCTTTCCCATTGTGCTGGGGGAAAATGATTACACCGGGAGATTGGCCTCTTACATAAAAAAGGTTAAATACAACCAAGGCATCTATTTGGGAAATCGGCAAGCGGCAATGAATTTTATCGCCGAACAGGAGGCTGGCCGCTTTCTAGCCTGGCTCTCCCGGCAGCATATCGACGGGCCAATCAATGCGTGTGCCAATGGGGCAATAACATTGGAAAAACTAATGGAACAGATAGGTGACACCACCGGCAGTAGGGTAAGTTATTCTTCCCTTGACTCCGATTCTCCTTTTAACATCCCGGAAACCTGGACAATGAGTAACGAAAAAGCATCCAGCCATGGGTATTCTTTTTCAAACTTATTTGAATGGCTGCCAGAATTGATTCGTTCCGTAGAGAAGGATGTGTGATTTGTTTCAAACGCCCCTAATATCCAGACAGACCCAGAGACGTTTGATATGTTAGGGGCCCCGGTTCACTGATATCCACGGTTACCTGATCTTGTTATAAAAGGGCTTGTTGATCTGCTGGTGTTATCAGGTCTGTATCTGTTGGCGTATAGCCCAGCTGACGGGCCATCGATACAACCTGTCCTTTGTGGTGGAATTCATGAGTGATTGTGTGAGTGAAAAGCCATAAGGCAGAAAGCTGTTCTTCCTTCTCCTGCAAGGGAACATGACCAATGATTTTCTGGCGATAATCCTGCTCATATGTATCCAAAAACCGGTAAACCAACCGATCCATCGCCAGGAACACTTCCCGCATTTCCTTTACGCTGGCAATCGTTTCCGGATGGATTCTGTTCCTGTCTTCTTTAAAAGCGAAATGGCCGAGCCAAGCCTGGTAACAGTCAGCGACGTGAACATGAAGGTTGCGCATTGATCCCCAGCCGAATCCTTCGATCCCTTTCACATAGTCCTCCCCGTTTATTTGTTCCATGAATTGAAACAACGATTCTCTTGTATATCGGATTACTTCATACTGTTCTTTTAAGACATTCATTCTTTCAGCCCCCTTTATTTGCACTGTTCCAGCCAAATGGTTTAACAATAACTGCCTAAATTCATTCTTTCACTAGTATATCAAAAATTTACATCAGACAGCGGGGCGTTACATAACCAGATTCCATTTATTCTGGTAAATGGAGGTCAAAGCTGTTTAACCTCCATTTACTTAGGTAATACCTTAAATGATATGCGAACAAGCTGAGTAAATGACAGGAACAGATGAAAGGAGCAGGGATTAAGTTCTATGGACAACGGTACATATGATATAAACCAGGAGAGCATTCAGTTTCCACCTGTGGAAGGGAACAATCATACATCCTTTCATGCGAGGATGCACACCAGCTCGATCACATTAGGGTTGGTCCCCGCTCCCGACTTAGCAGAAGACATAGCAAATAAGCTTGTAAAAGAGTTACCAGGCTATCTTCCCCGTTACGTAGACAGCACCGTTCCGTGGGAAGTCGAGATAGTTACCGATCCGCTGACAGGATCCACCGCGGACGCCTCCGAACTAATGGAGGAAACAATCGCTTGTAAAAAACGACAGCGATGGGATTATGCTATTTGCATCACTGATCTGCCCATTTTCAAAGATAAGCGACTGGTGGTAGCTGAAGCCAGTGCCTCACAGCATGCGGCCTGGATATCCCTGCCCGCCCTAGGGGCCTCTCCGATGATACGCCGGGTTCAAGAAGCAATAACACAACTTACGAATGAAATGTATCACGGAAGTTCGGAGACAGCCCGTGAACATCAGCAAAAGAAATTCAAAAATAGCAATCGCCGATATAGCAAGCTGCGCCTTAAAGGAGCGCGACAACTGGTAGGTGAACGGCTTCATGAGCGGCTTTCTCCGATACGGAGAGCCACTCTGGAAAAAGATGCGGATATTACCGTCCATTATACTGTTGACTCAAAAATAAGCGGTGGTTGGCGGATGCTGACCGGTATGGTGCGGGCTAATCGGCCTTGGACGATATTCCCTGCATTCAAGCGGGTAATTGCTGCGGCATTTGCTACAGGTGCCTATGGTTTAATCTTCCCTACACTATGGCAGCTGAGCGGAGCATACGAATATTACCGTTTTATATTATTAATGGCAACCGCAGTGACTGCAATGGTTGCCTGGATTATTGTGGTTCATGGCTTATGGGAAAAAACCGATCATGCAAGATCTCCGTATATTGCAAAGCTTTACAATCTCGCCACCATTTTAACGCTGAGCATCGCCGTATTGTTTTATTACGGCGTACTGTTCATCCTTTTTCTACTAGCAGTAATTATCTTCGTGCCCGCCAGTATGCTGGAATCGCAAATCGGTGCCCAGGTTAACCTGTCGAGTTATGTTTCCCTTGCTTGGCTGGCCAGTTCTGTAGCAACGATAGTCGGCGCTCTTGGAGCAGCGTTAGAAAGCGAAGAAACGGTACGTAATGCTACCTACGGCTACCGACAGAGACGGCGTTCTGAAGAGAAGGATAAAGAAAAGGAAGAAAACCACCGCATGCAATAAGCAAATGAAATAAGGAGAAAGAAGGCCGCTGTTCTAGACAGCGGCCTTCTTTCTCTTTTTCCTCGCATTTCTCTTCTATTATTCTGGTAAGGATAAACACCCTTCATACCAAGCTCTTTAAAGGAGTTACCCTTAACGTCTGGTTTTTACAAGTATTGACTTTATAGAAAATTAGTAGTAAAAGAGTAGAGGGGTATCTAAAAAACTATTATTTTGTATAATTATGGTTTATTTTTAGATAAATATGCCGTGAATCGCAGTTTTAGCTATCATCTTACATATTTTGCGCTGTTCGGTCGACACCCTAAAAAAATGAAAAAAGTGGTGGAATACGATGAAAAAACTTTCGAAAAAAACCATCTGGATAATTGCTTTAGCAGTCGTCATTGTCATTGGAGGCTCAATCTCCGCTTCAGCGCTACTAAAGAAAAGTCCAAAAGAGCAATACTTTAGTGCCGAGCTAAACAGTTTTAATTTGATGAAAGACATTGTGAAGGACCGTTACAGCGATGAATTTGCATGGAACGAAGCAACCAAAGAAAAGCCGAGCGAATCAACTATAGAGTTTTCTGCTGAATATAACGATCCATCCGGGTACGATATGACAGGGATGTCTGATTTAATCAATAATGCTACTATTACACTCAAAAACGACTTGGATCCAAAAAAGAAGGAGATGTCTTTAGAAGCTAGTGCAAACATTGCGGAGCTTTCCGTCGACGGTGTCCAGTTTTATTTAACCAGTGAAAAAGCAATGCTGACACTTCCGTTCCTAAATGAGTTTTTGCAGGTAAAGGAAAGCAATGTTGGCAATCTATTGTATCAAGCAGATCCTTACGCATTCACCGGTGACGAAGAGATTGAGTTTGATAAGTTTTTTAACCAAACCCTCATCAGTGAGGATCACCTGACACATTTACAAGATACATATTTAAAGATGATTTATGAAGAATTGCCTGATGACGCCTTTGTATCTGCAGATGAGAAGGTTGATGTTGACGGAAAAACAATCGACGCAGCAAAAATTACACTTTCGCTTTCAGAGGACCAAGTTAAAAAGCTAATTGAAAAAGTGCTTACTACTGCAGAAAATGATGATCAGCTAAAGGAAATTATTAAAGAACAAGCCAGCTTGGATCCAGTCACGTACAATTCTGAAGATGTGGCAACAATGATAGAACATTTTGATGAGAGCATTAAGGAGGCCAAGCAAGACTTGAAAGACTTGCAGGTTCCGGAAGGCTTAACTTCCACGCTTTGGGTGCAAGATGACCTTGTTGTCAAACGGGATTTCTCCGTTGAAATGGGCATTGACGGAATGGAACCAGCGGCTCTAACCGTCGCCGGAACACAATCACTTGCAAAAGAAACACAAGCCTTTGATTATGAATTTGCATTCAAAGACGGATATAGTGAGGAATCTGTAAACCTTACAGGAGACTTATCCTGGAAGGACAACAAAGCGGATGACCAAATTACCATTTCCGTAGCCAACAGTGGATTGGAACTAAGCTACACTGGTACGGAGGAATTAACCGATGGCACAAGAGACTTTGACCGCAAGTTTACGTTCAGCGATCCAAGTTCCATGGCTGCTTACCAACTGATTTGGGTTGGCCAATCTACTTATGAAAAGGACCAAATGAATGCAGAGTACCATTTGGCTTTTGAAGGAGATGGATTAAGCCAGGACATCTTCCAGATGAACATGGACATGGATTCAAAACTTGTTAAAAGTTTAGATATCGATACCGATTCCATGGAAGTTGTAGATTTAGGTACGATGAATGCCGAAGAGATGGAAACTTACTACTTAGAGGATGTTATGCCTCAATTGCAGGAATGGATGATGGAGTTCTACGGAGCTTTTTATAACTCAGATATGGGTTATTAATGAACGGAAGTGGTTAACATGGATAGCTTAAAGCGAATCGCTTTTTTTACCGGACAATATCAGAAACAATTACAAAAGAAGTGGAAGTCTCTTCCTCTTCTTTTGTTATTTCCAATACTTATCATCGGACTATGCTTTTATGTGTTAGTTTCCTTTCTTCTACCTGCTGAAGATAAGCCAATTGAAGTTGGACTAGTCGATCTGGATAAATCGGAAGAAACGACAATGCTGGTAGATGTCATCGATAATTCCTCCTTATTAGGCTCATATATACATATAAATCATCTTACCAATCAGGAAGCAGACCATGCTCTGGAGAAAGGGAAATTGAGTTCTTATATCCTTTTCCCCGAAAATTTTACAAATGACCTGTACTCCGGAAATCCTGTAAACATCCCGATAGTCGGCAATCCTAACCAACCTGTGGAAAGCTATATCATCAAAGAATTGATTGATAGTATGACCCGGTATATTGCATCAGCACAAGCAAGTATCTTAACAATCAATGAGTACGCAAAGCAATTGCCGATAGAAAGTGAACAGCGGCAAGAGATGTTATTAGATCAATTTAACCAATTTATGATTTTTACGCTTTCAGCCAAAGGTAAAATCTTTCATGAAAAAGAGATAGCCAACCTAACGACTACAAGCCCTGTCCAGTATTACTCACTTTCCGGCTGGTTTTTATTAGTTACGATCTGGATTCTCGGTATCTATATTTTATTAGGTAATGAAGAGAAGGCTTCCATGTGGAACAGGATGAGATTGTACGGAGTAACGAAGCTGCAAAGGATGATATCGCGTATAATCATTTCGTTGGCTTACGGCTGCCTACTGGCCCTCACCGGATTTTACCTTTTTATCAAATTCACTAATATTGAATTTTATTTGATTGATTATGGTCGGATTAGTATTATAGTAGGCCTTTACAGCCTAACATTCTTACTCGGCCTGGCCATCATCGATTCCGCTGTACCATCCAAAAAGTTGTCCCTATTGATGCACTTCACTTTTACCGGACTCATTTTATTTATAAGCGGAGCTATTGTACCTTCGATCTATTTTCCGGAGAAAGCTCAAACTGCTCTCCCCTACTTATTTTCTACCCAGGCATTTGATTGGCTGACTCAAGTAGCAATAGAAGGAAGAATGTTTGTGGAGTATGGACCTTTAGCAGTATCCGCCCTTGGCGGCATATTGCTTTTAGTTGCTTTTTCCACTTGGAAGGAGCGTACACAAGGATGAAAGCTATTGTAAGCACAAGAATGATGCATTGGCGCAAGCAGTGGAAGAGTCTTCTATGCTGGCTCCTTTTACCTACTGTTTCCACACTTCTTTTTATCTCTATTGCAGAGCAATGGCAGGAGGAAACAAAAATACCAATCGGACTGGTAGTTGAAGATCATTCTGATTTGGCGCAGCAATTGACTGAGTTAATCAGCAAGAACCCTCTTCTCACTGCCAAACAGATGGAGCTCAGCCAGGCACTTGTTCAGCTGGAGCAACACCAGCTTGATAGTGTGTTTGTCATTGAGGATGGCTATCAGGAAAATATCAAACACGATAATCGTAATCGGGTGGTTACTGCATATGCTTCCGATATGTCGTTTGCCTATACACCGGTAAAGGAAGCCGTTGCTTCTTATGTACAGGAGGACGCCAGCAGCTCGAGAGCAGCTCGTGTTGTGGAACAATTGGCCGCCGATTATGGAGGGGACGCGAATTGGAAATGGGAGGAGATCGTCCTTACCAGCAAGAAAATTCAGGAGGAGGAATCCTTGCTTCATACGAGCTTTGCCTTCTTGAACCAAGCGGAACAAGTCGAAGATGATTCCATATCAATTTGGAAAGTCTCGGGGGTTTGGGCCCTTTTTAACTTGTTTACCACTTTTTTCTTATTTGATTGGCTGATTAAAGAGCGGCGGGCCAGCATTAGAAAAAGGTTATCATTGCTGAGAATTTCTTTTAAATCCTATTTACTTCAGAATGCGTTCCTTTATTTGGTCTTATTAGCGATATTTGATGTCGTTGGTATGGGATTATTGTCTTTTTACTTTCATCAATCGATTCATCTCGACCAACTATTAGCGCTGTTAAGCTTTCAGGTAAGTATTAGCATAGCGGCTTTTTTGTTCGCACTATTGTTTCGAACAACGTTTTTTTACTATGTTTCTGTCATCCCTATTACGCTCCTTATGGCAATTCTAGGGGGAGCAATCGTTTCGGTAGATACACAAACCTGGCCATGGATCGCACATTTAAGCCCGCTTCAGCCTTTTTTAGAAGGAAATGTCGTGCATAGCTGGTTCATTGGTTCGCTGATCATGATAACTATTTGGTACCTAAGAAAGGAGAAATCCCATGCTTAAAGTGGAGTCCATAACCAAACATTACGGGTCTAAGGCAGTGTTATCTGACATTTCTTTTGAACTCCATCAAGGAGATGTGGCTGGATTGGTAGGTGAGAACGGTGCCGGCAAATCAACATTGCTCAACATACTATCGACACTGACCCCCCTGGAAAAAGGCCAGATATCTTATCATGGCCAGAGCTATGGCTCGAACCGGTTAAAGCTAAGAAAACAAATCGGATTCGTCCCCCAGGATATTGCCGTTTGGGAGGAATTTTCTGTGGAAGAGAATATGGTTTTCTTTGAACGCTTATCATGGGGGAAGAAATCAAAGAAAGAGCTGAAACAGCTTTGCTTAGATATGCATTTAGAAAAATGGAAGGAAAAGGTGCAATCTTTATCCGGCGGGATGAAAAGAAAGCTGAACATTGCAATCAGCCTTATCCATGACCCAGAGATTATCCTTCTAGATGAACCAACGGTTGGAATTGATTTAAAATCAAGAAAAGAAATAGGGGCGTATCTTCACCGTCTAGCTAAAAAGCAGGGGAAAATCATCATTTATACTTCCCATGACATGGAAGAGATCATGTCGTTATGTGATTGTATCTATAGTATTGGCGGAGACCCCTTTTATAAACAGTTACTTGAAGACCAAGGGAAAACAGTCTACGAGTTATAGAGTAGAAGATTACAACTTTAATAGATTGCTAAGACAAGTTATAAGTTCCTAAATACCGTCCTACAGGTACATTTCTGCTCCCTCCAGAATAGTATGGGGTAATAACCCATAATAAAGGATGAGGAATGTGCCTACCACGTTACCAGTCAGCATTCAAGCGATGAAAATTAGCAAGGGACCGAAGCAAACGGTCTTTTTCCCGCGGATATCCGGAATGACGGATAAAAGTTTTCAAAAATCAATGAATAAGACTATCGTCTCGCAGACCCAAACACTTATCGATTTGCAGACAGGAAGTATGCCGGAAACGGTAGAGGAAATGATTGGCTCCTTTGAAATAAAAAATAACCAGCGCCAGGTTTTGAGCCTGTCACTATCCAATTACACCTATCATTACAGAGCCGCCCATGGAATGACCTTTATCAGATCACTGACATTCGACCTTGAGAAAAAGCAGCTTTGCACATTGGAAGACTTGTTCAAGCCCGGTAGTGATTATGTAAAACGGCTCTCGGAACTCATTCGCGTTCAAATTGATCAACGTGATATTCCGCTACTGGACGGCTTTTCCGAGATTAAACCAGATCAGGATTTTTATATTGCTGACAAAACCCTGGTCATCTATTTTCAGCTATACGAAATAACTCCATATGTTGTTGGTTTCCCAATGTTTCCGATTTCGGTATATGATTTACAGGA
This sequence comes from Sediminibacillus albus, assembly GCF_900101125.1. Lineage (GTDB taxonomy): Bacteria > Bacillota > Bacilli > Bacillales > Amphibacillaceae > Sediminibacillus > Sediminibacillus albus. Next base: position 26,574 of record NZ_FNFL01000002.1, on the reverse strand, counting down.
TATCATTGTTGAAGATGGCCCGCTCGGCCGAATGGCTGTTAATAATTAGGCAGGATTTCGGCAAATAAAAAATGGAGACTACAAGGATAATGAGCAAGCAGAAAGAGGTTGGGGCATAACACACATCCACTTGTTAAAAGGCCATCTCTAAGCATTCGATACATGAGGCGATGTAATAGTGGTTGATTTCTTAATAGTATTTACCGGATAAGCGCTATTACACCGCAATCTCAAGTAAATCATAAGCATGTATGTACTGCTGAAAACAATACGAAGACTTTCAGAGGAGGAAATTCACGGAGACTCCTGCGGGAGGGAAGGCCTCGTTGAGACCCCGCAGAGTGCTAGCTCGAGGAGGCTCACCAGCCGCCCGCGGAAAGCGTAGTGTATTTCCGCAGCGGTCGTCATGCAATGTAGTAAGAACAGCCCGAATCCGAAGACTCCGTGAAGAAGCCGTGCCCACGGAAGGCGAAATACTCTACCTGTACAAGTTTAAGCACGCAGCCTTGTTAGAAGGAAGAAATAGAATTTTCACTGAGTCCGCGGGTTATCTTAACATTAGCAAAGAAAAACCGAACGAGTTCGAATGTAAAGAATTTCGAATCATCGTTCGATTATTGCTTTTGCCACTATCCTTTGTTCCAACCTCTTGTTTATTTAGCTGCAAAGGAACAGGGCTCGGAGAAGTGTGAAAGTATCGAGCCGTATAATTTCCTAATTCAGCAGAGGTGTAGAATGTTCAACAGCTATTTAAGTTAGGTAATAATGTTTGCAGCTCCATTAAGTCATCAATTACCATATCAGCCTGGGATAGTTCATCTTCTCTTGCAAAATCAAAATTGCACCCTATTGAAATTAAACCATTATTCCTAGCTGCATTTATATCTGATAGGCGATCTCCTACTACTGCTGCATTTGTAATACTATGTTTTTTTATAATACTTTCCACTAAATCTGATTTATTCAACGATTCAATTTGCTGGATACTAAATGTTTCAGTCACCCAATTATCAAGATTATAATAACTGACTATTGCTTTTAAGTATTCGGTTAAACCATTACTAGCTATGTAAATGGTACAATGGTTCTCTTTTAAATATCTGAAAACTTCCTTGACATTAGGATATAAAGCACCTTTTCCATGTCCTATATTCTCAACTAATCTTTCCAAAAAGTAAGCATCCGTATGTTCTCTAACCTCTATAGAATGATTAGGTAACAATGTTTCCCATACTTTTGGCAAGGGCACCCCCATAATCTCCCGGTATTTATCAATAGGAGTTACCGTATCCCATTTATTTAGTGACCGTAAATGATCAAAAGTATCATCAAGTGATACTTCCAAAATTCGATCTGTTTGAAAGAGCGTTCCATCCATATCAAAAATTAGTGAATTTGACATCCCCTTTTCACTCCCTTTATACGATTAGTAGCAGAGGACTACTATGTAAATGACTTATCGAACTAACTGGCATAGGTTGCCAATTCATATCAACCTTTGGACACTCCTTTTGACTTACTCGGTATTATTTTAATTTCTTCTGTTCCTCTCGTTTTCAACTACGTTAGTGCAGCAACTTTAGCCTCACTCTTCACTAGTTCCTTTTCTTTTGATATCGATCATTAGCCAAACAACATAGATGAGGTTTGCGATGATAGAAAGAAACGTCGGTATGAAGTGAAGTTCTCTAGGTAGAACCAACAAGAGGATCACAGCTAATATGGCAATTGGTACTACCACAATAAACCAAGCTCTTACCTGCTTGTTTTTAAAACTAAGTTCAAAGTCCATCTTGCTGCCTCCCTGCAGGAGCCCTGTTAGTGGTCTCCTGTTTTATTTTATTATCCCCTATACCTGATATAAACTAGAACCTAGCGAGTTACTAAGAGATTACTTAACATCTATTAATTTAGCTAGCTTACCCGTATCTTCAGGAGAAACAAAATAGGCATTCTTCTCTTTACCGATATACATGAAGATACTGTCCTCACCTTCGTCTCCAAGCAGAAGATGTAATCCGTGAGTATCTCCATTTTGATAACGAACCAATATGTCGTAGTTAGGTGTTTCATTTGTTATGTCTTTTTTTGTGGGTTCGGCTTCCTTTATAATGTTTTTAAATCTCCATATCACTTCTGGTTCATTAAAAGTAACAAAATAGTTTTCATTTAATCCTCCGTAGCCTTTAGACTCGGAAACGGAAATAGATGATACATTATCCAATAATGGCATGTTTTCACTTTGAGATTGACAAGCAGTTAAGGTAGCACTACAAACTGCTAAAAGTAATAAAAGCTTCCTCATAAGATCTCCCCTCTCTCCGCTGACGGAGCTTCCCTTTCCCTTCTTCCTTCGATGTTTCCAGATTCTCCAACTCACATTTCCTGATGATATGTCTAGAAATATTTTAACATGAAATTACAATTACTTTTGAAGCCTCCATATTTTTCCGGACGTTAAAAAGAGTTTGGGACAAAAATATAGTGGCCAAAACAAAAATCGAACGATGATTCGAATAACATTCGAACTCGTTCGATTTTTCTTTTCTACTGTGGACACAGTGACAACTGTATTTCTTCCTTCTAGCAAGGTTGGGGGCTTAAACTTGCGCAGGCAGAATACTTCGCTTTCCGCGGGCGGCTGGTGCGCCTCCTCGAGCTTGCTCTCGGCGGGGTCTCACCGAGGCCTTTCCTCCCGCAGGAGTCTCCGTGGATTTCCTCCGCTGAAAGCCTGCGTACTTTTTTCAGTAGTACACAAATGCACTTACAACCTTACACGGTTTCTAATGAGCCCTGCTTTAGGAGGCAATGATATTTTACTGAGTAGTGTCCATTATAGTACCGAGCTTATGCTCGTCGAGCAATCGGACTTCGTCTGTATCGGTATGTTCTAATTCCAGAATCACTAATTCATTATCCTTTTCCTTCAATAAAGGGCCTGGTAAATAAAGCCTTTGCTGCGGGCCTGCTGTATTCCAGTACCTGCCCAGATTAAAACCATTAATGAAAATATTTCCTTTCGTGAAGCCAGTACTGTCGATAAATGTGTCATGTAAGCCATCGGCATCAAATGTTCCCCGGAAAAATTTCGGGTACCTGTTATCCCCATTCGGCTGATAGTCCTCAGGCAATCGGTCTAACTCGATGGCGTACATTTCCCAATGGAAAAAGTACTGTCCCCCCAGCCAAATATTATGGGTTATCCCTTTTCTGTCTGCCAGGTGTTCTCCATAATTCGCTCTTCCCATATTCTCCACTAATATTTCCAGCGTGTTACTTTCGCTTTGGAAGTGCAGTGTAATCTCTCGCACTTCATCGTTCTTATAAATAGCAGAGATATACTTTCCATTCATGTAAATGTACGCCCGGTCATGGATAGCGTCGATTCCCATGGTTAAATCGCCTTGTTTGTTGACCTGTGTACGGTAAAGCGTAAAGCCGTAGGATTGATCAATCGCTTCCATAGGCAGAGGCGTCAGATTTTCTACCCGCGTGCTTATTTGCGTTAAAACATCAAACAAGCTGGCCCCTTCCTGTATGCTCACTGTTCCGTAATTTTTGGCTGTAATGGAACTTTTATAGTCTTCTGGAACTTGTATATATTCGCTTAGTGTTCGTTTGACGGCCCGATATTTGTCCGTTATCTCCCCATTTTCGGTTAGTAAACTATCATAATCATAGCTAGTAATTGTCGGATAATACCGGTCATAATGGTTAGCCCCATTCATGAAACCAAAGTTGGTTCCGCCATGGAACATATAAAAATTAACCGAACTTTTCCTCTCAAGTAATTCCTTAAATACTTGGGCTGCGTCTTCCGCGTCCCTCGTATGGTGTTCGCCAGTCCAATAGTCAAACCAGCCAATCCAGAACTCAGCAACCATCTTAGGAGAACCCGGCTTGAATTTTTCCAATTGGTCAAAAGCACTCGCCGCTTTGGAGCCGAAATTTAATGTAGTAGTGATGTCTGGCAGGGATCCTTGTTCGATAAACTCCGGTCCATCCGAAGTAAACAGAAATGTCTCCAGCCGATGCTTCGCATATTCTTGTTTGAAGAACGCCAAGTATTTTTGATCGTTTCCATAGGCCCCGTATTCGTTTTCGATTTGCATCGCTATGATAGGCCCTCCGTGCTGGTGTAAATAAGGACGGAACTTAGGAAGTAAAACATCATAATATTCCTCGATATGCTGCAAATAAGCTGGATCACTACTGCGCAGCACCATATCCTGATCCTTCAACAGCCAGGAAGGCAGGCCGCCCATTTCCCACTCTGCACAAATATAAGGTGATGGCCTGATAATGACATATAGGCCTAGCTCATCTGCCAATTGTATAAACCGTTCGACATTAGCCAGCCCGGAAAAATCAAACGTTCCCTTCCTTGGTTCATGAAGATTCCACGGAACATAGGTTTCTACTGTGTTTAACCCTAATGCCTTTAGTTTTTGAAGTCTGTCTTCCCAATGCTCAGGTACGGTCCGGAAATAATGAATGGCACCGGACAGAATTTGTAATGGCTTGTTATCTAAAAAAAATGCCCCATCTTTAGCTTGTAACATCATCAGTCTTCCTTTCTGCTTTTTCCCTTTTCAAAATAGCCAACCCAAAAGGGGATAACACACAATTTCCAGAAACAGCTGTATCATCCATTAAGCTTGTGAATACTTCTTCCGGCAATTCGACAGACTGCTCTGCTTTACTAAAGTTCATTAGGAAAAGATAATCATGCCTGCCGTCTGTCCTGCATTGCGCTGATACTCCTTCAGGCAGATCCGTAGTGATTGCTTTTTTAATTCCACAGGCTGCGATAATTTTCGAAAAAAATTCATCGTGGAACGGTTGTTTATTGCGGGAAGCTACATAGTAAGCCTTCCCTTTCCCGAACTTATTGACCGTAAGAGCAGGCCGGCCGGCATAGAAGTCGTTCTGGTACGACGCCAATGCTGTTGCCCCTTCTAAATGAATTAAGTCACATAACTCATGGGCCGTATACTCACCGCTCAGCCCTAATTCGTTTTCCCCGATTTTGACACGGTTGGTCTGTCCATCATACAATCCATCGATTTCTTCAGACCAGATGCCGAGCGTTCGGCGCAGCGGCCCTGGGAAACCTCCTAAATTAGTCAAATCGTTTTCGTTTACAATTCCAGACCAGTAAGTAGTAACAAACGTACCGCCTTGTTTGACATACGCCTCTATCTTTTCACCCACTCCCGGTCTGACCATATACAGCATCGGAGCTACCACCAGTTTATAGTTGGAGATGTCACTATCCATATCGATGACATCTGCTGAAACCCCCTGTCTCCAAAATGCCTGATAATGTTCTGCTACCGTTTGTTCATAGTTAATTGCTTGATTGCGGGGACCTTGGACATCTTTTACTGCCCATCTATTTTCAGTATCGAAGATGATGGCAACTTCGGCATCCACCACTGTTCCGACAATAGCGTCTAATTGATCGAGCGTCTCTCCGACGCTGGTTACGTCTTTAAAAACCCTGGTATGTTCGTTTCCAACGTGATCGACCACGGCACCATGGAACTTCTCGCTCGATCCCCTGCTTTTTCGCCATTGAAAATATTGGACAGAGTCAGAGCCGTGGGCCACAGCCTGCATCGAAGCTAGTAAATGCATGCCAGGCCGCTTTAATTTACTGATTGGCTGCCAGTTCGTTAAGCTCGGCGTGCTCTCCATTAACAAAAAAGGCTTGCCGCCTTTGATAGAACGGAACATGTCATGGTTCATCGCTACCCAGGCTGCCTGGTTGATATCACCATTCTGATCGTGCCATGTCGGATAGGAATCCCAGGAAACAAAGTCTAACGCTTCTGCAAACTTTGCATAATTAAGCCCTTCAAACGCCTCCATAAAGTTGGTAGTCACAGGCAAATCCGGATTAACCTTTTTTAATGGCTTCACCTCATGGATAAAGAAATTCAGCGTCTGGTCTGTCACAAACCGCTTCCAGTCCAAATTCAGACCGTGGACCATTGTTTCCCCGTGCGGTGCCGGTGATTCAATTTGTGACCAGGCAGAATACGTATGGCTCCAGAATGATGCCCACCAGCTATGGTTTACGTTATCGAGTGTCCCGTACTTATTCTTCAGCCATTCACGGAAGGCATCCTGGCAATAATCACAATGGCATTCCCCGCCGTATTCATTGGATATGTGCCATCCAATCACTGCTGGATGATTGGCATACCTTTCGGCCAGTTTACTGTTGATAATCGAAACTTTCTCCCGGTAAACCGGAGAAGTATAACAGTGATTGTGCCTTAAACCATGCAAGTTTCTGACCCTGTCTGGGCCTACCCGGAGCACTTCCTCATACTTTTCCGACATCCAGGCAGGGCGCGCCCCGCTTGGGGTAGCTAAAAATGCAAATATACCATTTTCCGCCAGTTTATCGAGGATATTGTCGAGCCACTCAAAGTGAAAGACGCCTTCCTCCGGCTCCAATTTTGCCCAGGAAAAAATGCCAACAGACATCACGTTGCATTTGGCCAGCTTCATTAGCCGCATGTCTTCTTCTAAAATACCTGGATACTGATCCCATTGTTCAGGGTTATAATCAGCGCCATTCAGCATTTTCGGGATTTTCTGGCTGACTGGTTTGTATCGCTTCGTCATATTGATCACCTGTCTTTTTCATTAGTATTCAACCACTTCGTATGGCTGGTAGTAAACAACGGCGTAATTTTCCAGCGGCAAAAAAGAATAGGTATCCCCTTGCCCTCTTTAGAGCTGAAGGGGTACTGTTTTTAATATTTTTCTAACACAACATGATCGAGATAACCCGTATAAGATTCACTAGTATCCGCATCAAAGCGAATCTCTACATTTCCGTTCTTGACTTCAATATTTTTTACTGAATACTTTCGCCAAATCATTTTGCCTTCCGGAACTTTTACCGTTTCTACCGTACCACTGTATTCCTTCCCCTGTGTAAAGGCTGAAAGTTTCATGTCTGTCTGATTTGTTGTTTGGTTATCGCCTCTGGCATAAAGGGACAGCTTGTAAATGCCGTCTGGAAGCTTCTTTGCTTTCTGCCTGAGATTCAGACTATCTCCCGGCGCTAACGAGAACTTAAACGCGTGATCGCCAGCATAAGCTGTTGTCACGTCGTTTTCAGCTGTAATAACTTCAGCAATATCTCCATTTGTCTTCAGCTTCCAGCCATTAAGGTCACCGCTTTCAAAGCCGCCATTGGACAGGAGGTCATCGCTATATTCATAAACTGCTTTATAGCTGGCACTCACGATTGGGCTGTAATCTAACAGCATTTTTGCTGAGCCCCACTGCCCTGACACATAATGGTACCCTGACCGCTTAGCAGCAGCCTGTATATGGACGTTTTGCGAAATTTGGATGGGACCTGCGTAAGTACGAATGGAATCATATGCCTTAATATATGGAGCCCCTACCAGTTGTTTGCTAGCCCCCGTACCACTTATAGGGTCTGCTCCATCCAGCGTAAAATAGATTCCTGCATTGGGAGTTGCTGTTTTCAGTTCGATATAGCTGCCTCCTTCTACCAGATGCCTGGTAGAATAAGAGTATCCATCCCCATCTACTACATCTACTATACTGCCATCGGGTAAGCTAAAGGTTGGAGCTGCAGCAGCGGCCAAATCATCTTCTTTAATGATTACATGAGCAAACGCATTATTCTGTTTACCTGCGACACTGCCAAAGACAATGTATTCTCCTGGAACATGGACATTAATATCGTCGATATCCTCCTTGTTCCATTCCACTGGCTGCTTTGCGATCGTACGCTTGGTATCTCCCATCATTCCGTTGTTTTTAACAGCGCTGATTTTTTCAGGCATTTCAAGGCTGTCACCCTTGTTTATCATGACTTGCGTTTCCCATCCGTAAGCATATGCTCCGGCATTCTGCGGCACGGATTGGTCTCCTCGAACGAGGTTAAATGTTTGTAAGGAAGGAAGTGCATAGCCATTGATATCAAACAACCCCGCTACTTCCCAGCCAGTTCCATAGGGGGCTGCCCATCCTGTCGTATTGCCTGGCAGCCAGGCTGGTTCCCAATAGAAAGCACCGAGTCCCTTTTCATTATTAATTTTTGCGGCCACATTAATTACCTCGCGAAGAGCAGTCGCCTGTCCTTGTACAGAGGCAGCCAAACCAACGGTACTGACGTCGCCATCCTTAAAGTTTTGCGGTGTATCGTCGCCAGCATCTTCCTTGATTGTCCATGGATATGCTGTTTCTGCGATAAAAGCATATTTCCCGTATTTCTCTGTAATATTGTTTAGGTTATTTAACACTGCATCATAAGTTCCATGCCATGATGGATAATAGGAGGCACCGAGGGCATCATAATCGACATTGTTTTTCTCCAAGGCAGATGCAAAACTATTATAAAGCCATGTATTGTTTCCGTTGGCCAGATGAAACGAAACCAATGCTTTATTTTCTGGATCATCAGCATTTGGATCGGTGTTGCGTACGGCCGCCGCACCAGCTTTAAATATGTCTACAGCGATTGGATTCATGTAGCCTTCCGAAGTAAGGTTAAACTGCTGTTCTAAAATATCGCTGTTCGTTTCATTTCCGATACCGACCATGTTCGGATAGACGCCGGCTTCCTTCATTTCCATTAATGATTCGGTGGTAAATTCACTGACAGCGTTCACCAGCTCATCACCGGTTAAATCAGACCATTCCTTTGGTTTGATTTGCTGGCCTGGATGTGCCCAGAAGTCGCTGTAATGGAAGGTGACAAACAATTTCATGTCTCTTTGCTTTGCCTGTTTAGCAAGTGCGATTGTTGTATCCAGATTACTATTTCCGCCACCATAAGGGTTGCCATATTTATCATAGGGATCATTCCATACGCGCAATCGAACCCAGTTGACGCCATTTTCCTCCAGTACGTCGAATAAGTGGGATTCTTGCCCGTTCAGGTCATAAAACTTTTTGTCTGCTTCCATGATTTGATACAAAGAAGAAACGTCTGCCCCCATCATGAAATCCGGTCTATTGTTGTTTTGCAGTTCTGGGATGGGTTCAACGATCGGCGCCGCTCCTGCCGCCACGGTTACTTCGCTGCTCGCCTGATAAGCCTTACCCTCGGCATCGACTGCGTTTAAGGTGATGACAGCCTGCCCAGTACCTAAAGCATCGATTCTGCCTGTCTGCGAATCTACATCTACTACATTTTCATTACTGACTTTCCAGGAATATTCCTCAAGGGAAACTCCTTCAGCAGTTGTAAACTGCAAGACCGAAAAACCACCCGGAACCATCGTAAAGTCTCCGCCCTTGATCTTTATTTGAGAAGTTTGGGCCGTTACAGGCGGTGCTAACGAAAGAAGCATGGCAATAATTAATAGCAAACTAGTTATTTTTCCTAATTTCATTTATACCGGTCTCCTTCTACATAGATTTCATAAATAAACTGTTGATGCAGGGGAAATATGGCGCCATGATCCGACTCACTCTATCAAACTGCTGCTTTTTCATCATGAAACAACGCCGCAGTCTATGCCTCTGCCGACATATAAGACTACCTGGCCCCCGCAAAAGACAGGAAAACAGGTAGTCTGCAATGTCACCAATCAACCTTTGATGAACCTTTCATCCACCTGGCATCTAATTACAGAATAGCCGGTGAACATTCAGACCTTTAATCAAACATCTATTTGATAGATTAAGAGAATTTCATGCTTGCTTTTGGTTCACTTAAAACTCGGCTCCATTTCCAGCCCGAATTGAAAAGACCCGCTTTTTAACTGATACTTATCCAAGACGTCTGGTCCGCAGCTTGCCGAACCAAGCCCATGCTGCCGATGATCAAGCAGGATTGTCACGAAATCCTGTTTGACTAAGTCATACGTGTGCTGTGCCTTTTCCAGGTTCTCTGAGGTATAGAATTGGGCATTAAAATCAAAAACGGGCTGCCCGGTAAACTTGATACCAATTCCCGATTCGTTGGTAGCCTGAGCCCAGCGGACTTGATGCCGACTGCCATTTTCTTGTGGGTAAACATATGGCGTATGCAAATCGTCTACTGTTTTTCTCCAGACGCCGACACGGTTTGCTTGTTTGCTATCTATATAAGACTCTCCCGGTCCAAGTCCATACCACTTCACCCTATGAAGTGCAGCCGGGATTTCCATTTTGAGCCCAATGCGAGGAAAGGTGTTTGGAAGTTTGCCATACGGGTCTCCTTTCACATCGATAATCAGTTTGCCATTAGAATCGATGGTGTAAGTATAAGTTGTCGAAAGACCCCAATTTAAGACCGGCGGGGCAACACGTGCCGCCACGACTACTTCCAACTGATGATGGCCTAATTGTTTATAGCTGACAGAATGGATTCGTTCCTGCAGCCAATGAAGACCATAATCTTTCCATTCCTTAATGGAAGGGATATCCTTCCAATGAACCTGTGCCCATAGATCGTTATCAATAGGTGCCCGCCATAAATTAAGTGCAGGACCTGTTCTCAGCAGATCTATTCCTTGGTACTTATATTCGGTGAGTTTTCCAGATGCTTTATCGATCAAAAGAAGGAAATGCTCCCCTCGTACAAGCAGACTATCCTTTCTATCTTCCACTAGCAGCGGCTGCCCGGACAGGCTTGTTTCTACCGCCTGTTTCCCCTTGTTTACTGGCAGCTCGAACTGAGCCCATGCAATCTGGTGTCCTATATTAGCCCATGCGTTATCGTTCGCAAGCGTAAACTCTATGTCTAGCCAGAAATCGTCAGCTGTGCCGTGGTAACCTTCAAGATGATAGGGCAAATTAATTTGTTTGCTTGTACGTGCGCCAATACCTGAAACGGGGATTGCTCCACTAGCGACGACTTCTTCTCCAGCCTTAATCGACCAAGCAGCGTGTAGATGATCCAGTGATACAAAATCATAACGGTTGGTAATCTTTATTTTGCCTGTTTTCAGATCAACTGCTTCTACCAAAACCGGTTCGATTACTTTTTTGTATTCTTTCAGTGCAGGAGAAGGTGTATGGTCTGCCATTACTAATCCATCAATGACAAAGTTAGAATCGTTTGGCTGCTCCCCAAAATCACCACCGTATGCAAAGTATTCTTCTCCCTCTGGCGTCACCTGGCGAATTCCGTGATCGAGCCACTCCCAAACAAATCCACCTTGAAGGCGGTCATATTTATAGAAGGTTTCCCAGTATTCCTGCAATCCGCCCGGTCCATTGCCCATTGCATGAGCATACTCACATAGAATGTGCGGCTTAGCTAAATCCTTGCGCTGGCCTAATGAGTCCATTACCCCGACCGCAGTGTACATGGTAGTAAACACATCAGATGCTTCCGGGTCTCTCTGTGGATCATAGTCACTTTCTGATCGGGTAAGTGCCCGGCATTCCCCTTCATAATGAAGAAGCCTTGTATCGTCGTATTGCCTCGCCCAATTGGCCATCGCCATATGGTTTCTGCCATAACCGGATTCATTTCCCAATGACCACATGATAATCGAAGGATGGTTTTTATCACGGGCCACCATTCGTTTCATCCGATCGACGTACGCGTCTTCCCATTCCGGATCATCACTTAACTGGTTCCAGTTACCGATTACATCAAATCCATGCGTTTCCAAGTCTGCCTCGTCAATTACATAAAGGCCATACTTGTCGCATAAATCATAGAACCGTGGATCGTTCGGATAATGAGCAGTGCGAACAGCATTAATATTATGTTGCTTCATCAGCTTGACGTCTTCCTCCATCCACTCCAACGGAACAGCACGACCTAAGTCTGGATGATGATCATGACGGTTAACGCCCTTTAACTTAATTGCCGCCCCGTTTACATAAAACAAGCCATCCTTCAACTTTATCGAACGGAAGCCGACTTTTGCCGGGATAACTTCAGCAATTTCATTTGTTTCTTTTTTCAAGGAAAGGAGCAGTTTATACAAATATGGATCCTCTGCAGACCACTTGCTAGGATTATCAACGGAAAAGGTTTGAACCACAGTTTTCTTGCTGTTGGCGGCAACCGAAATAGGTTGGCTTAGTTCCTCATCAATGACCGTCTGTCCGTTTGCATCCAACAAGTGATACTGCAGCTTATAGTCGGAAACATTCCTATTGCTGCTATTTTCAATCAATGCCTCCACATGCAGCACTGCATTTTCCTCATTTTCATCAAAAATTGTCTTAACAAAATAATCTTCTACATGTACCTTAGGGACAGCTAACAAATATACATCCCGAAATATTCCGCTTAGCCACCACATATCCTGATCCTCTATATAGGTGCCATCAGACCATTGATAAACCTGGACGGCCAGTTTGTTGCTTCCTTCTCTTAGATATGCAGTAAGATCAAATTCGGATGGTATTCGGCTTCCCTGGCTATAGCCGACTTCCTTGCCGTTCACCCAAACATAAAACGCGCTGTCTACGCCTTCAAATCTCACCGTCACTTGTTTATCGAGCCAATCCTTCGTTATCCAGAATTCCTTTACATAAGAACCCGTCGGATTTTCGCTCGGAACGAACGGAGGGTCTACCGGAAAGGGGTAAACCACATTGGTATAGGCAGGTTTTCCATAACCATGCATTTGCCAGGAGGATGGAACATATAAATCATCCCAGTCCTTTGTTTGAAAACCTTCCGCATAAAATTCCTCTGGCGAAAGACTTGGATTCTCCGCATAGTGGAATTTCCATATTCCATTCAATAATTTAAAAGCTGACGCATGCTTTCGATCAAACGTCAAGGCACTCCGTTTGTCCGTAAATGGAATGAATTGCGCACGCTCTTTCTTGCGATTCCGCTGTAATACTTGTACATTTTCCCAATCATTTTTGTTTTGGACCATCATCCCTACCTCCTGCTATAAAATATTGACTTCTGCTATTATCCTTTGACAGATCCCATCATTCCTTCGACGAAATGCTTTTGCATAATGAAGAAAACAATCGCTGTCGGAAGCGTTGCGATAACAATTGCTGCCATAATCACACCATAGTCCGGCGAATAACCGGCACCAAGATTGGAAATAAGCAATGGAATTGTTTGATTTTCAGGAGATTGCAAAACAACCAGCGGCCATAGATAGTTATTCCAGCTGTTCATAAAAGCGATGATTGCCGCCGCTGCATAGGTTGTTTTCATTGTAGGCAAATAAATGCGGAAAAAGATTCCTAACTCACTCAACCCATCAATTCTCCCAGCTTCGACCAAATCCTTCGCGAACATCTTTGTGTTCTGACGGAAGAAAAAGATAAAAAATGCTGTAATAATCGTTGGCAGTATCGCTGCTGCTAACGTATCAATCCCAAGGAAAGGCATACTGGAAGAAATGCCCCCAAATAAGCGGTACAAAGGGATCATGATTGCTGCAAAAGGGATCATCATGGAGAGCAAAAGTATATTAAAAATCCTATCCTTGCCCGGTGACCGGTAGATTTCAAATCCATAACCGGCAAGAGAGCCGATTAACAGTGTCAAAAAGGTAGTAATTACCGCGATAATTGTTGAATTCACTAAGGCTGTCAGCATGTCGACGGATTCAAATAACACTTTAAAGTTTTCGAATAAATGTGTCCCCGGCAGCAGCCGGCCTTTGGTAACATCAACCGATTTATTGGTCATACTGACGAGCATCCACAAAAATGGAAAAATTGATACAAGCGCAGCAATACTTAAAAAGGTGTATGTCGCTATTCTTTTAAACTTTCTCACTTGTCATCACCTGCCACTTTAAATTGAATGAGAGATAACAGAACAATCAGGATAACAATGACGTATGATACAGTTGCCGCATACCCAAAATCAGGACTGTACTCAAATGAAAGATTATAAATGTACATAGATATGGAAAGCGTTGCATTTCCCGGTCCGCCGTTAGTAATATTCATTACCTCGTCAAATAATTGCAAGGTCCCGATGGTCGAAATGATCGAAGTAAACAATATAATCGGCTTTAACATTGGTACAGTAATGTAGAAAAATTGCTGAAAGCTTGAGGCTCCATCGATTTTCGCCGCTTCATACATTGATCGGTCGACGTTTTGCAAAGCAGATAAATAGAAAATCATATTGTATCCTGTCCATCTCCACGTAATCGCAACGATAATGGTGATTTTCGCCAAAACGGGATCAGACAGCCAATTTAATGGCTCCGAGATAATAGACAAGTCAAGAAGAAACTGATTGATTAACCCATCAACGCCAAACAGGTACTTAAAGATAACAGCATAAGCAACAAGCGAAGTTACACACGGTAAAAAAATCGCCGTCCGAAAGAACCCTTTAAATTTTAATGTCGCATCATTCAAAAGCACAGAAAAAAACAATGCCAGGATGATCATTACAGGAACTTGAACGAGTAAATAGATAAACGTATTCGACAAGGCCGCAATAAACGTTGGATCACTAAATAGTCTTATATAGTTATCTAAGCCAACATATTCAAGGTTAGATCCCATTCCTGACTGGAAGGAAAGAAGCAGGGCCCGAATCATCGGATAAAAGTAAAATAAACTGATCCCTGCTGCAGCTATCAGGATAAATAACCATCCAATGTAATTGTTTTTGAACCGTCTGCCGATTGATTTTTTACTGGCTGTAGGCAAACTTGCTCTTTTCAAGACTTTACTCATCATTTCTCCTCCTTACACATAAGTGAAGCCCGATTTTGAAAGAAAGGGATTCTTTGAAAGTACAAGCAGCTTTCGCAGAATCCCTTTGTGATTAAAATTTTTACTTTCCAAGGCTTTGTTTTCTGAGATTGCCAGCATTCCACGGACAGCAGACTGTTTTTCCGCGGGAGACTCCCACACTTTTCTGTAAAATAGCAGCAGCGTTTACAGAGCCTTTTTCCAAATAACCGGTGCTTCTCTTATAAGAGTGCCTTCAAGTTTTATCCTTTCGATTTGCGGGTTACTTTAATTGCGATTCTGCCTGTGCCTGAGCATCGGCTAATACTTTGTCCAGGTCTTTTCCTTTTAAATAGTTTTGCATTTCTGCTGCTAAAATGTCTTCAATCGCATACGTATGCAAGCCATAATTAACGCTAGGAATTTCTTCCGTCCAGGCAGAGAAGTCGGAGATGACAGTTTGTCCGCTGAAGTAATCATTTTCAGCCTGGTATGCTTCTCCGTCTGCAGCTGGTGAATAGGTGCCAAGAGCACCAACGTCCAGCACGAGATCCTGGTAAAAATCGCTATTCGAGCCAAACGTATCAGCCAAAAACTCGGCCGCTTTTTCTTTTCCTGGAATATCCAATACGTAGAAAGAGCTTCCGCCCTGGTTGGATGCGTTGACCGCACCGTCCATGTTTAATCTTGGGATCGGAGCAACTGCCCACTTACCAGCCTGTGATTCTTCTGCTTCGATGCTAGGTGCAATCCAGTTACCGCTTGGAACAGTTGCCACATCGCCACTATTGAAAGCAGCAATGAACTGGCTCCAATCCGAATTTGCTTTGACAAAGTCTGCTTCTATCATTGCTTTATAGTTTTCAAAAGCTTTTCTTAATGGTTCGTTATCTACAAGATTGACGGTTTCGCCATCTTCTTCAACATACCAGGAACCAGCACTTTGAATCATTACACGAATAAGTCCTAAATCATTTGGATCAAGTGAAATCATATCTTTTCCTGTTTTTGCTTTAACGTCTTTACCGATTTCGATGTATTCCTGCCAAGTGATGTTTGTTAAGTCCTCCATCGTATATCCGGCTTCTTGAAGGTAGTCGGTACGGAAGAACAAACCTGTTACACCTGTGTCAAAAGGTAATCCATACTGTTTTCCATCAAGACTGGTAGGCGCCAGCTTATAATTGGCGAAATCGTCTGTGTTAAAGTATTCACCGATAGGATAGAAAGCATCTGGATAGGATTGTAAAAAGCTTTGTGCTCGTTGATCTTCGATTAAAACAATATTAGGCATTCCTTTCATACTGCCGGAACTAAGCCCTGTATTTAACTTTTGTACAATATCATCCTGCGCATTTTCGATTATTTCCAGGTTTATATCTTCACTGTATGCCTCTTTTGCAATTTCCAATGCCGCAATATTAAAATGTGGATCCCATGCCCAAGCCGTAATTTTATCCGGCTCTTCTCCTCCATCTGCATTACTGTTCGCATCATCAGAAGAGCATGCTGCTAAAACAAGGAATGTGACAACGGTTAACATCAACAACCAAGTCTTTCTGTACTGAAAATACTTCAATTTGGTAACCCCCTCTATAATGTAAGCGTTATCATTGCGCTTGTTTAAATCATAACATTCAAAAAAAAAGACCGTTAGAACGATCTTTAGGTAATTATTTAACTATCTTTAGAAGTTTTCACCTCCAAGAAAACGAGTTTTGGTATTATCTTTGGAAATAGTATTATTTTTATCATTTTCATCTATTATAGGTAAAATGATTTTTACTTTTGTTCCTTTATTTAATTCGCTTGATACTTCTATACCATATTCTTTGCCAAACAATAATTGGATTCGCTCATGGACGTTCCGCACTCCAATCCCGCTAAACAGTTGTCTTTTTCCTTTATTGCCCTGCATTTTGTTTACTTGCATGCCGTCTCCCGTGTCAACTACTTCGCAAACCAGCCTATCGTCCCGCTCCGCAATCAGGATTTGTATAAATCCTTGTTTCTTCTCGGTAAAGGCATGGAAAAAGGCATTTTCTATAAAGGGCTGGATGACCAGCTTTGGCAAATGATAATGCAAACAATCCGGAGAGATTAGTGTATTCACTTTGATTCTGTCTCCATACCTTGTTTGATTAATCTGCACATAGTTTTTGATATTCGTTACTTCTTGTTCGACCGTAATCGTCTCATCCACATTGCCAAGTGCATTTTGCAATAACGGGATTAGCGCATCAATTGTCTCCAGCGCTTCTGCTTTTTTATTTTCTTTTACCAGAAACTTGACTGACGTCAACGTGTTATAGAGAAAGTGGGGATTAATTTGGTGCTGCAGCGCCTCAAGCTCCGATTTTCGCTGCTTGCGCTGTGCCTTTATTAAATTGTCTACATGCTCTTGTAATTCATTCAGCATATAGTTAAAGGCGTTTGCCAATTTCCTCGCCTCATAGCCGCCACTTGCTGCGACAGGCTTATTAAAGTCATACTTCGCCATATTGGAGATTTGTTTGACAAGTCTTCTTAAGGAAGTCGTCATTCTCCTGGAGATAATAAATACAATACCGACTGCGAGCAGCACAATGGCTATGCTGATCAATACAATTTCTCTTCTATCTACCAAATTATCAATGACTAATTCCTGGTCAACCAGATTGACCAGATACATATCAAGTGCGGGCAAAGCTGATGTTAAGAGCAGATAATCTTTATCAAGGACGTGAACGTCCTTGTACTCAATGCCATTTTCTTCGGTTTCTTTCGCAGCCGCAAGCAACTTCTGTGAAGTTTGTCCAATTAATTCCTGCTGATTACTGGAGATAATTTCTCCACGACCATTCATGACTAGGACACTGTTCCCCTCACTCGTGTAGCCTTCATAAAACTCCCGCAAATCACGCTCCCGAATCGGAATATAGAGATAGCCGTAAACATTTTCCGTGGATCTCTCTGTTAGCGCCTTTGTTGCTACAATCATTGGCCTGCCATTGGTAAAATCCCCTTCTGACACAAATTGATAGAGAATTTCATTCGGATGCTGGTTCGAGTTTTTCGTGATTGGATGGTCAATTAGTGCATCCGCGGAAACCGACCAGTTTATATATTTCATATTAAATAACTGATTGTTTTTGCCTAGGACAATCATGTTTGCGTCACTCGGATTATGGGAAAACATGCGGTCCATTTGCTCTTTTATTGTATAAAAGGAATTGGATGCCTCCAGCGAGCTAACATTCTCCTTTGTCAGCAGCCGCTTTATCGTACCGTTGTTTTGTACGTTGATTGTCGTATATACGACGGAATAGCTATAGGATTCGAATTGCTGTTTAATTTGGTTAAGCACCTTTGTATTAGTAATGCTGAATGTCTCCATGAACAAATTATTAGACATGCGAATGGTACTAAAGGTAATCAGCACTGTAACAGATATAATACTAATGACCATAACAAGAAACATTTTCACAAATAAACTGTTTGTCTGAATCGCTCTTAATAACTTATTCATCATTTATCCTCAAATCTTCGCTTTGCTTTTTTTGCGATAACGTCCAGGAGACAAACCTTCTATTCGTTTGAACACTTTACAGAAATAACTGGGTTCCCCGTAACCGACCATTTCACTTACCCGGCTGATTGGAACAGACCCGGCTGCGAGGATAGCCTTTGCCTTTTCAATCCTTACTTGATTTAAATAATCACTAAACCCAATATGAAGATGAGTACTAAAATAACTGGATAAATAAGAAGGGTTATAGTGAAAATGATCCGCTAAAGTGGTTAAAGAAAGAGGCTCGGCGTAATGTTCCTCAATGTATTGTAATAACGCCTGGATGTTAGTCGAAGATTCCCTGCTGCCATCTACCGCAATCATTGTTTGGACAGCATCAAGAAAATCGTAAAATCGGGCAACCGCCTGCCTGGCATTTGCTGCCTCATTAATATCTGCAAAATATTGGTATTTCGCTATCTCCAATTCTTCTACATCATATTTCATATTGGCTAAAAGCACGATCGTATTAAAGATAATATTCTCCAGCCATGATTTGAATTCAAATATATCCTGGGTATAATTTTTCATTAAACGATCCAAATGTTCCTTTAATGAATCAATTGCAATGTCAAATTTTTTCTGTTTAAAGAGATCAATAAACTGGCTTAAATCAAATGGCCGATGGTTTACTTCCCCCGGCAAAGCATCATAAATTAACACTGGCTCTTCTGTTAAATAAAACAAGTAGTCCTTCATCTTTAACAAGTTATTCTTGTAAACGTCCTTCAACTCATGAATCGATGTAAATGGGACACTCATCAGTATAGAGATATTGGATTCGGACGTTCTATACTGCTTAGCTGCATGTGCGATTATTTGTTTAATGGCTGACAGCTGGTCGGCCTCAAAATTAACAAGCATAACACGGAAATCGCTTACATTATCCGGTGCTAACCATGTATCGACAAGACGCCCCTGCTGCTTTAACTGTTTGTTGATTTCGTCAAAGGGCAAAGCATTTTCCTTATTTTCAGGCAGATAAACTGCTGCAATACAGAATTGGTCGTAAGCAAATCCTTTCGCCAGCCTTTCTTCCATACTCGTGATGGAATATCCCCGAATACTCTTTTCTAATAGTTCCTCTACGGTGACAGGCCTTTGTTTCACTTCGTCAGAACTTAGAGGAACAGGTACTAATTTCCGCAACGTTTTGATTAACTCTTCCCCATTTAATTTTGGCTTCAGAATATAATCTGCTACCCCATTTTGAAAGGTAGACCGGACATAATCAAAATCTTCAAAACTGCTTAAAACAATGATTTCCAGATCTGGGTATTTCTCTTTTGCCAATCTAACTAATTCAGTTCCATCGATATCCGGCATCACAATATCCGTAATCAGAATATGGGGTTGTAACGTTTCAATCATCTGCAAGGCTTCCCTGCCATTCGAAGCCTCACCTACAATCCGGAAACCTTCCTGCTCCCAATCAATATAGTTGATAATTCCTTGTCTGATCAGCATTTCATCATCAACTATTAATACTCTGCACAGACTATTCACAACAATCTCCCCCTTAAGAAACCGCATAGTCTTTTGGAAAACCGGGGCTCTGTTATCTATGCCCGGCGAGGAAACTTAGCGTACGATACGTGTCACAAGCAATGCTACACTCTAGAGTAGATGGAACAACTTTATCATAACGATAGCTTTTCTAAAATAAACTATCAGCTGATTTTCTGACCTTTCCTATATTATAGAACAATCGTTCAAATCAAGCGAATGCAATATTTAGCATATTCCATCTAAAAATAAGGCTTTGCAGTCTTTATGGTTGTCTTTTTAAAGAAATATGCGAAAATTAAGTAAATAATAATCGACAGGAGGAAATCATATGGTGAAAAGCTTGCAGGACACTGTGGCATTACCTAATGGAGTGAAAATGCCATGGCTCGGGCTGGGTGTTTTTAAAGTATCAGATGGAAAAGAAGCTGTCGAGTCTGTGAAAGCGGCGATCAACAATGGCTATATAAGTATTGACACAGCTGCTGTCTATAAAAACGAGGAAGGTGTAGGGCAAGGCATTAAAGAGTCGGGAGTCTCCCGTGATAAACTTTTCATCACCTCCAAGGTATGGAATGGCGACCAGGGCTATGACTCAACCCTTGCCGCTTATCAAGCCAGTCTCGATAAATTAGGGCTGGATTATCTCGATTTGTATTTAATCCACTGGCCGGTGCCATCCCAGGGGAAATTCATAGAAACATGGAAGGCGATGGAGAAGTTGTACAAGGAAGGAAAAGTGCGGGCCATCGGTGTCAGTAACTTCAAAGAACATCATATCGATGTGCTGCTGGATGATGCAGAAATTACGCCGATGATCAACCAGGTAGAGTTCCACCCGCATTTTGCCCAAAAGGAATTAAGAGCTTACTGTAAGAAGCACAGTATTCAAGTAGAAGCCTGGTCGCCGTTGAAGCAGGGCGAACTGTTAGATGATCCAACATTAACAAAGATTGGTGATAAATACGGCAAATCACCTGCACAAGTGATTATTCGCTGGGACTTACAAAGTGGTGTAGTGACAATCCCGAAGTCGACAAAAGAGCATCGTATTATCGCCAATGCCGATGTATTTGACTTCGAGCTGACTGCGGAAGATATGGCAGCGATTGATCAAATGGATACGGGCATACGTGCCTTCGGTGATCCGGATAAAAAGAAATAATAAACAAAGGGGCTGTCCCATAAGTTATACAACTTATAGGGGAGCTCCTTCATTAATAAAGAGGAAAGATTTCTCCACTCCGGACAGTCGCTTTCCGCGGGCACGGGCTCATTCCTTCGTTCTGCGGGCCGCCGGCCACGTGCTGTTCCCGTCTCTCTTCCATTCCAATCTATTGACCATTCCACACGCTATTTAAACAAATGCTCAAATACAGCATCGATAGTTGGAAAACCGCCGAGATCTTCATCTGTTGGATCATCTGTTTCCACTGTCCACTCCTGTCTGGCTAAAGATAATTGCCCATCAGCATTTTTAGTGAACGGCATATGCACCATATACACCCTTCCATCTTTTCTTACGGTATAACCAACATAATAATGTTGATCCTGTCCTTCCTCTTCGAAGGTGCCAATATCGTCAATGTCGTATTTATCCATAAGCGGACGAAATGATTCTTGTAAGTCATTCATTATTTGGTCAATCGATACATTTTCCATAGCTTATCCCTCCATGATCGCATTATTATTAATATGCTTTCCTTACCTACAAGCCATTCATGCAAAAATTTCCTTGTGTATCTCTTCATTTTCTAAGCAAACTATTTGATGAAGACCTAAAAGAACTTGAGAAGGATTTGATTTAATGGATAGAGCAAAGGACCCAAATAACATGAAGCGCGAAAAGAAAGACAACCCCGTTGCTGAACAGCAATTGACGTATCCGGGACAAGAAGCAGACGATTTTCGTGACATCACTTATACTCCAGGAGAAAATCATTATTTAAATGAACCGCGCGGGAAAAAGGAAGAATAATCTTAAAAAAGCAGTTGGATTCCGAAATCCGGAGCCAACTGCTTTTCGCTTATTCTTCTTCCGTATTCATCCATGTTTTTCCGTCCGTGTTATCCCGGACAATTTCTTGAGCAGGCGAAAGCCGACGGTCCCGATCTTTCGTAAGTTCTTCATTTTGGCCGGGATGTTGTTCAAACTCACTATTCACTACATCATTCAATACCGCAGAACTGTCCGTTTCCGTTTTAACATTATTCATCTCTTTCTTTAGCTGCTCGTTGTTTTTCATTGCTGTCCCTCCAGTAAATGTGCGTATACAGTTATTCTTCCTGTATTTTGGTTTTATATGAGTTTAAACTCGATTTATGGTGAACGATAAAATAGTGAAAGAAGCGGCAAAATCACATACCGCTTCTCTTCTACAATTCTGCTAAAAAACAGCCCCCTCTATTAATGCAATATTTACTGGGAATTCACCATTCTTTTTGACAAATTATTTCGTGCCATCTAATCGGTCAACCAACCAGAACGACTGCCAGTCTTTTCTTTCTTCATATGGAATATCTCTTCCTTCTTCACTCAACACAGGGATATTAGGATAATAATCGTTTAATCCGTCTAAAATAACGTGGTGAGCATGTTAATCAGCTAGCGTTAATGGTGATTTATCTGCTTTGGCCTCTACTTCAAAATCCTGGGTATAAACTTTCAATATTTCCTTTCCGGTTTGTAAGGACACGTCCAACAGCTAGTTAAGTCAATATTGCTCATTAAGACGAATACCCCTTTTGTTGCAAATAATCAATAATCATTTGTACTGATTCATCTAATGACTGCTTGTCTGTTTCAATTGTAACTTCCGGATCTTCCGGTTCTTCATATGGATCATCAATTCCGGTAAAGCCCCTAATTTCTCCAGCACGAGCTTAGTTCTAGTAATTAATTACATCATAAATATTGCCCAAGCAGAAAGTTCAAAAATCGTCACTCTTCGAGCAAAAAGATACGCCGAATCATCAGTTCCAAAACAAGCATAAACCTTTTAAATCCTCAAAAATTATAACACAATTTTACAAATTTCGATATCCAAGTAAAAAACTGCGCCGAATCTGCGCAGTTTTCTTTTCAAGCAATATTATCTAGGCAAAGTTTAATTGGAATTAATCATTTCTTTCACTTTGTCAATTTCCTCATCATTTATGACATAATAGTAAATGCCATCTATCTTTGTTCCTGATCCTTGCATCTGATAAGTGGTAACATTCTTTCTGGTATCTCGATAGTTTAGTAACAAATTTTGCATATCTTCAAAATCCATATTACTTGCCATGTTGTTGCCAAGCACTTGAACAATATCATCTATTTTACTTACCGATCCAATCGAAGCCCCTTTATCAATGATTCCCTTAATCACCTTTCTTTGGCGTTCATTACGTCCAAAATCCCCATTTGGGTCCTGTTTACGCATTCTGACATAATCTAAGGTTTCCTCTTGACTAAGCTGAATCTCGCCAAGTGGATAATGATAACCCTTCCGTGTAAACTCTATTTCATTATCTACCGTAATACCTCCTACAGCTCCCACCAGCTCAGTCAAGCCTTCCATATTTAAACGAACATAGTAATCTAACTCAATATCAAGAAATTTCTCTACTGTATTAACAGACATATCTACACCGCCAAAAGCATAGGCATGATTAATCTTGTCTTCGGTTCCTTTACCTACTATCTCTGCTCTCGTATCTCTAGGGATACTTACAAGCTCCATACTATCCTGCTTCGGATTTAATGACAGTACCATCATAGCATCAGATCTACCCGCATCATTTTCTCTCTCATCGACGCCAAGCAGCAATACATTTAAAGGTTCTTGATCTTTTACTTTCTTTTTACCAATAGTCGTATCAATAGAATCCACTGGCTGAGTTATTTTATTTGCTACAGTTTGTTTTGCATTATGGTAAATTGAATATATAAAAGCACCTGAACCTGCCATTAGTAATAAGACTATAACTAATAATCCTTTAATCCATGACTTTTTGGACTTCTTTTTATATTGAGAACGTTTCATCTGTTTACATCTTCCCTTTTCTTATATAATTTTTCTAATATGGTTATTTGTTAAATGACAAGATACCACTCCTGCAAAAATAGTGGAATTTTACATTTCAATTAACTTTCTTGAAAATACAACTTAATTGCATCGGCAATACGCCTTGATGCTTCCCCATCCCCATAAGGGTTTGAAGCATAAGCCATTTTTTCATACATTGCCTTATTTGACAGAAGTTCATTGGCTAAATTAAAGATATTTTCTTCCTCTGTTCCTGCAAGCTTCAATGTCCCTGCATCAATACCTTCCGGTCGTTCTGTAGTGTCTCGCAGAACAAGCACAGGTACACCAAGGGAAGGTGCTTCTTCCTGTACACCTCCGGAATCTGTCAAAATTAAATAAGCACGTGAGGCGAAATTATGGAAATCAACAACACTCAAAGGTTCAATCAACTTAATTCGACCATCATTCCCCAGAATTTCATTCGCTGTTCTTTGGATTAAAGGGTTAAGATGTACTGGATAGACCACTTGGATATCGTCATGTGTTTCTACTAAGCGCTTAATTGCGCGGAACATTTGTTCCATGTTTCCCCCTAAGTTTTCCCTTCGGTGAGCTGTCATAAGTACTAGTTTTTTTCCATTCAGCCCATCAAGCACCTCACTTGTATAGGTGTTGTCAACTGTTGTTTTTAACGCATCAATAGCTGTATTGCCTGTAACGAAAATCCGATCCTCCGCCTTGTTTTCTTGTAAAAGATTTTGTTTGGATTTTTCAGTTGGCGAAAAATGCAAATCAGCCATTATCCCTGTCAACTGGCGGTTCATTTCCTCAGGATAAGGAGAATACTTATCCCATGTACGCAGACCTGCTTCGACATGGCCGACTGCAATCTGGTTATAAAATGCAGCAAGAGAGGCTGCAAAAGTTGTAGTGGTATCGCCATGAACTAAGACTATATCCGGCTTAGCTTCCTTCATTACTTCATCAAGGCCTTTCAACGCTCTATTTGTTATCTCTGTAAGTGACTGCTGTTTCTTCATAATATCTAAATCATAGTCAGGTGTTATCTCGAAAATCTCCAACACTTGATCTAACATTTCCCGGTGCTGGGCAGTTACCGTTACAATACCTTCGAATTCCTGGGGGCGCTTGCTCAATTCCAGGATTAAAGGTGCCATTTTTATCGCTTCTGGTCTCGTCCCAAAGATTGTCATTACTTTAATAGGCTTGTCCAATTATGTCACTCCTGTTAATGTTGAATGTTCGAATATTGTCTATCTTTGATTCATAAATAGAATTATATCATATCACGAAAGATAATTAAAAAAGCAAAAAAAGCCTGCAAAAAATTTGCAGGCTTTTTCTTTACTTATATAATGGTACATCTAAAAATAGAGTAGTTAACCCAATATCTTGATACAAATTGTACATTGTACCGACCTGTTTATATGCCCAGCCAATATCTGTAGCGTATTGATGAGAAGCATAACCATAGGAATCCATGGCTGCTGGATTCCAGCGCATTTTGTACAGGGTATTCTGACCAGCTTTTATAAAGCTGTTGCCAATAAACTTCGCTCCGCCTATGATAGCCTTTTCTGGACTGAACCAGCCTTCACGGTAAGCACGGAACGCTCCTCCCTCATAAGCATTACCATCAACAGCTCCTATGCCATACATATTATAGGTTGTTTTAATGTCTTTTAAACTATTGCGGTTGTCATTATTAACTAATACTAGGGCACCAGAATTGTCTTTCCCGACTTCTACCCCAGTGGAGAGGTCTGCTGTTCCATTACCAGTTTCTAACAGAGCGTGGGAAACTAAGTAAACATCACTTATTCCATGGATATTACTTGCATCTATAAAGGAGCTGCCTTTACCAGAAAGTATTCCTTTACCTGACAAATAACCATCCAATTCCGCTGTTGTAGCATTGCTGGCTCTTCCTAAATCAAGAAATTGAAACTTCTGACGATCATTTTCCAAAAAGTTGTTTGGATTTAGATAGTATCGAACGTCTTCTTCACTGGCAGTAACCCATTGAGCATTCCCATTGAATTTAATCTGATACCAACCATCATATTCACCTAAGATGCTGACCTTAGTCCCGTTGGTCAATTGTCCAATCTCCTTGTATTTAGTTCCAGGTCCCCCTCTAACATTCAACACACTTGCAGTCACTTCATCATTACTGTCTATATAAGACTTGGATACATATCCATAATTTGAATCAGTCTGAGGATTCACCTTCATTTGGAGCTTGACTGCTTCAGTTAAAGTAAGATCATAGTTGGTTTTACTAACACCGTAGATACCCACATCACTTTTATTAACATATCCAACACGATCGGCGAAAACGACTCGCCACCAGTCTCCATAGTCAGTAGCGATAGGAAATACTGTCTCTGCTTCTAAACTTCCGAAAGCCACTAAACTTCCTGACGTATTATCATAGACCGTAACCTTATCATTTGTTACTAAATCACTATCCGAATTAGAATACTTTTTATTTAAGTTAGGAACTTCTGATTCCGTAGCATAACCTGTGTCTGCTTTACGAACATAACCATAAATTTCACCGAACTGGATTCGCCACCAGTTACCGTAATCCCTTAAAATCGGGTAGGCTTGTCCTTTCTTTAATTCACCCACTTTTTTCAATGAGGAACCACTATTATCATACACAGCCAAATTATCTTTAAAGACTCGGAAATAAGCATCCCCACTTTTGAATGCAGCCTTCACCCTATCTTTACTAACATAGCCTACCTGATCGGAGTAAAGAACACGCCACCAGTTGCCGTAGTCGGTTGCGATTGGGAATCTCTCCCCTTTTTCTATCTTACCGAATGGTTTCAAGCTTCCCGATGCATTATCATA
>NZ_FNFL01000011.1 GCF_900101125.1 Sediminibacillus albus | reverse complement strand
GTGAGTTGTTCCTCGGTGGTGGTAGTTTCTGTTTCTCCCCCAGTAGTTTTCGAGGAGTCATCCTCGGTCATCACAATATCCTCTTTCTCCTCGTAGAAAAAGGCGATATTTCCTATGTAGATGACATCATTACCCTCCTCATCCTGATATAATGGATACTCTATATCCTCAAGAGTTGAAACCGAAGGATTTTCAGCACCTATACTTGAATAGAAGGAAGATTCCTTTTTAAATAGTTCTTTTTCCGCTACCTCTAAATTAAAGTAGCCTGGTACTTCTTCACCTGTTTCAACCTTTTCTACTAACTCTACAGGGATGGGTTTATATATCTCTCCATACTGGATCCTCACACCATCTTCTTTCTCTTCCCCATATATATAAGTTGATTTTTTGATAGAAATGTTTCCCACTGTTACATCTTGAGTTGTCTTATATAACTCAAAGTTTCCAGTTTGCTGAACCTCATCACTATTAGTTTCAGCTTCCACAGATAAAGGAAAATTAACAAAGAAAATTAACAGAAACGGAATAACCAAGAACCTATTTGCTAACAATTTTTTACTAACCATTGATTGCTCCTTTCCTTAGTTGTAAACAAACTATTATTTACTATTGCTAAATTAATAGACTGCTATATTATATATCGGCATTATACCAAAAACAATAAAGTATTTTTATATTAAAAAAAGGTATAATGCAAGTTAATTGCATTATACCTTTCTTTAAATATTATTGAGAAAGAGAAAATACTGACTCTATCTCGGAGTTGGTGTCTATGGCTTCAATGATAATAGCATGTGTTTCTATAGGGTTACTAGTACCATTCAAATGCCAGCCTAACAAATCAGGTTCTTTTTGTCCTTTTATATCTTCTATTGTTACTTCACTGTTACTATTAATTTGTAAGGTTCCTATTTCTTCCTCGCCTATAAATAATTTAATTATATTTCCCTCTATACGCGGCGTTACTCCCTCCGCTAAATTCCAAATAATCTTATAATTATTCTCGTCATCAGAAGTGATACTGTCCTTAACCCTAATTTCATTTAGAGTCCTATCGTACGTAAGATTCCTTTTATGCTCAACGCCCTCATACCTTTTATTCACACCACTAACACTGCTAATGTCATCATCTAAAGAATAGTCTACTAAATGGGTTTTATCATATTTTCCATCGGTTCGTGGAAGTCCTTTATCATTCACTATCAAAGTATTATGCGCATAGGAAGAGTAACCGAATTGGGTCAGTGGTAAGTCGTAGTCATATCCATTGGGTCCTGCCTCTGAGATGATGTCATGACCGTTGGCATAAATCCAAACACTCAAGTCATCGGAATGCTTATGGTAGTCTGTGTGATAAGCCGCCGTGAAATGAATGTAAGTAGCATGGTCGCCTTTTTCCCAATCATCTCTAAAGATTGCATAACCAGCATCCTCAAATACTACGCTATGTTCTCCAGGTTTTACTCCTTGCTTCCCTTGGCTCAATACATATAAATAGTGTTGGTTTTCTTTCCACAATGATGTAGGTGGTGTTACATTACTAAACGTATCCCCAATTAAGGGTAAAGTGCCATCAGGTTTTATTAGCCATATATAATAATTGGCCATCAGATGATAAAGGCTATTGTAATAATTATATTGATTGCTGTCTCCCATTAACGAGAAAAAGTCCCTATATCTCTTTACAGAACTCGCTATCGTCTGATGGTAGCCAGGTGAATGCTCTAAATGAACACCCTCTTCAGAGATAATAAAATTAAAATAGCTCTCTAATCTTTCCTCCCCAACTTCACTGTAGATTTGGCTTTTAGGCAAACTATTAAAGTAATCACTAAATACTAGTAAAGCCTCATCTTGAAACATCCCATGATTGGTATTAGTTGTATGAAAATCGTTTGATAGCAAGATATCAGCGTGCTCTATCATATTTTCTAAAAGAAACTGTAATTGCTCTTCATTCAAAACAGTTTTTGCACTGTCGAAGAAATTAACCCAAGTTACCAACCTTCTGGCAGATGCTTCATCATGCCAGGACATACTATGGGCAGGATCTTGATATGGGTTTTTCTCGACCCAATCCTTAATAGATTCAAATCCCTTTATAATATACTCTTCATTTCCATTTTCTTTATATGCTGCAATTAAGTCATTGAGAAAGAAATTAGCGTGTAGGGCACGATAGTAAGAGCGGGAAAGTTCTTCGCCTTTGACAGGGCTCTCTCCCCAATGTATTCCTTTCGAGAAATCAAATGTCCCATAGCTAGAAATTTGATAGAAACCATTTAGGATATTGTTACTTGAAGTAACATAATTCCTATTTGGATTAATGAAAAAAGATTTTATACGATCCACGGTTGCCGAGGTATCTTTATGTTGATATTCTACTACTAATTTTTCTAAATCTTGGGCTTCAAAATCTAATAAATCACTTTTTTTTACATAACCAATTCTATCTAGATAGATTATACGCCACCAATTGCCGTAATCTGTAGTAATCGGAAAAACAGTGCCTCTTTCAAGTTCTCCAAAAGGAACTAAATTTCCGGATGTATTATCGTATACTGGGGTGTTTTGGGAAACTAAAAATTTTTTTCCGGAGTTGGAATAATTCATATTTAAATTTTTTATTTCCTTACCTGTTGCGAAGCCTGTATCATTTTTGTGAACATACCCATTAGACCCACCAAAATCAACATGCCACCAATTACCATAATTATTTGATATAGGGTAAACTTGGCCTTTAGTCAACTCACCAATCTTTTTAAGATAGCCGCTTTGATTATCATATACGGCCAAGTTATCTTTATGAACACGAAAGTAATTATCACCACTCTGAAACTCAGCTTTAACCAAATCTTTATTTATATATCCAACACGATCAGTAAAGAGGACACGCCACCAGTTGCCGTAGTCGGTTGCGATTGGGAATCTCTCCCCTTTTTCTATCTTACCGAATGGTTTCAAGCTTCCCGATGCATTATCATA
>NZ_FNFL01000012.1 GCF_900101125.1 Sediminibacillus albus | reverse complement strand
TTTTAAGTTAAGTCCTCGATCGATTAGTATCCGTCAGCTGCACGTGTCACCACGCTTCCACCTCGGACCTATCAACCTCATCGTCTCTGAGGGATCTTACTCATTTAAAATGATGGGAAGTCTCATCTAGAGGGGGGCTTCATGCTTAGATGCTTTCAGCACTTATCCCTTCCACACGTAGCTACCCAGCCATGCTCCTGGCGGAACAACTGGTACACCAGCGGTGTGTCCATCCCGGTCCTCTCGTACTAAGGACAGCTCCTCTCAAACTTCCAACGCCCACGACGGATAGGGACCGAACTGTCTCACGACGTTCTGAACCCAGCTCGCGTACCGCTTTAATGGGCGAACAGCCCAACCCTTGGGACCGACTACAGCCCCAGGATGCGATGAGCCGACATCGAGGTGCCAAACCTCCCCGTCGATGTGGACTCTTGGGGGAGATAAGCCTGTTATCCCCGGGGTAGCTTTTATCCGTTGAGCGACGGCCCTTCCATACGGCACCGCCGGATCACTAAGCCCGACTTTCGTCCCTGCTCGACTTGTAGGTCTCGCAGTCAAGCTCCCTTCTGCCTTTACACTCTGCGAATGATTTCCAACCATTCTGAGGGAACCTTTGGGCGCCTCCGTTACTCTTTAGGAGGCGACCGCCCCAGTCAAACTGCCCACCTGACACTGTCTCCGAACCGGATCACGGTTCTGGGTTAGAAGGTCCGTACAGCCAGGGTGGTATCCCACCGGCGCCTCCACCGAAGCTAGCGCTCCGGTTTCTAAGGCTCCCACCTATCCTGTACAAGCTGTACCAACATTCAATATCAGGCTACAGTAAAGCTCCACGGGGTCTTTCCGTCCTGTCGCGGGTAATGCGCATCTTCACGCATAGTATAATTTCACCGGGTCTCTCGTTGAGACAGTGCCCAAGTCGTTGCACCTTTCGTGCGGGTCGGAACTTACCCGACAAGGAATTTCGCTACCTTAGGACCGTTATAGTTACGGCCGCCGTTTACTGGGGCTTCGGTTCAACGCTTCGCCTTGCGGCTAACGCGTCCCCTTAACCTTCCAGCACCGGGCAGGTGTCAGCCCCTATACTTCGCCTTACGGCTTCGCAGAGACCTGTGTTTTTGCTAAACAGTCGCTTGGGCCTATTCACTGCGGCTTCTCCTTAAAGAAGCACCCCTTCTCCCGAAGTTACGGGGTCATTTTGCCGAGTTCCTTAACGAGAGTTCTCCCGATCACCTTAGGATTCTCTCCTCGCCTACCTGTGTCGGTTTGCGGTACGGGCACCTCTTTCCTCACTAGAGGCTTTTCTTGGCAGTGTGAAATCAGGAACTTCGGTACTTATTTTCCCTCCCCATCACAGCTTGAAATTGTTGGACGGATTTGCCTATCCAACTCTCTTACTGCTTGGGCGCACATGACCAGCAGTGCGCTTTCCTTATCCTTCTGCGTCCCCCCGTCGTTCAAACGGAAAGGAGGTGGTACAGGAATATCCACCTGTTGTCCATCGCCTACGCCTTTCGGCCTCGGCTTAGGTCCCGACTAACCCTGAGCGGACGAGCCTTCCTCAGGAAACCTTAGGCTTTCGGTGAAAGAGATTCTCACTCTTTTTTCGCTACTCATACCGGCATTCTCACTTCTAAGCGCTCCACCAGTCCTCACGGTCTGACTTCGCTGCACTTAGAACGCTCTCCTACCATTGTTCGTAAGAACAATCCGCAGCTTCGGTGATACGTTTAGCCCCGGTACATTTTCGGCGCAGAGTCACTCGACCAGTGAGCTATTACGCACTCTTTAAATGATGGCTGCTTCTAAGCCAACATCCTGGTTGTCTAAGCAACTCCACATCCTTTTCCACTTAACGTATACTTTGGGACCTTAGCTGGCGGTCTGGGCTGTTTCCCTTTCGACTATGAACCTTATCACCCATAGTCTGACTCCCAAGATCGAGTGGCTGGCATTCGGAGTTTGACTGAATTCGGTAACCCGATGAGGGCCCCTAGTCCAATCAGTGCTCTACCTCCAGTACTCAACTCTTGAGGCTAGCCCTAAAGCTATTTCGGAGAGAACCAGCTATCTCCGTGTTCGATTGGCATTTCACCCCTACCCACACCTCATCCCCGCATTTTTCAACATACGTGGGTTCGGGCCTCCAGTCAGTGTTACCTGACCTTCACCCTGGACATGGGTAGATCACACGGTTTCGGGTCTACGACCCCCTACTACATACGCCCTGTTCAGACTCGCTTTCGCTGCGGCTCCGTCTGT
>NZ_FNFL01000013.1 GCF_900101125.1 Sediminibacillus albus | reverse complement strand
TACGAGGAGAAAGAGGATATTGTGATGACCGAGGATGACTCCTCGAAAACTACTGGGGGAGAAACAGAAACTACCACCACCGAGGAACAACTCACTTCAGAAGACCCGGAAGAGCCTAAGCAAGATAGTGAAGAGCCTGCCGTTTCTGGAGAGGAAGGTACCGAAGAACCCACTATTGATTCGAACGAAGAGTTAAACACGGAAGTTTCCGAAAGTGAAGGAGAAAAAGAAGTTCAATCGGAAACCGAGCAAACAGTGCTCGTACAGGCAACTGCAAACAGTACGGATCCGTGGGATGGCGTTATTTCCGATTACTTCAAGGTGACTACCACCACCACGGTCTACGACAACCGTGGAAGTGGTTCCTTAAGACCCATGGGTCAATTAAAACAGGGGCAGGTATATCCCCGTGTCAGTGATTATGGGAATTGGCATCGTATCGAATTTGGCGGTATTTATGGTTACGTCAGGAAATCGGATACTGTCCCTGATGATGGTGGGTCCCTTCAAAATGAAAACGGGAATTATACCAACCAATCACGGACGTTTGAAACGTTGAAAGATGTAACTGTATATGATAATACATCCGGTAGTCTGGTTCCTTTCGGCCAAATTTCCAAAGGAGAACAGTATGCCCTAGCGGGAGATTATGGAAAATGGTGGAGAGTTCTCTTTTCCGACCGGATAGGCTATGTAAGAAAGGAAGAAGTGAAGGCGGAAACCAAGCCGACGGATAACTACTTCCGAGTATATCATGCGGACATCCCCGTTTATGATAATCGTAGTGGTTCCCTCAAGAAAGTCGGTGAGCTGGAAAAAGGTCAGTCATATTCCATTGTAAGAGACTATGGTAACTGGTGGCGAATCCAATTTGGCGATTTCTACGGTTATGTGCGGAAATCAGATACAGGCTATGCGACAGAGTCAGAAATACCAAACATGAATAAAAATCATACTAATACAGCGCATAAACTGGAAACAAAACAACAAGTAGAAGTTTATGATAATACCTCGGGGAGCCTGGTCCCTTTTGGGAAGATAGATAAGGGTCAATTGTTTCCGATAGCGGCCGATTACGGCAACTGGTGGCGAATCCTTTACTTGGACCGTGTAGGTTATGTGAGGAAAAACGAGGCGAATGTACAATATGCGGACTTTGCCGATTACTTTAAAGCGGAAGAGGATTTACCTGTTTATGATAATCGAAGCAGCGACTCGCTGAAAAAAGTGGGTGAGGTTGAAAAAGATCAAGTATATACCAGGGTGAGTGATTATGGGAACTGGCATCGGATTCAATTTGGTGATTTTTATGGCTATGTAGAAAAGTTTGCGACTTCCCCCGCTACAGGTGAAGCAGTAAAGAATAAAAACGATGGATATTCCAATCAAAATCGGACATTTGAAACCCTGGAGGATGTCACGGTTTATGATAATGCATCGGGAAGCTTGAAACCATTCGGTAAGATAGAAAAAGGGGAGAGATTCCCAATCGCAACCGACTACGGCAACTGGTGGCGTGT